>CALSOT010000001.1 GCA_943788045.1 uncultured Polaribacter sp.
ATCTGTGTGATATCTAGCTGCTTGCGGGCAATACCCACAATCTTCAGAGCATCCACCCGTTTTAATTGATAATAAAGTTGAAACCTGAACAACATTAGGATCATGTTGTTTTCTATGAATTGTTGCTGCATCATACAACAACTCCATCATTGGTTTGTTATAAATTTCTAATATTTCGTCTTTCGTCCAATTATGTCTTACTTCGCTCATAAATATCATTTGGTTTGAGAGATCAAAAGTAAAAAAAATCCACTTGAAAAGTGGATTTTTAAACTTGTTTATTTCTTATCTTCTATTGGTTCTTCTACATTATCTTCAACTAAATCTACAGGAATTTCTTTTCCTTTTAAATATTCAGGTAATTGCATACCTGCCATATTAAACATTTCCTGCAATGGTGGCACAGATTTATACATTCCTGAAATAAAATTAGATGTTGAGGATTTCCCATCTTTACCTCCTCCATTTTCCCAAACTGTTACTTTATCAATTTTTATGTTTTTAATTGCTTCAGCCTGAGTTTTAACCAATTCTGGTAATTTATCTGCTATTAAAAGTAAAGCCGCATTTTTAGAGTCATTTCCTGCAGCTTGAACAATTTTATCTAAACCTGCTGCTTGTTTTGTTAGTACTTCATACAATCCTTTTGCCTCTGCTTCTGCTTTTAAGAAAATTGCATCTGCTTCACCTTTTGCAATTCTTCTAATATTTTCTGCTTCTGCCTCAGCATCAATTTCAACTTTAGATTTTGCAATCTCAGCTGGTACAACAACGTCTGCATATTTTGTTGCTTTATCTCTTGATGCACGTGCATTTTCAGCTTCTTGTTCTGCGGCATATGCTTCTTCCAAAGCTTTTGCTGCTTGAACTTTTTCTGTAGCAATTGCTCTTTTTTCTGCTTCTGCTTCTCTTTCTCTTCTTAGAGCATCAGATTCTGCAATAGAAATTTTAGCTGTATTTTCTCCTGTAATAGCCAATGCATTTGCTTCTGAAGTTTTAATTCTTTCAGCTTTTAAGGCTTCTGCCTCCCCTATTTTAGCTAGGGCAATAGCATTTGCTGTTTGTACTCGCTCATTTTGATTTGCATTTGCTTCTCCAATTTTTGCTTCTGCCATAGATGCAGCTACTTGGGTTCTTTCATTTTGTGCAGCTTTTGCTTCTCCAATCTTTGCCATAGCTTGTAATTCTGAAACCTGTATTCTTTCATCCTGCACTGCATTTGCCTCTCCAATAGAACCATCTCTAGTTTTTTCAGCTACAGATTTTCTTGCTGCGTTAATTGCATGAGCTGCTGCTTCCTTACCTAATGCTTCTATATATCCAGATTCATCAACAATATCTGTAATATTTACATTGATTAGTTTTAACCCTACTTTCTTTAACTCAGATTCCACACTTTTAGAAATATTCGTCAAAAATTTATCTCTATCAGAATTTATTTCTTCAATATCCATTGAGGCAACCACCAAACGTAACTGACCAAAAATAATTTCTTGCGCCAATTCTTGAATTTCATTTTGTCCTAAACCTAACAAACGTTCGGCTGCATTTTGCATAATTCCTGGCTCTGTTGAAACACCAATAGTAAATCTTGAAGGTACATTTACACGAATGTTTTGTTTAGATAAAGCGTTTACCAAGTTCACTTCTATAGAAATTGGAGTTAAATCTAAAAACTCGTAATCTTGAATTACAGGAAAAATAAAAGCTGCTCCACCATGAATACATTTAGCAGACTCTCCTCCTCCTACTTTTCCATACACTACTAAAATTCTGTCTGAAGGACATCTTTTATAGCGTTTAATCATTGCAACTAATAGTATAAATATGAATAGGATTGCAATCCCTATTCCTACTAATCCAGCGAACTGGGAACTTTGTAATACAATTGAATTTAGCATAGTCATTTTTTTATTTTTAAGGTGCTATTATTAATATTCCATTATTGGTAACTTCGATCACTTTTATTACTTTTCCTTGTTTTAAATCTTCATCAAAATCGGTTAGTGCATCTAATTCTCTTAAAGATCCTTGGACTTTTATTTGCACTTTACCTATTTTTGATCTGTTTGCACCTACTGTTAAATATACTTCTCCAATAGAATTTAAAGCATTCTGCATTTTTAACGTTCCACTAGAAGTTAATTTACTGATGTAATAAAATAAAGCTGCCATGACAAACATCATAGCTAACCCACATACCAAAGAAATAATAATAGTTATAGTATGTGAATTTCCAGCATCTACACTTGCTATTCCACTCCATCCAAAAATGGTGAAAAAAGCTACTAAGTTTTTAAAAGTAAAAAACTGAAAACCAGCTCCAGTATCAGCATCTACTTCTGTATCAATATCACCAATATCATCAGTATCTGCACCTATCATTGTGCTTATCAATACAAATAAAAACATTAATGTAGAAGCGCCTGTAATTATCCAATACGTTTTTAAAAACGAAGGCAAGTTTGTAAACCATTCCATCATAGCATATAATTTAAAAAGTGAATAAATATAAAGATTTTGACTTAATAAATTAACTTATTTCGTCAATAAAACAGAAACTGCATTCCCACCAAATCCAACAGCATTTACCAATATTTTATTCAAAAAATTAGGATTGTTTTGTTTGTTTGCAAAAGGAACATTAATTACTTTTTGATGTTGTAACATTAACAATGCTAATTCTAGACTCAACATTCCTGAAGCACCAAAAGTATGCCCAAGTTTCCACTTATTAGTAGTTAGAAAAAGCAGTTTTGTTACAAAATATTTTAGAAATTGCATTTATTTCTGATTGATCTCCTTTTATAGTTCCTGGAGCATGCATTACAATGACATCAATTTCATCAGGAGAAATATTCCCTAAAGCCATTTTCATAGATTTCTGAAAACAAATTGCATCTGTAGAAATTGAAGTATTGTGTTTTAACACTTCAGTAGCAAATCCAACCCCAGAAATAGTAGCTAATGCGTATTCTTTCTTACCTTTTTCCAAACAAATTGCTGATGCTCCTTCTCCCAAAACCATTGTGTTTTGTTTCTTTTCTAAATCAAAAGATTTACAAGGATATGCATCTTTGTTTTTGGCATATACTTTTAAAGCCTGCATTTGAGCGATAGTAAAATCAGTTAATGCAGCTTCACTACCTCCCACTAAAAATTTATCAGACATTCCTGAATTTATCCAAGCTATCCCATTTAATAAAGAATGTAATGCAGTAGAACAAGTAATTGAATGTGATATTTCTGGGCCAGATGTTTGTAAATCGTGTGCTACCCAAGAAGATATATTTCCTAAAGTAGTAGTTGGCGAACTTAACGTTGAGGATTTTTTAGTTTCTAAAAACTCTTGGTGATATTTCTCAAATAAAGTTGTAGCTCCTCTTGAAGATCCAAAATTAACTCCAAAATTATCTTTAGAATCCCAATGAGCAGTTTTTATAGCATCTCTAGAAACATAAATTGCAAATAAAACAGAATCATCTAAGTTTTTATATTTAGCATCAGATTTTCTTAACTCATCTATTTTTTGCTGATTTTCTCTTGAAATTTGCCCAACAAAAACTTGTTTTCCACTCACCTCTTTTTCTGACAAAAAATGTTTATCCAATAAGTAGTTTTCCCAAATTTTATTTTGGCTACTTCCTAATGCAGAAATCGATGCTATTGATGTTATGGAAATTGGTTGAGTCAAAAAATCTTATTTCCTGCAAATTTAAACTATTGTTAAAGATTCCTCAATAGTTTTATATACTTTTTGCAACTCTTTTTTTGTGATTACATAGGGTACTTGTATATAGATGGTATTCCCTAAAGGACGTAAAAAAACACCTCTTTCCATAAAAAAAGCAAGTAGTTTATCTCGTAAGCTTCCATAACGCGACATATTAGTATCCAAGTCTAATGCAAAAATTACACCTTGAGAACGTGCTGCTTTTACTTTTGGATGCTTTATTATACGCTCTTGAAACAGTTTATGTGAATCTGAAATTACTTTAATATTTTCTTGAATCTCTTTAGCTTGCAATAGCTCTATAGCTGCATTTGCAGCTGCACAAGCAATAGGATTTGCAGAATAGGTATGGCAATGAAAAAAACCTTTTGCCATTTCATTACTTAAAAAGGCCTTATAAATTTTTTCTGTACAACTTGTGATAGCTAAAGGTACTAAACCTCCTGTTAATGCCTTACTAAGGCAAATAATATCTGGTTTTGTTTGGATAAAATCGGATGCAAAATTACGTCCTGTTTTTCCAAAACCTGTCATAACCTCATCTGCAATTGTAAGAATATCGTTTGTTTTACAAAATTCTAAAATTTCATTTAACCCTTTTACATCATGAATTTTCATTCCTGCAGCTCCTTGAATAATTGGTTCATAAATGAAACCTGCAATCTTTAGTTTTCTGTATACTCTTTGTAACTTCGCTAAAATTTCTTGATGATTTTCTCTCATTAGGAACTGGAATTCTTTTTACATCCATTAAAAAATCTTCAAAAGGACCATTATAAACGGACAAACCTGAAACTGACATTGCTCCAAATGTATCTCCATGAAATCCGTTTTCGAAAGCGATAAAAGTCGATCGTTTTTCATCCAAATTAAAATAGTATTGCAATGCCATTTTAATTCCAGCCTCAACTGCAGTTGAACCATTGTCGTTAAAGAAAATTCGATTTTGATTGTTAGGTAAGATTTTTATCAGATTTTCTGATAATTTTATGGCAGGTTCGTGTGTGAAATCACTAAACATTATTTGATCTAATGTTTGCATTTGACTAGAAACACGACTGGTGATATACTCATTACAGTGTCCAAACATACAGGTATACCAAGAAGAAATGGCATCTATATATTCATTCCCCTTTTCATCTGTTAAAATGCAGCCTTTCGCCTTTACGATTGCCAAACTTTCTGGATGTGTTTGGTGCTGTTTTAATGGATGCCAAAGGTGGTTTTTATCTCTTTCTTGTAGTGTCATTTTACAACTAAAACTTCATTAATATTTGTAGTAAATTTAGGAGACAAACGTTCTTGACGCATTTTCCAAGTGCGTTTTAAATCTTGATTTCCTAACTTAATTTTATCTGCTTTATACTTCTTATTCAACCCATCAATTGCAGACATTAATAGTGTATGTTTAGGGTTTTCATGCGAAAATAAATTCAATTGAAAATTATCATTAGGCACTAAACCCGCAACAATTACCCCTGCTCTTTTATATTTAATTCCAGACTTAAAAATGGTTTTTACAGCTTCTACAGCAGCACTTGAAATTGTTAAAGTAGAATCTGTTGGATAAGAAAATATTACAGTTTTACTTTCTCTATGTTGCTCTAAATCTTTTTTATGTCTATCACTAGAAAGTTGTACAATAAGCATATGGCAACTTGATTTTTGTACACGTAATTTTTGTGCACAACTTGACGCAAACGTAGAAATTCTTTCTTTAATATTATCGATATCTGAATAAGTATATTCAAAACTTCTAGTGGTTGCTATCATTTTTTTTGAGGAAACTTCATCAAGAGGAATTTTAAAAATTCCTTGTAAATCTTTTTGCAATCGCCATTCTACAATTGAAAAGTTTTTTAACACCCAATCACTAGGTAATTGCGTAAAGTCGTAAGCGGTTACACAACCTTTACTTTGCAACCTGGCTTTTAAGCGTCTACCAATTCCCCAAACATTACCAATCTTTGTCCATTTTAAAGCTTTTACTCTTTTTTCATCAGAATCTATGACACAAATTCCTTTAGATTGTTTCAAATTAGAACGTGCAATTTTATTGGCAACTTTACTTAACCCTTTGGTTGGTGCAATTCCTACACATGTTGGTATACCTGTCCATTTTAAAACTCTACCTCTAATTTTTGTTGCATATTCGCTTAAATCATAATTTTCAAAACCTTTTAATTCTAAAAAAGATTCATCTATTGAATACACTTCTACATCTGGAGAAAAAGCTGCTAAAATATTCATTACTCTTGCACTCATATCTCCATATAAAGGATAATTGGATGATAAAACTGTAATGCTTTTTTCTTTACAAAATTTATCCCATTTAAAATTACAATCTACTAATGCAAACATGCTATAAAAGTAGCAAAAAAAGAAGTGTTGAAACTATAGATCTAGAATAATTATTTCCCAAAGTTGATTGTTAGAAACATATTTTTTAAGCAACTTAAAACCAACGGATTTATGCGCATTTAAAGATCTAATATTTTTTACATCAACCTCTGTAATAATAGAGTCATAATCATCTTTCATTTCTCTAGCCATATATGCATATAAACCTTTAAAAACTCCTTTTCCTCTTTGATTTTTATCAATACAAACTTGTCCCATTACCACATATTTTGATGATAATTTTTCTGACTCCAAAATCTCATCAACCCTATTAAACATAGGTATTAATAAAGGTACATCTTTTTTAAAACTTTGCAACATAGATAAAGCAAAACCTATCGTTTTTCCATCTATTTTTGCTATACAATGCGCACATGCATCATTCATCTTTTTTAAAATATCAAGGTCATGTTTTAAGGTAACAAAACCTTCTTTTAATTTTTCTTCATCAGAAATATTTATAGATAAGTTTACCTGCTGTAAAGCCAAAATTTCTTTTAACTCTTCATCTGTTGTTGTTCTGTGATAAGTAATCATAATCTAGCCATATATTTAGCTAATTTAAAAAACGGATTTGTATTTTTGTAGTAATGAAAAAATTATCTGACAAAAATTCTGAAAAGCTTCAACAGCGGGTTTTAAAAAACGCAATTAGAGTTCTTGGAAATCAATCTAGTTTGATAGATTTTTCATCGAATGATTATTTAGGATTTGCAAAATCTGAAACAATTTTTCATAGAATACACCAATTTTTAATTGATAATAATATTAAACAAAATGGTGCAACAGGAAGCAGACTAATATCTGGAAATCATATTTTATACAGTAAAGTTGAAGGTTTTTTAAGTAATTTTCATGAATCTGAATCTGCTACAATTTTCAATTCTGGTTATGATGCCAATATTGGTTTTTTCTCATCTGTACCTCAAAGAGGAGATGTTATTTTGTATGATGAATTTATTCATGCTTCAATTCGTGATGGAATACAATTGAGTAACGCTAAATCTTTTAAATTCTCACATAATGATTTAGAGAATTTAGAGGAGAGAATACTTCACTTTATCAATAATGAAAATTCAGATATTTATGTAGTCACAGAATCTGTTTTCTCTATGGATGGGGATTCTCCTGACCTAGTAAAAGCGTCTGAAATTTGTAAAAAACACAACGCTTTTTTAATTATTGATGAAGCACATGCAATTGGTGTTTTTGGTAAAAATGGGTGTGGACTTATACAACAACTTAATATACAAAATCAGGTTTTTGCAAGGATAATTACATTTGGAAAAGCTTTAGGTTGTCATGGAGCTGCAATTTTAGGAAGCCAAGATTTACAAAACTATTTAATCAATTTTGCAAGAAGTTTTATTTATACTACAGGACTCTCTCCTCATTCTTTGGCTACGATTCAAATGACTTATAATGAGATGATAAACGAGTCTTCAAGTTTTGATCAAAATCATATACTAAATAGTAATATTGATTATTTTTTAAAGGAAATAAAAAGACTAAACTTAAATTTCATAGCTAGTCATTCTACCATACATTGTTGTGTGATTTCTGGAAATAAAAAAGTAAAATTAATTGCTGAAAAAATACAAAAAAATGGTTTTGGAGTAAAAGCAATTTTATCCCCCACAGTTCCAGAAAACAAAGAACGTTTGCGTTTTTGTTTGCATTCATATAATTCTAAACAAGAAATAAGTGAAGTTCTAGAATTGTTAAGTAATTTTGTAAAATAGCATTTTAATTTATGAATGATAACTATAAAATTTTAGCTGTTTTTGAATATTCAGCAGAAGCTCACGTAACAAAATCTAGGCTAGATACAGAAGGTGTGGATACTATGTTAATGGATGAAACAACTATAGATTCTGACCCATTGATTAGCAGTGCAATTGGTGGCGTAAAATTATTAGTACACAAAAATGATTTTGAAAAGTCTGTTGCAATCTATAATGAAATAAGAACATATCAAAAAAATGAAAATGGGAATAATATTTTTTGCCCTAAATGTAATTCTAATCATATTTTAGTTGCACCTCTGCACAGAAAAAATTTCTTTTACATGTTGTTTCCTTTTTTTGAAGGACGAAAATTAATATGTAATAATTGTAAAACGCTCTTTAAATGAAAAAATACTTCATCACAGGAATTTCAACAGAAGTTGGAAAAACAGTAGCTTCTGCTATTGTTACAGAAGCTCTTGAAGCAGATTATTGGAAACCTGTACAAGCAGGAGAGTTAGACAATTCTGACACACATAAAGTAGAACGATTTATTTCGAATTCAAAATCAGTTTTTCATCAAAACTCGTACGCTTTAGAAACACCAATGAGTCCACATGCAGCTGCTGAAATTGATGGGCTTTCAATTAGTTTAAATCAAATTATAGCACCAAAAACTGATAATCATCTAGTAATAGAAGGTGCAGGAGGTTTATTAGTACCTTTAAATGATACTAATACTATTTTAGATTTAATGCAAACCGATTATAAAATAATTGCAGTTTCACGCCATTATTTAGGTAGTATTAATCATACATTATTGACTGTAAATTTATTAAAAGAAAAAGGTTTTGACGTTTCTATTATTTTTTCTGGTAATGAACATCCTTCAACAGAACGTATCATAAAAAAAATGACTAATGTTCCTGTAATTGGAAGAATAAATGAAGAACCTTATTTTGATAAAAATGTCATCAAAGAATATGCTAATAAATTTAAAGATAAATTGTAATTTTACATTCAATGAAATCTAAAACTCGTACTTTTTTACACCTAAAGCTTCTTCTGGAAATGGAGCTATTTTAGTAGATACCGGAATTTCTGCTGGATTTCCATCACCTGCTGACGATTTTAAGGAAACTAGTATTTCTTTAGATGATGAGTTAATTCAAAATAAAGACGCTACCTTTTTTACAAAAGTTAAAGGGCAATCTATGATTGATACTGGTTTGGATGATAATGACTTATTAGTCATTGACAGAAGTTTAGAACCTGCCAACAACAAAATTGCAGTGTCTTTTTTAGATGGAGAGTTTACTGTAAAACGTTTACGAGTAGAAAAAAACGAAGTTTAGCTAAAACCAGAAAACCCTAATTATCCTATAATTAATATTACAGAAGATAACGATTTTGTGATTTGGGGAATTGTAACAAACGTCATCAAAAAAGTAT
>CALSOT010000002.1:0-304209 GCA_943788045.1 uncultured Polaribacter sp.
AGTATTAATTAATTCACTTATAGAATCCATATCTGGTCCTTTAATTACTGCCGTATTCGCAACAGGAAAAATAAAAAAGTATCAAATAATTATTAGTTTTTTGCATTTTTTAACCTCCCACTTTCTTATTTTGCATTAAAACAAGGAAGCTCTCCTTATTATCCATTTGTCATTTCGATTTTTGTCAGTTTACTAGTTTTAGTATCAAGGATAATTATTGTTAATAATTTAATTGAAATTTCGGTTAAAGAGTATTTCTACAATGTAATTTTTAAAATAATTTTAGTTAGTATAATTGCACCAATAATCCCTTTGTTATTAATAAATCAAACTTCTAATGAGGTTTATAATTTTCTTATTACAGGATTCACCTCGGTTATTTCTTTCCTGTTAAGTCTTTATCTTTTGGGTATTGATAGACAAGACAGATTATTTATTAAAAGAGAAATTAGAAAAGTTATTAGTTTTCTTAAAAGGAAGGGAATTAAAGATGATTTAACAAAAATAAATATGAAAATAGTTTTCTCCTCAAATATTTCGTGGAGTATTTATAACTTTAGAGGAGGTCTCTTAAAAGAATTACAAAAAGATGCTAACGAAATTTTTACGGTAGCGTTAGAGGATCAATATTCCAAAAAACTAAAAGATTTAGGTTTTGTACATACTAATATTAAAATTAATAATAACTCAAAAAATCCGATAAGAGATTTATATTTAATTCATCAGTATTATAAAATTTATAAAAGTATAAATCCCGATGTGATTTGTCATAATGCCATAAAGCCAAATATTTACGGTACAATTGCTGCTGGCTTATTGGGTATTCCAACGGTTAATAATATTTCTGGTTTGGGAACACTTTTTATAAAAGAGAGCTTTTCAACGACAATAGCTAAACGGTTGTACAAATTTTCACAAAAAAGAGCGAGTAAAGTTTTTTTTCAAAATATGGATGATTTAAAGTTGTTCGTAAATTATAAGCTTATTAGTCCAAGTAAATGTAAGGTAATACCGGGCTCTGGCGTAGATACAAATAAGTTTCTTCCAAAAATATCCAAAGAAAAAAAAGAAGCTTTTAATTTTTTATTTGTGGGAAGGTTGCTTTATGATAAAGGTATTTTAGAATATATAAATGCTATCAAAATTTTAAAAGTTAAGTATCCTCTTGTCAGTTTTGATGTTTTGGGGCCATTTTTTGGAAATAATGCTACATCAGTAGATCAAAAAACTTTAAATTCGTGGGTTGCAGAGGGCATGATAAATTACCTAGGCGAAACGGACAATGTGCAAGACTTTATGGGGAAAGCAGATTGTATTGTGTTGCCCTCTTACAGGGAAGGTTTATCAAAAGTTTTAATTGAAGCTTCTAGCTTGGGCGTGCCCATTGTAACAACCAATGTTCCTGGTTGCAGAGATGTGGTTGTTGATAATGAAACTGGTTTTTTATGTAAGGTAAAAAATGCAACTGATTTGGCATTAAAAATGGAAAAAATGTTAAACCTTAAAAATGAAGTTTTAAAGGAAATGAGTGCAAAAGCAAGAGATAGAGCTGTAAATGTTTTTGATGAAAAAATTATTATAAATCATTACAAGGAGGCTATTTATTCATTGTCAAAACTGTGAATTGGATACACAAAAAAATAACGTAAAGAGTTAGAGGTGTTAGCTTTATAGGTGCAATTCTATTCTTTTTTTCGCTTTAAAGGCTTTAAAGGCTTTATGAGGTTCTGAGTTTTGGGACTAATAATGTTTAAAATTTTATAGACCGTGTAAATGGCTTTATTAGTTTTTGTTGTTTAACCATATTATTGTGGCTATTTTTATAAATACAAATTAAGGTTTAGTTCATTGAGATTGAATCCTATTTGCTGCAAGATCTGTATTGATTTTTAAATATTACAATTTTAGAAAAATAATAATTTGTTTTAGTGAAACTGATTGCAATATACAATTGCAGTGCTTGTTTTTTTTAGATGTATTATTTCCTATTATCTAATTGTCTCCTTTTTATCAAGTTATTATGGGTGCTTATTTATTACGCAGATAACGGATGTCCTTTTTTGATTCTTAAATTATGCACTCATGAGAGTGTTTTAGATTTTCATAGCTATCACAGGCATCAAAAGTCAGCGGATGCTTAAAAGAGGTTACTATTTATGAAGCATCAGTTACTTACATTGTTATTCAGCTTACACTGCATAAAAGGTGTCAGAAAACTGATAGCTTATAGAATCTCATTTAATCTTTTATTAAAATTCGTTTTCTAGATAACGAAGGTATCTACATATTTTTACTTATGGTATTGATAGAGTGTAAGAAATTTGAATTTTATACGTATTTAACTTAGCCCTTTTTAATTATATATTCACACTGTTTTTTTGTAAGTTTGCAAAAAAAAAAGAGCTTTGTAAATAGGGTTAATTTATTTAAAAATACGAATCTCGTTTATGGTTTTTAGTCTGTCGTTACTCGTTCAGCTATTAACAAAAAACGAATAACTGACAAATGTAAGCATACAACAAAATATGAAAGTAGCATTAATTACAGGAATTACAGGGCAAGATGGCTCTTATTTAGCAGAATTATTATTAGAAAAAGGCTATATGGTACATGGTATCAAAAGAAGGTCTTCTTTGTTTAATACAGACCGAATAGACCATTTATACCAAGATCCGCATCATCCGGAGCAACGATTAAAATTGCATTATGGCGATTTAACAGATGCCATGAACTTAACACGCATCATTCAAGAATGCCAGCCCGATGAGATTTATAACCTGGGCGCTATGAGTCATGTTGCCGTGTCTTTTGATACGCCAGAATATGTGGGTAATGTAGATGGATTAGGGACTTTAAGAATCTTAGAAGCAGTCAGAATTTTAGGATTAGAAAAGAAAACAAGAATTTACCAAGCCTCCACTTCAGAGTTGTACGGAGGGATGCCAGAGAATAAAAATGACAAAGGGTTTTATGACGAAAATTCCCCATTTTATCCACGTTCTCCTTATGGTGTAGCGAAAATATACGGATTTTGGATCACAAAAAACTACCGTGAAGCATACGATATGTTTGCATGTAACGGTATTTTATTCAACCACGAGTCACCAAGAAGAGGGGAGACGTTTGTAACAAGAAAAATTACACGCGCCGTTGCGAAGATCGCTTTAGGTTTACAAGAAAAGTTCTATTTAGGAAACTTAGAAGCGAAACGTGATTGGGGGCATGCAAAAGATTATGTGCGCATGATGTGGATGATCTTACAAGCAGAACAGCCAGAAGATTGGGTAATTGCCACTGGAGTAACAAAAACAGTGCGAGAATTTGTACGAATGGCTTTTGGAGAGGTCGGTATCGAATTAGAATTTAAAGGAGTGGGTGTTGATGAGAAAGGATACATTAAGAGTATCAATCACGAAGTATACACGGCTGCGACGAATATTGAGCAACAAAAAACGAACATCGATTTAGCCATTGGTAAAGAGGTATTGTCTGTAGATCCTACGTATTTCCGTCCAACAGAAGTAGATTTGTTAATCGGAGATCCAACAAAAGCAAAAGAAAAGTTAGGATGGGTGCCAGAGCACGATTTGGCTTCTTTGGTAAAAGACATGATGCAAGGTGATGTCACTTTAATGAAAAAAGATGTTGATTTGTTAAAAGCAGGTCATGAAATTTTGAAGCAGGCGGAGTAAAATAATTTTGTGTTAATTTTTAAAAAAATAATTAATACCAGTAAATAAAATTCTAGAGAACAAAATTATTATCTCAAAAATTTAATGACTACTAATATTTTGTTGAATTTTATTAGTGAAATTAAAAAAAAATGTTTGTTTGAAAAATATAAAAAGCTTCTTTAATAAAGGTCATAAGAGAACATTATTAGCCAAAAAAAATATTCTAGCTTCTTTTGGTGTTAAGAGTATTAGTATTATCGTTAACCTTGCATTAATTCCTCTAACCATAGATTATGTTAATCCAACTCAGTATGGAATTTGGTTAACATTAAGTTCTATAATAGCATGGTTTAGTTTTTTTGATATTGGATTTGGGCATGGATTAAGAAATAAATTTACAGAATCTAAAGCTATTGGCAATATTGAAAGAGCAAGAATTTATTTAAGTACAACGTATGCGGTTTTAATAATTATCTTTATTATAGTATGGATTTTTTTTCTTGTAGTAAATTATTTTATTGATTGGTCTTTACTATTAAATACTAAAGATATAGAAACAAGTCAATTATCAAAATTAGCTTTAATAGTATTTAGTTTTTTTTGTTTACAAATGGTACTTAAAACAATTAATATTGTTTTAATAGCAGACCAAAAGCCTGCTAAAGCCTCCTTTTTTAGTATGATTTCTCAAGTATTTGTTTTAATTGTAGTTTATTATTTAACTAAAACAACTGAAGGTTCTTTAATTAATTTAGCAGTAACTTTGGGGCTAATTCCAGTTTTGGTTTTTTTTTGTGTCTTCTTTTTTACTCTACTACAACACATATAAGGAGGTAGCACCTTCATTTAGAAAAGTCGATTTTAATTATGCAAAGGATATTGTAGGGTTAGGTTCCAAATTTTTTTTCATTCAATTTGCAGTTATTATTATATATCAAACTAATAATATAATAATAACCCAAATTGCTTCACCTAAAGATGTTGCGATATTTAATGTTGCTTATAGATATTTAAGTATTGCTTTAATGAGTTTTACCATAATAATTTCCCCATATTGGTCTGCTTTTACTGAAGCTTATGTTCAAGAGGATTATACTTGGATGAAAACTACAGTTAAAGCATTAAGAAAGATTTTATTCTTGTTTATTATTGGATTAATATTGCTCGTAACTTTTTCATCAACAGCTTATCACTTATGGTTAGGAGATAAAATAGTAATACCATTTAAGATTACAATTGCTGTAGGATTTTATGTGTTAATGCTAGGTATAGTTGGGTTGCATACACAAATATTAAATGGCATTGGTAAGGTTAGAATTCAAATACTTACTTATTCTTTAGCAACTTTTGCACATATACCGTTGGCATTGTTTCTTGGAAAAAAATTTGATATTATTGGAGTCATATTATCGGGTTCCTTTTTTTACTTAATAATTTCCTTTTTTACTGTAAAACAAGTTAATTTATTATTAGAAAAAAAAGCAGTTCGAATTTGGAACAAATAACATATGTTTAGGAAAAGAAATTTATCATTTTATACTTTACTAATTTTAAAAAAAAACTTAGTTGGAAAAATATTTTTTTAGAATTCATGGCAATTAGTTTTAAAAAACTATCCAGATTTTATTCTTCTTATATTTTTTTATTTTTTGGGTTATCAAATATTGAGTGATTCTCTAAATAATTGAAGTATTATAGATGACAAAAGTACGATTGTTATTTATGGAAAAGGATTTTTATATACTGGTGTTTTGTAAATACAAGAAGAAAGTAATAAATAATATTAAACCTATTGAAATCGGAAATAATGTATGGATTGGAAATAATGTTAGTTTAAAAAAAGGAGTGGTTATACCTAATAATTCAATAGTAGGTTCTCATAGTGTTGTTAGTCAGTTTTTTGCATTGGAGGATGAATATTCTCTGATAATAGGGGCGCCTGCAAAAATAGTAAAAACAGGTGTTTCTATGTTGTTTGATGAGAAAAGAGAAATTGATTTAAATAATAGATAAATGTTTAATTTACGCAGTGTTTTATTTGGAATATTTTCTAAAATCAAAATTAATTTAATCGGTCAAATTTTTATAACTGAAATTATAAGTCTTCTTTCTTTACCATTTATTAATTTTAAAGTTTTATTTAGAAAGAATCCTCAATTGATTTTTATTTCAATTTCTTTCATTCTCTATTTATTCATACAAATATTTGTTGATTTAATAAATAATACCTCAGAAGTTGATTGTTACAGGGGTTGGGCAATGATTGTTTTTAGTCTCATTTCAACAATATACTACACATATTTGGGGTCTTATAAAAAAAATTTTTTCGTTAGCCTCTTAATAGGTGTCTTTTTTATTGGTTTAATTTTGGGCGAAACGACCTTAAAAGCAGAAAGTGACAACTTTTTTAAAGTAAGATTTTTACCTTTTTTAAATCCATTAGTGCTCATTTTAAGTCATAGTTTTTTTCGAAAAAAAAAATATAATAGGACGATTGTTTTATTTTTTGTTTTTGCATTTATTTGTTTATTGCTTAATGCAAGATCCAACGGCGTTATTTTTTTAATAGCTGGGATATTAATTTATGTTAAAATAAAAAATATTTCAATTTCATTTTTGACTCTGTTAAAAGCATCCGTTTTTTGTTATGGTATATATGTGATATACATAAATAATGTTATCGATGGAAATATTAAAGGGAGTACCTCTAAACAAATTTCACTTTTAAGTAATCCTTATAACCCGTTCGAATTATTGTATTATGGCAGGATAGATTCAGCGGTTTTGTTGGAAGCTATTGGCGATAAGCCCCTATTAGGGCATGGGTCTTGGGCTAAAGATGAGGATAATAAATACGCTAGAATACAGGCAAGGTTATCTGGAAAAGAATTTTTGGATTATCATATAGTGGGTTATGTAAGAGCTCATTCTATTGTATTAGGTATTTGGGCTTATGCTGGTTTTTTCGGTTTTTTAATAATGCTTATAATGTTTTTTAAACTATATAAAGTTTTTTATAAAATATTTAAACAACCCTTAATACCTCCTTTATTTCCTGTTTTATTAATAGTTGCAGTTCAAATGCTTTGGCATCTGTTTTATAGTCCTATAGGTCATTTGAGAATTTCTTTTCCTTTATTCGCATCACTTATAATTGTTGAGTACAATAAAATAAATAAGATAAAATGAAGTTAAGTCCATTATTTACAATAGTTATAGCAAATTATAACCATGGAAAATTTATAGAGGAAGCTATTCTCTCTGTAATTAATCAGTCCTATAAAAATTATGAACTAATTATTATTGATGGGGGCTCAACAGATAATAGTGTTGAGGTAATAAAAAAATATGAGAATAAAATTAGCTGGTGGGTTTCTGAAAAAGATTCGGGTCAAAGCGAAGCATTTAACAAAGGTTTTAAGCGAGCAACTGGGCAATTTTTATTTTGGTTAAATGCTGATGACATATTATTACCAAATTCTTTAAAAGAAGCAGATAACGTTATTTCTAAAAATAAAGAAGTAGAATGGGTCTCAGCAAATACTGTGTTTTTTGATGTTAATGGTATTGTTATAAAATGTACGAATGGACCTAGTTGGAGTAATTTTTTATTCAAAAATGCTCCGATTACTGTTTATGGTCCTACTACAATTTTTAGTAAAAAAATATTTGATGAAGTAGGCGGTTTTGATGAATCTTTAAGGTTTGGTATGGACACAGATTTATGGTTTAGATTTAAAAAATTGGGTCATCAGTTTGTTAAGAGTCAAACTTATTTTTGGGGGTTTAGAATTCATAAAGATTCGAAGACTTCGCATGCTTTTGAAGATAAGCAGTCCGATGAATTTTATAAGGAATCAAAAAGGATAAGAGATAAAAACAATGTTATTTATACTAGAAAAGGCGTTTACCTTCAAAAGATATACAAAATATTTAATGGAAATTATTTAAAATCCCTTATTGATACCAAAAGGAATAAAGGAAAAAGTATAACGAACCTAAAATTTCATAAATGAAAATTATATTACAAATATTAATCATATTTTTTCCTTGGAAAATAAGAAGATTTCTTCTCTGCAAAATATTTAAATTTAAAATAGCTAAATCAGCTAAGATTGGTAAATCTGTAATTTTGGCAGATGAACTAATAATGGAAGATTTTTCAAAAATTGGAAGTTTAACTATTTGCAAGAATATTGATAAATTGTATCTAAAAAATAATACGTCTTTAGGTTCTTTAAATTTTATTACAGGTTTTAATACAAAAAAAACAAACGAATATTCTCACAGAAAAACCAGAAAATGTGAACTTATTTTGGGTAGACATTCAGCAATCACATCTCGACATTTTATAGATTGTAATGGAGGTGTTTATATAGGGAATTTCACAACATTTGCGGGAATTAGATCTACTTTATTAACCCACAGTATAGATGTTTATAAAAATAGACAAGATGTACATCCAGTTGTCATCGGTGACTATTGTTTTATAGGAACTGGATGTATAATTTTAGGAGGTGCTGCTCTCCCGGATTATTCGGTTCTAGGGGCAGGTGCTCTATTGTCTAAAAACTTTAAAGAACCCAATTGTTTGTTCGGTGGTGTGCCTGCAAAATTTATAAAAAAGATAGATAAAGAAGAAGCATTGTATTTCAAAAGAGAAGTTGGATTTGTTAAATAATTTAAAATGAAAATAAATCATATAGTTTCATCAATAGATATATCCTCGGGAGGACCTGCAAGAAGTGTAACTCATTTAATTGAAACTATTTTAGATGTTGATAAAGATATTAAAATAAGCTTAAATACGTTGGCATCCAATAATCCAATTATCAAAAGTTTTGATTCAGCTAATGGAGATTTATATTTTAATAAATTTGGTTTTTTAGAATATTCAAAATCATTAAATAACAATTTATTAGAGTCTAATTCAGATTTATTTCATGGCCATGGGCTTTGGGAGTTGCCAGTGCATCAAATGGCTAAAAGTGCGAGAAAACTAAAGAAACCCTATATTATTACACCAAGGGGAATGTTGGAGCCTTGGTCTTTATTACAAGGGCAGTTAAAAAAACAATTAGCATTAAAATTATTTCAATTTAATGATTTAAAAAAAGCAACTTGTATTCACGCAACTGCTCCTATGGAGGTAGAAAATATTCGTAAATTAGGTTTCAAAAATCCGATTGCGATGATACCTAATGGTGTGCATATAGATGAATTTCCCGCATCTTTCCCAGATAAGCAGAATAGACCTAAAAAAATTCTTTTCCTTTCTAGAATACATGTTAAAAAAGGTATAGAGAATTTAATAGAAGCTTGGAAATTAATTGATATAGCCCTTAAAAAAGATTGGATAATTGAAATAGTAGGTAATGGAGATGAAAATTATATACAATCTTTAAAAGATAGAATTATTTTAGAAAATTTAACGGAACAAGTTCAGATTAAAAAGCCTATTTTCGGAAATGACAAGATAAAGTTATTCAGGGAGGCTAGTTTATTTGTATTACCTACCTTTAGTGAAAATTTCGGAATTGTAATTGCTGAAGCTTTGGCTAGCTACACTCCTGTAATTACAACCAAAGGAACCCCTTGGGAAGATTTAAATACTAGTAAGTGCGGATGGTGGATTGATATTGGTGTAAAACCCTTGAAAAAAACATTAGAACAAGCTATTGGATCTAGTGATAAAACATTGATAGAAATGGGCGTTAATGGTAGAAAATTGGTTGAAGATAAATACAGTATGGTATCTGTAGGAAGGCAGATGTTAGAATTATATAATTGGGTTTTGACCAAAGAAAATAAACCTAGTTTTATAGATATATTACAATTATGACGAGGGTAAATTTATCAAATTATCAGAATAAATTAACAAAATGGCATCAATTAAAGAGGCTGCTTTGGTCTTTAGTTTGGATTTTATTTGCCAGACCATTTCCAAGAAGTACAGCTATGTTCTGGAAAATTTTTTTATTAAGATTATTTGGAGCAGAAATACATAAAACAGCTAATGTTTATGCTTCTGTAAAGGTATACGCACCTTGGAATTTAGAAATGCATGCGTATTCTTGTTTAGCACCAGAGGTAGACTGTTATAATGTGGATAGAATTATTATCGGCGCTCATTCTACGGTTTCTCAAAAAAGTTATTTGTGTACTGCATCTCATGATGTTACAAAAAGTCATAATCCATTAATAACAGCACCCATCATAATTGAAGATCAAGTATGGATTGGAGCAGGTGTTTTCATTGGAATGGGGGTTTTAGTTGGTCAAGGAGCTGTTGTAGGGGCAACCTCTTCTATTTATAAAAATATTAATACTTGGGAGATTGTTGGTGGCAACCCGGCGAAATTCATTAAAAAAAGAGAAATCATTGAGTAAATTAAAACCATCATTAACAGCGATAATTTTAACCTATAATGAAGAAATTCATTTACAGCGTTGTATCAATTCTTTAAAAAAGGTGTGCGAACACATCATTGTGATTGATTCATTTTCGAATGATGCTACAGAAAAAATAGCAAAAATAAATAATTGTGAGTTTCACCAAAATAGTTGGATAAATCATGCAACACAATTTAATTGGGCACTAGATAACTGCAATATTACCACCAATTGGGTTTTAAGAATGGATGCTGACGAATATTTAATGCCAGCGCTACAAACAGAAATTTTAAATAAACTTGATGATGTGCAAGATGCTGTTAGTGGTATAGAGATTTTTATTCGCAGAATCTTTTTAGGGCGCTATATGAAAAGAGGGCTTGGTAAAATAAAAATGATGCGACTCTTTAGATTCGGTAAAGGAAGAATTGAAAATAGATGGATGGATGAGCATCTTGAATTGTTAAATGGCACAAGCCTTGTTTTTGATAATGAATTTGCAGATGATAATTTAAATTCAATCGGATGGTGGACAACGAAGCATAATGGATACTCCATAAGGGAGGCTATTGAATTGTTGGATGTTGAATTGGATTTTTTGGGAAATTATTCGGGAGAAAATATAAGGGAACAGGCGCTAAAAAAGAGAAAATTAAAGTTGAAATATGTGAAATTACCACTGTTTTTTAGGTGTTTTGTTTATTTCTTATACCGTTATGTTTTTCGATTAGGTTTTTTAGATGGCAAAGAGGGCTTTCTGTGGCATTTCTTACAAGGATTTTGGTATCGGGTTTTGGTAGATGCTAAGATTTTTGAAATTAAAAAAGTGTGTGGTAATGATGTACAGAAAATTCGTAAATATATTAAAAACGTATATAAAATAGAGCTCTAAGATGAAAATATCTATAATTACAGTCTGTTACAATAGTGCAAAAACCATTGAAAAGACCTTTCAATCTGTACAAAGCCAAACCTACAATAATATAGAGTACATTGTGATAGATGGTAAGTCGAAAGACGGTACGCTCGATATTATGAACGATTATAAATCGATCATAACAAAATACATTTCGGAGCCAGACAAGGGCTTGTACGATGCCATGAATCGGGGCATAGAATTAGCCACAGGAGATTTGGTAGGTATTTTAAATTCGGATGATGTTTTTACAGACCATACTATTTTGGAAAAGATAGCTCGGTTTCACACAGAAAATGATATCGAAGCTTCTGTGGGTAACATTATAAAAGTGAATGAAGAAGGAGAATTTATAAGAAATTATTCTGCAGAAAATTGGAATCCGGAAAAATTAAAAATTGGTTTTATGCCTCCACATCCTGCCATTTTTTTTAATAGAAATTTATATGAAAAGTATGGTCAGTATCATTTAGATTTTACCATTGCAGCAGATTATGAGTTAATAACGCGTCTTTTTCTTAAAACACAAGATCTCTTGGAAATTTTCTGATATTACAACTACTCACATGTTAATCGGTGGTGTAAGTAGTTCTGGCGTTGGTACTTATCAATTAATTTCTAAAGAAATAAAAAAAGCCTTAACTCGGAATAATATTAATTTCAGTTATGTAAAAGTGCAACTAAGAGGTTTTTGGAAAATAACAGAGTTTTTAAAGAAAAAATAATTATGAATTCTAATTTGCAATATATTACGGGTAACAAGGGTTTTGTTGGCGTAAACCTTATTCAATTATTTAAACAATAAAGGGAAGCATACGCAAGGTGTTTCTAGAACGCCAATTTTAGAAGAACTGAGCTATGATGCTTTAAACCCAGAAATATTGAATAAAGCTAAAAGTTGTATTCACCTGGCAGGTAAAGCACATGATTTAAAAAAGACGTCTGATGACGCAGCATATTTTGAGGTAAATACTGAATTGACTAAAAATTTATTCGACCAATTTTTGCAAAGCGATTGCGAGATTTTTATTTATATGAGTTCTGTAAAAGCGGTTGCAGATAAAGTTGCAGGGGTATTAACAGAAGAGGTTGTTCCGAACCCTGTAACCGTTTATGGGAAATCGAAGTTGGCGGCAGAAAACTATATCTTATCCAAAGAAATACCGAGTAACAAAAGAGTGTTTATATTAAGGCCTTGTATGATTCATGGTCCTAAAAATAAAGGAAATTTAAACCTTTTGCACAGTTTTATATCGAAAGGAATACCGTATCCATTTGGCAAGTATGAGAACAAACGATCTTTTGTTTCTGTAGAAAATTTGTGTTTTATCATCAATGAATTAATTGACAACGCTAACATTGCATCTGGCGTTTATAATATTGCAGATGACGAAAGTTTATCTACGAAGGAATTGGTTGCGATCATTGGAGAAACGATGAACAAGCCGGCTAAAATTTTAGAAATTCCAAAATTTGTAGTGAATCTCTTGGCTAAAGCTGGAGATTTTTTACCTTTGCCGCTAAATTCAGAAAGAATGGAGAAACTCATAGAAAATTATGAGGTTTCTAACGACAAAATAAAAAAGGCTATAAATAAAGAGTTGCCTTTCTCTTCAAAAAAAGGAATTGAAAAGACAATTTCATCATTTTAAATTATGAAAATTTATATACTTGTTTCAATTATTTTGGCAGTACTTTCTTTTGTTTATTTAAAGTTAGCAGTACATTTTAAAATCATTCGACAAGCCAAATGTGCGAAGTTCGCACTCAAAAATAACAGTGAGAGGTGGAGGTATTATTTTTCCAATAGCAATTTTATTGTTCTTTTTTTTGAATGATTACCAATTCCCATACTTTGTTTTGGGTGTTTTTTTAATTTCTCTAGTTAGTTTTTTAGATGATATATATACGCTAAGCGCTAAAGTTCGATTTCCTTTTCAATTTATAGCTGTTTTTTTAGGCATTATATCAGTTGCAGGTCCCTTTATCACCATATTCTCTTTTTGTACTTTTTGTTATTCTGGGAATTGGAATTACTAATATGTTCAACTTTATGGACGGTATTAATGGTATTACAGGTATTTACAGTTTGGCGGTGTTGTCTGGTTTGTTTCTTATTAATCACAATGAACATCTCGTGCATGAGGATTTAATTCTATTTTTAGGAATATCTTTATTGATTTTTGGATATTATAATTTTAGAAAAAAGGCCCTTTTTTTTGCTGGTGATATTGGTAGCATTACAATCGGTGTTTTTATTTTCTTTATAGGGGTATTGTTTGCCATAAAATTATCTTCTCCTTTAATGTTGTTGTTAGTTATTGTATATGGAGCAGACACCGGGTGTACATTTTTGTATCGGAAATTGTATACGAATGAAAGTGTTTTTGATCCCCACAGACATCATATGTATCAAAAATTAGTAGATGTTAAAAAACTATCACATTTAAAAGTATCGGTCGCGTATGCTCTTGTTCAACTTTTAATGAATGTTGTTCTTTATAAAACTTACCAATTGACTTTACAAACACAAGTATTCATTTTATTGGGTGTTATCTCTTTTTTTATGCTAACTTATCTCCTTTTGTTTCATAAGTTAAAGATTAAAAGTTAGCTGTTTTGGTATCAAAAATACATTTATCACAGCCAAATGTTGAAGAACTTTTAAGCACAGTTTCTTTTAAGGATGCCAATGTGCTGAATTTTGAGAACGCATTGGAAAACTATCTTGGCTTTGATAAAAAAGTAGTCGCTTTAAATTCAGGCACGGCAGCAATGCACATTGCACTTATTTTAGCAGGTGTTCAAAAAGAGGATTTCGTTATATGTCAGAGTTTTACTTTCGTAGCTTCCGCAAACCCTATCTTATATCAAAGGGCAACGCCCATTTTTGTTGATAGTGAAATTGAAACCTGGAGTATATGCCCTTTATTACTGGAAGAAACGATAAAAAAGTGTATTGTATTAAATAAAAAACCCAAAGCAATTATTGTAAATTGTAATTATGGGATGCCTCCTAAAATAGCAGCAATTATTTCTATTGCCAAGAGGTATGATATAAAACTAATTGAAGATGCTGCGAGCGCTTTAGGGGCCTCTTACAGAGACCGTAAATGCGGTACTTTTGGAGATTTTAGTATTCTCTCTTTTAACGAAAATAAAATTTTAACCACCTTAGGTGGTGGTGCATTAATTTGTAAAAGTGGGCAGGATAAAAAGAGGGCAATTTATTTAGCAACACAAGCAAAAGAAATGTGTAATTATTATCAACATCTAGAAATAGGGTATAATTACAGAATGGATAAATTATCAGCCGCTGTAGGTTTGTCTGAGTTGAAAAACATAGGACAATATATTCACACTCGTAGAAAGATTCATTTGTTTTATACCGCATTTTTTCAAGCAATTAAAGGGATTACCGTATTTAATACATCAGATATCAACTGCGTTTCGAACCATTGGTTAATATGTATTGTAGTTAACGAAAAGATAACGGGTTTCTCAAAAGAAGATTTAAGATTGCAACTGGAAAAGGATAACATAGAATCAAGACCTTTATGGAAACCTATGCATCTACAACCGGTTTTTAAGGATTGTACTTATTATGGTGCATCGGTTGCTGAGGATTTATTTAGAGATGGCTTGTGTTTGCCGTCTGGGTCTAATTTAACAGCAAATGATTTAGTAACAATCCACAACTTCTCTAAATAAAATTTTGTAGCTTTGAATGTAAAATGCATAAATAAAGAATGAGTAGAAATATGTTTTCAAAATCCCTAAATAAATACGCCTCAAAGTGGGTTGTTTTTAGTATTGATATATTATTGGTTTGTATATCTTTTATAATTGCCCATGTCATTCGTTTTGACATTCGTTTCGATTTTAATATCTCCGTTATATTGCCCCAGCTCGTTCTGGTAATTTTAGTTGCTGCTTTTAGTTTTCTATTGGTTGGTTCTTATAAAGGAGTGATAAGGCACACGGGCACTAGAGATGTGTTTAATGTATTTGTAGCGATTACAATTTTGAGCACTCTTATTTCGCTTGTAACACTTGGCAATAATTTGTTGGGTGTGCTCGAAAATTTTACCATGCCGAAGTCTATTATTGTGATTCATTATTTAGTGTCTGTCTTTGTTTTAATTGTAAGTAGATACATTTTTAAAGCGTTTTACGAAATTATTTCAACAGAATTAAAGACAGTCACAAATGCATTAATCTACGGGGCGGGAGACTCAGGGATTATTGCCTATAATGCTTTAAATCGCGAGCGTGAGATACATTATCAAATCTTAGGATTTATTGATGATGATAAAACGAAAGTAAATAAAAAAATTGACGGAATTAAGATTTATGAACTTTCTAAAATTAATAAAGAATTTGTAGAAAAACATAATATTACTGAAGTTATTATTTCAATTCAAAGGATAAAACCCACCAAACTTTTAGCAATTACAGATGCATTGATCGCCTTAAATTTAAAGGTGAAGATTGTGCCTGCCTTATCGAAATGGATAGAAGGCGATTTAAAGGCAAATCAAATTAAAGAGGTTAATATTGAAGATTTACTAGAGAGATCCCCAATTATTATTAACAATCCTGTTGTAAAAAGGGAAGTAAATGATAAGGTAGTATTGGTCTCTGGTGCGGCAGGTTCTATAGGTAGTGAAATTTCTAGGCAGTTGACCTCTTATAGCTGTAAAATGATTGTTTTAATAGATCAATCAGAATCTCCATTGTATGACTTACAGCAAGAACTGATACAAAATGGGGTTACAAATTTTGTAGCGATTGTATCTGATGTGAGGGATCGAAATAAAATGGAGGTTATTTTTAAAAAATACAAACCAGCAAAAGTTTTTCATGCGGCAGCGTATAAACATGTTCCTTTAATGGAGCAATCGCCACACGAAGCCATTAAAGCAAATGTACTAGGAACAAAAAACCTAGTAGATGTATCTATTGAAAATGGTATAGAACGTTTTGTAATGGTGTCTACAGACAAAGCCGTAAACCCAACCAATGTGATGGGCGCTTCTAAACGCATTGCAGAGTTGTATATAAGCTGTGCAAGTAAACAGCAAACGAAGACAAAATTTACAACAACCAGATTTGGAAATGTTTTAGGGTCTAATGGTTCTGTAATTCCGTTGTTTAAAAAACAGATAGCGAATGGCGGACCTTTAACCTTAACGCATAAAAATATTACGAGGTATTTTATGACGATACCAGAAGCATGTAGTTTGGTTTTAGAGGCCGGAACGATGGGGAAAGGGGGCGAAATTTATATTTTTGATATGGGGAAATCGGTGAGGATCTACGATATTGCCAAAAAAATGATTTACTTGTCGGGCTTAAAATATCCTGAAGACATTGACATTAAAATAACAGGCTTACGGCCAGGAGAGAAGTTGTATGAAGAGTTGTTGGCAGACGGAGAAAATACAACCAAAACCTATCATGAAAAGATAATGATTGCTAAAACGCAAGAATTAGATGCTGATTTGGTGAAAGCAAAAATTGAGACATTGACCACGGACTTTAATGAGTTGGATGGAGGGAATCTTGTGGCTTTTATGAAAAACTTAGTGCCGGAATATGTTTCTCAAAACTCAGAATTTGAAAAATTGGACAAAGTTAGTTCATAATTATATTTTACATTATCTTCGCAAAAAAAAATAAAGAAAAAATATGTTAAAGTTAAGATATACTTCAAGTAACAAGTTTTTGTTACTTTTCTTTTTAGGTTGCTATTTATCTTCCTGCGTTTCAAAAAAAGACATTGTCTACTTTCAAAACGATGTGATTGACCAAGAAAAGGTTTCTAATAGCTTTAAGACCATTATCAAACCAGATGATTTATTACAGATTACCATTACGGCACTAGATATAGAGGCAGTGCGTCCTTTCAACTTAACCGCAGTTAATTATGCACGCTTCAAATAGCTGCGGTGGGTCAAGCGCAACAGCAAACTATTTAGTAGATACCAATGGAGAAATTGACTTTCCTGTTTTGGGAAAAATTAAAGTGGGAGGTTTGACCCGTGATGAAACGATTAATTTGCTAAAAAGTAAGCTTTCTCCAGATTATATTAAAGACCCGAACGTGAACATTAGAATTGCCAATTACAAAATTTCGGTGTTGGGAGACGTCAACAGACCGGGTAGTTATAATATCCCAAACGAACGAATTACCATTTTAGATGCGTTGGCATTGGCAGGTGATGTGAGAATTTCTGCACAACGAAATAATGTGTTGATCATTCGAGAAGAAGCCGGAGAGAAAATGCAATACCGAGTTGATTTAAGATCGAACAAACTATTGACTTCACCGGTATATTATTTACAGCAAAATGATGTGGTGTATGTAGAACCGAATTACGCAAGCGTTCAGTCAGCTTCGTCAAATTCGAATACCACGTTGTTCATCTCTTTAACTGGTTTAATTATTACCATCGTATCGCTTTTAACAAGATAAAAATGCAAGAACAAAAAGAAAATTTCATTCAGAATCAAGGGATAGAAAATACAGAGACAGTATCGATATAAAAGCAGAATTAGGAAAATACCTCGTGCATTGGCGATGGTTTGTTTTCGGTGCGTTGGTGACTCTTTCAGTAGCGTATACCTATTTAAGATATGCAACACCTCAGTACAGTGTCTCTGGGGCTATTATGATCAAAGACAATAACAAGTCTGGAATTTCTTCAGAGTTGGCAGCTTTTGAAGATTTAGGAATTATTGGCGGGAGTTCTGCAAACAATACCGATAATGAGATCTATATCTTAAAATCTCGAAAAATTATTGGAAATGCAGTAGATTCTTTGGGTTTAACACTTTCTTATTTCGTAGATGGTAGAATTAAGAGAACGGAAGCCTATAAAACAACACCAGTAGTAATAGATTTTATAAAAGAAGAAGCAAATTTTATAGAAAAAGATACCGCATTTGTCATTTCTATCATAGACAAAGATAATTTTGAGTTTAAAAATTTAGAAGGAGACGTTACATCAATGGCAATGTTTAATACCGTTATTGAGTCTCAAAAAGGTACGTTTAAAGTACGTTTATCTCCAACCATTTACAGAGGAGATGCGCAATAAAACTGTTTTGGTGACGATGAGTGGTCGTAACAAAGTGATTGATAGGTATAGAAGCCGCATTAATGTGAGTGCTGTAGATAAAAACTCGAGTGTATTAAACCTAACGCTTACGGATGCTATAAAAATAAAAGCAGAAGATATTTTAAATGAATTGGTAAAACAATACAACATAGATGCAATTAAAGATAAAAATATTGTTTCTGAAAAAACCAAAGATTTCATTGAAGATCGTTTACAAAGCATTGGGGCAAACTTAGGGGTGATTCAAGACAATGTAAAAAACTATAAAGTTAAATTTGGGATTACAGGTTTGTCAGAAGAAGGATCTTTGGCGCTAGCAGTCAGCTTCTGTAAACAATCAAAAAATAGTGCAACTTGAAAGTGAATTGAGTCTGGCGGAGTGGATTTATAAAAAGTTGCAAAAAGAAACGGAAACAAACGAAGTATTGCCAACCAATTTAGGATTTCAGGATGCTAATATCGTGACATCTATTGTTAATTATAACGAATTGGTTTTAGATAAAAATAGATTACTGGTGACGGCAGGTGATAGAAACCCGCAATTAATCGGCGTGCAAAGTCGTATTTCTACGCTCAACCAAAATTTATTATCGAGCTTAGACAACTTAAAGAAGTCACTAGAAATTCAATTGTCGCAATTAAATATTGAAGCAAAAAATAGTAACTCAAAAATATCGGATATTCCGCTAATCGAACGTGGCTTGATTGATATAGAGCGTCAAAATATAATTTACTCTGAATTGTATTCTTATTTGCTAAAGAAAGAAGGAAGAAACTGCGATTTCTTTGGCGGTGACCGTGCCCAATGCAAAAATAATTGATGTAGCCTATGGCTCAGGTTTACCGATTAGTCCTAAAAAGAAGATTGTTTACTTGGCAGCCTTGCTTTTAGGGGTGTTGATTCCATTTGTTTTTATTTATTTGAAGCATTTGTTAGATACAAAAATACATAGCCGCAAAGACATTGAAGATTTAACAACCATTCCTTTTCTGGGTGATGTACCACATTCTGATAAGGATGATAAAATTGTGATTGGCAGCGATGCAAGAACGAGTACTGCAGAAGCCTTTCGTTTGATACGAACCAATTTAGGCTTTATGTTAGCCAATACCGGCGAGCAGCAGCAAGGAAAAACAATATTTGTGACTTCTACCACTAGTGGGGAAGGAAAGTCGTTTATGTCAATTAACTTAGCAGCGGCACTTTCCTTATCTCATAAAAAAGTGTTGTTACTAGGGTTGGACTTAAGAGCACCAAAGGTAACACAGTATCTGGGTATATCTGAGCGAAAAGGAGTGACAAACTTTATAACGAATGAATCTCTTTCGCTGAAAGACCTTAAGTTTTCAATTCCTGAAATCAAAGGACTGGACATTATAAGCTCGGGTGCTGTACCTCCGAATCCAGCAGAATTATTATTAGGGGATAAGATTAAAGACTTATTTGAAGAAGTAAAAAAGGAGTATGATTATATTGTGGTAGACACCGCACCTGTAAACTTGGTGACAGATACCTTATTAGTGGCGAAGTATGCAGACATGTTCGTTTATGTTGCAAGAGCGAATTATTTAGACAAACGTATGTTAAATGTGGCGCAAAACTTATACAACGAAAAGAAATTACCAAATATGGCGCTTATTTTAAATGATACGGATCTAACGAGAGGTTATGGCTATGGTTATGGTTATGGTTATGGTTATGGTTATGGCAATGGTTATTTAGAGGAAGAGAAGAAACCTTGGTACAAAAGGTTATTAGGGTAATATAAAAAAAAGGAAGCGATCATCGCTTCCTTTTTTTTATGAACACAATATAGTGGCATCGGTAATGTATTTTTTATAGTTTCTTAGGGAAGAAGAACAAACCTAAGTTGCAATGCAATCCGTGATCCCAAGAAATTTCATAGAGATTATCTTGATCTTTTACTTTGCTCCGAACTTACCATTCGGAATACATCAAGTTAAATGAAGAGATGATATGTTTTACGCTACCACGATACAATAACAAATCTTAAAACAAACATAGATTTCAATGCACTGCGTAATCCCAAGAAATAATGAGCTATGATATGGAAGTGCGGCGCGAAGCGCTACGCATGGAATATCAATAGATCATGGTGCGGAGCAATTTCATAGGGATTATCTTGATCTTTTGCTTCTTTTAAATCAAGGTAAAAGAAGAGAGATAATTTTTAAACTCTGAATTTATTTTATAACCCTCACTATATAATAACAGATTTTTAAATAGAACTAGATTTCAATGTACCCCGTGATCCCAAGAAATAATGAGCTATGATATGGAAGTGCGGCGCGAAGCGCTACGCATGGAATATCAATAGATCATGGTGCGAAGCAATTTCATAGGGATTATCTTGATCTTTTGTTTCTTTTGTATCAAGACAAAAGAAGAAAGAATAATTTTTATGCGAATACAATACCAAAATCCTAGGGATTATGTTGATCTTTTGCTTTGCTCCGAACTTACATTCGGAATGTATCAAGACAAAAGAAGAAAGAGATAATTTTTATGCTAATACTTTGTTGCTTGATCAAAAAGTATTCAAAAAATCAAGACTCACTTTTATTTAACGAAATTCTACTTTCCATTCCACTAACGAATCCAGACCGCAAGCTCTTTGGATTCTTGCCGTTTCATAGAAATTGAATTTTAACGAAAAATAAAATAGGTCAGTTTAAATTCTGACTTTATTTCATAAGAAATGGTAGATTAGAACAAATCGTTATACAAAACCAGATTTCAATGTACCCCGTGATCCCAAGAAATAAGGAGCTCTACGAGAAGGAAATAAAATTTCATTCGAAGGTATCTGGCGAAGCCAAATGGAAGTGCGGCGCGAAGCGCTACGCATGGAATATCAATAGATCATGGTGCGAAGCAATTTCATAGGGATTATCTTGATCTTTTGTTTCTTTTACATCAAGGTAAAAGAAGAGAAATAAAATTTAAATACTAATAACATACCAAAAGAAATCTTTAAATAGACCTAAGTTTGGTTATTACGCATAATTATTGCAAATAATAGACAATGAGAGCAGTTATTTTTTAACTCCGACTTTATCAATAGTTTTTAACTCATTAATAACTATATGTCCTATTAGTGGAAAAAAAATCCTCCGGAAAAGGACTTGTAATGGAAAGAGGTTGGAGTTTATAAAAGCTTTGTATTATTCAATAATAAATGTTCAATGTTTTTCAAATTCTTTTTTGTTCCGATTTTTTTTAGAATTGTTAAATGATGCTGATGGTGCGTATCCGTGCCAACAAAATCATATAAATTTTCTTTTAAAAGTTTTTCTGAAGTTTTTTGAACTCCTTTGCCATAGTGTTCTGTAAGCGATAATAAGTTTAATTGAAATAAGCAGCCTGCTTTTTTTAGGTTGTAATAATGATTGATATCGTGATGATAAAAATTATAACGTTCTGGATGCGCCAGAATCGGTTTATACCCTTTTAATTGGATTTCAAATAAAAGGTCGTAGATGTTAAATGGCGCGTTGAAGTAAGACATTTCAACAAGAATAAAATTATCTTTTAATGTAAGAATGTCATCCTTTTCCAATAGTTCAGTAAACTGTTCATCTAGCATGTATTCCGCTGCGGCTTTTAGAGATACATCGCTGATACCCTTGCTTATGAGCGCTTGCTTTACTTCTTTTAGCTTTGTTTGAATGGTTGTAGACGAATTAGGATACACATCTCCCAAAACATGGGGTGTGGTTATGAAGTTCTTAATTCCGTTAGAACGCATTTCTAAAATGAGCGCAAGGGATTGATCTATATTTTTTGCACCATCATCAATGCCGGGCAGAAGATGTGAATGAATATCTACAAAACCCTCTGGGAAAAAGTGGTTTAAAGGAATTTGCTTTTTCTTAAGAAAGATCATAACGAATGTTTGATGCAAATTTACAGTAATTTACTCTATAAATAAATACGAAAACGATTGAAGTTTCTTATGCTATTGTGTATGAGTTTTACTTATAATATATTTGATTTTTAAACAACGATATTTATGATTTTAATTGCAGATGGCGGGTCGACGAAAGCAGATTGGATTGCTATTGATAAGAACAAAGAAGAAGTATTTAGAACCCGGACTTTGGGATTAAATCCTGCTATTGTTCCAAAAGAGGAGTTGCATAGTAGAATCATTAATATGTTTCAATTAATTAATGTAAAGGAGGAAGTAGAGGAAATTCATTTTTACGGAGCTGGGTGTGGTACACCAAAGCCAATTGAGATTTTGAAAGACATATTAGCCGCTATTTTTATAAATGCTAAAATTTTTATTTCTGAAGATATGTTGGCGGCTGTGTATGCGGCCTCTAATAACAAACCTGCGATCGTTTGTATTTTAGGTACAGGGTCTAATAGTTGTTATTATGATGGTGAAAACATGCAAATGTTAACCCCTTCTTTAGGGTATATTTTAATGGACGAAGCGAGTGGTAATTACTTTGGTAAAAAATTAATAGTTGATTATTATTATGGTAAAATGCCCAAAAAAATAGGAAAGAAATTTAGCGAGGAATTTAATTTAGAAGCCGATTATATTAAGAGAAACTTATACAGAGAAGCGAATCCCAATATGTATTTGGCGTCGCTTGCAAAATTCATGTTTGAGTTTAAAGACGATAAGTACATTAAGAAAATGATTAAAAAAGGATTTCAAGAATTTTTTAAATATAAGGTGTTGCCATTTAACAAGACGTCAGAAACGCCAGTGTACTTTATTGGTTCTATAGCACATTACTTTAGAGATATTTTAGAAAAAATAGCTGAAAAGAACAATCTCGTGATTGCAGATGTCATACAACGACCTATTGATAATTTATTAGAGTATCACAAGAATATTATGAAGTAATAAAGGCTAACAGTCTTTCTAAACGCATTCCTCTTGAACCTTTAATCAAAATTGATTGCTGTTTAAGAGGATTTCTTTTGAGAAACACTAAAAAGTTTTCAAATGTTTGAAAGCAGCCTTTCTTTGCACTCGTCTGAGAAAAGTTTTCACCAATAAAATAAGAATTGTCAAAGTCTAATTTTTCTACCAAATCGACAATATGTTGATGCTCTTCTAAACTTGTTGCGCCTAATTCAAACATATCTCCTAGAATCACTGTTTTGTGTTTGGCGTCGATTGCATTAAAATTATCTAAAGCGACTTCTATACTGGTGGGATTGGCATTGTAAGCATCTAAAATAATCTTGTTAGATCCTTTTGAAATAATTTGTGAACGATTATTATCTGGAGTATAACTTTCAATAGCGTTTTTAATGTGTGCATCTGTCACGTCAAAATAGCGGCCAATAGTGCAAGCAATAGCAATATTTGTGTAATTATATGCGCCTATCAGTTTACTCTGAATGTGATCAGAATCAAACGATAGTTTTACAAACGGATTTGCCTCTATAAACTTCAAATCCGCATCAAAAGGGAGGGTATTTATTTTTAAAGTTTTTTCAACTTGAATAGCATCTTCAGGGTTTATAAATGCTGATTGATGATTTTCTTCTAAGAAGGTATACAATTCACTTTTCCCTTTTATAACACCTTCTATACCTCCAAAACCTTCTAGGTGCGCTTTTCCAAAATTGGTAATGTAACCAAAATTAGGTTGGCAAAGAGCGCATAAAAAAGCAATCTCTTGCTGGTGATTTGCGCCCATTTCTACAATCCCTATTTCAGTTTCTGGAGTCATAGTTAGGAGTGTTAGGGGGACGCCAATATGATTATTTAGATTTCCTATGGTAGCTGTGGTTTTGTATTTTTTTGATAAAACAGCATGTATTAATTCCTTAGTGGTTGTTTTACCGTTACTACCAGTCAATCCGATAATCGGTGTTTTTAGCAAAGTTCTATGGTGTTTTGCCAATTGTTGAAGTGTTTCTAAAACATGGTCTACTAAAATAGTACGGGGATGTGTGTGGTATTCTTTTTCATCTACAATAGCGTATGAAGCTCCGAGCGATAGCGCTTTTTCCGCGAATTTATTTCCATTAAAATTATCGCCCTTTAGCGCAAAAAAGAGGCTATTTTTTCTGATTTTTCTGGTGTCCGTATCTACAAGATAGTGCTTGGAGTATAATTGATAAATGTCTGGAATCTTCATTCTTTAAAAATAAAAAAAACCTCACTGTAAATCATACAGTGAGGTCTAAATTTTTAAAATATTTTTTTTATTATCTCGATGGATTTCTTTTGGTTCTTTTTTTATAGGTCATAGGGCCTAATTTGTCAGTAACACATCTAAAGCCGATATAGTTTGTTGCCATATACTCCGGTAAATATCTTCTTTGAGCAGGATCTAACCAGTATTCTCTATCAGACCAAGCACCACCTTTATAAACTCTTGTTCTATTGCTAATTAATGTTGTTCTATTTTTTGCATCATTTTCTACAGTTTCTATTCCTGTCTCAGGATCTGTAACTCTAGTTGGTTTTCTTGGAGAATTATACATACTTGGTTTAGATACATAGTCCTCTTCGTTTTCCTCGTAGAATCTACTAGAGTTTAAATCGCCATCACCAATGTCAGTATTGTCTGATTCACTGAAGTTTCTTCGTAAAGTTGCATCGTTTTTCGTAATTGGAATGTATTTGATGCTACCTGGTAGTTGTTTTGGAATTATTTTTCCACTAGGTAGTGTGTCATATTCTACTTCAGCGTCACCTGAAGAACCATCAGCAATCACAACTTTCCCATCTTTATCAATCATTTTTTTTGTAAAGATATTTCCTCTAAAGTAATTAAAGTCATTCGCATCGTTGTCTATGATTGGTCTGTATACATCTGCAACCCATTCTGCAACATTACCGGACATATCGTATAATCCAAATCCATTTGGTGGATATGCTTTCACTCTAATAGGAATATCAGAACCATCAGAGCTCCAACCAGACAAGCCACTGTATTCACCTTGGCCTTGTTTAAAGTTGGCTAATTGATCTCCTCTAAATCTTTTATCCTTTTCTCTGGTATATTTACTATTCCAAGCATATTTTTTTCTACCTCTAATGTTGTTGTATTCTCTATTTTCAATATTTGCTTTTGCTGCAAATTCCCATTCAGCTTCTGTTGGTAATCTGAACTTCTGGGTTAAAATACCGTCTGCCTGTGTAATTTTTCTCCCTTGAAAAGAGCCTCTTTCTCCCTTTACTTTACCTCTTGTTTTTACACCTCTTTTATAAACAGTGGTATCCCCATTAAAAAGTCTATCAGAATCTGTTAAGAAAACATCGGTATCAAAGAAATTTCTTAGCGTATCGTTCGCAAAAATGTTTTTGATATAGCCTTTATCTATTAATTTTTTTAAGTTAACGGCGTTTGTACGCCATTTACAATACTCATTTGCTTGTAACCAACTAACACCTACAACCGGATAATCTGCATATGCTGGGTGTCTTAGGTAGTTTTCAGTTAAAATATCTGTATTACCTAAGCTTTTTCTCCATACCAATGTATCTGGTAATACTGAGTTGTAGACATGTTTGTATTTTTCTTCCGATGGAGGAAAAACATCTTTCGTGTATTGTACGTACAAAAAGTACTCCGCGTTGGTAACTTCTGTTTCATCCATGAAGAATGATCGTATGTGCATTTTTTTAGGAGTTGTGTTCCAATCAAACATCACGTCATCTTGCACTTGTCCCATTGTAAATGAACCACCTTCAATGGTAACCATTCCTATGGGAACTTCTTGCCCTGCAAATGGGTCTCCTTTTACGTAGTTACCAAATTTAGCATTGTTAAAAGGTAATCCTGTCAGTTTTGAGCTTCCTGATGTTGACTTACTACAGCTTGCTAGAGCCAATATTGATAGGACAACTAAAGATATTTTAAATATGTTTTTCATTTCCTAATTGAAAATTATTGAGGGTTTCTATTATAGCGTTGCAATTTACAATAATATTGCATGCATACAAGTTATTTTCCAAATTTAACGCTTCATTTTTTGATACACAATTTATTTAACGATTGCATTTCGATTTTAGTATAATTTATCTATGTAATAGATAAAATATCTATGAATAATTTGCGTTCTTTGACTAGAATTATGAAAAGACTCATTTTAATATTTTTTTTTAGCTTTTTAAACCAATTAATTTGTGCTCAAGTAACCAGTTCTGTGCTGGCCTCAGGTAATTGGTATAAGTTTTCAGTAGACACAACAGGTGTTTTTAAAATAGATAAAAATCTACTACAGCAAATAGGGATATCGACAAACAACTTAAATCCTAAAAAAATTCATATTTATGGGAGTGGAGGAAATATGCTTCCTGTTTTAAACGCTGATTTTAGATATGACGATTTGCAAGAGAATGCCATTTATATAGAAGGTGAAAATGATGGTTCTTTTGATAGTGGTGATTTTATCCTTTTTTATGCAAAAGGACCGCATGATTGGGTTTTAGATGCTGCTAACAATACCGCAAAGCATCGACAAAACATTTATTCTGATGAAGCTTTTTACTTTATTACTGTATCCAATGTTGATGGAAAGAGAATTCAACCAAAAGTGCCATTAACAACAAGTGCAACGAAACAAATAAATACTTTTGATGAGTTTACTTTTTATGAAAAAGAAGAAATAAGTTTATTAGCAGCCGGAACACAATGGTTTGGTAAAAATAACTTTAATATAGAGAATGCTCAGAATTTTAAAATACCCTTTCCGAATGCGCTACCAAACGGAGATGTAAGTATTAAGGTTAGAGGTGTTTCTACATCAGTAGCCTCCTCTACCATGGAAGTGAAAATTAACGGAGCACCTATTTATACTTTAAATTACGCTGCTGTAAATTCTGGTTCGCTCACCAAAGCCAGTACATCTGAGAGAAAAGCAAGTATTCAAAATTCGGCCAATATAATTGATGTTTCTATTAGCTATAACAACAATGGAAACCCATCAGCCAATGCTTATCTAGATTATATAGAAGTTGTTGGAAAAAAACAGTTAGTAGCTGCTGGTAACCAGTTTTCTTTTAGAAGTTTTGAGCAAGCAAATGCATCCGAAGTTATAGAGTACGACATTCAAAACAACACAAATATTTTTCAGGTTTGGGATGTGAGTAATTCAATAGCGCCTCAAAATATTACCAATGAAGACGCCGGAGGTGCTTTTAAATTTAAAGATGATTCTGGAAATTTGAAGGAATATGTGGTATTGAGTCAAAATGATTACTACACACCAAAATCAATTCAAAATGGCAAAGTGCCAAACCAAGATTTACATGCTATAAAAGACATTAATTACATTGTCATCACAAATTCAGAATTATCTGCCCAAGCACAGAGACTGGCAAATTATCATCAAACAAATTCGGGTTTTACAACCAAAGTTGTTCAGTTAGATGCTATTTATAATGAATTTTCTTCAGGCTCTAAAGATATTACAGGTATTCGAGATTTTTTAAGACATGTGTATACTACCAATTCATCAGAGGATAAAAAGTTGCAATATGTTTGCTTTTTTGGTGACAGCTCTTATGATTATAAAGACAGAATTACTGGGAATGATAATATTGTACCCGTTAAACTTTCTGAAAATAGTTTTAATTTAGCAAGCTCTTGGGTAACGGACGATTTTTTCGTGATGTTTGATGATAATGAAGGAACGATGAGTGCGAGTCATACAATAGATGTGGCTTCGAGTAGAATTCCGGTTTCAACAATACAACAGGCAACAGATGTAGTGGATAAAATTTTATCATATTACACTAAAAAATCAATAGGAGATTGGCGCAATACAATTACGCTTTTAGCAGATGACATTGATGTAACGGGAGAAGAAGTTATAGAGCAAGGTGTAGAAAAAATTGCCGATGAGATTCGGGCGAATAAGCCTATTTTTAACGTGAACAAAATCTATGCCGATGCCTATGTGCAAGAAAATTCTTCTGGTGGAGAACGATATCCAGAGGTGAAAAGGGCAATTACCAATGCGATAGAAAAAGGAACGCTTGTTTTTGATTATTTTGGTCATGGAGGAGAAGATGGTTTTGCCTCTGAAAAGATTTTAGAAAAGCCGCAAATACAGGAGTTTACAAACCCTAATACCTTGCCTCTTTTAATTACCGTTACTTGTGATTTTTCTAGATTTGATAATCCCAACAGAACAACTGCGGGAGAACTTACTTTTTGGAATCCTTCCGGAGGTGCGGCAAGCATGATAACGACAACGAGAGAGGTTTATATTTCTGTTGGTCAGCGTTTTAATCAACAATTAATTCGAGTTTTATTAGAGTTCAACAACGAAGATCTAACCATTGCAGCATCTTTAATGAAAGCTAAAAATGAGTTTTCAAGCACGCAAAAGTTTTTTATTTACCATTTTGGAGATCCAGCAATGAAATTAGCGGTTCCTCAGCCAAATATTAGGATTACAAAAATGAATGGTAAAGATATTTCACAACCTTTAGATACTTTAAAAGCTCTTTCTAAGGTTCTTTTTGAGGGTGTGGTTGTTGATGATTCTAATCGAGTTTTAAATGATTTTAACGGTTCTCTCTCCACAACAGCTTTCGATAAACCAATCGATAAAACTACTCTAGATAATGATGGTTTTGGAGTTAAAATGGTTTTTGATACACAAGATAGTAAATTGTTTAGAGGAAAGTCTACGGTAGAAAATGGTTATTTTAAGTTTGATTTTATTGTACCTAAAGATATTAAAATTGCTTACGGAAAAGGCAAATTAAGTTTTTATGCAGAAAATGGGGAGCTAGACAAGGCGGGTTATAATTTTGATGTGGTAGTTGGGGGCATCAATAAGAATGCACCAGAAGATACTGTTGGCCCAGAAATAAAACTCTTTATGAATGATGAATCCTTTATTGAAGGCGGTAATACCAATGTATCTCCAAATTTAATAGCAGTTTTATCCGATCCAAGCGGAATTAACACTTCATTAACGGCTGTAGATCATGATATTGTGGGTATTTTAGATGGGGATAATACGAATCCTATCATACTAAATGACTTTTATCAAACAGAATTAAACGATTTTACGAACGGAAAAGTAAGTTACCGATTGCGAGATTTAGCTGTGGGGCCTCATACTTTAAAAATAAAGGCTTGGGATACTTATAATAATTCCTCTGAAGCTACGTTAAACTTTGTAGTTGTGAGTGATGCAACTCTAAATTTAGAAAATGTTTTAAATTATCCAAATCCGTTTATTAATTACACTGAATTTTGGTTTAATCATAACAAGCCTAATGAAAACCTAGAAGTACAAGTTCAAGTTTTTACGATTTCTGGTAAGTTAGTAAAAACAATAAATCAAAATGTGATAACAACAGGTAACTTAGCCAGAAGTGTTACTTGGAACGGTTTAGACGATTTTGGAAATAAGATAGGAAAAGGAGTATACGTTTATAAATTAAAAGTAAAATCAAGTAATCTGGCAGCAGAGAAGTACGAGAAATTAGTAATACTTCAATAAAAGTTAGATATTTGCCAAATAAAAATAAGAATAATACAAGATGAAAAAATTAGGAATCTATTTTTTACTGTGTGCTTTTGTAAGTGTAAAAGTATCGGCACAAACAAATACTGAGGTTACAGGAGGAATTACAACTGCAACACCCTTTTTACTAATTGTACCAGACGCAAGAGCAGGGGGTATGGGAGATATGGGAGTTGCGACATCTGCAGATGCTTTTTCTCTTTTTCATAATGCTGCAAAAATGACATTTAGTAATAGACAAATTAAAACAGGAATAACATATTCTCCTTGGCTGCGTAATTTAACAGACGATATTTTTATTGGAAGTGCTTCTTACATGAATCGTTACAGTGAAAATGCGGCTTGGGGTGCAGATTTTAAATATTTTTCTTTGGGTCAAATAGATTTAACGGATAGTAATGGGAATCCGAATGGAACTATTAATCCGAATGAATTAGCGGTAACCGGTTCGTATGCTTTAAAACTAAGTGAAACTTTTTCTATGGGAGTTGGATTAAAATATATTCGTTCTAATCTGGCTTTTACCGGAACGCAAGGAAGCTCTTTGCAGCCTATCAACTCTTTTGCTGTTGATATTTCTGGTTATTATCAATCTTTAGAGGAAAACTATGGAGATTTTAATGGACGCTATCGATTAGGTTTTAATTTTGCGAATGTTGGTCCAAAGGTTTCATACTCGCCAGGCGAAGAGGACTTTATTCCAACCAATTTAAAAATTGGTGGTGGTTTTGATTTTATTTTAGATGATTACAATACAATTTCTACAAATGTGGAATTTACAAAATTATTAGTGCCAACACCACAACCTGATGGATCTGAGCAAGACCAGGGTTGGGTAGAAGGTATTTTTAGTTCTTTTGGAGATGCTCCGGGTGGATTTAGCGAAGAATTGAAAGAATTTACATATGCTTTTGGAGCAGAGTATTTATACAATAATGCTTTTGCTTTAAGAGGAGGATATTTTCATGAAAGTCAAGACAAAGGAAATAGACAATACTTTACAATAGGTGGTGGTTTTAAAACCAATGCAATGAACATTGATTTATCTTACTTAGTAAATTCTTCTGATGTGAACAATCCTTTAGAAAACTCTTTACGTTTCTCTTTATCATTTGATTTAGGAGAAGTTTTTGATGATTATTAAAATTCAATAATTTTTAGTAGTTTTATCACATACATTCAAAAGCAGTCAAATTAGGCTGCTTTTTTTGACCGATAGATTTATGAGAAAAATTGAGATTTCAACTTCAGCGATTATTTACAAAGATATTTCAGAGCTTTCTGCGGAAGATAATATGTTAATGAATAAGGCTATTGAAGCTAGGGAAAAGGCGTATGCTCCATATTCGAAGTTTAATGTAGGGGCGGCTTTATTGTTAGATAATGGAGAAATTGTTTTAGGAAATAATCAAGAAAGTGCAGCCTACCCTTCTGGCATGTGTGCAGAAAGAGTTGCTATTTGGAAAGCGGGATCCATGTATCCTGAAATGATAATAAAAAAGCTGGCGATCTCAGCAAGTTCTGTAACTTCCACAGTAGACAAACCTGTTGGGCCTTGTGGTGCTTGTAGGCAAACATTATCTGAATATGAAATAAACCAGAAAGCACCATTTCCTGTGATTTTTATGGGTGAAGTTGGTGAGGTTGTAAAAACAGAGTCATTGCTTTCCCTTTTGCCTTTTTCTTTTGATAGTTCTTATCTCTAATCTTTTTTTTTAGGGGCGATGTATAGAAAGAAATTTGTAGTTGTCTCAGTTTAAAAATCATAAAATAAAATCAGATATTTCATCAATAGAAGATATTAAACTGAGTATTACGAGGTTTTACGAAATGTTATTGGCAGATCTAAAAAATGATTCCTTTCTTCTGGGACATTGTTTCACAAAATGATATAGAGGAGCATGCAGAAACGATTACGGATTTTTGTAAGGATATTTTTTGAGACAAAATATCATGCTAATAATGTGATGAAAAAACACGTTGATAAGTTCGTTTTTCTACGATTTAATGAAGAATATTTTACGATTTGGATGTTGTATTTTTTAGAAACTATTTATACTTTTTTTAATGTTGCAAACGCTTCAATCATGACAACTGAGTAAGGTCTATTATCAATGATATGCTACTAAATCTAAATGTTTTGGAAATAAAACACCTAACTCTTTTATGTGTTGTAACCATATGAAGGTTTGTTTGAATATCATTTTTATCAGAATAATTACTAAACTTATCTTTTAAGTAATTTGTATTTTAGTTTTTAAAGTTTATTCTAAAAAGAAAGTAATTTTTTTGACTTATGATTTCATCAAAAATAACGGGAACAGGAGCTTTTATACCTTCTGTGATAAAAAAAAACAAGGATTTTCTCAATAAAGAATTCTTGAATGAGAATGGAACTCCTTTTAGTTCTGAAACTGATGAAATTATTGAAAAATTCAAAGCAATAACAGGCATTGAAGAAAGACGGTATGCAAAACCAGAATTAAATGCATCAGATTTGGCTTTTTTTGCAGCCGAAAATGCAATAAAGGATGCAAATATCAACAAAGAAGACCTTGATTACATTATCGTAGCTCATAATTTTGGAGATGTCAACAAAGGTTCTAATCAAGCAGACTTATTGCCAAGTTTGGCGACAAGAGTTAAAAACAAGTTGGGGATAGAAAATCCTAATTGTGTTGCTTATGATATTCTATTCGGGTGTCCTGGTTGGGTCGAAGCTATCATTCAAGCACACGCCTTTATGAAAGCAGGCATGGCCAGTAAATGCTTGGTAATTGGTGCAGAAACATTATCGAGAGTGGTAGATGAAAATGACAGAGATTCTATGATTTTTAGTGATGGAGCGGGAGCTTGTATTTTAGAGGCAACGGAAGAGGAAGGTATTGGTATTTTAAGTCATGCAAGTCAAACATATGCGCAGGAAGAAGCCTTCTTTCTTTATAATGGAAAGTCGTACAATACTTCGAAAGAGAGCGATACCCGTTACATTAAAATGCTGGGACGAAAAATTTATGAGTTTGCTTTGGTAAATGTTCCATTAGCGATGAAAATTGCTTTAGATAAAAGTGGTGTTTCTATAGATGATGTTAAAAAAGTATTCATACATCAGGCTAATGAAAAAATGGACGAGGGAATTATTAAACGTTTCTTTAGGTTGTTCAAAAAGAAAGTTCCGGAAGGAGTGATGCCAATGAATATTCATAAATTAGGAAATAGTTCTGTTGCAACTGTTCCCACTTTATTAGATTTAGTGTTAAAAGGACAAATTGAAAATCAAAAAGTGAATAAAGGTGATGTCGTAATTTTTACTTCTGTAGGCGCAGGGATGAGCTTAAACGCGATTGTGTATAGATTTTAATGAATAGGATATTTTTCTTTTTCTAATTATTGTCATAAATACTTTAGATATTTTATAATGTTATATGTACGAATGCTAATTCGTCATAAAAAAGATGAATTTCATTGTTAAAATTTAATATGAAATGGTATTTTTGTGCATGCAACAAAACCACGTACTTATTTTAGATTTCGGATCGCAATACACACAACTCATTGCGAGAAGAGTAAGAGAATTAAACATCTATTGTGAAATTCATCCTTATAACCATCCACCAAAAAATCAGAGTGAATTTAAAGCTATTATCTTATCAGGTAGTCCTAATTCTGTAAGAGGTGAGAATGTTTTACATCCTGACTTGTCAGAAATTTTAGGAAAAAAACCAGTTTTAGCGGTTTGTTATGGAGCGCAATATCTAGCCCATTTTTCTGGAGGAAAAGTAGCTCCCTCTAATACAAGAGAGTATGGAAGAGCCAATTTATCTTTTGTAAAAAGCAATGAAACTTTCTTTGAAAATATTTCAGAAGGAAGTCAGGTTTGGATGAGCCATTCTGATACTATTAAAGAATTGCCAACGAATGGAGAATTATTGGCAAGTACAAAAGACGTAGAAAATGCGGCTTATAAAATTAAAGATCAAAATACTTTTGCAATTCAGTTTCATCCAGAGGTATATCACTCTACAGATGGAAAACAATTACTAGAAAACTTTTTAGTAAAAATTGCAGGAGTAGCACAAACTTGGACACCAGATTCTTTTGTTGAAAGTACAGTAGCAGCAATTAAAGAAAAAGTAGGAAACGATAAAGTAGTTCTCGGACTCTCTGGAGGCGTAGATTCTTCTGTAGCAGCAGTGTTGTTAAATAAAGCAATAGGTAAAAACCTATATTGTATTTTTGTGAACAACGGTCTTTTGCGCAAAAATGAATTCGAAACTGTACTAAAAAGATACGAAGGGATGGGATTAAACGTGAAAGGTGTAGACGCATCGGCACGTTTTTTGAAAGCTCTAGAAGGATTAACAGATCCCGAAAAGAAAAGAAAAGCAATAGGAAACTCTTTTATTGAAGTTTTTGATGATGAAGCAAATAAAATAACAGATGTAACTTGGTTGGCACAAGGAACTATTTATCCTGACGTAATTGAGTCTGTTTCCGTAAATGGAGGGCCATCGGCAACAATTAAAAGTCATCATAATGTGGGAGGATTGCCAGATTATATGAAATTAAAAATTGTTGAACCTTTAAAAATGATTTTTAAAGACGAAGTGAGAAGGGTAGGCGCTTCTATGGGAATTGATCCAGAATTATTAGGACGTCATCCTTTTCCGGGTCCTGGTTTAGGGATTCGTATTTTAGGAGACATTACCGCTGAAAAAGTAAGAATTTTACAAGAAGTGGATGCCGTTTTTATTAACGGATTAAAAGAAGATGGCTTGTATGATAAAGTTTGGCAAGCAGGAGCAATGTTGTTGCCAGTAAATTCTGTTGGTGTAATGGGGGATGAAAGAACTTACGAAAAAGTAGTTGCTTTAAGAGCCGTAGAAAGTACCGATGGAATGACGGCAGATTGGGTGAATTTACCTTATGAATTTTTACAAAAAACATCGAATAAAATTATAAATCAAGTAAAAGGTGTAAATAGGGTTGTATACGATATCAGTTCAAAACCACCTGCAACAATCGAATGGGAATAAAATATATGAAACACCTAAAGTTTATTGTTTTTCTGTGCGTTTTAACGTTTACTGTTTCTTGCGGTCAACAAAAAAAATACGTTGATTATAAGGTAAAAGAAGGTGAAACAATGAGGATGATAGCAAAAAAATTTGATATAAAAACCTCAGATTTGTTGCGCTTAAATCCTGATTTTGGGAGAAAACCGGGTGTAAACTCAATTATTGTAATTCCTAATAGAAAAATAAAAACTTTAGGAGATGCGATTGCAAGCGAAGCTTTAAAGGATAGCATTGAAAAGGAAGAATCAATTAGAATAGAAAAAGAAGAACTTTTAGCAGCACTTAAAAAAGACTTTGTAGTGTATGAGATTAAAAAAGGAGACACTTTTTACAGTCTAACTCGTTTTTACAATGTTTCTCAAGAAGAAATGATCGCTTTAAATCCTTTTTTACTAGAAGGTTTGAAAGTTGGCCAGATTATAAAGATAAAACCATTAGCGGAAGGAGATGCAATTGAAAATCATATTTATGAAGACGTAATTGAAGAAAATACCTCTTTAAAAGTAGCGTTATTACTTCCTTTTAAAACAAATGAGAATGATACAATAACGTCTAAAGACCTATTTGTAAAAAGTAGATTGGCAAACATTGTCACTGACTTTTATTTAGGAGCAGAAATAGCAATCGATTCTCTAAGAAAACAAGGAATACAAGTAGATGTAAATGTTTTTGATACGGAAGCTAAAGGGACAAAAATTAAAAATATTTTATCGGAAAATGATTTAAATGAAAATGATATAATTATTGGTCCTTTGTATTCGGAAGAAGCAGAGCTTGTTGCTGATAGTGCAAAAATACCAGTAGTGTTTCCATTTTATTCGAAAAAACAACATCTGTTTTCTTCAGAAACATTGATTAAAACTTCACCTGAGAAAAAAGTTTTTAGAGAAGAGTTAACAACCTACATAAAAGATAATTTTACAAAAGGAAATCTAATCTTAGTAGGTGATGGCGAAGCATCATCAAATAGTTCTAATCGTATAATGAAGGAGTCATTAGAATCTCATGATTCTATCAATGTTGTTAATGTTTTAAAGCCAGAAAATGGATATATTGAGAAAGAACGTTTCTTAAATATTTTAAAACCAATTGAAGATAATTGGGTGATTTTAACTTCGGATGATGATGTAGTGGTTGCAGATGCTATTAATAGTTTAATTAGTCTACCAGACTCTACACATGTTCGAGTTTTTGCTATTAATAAGGGCAGAGCTTTCGATAAAATAGCCAATTCAAAATTGGCCAGCATACATTTAACTTATGTTAGTGATGAATATGCTGATGAGATTTCTGCTTCTACGTACCTATTTAATAGACAGTATTCTGAAAAGAATAATGCTTTACCCTCTTTTCATGCCACCAAAGGTTTTGATATTACTTATGATCTTTTGATGCGTTTAGCTTCTGGAAATTCCTTAAAAGATACTTTTGATGAAGGCGCTTCCTACAGAATAGAAACCAAGTTCGACTATTCTAAAAATCCGCTCGGTGTTTCAGAGAATAAAGGGTTATTTATTGTTCAATACAATAAAGATCTTAGTTTAACCAGATTGAAATAGTTGTTTTTGTATCCAATGCAAGCTTCAAATTTATAACTATGCTTGCTTCCAAATTTCACTGAGGTCATGTTTGAAAGATTTTCTTATAATAATGATAACGTTACAGTTTACTTGTTTATAAATTATGGCATTTTTGTAAAGACGGTTCATTCAGGTTTAATATAAGATTGGTATTGTTGCTTAGCAAAGTTTTTATAAGAGTTCTTTTGTTTCGTAAATGATTCAAAGGTCAAGAACGATTTGTTGTTCTTACATCTAATTCTTAATGGGATGCTTGCACGAAATCATGAAAACTAAAAAATCCGCTATAAAGCGGATTTTTTATTTATAGGAAAAATGAAAAGGATTAAATTTTCTTCATTTGTTCTTTCATCATTTTCATTTGATCTTTTAACATTCCGTGTTTGTCTAATTTTTTAGCTTCAGCCATTAAAATTGTGGCCTCACGTTTGCGTCTTTTTGTCATAGAGATTCCTGCTAATTGCAATTTTGCCATTGCTAAATCATGATTCATTGCCAAACCTAATTTTACAGCTTTACGCAAGTACTTTTCAGCTTGTGTAATATTTGTCTGACTTAAAATGATTCCGTGTAAGTAGTTGTAATAACCTTGTTGTTTTTTTATGAGAGCAGCTTCAGGATTTTTAATATATCCTAACCATTTTTTAGTTCCTTCAAAGTTTTGTTTGCGCAACTGTAAAAAAGCCATTAAAATAAACTCATTTTTAAAGTAAAGCAAAACAAAGATACCCGCTAGTAATAAAATAGAAATACCGTTCATTATCCCTCCCTCACTAAATTGGTACACGGCCCAAGTTGTGATTAAACCAGCTAAAATTAATTTTATATTTTTATGAAACATATGCTGTTTTTTCTTTTTTTTATTCTCTCGAGTCTTTTCGAGAATATTATTATAAATTTCAGTTGCAAAAGTACATTTTATTACGAAACTTTTTTGCTACTTTTTAAAGTATTTCTTGTTTTTAAAAGAAGCGAAAACTGTAAGTAAAACTAATGTTGCAATATAAATATAAGCTTCTTTAGGTGTTACCGATTGATCTCCACTCGCATAAGAATGCAACCCAGATAAGTAAAAGTTTACGCCAAAATACGTCATCATTATTGACAAATAGGCAAATGCAGAAGCAAAGTTAAAAGACAATCTTCCTCTTAATCCCGGTATCAAACGCATGTGCAGAACAAATCCATAAATCATAATAGAAATTAAAGCCCAAGTTTCTTTTGGATCCCAACCCCAATAACGTCCCCAGCTTTCATTCGCCCACATTCCGCCCAGAAAGTTACCAATCGTTAACATGACTAAACCAACGGTTATTGCCATTTCATTAATTATGGTTATTTCTTTGATATTCAAATCCATTTTATTTTTATTCTTTTCGGTTGTAAAAACCATGAGAATTAAAGCGAAAACTCCAAGAATCATTCCTAAAGAAAGAGGGCCGTAACTCGCTACAATAATCGAAGTATGAACTAAAAGCCACCAAGAATTTAAAACAGGTTGTATGTTGGCGATTTCTGGATCTAACCAGTTTTGATGCGCGAATGCTAATGTAATTGCAGCTAAAAATGTTGCAGCTGTTATGGTTAATGCAGATTTTTTACCAATGAGTAGACCGAATAACATGGTTGCCCAAGCAACGAAAATAATGGATTCATAAGCATTCGTCCAAGGCGCATTTCCACTTATATACCAGCGAGAAAGTAGGCTTAAGGTATGCGCTATGAATAAACCAACAATAACAACTATTAATATTTTTACGGTCGTATTAATCCACTTTTTAGAACTGAATATTTGCCATAAAACAAAAATAATTAAAAGTAAACTAGCAAAACCATAGTACTTTGCAAGTTGCTGAAATGGTTGAATCTTGTTGTAAGAAATTTCTAATTCTATTCTTTTTTCTGTTGGATGCACTTCAGAACCGAACTTCATTTGAAACTTTTTAAGTCCGTCTAAAATCTGATTTGCTTTCGAATAATCTTTGGTTTTTTTTGCTTCTTGTAAAAGCTGAATGTAAACGGGGAGCGATTGACGCACAAAAACAGAATCTGTAGCTTTAAATCCTGCTTTAGAGGTCTCTGGCTGAGAAACCCAAGTATTGTTTTCATCTCCTGGAATTGGATAAATTCGTAATATACCACCACCAATTGCACTGTACAGCAAACCGACGCGTCTATCAATTTTAATTAAATCTTTTTCAAATTTATTTTTAACATTTTTTTTCTGTGATTCAGCAACTTGTTCTTTTATTTTATAAGCTCCGGTTGGTGTAATAAAATCTGACAAACGAGCATATTTTGCTGTTTTCGGAATACCAATCGCTTCTCTAATTTTAGTGTTGCCTTTCTCTAAATAAATAATAGGTACTTCAAACCAAAGTCTTGGATTTTCTATAATTGATAACAAAACCTGGCTAGGTTTCATTTCTTTAAAAATTTCTGTTTTGCTAACTTTTCTCACTAATTCAGAAGCAAATGTATGCGCTGGCTTCATTCGTCCACCAGCATCTTGTACAACCAGTTTATTAAAACTTTCGGCGTGTTCAATATCGATTAAATTTACTTTTAAAATAGAATCAATTTGTTGGTCTGTAATTTTATTGGGTTGATGCGCATTGTGCTGTGCAAAACTAAAGCTTGAAAGTAACAATACTGCTATCATTGTCAGCTTCATTTTTTTCTTTCTAATTTTTTTCAATCCATCTTTCAAATCATCAAAACGAGTGTTTTTAGCGAAAAGAATACAGATCAAACCAATGTATAGAAAAGAGTATCCTAAGTAAGTAATGAAAGTTCCTAAAAAATCATGGTTTACAGAAAGGTGTGTTTCTTCTAACTCGCCAGAAATATCGTAACTAGATTGAAAAAATTTATAACCTTTGTGATCTAAAATATGGTTCATAAAAATTCTATAATCAAATTTTTCATTTTCATCTATAACAGTAACCTCACTTGCATAGGCTGAAGCACTTTCTGATCCTGGATATTTTTCTAATTGAAAGTCATTTAATTTTATTGAAAAAGGAGTTTCTAAAATTTTAGCGCCATACCACATTCTAAAATTCAAATTACTAATCGATAGTTCTTTTACGCCATCAACATTAAATTTTCCTCCGGTGAGTTCCACACGTTTGGTCTCATTATTGGTTGTTACATCAAATACGGTGACATCTAGTTTTTTTGGGTCTTTTGGTCCACTAACTGTTTTTATAATTCCTTTTTCAGCAGGTCGTGGAATTACAAATTGTAATCCAGAAACATTGTGAAGTGTTAAGTATTGGAAATTTTGAACAGAATCTTTTACAATATTTCCTCTTTTTTGATCAGCCATTCTAAACCAATCACCTGTATCTTTAGAACTCATTTTTAAGCTGCCGTCCTCTGTTGTAAAGTTAAGAGAGGCGTTATTACTAGCAGCATCAAAACCAACTAAAATTCCATGGATATTTTGAATAGTTCCTTTTTTAATCCAGTGTTCATGGCGAGTCCCTTCAGAGGATTCTACAAAAAACAAATGCTCTACACCATTTTCATCTTCTATCAGTTTTTTTTCTGCCCAAGGGATGTACTCAACTAATTTAAAATCGATTTTTTGAGTTTTAAAATTAGATTCAAATTCTACATTATTGTCACCCCAAGCAGACAATAATAAGCTTTTTTCAATATTAGGTGTTCGCTGATTTTCGCCATCATCAACGGTAACATTCAAATACGTTGTTTCAGATAAAAATTCACTTGTAGTTTCCCCTTCGCTTATCAGCATAATACCTTCATAGCCAATGTAACGTGTAATTCCAGCTCCAATTAGGATAAATAAAAAGGCTAAATGAAACATTAAAACAGCCCATTTTTCTTTTCTTAACAATCTGTATCTAAAAATATTACCGAAGAAATTTATAATAAAGAATGCCATAATTAACTCAAACCACCACGCGTTGTAAACTAATGCTTTAGATGTTTGTGTGCCAAAATCATTTTCTATAAATGTAGCCACTCCCATCGTTGTCGAAAAGACAATAAATAAGAACGCCGTTAATCTTGTGGAATAGAGTGTATTAATGATTTTTTTCATCTCTTTTTGGTGAGTTTTAAAAGTGATACAAATTTACGGATAAAAGAAATAAAACTCTACGTTCAAAAGTTCTTTTTTATTGTTAATGTTTGTTAAAAACTTGGAAGTTATAGAGGCTTTTGTATTGCGTATTCGTATTTATTTGTGTTTTTTAAAAAATTGAGTGAAGTAGATTGAAATGCTATTTTTGAAGTTGAAGGGCCATGTTTTTTGGAACTAAAATCTTTGCATTGCTATAATTAGTTAGAAATGATAAAATAGAGAGATAAAGAGAATTATTCTTTTATGCACGATTGAAAGTTTAAGAAATTATTTAAATAAGGGTTGGCGTATTTGCCCTCTGAAATGTGCTTAGTGCTGTTTCAGATTTATTTAAAATTATTTTGGTCTTATTTTAACAAGTTGGTTAAAAATAACCATTGAAGCAAACAAAACTATTCAGTGGTACTCTCAATTAAAATCGTAAGTAAATCAATGGCAGCTTGAGAGATTTTTGTTCCAGGTCCAAAAATACCAACAGCACCCGCATCAAACAAGAATTGATAATCTTGTGCGGGAATTACACCGCCAACAATTACCATAATATCTTCACGACCATAATTTTTAAGTGCTGCAATGACTTGGGGAACCAATGTTTTATGACCGGCAGCTAACGACGATATTCCTAAAATATGAACATCATTTTCTACAGCTTGTTTTGTTGCCTCTGATGGAGTTTGGAATAAAGGACCAATGTCTACATCAAAGCCTAAATCTGCATAACCGGTTGCAACTACTTTAGCTCCTCTATCATGTCCATCTTGCCCTAATTTTGCAATCATAATTCTTGGACGCCGTCCTTCTAAATAAGCAAATTCATCAGCTAATTGTGTTGCTTTTTTAAAAAGGCTATCGTTTTTTATTTCTTTACTATACACGCCTGAAATTGTTTTATGAACCGCTTTATGTCTTCCGTAAACCACTTCTAAAGCATTAGAAATTTCACCTAAAGTAGCTCTACTTCTTGCTGCCTTTACTGCCAAAAAAAGCAAGTTTTTATTCCCTGTTTTAGCAGCTTCTGTTATATCTGTCAAGGTTTTTTGAACGTCAGTATTATTTCTGTTTTCTTTTAAATTATGTAATCTTTTAATTTGAGATTTTCGAACAGCTTCATTATCAACGTCTAAAATATGTAATGGATCTTCCTCTTTTAATTGATATTTATTTACACCTACAATTACATCTTTTCCACTATCAATTTTTGCTTGTTTTTTAGCGGCCGCTTCTTCTATACGCATTTTGGGAATTCCTTTTTCAATGGCTTTTGTCATTCCCCCTAATTCTTCCACTTCTGTAATTAATGTCCAAGCTTTATTAGCTATATCTTCCGTTAGTTTTTCTACATGAAAACTTCCCGCCCAAGGATCAACAGTTTTAGTAATATGCGTTTCTTTCTGTAAATATATTTGTGTATTTCTTGCAATTCGTGCAGAAAAATCTGTAGGCAATGCAATCGCTTCATCCAAAGCATTTGTATGTAAACTTTGTGTTCCACCAAAAGCAGCAGCCATCGCTTCTATTGTTGTCCGTGCAACATTGTTAAAAGGATCTTGTTCTGTTAAAGACCAACCACTGGTTTGACAGTGTGTTCTTAAAGCCAACGATTTTTGGTTTTTTGGATTGAATTTTTTTACAATTTTAGCCCACAACATTCTTGCTGCTCGTAATTTGGCGATTTCTGTAAAATGATCCATACCAATCGCCCAAAAGAAAGATAGTCTTGGAGCAAAAGCATCTATATCCATGCCAGCTTCAATTCCTTTTCTTAGATATTCTAAACCATCAGCAAGTGTGTACGCCAATTCTATCTCTGCAGTTGCCCCAGCTTCTTGCATATGATATCCAGAAATTGAAATTGAATTATATTTAGGCATTTTATTACTTGTGTATTCAAAAATATCAGCAATAATTTTCATAGATGGAGAGGGAGGATAGATATAAGTATTTCTCACCATAAACTCTTTTAAAATATCATTCTGGATAGTTCCTGATAGTTGATCTAATGCAACACCTTGTTCTTCTGCAGCAACAATATAAAATGCTAAAATGGGCAAAACTGCTCCGTTCATAGTCATTGAAACAGACATTTTATCTAATGGAATTTCGTTAAATAAAATCTTCATATCTTCCACCGAGTCAATAGCTACTCCGGCTTTGCCAACATCACCCTGAACTCTCTCGTGGTCTGAATCATAACCTCTGTGAGTTGCTAAGTCAAAAGCCACCGACAACCCTTTCTGACCAGCTTTTAAATTTCTTCTATAGAAAGCGTTACTCTCCTCAGCGGTAGAAAATCCGGCATATTGTCTAATTGTCCAGGGTCTTCTCACGTACATGGTAGAATAGGGGCCACGTAAATTTGGCGCAATTCCTGCAGTAAATCCTTCATGTTTAAAAGGGATTATTGCTTTTTGTTTTTTTGTCTTTAGCGTTATATGTTGAACCTCTTTTCTACTCATTTTTGTCTGTTACTTCTAACTTCATTAAATGATATAATTCCGAACCAAGTGCTTTATATTTCTTAATTTTCTTTTTGGTTATATAGTCGCTGATAAGTAAGAAAATTAATGAAAACATACATAAGAAAATTAGCGTTCCAATTATAAAGTCTACATTGTTATGAAAGAAAATATTGAATTTTTTTTCTACTAGAGACAAAGTAATACCAACAAAAAAAATAGCTCCAATAAAGAATACAGGTATTTTCTTCTTCATGCTTTTGACTTCCTTTTTTAATTGGTTTTGTCTTTTTTGTTTACTAAGAATTTCTGCAGTTTTATTCATTACACCTATATTTTATATCTTTTCAGAAATTAATCTTTCTTTTTCAAATGCTTCGGAAAGACGGTTTTTTGTTAAAGGAGAAATTAATGTTTTTATATTGCGTTGCTTTACAAATGGATACAACTCTAAATTATGTTGCATTCTGTCCTCTTTGTTTGGCTGTAAATTGGTTCCTAGTAATATTATTTCTTTATTGAGTATACCTTTCTCTTCTTTTTTTGAGTTTTCTTTTATTTTTTTATGAATTGTACCTGTCTTTAAATTTTTTAAAAATCCACCACTTTTTTCTAATTGTTTAAAAAGAATTAATGCATTTTCTGCTAGTTGTTGTGTAAGCGAATCGATATAGTAGGAGCCATCAGCAATATTTTGACCTTCATGCAAGTAACTTTCTTGTTGTAATATTAAAAGTTGATTTCTAGCAATTCTCTCACCAAACTCGTTAGATTTATGATAAATGGCATCATAAGAAACATTAGAAATAGTATTTGCGCCACCTAAAATTGCACTCATACATTCAGAAGTTGTTCTTAATAAATTTACGTTATAGTCATATAATGTTTTGTTTCTTAATGTTGGTTGCACAAAAATATGAGCTTTTAAATTCTCAATATCATATGCAGTTAAAAGGGTTGTCCATAGAATTCTAAAAGCCCTTAATTTCGCAATCTCGAAAAAATAATTACTTCCAACAGAAAAAGAAAAATGAATGTTATCAGCAATTTTTCCTCCAAATTTGTTTAGATATTCGTTAGCATGGGCCAATGAATAAGCAAGTTGTTGTGTTATTGTTGCGCCACAGTTCTGGTATAAATCACCTGAAACTGAAATGCAATTTTGTGTATTTTCCTGAATTTTATCTAATTGATTGAAATCGTCTTTTAAATTAGAAAACCAATTACCATTTTCTGCTAAATTTCCAATGATATCTGTTTGAAAATATATGTTTTTTGATTGTATAAATTTTGAAATTTCAATTTGAAAAGAAGCGTTTAAGAAAGAAAAATTGAAATAAATACAAATCGAATCTAACTTTATATTCAGTAATAATTTTTTATAATCAAAAACAGAATTTGCCTTAAATATAATTGAAGTTGCTCCTCTTTTAAGAGCATCAATGGCTAAGGAATTTGCTATTTTTTCATCGTCCACAAAAATACTTTGACAAATATTAAAACCTTTAGTTGGGGTTTCTATTTCATGAAATGTTCTGTCTTCTGAGGTATAAAAAGGCTTCACAACAATTCCCTCGTTGGTTTTCCAGAGCAGTAAATCATTGTAGTCTCCTCCCTTTAAATCTACTTGAATTTTATTTTTCCAAGCAGAAGTAGAGGTTTTTTGGAACTCATGAAATAGAGATTTACTCATTTATTATTTTATTGTGTCAAATTCGATTAAATAGATGTCTTCATTGTCTTTCTTCATTAAGTACTTTTCTCTTGCAAATCGCTCTAATTGCAATGAATCTTTTAAATTTTTTATGGTAGCCTTGTCTTCTTCTATTTTCTTTTTGTAAAAAGATATTGTACTTTCTAAGTCATTAATTTCATGGTCTAATTTTCTATGGACTAGGTAAGAATTGTTATCAATAAAAGTCATCCATATTAAAAAAGGAATTAATATTAAAACAAAAACATTTGTTATAATTTTTATGAATCGATTTTTCCTTATTTTTTTTAGGTTCATAAATTTATAAACGGTCGTTAATTACTGTTCTTACAACATCAATTGCAACCGTATTTCGCTTATTGTTGGGAATGATAATGTCTGCGAAATTCTTGGTTGGCTCAATAAATTGGAGGTGCATGGGTTTTAAAGTATCTTGGTATCTGTTTAAAACTTCATCTATATCTCTGCCTCTTTCTGTAATATCTCTTCGAACTCTGCGCACTAAACGTTCATCAGTATCTGCGTGAACAAATATCTTAATGTCAAATAAATCTCTTAAAGATTCGTTATTAAAAATTAAAATTCCTTCTACAATAACAACTTTTCTAGGGTGCGTTAATATCGTATCTGTTGTTCTGTTATGGGTTACAAATGAATATACCGGCTGTTCAATTGTTTTACCTAATTTTAATTCCTTTAGATGTTTCACTAATAAGTCAAAATCGATTGCTCTGGGATGATCAAAATTAATTTTTGTTCTTTCCTCATAAGATAAATTATCAGTTTGGTTGTAGTAAGAGTCTTGAGAAATTACACAAACTTCATCAGTAGGTAGTTGTTTAATAATTTGATTTACTACCGTCGTTTTTCCACTTCCTGTACCTCCAGCAATTCCTAAAATGAGCATAAAATTATAATTAAGGTAAATTAAACCTCTAAAATAATAAAGATTTTACAATATTTATACCTTTTTTTATTCTTATCTGGGAGCTTTTTTTTAATCACTCAGAATGAGATCACTAATTCTAAAGTAAAAAAAAAGTCTCAAAACACATGTGTTTTGAGACTTTTTAAATTTGAGCCAATGGAGGGACTCGAACCCACGACCTGCTGATTACAAATCAGCTGCTCTAGCCAGCTGAGCTACATCGGCTTTTATTTTGAGAGCGCAAATATATGTTAGATAATAACTTAAACCTAATAAAATTTTATGTTTTTTAACGGGATTGAATAATTTAAGAACTGATATATCAAAATGGTTTATATCTTGTGTCTCTATCTTTTTCTAATAAAGAGAAACTTTCTCAAGTTTTTGATATTGTCTTATTGTTTGATGTATTATAAATATTCCAATCATTTTAGAAAGCAGTGATTTGTGTATTATGTTAGTCTCTGCATTTGTTAAAAATGGAAAAGAAAAAATATTATGGGTATTAGAACTCAGTTAAAGCTTTTTTATATATTTTTAAACATCGTTCTCTCGCAAATTTATGCTCAACAATTGGTCGAGTATATGTTAACTCTTGGAATTCTGGGACCCATTTACTTATGTATTCTAGGCTTTTATCAAATTTTTGAATTTGTGTAGTTGGGTTAAAAATTCTAAAATAGGGAGCAGCATCAACACCCGAGCCAGCAACCCATTGCCAGTTTCCTATATTACTAGACTGTTCGTAATCATGTAACTTTTCAGCAAAATATGCTTCCCCCCATCGCCAATCAATTAATAAATGTTTGCAAAGAAAACTGCCCGTTAACATTCTAACTCTGTTATGCATAAAGCCAGTTTGGTTGAGCTCTCTCATGCCTGCATCTACCAAAGGATAACCAGTTTCTCCTTTACACCAAGCATTAAATTCATTTTCATTGTTCCGCCAAATAATTCTATCGTATTTTGGTTTAAAGCTATCTTTAGTGGTGCTTGGAAAATGCCATAAAATTTGCATAAAAAACTCTCGCCATATAAGTTCTTTTAAGAATGTTATATTATTGCTTTTCGCAGCTTTTTTAGCTATTTTTCTTACGCTTACAGTTCCGAAACGTAAATGTGTACCTAGTTTAGAAGTACTGTCTTTAGCTGGAAAGTTTCTGGTCTCTTCATAATTATCAATAATTTCAGATGAAATTTTGTGCGATTTAATATTTATAGGAGATTTTATAAATCCAATTTCTTCTAATGTTAAAAAATGCTGTGGCTTTTTCTTAAGAAAGTTCTGTTGTGTCTCTTCTGAAGGGAAAGTATCAATGCTTTTTGAATGAAAATTTTCTAACCATTTTTTAGAGTATGGTGTATAAACTTTATAGGGCGTCCCGTCTTTTTTTACAATTTCATTTCGTTCAAAAATGACTTGATCTTTAAATGTGTGAAAATGAATATTTTTTGTTTCTAAAAATTGTTTGATTTCTAGGTCTCTTTTTATAGAATAAGGTTCGTAATCATGATTGGTAAAAACAATATCAATTTCATCTTTTTTAGATAAGGATTTAAAGATGTCAATCGGTTTTCCGTAATAGACATCAATGGTACTTTCTAGGTTCTCTAATTGTTGATTTATGTTTTCTATTTCTTGATGAATAAAAGAAACCCGCGCATCATCTTTAGGAAGCTTGTCTAAAATTTCTTTATCAAAAATAAAAATGGGTTGTACCTTTTTCCCTGATTTCAATGCATTAAATAATCCATTATTATCATTTAAACGTAAGTCTCTTCTAAACCAAAAAATGTTAATTTTATCTGTCATTATTTCAATTCGCCAAAAAGTTCAATTAATCTCGTTTGTCTGTATGCAAATATTTCTTCAAGCTTTGGTTTTACCAATATGGGGTGCGCTAGCTGGCCTAATAGGCCCATTGGAATTTTATAATCTATAATATCCTCCATTTCCACTCCTCCTTCAATTTCATTAATAAAATGTTTATGATGCCACAGGGCATACGGTCCAAAGCGCTGTTCGTCTACAAAATACTCATTTTTTTTCACGTGTGTAATTTCGGTGACCCATTTTGTTTTTATACCAAGAATAGGGGTAACAATATATTGAATTATTTGGCCAGCGTACATTGGTTTTTCATTTCCAGAAAGAATATCAAAACTCATGTATTCGGGAGTAATTGTTTTTAAGTTCGCAGGATTTGAGAGAAACTCCCAAGCTTTCTCGACTGAAATTGGTAGTTTTTGTTTTCTATGAAATGTATAAATTTTCATATTAATTATGGATTAAAATGTATAGATTTAAAGAGGTTGCAATACAAAGCCAAATGATATATGGCAGTAATAAAAATTTATAATGTCTAATTTTTTGACTTAATTCAAAGAAGTAATAGCAAATTAGAGCAGTTAGTAGGATTATTGTAATAAGTCCAAATAATATTAAATGTTGGTTAAAAAAAATGTAGTTCCAACTTACGTTTAAAATGAATTGGATTGAAAATATTACAATTAATTTAGGGTTGTAAGATTTTATAAAAAGACGTCCTAAATAAATTGAAAAGCAAATCATAATTATTGTCCATGCAATTCCAAAAACAAAACCTGGAGGCGACCAAGGAGCCTGATTTAAACTGATGTACCATTCTGTTAATGGACCATTATTCATTAACCAACTTCCAATTGCGAGTCCTCCAAAATTGATGATTAAAAATAATACTGTAAGTTTTAATTGTTTCATAGCTATTTTTTTTGATTATTAAAATTCAGTTATCTAAAAATATTATTTAGTATATCAATTCTGCTGATGGATTGTATTTTCTAATATTTTTTGAAAACCTTTTTCTAAGAATCTTATAATTTTTCTAATTCAGATATCTTTTTTAATGCATTACGCATGATTTTAAGATTTTAGGTGTTTTGTTATTTTTGAACTCAAAGGACTTGTGATTGAAAAATAGTAATCAATTAATTTACCGTCTGGAGAAACTAGGTATTTTTGGAAGTTCCATTTTACGGAGGAATTTTTTTTGTTGTTTAACCTTTTTGAAGTTAACCAAGTGTATAAAGGGTGCTGATTTGTTTGTTTCACGTTTATTTTTTCTGTCATTAAAAATGAAACACCATAGTTTAATTGACAAAACTCTTTAATTTCTTGATTGTTTCCAGGTTCTTGTTTCCCAAATTGATTGCAAGGAACTCCAATAACAACTAAGCTTTCTTTATAGCTGTTATGTAATTTTTCTAAATCTTTATATTGTGGCGTAAAACCACATTTGGAGGCTACATTGACAAAAAGAATATATTTCCCTTTAAAATCTGATAATAGAATAGGAGAGTTTTGGAGACTTTTAATCTCTATATCATAAATATTCATTGTGTTTACGTTTAATTATATTTTAAAACTTACAATTCCGCAGTCCAATTCGAAAATTTGCCCTGAAATAGAACTAGCCTTGTTAGAGATTAAAAAAGTGGCTAGATCAGCTACTTCTTTGGGATCTAAATATTTTTTTAAAGGATGGCGTTCTTTAATGTTTTCTATCATTCGCTCATTACGCAAAAGTTTAGATGCTAAATCTGTATTGGTCACAGTTGGTGCAATTGCATTTACACGAATTAACGGTGCTAATTCTGCACCCAAAGATTTTGCTACCCCTTCTACAGCAGATTTTGCAGCGGCGATGCTTGCATGAAAAGGCATTCCGAGCTTTGCGGCTACAGAGCTAAATAATAGAACTGAAGGGTTGTTGCCTGTTTTTAATGAAGGTAAATAATGTTGGATTGCTTTTACAGCTCCAATCACATTTATTTCAAAATCATCTCGGAAATCATTCAGTTTAAGACGAGAAATTGGTTTTAAATTGATGCTTCCTGGGCAATAGATTAAACTATCTATTGTTTCAAAGTCTGGCAGGTCATCTATAAGTACGTCACAAGTTACGTGAGTTAGATTCGGGTGAGAAAGTAATGGTTTTGTTCTACTAATATTAATTACTGAGTTTTCCTCAACTAAAGATTTGATAATTGCATTTCCAATTCCTTTACTTCCACCAATAACTAAAACCTTATTCATTTTTTTTAAATTCTTCTTTTTTGCAGCTTGTCAATTTTTTATTTCAGAAGTATTTTCTAATGTTCTACTTCATTCAGTAAAGTAATAAAGCTTTAGTTCGATAGATTATGTCAATTGTTAACTTGATTGTAAGTTTTCTATGTTAGAATAATTTTGCTTTGTTATTAATTTTTTATTTCAAGTTATCTCTTAAAGATGTATAAAAAAGTCAGAAAAAAGGAAGGTTTTATGAGGTTAATGGTTTTCCTTTTAAACGTCTTTCAATCCTTTGCTTAATTACGGTTAATCGTTTCATGATGTCCATAATTTCAGCATCTTTATTCTCTTTGTAAACTTCATTCAAACTTAAAATTAAAGATTTTGCTTCTCTAGCTGCTAGAACACGATCACTAGTGGTTGGGAATCTCATCTTTCTTGTTTCAAATTCTAAAGCTTTCTCAATTAATTCCATATTGTATGATTCTTGTATTTTGTTGTGGTTTAAATGTATCAATTTTTATACCATTTTACCAATAAATAAATAGATTTTACTTATGCTCTAATAGTATAAAATATAATATCACTAATAAAGTTAAGAATTTATTTGGACTTTTTTGTTAAAAAAAAATAAAAATGTAAAAAAAATAAATGATTTTAAGACAGTATTTTATAAGAACTCTATATTTGCGTAAAACTTTTAAATTTTAAGTATGAATTTTAAGACATTAGCCACATTAGTCGTATTAATGACATTTGTATTTGTTAATTGTGATCAAAAAAAGACAGCAAAAGAGTATAAGTCCACGAAAACCGATAGCAACATAGAAAATGATGAAACACCTGATGGAATGGTTTGGGTCTCTTCGAAAACATTTTTAATGGGGGGTAAAAATGATGATAAATATGCAATGCCACGCGAGAAACCTTCTCATAAAGTGTTTGTTGATGGTTTTTTTATTGATGCTCATGAAGTTACAAATAAACAATTTAAGAAATTTGTCGATGAAACAAAATATGTCACAGTGGCAGAAAGACAAATAGATTGGGATGATATTAAAAAAAATTTACCTCCTGGAACTGAAAAACCTGCAGATTTAAACTTAGAACCCGGAAGTTTAATTTTTAATAAACACGCGAAAGGTGTTGTTTCTATGCAAAATTATGGACAGTGGTGGACTTGGAAAATTGGGGCAAATTGGAAACAACCAGAAGGACCTGGAAGTTCTATTGAAGGACAGGATAATTTTCCAGTTGTTCATGTAGCTCAGGAAGATGCGCTGGCATATTGTAAATGGGCCAATAGGAGACTACCAACTGAAGCAGAATGGGAGTCTGCTGCACAAGGTAAATTTGAGGATAATATTTACTCTTGGGGGAATAAGTTTGAGGATTTAAATGCAAATGCGAATACGTGGCAAGGTAAATTTCCAATGGAAAATATGTCAGAAGATAGATTTGAATATATTTCACCAATTAAATCGTATCCTTCAAATAATATTGGATTGTTTGATATGGCGGGAAATGTTTGGGAAATGACATCAGATTTATTCAATGTCAATTACTACCAGACATTAGATCCAATGGCGGTTCTTAAAAATCCAAAAGGAGCTTCAAAATCTTATTCACCAAGCAATCCTTATCAGAAAGAATATGTAATGAAAGGAGGCTCTTTTTTATGTCATGAGTCTTATTGTGCAAGTTTTAGAATTTCAGCAAGAATGGGAATGGAGCCCAATTCGGGTTCTGATCATATTGGATTTAGAACTGTTGTAACAAAAGATATGTTGAAAAAGTAAAAAAGATAAATACTCGTTTTAACTATAAAAACCTTGATAAAATTTATCAAGGTTTTTTTGTTTTAGTCGGGGTGGCAGGATTCGAACCTGCGACCTCCTCGTCCCAAACGAGGCGCGATGACCGGGCTACGCTACACCCCGAAAATGATATCTCATTTAAGGTGTGCAAATATACAGTCTTTTTGTAAAAAAGCAATTAATTTATTGGTTATTATTTAACTAAAATTCTAATTAGTGGAGTTGTATTTTCGTTGTTAAAACTTATAAACATTCACTACTAGAATTCACAAAAAGCTTTATTTTTACGTTTTTAAAAATGGATAGTCAATATTATGTCAGATAAAATAGAAAAAATTAAGTGTTTAATTATAGGCTCAGGTCCAGCAGGTTATACTGCAGCAATTTATGCTGCTAGAGCAGATATGAAACCGATTATGTATACAGGTATGCAAATGGGGGGGCAGTTAACAACAACAACTGAGGTTGATAATTTTCCTGGTTATGCAGAGGGAACGGATGGAACTGCCATGATGGAAGATCTAAAAAATCAAGCTGAACGTTTTGGGACAGAAGTTCGTTTTGGTTTGGTTACAAAAGTTGATTTGAGTAAAGAGGTTGGTGGAATTCATAAAGTTATAGTTGACGAGTCTAAAGAAATAGAGGCGGAAACAATAATTATTTCTACAGGAGCCACTGCAAAATATTTAGGTATAGAAAGTGAACAACGCTTGATTGGTGGTGGTGTTTCTGCTTGTGCAACTTGTGATGGATTTTTCTATAAAGGACAGGATGTAGTGGTTGTTGGTGCGGGAGATACTGCAGCCGAAGAAGCTACTTACTTAGCTAATATTTGTAGTAAAGTTACAATATTGGTTCGTAAAGATTTTATGAGAGCTTCTAAAGCGATGCAACACAGAGTAAATAAAACCCAAAATATTGAAGTTTTATACAATACAGAAATTGATGAAGTTTTAGGTTCTAATGTGGTAGAAGGTGTTAGAGCTATCAACAATCAAACAAAAGGAACAACAGAGATTCCTGTAACGGGAGTTTTTATTGCTATTGGACATAAACCAAATTCAGATTTATTTAAAGGTGTTTTAGATATGGATGAAACGGGATACTTGATAACCGAAGGGAAATCGACTAAAACAAATTTACCGGGAGTTTTTGCTGCAGGAGATATTCAAGATAAAGAATACAGGCAGGCAGTAACGGCAGCAGGGACAGGGTGTATGGCTGCTTTAGATGCAGAGCGCTATTTAGGGGCTTTAGAATAGTAATTGAATTACATTTTGAACAAATAAAAAAGAGATTACATTAGATGTAATCTCTTTTTTATTTAAACTATAGAGAAATACGCTTAAACTTCTACAGAAGCCTTCATCGATTTTCTATAAGTAAAAGAATTAAAAATATTTCTTTTACCAAAATTATTCATAGATTTTGCGTTTACAAATTTCCCGAAAAGAATTTTACTAACACCAAAGTATTCATATTTATTTCCATCCGTAAAAGTAACTTCTAATAACATACTTTTATGATGCCAATCTGCAACTTGAAATTCCGTTATCGTTTTTTTGTATGCCTCTAAATTCGCTTCTTTCGTTTCTGGAGCAATACTAACTAAAAAATGATAACCATCAATAATTTGAGTACTCATGATGTCTGCCTCCTCTTTCTGTGCTTCATCAGTAAATTTATCAGGATGCCATTTTTTAACCAAACCTCTGTAAGATTTTTTTAAATCTTTTAAATTGATAGGCCCCTCTACCTCAAAAAGTTTTTTATATTGTTTTATACGCTTCATTGTAAGCTAAATTTTTTAAATGCGTGCAAAACTACTGATATTAAATGGATTGTGGGGTTAAAAATATGAAAATTATAAATTCAGCTATTTTTTCTAATTTGCAACTAATTTTGTGCTTACTTATCTAGATTTCTATAAATCTTACTGTTTGGAGTAAAAAAAATATAAGTAAGAGTTTTGAGGGCATGACAAAATAAGGATTGTTTTTTATAGAGTAACAAAAGTCGTTTTTTGAATTAACTTTTTACTTTTTTTTTTTGATTGTCAGTTGAGCTTGAAGAACAAAATATATATTCAACAAGCCCAATTTGACATCAAGAGAATTTTAGAAGCAATATTTGTTTTCTGCTTTTACTTTTTCGGCTATTTCGTTGCGTAAATCCACAATATCTGGATAGTTTACATATTTTGTAAAACGCTTTAAACCCATTAACATCATTCGTTGCTCATCTCCTTCAGCAAAAGAAATGATGCTTTCCTTTCCTTTCTTTTCGATGATTTCTACGGCATGATATAAGTATAATTTAGACATGGCAATTTGTACAGATTGAGAATCTTCACCAAAACGTTTTGCGTTTTTTTCAGTTCTTAAAACTGCAGATTCTGCCATATAGATTTCAATTAAAATATCTGACGCAGCAATTAAGAGTTGTTGATGATTTTCAATATCTGGCCCATATTTTTGAAGTGCTGCACCTGCAACCATTAAAAATGTTTTCTTTAATTTAGAAATCATTGATTTTTCTTCAGAAAATAATGCTGAAAAATCTGGAGTATCAAAAGAAGGTATTCCCATTAAGCTATTTGCTACTTCTGTTGCAGGTCCTAATAAATCTACATGCCCTTTCATTGCCTTTTTAATTAACATACCAACAGAAAGCATTCTATTAATTTCATTAGTCCCCTCGTAAATGCGGGCTATTCTAGCATCTCTCCAAGCAGCTTCCATTGGGGTTTCCTCAGAGAATCCCATTCCACCAAAAATTTGAATTCCTTCATCTGCACAATTTTGCACATCTTCAGAAACGGCAACTTTAAGGATAGAGCATTCAATAGCATATTCTTCTACACCTTTTAACTCTGCCTCTTGGTGTGTGTTTCCTGCTGCAACTCTTAAAGCAATTCTATCCTCAATATCTTTTGAAGATCTATACGTGGCAGATTCCCCAACATAAGCATTGGTTGTCATTTCTGCTAACTTTATTTTAATAGCTCCAAAATCTGAAATAGGAGTTTTAAATTGTTTGCGTTCGTTTGCATAATTTACAGCATAAGAAATAACTCTACGTTGAGAGTCTAAGCATGCTCCTGCTAACTTTATACGTCCTACATTTAAAGCATTCATGGCAATTTTAAAACCTTCTCCACGACTAGCAAGCATGTTGTCTGTAGATACAACAGTATCATTAAAAAACACTTGTCTTGTAGATGAAGCTCTAATACCTAATTTATGTTCTTCTTCACCTAGAGTAATTCCATTTGGATTTTTTTCATCGTACTCAACGATAAATCCAGTAATATTTTTATCATTTTCTATGCGAGCAAAAACAATCATTAAGCGGCAAAAACCTGCGTTTGAAATCCACATTTTTTGACCGTTAATTTTATATGATTTTCCATCTTCAGATAGAGTTGCAGTTGTTTTTCCTGAATTTGCATCAGATCCTGCACCAGGCTCTGTTAAACAATAGGCACCAAACCACTCACCTGAAGCTAATTTAGGAACATATTTTTGTTTTTGTTCTTCTGTTCCATACAAAGTTATAGGCATTGTACCAATACCTGTATGTGCTCCAAAAGCAGTACTAAAAGAACCTGTTCCACTTGAAATATAATCACATGTTAAAAGTGTAGAAACAAATCCCATTCCTAAACCTCCATAAGCCTCAGGAACAGCAACTCCTAAGAAACCTAGTTCTCCTGCTTTACGCATAACTTCTTCGGTAAGTGCATAGTCTTTTGATTCAAAACGGGCTTTGTGAGGAATGATTTCTCTATCATTAAACTCCATCACTGCCTCTTTCATCATTTGTTGTTCTTCAGAAAAATCTTCTGGGGTAAAAATGTCTTCGCAATTCGTTTCTTTCACAAGAAATTGTCCTCCTCTTAATAAATCTGCCATTTTTTTGTTTTTTTAATTTTGTTATTAATTTAAGAATTCGAAAACACCTGCAGCACCTTGCCCTGTACCAACGCACATTGTTACCATTCCATATTTATTTTTCATTGTCCGTTTGCGCATTTCATCAAATAACTGCACGGATAATTTTGCGCCTGTGCAGCCTAAAGGATGACCTAATGAAATCGCTCCTCCATTTACATTTACAATTTCTTGATTTAAATCTAATTCACGCATTACAGCTAAAGATTGAGAAGCAAAAGCTTCATTTAATTCAATTAAATCGATATCATTTTGTTGCAACCCTGCTTGTTTTAAAACTTTTGGTATTGCCGCGACAGGACCAATTCCCATTATTCTTGGCTCTACACCAGCTGCAGCATAATTTACGACTCTTGCAATTGGCTCTATATTTAATTCTTTCACCATTTCTTCACTCATCACCATTACAAAAGCAGCACCATCACTCATTTGAGATGAATTACCAGCTGTAACGCTTCCTCCGGCAGCAAATACTGCACGTAATTTATTTAAAACCTCAATTGATGTGCCTTTTCTTGGACCTTCGTCTTTAGTTACAGTATATTTTTTTGTTGCTTTCTTCCCATCTTTATCGAGATAGGTTTGTTCCACTTCAATAGGAACTATTTGATCTTGAAAACGGTTTTCTGCTTGTGCTTTTAATGCTTTTGTGTGCGAATTAAAAGCAAATTCATCTTGGTCTTTTCTAGAAATGTTAAATTGATTTGCTACGGCTTCTGCAGTATTTCCCATTCCCCAATAATAGTTGGCATGGCCATCTTTAATCGTATCATAGTTTAACTCCGGTTTAAAACCAGTCATGGGTACAGAGCTCATGCTTTCTGCCCCACCAGCAATAATACAATTTGCCATTCCTGCTTGGATTTTAGCTGCAGCCATTGCAATTGTTTCTAATCCTGAAGAACAAAAACGATTTACTGTAACTCCAGGAACATCCACAGAATTTAATCCTATTAAAGAAATAAAACGTGCCATGTTTAGTCCTTGAGAACCTTCTGGCATTGCGTTACCTACAATTACATCATCGATTCGCTTTACGTCTAGGTTGGGGATTTTTTTCATCATATGTTGAATGGTTTCTGCACCCAACTCGTCTGCACGCTTAAATCGAAAAACACCTTTTGGAGCTTTCGCAACTGCTGTTCTGTATGCTTTTACTATATATGCTTGTTTGCTCATAATTTTAGTTTCTTAAAGGTTTACCCGTTTTTAACATGTGTTGAATTCTTTCTAATGTTTTACGTTCCGTACAAAGGGATAAAAACGCTTCTCTTTCAATGTCTAGTAAATATTGTTCTGTGACCAATGTTGGTTCAGATAAATCTCCACCAGCCATTACATAAGCTAATTTATTCGCGATTTTCATATCGTGTTCACTAATGTATTTAGAGTCTTTCATAGAATCTGTTCCTACCAAAAACATACCCAAGGCTTGTTTTCCTAAAATTTTAACATCATTGCGTTTTGCAGGCTGTGTGTAACCACTTTCTGCCATTAGTTTAGCATGTGCTTTTGCCGTTGCTATTTGTCTGTCTTTGTTAACAACAACAATGTCTTTTCCTTTTTGAAGTAGACCTAAATCGAATGCTTCATGCGCAGAGGTAGATACTTTTGCCATACCAATGGTCAAGAAATTTTCTTGTAAAATGTTTAACTCAACATCTCCTTTTCTAAAAGAGTCTGACGCTCTTAATGCCATTTCTTTAGAACCACCACCACCAGGAATTACACCAACTCCAAATTCTACCAATCCCATATAGGTTTCTGCTGCAGCAACTACTTTATCTGCGTGTAAAGAAAGTTCACAACCACCTCCTAAAGCCATTCCATGAGGCGCAGAAATAGTTGGTATTGATGAATAGCGCATGCGCATCATTGTATCTTGGAAATATTTAATGGCATAATTTAGCTCATCATATTCTTGCTCCACTGCCATCATAAAAATCATACCAATGTTTGCACCAACAGAAAAGTTTGCTGCTTGATTACCAACAACCAAACCTTGAAAATCTTTTTCGGCTAAATCAATTGCTTTGTTAATACCTGCTAAAACATCTCCACCAATTGTATTCATTTTTGATTGGAATTCTAAATTTAAAATTCCATCTCCGATATCCTCAATTACAACGCCAGAATTTTTCCAAACTTCGTTTGATTTTCTGATGTTGTCCAGAATAATAAAGGATTCTTGACCAGGTTTTTTTGTTTGATTTTTAGAAGGAATATCATAAAAATAAGTTGCTCCTTCTTTTACAGAATAAAAAGAATTTATACCTGCATCTAACATTTCTGTTACCCATGTTGCAGGTTCTTTTCCTTCAGTTTTCATTAATTCTATTCCTTTTTCTACACCAACAGCATCCCAGATTTCGAAAGGTCCATTTTCCCAACCAAAACCAGCTTTCATGGCATCATCTATTTTGTAAAGTTCGTCAGAAATTTCTGGAATTCTATTTTGAACATACGCAAACATTGCTGCAAAGTTTTTTCTGTAGAATTCGCCTGCTTTGTCTTTTCCACCAACTAGTACCTTAAATCTGTCTATTGGTTTATCTATTGTTTTTGTAAGCTCTAAAGTTGCAAATTTTGCACGTTTTTTAGAACGATATTCTAAAGTATCTAAATCTAGTGTTAGAATTTCTTTTTTTCCTTCTGCAGAGATAGTTTTTTTATAAAATCCTTGTTTAGATTTACTGCCTAACCATTTGTTCTCCATCATTTTATTGATAAAGTCAGGAAGTTTGAAAAGTTCGTGAGCTTCATCATTTGGGCAGTTTTCATAGATTCCGTTTGCAACGTGCACCAAAGTGTCTAAACCAACGACATCTACAGTTCTAAAAGTTGCAGATTTTGGACGACCAATAACTGGGCCTGTCAACTTATCAACCTCTTCAACGGTTAAACCTAATTCTTTAACTTGATGAAAAAGAGATTGTATTCCGAAAATTCCAATTCTGTTTCCTATAAATGCAGGAGTGTCTTTTGCTAAAACTGAAGTTTTACCTAAGAATTTTTCCCCATACATCATTAAGAAGTCTGTAACTTCTTTTTTACAATCTGGGCCAGGTACAACCTCAAAAAGTTTTAAATATCTTGGTGGATTAAAAAAGTGCGTAACCGCAAAATGCTTTTGAAAATCGGCACTTCTTCCTTCGTTCATAAACTTAATGGGAATACCAGAGGTGTTAGAAGAAATAATAGTTCCTGGAGTTCTGTGTTTTTCTAGTTTTTCAAAAACGATTTTTTTAATATCTAGTCTTTCTACAACAACTTCCATAATCCAATCTACATCTGCAACCTTTGCAATATCATCCTCTAAATTACCCGTGGTAATTCTGTTTGCAAATTTTTGATTATAAATAGGAGAAGGCTTGGATTTAAGCGAAGCTCTTAGTGCATCATTTACGATACGATTTCTTACAATTTTGTCTTCTAGCGTTAAACCTTTCGCTTTTTCTTTATCATTTAATTCTCTTGGTACAATGTCCAATAATAGAACTTCAACACCGATATTAGCAAAATGACAAGCAATTCCGCTTCCCATAATACCAGAACCAACTATTGCTACTTTTTTAATTCTTCTAGTCATTAGTCTTTTTTGTTTTTTACTTCTTTATTGTTGATGTTTTTATAAATTTCTCGTTCTGCAATCAGTTTATTCACTGTTGCTGTTACTTTAAAGAAACCTTCTAAGTCTTTTTCAGAAACGTTTTTTCTTACAGTTTCGTTAAATAGTATCACATGGCCTTTAGATATTTTACGCATCTCTTTGCCGTATTCAGTTAGTTTTATAATGACGCTTCTGCCATCATTAGGGTTTTTCTCTCTGCAAATCGCACCTTTATCCTCCATTGTTTTTAATATTCTAGAAAGACTTGTCGGTTCCATTCCCATTAAAGGGCCTAATGCTGTAGAAGCAGTTCCTTTTTGTTTATCAATATTTAACAAAACAAAAGCTGTGGCCATTGTACTATCGTGCTTTGCAGCCCTTTCGTTATAGACTTTAGCAACAGCTTGCCATGTTGCTCTAAGTTCATGATCTATTGATTTTAATTTTTTCATCTTGCCAAATATATAATATTTTATTATGCATGCATAGTAAATTCTGAAAAAGTTATGCATGCATAGTAAATTTTAACATTATTTTAAAGTGTAACGTTTTTGCTAGTCTTGATACTAATACATAGAAAATATGTAGTTTTGTCTGCAATTCTATTTGAAAAAAAATTAACTTTTATCAATGAAAAATTTACTAGAAATAAACAATATTGTAAAAAAATATGGAGATTTTAGAGCATTAAATGATGTTTCCATACATATACCGAAAGGTTGTGTTTATGGTTTGTTAGGGCCAAATGGAGCTGGAAAAACATCTTTAATTAGAATAATCAACCAAATTACAATGCCGGATAGTGGTGCTATTATTCTAGATGGAGAAACTTTAGCACCGCATCACACCGCACAAATTGGGTATTTACCAGAAGAACGAGGTTTGTATAAATCGATGAAAGTTGGTGAGCAAGCTTTGTATTTGGCGCAATTAAAAGGCTTGAGCAAAACAGAAGCTAAGAAAAGGTTGAAATATTGGTTCGAAAAGTTTGATATTTCTGCTTGGTGGAATAAAAAAATTGAAGAGCTATCAAAAGGAATGGCACAAAAAGTGCAGTTTATTGTTACTGTGATGCACAATCCTAAATTGTTAATTTTTGATGAGCCTTTTTCGGGATTCGATCCAATTAATGCACAGTTAATTGCAAAAGAAATTTTACAACTCAGAGATGAAGGAGCAACCATTATTTTTTCAACACATAGAATGGAATCTGTAGAAGAAATGTGTGACGAAATTGCTTTGATTGATAAATCGAACAAAATTTTAGATGGTAAGTTGGCGGATATTAAACGTGAGTTCAGAACACATACATTTCAAGTGGGATTGCATACAGAGAAACCGAAAGAAGTAGAAAATATATTAAGAGAAAGTTTTGAGGTTTTTCCGTCTAACTTCAAATTGCTGAATGATAGTTTAACGTTAAATGTAAAATTAACAGAAGGAAATTCCTCAAACGATTTGTTATCCTTTTTAACAAGTAGGGGAGAAGTGCAACATTTTGTTGAAGTTATACCTAGTGCAAACGATATCTTTATTCAAGCAATAAATAAAAATAGTTAAGAAAATGAGTAAGTTAAAACTGATTATACAGAGAGAGTTTATAGCGAAAGTTCGTAATAAATCATTTATCATGATGACTTTTTTAAGTCCTTTATTAATGATAGGTATGGGAGCTTTGATTTATTTTTTGATGCAAAAAAACGATGAGAAAATTAAAAAAATTGTATACGTAGATACTTCTGAAATGTTTTCTAAAGAGGATTTTAAAGATTCTAAAACGATTCATTTTTTAGATTACACAGCTTTAGGTGCAGAGGAAACAAAGAAAAAAGTAGAAGAAGGTAATTACTATGGGGCTTTAATTATACCGAAACAAGATAGTTTAGAATTATTAGCGAAATCAATAGAATTTTATTCGAAAGATTCTCCTGGAATGTCCCTAATAAATTCTTTAGAGAATAAAATTGAATCAAAAATTAGAAATAAAAAACTAAACAATTTTGGTATTGATTTGGATAAAATTAAAGCATCTAAAATTAATACGGATATTAAAATGTTTAATTTTTCTGGGGAAGAATCCTCAAAGTTAATAAACGGACTAAAAATCGGAGTTGGTGCAATTGCAGGCTATTTGTTAATGATGTTTGTTCTGATCTACGGAACCTCTGTAATGAGAAGTGTTATCGAAGAAAAAACAAGTAGAATTATAGAAATTATTGTTTCATCTGTAAAACCTTTTCAACTAATGTTGGGTAAAATTTTAGGAAATGCGTCAGCAGGTTTATTACAATTCTTTATTTGGGGAATTATCCTTTTTGTCATTTCTATAGTAGCTTCTTCTGTTTTTGGGGTAGATGTGGTCGAAATGCAGACAGCTAAGGTGCCTGCGGAACAAATGGAAGCTGTAAAAGCAGCAGCAGGAGGGGATAAAATGCAACTAGTTATTCAGGAAATTTTAAAATTACCTATTTTAAAGATGTTTATTTTATTTATATTTTATTTTTTAGGTGGTTTTATGCTGTATAGTTCGTTATTTGCTGCAGTTGGAGCAGCGGTAGATAACGAAACAGATACGCAACAATTTATGATGCCAATAATGTTGCCTTTAATTTTAGGTGTTTATGTTGGTTTTGCGATGGTAATTAATGATCCTCATGGATCCATTGCAGTATTGTTTTCTCATATTCCATTTACTTCTCCGATAGTAATGTTAATGAGAGTTCCATTTGGAGTTTCGTGGTATGAATTGATAATTTCTATGGCATTATTATTGGTTACATTTGTATTTATGGTATGGTTAACAGCTAAAATTTACAGAGTAGGTATTTTGATGTACGGCAAAAAACCAACTTATAAAGATTTATATAAATGGTTAAAATATAAAGGATAAAGTTTAATGAATATCTTAAAAGACTTTCTTCCTATTACTGAAGACATACATGTTGATGTCAAAACGATCTTGTTTTTAATTAATCATAGTTATGAACATTTCACAACAAAGAGTAATTTGCGTTTTGCAATCGAAAAAAAAACTAGAAAAAACAATAGTTCAATTTCATTTCCGCAGAGAGATTTGTACCTTATAAAATAAAAAAAAATATGCCAAAGATTTTAATAATAGAAGATGAAGCTGCCATTAGAAGAGTCTTATCAAAAATAATTTCAGAAGAAAGTGATTCTTATCAAGTAGAAGAAGCAGAAGATGGTTTGTTGGGTATAGAAATGATTAAAAATAATGATTATGATCTAGTTTTATGTGATATTAAAATGCCAAAAATGGATGGTGTTGAGGTATTAGAAAAGGCGAAGAAAATAAAACCAGAAATACCTATTGTTATGATTTCTGGTCACGGAGATTTAGATACAGCAGTGAACACAATGCGTCTTAGGAGCTTTCGATTATATATCAAAACCACCAGATTTAAATAGACTTTTAAATACGGTAAGAAATGCATTAGATAGAAAAAATTTAATTGTAGAAAATAAACGCTTAAAGAAAAAAGTAAGTAAGAGTTACCAAATGGTTGGTGAGAGCGAAGCTATTTCTCACATAAAAAATATTATAGAAAAAGTAGCAGCTACTGATGCAAGGGTTTTAATTACCGGGCCAAATGGAACTGGAAAAGAATTAGTGGCGCATTGGTTACACGAAAAATCAGATAGAGCTAAAGCACCAATGATTGAAGTCAATTGTGCTGCAATTCCATCAGAATTAATAGAAAGTGAGTTGTTTGGGCACGTAAAAGGATCTTTTACCGGAGCAAACAAAGAAAGAGCAGGAAAGTTTGAAGCGGCAAATAGAGGAACTATTTTTCTTAGATGAAATTGGTGATATGAGTTTGTCTGCTCAAGCAAAGGTGTTGCGTGCCTTGCAAGAAAATAAAATTCAAAGAGTTGGTTCTGATAAAGATATTAAAGTAGATGTTAGAATTGTAGCGGCAACAAATAAAAACCTAAAGCAAGAAATTGCTGAAGGCAGATTTAGAGAGGATTTATATCATAGGTTAGCCGTTATTTTAATTAACGTTCCCTCTTTAAATGATAGAAGAGACGACATTCCTTTACTAGTTGATTTTTTTACAGCAAAAATTTCACAGGAGCAAGGAACTCCCGTAAAACGATTTTCTTCATCAGCAATTAAACTTTTACAAGAATATGATTGGACGGGCAATATTCGTGAATTAAGAAATGTGGTTGAACGTTTAATAATTTTAGGAGAAAAAGAGGTTTCTGCAAATGACATTCAACTTTTTGCTAGTAAGTAAAATGTTGTTTTAAAGCCTAAAAAAAGCCTACTAATTATAGCAGGCTTTTTTATTGAATGTATTTTATTATTGTAAATCAAAACGATCAAGATTCATCACTTTAGTCCAAGCAGTAATAAAATCATTTACAAATTTTTCTTTGTTGTCATTTTGTGCATAAACTTCAGAAACTGCTCTTAATTCTGTATTTGAGCCAAAAATTAAATCTGCTCGAGTTCCTGCAAACTTCATGGCTCCAGTTTTACGATCTCGTCCAATAAATTCTTTATCTTCTGACGCAGTTGCATTCCATGTTACAGAAAAATCAAGAATATTTGTAAAGAAATCATTTGTTAAACTTCCAACATTATCAGTAAGAACGCCAAGTTTAGAACCATCATAATTTGCTCCTAAAACACGCAATCCTCCAACAAGTGCTGTCATTTCTGGAATGATAAGGTTAGTAAGTTAGCTCGATCTACTAATAAATCTTCAGCAGCCACATTTAATTTAGAGTTCATATAATTTCTAAATCCATCTGCAAAGGTTCTAAGTATCCAAACGATTCTAAATCTGTTTGCTCTTGTGTAGCATCACCTCTACCTTGAGAAAATGGAACAGTCATATTATGTCCAGCTTTTCTTAGCAGCTTCTTCAACTGCTGCAGTTCCTGCTAATACAATTAAATCTGCCATAGAAATAGTTCCTTAAATTCATTTTGAATTCCTTCTAATACAGTTAAAACTTTATTTAGTTCAGTGGGTTATTTACCTCCCAACTTCTTTGTGGCTCTAGACGAATACGACCACCATTTGCTCCACCACGCATATCTGAACCTCTAAATGTAGAAGCCGAAGCCCAAGCTGTTTTAACCAATTCTGATATTGATAAACCAGATGCTAAAATCATTTTTTTAAGGATGCAATATCAGATTCTATAAAGTATAATCTAACTGCTGGAATTGGATCTTGCCATAATAATTCTTCTTTCGGAACTTCAGGACCTAAATAACGATTAATTGGTCCCATATCACGATGTGTTAATTTGTACCAAGCTCGAGCAAAAGCATCTTCAAAAGCTTTATGATCTTTATGAAAACGCTTAGATATTTCTAAATAAGTTGGATCTATTTTTAATGCCATATCTGCAGTCGTCATCATTAAAGCTTGTTCCATTTGCATCTCCGGCTTTTGGTGCCATTCTAGCTTTTGATGCTTAGTTGGAGTCCATTGATGAGCTCCAGCTGGACTTTTAGTTAATTCCCAATCATAATTTAATAAAACATCAAAATATTCATCATCCCAACGTGTTGGATTTGGTGTCCAAGCACCTTCTATACCACTAGTAATTGTATCATCTAAAACACCAGATCCGAAACTGTTTTTCCAACCAGTACTCATTTCTTCAATTGACGCTCCATGAGGTTCAGCTCCAACATATTTATCTGGATCTGCAGCGCCATGAGCTTTACCAAATGTATGCCACCAGCAACTAAAGCCACAGTTTCTTCATCATTCATTGCCATACGACCAAAGTAATTCTTATATCATGTGCAGATTTTAAGGGATCTGGTTCTCCATTTGGTCCTTCAGGGTTTACATAGATTAATCCCATATGAACAGCTCCTAAATGACCTTCTAAGTCACCATCACTTGTGTCATATCGTTCATCATTATCCTAACCATCCTGTTTCACTACCCCAATAAATATCTTGTTCTGGTTCCCAAACATCTTCACGACCTCCAGCAAAACCAAATGTTTTGAATCCCATAGATTCTAGAGCACAATTTCCTGCAAGAATCATTAAATCTGCCCAAGAAATTTTATTTCCATATTTCTTTTTTATTGGCCATAATAATAAACGTGCTTTATCTAAATTACCATTATCTGGCCAACTATTTAATGGTGCAAATCGATGTGTTCCAGATCCTGCTCCTCCGCGCCCATCTCCAACGCGATAAGTTCCTGCACTATGCCAAGCCATACGAATCATAAATGGACCGTAATGTCCATAATCTGCTGGCCACCAATCTTGAGAATCTGTCATTAAATTAATAATATCTTGCTTTAGTTCATTGTAATTGACACTGTTAAAAGCTTTCGAATAATCAAAATCTTCACCCAATGGGTTAGATTTTGCTCCATTTTGGCGCAGAATATTTAATTTTAACTCATTTGGCCACCAATCTCTGTTAGAAGTTCCCCCTCCAGCTGTTTTTTTTTGTGTACCACTTTGAAATGGACATTTACTTATGTCTCCATTCTTATTATGCTCCATTTTTCTAGTTTTAAAATTAGTATATTCCAAATTTACGATAAAAATCATTGATGATTTTTATCTATATTTTTTATTTGATCATAACTTAAATTTATCAAAAACATGCATAAATGCTTGATAATATATGTTTTGTGGTTTTGTAGGATGATGAGGATTGTAATTAAATACAATAAAAAATCTTATTTTATAAATAATAAAAAGTTTGTCATCATTTTTTTATTTGTTTCCTATTGATATATTTGCGCTTAAAATTAGTAGTAATCAATAATAAATAAAAAAAAATGGCAACATTAGTTGGAAAAAAATTCCCAGATTTAAGTGTAGACGCAATGAATGAAATGGGTGATACATTTAAAATAAATGTATTAGAAGAAGCAATCAATAATAAAAAGAAAGTTTTATTATTTTGGTATCCAAAAGATTTTACATTTGTTTGTCCTACAGAATTGCATGCTTTTCAGGCTGCTTTAGGAGAATTCGAAAAAAGAAATACAATTGTTATTGGTGCTTCTTGTGATACCCCAGAGGTTCATTTTGCCTGGTTAAGCACTTCTAAGGATAATGGTGGAATTGAAGGGGTTACTTACCCAATTATAGCTGACAGTAATAGAAATTTATCATCAGTATTAGGGATTTTAGATATCACTAATGAAACGTTTGATGAAGCTTCTCAAACAGTTCAAGTAGAAGGAGACAATGTTACTTATAGAGCAACGTATTTAATTGATGAAGAAGGAACTGTTTTTCATGAAGGAATCAATCATATGCCAGTAGGTAGAAATGTAAATGAATTTTTACGTTTGATCGATGCGTATTCACATGTGCAAACAAACGGTGAGGTGTGTCCTGCGAATTGGGAAGAAGGGAAAGACGCAATGTCTCCAAATGCAAAAGGAACTGCCGAGTATTTAGCTTCACATTAATTATTAATCTGTAATACATAATTGATTATGCTTCAAGAATTAAGTCAAGATAATTTATCTGAAATCGTTACTGGCAACAAAACTGTTATTGTTCAGTATTCTGCAAGTTGGTGCGGAAACTGTAGGATTATGAAACCTAAATTCAAGAAACTTTCTTCGGAAAATGAAGAAATTGTTTTTGTGATTGTAGATGCAGAAAAATTTCCAGAAAGCAGGAAGCTAGCAGATGTCAGTAATCTACCTACATTCGCAACTTTCGTAGATGGTAATTTTGTAAATCAAACCCAAACAAACAAATTTGATGTATTGAAAGATTTGGTAAACGAAGTAATTTAATTATGAAACTACCTGTAATAAAACATCTAACTAATTTTATCGAAGAAAACGATCAGGATTATGTTTTAGAGACCATAGAAACACTAGAAGCTCTAACAGAAGTTCCATCTTTAAAAGATGAGGAGCTAGACGTTATTGGTGAGTTGATTTCTAATCTATACGGAGCTGTTGAAGTGGATAAAATGATTAAGGAAGGAACACCTAAAAAAGAGGCTTTAAACAATTTTATGAAACGTGTTTTAGGTTCTATAGATCAATAGTTTTTTGGCATATATAATAATCAAATCTCAAGTGAAAGCTTGAGATTTTTTATTTTTAATAAATGTTAATTTATACTATTTTATTGATGTATTCTAAAGCAAGCTTGATGATTACTGTTTTTCAATTTTAGATTCGTTTACTTTTTTTATTATAGCTTTTAGCCGCTCTTTATTGAGTTGTTTTTCTAACTTCACTTTATTAATTTTTTGATTCATCAATTTTGTGTGTTTCGATTTATTTAATGTATTTTTTGCTTTTCCTTTTTTGGGCATTCTATTAAAATTTTAAAATATTTATTTTCTGCGGAATAACCACCAATTCATATCTCTTGTCAACTTATATCCTAATTTTTCATAAAGAGGAATTGCTGAGTTCCCCTTGTTTGTGTGCAAAATTGGAAGTTTTTTTACATTTAAAATTTCTTTTGTTGTGTGGTAAACTAATTGTTTAGCAAATCCTTTTTTAGTGTAATCTGGGTGCGTAACTACGCCACTTACCTCAATAAAATCATCAGTCTGCATTCTTTGTCCGGTAATAGACACTAATTTATTGTCTTTAAATATTCCAAAATATTTGCCCATTTTAAAACCTCTCTTTTGATAAAATCCAGGCATTACCAGCCAAATTAAGTCATAAATTTCATCAATATAATCTTCAGTCAATAGAACAATATCTTCCTTTATTTCAATGTCTATTATGTTTTCTAATACCAATTGACAACCTTCAATTTTTCTTTCTAAGAGAACAGTATTCTCATCTATGATGGGTATTCCATTTTCTGAGACTAAAAAGAATCTTTCTGCTATTTTGGAATATGCATTTAAAGCTTTTATTGTTTTAGTAGCGTTATAAAAGGCGCCAAAAATGCAAATGTCTGGTTTGTAGAACTGAACACCATCATAGTCAATAAGAAACTCTTTATGTGTTTCATTTAAAGAATGCCAAACAGGATTTTTTAGTTTTTCTTCTAGTGTCTTCATTTTAAATAAAAGTAATAAAAAGCATGTAAACTTTCAGCTTCTCTTTAATTGTATTTTGTAAAAACTTCTTAATCCTATTGAAAAAGTATTGTTTGTGTGACTTTTATTATGTATTCAGACTTATATTTTATTAATTTGATAAGTAGTTTGTCTCTTTGGCTAGATGATAAAAATATTTTAGTTTTAAACAGCGTATAAGAATCGCTCTATTTCTTGTCCTTTTCCTGTTTTAAGTGCATTAAAAAAACCTCTTTGTTTTCACAGAGAGGTTTTCTATTTTATGTCAATCTTTAAAACTAAGCTAGCATTGTAACTGGGTTTTCAATAAACGTCTTTAATGTTTGTAAAAATTGAGCACCGACAGCACCATCAACAGTTCTGTGATCGCAAGTAAGAGTCAATTTCATTGTGTTTCCAACAACTATTTGTCCGTCTTTAACAACTGGTTTCTGTACAATTGCACCAACAGATAAAATAGCTGAGTTAGGTTGATTGATTATCGAGTTAAAATTTTCGATACCAAACATCCCCAAATTAGATACAGTAAAAGTACTTCCTTGCATTTCTGCAGGTGCTAGTTTTTTATTTCTTGCTTTCCCTGCTAAATCCCTAACACCAGTGCCAATTTGAGTTAAACTTAATTGGTCTGTATATTTAATTACTGGTACTAATAAACCGTCGTCTACAGCAACCGCAACACCGACATGTATATGGTTATGATAAATAGTATTTGCATCTGTCCATGAAGTATTCACTTGTGGGTGTTTTTTCAGGGCCATTGCACATGCTTTAACTACCATGTCGTTAAAGGATACTTTAACATCTGGAATTGCATTTATAGTTTTTCTAGAAGCCATTGCATTGTCCATATCAACTTCAATATTCAGACTGAAATCCGGAGCAGAGAATTTAGAATTACCTAAAGATTTAGCAATTGCTTTACGCATTTGAGAGTTCTTAACTTCTTCAGAATTTTCTTCACCAGCAGCTGGTGCAACAGTGACCGCTTCGGCTTTTTGTAAAGCAGGAGTATAATTCTCTACATCTTTTTTAATGATGCGTCCGTTTTCACCAGAACCTTTTAAATCAGCTAAATTAATTCCTTTATCAGAAGCAATTTTCTTGGCTAATGGAGAAACAAAAATACGTCCGTTAGGTCTATTATTTGTTGTTGAAACAGGTTTGACTTCTTCAATTTTCTCAACAGACTTTGTTACAGTCTTTTCCTTAGCAGTATTAGCGGAACTTGCACTAGGTACAGCACCACCATTAGCAACCAAAGCAGAAATATCTGTTCCTGCTGGGCCAATAATTGTTAACAAGCTATCTACAGGTGCAGTTTCTCCTTCTTGAACGCCAATGTATAAGATTGTTCCTTCATAGAAACATTCAAATTCCATTGTAGCTTTATCTGTTTCAATTTCGGCAAGCATATCACCTTCAGAAACGACATCTCCAATTTTCTTTAGCCATGTTGCCACAGTACCATCAGTCATCGTGTCGCTTAAGCGAGGCATTGTTATTACTTCAACACCTTCAGGAATAGAGGTGTCTCCGCTATTTGTAGTAGTAACTTCCTCGTTTACTTCTTCTTTAGCCTCTACTTTTGTTGGTTCTGTACTTCCATTTATAATGGCAGAAATATCTTCACCCTCCTCACCAATAACTGCTAACAATACATCGACAGGAGAAGTTTCACCTTCTTCAAGCCCAACATATAATAGAGTTCCTTCGTAGAAAGACTCAAATTCCATAGTTGCTTTGTCGGTTTCAATTTCGGCTAAAATATCACCTTCTTCAATTTTATCACCAACTTTTTTTAACCATTTTGCCACAACACCTTCTTCCATGGTGTCACTTAATCTCGGCATATTTATAATTGTAGCCATATCTTAACTTATAAAAGGATAGTCTTTTTGTTCGTAAACCATATCATACATCTGTTCAGTCTGAGGGTATGGAGAGTCTTCAGCAAATTCTGCACACTCTTTTACTTTTGCTTTTACCTCTTTATCGATAACCGCTATTTCGTCTTCGGTAGCGTATTCTTTCTCTTTTATTATATCTAAAACTTGTGTAATAGGGTCTATTTTTTTGTACTCTTCTACTTCATCTTTAGTTCTGTAGAGTTGTGCATCAGACATTGAGTGACCTCTATACCTGTATGTTTTCATTTCTAAGAAAGTTGGACCGTCTCCTCGTCTAGCTCTTTCTAAAGCTTCATCTATAGCTTCAGCCACTTTAATAGGATTCATCGCATCTACAGGTCCACAAGGCATTTCGTAACCTAAACCTAATTTCCATATATCTGAGTGGTTTGCAGTTCGTTCTACAGAAGTACCCATTGCATAACCATTATTTTCACATATAAAAATTACAGGTAGTTTCCATAGCATGGCTAAATTAAAAGCTTCGTGCAAAGAACCTTGTCTTGCAGCACCATCTCCAAAACATGTTAAGGTAACACCTCCAGTATTATTATATTTATCACCAAAAGCAAGACCAGCTCCTAATGGAATTTGTCCACCAACAATACCATGACCACCATAAAAACGAAATTCTTTAGAGAAAATATGCATCGATCCACCCATTCCTTTGGAAGTTCCAGTTGCTTTTCCATATAACTCAGCCATGACACGTTTAGGATCTTCTCCCATACCGATTGGTTGTACGTGATTTCTGTAGGCAGTAATCATTTTGTCTTTAGTTAAATCCATGGCATGCAATGCACCTGCTAAAATAGCTTCTTGTCCATTATATAAATGTAGGAAACCTCTTACTTTTTGTTGAATGTAAACAGAGGCTAATTTGTCCTCGAATTTACGCCAAAAAAGCATGTCTTTGTACCAATCTAAATAGGTTTGTTTGGTGATTTTTTTCATTTTAGTAATCTTGTTTGTTTAATCGTTTAAGCAGTTGTTATATTACATAAGTACGAAGCACAAAATTAACTATTTTATATAGAATAAAAAAAGAGTTCGAAATAAATAATCTAAAAGTTGTAATTATTTTTTTTCTCGGATAATATGAGCTATTACTTTTGCTCCTTTCGCAAGTTCCCATAGGTCAGAAAAAACCTCTTTGTTTTCATCATCAAATAGAGTAAAAGCGCCTGTGTTTGGTCTGTAATTACCTTCGTGAATTGCCACGATTTCAATTAAATTAAAGCCTTCGTCTAAAGGGATAACAATTGTTTTCGTTTGTTGTTGGTTAAAGAGTGTGAACTTTGCTATATATGGTTTACCGTTTTTAAGCACTTTAACTTGGTCACCATCTATTCTACCAAAGTCAAAAGCATTCAAATATATATTTGCGGATGTAGTCCTAAATACTCCTATATCTTTATCAATCATTGGTATTTGTAACGTGTTTTTTTCAATAAATTTTTGAAATTTAATTTTTCGCGCAAGTTCCTTTGTTAGAATTCCTTTTGTATTTAAAGCTTTTTCTTTTTGAGCCTTTTTTAATTGCTCATTTTCCTTCTTGTAAGCATTTTTAAAACCATTGTTTCCATCTAATTCCAACGAACTTGGTTTTAGCACTTCTTTAGAATTGTTTAAGATGATCGCGTTTGTTTCTCCTTTTTCTTTTGTACTAGTATTGTAATCTAATTGCGCAGATAATTGGCAAACTGATAAAAGGAAGAGCGTGTGAAAAAGAAGTTTAATTTTTAATTTCATATTATTTAATGCTTTCTAAAAATAATGGATCAAAGATAATGCCGATTTTCAAAGAAGTTCTTTCTATTATGTTAAAAAGAAACTTATTCTATTGGGAAATTAAAATAAGTATCAGGAAAAGGTTCGTTTCTAAATGTAAAATGCCACCATTCGTTTTTGTAAGGTCTAAATCCGTTTTCTATCATTACTTTTCTTAAAAGATATCGATTTTTCTTATGCTCGACTCCTATTTTCTGATAGTGAGGATGAGATTCTGCACCAAAAAAATCAAAAGGACTTCCCATATCCAGCTCTTTACCTGTGTTTACAGTTACGATTGTTAAATCCACACTACTGCCTCTTGAATGCCCAGATTTTGAAGAAATATAGCCTTGTTTAAATAGTTCAGATTTTTTTACATTAGGGTAATATACTTTTTTCTTTAATGTATCGTTCAATACTTTAGCCCATCGAACAAAATCGTTAACGGCTTGCTGAGGTCTGTAGGCATCAAATATTTTTAGACTCAATCCTTTTTTAAGAAGATCTTGTTGGACTCTATGCAAAGCATCTCCCGTTTCTCTGTGCACAATAACACGATTGTCATTGTAACCCTCAATTTTTCGCCCTATAAAATTATTCTCACCGAAGTATCGTAATTCAGATTGTATTGTTTTATCAATGCTAGATAAATAGATAAATCCTTCGGGAAGATTTTGTCCAAAGAATGAAATGGAAATAATAAATGAGAAAAATACAAAAGTTTTTTTCATGTTGTAAAAATAAACAAAAGATAATAGTTGCTCTTTATCAAAAAAAATAAAATCTCAGAATTCAATGCAATTAAAAAAAAAGTCTAATTTTGTTTTAAATATATTCTCTAAATGAATCAAACTACAAATACAATTTTAATGATTCGTCCAATCAATTTTAGGATGAATGAGCAAACGGCAGTGAATAATTATTATCAACAGGAGATTGATAATGTACTTTCTTCAACATTAAATAGTAAAGCTCAAAATGAGTTTGATGCTTTCGTAGATAAATTGCGGAGTTGTGGTATTCATGTAATTGTTGTTTCTGATTCTGATGAATTTGATACACCTGATTCTATTTTTCCCAATAATTGGATTTCTTTTCACAAAGATGGTACTATTGGTATGTATCCAATGTTCGCTGAAAACCGTCGTTTAGAAAGACGTGAAGATATTTTAGAGCAAGTTGAGTTAGAAGGGTTTCTAATAGAAAATGTTGTTGATTACACTTCTGCAGAAGAAGATGATATTTTTTTAGAAGGGACAGGAAGTATGATTTTAGATAGAGAAAACAATAAAGCATATTGCGCTCTTTCTCCAAGAGCAGATGAAGAATTGTTTATCGAGTTTTGTGAAGATTTTGAATATACACCAATTGTATTTACTGCGAATCAAACTGTAGAAGAAAAAAGAGAAGCTATTTATCATACGAACGTTATGATGTGTATTGCAGAAACTTTTGCTATTGTTTGTTTATCTTCTATTGATGATAAAAAAGAACGCAAAAACGTTTTGAAACATTTAAAAGAAGATGGCAAAAAGGTAATTGATATATCAGAAGATCAGGTATCTAATTTTGCAGGAAACATGTTACAGGTTCAAGGTAAAGATGATGAACGTTTTTTAATCATGAGTCAGTCTGCTTTTGAGAGTTTAACAGCTTCACAAAAAGCACAAATAAACAATCATTGTAAGATTATTTCTAGTTCTTTAGCTACTATTGAAGCCTGTGGAGGTGGAAGTGCGCGCTGCATGATGGCTGAGGTTTTTTTACCCAAAAAATAGAAGAATGGACTTGCTTCTGCTAGCAGTTTCACCTGCAATTATTATTATATTTTACATCTATTTTAAAGATAAATTTGAAAAAGAGCCAATACCTTTTTTGGTAAAAAACTTCTTTTTAGGTGCAACAGTAAGTGTCTTAATAACTTTAGTTTTTAGCAGTTTTGCAAGCAAGTTAATTCCTTTAGTAGATGAGCTAAGTGTTTTTGAACAGTTTTTAAAGGCATTTATAGTTGTTGCCTTGGTGGAAGAATTTTCTAAATATGTAGTACTAAGATATTATTCTCAAAAAAGTAAAGAGTATAATGAACCTTTCGATGGTATCGTCTATGCTGTAATGGTTTCTATGGGGTTTGCTGCTTTAGAAAACGTATTGTATGTTTTTCAATACGGAATTTCAACAGGAATTACAAGAGCTTTTACAGCAGTGCCTGCTCATGCAACTTTTGCCATACTAATGGGCTTTTTTATGGGAAAAGCAAAGTTTTCTAAAAATAGATTTGTTTTCAATTTAATGGGATTATTTTGTGCAACACTTTTTCATGGAGCTTATGATTTTTTTCTATTTATAAACTTTATTCCAGGTATGTGGCTTGGTGCAATATTCTCCTTAATTATTGGGTTTTTTCTTTCTCGAAAAGCGATAAAAAAACATCAAAATGGATCTGTGTTTAAAGTTTGATTATTTTTCTAACTGCACTTTTTTCACCGTTAAATTTAATCTTTATGATATAAACGCCTCTTTTTAAGTTAGAAAGATCAATTTCTTTTTGAGAATTAATAGTAGGTGAGTGCATTTTCTTTCCTAAAGAATTGTAAATTTCAAAATCAAGTAAATGCGAACTTGTATTAATTTTTATTTTATTGGTTAAAGGGTTTGGACTGATGGTTATTTTTTTTAATTTATTTTCTGTGAATGATAAAAGCGGATTGGTTTCATCGTAAAATTCATATAGTTTTTGAGTAAAATTATATGGATTACCATTAATAGTGGTAGTAAAATGTTCTCTAGAAATATAATAGTTTCCTGTAAGCCCAATATTTGTGATTCCTTCTAATTGGCTTCCTTGGCCAAGTTCATTTTCTAGAGAGATTTTATTAAATCCAGAAAAGAAAATATCTTCACCTGGTTTTCTATTTGGACTGATGTAAATTAGAAATGGAATCAATGATGTGTCGTACCCTGTTAAAAAAAAACGATTATCATTATAAACGCCACCGGTAATTAAACCGCCAACATTGGCAGAACTCACTTTTTTAGCTTCATAATCACCTTTAATTAAGGGTGTTTTGTAAACATTGGTTTTTAAATCATTCCAGTTTTTTGTAAAAATTAAAATTGAATTATTGAAGACAACAATAGATTCAGCATCAAAATTAGATCCATTTGGTTTGCTATCAAAATTAGTTTGGTCTTCATAGGAAAAAGAAATAATTTCAGCAGAGACCGATGTACTTTTTTTAAAGTCAGACTTTAAAATTTTGTAAATCTTTAAGTCGATTCTATTGCCATTGTTATTTCCTATATCTGCAATATAAATATGGTTCTCATCTTCTGTAATATCTTCCCAATCTATATTTGTAGCGTTGCTTATTGATATCGTTCTTAATAAGTTCCCAGATAAGCTATCAATTTCAAAGAGGTTCGCATTGTTGCCACTATCATTGTGAGTTATTATTTTACTATCAAAAAATAATAGCCCAGAAGTTTCTTTTGTTTCCTCTGGTAAATCAAATTTTTCTTTAAAATTAGTTATTTGACTTATTGCTAAAAAAGAATAAAAAGTAAAAATTATGAATGGAATCAGATTTTTCATTTTAGTATTTTAAATCGTCATTAATTGCAATACCATTTGTTCCATTAGTAGCTTCAATTTTAAATAAACTTGCAATTGTTGGCTTATTGCTCTTTGCTTCTTAAAAACATCAATAAATAGGCAAGGCTGAAAATGAACTTAAATTTCATAAAAAGATATTTAATGAATTTATCAAAAGTAATTATTTTTTATTTTGATATGTATCATTTGGCCCACTATTAATGATAATTTAATACTTTAGCATAAATTTTGAAGGAATGAATTACCTAGAGCACACTGGTAAATATTTTATAATGTTAGGACGTGTTTTTAAAAAACCACAACGAACAAAGATTTTTTATGAGTCTTTCATAAAAGAAATAGAAGATTTAGGTCTAAAATCTTTGGGAATTATCATGTTTATTTCATTCTTTATAGGTGGTGTAATCGCACTTCAAACTGCGTTAAATTTAGACAATCCTTTTATACCAAAATCATTAATTGGTTTTGCTGCAAAGCGTTCTATAATTCTAGAATTTGCACCCACTTTTTGTTCAATTATTTTGGCGGGTAAAGTTGGTTCGTATATTGCATCTAGTATTGGTACAATGCGTGTAACGGAGCAAATTGATGCTTTAGAAGTAATGGGCATAAATGCACTGAATCAACTGGTATTGCCAAAAGTGTTAGCAACTGTTTTCTTTTATCCTTTTTTAATCTCTTTAGGAATGTTCCTAGGTATTTTTGGAGGTTGGCTTACCGGAGTGTTATCTGGTCTTTTTTCTGGAGTAGATTATATAGAAGGAATTCAGACAGATTTTAACCCATTTTTGTTATCGTATGCGATTATTAAAACTGTAATCTTTGCATTTTTAATAGCTACAGTGCCTTCTTATCATGGTTATTATGTAAAAGGGGGATCGATTGCGGTAGGTAAAGCAAGTACACAAGCTGTTGTGTGGACAACCATTTTAATTGTAATTACAAATTATTTTTTAACTCAAATGCTCTTAACTTAAAGAATGATAGAAGTAAATAATTTACATAAAGGTTTTGGAGGCGTAAAAGTATTAAAAGGCATTTCAACTACTTTTCTTCCTGGAAAAACAAGTTTAATAATTGGTGAAAGTGGTTCTGGTAAAACTGTTTTTTTAAAATCTTTAATAGGTTTACATACTCCAGAAGATGGAACTATTTCGTTTGATGGCAGAATAAACACAAAATTTACTCAAAAAGAAAAACAACAATGGAGGCAAGAAATTGGCATGGTTTTTCAAGGCAGCGCATTATTTGATTCTCAAACGGTTGAAGATAATGTAATGTTTCCTTTAAAGATGTTTACGTCAAAAACTTATGAAGAAATGTTAGAGCGTGTAAATTTTGTTTTAAAGAGAGTTAATCTTGAAAATTCAAATCATAAATTACCAGCAGAATTATCTGGAGGAATGCAGAAAAGAGTTGCTATTGCGAGGGCAATTGTAATGAATCCGAAGTATTTATTTTGTGATGAACCAAATTCAGGTTTAGATCCACGAACAGCTATAGTAATAGATCAATTAATTCAAGAAATTACAGAGGAATATCAAATTACAACTGTAATTAATACTCATGATATGAATTCTGTAATGGAAATTGGAGAAAAAATAGTTTTTTTAAAGAATGGTAGAAAAGCTTGGGAAGGAACTAGTGAGGATGTTTTTAAAACAGATAATCAGGCTGTTGTAGATTTTGTGTATTCGTCTAATTTATTTAAGAAAGTAAGAGAGGCATATTTGAATGAAAAAAAATAAAAATATTTTTTTTGTTTTAAATTAAAGTATATATTTGCAGCCGCTTAAAAGCAAATAATGACCTGGTAGCTCAGTTGGTAGAGCATCTCCCTTTTAAGGAGAGGGTCCTGGGTTCGAGCCCCAGCCCGGTCACTTTAAAAGCTTCACATTTTTGTGAAGCTTTTTTTATTCAAAATAGTTTAATGATATTTTTAAAATTTTCTATTTTTTCATGTTTCTGTAAATTGAGGAAAATAATGTAATTAAAGATTTTGAAAAAAGATAAAGAAGAGGTTAACTAAATTTGTTTGTTTTAAAATAAAGAATATATTTGCAGCCGCTTAAAAGCAAATAATGACCTGGTAGCTCAGTTGGTAGAGCATCTCCCTTTTAAGGAGAGGGTCCTGGGTTCGAGCCCCAGCCCGGTCACTTTAAAAGCTTCATATTTGTATGAAGCTTTTTTTATTTAAAAAACTTAAGGCCAATTAATGGTCGTTTTTAAATTTTTGTATCTTTCCTTTATTATTTAAAAATTTTAGATTTTGATAGGAGAAAATAATACCAAAGAAGATTCCGTTAACCAATCTAAGCAAGGGGTAAAAAACGATGCTAAAGGTTTACTTACAAGTATTAAAAAGTATTTAAAGGAGCTTCTCGATTTTAGAGAAGATACAGATCATGAAGCGACAATAGAAGCAATAAAAGCTGATATTCCTTTTAAAGGAGCTACAGCATGGATTCTTATTTTTGCAATATTTGTGGCTTCCATAGGTTTGAATGCAAACTCAACTGCTGTTGTTATTGGTGCCATGTTAATTTCACCTTTAATGGGGCCTATATTAGGTATTGGAAGTGCTTTTGCTATCAATGATATTGAAGTTTTTAAAAAATCTGTGGTAAGTCTCGCTACAATGATTGTTTTAAGTCTGCTTGCTTCCTTTGTTTTTTTTTACTTTTTTCCATTAAGTGAAGATACTTCTGAATTGTTGGGCAGAACAAAGCCAGATATTAGAGATGTGTTAATTGCTTTTTTTGGTGGTTTGGCATTAATGGTTGCTCGAACAAAAAAAGGAACAGTTGCGTCTGTAATTTTTGGAGTTGCAATAGCCACGGCCTTAATGCCTCCATTGTGTACGGCAGGGTATGGATTGGCGAAAGGTTTTTCAGGTAACTCCATTGGTTTTGTGTACGCACTGGGTGCGATGTATCTGTTTACTATTAATACGATATTTATTGCATTGGCAACTTTTTTAGTGTTAAAGCTGTTAAGTTTTCCAATGTATAAATATGCGAATGCAGCTAAAAGAAAACGATATGCTACAATAGCAACAGTGGTAGGAATAGCAGTTATGATTCCCGCTTTTTATACATTCATTAATGCTTTAGAGGAGAGTAGAGTAAATGCGCAATTAAAAGCTTACATAAAAAATGAAATAGCAACAATTGAAAGCTTTCAGTTAATTGATGAAAATTATGAAGCTGATAAAAAGGTATTGAAGCTTAATTTTTTTAATGAAGTGACATTAGCAGAAAAAAATATGCTAGAAAGTAGATTAACTACTGATCCTAGATATAATCGTTTAAAAGAAGTTAAAATTGAGGTAAAAGGTAGTGATACTAAAAGTTTTGAGTTAATTACTACTGCATACACTGAAAAGAGGCAAGAGCTGCAAGAAAGTAAAAATATTATTGCCGGTTTGCAAAAACAAATTGAAGATTTACAAGCAACAATTTATGGTTTGAATACAAGAATTGAAAAAGATGCAAGTAAGAGTAATCAGAAGGTAATCGCTTTTACCAGAATTTCTAAGGATGCAAAAATTAGATTTAATGAAATCGAAAAAATAGGATTTGCTAATATATTATCTTCAAAAGATTTTATTAAAATAGATACAATACCGCAAGTAATTATTAAATGGAATTCTATTTTACCCGATAGTATTATCAGTACTAAAGAACGCGAATTAAGAGGCTGGTTGCAGAGTGAAATGCATTTAGATACCCTATTTATTGAGAGGGAGAAATAAAATTAAGAGTATCCATTTTGAAGGCTTTTTGTTTTGTTGATTAATATTTATGATTTGTATTCTTTTATTTCCACATTTTGATTGAATAGATATACTCTGTTGTTGTTCATATTTAAACACTCAAATCTTGTTCTTCTTTTATTTCCTCTTTTATAAATGATACTTTTAAATTCGAAAAAACCACCCAAGGGAATGTCAAAGATAAAATTCATGCCTTTTTCAGCTGTATTTCCTCTTAAAGCTAAAGATAATTTAACATCAGTATCTGTACTTGCTTTAGGATTCTTAAAATAGTTTGCCAAATGAGGTAGCATTTCCATAGGATAAATTTCAGGACTCAAAAAAGGAAGCATTAAATGTTGAAAAACTGTTTTCCACTCTTTTCCGTGAGGTTGTACTCTTCCAAATTTTTGATGCGTAACATAATGCGCTATTTCGTGAACAAGAGTAAGTAAGAATTGATATTGGTTAAGATTATTATTTACCGTAATTTGATATCGCCCATTAGGTAAACTTCTAAAATCTCCATGTTTAGTTTGTCTTTGGTTGACAATTTTTAAATCAAACGAATGTTTATCAATTAAAAACTGAACAAAAGGAATTGCTTTTGGAGGAATAAAGTTTTGATAGTCTGAATTCAATTTCTAGTTTTTTACGGAGTTGTAGAAGAAACTTGTAATACTTTTCCGTTATAAAATTTATTTCCTGTTAGTGAAAAATCAAAGATATAATTGGCCATTTCTGAGGCAGAAAGAGGTGCTTTGTAATCTGGAAAAGCCTCAGCTAACATTTCTGTTTGTACAGCTCCTAAGGCTAAAATATTAAAGGCAATTTGTTGTTCTTTGTATTCTTCTGCTAATAATTCTGATAAAGTAATTACAGCGCCTTTTGCAGATGAATAAGCTGCTAAGCCCGGAAATTTCATGCTTCCTTGAATTCCTCCCATCGAACTAACAGTAATTACATGACTTCCTTTTTCCATAAATGGAATCATTAATTTTGTTAATTCAGCAACTGCAAAAACATTTACTTTGTAGACTTCTAAAAAATCATCCGAAGATAAATCTGTAAAAGGTTTGTTGATTAATTTTCCTGCGTTATTGATTAAAATATCAACATGTTTCCAATTGCTTTTTATAAAGTCTGATACCTTATTTAAATCTGAATTAATCGATAAATCAACAGAAATTACTTTGATATTTTTATGATTAAAGTTTTGTAAAGGTTTTGTGTTTCTAGACAAAGCTAAAACCTTGTGCCCGTTTTCTGCAAACTGTTTTGCAAGTTCAAAACCAATTCCTCTGCTAGTTCCTGTGATAACAACGTTTTTCATTATTAAAATTTTAAACAAGCAATTTACTTAATTTTTCATTGAATTAAGAGGAAATTTTATCAAAAGAGAAAAAGCTTAAGTTAAGAGATATGTGTTTAGGAGTCCATTTTATCTGACTAAAGAATGCGAGTTTTAAATATGTAAAAGATGAAATAAATTGGCAAATAAAGCTGTTTGTATATATTCTTTGTTTGCTTCTGTATTTTTTACTTCGCTTAAAAAGAAAATTCTATATTTCAGAAATATCAATGGACTATTTTTTATCAAACATTAATTATTTTTCTACTTCAAAAATTATATGCTGATATGCGCCAATATCAGGTTTAGTGTTTCTATCAACTTCTAAAATATCTTTAGAAAATAACGTGGCTTTTGCTTTGTTTATCGCGTCAGATTCTTCACCAATAATTAAATCATTTTTTTGAGGATCTCTAAAGTGCGATTTTCCGTTTAAAATAATATTTTGATAAAAAGATGAGGTGAAGTCTAATTCGGTAATGTCTTTAAAAGAGTCATTTGTATCTGTAAATTGAATCATAGAATTACTAATATTGTAGTTAAAAAGACCGCCCCCATCAACCTTATCAACAACAAACTCTATATTGTTATTACCGTCAAAAATACAATTAGTAAAGTTGGCAGCATGTAAATTTCTAGTTTCAATAATTTCTTGTCCGGCTGCATCAGTATATGTAAAAAAATTATTTATTAAAACGGCGGGTAATTGGCGTAAACCATTATTCCAAAAATTAGCAAAAGTACTATGGACAAAGTTATAGGTTCCTCCAATTGTTGCAGCTAAAGAAACTTGACCAGCACTACCAATAACTACATTATGAGCCTCTATGTTTGTTTCTCTCCCTAAAATACCATAACTAGAATGATTGTAAATTTCAGTATTTTTGAGTTTTAAGGTTGGTGAAGTTGGGGTTCCAATGCTATCAACCAAAATTCCGATAATTCCGTTCTTAATAATCGTATGGTTCATTTCGTTTTCTAGACTCCCTGCACGCATCCATATAGTTCCCCATTGACCTGCAGTTTCATTAAAAGAATGTTCTAAACGATCGCCCTCAAAAATTACTTTTTCAGTTAAAGTTCCGTTTACTTTTAAAGATGCTTTATTGTCTACAATTAAGCCAGAGTTGTTATGAAAGTGAATTCGAGATCCAGCTTCAATAGTTAAAGTTTTGTTTTCTGGTACAGCAGCAAAACCATAAATGACTGTTGGTTTCGTATTTGTAATAGTTAATTCGGTATCAGTTAAAAAACGACCTTTTAGCGTAGTTGGTTGCCCGTCAAGTGTAAGGCTGTCAATTTTCATTGTAACGCCATCTCTTCCCGGAAAAATAAAATTAGCATCTTGCACTAAAGTTACTAAATCTACATTTTGTTGAGTATCACCATTACCGAACAAAATTTTATCTGTATACAACGGATCTAAAATGTTACCCGCGCTAATTGTTGTTTCAATAAAAATAAAAATACTGTCTTTCTCAAGAATATCGATATTTGTAAAATCTTTACCAGGAATTCCGTCAACATTTAATCTGTAGTTGGAGTTATTCCCGTTTTCTAATTGAATTCTCGGAATTGTTATTGCATTATTTCCGCGATTATAAACTTTTAGATTGTATGTTGCAGAGCCAATATTTGTAAAAACAGTATCTAAGTACACGGTGTCTTTAGAAAATTGTAATTTTCCAGAACTAGGTATTGTGTTAAAATCTTTTCTATCGCAAGAACTTACCGAAATAAGAACTACTAAAATTAAAAGTGTTATAATATTACGCATAATTTTTTGTGTCTTCTCGAGCAGTATCGAGAGGTTAATTTAGATTTAGACTTCGCTCAACCTATTAAATTATATTTATCAATAATAGAACTTTTTATGAAGCCAATTATTGTTTTTTAACTAATTCGATTTCAAATAATTTTCCCCAATGTTTCCCTGTTACAAATAACCTATTGTTTTTAGCATCAAAAGCAATTCCATTTAAAACCTCATCTTCAGGAACTAACTTCTGCGTTTTTTCCATTTCTTTTTTCAAAGATTTTAAATTCGCAATTCCTTCAACGATACCCGTTGTTGGGTCAATAATAACAATTGCGTTTTGTTGATATTTATTTGCATAGATTTTTCCATCAATTAATTCTAACTCGTTTAAATCTTTAACGGCATATTTATTTGTATATACTTGTATTGATTTTTTCTCTTTTAAGGTTTCCGAATCTAAAAACCAAATTTTATGAGAACCATCAGATTTAATTAAGTCTGTATCATTATGTGTAAAACCCCAACCTTCTTTGCTATTATTGTAAGTAAACTCTTTCTCTTGTTTAAAGGTGTCTAAATTATATACAAAACCCTTTTTAGCTTGCCATGTTAACCAATAAATTTTATTATTAAAAATGGTCATTCCTTCACCAAAATACTTTTCATTTAAAGCTGTTTTTTGTAAAACTTTACCTGTTTTAATTTCTACTTTTCTAAGAGTAGATTGTCCTCTTTGTCCTGTAGTTTCATATAAAAAACCGTTATGATATTCTAAACCTTGGGTGTAAGCTTTGGTGTCATGGGGATATTCATTAATGATGTTATAACCATAAACAACAGGTGCTTTGTTGGCTAAAACTTCAAAAAAGCTATTTTCTTTTTTTGTCTTTTCAGGATAAAAAACTAAAGCAGAAATTTGATGTTTACCGATTCCAAAATCAGATGTGTTTATGTTTACGGAAGTGCCTTCCGAAGAAATTTCTTTTCCGTTTACAAAAAACTGGACTCGGTTTATAGCTTTATCTTCCATTTCTTTTAAAGTTACTTTAAAATTAGAATTTAAAGTAGTTTGTTTTTTGTGTTCTAAGCTAAATTTATAGACTTCAGAGCAAGAGGTAATTAGCATAAAACACGCTAAAAAAGAAATAAGTACAACACTATTTTTCATTTTCTCTATTTTTTTTATTGATTTTTAATCTTTTTAGTTTTCAAAAAAGCAGCTATAAACCACTAATCATCAACAAAATTAGGTGTAAAAGTAATGAATGTATTTAGGAGTCCAAATAAAAGTAAAATAATTATTTTTTAATTAAAAAATATAGTTAAATTTGCAGCCTGTAAATAGTACATAAAGCTATTTATATAAATGAGTAAGCTTTACCAACTTCCTCATGCAAACATAACATTAAAGTATTAAAATATAATAAAATGAAAAAAGGAATTCATCCAGAAAATTATAGAATGGTAGCGTTTAAAGACATGTCTAACGAAGATGTATTTTTAACACGTTCTACAGTAGACACTAAAGAAACGTTAGAAGTTGATGGTGTTGAGTATCCTTTAGTAAAATTAGAGATTTCTAGAACATCTCACCCATTTTACACTGGTAAATCTAAACTTATTGATGCTGCAGGACGTATCGATAAATTTAAAACGAAATATGCAAAATTCAAGAAAAATTAATTCTTCTAGAATTTTTAAGATATTTAAAACTCCAACATTTATTTGTTGGAGTTTTTTTATGCTGATTTTTATTTATTAGTTTTCATTTGATAAACGCAAATCTCTTTTACAAATAATAGAGCTGAATTATATTGATTTAAATATGCTCCTTTTTTTTAATTGAAAATGTCAAGATAAAAAAGATTACATTCAATAAAAAAACCACTTCGATAGAAGTGGTTTAAAGTGTTTAAGATTCTTATAATTCTACATATAATTTTCAATTGGACTGCAGGAGCAAACTAAGTTTCTGTCTCCAAAAGCGTCATCAACTCTGCGTACAGAGGGCCAAAATTTGTTTTCTGCGATATAATCTAAAGGAAATGCAGCTTGTTTTCTAGTATATGGTAAGTTCCATTCATCTGAAGTTAGCATTTCTTGTGTGTGAGGTGCATTTTTTAAAGGATTATTGTTATCCTCTTTTGTAGCGTGTTTAATTTCTTCACGAATAGAAATCATGGCATCACAAAAACGATCTAATTCAGCAATACTCTCAGATTCAGTGGGTTCAATCATCATAGTTCCTGCAACAGGAAACGAAACTGTTGGTGCATGAAAGCCATAATCCATTAAACGCTTTGCGATATCAACAACCTCAATCCCATTTTGCTTAAAATCACGACAATCAATAATCATTTCGTGCGCAGCTCTGTTCATTTCACCAGTATACAAAGTATTGTAATGCCCTTGCAAACGTTCTTTTATATAGTTGGCGTTCAAGATGGCATTCTTGGTTGAATCTGTGAGTCCTTTTGCACCGAGCATTGTAATGTATCCGTAAGAGATTAAACAAGCTAAAGCAGAACCCCATGGAGCGGAAGAAATAGCAGTAATTGCATTTTCTCCTCCAGTCGAAACTAAAGGATTCGTTGGTAAAAAAGGCACTAATTGAGGAGCTACACAAATTGGACCAACTCCCGGTCCTCCGCCACCATGTGGAATTGCAAATGTTTTGTGTAAGTTCAGGTGACAAACATCTGCACCGATTGTTGCAGGGTTTGTAAGACCAACTTGAGCATTCATATTTGCGCCATCCATATAAACTTGTCCGCCATTATCATGAATAATTTGCGTGATTTCCATAATCGCTTTTTCGTAAACCCCATGTGTTGAAGGATAGGTAACCATTAAAGCAGATAGGTTGTTTTTATGATCAATTGCTTTTGTACGCAAATCTTCGACATCAATATTTCCTCTTTCGTCCGTTTTGGTAACTACAACCTTCATACCTGCCATAACTGCAGAAGCAGGGTTTGTACCATGTGCAGAAGCAGGAATTAAACAAATATTTCTATGTGAATCTCCATTTGATTGGTGGTATGCTCTGATTGTCATTAAACCGGCAAACTCCCCTTGAGCTCCAGAATTTGGTTGTAAAGAAGTGCCTGCAAAACCAGTAACTATATTTAGTTGATGTTCTAATCTTTTTAATATTTCTTGATATCCTTCCGCTTGATTTAATGGCACAAAAGGGTGAATGTTACCCCATTGAGGATTGCTTAAAGGTAACATTTCTGATGCAGCATTTAATTTCATTGTACAAGATCCTAAAGAAATCATAGAATGATTTAAAGCTAAATCTTTACGCTCTAATTTTTTAATATAGCGCATCATGTCTGTTTCAGATTGATAACTGTTAAATACATCATTTTCTAAAAACGGAGTATTTCTTGAGATACTTTCTGGAATTACATCAAAATCTGCATCAAAGGATTTTTGAGTTAAAATTTGATGAAATTCATCAAAATTTTCGGTGTCAGAAGTAAGAGGTTTATTTTTTAGTTGACCAAAAATGGTAAATAATTTCATCAAATCTTTCTGTGTAGTCGCTTCGTTTATCGAAATAGAAATATGTTTATCGTCTATATAATTAAAGTTGACTTTAAAAGATTCTGCAACAGACTTTAATTTTATACAATCTATTTCTACTAACAAAGTATCAAAATAAAAAGTATTACGTTGATTAAACCCTGCTTTTTCTAAATAATCTGCAACTAATTTTGTCTTATTATGCACAGAATCAGCAATAAACTGCAACCCATTTTTACCATGATAAACTGCATACATACCCGCCATAACAGCCAATAAAACTTGTGCAGTACAAATGTTAGAAGTCGCTTTTTCTCGTTTAATATGTTGCTCACGTGTTTGCAATGCCATACGTAAAGCACGCACTCCATTTATATCTTTGGTAACACCAATAATACGACCAGGAATACTTCTTTTGTATTTTTCTTTAGTTGCAAAGTACGCTGCATGAGGTCCTCCGTATCCTAAAGGAATTCCAAAACGCTGTGTGGTTCCTACAACAACATCAACGCCAAATTCGGCAGGTGATTTTAACTTTACTAATGATAAAATATCAGCAGCTACTGCAACTTTTATATTGCTATTGTTCGCTTTTGTAACAAAATCAGTATAATCGAATATTTGTCCATGTTTTCCGGGATACTGTAAAATAGCTCCGAAAAAATCATCCGAAAAATCGAATTCTTCATGATTTCCAATCACTAATTCAATTCCAATAGGAACTGAGCGTGTTTGTAAAACAGATAGTGTTTGTGGCAGAATTTCTTCTGAAACAAAAAACTTATTTATGTTTGCTTTCTTTTGTGCTCTTTCTCTAACATCATACAACAAAGCCATTGCCTCGGCAGCAGCAGTACTTTCATCTAATAGTGAAGCATTTGCTAATTCCATTCCCGTTAAATCGCAAATCATTGTTTGAAAATTTAACAAAGCCTCTAAGCGTCCTTGCGCAATTTCTGCCTGATAAGGAGTATATGCTGTATACCAGCCTGGGTTTTCTAAGATATTACGCTGAATTACACTTGGCACAATTGACTCATGATATCCTAAGCCGATGTAACTTTTAAAAACTTTATTCTTTTCAGATAACTCTTTAATATGTGCTAAATATTCATATTCACTTTTTGCAGGTGCCAAATCTAATTCGTTTTTTAAACGAATATCATCAGGAACGGTTTCGTAAATTAGCTTATCTAAACTATCTGCTTTTATCGCTGATAACATTTTTTTTTGCTCCTTTTCATTAGGACCAATATGTCTGTTTTGAAACAAATTTGTATTCATTAAATAAATTTTTATTTGTACATATTTCAGCCGTTTTATGTGTTTATTACAAATACATAAAAAAGATTGATTTTTATGGAGCAAAAATACGGATTTTAGAAGGTTTCAAGTTTAATTAAAACAGAGAAAAGTCTGTTAATTATCAACCATATTTAAATGTTATTAACATAAAGGCTATTTTTGTAAAATGAGATTATTAAAATTAGTTTTTAATTTTTATTTAAACGCAAGTATTCATGTTGCTTTTGCGGTATTTGCCTTTTTAAGAATTACAGAAGCTTATTTTGAATTTACATCTAATGAAAGCTTAAATTGGTTTATTTTTTTCGGAACTATTACTGGTTATAATTTTGTAAAATATGCAGGAGTTGCAAAAATGCATCACAGAAGTTTAACAAAAGATTTGAAGATGATTCAAGTTTTCTCATTTTTTTGTTTTTTGGCATTGATTTTTTTTATGTACCAAATTCCTCCTAAAACGCTATATTTTAGTGCACCTTTTGTCTTACTAACCATTTTATATGCTGTCCCTTTTTTAAGTGGTTTTGATAAAAATCTGAGAGAAGTAAGTTATTTAAAAATTTTAGTTGTAGCTTTTGTCTGGTCTGGATTTACAATTTTAATTCCGTTAATTGATGCGGGAAAAGTAATTTCTTTAGAAATTGTTTTCTTAATGCTTCAGCGATTTTTAATTGTAATTGTTTTAATCTTACCTTTTGACATTAGGGATGTTAATTATGATGCCATTTCTTTGCAAACAATTCCGAGAAAGATTGGTGTAAAAAAAACAAAGAAAATAGGGTTGATTTTATTGGTTTTTTCGTTGATTTTAGAATATTTAATTCCTTCTTCAGACATGTTGAAAACACCATTTATGATTTTCTTTTTCATGTTGATTATTCTCTTAATGAGAGCAAAAAAAGACCAATCCAAGTATTATAGTTCTTTTTGGGTAGAGGCATTGCCAATAGTGTGGTGGCTGCTTCTTTTAGTATTTCATAATTTTTAATGATTTAAAATAAGTATCTTACAAATAACTCTCATAATAAGAATAAATAAAAGAGATATCATAAATCTATAAAATAGCTTCTTATTTCCCTAGTATATTTGTAGATTTACCCACTTAAATTCAACAAAGATTCTAAGTAATGAGTAGCACAAAAAGAAGTTATGTTTTTGATTTTGATAGCACCCTAACAAAAGTAGAAGCATTAGATGTTTTAGCAGAAATTACGCTTGAGAGTAATCCAAAGAAAGATCAAATTATTCAGGAAATAATTGATATTACCAATTTAGGAATTGATGGAGAAATATCCTTCACAGAGTCATTAGAAAAAAGGATTAAATTATTAAAAGCAAATAAAGCAGACTTATCAGGTTTAGTTGCAGCCTTAAAAAAGCAAGTATCAAAATCTATAGAGAGCAATAAAGAGTTTTTTGAAAATTTTGCAGATGATATTTATGTGATTTCTTGCGGATTTAAAGAGTTTATAGACCCTATTGTAAAAGAATACAATATACCTTCGGAAAGAGTGTATGCAAATACTTTTGAGTTTGCAGATGATGGCGAAATTGTTGGCTTTGATGCTAATAACCCTCTATCACAGCACAACGGAAAAATAAAGTGTTTAAAAGACATGAGTCTTGAAGGAGAAATACAAGTTATTGGCGATGGTTACAGTGATTATGTAACTCGAGAGGCTGGTGTTGCAGATACCTTTTTTGCTTACACAGAAAATGTTTCAAGAGACAAAACTACAGAAAACGCTGATTATATTGCCCCAAATTTAGATGAATTTTTATACGTAAACAAGTTGCCAAGAAATATCTCATATCCAAAGCATAGAATTAAAATTTTATTATTAGAAAACATACACTCCGATGCTTTTAAAAAGTTATCGACAGATGGTTTTTCTGTAGAAACTGTCTCTAAAAGTTTGTCTGAAGACGAATTGATAGAAAAAATAAAAGATGTACACGTTTTAGGAATTCGTTCTAAAACAAACGTTACCCAGAGAGTTGTAGATGCTGCAGAAAAATTAATGGTTGTTAGTGCATTTTGTATTGGTACAAAACAAATTGATTTAGAGGCGTGTAAAGAAAATGGAGTTGTTGTTTTTAATGCACCTTACAGCAATACGCGTTCTGTAGTTGAATTGGCAATTGGAGAAATCATAATGCTAATGCGTAGTGTTTTTCAGAGAAGTACAGAAATTCACAATGGTCAATGGAATAAAACAGCTCAAGGTTCTAGAGAGGTTCGTGGTAAAAAACTAGGTATTGTTGGTTATGGTAATATAGGTAAGCAATTATCAATTTTAGCAGAGGCTTTAGGGATGAGTGTTTATTATTATGATGTTGAAGATAAGTTGGCGTTAGGAAATGCAACTAAATTAAACACTTTAAGAGAATTATTAGAAATTTCTGATGTCGTTACTTTACATGTTGATGATAATGCTGCAAACAAAAATTTCTTTGGAAAAAAAGAAATTTCTCAAATGAAAGATGGTGCACATCTTGTAAACCTTTCTAGAGGTTTTGTTGTTGATGTTAAAGCATTAGCAGAAGCCTTAAAAAGTGGAAAAATTGCTGGTGCAGCAGTAGATGTTTATCCATCAGAACCAAGAAAAAATGGAGAGTTTTATACGGAATTAAAAGGATTAGCAAATGTAATTTTAACACCTCATGTTGGTGGTAGCACGGAGGAAGCACAAAGAGATATTGCAGATTTTGTGCCAAGTAAAATTATGGCGTACATAAATTCAGGAAATACAGTAGATGCTGTTAATTTTCCAAATATCCGTTTGCCAAGACAAACAAACGCACATAGATTTTTACACATTCACAAGAATGTTTCTGGAGTGATGGCTGAAATTAATAATATCTTAGCAAAATACGAGTCAAATATAACAGGTCAGTATTTATCTACAGATCCAAAAGTGGGTTATGTAATTACAGATTTAGATAAAGTTTATAATAAAGAAGTAATTGAGGAGTTAAAAAATGTAGAGGGAACAATTAAATTTAGAGTATTGTATTAATCTGTTTTTATAGATAATAAAAAGACCCTTTAGATTGTGTAATCCAAAGGGTCTTTTTTTTGTAACTGTCTTATATTTTCTACTGTATTTTTTTGGGGACTTAAAATAATTCTCATTATTTAGTGAATGCTTTGTGTTTTATTATTTTACTGATTACAATTTAATTTTCTTTTTTAAGTCGATAATCATTTTGTCTTTTACGCCCAAATAACGTTTACCTCCCAAATATCTATTTTTATTAAATTCATCATAGTTTGGTTGCTTATTATCCATAGAACTTATATGAACATTTCCAGAAGCATGAATAAATTCCATTTTATTGTTACCTAACCAAATGCCGACATGGGTTACGCGTTGTTTTTTTTCTGCTGTTGCTTTGCTTCCGAAGAAAATTAAATCTCCTTTTTCTAAACCTTCAAAATTTAACTCTTTATCTACTATTTCACCAGCGTTTATTTGCTGAGAGGCATCTCTAGGTATTATAAAGCCGTTCATAAAGTAGGCTGTTTTTGTAAAACCGCTGCAATCTATTCCTTTGCTAGATGTTCCTCCCCACAGATAGGGAAATCCATTCATTTTTTTAGCAGTAGACACAATACTTTCTTTTGAAGGGTTTAAATTCTGTATCCAAGATTCATAATTTATCGCTTCTTCTTTTTTTATGAAGCCTATTCTTTTATCAGGGTATTCTACTTCATAAAACTCACTATCTAAAGATTTGTACTTTAAAACTCCTCCTAAAGTAATATCTGATATAATCGAAGCGTTCTCATTTTTATCAACGTATACATATCCGAAATTTTTAGTAAATATTATTTTTTTTCGAGAATTCCATTGATCATAATTTTTTTTGTTCATTCTTGTTATTCCCCCTTTATCAACCCAAGAAATATAATCATCAGGAGTTTGTACTCTATAGAAATCTCCTTTTTTATCAAGTACTTTTAATGGCATTCCTAATAAACCTTGTGTGCCTAGTTCGGCAGAATGTTTAGGTTTCGATCTAATGTTAATTACAGAGTTTCTTGCAATAGCAAACTTTAAATTACCAACAGCGGAATCAGGTAAAATACGTACGTTATTTGTAAACTTTAATTTTTTGTTATTTAAGCTATCTAAAAGTATTGAAAAAGCTTTTTTACTAGTTGTTTCCCCTTCTAAAATAAGTTGATTTTCTGCTAATTCAAAATTGATGTCAAACACTTCCACACGTTTGTCAGGCGCATATTTTGTTTTTATTGTAGAGTGAATATTTTGAAGTTCAGTAATTATTGTTGTGTCGTTTTTACAAGATATAAAAGGAAGTAATATTAGTAATGCAAAGAGTTTTATAATTCTCATTAATAAAATTTTTTAGCTAATGTACAAAAAATCAAAACTCAAAAAATTGAATTCTCAATAGGATTGTTTTATATTTGAAATAAATCGTTAATCAATAAATGCAGTATAAAAATTCGTTAACATTTGCGAAACAGCAAGATAAGGAGGATGTACTTTATCACTTGCGAAATCTATTTCATATTCCTAAAGATAAAAATGGAAATGAATGGCTTTATTTTACAGGAAACTCTCTGGGTTTGCAACCAAAATCAACCAAAAGATATATTAATCAAGAGCTAGAGGATTGGGCTATTTTAGGAGTTGAGGGTCATTTTGAAGCGAAAAATCCATGGTTAAATTATCATGAATTGTTGACTGATAAAATGGCAAAAGTTGTTGGGGCAAAACCAATTGAAGTCGTTGTGATGAACACTTTAACGACAAACCTTCATTTGTTAATGGTTTCTTTTTACAGACCAACAAAAACAAAATATAAGATCGTTATAGAAAGTGATGCTTTTCCGTCAGATAGGTATGCCGTTGAGTCTCAGTTAAAATTTCATGGTTTTTCTGCGGATGACATTATAGAATGGAAACCAAGAAAAGGAGAAGAGCTTTTAAATATTGAAGATTTACAAAAAATTGTTTCTGAACAAGGAGATGAAATTGCTTTACTATTAATTGGTGGCGTAAATTACTATACAGGTCAATTTTTAGATTTAAAAAGAGTTGCAAAAATTGGGCATTCAAAAGATTGTGTTGTCGGTATTGATTTAGCGCATGGAGCAGGAAATATTCAACCAAACTTACACGAATCTAATGTAGATTTTGCAGCATGGTGTACGTATAAATATTTAAATTCAGGTCCTGGAAGTTTAGGAGGAGTATTTGTGCATGAGAGACATGCGAATAATAAAGCTTTACCGAGGTTTTCAGGTTGGTGGAATCATAATAAAGAAACACGTTTTAATATGCGTCAGCCATTTGATGTGATGGAAGGAGCAGAGGGTTGGCAATTAAGTAATCCGCCAATATTATCTATGGCAGCAATAAAGTCTTCTTTAGACTTGTTTGATGAAGTTGGTATGGATGCTTTGAGGCAAAAATCAGAAAAACTTACAGGTTATTTTGAGTTTTTAATCAATGAAATTGATTCGGATGATATTAAAATTATCACGCCAAGCAATTCAAAAGAAAGAGGTTGTCAATTATCTATTCAAGTAAAAAATGCCGATAAAAGTTTGCACAAAAAACTAACAGAAAATAATATTATAACAGATTGGCGAGAACCAAATGTAATACGTTGTGCTCCTGTGCCTATGTATACGTCTTTTGAAGATGTCTATAGGATGGTTTTTATTTTAAAAGGATTGTTATAGATGAATAAAAAAGATAAAATATTAGTTATTGGAGCAGGTTTATGTGGTTCCCTTTTAGCTCTAAGATTAGCGCAACGAGGTTTTAAGATAGAAGTGTATGAAAGTAGATCAGATTTGAGAACTTCAGATATTTCTGCAGGGAGATCAATTAATCTAGCATTGTCAGACAGAGGTTTAAAAGCTTTGCGTTTATGTGGAATGGAAGAAAAAGCAAGAGAAATATGTATTCCTATGTATGGCAGATTAATACACGATAAAGATGGAAATATCTTTTCTTCTAATTATTCAGGACGAGAAAATGAATACATCAATTCGATTTCTAGAGGAGATTTGAATGCTATTTTATTGGATGAAGTAGAAAAGCATGAAAACGTAAATATTCATTTTAATAAAAAATGTGAAAACATTGACATTGAAAACAACATTGCAAATTTTGAAGATTACAAAACAAAACAAAACTTCTCTATTAAAGCAGATGTCATTTTTGGAGGAGATGGTGCAGGGTCATCTTTAAGGAAAAGTTACTTATCTGAGCGTAAATTTTTGTTTAGTTATTCTCAAGATTATTTAAATCATGGTTATAAAGAATTAGAAATTCCAGCAGATAAAAGTGGAAATCATCAAATAAGTAAAGGTCATTTACATATATGGCCACGGGGTGATTTTATGTTAATTGCTTTGCCAAATCTGGATGGGAGTTTCACCGTAACCTTGTTTTTAAGTTATGATGAAGGTGAATTTAATTTTGAAAACTTAACATCCGAAAAAAAAATAACTGAATTTTTTGAGAAAGAATTTCCAGATGCTTTGGCATTAATTCCAAATATAAAAGATGAGTTTATAAATAACCCAACAGGTCCGCTAGGAACCATAAAATGTTCACCTTGGAGTTATGAAAACAAAACGTTGCTCATTGGTGATTCCTCCCATGCAATTGTTCCGTTTTACGGTCAAGGAATGAATGCCTCTTTTGAGGATGTTTATGTTTTAGATGAAATTTTGAATAAAGATTTAGGGGATTGGAAATCGGTTTTTAATGAATATCAAACAAAAAGAAAAAAAGATACAGATGCTATTGCCGATTTGGCAATTGATAATTTTCATGAGATGAAAAAACATGTTTCAAATCCACTCTTTAAAGAGAAGAGAGTCATAGAAATGGATTTAGAAAAAACATTTCCAACGGAATATTCATCTAAATATTCTTTGGTAACTTTTAATGAAAATATTGGTTACAATGAGGCGATGAAAAGGGGAAGAGCTCAAGATAAGGCATTATTGAATTTAATTGCAGATGATGAGGTTTACACGGATTCAAATATGACAAAAGCCGAGCTCAAATCTATTTTAGATAAGGTAGTTAAGGAAACAAATTCTATTTTAGAAGAAGATAAAATTGCAGGATTGTAGAAAAACGATTATCAAAATTTCAGTAATTTGCTAATGCAATAGTGTTTTTAGCCTTTGAAAGGGTAAGTTTTATCAACGGAATTAAAGTTTCTGTTGATGGAGAAAAACCAAATCTTTGAAGATTATAAATAATAAGATTATGACTAATTTAGTACAACCGTTAAATTTTAAAAAGTGGATTGATGAGCATCGTCATTTATTAAAACCGCCCGTTGGTAACAAATGTGTTTGGGATAATGGTGATTATATTGTGATGGTTGTTGGTGGCCCAAATAATAGAAAGGATTATCATTATAATGAAACTCCAGAGTTTTTCTATCAAGTAGAGGGCGATATGATTTTAAAAATCATAGATGGTAACGGAAAAATGATTGATGTAGAAATTAATGAAGGCGATATATATTTATTGCCTGCAAAAGTGCCACATTCTCCGCAAAGAAAAGAAAATACTGTTGGTTTGGTTATTGAATATCCTCGTAAAAAGAAGATGAAAGATGCCTTAGAATGGTATTGTGAAAATTGCGGTAACTTATTATATAGAAAGAAATTTAAATTAGACGATATTGAAACCGATATGCCATTAATTTTTGATAAGTATTATTCTGATAAAAAGAAATGTACTTGTGATAATTGTGGAACTGTAATGGAAGCACCGAATAAAATTAAATAAATGTTGCAATGACTTGTGCTTTGCAATAATAAAAGAAATATGAAAAACAGGAAACTTCGCATAAACGGACATTCACATTTATTGCCTTACCCAGAGGAAATTCCTCAGTTTATGAAGGATAAAGAAATTTTTTGGGTAGATAATGAACGCAAACACATGTTGCAAAAAGGATGGAGACGTCCGGTAACAGATTCTAGTTTTTTTTTAGACGAGAAATTACTTTGGATGGAAAAAAATAATATTGATCATGCTGTAGTTTTAAATCTTTCTCAATTATATGGAAATGGTTTGCGCCTCGAGGAAATGAAAAAATCATTGCGTTTTCAAAATGATTTTAATGCAAAAATACAACGCAATCATCCCAGTAAATTTACTTGTGGTTTTGTTGTGCATCCTGGTTTTATTTATGGAGCTTTAGATGAAATAAAACGTTGTGTAGAAGAGTTAGAATTAAAAGTATTGTGTTTGCCAACTCATTTCATGGATTCAATCGGTCAGTGGCGTTGTGTTTTTGATGAAGAAAATGATCGCATTTTTGAATTGGCAGATAAATATAAATTGGCCATTGAAATTCATCCGTATGATGGAGATAAAATGATAAAGTTAGAAAATACCAATTGGCGTTTTCATTTAATTTGGATGTTGGCACAGTGCGGTGATGCATACCATTTTTATACGTTAAACGGAATGCAAGAACGTTTTCCTAATATTAGAACATGTTTTGCACATGGAGGGCAATTAGCACAAATGAATTTGGGAAGAAGGATTCAAGGTTTTGATGGAAGACCCGATTTATTTGAAGGAAAAACGCATCCAAGAAAAGCAGTAGGTCATCCAAATATCTTTTTTGATACCTTGGTTCACGACACAGATTCGCTAAAATTAATGTTTGAAAGACAAGGTACAAGTCAGGTTTTAATGGGGTTAGACGATCCGTATCCTTTAGGGGAAATGGAAAGTGATGCGCAATCTTCTTATCCTGGAAAAATTTTAGATTTAGCTGTTGATGAAAAGGTTATTACTGAAAATGAAAAGGCAGAAATTTGGGAAGACAATGTATTGCAGTGGTTGTTTGGTGATGATGAAAAGGCAAAACAAGCATTGGTTGATAAAATCTTAGTGTAATAAGTAATTACATTATTAGTAATAAAGCATATAGCTTTGAAGGTTTTGCCTAGTTTAGGTAAATTTGAACTATCTAAAACTAAATTTTTAAGCAGTTTTTTAATGTTTTATGCTAAAAAGAGAATTTTCATTTTTTAAAATTTCTATCATATAAGAAATGCATTAAAAATGAAAATTCTTTTAAGTTTTAGTAGAATAAATTAGAGATAACTAAATTACCCTTGACATTGTTTTAAAACTTGTTCAGCTCTTAGCAACATAAATTCTGGGTAAAACTCAATGTCAATTTTTTCTTCTTTACTAAGTTCAATTGCGCGTTTAATTTCTGTACAATAAGGTTTTGTAGATTTGCCAAAGAATTTGGCAGAACCCATGTTCCATTCTGCATTTGCTAAAATAACTCTTGGGTTTTTTGGTGCAATTACTAATGCTTTTGCATACAATTGGCTATTTACCCCACCTAAAGTCATACCATATTTTTGGCCATCAAAAGCGATATAACCTAAATTTAGAAATGCTTGTGTAATCATTATTTCTGGATTGTTTTCTGAATTCGATTTTGCAGTATCTAAAAATTTTTGTGCTTTTGTTAATTTCGCTTTTAAAACTGATTCATCTTTTATTCCAAAACTATCACTTATCTCTACGTTTGCTGCGTAATAAGCGGGTAACCAGTTTTTGGGTGCTGCTTTTGTGATTCTTTCAAATAATTGTGAGGCTTCTTTGTTGTTCCCTTTTTCCCATAAACCAAATGCCTTTTGCATTCCTATTTGGTATTTTGTTTGCGCAGAAATTCCTGTCGCAATGAAAATTGCGATGATAATTGTAATTTTTTTCATGTTGTAAGTGTTTAGATAATTGTTTTAAATTTCAGAAAAGCTGAAGTAATTAAATTCTTTTCTAGTTTATTTTACTGTTATTGTGATTGCTGTATCTTTTGTTACCTTGAATTTGGCATCTTTGTATTTTGGAGCTCCCATAAAACCAGTTGCATCGTTAGACATGCCTATTGGTTCTTTGGGTATTCCTAAAAAATTGGTGTCTAATTTTTTATTATTATTGGTATCATGAAAAGCAGATATAGCATAAACTCCAGTAGGAATATCTTTTAAAGTTACGCTCGCTTTTTTGTCTTCAATTTTTACAATTGTTCCTTTTATGGGTTTCTTTAAAAAATGGTCTTCTTTATTGTAAATGGCAACATATAAATTTCCTTTGTTAGATTTCATGCCTGTAAAATCTAAAGCAAGGTTATGTTTTTCTTGAGCAGAGGTCAACACGATTCCTGAGAGCATTAAAGTAATAGTTAAAAGTAATTTTTTCATATTAGTTTTTTTGATGATTCAAATATCTGATGTTTCTGTGTGAAAAACACAAGAATAATACCGAATTGTGGTTTTTTAATTCTGAATTGTTCTATCGCCAAAGAATTACTGAGTTATTTGCATACTTATAAATCTATTTTTTTCTTGGAGAAAATGACATTCTTAAAAGTTTAGCCCTGATTGAGCGGTTTGTTTAAGCTCTTTTTTATTCCTATTTAGGATAAAAAAAGCGAGTAGCGAAAGCGGGAAATAGCTTCTAATAAAATTATAAATTATCTAATTGATTTGTTTTTTTATTATCGCTAATTGTCCAGAAAAAACCTACAAAAAAGAACCTGTCTGCATTGGGTATTATTGCTTGTCTATCGAAATTACCATTAGGTTCTGCGGTGTTTTTGTAATTGTAACCAAATACATTTTGAGTTCCTAAAATGTTGTTTACAGAAAGGTATAAAATTTTTTGTTGATCTATTAAGTATGCCCAATTTATACTTAACGAATTGTAATTTTTAGTTTTGTTATTCAAAAAACCACCTTCATTTGGGTTTGTGTAATTTCTACCAGAAGCAAAATTGTAACTAAAACCAATTTGACTTTTCCAATCTGCTACCCAATGTTTTGCAACCAAAGATAAATTATGTTTGGAAGCAAAGCCAGGTCTTGCTGATTTTGGGTAATTTTTGTAATTTCTTTCTGTGTCTAGGTATGAATAGGAAACCCAATAATCTGTGTTTTTTATTTTACCATTTTGTCTCCAAAAAACATCGAAACCTTTTGCAAAACCATTTCCGTTATTGTTAAAGTTACTGGTATAAATTGGTGTGCTATTATTGTATTTTACCAAGTCACTATAATTTTTATAATACGCTTCGATTCTAAATATTTGTCCTTGTTTTGTCTTTTGGTAGTTGGCAATTAAATGCGATGTGTTTTCTGCTTTAAAATCTTGACTGAATTTTAAATATTCGTTTTTAGGGTTCTGATAAAATTGACCATAAGCTAAGATAATTGTGAGTTTTTACCTGCTTTATAGGCTAACGAAACTCTTGGTGATATTGTAAATTCGTTTAGCAATTCTGAGTTTTCTGCACGAATCCCGATTTTTGTAGCTAAATTTTTAGAAAAGAAAATATCTGTTTCCGCAAAAGAGGCAAGTATGTTATTGTTAAAACCATATGTTAATTTAAGACCATTATTTGGGGTGTAATCTTCATTAAAATCAGTCATAAAATATTCGGATCCAAAACTAATTTTAAATCGATTAGAAAACTGTTTTTTTAGCTTTACTTTAAAGTGCATTGAGTTTTCGTTGTCTGTTACTAAATCATCAATAATATTTATGTTTGAATAATCGTTGGTGAAACTAAAACCGGTTTCAATTTTCCAATTATCACCAAATCTATTCTTGTACGAAGTGTTAAAATATAGATTTCTGTTATTTAGACCGAAACGAAAACCATCAACAAAATTAATGTCATCTTGAATTAAATCGAAGTCCGTATAACTAAATGCACCATACAATTTTAGTAAAGATTCATTTTTAAATTGATATCTATATACCATCTCACCACTTAAGGCTTGTACAGGTTTTTTCCAATTATTTCTATCGGGAAAAGCTTCTTGATAAGGCGCTAAATTGACATATGAAGTATTTACACTAAAAGAATTTTTGCCCCAAATTTGCGTGTTTCCAACACCTAAACCTACCGTCATAAACGATAAATCGGTTTTCTCTTCAAGAGGTTTATCTATGGTGTTTAGTTGCAGAACACTTGATAAAGCTTGACCGTATTCTGCAGAATACCCACCTGTTGAAAAAGAAATTCCTTTAAATAAAAATGGTGAAAATCGTCCGCGAGTTGGAATATTTCTTGCGGAAGCGGCATAAGGTGTAAAAACGCGAATTCCATCTATAAATATCTGCGTTTCTTCTGCTTCTCCTCCACGAACAAAAAGTCTTCCATCCTCATCTACTGTAGAAGTTCCGGGAAGTGTCTGTAAAGCGCCCATAACATCGCCCAAAGCACTTGCTGTGGTAACAATGTCTAATGGTTTTAAAACGGTAACTTTTGCTTTTTCTCCTGCTTCAAAAGTACCTGCATTTATAATAACTGCATCTAATGCATTTACATCATCTCTTAATTTTATTTTTAAGTTTTTGAGTAATGAAACATCTGCAGTTTTAATATAAGTATCAAATGAAATAAACGATATTACTAAAGTTTGTGTTTCTTTTTCTGAAGTAGAAAAAGAGAATTCTCCTTTTTCGTTGGTTGAAGTTCCATCGTAAGTGCCATCTAAATACACACTTGCTCCTATAATTGGTTGTTTTTGGGCATCTGTAACTTTACCTGAAATGGTTGTTTGTGCAATTAATGAAAATTGAATGGCTATAAACAGAATAGATAATATTTGTTTCATCGGTATTTATTTTTTGATGATACAAAGATGTGGTGGTTGTACCTTAAAAAATAAAAAGAAATACCGAGTTGTAATTTTTGGTTGATGAATTGTGATTAACAATATAAGAAGGTTACATTCTAAATATTTATCGTTATACCTTGATTTTGTTTAACTTAGCTGTACTAATTAATCGTAATTTTTATAATAAATACTATGTTGTAGTCTTTTATTCGTTTTGCTTTTTACAGTTGTAAAAAAGTAAATTCATTACCCAAGATGACAAATATTGAAAATCTTTTTTGTCGAATTTTCATCTAAAATCTCTTACTTACTTAGGCAAGGTTTTAAAATTGTGAGTTACGCAAATAATAAGAAAAACTTTATTTATGCGATAATTTTATTTCTTGTATTGTTTTGTCTGAGTTGATGTAATCTAAAATGACTTTGCTTCTTAAAATTTCAATATCATCATTGAAATATATTGCCCATCTATCTTCTTTTAACAAGTGCGTTATCTGTTTTATTCTTCTTTGTGCTTCAGAATAATGAAATAAATAATTTGTGGAATTCTTTTTTTGAGGTTGAATTTTTGCAGTTTTTTCTTTAAAATTGACTTCAATAAAAAATATTCTTTCTGTTGAATTAATAGGATAGAAGTCTGCCCATTTTGCAAAACCAATAATAACTTCTTGATTCTTATAATTCTCGTTAGCGATGATTTTCCATCTACAGTTTGCCACTCTTCCCCAATGATTCGATTTTCTATATACACCTTCTTTTATGTAAAAATACATGCTTTCAGATTTACTTTTGTAGTTTATATCTTTCGGAAATTCAAAATTATCTACTTGCTGAAACTCACAAAAAGTATGTTTAAAAAAGTTGGTTTTACTATAAGTTTTCAAAATTGAATTTTAAAGTGTTTGACGAAAGTAATGAAGCAAACCTAATTATCATAATTAGGCAGTATTCTTATGGTAACAAAAAACGCAATCAAATGAATGATTGCGTTTTTGATATATGTAGAAAAATAATTTTTCTTTTTAACAAGTTCTCAAATTAACTTTGAGATAAGCGACTTCTCTGCTTATTTAACTTCTTCGAAATCTACATCTTCAACATTGTCTCCCTGAGCATCAGCTCCTTCTGGTTGACCTTGTTGTGCACCAGCATCAGCTCCTTCAGCGCCACCTTGTGCAGCCATTTCTTCAGATGCAGCTTGCCAAGATTCGTTAATTTTTGCTAAAGCACTATCAATAGATGCTAAATCTTTAGATTCATGTGCAGCTTTTAATTCAACTAAAGCAGCTTCAATTGGTGCTTTTTTATCATCAGATAATTTATCACCAAATTCTTTTAATTGCTTTTCTGTTTGAAAAATCATAGAATCTGCTTGGTTGATTTTTTCTGCAGTTTCTTTTGCAGTTTTATCAGCATCAGCATTTTCTTCTGCTTCTTGTTTCATTTTAGCGATTTCATCTTCAGATAATCCAGAAGAAGCTTCAATTCTAATTTCGTGAGATTTGTTTGTTCCTTTGTCTAAAGCAGAAACTTTAATAATACCATTAGCATCAATGTCAAAAGTAACTTCAACTTGAGGTACACCTCTTTGTGCTGGTGGTAAACCATCTAAATGGAAACGTCCAATTGTATTATTATCTGCAGCCATAGCTCTTTCACCTTGTAATACGTGAATTTCTACTGATGGTTGATTGTCTACTGCTGTAGAGAATACTTGAGATTTTTTTGTTGGAATAGTTGTGTTTGCATCAATTAATTTTGTGAAAACATTACCCATTGTTTCAATACCTAAAGATAAAGGTGTAACGTCTAATAACAATACATCTTTAACGTCTCCAGATAAAACTCCACCTTGAATTGCAGCACCTAAAGCAACAACCTCATCAGGGTTTACACCTTTACTTGGTGCTTTTCCAAAGAATTTTTCAACAGCTTCCTGTACAGCAGGTATTCTTGTAGAACCACCAACTAAAACAATCTCATCTATTTCATCTAAAGATAAATCAGCATTTTTTAATGCAGTTTGACAAGGAGCAATAGTTCTTTTGATTAAATCGTCTATTAATTGCTCAAATTTAGCTCTAGTTAAAGTTCTTACCAAGTGTTTTGGTCCGCTAGCAGTAGCAGTAACATAAGGTAAGTTAATTTCTGTTGAAGCAGAAGAAGATAATTCAATCTTCGCTTTTTCTGCAGCTTCTTTTAAACGTTGTAAAGACATTGGATCTTTACGTAAATCGATTCCTTCGTCAGATTTAAATTCTTCAGCTAACCAGTTAATGATTTTTTCATCAACATCATCACCACCTAAATGCGTATCTCCATCAGTAGCTAATACTTCAAAAACACCATCTCCTAATTCTAAGATAGAAACATCATGTGTTCCACCACCAAAATCAAAAACAACAATTTTTTTATCGTCATTAGATTTATCTAATCCGTAAGCTAATGCAGCAGCAGTAGGCTCGTTTATAATTCTTTTTACAGCTAAACCTGCAATTTCACCAGCTTCTTTAGTTGCTTGTCTTTGTGCATCATTAAAGTATGCAGGTACAGTAATAACTGCTTCAGTAACGTCAGTTCCTAAATAATCTTCAGCAGTTTTTTTCATTTTCTGTAAAACCATTGCAGAAATCTCTTGTGGCGTATATAAACGACCATCAATATCTACTCTAGGTGTATCATTATCTCCTTTTACTACTTTGTAAGGAACTCTTGTAACTTCTTTTGAAGACTCAGAAAATTTGTTCCCCATAAAACGTTTAATAGAATAAACGGTTTTTGTTGGATTTGTTACAGCTTGTCTTTTTGCTGGATCACCAATTTTACGTTCTCCTTCCTCAACAAAGGCAACGATAGATGGTGTAGTTCTTTTTCCTTCTGCGTTAGGAATTACAACTGGCTCATTTCCTTCCATTACAGAAACACAAGAGTTCGTTGTACCTAAATCGATTCCAATTATTTTACTCATAATATTTATTTAAATATATTTTAATTCAATTTTACAAGAACTATTAGTCAAACTGTGTGCCAACTATTTTTTGACTATAAAATGTCAGTTTTCTAAAAAAATAATTTAAATTATTGTGACATTCTGACATAAATTCAATGTAAAGTATTGCTTAAAGTGGAGCAGAAATAATTAATCTTCTTGTATTTAGTTGGTTAGGTTAGAATAAAACTTACTCAAACATAATAACTCTAGTTAGAAAAGATATTTTGGAACCGTGCTTGGTTCTGAACCAAAAGTATTCTTAAAACTAAAGAATAGTATAGTGATAAATGGAAGAGGTGTTTATGATGTAACAAGAATATAGGGTACTATTGTAAAATTTCTCGAAGTTAATACTAAATCTGATAGATTTAATGAGAGCGCTATGGTTTATTTAATGTAGGCCGTTGAGTTTTATTTTTCTTATTTAAAGTTCATAGATGTTTATATTTTGATAAAAAAACAAGCATATTATCATGAATTTTATACATTTACGTCGTTAAGAAGTTTAAATATTAAGAATGTCACAATTTATTAGTGTTTTTGATATGTTAAAGATTGGTGTTGGGCCATCTAGTTCACATACTTTAGGTCCTTGGCGTGCTGCTGAGCAATGGATTCATCAATTAAAAAAAAATCAAAAATTTTGTTTAATTGATACAATCAAAGTGGATTTATATGGTTCTCTTTCTTTAACAGGAAAAGGGCATGCTACAGATCTTGCTATTCAATTAGGTTTAAGTGGTGCAGATCCAGAATATATTCCCATTGGAGATATTGCAGAAATTATTGATGCGATTGATAATAATGAAGTGCTTTTTTTTAATAATGAAAAAAATATACCGTTTTATAAATCGTCGATAACATTTAATAGGGAGTTTCTTCCTTTTCATGCAAACGGAATTAAATTTAGCGGTTTTTTTAATGGTGAAGAAATTTCTAATGAAACCTATTATTCTATTGGAGGTGGGTTTATTGTGCAAGAAAATGATCATTTAGAAGAGGAAATAGAAATAAATAACAAGAACTTTCCTTTTCCAATAAGTAAAGCGATTGAATTAGAAGAATTTTGTGAAAAAGAAAATTTAGGAATTTCTGAAATTGTTTACTTAAATGAATTAGAACTTCATTCTTCTGAATTTATTAATAATGAAGTTCATAGAATTTGGGATACAATGCTAGAGTGCATGTACATTGGATGTCACACAAAAGGGAAGCTTCCTGGGGGATTAAATGTAAAAAGACGTGCTTTTGATACGCATCAAAAATTAATTAAAGGCACAAGTTATAATAATCCGAAAGAATGGATTACGGCCATAAGAAGTACAGAAGTTAAGTTTAGAGAAATATTAAAATGGGTAAGTTGTTTTGCGCTCTCTGTAAATGAAGTAAATGCCGCTTTGGGAAGAGTTGTTACCGCGCCAACAAATGGAAGTGCAGGAGTAATACCTGCTGTTTTAATGTATTATATGGTAATAGAAAACCATGAAGCTGATTTTAATCAAATAAAAAAATTCTTATTAACTGCCGGCGAAATTGGGAGTATTTTTAAAAAAAATGCCACAATATCTGCCGCAATGGGAGGTTGTCAGGCGGAAATAGGCGTTTCATCTGCAATGGCAGCAGCGGCTTTAACAGAATTGTTAGGTGGTACAGCGGCACAATGTTTGTCTGCTGCGGAAATTGCTATGGAGCATCATTTAGGTTTAACTTGTGATCCTATAAGAGGTTTGGTACAAGTACCTTGTATTGAACGTAATTCTATGGGAGCAATAAAAGCAATTCATGCAGCAGAGATTGCTTTAGAAACAGATCCTAAAGAATCTTTAGTGCATTTAGATGAGGTAATAGAGACTATGTGGGAAACTGCCAAAGACATGAATAAGAATTACAAAGAAACTTCTGAAGGAGGTTTGGCAGTTACTGTGAGAATTGTAAATTGTTAAAAAAAAAGTTCAAAAGTTTTTTAAAACTTTTGAACTTTTTAATATCGCTAACTAAATAGTGTTATTACTTTTCAGAACTTTGCACGGCTAAATTATAAATAACCAATCCAAATCCTATTTTATTAATAGCATCTCCAATGTTGTAAATAACATCCATACTTAAGCCACCAAAAATGCTTTCGTACCACCCTGGAGTTCCGGCCATATAACCTAAAGGATAAATTGCCCAACCAACTAGAACAAACCAGCATAAAGTTTTGTGAGCACTTAAAACAGCTCCACCAGCCTCAACAGCTAATTTCTTCGCATCTCCAAGCCAGATATCATAAACAATTACGAAGTATGCTAAACCAGATATTAGACCCCATAACCAGGCACTATCTCGATAAATTACTTCTCCCATATATCCTGTTATCAGCATCACGACTGATAAGAAGATCAATCTCCACATTAAAGATTTTTTTGCTCCCGCAACTTTTAAGATTAAATAGAACTCAACACACATTAGTGGAACAGTTAAAATCCAATCTACATACCTGAAGAAGGTTGGAGATTCTCCGTTAGAAGCCCAATAGTCTCTCATGTACCAATAATGCACTGCGGCGATAAAGGTAATTAAACCAGAAACCAAAAGAGAAGTTCTCCATTTTTTATCAAAACTATTCATTGATAAAAAGAAAAATACTGCAGCAGCCATCATGGCCATACAGCCAACAAAAAATGTAAACCCAACATAATCGCTTGGATCCATTTTTGCAACTGAAAGAAAATTAATAGATAAATTCATGATTTTCATTAAAAATTAAGTTATTAAATTGATTATTTCTCTCATGCTTTAAATAAAGCATTCAACCAAATATAATAATAATATTGTTAACTTTGTAATATGAGAGACACTTTTTATAGTAATTATCAAAATTTCATGTTGTTTATTACGTTTTTCTTATTTTGGATAAGCATTCAATTTGGAGAAGTGGTTGAGGATTTTTTAGCCTACATACTAGTGATTTCACTAGGTATTTTGCATGGAGCTAATGATTTGTTGATCCTATCTATAAAGGAAAAAACGGATAAGACGTTTATAAAAAACCTTTTTATTTATATCGGTTTAATTATACTGTGTTTAGTTATCTATATATTTAGTTCTTTTACAGCTATTCTATTTTTTGTTTTATTAAGTTCTTATCATTTCGGAGAAGAACACCTAAGCAAGAAAATAAATGTAAACGGATTATTTAATTCTTTTTATTTTTTAGCCTACGGGGTATTTATTTTTTCTTTAATATTTTATCAATCTGCTGCTGATGTGGATGCAATTATGACAGAACTAACAGGTTTAACTTTTACTGAGTTTCAAATAAAAATGGCCTTATTAATAAGTGGTATTTTTTTATGTATTGGAAGTATGTATCTTGTTTTAACCAAAAAAATCAAGGTACAACTATTCATTAAAGAAATATTTTATTTACTTCTACTTTATTTAGTCTTTCAAAATTCGTCTCTAGTATTAGGGTTTGCCATTTATTTTATTTTTTGGCACTCCATACCTTCTATTATTCATCAAGTAGTGTTTATTTCCGGAAATTTAAATGAAAAAACTATTTTCTATTATGTTAAAAAAGCCCTCATTTATTGGGTAATTAGCGTTGTTGGACTATTCGTTTTATACCAATTAGTTCCACAGACAGAGCTTTTTGCTACCGTAGTTTTTGCAATTTTATTTGCAGTAACTGCTCCACACACTTGGGTGATGCATAAAATGAAAAATTAACGAGTAAAAACCAAATCATTTCCTGAAGACAGTTCCTCAGAAAAACGATATTTATCAACATTAAAACCCTTTAATCCTTCTATTGTTTTTACATTGTTGTCTATAATATAGCGCACCATTAAGCCACGTGCTTTTTTAGCGTATGTCATTACAATTTTATATTCTCCGTTTTTAAAATCTTTAAAAACGGGTGTAATCATGGGTACTTTTAAAACCTTTTTAGGAAGTACTTTAAAGTATTCAGAACTTGCCAAATTAACAAGTAGTTCATCCTCTTCTAATTCGCTATTTAGAGATTGTGCAACCTTGTCATCCCAAAATTTATAAAGATTTTCTGTATGCCCAATTTTTAATCTTGTTCCCATTTCTAAACGATAAGGTTGTATGAGATCTAAAGGTTTTAAGATGCCATATAAACCTGACAAAATTCTGAGGTTATTTTGCAATAAAGGTATTTTTTCTTGGTCAATAGAATTTACATCAATTCCCTGAAATACGGCGCCTGTAAAAGAATAAATAGCTTGTTTTGCATTTTGGGGAGTAAACGGAGTTTTCCAATTTTGATTTCTATCATAATTTAAAGCGGACAAATCATCAGAGATTTTCATCAACTCAGATAATTTTTTCTTCGAAAGCGTTTTTAGTTTTTTATTTAATTTTTCTGAATGTTCTAAGAAACGAGGTTCCGTATGCAAACTTGTTGGTACTTTGCTTTCGAAATCTAAAGATTTTGCTGGTGAGATGATGATTTTCATAAGATGAATTTGAAAAATTAAAGACCGAATCAAGTTCAGTATCTATGATTGACAATTGTAAAGTATAAATGTACAAATCCTGGTAAAAGATTTCAAATAAATAAACGAGTTAATTTTGATAAAACTATTTAAAAAATTGATTGAGAATTCTATTTTGATTTTTTTTCTAAAGATTATTCAAACTATTTCAATTATCTTAGGTCAAAAGAACAGAAATTAACAAAAAACTTGAGTAAAGACGCAGAACTTGTAAAAAAGTTAAAGGATCCTACACAAAAAGAAAAAGCTTTTAGTGAGCTGCTAGACGTCTATCAAGAAAGGTTGTATTGGCATATTAGAAAGATTGTAACTACGCATGAAAATGCGGATGATGTATTACAAAACACCTTTGTTAGAGTCTATAAGAGCATCTTAAAATTTGAAGAAAAAAGTAGTTTACACACTTGGATGTATCGGATAGCATACAATGAATCCATTCGATTTTTAGAGAAAAATAATAAAAAAAGTCATCATAATATTGATGAAGTACCAGCATCTAATTTACAAGTTTTATTTGAAGATGCTTATTTTAATGGAGATGAAGTTCATAAAAAACTGCATAAAATTATAGCAGGACTTAAAGAAAAGCAAAAGCGTATTTTTCATATGAAATATTTCGATGATATCAGTTTTCGGCAGATGTCGGAAATTTTAGAAACCTCAGAAAGTACATTAAAATCTACTTATTATTCAGTCGTAAAAATTATTGAAAAAAAAATATTTTTATAAATCCAAACTATTTTTAAAAAGTAGGGTCTAAATATATATTATGAAAAAAGCACCAGAAAATACAAACCAAAATAACTTCTTAAAAGGAGGTTTTAAAGATGATATTTCTGAAAATCACAAGGCGTCTCTAGGTATTACTGTACCTGAAGGATACTTCTCGAAATCTAAAAGATCTATCTTAGATAAGATTAAAGAAGAAGCTGCCTCAGAAGCTCCAAAAGAAATTAAGAAACCATTAGTTTTTTGGATGCGACCTCAATTTAAATATATGGCAGCCGCATCTTTAGTTTTTATTTTAAGTTTAACATTTTGGTTGCAGAGTGCTAATAACAAGGATGCAGATAAAAGCACTATTGAGTTTCTATCCTTTTCAGATGATAATCTTATCAATGCACTTATTGTAAATGATGCTGAATTTGAGACATTAGCAGATGCTATTCTAATTAATGAAATTGTCATAAAAGCCGAACTTTCTGAACAAAGAATGGATGATTTGTTTTTTAATTCTTTGTTTGTAGAAGACTCATTAATAGATAATTATACAGATGATCAGTTTTTAGAAACGATTATTTTATAAATTTTTCAAACTATTTTAAAAATCATAGTTCTAAGTAATTAGAAACAATTAATAATAAAAAATTTAAAATTATGAGAATTTCAATTCCAAATCAAAAGATTCAAAAATCAAGCGTTTTATTTTTATCTATTAGCGCCTTTATTTTATCAGTATTATTATTCAGTTCTTGTTCAGAAACAGAAACTATTGATGCAGTAGCAGATGATGCCACTTTAGTATCTAAAATAGAAAGTGCCAAAACAGTTACCGTAGATGCAAGTAGTTTACCTGCAGCAACAGCAACTGTGTTTAACGGAGATTTAGCGGATAGTTATATTACAAATGTAGGATATGCTGCTGGTTTAGGGTATGAAGTAGCTGTAAGTACAGACAATTTATCAAGAGAAGAGGCAAGTAGTACTGTGTTTTTCTCTAAAGAGGGAAAAAAGTTAGCAGACACCAACGAAAAAAGAGCTAGAAAAAGATGGAAATGTTTCCACTTTGTTTTTCCAATAGATTTTATAATGCCAGATGATTCATCAATTACCTTAGCTAGTAAAGAGGATTGGGTTTTAATTAAAGAATGGTATACAGAAAATCCAGATGTAAAAGAACGTCCAGAATTTGTTTTCCCTGTAGATGTTAAGTTAGAAGACGGCACTGTGCAGACTTTAATTGATAGAGAAGAATTGATTGCTGTAAAAAACGCTTGTAAAAAAGGAAAAAATAAAAGAAAGTGTTATAAATTAGTGCTACCTGTTAGTTTTACAATGGCAGATGCAACAGTAATTACAGTTAGTGAAAGAGCCGATTTTAAATTGTTAAGAGCGTGGTGTAAAGCAAATCCAAATGCAACGGAAAAGCCAACCTTAAATTATCCTGTGGATGTTATTTATAGAGATGATACCACAGCAACAATTAATGATGAGGCAGAAATGAAAGCTGCCAAAGAATCATGTAAATAGTAATTTTTGTACTTTAGATGTTTAAGAGCCAAAAAAATAAATGTAAAATGAAATTAAAAACCATCATATATACTATTAGCTTTATGAGTTTGATGTTATTTAATACAACACTTTTTGCTCAAGATTCTAATTACGATTTAATTACCAAAGAGCTTACCAAAGAACAAAGAGGTTTGTTGCAGGAAGAGAGAGCGACAATGAAGACGAATAGAGATTCATTTAAAGCGACACTTACAAAAGAGCAGTTAGCCATCTTAAAAGATAAAACCATTTCTAAAAATGAATTAAAAACAAAGTTGATGTCTACGTTTACCAGAACGCAAAAAGATTTGGTAAGAAATCAACAAATACATTTAAGAAAGACAAGAGATAATTTTAGAAAGACGCTTACAGGTGAACAACGTAAAATGTTGAAACAGCGAATTGAAAAAATTAGGAAAGCAAAAGATAGAGGAGAACTTAAAAATGGTGTAAGACAAAACAGTGATAAGGGCGGAAAGAAAAGGAGAGGTAAAGGAAATTAGTTAAAAAAAAATATGAGAAATCCTTTTCAGGAAATTAGAACAGCTATAAAAAGTTTTGGGTTGCTATTGTTTACAATAGCAACCTCTTTTTGTTCTTATGCGCAAGAAAATGAAGGGGATTATATTGATGGTTTATTAGACGAACTTTTTTTTAATGAGCAGCAGTTTTTAGATGAGTTGATTGAAAGCGACTTTTCGTATAATTTTTTATATACTTCTGTTTCATATAATAACGATACTTTTTTTTCTGGCCGAGATACAGGCACAGATCAGTTTAACCTAATTCCTCAACTTTCATATTATCATTCTTCAGGCTTTAACGCAAGTATTTCCGGTATCTATTATCAAAACTTTGCTCCAAGTTGGGATTTTACAAGTGTTTCTGCAGGATATTTTAATACTATAGGAAGCAAGAAAAGCATCATTTACAATTTAGGATACACAAAGTATTTTTATTCTGATGGTTACAACGGGTTTACAAACTCTTTAGATGTAAGTTTGGGTCTTAGAAATAAAAAAAGAACTTTAGGCACAAGTGTTTCAGCATCTTACTTATTTGGTACAGAAGAAAGTTATCAATTTGTTTCTAGTAGTTTTGCAAATATCACTTTAAAAAGAGCCGCTGCGTTTGCGCTGCGTTTAAGACCAAGAATAAGCTTTATAATAGCAAAGCAAAATATTACAATTGATAAGGTTGTTATCCGAGCAAACAGACCGGTATTAAAAACGTATAATTTTGATGTTTTCGATTTATTAAACACACAAATAAATATTCCTCTTTCTATTTCTTTAAAATCTTGGGATTTCGAATTAGGTTACAACCTTAATATACCTAATTCTTTGGTGCACGAAGATCCCCTTAAAACCACAAGTTACTTTAATCTATCTGTTGGATATTTGTTTGATTTTAGCCAGAACAAATAAAGATAAAATTGTAAGGTTTTAAAAAGTTTTAGTCTACCTTTTGTATATGTTTTTTTATTTTTCGCTTCTATAATTTTAATAAAAGGTAAACGGCCCTTGTTTTTTTGCTTATTAATCGTAATATTGCAATAAATAAATAAATAAAAGTGGGGTTAACCAAATCAGAGTTTTTTACAGAAGAACAAAATGAAATTGCTGCCATTGCAAAGGTGTTGGGACATCCTGCAAGAATTGCTATTTTAGAGTTTATAATAAAACTAGAAACCTGTGTTTGTGGAGATTTGGTAAAGGACATTGGTTTGGCGCAACCTACCATTTCTCAGCACTTAAAAGAGTTGAAAAAAGTAGGGATTATAAAAGGTACAATAGAAGGGACAAGCGTGTGTTATTGCATTGATGAGGAAAAATGGGATAGCATAAAAAATAAGTTTAATAATTTTTTAAATAAAAATGCAACAGAAAACTGTTGTTCATAAATAATAGAAGATGAAATTATCAGAAATTAAAAAGCATCTAAAAGGCCTAAGTAAAATAGGTTTTCAGTTACCAAACGGAGAATTAGTAGCAAGTCATTTTCATGTTACAGAAGTGGGTAAAGTAACAAAAGATTTTATTGATTGTGGTGGAAAAGTAAGAAGTGAAGCTGTTATTAATTTTCAACTTTGGGAAGAAAATGATTATGATCACAGATTGCATCCTGAGAAATTAGTAGGTATTATAGAGATGTCAGAGAAGATTTTTAAGTTCGACGATTTAGAGATTGAAGTAGAGTATCAAGGAAAAGAAACAATTGGTAAATACGATTTAGATTTTGATGGAACTAATTTCTTATTAATTTCTAAACTTACGGCTTGTTTGGCAGAAGATGCCTGTGGTATTTCACAAGAAAAACCAAAAATTAAAATTGCAGAAGTACAACAGTCTTGTTGCGACCCAAGTGCAGGATGTTGTTAATTTGAAAAGATGAGTTTTGGATTTAAATAAAACCAGGTAATAAAAAAGCGATTTAGGCACTAACCTAAATCGCTTTTTTATATTATCAGTTAAATAACTTATTCTTGTTCTACATCTTTAGAGTTTTCAGAATAGGTTCTCCATTTTTCTAAACAATCAGCAATATCTTGTGGTATCTCTGAATTAAACTTCATAAACTCTCCAGTTATTGGGTGCGTAAATCCTAATGTTTTTGCATGCAAAGCTTGTCTAGGTAAAATCTTAAAGCAATTGTTTACAAATTGTTTGTATTTGGTAAACGTTGTTCCTTTTAAAATGTCATTTCCACCATAACGCTCGTCATTAAATAAGGTGTGACCAATGTGTTTAAAATGCGCTCTAATTTGGTGTGTTCTGCCTGTCTCTAATTTACATTGTACCAAGGTGACATAGGTTAAGCGCTCTAGCACTTTGTAATGCGTAACTGCATGTTTTCCAAAATCGCCATCAGGAAAAACATCCATTTGCAATCTATTTTTAAAACTACGTCCAATATTTCCTTCAATAGTGCCCTCATCGTCTTCCACATGACCCCAAACCAATGCATAATACAAACGTTCTGTAGTTCTGTCAAAAAACTGTTTAGACAAATTAGCCATTGCAAATTCTGTTTTTGCAACTACTAATAAACCGCTTGTGTCTTTATCAATTCTATGCACTAAACCTGGTCGTTCGTTAGAGTTTGTTGGTAAGTTTTCAATATGATAAATTAAACCATTTACTAAAGTCCCAGAATAATTACCATGCCCTGGATGCACTACCATACCTGCAGGTTTATTAACCACCATTACAGCATCATCTTCGTACACAATATCTATAGGAATATCTTCAGCGACCAATAATTTTTCTGCTGGTGGGTATGCCAAAACAACTCTTACAACATCATGAGGTTTTACTTTATGATTCGATTTTATGGCTACATCATTTACCAAAACATTACCTGCTTTTGCAGCTTGTTGAATTTTACTTCTTGTTGCGTTTTCTATGAAATTCATTAAAAACTTATCAACTCTTAAAGGTTCTTGACCTTCACTAGCAGTAAATCTGTAATGTTCATATAAATCGTCATTTTCTATGTCTTGAGGTTGGTTTTCTTGCATTTATTTAATTTAGTGGCAAAGTTTCAAAGTTGAGGTGTTTTTCTCACTACTTTGTTAAAATGACATTTGTGGAAGTTATTTATTTTTTTAAGTAATTCTAACTATCTATTACCTCACTTTTCCGTTACCTAAAACCAAATCTATAATAGAGTGTAGTGGTAATTTATCTCCTGCATTTAAAGTTTTTCCTTTGTAACGCAGCCCACGTACAACATCTTTACCTATGTCATTTACAAATAAGTAATCAGAGCCCACACTTATTCCTTTTGCCCGAAGCTGAGAAATAGCTTGCCTTTTCGTTCTTCCATTTAAATCTGGTATGGTAATATCTCTGTATTTAGAGGGGTTTAAAGTCAAATAAATTTTACGTTTTTCTTTTACAAAACTGCCGGTTTCTGGGCTTTGTTCTATCACAGACTTTTTTGGGTAATTAGAGTTATAGCTTGCACTATCAATTACAATAAAGTCTAAATCTAATTCTTTTAGTTTTTTATCTACTTCTGCCAAAGACATTTTATGTAGATTAGGAACTTGAATTTTTTGATCATGATTAGTAGAAACACCTAACCAATATTTTAAGGCAAAAATAAATATCAGTAATCCTGCAAATGCAATGGCAATTTGTAGGAAAAAGATTTTGCTTTTAAAAAATTGAAAAACACTCATTTTTTTGATTTTAAGAACACGCAAAGATATAAAAAGTAAACGTTGCTATTTCTATAAATATTTTGATAAATTTGTTTTATTATATTCATACCAATGAAGAAAAACATTGCAATAGTTATGGGTGGTTATTCATCTGAAGTCAATATTTCACTGAAAAGTGGAAATGTTGTGTATAATCATTTAAACAAAGAGAAGTACAATCCTTTTCGAGTTCATATTTTAAAGGAAAAATGGGTGGCTTTAGATACTTCTGATACAGAATATACGATTGATAAAAACGATTTTTCTTTTCTTTTAGGTGATAAAAAAATTATTTTTGATTGTGTTTTTAATGCAATTCATGGAGCGCCTGGAGAAAACGGGGAGTTACTTGCTTATTTCAACCTAATCAATTTAAAACACACTTCGGCGCCTTTTTATCAAATGGCGCTTACCTTTAATAAGAGAGATACGCTGAGCGTAGTAAAAGAATATGGTATTAAAACAGCCGTTTCTGTATACTTAAATAAGGGAGATGTTGTAAATTTAGATAAAATAATAGCAAAAGTAGGTTTGCCATGTTTTGTAAAACCAAACAATGCTGGTTCTAGTTATGGTATTTCTAAAGTACATACAAAAACAGAAATGTTGCCTGCTTTAGAAAAAGCATACCAAGAAGATTCAGAAATATTAATTGAATCTTTTTTAGACGGACCCGAAGTTTCTGTAGGTGTTATAAAATATAAAGGAGAAACAAAAGTGATGCCAATTACAGAGATTGTTACAGAAAATGATTTCTTTGATTATGAAGCAAAATACGAAGGAAAATCGCAAGAGATAACCCCTGCAAGAATTTCTGAAGCAATAAAAATGAAGGTGGAAGAGGCTGCCAAAAAAGTATATACAATTTTAAATATGTCTGGTTTTTCTCGTTCAGAATTTATTTTAGTGGATAATGAGCCGTTTTTCTTAGAAATGAATACAGTGCCTGGGCTTACAGAAAATAGTATTTTGCCGCAACAAGCGCAAGCTGCTGGAATTATATTAAAAGAATTATTTGACAATGCAATTGAGAATGCTTTGCATTAGAAGCATTACTTTTTTCAGGGAAACAACAAGATCTTAACTTTTAACGGTTTTAAAACCAATAAAACATTACTTAGAAGAAACATTAAAATAGAAAAATTATGAAAAGAGCTATTTTTCCGGGTTCATTCGATCCTTTAACTTCAGGTCATTATGATATTATTAATCGCGGAGTTACTTTGTTTGATGAACTTATTATTGCTATTGGGGTAAATGATGATAAAAAGTACATGTTTTCATTAGAAGAACGCAAAAAGTTTATCGAAGATTCTTTTAGAGACAATCCCAAAATAAAAGTAGTTACTTATACTGGGTTAACAGTAGATTTTTGTAGTAAAAACAATGTAGAATTTATTTTAAGAGGTTTAAGAAATCCTGCAGATTTTGAGTTTGAAAAAGCCATAGCGCATACCAATAGAGAATTATCGTCTATAGAAACCGTGTTTTTATTAACAGCGGCAAGTACTTCTTATATTTCTTCATCTATTGTAAGAGATGTTATTAGAAACAGTGGCGATTATACAAAATTAGTGCCCAAGTCGGTTAGAGTAAAATAGTAACTAACAAACGATGCTGTTTTTTAATCAATTAAACTAAATAGTTTTGTTGGTTTTAGATAGAAATACGCACAATATTGTTTGTTATAAGCGCAATACTAATAATACAGTATTAAGATTTGCAAGCTCAGTTTACTTTGCCAAAGCAGGTTTGCATCATAGATAGTATTGCTCTTTAACAATTATAGACTTCTACTGCCTTCTTTATAAGTGGTAATTTCTCCTTTTAGTTTTCTTTTTAACTTAACAGAAGGTTGGTAGTTAACATGGTATTTTTTAATATTTCTTTTTGGCGATAATTTTGCAGGATCTTCTTCTGCGGTACTTTTAAAACCCATTTTAAACTTACCAACATCACCTAAGTCTACAATATTACCACGTTGTAAATAATGCTCTAATTTTATACCCAAAGCCATTAACACAGATTTTACATCTACCTCGTGCAAACTACACTCATTACTAATTGCGTTACTTATAAAATCTAAATCTATTTTACCTGTATTGACAGCTTGCATTATATACTGTTCTTTTTTATTTTGTATGCTATTACTTCTTTTTGTAATTCTGTAACGGATAGCCATAATTATGTGCTTTTTATTTTGTATATTGTTTAAGTAAGGGTACTACCATACGTAAGGGCTATTTAATAGCCATATTTGTAAAAATACTACATTTTATTATAATTTATTCTAGTATATCGATAAAAATATACTAGAATTTTTATATGTTTATACTACAACTTTTATAAATTAGATAAGTATGGGTGTTGCAAAAGTATAGGCAGAATGTTGTTAAAGTTACTGATGAAGTTGTTTTCTTTAACTGAGCTAATTCAAATAATGTATTTATCTTTTTTGAGCGCTATTATATTGGTAACATTCTCTTATAGCTGTTAATTTTTGTTAAGCACAGCGGTCAGTATTTTATTTAGGTTTTTAAGTTGTTTGTGCAACGTTTTTATTTTATCATGAAAGCAATTGTTTTAAAAATCGTTTTTCTTTGATAATGCTTTTAATAATAATCGCACTAACACCAATTAGAGAAAAAATACCTGAAATTAGAATATAAGTATAAAATCCTTTTGAAAAGTAATCCTTGAAGTAAGGCAATAGTAAATAAAAGCCAAATATGTAAACTGCAATACAAATTGGTGTAACAGCAAAGTTTATAATTTGTCGAGCTTTATAGTACTTTTTCAGATAGGCAAAGTATGACTTTTGAGCCATTGAAATAAGCTGTTTTTCTTTCCGATATAGCGAATAGAACTCTAAGATAATTCGAAATGTAAGACTTGTAATCATAAGAGTTAAACCTAAATTAAAGGTATTCCAATGATTGAATGCATAATAAAAAGTATAGATAAATAATACAACAACTGTTAAGGACATAACAGTGATACTGATATATTGACTGTTGCGTTGTTTCTTTGCTTTTGTAATTATATCTTTGGGATTAAAGTTTGAGCTATCGTTAGCTTGCATTTCCCATAATTCAGTTAATTGGTCATTTTCCATTTTTGATACATTTTAATAGTGATTTTCTAATACGACTCAAACGTGTTCGCAATGTTCCGTGGGCTATACCAACAGTCTCTGCAATCGTAGTTTGTGGTATGTTTTCTAGTTCTAATAATATTAATGCCCTATTTTGTTCGTTTAGTTTGTCAATACAGTGATACATTTTTTTGATATTACTTTCATTATTATCATTGTCATCATCATTGTCATCATCATTGTTATTATTTGGCAATAGGCCATCATTTACAGTAATATTTTTTTTTGTTTTACGTAAATCTCCTAAACATACATTTACTGCAATTCTAAAAATCCAGGTTTCTATAGAAGACTTTCCTTTAAATGATTTTCTATATTTCCAAACTTTTATAAATGCTTCTTGACACCATTCTTTTGCAATTTCATTATCGCCTGATGCATATCCTAAGCATAACCTATGAACTTTAGAAGCGTGTAAATTATAGATGTTAGTAAATTGTTGTTCGGTAATCATTATTTAGATACTAATATTGTTTGTATTTGTTTTAAAAGCCATTCAGGTTTGTCAAGCATTATAAAATGAGCACTATCTGCTGCTATAATAAAATTGTAATCTTTTAAATTTGCATATTGATTTTTATACGTTTGCTTAACCCTTTTCTCACCATAAGGCTTTGTGGCTGCAATTATAGTAACTGGAATCAAAATATTTTTTAATTCTTCTCTCAGGTCTAATTTAAGGTAATCGGTATATCCATAAACATATGTTTTTCGGTCAGATTCTAGTATCCAGTTTTTAATTCTTTCTTGTTCAGATTCTTTGGAACTCATTCCTTTTGATATTGCTGTGGCATTTTGCTCAAAAGTGATAGCATCCATTGCTAATTGTTGCTTGTTGTATGAGCTTTCATAAATTAAGTTTTCAGGATTAAAATTAGGAATCATCAATGCACCAGAAGCAGGAAGAGCGTCAATTAGTATGATTTCAGAAATTTTTATACCTCTTTGTGCAGCGAGCCAAGTTGCAATTGTGCCGCCTAAACTGTGTCCAATTATGGTAGCGCTTTGTAAATTATTTTTTATAATATAGTTTTTTAGAGCCTCGTTGACTTGAGGTAACCAAGGAAACTCTATTGGTTCTTTGCCTCCAAAACCTGCTAAAGTAACTATGTGGCATTCGTAATTCTTTTCTAGATTTTTTACTAATGGATTCCAAATATCTCCAGGAACTGTAAAACCCGGAATTAATACTATTGGTTTGCCTTTTCCTGTAACTTTTACGCTGATAGCATGACCTTCATTCTTTGCGCAAATTGATAAGGAAAATACGAATGAGACTAAGACTAAAATAAATTTTTTCATTGTTTTTAAGTTTTGATTTCCCTTTAGATGCGGAAATCAAAAAATGTTACATTTTATTTTAAAAGTAGTATAATAAAAGTAATATCTACGAGGAATTGTTCTTTGATGGTTTTACGATAAGCTAAATTTACAATTTTGACTTTAACTTGATGTTCTTTTAAGTGCAAATTTTAAATTTGGAGGGCTTTGCAGACAAGCCTGAAATATTGGGTAAAACACGGAAGCCCTTATTATTTATTCGCGGTGTTATCAAATGCTATTTTGAGATTATAAGTTTTTGTGTTTGATGAATACTTTTAGATGTAAGATAAACGAAATAGAGTCCGTTAGAAAGGTTGAGATTGAAGTTAGTTAATCCTCTCATTGATTTTTTCGAGTACATAATTTTTCCATTAATATCATAAATTTTCATATTTAAATGATCATTTAAGTGTGTTTGAATAAAAAAGTTACCATTTGATGGGTTAGGATATAAAGATCGATGTAAGAATGTATCTTGAATATTCTCTATGCTTAGAACTTGAGTAGTATTCCAATATGCTTTTGTTCCATTAATATGACCTTGAGTAATTACATCCGTCAAATCATCACCATTAAAATCTCCTACTACACTTGCTGTAAGATAATCACCTCCGAAAATATCAGATTCTACAAATTGGTTATTTCCTACATTCTCATATGCAATACTTAAAATATTAGGTAGCCCACCCATTTGAGAGCCCGTTATTATGATATCTTGATCGCCATCGTTATCTAAATCTGTAATTTCGTTAGACCCTAAAAACGTTTGTTGAAGATTCGTCGACTCTAATTTTGTAAACAGCCCGTTTCCATTATTTAAATATAGATTTGTAAATGGGATAACAAAATTATTATCAGAACCAGACATAAGTATGTCCAAATCACCATCATTATCCAAATCATCGGAATCTATATCTTGGGCAATAATTTGTTCAAAAACGGAATTTGTGTCCATGCTAAAATTTCCATGTCCATCGTTTATGTATAATGCAACTGAGGCATTTTTATTTTGCTGTATACCAGATATTATAACGTCAAGGTCTCCATCATTCTCAATATCTATCAATTTCAAAGAGCTAAATTTAACTGCTGTAAAAGCTGTACTTCCCATTGCTGTGAAGTTAGCGGTGCCATCGTTTAGATAGATGTCTGCAAAATAGTTATCACTCACGTCTGACGCTGAAATTATAATATCTAAATCTCCGTCCTTGTCAACATCCCCTATTGTTGCATTCCCATCAGCAAATTTAGGTAAAGAAGGATTCTGTTTTTTAGTAAACTCTCCTGACCCATTGTTTAAATAAATGTGTGTAAATGCGCCAATACCATTGCCATTGCCAGAAAAGAATAAATCTAAATCCCCGTCTTCATCTAAATCTTTAAAAATTGTTACAGTATTATTTGCGATTGGAAATGGAACATTGCTGTCTTCTGTGAAATTACCACTACCATCGTTTAAATATAGTGCGGTAGCCGCTACAGGATTTGATCCTGCTACTAATAAATCAAGATCACCATCATCATCAATATCACCACTGGCAAATGACCCAGCTTCGACATTAATTAAATTTGGTTGAGGATTTGCTAATGTAAAATCGATATTTTGCGAATAACTTATCGAATAGAAAAGAGTTGTCGTGATGATTGTTATAAATGCTCTCATTTTATAGGGAATATATGATAATTTAGACAATATTTGCTAACGTTCTGTGTATAATGCGTATCCTAAAGGGTATGCAGTATACACCTTGTTCTGGGACGTTTTTTTTCTATTAGAGTGAGGCTACATTTTCATTATTTTTTGTTTAACAGATTGATTTTCAATCATAATATAATACACACCTTTTGAAAGGCTATTAATGTCAACGATTGTATTTTCCTGAGCAATAGATCCAAAAAGAACCATCCTCCCTAAATTATCAATAACCCGAAATTTAGAACCAATACTTTCAGTGTTAGAAATTATATTTAACATATCAAGCGCGGGATTTGGAAAGATTTGGATACTGTTATGAGCTATATCCTCAGCTACGCCCAAATCATATTCTGAAGATGTAAAGCCTAAATTCTGTAACCCTTGTTTGATCTCTGGAGCATTCATAAATAAATTCCAGAACAATTGTGTTTTATAATTTTCAAGCATAGGACCTATAGTACCTTGATCAATTGCAAGATACCTTTCTGTTTTCCACTCATAATGTGGAGAAAATGCATCATAAGGCCCTAAGGCGCCTATATATTCATCTCCCGTCTCTTCATAGAGGTAATGCATGAAATTCAATGATTTTGTTGGAGAATATGCAATGGATGAAAGTGCTGCTGTTGGTGTCACAACCCCTTTGTCGTTGTTCGGTTGATGAGCTGAATATCCAGTAGTGCCGTCTAAATTTCTTGAGTAGCTTGCGGTTAATCCCCAACAATTATTGTCATACCCTACATATTCAAACGGATTTTCTTGACAGTGTTCATAGATAATATCAGTATGGTTTCTTACTAAATCCCAATAATTCGCATAACTATCTGACAAGCCGTTCGGATCAAGAGCTAAATATGAATAGTGAGCCCAGAATAAAGGGCCTACTGTTTCATCCGCACCGTTGTGGTTAAATACAAGAGGAATATCGTATTGACTTGAAGAAGAAACAATATCTCCACCCCTTGCCCATCCTTCATGATATACATTTGTAGAAATAGGATAATCTGGGGAGGATGCAGCCAAAATATAGGTTATCAGAGCTTCATTATAACCCCTAATTTGAAAGTCCATTTCCCAGTCATAATTAGGAGACCAATGCCAGTACAGAACATTTTCACCATTTGTGTACCAATTCCATTCAACTCCTCTCCATAATAAATCAGCTTTTTGAGCTAAGAGTTGTTCTTGTGAATTACCATTCTCAAAATATTCTCTAATACATATTAAAGCCTGGCAAAGCAAAGCTGTTTCTACTAAATCTCCTCCATCGTCAAAATCGCTAAATGGAATGGTAGCTCCTGTATCTCCATTAATCCAATGAGACCAAGCTCCATGAAACCGGTCTGCATTTTCAAGAAAATCCAAAGCTGTATTTAGATGGGCAACTCCATCTGATTGTGGTATAATTCCATTCTGCATCCCAACAATGATATTCATAAAACCAAAGCCAGAACCACCAATTGCTATTGTGTTTTGATCAAACGACCAATCATCTTCATGTATTCTTTCTCTTGATAACTTTGATATCGGATGTGCATGATCCCAAAAATATTTTAGGACATCAACTTGAAGACTGTCAATTAATTGAGAATCGGTTAATTGGCCAAAAGTTACATTTGAGCTTAAAAAAAAGAAGAGTATTAATAGCCTCTTCATATCAACTATACTTTTCGTTGTGTATTTCTTCATTTTTAACTTTCATTATTCGATCTGTAATGGCCCAGAACGGTTTTGACCATGAAATGTTCGGGATTAAAAAAGTACTAGATTTTCAACCTAGCACAAAACACAGCTTTTTTTTGAGTTATAAATTTAATGTTTTTTTATAAACGAAATAAAAAAAGGTTTGTGCCTTAATAGATAAATCACAAACCATTGTAGCAGGACAGAAGCCCACATTTTTTATAGCCTTTGTGCCTGTTGCACAACCTTGTTGATAAAGATAATAATCTAAATGAAAAGGAGCCTTTTTATTTGTTAACTTTATATATGTAAGGCAAAAAAATATCAAGAAAAATTGTTTGCTCATTTTCAGTTAAGTAAGCGAATCTTAAAGGAGAACTTTTCTAAAAGGGTAAAAAGTGATGCCAAAGCAATGCGGCGGTTTTGTTGTTTGCTAAAACACTTGCTGAAACCTGATATGGTAAAATTAGAAGACCTATAATTTTTATAGAATTATACTTGTCATAAAAACAAAAGTCCCTTAAAAAGGGACTTTTGAGATATTATTTAGGTTTTTTAGCGGCTTGTGCAACGGTTACCGGTGTTAGCCATAGGATTTAGTTTTCTCATTTAGTAAAAATGTCTTTTCAACTTTAAAAATTGTTTTTCAAATAAATGATATGAGATTATACTAATGACGATTGTTATTATTAAAGATGTTATTCCTAATAAATACCAATTAGAAAAAGATAGATACTTAAAAACTTCAATTACTAATAATACTATGATAGTATGATATAAGTATAATCCATATGTATAAATACCTAATCTGCTAAACCATAAATTGTCATTTATGTGAATAGAATTATTTCCTAATGTGAATAGTATAGTAACTGAAAATAAAAGGCTCAAGATAAAAGGCGATAAATGTTCAATAAATACGAAGTTAATATTTGGGATTATAAAAACGATTGCAACGTTTAAAATCAAAAAGATATATTTAAGATATCTTGGGATTTTTTCTAAATAATTTATGAAACTTCTTTTATGCATTACAATATATGCGGGTATTGCTCCAAAGGCAAAGTAATCAAGATGAGAAAATATATCAATATGACTTATTCCAAAATGAGTGTAAATTAGTCGAGAGATATTAGCAATAATAATGCTGGATATAATTAGGTGTGGGGTTTTTTTTGCAGAAATAAAATAGAGTAATACCGCCCACAAAATATAAAAATGTTCTTCAATACAAAGTGACCACATAACTCTTAAAGGTGCTCCATCAGGAAATGTATTTGTCATCATCATTTTATAATTCTCACCAAAGAATATTGATGTTAATAAATCAGGTTTGTATCCTTCATAGTTAAAAGGTAAGTTTAAGGCATTCAAAATATATGGAGATAAATATGCAAACGCTATCATAAGGTAAAATAATGGCCAAATCCTCAGAATACGTCTGGCGAAAAATTTCTTTAGAGATATTTTATTTTGACGTTTTTTTTCATAGAGTAAAATATAAGTAATTAGAAATCCGCTTAACACAAAAAAGAATGTTACACCAATTCCCCCACTTTTAAGAAAGAAATCAATATGTATGTTTCCCGTCTTTGGTAAGTGTAATAAAAAAACCAAAAGAAAAGCGAAAAATCTTAAAGCATCAAATGTGTGAAAGTGTTTTCTACTCATTCTGTATAAATCTTGTTCGGTTTAACATCTTATGGCTAACGGTTTTGTATAAGATTAGTGTGGGAGGTAGACAATCGAGAATTGTCAGCCGAGCCACAAGCTTATACTTATTTTGTGTTTTTTCTTTGTCGATCTAAAAATACTCAAATAAGTATAAGCGACACAATAAAGAAACCAAAACTTTGGGCTAAACCATAAAACCCCACATTAATTTTATGCGGTGTTGTAAACTGGCTTTTCTTTCAATATTCACTTCTTTTTAATTTATATCTAATGTTTTTTTAGAAAATAGAAATCTTATAAAGTAAAAATATTTCTCTCGTTCTTTATAGTTAATTAAATTTCCTAACATCATTGTAAATGTACTTAATAACCAAAGGAAATAACCAATTCTATAACCATGTATTTTCCTTAAGGAGCCACTTTCATCCATCATTATTTTATCGAAGAATAAAAAAGAAAAGCTAAATATAAAAGAAAAGATACTGAATGTTAAAGATTGTTTCATATTACTTTTTTTTGTTATCCATGATAAAAAGAGAAGTGGGTTTGCAATCCAAGTAAAAATTGCAGTACTGCTTATTCCCATGAGAAATATATTCCCTATCAACCCCATTATTAGAACACTTAATCCTCCAGAAGATTTGTGACAGCTAGAGCTTGTACAAAAAGTTTCTTGAGTTAATGATAAAAGGAATAAAGATAAACTTATAATAAAATAAAAGTTATATTTTTTTTTCATGCTTGTTTACAACGTGTTTGTGTATGAGTTGTTGCGTGTTTAAGCGACTAATTTAGTAAATACAAAACCAACTAGAAAATCCGCGAGGATTTTCGTAAGTAGAGTAGAACTAGCAATTAATTATACACGGTGTTGTACGCAGTTTTTATTCTTTTTTTATCAAATCCGTTGCTTTTTTAATTCCGCAACCAATTACAAAAATTCTCGTTCTCCAGTCGTTTGTTCCACCATAAGGAATTTTGTCTGTCCAATATTGAATTTCACGATTTTTAAGTTCCGATAATATTTTTTCTACATCTGAACTTTCTTTATACATTCCAATATAATTCCGATTAGAGTGTTCGTCCGCTTTTATTTCTTTTAGAGCATATTGAATAGCATCTTTTTCAGTCGCAAAATATTCCAGCGTTCTTTTGTCTCCACGTTCTGTATAATACCATTCATAAAGTCCTCCATTATTTTCAATTCCACATCCTTCATAAATGAAATTTCCATTAATGCTATAACTGTTCATTGGATAACAATTCTCTTTTAACCATTTTTCCAATTCTAATACAGTTGCTATTTCTGTTTCGTTTTTCAAGTTACTCGTCATTTGGTTTCTTTTTGAAAATTCCGAAAACCCACTTTAGGTTTATAAAAATCAAAATCACTAAAATTATTCCTATGATTATAAATTCGTTTGTCGGAAGATTTTTAAAAGTCGGACGTTGTATTTTTTCAATTAATGCGATTGAATAAGCAAATATTAAAATACCTGTCATAAATACAAGAATTGACTTTCCAATAAATTTAATTGTATTCAAAATTTGATATTTAATCATTCAGTTTGTTAGTTTGGTCAAATTGCGTAGAACGTGTTTGTAAAAGATTTAGTTGCGATAGTTTAGTAATGAATTTAATAAATATTTACTGACAAAGAAAATCCGCGAGGATTTTCGTAAGTTGACTAAAAGCAAGCAATTAATTTTGTAAGGTGTTGGCAACTGGCATTTTTTTCAGAGCTTTATTTAATTCATTTTCTCTTTGTGTCCCAATCACAATTTTTTTTCCATTTTTAAGTTCAATTGCTAACCCTTTATTTCCATTTATATTATAAACAGTTCCGTATTTACTTCCAAGTCTTATGCCGTAACCTACAAATCCATAATTTACAATTTTCACGGATTGTATTTCACTCCATTGAATATTCTTTTTCACAAATGGAATAAAACGCATCTTAATACCGTCATCATTTATTTCTGAAATTAAAGTCATATACCAATTAAAATATATAAACCCGAAAACTCCAATAGCAAAAAATACCATTCCAACATCTGACATTGGTTTATTTCCAAATTGTTCACCCAAAATTATTTGTGTGAAAAAACCATAAACAGCGATAGTTCCAAGACCGATTAAAATTAGCCAAAACCACCATTGAGTAAATTTTTGTCTTTCTTTAAATATAATTTCCATAATATTTCTGCTGTTCGTTTTTGCTTGTTGCCAACGTGTTTTTATAAGGAAAGTTGCGTGTTTTAAGCACTGAAATTAACAAATGAAACACTGATAGAAAGTCCGCGAGGACTTTCGTAAATTGGCAAAAACCAGTAATTTTTTTTATACGGTGTTGGCAATAGTATTTTTCACGATTATTTCATTCAGTTTCTGTGTATCAGATTCCGAAATTTCCTTTAAGTCAAATGTTATTTTTTTTTCATTGACTTTTGTTATTGTTAATTTTTTTTCATTCAATTCAGTCTTTTTAATTTCGTCGAAACTCAAGGATTTTCCCATAAAAGAATTAATTCTGATAACAGCTCCTTTTTTGTTCCATTGAATGTAGTTTTTGAACCAAAACATTCTACTGAAATAAAGTGCTTGAAGTAAAAATCCAACGCCACTTATTTTCTTATTTATTTTAGGATTTTCAAATGGAATAAATTCAAATATTCCAACAAGTAAAAATATTATTGATAAAATTAAAATTGTGATTAAAAACCAATTTTTGCTCAAATTATCAAAGTGTATTTTTTTCATTTTCCCATTATTGATTTAATTAACTTGTAAGAATATAAAATTCCGATTAGAAACATAATTCCACAAATCCAATATTCCGCTTTTGAATAATAACTTATTCCACCAAAAACTCCGAAGAATGTCCAGATAACGTTTGCCAGAATCTCAATTATATCGTTTTTTTTATTTTTTCGGGTTTCTTTCATATTATTGCCAACGTGTTTGTGTATGATTTCGTTGCGTTGTTTAAGCAGTGAATTTACTAAATAAAACACGAACGGCGAAATTCCGGAGGAATTTCCCAAGTGAGCTAAAACCAGCAATAAAGTTTATACGGTGTTGTACCTAGTTTTTTCTTTTCCATTTTGTTAAAATACTATCAGCTTCTTTCTTTGTTATATTTCCGTAATATGGTTTTCCTGATTTTCGTTGTAAATCTCTCTTTATAAAATCAGATGTTCCACAATATAAAATATCTAAATCATAAACGGAATGATTTGCCTCAAAGTAGTTTTTATTTCCATTTTCATCTTGAAAATAATATCTAATTGATAAAGTTTCTATTTTAACTGAATCAGTATTTTTTTCATAAACATCCATTTCAGATTCAATTCCATTTTTCCAAAAGAGTATATTCGAGTTTAACCAAATTACTTTATTCGTAAAAATTGTTTTGTCTTCAATAAATTCATTCTCAAAAGTCAATCCTGTTGGAATATTTTCCATACTGAATATTTTTCCGAATTTTGATATTATTCCGTCATTATAGTTTTCATCTTTTAGCTTATTCCAGTTTTTCCAAGATAATTTTTTAGAATTCCAACTTTTAGAAATTTCCTTTAATCCGATTTCTTTTCTCTTTGGATTAAAGTCAAAACCATATTTATTAAAAACTTTTTCTTGATTCCAAACAGAAATATAATACATCAAAATTCCGATTACCGAAATTCCAATTATTACAAATAATGTTCTGTTTAGCAGTTTTTTCATAAATTAGGTACAACGGTCTCGTATAACCGTCAGTTACGGGTTAAAGTTACTGATTTTCGGTTTAGCACTGACGTTAGCAATTCCGAGTGGATTCGGACGTAGTCGAATCCGCCGTAATTGCGGTTATACATTGTTGTGCATAGTATTTTTATTCTTTACATATTATTCCGTCTTGCGAAATATTTTGTCCTTGGTTTGTTGTCATTGTTGCTTTGTAATACAAACAATTATTTTCAATTTTCGTTTTGGTTACAACAATTCCATTATTTTCATTCACCCACTTTTTATCTTCGCTCAATTCCGCTTTTGAAGAGTCATAAGTCAGTCGATAAGTACAATCATCAATCCATTCAATTATTTCATATTCAGGTATTCCATTTCCGATTCCGTTTTTCCATTCGATTTGAATACTCTTTTCTCGAACTACAATCCATTTTTTAATAGACAAATCTCGTTTCTCAGTCATTTCCGCAATACTGTCATTCGCTTCGATTGTATATTTACTCATTGCTTCAGTTTCTGGAATATAAAAAGTTCCAATTTTAAAGTCAGAACAAGTTAACTTTTGAGCACAAGAATTTAATCCGATTAGGCTCAATGTTATAAGTAGTAATTTCGTTTTTTTCATATTATGCACAACGTGATTGTATAAGATTAGTTGCGATTTTGTGTGCGAGGATTTTCCGAAGGAAAATCAGACGTAACAAAAATGCAACTAACTTTGGTTAAGCACTAAACTACGCAATTTTTTATACACGGTGTTGGCACGTCGTTTTTCTTTTTTTAATCTATTTTTTTAGTGTTTTGTAATTTCATAATTTATGAGAATCCCTTCTTTAATTTTGATTTCAATTTCGTTTTCATAATAATGTTCAAATTTTTTTTCATCGAACAAATTCTCTCCATAACCACCAAATATTTCACCAGAAAACCAATTGACAAATACTCTTTTATTTTTGATTTCACTTTTTTCAAAATAATCTTCTAATTTCAAATCTTTCCTTTCGCAAGGTTCTTTTAATCCAATCAAATAAACTCTCTTATTTTCAATTTTATATACTCCAATAACACCTCTCCAACACCCACTGCTCATACAATTAATATTATTATCTATTCTTTCCTTCAAAAGTAAATCAGTTTTTACTCTTTGATTAAGAGGATAGTTTTCAATAAAAATTTTTTCATTTTTAAAATATAGTATATCTGGATATTGTTCGGTTAATATTGACTTACTTAAAAATATTAAAATTAATATGGTCGTGAAGTATTTCATTTAAATGCGTGCCAACGGACTGTGTATGGTGCGTATCCCGAAGGGTATGCACTATACACCTTGTTGGCGGTAGTTTTTATTCGACATTCAAATTTTGGTTTTCCACTATAAAATCAAAGGATAAATCTGATAAGCTTTTTCCATTCACAGTGGCACCCCAGGGACCATGACCTGCACCCTCTAATGGATAATAAACAAAATCAATTTCATTTGTTTCACATATAGTTTTTAAATCTTCAGCTCTACTAAAAGGTACGGTAGGGTCTTCTGTACCATGAGCTATAAACAATGCTGGGTCATTTGAGTCAAACCTTTGGTGTCCATAAATTGACTCCAGTATTTCTATAGATACAGTAGACCCCCAAAAGTCTAAAATTGTTTGTACTTCATAGGTTTGAGAAAGATTGGTTGTTGATAAGGTATTATCTTCACTTGAGCTTATTTCATCTTTATAGTCACCTAATTCTGATACACCTATACCTATTGATGTAATTGCTCCCGCTGAACCACCACCTACAGTGATATAATCTTTATTTATGTGATAGTTTTGGGCGTTAGCCATAATCCATCTTAAAGCAGCTTTAGCATCTCTGTGAGCAGGGTACATTGCAAAAATTTGGTCTAGATTTGAAGGGGTACCAACAGAAGTAGCATCAATCCATGCTTGTGGAATCGTTCCCATATGGTCTCTAAGTCTGTAGTCGATTGAAAATACAACAAAACCTCTTGATGCATAATAATTTGCCATATCCACAATGGCATCCTGTTGCTTGGAACCACCAACAAATGCACCGCCATGAATTAACATTAGTAAAGGTCGATTTTGTGAATTATTTTCAGGAACATAAGAGTCCATATATAAAGGGAGTGCAGTTGTATTTGAACTGTTCCAATCATCATGACTAAGTCCTTCAGCATAAATGATATCTTCTGTTATATTAACATCATAGGTAGCATTCAACTTCACTGTTGGTGAAGAACTTTCAGGTGTAACTATGTTATCATCATCTTTTTCACATGAAATCAAAGAAACCATAATTAGTAAACTTGCAAAAATCTGTTTCATCATAATTTAATGTTTTAAATTTTCTTCTTAGACTCTTAAAATCATCTAAGGTTTAATTTAATTACCGCCAACGTGTTTGTGTATGATTTGTGGCGTGTTTAAGTACCTAATTTTGCAAATAAAAACGGAATAGAAAATCCGCGAAGATTTTCGTAAGTAGGCGAGAACAAGCCATTAATTATAAACGGTGTTGTAAACAGTTTTTTTCAAAATGATACTCTTTTTGTTTCAGGAAGATTTTTAATATCTTCTTCTTTCAAAATATTGTCAAAGATTCGGTAAAGAAAATCTTTCAATAGTTTCGCCTCTTTTTCTTTTGATTCCGTATTGAATTCCCAATCTATCTCAACATTAATTGAATCAAATGTAGATTTGAAATAATAGTCAAAACTCGGATTTACAATTACGTGTGTTGATGGTGTAAAATAATTCGGATATTTAATTATGTTATATTCCTTAATTAGCTGATAAACTCTATTTTTTTCTAAATTACTAATTTTGTAGTTTATGATAGTGTCTTTGTCCCAATTTATTGATTTTGAAAATGTATTGTCGTAAGTATTTATACAATATTCATTACTATTTAATTTCACGATAAAATTAAAATCTTCAGGCATTTTTTCGGGATATTCATAAGAGGTCATTACTCTTTTAGTATTTAGAATTAGAATAATAGAAATAACTAATAATGTTCCTACAGATATAAAAACCTTCTTTTTAGTCATTAGTTTTTCGTTAGTTTTCGTTTTTCTATAATTGTTTACAACGGTCTAGTATATGAAACGTAGCGTGTAAAAAGACACTAGCTTTTCGAATTATACACAATACGATTTTTTAATTTTTATGTTTACTTTTTGTTTTTATAAATATAACCAAATTAAAAAATGGGTGACTTTGTAAATACATACGAACCTTTCGGATAGCCTATATTAGCTATGTTTTATATACATTGTTGGCAACAGTATTTTTCAATTCAGCGGGCTTATTATTTATTTGTTTTATTACATATGCTATTAAAAGTCCGATTGAAAAAGTTGTCAGAATTGTACAAACAACAAATGCAATAATTGGTGGAATCATCATTAAAAATATTTCTTTCGTTACGGTAATTCCGACAATCAGACAAAAAGTTGTCCAAATTATTAAATTAACAATGGTAGAATATTTAAAGGAAGTCAGAATTAGTGATTTTCCGTTATTAATGTTTTTGTGTGCTAATTTTCCTCCAATCCAAAGAGCAATCAGGAACGCAATTACAAGTCCGACTGTTGAAGCTCCATAAGTTCCAATTATAACCATTGTCAAGAGCCCTTCACCTGTCAACAATAGAGGAATCCAAATTGTGGCAATTACGGTCAAAATTCCGATTGGTGCTCCAATCAGATAAGAGGTAAGTATGCTCTGTTTTAATTTCTTTTCCATTTTTTATAACAGTATTTTACTCAATCCGTATTTCAATCAGTCTATTTTAGGTGTAGTCAAAAGCACCCAAAACCAGAAAACTGCCCAAACAAGTCCAATTGAGTTAATAACCAGTAGTCCTATGCTTCTATTAAATCTCTTTTTGAAGGTTAGCCCTGAAAAGATTAATAAAAGATTTATAGAAACTGAAATTGGTAAAATCAAGAGCCCATACCCCATTGGTCCACCTGAGTTTCTAAGTGTTATGAAACTGAAGGGGATAAAATACAGATTTATCAAAATCAAAAGACTCGATATGGTCCAATTGGTTATTTTCATTTTTTATCTTTCAGTTCAAAGTTCTCTTAAGCCATATTGTTGCCAACGACCCGGCTATGCGTAGTGCGGGATTTGAAAAGCGGAGTTTTCAAATTTGCACGTAGCCAAGAGTTTATATTTTGTTTTTAATTTATTCACTTTAAATACCAAATTAAAGTATTGGCGGACTTCATTAATTGCACTGACCTTTCGTTTAGCAGAAAACCCGCATTACGTATAGCCATTGTTGGCAGTCGTATTTTATTTAATGAACATCAATTCCATCAAAATAAATTTCAGTTATCGCTGTATCATTGTATTTGTCTCCTTTGTAAACCTCCAATATTTCAAACCTTAGAACTAAATCGCTTCCATCTTCATTGTGTCCAAGAGTTCCAATTTTAAATGTTTGGTCAGTTTTAGTATCGGTTAATTTAAGTACTCCGAATTCTTTTCCATTTACATATAACTTTAATGATTTAACACGGTTATTATTTTTCCAAGTATTATCTGATTTCATATAACCATTTGAAATTATTATTGAAGTAATTCTGGGACTTTTGTTTTGAAACGAGTATTCAATATACTCTCCAATACCGCTATCTTCTTTTCCTTCCACCCAAGCAGTTAAATAACTTAAATCATTTGCTGATTTAGCTTTGTAGCTATTATAGTTTTGAGTCGTCAATTCAGAAGAAGCAGAAACTTTGTAATTTCCACCACCACAATACCAACTACATCCACCGTCAACAACATCCCAAACACTTTCCACAACTTCACCATATTTTCGAACCAAAGTATCAAGCTCTACTTTTTCAGTATCAGTTAAGTCTTCTTTTGACAACAGTTCTGTTTGTCTATCAATTTCATTTTTTGTTTCAAAACTTAGGTCGGGAGTGTAATGTCCTGAAGGTTCATATGTTTTAAGTTCATTTTGTCCATAAGAAAGAATGGAGATTAATGACACAATAAGTATTAAAGTCAGATTTTTCATTTTGTTATTTTATGTTCGTTAAGATACCTTTATGCTTGCCAACGGACTTGTGTATGAAACGTAGCGTGTAAAAAGACACTAACTTTTCGGATAAACACAGAGCCGAATTTTTATATTTTGTTTTTAATTTTTCTCTTTTTAAAAGCCAAATTAAAAATTTGGCGGACGTTCTAAATATACACAAACCTTTCGGTTAAGCATTTATTAGCTATGTTTTATACACCGTGTTACTTGCAGTTTTTTTTATATTCACTCCATATTTGAAACATATCAATATCAGTCATTATTCCAAATTCAACTCTCGGGTCACAATTCAAGTTATTATATATTATTCCATAAGGATGTTCCTCATTTTTTAAACGGTCTAGATATTTAATTCCGTTTTTCGTTGAATATTTTATTATTCTTTCCGTTACAATTTTAACTTTTAAATCAGTTTTCGAGATTGAGTCATAAACATTTTTTGCATAAAATCCGAAATCAGAATCCACTTCATAAAGTCCTTCATTTTCATCTCCGTATTCTTTAAGTAATTCTTCGAATTCTGTTTCATTTGGATGAAAAAACAAAAGATTGTAATTGTCAATATTCAGAGTATCAAGTTTCTGTTCTGTTTTAGATTCAATTGTGTTTAATGACTTGTTTATTTTGAAATTCTCGATATTTTTTGGGGTATCTGCTTTTACTCCTTTAGCGAAGTCAAACATTTCAATTCCGAAATAGCTAATTGCAATGATTAAAACTCCAATTATTGTTATTAAAATTCCTTTTTTCATTAGTTGGTTCAAATTGCAAGTAACGGTTCTGTGTATGATTAGTTACGGAAAATCAGTTGTGATTTTCCTAGGAGTACACAAGTTAATTAATTCCAAGGAATTTCCGATGAGGAAATTCAGAAGTAATTAATTATACACGTTGTTGTACGTAGTTTTTATTTTTTTGTTACACTATCATAAGCATCCAAGCATTCATTCAATGGTTTTCCTTTAGTATGAATGCATTCACAAAATTCAAATCCAACAGTTTGCTTTTCAGTATTTATAAATTGTTTTTTACAATCTGATAAAGAATTTCTAGGCATTACTTCATAACCAAAAACAAATATTGCAATTGTCAATCCAACTGTGGCAATTACTCCTGCGAAAAATAGAATTGGGAATTTATTGCTATATTTTTTTGGTTTCTCTACTATTCCGTAGTTTGAAAACTTTTTAAAAGGTAAAATATATTTTAACTTGTCATAATTCCAAACAAGGATGTATAGATTGGCAAGTACCATTAATGGTGATGTTACAAAAGACCCTTCAAATCTAACTGCTAATGATAGTATCCAAATGTTTACAATTATTGGGAAATATAGTAAAGCACCTAATGTTACAGTTCTGGGTATTATCAATAAAATAGCTGCAAGGACTTGAGCAATCCCAATGGATGTGTAATAATAACCTGTATGATGTAAAGCTTCAAGATAAGCTCCCATTGGATGGATAATAGATAGTCCACTAGCGAATCTTTCCCCTAAAATTTTCACCATTCCTGCAACAATGAAAGCGTAGGCTAAACTTAATCGACAAAAAATTGAAAATAACCAATACCACCTATTTCCTTTTATTTTTATATAAAATTGGTCGAATGTAGTTAAAGAGTTCAATTAATTGATGATGTTTTAAATTACGTACAACGTTGTTGTGTATGATTTGTTGCGTTGTTTAAGCACTAAAGTTAGTAAATAAACACTGAATAGGAAGTCCGCGAGGACTTTCGTAAGCTGGCTAAAACCAGCAATTAATTTTATACGGTGTTGTAAAAAGTTTAGTTCAGGTTTACCCACTTAATTCCATTCCACATTTTCAGATTTTTTGTTTCCGCATCATAGTATATAGTTCCTTCTTTTAATTCCTTAGGGACTTTATGAGTAGGAGTAATAATTAAGACACCTTCGATTTCTAAATCAGCATTTACATCTAATTTATCAGTTTGAAAATCTCCGTAAATTAAAGGTTTATCAGATTCAGAACTTTCAATTATCAGTTTATTAGAGAAGTTTCCATGTTTTCTACCAGCATGAGTTCCAATAACAATATTTCGATCTCCTAGTTTTCCTTGAGCTGCAGCTTTACCAATTATAACGTTATTTTGTCCTTGTACATTTCCGCCAGCATAGTTTCCTAAAATTACATTCCCATATCCTCTTGAATTTACTCCTGCATGATATCCAACTAATAAAGAATTCCTCGTCATATGCGAAGTTGCTCCTGCTGAGTTCCCTATAAAAACGTTTTCACTTGCTTTGTTATATTTCCCAGCATCAATACCTACATAAGTTATATGTTTACCATAATAACCTTTTCCTTTTTCTATTATTCTGTAATTAGTTGTTTGTAAGCTTTTAATACTGTCATTTAATGAGTTAATTCTATTTTCAAGTATAGCGACTCTTTTACTTATTCCGCAAGAACTTAAAATTAGTAATAACACTATTGGTGTAATTTTTTTCATTTTTAATTTTTTACAACTAGTATATATGCTGATGTTATATCAGTATATCGGATGATTTTGGTAGGATATGCTGATGTTTTATGTTATTATTTATCACTTTGGCTTGCTCGTATAAACGATTTTTTCCAAATATTTTACACTTTTCAAACTTAAAATAATTATTTTTAATATCACTGCGGTTTTCCACATTTAAAACTGTGGATTTCCGCAAAATGAATTTAGTTTTGTATGTTCTTGTTGAGGTGCTTTATCAGAACAAAAAACACTTTTTTTTGCTAGGTTTACCGCTTCTAAAACCAAACCGTAGAGACGTTTTATTTTTAGCTATAGGCAAGTAGCCTCGAAAAGGAATTTAAAGCCGTTACATAGCTTATAAGACACCTTAAATAGCTTTTAAATTATGTTTTAAAATGGATTAAGTCTACAGAAATAAAATGAATAGAATTGTAGTCGTGTAAAATAATCTCATTACGTTTTTTGAGCATTAAATCGGGTAGTAATGCACCTCTTTGTTATAGCAAATAACTTTATGAAATACACTTGTCATAAAAACAAAAGCCCCTTAAAAAGAGACTTTTGAATACTTATTTATGTTTTTTAATGGCTTGTGCAACGATTACCGTTGTTAGTTGTAGTTTTTTCTTAGGATTTATTTATTAACTATAACTCTAAGGTCTTACTTATTAAATAAACTTTCCCATTTTTATAATATTCTGATTTTATTAAAATCCCACGAGAATTCGTAAAATGGTGGGAGAGAGCTATTGATGTTCAATATGTACTTACACAAATTCTTAAGGACAAGGAAATCGGGATAAAAATAGATACCTCAAGAATTGGTGGAGTTGGTTTTTCTTTGGGAGGTTATACCAATATTGCGCTCGCAGGCGGATATGTTGATCGAGCCATGAGAAAAAATGAGCATGGAGCACACCGAAAACTGCCTCCTGAATTTCCCCAAACACAAGAAGTCATAGATTTTCACAATGACAGCCTCATCGCTGCATCTTACAACAAATATAAAAATCAAGTAAAAGATGATAGATTCAAAGCATTTTTCGTCATGGCACCCGGAATAGGATTTGGATTCCACTCGAAGGAGCAGACAGCTAAAATTACAAAGCCAATTTTTATACTTGCAGGAAAAGGAGATGTGGAAACTCCTATTGCAAGCAATGCAGCAAACTATCATCGTTTGATTAAAACCGCCAAAATTCATCTTTTCAACACGCATGTTGGCCACTATGTCTTTCTAAACGAACCTACCGAATATGGAAAAATAGTAGCTCCAAACATAACCATTGACAACCCATCCATAGACAGAAAGAAAATACACAAAGAAACTTTGAAATTAGCAGTAGATTTTTTCAAGAGTAGCTTATAAAACGAGCATAAACAGCAGCAATCGTTGCATACGCATCCTGAACAGCACATTCTCGAAGCTAAAGAAAAAAACAGATGTTTTACTCTGCAAACAGCGGTTCTCTGCAGTACACAAGCATGAGAAATTTTTGTTCATTTCGCTATTTTTTTTAAAATAAAAATTGTACATTTCCCTGATTACCAAACAATAATAGCGCATTATGAATACTCACGCTGACAGAACGGAAGAAAATAAAAGCCAATCGGTTTCTGCAGCAAATTTTCAAGAGCAAAACAGCAATGCAGCTACTTTTCAGTTTGTAGACCATAGGCCTGAAGCTATTGCACAAAAAAAGCTCCAAGAGATGGGTGATAATAGTGTACAAGTTGCCCAACTTATGGCTTATCAGGAAATGGCTGATACAAGCAAAGTCAATAGTCATACCGTGCCATATGGCACCCCGATTTCTGCGCTGAGTGCCTCAAGTAATCGAGACCAACCCGTTCAAAGAGTTTTTCATGAAAATGCAGAAAAAGATGCCTTATTATTTCAAAAGAATGATCCTAGTTCGGCCGGTAATCCAACCATTCCTCAAGAAGCAATCGATCTAGGAATTCAAGAACTCAATATGACCCATTATCTAGAGAGGCATTCCTATACTCATCAAAGACTCAATGGTAAAACAATTAAAAATGCTGCAACCATGTTCAATAAAAATATGGGGGAGGCCGAAATTTCTGCTACTTTAGTGGCATGCTTGAAGCAATTAACCTCAGGAGATGATGTAACAAAAGGGGTTGAAAAAGTTGTGGACGGTGTCACCTACAGAATGACTTCTATTGACGGAAAAAAATTAAATGGATTTTTTCCCATAACGGGTCATGTGTATACAGCGGACGAATTAAAAGAACTACGAGCAGAAAAAAATAAATAAAAGAAACAATGACCCATTCAAAAGAGTTAAAAGCAGCGTTTTGCATCTTTGATTTTACAAATTCAAACCATGACGATTCAAAATGTATACTAGATTCTGCACTGGAAAAAAAATCAGGAAACGTCGGTTCGATTTTCGAAAACAATGAAGATTTTTTGGGCGAAATTACAATTTCCTATGATGGTGTCCATACTCGTTTTAGCGATAATGTATATGCACTTGTTCGCAATATGTGCTTTCGTTCTATGGAGAAATTAATTCGAAAAGAAAAGGTGAAACTGATGTATTTCACAACCCATGGTTATATACATTTGAATCCAATGGATCATGAGATTCATCTCATGGGAGATCATTTTGAAAGTGTTGTTGTACCCTATGAAGACTTCATTCGATCCATTTTTTATCTAGGAAAACGATTCACCGCACTTTTTGAAAGAACTGCTACTGCAACAGCAGAGAACATCCATTTGATAAAGCTCCTGAAAGAAGATGAAAATGCAGCATTCATTGCATTAGAAAAACTAGCATAAAACAACCTTTAAAATTCAATGATGCTTCTTCACGAGCGCTCATGATAGAGCGGTACTTAGAACTAATTTAAAAGCTATTTAAGATACAAAATAAGCCTTTTAGTGGCTTTAAATTACCTTTTCATATGTATGTGTAATAAAAAAAGGCCTCTCTCACTCTATTTCGGAAGTAATAAGTTTAACTTTAAATAATGATTTTAAATCCTATAAAAATACCTCATCAAGAAAATAGTAAATAAACTTTCATTTTGCAGAAAACCGCAGTTTTAAATGTGGAAAACCGCAGTGATAATGAAAATAATTATCTTAGGTTTGTAAAGCTCAAAATATTTGACAAAAATTACTTTTGTACCATCAAATTAAGTACATAAATAATAACATAAAAATTTATTTTAAAGAAATATTATTTTATTAATTTATCTGTAAAAAAATCTACTAGTGAATTATATTTTGTTTTCGATCCGGGGTATTTCAAATCGACTTCAATATTTAATTCATCCATTTTTTCTTTAAGAGCTATTCCAAAATCTACATGATGAATTATCCAACCTCTCACTTTCCTTGGGTTTTTGGGAGCCTTTGCATCTGGAGCCATAAAGTAACTCATAAAAACAGGTGGGTCATCGGCCGAAATTAATGATAACGCTGATAAATTATTAGCAATTTTATCGGCTTCTTTAAGTGTTTTAGCACCATAGGTAGCCATACGATTTCGATCTCTTCTAGCAGTATCTCCAAATATTTTTGCAATGTAATTTGTGTTGTTTTTATCTTTCAAATGTCTTTCAGCTAGTGCTTTCCAAAACTTAGAACTCATAGTTGTTTGCCCAATAATAGGCGCTATACAACTAACTCTTGTTGATTCCCTTTCTAGAGGGGTGTCACTATCTGCATTGGCCATATCGTTGCTAAAGGCTAGCCACATGCAAATTTGTGCACCGGCAGACCCACCAAATAAACCGATTCTTTCTTTATCTATTTTCCATTCCGTGGCTTTTGAACGTATAAACTGTAAAGCATGCTTCGCATCAATATGTGCTGCTGGCAAGGGAGCATTTGATAATAGTCGATAATTTATGGATGCAACTGAAATTCCTGCTTCTAACAATTCTGACAATTCATTAGCCCTAATTTTCTCTTTACTACCCGCTTTAAAGCCTCCTCCATGTATATAAATTACCATAGGAGTCGTTTTGTTAGAATCTGCAAACCAAACATCTACAACATTGCGTGTATGCTCGCCATATTTAACATTTGCTAAATCGGGCACAGGTTTACTTTGCTGCGCATAAGAAAAGTTTAATGTAATGAATAAGGTTATAATTATCTTGATTGTTTTCACTGTTTTCATTTTTTAAGTTTTATTAGCATATTTACACCCCTTTTTTGGAGGGTCTTGGTGTTGGAGTTTGAATTTTAACTTCATCAGAAAATTTAATCCATTCATTTAGAAGTTCAGCATATTTTTCTTTCTCTAATTCCTTAAGATTGATTTGCTCTCCGATGTCATTCGAAAGGTTGTAGAGAGCAAAATTATCAATTTTGAATGGTCTTGTGAAATTTGTGATTTTCCAATTCCCTTTTCTCAGCATAGCGTTTCCGTAATGCTCTAGCGCAAACACATAAGTTGAATCATGAATTTCATTTGATTTTCCTGAGACAAATGGAATGAGTGAATTACCTTTTAGAGGATAGACTTTATTTCCTTGGTAAGCTTTTGGATAAGACACATTGGCCATCTCATAAAAAGTAGGAGCCAAATCCAAAAGACTTGTAAATCCATGATGAATTTCATTTTTTCTATTCACATTCGGGCCACAAATAATCATCGTTGTATTTGTACCTCCTTCGGTTGCAAAATCTTTGTAATACCTAAAAGGAGAAGAACCAGCCTCTGCCCATTGTGGCCCATAAGAAATATAGGAATTGGCATTTCCCATATTGTCGAAGTCATCGTTGTAGTATTCCTTTAAATTCGTAAATCTATCATCATTTATAAAGTCTCTGTTTGCAGCGCCATTGTCTGACATGAATACAAACAGCGTGTTTTTATATTCGCCAATGTCTTTTAAGTGTTTCATCAATCTACCAATATTGTGGTCTAAATTGTCAACCATGCCGGCATACAATTCCATTTTTCTGGCTTCTTTCCTCTGTTCTTGTTTCGATAAAGAATCCCAGGGCATTACACGCACATGGCTGGGCGGAGAAATAGCATTTTTTGGAATGATTCCTGCTCTTTTAAGACTAATCAATCTACGTTCCCGTAATTTCTCATATCCATCGTCATAAAGACCTTTGTACTTTTCCCAATATTTTTTATCGACCTGCAAGGGCCAATGTGGCGATGTGTATGCGGCAAATGCAAAGAAGGGTTTGTTATCTCTTTTATCAGAATCTATGTATTCAATTAATTTATCAGTATAAAAATCTGTAGAATAATTGCCTTCTGTCCATGATGTTGGGTTACCATCCTCTGTATAACTAGATAGTTTATTGTAGAGGGCACTTCGGTTGTTGTAATGATTTCCGGCACCTTCAAGCAAAACAAAAGAGTGTTCAAATCCTTTTTGATGTGGATTGGATTCTGGCGTTTTGCCAAGGTGCCATTTGCCTGCCATATACGTATGGTAACCACTTTGCTTTAATAAAGCGGGAATTGTAACAATCCGGTTTGTCAATCTTCCTTCATAACCAAACACATCTGTAACATTACCTTGGCTACCCATGCCTGCAATATGGTTGTCATTTCCAGAAAGTAACATGGCCCGAGTAGGTGCACACATTGGAGCAGTGTGAAAACTGCTAAACTTAATCCCTCTGTGCGACAATTTATCAATGTTTGGTGTTTTAATATCTCCACCATAACAGCCGATATCGCCAAATCCCAAATCATCGGCAACGATTAACACGATATTGGGTTTCTTCGTAATTTCCTTTTCTTGTTTTGTGCACGATAGCATGATTGTTGATGCCAGTAATACAGAGAAGAAAAGTTTGATGTATCTGTATGTTTTCTTCTTATTCATCATTTAACTCGCTTTTGTATTTTATGGAATATTGATTCTTTATTCATGTGTATTGTGTTATTCACGATTAGCAGCAATTATGCGCAACGGTCTCGTAAACCATCAGTTACGGTATTAAATTTACTAATTTTAGTAATAGCAATGATACTTGTAATTCCATTAAATTTCTACATATTCCAATTCGCCGTATTTATGGTTATATATTGTTAATTTTCCTGTTGGTTTTTCTCTTTTTCAAGGTGGTCTAAATAAAGTATCCCATTAAGATGATCAATTTCATGTTGAAAGATAACAGCAGTAAATCCAGAGATCTTTTCTCTTGTACGTTTTTTATTAAATTGATCATATTCTATCATGATAGTTTCTGATCTTGTATACGTGGTATCTCTTCTTTTAGGTATTGATAAGCAACCTTCTAAGCATGGTTGTTTTTTATATGAGTATTCAACTATTTCAGGATTGAGATATACTTCAAATGGAAATTTTTCTTTATCAAAACGCTGAACCCATATAATTTTTTTCAATACACCTACCTGTGGTGCAGCGATTCCGACTCCAAGTGACATACTATCTCTAACGGTGCTGTATAATCTATTTATAAATGTTTTAAGTATTTCATCGTTTGGATCTATCTTGATTTTAGAACTTTTTGTTCTTAGCAGAATAGAATCGGAAGAATTTGTGATTTTCAGAACTCTCATTGGTGTTGCGCTGTCTCCCATTTTAATAAGAGATTTTTGGTTTTTCGTAAACCTGTATGAACTTTTACAACCAACTACAGAAACTATAAGTAGAACTAAAATTAAAATACGATTTAAATTTTTTACCATGCTTGTATTACATTTAACAATTAGTATATGATTTCGTTCTGTGTTTCAGCAATAAATGCAGCAATTAATTATACAAGGTGTTACCAAACGTTTTTATTTTGCACGCTCATAATTTAGAGTATTTCCTCTCGAAAGATAACTCAAACTTAAGAATTCATCACTGTATTTAAGTATGGAATATTCTAAAGTATCAGAATAATTTGTGATCGTTAGATATTCGAAAGGTTTATGTTTAGTTCCTAATTCCTTTATATATGCTCTTCGTATTTTGAAATCGTAAATATCGGAAGAGTCGGTTTCCATTCCCTTGTAAAACATAATCCATTTTCCGTTTATAATTTCAATTCCAGCAAGAGAATCAGTTGTACTTATCCAACGTCCGTTTTTAAATTCCGTAAGTTTTACAAAAGAATTTTGTTTAAGTTCAGTTTTGTTTTTTTTTACATCTTGTTTTACTCCTTTTGTAAAGGCAAACGTTTCAATTCCGAAATACGTAATTCCGATAATTATAATTCCAATTAATGTGATTAAAACTCCTTTTTTCATTGATGGTCAAATGTTTGTTTACGGTAAATTTTGCGATTAGTGGCAGATTTAGTAGCACTTGCTTCTTAATCTGCAATGAAGTTTGAACTAGATAGAAACCTAGAAATTTTGCTCAACTTAGCATTACTTATTCAAAATATCAGCAAACGTTATTCTTTGCAATAATCTTTGTACAAATCCATATACTCAAAAATAATTTTTATGGCATCTTCTTTCATATCTATCTGTAATGCATCATTGATTCGAACGTTATTTGTTAAATTATAAACTTCACACCAATCAGAACCCATTGCTTTTTGGGCTTCTATGAGCGCGCAAATTATGTTTATGGTGTAACTATTTTTCTTCTTTAATTTTGCTTTTTGTGCAAATTTTATGGCATCATCAACATCAAAGTAATTGTCTAGTGCTTTTAAATAGGCATAACAAATAAGAATATCAGCACTAGTTTCATTGATATCTTTTAGATTTTGGTTTTCTTTTAAATACTCATAAAATAGGGTTGAATTGTTTTTTCCATTAAAATCCCAACCCAGTGCATTTATTAAAGCTATTTTCAGTTCAATAGGTTTTTTAGTGTCACTTAAATAATTCATCAGTGCAACAGTTAGTTTGCCTTCAGTTTTTAAAGCTAACTGAATAATCGCTGAATCTTTATAAGCTTCATGAATATTAGTTGAAGTTAGAGGTGAACCCGCAAGTAAATTTTGATTAAATAATAGTCCTATTACTACGATAATGAGAAGTTTTCGTTTCATAATTTTTTATTTTTTTAATCTTTTGCTCAGGGATTGTGCAAGAATAGTTGTGCGAATCACGAAGTTAATGTAGTAAATATTTATTGACTAAGAAAGTCCTTAAGAACTTTTGAAAGTAAATTAAAACCAACAATTAATTGGAGAGGGTGATGGACTCAGTTTTTATTCAATCCATAAATTTCCAATTGAATAAGTTTTTGCTTTTCCGCTGATGATGACTCTATCTTTTTTATTTAGGCATTGTAATTCTCCAACTCTATCCGAAATTTGTATTGCATTAAGTTTTTCTTTTCCCAGTCTTAATGACCAAAACGGGATTAGTGAGCAATGTGCTGAACCAGTAACCGGGTCTTCTAAGATTGACGCTTGTGGTGTGAAAAATCTTGAAACAAAATCGCAATTTTCTCCTTTTGCTGTAACAATTACTCCGCCTGGATCAAGGTTTATTTGGTCAAAAAATTGTCTATCAATTTTAATATTCTCAATTTCTTGCTTTGAGTCATATACTAACATATAATCTCTTGCTTTAAGAATTTCTTTCGGTTGTATGTTTAATGATTTTTTAATTATTTCTGGGAGTTCACAAGCAACCGGCATTCGCGAAGGGAAGTCTAAACTGTATAAATCATTTTTTATTGAAACAATTAAATCGCCACTTAAGGTTTCAAAGATTATTCTGTCTTTTGGATAATTTAAAATTGATATTAAACAATGAGCTGTTGCCAGAGTTGCGTGACCGCATAAATCCATTTCAATTTCAGGTGTAAACCAACGTAAATGTATTTTATCACCTTTGTCAACGAAGAAAGCCGTTTCAGCAACAGCATTTTCTTTAGTAATTTTCAATAATATTTCATCTGGCAACCAATTATTCAAAGGGACAACACAAGCAGGATTTCCGCCAAATATTTTATCTGTAAATGCATCTATCTGATATCGTTCAAATTTCATTATTCGTAGTTCGTTTTAATTACCACCCGCGTGTTTGTAAATGATTAGTGGTTGTGCAACTAGCACTAAAGTTAATAAAAAAAAAGTCCCTTAAAAAGGGACTTTTGAATAATTATTTATGTTTTTTAGTGGCTTGTGCAACGCAACACTTTTTTTTACATGGATGAAGCGTTGGTGTAAAAGTGTGTGGCATGGTAATTTGTTTAGAATATGTCAAGTTTTACTTCCCAATTACTATTCCTTTTTATATTTAAAACCTATCGTCTTCTACCACCAGAATAGGTCATCGCTTCTCCTTTACCAAATCCATAGCTTATTCCTAAAGTAAAAAATCGTCCTCGTTGTCCAAAGCTATAGGTTTCAAAAGTTGGTTGATTCACAAAACGCTCTTGAATTCTTGAAGCAAACACATCACGTACACCTAAATTTACAATCGCTTTTCCTTTAAATATTTTTTTACGAATACCTAAATCCATAAAAGCAAATCCTGTTTGCTCGCCTTGTAAGGTTTCAAATCCTGAACGATAATTTCCTGTAAGTTCTAAATCAATATCTGTTGGAAATCCTATTTTAGAGCCTAATCTTGATGACCATTGACTACCTGTAAAATCAAACACTTGGTTTTCAAATGTTCCTGCTCTGTCAAAATAATTGAAGTTAAAATCGCCTGTTAATGTCAGCCATGTATTAGGACTGTATTTTCCGTTGGTCTCAAAACCTATGGACGAATTTGTACCAATATTTTCAGGTGTATAAAAGGTTACGTTGTCTTTAAAAGTTGAAACTCGCTCAACCACATCTGTTGTATATCTGTGATACAAACTTGAACTTAAGGACGCTTTTCCTATCTTATAAATACTCGTCAATTCATACGAATCAGTAAATTCTGGTTGCAAATTTGGATTTCCTACTCGAATATTAAAGTTGTTTCTAATGTTAAAAAATGGGTTTAAATCCCATAAACGTGGTCTAAAAATTCGTTTTGAATAACCAGCTTGAAGCGAAAAATTATCCGAAATTTTATAAGATGTATGTAGCGTAGGGAAAAAGTTAGAGTAATCACGCTCATTGCTTTGGTTCGTATTGGTCAATAAGGTATTTACATTAGTCTGTTCTAAACGCAAACCAGCTTTTATTCCCCATTTTTCTTTCTCGTAAGCACCAGTTGCGTACAATCCTAATACCTTTTGATTCCATTCAAAATTGTTGGTCAAATCTTCATTTACAACATATGCTCCATCTATTAATTCACGCACCTCAAAATCGTTACCAACATCATTAATTACATATTGCGCGCCAGTTTCAATGGTGTAAACTTCACTTACAGGATTTACATAATCTGCTTTAAAGGTGTAATCTGCCTGTTGAAAATTGGTTTCGGTCTGCTGGTCGCTATTAATATTTGTACCTGATGAGGTAGTATTTGTAAACTGAGACGCTAGTTCTTTACCAAAAAAACTTCCCAATGCACTAAATTGTAAGGTATGGTCTTCATTATTTTTAAACTGCTTTTTATAATTCAGTTCGTATCTGTATTTTGGGTTGGTGGCTTCTGTTGATTCTTCACGTATCCAATTTGAAATTAAGTTGTTATTCTCATCAAAAAACTGAAAATTATAATTAGAGGGTTGGTCTTCAATTTCATACGCAAAATTTCCAGAAAGAGTAAGCACGTTTAAATCGTTGATATGATAATCTGTACCCAGTGTCAAATTAAAAAACGTTTCGTTTCTAAATTCTTCACCATTACTTAAAAGCACTTCATTTGTGATTAAGTTTTGATTTATGTTTTCCGATTCTTGTGGAAGCGAACGATAACCAGCACCTAATTGTGCAAATAGATTAAAATTTTCTGTTCTTCGGTTTAAACTCAAACCCAAACTGTGATTATCCGGAATTCCAGTATTTACTGATACCGAACCATTCCAACCTTTTTTTTCTTCTTTTTTAAGGATGATATTTAAAATTCCAGCAGTTCCAGAAGCCTCATATTTAGCTGAAGGATTTGTGATAATTTCAATACTTTCAATCATATCTGCAGTAATTGTACCTAAAGCATTACTAGATTGGTCTGCGAGTACAGATGGTTTTCCGTTGATTAGTATTTGTACACCAGAACTTCCACGAAGACTTATATCTCCCTCAATATTTACGTTTACAGAGGGTACATTATTTAGCACTTCTAGTGCACTAGCACCTGTACTACTTATGTCTTTCCCAACGTTAAAAACACGTTTATCTAGTTTAAAAACGGTTTTAGAGACTTCGCCAGTTACAACAACCTCATCGAGAGCTTGACTGTTTGGTAAGAGTTTTATTGTTCCTAAATTTACTTTTCTATTGGTAACTGTAAATTCAGTTATAGTTTTGGTTTCAAAACCCATAAAACTTATTTCTACATAGAAATTTGGTTTTGTAGTAGTAACGATAAAATTTCCACTATTATCCGTAATGACACCTGTTATGTTTTTATTTGTGCTTTTGTCCTTAATAACTAAAGTCGCATAGGGTATAGGCTGAGACGTTTCTTCCTCTACTAATTTTCCTATTATCTCTATATTTTCTTGTGCGATTGCAAAGCTGCTCGATAAAATTAACAGTAATAAGTAAATGGAATTTTTAAGTATTGATTTCATTTCAATTTTCTTTTTTGGGATTTATTCCATTAGGTTTTTATGTTTGAAAACATACGATTATTTCCAAATTGGTTCTTTTCTATTGACTGCCCAGTTTCGATATAATATTTGAATCCTTTAACAACATCTTTTACATAATTTGACATATTGGGTAAAAGATAAAATTTCTCAATTGCCCCACGTAAAAACTTCGAGTATCTTTTTAGCGCAATATCAGAATATATATTGATTGATATTGATAGCACTGAAATTTCATCTTCTTTAGCAGTGATTTCCCATACAACTTTTGCTGTTGCATATCTACCTCGTCCAATAAGCAATTTATATCCTTTACCTGTATTCCACTCAGTGAATAATCGATGTAATTTCAGTCCATTATAATATTGAATGGTATCTTGTGCTCCAACTTCAGCCCATCTAGTTACTTTATTTTCTTTACAGAATGGATGACAAAACTCAAGAATTCCTGGTGTTGATATCACCTCCCACAGTTTTTCTTTGGAGCAATTGATATTCATTTGATAAGTAATCTCGGAGGCGCGTAGTTTCTGATTTATTAACATGATAAATTGAAGTATACTTATTTCATTAGATAATTCTGATTGTGGCTAACGTGGTTGTGTATGATTTCGTTACGTGTTTAAGCACTAAAGTTAGCAAATAAAACACAGATAGAAAGTCCGCTAGGACTTTTGCAAGTGGACACTAACTAGCAATGAATTATACATGGCTTAAGTTTGTAATTCATTAAATTAGAATTATAACAGGTCAGCAATCTGTTTTATTGCAGCGCATACAGCTTATTTTAACCACGTGCAACTTTAAAAGAAAAGCTTCTTAAATGCTTAACTAATTGGTTTTCAAGTTTTTTTTTACTTGGTAAGCTTTAGTAAACCATTAAAAATGGGTATATTAGAGCTAAAACCGATTCATATGAAAACTTCAATTGCACTATTAGTTACTATGTTTACCATAGCATCTTACTCTCAAACACTAATTACGGATGCAAATTTTGATGATGCAATAGCCAATTGTTTGTCATTAGCGCCAGAAGACGGTCGCTGCACTGACAGTGAATATGGCATCATGCCAGAATGGGATGTGAGTAGTGTAACTAAAATGAATCTTGCTTTTTTTAATCTACCCACTTTTAATGCAGATATCAGTAAGTGGGATGTTGGCAAGGTAACTGATATGACAGGAATGTTTTATGGAGGACTTGCGTTTAATCAAGATTTAAGTAATTGGGACGTGTCTAGAGTTACCGAAATGACGGGTATGTTTGAAATTACGAGTAATTTTAATGCAGATATAAGTAAGTGGGATGTTGCTAATGTTGAGGCGCTAAGCCAGATGTTTCGCCAGGCAACCGCATTTGACCAAGATATAAGCAGTTGGAATATTGCCAACGTAACCAATATCACCGATATGTTTGAAGATTCAGGTCTTACAACAGACAATTACGATGCGCTGTTAACAGCATGGTCACAGCAGGCGGTGCGTTCTGATTTACAATTTGGTGCTCAAGGCACGAGTTATTGCAACGCAGCTGCGGCAAGACAGCTATTAATAGACAACAAAGGCTGGATAATTACCGATGCGGGTTTAGATTGCAGTGCTGCAGGGATAAACGATCAAAGTAAAAATAGCGTAAAGCTATACCCAAATCCTACTTCTGGTGTGTTATACATAGATGCAGATATTTCTCTTTCAAACATAATCGTACACGATTTGTTAGGCAAAGAAGTACTTCGCATATCAGGATCACAAAGTATTGATATGGGGTCTTTAATGTCTGGCGTATACCTCCTAAAGCTATACGAAGGCAACAATCTTTCTATACAACGTGTTATAAAAGAATAATAGAACCCTTTTTGTTATACGTATTTAAGTTTAATCACAATTGCTGCAGCTGTTAAAACAAACTGTAGGCAGCGTTGTGTTACCGGCTATGGTAGCCACTCTGTTTGTATATTCAGCAGCGGTCTTGGTGCACGCAGTTCCTTCTTTAAATGTTTCTTGAGCATTCCAACCATCTAGAGTAAATTTGTATTCAATATTGCCAACGGGTACATCAAGGGTAATCTCGTAAATACCATCGTTATTGTCGTCAGACATGGTGTTACAAGCGCCACACCAATTGTTAAAAGTACCATTTAAACACACCGATTTAAATGCCTCTTTGTAATTGGATAAATCTACCGAAAAAGTGGTGGAAACCATCTCAGAATTAGTGGTTGTATGATTGTAAATTTTAAAAAACCAAACCTTTCCATTTTTAATATAAACATTGGCATGGTTGTCTTCTTGCATCATGCTTTTGCCGTTACGAGTATTTAGTTTATGGCCATTTATAATCCAATCTCCTTCATCTTTTTTTCCGTCTTTATCCACAAAGTTAATCGGTATTCCCCATTCTTGCTGAATCGTAATATCATTGTTATTTAACCATTGCGTTATAAACGCTTTAAATTCTTCTTTACCAGTTATAGTGATGTTGTTGGGCGCTTTAATACTGATAGAATCACTAGCAAGGTTTAGTAAGCCTTCAATATCTTTTTTTGCATGTAAATCGCACCATTGTATCCAAATATCTAAATTTTCTTGACGACCAAGTAGCCAACTATTTTCAGGACTTCCGGCAAATCCAACAGATTTTAAAGCAGCATTCGTTGTGGAAATCTCTTTGGAAGTTTCATGGGTTTGCTTGCATGAAAATAGCAATGTAATTATAAGTAAGCAGAAAATTTTTGATGTGTTCATTTTAACAGAATTTTAAAAGTAAGGGGTTAATTTACAAAACATTAGCAAATTTTAAAAATTTAACACAAAAAAATATACTTTACCATTCGGAAATCCGCATACGTATTTGGTAGCAAGAATGTAACTTTGGTAATATGGGTTATAGAGCAATTGCAATAATAGTATTACCCTTAAATACATTCCTAATTCATTTAATACGATTCATATTTAATGTCAGAAAGATTACGCACCAAATCACGATATAAGTTGGCAAATCTCTGCTTGAATACTGTAAGTTAGATACCCTGGAAATGGAAATGATGTATGAGTTTTTTAGTAAAGTGTGTGGGTTCATTAAATAAGTGATAGCATTAAATTAAAGTAGGGTACACCAAGCACCAAACCGATTAGCCACTCGTTATGAAATATTCCAGATTGTTCTTTTGCCCAACTGAAGTGATTAATTCTCCTTTTTTGTAATGCTTGTATTTAGCAATATCAGCAATCTTCCCTGTAGATTTTTTAGAGATGTTACTTACAGCGTTTATGATTGGGCTAATTTTATTTTGCATTTTACATGGTATTGTAGAGTCGTTTTTTTTCTTTAATTGAAATTATCAAAAGTATTATCTGTGATGGTATTCCAATACCGTAACACAATTGTCCTACTTCTTTCATTCGATGTCCTGATGCAAGGAAATCTTGTAACCATAATGGCAATCCAGTCATAATTGTAATAATCAAAATAACTGTTGTCAATATTATATGGAATTTTGATTTTCTTATCGAATACATAGCTAATAAAGTCAATATTGATGCTATCAATACTGTCAAGTATGTCAAAATGAACTGTAGTCCTGGAGGTTCTAAATACATAGTAGAACCGAATAGATTTACAATTATTGATACGACTATAAGAGTTATGTATATTTTCATTGGTTATGCTCTACGGTTTGGCTAAGCTGCCTTTTAATGCAGTTTAGGTTGTGTTGGCAAATCGTTTTTTATTTATGGTATTAGTATCAGTCGTTGTTTTAACTTTTCTTTTCCTAAAACCCAAACAATTAAATATCCACCAGTTCCATCGCTATTCCATTGATGCACAATATAATCGCCTTTGTTTTTGTTAATTTCAAATTCATTATTACATTCAAAAATATCCTCGTAAAGGATGTCAGGAATTTCAATCAATTTTCCATTTATTGAGACTTCAATTCCAACAACTTCCGTTTTAGGTATATTACCGTCAGTTCCATAAATTCTACGTCCATTAATTTTGGTAAGCCATTTTCCGTCAAAATCAGAAATTTTATTTTCGATATTAAATTCCTTTAATTTATAATTAAATGAAAATTCAGTTCCGCTATATTTATTTAAATTTCAATTGGACATAAGCGACTTTTGTGCATGTAACCAATAAAAGTATTGTCTTCTCCGAAATCAGTGTATTTGCAGATATATAAATCCTCTTCAGATTCGCTTTTAGTTCTTACAAATATTCATAGAATCCAGTAACCATAATTGCTAAAACTGCTTAGCGTTTTGATTTGATTCCGTTCTTTAGTTTTCAATTCCGATTAAGTTAGATTAATTGTAATTCCACATTAGTATATTTTTATATCAATTTTTTGAATTATAACCATCCTCAATTTTATCATTTGAATAGTTTAAAGCAAAACGTAATTGACCATTAGGATAATAATAGCTTAATGTTTTTGTTCTTTTTCCATAAGAATTTTTATTTGCGGAATTATCAAGATTGATATTAGTATTAGTAAAATATTCTTCAATTTTTATTTGACCGTTTTCGTAATATTCAGTCCACTTTCCGTTTTTAACTCCTGTTGAGTCATAAGTTTCAATCTTTCTTAAATTACCATTTTCATAAAATGATTTCATATAAATTTTATTAGAAAAGACATAGCCGTTTCTTGCAGTATCTAATTTATATTTTACACTATCTCTTATTTTTCCGTTTTCAAAATAATGAACTCCTAAGTCGGTGATATTTTCATCAAGGTAATTTTCGATTAATTCTATCTGTCCATTTTCATAATACTGACTATACTTACCATTTAATTTGCCATTTTTCAATTCGAAAATCTTAGCTGGAATAGAATCGTGGTTTTTATAAAACTGAATCCATTTCCCATCTGTAGTTTGTTCTTTATTAAGCCGATACTTTTCCCTTATTATATTGTCTTTCCAAGTCAGAGTATTAATATTCATATATTTTTCATCGTGACTTTCGGGATAAATAAAATAGGATTTACCTTGATATTCAGTAGAAGCTATTTTATCCTGACAATAGGAATGACTTAAATAAAAGAAAATTAATATCGTTAGTAGTAGTTTGTTCATTTTCAAATTGGTGCCAACGCTTTTATATGCTTATGTTATATCAGTATATCTTATCTTTTTGGCAGGATATGCTGATGTTTTGTGATGTTATTTCACGAATTCTGTTTGTGAAAATATAGGTTTAAAACAAGTAAGCAAAAGAATTTTGTGTTTTTCTCAAAGCTTAAATCCTTAAATCTATGTTCTTGTTTTATTGGTGTTCTCTCGTTTCTCTTGCGTTCTTAACGTTTTTTAAATGTACATAGTATTAGTCGATTTTGTTTGCGGTAAACCGCAATTCTAAATGTGGTTTTCCGCAGAGAATTACTGTTTTTAAAACTACATCAATTGCATTGGTAACTTAAAAAATTACCGTCTCATTCAATTAATCGATAATAACCCCGGCGTATGTGTAATATGTTGCATGATGGACTTGGTTGCATTTGTAATCGTTTTTGTTGTTTTCTAAAACACTTGCCGAAACTATATATTGTAACATTAGAGGGGTTGTAATTTTCTGAGATGACCTCCACAATCGCAAAGGTCATTTTAATGGGTGCTCTAATTTAACATCATCAAAGACAACTAAAACAATTTAATTTTAAACGATTGTAATAAGCTATCATTTGTGATTATCTAATGGATGTTAATTTTTATTTTGCAAAAGTTCTTTTTTGCCTGTAGTAAAGTCTTTTTTAATGACAGTTCGGTCATATTCTTCTCCTAAAACATTATAAGCCACATAGGTCAACTCGTTACCTGCAATGCTGATTACCTGAAAGAACTGCGTTTGTTCAGCTGTTTTATCTGGTTTGTATCCCTCCACCAAATAGTTCTTTATTTGGTTAGCGTCTAATGGATACTGTTTAGGGCCACTCACTGAGGTAACATACACAGTGCCTAATCCGTTTACTTCGTCTTTATCGATGGTTTGAACCGGTACATGACCTCTTGCATAGGTATGATCATGGCCATTAAGTACTAAGTCAACATTATATTTATCGAATAGTGGTTTCCAATTTTTTCGCGCAAACTCGAAGTCTCGACCTTTCGCCGGAGAAAATACAGAGTGATGGCAGGTAACGATATGCCATTTTGCATTAGAGTTTGCTAATTGTTGTTCTATATAACTGGTTTGTTCTTCGAGCTTCGTATTAGAGTTAAGTACAATAATACGTATGTCTTGATAATCTACAGTATAAACAGTTTCATGAAATTCCGGGTCTAAACTTTCCTCAACCGGTAAGGTAAATTGTGGTCTCCATTGAATAGAAAGCTTCTTGCCTTTACCTTTAGCGATTGGTCTAAATTCATGATTCCCAACAACGGGAATTGCAGTCCATTGGCTATGAATGAAGCTACCCGCTTTATACCATTCTGCCCACTCATAATCGCGATGTGCTTTATTAATTAAATCTCCGGCGTGGATAACAAAGGATGCGTCTGGTGCGGTTTGATAAGCCATGCGAATTACACGAGACCAATGAGATAGAACATCGTTTTGGGCATCGCCAAAGTACACAAATTTAGTTGGTGAATAATCGGCTTTTGCTGTGCGAAACTGTATCCATTCCGACCAATAGGTGCTACCATCTCCAACACGATAAGCGTAAAGTGTATCTGGCTTTAGCTCTTTAAATACCACACTGTGATAATTAACAAAAAGCGATTTATTGCCTTTGTACAAACCAAGATTAAACAACTCTGTTTCGGCATTTATGGTCATGGCATTATCTGCAAACTTTGAATTAACGGTTGCTTCTGCTATTTGCGCAATTGCTTTTTTAATAGTGGTATCAGTACGCCAAGTTACCGCTCTATTTGTAGCCGGATCACCATGAAAAGTAAGTATAATTCTGTCGGGGTCTTTACTAGGAATCTCCCAGTGATGCAATCCATTATGATCATGATCATGATGATGCTGAGCCGATATAGGAGTAGACATAAATAAAGTAAAGATAAAAATAGCTAAGGTTGTAATATGTTTTTTAAGCACAGTTAATGTATTTTGAATGCATATATTAGTATTCATATAAATAATAAGTTGTTATCGTTTAATTTTTTTTGTTCGTATACTTTTATATTTACTAATCGTTCTCTAAATAACTAGTAACGTGTTTTTGTTCTGATTCTGTTGTGTCGAAAATCAGAACGATTTTCAGAGTAGGAATTACTTGCACTGATAATGTGGTCAAATATAACTTTTATTACGGTTTTAGCAATGAATTTTATATGATGTACCTGTTGCATATCTATGCAAATACAAATAGTCATCTAAATTAAAAGGAACCTTTTTATTTGTTAATAACCGCATTTTTACAAGAGGGAACTAGATGTTGATAAACCTAATGAGGACAATATATAAATTGGTAATGAAACGTTTTTAAAAAACGATGTTCGTTAATCGCAACAAGCGCCTTCAACGTAAGTAGTTACTCCCGCATTTGTTGCATGGCATGAATTAGAATAAGTAACATTGTTACAACCACAAACAGGTTCATACTGTTCTGTGCAAAGAGCGTCTGGTTCAATGAGTGTTTCATCAATACAATTTTCAGATGAAGTTTGTGATTTAGACGTGCAATTGTTTTCGTCTTCGCGACACGCAATAACAGACAGACAAATGATAAGTAAGAAAAGTATTGATTTTAACTGTCTCATAATTGCTCGAGTTTTCTATACAACGATTTTTATGAAATAATATTGTACTTAATAGTATTGTTGTATTGAGTTTTAGGGCAGTTCAAGATTTGTTATCAATAGTTTTTATTTCTACTTTTTTTTGCTGGATGGATGAGTTAGCAAGGATTGTCAAAATGTTACATTTTTTTGCAAAAAAAAAAGTTGGAGTTTGTCTTTTAATTCAGTTTTTTAAAATTAATGATTTTTGACAAAGTTGTTCAGTGCTCGCATGGTTTTTAGTGACCAACCTTTTTGTATCATATTTTTTATAAAACGAGGTATGCTTCCGCCAGGATCAAATTGAACCATTACTTCTAGATGTGTTTCTTTTTAACTAACTTCTTCTAGGGTAAAGGTGTAGATTGGTAATGTGCCTCTAACTCTATCTGGTTTTTCTGGGTAATCAGGGTGTTCTATGGATGTTACTTTGACTATAGCTCTATTCTTTTTTTGATATAGCGATTTTTCTAAAGTCTGCTGAAATACATAATCACGGTTGCTAATTGGCCAAATTAAATCATAGGCTTCATAACTTAACCATGCACCGTCATCTGGTTTTCCTTTAATGAGAATATTTTTAGACATGCGTTCTACCCATTTTAATCGTGCTTCTGGTTGGCATACTGCTTTGGTAATTTTATCTATATCGCAGGCAATAGTTGTCGTTCCACGAAATATTCTTATTTCTCCGGGTATATCTTTACTTTCTGTAATTGACATTGGACTTTTAGGAACACCTGGTTCTAGCGGTTTCTCATCAACTTTCATCCAATTTTTCATAATACAATTGCGATTGTGTTTAGTTTATATAGGTCTAATTATTTCATCATTTCTGTGCATAATGTTCAAAATGATGCAGTCTAATTTTAGGACAAGACACAAAAACATAAAAAAAGCGCAACATTTAAAAGTTGCGCTTTTTTTTTGTAGATATTTTATTAGAACTTATACTCACCCAAAGGTTTTGGAAAATCTTCAGGATTTGCTGCTAAGTGATAACGAGGATCATCAATACCTTCTTCTATGACCCCTGTAAAAATAGGCGATGCCTTGTATAATAGTACTTTACAATCTTCGCTTAAATGTTTTAGTATAATTTTTTTGCCAGCAGCTTGGTATTTTTCAACCAAAATAAAAATAGCCTCAATACCAGAGTGATCAGAAATACGAGCTTCTATAAAGTCAATTTCTATGGCATCGGGGTCATTCTTTACATCAAACTTTCCGTTAAAATCGGTAATACTTCCAAAGAAAAGAGGTCCCCAAATTTCATAAATTTTTGTACCATCTTCTTTAAAGCGTTTTCTAGCTCTAATTTTCTTAGCACTTGTCCAAGCAAATGATAAGGCAGAAATAATTACCCCAACAAATACAGCAATAGCCAAATCAAAGAACACCGTTACTGCAGAAACAATAATTAATACAGCGGCATCTGACGTTGGTATTTTCTTTAAAATTCTAAAACTAGACCAAGCAAACGTTTCTATAACCATCATAAACATTACCCCAACAAGGGCTGCAATTGGTACTTGTTCTATATATTTATCTGCAAATAAAATAAAGGTTAATAAGGTTAAAGCCATCATTACACCTGATAAACGCCCTCTTCCGCCAGCATTGATATTAATAACCGTTTGTCCAATCATACCACAACCACCAGTACCACCAAACATACCGCTTACAATGTTTCCTGCACCTTGTGCAACACATTCTTTGTTTCCGTTACCCCTAGAGTCTGTTAATTCATCTACCAAATTCATGGTCATTAATGTTTCTATTAAACCAACAGATGCCGCTAAAAATGCATAAGGTGCTATAAACTTTAACGTATCTAGATTAAAAGGGAGGTTGCTCCATAGTTCTAGCACGTTTAATTTCTTTGAAATTTCATCGATTCCATTTAATCCTGCACCACCACCATCTCTAATAAAATCGCCAACATTAATAGAGTGCAAGCCTCCAAAAATTGAAATTAAAGAAACAATTAAAATGGCTGTTAATGCTGCCGGTATTTTTGTTGTTAATTTGGGCAAACCCCATACGATTAGCATCGTTAGTAGTACCAAACCAATCATTAGGTAAAGTGTTTCTCCTTGCATGGTTGTTTTTACAACTCCACTATCTTTTACAGAAAAGAATCCTTCTTCTGAAGCGTTAAAAACAACTTTCTTTGTTTTTGCGTCAAACACTTGGCCTTCAGATAAGAAAAATACTTCTTTGTTTGTGCTACTATTCTTTACCGATTTACCATCAATCGTAAACAATACAGTATCAGATATGAGGTCTTTTACTTGGTTGTTATCTACTTTGTAAACCAGTTCTTTAGATGCTGTATTACGCATATTTTGTCCGAAGAAATCTTTTTTATTTTCTGTGAACATCCCCAATTGCGCCATAAAAATAACAATAGCCAACCCGTTTACAAATCCCATCATTACTGGATGCGGAATTAAACGTACAAATTTTCCTAATTTAAAGACACCGGCAAAAACTTGTATGATTCCCATTAAAACCACAGCAGCCAGTAAATAGAAGTACCCCATGTTTTCTACAGGTGTATCAAAAAGCAATCCTTTTGCGTGTCCTTCTTGTATCATATGTACAAAAATAACAGCTACTGCACCTGCAGCACCGGAAATCAATCCTGGTCTTCCGCCAAAAATGGCTGAAATGATTCCCACTACAAAAGCACCAAATAAGGCAACTATTGGGCTTATTTGTGCAACAAAAGCAAAAGCAACCACTTCAGGTATCATTGCCAGAGAAACAGTTATTCCCGCAAGAACATCGTCTTTTGCGTTGGGTATTATTTTTCTAATAAAATCAGTCATAATGTTTGTAATTTTTACAAGTCGGCAAAGATAGGTTGTTTTTTAATAAAACGACTGTTCTTTATAAGTATCGTAAACTATTTTAATGTTTTCGTAGGTGTTTTTAAAAATTTCTTTGATTTCTTCCTCGTTTTTGAAAGCAACTTGTGTAATTCCCTCTTCAGTTTGAGGGGTTAATGCTTTCTGATGATCGGAACTCATTAGAAACCAATAGGTTTGTTTTAGCTTTACTCCTTTATGAAAGTAAATATGATACGTGTTTACTAAGGGTTTTATGAGTTTTAAATTAAAAATACCACATTCTTCTTCAACCTCTCTTATAGCGGCATTTTCTATAGTTTCACCTTTATCAATCCAACCTTTAGGTAAATCCCAAACCCCATTTCTAAAAATGAATAAAACGTCATTATTAGTATTTAAAACCAAGCCTCCTGCAGCAGGAATTACTTCTGTATTTGTAAGAAATGACTTCCAATCTTTTTCTAAGTTGTTTGTAATTAGGTTGATACCCTTTATTTTTTTGTTTCTTAATTTTTCAATCAGATCTTCTAAAACTACATCCTTATATGGGAGGGTTAAAAAGTTATTAGATGTTTTAGAAGAAGAAGTAATAATTATTGGGCTATCATTTACAAAAACTTTATACATTTGCGCTATGATTTTAAACAAAGATACAGCAAAAAAAACAGCTGAACATTTATTACAAATTAAAGCAATAAAATTAAATCCTAACGAACCTTTTAATTGGGCATCTGGTTGGAAATCTCCAATATATTGCGACAACAGAATTACGTTATCTTACCCTTCAGTTCGTGTTTTTTTAAAGCAAGAAATTGCAAAGATTGTTGAGCTAGAATACGGCAAACCAGACGTAATTGCAGGTGTTGCTACAGGGGCAATTGCTATCGGAATTTTAGTGGCTCAAGAATTAGGTGTTCCTTTTATTTATGTGAGGCCAGAGCCCAAAAAACATGGTAGAAAAAACCAAATTGAAGGTTATTTAGAAGGCGGGCAAAATGTTGTTGTTATCGAAGATTTGATTAGTACAGGAAATAGCAGTTTAAATGCGGTAGAGGCCTTAAAAGAAGCTGGAGCTGTTGTGAAAGGTATGGTGGCTATTTTTTCTTACGGATTTGAGGTTGCAGACAAAAATTTTGAGGAAAAAAATGTTCGATTGGCTACGTTAAGTAATTATGACAGTCTGTTAGAACAGGCTTTAGATAGCAGTTATATTAATGAGGAAGAGTTAATCACTTTAAACGATTGGAGAAAGAGTCCGAGTGAGTGGAAGCAATAAAAAAAAACAAAAGAATGCATATAAACGGAAATACAGTAGTTGTTGAAAAATCTGCAAAAGAACTATTTACTTTTTTTACAGATTTAAAGAATTTTGAAGGAATTATGCCTGAAAATATTCAGAAATTTGAGGTGGACGGAGCGTCCTTTATATTTGGATTGCCCGGAATGCCAGAAATTAGACTGGTTTTAAAAGAAAAAACAGAGTTTTCTAACATTACCTTGGGTGCAGCAAGTAGTAAATTACCTTTTACATTGGCAGCAGATTTTAATGAGGTGTCTGAAAATAAAACGGAAATTAAATTAGATTTCAATGGCGAGTTTAATCCAATGATGTCAATGATGATCAAAAAACCGTTGACAAAATTTGTAGAAACACTTACAGAAAACATTGAGAAACTTTAAAGCATAGAGACTTCTTTAATACCAAATTCTTTTACAGAATCGTCCTCTAATTGGATTTGTAAATTTCCTTGATCACTAATTCCGGAAATAATCCCCATAAAAATCTCATCCTTACTAGTTTTAAACATGGTAGGGATGTTTTTCTTGTATAATACATTTAAATATTGTTTCTCTAAAAGATGAAAATCTTTGGATTCCAATAACTTTATATTGGTTTTAAGTTCAGCCAAAATTTCATGCAGTAAAAGATTTAAATCTGTTTCTTTTAAAGTTGCCAGTTTTAAAGAAGTAACATTACGAAGTGAGTTTGGAAACTTTTCTTGATTCACATTTAGACCAATTCCTACAATTGTACTCTTTATTTGATCGCCAAAAAAGGTGTTTTCAATTAATATTCCACAAATTTTCTTGTTGGCAACCATCAGATCGTTTGGCCATTTGATAGAAATTTTCGGTATATTTTTATCAAAAAGTACTCTGTAGATAGCTAAAGAAATTGCAAAATTTAAATACTTTTTATGTATTATTTTTACATCTTTTAAAGATGTAAATACGCTAAAAGTTAAGTTTTTATAGGGTTCGGAGAGCCACTTATTTTTTTGTTGCCCTCTTCCTTTAGTTTGCTTTTGAGTAACCACTACAGTAAAATTTTCTAGAGCAGCACTAACTGACAAATCCTTTAAAAAAGAATTTGTAGAGACAACAGTATCGAGTTTGATTATTTTCAAGTGTTAAATAAAGTGTAAACTAGTGTAATAATACATAAAATACTCGCAAAAAAATAATAACTTTGCTCTAAATTAGAAATAACGTTAATGACAAAGCAACAAGTAAGTACGGATGATTTAATTGCCTGTATTATTAAAGGTATTGATGAAGTTAAAGGAGAGGATATTCAATTACTAGACTTACGAGATATAGAAAATACTGTTTGCGATTATTTTATAATCTGCACTGGTAATTCAAATACACAAGTAAATGCAATTTCTGGTTCTGTTCAAAAAATGGTAAGTAAAGAACTAAAAGACAAGCCTTGGCATATAGAAGGCCAGACAAACGCTGAATGGATTTTAATGGATTATGTTAATGTGGCAGTGCACGTTTTTCAAAAACATATTCGTGAGTTTTATGATATTGAAAGTCTTTGGGGTGATGCTAAAATTACCGAAATCAAATCAGTTTAAAATTTTTATTTTATAAATAAATGAGTGATAATAAAAAAGAAAAGAATTCTAATGTGCCTAAATTTAAGTTTAATGCATATTGGGTCTATGGTGCAATTTTTTTACTAATAGTTGTTTTTCAATTTTTTGGTAGTGGAGATTTGGCTACTAAAAGTATTTCAAAAAATAAGTTTAACCAGATATTAAGAGATAATGATATTGAATCTATCACTGTTTTAAATAACAGTGTAGCTCAGATTTATATAAAAGAAGAGGCTCTCAGTAAAGAGGAATACAGCAAACTTGTACAATCTGCTTTTTACACAAAAGGGGCATCACTTTATGAGTATAATATTGGTAATTTAGAGAATTTTGAGAAAAATATAGAAAGAGCGAAACAGGAAAATGGTTTAACTTTCGATGTAAAAAACGAAGACAAAACTAGTTTTACAGACATGTTTATTGGTTTCTTACCATTTATTATTCTGATCGCTGTGTGGTTGTTTTTTATGAGAAGAATGTCTGGTGGAGGTGGTTCTGGTGGTGGAGGCCAAATTTTTAATATTGGTAAATCAAAAGCCAAGCTCTTTGATAAAGATACGAAAGTGAAGACTACTTTTGAAAACGTAGCAGGCTTAGAAGGTGCGAAAGAAGAAGTTCAAGAAATTGTAGATTTCTTGAAAAACCCCAAAAAATATACTTCTTTAGGAGGTAAAATTCCGAAAGGAGCTTTATTAGTAGGTCCTCCTGGAACAGGAAAAACTTTATTAGCAAAGGCTGTTGCGGGTGAAGCAGATGTTCCTTTTTTCTCATTGTCTGGTTCAGATTTTGTTGAAATGTTTGTAGGTGTTGGTGCTTCTAGAGTAAGAGATTTATTTAAAAAAGCTGCCGAAAAATCGCCTTCTATTATTTTTATTGATGAGATTGACGCTATTGGTAGAGCTCGTGGAAAAAATAGTATGACTGGTGGTAACGATGAGCGTGAAAATACGTTGAATCAGTTATTGACAGAGATGGATGGTTTTGGTACTGATGTGAATGTGATCGTATTAGCAGCAACAAACCGAGCAGATGTTTTGGATAGTGCGTTAATGCGTGCGGGACGTTTTGATAGACAGATTTATGTAGATTTGCCTAACATTAATGAAAGAGAAGAAATTTTTAAAGTACATATCAATCCTTTAAAATTAGCAGAAGATGTTAATATTGGATTTTTAGCACAACAAACTCCTGGTTTTTCTGGTGCAGACATCGCAAATATGTGTAATGAATCTGCGTTAATTGCTGCAAGAAATGGTAAGAAAGCAATTCATCATCAAGATTTTTTAGATGCTGTAGATAGAATTGTAGGTGGTTTAGAAAAGAAAAATAAAGTAATTACACCAAAAGAGAAGAAGGTAATTGCTTTTCATGAAGCCGGTCATGCAACGATTAGTTGGATGCTAGAGCACGCAGCTCCATTAGTAAAGGTTACTATCGTTCCTAGAGGTCAGTCTTTAGGTGCTGCTTGGTATTTGCCAGCAGAAAGAATGATTGTACAAACGGAGCAGATGTTAGATGAAATGTGTGCTACAATGGGGGGGAGAGCAGCAGAAAAAGTGATTTTCAACAAAATCTCTACGGGAGCATTAAGTGATTTAGAAAAAGTAACGAAGCAAGCAAGAGCTATGGTTACTGTGTATGGTTTAAATAGCGAGATAGGTAATGTTACGTATTATGACTCTTCTGGTAACGATGGTTTTGTAAAGCCTTACAGTGAAGAAACTGGAAAGAAAATAGACGAAGAAATATCTATGATGATTGAGGCTCAATATGAAAGAGCTATTCAAATTTTAGAAGGTAACAAGGATAAATTAACAGTGCTCGCAGATTTATTGTTAGAGAAAGAAGTTATCTTTAAAGATGATTTAGAAAAAATATTTGGAAAAAGACCTTTTGAAGATGTTTTACCAGTTACTGAATCGGAAGAAAAAAAAGTAATTAAAAAAGAAGAGGAAATACAATCAGTAGCAGAGCCTACAGAAGAGTAATTAAGCATCTTTTATTGTATGAGTTTTTTTAAGAAGTTATTCAATATCCCTATAAAGAAAACGAAGCCATTCTAAATCAAGAAGTAATTCTTTCTTTAGATGACTTGTTTGTGAATAATTTTGTTGAAAAAGGAGGGAAGTTTCTATATTCTTTGGACAAGAAAGAAATAGCAGATAACTTATCGAAAATTCTAAAAGAAAATAATTGGAAGCAATTAACGGTTTTAGATGAAAAGTTATCTTCTTATTTTAATAAAGAAGAGGTTGAAATAAGTGAAATTTTTAAACCCGATATTCCTGTTTTCTTAAATTGTGAGCATTTAATTGCAGATAATGGAGATATTTTATTTTCATCAAATCAGTTAAAAAGTATAAAGTTATGTGAGATGCCAAAAAACTTTATAGTTTATGCAACTACTAGTCAGATGGTTAATGATATGGGCGAGGGTTTAACTGGTATAAAAACACACTACAAAGAAAATATACCTACAAACATTTCTGCTGTTAAAAATTACAACATTAATAAAAATGAGGATAATTTATTAAACTTCGGCAACAGTAATTCAAAAAACTTATATTTGCTGCTATTAGAAGATTTATAATATGAGTAACCTTTTAAAGAGGAGTCTTTCAGGAATTATTTACGTTTTAATTTTTTTATCTTCGATTCTTTTTTCGAAAGAATCTTATATAATTTTAACTTCATTATTTTCTATAATATGCGTTTGGGAGTTTTGTAAATTAATAGATTTTAAAGGTTTTATAGGGTATGTTTTTTTTGGGGTCACATTATTCTTAATGTTAAAAAGGCCAGAAAGTTATGCCGTCGTTGGTATTTTAGGAATTACTATAATTTCTTCTTTATTCTTAACTTATTATTTATTATCAAAAAAAGAAATAATATTTTCTACAGATAGAGCCAAGTCTGGCTTGTTAATAAGGTACGTTATTTTTTCAATGGTATTCTTAGTTCTTTTACCCATTTATAAGGGTGAGTATAACCCTTATCTAATGATTTCTATACTTGTGATGATCTGGGTTAACGATAGTTTTGCATTTTTAGTTGGAAAAAACTTTGGAAAAAGAAAATTATTTGTTTCTGTTTCTCCTAAAAAAACGCAAGAGGGGTTTATCGGTGGTCTGGTATTTGCCCTCATTTCTGGTTATATCATTAGTTTGTTAAATAAAGATTTTAGTGCTCTTCATTGGCTTACTATAGCTCTTATTGTAAGTGTAATTGGTACTGTTGGAGATTTAGTAGAATCTAAATTTAAAAGGCAAGCTAATATGAAAGATAGTGGTACTATTATGCCTGGTCACGGAGGTATGTTAGATAGATTAGATAGTTTGCTGTTTGCAGCCCCGTTTGTATATTTGTTTATTAATTTTATAATTTAAGTATGATTCGTTTTCACAAAGAAGGATATAAAATAATTACTGTTGCTTTACTTTTATCTGTTTCAGGTATTTTATTGGCCGAAAATTTCATTGAGACACTCTGGTTGGTAAAGGCAGTTCAGATTTTAATTTTGGCTTTTTTAATAATTATTTTACAGTTTTTTAGAAACCCTAAAAGGGTAGCTCCTTTAAATGACAACGCATTAGTTGCCCCTGTAGATGGCAAGGTTGTTGTAATTGAAGAAGTAGAAGAGCCAGAATACTTTAAAGGAAAAAGATTGCAAGTTTCTATTTTTATGTCTCCAATTAATGTGCACGTTACGAGATATGCTATGAGTGGTGTTGTAAAATATAGTAAATACCACCCTGGTAAATATTTGGTTGCTTGGCATCCAAAGGCATCTACAGAGAACGAGAGAACTTCTGTTGTATTGAATAATAAAGCTTTCGGTGATGTTTTATACAGACAAATAGCGGGAGCTTTGGCTAAAAGAATTGTAAACTATGCCAAAGAAGGAGATAAATCTGTACAAGGTGAAGATGCTGGTTTTATTAAATTTGGCTCTCGAGTAGACCTTTTCCTTCCATTAGGAACAAACTTAAAAGTATCTTTAGGCGACAAGGTTAAAGGAGGGGTGCAATTAATTGCAGAAAAATAGGATTTATGGAATCTGATTTAGACAAAGAGTTTAATGAAGCATTCGTTAGGATTTCAAAATTAAGAAAAGCGATTGCTCCAGACATTATGCTAAAACTTTATGCTTATAACAAACAAGCACATTTTGGTAATAACCTCTCGGCTAACAGTGATCTCGATGTAAGAAATGCTTTTAAATTAAATGCATGGATGCAATTAAACGGAATGAATTCTGAGGAAGCAAAGCAAAAATATATTAATTTAGCAAAGACAGTTTTACATTAAAAGAATATCATTATGAAAAGAGTAATCATTTTATCATTATTATTGGTTGTATCACTTAATTTTTCGTCTTGTAAATCAGAGAAACCTACTGATAAATCAGAGAAAAGGAAGGTAGAAGTTAAAAAAAGTAAGTCAAAGTTTTCATTAGAAAACGCTAACAACGAAATTAATTTTGTAGCTTATAAAACAACAGATAAGGTGCCCGTAGGTGGTCAGTTTAAGAAGGTTGATATTTCCCAAGGAGGCGAAGGGAATTCAATTAAAGAAGCTATTCATAATGCGGAGTTCTCGATACCTGTAAGTAGCCTTTTTACACAAAACGCTAGTAGAGATTATAAAATAAAAAAATTCTTTTTTGGCTTTATGGACAATACCAAGTTATTGTCTGGTAAGTTGGTTTTAGAAAACGATTCCGTTGGTTATGCAAATATTAAAATGAATGGTATCACAGACAAAGTATCTTTTCTATATCGTATCAAAGCAAATACTTTTTCTATGAATGCTACTATGGATGTAGCCAACTGGAATGCTCTAGATGCTATAAACTCTATAAATACAGTTTGTAAAGAATTACATAAAGGAGCTGATGGCGTGTCTAAAACGTGGAGTGAGGTTGCTCTAAATATTAAATCATCGTTTTAGTTTTTATCGATAATAGAAGCTATTCAATTATTTTCCTACCATAATTTGTGATTATGAATGATTACAAATCTGCACTAAGAAGATAAACGTGGATAGAGAAAATGAATAAGATGTGTTTTTTATAAATCACTCAAAGCTTCGTGAAGCTTTGCAAATCGAAAAGAATATGTATTCTTTTCGATTTTTTTTGTTGAGATTCTGCTTCCTGTTAAAAGAATAACCGACATTTCACCGAATAAAATTTTAAGTAGAAAACCGGGTACACCAATTGCTAAATAGGGTTTTTTAAAATTCTTGGCTAGTGCTTTAGAAAAAGAAATACTGGTGTGATGTTCTGGAGCTACTGCGTTAAAAACACCGATTAAATTATCTTCTATTGCTGCGATATATAGATTGACAAAGATCGTCAATATGAATCCAAGGAATGTATTGTTTTCCAGAGCCTATAGGAGTTATTACAGGTGTTTTCATTTTCTCTAATGCGCCACCTTTTTTAGCTAAAACGATACCAGTCCTTAAGATGGTTACGGGTGTGTTCTGTCTTGAAAACTGATGTGCAGCTTCTTCCCATTTTTTACAGGTATTACCTAAAAAATCAGTCCCAACTTTAGCAGTTTCTTCAAAAATGATTTGAGAATTTACTGCTCCGTAGTAACCAATTCCTGAAGCGGAAATGAACCCTTTTAATTTGATGTTTAAAGTTGTTATTTTTTCAAAAAGTAAGTTTGCTGTTTCAACTCTACTATCAATAATTACTTGTTTTCTTTTTTTTGACCAGCGTTTATCCGCGATTCCAGCTCCGGCTAAATGAATAATGTAATCTATATTTATTAGTGCTTTTTCATCAACATAATTAGAGGAAACATCCCATCTAAATTCATTCTTCTTTTTTGGATTTCTGCTTAAAATAAGTACTTCATGATTTTTTGCAATTAACATTTGTGTTAATCTTTTTCCAACTAAACCTGTTCCACCCGTAATTAAAACTCTTGCCATTTGGTAAAAATAATAAATCGCATTCGAATTGATTACGATTTGTATTAGAATTATTTCATCTCTTGTAGTGCATTTGTAATTAATTTTTTTGAGATATTCATATGAGCTTTTATTGCTAGTTCAGCTTTAAACTATTTATCAAGTTTTAATGATTTTAAGGTTGTAAATAGTTATAGATAATGCAACTGTTAAAAAGATTGTTTGTGTAGATTACAAATGAGCTAAATTCCACGGAATTAAAAAGTTTTTGGGTATACATAGATGGTTAATTTATGGTAAAAGTTTATTAATGAAAGAATCATATTTTTTGTGTTAACGGCCTTTTATTCTTAATATGTAATTAAAATTACTTTAATAAATATAAATAATAGTCATATTCATTAAAGTAATATTAATGTGTTAAATGACAGCTTTTAAATATGTATTTTTATAGAAATGAAAAATGACACAAAAAGAAAAGGTTTTGTTTTTAAAACCTACGAAGCAAAAAGTCAGTCTCCTTTTGAAATGCTTTTTGAGATTTTTAAAGAACTGATTACGCACACCTCTGGCGATTTTGATGAAGCTATTGATTGGCTGCGTACCTTAGATAAAGAGTATAAGCTAACCAATGATAAGTATACCATTGATGATTTTATAGATGACTTGAAGAAGAAGGGTATATAAAAGAGGAAATGAAAGGAGATGGAACAGGAGGAACAAAAATTACTCCAAAAACAGAACGTGCCATTCGTCAACAAGCTTTAAATACTATTTTTGGAAAAATAAAAAGGAGTGGTAGTGGAAATCATAAAAGTAAATCTGCAGGAATTGGAGATGAGCATACTGGAGATTTAAGGGCTTATCAATTCGGAGATGCTTTAGATAAAGTATCCATGACAGAAAGCTTAAGGAACGCTCAAGTTAATAACGGAATAGAAAACTTTAATCTAACAGAAAATGATTTGGTTGTTGAAGAAACGCTGCATAAAAGTCAAATGAGTACTGTTTTAATGATCGATATTAGTCATTCGATGATTTTATACGGAGAAGATAGAATAACGCCGGCCAAAAAAGTAGCGATGGCGTTGGCAGAATTAATTACAACGCGTTATCCAAAAGATACCATAGATATTATTGTTTTTGGAAACGATGCCTGGTCTATAAAAATTAAGGATTTACCTTATTTACAAGTGGGGCCTTATCATACAAATACGGTGGCTGGTTTGCAGTTAGCAATGGATTTATTGCGAAGAAAAAGAAATACAAACAAACAAATATTTATGATTACTGATGGAAAACCAAGCTGTTTGCGTTTACCAGATGGACAATATTATAAAAATAGTAACGGTTTAGACTCCTATATTGTTAATAAATGTTATGCAATGGCGCAGCAAGCAAGAAAGTTACATATTCCTATCACCACCTTTATGATTGCTCAAGATTCTTATTTAATGCAATTTGTAAGGGCTTTTACAAAAGCAAATCAAGGAAAAGCATTTTACACTGGTTTAAAAGGTTTAGGAGAAATGATTTTTGAAGATTATGAAACCAATAGAAAAAAAAGAATTAGAGGATAAAAATAAACAACAAAGTTGCTTTGTAAAAGAAGTAAACTTTGTTTTAGATAATAAAATATATGAATATAAGTAACATAAACACTTTAGGCGAATTAATTAAGGCAGGATACACGTCGAAATCTATAAAAGATGAGTTGCGTGAAAACTTAATTCGTAAGATGCAGCATAAAGAAATTGTTTTTAAAGGAATTCATGGTTATGAAAACACTGTAATTCCGGAGTTAGAAAGAGCAATTTTAAGTAAACATAATATCAATCTATTAGGATTAAGAGGACAAGCAAAAACACGTATAGCAAGATTAATGCTAGATTTGTTAGACGAATATATCCCTGTAGTAGAAGGCTCTGAAATTAACGATGATCCGCTTCATCCAATTTCAAGATTTGCGATAGAAGCCATTAAAGAAAAAGGTGATGAAACTCCTATTTTTTGGTTGCACAGAAATGAGCGTTTTGCAGAGAAATTGGCAACTCCAGATGTTACTGTTGCCGATATTATTGGTGATGTAGATCCCATAAAAGCAGCGAATCTAAAATTATCTTATGCAGATGATAGGGTAATTCATTACGGAATGATTCCCAGAGCGAATAGATGTATTTTTGTAATAAACGAATTGCCGGACTTACAAGCAAGAATTCAAGTTGCTTTATTCAATATCTTACAAGAGGGAGATATTCAGATTAGAGGTTTTAAATTAAGACTTCCCTTAGATATGCAATTTGTATTTACGGCGAACCCTGAAGATTATACCAATAGAGGTAGTATTGTAACCCCCTTAAAAGATAGAATAGGCTCTCAAATTTTAACCCATTATCCAGAGGATATAGAAACTGCAAAAAAGATAACGCAGCAAGAAGCGAGTAAAGCAAGTGCTTTAAAAGATTTTATTGCTGTGCCTGAATTGGCAAAAGATTTGTTGGAGCAAATAGTTTTTGAAGCCAGAAAAAGTGAATATATTGATGCAAAAAGTGGTGTGAGTGCACGTCTAAGTATTACCGCTTTTGAAAATTTGTTAAGTACAGCAGAAAGAAGAGCTTTACTTTGCGGAGAACAAAAAACCATGATTCGTTTAAGTGATTTTGATGGAATTATTCCCGCAATTACAGGTAAAGTAGAATTGGTTTACGAGGGAGAACAAGAGGGTACGCAGGTAGTTGCAGAGAACTTAATTAAAAACGGCATTAAAACATTGTTTCCAACCTATTTTCCGGAGATAAAAAAGTTAGAAAAACAAGATGCGGAAACTCCATATGATGATATAATTTCTTGGTTTTTTAATGCAGACGTTGATTTTGAATTATTAGATGATTATACAGAAGAAGAATACAAGGCAGAATTAGACAAAGTAAAGCCCTTGTCTGTTTTTATAAAAGCTTACCAGTCAGGTTTAAATGAGTCTGATATTTACTTTATGAAAGAATTCGTTTTGTGGGCATTGGTCGAATTTAAGAAGTTAAGCAAATATCGTTTTGCTGAAGGAACACAATTTAAAGATCCTTATGGTAATTTTATAAGTGGGTTGTAAACTTAATTAAGTTTAGTTATTGGTTGTAAGAATTTTGGACTCGTTTCAGTTGTTAATATAATGACTGATTGAAGAAAAATTACAAATAGGAATTTACTTATTTCTTGCTGTATAGATTATTTTTATCCTTCATTGACGTGTGGCTTTTTATCATTTTACTCTTATGTATTGTATTACAATTTAAAAGGACCAAATGTTCTTTTTATTGATTATTTTAGTGTTCAGAAACAATAAACAATTTATTATGAAAAATCATTTTAAAATTAGAAAAGAATTTCTCGTTCTTCTGGTATCTGTCTTTTTTGTATCTTGTATAACAAATGTTGAAGAAGATGATTTTGATGAAGAAGAAGTTATTGTAGACTCTTGTGTAGAAATTACATTTTCTCAGAATATTAAACCAATTATTGATGCAGCTTGTATTGATTGTCACGGAATTGGGGGGAACTTTCCAAATTTAACATCTTATAGTGCTATCAGCTCAAATGCTAATAGCGTAAAAGCGGAGGTTGTAAGCAGAAGAATGCCTAAAGGAATTTCTTTAACACAATCAGAAATAGATGCTATTGTTTGTTGGGTAGAAAGTGGTGCTTTAGATAACTAAACAACAGAGGATGAAAAAAAATAAAATAGTCATCGTAATTTTAATTGTTGGATTTGTGGGTGTTTTTGTTGCCTATAAAATGTATAACAAACCGCATGTGAATGTTGTTGACACAAAATCTGATATTATATTATCTGCATCAAAAATTTTGAATGATTTTTCTACTGATGAAAATGTAGCCAATAAGTTATATCTCGAAAAAATTATTAAAATTAATGGTACAATTTCTGAATTAAATATAGAGAAAGAGAGGGGCATTATCACCCTAAAAACAACGGATGATTTTGGAAGTGTTTTGTGCCATTTATCCGAGGGAGGAATGAAAAAAATGAAATCACTAAAAGTAGGACAAACTATTACTTTAAAAGGAATATGTACAGGTTTTTTAATGGACGTTATTCTTGTAAAATGTGAAATAATTAGCTAAATGTAAAAAACATGAAAACTATTTATACAATCATAATTTGCTTTCTATTTGTAACTGCAAATAATGCTCAAGAAAAGTTTTTAACAAAAAATGGTTCGATATCTTTTTTTTCCTCTGCGGTGGTGAAAGATTTTAAAGCAGACAATAATCAGGTATTAAGTATTATTGATACTGATTCAGGTAAAATGGCAATTTCTATTTTAATGAAATCATTTATGTTTGAAAAAGCATTAATGCAAGAACATTTTAATGAGAACTATGTGGAGTCAGATAAGTTTCCGAAAGCAACTTTTAGAGGCGCTATCGTTGATTTTGAGAGTATAACAGATTTAGAGACAAAAGTAGAAGTGGAGGGAATAATTACAATTCATGGTGTCAGTAAAGAAATTGTAATTAGTGCAAATATGACGAGATCAGAAGAAAGTATTGTTTTAAGAGGCGAGTTTAATGTATTATTGGCAGATTACAATATTGAGATACCGAGGGTAGTTTCTAAAAGTATTGCCAAAACAATTAAAGTTACTTTCGATTTTAATCACAAACCTTACAATAAATAAAAGATGAAAAAAATTATACTAACCATTTTTGTTGTTCTTTTAAGTATACAGATACCAGCACAAGATCTATTAGATATTTTAGATAGTGAAACTCCAAAAACAGACAACATTGTTTCAGCAACTTTTAAGGGAACAAGAATATTAAACGGACACTCAATAGAAAATAGAAAAGACAAGGAGTTAGAGTTTATCATATCTCACAGGTTTGGACGCATAAATTTAGGTTTTGATGAACTTTTTGGTTTAGATAAATCAAATATTCGTTTTGCGCTAGAATACGGTGTAAATAACAATTTAACTGTTGGTTTAGGTAGAAGTAGTTTTGAAAAAACATATGATGGATTTTTAAAATATAGTTTGTTAAAGCAGAAAACGGGAGCAAATTCCTTTCCTTTTGCAGTTTCATTTTTTGGGAGTGTAGCGGTAAAAACATTAAAAGATTATGACCCAGCTGATAAAAGAACCTTTGCAGAAAGCTTGTTTTACGTTGGTCAGGTGTTAATAGCCAAAAAGGTAAGTCCTTCTTTTTCTTTTCAAGTAACACCTACGTATGTGCATAGAAATACAGTAAGAATCGCTGCAGATCCTCATGATATTTTTGCAGTAGGTTTAGGAACAAGAATGAAATTAACGAAAAGAGTTTCTTTTAATAGCGAGTACTATTTTGCTTTTGACCAATCTAAATCAATAGATGCAAGAAACTCATTAGCTTTTGGTGTAGATATAGAAACTGGCGGGCACGTATTTCAGTTGATTTTATCAAATGCAATTACAATGATAGAAAAAAGTTTTATTACTGAAAATACTGGTGATTTTTTCGCAGGCGATATTCATTTTGGTTTTAATATTTCTAGAACTTTTTAGATGCGCTAGCACTTAATCTAGAAACCCACATAATTATGCTGATTTCTAAGACTCTATGAACATTTTTTTGGCTAGGTTTTCCTTATAATTGGCAATTATGGTTTTAATAAATTCATCTTTATTAGCTTTTATTGTATCTAGCTTATCGCTTTCTTTCATATTCGCGTGTAGCTCTCTTATGTTTTCACCACTCCAAATTGCTAGTTCTACAATAATAGATGTTAATGATAGCCCTCTATCTGTTAAATGGTAGTAAACAGATTTTTTATTATGAGGTAATTTAGATTTTTTTACAATTTCGAGTTCTGTTAGTAGTTTCAGTTTTGTAGCAAGAATGTTAGTAGCAATAGCTTCATTACTTTCTGTAAAATCTTTAAAAGTTTGTTTTTCTTCAAATAGCATTTGTTTGACAAGCACTAATACCCATTTATCTCCAATTATATCAATTGCAGAAGTAAGTGCAGACATATTCCCAACTAAAAGAGTCTTTAATTGGAAACCAATTTCTTTTGAAAAAACGCTAATAGATAGTGCGAAATCTGTAGAGAATTTAAGCTAGCGAACTTTAATTTTTATACCAAGTCCAGAATTATTTTAAACAGTTCTGGACTTTTTTAAATTCGATATAATTTAGTGCAAGTATTGCGCTCTGTTTAAACTTGCAATGGGGATTGATGAATTGAAGTTTGTTTAAGAGAAAAAACAATTAATAATTCTTGCTTTATAATAAAGATACTGCAGAAAAAAGTTCTAAAAACCTGCAATTGCAGCTTCAGCACAGCGCTCGCCATCCATGGCAGCAGAAACAATTCCACCTGCATAACCACCACCTTCTCCACAAGGAAATAAGCCTTCTATTTCAGTATGCTCTAAAGATTCTTTCCTTGGTATGTTTACAGGAGATGAGGTTCTAGATTCTACTCCAATAATGTTTGCTTCATTGGTATAATAGCCATGCATTTTTTGCCCGAAAGCAGCAAATCCTTTTCTTAATCTTCCTCCAATTATTTTAGGTAATAAAGAATGCAGTGGAGCAGAATTTAATCCAGGTTGGTAAGAGCTATCATTTAAGTCTGATGATAATTTTCCATCAACAAAATCTACCAATCTTTGTGCAGGAGCAGTTTGTGTTCTTCCACCAGCAAAAAAAGAGGTTTTCTCTAAATCTTTCTGAAATTCTAAGCCTTTTAAAGCTCCAAATTGTTCGTACTTTTTGAAGTCTTTGTCAATATCTAATTCAACAACAATACCTGAATTTGCAAACCGATTATTTCTTCTACTTGGCGACATTCCGTTTACAACAACTTCACCATTTGCAGTAGCAGCAGGAACAATAAAACCTCCTGGACACATACAAAAAGAATACACACCTCGGTTCTTTACCTGGTGCACCAGGCTGTAAGCGGCAGCTGGTAAAAGTTCATCTCTTTGGCCAGAACAATGGTATTGAATTTGATCGATTATTTCTTGTGGATGTTCTACACGAACTCCCATTGCAAATGACTTGGCCTTTAAAGCAATCTCTTTTTTATGCAATAACTCATAAATATCTCTTGCAGAATGACCTGTTGCTAAAATCACTGAATTAACAGCCATTTCTTTTCCATTCTTTAGCTGAATTGCTTGAAGCTTATTATTTTTTATCTTAAAATTTGTGACTTTACTTTCAAAATGAATCTCACCACCATATTTTAAAATGTTTTCACGAATATTTTCAATGATTTTGGGTAATTTATTCGTTCCAATATGAGGATGTGCGTCTACTAAAATTTGTTCTGTAGCGCCATGGAAAACAAGGTTTTCAAAAATACGCCTTACATCTCCTCGCTTTAAACTTCTAGTATATAATTTCCCATCAGAATACGTTCCTGCGCCGCCCTCACCAAAACAATAATTAGAATCTTCGTTTACAATATGATCTTGATTTATGGCTTTTAGATCACGTCTTCTATCTTGTACATTTTTTCCGCGTTCTAAAACAATAGGTTTGTAGCCTAATTCTATACAGCGCAAAGCGGCATACATTCCTGCAGGGCCAAAACCAATAATATGAACTTCTTTGGCATTAGAAACATCTTTATATTCAAAAATATAATCAGATTTTTCAGGTACTTTCTCATTGATATAAACAGCTACCTTGTAATTAAAAATAATGTCTTTTTTACGAGCATCAATCGATTTACGCAATACCTTTACTGCAGATATTTCACTTTTATCAACACCTAATTCCTGAGAAGCCTTGAATAAAAGCGTATTTTCTTTGCGTTCTTCAATTAAGTTTACTCGAAGTTGAATTTCTTTTACCATAGTGCAAAAATAATGAAATTAAAAGGTTAAAAAATAAATTAGTTTCTACTAAAATTAAGTTTATATAAAATAATTTTGTTAATTTAAGTTGTTATGAATGTGGTAATTATAATAATTATAAAATGATATAAAAATGGAATAAAAAATGACTATTTTTTTTATCTTTAAAAAATATTTAAAATGGGGAGATTTAGAGAAAAATATAATCTCGTAGAACTTATTTTTTATCAAAGAATTAAATATGAGGAATAGGTTTTAAGTCAAAATTAAACAATGATTAGTTAAAGCTTTTATTCATACTTTCGTTGCAACCTCGATATCAGAAATAATTAAAAATCTGCTCCTGTTTTACGGGAATTATAATAAAAAAATGGAATTAAATTTAACAAAACCAATCGTATTTTTCGATTTAGAAACAACAGGAGTAAATATAGCAACAGATAAAGTTGTAGAAATAGCAATTTTAAAAGTGTTTCCTAACGGAAATAAAGAAAGTAAGACTTGGTTGGTAAATCCAGAAATGGAAATTCCACAAGAATCTATTGATGTGCACGGAATTACTAATGAAAAAGTAGCTGAAGAGCCTACTTTTAAAGAGTTGGCAGGACAAATTAGTGCGATGATTGCAGATTCGGATCTAGCAGGTTTTAACTCAAACCGTTTTGATATTCCTCTATTGGCAGAAGAATTAATGCGTGCAGGTATTGACTTTGATATGAAAAATAGAAAAGCAATTGATGTGCAAGTTATTTTCCATAAGAAAGAACAAAGAACGTTGAGTGCAGGTTATCAGTTTTATTGTGGTAAGGAATTAGAAGGTGCTCATGGGGCAGAAGCAGATACCAATGCTACTTACGAAATATTATTAGCGCAATTAGATAAATATGATGACATAGAGAACTCTGTTGCTGCTTTAAGTGAATTTTCTACACACGGAGAAAGAGCAGATTTTGCGGGTTTTGTTTTGATGAATGATAAAAAACAAGAGATTTTTTCTTTCGGAAAATACAAAGGAAGAACCGTTGAGGAGGTTTTTAAAGAAAACCCTGGTTATAATAATTGGATGCAAAATGCAGATTTTCCTTTATACACGAAAAAGGTGTTGAATGAAATTAAGCAAAGAATGACTCCTCCGAAAAAGAAAATGTCTGATAAAGAAAAGTTACAAGCTTTGCAGCAGAAATTTAATTTACGATAGGTTATTAGATGGTTAGAGAATAACCCAGTAATCTAGTAATCACATAATCTAAAAAATATGTTCACAGAATATAAAAATTTACCAAATAATTCTCGTGTTTGGATTTATCAGTCTGATAGAGAATTTAAAGAAAAAGAAATTGAATTTATCTCCGAGAAAGCAGAAGAGTTTATTAATCAATGGACGCGTCATGGAGATGATTTGAAAGGTTCTTTTACAATAAAATATAATCAGTTTTTAGTCTTAGCGGTAGATGAAAGTTTTAATAATGTTTCTGGCTGCTCTATTGATGCTTCAGTTCGCTTTGTGAAGGGGTTAGAGCATGAATTGAAATTAGATTTAATGAATAAAATGAACATTACCTTTAGAGATAATGAAAATATTAATTTAGTGAAATTATCTGATTTTCAGAAATTTGCGAAAGAACAAAAAGTAACTTCAGAAACGATTGTGTTTAATAATATGGTAAGTACAAAGGAAGATTTTGAAAATAATTGGGAAATTCCGGCAAATGACAGTTGGCACAAACGGTTTTTGGTATAGCTATTGTTTTAAATTTAGTATGGAGCTTTTCGGTAAACCACGTTAAGGATTGAAATGACATCCTTTTTGAAGGAACGAAAAAAAGATATAATGGAAAGCCTGTTAAAACGCCCAAAATAAATATTGACGAAAAAAATGAAGAGAGAGTTACTTATTATGTTTTTTATTTGTTTTGCTTTTAAAATATCTGCACAAAGTGTAGATCCTTTAATAGCGAAAGATTCAGAAGCACAAACTATTTGGGTAGATAGTATTATGAAAAATATGACTTTAGATGAAAAAATAGGTCAGTTATTCATGGTACAAGCGTATTCTAATAAAGATGAAAAACATGCAGATTTTATTACAAAGATGATTAAAGAATATCATGTTGGTAATCTAATTTTTATGCAAGGAACTCCAGAAAAACAAGCTGAGCTAAACAATAGATATCAAGATGCTGCAAAAGTACCTTTAATGATCGGTTTTGATGGGGAATGGGGTTTAGACATGCGTTTAAAAAACACGTATCGCTTTCCCTGGAATATGACGCTGGGTGCTATTAGAAATGATTCTTTAATTAAAGAATTAGGTGTTCATTTAGGGAAACATTGTAAGCGTTTGGGAATTCATATAAACTTTGCACCCGTTGTTGACATAAATACAAATCCTGAAAATCCTATTATTGGAAATCGTTCTTTTGGTGAGAATAAAGAAAACGTAACTCAAAAGGCAATTGCTTTGACACAAGGGATGCAAAGCGAGGGTGTTTTGGCAAATGCAAAACATTTTCCTGGTCATGGAGATACAGCCTCTGATTCTCATCATACATTGCCTGTTTTAAATTTTGATATCGCGCGTTTAGATTCTGTAGAATTGTATCCGTATAAAAAAGTTTTTGACGCGGGTATTGCGAGTGTGATGACTGCGCATTTAAGTATACCTAGTTTAGAGTCTGATAAAAGGCTGCCAACTTCGTTGTCTAAAAATGTTGTAACCAATTTATTGCAACAAAAATTAGGCTTTTTAGGTCTGGTAATTACAGATGGTTTAAACATGAAAGGTGCTGCAAATTATGCAACATCTGCAGAAATAAATTTGGCTGCAATACAGGCAGGAAACGATTTACTATTAATACCTCAAGATATACCTGCTACGGTAAACATAATTAAAAAAGCAATTGAGTTAAAAACATTGACAGAAGAACGAGTAGACTTCTCTGTCAGAAAAATATTAAATGCTAAATATTGGGCGGGTTTGCATAAATATAAACCAATTATTCTAGACGGTATTGCAAAGGATTTAAATGCAATAGAAGATGAGTTACTGCATAGAGAATTGGTGAAAAATTCTTTAACAGTTGTTAAAGATATCAATGGAAATTTACCGATTAGTAATTTAGAAAAAAGAAAAATTGCTTATGTTAAGTTAGGAGATGATTCAAGTATAGATTTTGTTAAAATGCTAAAGAATTATGGAAAGGTTGATGTGGTTTCTGATGAAAATTTAGATGGAATTATAAAAAAATTGAAGCCTTATAATTTAGTTATTATTGGGTTTCATAAGTCAAATTTAAATCCATGGAAAAGTTATAAGTTTAAAGATAAAGACCTTGTTTGGTTGCAAGAGATTGCAAGAAAAAATAACGTGATTTTAGATGTTTTTACAAGTCCTTATAGTTTATTGCAATTAAAAACTTTTACAAATATAGAAGGAATTCTTGTTTCTTATCAGAACAGTAAATTAGCGCAAGAACTTTCTGCACAATTAATTTTTGGTGCTTTTCCCGCAAAAGGAAAATTACCTGTTTCTATAAAAAGCGAGTTTAGAGAAGGTCATGGTTTAATGACATCAAGTCTTAGCCGGTTTGAGTACACAATTCCAGAAGCTGCAAACATGTCCTCTCTAAAATTAAAAAAGATAGATTCTTTAGCCGAGATTATTTTGTCAAAAAAAATGGCTCCAGGTTTTCAAGTTTTTGCAGCAAGAAGAGGCAAAGTTGTTTTAAATAAAAGTTATGGATATCATACAGAGAAAAAGTTGCTAAAAGTAAAAAATAATGATGTTTATGATTTAGCATCACTTACAAAGATATTAGCTTCTTTGCCGCTATTAATGAAGGCAGAAGAAGAGCAAAAAATTAATTTAAACGAAAAGTTACAAGATCTTTTACCAAGTTTTAAAGGATCAAATAAAGCAAGTGTTTCTGTAAGAGAAACACTGTCTCATTTTGGTAAGTTGAAAGCATGGATTCCTTTTTATAAAGGAACTCAAGATACGGTCACTCACAAAAATTTACCTATATTTTATCGCAAGGAAAAATTAAAAAATTACTCGGTTAAAGTTGCCCAAAATTTGTACTTAAAGAATTCTTATAAAGACAGTATTTATAAACATATTAGAGAGGCGGAACAAAGAGAGGAAGCAGGTTATAAATATAGTGATTTGGGTTATTATATATTTAAAGAGGCTCTTGAAAGAGAATATAATAAACCATTAAATACTTTGGTTGATAAAAATATTTATCAACCTTTAGGCGCGAATAGAACGAGTTATTTACCGCTTCAAAAATTTCCTAAAGATGAAATTGTTCCAACGGAAAATGATGATTATTATCGCAACCAATTATTACATGGAGACGTACATGATATGGGTGCAGCAATGTTGGGTGGAGTAGGAGGTCATGCGGGGTTATTTTCGAACGCGAACGATGTTGCTAAAATTATGCAAATGTATTTGCAAAAAGGATTTTATGGAGGCAAACGCTATTTAAATACAGCAACTTTAGATAAATTTAATTACCGTTATTTTTCTGATAAAAAAGTTCGCAGAGGTTTAGGCTTTGATAAGCCTCAGTTAAATCCTGAAATTAAGGCAACTTGTGGCTGTGTTTCTGATGAAAGCTTTGGGCATTCTGGATTTACAGGCACTTATACTTGGGCGGATCCAAAAAGTGGACTGGTTTATGTTTTTCTATCAAATAGAGTATATCCAACAATGAAAAACACAAGTCTGTTGACTAATAATATTCGTACTGAAATTCAGCAAATTATTCAAGATTCTATTTTAGATTAGAGGTTTTTTCGTTCTTTTTTACTCGTTCTTTAAAATTTAAGCTTCTGTATTGGTAGTAGATAATTTGGTGTAAAGAAGAATTAAAAGTAGAGAAGTTAGAACATAAATCCCCGCAATATTCCAACCAAAGAATAAATGAATAATCCAAGTTTGAAAACTATAAAAAATAGGGAATGTAACTTTGTTAATTGTAAACCTAAAAGTGTCTATAAACTCGATTTCATCAATTTTTTTTGAGACTTTTTTCCATATTAAAAAAGGAATAAAACTGTTTAAAAGAATAAGGTAAAAAATAGGTTTTAAAAGATTTGTATTTGCTTCTTTTTTCTCAGGTATATTTCCAGATAGAATTATTTTGTTTACCAATTCTACATTCGTAAAATCTACTTGAGCATCATTTAGCTTTGCTAAAGTGCATTCGTAATTTTCATCATCTTTAATATGAACACTCAGTTTTTTTAATTGACAACTGACTTCATTTTTTAGTTGAACAGTAGAAATATTTAGTTTTTCTGGGTTGTAAAAGTCATTTGCCGAAATTGGTTTTCCAAAATTTAAAGATACTTTTGCTGGGTAGTAAGAAACGTTTTGGTAGGTTAATCCAACAGGAATTATTTTTATATCTAAGTCCGGGTATTTCTCTAAAGCGCCAAAAACGATTCTTGTAAAACCTTTACTCAAAGGTCTTACAGTACGTTTTCTATTATGACTTCCTTCAGGGAAAATCATCAAAGTTTCTCCTCGATTGAAAATATCAAAACAACTTTCAAAAATTTCTTGGTTTTTACCTAACTGACTGGCACCATCTCTAATTCTGTAAATAGGCATTAAGTTTAAAGAGCCTAGAATTTTCTTCACAACAGGTTTCTTAAAAGAAGCCGCTCTAACTAAATAATGATTGTCTCTTTTTATGTTTGTTGTTGCAATTAAAGGATCAATCAATCCATTAGGGTGATTGATTGCGAATAAAACAGCGCCTTTTTTAGGAATATTATTTTTACCTGAAACTTTTATTCTTTTGGTGTAAAAGAACAAACCGATTTTAATAATTAGTCTTATAAAGTTGTACCAAATTCCTTTCAATAGAAATAATTATTTATTTGTGTTGTGAAGCACAGTTGCCAGTTTTTGCTTGGTTTTTCTTCCCCAATAAGTGGCCAATGCCATACCAGAAAACACATCCCAAATACCCCAAAAAGCTGCTAGTAAAGCCATTCCTCCTAATCCTTCAAAGAATCCAAAAATAAGAAGTAAACCTAAGCCGCCATTTTGTATGCCTGTTTCCATAGCAATTGTTTTACGATCTTGACTATTTAATTTAAAACTTTTTGCAGTATAGAATCCTAAGATGTATGCAAAAACATTATGAAAGATAACTAAGAACAGTACATGATGAATGTGATTTACAAAAACGTCTAAGTTTTGAGAAAATGCAATGAAAATTAATGCAATAAAAACCAACATTGATAAAGGTTTTAAAACTTTTTCAATTTTTCCAGCCATTTCAGAATGGTAATGTTTGATGAGCATTCCGAGTATTAAAGGGATTCCTAAAATTAAGGAAACTACTTTAAATAAATTAAAAGGATTTAAAGAAACTGTCTTTAAAATTTCATTAGTCGGTTTGTATAAACTTCCCCAAAATTGTAAATTAAAGGGAGTCATTATAATACATATTAAAGTAGCAAAAGCAGTTAAACTAACTGATAAAGCAGCATTTCCACCAGCCATTTTGCTAAAAAAGTTAGAAACATTTCCACCAGGACAAGCAGCAATCATCATCATTCCAAGAGCAAAACTAGGATGCGGTTCTATAATTAGAATGGCTAAAAAAGTAAGTGCTGGTAATAAAATGAATTGAGATAGAACTCCAACAAAAACTATTTTAGGGTTCTTAAAAAGTCGTTTAAAATCTTCTATTGTAATTCCTAAGGCAACCCCAAACATAATAATAGCAATGGCAATATTTAATACCCATAGCCCACTTTCATCAAAGTTTATTCTTATTTCGTCTATGTTTATTTGGTTTTGCATTATAAGGTTTTATTTTAATAATTCGAATTCTTTACTAACAGTGAAACGTTAGTTTTTAAAAGTGTACTCTATAATATTAGCACCCATTTTTAATGCTTTTTCTCTCACACTTTTAGAATTGTTATGTATAATTTCATCTTCCCAACCGTCGCTTAAATCTGTTTCATAATCGTAAAAAACGACCAACCTTCCTTGATGAAATAATCCAAAACCTTGTGCCATTTTTTTATTATGCTCATGAATTTTCGGAATTCCGTTTGGAAATTTAAAAGTCTGATTATAAATTGGGTGGTTCGTTGGGATCTCTTTTAATTCCAATTCAGGGAATACTTTCTTTAATTCTTTTCGAATAAATTTATCCAAACCATAATTGTCTGAAATGTGTAAAAATCCACCAGAAATTAAATAATTTCTTAGGTTATTTGCATCATTATCAGAAAAATCGACATTACCATGCCCGGTCATAAATAGGATGGGGTAATTAAAAAGATCTTCACTACCAATATATACAGCTTGTGGATTCTTGGAGATATTGGTTTTTATATTTGTGTTAGAAAATGCAACTAAATTTGGTATTGCAGTTGGGTTTGCATACCAATCTCCACCACCATTGTATTTTAAAATAGCAACATCTTGAGCGCTGATCGAAAGAAAAAAAAATGTATAGAGTAGAAATTGAAATTGCTTCATTAATTATTTTGATCAGATTTTATAGCAATATAATAAAAACTTACTGATTGATAAACGAAATTGTATTCACTGCAACCAAAGCCGCCGTCTCTGTCCGCAACCGACTCTCTCCCAAAGAAATAGGAGTCATATTTTTTGATAAACATTTTTTTATTTCTTCTGATGAAAAATCACCTTCTGGACCAATAAGTATGGTTGTTTTTTCTGATGGTTTTACAACAGATTGTAACAATGTTTTTTCTTGTTCTTCGCAATGTGCGATACAAACTTGCCCGTCTAAATCTTGTTTTAAAAAGTCATTCAACTTTATAGGTTTATTCAGTTTTGGCAATGTAAACTTTAAGGATTGTTTCATTGCAGATTGTATTATTTTGTCAAAACGTTCTAATTTTACAATTCTACGTTCAGAATTAGAGCAAATAATTGGTGTAATTTCGTCAACACCAATTTCTGTTGCTTTTTCTAAAAACCATTCTATTCTATCATTGCTTTTAGTGGGGGCAATGGCAATATGTAAATAATAATTCCAAGGTTTTGATTTCTCTTCAAAATGAGTAACTTCTGCAAGGCATTTTTTATCGCTAGCAATAATTATTTTTACATCAAATAAAAAACCTTTTCCGTTTGTTATTTTAAGAGTATCATTTATTTGTTTTCTTAAAACACGCACAATATGTTTACTTTCAATTTTGTCAAATGTAATTTGCGTCGTTTGTGAAGTGATTTCTGAATTATAAAATAGTTGCATTGATATCTAATTTATAAGTTCTTCGTCTTTTGTGAGTTACAGGTTTAAAGTTTTCCCACAATTTATTTATCGCTTGGTTTTCTTCTAACTCAGGAGTTCTGATACAATTATCGATACCTAAAGGTTTAAATGTTTTAGTGTATTGATCAAAAATAATAGCATGTACACCTTTATTTTGATAATCTGGATGTACACCAATCAAATAAAAAGTAACATCTTTTGCGTGCTTTCTTGCTTTTAATAAATGAAACAATCCAAATGGGAATAACTTTCCTTTTGCTTTTTGCAAAGCTTCAGAAAAAGAAGGCATTACAATGGCAAAAGCTACCAATTTATTGTTTTCATCAACTACAAATTTTATGTACTCTGGGTTGATAAATGAAATGTATTTCTTTTTAAAAAATGCGATTTGAGAATCAGAAATAGGAACAAAGGTAGATAGTTTAGAATATGATGCATCAAAAACTTCAAACATTTCATCAACATAAGGCATAATGTCTTTTGTTTTTTTAAAGTCTAATGCTTTTAGCTTAAATCGTCTTTTTAAAATGTTACTTATTCTATCAAAATAAACACCGTCAACATGCTTAAATTTAAATTTATTCTCTAAATATTCTTTCTCTTTAATGAAACCTAATTGTTCTAAATGATCTTTGTAATAAGGGTGATTATACCAGGTAATCATAGTTCCTAAATGGTCGAAATCCTTCTGTTAAAACACCGGTTTTATCTAAGTTATTAAACCCAACAGGCCCCTCAATATATTCTAAGTTATTTTCAAGTCCGATTTCTCTTACTTTGTTTAAAAGTACTTTTGAAACTTCAATATCGTCAATCACATCAAACCATCCAAAACGCATTTTTTTAATTTGTTGCTTTTCTACTTCAAACCAATTGATAATTGCAATGACTCTACCAACAATTTTATTATCTCGCATTGCTACAAAAAACTGCGCATCGGCATTTTCGAAGACAGGATTTTTTGTTGGATCAAAATTGTCAATTTCGTCCTTGATAATTGGAGGAACCCAATACTTATTGTTTTTGTACAATGAAAAAGGAAATAGCACAAAGGCTTTCATTTCTTTTTTTGAGGCAATTTTTTTTAGCGTAATCATAGCACAAAAATAAGAATTCTATTTGTTATCTTTTTCTATCTCTTTTTCGAGATCTTTAATTTCTCTTTCTAATTTTTCGATATCTGTTTCTTCTTTTTTGTTTTTCTTGTCTGATTTTCTTGTTCTTTTCCGTCTTTTTCGATCACTTGTCTTTTCTTCTTTTTTGTTTTTCTTCTTGAATAGACCGAAAAATCCTTCTTTTTTCTTTTTAGTGAGTGATTTTCTTTCTCTTGTCGGTCTTTTTCGATCACCTGTATTTTTTTCTTTTTTCTTGAAAACATTTAAAATCCGAGAGAAAAACCCACCTTTTTGTTGTTCGTTGTACCTTGTGATTGGTGTTTCTTTTATTTCTTTACCATTCTCATCTAACTCCTTGTAAGAATCTTTATGTTTATTAATTCTGTATGATGCTCCGAAACCTCCATAAAAACCAGAAGTATTTCCCTCTAAAAGATATCTCGCAGAAGCATTAATTTGAAAATCTTTACTAAATAAGTAGGCTACTCCTGTTCCGAAGTTTAATTTGTTTTGGTTTTCTGTTAATATTCCTTGATGCTCTACAAAACCAGACCATCTTGATCTAAAATTATGCGTCGCCGTTATTATATAAGATATTTCAGAAAAATCAGTTCCTATTTTATCATAAAAAACATTTGAAATAACATTAAATTCATTGGTAAGATTCTGTTGTAATAAAACGCCCGCTTTTGGAGTAATACTCTCTGTTTTGTATATATCATTTACTAAATCGGTATTCATACCTATATAGATAGCTACAGAGGGAATCAATCGTTTAAAATCAAAAGCCTTTCTTCGTTTCCAACTCCGAACTTCTTTCGTTTTATCGGTATATTCAGGTTGGAATATTAAATACTTCGCGCCAATGGTAAAATTACTCAAACCAGAAGTAGAAATATTATTGAGAGCATCTTTGTCTTTTTGATATGTTAATTGAGTATTTAATTCTAGTTTTTCTAGAAAAAAACTAGTTCTAAAAAGTAAGTCTACTCCCAAAGATTTTGGTCTAGAAAAAGAATTTTCTATCCGAGTGTCTTTCATAAAGAAGCCTGTCTCAAATTGATAAATACCAGTGCCAACGCTATAAGGGCTCTCTGAAAAACCAGGTTTATTTGAGTTTATGACATCAGTATATTGTGCATGCAGAGCAATATTTATAAGAAATATAAAGGCTAAAAAAGATTTCGGAAAAAGGTTCTTCATAAATTAGAATACAATTTTATAAACAGTAGCTATCCGTCAACACAAACATAGGTTAAAAATGCTGTTTTATAAAAGTAAACGATACTTTTTTGAGTTTGTGAAACTTTTGTAGTTTGTTAACGCTTCAATTGTATTCAAATTGTTATTTTTGAATGATTTTTTTACAAATACAATTTTAAATGGGTTTACTAAAAACTATATTTTATATACTTCTATTTTATTATGCTTTTAAGTTTCTAGCAAAATTATTTGCACCTTTTTTAATGAAAAAAGCTGCAGAAACAATTAAAAATAAGGCCGAGCAGCAATATGGTCAACATCGGCAGCAACAAAAAAGTAATGTACAAGAGGGGAAAACTGTAATAGACAAACACCCAGGTACTCAGAAACAAAGTAAAAACTCTGTTGGGGAATATGTCGATTTTGAAGAAGTTGATTAATTAAGGTTTTTCTTAGTTAGTTTTATTGTTGAAAACATTAATTAAAAAGTATTCATTTGAAGAATTTTAATAAAGTTATACCTTATATAATAGCTATAGCAGTTTTTGCTTTGGCTTCAATCATTTATTTTCATCCGGTTTTAAAAGGACAAAAATTAAATCAATCTGATATCACTCAATTTAGAGGAATGGTAAAAGATATTAATGATTTTAGAGCTGATAAAAATACAGAACCGTATTGGACTGGTGCTTCTTTTAGCGGAATGCCAGCATATCAAGTAAGTGCTTATTATCCGAATGATTTTGTAAGAGTTTTAGACAAAACTTTACGTTTTTTACCAAGACCAGCAGATTATACTTTTTTATATTTTTTAAGCTTTTTTGTATTGATGATGGCGTTAAAAATAAATTGGAGATTGGCAATTTTAGGATCGCTCGCCTTTGGGTTTTCAACCTATTTAATTATCATATTCGGGGCAGGACACAATGCAAAAGCACACGCAATTGCCTATATGCCTTTGGTTTTAGCAGGAGTTTTGTGGGTTTTTCAAAAACGATATATTTTAGGGTTTTTAGTTACAGGTGTCGCAATGGCTTTAGAAATTTATACAAATCACCCACAGATGACTTATTATCTCGGGTTTTGTTTATTGATTTTAGGAATTGTAGAACTTGTAAATGCAGTCAAAGAAAAGATACTTCCTGTTTTTATAAAACAAAGTATTGTTATTATTGCTGCAGTTTTATTAGGTATTGGTGCAAATTCTTCTCGTTTAATGGCGATGAAAGAATATGGAGATTATAGTACAAGAGGAAAATCTGAATTAACAATAAACCCTGATGGAACTAAAAAAGAAGCGTCTAAAGGATTAGATAAAGCATACATTACAGAATATAGTTACGCAAAATTAGAGACTTTTAACTTGTTTATTCCTCGTTTTATGGGCGGAGGAACTGTTGAAAAATTAGGAGATGATTCTAATTTTTATAAAACGATACAGAAAAAAGCAGGAAGAAAAGTTGCAGACGATTACTCATCACAAGTTTTAACTTATTGGGGAGATCAAACAATTGTAGAAGCGCCAGCTTATATTGGCGCTGTAATTTTCTTTCTATTTTTCTTAGGAATATTCTTAGTAAAAGGAAGGTTAAAACAATGGTTAGTAGCAGCAACGGTTTTTTCAATTTTAATGAGCTGGGGAAGAAATTTCGATTTTTTAACTAATTTTTTCATTGATTATATTCCTCTTTATAATAAGTTTAGAGCAGTTTCTTCAATACAAGTTATTGCAGAATTATGTGTTCCTATTTTAGCTATTTTAGGGTTAAAAGAATTCTTTTCGTCAACTATTTCTTCTGGTGAAAAACAAGAAGGATTAAAGAAAGCAGTTTATGTTTTTGGCGGATTAGTTATTGTAGGATTTTTATTAGCACATGGTTTTTCAACTTTTGAGGGTTTAAGAGATTCTCAATACGACCAATTACCAGGTTTAATAGATTCAGTTATTGCAGATAGAAAATCGATGTTATTAATGGATTCGCTACGTTCTTTAGTTTTAATGTTACTTTCTGGAGGAGTTTTATGGATGCTATTAAAAGATAAATTAAAACAAAGTGTTACAATTATTACATTAGTAGTTTTTGTTTTGTTTGATTTAATATCTGTGGATAAAAAATATGTAAATGAAGATGATTTTAAATCGGCAAGAAAAATAGAGAAACCATTTACAGCTTCATCTGCAGATAAATTAATCTTAAAAGATAAAGCACATTTTAGAGTTGGTAATTTTACGGTAAACCCAATGAATGACGGAAGTACTTCTTATTTTCATAATTCTATCGGAGGCTATCATGCGGCAAAATTAGGGCGTTATCAAGAATTATTTGACTTTCAAATTGCCAAAAATAACATGCAGGTTTTAAACATGTTAAATACCAAATATTTTATTGTTGGTAATGATAAAGGTGAAAAACAAGCGCAATTAAATCCTGATGCAAATGGAAATGCTTGGTTTGTTGATAATGTAAAAGTTGTAAATTCTAGCTAATGAAGAAATGCTAGCTTTAGATTCGTTGAAGACTAAAAGAGGTTGCGGTTTATGCGAAATCTTTGATTAAGCAAAAAGAAATAAAATTCCCGCAAGAAAAAGATTCAACAGCTACAATAGCACTTTTAAATTACGATGTTACCACACTAACATATCAATCTAAAACAGCAAAAGAACAATTTGCAGTTTTCTCCGAAATCTATTATAAAGATGGTTGGAATGCATATGTTGACGGGAAATTAACACCACATTTTAGAGTGAATTATGTTTTAAGAGGAATGATCGTTCCTGCCGGAAAACATACAATTGAATTTAAGTTTGAGCCAAAAGTAATTCAGCAAGGAAAAATAATTTCCTTATCTTCTTATGGTTTGTTAATCTTTATTACTGTTGGTTGGTTCTTTTATGAACGGAAAAAGAAAGTATGAAAATAGGAATGATACTTGATGCTCCGTTTCCACCAGATCCAAGAGTAGAAAATGAAGCAGTTTCTTTGGTAAACGCGGGACATGAAGTTTTTCTTTTTTGTTTAAAATATGCTAATGAAAAGGCATCCGAAACCATTAATGGAATTCAGGTAAAAAGATATTCTTCTAATAAATTAGAATATAAATTATCCGCTTTAGCGTATACAATACCTTTGTATAGTTTCTTGATGAAAAGTAAAATTCATCGTTTTATAAAAGAAACAAAAATAGATGCTTTACATATACATGATATAAGAATTGCTGATGCCGTTTTTAATGCAAATAAAAAATTTAATGTACCTGTAGTTTTAGATTTACACGATAATATGCCAGAAGTTATGAAGTTGTACCCGCATCTTCAGAAGTTTCCTGGAAAATATATAATTTCTCCACTAAAATGGAAAAAGAAAGAAAGAGAATTTATAGAAAAAGCGAATAAAGTTATTGCTGTTTCTCCAGAATTTCTTGAAAATTTAGAAGAAAGAATTCCTACTTCAAAAGATAAGCTAGTTTTAGTACCAAATACAATTAGAGAGTCTTTTTACACGGATTATCAGTTAGAAGAAACAATCACAAATAGATATAAAGACGATTTTGTAATCTTGTATTTAGGTGATACACATTTAAGAAGAGGATTACAAACGGCTATTGAATCTATTTGTTATTTAAAGGAAATAATTCCGAATATTAGGTTAGTAATTGTTGGTAGAAATACGACAGATGTAATTTTGAAACAGCAAGTTGTCAATTTAAAATTAGAAGATTTTGTTGATTTTGAAGGTTGGCAAAACGTATCATTATTCCAATCTTATATTCTATCTAGTGATATTTGCATTTCTCCTTTGCATAGAAATTTACAACATGATGTTGCGTATGCGAATAAGATTTTTCAATACATGAGTTTGGCAAAGCCACTTTTAGTGAGTGATGCAACTGCACAGAAAAAGTTGGTAGAGAAAAATTATACAGGTTTGATTCATAAGGAAAGAGATGTAAGCGATTTTTCTGATAAAATTCTAAGACTTTATAAAAATGAAACATTAAGAAATGAATTAGGTCAAAACGGCAAACAGTTTATAGAAAATGAGTTTTCTTGGGAACAAACATCAAAAAAACTGCTACATTTATACGATAATTTAGAATCTTGAAAGTATTAATAATTACATATTATTGGCCGCCAGCAGGAGGTTCTGGTGTTCAGCGTTGGTTGAAGTTTGTTAAATATTTACAAGAATTCGGAATAGAACCTGTTGTTTATACAGTTGATAATGTTACCTATCCAAAAGAAGATAACACTTTACTTAATGAAGTTCCGAAAAATATAACGGTTTTAAAACAACCCATTTGGGAACCAACAGACCTTCTATTTTGGAAGAAAGATAAACCTCAGAAAAGTGGAATATCAAATGTGAGTAAAAGTGGTTTATTGTCATTTGTTAGAGGGAATTTCTTTATTCCTGATCCTAAAATATTTTGGGTAAAACCTTCTGTAAAATATTTACAAGAATATTTAGATTCAAATAAGGTTGATACTATTATTTCTACAGGTCCACCTCATAGCATGCATTTAATTGCTAAGAAATTACATCAGAAAAATAATATAAAATGGATTGCAGATTTTAGAGATCCATGGTCTGATTTGTATTACAATAAAGATTTTAATCAACTTTCATTTGCTAAGAATAAGAATAAAAAGTTAGAACAAGAAGTTTTAAAAATTGCAGATTCTGTTTTAACAGTCAGTAATTCATTAAAAGAAGAATTTAGTAAAACAGCAAATAGAGTAGAAGTAATCACTAATGGTTTTGATGATGAAGTGATAACAGAAAATAGCATCATAAAAGATGCTAAATTCACGATTTCTTATATTGGTTTATTGCCTAAACAAAGTAATCCGAGAGTTTTATTTAATGTTTTAAAAGATCTTTGTTCTAAGAATGAAGATTTTAAAAATGATTTAAAACTGAATTTTATTGGTGATATTTCGGATGAAGTTAAAACTGAAATATCGAAGAATAAATTAAACGAAAATACCAATTTTGTTGGTTATGTAAATCATAGGGAAGCCGTTGAATATCAGAAAAAAGCCCAAGTATTATTATTATTAATTCCGAATATAGAAAAATCTAAAGGAATTTTAACAGGAAAATTATTTGAATATTTAACAGCAAAAAGACCCATTTTAGCGATTGGACCAGAAGAAGGTGATTTGTCGGAAATTTTAAAAGAAACAAATGCAGGAGTTATAGTTGGTTTTGATAATGAAGAAAAATTATCATCAGAAATATTAAAATTATATGATCTATATAAAGAAGGAAATTTAAAAGTGAACTCTAAAAATACAGAAAAATTTCATAGAAAGCAGTTGACTAAAAAATTGGCAATCATTATTAAAAGTTTACATTCGTAATATGGGCATTATATTAAAACAGTCTTTTAAGAATACACTTTTTATTTTTTTAGGTTTTGGCCTTGGAGGTATTAATACATTATTTTTATACCCTAATCTTCTAGATGATAAATATTATGGATTGGTAATTTACTTATTGTCAACTTCAAATTTATTAATGCCATTAATTGCTTTTGGTATACATCATGCAATTGTTAAGTTTTTCTCAAGCTACAATACAAAGGCAGAGAAAGACAGATTTTTGTCTTCAGTGCTTTTTTTACCCCTCTTTATAGCATTACCTTTTGCTTTTATCGGCAATCTATTGTACGAAGAAATAAGTAATTATTTAGCTACCGAAGAAAACATAATTATAAAAGATTATACATATATAATTTATTTGGTAGCAGTTGCAACATCTTATTTTGAAGTTTTTTACGCTTGGGCTAAAGTTCAGTTTCAGTCTGTTTTTGGGAATATTTTAAAAGAAATATGGAATAGAGCAATAGTAATGATTTTATTATTAGCTGTTTATTTTAAGTTAATTACAGAATCTGAATTTATTAATTATTTAACAGTAGCTTATTTTTTAAGAATGTTCATAATGATGTTTTATGCATTCAAATTATATTTTCCAAAAATCACATTCTCTAAACCTGATAACTTTAAAGAAATAATCCGTTTTTCGTTGTATATTATTTTAGCAGGAAGCGCAGGAGCTATTCTTTTAGATATTGATAAATATATGATTCCGGGAAAAGAATCTTTAGCAACAGCAGCTTATTACACAGTGGCTGTTTTTATAGGTTCTTTTATTGAAGCACCAAGTAGAGCTATGCTTAATATTTTACAACCTTTAACTTCTAAAACCTTAAACGAAGATAATCATAAAGAAGTGGGTTCCTTATATAAAAAGAGTTCAATCAATTTATTATTAATTAGTGGTTTGTTTTTTGTGCTGATAAATACAAACGTAGTTCAGTTATTTGAATTATTACCAAAAAAATACTCGGTGGGAGGTGGAGCTATTATTGTTGTTCTAATGATTTCTTTATTAAAACTCTACAATGGTTTTTTAGGCAATAACGGAGCAATTATAAACAATTCTAAGTTTTATAAAATAACGTTACCGATTAGTATTTGTATGGCTTTGTCTGTTTATTTTTTGAATAAACTATTCTATTATGAGTTAAATATGGGGACAGAAGGTTTAGCGTTGGCGACTTTAATCGTTATATTTTGTGCAAATACTTTTAAATTGTTTTTTGTGAAAACGAAATTCGCTATCACTCCTTTTACTAATAAATCATTAAAAATGATTATAATTATTGTCACTTTATACTTAGCTTTTAGTTTCTGGGATTTTCCAGTAAGTAATATTTATTTTTGGAAATTCCCAGTTCACCCAATTATAAATATGTTTCTAAAGAGTATTGTAATTACAGTTGTATATATATATCTTGTTCTTAAATTGAATATTTCAAACGAGTTTGATAATCTTCTTAAAAAGTATTACAAATAGCAGTCTATAGCGTCTGTTATCATATGAAATAATAGCGCAAAACATAAGATCCTTGTTTTTTTTAAAAATAATCCAACAAAATAAAAACCAATGGCTATATAAGAATGCAAAGGGTGATAGTTGATGCTGCATCTGTTTTTGTCAAAAATGGGGGTAGCTAATAAGTGATCTAAATCGACTAACATAGAGCATATGAAAATTAAATACACCGTTTTCCACTTTTTCCTAAAGAAAAAGTAAGCTATAAAAAGCGGTGCTAAAAAGTGTAATCCGTAATGTATTATGAATCCCAACGTCACAAGAAACTAATTGCATTTGGACCTTCCATAAAGAGCAAATCTAAAATAGATAAATTAGGAATAAAACCATGTTTGTCATCAAACATCTGAATATAATTATCGACTAATTTTTTAGGTTTATGTTTAACATCCGAAAGTGCTCTAAAGTCATTTTCTTTTGTGTTTACAATATATTCTTCAGTTAAAGAATGCTTTTGAGATATCTGTAAAGCATCTGTTACAAATAAAAAGGTGTCAATATTTACATCTTGTAGGAAAGTATATTTTCTCTTGAAAATTGGTAGCAAATCATCTTCATAAAACTCATAAAATGGTGAAGTTCTATATGCTGTTTGTAATGATTTTAAGTGATGTTCTTGCCAAAGAGCATCATTATCTACTAAGAGGTCTTTTGTTTTTTTACGTTGTGTAGTTCCTTTATTTTTGTCTTTTACAGGAATGTTTAGTAACTGTTTCCCGCTAGAATTAAAGATATAACATCTATTTCTATAGCTTTGTTTCTGAAAATTATCTTCCATTTCGAAAACAACAGTTTCAGTTTTTAAAATCTCAGAATATTCAGAAATAGGTCCAAAATAAGAAGGAATAAATAATGACATTTACATTATTTTTTAGAAGGTTTCTTTTTCCCTTTATAAAAACTATATCCAAAATACAACCCAATTAAAGCAAAAACGATGTATCTATAAGACACGGGTTTTCCTTCACCGTGAACAGTTGTGAACATTCTGTCCCATCGAATAGATTTTAGTTTTTCACTAAAACTAGCTGCGTTAGCATCCCAGCTAAACCAAACCATCACAGGTTTTCCTAAAACATGATCAAAAGGAACATATCCCCAATAACGGCCATCTAAGGAGTTGTGTCTATTGTCTCCAATTAAGTAAAAATAGTCTTGTTTAAATGTATAAGAGTCCGCTTTTTTCCCATTAATATAAATGTTTTCACCCATAACTTGTAAATCATTATTTTCATAATTTTTAATGATTTGCTCGTAAAAAGGTAAAGATTCGGAATCTAATTTAACGGTAACGCCAGCTTCTGGAATATAAATTGGGCCAAAGTTATCTTGACTCCACCTTAATTTTTCTACATGAGGGAAAATAGCGTTATCAACTCCGTGATTTATTTTTCTCACAGAAGCAGTTAAAGGCATCTTTTGTAAACGTGCAGCTTCTTCCTCTGTTAAGTTGATGTTTATTTTAGTATCAACATTAATCATTTTTAACTTCCTTGCAAAGTCAGGATTTATCCCACCAGCAACCTCAGTATATAAGGAGTCTGAACCAATTTTAGATAAGCGCCCGTTTTCGTTAATCGATTTTTGGACTCTATTATCGTTCCAATATTTTGTTAAAATTTTATAAACGCCAGTTCTTTCTTTTTTAAGCAAGAATTTTGGATACGTATTTTTAGTGATCGGTTTTTTAGCTTCATAAGTATAATAAAACTGTAACTTTGCTCTGTCTGGCAAAATATTCTTTTTTCCATTAATATAGAAGTAACCGTTTTTCATTTCTAAGGAATCACCAGCTATACCAACACAACGTTTTACATAATTTGTTTTTTTATCAACAGGTTTGTATGTGAATTTACCGGAATTGTCTCCCCACATAGTTGCTAAGGTGTCTGCCGGCCAATTAAAACAAACAATATCATTGTTTTTAATTTTTTGTAAACCTGGTAAACGTGTGTATGGAAGTTGAGGGTTCTTTAAATAAGATGCTGTTCCTGTAAATGGTAGAGAATCATGCACCATTGGTGCAGCAATTGTTGTTGATGGAACTCTTGCTCCATAGTGAAATTTACTTACGAATAAATAATCTCCAATTAATAAAGATTTTTCTAACGAGGAAGTTGGTATCGTAAAAGGTTGCATAAAATATGTATGAACTAAGGTGGCTGCAATAATTGCAAAAGCAATAGAGCTAATCCATTCACCCAATTCAGAACGAGGCTTTAAGCTTCTGTCTGTGATGTGTTTTGTGTCTGTAGCGTAATTAATGTAGAATATATAAAGTCCTAAGGTTACAATTACTAAAAAAGAATCTATTTTTTTGTAAAAACTAAAAGTTCTTATTGTTTCAATCCAAATTACAGGGAACATTAAAAGATTTACAACAGGAATAAATAATAAGACAATCCACCATTTAGGACGATTTATTATTTTCATTAAAACAATTCCATTATAAATAGGAAGTGCAGCTTCCCAAGCTTTTCTGCCTGCTTTTACATAAAGTTTCCAAGTTCCTAAAAAATGAATTACTTGTATTGCTAAAAAAAAGATAAACCATTGTGTAAATGTCATAATATCGTATTTCGTGTATGTCGAGCGCCGTTGATAATTTAAGACTAATAAAATCTTCGACTGCGTTCGAGCGAACTAATTTATTTTATATTAGAGTGTATTTGCTCTCTTTTGTTACTATTTTTAACGGATGTTTAACACGTCTTTCATTGTAAAAACACCTTTTTTACCAATAATCCATTCTGCAGCAACAACAGCACCTAAAGCGAATCCTTTTCTGTTATTCGCGGTATGTTTTATTTCTATAGAATCAACTTCAGAATCATACCAAACGGTATGTGTTCCTGGAACATCAGGAATTCTTTTTGCAATAATTGGGATGTTTTCTTTGGATGTTTTGTCTCCTAATTTCCAATTTTCTTTTGTGGAATTTTCAATAATACCCTCCGCTAGGGTAATTGCTGTACCGCTTGGAGCATCTAATTTTTTTGTGTGGTGAATTTCTTCCATTGAAATATTATAATCCTCTAAAGAACGCATCATTTTTGCTAATTGTTTATTTAGCTCAAAGAAAATATTGACACCTAAACTATAGTTTGAAGCATAAATAAAAGCACTATTTTTTTCTTCACAAAGTGCCACGGCATCCTCATATTTTTCCAACCAACCTGTGGTTCCGGAAATAACAGGAACATTATTGTTTATACAATTCTTAATATTGTTAAAGGCAGAATGAGGTACACTAAAATCTATAGCAACATCTGCTAGAGTAATATCAATTTCATCGTTTACATCTTTTCTAATTACGATTTCATGTCCACGGGATAAAGCAATTTTTTCAATTTCTTTACCCATTCTACCATATCCTAATAGTGCAATTTTCATTTTAAAAATTATATTTAATGGTTAGACCTACTTTGGGAGCCTCAACATAAATTGGGTCGTTCATAAAGGTAGGTTTAAATGATAAATTATCATCTGTGTTAAACTGTAGTAAATGTGCATTAACACTCGCTTCTACAATTTGTAGAACGTATAAAATTACTGTGGTTAATAAAGACATATCTCTGTTTTCTCGCAGTTGATCTTGAGCTCTTTCTAGAGTTTCTTCTGATATTATTTCTACACCGTCAACTGTAAACTCGTCTATTAAATTGTTTTTTCTTAATTTATATGCTGTTCTGTATCTTTTAAATTCTTTATTATTATTTAAATAATAATAAATACTAGTACCCATAGCACCCCAAACAATGGGAGTTTTCCAATATTTTTTATTGTAAACTTGCCCCATTCCTGGAAAAATAGCAGAATAAAATGCAGCTTTAGATGGCGATAAAGGATCATAATCACCGCCTTTCTCAATTTTAATATCTTTTCTAGTTTTGGTATTTAAAGAATCTTTCTGTGCTTGAATTGTTGCGGAAAAAAACGCAAAAAATAAAATGGATATGATACTTTTTAAAAACACTTATTTTAATAAGTTTTTTATTCTATTAAAATCTTCTTCCGAATGAAAAGGAATGGAAATTTTTCCTTTACCATTTGCACTCACACTAACGTCTATTTTATGTCCAAAGTATTCGCTAATATCTTTAATGCTAGTTTTTATGTAAGGCGGAATTTGTTTTTTCTTAGGTTTGGCAACAGTAGTAGATTTTAAATTCTTTACCAAGTCTTCAGTTTGTCTTACGGATAATTTTTCGCTCAAAATTCTCTCGTAAATAGCTAATTGATCTTCCGTGTTTTCAACATTAATCATTGCACGACCATGCCCCATAGAAATAAAACCATCTCTCATACCTGTCTGTAAAATTGGATCTAATTTTAATAAACGTAAGTAATTTGTTACTGTCGAACGTTTTTTACCAACTCTTGTACTGAGTTCTTCTTGTGTGAGTTGAATTTCATCAATTAAACGTTGATACGATAAAGCTACTTCAATAGGATCTAAGTTTTTACGTTGTATATTTTCAACCAAAGCCATTTCTAGCATTTCTTGGTCATTGGCAAGCCTTATATAGGCAGGTACTGTTTTGTTTCCTATTAATTTGGATGCTCTAAAACGACGTTCACCAGAGACCAATTGAAATTGGTTTTTATCTATTTTTCTGACAGTAATTGGTTGAATTACACCTAGCTCTTTTATAGAGTTTGCTAATTCATTCAGGGCTTCTTCATCAAAATAAGTTCTTGGTTGAAAAGGGTTTACATCAATTAAATCTAATTCTATTTCTATAATACTTCCAACAACTTTATCAGCATTTTTATCTGATGCAGAAATAACGCTGGAAGATTCTTGTAATAATGCAGATAACCCTCTCCCTAAAGCTTGCTTTTTGGTTGCTTTTGCCATTTTACGAATTCTTTTTTAATAATTCTTGAGCCAAATTTAAGTAATTTACAGCACCTTTACTTGTTGCATCGTATGTAATTATACTTTCACCATAACTTGGCGCTTCACCTAAACGTGTGTTTCTCCTAATTATAGTATCAAAAACCATACTAGAAAAGTGTTTTCTAACTTCGTCAACTACTTGATTTGAAAGCCTTAGTCTAGAATCAAACATAGTTAGTAATAAGCCTTCTATGTCTAATTCTGCGTTATGAATGTTTTGTACACTTTTAATAGTGTTTAGTAGTTTTCCTAAACCCTCTAAAGCAAAGTATTCACATTGAATAGGTATAATGACAGAATCTGCGGCAACTAAAGAATTTAATGTAATTAAACCTAGAGAAGGGGCACAGTCAATTAAGATATAGTCATAATCATCTTTAATTTCTTCTAAAGATTTTTTTAACATATATTCTCTATGCTGCTTGTCTACCAATTCGATTTCAATAGCGACTAAATCTATGTGCGCAGGAATAATATCTAAATTTGGGGATTCAGTTTTTACAATTGCTTCTTTGGCAGTAATGGAATGCTCTAAAACTTGGTATGTGCCAATTTCTACAGACTCAACATCGAGACCTAAACCAGAGGAAGCATTAGCTTGTGGGTCGGCATCAATTAATAAAACTTTTTTCTCTAGAACTCCTAAAGATGCAGCTAAATTAATGCTTGTTGTTGTTTTACCAACACCTCCTTTTTGATTTGCAATCGCAATTATTTTACCCATTATATTTTTTTTATCTCTATGCAGTAAAAATACGTTTTTTTATGTTTTTAAAAAGTGAAAGATGTTAACAAAACTATAAAAAAAATAAATTGTTGATTATCGGGTTTTTATGCTTTTACCTCACAGTTTTGATAGAAAATGTATCAAAAAAACCGAAGCATAAACTTCGGTTTTAAATAGGCGTTAATGTTCTATTTTTTCGGAATATTCTCTAAAATTTCTAATAGAAAGTTCCAAAATTTTTGAGTTGAGGAGATGGAAGCTCTTTCGTCTGGAGAATGAGCCCCTAAAATAGTTGGTCCAAAAGAAACCATATCCATGTCGGGATAATTTTGTCCTAAAATTCCACACTCTAAACCTGCGTGACAAGCAGCTACATGTGCTTTTTCTGTGTGTAATTCTTTATATAAATGAGCAACTACCTCCAAGATTTTGGAATTTACATTAGGTTGCCATCCTGGATATTCTCCTGATAAATCAACATGAAATCCAGACAATTCAAAAGCAGATTTTAAAGAATTCGCTAAATCAGATTTATTGCTTTCTGATGAAGAGCGAGTTAAGCATCCAATTTTTATATGTCCGTTTTTTACAATCACTCTCGCTATATTGTTAGATGTTTCCACCAAATCAGCAATATCAGGACTCATCCTATACACTCCGTTGTGAGCAGCGTAAATAGATTTAATTAAACCTTCTTGAACCCCTAATTCGATTACTTTTTCTGGTGCCGTTATCTCTTGAATATCAACAGTTAATTTAGGTTCTAGTGTTAAAAATTCTTCTTTTATATTGTTGATAAGTAAGCTTGTTTCAAAGAGAAAAGCTTCTTTAGAAATTGTGTCAATAGTTACAATAGCAAAACTTTCACGCGGAATAGCATTTCGTAAACTACCTCCGTTTATTTCTGAAATTCTTAGACCAAAATTTGTAAAGCCATCAAATAACAAACGGTTCATAATTTTGTTGGCATTTGCGAGCTCTTTAATGATATCCATACCAGAATGCCCACCATTTAACCCTTTAACAGAAATTGAAAATGCGGTAGAATTTTTAGGGATTTCTTCTTCGCGATAATTTCTAGTAGCTGTGACATCTACACCACCGGCACATCCTATTCCTATTTCGTTGTCTTCTTCTGTGTCTAAATTTAAAAGAATGTCTCCTTCTAAAATACCGCCTTCTAATCCCATTGCACCCGTCATACCGGTTTCTTCATCAATGGTAAAAAGAGCTTCAATATTTGGGTGTTGTATATTATCAGAAGATAAAATTGCCATAATTGCTGCAACTCCTAAACCATTATCAGCGCCTAAAGTGGTTCCATCGGCAGTAACCCAATCACCATCAATTAGCATTTTAATGCCCTCTTTATCAAAATCAAAAACAGTATCAGAATTTTTTTGATGAACCATATCTAAGTGACTTTGCAGAACAACTGTTTTTCTATCCTCAAGGCCTTTTGTTGCAAGCTTTTTTATAATTACATTACCAACTTTATCAACGAAAGTATCTAGGTTTAGTTTTTTACCAAAATCTACCATAAATTGAATTACACGTTCTTCTTTTTTTGAAGGACGAGGAACTGCGTTTAAATCTGCAAAGTGATTCCAAACTATTTTAGGTTCTAAATTTCTTACTGCATTACTCATTTCGTAAATTAATTTTTTATGTAAAATTAGTTAATTTCTAACACTATTTCTTGTGTTTCTTTTCTGACTTTTTTTAAATCTTTCATGTAACAATCATCAGCTCTGAAACCAACAGGAAGAGCTAAAATAGATTTTAAATTATGTGATTTTAGGTTCAGAATTTCATCATATTTATCGGGAATGAAACCTTCCATCGGGCAAGCATCAATTTTTTCTACAGCACAAACGGTCATGAGATTTCCTAATGCAATATATGCTTGGTTTTTATTCCATAGAAGCAATTCTTCCTGTGTTTTATTTTCAATATCCACAGTCAAGAAATCTTTAAAAGGTTTTGTTGTTTCTTCGGGTGTATTTCTAATTTTCTGAACGAGATTAAAGTAGTTCTCCACTTCTTCAGTTGTGTAGTTGTTTGGCACACATATAACCAAAACATGAGAAGCTTCAAATATTTGATTTTGATTAAAAGAATGTGGAATCAATTCTTTTTGAATTCCTTTATTTTTAACTACTACTAGCTTTATGGGTTGCAAGCCGTAAGAAGTTGCTGTTAGGTTAAAAGCTTCTTTTAATGTATTTATTTGTTTTTCTGAAAGCTGTTTTTTAGTATCGAACTTTTTTACAGCATATCGCCATTTTAGATTATCTATAATATTCATGTTTGTTAATTATTGTGCGAAAATACTCTATTCTTTTTGATGAATTAGGCCTATATGATTATAAAAATTTATGAGGGTATAGATGATTTTTTGTATCTTGAAAAGAAAACTATGAATGAAGAATTTCTTCATTATGTATGGAAATATCAATTATTCTCATTTCATGATTTAAAAACTACGATTGATGAAGATCTAACAATTTTGAAAGTAGGAAGTCATAATCATAATTCAGGTCCAGACTTTCTTAATTCTAAAATAGAAATTAATAATCAGCTTTGGTTTGGTAATATTGAGATTCATTTAAAATCTTCTGATTGGTATGCGCATCACCATGAAATTGATCAGAACTATGATGCAGTTATTTTGCATGTTGTTTGGGAGGATGATGCAACTATTTTTATGAAGAATAATAAACCTTTACCTGTCTTGGTTTTAAAAGATTTTATTTTGAAGTCAGCTTTAAATAACTATCAAAATCTATTTTCAGTCAGACAAAGGTGGATTCCTTGTGAAATGGAAATAAGCTCTATTGACAACTTTACCTTAAGTAATTGGAAAGAACGTTTGTTTTTTGAACGTTTAGAACGAAAATCAGATGCAATGAATTCGCTTTTAGTGATGAATAAAAATGATTTTGAGGCGGTTTTATTTCAGTTATTGGCGAAGAATTTTGGATTAAAGGTAAATGGAGATGCTTTTTTCAACTTAGCGAAGTCTTTTGATTTTTCAATTTTAAGAAAAGTGAGATCTGATGAGCTGCAATTATCAGCTTTATTATTTGGACAAGCAGGTTTTTTAGATGCAAAAATTGAAGATGAGTATCATCAACAGTTGAAGATTGAATATAAATATTTACTACATAAATATAGCTTGCAACCGATCGTAAATATGCAGTTTTCTTTTTTTAGAATGAGACCTCCTAACTTTCCAACCATTCGAATTGCTCAATTTGTTTCTTTGTATCATCTTCATCAAAATTTGTTTTCAAAAATAATCCAAATAGATTCCTTAAAAGGTTTTTATAAATTATTTGATGTGAGTATAAATCCATTTTGGAAAACACATTATACTTTTGATAAAATCTCAAAATCATCACCTAAAAAAATAACAAAATCTTTTGTAGATCTATTACTAATAAACACAATTATTCCTTTAAAATTTTTATATCAAAAAAATAGGGGAGAAGTAAATGAAAATGAATTTTTGGACATTCTTCAGGAAATAAAATCAGAAAAGAACAGTATCATTACTAAATTTAATGAAATTGGAGTAAAAGCTAAAAACGCCTATGAATCTCAATCTTTAATAGAACTTAAAAATAATTTTTGCGAAAAAAAACTTTGTTTACAATGTGCAATAGGGGTGAAATTGTTGAGTTCTGGGTTGTCTAAATCTTAGTATTTATTATTGATATAAAAAAAATGCTCAAAAATTAATCATTTTTGAGCATTAGTAAATGTTATTTAAAACGACCTTAATATAGGTTTTTATATTTACTTGGATTTTCGTCATTCATTATTTCGTAAATTTTTTCAAAAATATCTTCAGCAGAAGGTTTAGAGAAATAATCTCCATCTGTACCATAGGCAGTTCTATGCGCTTTTGCTGTTAAAGTAGCTGGTTTACTATCTAAATGCATGTAACCATTTTGATTTTCTAAAATTTCTTGTAGAATATATGCAGAAGCTCCTCCAGGGATATCTTCATCAATAATTAATAATTTATTTGTTTTGGCTAAACTTTTTACGCAATCATGATTTACATCAAAAGGGAGCAAGCTTTGCGCATCTATAATTTCTATATCTATAGATACTTGTTGCAGTTCTTTTGCTACTTCTTCTACAATTCTCAGCGTAGATCCGTAAGAAACAACAGTTAAATCGGCACCTTCTTTAATGGTTTCAACAACACCAATAGGTGTTTTATATTCTCCTAAATTTAAAGGTAATTCTTCTTTTAATCGGTATCCGTTTAAGCACTCAATAACCAGGGCTGGTTCATCACCTTCTAGTAAGGTGTTATAAAACCCGGCTGCTTTTGTCATGTTTCTGGGAACTAATACATGAATTCCTCTAACATTACTTATGATTCCTGCCATGGGCGAACCTGCATGCCAAATGCCTTCAAGTCTGTGTCCTCGCGTTCTTATAATTAGCGGTGCTTTTTGTTTTCCGAAAGTTCTGTAATGAAGTGTTGCTAGATCATCACTCATAATTTGCAGAGCATAAAGCAAATAATCTAAATACTGTATTTCTGCAATTGGTCTTAAACCACGCATTGCTAAACCAATACCCTGGCCAATAATTGTAGCTTCTCTAATACCAGTATCTGCTACTCTTATTTCTCCATATTTTTCTTGAAGACCTTCTAATCCTTGATTTACATCACCAATAAAACCGGCATCTTCACCAAAAATTACTACTTCAGGGTGTTTCTTTAAAATTGCATCAAAGTTATCTCTCATGATAACTCTTGCATCTACTAAAGTTTTATTTTTAGCATAAACAGGTTTTTTTTCAGATACACTTAAAGCATTAAAGTCTGATTCACTATGTAGAAGTGATGAAAATTTTTGGGTAGCTATTTTTATTGTTTTTTTTATAAAATTTTGGAGTAATATTTTTTCTGCAAAATTTTCGTCTGTCAAATAACGTATCGATTTTCTTGTTGCGGATAAAACGTCTTTTCTACTAGGCTCTACTATCGCTATTAAATCTTCCTTAAGTTTGCTGATAAAAGTGCCGTTTTTACTTTTTTCAGCAACATTCTCTAATAATTGACAAGCGGTAGTAACTTCTTGCTTTATCTCATTAATATAGGCGTTCCATGCATTTCTCTTAGCACTTAAGACTTCTTTTTTTGCTTCTTTTTCTAGTATTATAATTTCTTCTTCAGAATCTATAAAGCGTAAAGTTTCACCACCATCAGTTTCTAACTCAAAGTCTAAAATCCATTTTCGCATTTTTTGAATACAATCGTGTTCTTTTTCCCAAGCTAACCTTTCAGCTCCTTTATATCTTTCATGAGATCCAGATGTTGAATGACCTTGAGGTTGCGTTAATTCCTTAACGTGAATTAAGATTGGCACGTGTTCTTCTCTTGCAATTTTTGCTGCTTTATTGTAAGTATCTATTAGTTTTACATAGTCCCAGCCATTTACTACAAAAATTTCATAACCATTTGCATTCTCTTCTCTTTGAAATCCTTTTAATATTTCTGAAATACTTTCTTTAGTTGTTTGATGTTTTGCGTGAACCGAAATACCATATTGATCATCCCAAACACTCATGAGCATTGGTACTTGTAAAACACCTGCAGCATTTATTGTTTCAAAAAATAGACCTTCACTTGTACTTGCGTTTCCGATTGTTCCCCAAGCGACTTCGTTCCCTTTATTTGAAAATTTAGATTTATGCTGAACACTTTTTTCGTGCCTATAAATTTTTGATGCTTGAGCTAAACCTAACAAACGAGGCATTTGAGCAGCAGTTGGTGAAATATCTGAGCTTGAGTTGTATTGATTTGTTAAATTTTTCCAAGTACCGTCTTCATTTAAACTATGAGTAGAAAAATGCCCACCCATTTGTCTCCCTGCAGACATAGGATCAGCTTTTATATCTGTGTGTGCATATAAACCCGCAAAGAATTGCTGCGGTGTTAACTCGCCAATGGCCATCATAAAGGTTTGATCTCTGTAATAACCAGATCTAAAATCTCCGATTTTAAAGGCCTTGGCCATTGCCAATTGCGGCACTTCTTTTCCATCACCAAAAATTCCAAATTTTGCTTTTCCAGTTAAAACCTCCCTGCGACCCAATAAACTGCACTCTCTGCTAATTTTAGCAATTCTGTAATCATTTAAAACTTCTGTTTTAAAATCCTCAAAAGAAAGTTTTTGTTTATTGTCACTCTGTGTTTCTTGCAGCATTTTATCGGGTGTTTGAAAACGAATGTAAAGATAGTTTTTTTACTTGATATTTAAAATAAATAATAAATTATTGATAATATGATACTTTACGGTGTTTTTGTAAGGTTTATTTTTGAGATAATGTAAATAAAGTGGGTTTCATTTTCACAATATATTTTTTTTGATGAATTGATATGTCTAGTTGAAATATCCAACTACCAGGTTCTTTTGTCGTTTATTTTTTTTTTAATTATCACAGATTACTATTATCTGATTAAAAAGAATACTATTCTTCGTGTATGTTCTTTTAATTATTTTTGAGAACTTTATAAAAATCCTCTTCTAAAAAAGTTATAGATAGATTTTACATCTGTAGATAACGAAAATCTTATTTTTTGAGGATATGCTGCTTGAGCTATTTCCCAACCATTATTTGAGTATAGAGGAAAATAGATTTCGAAGATTTCATGAATAAAGTTAAATCGAATTCCACTCTCATAGGCAAAGTAAAGTGGTTGGTTTCTGTTCTTTAAAAAAGCGACATCGTTATATGTCTCTATCCATTTCCAAATTCCGACACTTGAATTGTTTGAAATCATAAATTGATTTGCAAACCTTGTGGGTAATACCGATTTAAATCCTCCTTCCGTAATTATATATTGTTGACTAAAAAAACCAGTATCTTCAGATCTTCCTAAATAATTTAATTGGAATAAGTAATCATTACTTCTGTCTAAACCAAAACTGAAATAATCTTCTTTAGTTTTATTATTAAAAAATACTCCTGCAAAGAATCTAAAATCTAATTGGGTGTCTTTCGCGGTTAATGTTCTATATCTAAGGTCTAATGAAGCTTTAGAGAAATTTTTTGCAAACTCTGTACTAAAACTATATCTAAACTCTTTTATAATATCAGGGTTGGAGTAGTTGTAGCTTAAACTAAAAACACTGTAATTGTCTTGTGCTGTTTTTGTTGTGCCATTTCCTACTTCTTTATTTATATGGGTTAGTTTAGCTCTTACTGATTCCGTTGTAGCATCTCTCAGTGTTTTTCTTTTAAAGATAAAATCTATATATGGAATGAATGAACGGTAGGATAGACCTAAGTCATAATCAGAAGTACTACCAAATAAACCGTATTTTATTTTTTGTAGATTTGTTTCCTCGAAAAATTGGTTATACTGAAATGAAAATTGTCCAACAGCTGTTTTGCTTTTTGTTGCGTAATAAGGAGCTACTCTAAATTCGAAATTTCTTTTTATAAGTGGTTTGTTGTGCAGTTGAACACCTAAGATTAATCCATTATAAAGATTATAATTGATATCAGGTTGATAAAATATTTGATTATATTTTGGAGTGCTAACATCCTTTAGCAATGAAAATTTTATAGGTTTGTTAAGTATTTTTTTATCAATTCTTTTCCAATTATTTAACGTGTTTAATTCTGGATATAAATTTTCATAGTTCAATGCAAATGTGCTGTATTTTCCTTTCTTAAACTTAACAGTTCTTGTGCTGTCAACATTGCATACCCATTTTTTTAAAGCCACATCTTGCCCTTTTAAAGCGTAAATTGCTACTGGAGTAATTATGTTTCTTTTATTTTTAATAGTAACAGATATGCTGTCTTTTTCTATCTTAATATGTTCTATTGTATGATCTATTTTTTTATTAGTCTTTATAAAATCATTAAAAAACCATTGCAAATCTTTGGTTGTTTTTGAAGAGATTAAATCACTGAATTTCTTACTCGAGATAATTTTTAATTGATTTTTTTGATAAAATTCTTGAATTGATTGGTTTAAAATACTGTCTCCTAGATAGCCTTTTAAAAAGCGAAAACCGAGACCGGCTTTATACTTACTTCCTATTTTTCTGTTAAAGTTGGATAGTGAATCGGAAGATGTGTTTAATGCTTGGTCTAAAAATTGACGCGCTATGGATTGATAAATAAAAGGGTATTTATCGTTAAAATCTAATTTTGATATATTAAAAGTTTTTAAAGGCCAAATATTAGAGGCATTCCCTAATAGTTTGACTTCAGGATAAAATCTTTCTACATATTCAATCATTAAATAATTTTGAATACCATCAATAAGCCAATAATCTTTTCGTTTATTTAATAGTATTGTATTTTCTAGATATCTTTTTGTTAAAGCTTTAAACATTGTAATGTCCCACTTAAAAGTGTCAGAAAAAGGTCTAAGGAATTTTGGTAATTGATTTAATCCAAAAATAGGGTTTTTACTTTGCGTCGCTTTATCTATAAAAATCTCTACATGCGGGTATTTTCCTAGGTAATCTTGTATGAAAATGAGTTCCCTATTTAAAATATTTGTCGTTAAATTAAAATCTAATTCATCAGCGAAAACATCTGTATGAACAGTCAGTATTTTTGTAGTAAAACTTTTTAATTGTGGTCTTTTATTGATTCCTAAAATAACATCAGTTTTATTTTTTCCAACTAAATAATAGTTAGTTACTTCTTTCTTTTTAGTTCTATATTGATACAAATTAGATTCCACGATGAATTCTTTCGGTACATCAATTTCAATTTTAAAATCTGTTCCTTTTTCATATAAATCATCTAGATTTAAGTTGCTCATATATTGCCAGCCTTTGTTGTAGATAGCGGGAGTTATATACCAGTTTCTAAGATGATACCCTTTTTTTGTTTTGCCATATTTAGTAAAACGTGCACTTGGTATTTTTACAATATAAGTAACTGAAATTTTAATTTTTGAATTTGGGTATAAAGGTTCTTTTAGAGAAACCTTTATAATATCTGCTTGATTTTTTAGTTCTTTAAAATGGACGTTTTCAAAATTTACAGAGAGACTTTTTATAATAGAGGATCCTAAATCTTTTTCTTTTGCAAAATAAAAATCTTTTTTAAAATCTTTAATAAACCTTTTAGATAAAGGGGTTTTTCTATCTCTGTAACTATTTGCCCAATTATGAAGGTAGATGTTTGTTAGTATTGAATCTGATGTATTGTGGAAAATAATTTCTTGTTGAATTTTTAACTCATCTTTTCGTGGATCTAATGTAGATTTAATGCTGATGGAATTTTGCTGCGAAAACACAAAAGTTGATGCAAAAAGACAAAGAAGCAATATGTAATTATGATTTTTCAAGTAAATCTCAGCAAATTAGTTTTTGTTAAAAAAAAGAGAGTTATACCGGGCTATTTAGTATAATATATAGCCCGCTATTTTAATAAAAAATATTTTAGAAGTTAGGTTTAAATTGATATTTAGCATAGAAGTTATTTAGGTGCTCTACAGCTTCATCTGCAGTGTCCACAACTCTAAATAAATTTAAGTCTTTTTCACTAATATTACCTTCTTCGAGTAGTGTGTTTTTGATCCAATCTAATAAGCCAGACCAGAATTTTGTGCCTACTAAAATAATAGGAAAACGACCAATTTTTTTAGTTTGAATCAAAGTAATTGCCTCAAAAAGTTCATCCATAGTTCCAAAACCACCCGGCATTACAACAAAACCTTGTGAGTATTTTACAAACATTACTTTTCTAACAAAAAAGTAATCAAAATCTAAACTTTTTCCTCGGTCAATCCATGGGTTGTCATGTTGTTCAAAAGGTAATTCTATGTTAAGTCCAACAGAACTTCCTTTTCCTCGGTGAGCTCCCTTGTTACCTGCTTCCATTATTCCAGGTCCACCTCCAGTGATTACACCATAACCGTTTTGTGTTAATTTAAAAGCAACTTCTTCTGCTAGTTTATAATATGGGTCTTCTGGTTTTGTTCTTGCAGATCCAAAAATAGATACAGAAGGACCTATTTTACTTAATTTCTCGTAACCTTCAACAAACTCAGCCATTATTTTAAATATAGCCCAAGAATCGTTTGTTTTTATTTCATTCCACGTTTTTGTTTGTAGTTTTTCTTTTATTTTTCTATCGTCATTCGTCATGTCAGTATTTTTTATTTTTTATTTTTTTTTTGAAAAAACAATGCTGGCTAAAATAGTTCTTTTTTCAAAAACTTAGCAGTATAACTAGTTTTATGTTTGGCAACTTCTTCAGGAGTTCCTTTGCATATAATTTTACCGCCTTTTTTGCCGCCTTCCATACCAACATCAATAATGTAATCTGCTAGTTTTACAACATCTAAATTGTGTTCTATAATTAATACAGTATTACCCTTGTCCGCTAGTTTATTAAGAACATCCATTAAAACTCTAATGTCTTCAAAATGAAGTCCTGTTGTCGGTTCGTCTAAAATATAAAATGTGTTACCTGTATCTCTCTTAGATAACTCGGCTGCAAGTTTTATTCTTTGTGCTTCTCCACCAGAGAGCGTAGTTGATTGCTGTCCGAGAGTAATGTAACCTAAACCAACATCTTTAATTGTTTTTAATTTTTTATGAATTTTAGGGATGTTTTCAAAGAAAACTGTGGCATCTTCAATCGTCATATTTAATACATCAGAAATCGATTTTCCCTTGTAGCGAATTTCTAGCGTTTCTCTGTTAAATCGTTTTCCTTGACAGGTTTCACATTCTACCTGAACATCGGGCAAAAAGTTCATTTCTATAACCCTAACACCTCCACCTTGGCAAGTTTCACATCTTCCTCCTTTTACATTAAAAGAAAAACGACCGGGTTTGTAACCACGTATAGCAGCTTCTGGCGTTTTAGCAAATAAACTTCTAACTTCAGAAAAAGTACCTGTATAAGTTGCTGGGTTAGAACGCGGAGTTCTACCAATTGGAGATTGGTCAATATCAATTACTTTATCTACAGACTCTAAACCTTCAATTTTTTTATACGGCATAGGTTTTTTTACACCTCTGTATATGTGAGCATTTAAAATAGGATATAAAGTCTCATTGATTAAAGTAGATTTTCCGCTTCCAGAAACTCCTGTAACACAAATCATTTTGCCCAAAGGAAATTCTACAGAAACGTTTTTTAGGTTGTTTCCTGTAGCTCCTTTTAGTTTAATGAATTTGCCATTACCTTCTCTGCGTTTTTTCGGAACTACAATTTCTTTTCTTCCTGTTAAATAATCTGCGGTTAAAGTATTTTGTTTTTTTAAATCTTCAAAAGTTCCAGCAGAAACAATTTCTCCTCCATGTCTTCCAGCTCCTGGGCCAATATCGAACACAAAGTCTGCGTGTTCCATCATATCTTTATCATGCTCTACGACTAAAACGGAGTTCCCTAAGTTTCTTAATTTTACTAAAGAGTCTATTAGTTTTTGATTGTCTCGTTGGTGTAATCCAATACTTGGTTCGTCTAAAATGTATAAAACTCCAACCAATTGAGAGCCAATTTGAGTAGCCAATCGAATTCTTTGAGCTTCTCCACCAGAAAGAGACTTAGAAGTTCTATCAAGGGTTAAATAATCTAAGCCAACATCTAATAAAAATTGAATTCTAGTTCTTATTTCTTTTAAAATTTCTGACGCAATTAAAAGTTGTTTTTCCGATAACTCTTTTTCAATATTCTTGAACCATTTTGCAAGTTCAGTTATATCCATTTTAGCCAGATCACTAATATTTTTATCAGTAATTTTAAAATGAAGTGCCTCTTTTTTTAATCTCTTTCCGTCGCAAGAAGAGCACGAAACTTCGTCCATAAACCCTTTTGCCCAGCGTTTTATACTGGTGCTTTCTGCGTTTGTGTATTGGTTTTCAATAAAAGAGATAATTCCTTCAAAATCAATTTTGTAATTTCTGGTTACTCCAGCAGTTTTAGACTTAATTTCAAAAGATTCATTACCGCCATTTAAAATGATATCCAAAGCCTCTTTTGGAATACTTTTAATTGCATCCGTTAATTTGAATTTATAACGTTCAGCAATATTTTCTATTTGTTTAAAAATCCAACTACTTTTTTGTGCGCCTAAAGGGATAATTCCTCCATTTTGTATAGAAACTGTGTAATCTGGAATTATTTTTTTTAAATTGATTTCGTTTGTAACACCCAGTCCACTGCACTTGTCGCATGCACCTTTTGGAGAATTAAAAGAAAAATTATTCGGTTCTGGGTTTGGGTATGCAATGCCAGACGTTGGGCACATTAATTCTCTGCTAAAATATCGAGGTTTATTGTTTTCAATATCAATAACCATCATAATATTATTTCCTGAATATAAAGCTGTTTTTATCGTTTCCTCCAAACGTTTCTCTACTGATTCATTTATTAGAAGTCTATCAATTACAACCTCAATGTCATGCGTTTTGTATCTATCTAAACGCATTCCTTTTTCTATTTCTTTAATTTCTCCATCAATTCTTACCCGTAAAAAACCTTGTTTAGAAATTTGTTCAAAAAGTTCGCGATAATGTCCTTTTCTAGATTTAATTAAAGGTGCTAAAACAGCGACTTTTTTATTCTCAAAATCTTTTAAAATGAGTTGCCTGATTTGTTCGTCAGAATAACTTACCATTTTTTCTCCTGAATTGTAAGAGTAGGCATCTGCAGCTCTTGCAAACAGTAATCTTAAAAAATCGTAAATTTCAGTAATAGTACCCACTGTAGATCGAGGGCTTTTATTTGTGGTTTTCTGTTCTATAGAAATTACTGGAGAAAGGCCATCAATTTTATCAACATCAGGTCTTTCTAAGCCACCCAAAAATTGTCTTGCATAGGCAGAAAATGTTTCAATATAACGCCTTTGCCCTTCAGCGTATATTGTGTCGAAGGCTAAAGATGATTTTCCACTTCCGCTTAGACCAGTAATGACAACTAGTTTTTCGCGAGGAATTTTTACATCTATATTTTTTAAATTATGGGCTCTAGCTCCGTAAACTTCTATGTGTTCTTGGTCTTTCAAATTAGGTTTTTTCAGAAAAAAGCAAAGTTAAAGAATCCTATTTTAATCAAAGGTGGATTGTTTCATGGTTTTAATATAAAACTTTCTATTAATATGCAGTTTTGATAAAAACAGATGTTCAAATTGTGTTGCTATCAAATCATAAAATACTATCTTGCATTTAAATATTTTAGCAATAAATGATTGATAGTATTCGACATTTTTTTGAAAGAAATGGATTTCACGTTTCATCAAGATTAGCAGACAGAATTGGTATGAGAGCACTAAACGTGCGCTTGTTTTTTATTTATGTTACTTTTTTTACAGTAGGTTTGTCTTTTGGTTTTTATTTAACCTTGGCATTTTTATTAAAGTTAAAAGATAAAATATACACTAAAAGAAGCTCAGTATTCGACTTGTAGTCTATGAAGATAAATGTACTAGAATCTAAAATAAATAAAACATTATTTTTAGTTGTTACTATTTTGTCAATAGGAACAATTGGGTATATGATGCTCTCTCAATATTCTTTTGTAGATGCATTGTATATGACTGTAATAACGGTAACAACTGTGGGCTTTGGTGAGTTAAGACCCTTCTCGCCAGAAGAGAAAGTTTTTACAATATTTTTAATTTTAACGAGTATTACTGTTTTTGGTTACGCTGTGTCAGCTTTTTCAGAATATGTAGTAAGTGGTAGATTATTTGAACATTTTAAGCAAAGGAAAGTGGAAAAACAAATTGCAAATTTAAAAGGACATACCATTGTTTGTGGGTATGGTAGAAACGGAAGACAAGCAATTTTAAAATTAAAAAATTACAATAAAAAGTTTGTAGTCGTTGAGGAGAAGAAAGAAAGAACGGAAGCTCTAGATGCTCAAGGGATTTTGAATATTAATGGAGATGCAACTATAGATGAGACTTTACTTCGTGCAGGTATAAAGAATGCATCTAATTTAATTACTGCTTTACCCTCTGATGCCAATAACTTGTTTGTGGTGCTGACCGCAAGTCAGTTAAATAAAAAATGTAAAGTAATAAGTAGGGCTTCGAACGAGTCTTCCTATAGTAAGTTAAAAATAGCTGGCGCAAGTAATGTGATTATGCCAGATAAACTGGGTGGTGATCACATGGCTTCGTTAGTCGTTACTCCAGATGTGATTGAATTTGTAGATAGGTTAACGATAGAAGGCGAAACGACTGCAAATTTAGAGGAAATTGCTGTAGATGACTTGCCTAAAATGTATATTAATAAAACAATTTTAGATTTAGATTTAAGAAAAGAAACTGGTTGTACAGTTATTGGTTTTATTAAGCCTAATCAGGATTATATTATAAACCCGGAAGCAGATTGTGTTTTAATTGAAGGATCTCGTTTAATTGTTTTAGGAAGACCAGAGCAGATAATCAAATTAAGACAATTGTTTTAGTTATTAGTGATTTTTTAAAGTCAGAAATAGCATAATTATATTTCAAAGTAAATGATAAAAGTGGTTGTTACAGGTAGTAATGGATTGTTAGGTCAGTCCTTAATAAATTTATTACTTAAAGAAAAAGAGGTGTATCAAGTCATTGGTTTTTCTCGAGGAGAAAATAGAAGTGGAAGAGATGATTTCTCTTATGTATCGATCGATATTACTGATAGAGAAAACCTAAAAGATACATTATTAAAGATTCAGCCAAACTTTATCATTAATACTGCAGCAATGACTCAAGTTGATGACTGTGAAGGTAATAAAGAGGCGTGTGATTTGCTAAATGTAACTGTTGTTAAATGGTTAGAGCAAGTTTCTGATGAGATTAATGCTCATTTAATACATCTTTCTACAGATTTTATTTTTGATGGATTAAAAGGGAATTACAAAGAAACAGATACTCCAAACCCACTAAGTTATTATGGGTTTTCTAAATTGAAATCTGAAAACATTTTAATAGAATCTAAAATACATTATACTATTTTAAGAACAATCTTAGTTTTTGGAAAAGTGTATGATATGAGCAGAAGTAATATTGTGTTATGGGTTAAAAGTATGTTAGAAAAAGGCGAAGAAATTACAATTGTAGATGACCAGTATAGGGCGCCAACTTATGTAGAAGATTTGGCGTTGGCTTGTAAAATTTCTATGGATAAAAAAGCAACAGGAATTTATAATATTTCATCAAACGAATTGTTAAGTGTTTTTGAAATTGCACAACAAATTGCAGATGCATTTGGTTTAGATAAAAATTTAATAAAACCAATTTCTACCTCAACTTTAAATCAAACTGCACCAAGACCAGCTAAAACAGGTTTTGATTTATCAAAAACTAATAAGGTTTTAGAGTTTTATCCAAAATCTTTTAAAGAAGATTTGCAAAGATTTAAGGATATCATAACATAAAAATCACTTTTAACGATTAAAAGTTGTTGAAAGACCAATTTTTTATGATATTGCGGACTTCTTAATAAAAACTAATCAAAATAAATTATGAATAAAAAACTTCTTTCGTTGTTGTTTTTAACAACACCATTTTTCTCATTTGCTCAAGAACAACAAGAAAAAGGAATAGCAGAAAGTATAAATGAGGGTTTTAAGCCAGTTGCAGATGCTTGGGGTGGCTTTGTTTTTTATTCTGTTGAACTGGGTGGCGGAGTTAAAATGCCTTTGGTGATTATAATGCTTCTCTTAGCGGGTTTAATTTTTACTATACTATTTAAATTTGTAAATATAAGAATGTTTCCTGTTTCTATAAATATTGTAAGAGGGAAGTATGACGAAGTAGATCATGTAACATCAGATGTTGTTGCAGGGGATTCAACTCCTGGCGGAGACGCTATTGAAACAATAAGAATTGAAGGGGAAGAGGGAGAGGTTACTCATTTTCAAGCTTTAACAGCAGCTTTATCGGGAACGGTAGGTTTGGGTAATATAGCAGGAGTCGCTGTTGCTTTGTCTCTCGGAGGTCCCGGAGCTACTTTTTGGATGATAGTTGCTGGATTGCTAGGAATGTCCTCAAAATTTGTAGAATGTACTCTAGGTGTAAAGTATAGAGATGTCGGTGAAGATGGGACTATTTATGGAGGGCCAATGTATTACTTAAAGAAAGGTTTAGCTGATGTTGGTAAAAGTGGTTTGGGTAAAGTCCTAGCGGTTCTTTTTGCAGTGATGGTAGTTGGTGGATCTTTTGGTGGAGGAAATATGTTTCAAGCAAATCAAGCAGCCCAGCAATTTGGAAGTATGATTGGCTCTAATGAGTTATCTACTTCACTACTTTTTGGTATTGTAATGTCTATTTTAGTTGGTGTTGTAATTATAGGAGGAATAAAAAGAATTGGAAATATTACTGAGAAAATAGTGCCATTTATGGTTGGGATATATTTTTTAGCAGCAATCGTTATTTTAGCAGCTAATTTTTCTCAAATAGGAGATGCTTTTGGTCAAATTTGGGATGGCGCTTTTAATCCGAAAGGGATTACTGGAGGTTTACTAGGTGTATTGATTATAGGGTTTCAGAGAGCGGCATTTTCGAATGAAGCAGGGGTTGGTTCTGCTGCAATTGCTCATTCAGCGGTGAAAACAAAATACCCGGCTTCTGAGGGGTTGGTAGCCTTATTAGAGCCCTTTATTGATACGGTTGTTGTTTGTACAATGACAGCTTTGGTGATTATTATTACCAATGGTGGTGGAGAAATTATGACCTACGGGGTTAAGTCTCCTGATGGTGTTTTAGCAACATCTAAAGCATTTGCCTCAGTGATTCCATGGTTTCCTTATATCTTAACAGTTGCTGTGGTTTTATTTGCATTTTCAACAATGTTGTCTTGGTCTTATTACGGGTTGCAGGGATGGATGTTTTTATTTGGCCGTTCAAAAGGGGCAGATTACGCATATAAAATTTTATTCTGTTTATTTGTTATTGTAGGTTCTGCGGCTAGTTTAGGAGCAGTTACAGATTTTTCAGACGCAATGATTTTTGCGATGGCCGTGCCTAACGTAGTTGGTTTATTCTTTCTGTTTCCAAAAGTACGAGAAGAATTATCAAGATATTTAAACGCTATTAAATCTAAAAAAGCTTAAAAGAAAAAAATGAAAATATTTAAATCCCATTTCTGGTATAACAAAAACCAAAGAAATGGGATTTTTGTTTTAGGAATTATAATCTTAGTGCTCCAGGTTTTAATTTTTACCAATGTTGTTTCTCAAGATAAAGTTATTGAGTCTAATAGTCCAGAGATTTTAGCATTTCAGCATCAAATCGATAGTCTAAGATTAATTCAAATTGAAAATAGAAAACCTAAGATCTATCCATTCAATCCAAATTATATTGATGATTACAAGGGTGAGCAATTAGGAATGTCTTTAGAGGAAATAGATAGGCTTTTATTATTTAGGAAATCCAATAAGTTTATAAATTCAAAAAAAGAATTTCAAAACATAACGAAAGTTTCAGACAGCTTACTCAATAAAATTGCTCCTTATTTTAAATTTCCAGATTGGGTTACAAAACGTAATCAACAAAAAAATACCAGTCGAAATTTTAATTATAGTAAAACTGATAAATCTAGATTTGCTAAACATAAAATAAGTACCACGAATATCAATAATGCTACGGCAGAAGATTTTAAAACCATAAGCGGAATTGGATCTGCATTTTCTGAGAGAATTATTAAGTATCGTTCTAAATTACAAGGTTTTTCTTTTAACAATCAATTGTATGAAATCTGGGGGTTAGAAAAAGAGGTAGCTGATAGGGTTTTATCTGTTTTTAAGGTTGAAACAAAACCTTTCATTAAAAAAGAAAATTTAAATACATTAGAATTCAAACAATTACTCAAAAATCCCTACATAGATTACAAGCTTTGTAAAATGATTTTTGAGTATAGAGATGAGGTTGCAGAATTGCAAGATATCGCAGAATTAAAAAACATCAAAGATTTTCCATTAGAGTTGTATGATAGAATAGTGTTATATTTGTTGGCTGAATAAATAAACAAATTACGAGCCTAATGAACAGCATGTATTTTACAGAAGAACACGACGTTTTTCGTACAAGTTTCAAAGATTTTTTACAAAAAGAAGTTGTTCCACACATAGATAAGTGGGAAAAAACAGGAACTATTGAGCGTTTCATTTGGAAAAAATTTGGAGAAATGGGGTATTTTGGTCTATCTACTCCTGAAGAATATGGAGGGTTAGATTTAGATTTGTTTTATACGGTCATCTTCCTAGAAGAAATGCAAAAAATTAATTCTGGCGGTTTTGCAGCAGCAATTTGGGCGCATGAATATTTAGCGATGACCCACTTAAATAAGGAAGGCAATCATCAACAAAAAGTAAAATATTTAATTCCTAGTGTAGAGGGAGATATGGTTGGATGTTTGTGTATTACAGAGCCTTTTGGAGGTAGTGATGTTGCAGGTATGCGCTCTACAGCAGTCAAAAAAGGAGACAAATACATATTAAATGGTTCAAAAACATTTATAACAAATGGTGTTTACTCAGATTATTTAATAGTTGCTGCAAAAACAGATTCCTCAGAAAAATATAAAGGAATAAGTTTGTTTATTGTTGATAGAGAGGCTAAAGGAGTCTCAGCTACCAAGTTAAATAAGTTAGGTTGGAAAGCTTCAGATACGGGAGAGATTGCTTTCGATAATGTAGAGATTTCAGAAACTAATTTATTAGGAGAAGAAGGAAAAGGCTTTCCTTATATAATGCAACACTTTGCTTTAGAGCGCTTAATTATGGGAGTAAATGCACATGCCAGAGCCGAATTTGCAATGGATTATGCGGTAAACTACATGAATGAACGAACTGCCTTTGGTAAATCTTTAGATCAATTTCAGGCTTTACGACATAAAATTGCTGAAATGGCAAGTAGAATTGATATGTGTAAAGAGTATAATTACTCAATTACAAAACGATTAAATGATGGGCATTATGTAGTGAAAGAGGCAAGCATGTCTAAACTACTTTCTACAAAAATGGCAGATGAAGTTATCTATGAAGCATTACAAATGTTAGGTGGTTATGGCTATATGGAAGAATATCCTATGGCGCGTTTACTACGAGATAGTAGGTTAGGGCCTATAGGAGGAGGAACTTCAGAAATTTTAAAAGAAATTATTGCAAAAATGGTAATCGACAAGAAGGAATACAAGAAAGTTACCTAATACTTTGGTGTTGTCTTAAGGCAAGGCGTTTTGCTCTATTTTTTTAAAAATAAACAAAAAGGATTTTGTTTCAATTCCTAACAAAAATTAGCTTGTCAAAAATATATCGTAATTATTGCTTGATAGTTCATAATTTGTAATACATTTGCAATCCCAAAAATAGAACTAATAGTTTAACAACTATTCAAAATATAAAGAGATTGTGAGAGGAGGTGCCAACTTATGTTAATTATACCAATTAAAGAAGGAGAGAACATTGATAGGGCTTTAAAGCGTTACAAAAGAAAATTTGATCGTACTAAAACGATGAAAAATTTGCGTTCAAGAAAGAATTTTACAAAACCTTCTATAGCAAATAGAGCGCAAAGGATTAAAGCTTCTTACGTTCAGAAATTAAAAACACAAGAAGAAGTAGGTTAGAAATAGCTTATAATTCTAAATATAGACTCGTATTGATTTATCAGTACGAGTTTTTTTTGTTCTTTTTTTTGTAAATTTATATTAAAATATTTAAAAATTGGTTGACGCTTTTTTAGAATACTTAGATTTAGAGAAAAAATACTCCGTACATACGATTACTGCATACAAAAACGATTTACGGTCATTCAGACAGTTTTTGGTGACTGAATATGATCAAGAAAATTTAATAGAGGTTCATTATTCGCAGATTAGAAATTGGATCGTGAGCTTGGTTAATCTCAAAGTATCAAACAGGACAGTCAATAGAAAAGTAAGTGCTTTAAAATCTTTTTTTACGTTTTTGCAAAAAACAAAACAAATAGATTACAATCCTCTTTCTAAACACAAATCCTTAAAAATTGAAAAAAGAATACAAGTTCCATTTTCTTTCAAGGAAATAAATACTGTTCTTAATCACATGGATAAAGATGAGAATGATGATTTTGAATCTATAAGGAACAGGTTGATTGTAGAGTTATTTTATTCAACTGGTATGAGAAGATCGGAGTTGATTAACATTAAACAAAGAGATGTTAGTTTTTCAGATAAAACAATTAAAATTTTAGGTAAACGAAATAAAGAGAGGTTCGTTCCTTTATTAGGGTCTGTTATTCAAACCTTAAAAAGATATTTAGATTTAAAAAAAGAATTTGAAATTGGTTTAGAGGAGTTGTTTATTACAGAAAAAGGAAATAAAGTTTATGAAACTCTTGTTTATAGAATTATAAATTACTATTTTAGTCAAGTATCCTCCAAAGAAAAAAGAAGTCCTCATATCTTAAGGCATTCTTTTGCAACACATCTTTTAAATGAGGGGGCAGATTTAAATTCAGTTAAAGATTTGCTAGGGCATTCCTCTTTAGCGTCAACACAGGTCTATACTCAAAATAGTCTTGATGTCTTAAAAAAAGTGTATAACAAAACTCACCCTAGGGGTTCAAAAAAAGATTAAAATATGAAAGTATTCACTCAATCAGTAAATTTTAATGCAGATAAAAAACTTATAATTTATGCAGATGAAAAAGTTTTAGGATTAGTCAAGTATCATGATAAGATTGTAGATGCGGAAGTTTTTCTAAAAGTTCTCAATATTAGTGATAAGGAAAATAAATTAACAGAAATTAAAATTAATATACCGGGAAGTGAGTTAATTGTAAAAAGAGAGGCAAGAACCTTTGAAGAGGGCATTAATTCTGCGGTTGATAACCTGAAAAGACAATTAAAAAGATCGAAAGAAAGACATAGAGATTCTATAATTTCATAAAATTAGAAAAAAGATTAAAAAAAGTTTTTGAAATGAAAAAAAACTTTATACATTTGCAATCCGTTTGAAAAAGCGGGTTGTTTTTTTACATCAAAAGCCGATGTAGCTCAGCTGGCTAGAGCAGCTGATTTGTAATCAGCAGGTCGTGGGTTCGAGTCCCTCCATCGGCTCAAAAAAACAAGAAATTACTTAGGTAATTTTGTTCATTGAAATAATAAATTTAAGGGGAGATACTCAAGCGGCCAACGAGGACGGACTGTAACTCCGTTGACTACGTCTTCGCAGGTTCGAATCCTGCTCTCCCCACAAATTTATATATTGCGAAAGTAGCTCAGTTGGTAGAGCGTCAGCCTTCCAAGCTGAATGTCGCCGGTTCGAACCCGGTCTTTCGCTCAAAAAAAAATTATCAACAAGCCGGTGTAGCTCAGTTGGTAGAGCGCATCCTTGGTAGGGATGAGGTCGTGAGTTCAAGTCTCATCGCTGGCTCATTTTATAAGTAATTGATAGAGTAAATATATTTAAACTAAGAATTAAAATTAATAATCATGGCAAAAGGAACTTTTGACCGTTCGAAACCACACTTAAACATTGGTACTATCGGACACGTAGATCACGGTAAAACAACTTTAACTGCTGCTATTACAAAAGTACTAGCTGATGCAGGATTATCAGAAGCAAAAGATTTTGATCAAATCGACAACGCTCCGGAAGAAAAAGAAAGAGGTATTACAATTAACACTTCTCACGTAGAGTATCAAACAGCAAATCGTCACTATGCGCATGTTGACTGTCCAGGTCACGCGGATTATGTAAAGAACATGGTTACGGGTGCTGCTCAAATGGATGGTGCTATTTTAGTGGTTGCTGCGACAGATGGTCCTATGCCACAGACAAGAGAACATATCTTATTAGGACGTCAGGTTGGTATTCCTCGTATCGTTGTATTCATGAATAAAGTGGATATGGTTGATGATGAAGAGTTGCTTGAGTTAGTTGATATGGAGGTAAGAGAGTTACTTTCTTTTTACGAGTATGATGGTGACAATGGGCCTGTTATTGCTGGTTCGGCTTTAGGTGCCTTAAATGGTGAGCAAAAGTGGGTTGACTCTGTTATGGAGTTGATGGAAGCTTGTGATGCTTGGATTGAAGAGCCTTTGAGAGAAATTGATAAGGATTTCTTAATGCCGGTTGAAGATGTATTTTCTATTACTGGGCGTGGTACTGTAGCTACAGGTCGTATTGAAACGGGTATAGCGAATACAGGAGATGCTGTTGATATTATTGGTATGGGAGCTGAGAAAATGGTTTCTACTATTACTGGTATTGAAATGTTCCGTCAAATCTTGGATAGAGGTGAGGCTGGAGATAATGCAGGTATTTTATTGAGAGGTATAGCGAAAGAAGATATTAAAAGAGGAATGGTAATCTGTAAGCCAGGTTCTGTAACTCCACATGCTAAGTTTAAGGCGGAGGTATATGTTCTTAAGAAAGAAGAAGGTGGACGTCACACTCCATTCCATAACAACTATCGTCCTCAGTTCTATGTAAGAACTACAGATGTTACAGGTACTATTAATTTACCTGATGGAGTTGAAATGGTAATGCCAGGTGATAACTTAACAATAACAGTAGATTTACACCAGCCAATTGCGTTAAATGTTGGTTTACGTTTTGCAATCCGTGAAGGAGGTAGAACTGTAGGTGCAGGTCAGGTAACTGAATTATTAGACTAATTATTTTTTTAGTTTATTAATAATAAATCATAAGGGTGTTCCGTTTTTAACGGAACGCCTTTATCAATGAATAAGAAACGGGCGTAGTTCAGCGGTAGAGCACTGGTCTCCAAAACCAGCTGTCGGGAGTTCGAATCTCTCCGCCCGTGCAAAAAAAAACATAAAAAGTAATATGAACTTTATACAATATATCAAGGATTCTTTTGAAGAGTTAAGTAACCACATGACTTGGATATCTAAAGAGGATGCTCAGAAAACAACGGTAACTGTAGCGGTTTTTACAATTATTTTCGCTCTAGCAATAGCGGGTATAGATTATGTTTTTCAAAATGGATTAGATAACTTTTTTGGAATGTTTAAATCTAATTAATTATGGCAACTGATTCAGTAATGAAATGGTATGTTGTAAGGGCCATAGGTGGACAAGAAAATAAGGTCAAATCTTATATTGAAACTGAGATATCTCGTGTTGGTTTATCTGACTATGTCAGCCAAGTAATCGTGCCTACAGAAAAAGTGGTACAGATGAGGGCTGGTAAAAAAGTACATAGAGAAAAAGCTTTTTTTCCTGGTTATGTGATGGTTGAGGCTAATCTTTCAGGAGAAGTTCCTCACGTTATTAAGGGAATTACTGGTGTTATCGGTTTTTTAGGAGAAACAAAAGGTGGTGAGCCTGTTCCTATGAGAAAATCGGAGGTGAACAGAATGTTAGGTAAGGTTGATGAACTTTCAATTCAAGATGAAAATATTGCAATCCCTTTTAATACAGGTGAAACTGTAAAGGTTGTTGACGGACCTTTTAATGGTTTTGACGGGGTTATTGAAAAAGTAAATGAAGAAAAGCGTAAACTTGAGGTAATGGTTAAGATATTCGGAAGAAAAACACCATTAGAGTTAAGTTATATGCAAGTACAAAAGATATAATTGTTACACAAATATTATATATAACGATTTGTTTTTAAGCTTCCAAAACGAAAACAAATCATTAAACATTTTAAAATGGCAAAAGAAGTTAGTAAAGTAGTTAAGTTACAAGTAAGGGGAGGCGCAGCGAATCCATCGCCGCCGGTTGGACCCGCTTTAGGAGCTGCTGGTGTTAACATTATGGAGTTCTGTAAACAGTTTAATGCAAGAACGCAAGACAAGCAAGGTAAAGTTTTACCTGTTGTTATTACTGTTTTCAAAGATAAATCATTTGATTTTCTTGTAAAAACTCCTCCTGCAGCAGTTCAGTTACTAGAAGCGGCCAAAATTAAAAAAGGTTCAGGAGAACCAAACAGAAAGAAAGTAGCATCAGTTACTTGGGATCAGATTAAAGTTATTGCAGAAGATAAAATGGTAGATTTAAATGCCTTTAAAGTTTCTTCAGCAATGCGTATGATTGCAGGTACAGCACGTTCTATGGGATTAACAGTAAAAGGAGATGCTCCAGCATAAACTTTATAAAAAGTAGTAAAATGGCAAAATTAACAAAAAAGCAAAAAGAAGCTTACGCAAAAGTAGATAGCTCTAAATCTTATGATTTATCTGCAGCTTCAGCGCTAGTCAAAGACATTACTAATGTAAAGTTTGATGCATCAGTAGATCTAGCAATACGTTTAGGTGTTGATCCTCGTAAAGCAAATCAAATGGTTCGTGGAGTTGTAACACTTCCTCACGGAACCGGAAAAGATGTAAAAGTTTTAGCATTAGTAACACCTGATAAAGAAGCAGAGGCTACGGCAGCAGGTGCAGATTATGTTGGGTTAGATGAGTACCTTCAAAAAATTAAAGGAGGATGGACAGATGTAGATGTGATTATTACCATGCCAAGTGTTATGGGAAAATTAGGTCCTTTAGGAAGAGTTTTAGGTCCAAGAGGTCTAATGCCTAATCCAAAGACAGGTACAGTAACCATGGATGTTGCAAAAGCAGTAAAGGATGTTAAAGCAGGGAAAATCGACTTTAAAGTTGATAAGACAGGTATTGTACATGCTGCAATTGGTAAGGTATCTTTTGATGCTAAACAAATTGAGGAAAATGCAAACGAGTTAATACAAACAATTATTAAATTGAAACCAACAACAGCAAAAGGAACGTATGTAAAAAGCGTCTTTATGTCTAGTACTATGAGTCCTAGTATCGAGGTTGAGGTTAAAGCTGTTTAATACGTTAAAACTTATAATCATGACTAGAGAAGAGAAATCACAAGTAATAGAAGATTTAACAGCAGTATTAGCAGGAACAAATACTTTATATTTAGCAGATATATCTGGATTAGATGCACAAACGACATCTAATTTACGTAGGGAATGCTTTAAAGCTGATGTTCAATTATCAGTTGTTAAAAACACATTACTTGCAAAAGCAATGGAAGCTTCAGATAAAGAATTTGGAGACTTACCAACAGTATTAAAAGGTAATACATCAATGATGATTGCGGAAGCAGCGAATGCTCCAGCAAAATTAATCAAAGAATTCAGAAAGAAAACTAAAGATAGACCTATATTAAAAGGTGCATTTGCAGAAGAATCTGTATACATTGGAGATGATCAATTAGATACTTTAGTAGATATTAAATCGAAAGAAGAATTAATTGGAGAAATCATCGGATTATTACAATCACCAGCGAAGAATGTTATTTCGGCATTACAATCAGGTGGTCAAACACTTTCAGGTATTATTAAAACTTTATCTGAAAAATAATTACGCGCACAAATAAACTATAATAAACAGAATTTTTAAAACAATTAAAATGGCAGAATTAAAAGATTTCGCAGAGCAATTAGTTAACTTAACAGTAAAAGAAGTTAGTGAATTAGCTACTATTTTAAAAGATGAGTACGGTATTGAGCCAGCAGCAGCTGCAGTAGCAGTAGCAGGTCCAGCAGCGGCAGGTGAAGCAGCAGATGAGCAAACTGAATTTGATGTAATTTTAAAAGCAGCAGGTTCTTCTAAATTAGCAGTTGTTAAATTAGTTAAAGAATTAACTGGTTTAGGATTAAAAGAAGCTAAAGGTATCGTAGATAGTGCTCCAGCAGCAGTAAAAGAAGGTGTAACTAAAGATGAGGCAGAAGGTCTTAAAAAATCTTTAGAAGAAGCTGGAGCTGAGGTAGAGCTTAAGTAAGATATTATTCCTGTATTTTACACAGCTAAAATACGGGAAAACAAATTTAGGTTTAGGTACTAAAAACATTAGTTTTTAGACCTAAACCATTTTGTGTATATATTCGTTTTTATATTTATTCAGATTTTAATCAAAAAAATATTCTCTTTTGGCAACGAAAAACACTACTGAAAGAATCAACTTCGCTACTTCTCAATTGATTAAAGAGTATCCAGACTTTTTGGATATTCAGGTAAAATCTTTTCAAGATTTTTTCCAACTTCAAACAAAGGCAGAAGAAAGAGGTGAAGAAGGTTTGTATAAAACCTTCATGGATAACTTTCCAATTACAGATACAAGAAATCAATTTGTTTTAGAATTCTTAGACTACTTTGTAGACCCTCCAAGATATTCTATACAAGAATGTATCGAGAGAGGTCTTACGCACAGTGTGCCCTTAAAAGCACGTTTAAAATTGTACTGTACAGATCCAGAACATGAAGATTTCGAAACTATTGTGCAAGATGTTTATCTTGGTACAATTCCTTATATGACTAACTCTGGTACTTTTGTTATTAACGGTGCAGAGCGTGTTGTAGTTTCACAGTTACACAGATCACCAGGTGTATTCTTTGGACAATCTTTCCATGCAAATGGTACAAAATTATATTCAGCAAGGGTAATTCCTTTTAAAGGTTCTTGGATAGAATTCGCTACCGATATCAATCAAGTAATGTATGCTTACATTGATAGAAAGAAAAAATTACCTGTAACAACATTATTCAGAGCTATCGGTTTTGAAAGAGATAAAGATATTTTAGAAATTTTTGACCTTGCAGAAGAGGTAAAGGTTTCTAAAGCAGGATTAAAAAAAGTATTAGGTCGTAAATTAGCCGCGAGAGTTTTAAAAACTTGGCATGAAGATTTCGTAGATGAAGATACAGGTGAGGTTGTATCTATTGAAAGAAATGAAATTATTCTAGATCGTGATACTATACTAGATAAAGAACATATTGATGAAATAATAGAGGCTGGTGCTAAAACCGTTTTACTTCATAAAGAAGATAACGATATGGCAGACTATGCTATTATACACAATACATTACAAAAAGATCCTACCAATTCAGAAAAAGAAGCAGTAGAACATATTTATAGACAACTTCGTAATGCAGAACCGCCAGATGAGGAGACTGCAAGAGGTATTATAGATAAATTGTTCTTTTCTGAACAAAGATATAATTTAGGTGAAGTTGGTCGTTTTAGAATGAACACGAAACTTCAGTTGGATGAACCAATTGATCAAAAGGTTTTAACTAAATTAGATATTATTACAATTATCAAGTATTTAATCGAGTTAATCAATTCTAAAGCAGAAGTTGATGATATCGATCACTTATCTAATAGACGTGTAAGAACTGTTGGTGAGCAATTAGCAAGTCAGTTTGGCGTTGGTTTGGCTCGTATGGCGAGAACAATCCGTGAACGTATGAACGTGCGTGACAATGAGGTGTTTACTCCAATCGATTTGATTAATGCGAAAACATTATCATCTGTAATTAACTCGTTCTTTGGTACGAACCAGTTATCTCAGTTTATGGATCAAACAAATCCATTAGCAGAAATTACTCACAAGCGTAGATTATCTGCACTTGGACCTGGTGGTTTATCAAGAGAAAGAGCTGGTTTCGAGGTTCGTGATGTTCACTATACGCATTATGGTCGTTTATGTCCAATTGAAACACCTGAGGGACCAAATATTGGTTTAATTTCATCTTTAGCTGTTTTTGCAAAAGTGAATAATCTAGGTTTTATTGAAACACCATATAGAAAAGTTTCGAATGGTGTTGTATCTAAAGACGAGCCTATTTATTTAAGTGCTGAAGAAGAGGAAGGTATGAAAACTGCCCAGTCTAATTTAGAGTTAAAGGAAGATGGTGGTATTGTTTTAGATAGAGTTATTGCACGTGAAGAGGGAGATTTTCCAGTAGTTTCTCCAAATGATATTAATTTGATGGACGTTGCTCCAAATCAGATTGCATCTATTTCTGCGTCATTAATTCCTTTCTTAGAACATGATGATGCCAATCGTGCATTAATGGGATCGAACATGATGCGTCAAGCAGTTCCGTTGTTAAGGCCAGAGTCTCCAATTGTGGGTACAGGTTTAGAACGCAGAGTAGCTAAAGATTCACGTATTTTAATCAATGCAGAAGGTGCTGGTGAAGTTACTTATGTAGATGCAAATAAAATTACAATTAAATACGATAGAACTGAAGACGAGAAACTAGTTAGTTTTGATTCTGATGAAATATCATACAATTTAATTAAGTTTAGAAAAACGAATCAAGGAACAAACATTAACTTAAAACCAATTATTGAAATAGGTGATAGAGTAAGTGAAGGTCAAGTTCTTTGTGAAGGTTATGCAACACAAAAAGGTGAGCTAGCTTTAGGTAGAAATATGAAAGTAGCCTTTATGCCTTGGAAAGGGTATAACTTTGAGGATGCAATTGTAATTTCTGAAAAAGTAGTTCGCGAGGATATATTTACATCTATTCATATCGATGAATATTCTTTAGATGTAAGAGATACAAAATTAGGTGTCGAAGAATTGACGAATGACATTCCAAACGTTTCTGAGGAAGCGACTAAAGATTTAGATGAGAATGGAATGATTAGAATCGGAGCCGAGGTAAATCCAGGTGATATACTAATTGGAAAAATTACTCCAAAAGGAGAATCTGATCCAACTCCGGAAGAAAAATTATTACGTGCAATTTTTGGTGACAAGGCAGGAGATGTAAAAGATGCATCATTAAAAGCTTCAGCATCATTAAGAGGGGTAGTAATTGATAAAAAGTTATTTAAACGAGCTTTAAAAGATAAAAATAAGAGATTAAGGGATAAGGAAGCAGTTGCTGCCTTAGAAGCTTCTTTTGTTTCTAAGTTTGAAAGCTTAAAAGATATTTTAATTGATAAGTTATTTACACTTATCAGTGGAAAGACATCACAAGGTGTTTATAACGATTTGGGTGAAGAAGTTTTACCAAAAGGTAAAAAATATACACTTAAAATGTTGAACTCTGTAGATGACTATGTGCACTTAACAGGGGCTTGGACAACAGATAAAGAATTAAATAATTCTGTAAGTGAATTAGTTCACAATTACAAAATTAAAGTTAATGATTTACAGGGTTCATTACGTCGTCAAAAGTTTACAATTTCAGTAGGAGATGAATTGCCAGCTGGTATCTTAAAACTTGCTAAAATTTATATTGCTAAGAAACGTAAATTAAAGGTAGGTGATAAAATGGCGGGACGTCATGGTAATAAAGGTATTGTTGCTCGTATTGTTAGAGCAGAAGACATGCCTTTCTTAGAAGACGGAACTCCAGTTGATATCGTGTTAAATCCATTAGGTGTACCTTCTCGTATGAATATTGGTCAGATTTATGAGACTGTTCTTGGATGGGCAGGTCAAAAATTAGGAACTAAATATGCAACACCAATTTTTGATGGAGCATCTTTAGATCAGATTAATAGTATTACAGATGATGCAGGTGTTCCTAGATTCGGTCATACTTATTTATATGATGGAGGAACAGGAAAACGTTTCGATCAACCGGCAACAGTTGGAATCATTTATATGATTAAGTTAGGACACATGATTGAAGATAAAATGCATGCACGTTCTATTGGACCTTATTCTTTAATTACTCAGCAACCTTTAGGTGGTAAAGCACAATTTGGTGGTCAGCGTTTTGGAGAGATGGAAGTTTGGGCATTAGAAGCATATGGTGCATCTAGTATCTTAAGAGAAATCTTAACTGTAAAATCTGATGATGTTATGGGTAGAGCTAAAACATACGAAAGTATTGTGAAAGGTGAAGCTATGCCAGAACCAGGTTTACCAGAATCATTTAATGTATTAATGCATGAACTTAAAGGTTTAGGTTTAGACGTTAGATTAGAAGAATAACAAAATTGATACAAGAAGTAGATTTTATGCTACTTCTTGTAATCATTTATTTATAAGTCTCATTGAGACCATTTTTACAATTTTAATTCGAATCCATCAACATGGCAAGAAAACAAGAAAAGTACACTGTAAAAAAGTTTAATAAAATCTCAATTGGTTTATCATCACCAGAAGCTATTTTAGAAATCTCTAAAGGTGAAGTTTTAAAACCAGAAACAATAAATTACCGTACACACAAACCAGAAAGAGATGGTTTATTTTGTGAGCGTATTTTCGGTCCTGTAAAGGATTATGAATGTGCTTGTGGAAAGTACAAAAGAATACGCTACAAAGGGATCGTTTGTGATAGATGTGGTGTAGAAGTTACAGAAAAGAAAGTACGTAGAGATAGAGTTGGTCACATTAATTTGGTTGTACCAGTAGCTCATATTTGGTACTTTAGATCATTACCTAACAAAATGGGATACCTTTTAGGTTTGCCATCTAAAAAGTTAGATATGATTATTTACTACGAACGTTATGTAGTAATTCAACCAGGTATTGCAAAGAATGTTGAGGGAGAGCCATTACAAAAAATGGATTTCTTAACTGAAGAAGAATATTTAGATATTGCTGACGAGTTACCACAAGATAATCAATATTTGGACGATTCTGACCCAAATAAGTTTATCGCTAAAATGGGAGCTGAGTGTTTAATTGATTTATTAGCACGTATCGATTTAGAAAAATTATCTTTTGAATTAAGACATAAAGCTAATACAGAAACGTCTAAACAACGTAAAACTGAAGCTTTAAAACGTTTAAATGTTGTTGAAGCATTTAGAGATTCTCAAAAGAATAGAGAAAATAATCCAGAATGGATGATAATGAAAGCAGTTCCGGTGATTCCGCCAGAATTGAGACCATTAGTACCATTAGATGGTGGGCGTTTTGCTACATCAGATTTAAATGACTTATACAGAAGAGTTATTATCAGAAACAATCGTTTAAAAAGATTGGTTGAGATAAAAGCTCCTGAAGTTATTTTACGTAATGAAAAACGTATGTTACAAGAATCAGTAGATTCATTATTTGATAACACACGTAAATCATCAGCAGTAAAAACTGAATCTAACAGACCTTTAAAATCTTTATCAGATTCATTAAAAGGTAAACAAGGACGTTTCCGTCAGAATTTATTAGGAAAACGTGTTGATTACTCTGCACGTTCCGTAATTGTTGTAGGACCAGAATTAAAACTTTCAGAATGTGGTATCCCAAAAGATATGGCAGCTGAACTTTACAAACCTTTTGTAATTAGAAAATTAATTGAAAGAGGAATTGTAAAAACAGTTAAATCTGCAAAGAAAATTATAGATAGAAAAGAACCAGTTGTTTGGGATATTTTAGAAAATGTAATTAAAGGGCATCCAGTGTTATTAAACAGGGCTCCAACTTTACACAGACTTGGTATACAGGCATTTCAACCAAAATTAATTGAAGGTAAAGCAATACAGTTACATCCACTTGCATGTTCTGCCTTTAATGCGGATTTTGATGGGGATCAGATGGCTGTTCACTTGCCATTAGGGCCAGAAGCTATTTTAGAAGCACAAATTTTAATGTTGGCTTCTCATAATATCTTAAACCCTGCAAATGGTGCTCCAGTTACTGTACCTTCTCAGGATATGGTACTTGGTTTATACTACATGACAAAAGAGAGAATTTCTACTCCAGAAGTACCAATTAAAGGAGAAGGATTAACTTTCTATTCTCCAGAAGAGGTAACTATTGCTTTTAACGAAGAAATGGTAGACTTAAATGCTGGAATTAAAGTAAGAACGTACGACGTTGATGAAAACGGTGAGCAAGTTAGAAAAGTTATAAAAACTACTGTTGGTAGAGTTTTATTTAACGAAGTTGTTCCTGCAAAAGCTGGTTATATTAACGAGGTATTGACTAAGAAAAATTTACGTGGAATTATTGGTGGTATTTTAAAAGCTACAGATATTCCTACAACAGGAGATTTCTTAGATCAGATAAAAAATATGGGATATAAATTTGCCTTCCAAGGTGGTTTATCATTCTCATTAGGGGATATTATTATTCCTAAAGAAAAACAGTCTATGATTGATGCTGCCAATTTAGAGGTAGATGCAATTGTAGGAAATTATAACATGGGTATGTTAACGCAAAAAGAGCGTTACAATCAGGTAATTGATATTTGGGGTAGAACCAATAACGATTTAACTGAGTTATCTATGAAGCGTTTACGTGAGGATCAACAAGGTTTTAACTCCGTATACATGATGCTTGATTCTGGTGCAAGGGGTTCTAAAGAGCAAATTCGTCAGTTAACAGGTATGCGTGGATTAATGGCAAAACCTAAAAAGTCTACAGCAGGTGGTGGAGAAATTATTGAGAATCCGATTCTTTCTAACTTTAAGGAAGGTTTATCAATTTTAGAATACTTTATTTCTACGCACGGTGCACGTAAAGGACTTGCAGATACCGCTTTAAAAACGGCAGATGCTGGTTACTTAACGCGTAGATTAGTTGATGTTTCTCAAGATGTTATAATTACCGAAGAAGATTGTGGTACTTTAAGAGGTTTAGACGTTACTCCTTTAAAGAAAAATGATGAAATTGTAGAATCTTTATCAGATAGAATTGAAGGACGTGTTTCTTTACAAGATATTTACCATCCATTAACTGATGAGCTTATACTTGAGGCTAACCAGGCAATTACTGGACAATTAGCTGAGGCTGTTGAGAAAGCAGGAATAGATAAAGTACAAGTAAGATCTGCGTTAACATGTGAATCTACGAAAGGTATCTGTGCTAAATGTTACGGACAAAGTTTATCAACTTTAAATAAAGTACAAATTGGTGAATCTGTAGGTGTAATTGCTGCACAATCTATTGGAGAACCTGGTACACAGTTAACATTACGTACTTTCCACGTTGGTGGGGTAGCGGGTAATATTTCTGAAGACAATAAATTAATTGCTAAGTTTGATGGTAAAGTAGTTATTGACGATTTACGTACAGTTGTTGGAAAAGACAGTGAAGGTCAAGACGTTGATATTGTTATATCTAGAACTGCAGAAATTAAAATTATAGATAAGAAATCTGGAATTACTCAGAGTACAAATATTCTACCGTACGGTTCTATTATTTTTGATAAAGACCGTAAATCGATTAAAAAGGGAGAAGCAATTGTTCAATGGGATCCGTTTAACGGTGTAATTGTCTCTGAATTTGGAGGTAAAGTTAAGTTTGAAAATCTACAGCAAGGTATTAATTACTCTGTAGAAATTGATGAGCAAACAGGTTCTAGAGAACAAGTAATGATAGATTCTAAAAATAAGAAAATCATTGCTTCTTTAATAATTGAAGATGAAGACGGTAACGCTTTACGTTCATATAGTTTACCAGTAGGTGCACACTTAATGGTATCTGATGGAGATAAGGTTGAATCTGGTCATACCTTGGTTAAAATACCAAGAAAATCTGGTAAAGCAGGAGATATTACTGGAGGTTTACCACGTGTAACAGAATTATTTGAAGCACGTAATCCTTCTAATCCTTCTGTTGTTTCAGAGATTGATGGTGTTGTATCTTTCGGTAAAATAAAACGTGGTAATAGAGAGATAATTGTTGAATCTAAAACTGGAGATATTAGAAAGTATTTAGTAAAACTTTCTAATCAGATTTTAGTTCAAGAAAATGACTTTATTAAAGCTGGTATGCCTTTATCAGATGGAGCTACAACTCCTTCAGATATTTTAAGAATTAAAGGACCATCTGCAGTACAAATGTACTTGGTGAATGAAATACAAGAAGTATATCGTTTGCAAGGTGTAAAGATTAATGATAAACATTTCGAGGTTGTTGTTCGTCAAATGATGCGTAAAGTTAAGATTATTGATTCTGGTGATACTTTATTATTAGAGAATCAATTAGTTCATAAAATTGACTTTATTAAAGACAACGATGCTATTTACGGAATGAAAGTTGTTGAAAACGCTGGAGATTCTGAAAACTTAGTAGCTGGTCAAATTATTTCTGCACGTAAATTAAGAGATGAAAATTCTTTATTAAGAAGAAATGATCAAAACTTAGTGGAAGCAAGAGATGCGAAACCGGCAACGGCAGAACAAGTTTTACAAGGTATTACAAGAGCATCACTACAAACAAAATCATTTATTTCTGCAGCTTCTTTCCAAGAAACTACAAAAGTATTAAATGAGGCTGCTGTAAGTGGTAAAATAGATACCTTAGAAGGCTTAAAAGAAAATGTAATTGTTGGTAAGAGAATACCAGCAGGAACAGGTATGAGATCTTATGAAAAAATTCTAGTTGGTCCTAAAGACGAAATAGAAAAAAGTTTCTAAATAAACGTTGATGCGTTTCATATTTTAAAAGTTGAATTGTTTATTGTATTTATTTACATTATTCAATTCAACTTTTTTTATTTTTCGTAAATTTCGAAAACACCTAAATTAACAAGATATATTATGGATGAAAATAAAAACAAAGAAGGACAAATAAATATTGAGTTAGATCAAGAAATTGCTGAAGGAACATATTCTAATTTGGCAGTTATAAATCATTCAGTATCTGAATTTATTGTTGACTTTATTAATATTATGCCAGGAGTGCCAAAGGCAAAAGTAAAATCGAGAATTATATTAACACCGCAACACGCAAAAAGGCTTACGCAAGCTTTAGCAGATAATATCAGAAAGTTTGAACAAAGTCATGGAGAAATTAAAGATTATGAACAACCTCCAATTCCAATGAATTTTGGACCTACAGGTCAGGCATAGAACTTATTTAAGTTTACATTTTAAAAGTAGTGAAGATTATACCATATCTGAGCTACTTTTTTTTTGAACTAAATTGTAGTGGTATCTTTTTATGAATGTATTCTATTTTACATAAGCTAGATCCTATAATTAACCATTTATTTTTTTAATATTCTTCTTAAATGCTTGTATAAAAATGCGTTTGTTTTTACATAATGAAAGGAAATAAAGCAGACAATAGTAATAAAGAGCAATGCACCAAAAATGGCTTGCCAAGGTGTTAATGTTTTTCCAATAATTTTATTTAATCCAATCTCCAGAAAACTCCCATAAATAATGGTAAAATGAATTACATAAATGGATAAAGTTTTTTGTCCGATTTTTAAAATTAATGGATACTTTAAATAATTTTCGAATGCATAGAAAAAAGAAAAGTATAAAAATACATTTCCCAGTCTTGTAAATAAATAATTATAGTTTGCAGCGTTTAAAAATAATTGAACGTTTGTTAATTTATGGAGTAAAATTAAGATATCAGAAGAACAAAGAATTAAGAACCAACCCAATGTAAAAAAAGATACAACTGTTATTTTTTTAAATTGAGGTTTATTTGAATACTTATGAAATAATGTGGCAATATATGCTCCAAATGCAATATATCCAAACCAAGGGAGCATCGTAAACACAGAACCGTTGTCTTTTGAAACGTAATTATTTAGAAGCGCAGGAAGGCTATCAATGCTTAGTGTACGATATAGGGGTTCTGATAGAAAAATTAAAAAACCTAAAACGAATAATAGAAAAGAAAATATTTCAACTCTTTTTGCGCATAAGTAATAGATCATAACAATTATTATAAGACTTAAACCGATACATTGCAATACATCAATAACTAAAAAATAGCTATTAAAATGGCCAAAGAACCAAGATATAAAAGGAATTCTAAGCAAGTAACCAACTCCAATTAGAAAAAAGCCTCTTGTCAATCCTTTTTGCATTCGTAGTTTCTCTTGTCCTTTCTCTTTTGCTTTTAAAAGCAAATAAGTAAAAATTAAACCCGAAATAGTAAAAAAAGTGGGTGCAGTAATTCCTCTAAAGTAAGTCCATACAGCATAAGGAATAATGTTTAGATCTTTATAAGAATCCGCTAAGAGAGTATTAATAAAGTGTCCTTGCAACATCATTAAAATTGCAAAGGCACGAATAATATCAATAAAATATAACCTATTACTATTCATTAATATTTTTTCAACTTTAAATAATACGCTATACTTTATCTTAAGCTTTCTATTATGAATTGATGAAAAATAAGCTTTGCTATTTTATTTAACAATGCTTATTTAGTAAAATTTAGATTGAAATGCTATGGAGGAAAGAAAAATATATATCAAGTTGTTCTATATCTGTCTTGTTTTATTGAGCAACCAATAATCAGCTAAAACTAAGGCAGTCATTGCTTCTATAATAGGTACAGCTCTCGGCACAACACAAGGATCATGTCTACCTTTACCTGTAATCTCTGTAATTTCATTTTCTGAATTAATTGTTTGTTGAGAGCTCATAATAGTTGCCACTGGCTTAAAAGCTACCCTAAAGTAAATATCCATACCATTACTAATACCTCCTTGAATTCCACCAGACAGATTAGATTGTGTAGATCCATCGGCATTAAAAACATCATTGTGTTCAGAACCTTTCATTTTTGCACCACAAAATCCACTACCAAATTCAAAGCCTTTAACAGCATTGATAGACAACATTGCATTGCCGAGTTGTGCATGTAGTTTATGAAAAATAGGTTCTCCTAATCCCACAGGAACGTTTTGAGCAACACAGGTGATAGTACCGCCAATAGTGTCACCAGCTTTTCTTATTTCTTTAATCTTAGTAATCATTTTCTCCGCAGAAACTTCATCAGGGCAGCGTACAATATTACTTTCAGTTTTAGAAAAATCTAAATCTTGATAAGGCTTGTCAATAAAAATATCGCCCACAGACGATGTAAATGCGTTAATACTTATGCTTGCAATGAGTTGCTTAGCTAAAGCACCAGCTACCACCCAATTGGCAGTTTCACGCGCAGAACTTCTTCCACCACCTCTATAATCTCTACTTCCAAATTTTTTATCGTACGTATAATCGGCATGAGACGGTCTGTATATATTGGTATTGTGATTATAATCCTTAGATTTTTGATTTGTATTTTTAATAATAAAGCCAATAGAAGTCCCCGTTGTTTTACCCTCAAAAATACCCGATAGAAATTCTACAGTATCAGGTTCTTTACGTTGTGTAACAATTTTAGATTGCCCAGGTTTACGCCTATTTAATTCATTTTGTATCGCATCAAAGTCTATCTTTAATCCTGCAGGAAAGCCATCTATAACTCCTCCAATAGCAGTTCCATGAGACTCTCCGTATGTTGTTACTTTTAATAAATTTCCGAAAGAATTAAACGACATAATGTGTATAGTTAGAATAATAATAACAAATATAACAAACTAGCCTATAGAAAATGTATAATATGCCATTTATAGCACGATTTCTAAAAAGTTTAATTTTCTTATAGTAGTTGATTATTAATGTGATAGGAGTTTCTAAAAACTATATTCAATTCTAAAATAAAAATAATTTGTTTTTTGTTTTAATTAATTAAAAAAGGTTTCTATATTTGCACGCGCAATCAGAGAATATCTGATGAGACACACTGGAGAAATGGCAGAGTGGTCGAATGCGGCAGTCTTGAAAACTGTTGACTGTAACAGGTCCGGGGGTTCGAATCCCTCTTTCTCCGCAAGTAACAACCCTAAAACCTTTTAAATAGGATTTTAGGGTTTTCTTTTTTTATTTTGGTCAGCTTTTAGTCATTAAGTTTTAAAAAGGTATTTTATTCAGAACTGTATGCCTTAATCTTTCTCAAAAAATAGAATATTCAATCTTCATTTACCAAATCAATCTAAAAGCATCATCGTTTTGTATGTCATTTAAAAACATATACAAATGTATCTTCAATAATTAATTATTCTCTAAAATAAAAAGTTCAAAAATCAGTGTTCAATATATATGTAAATGAGAGGAATGTTAAAAATAAATTCATTTTCCTTTTGGTATAGAGCGGGTGCCCTTTATATAGTTCGGGCGTAAGTCTGTTAAAAGGGTAAATAGGTCAACTAAATTGACCAAAATCACCATCAATCTTTTTTAATTTATTCATAAGTTTGCACTCAAAATATTTATTTATGTTTAATAAGATTATAATCATTGCTTTTTTATTAGGGTTTGGATATTCTAATGCCCAAAATACATACCATTTCAGCAGTTCTGCTGGTAGCGATTCAAATGATGGAAGTGCTTGGTAGTCCTTTTCAAACCATTTCTAAACTAAATAGTTTAGCACTTTCAGGGGGTGATAAAATAGTATTTAAGCGAGGTGATACCTTTGTAGGTCAAATTATAGTATCCCATTCTGGGACAAATGGTGCTCCCATTGTTTATGACAGTTATGGTACAGGAGCTTTACCAATTTTATCTGCGAGTAATGGTAGTAATGGTACTGCAGACCCTTTAAGTACTATCGATATTTTAGATCAGGAATATTTAGAGTTTCATAATTTACATATAGAAAACGAAAGGTTTGATGCAGCTCCGAATGCAGACGATGATAAGTCTTTTGGAATATTAATTCATAGTAATAAAACATTGCCTGAATCTAAAAATTTTGAAGACAGAACTTTATCCAACTATTTTAGGTTTTCTAATCTTCATTTTGAAAACATTTATTCATTAGGTATTACGGGTATAGCGTTTAATAAGGTAAGAACTACCGCTATATACTTTGACGATGCTTTTGCAAACGATGTTATTGTTGAAGATTGTTATTTTACTGATTTACAACGTACAGGGGTTTGGTTAAAGAGATATGTATCTGATGCTATAATAAGAAACAATAAGTTTATTGATTTAGGTGGCTCTGGTACAATTATATCTACTTCTAAAAGAGTCTTATATGAGCATAATCTAATGCGTTTTTCAGGATCTGAATCAGACTCAAGAATGGCGAAAAGAGGAAGCGGTATGTGGGTCTATAATACAGATGATATGGTAGCTCAGTATAACGTTTCTCAGCATGCAAGAGGAGATGGTGACTCTTCTGGAATGCATGTCGATTATGGGAATTCTAATATACTATTTCAATACAATTATTCTGAAGATTCGGCGGGTGGTTTTTGTGAAACTCTAGGTGATAATGATAATGTCATTTGGAGGTATAATGTAAGTGTAAATGATGGAACGACAGATAAGAGTGGAAAAAACATATTATTATGGGTAAGTGATTTTGCTGGTGAAAATTCGAACGGTACAACTAGAAAGGTGGAAAGCGATCATGTATATATCTATAACAATACTATATACCAAGGTAAAGATTATAAAAATGTGGTAGGAGATTCTAAAATACTCTTTCAAGTTAAATCGTTAAATTTTTCAAACAATATTATCTATTTAGAATCTGACGCTAAACTTGGAAAAGCAGGGTATACTGCCAATATAGCGCCTCCGAATTTTAACAAAAACATCATAACCGGTGGTGATATAAAAACTGAATTCAAAGAATTTAGATACTTCAAAAATAGAACAAGATCCTTTATTTTTATTAACAGGTACAAGGCAATCCTCAGGATATAAACTGCAATCAGGGAGTCCGGCATTAGGAGCTGCATTCAGTTTTACAGAACCTACATTTCCGCTAGCAGGAGTTGGGATATTTAAAGATATTACCTCTAAGGCAACCAAAGATATTTATGGCAACCCTGTAGATTTGTTATCATCAACCAATATTGGTGCCTATAACGGTCCGGGCGAGACCAATAGCCCTATTGCAAACACATACGAAGCAGAATCTGGTACTATAGCAGGGGGGGGGACTATAATTAATAGTTGCTCAAATGGCTCTGGTGGTAAAGCGGTTAATGTTGGTAGTCAGGGCAAAACCTTAACAATAAGTAATATCAATGTACCAATTACTGATAGTTATTTAATTAAAGTGTTTTATGCAAACCCATCTAAATCCAATCTAAAAGTTACCGTTAATAGTGATGAAACCGAAACCATTATTTTACCCAACTCAGACGGATTTTGTTACCAGGGAGGTAATCCTACAAGTTTTGATTTTATAAAAACTTTAAATTCGGGTGATAATACTATTAAATTAGAACAAGGTTTTATCGATAAGATAGAAGTTGTGTCTATAAATGATGACGCCACATTGAGCAATTGGCAAGGTACTACAAACAATAATTGGCATACAGCATCTAACTGGAGTACTTCTTCAGTGCCTACTGCAAGCCAAATAATTACAATACCATCGGGTTTAACAAATTATCCAACAGCAGAAAGCGCAGTGTCATTTAACACGATGACACTTAAAAACGGAGCTACTTTTATCCCTGGAAATAATACAGTAACCGGTACTATTACTTATGAAAGAAATTTACCAAATACAGATTGGTATTTAATAAGCCCACCTGTTAGCGGAGAATCTATGGAAGATTTAATCTCTAATCATTCCTTAGCAACAGGTTCAGGCACAAATGTAGGTCTTGCTAATTTTGTTAATACGAATTCAAATCCTTGGAATTATAAAAGTGCTACATCTACGGGTGCATTAAATGCAGCACAAGGATATTCTGTAAAACTACAAGCAGCAGCAGATATCTCTTTTACGGGTAGCGCAAATACATCAGATGTAAATTATACAGTGAGTGGTGGTAATAGCAACAACTTTTATTTATTAGGAAACCCTTTTACATCTTATGTAAATTCAACATTATTTCTTAATAAAAACACAACTCTTCTTTCTGAACCAACCATTTGGTTGTGGGACGGTACAACATACCAAACTTACAATTTGGTAAGCCCTCTTGAAGTAGCACCCGCACAAGGATTTTTTGTAGATATCGATGATAGTGTAACTAATGCTGATATTGTTTTTGAAACTTCAAATCAAAGTCATCAATCTACAGATACTTTTATGAGAGAAGAGCCTATTGCTAATTTTGAATGTCTATAGAAAGTGACATACGAAAAGTGCCACAAAAGTATTTTATGTAGCAGGAAAAACAACAGGTTTTGATAATGGTTATGATTCTAAACTATTTAGCGGAGCTTGCGAATAGCTTTAGCGTTTATACTGAGTTAGTTGGCGATAAACAAGGAGAAAAACTAGCCATTCAAACATTAGATAAAGACGATACTTCTATCATACCAGTGGGTGTCATAGCAAATGTAGGCAAAGAGATTACTTTTTCTTTAAAGAGTGAAAATTTAGGAGAAGATGTAAGTATCTATTTAGAAGATAAATTAACAGGCGCTTTTATAAACGTATCTGAAACTACTTACCAAGCAACAATAACTGAAGAAGCGCAGAGTGTTGGTAGATTTTATATTCATACTACATGCAGCTAGTTTAAGTACAGAGCATCTAAACGCAAACAATATCAGTATCTACAAATCATCTTTTAATGAAATTACCATTAACGGATTGACTGACGAAGCTACTTTTAAAATGTTTTCTGTAACTGGAAAAGAAGTAATGCATACTCGATTTGCATCTCATGGTAAAAAAGAGATCACTTTACCAAGTTTAGCAAAAGGAGTTTACGTTGTTCAGTTAACCACGGAAGCAGGTACAATAAACAAGAAAATAATTTTAGAATAAGTAACGAGAATTTTAAGGCAGTACATCATGAAAAAAAATATAGAAAATAACCAAGAAGAAATTACGCGTAAAGACGCCATAAAAAAGATTGGTACTTATGGTAAATATGCCGCGTTAACTGCATTGGGTACTTATATGGTATTGAATCCACAGAAAGCACAAGCACAGAGCCCTGAAGAACCAGGAACTGGGTTTTAACATACATCTCGTACATGAAAAAACAGGGTTAAATGAATACGAATTTAACCCTGTTTTTTGTTTTATTATACAAGCCTCTCATTCTATGAATTTTATTTCTGTAAACTTCCTACAGTTTTAAAGAAATATTTTTATAATGTGCTTTTTATTTCGTATCTTGATTAGGTAAGGGTGCTACCTTACATATAGACTGGTAATTACCTAGTTTCTAAAAATACTACAATTTTTTACAAGTTATTCTACTATATTTATATAAATATTGTACAACTTTTATGTTTTTATTGTACAACTTTTTCCAATTAGATACGTATGAATGTTGTAAAAGTATAGGCAGAATGTCCTAAAAGATACGGAAGAAATTATTTTCTTTAACTGACCAGAGAAACGAACACGCACATAGCTGTCATAAAGGAGCAAAGAAAAGGTAATAATTTCCTCATTTTAGTGTTGTATTATTTGTACATAAAAGCAAATCTTTCGATAATATTCTTTCTCCTAAAAAAAAGTATATTTTACACTGCGGAAATCCACAAAATAAACTGCGGTTATCCGCAAGCTTAATTGTTAGAAGATGTTTAGTTTTGATAGCAAAAAATTTGAAGCAATTTTAATTTAATTGCTTTTCTAGAGAGTGCTTAAGACAAACGTGAATCGTAAATTTTAATTTCTTTTCGTTCTTTTTGCCTGGCTAACGCTCTTTTTAGTACATTTATTTTTGAGTTAAAAACTGCGAAAAGACTAAACAAATTACTGCTTGGTAGTATCATCAGCTCTATATGGTGTTATTATTATAAAATAGAATTCAATTACTATGAAAAAGAACCCCATAAATGAAACAACTTATGACTATCAATTTCTTAAAAATAAATTAAAAGAAATTGGAGATAGTGGAACAGAAGATGACAAAATTCGTTTGCACAGAGCAATCAGTTGGTTAAAGTGTACAGAAGAAAATGAGAACAATCCAGATATTAAATTTATCTCCCTTTGGATTGCCTTTAATGCCTGTTATGCCCATGATGACGCTCATTTAGAATCCTTTACAGAAAAACAACACTTTAAAGATTTTATACTAAAATTAGTAAAGCATGACACTCAAGAATTATTTTTTAATATTTTATGGAAAAAATTTTCAGGGCCCATAAGAACCCTAATAGAAAATCAATATGCCGATAAGTATTTTTGGGTAGCACAACGTGAAAACCATCAAAATTGGGAAAGATCATTTAAAAGCACAATTGAAAAAGGTAGTAGGTATTTGGCAAATCAAGAAGTGGATAAATTATTAGAAATTGTATTAGATCGTTTATATACAGTGCGTAACCAATTACTGCATGGTGGTGCTACCTATAAAAGCAAAGTAAACCGGGCTCAAGTAAAAGATGCAGGTAACATACTGTCTTTTTTAATGCCTGTAATTATAAATATCATGATTGAAAACATTGATGACGATTGGGGCCCTATCAAGTACCCTGTAATCTCTTAAAAAATTACGTAATTAAAATTTAACCGCAACAAAAAAATAAAATTTATGGAGATCATTACTACTATCATTTCATTTATATGTCTCATATTTTTGGTGTTCATCTATGTACAATTAGCAAAAGCGAAAGCCACTTCCATAGTGCCAGAAATTGAAGCTTTACTTAAAAAAGAACTTAAAGAAAATCGCACAGAACTTTCAGAGTCATTAAAAAATAATCGTACAGAATTGTCTGATGGTTTAGATAAACTTACCAAGAGCTTAGAAGATAAGTTAAAAATAATTACTGATGATTTAAATACCAACTCTAAAGAAAATCGATCTGAACAAAATAAATCCTTAAAAGCCTTTGAAGATGTTTTTAAACAGAGTGTAAAAGAATTTAATGATCTTCAAAAAGAGAAGTTCGATAATATGAACGAAAATCAGAAGGAGTTGGTTAAAACCACTGAATTAAAACTATCACAAATTAAGGAAGGTTTCAACACAAGTGCTAAAGATAATAGAGAGGAGCTCACAAAATCACTCAAAAGTTTTAGCGATACTTTTTCTAAAAACGTAAAAGATTTTAATGCTCTTCAAGAACAAAAGTTTCGCGAGATGAGTGCTAAGCAAGATAAACTGGTAAATGCGACAGAAAAAAAACTCGAAGAGATGCGTGAAACTGTAGATGAAAAATTACATAAAACTTTAGAGGAGCGGTTGGGGCAATCATTTAAAATTGTTAGTGATCGCTTAGAGGCAGTACAAAAAGGTTTGGGGGAGATGAAGACTTTGGCCAATGGCGTTGGAGATTTAAAAAAGGTATTAAGCAATGTAAAAACTAGAGGGGTTTTAGGAGAAATTCAACTCGGTAATATCTTAGAACAAATCATGGCACCTGAGCAGTACGAGGCAAATGTTAAAACAAAGTTGGGCTCTTCAGATCATGTTGAGTTTGCCATTAAACTTCCCGGAAAAGATGATGTAGGCAAAGAAGTCTATTTACCCATTGATGCTAAATTTCCACAAGAAGATTATGTGCGTCTGCAAACAGCTTATGATGAAGGAGATACTGTGGGTATAGAAAAAGCAAACAAAGCATTGGTGCAGTCTGTAAAGAAATTTGCAAAAGACATTCGCAGCAAATACATAGATCCGCCAAACACCACAGATTTTGGAATTATGTTTTTACCGCTAGAAGGCTTGTTTGCTGAGATAGTACGTCAACCAGAAGTAGTAGCTTTATTGCAAAGAGAATACAAAATAATTGTAACAGGCCCTACAACTTTAGCGGCAATGTTAAATAGCCTTCAAATGGGTTTTAAAACTTTAGCAATCCAAAAAAGAAGCAGCGAGGTTTGGCAAGTATTAGGCGCGGTTAAAAAACAATTTGGTGAATTTGGCAAAGTATTAAAAAATGCCCAAGCAAAAATACGTCAAGCAGATGGCGAATTAGAAAAGTTAGTGACTACAAGAACCAATATGATGATCTCTAAACTAAAAAGTGTGGAAGAGTTGCCAGTGGCAGAAACAGAAGAAATATTAGGAAAGCCAAAACTAGAAGAATAAAGGTTTATGAGTTATCTAAGTCCTCTTTGGTCGTAGAAAAAACAAACTTGGCACGATCAAGTGGCTTCTTGTATTGTTGTAAATAAGTAAGTTATCATTTTGTTTGTTGTTAGTGGCAACATTGTTAAATACATAATAAATACTTTTAACAACACTGTATAGTAAAAACCTTTTAGACTACGTTCCATACCCAAATCGAAGGCTGCTTTTTTTTGTGTTTTAAAATAATAATATCGTAAATCCTACCAAAAACGAATTCTAATAATTTGATTTCTTTTTAGTGAGATATCAAAATAGAAGCCCTCAAAAGTTAATGCGTTAATTTTATAAATTAATTGACGCCAAAGCTTTTGAACCCAATTCTCTTTTTTATGCATAATACGTTATAAATAGGATAGTTATAATTCAAATATAATAATTAAATGAGCGATACGTTTAGTTTTTATAGCTCAATATTTTAATTTTGGCTATTTAATGGATGTTACCATTCATCGGGGTTGGCCAAGCCAACTAAAAAATCTAAATGAAATCTCAAAAGTCCCTTTTAAAAGGACTTTTGTTTTTGTGACAAGTATATTTCTTGTAAAGAATAGGTCTTTATGTATTATCCAAATCAATTAAATATTCAACTAAATTTTGCTCACGATTTAGTTTTAATTTTTTTCTTAACCTGTATCGGGCAAGTTCAACACCTCTAGTAGTAATATTCAAAAGTTTTGCGATTTCTTTTGAACTCATGTTCATTCTGAGAAAAGCAGCTAATTTTATCTCTCTAGGGGATAGACGAATATTGTTGATTGACAATTTTTCTAAGTAATTGCCATGAACTTGATCAAAATGATACGCAAATTGATCCCAAGAATCGTTGTTTGATAATTCTTGATCAATACTTCTAATGAGATGTTTAAGTTCTTGATTAGCTCCTCCTTTATGCAAAGTATTACTAATTTTTTCTTGAACATTTTGAATAAATTCTTTATTCTTAAGCAATTGCATCGTAATCGACGTTAATTGATCGTTTTTAAGGTCGAGTTCTGTTTGTAATTTTTCGGAATTCAATTTATCAATCTCCTCATCTTTAATCTTGAGTTCTTTTTCTTTTTCCTCTGTAATAATTATTCGCTCCGTTTTATACTTTCTACGTTGCATTATAGGTATTAAAATAAAGCTTAATAATCCCAGGCCAATATATCCGAGCCTTGCTGCTTGCGATGCATACCAAGGTGCTAAGACTTTAAACGCAAAGCCCGAGGTTTCACTTTCTATACCATATAAATTTAGTGCCTTCACTTCAAAAGTGTAGCTGCCATATGGCAGGTGTTCGTAGCTTTTTTTGCTCATAGATGACCACTTAGACCAGTTTTCATCTAAAGGGGTTAATCTATAGCTATAGGTTAGGTCTTCAAAACCATCAAAATAAGGCGAAGCGTAGTTTATTTCTATAGTATGGTTTGAATCTAATTCTAATTTTTTTGTAAATGACGGATTTATAATTGATGTAGAATCTTCGTTCTTTGTGACTTCGATATGTCTTATAATTACTGAAAAATCTTTGTTAATAAGATGTTCTTTTAAAGGATTGTAATGGATAAACCCCTCTTTGGCACCCACTACTATATTGCGTTCATCGATAACTGAAATATTAGGAAGATCATCATTTATAAACTTATTAATATGCTTAAATACTGAGGTTTCTTTCTGAAACTTGCCATATTTTTCTTCTTTAAGAACACCAAGTTCTTGGTTTTGAATGTAATAAATGGAGTTGTTTTTGTCTGTTACCAGTTCACTCACATGCTCTTTGCCAAGTATTTCATCAAAAAAACTGTTTAAAGAAAATTTTGAAGTTTTAGGATTAAAATCATAAAATCCTTTTTCTGAGGTAAATACCAACTTGCCATTTAATAAATAAGAGCTTATTAAAATGTTAGAAGGGAATCCACTATGCTCTCCAAAATGCTGAATATCATTTTTAAGTTGCATATTGCTATCCAATCTCAATTTGTATGCTCCTTTGTAGCCATGCGTCATCCACAATATAGAATCATTTTCGAACTCTAAAATTCTTGAAGATTCCGTTAGACCAGGAATTTGTCCTGCTCTATTCCATTTACCGTTTCGTTTCTTAAAATATCTGATACCTTGATAATCTCCACCCAATATAAGATTGGGGTCAGTTGTTTTTATGAACTTCCAGCTACCAATGTCATGAAATTTATCTAAACTATTCGCATTAATTTTAAAGGCGCCTTGATGGTGATTTAGAATCAGTTCATTATTAATTTGTGAAAAATCATAAACTTGCCCTTCACTGCCCGACATAAATTGGTACTTGACATGCTTCTTAGGTTTATTTTTATAGTTCTGTGTAAAAACACCATTACTAGTGCCTAAATAAATGGTTTCATTAAAATTATGAGCTGCATATCCGCTACCTTCAACATTTACCTCTTCATTGATCAAAGAAAAAGGTAAACTCATTTTTAAATAATCAATACCGTTATTTAGGGCAATCCATAAATTATGATAACGGTCTTCGTAAAGTGCCCGCACTGTTCTGTCGGATAAACCGATCTTTTTTGTAAAATGCTGCTTTATTGTGAAGTTGGGATTAAGAATAAAGAGTCCATTGTTTTGCGTACCAATAGCAAAATCGGCATTGCTTAGTTTGATAGCTGTGTTAATTGATCCAAATTTCTCTGAATAGTCTATGTAAGGTGTATTTGAATTACCAGACTTATAGATAACTCCCGTTCTGCTCAGATAAAAATCATCATCTGCGTTTTTCATGATGGCAGCGAGTTCTGGCAACGATTCTGTGCCTGAGATAAGTTGAAATTCACCATCAACTAGTTGAAATAAACCTTTTTCGTAAAATTGACCAAATAGTGTATTCCTATGTTTAAAACAGGTTTGTAAAAAGCCTGGGGAGTCTATTTTTTTTATTTCTACACCATTAAAAACTAAAAGTTTGCTTTCTGTATTAAAAAAAATACGCTCATTAACTTCAATAATTTTCCATATTTCGGAAATCGATCTAGAATCGGGTTCGAGTTTATCTACTAATGAAGTAAAGTTAAAACCATCTTTGTCATTTTTGAAATAACCAATTTGGTTCTGACCACCAACAAAAACTCTATTCTGACGATCTATTTTTACTGCCCTTATTTTTGTAGAAAAAGGGACTTTGTATTTTTTCCATTGATTTCCATCAAATTCTAACAAGCCTTCATTGTTGGCAACGTATAATATGCCATTCGCATCTTGGTCAAAACTCCAGTTTTGAATGCTTCCATTATAAATTTCTGAACTAAAATGAGATTTTAGAGGAATTTTGTTCAAGTAAAAAGCACCATTTGATTGCGAATAAAAATCACTTATAAATAAAAAAATAAAAATAAAATTGAGTATTCGAAAATACATATAGAGAGTTAAATTAATTTATCTAATGTATAAATTAAATTCATTAAACTCAATAAAATCAATGTAAAATAAATTTTATGAGAGTTTTTGATGAGTTGTTTTTTTGTTAATTATGAGTTTTTGATGTATTGTATTTTATTTTTAGTTGTGTTTTTAGTAATAAATTTAACAACGTAAAAATTTTACAATGTGTTTTGATATGTGTATTTTTAAGAAATTCAATTATGCCCAGCAATTGGTGAAAAGCATAAATGTTAGAAATTAATTTACACATATCACATCACAATTAACTTAATTAAAAATTTAATGATGAAAAAAATTACTTTACTTTTTATTTTCGCTTTTAGTGTGATGAATGCGCAAGAGGTGACACACGTAGATTTTGATTCAAACAATCCTAACATTGTTTTTAACAGTTGGAACACCTCTTCCACTTTTGCTAAAGTGGCAAACCCATTATCGGATGCAACAAACGCCTCTGCTTTTGTTGGACAATTTACATCCGGTGACAACAATGATATTGGTATTGGAGTCATTGATGCTACAACCGTCTTTACTTTGCCTTTTAATTTGGAGTCAAACCCAGTTTTTAAAATGAAAGTTTTTTCAACAAAAGAAATGGATGTGACATTCCACTTAGAAAATGCACCAGATTGGGGTAATAACATTGAGGTATCTTCTTCTGTTGGAGCTTCAGATGTGAATAAATGGGTTGAATTAAGCTTTGATTTTACTGCTAATGCATCTAATATTTATATGAACAATATTGTTATAAAAATTGGTGGTGCAAATGTTGCGCAGGGAGATGTCTTTTTCTTTGACGATATTAAAGGTCCTGCAATGTATGCCAAACCTGCACAAAATTACAATCCGGCAAATGCTGCTTCAGATGTTTCTATCTCTACCAATTTAGAAATAGCGTCTAATGGTAAATTTAGGAATATAGACGATTCAGAAATTATGGATTTTACGGGTAAATTAGCGCTAAAAATAGGAGATGAGAATGGAGCAGATGTGCCATTTACAGCTGCTATTAATGGTGATAAAAATACAATTACAATTGACCCAATCAATGATTTAGAGAATTCTAAAACTTATTGGTATGGAATTATTGACAATGCCATAGAATACACAACTGATGAAGCGGTTACTGATGTTTTTGCGTCTTTCACAACAAAAGCAGCTGTTTCTGGAGATCTTAACGTAATGTTATTCGATTTTGATACAACCAATCAAGATCTAGGTTTTTCATCTTGGGGTGGTACAGGTTTTGCTAAAATTCCAAATCCAGACAAATCAGGAATCAATACTTCAGATAATGTTGCAGAATACACACACGCCGGAAATGATTCTGGTTTAGAAAATAATCTAGTAAATGATGCAACACCTTTAACTCCTTTTGACTTTTCTGAAACGCCATTTATTAAAGTGAAGGTTTGGGTAAATAAACCAGTAGCGGTATCTATTAAATTACAAAATTATCCTGAATGGGGTCAAGGGCATGAACAAAAAATTGATGTAACAGAAACAAATAAATGGGTAGAGGTGGTGTTTAGTTATGGTGCTATTACAGCAACAAATTACGATAGGGCTCAAATTTATTTTGATAAAGACAGATCAGGAGGTTCAGAGGCTGGAGATAAGTTTTATTTTGATGATTATTTAAAGAGTAATGTTGCCGCCAAATGTGGTAACTGAATTAAGTCCTTTAGAGGCTGCTACGGATGTTTCGCAAACTGCTGTTCCAACCATTTCATCCAATTTTCAGTTTGTAAATTTAGACGGTTCAACAATTACAGATGTTTCTCCTTTTGTTGAATTAAGAGAAGATGATGCTTCTGGAACATTAGTGTCTACAATCGCTTCTATAAATGCTGCTAAAAATAGTATTTCTTTAAAACCATCAGATTTACTAAAAGCGAATACACAATATTGGTATGGTATTAAAGATAACGTAATTAAGTACAAAGAAAATAATACGAATATTACTGCTACTTCCGCAATGTTTACGACAAAATCAACAGCTATTAATTTTGTAATGTATAATGATTTTGATGGTACTTCATTAACCACAGTCTCTGAAACGATGGGAGATCCGGCCGGAGCTTTTACAACGGTAGCTGATCCTGCTGGAGGAGAAAATATGGTGGCCAAATGGGACAAAGGAAACTCATGGGGTGGATGGGAAAGAATTCACTTACAATTAAACGCTCCTTTTGATGCGACCAAAGATGATATCTTTTCCTTTAGAGTGTATTCGCCAATTAAAACAGGGATTCGATTTAAATTAGCGAATGCAAAAGAGGATTCGGAAATTACTGCTAATTATGAAACTGATGAAGAAATTATATTAGAAAATCAATGGCAAACGGTATATTTAAATACATCGGAGTTAGCAGATGGGGTAAGCTTTGACCATATATTTATTTTTCTTGGAAGAGGTGCATCTGGCGGAACAACTTTTTATATCGATGATATTAAAGGTCCGCAATTACAAGGTACTGCATCTGTAAATGTTTTCGAGAAAAATAAACTACGTTTTTATCCAAATCCTGCAAATAATACGATTCACTTTTCAAATTTAGAGATGGATACATTTGTTAAAATTTATGATATTAATGCGAAGCAAGTTTTAAAACAGAAAACGAACAACAAAAAATTATCTATACGTACTTTAAAGTCTGGTTTTTATTTTGTTGAAGTGAATGGCGCATATCAAAAATTAATTAAACAATAAATATTTTAACAGCATAAAGTTACTAAGCTTTATGCTGTTACTTTTAAAAAAGAAGCATGATTATATTTAAAAGCTTATTGTTAAAATCAGTTCATCTTTCTTTGTTTTTTCTCACATTTTCTTTTTTTTCACAGTCTATCATAAAAGGTGAAATTTATGACAACCTTGGCAATCCTTTACCAGGAGTAGCGGTAATTGTTGAGGGAACCACGAATGGAACTGATTCTGATTTTGATGGAAAATATTTGATTAATGTAAAGAAAACAAATGCTACCTTGGTCTTTTCTTATTTGGGATTTGAAACTAAAAAGATAGCAATTGGTACTCAAAAAATTATAAATGTAATTTTAAAAGAGAGTGCAGACCAATTAGATGAAGTGCAGATTGTTGCATTTTCCAAACAAAAGAAGTCGAGCATTGTTGGTTCTGTTACAGCTATAAAAGTAGCAGATTTAAAACAACCAACGGCCAACATTACAAACTCTTTGGCGGGGCAAATTTCAGGGTTAATTTCTTATCAAAGGTCTGGTGAACCTGGTGCAGATAACGCTGCTTTTTTTATAAGAGGGGTAACTACATTTGGATTTAATAACAGCCCTTTAATTTTATTAGATGGTTTGCAAATTACTACTTCAGATTTAGCACGTTTAGAACCAGATAACATCGCATCTTTTTCTATTATGAAAGATGCTACGGCAACATCATTGTATGGTGCAAGAGGTGCAAATGGTGTGGTTTTAGTAACGACTAAAGAAGGTAAAAAAGGAAAAGCAAAAGTATCTGTTCGTTACGAAAATTCAATGTCTGCTCCATCACAAATTAATGATTTTTTAGGGGCAGTAGATTATATGGAATTGTATAATAGAGCGCAAAGAATGAGAGATCCTTCTGCAACATTATTGTACTCTAAACAAAAAATTGAAGGTACACGAAATGGATTAAATCCTAATATTTATCCGGATGTAAATTGGCACAACGAATTATTTAAAGATTTTACTTTAAATAGAAGATTTAATGTGAACATTAATGGAGGTGGAGAGGTGGCTCAATATTATTTGTCCGTTACCAGTGCAAAAGAAACGGGTTTATTAAAAGTAGATAACTTAAATAATTTTAATAACAATATAGATATTAATAGATCTAATTTAAGAGCTAACATTAATATTAATTTAACCAAAACGACTAAAGTTGCTGCTAAATTCTATTCATTATTTGAAAGGTATAATGGGCCTGTGGTAAGTGCATCAGATATTTTTTATCAAGTTTCTCAAGCAAATCCAGCGAATTTTCCAAAAGCTTACGATCCAGATTTGGCAACACAAAATTTTAATCATACTCTTTTTGGAAATAAAGCGAATGGCGGTTTTCCAAATCCGTATGCAGAGAGTGTTAAAGGGTTTAAAGATCGATTTGCAAATACAACTTTAGCACAATTTCAGGTTAAGCAAGATTTAAATTTTATTACGGAAGGTTTAAAATTAAGAGCTATGGCCTCTGTAAGAACATATACAGAAAATCAAAATGAGCGTAGTTTTACACCTTTTTATTATGGAGCTAATGTGATTCAAACACCAACAGGTATGGAATACTCATTAAATCAAATTCAAGAAGGAACAGAGTTTTTAAACAATCCTTCCGTTAGTAACAATGGGAACAGTAATTTTTACTACGAAGCTGTTTTAGAATACAACAGAACTTTTAATGAAAAACATGCTGTAAGTGGGTTATTGGTGAATTATTTTCAGGAGGCTCTCAATACGATTGGCGGTAACACCGCTTTTTCTACTTTACCATCTAGAAATACAGGTATTTCTGGTAGAACTTCTTATAGTTTTGATGATCGTTATTTTGGTGAGTTTAATTTTGGTTATAATGGTTCAGAGAAGTTTGCAGAGAAAAATCGTTTTGGATTTTTTCCATCCGTTGGTTTAGGGTGGATTATTTCTAATGAAAAGTTTTTTGAAGAAAAGATTCCACAAGTAAATTTACTTAAATTAAGATACTCTTATGGTTTAGTAGGTAATGACGGTATTTCGAGCGCAAGTGATCGATTTTTCTATTTGTCTGATGTAAATTTAAATAATGGCAACACAGGTTATTCTTTTGGCTCAAACTATAACAACTATTACAATGGCTTTATCGTAAATAGATATGCAAATGAAAATGTAAGTTGGGAAATTGCCACGAAGTCTAACGTTGGTATTGAACTAGGTTTGTTTAATAAGCTAAATATCATTGCAGATATTTTTACAGAAAATAGAAGAGATATTTATATGGAACGTCAATTTATTCCTGAAACTTCAGGCCTAACTACTGTAATTAGCAGTAATATTGGTGAAGTGAAATCGAATGGTATTGATTTGTCTTTGGATTTTAATCACGCTTTTAGTGGAGATTTTTATATTACGGCACGAGGTAATTTTACCTATGCAACGAATAAGATTTTAGTGAATGGAGAGCCAGAGTTTCAAGATAAAAATTTAAGTAGAATTGGATATCCAGTAAATCAACAATGGGGTTATACCGCAGAAAGATTGTTTGTAGATCAAGAAGATATTGATAACTCTCCAGAACAATTTAATGGTTTTTCTACAACAAACTCTTATTTACCAGGAGATATTAAATACAAAGACGTAAACAACGATGGAGTTATAAACGAATCAGATCAAGTACCTATTGGCATGCCAAATGTACCAGAAATCGTTTATGGTTTTGGTTTTTCAGCTAAATATAAAGATTTTGATTTTTCTGTCTTTATGCAGGGAGTCGCAAGGTCTTCATTCTTTATTAATCCAAATGATATTTCTCCTTTTGTAAACGAACGTAATGCATTAAGCGTCATTGCAAACAATCATTGGTCAGAAAATAATCCAGATCCAAACGCTTTTTGGCCTCGTTTATCAACTTATGCTATTGATAACAATCAAAAACCATCTACCTGGTGGTTAAGAGATGGTGATTTTTTAAGATTAAAAAATTTAGAATTTGGTTATACAATACCAGAGTCTGCGGGTAAGATTTTTTCGAATACACAAACCAGACTTTATTTCACAGGAGTTAACCTAATGTATTTTTCAAAATTCAAATTATGGGATCCGGAACAGGCAGGAAACGGGCTTGGTTATCCACCTCAAAGAGTCCTTAATTTAGGAGTTCAAGTTAACTTTTAAGACAAAAAAATGAAAATAAAAAATAAAATCATAATCGTATTATTTTTCTCAATCTTTGCTTTTAGTAGTTGTGAAAAATACTTAGACATTGTGCCTGATGGTACACAGGAATTAAGTTTGCTATTTAATAGAAAAGAAACCGCTTATAATGCATTGGCAAATTGTTATAGTTATCTGCCACAAAATGATGGCACATATGCAAGTTATGCCTTATTAAGTGATGAATTGGCCGTGCCTGTGCCAAAAGAACCAAATGCTACCAGAGTTATGAAAGGGCAACAAACAGTGTCTAATCCTTTAATGGGGTATTGGTCTGGTTTTTCAGCAACAGGAAAAGGTCAAGGTTCTTTGTGGGAAGGAATTAGAAGTTGCAACATTCTTAATGAAAATATTGATTTAGTGGTTGATATGGATGCATCAGAAAAAAATCAATGGAAAGCAGAAGTTAACTTTTTAAAAGCATATTATCACTTTTTATTGGTCAGTAATTACGGTCCGATACCTATTGTTGATGTGAATTTATCTATTGATGCTTCTGATGAGCAGGTAAGAGTTGAAAGAAAAACTGTGGATGAATGTTTTTCTTATATCGTAGACATCATAAATGAATCCATAACAAATTTACCTGAAAAAGTAGTTGGTAACAACGATTTGGGAAGAATTGATAAAGTGATTGCAAAATCTATAAAAGCACGTGTTTTACTATATAGCGCAAGTCCTTTGTTTAATGGTAACTCTCATCTGTATTCTGATTTTGTAAATAAAGAAGGCGTTCATTTTTTTAATCAAACTTTTGATGAAAATAAATGGAGTTTAGCTGCAGAAGCTTCTAAAGAAGCCATTGATGCTGCCCTTGCTCAGGGTTCTAATATGTATTATTACACAGATACTCCTCCTACTTTTGACACCAATAATTTTCAATATAAATTTGTAAGAGACCAATATAATAGTCGTTTTGCGATTACAGATCCTTGGAATTCTGAATTAATTTGGGGGAATTCTAGTCCGGTATCAAATGGACAATGGTGGCAAATACAATCTCCTGCATTAATGAAAGACCCTAGTTCCTCATCAGTAGAAGCAGCTTGGCAATGGTTAGCACCAAGTTTAAAAATGGCAGAGACCTATTATACTAAAAATGGATTGCCAATTAATGAAGACAAGAATTTTGATTATGCGAATAGATATGACATTACTACCATAGCTTTTAATCAACGTTTTTATGCTCAATTTGCAAATAGAACTGCAAAATTAAATCTAGATAGAGAACCTCGTTTTTATTCATCTATAGGTTTTGATAGAGGTATCAATAGAACTTGGGGTAGTATTTGGAATATAAAAATGAGAAGTGGTGAAAGACACGGAAGAGTTGCAAATACAGGTGACTATTTAGTAACCGGATATGCACTAAAAAAACTAGTACACCAAGATTCAGAGGGAGATGCTTATAATAAGGCAATCACCTATCCTTGGCCAATGATACGACTAAGTGAGTTGTACTTAAATTATGCAGAAGCATTAAACGAGTCTACTGGCCCATCTGCAGAAGTATATGATGCTCTAAACGTAATAAGACTTAGAGCAGGTGTGCCAACTGTGCAAGATGCTTGGAGTAATGCTGCGAATGCTATAACTGTAAACAAGCATTTAACTCAAGACGGATTAAGAGAAATTATTCAACAAGAAAGATCAATTGAATTAGCCTTTGAAGCACATCGTTATTATGATATTAGAAGATGGAAATTAGCAGATCAATACTTTACAACCCCTATAAAAGGGTGGTCTGTAGATGAAGATTCCGAAGCCAATTATTATCAAATTAGAGATGTTGGTCAACGTTCGTTTAATTCTCCAAGAGATTATTTACAGCCAATTAGTTTTACAGAACTTTCTAGAAATCCCAATCTAGTTCAAAATCCTGGTTGGTAAAAAAAAGACATGATGAAAAAACAAATCAATAAAATTATATTCTTTTCAATAGTTGCTTTTATAACAATTATTGGGTGTTCAGATGATGATAATATAGATACAACACCTCCGGGAGTTTTATCAAATATAACAGTTGTTCCTACAAATGGAGGAGGGGTAATCAGTTATAAATTACCATCCGATGCTGATATTCTGTATGTAAAAGCGGTGTATACAAACTCTCTTGGAGAAGAGGTTTTTAGAGTATCTAGCAAACACAATACTTCTCTTGAGGTGAATGGATTAAACCAAACATCACCCTTAAAAGTAAAACTATATGTGGTTGATGAAAGTCAAAATGTTTCTGAAATTACCGAAATAGAATTTACACCATTAAAATCATTTATTTTCTTGGTTCAAGAAAGTATAGAAATTACTCCAGATTTGGGTGGGGTTAAAATCACTTGGGATAACATTGCATCGAAAACAGTTTTTGTTTATGTCCATATTATGGATGCAGGAGAGGAAACTGTTAGAATTTTATCCTCTAATAATCCTCAAGAAAATATTTTTGTAAGAGGATTAGAAGCAAAAGAACTTACTTTTTCTACGAAAGTAGAAGATTTTGATGGAAACATCACTGAACTAGAGGAAAAAGGAAAATTTACACCTTTGTTTGAAGAAAAAATTGATAAATCTTCGTGGACACTTATTTCAGGACAATCGATAAATGGAAATGCTTATGAAGGTAGAACTGTAAATTTTTGGGATGATGTTGTTGATACTGTGGAAACTGATGCAGACAACAGTTATTTTATTATTACGAGAGATAATAATGGAGGTGCTTTAAATTTTCCACTAGATATTGTCATTGATTTAAATAAGAATGTAAAAATTCAAAGATTTAAAGTTTGGCAAAGAGCGTATTGGTATCAAGGAGGTGGCGTTACTTATCACTATCAAGAGGAAAATATAAAAACCTTTGATTTATTCTCAAGTAACGATGGGCAAACATGGAATTTATTAGGACAATTTGATATTGGAGATCCAAGAGATGCAGCTGGTAATATTCCTACAGAGGCTTTTCAAGAAGCCATAGAGGGACACGAATTTAGTTTACCAAATACTTCCGAGCAGTTTAGATATTTAAAATTTTCGATTACTTCAAACTACGGAAGTACTCAAATTACGGTTGGTTCAGAAATAACTTTATTTGGTCTAGATAATTTATAAGATGAGGAAAATTTATAAATACATTTTTTTAGGATGCATCTTATTTTCTTTCCAAATAAATGCCCAAGGTTTAAGAACTTCAGGAAAAAACATCATTAATAAAAATGGAGAGGAAGTTCTTTTAAGAGGGTATGGCCCAGGAGGCTGGCAAATTATGGAAGGTTACATGATGCAAACTTCTGGAATTGCTGGATCTCAACACGAAATCAAAGAGAAATTAATTGATTTAATGGGGGTGACTCATACTGAAACCTTTTTTAATAAATGGCGAGAAAATCACTTTACAAAGCGTGACGTAGATTCTATAGCGGCATGGGGCTTTAATAGTATTAGAATCCCGATGCATTATAACCTATTTACGCTCCCGATAGAGGAAGAACCGATTGAAGGTCAAAATACATGGTTAGAAACGGGATTTGAACTAATAGATAATGTGCTTTCATGGGCTGCACCTCATAATATGTATATTATACTCGATATGCATGCAACGCCAGGTGGGCAAGGAGGAGGCTCTGAAATTAATGATTATGACCCTGATAAACCTTCATTATGGGAAAGTCAACAGAATAGAGATAAGCTCGTGGCCTTATGGACTAGAATCGCTGAAAGATATAAGTCTAATGAGTGGATTGGCGGTTATGACCTTATTAACGAGACGCATTGGGATTTAGGAAATCAAAATACTTTGTTGAGAGAAGTTTATGAGGATATTACTGCCGGTATAAGAGGAGTTGGAGATAATCATATTTTATATATTGAAGGGAATTCTTATGCGAATGACCATAGAGGACTTTTACCTCCTTGGGATGATAATTTAGTTTACAGTTTTCATAAGTATTGGACTTTTAATAATTCCACTGATTTAGATTGGATATTGCCATTAAGAGAACAATACAATGTTCCTTTATGGATGGGAGAATCAGGGGAGAACTCAAATACCTGGTTTACAGATGCTATTACCCTTTTTGAAAACAATAACATTGGTTGGGCTTGGTGGGCTGTGCGTAAGATAGGTGATATAGATAGCCCTTATGCTGTTGATATTAATCCAGGATACCAAAAAGTAATTGATTTTTGGAAAGGTGAAGGCGCTAAGCCAACAGAGCAAGAAACTTTTGACGCTATGATGCAATTATCTGACAATCTATTGGTTGATAACAGTAAGTACAGAAAAGATGTTCCAGATGCCATTATAAGACAAGTTCAAACAGACGAAATTATACCATATCACGGCAGTCCCTCGTCAATACCAGGAATCATTTACCTATCCGATTATGACCTAGGAAAAAATAATTTTGCATACTATGATGCTGTGGTGGCTGATTATAATTTATCTACTGGAAATTTTACCGCTTGGAATTCTGGTTGGAATTATAGAAATGACGGTGTAGACATTCAAACCAATGAAGATCAAATGAACAGTAATGGTTATCATATTGGCTACACGGAAAAAAATGAATGGTTAAAATATACCGTTAATATTGCAGAAACATCGTTTTATAATTTCAATTTTAGGTATGCAACAGAGCAATCTGGTTGTAAAGTAAAGTTATTTATGGATGATGTTGATGTATCAGGAAGTATCGCTATTGGTAATACTGGAGGATGGTCAAATTTTGTAAATCAGTTTGTAGAAAATATATATTTAGAGCAAGGAATACATGTATTAAAGGTAAAGGTGGATGGCAGTTCATCTTTTAATATGAGTAGTATTGAGTTTATGAAATCTTCGGTTTCTTTAAATGATTTTAAAGTTTTAAGTGCAAGTACAGCTGATGATGAAAAATCAATTCAAATTACTTTAAATCAACTCGCTAATGATGTTTTATTGTCAAAAGACGATTTTGAAGTTAAAGTAAATAATCAAGTCGTTTCTATAGAATCTGTGCTATTAGATGCGGACTCCAAAAGGTTTGTAACCTTAAAATTAGAAGACTTTTTATTTCATCAAAATCAGATACAAGTTAGTTATTCTGGCACTATAATTCAATCTTCAAACAATATCGATTTACCAGTTTTTAACAATTTAAATGTAGAGAACAACTTATTAACAAGAGCATTTATTCCTGGTAAAATTGAAGCAGAAAATTATAGTTCACAGGAAGGTTTACAAACTGAAAACACATCAGACACCGGTGGAGGAAAAAATTTAGGTTATACAGATGTTGGAGATTATGCAGAATATAAAATTTTTGTTTCAAAAGATGGGAATTATCAATTAGATATTAGATCTGCAGCTCAAAATAATTCTGGTTCTATTGATTTTGAAATTGTCAATGAAAACTCCGTAGAAAATTTAACATCAGTTAATTTGCCTATTACAGGTGGTTGGCAATCATGGTTCACATCTTCAACATCTGTTGTTCTAAATAAAGGTGTTTACACATTAAGAATGAAGATAGTAAAATCGGGTTTTAATCTCAATTGGTTTGAATTTAAGTTTGTTAATAGCTTAAGTACAGAAATTTTGGTCAAAGAAAGTATAACAGTATTTCCGAACCCAGTATCTGATAATTTCCAGATCAAAATTCAAAATCAGCTAACAGTAAACAACGTAAAAGTTTTTGACTTCTCTGGCAGATTAGTAAAAGAAATAAAACCCATACATCAGCAAGTAAATTATAGTTTATCAAACTTAAAATCTGGTATTTATTTAGTGGTAATTGAAACTGATTCTGGGAAATTTAATAGAAAATTAATTAAAAAGTAAACAAAAAGACGTATCAGATCTAGATGAAACAAGTAAGCATGTTAATACCTAAGCATATTGATGATATTGAGCTTTATAACACACTAAACGCTGTAAACAATGAATAAATATACTACCTTAAAAAAGAATCAAATGAAATATGTTTTTATTTCAGGTGTACTTTTAGTAACCGCAATCGTGCTGTCATCGTATGTGAAAAAAGACGCAGAAAATATAAATAACTCAAAGATCTGGTATACAGACTTTTTAGATGAATTTGAAACTTTTAACGAAAACAATTGGCAAGATCAACGCATTTGGGTAAACAATGAAACACATTGTTATGTGCCAAATAACGAATATAATACTAGAGAAGTGAGTAATGGCACTCTAAAATTGAGAGTGGTGAATGCTGGTAAAAAATTGCCTTGTGATAATTTAGATAAACACGGTAAACAACATCCAGAAACACAATATGTGGCTGGTAGAATTGCTTCAAAAAACAAAAAAGAATTTATAAAAGGAAAATGGACAGCAAGACTAAGATTATCTAGTAATGGAGAAAAGAGTATGTTTCCTGCTTGGTGGTTGTTGGGGGCTCAAAATAATGAATCTCCGGTGCAAGAAGCAAATGAAAATATTTGTTGGCCTTTAACAGGTTCTGGAGAAATTGACATTTTTGAACATCATGGAGATCATCAAAAAGATCACTTTACAACAGGAGCTATTAAGAGTTTAGGAAATTGTGATAAAGGAGATTGGTGGACTTTAAGAAAAGGGTTTGACGTTACTCTAAATGAATACCATGAATATTCTGTTGAGTGGGAAGGTAGCGATTTAGTATACAGTGTTGATGGAAAAGAAATATATAGAAATGTTGGTGAAGGAGATAAGTATCCAGAAAAAATGTTTGCCATTTTAAATTTTGCTAAGATTACAGATTCACCTATGAAAGATGAATGGGTTATGGAAGTTGATTGGGTAAAACATGAAGCTAGAAAATAATTTAAATAAAACTAATGAGAAAAGTCAACTTAATTACCGTGCTAACCTTTGGAGTGTTTATAGCTTGTAATACATCAAAAACAGAAAATCACGTGTCAAACAGTAATGAAACTAAAGTAAAAGAAATTAATATTAATTCTAAATTTCAAATCTTTACCACAGCAAAAGACACCAATTTAAGGTTAACCAAAACAAAAGCAGGAGTGTTTGGCAAAAAAGTACAAACATTAGAAACAGAACTAGCTGTTTTTGTGAATCCTAAAAAAACATTTCAAGAGTTTTTAGGCATCGGTGGGGCGATTACAGATGCTTCATCAGAAGTGTTTGCGACTTTAAATAAAGAGCAGCAAGAAGAATTTTTACAAGCATATTTCGGTAAAAATGGTATCAACTATACTATTATTAGAACAAGTATTCATAGTAGCGATTTTGGTCTAGGAAGCCATACTTATGTGGACGAAGGAGATGCAGCATTAAAAACATTTTCTATAGAAAAGGATAAAGAAAAAAGAATTCCTTTTATCAAGAGAGCAATAGAATTAATTGAAGACGATTTGGTTTTTTATGCAAGTCCTTGGAGTCCTCCTGCTTTTATGAAAACAAACAAAAATATGTTAAGGGGTGGTAAATTATTACCAGAATTCAGACAAGCTTGGGCTAACTATTACGCAAAATTTATAAAAGCTTATGAAGATGAAGGAATTCCTGTTTGGGGTTTAACCATTCAAAATGAGCCTATGGCAGTGCAAAGATGGGAGTCTTGTATTTATACAGCTGAAGAGGAAAGAGATTTTTTAAAAAACTATTTAGGACCTACTCTAGAAAAAGAAGGTTTGGGTGATAAAAAAATAGTTGTTTGGGATCATAACAGAGACCTAATTTCAGAAAGAGCAAATACTATTTTTGAAGACCCAGAAGCTTCAAAATATGCCTGGGGAATTGGTTTTCACTGGTATGAAACTTGGACAGGAGGTTTGCCTAAATATGATAATCTAAAGAATATTAAAGAATCATTTCCTTCAAAAAACATGCTATTTACAGAAGGTTGTCAAGAAGGTTTTGATACAGAAAGAATGCATTATTGGCCAAATGCTGAGCGTTATGGAAATTCTATGATTAACGATTTTAATAGCGGTGTTGTGGGTTGGACAGATTGGAACATTCTTTTAGATGAAAGAGGAGGTCCTAACCATGTTCAAAACTTTTGTTTTGCGCCTATTCATGCCAATACAAAAACAAGCGAACTAACATATACACCAACCTATTTCTATATTGGTCACTTTTCTAAATTTATAAATCCTGGTGCAAAACGTGTAAGCACAACGACGAGCAGAACTAGCTTAGAAAGTACTTCTTTTTTAAATTCTGATGGTTCTTTGGTAACTGTGGTAATGAATAAAACAGATGCAAAAATTAATTATAAATTAGCAGTTGGTAACTTGGAATCTGTTATAGAAATTTTACCACATGCCATGCAAACTATTGTTTATTAAGCGTTACGTTATCTAAAAAAATATTATGAATAAGAAGTTAGTTTTTATTGCTTTTGTTGTATCCTTAGGTGGGTTTTTATTTGGTTTTGATGCAGGTATCATATCAGGTGTAATGAATTATGCGAGGCCAGAATTTAATTTAGATGATATTCAATCTGGTTGGGTGGTGAGCTCTCCCTCATGGGCAGCAATGATAGCAATGCTTTTTTCCGGCAGATTAAGTGATAAAATTGGACGTAAAAAAATATTAATTATAGTTGCGCTTTTATACGCCGTTTCGGCTGTTGGGTCAGCTTTAGCAGGTTCTTATGAAATCCTTTATATAGCAAGAATTATTGGTGGTTTAGCATTTGGAGCGGCATTGGTATTAGCACCAATTTATATTGCTGAAATATCTACTCCAGAAAATAGAGGAAAACTGGTTTCTTTGCAACAATTAAACATTGTTTTCGGTTTTTTTGCTGCTTTTTTTAGCAATTATCTTTTTAATAAATACAACACAGTTGATAGTGTTTTTTTAACAGATGAAAATGTATGGAGGTGGATGTTAGGAGTTGAACTACTGCCCGCATTGTGTTATTTTATTTTACTCTATTTTGTGCCTAAAAGTCCACGATGGTTATATCTAAGCGGAAAAGTAGAAGAAGCAAAAAGAGTTCTAACTCAAATTCACGGTGAAGAAAGAGGAGCAGAAGAAATCATTTCTATTGAAAAAAATAGTAATACTGATGAAAACAAATCAAGTGTAAATATTAAGGATTTACTTAAAAAATCTCTACGTTTTATTTTAATTGTAGGTTTAGTGATTGGAATACTGCAACAAGTTACAGGAATTAATGCAGTTTATTTTTATGCAACATCTATCTTTAAGCAAACAGGAGTGGGAACTGATGCCTCTTTTTCTTCAGGAGTTTTGTTAAGTTCAATTTCTGTTGTCTTTACTTTTGTAGCTATTTATTTAATTGATAAAATGGGGAGAAGACCTTTGTTGTTAATTGGCACGGCTGGTGTTGCAGTAAGTTTATTGTTATGTGCCTACGGTTTTAACAAGGCTACTTACCAATTATCATCAAACAAAATAGAGCTGTTAAAATTTAAAGGTTCAAGCAAATTAAAAACAATATCCGATCAAAAATTTGATAATGATATTGCATTTAAAAATAAAGTGAAATCTCTAATCGGTAACCAGGTGTACAGCAAAAATGATGGAGCTATATTAGAAGCAGCAACTCAAATGAATGCAACCATTGTTTTAATTGGTATATTGGGTTTTATTGCTTGTTTCGCCTTTTCATTAGGTCCAGTAATGTGGGTGTTATTATCAGAATTATATCCGTTAAAATATAGAGGGTTAGCAATAGGTGTAATTGCTTTTATAAATTCTTTAATTAGTTCTGTTGTTCAATTAATTTTTCCATGGGAATTATCAAATTTAGGGAATGCTTTAACATTCTTCATTTTTGGGGCAATAGCCTTTATCGGTTTCTTTATAATGCTAAAAATATTGCCAGAGACTAAAGGAAAATCGTTAGAAGAGTTAGAAAATGTATTTGTAAAAAATTAGTGTTCAGTAGCATGTTATAACAAATTAGTTATGAGCATGTAAATGTTTTGATATCGATTTATATAAATCAACTATCATCTCGGAAATATGGAGTTCTGCAGGTGCAATTTTCTTGTTGTCTATGGTAAAACCAACATTTCTTTTGATAGCAGATTGTACACTTTCTATATTCAAATCCTCTTCTTCAATTTCAGAAGTTTTAAGGGCTTCTTCGCTAAGTAAGTCTAATAATAAATCATTTTTAGAAACAGCTTCTATATGTTTTATAGCGCCGAAAACAAGTCCTCTGTTTTTAGAAAAATCCAATGCTAAATGTTAAATGACTTCTTTATGATAGTTAAAATGAGAGAATTTTTATGTCAGCAATTCTAATTTCGATTCATTTAGAACTATAAATATTATTTTTACAGCTCATTAGTTGTATATGACTAATTAATTTAGATTTATAAGGGATGAATACTCGTTGTATTTCGTGTTCGTATGGTTTTGTTAAGAGAGCAATAAGTGAGTAAAACATAACCGCCAATCGTCTCTAAGCGTTATTGGCAAATGGTTATGGTTTGCTCACATATCTCTATAAGCTTTCAACCCAAATTGGGCTCGACCATGCCAGCGCATTATTTTTTTGAGTAGCGCGTATATAATAATACAAAACTTCCTCTTCTTCTTTATAATTGATATCGGAGTAGGTTTGTTCAAACTTAAGGGTATTGTCTGCCATCTTAAATGTTTGTACTACTTTACTGTTTCGCAGAATTTCAACTTTTTCTAAAGGGTACTGTCCAAGTACTTCTATTTCTATTGCAGGAGGTTTATTCGACTTACTTGTAGACCCTACTATAGCTCCGTTTAGTTTGAAGTCTATAAACATTTTGTCTCCAGTCGTTGCAAAGGTATGCCTGTTTTGCAAAGCTTCTATAATACCTGCACGGCTCACTTCTTTTACCCAAAGAGCTGCCACACCAATCCCCATGCTATTATGGTCTCCACTGGCGATGAAACCCATTTTATACTTTTTACTTTTTAAAGCATAATCGATATAGGCATGTTTGTGATGCGTAGGTCTATGTCTGTTTAAGTTTCTTTCTCTTGGGCAACCAGGGTACTCATTATTACCTCTGCATTGAAAAATTTCGACGGTTGTTACATATTTCGGATCAGTAACCTTCCAATCTGTGGGGTGTATCTCATCAGCCGAATGATGCGGTATGGTAACGCAATTAATTTCTTTATCATCTAACATTTTCCACAACATAGGAGCCGTTTCTGTTTCTGGTGTTCGAGGACAATACATTTCGTGCTTGTTTCGAACATATTTTTGGGCATCTTCTGTGCTAGCAAAAATAATATTATAATGACCTGCCCCGTGCTGTATATCGTCTAAACTTCTATCTGATGGAAGTGTCCATTCAATACCATGGATTGCTATAAATTTTTCAGATTCATTATAAAAATTAGCCAACCTAATATTTTGTCTCCATTGTAGCTCGTTAGAACTGCTTGCATGGTCAGTCATTCCGAAAAAGTCGTACCCTTCAGAAAACATACCAAATCTATAATCATCATGTATTGTGCCATCTGTACCTGCTGGCCAGCAATTTGAGCTATTAGAATGCTCGTGTAGGTTTCCATAGATCAGTGTATATGTTTCGCCTGCTATAATTTTTGTACGTCTTTCTAATTTGGGATGACCACTAAGCGTGCTAATGGTTTGCTCATTTGGTGAAAATTCCTCAACCTGAGTTTCAACGAAAGTCAAGGGCATGTATTTCTTTGATATTTCTGGCGCTGAAAACTGCATTACATTTAGTTGTGTTAAACGTGATCGTGTGATGCCTTCAGATTTTACTGGCTCATAGTTATTAAAAGTATTTTCATTATTTGTAGAAAGCCAGAGATTTCCTTTTTTATCAAAAGCTATGGCAGGGGAAATCATAGCCCCCTTAATTTTTGTTTCAAACAAGGTAGTTGGCGCTTGCCAACCATTTTTCGGATCTAGCCACGAAATACGGTATTTCCATCCACCGTTGGTAAAATTACCTCCACAATGTGTGGCTATAAATAAATTACCGTTCGCGTCTTTGGTAAAAGTAGGTTTGTGGTCATTTTCTCCATGAAACAACCATTTTCCTTTGTTTTTAATCTCAACTATTTTTCCTTTTTGATAGGATACCATAGCGCAGCAGCGATCTCCGGTATAATTGTCACCATCCTCTAAACGCGAGGTATTTCGATTATTTTCGTAACTGATCCACAAATTATCCTGAGCATCAAAAGCCAGTGCAGGTCTGGTGTTGATGTTTACTCGGTCTTTATGGCCACCTCCAATAGCCACGGGCACTGTTTTTTTTAGATTTAGTGTTTCGCCATCTAAAATGGTCATTTCTATATTTTGATGAAATCCTTCAGTCAAGCCATATGCAATATAAAGATCTCCATTTTTTGCTTCTGCTAAGCATGGGTCGAAACAACTATTTTTATCTCTATCAATAACTATTGGCTCAGACCAATGACCATTTTCATGTTTACTTATATAGATGGAAAGAACTCCGTTGTACAAGTTTTCCCAAGCAATCCAACTTCTATTTTTATTTGGAGCAATTAGTACAGGATTGATCGAATTTCCTTTTAAAACAGGGAATGTATGGAGCTCGCTAAAACCATTTTCATTCATTTTTGAAGCCTTGATGAGCCAATCATCTCCTTTTATTTCCGTCCAAGCGACTAAGGGTTTACCACCCAATGCACATGCAGAAATTGGGGCTTCATATTGTCCTGTTGACTTTGTTACAGGATCAATTTCCGTCCAGGTTTTGCCATCGAAATAAAAGGCAGATATAGTTTCATCATTTGCAGGGAACTCAAACCTTCTAAGCGCATACATCCACATTTTACCACTTCCATCTGTTACCAGTGAGGGGTATTCTTCCTGCTCGTTATCAAATCCTTTCAAAATTAGCTTATCATATAGAGAAAGTGACTTTTTCTTAGAACCTAACGAACACGCTGTAATGGGCATTGTTGATAATGTAAATGTAGCCAGAGCAGCTGCTTTAATAAATTCTCTTCTTTCTATTTTCTTCATATATCTATCTCGAAATTACTTTAAAAACCGTGAATATAAAGTGTTTTTTCAAAACAAAAAAAGATTCTGCTTTCTTTAAAATTAGTTACTTAAATTTAATTTTTTCTGACATATTTGTTGAGTGCTCGCATGGTTTTTAGTGACCAATCTTTTTGAATCATGTTTTTTACAAAACGAGGTATGATTAAATCATACGAATAGCTATTTTTTTTCTTTTCAATAGTTGTGCCTAAATATTGCTGAAATACTACATTCCTCTGTCTGAATAATGAACAGGCCGTTTAATAACTTTAGCTTTATAAATAACCGTATTAAGTGCTCTTACGCAATTTTTAAGTTCTCGACGATCCACCTTAGTTATATTCTACTATTTTTATGCTTCATAGCCTTAAAATAATTGGTTTAATTGTTACTAGTAATGCTGTATTAATCTCATTTTTTTTTTAAAGAATTACCTATTTTAAAAGCCTATAATTTTCTTAAAATCGAAAAGCTTAAAGACTTTTCTCATAAACATTTGTAATATGTAAACTACATTTAATTAACCAAAATTAACTATCAAAAGAGTTACTATTTTAGATAGTCTGCCTATGTTATCGATTATAATGTCTCATTAACTTTGACTATTATATTGATTTATCAAAAATGTTAAATTGAAAGACTTTTATTTAAAACTTTTTTTTTATCACATAATTTAGTACTAAATTTAACACATATGATAAAAGTGGTAATCATTGACGATGAAACCAATGCACAAATTGTATTGAAAAACTTATTTGAAAAATATTTTACAAATAAGTTTTTTGTAGTAGATGTTTGTAGTTCAGTAATTCAAGGAGTAAAGTCTATTAATAGTAATGCCCCAGATTTAGTGTTTTTAGATATCCAAATGCCTGGTGAAAACGGGTTTGAGCTGTTTAAATATTTTAAGACCGTGAATTTTGAGGTAATATTTACAACTGCTTATGAAAAATTTGCTCTGAAAGCAATAAAGTGCAGTGCACTAGACTATTTATTGAAGCCTATTCATCATCTAGATTTAGCGAACTCCCTAAAACTTTTTGAAACACGATATCATAAAAATTCAAGACAAAAAAAGCTAACTTTATTATTAGAAAATTTAAATTTAGACAACCAAAATTCTTATAAGATAGCTTTTCCAACTGTTGATGGTTTTGAATTAATTCATTCAAATCAGATATTATATTGTAAAGCTGATAGCAATTATTGTTTGATTAAAAAGGTTGATGAGGGTGTTGTAATTGTTTCAAAATCAATGAAATATGTGGAAGAGTTATTGCCTGAGAAAAAATTCAAGCGTATACATAAAACATATGTTTCAAATTTAAATTACATCGTTCGTTACAATAAAACCCTAAAAGAAGTTGAACTAACAAATGGAGAAAAATTACCAGTTTCATTCAGAAAAGAGGAAGAATTTGTTAGATCGATACAGCATAAAGAATAATTTCATTTTTATTTTTTTGATGTGCTGCAATTTCATTTGTGCACAACATCTTCCTAGCAAGAACTATACTTCAGCGAAAGAATTGCCAAATAATTCAGTTAGATCATTATTTGTAGACAGTCAAAATTTTTTATGGATTGGAACTGAAAATGGAATTATTCATAAAGAAAATAAAAAATTCACCCATTATTTTGAGGAAGATGGTTTAGCTATGAACAATTGTTGGGCTATTGCAGAAGACCCTTCTAAAAAAATGTGGTTTGGTAGTTATGGTGGTGGTCTAAGCATATATGATGGTCAAAGATTTACGGTATTATCGAAAAAAAATGGTTTAGTTCATAACGAAATTACCAAATTATTGCATTTTAACAATAAAATGTATGTGGGTACAAGTGACGGTGTATCGGTTGTTGATATTGATAACTTTCAAATATATTCTTCAAAAATTGTGGATAATAAGCTGTTTAGAGTTTCTTCGTTTTTTGAATATGATGCTAAAATTTACTGTACTACTTACAATTCAGGAACCTATCAGGTGGTTATAGATTCAGATAAAATATCCCTCACAAAAATTAATAATAACCAATATATTTATGCAGCCTTTAAGAATAATGATAGTATTTATAGGAGTAATAAGGAATATTTTACAAAATCAACCTTAACATCTTTTATTTCAGATACTGTTATTTCTTCAACGTCTAAACAAGGCAATTCTATCATATGGGACTATTGTTTAGCTTCAGAAAACAGATTGTTTGCAGGTGCTTGGGGCATTTACAAAAATGATGGAGGTTTATACGAAATAGCGAACAATAAATTTATTAATAGAAATTCAGACTTTAATATTTCAAGTAAAGAAGTATTATCGATAGCGTTTGATTCAGAGTTAAACAAACTTTATGTTGGTTCTAAGGATGCTGGTCTATTTGAGGTTGACATGTCTTCCGTCATAAAATTTATTCCGTTTACACACAATGATATTTTAGATTACGAAACTGTTGGAGATACAAAAGCTTATTTATGTAAAGATGTTTTAGTTTTAGAAGAAGGGGCTAAAAAAATAAGACTAGATAAAAAGATTTTTAAAAAATGGGAGGAAGATTTTCTTCGAAAGACAAAAATGAGTTTGCCTAAACATGAAGATTATTTTTATGAATTAGATTATAACACACCCGCTAAAGATCTTAAGTTTTATGATTTAAAGCATCATAATAATGCCTTTTGGTTAAACACTACCATAGGGGTATTTGCGGTTAAAAAAGACGGAACGCTTTTAAGATACTTGCCTTTACATACAGAAGAATTTAATTTTACGAACCAAGGAGGTTTAATAGAAACAGCTGCATATGAAGGGGTTAGGGTTTATGAGGATTTAGATAAATTTAAGTACACATATTTTAAAAAAGAAAATAAGAACACGCCAACGATGATTGTGAACAGTCTAAAAAAAGGTGATAAAACTTATTTTTTATCTATTTTTTCAGGGCTTTATATTTGGCATGATAATCAGTTTACTTCTTATCTAAATAATAATATATGGTCAGAAAAAAAACTGAAGTACATTACAAAATTGGATAATAATATTGCAGTTTCAAATGAATTTGGAGATGTTTTTATTGCCAACGACGAACACAGCTTTAAGGTTATTACAAAAATTGAGCGTTCAAAAATTCATGGAAATTCTATTTCTTTTTTAGAAAGTTATCATGGATATTTATTAATAGGGACAGAGAAGGGGTTGACGGTCTATAAGAATGACCGTTTTCTTTTTATCGATGAAGAGCAAGGCTTAAAACAACCAATTTTAAGTTCAAAAGTTGAAGGTAATAGTTTATTTATCGGCAGTAAACAAGGATATTATAATATTGATATAAATTCCATTGAGCATGAGAAACCCCTCGTTACAGAAATAAAAGTGAATAAGGTCAAAATTAATAATGAAAATTTACCCATAAATAAAATAATTTTTCAAGGTAAAACCACACTTGATTATGATCAAAATACAGTTCTGTTAAACTTTTCAACCAATGCACATCCATATCCAAATAAATTAGCATACCAGTACCGATTAAATTCTAAAAGTGATTGGACGGCAATTTCAAGTTCTCCAGAGATTTTTTTACCCTACTTGTCTCCCCAAGAGTATCAAGTTGAAGTAAAAGTATCAGATCTCAGTACGGGACTCAATTATTCACAAGTAATTTTAAACATGAGTATTTTACCTCCTTTTTGGGAAACCTGGTGGTTTATAAGTTCAATAGCTTTCTTTCTCTTAATTGCAGTATATCTATTCTACAAACGTAAAGTCAAACTAAATAAAAAAATAGAGGAAGAAAAATCAATTATTAAAAATCGTATTGAAGAAGTTAAAATGGAGGCGCTATTAGCTCAAATGAACCCTCATTTTATTTTTAATGCGATGAACTCCATTCAAAAATATATTTTGGAAAATGATTCGGATAATGCAGTCCTTTTTTTGGGAGAGTTTTCAAAATTAATACGTAAAAATTTAGACCATTGCACACGTCCATATATTTCTATTAATGAAGAAATTGAATATTTAAACACTTACATTTATCTGGAAAATAAACGCTTCGATAATAATGTTTTGGTTGAATTAAAGGTAGATGAAGCAATAGATTCGTATTTCATGGAAATTCCTTCGATGATTATCCAACCTTTTATCGAGAATGTGTTTGTACATGCTTTTCCTCCGAGTGTTATAGCCCCAAAATTGAATATTGATTTTAGTTTAGTTCAAGAAGATATTTTGATTTGCACAATAAAGGACAACGGGGTAGGAATATCTAAACCTTCAAAAAAAATCCATAAATCAAAAGGAATTTTATTAATCAAGGAGCGTTTTAAGTTACTAGGCTATGATGTTAATGAGAGTTTACGTATTACTTCTTCAAAAAATAAAGGGACCTGCATTGTTATTTCTTTAAAATTGTAACGATAAAACAAAAAATCGATACGTTTACACATTGTCTCTTTTTAGTTTTATAAAACTCCATACTTTTGTCGCTCGTTAAGAGGGAAAATGCTATGAAAAAGATTTCTTCACTTAATAAATATGTTACTATGCCCCGCCAGAAAACAACATATTTGTAAATGTCCAAATTTTGGAATTGAAATATACTGATAAAATAGGGGCATAATTTTTTTTTAATATACTTTACCTCTGTAGAGGAAAAAAAATCTTAAAATCTTTCAAACTTACTTGTATTAGAAATATAACTTTAATAGTTAGAGTAATTGTTTTTAATGCTAATTGAACTATTATAATTATTTTAACCGCACCTATATTACAGAGATGTCAAAACGATTATTATTTATAATTATACTATTGGTTTTTACTTTGTTGTTGTATTTTTTTTACACAAGTAAAGAAAACACATCCAATCTAAGAGATAATATTGATAATGAAAAACACGATACTAGGGCAAGTAGAAAAGATATTTTTTACTTATTCCCCAAACGAACGAAAAGTCAAATTTTACATTATCGGAAATTTTCATTAGCCTACAATGAAGATGCAGAACAAGCTGATTGGGTTGCTTATCGTTTGTATCCAAACTCCATAAACAACACGGTAAAAAGAAAAAATAATTTTAGAAAGGATTATAAAATAATAACAAGTTCGGCCTCATTAGAGGATTACAAAGGTAGTGGCTATGATAGGGGGCATTTGGCGCCTGCAAAGGCCATGTCGTACAGTAAACAATCCGTATCAGAAAGTTTTTTAATGAGCAATATGAGTCCTCAATTACCATTATTTAATCGTGGTGTTTGGAAAAGGCTAGAGAAGCAGGTGAGAGATTGGATATCAATAAGTGATTCGTTATATGTGGTTACAGGTCCGGTTTTAATTAGTTCCTTGCCAACGATTGGGGAAAACAAAGTCTCAATTCCTAAGGCGTATTATAAAGCAATTTTAAGGTTTTGTAAAGGGGACATAAATGGTATTGGTTTTCTTTTAAAACATGAAAAGTCGAGCAAAAAGATAGCTGATTTTGCAACCTCTATTGATACTATTGAAAAAATAACGGGTTTAAATTTCTTTTATTTATTGGATAGCATTCAGCAGCAAAAAGTAGAACGAAATAATTCTTTTCATCAGTTTGTAAAAATTAAAAAGGACTAAAAGTTAAAAAGCTACTGAACATAAATCCGATTTTTTCAAGATTTCTAAACTTGTATTATTAATCAAATGTCATTTCATTTAACTTCGATATAAAAATTTTCAACCTCTTATTTCGTCCAAATCGCTATTATAGAATCGTGGATTTTTAAATAATTTGATGCAAAATTATGAATCGTATAAAGGAGATACAAATTGTATTAAAAGAGGTTGCATATTTACACACAATATTTTTTTCTTTTTATTTTAGAGAGATTATAGATGTTGGTTTGTTGTTTTTTTAGTGAGTTGTGTAATGGAAGTACAGTGTTTTTAGTAGTGCCACTTTCTCTATGCGTTATTTAAAAATAATTGGCACAGTTTTGGATAAATCGGTTTATAATAAAACAATTAAAAAAAACAATTGCTTACCATGAAAAAAACTATTCAACTCCTACTCATAACATTAGTGCTATTTAACTGTTCAAACTCAGATGATGATTGCACAACGACCATGGAAGTTCCAAAATTTTATGAGCTCGATGGTCGCTCACATACTTATAATGTCACTGAAGAGGTTTCTTGCGATTTTGATACTGACTCGATGATTCCGGAGGAAATTGAACCTGTCATTTTAGAGAATCTTTCCTATGAGGTGTTACAATATCAGCATGCCATAGATCAAACGAACAACTATGAAAAACTGAAGTTTACCATTCGATTGACCAATAAAAACCCTTACGAGGTGGAAGGTTTTACAGAAATTACTTGGAATAAAAATCCATCATTTAAACTCTATATCTATGGATCAGGTAATAATTCCACAGGCTGCACTTCTATTGCAGCGAATTCAAGTTGCTTGCTTGAATATGATTTTGAAGGGCCAATTTTTACAAATAGTCAATCGGTAGTCGATTTTCCAATCCCAACTTATTATGTAACGAACTAATTTTTTCTTAGGGAGCATATCTTTGCTTGTTTAAAGCATTGTTCTGTTGTAGATTTCACTTGATCTTTCTTAGTTCTATTTTCAATGTTAAAGCACTATATAGAAAATGAAGCTTAGCCTAGAAATTTTGTAAGCATGAAGATTCATTCTAAAGTCAATGAAAATACTTATCGCAAGGAAAAATGTAAATTTTTATATAAGTTAGGCCACATGAAAAGTTTTAAATCCAATTATTGAATTGATAAGCAATCTGTTAAAATAGAGGATGTATCTTCTTGAATAGCAACTTTGCACTATTTTTTTAATGATATTATTTTAAGAAAGAAAAAAAAGATTTATTTAAATTTTTTTACTGAATCCCATTCAAGGTTTTAATTCCCAAATCATCCATAGCCGCGGCTTTAGTAATAAATTTAATAGTCTTCGTTTCATTTGGAAATACATCAAAGAAGTTATCCGAAAAATGTCCTTTTGTATTGGTGTATAAAAAGACATTTTTTTGCAAGGTGGTTGCAGATACTTTAATAATAAAACCATGATCAGTTTTCGTAATTTTTGTTGAAACGTCTTGTTGAGGTAGTTTTAAATCTTTTGGCTTTGCCACATAGAATGGAGAAAAAGTTTTAATCGAACTAGAATCTGACGTCGAACTAAATGAACTTTTCATTACATAATCATTTACATTAGCTTTTATATGTTTAAGTGGTGTCTTTGCAATGAGCTGACTTGTGTTAGGTGCAATTGATACTTGTTGGCTGTACATTGTGAATTTTTTTTCCATTAAAATCAATAAAATCTATGGAAAAATCACCTTTTAATGCCGCTAACTTATCAGATATAATGTAGGTGTTAATGGTGTCATTTTCCACTACTGAAGAAATCAAAACATCTTGAAATGACTTTTTAATTTGATAATGCAGTGCTTTCCAATTTCCCATAAAATCGATACTTGACCATGAAACTACAGGCCAGCAATCGTTGAGTTGCCAATACAAGCTTCCCATACAATAAGGCATAGCGCGACGTTGTGCTTCCACACCCATAGTTATTCCTTTGGCTTGCAGCAGTTGACTAACATATACATAGTCATCACCGTTTTCAGGAACTTTATAATCACGTTTCATATAGTCACGAATTAGTTTAAAACCCCTCGGATGTTTCTGGTGCGTGGTGTAGCTATCATGATTGATGTCGATACTATCTTTACCCGTAAAGTATCGAATGGCCTCATAAGATGGAAAAGATTGAAATCCGAACTCACTCATAAAACGAGGAACTTTTTTTTCAAAATGTTCAAATGGATAGGCATCATGCCAAACCCACCAATCGTGTGCATCTCCTTCAAATTCATATTTCGGATTTCCGCGTCCGTAACTTGGAGAGCTTTCCCAATAGGATATTTCTGGATTGAGTTTTGCAACAGTTTTCGGTAAGATACTATCAAAAACAGCCAAATAACCATCCCAAATTTCTTTTTTCTGTGCTTCTGTTTTGTCAGCTTGCCATCCCCATCTTTTCCAACCTTCATTATTTTCGTTGTTTCCACACCATAAAGCAATAGAAGCATGATTTCGCAATCTTGTTACTTGATCAATCGCTTCTTTTTCTACGTTTTTTAAGAACGGATTATCACCAGGATACATTGCGCAGGCAAACATAAAATCTTGCCAAACTAAAATTCCTTTTTCATCGCATAAGTCATAAAAAATATCATTTTCATAAATGCCACCTCCCCAAACGCGCAGCATATTCATATTTGCATCAACAACATCATTCAACAGTTTTTCATAATGTGCATCCGTAACTTTATTTTGCATACTGTTTTGCGGAATATAATTGGCGCCTTTCATGAACACAGGGACACCATTGAGTTCAAAGTAAAAAGTTTTTCCTTTAGAGTCTTTTTCTGTGATTAATTTTATGGTCCGCAAGCCAATTGTTGCTTTTTGCTTGGCTTTTAAATAGCGTCCTTCTTTTAAAGTGATGTCAAATTTATACAAATATGGTTCTCCTAAGCTGTATGTCCACCAACGTTTTGGATTTTTAATTTCAAGATTTGTTGCATACGTATGTGTTCCTTTTTTTACAGGAGTTGCTATTTTATGAGTTGTATTATCAAATTTAATTTCGAGTGTAGCTTCTTCCACGGCTGTATGAGAAGAAATTGTATATTTTACTGATAGTGATGCAACGGAATCTGTTAGTTTTTCTTGTTTGAAATAGACATCATCTAATTTCATGTTGTTCCAAGAAGTAATTTTGATTGGCTTCCAAATTCCTGAGGTATTTATAATTGGCCCCCAATCCCAGCCATATTGAAATTGTGCTTTTCTTGTAAATACGCGCGTATCAGGAGGTAAATTATAATCTATTTTACGGCTTTCTGAGATTTCTAGTTTTTTGGTAGGAAAAAAATGAAGTTTTAGTGTATTTTCCTTTTTAGCAAGTTCTTTTATATCATATTTCCATGTTCGGAACGAATTATTGGTTAGTCCAATAAGTGTATCGTTTAGGTAAATATTGGCATACGTATCTATACCTTCAAAACTAAGTTCTATATTTGATTTGCTTAATGTTTTCGGGTCAAGTTCGAATGTAGTTTGGTATTCCCAACTTTTTTTAGAAGCCCATTGAACATTCAATTCGTTTGAGCTCACAAACGGATCAGGAATTTTTTTATGATTTAATAAATCTGAATATACATTTCCTGGCACAGTTGCCGATTTCCAAGTTGTATCTTCTAATTGTTTAAATTTCCAGTTTTTGTGAATGTGTACAACTGTTGGTTGATCATCTTTTACACACCTTATAATTAAAAATGCTGCTAAAAGCATAAAAATTCTATTCATCATCGGGATTAATGCGTTTTAAAATTTGTTTAATTTTTTCTTTATTGGAAATTGCAATTCGAGTTTCGTTGAATATGGAAGTGCTGTTCATGCTAATTTTTGGATTGTCGATAGATTGATGAATACTTGTTGCCGAACAATGAATTTCTTGAAACCCCATTTCTTTAAATAAAAATGCATTTTTTGAATTAATTCCACCACCAGGCATGATTATTAATTCGTTTTCAACAATTTCTTGTAATTCTTTTAGTAGTAATATCCCTTTTTCCGCATTGACTTCTTGCCCTGATGTAAGCACGCGTTGTGCGCCTAATGCTATCAGTTGTAAAACGGCTTTTAATGGATCAGGTGTCCAATCGAATCCACGATGAAATGTAAATGTCATTGGTTTAGCCAGTTCAATAAGTTCTTTTGTACGCGGTTGGTCAATGGTTTGATCTTTTTGTAAAATTCCTGAAACAATTCCTGCGCACCCCAATTCTTTACAAAATAAAATATTTTGCTTCATAATTTCAAATTCATTTTTTGAATAAGTAAAATCTCCACTTCTTGGACGAATAAGCACATGAACCGGAATTTTTAAATCGGCAACTACTTTTTTTAGTAGTCCGTATGAGGGGGTAATACCACCAATAGCCAGCTCTGAACATAGTTCAATACGATGCGCACCAGCTGTTGAAGCATTTATAGCAGATTCATAAGAGTTAGCACAGATTTCTAGGAGCATGCTTTGAAATTATGATTGTTAAATTTTAATATAGGATTATTTCTTTATTCTGAACAAAGTAGAAGTCTCAATTTTTTAACTCAACTTTAATTTTTGATGCAACTTCGACCTTAATGTCAAATATATAGTTTTTGAGTCTTTTTTCTTAAATTTCCAAATGTAATTATTGAGATAATTTAAGAATGGATAAAGGAGTTGAAGTGTTTTTAATGAGCTATTTTTACTTAGAAGTTTGATTGTTTTTAAATAATATCTTTTTGAAAATAACAGACAGGTCCTTTCGCGTAATGAGATGGGAGCCCTTCAGTATTTTTAAGTTTTTTTGATCCTAAAAATTCGAACCCCATTTTTTTATAGTGCTGTATTAAACCCATATTTAAACCTACAGTGTCTAATCTGAGATATGCTAAATTTTGATTCTTTCCAAACTCATTTGCCCAAGCAACAAGGTTCTTTACTAGGTTTTGACCTCTAAAATCTGGATGTGCCGCAATGCGATGTATATAAAGAGAAGGTATATTGTTTTTAGATCCCCAAATGAGATCATCATTCAGTGTGGTTGCCCATATGCAAGCAATTTTTCCGTCAATCACTAATTTCCATTGTCTGTTTTCTTCAATTTCTTGAGTAATGAGGTTTTTTGAGAAGGTTGGCCAAGCTACTTGATTTTTTGATTTGATTAACTCCGTAGCTGTTTTGTACAAATCAAAAATATTAGAGAGGTCATGTAATGTGCTATTTACAACTTCCATTTGCCTTTATTTGTTATTCGGATATACCCATGTAATTAAACGGTTTAAAGCTAATATATAAAATTACAATGATTCTTTGTATTTATTGTAAATGCGTTATTGGTTATAATTCACTGTTTTTTGGTGTTGTCCCTTTTCCACCTTTAATCCATAACCATATTGCAAGTCCTAATTCTCCAATAGTCATTGGTAATGCCAAAATCATTATTAAGGTCTCTACAAATTCAGAATCCGGACTAACCACTTTTAAAAAAGATGTGATCATATAAGATACGCCTGCCAATAAGGTGATAGACCACAAAATTTTTGGTATTTTATTATGTAGCTTCATTAACCATCCAATTAAAATTATATGAAATCCGAAAATAACCAGTCCACTATTCCAAATTGTTTGAAACTTATGGTAGTTAGAGATTACTTTCTGATTGGTCAATTCGTTGGTGTTTAAGTTTTTTGTTAGGTAATAAGTGGCTATTACAAAAATCAAAGTGTAAATAACTCTAATTATTCCTGATAGTAAAGACATTTTTTTATTATCGTTTTCAAAATACTTATATAGCGTATAAGAGACTATAAAATCTAGAATGATAATGATCAGGATTCCAATTAGCATACTTTGATACAACCCCATATTCGCAAGGATAATATCTTTCAAGAATTCACTTTGTTTGGGATTATCGAATTGAGTATAAGCGTATCCGAGTGAGAATATGCCAAAAATTGCCATTAAAACAAGTGATATTCCTGTAATAATTGCTATTCGTCTTTGATTTTTCATTTTTGCTAATTACTTGTAAACATTTAATTTGTTTGCCAAAAAGAACCTTCTTTTTTTATTTGTTTCTCAAAATTTTCTAAATCACGCTGCAGTTCAGCTATTTTTTTGGGGTGTTTTGTTGCTACATCAATTCTCTCTCCGAGATCTTTTTCAACTTGAAACAACAAAGGAGTTTCCCTGGTTGCGGTAAAACCATAATCGTTTTCAGTTTGAGAACCGATTCGAACATGTAGCTTCCAAGCGTCTTTTCTAATTGCTGAAGGCTGGTTATCGGAGTAAGAATAAAAGAACTTAAATTCATCAAGTTCGTTGTTATGCTTCTCAGGCATTAATATCGAACGGATGTCTCTTCCGTCAATAGTTCTTTCCTTAGGCAGTGCTACACCAGTTATTTTAAAAATTGTTGGCAATATATCTAGCGTGCTAATAGGAGTTTGCTCATTTCGGTTTCCTTTTATTTTTGCAGGCCAACTGATAATCCCGGGTACGCGATGTCCTCCTTCCCAAGTAGAACCCTTACCATCCCTAAATGGAGTAGCATAACCAACTTGTAAACGTGTATCTCCATATTTAGTATCTGACTGATTATTAAATTTAATCCAAGGCCCGTTATCTGAAGCAAAGATGACAATTGTATTTTCTTTTAGACCTGCATTTTCTAAAGTCTGCATAATATCACCAATGGAAGCGTCTAACTCTTCCATTACATCTCCAAGAACTCCATTGCGTGATGTGCCTTTGTATTTATCGCTGACAAAAAGACCAAGATGTGGCATATTAAAAGCAACGTATGCAAAGAACGGACTCTTTTTGTTTTCTTCTATAAAATTAATCGTAGCCTTTGTACAAAGACCTGTTAATTCCTCTGACGTTTTTATATTAGAAGGTAAGTTTTTCGCTATCACTTCATATCCAGAGATTGGGTTTTTACCACTAGGATTGCTTTTTAAAAGCATCGCGTTATCGTAATCGTGTGATACATTTGTTCCGACCCATTCGTCGAAACCATGGGCTAGAGGTAATGTTTTTTTTGAAAATTGATTGTTTTTGTTGGGAGAACCTAGATGCCATTTTCCAAATATTCCTGTTGTATATCCTACGGATTTAAGTCCTTCTGCAAGCGTTATCTCTTTCTCATGAATATGTTTGCTCGCATCGGGTCCAATTACCCAAGAGCCCAACCCTGAACGTCCTGGATAGCGCCCAGTCATAAGAGAATAGCGAGATGCCGAGCAAGCAGGGGAGGTAACATAGAATTGTGTAAAATTAACACCGCTCTCTTTTAACTTTGTGATATTCGGCGTTTTTATGGTAGGGTTACCATTGTGAGCAAAATCTCCATATCCGCTATCATCAAGATAAAATAAGATTACATTGGGTTTTGTATTCTTTTTAGTTTTGGGATTATTACATGCCATTGCAACAATTACAATTGCAATGCTTAAAAATTTTAAATGATTTAATTTCATGATACCTTACTTGAGACTCTAAATTAATTTTTTGAGCAATTTTTATTTAATTTCACCAATCTGTTAAATATAAATTGGTTTTTTGGAATGAAACGTCATACAGTTGTGTATAATTTCCTTGCATAATTAAGCAACTAAATTAATAAACCAAAATGAACCAAAAGAAATTTCGAAGGAATTTATAAGAGGATTATTATTAGTAATGAAAAAGACAGACTGTTGTAATGCTGTACAATGATTTTTATTGTTCAGTTATATTGTTTTTTATGTTCGGGTTTAAACTCGTCAAATACTTTGCAAACTCAAATTTGTTTTTTGGAGAAATTATTATCTCCTCAAATTTCCCATATTTAATTTCAATTCTGTCAAAGGATGGCGCGGGTGATGAAATAATATTATTTGATTTTGTTATTTCTCTAATTTCACTGATTTCAATCGGTTTATAAGTGATGAACCCGCATTTAATCTTAAGTTTATTTCCCTCAATGGTATAGACTGTTTTTAGGAACATGTGAGTTATAAATCCCAAAGATTATGATTAAAGAGAAACTTATCAATATCAAATTTAGATTGATTTCGTTTTTAATTAGATTTAGAATTAATGGACTGAAAAAGACAATGAATATAACAGTAAGCAATCCGTATGAAACTTTAGAAGAATACTTTTTAGTCATATTTTACAATTTTATTCGGAGTTTGTGTAAATATACTAAAACGTTTTGCTGTTAAGATTTGTTTAGTGATGACAGGTAAGATTATTGCTAAAACAAAACACGGGTATCTAAATTCTGGAGGAATTTTCCAAGAGAGCGAAAACAAGCAGATCAGTATTTACGTTGTTGAGATTTTTATGTTTTTTTCATATTTATTATGGATTATTAATATAGCTAATCCAAACAGCGCAGCTACCACAATTAAAATTGTACTTATTAATCCGCTAACGCCGAAAGACATACGGATTAAAATCGTTGAAACTACAAACCCCGAATTTCTTATTATCTTATGAAATTTATCGGTATAAAAAAAGGAAATTAATAGTAAAACAACATCCACTAAAATTAGAACAGTAAAAAATTTGTCAAAGAATAAATTATTAATTGTTTCAAAACTAGGAAGGTCGTTAGAACCAAAAGAAACACCTGTAATCCAATTTGCAAGTGTAATTAAAGCCATTATAAAAAAAATAGGAACCAGGGAAATAGCAATTATTTTCTTTCTACTGATGAATCTTTCAATTTTTGGTTTATTCTCTTTTTGTTGTATTGCTTTTTGCATTCCTTGTTTTTGAAATTGAAAAATCAAATAGAAAAGAATAATTGACGCCAAGATATCATAAGTAAATTGCAGATCACCTTTTATTTGAAACCAATCTGATGACAATTCAAGAATAGATAAATCTTTAAATAATTTTCGGATAATTATAAGTGTTATAATTTCGTATTGTTTCGTTACATAAGTGGTAAATGATTTTGGTAAGTAATAGATTAATAAATATACTTCATAAACAAGTATAAATGAAAATGGGGTATAAATTGCAGATATCGGATTTTTAAGTAGTTCCGATTTTAAAGACAAATTTACGATCCCTGCGTTTGATAAATAAATTAAAATTAAGTGAATAAAAAAGCCAAATAACGCAACATAGAGTATTGTTTTTTCAATTCGCTTTTTGGTGAACTCAGATAGAAAAAATTGGTGAAGTTTATTTAATAAATTCATATTCTATTTATTTTGATACATCTGCCTAGCTATTTTGAACACGAGGCGTTTCAATTATTAATATTATTCTCAGTTTTCATTTTACCTTTTCTATTTGGCAAGCGCATCTAATCGTAATTCAACAATGACTTCATTCTTACGATTAAAAACTTCATAAGGTGCGTTATAACCAAAAAAATAAAATTTATCAGTATGTGCAATACCTTCAGAGTCTAAAGCTGATTTTAATTTCTGTTTATACTTTTCTATTTTTAAATCATTTGCCCAGCCGCTAAAGCTTATTGCAGCAACAGTTTTTGCTGGCTCTTCCTCAAATTTTATAAGCGACTGATTTGGTTTGGGAAGCATTTCCTTTTTTAAATTCTTTGGAACCATGAATTTCATCGTCATAGAATCTTCTAACGTCATTGTCACTGGTGAGGTCATAGATATTTTTTCATTCCTCTCATTTCCTCCAAAAATATATCCCGCTAAAATGGAGAAGCCTTTGCTTGAAGAATTTTTATATCCTTTAGTATTGAGTGTGACTGAGGTAAATAAAGTTTTTTCATAATGTCTTACCTCAAATGTGTTATATTTTTTAGAGATTACATAAGGGTACGTCTCAATATTGTTTTGGCTCTTAAATGCAAAAAGTTGAACTATAACAAAAGCTATAAATACAACTCCCAGTATAATTAATACGATCTTCATTTTTGTATTTAAGTATTTAATTATTTTCATTTTTGATGAATATCAAAGTATTAGATTAAGCACGAAATCCTGTTGATGTTTCTATAAATGTTTGCATTGTTGATACATTTAATGATAAAAAAGTAAATAAAATTAAAAAGCAAATTCGTGTCATCCGTTAATTATTTTAAAAGTTAATACTTTATTTTAATGCTCGAAAGAATATTTTTTATGGATTTTTCAGCTTGCTTTAAACACCTAATTTAACAAATAAATCGCAGATATTCAGTTTACTAGATGTTTTTTTAAACATTTGATAACTAGTAATCAATCATATGCATTCTGTTTGCTTTATCTGGGTTCGATTATTCTAAATGTTAAATTTATTCTGGGTTTTTGTACTTTTTTGGTCGGAGGCAAGCGGTGAAGCCAATTTGTTTGTGTTTCCCCCTTCATAACCAACAAACTACCTTTTTCTAAATAAACGGAAACAGTTTGTTTTGTTTCTTTATGCTTAAATGAAAATTTTCGATCTGCACCAAAACTTAACGAACCAATTACTCCATTTTTCCTCAAATCTTTTTCACCATCACTATGCCAAGCCATTCCCTCATCGCCATTGTGATATAGATTAAGAAGGCAAGAGTTAAATTTTTCTCCTATTTGATTTTCTATAATTTCTTTGAGTTCTAAAAGTTCTTTAGTCCAAGGTAACGCAGATTTGGTAGTTTTTGAATATGTATATTTAAATGGTTTGTCTCCATACCAAGCTACTTTACGTTTCGTAATTATCAATTTTCCAAAAATGATTGCTTTGTCATTTTCCCATTGAATATTTTGAAATAATCGGTCAAAATAATATTGAGATTTTTTTGGGTTTATCAACGAACCATAATAATTTACTTCGCCGTCAAAGGGTAACAGATTCTTATCTTTTGAGGAATTAAATAGGTCCATTTATTATTTTTATAGTCGACTGATAAAAACAAGTATCATCAATATTCGTATTCTTGTTTGGTTATTAAATTCAAAATTTAAAAAATCAAAATAGAATTGATTTATTTCGAATAAAATGGCAAACTATCTAAATATACGAACTTTTTTATGATGCACTCCTCGTTTATGAATGGTTTTATCAATTCTAAATTAGAATACCCAAAAAAGACAAGCAATGTCGCAAGTCTCTTTGGATTTTACAAAAGTAAATTTAATCTGCAATAAATTATAAAGTGCAAGTGCATTTTAAAGAGGTTTATAAAAAAAGAATAAAAGGTTGCCATTTTTTATTTAAAAAAATGAATGAAAACGATTTGATGAAAGAATCATCCTTTGAGCTAGAATATAATTTTTTGGCAGAAAGAATGATTAATTATGGCAATACTTGGTTGTATTCTAGCAATCTTTATCCAAATAAATTGCTTTCAAATGATATAGATTATTATGTTAATACGTTCTTAAGTATATTATTTCCTTTTCTTACTGTTCAAGGGAAAAAAGAATTTCAAAATTTATTGCCACAGTTTTTCGAACCTCAATAAATTCAAATCATTGGTATGAAATAAGTAGCGAGTTTCTAATCATAAACCTTTCAGTTTTGCATTGATATTTTTTTTCTATTTGCGATAAGTTTCATAATAAAATTACTCAAAAAACCTCTTGGTTATCTTTTACCGAGATGATCTCTATTCCTAAAATCTTATTCTGTTAAATAAGATTTTTTGGCGTTTGCTAAAGGTTTGCACATAGTGCATTGCCAACCCGAAGATCGGCGCTACACTGAATATTTTGTTGGCAAAAATCGTTTATTTATATGAAGTAAGTTTTAAGTTTCTAAGTGAGTCTTTTTCTTTATCAGACCAATCTCTTTTGTTTTCATATAATCCCTTAGATTCCCAATCACCGTACATAGGATTCGGAAATACGATAAACTGATCACCAAATTCAGTACTCATTTTATCTACGGATTCATTACGTGATTTAGAATTTTGATTGTCAAAAACTGAAGAAAAGTCTGAAAGATTATCACCCATGTAAAGAACTACCTGGTAGTCTTCTAACACTTTATTTCGCCTTGCCTGCTTTTCACTTGTAGTAGTTTTAAGAAAAACATGTGCGCTATCTGCATTCGGGAGGTTCAAAAGCTTTAGATTCTCAATTGTTTCAGTCAACTGATCTTGGTAACGATTAGAGATATAAAAAACTTCGATACCTAAAGAGTCAGCTAAATTGAAAAATCTTACAGCTCCTGGTAGACCTTTCGCTTGCTTAAGTTTCCCCCACTCAATCCAATCATCTTTATCAAAATCTAAATCTTGTTTTATTTGCATTGCGCTATAAGGGCTATTATCAATAACTGTCTCATCTAAATCAGTAATAATTGCAAGTGGTTTAGATAGCTTAGTTCTCTTAAGATTTTTTACTTTTTGAGTTGCAACATTAAAGGCTTGATAACTTAAAGCTCTATACTCAGCAGCATTCTGTTGCCAGATTACAGCAAGCTCAGTATGCTCTTTTATAGGGGTTTGACTTTCTGTATCCTTTTCTGATTTTTGTTGGTTACAACTTGTAAAAACAATACATAGGACGATAAGAAAATTAAAAATTGTGTATATTTTTTTCATTTTATTATGACTTTTATTTTATTTTTTATTCAATTAATTTATCAATTTTGTTTTCAGTTAAGTTTTTTATGTTTTTTGTAATTTTCTCCATGTTCCAATTCCACCATTTTAGTTCTAATAACTTTGTAATTACATCTTCAGAAAATCGTTTTCTGATTTTTTTAGCAGGATTTCCACCAACAATTGTATAAGGCTCAACATCTTTAGTTATTGTAGAATTTGCAGCAATAATTGCGCCGTCTCCAATATGTACTCCAGCCATAATTGTTGCATTATATCCTATCCAAACATCATTACCAATATGTATATTTCCTTTTTGTGGATAAGATTTTCCTTCCATTGCATTTTCCCAACCATTACCAAAAATAGCAAAAGGATAAGTTGATAGTGAATCAGTCAAATGATTTGCTCCATTCATTATGAATTTAACATCAGAAGCAATCATACAGAATTTCCCAATTATTAATTTGTCACCAACAAAGTCAAAATGGTATTTTACGTTTTTCTCAAAGTTCTCAACATTTTCAAAATCATCATAGTAGGTATAGTCTCCAACAATTATATTAGGGTTCTTAACAATATTTTTTAAGAAACAAAGTTTGTCGTAATTATCAAGTGGAAATTTTATATTTTTGTCAGGACCTATCATTCCGTTGTTTATTTCAATTCAAGTTTGTCAATTCTATTTCCGATTGTAAATTCTTTCATTTCATTTTCAAGCTTATTAAAACCTACTTGTTCTACTTTCTTTATAATCTCTTCGTTTTTCATTAAATAAATTTCATCACAAATATCCGATAAAGTAGAAAATATATGAGATTAAATAATTACTGTTTTTTCAAATAGGTAATTCGATAATAAAACAAATACAACGGGTAAAATTGCATATCCAATCAAAACAGGAAGACCGAAATCAATCATTCTCCTGTTTAGTATTTTAACTTGAAGTTGGAAATACTTTTTCATCCAATTTTTTTATGTTTGCTCACTTAATTACCTGTTTAGTGAGCAGTTTTAAAGCACAAACCTGTCAACTTACAAGAAAGTATAAATTAGTTATAGTCCTTTATATTACTTTTGTTTTGGTTGTTTTTTTATAAATAGTTAGCATTTTGTTGGTTTAATAACTATAATCTTTTCCCATTTTACTATTTGTAACAGATTTCATCCATTTTTTTAAATCTTGCTTCATAACAGAAGCAATCTCTGGCTCTTTTTTTATGATGTTTTCCTTTTCAGATTTATCATTTAGCAGATCATAAAGTTCAAAGCTTTCGCCGCCATCGACACTAATGAGTTTGTATTGATTGTTAACCCACGACTGCTTATTCGCAAATAAAAAGCCAATAGGTCGGTCGCGCATTTTCTTGTTTTCCGTTAACACTGGCCAAATGCTTTCACCATCAATCGGTCTTTTATCAGGAAATTCAATATTCAATATGTCTAAAATGGTTGGTAGATAGTCGCTGGTTACAGATGGAAATTCTAACCTTTGCCCACCTTTTATATGTCCTTTCCAAATTGCAAAAGCCGGAACTCTAACTCCTCCCTCATAGAGACTTCTTTTGCGTTGTCTAAAAATGGAAGCACTTCCAGGTGTTTTTTTCTCAGGACCATTATCACTACAAAACATAATAATTGTTTCCTCATCAATGTTCAGACTCTCTAGCATCAACCACAAACGGCCCATTTGCTCATCCATAGCAGTTATAGTTCCAAAATAAATTTGCTCTCGTAAATTTAAACTGCTGTATCGCTCTCTATGTGCTTTATCGGAAACAACGGGTAAGTGCGGCGTATGAAACCAAACTGTTGTGAAGAACGGCTTCTTTTGATCGACAGATTTTTGGATAAAAGGAATTATTCTATCCATTAAAATTTTAGAATCATCTCCTTCAAGATTAGTCGTGTCAATTTTTTCATTTCCTACCCAATAGGCGCTCCCATATTTCTTTGTAGATTCTTTGTCGTCAACAGATTTCCATCCAAAGTGAAGACTTTCTCCTTTTTCAAATGTTGCCGGTCTTATCATTGGATCGTAGGTTGGCACTTTTGATTCGCTACAGAAATATTCGTCGTACCCATGTGAAGTCGGAATAGTATAATGTTGAAGGTTTTTTGGTTTACCACCTCGGTTACCATCACGACTTTTTTTGGTGAGTGTTCCGAGATGCCATTTTCCAAAATGCCCAGTAGCATAGCCTTGCTCTTTTAGTATTTCTGCAATGGTAATTTCGCCCTCTTTTAAATGACCTTGATTGGCATGAGGTACGTCTGTTCTGTATGGGTTTCTTCCCGTCATTACACTTGCTCTGGTGGGCGAGCACACGGCTGAAGCTGAATAAAACCTGTCGAGGATCACGCCGTTCGAAGCCAGCTTGTCTATGTTTGGGGTAATAATTTTTTTATTTCCATTAAAACCTGTGTCTCCCCAACCGAGGTCGTCTGTCATTACCAAAATAATATTTGGTTTTTTCTTTTCTGAAATTTGAGCAACTGTTAAGGTTACACAAAAACAACTAAACATCGCAATAAGGGGTATTCTGGATAATTTTGTTCTACTCATAATATTTCTTTTCAATAAATACTAACTAAGCTATTCTTTTGCTATTGTAATTTAATATTTCACGAAGGTTAATTCTGCAATATATGGAAGTCTAGATGCTTTAAGAATTGTTAGTCTATATTTTTGAGCAGTAATAGTCTCAAAACTAGCATTGAAATTATTTCTGATATTTCCTCCTTTTACCAGTAATTTCCATTTTCCGTTAATAAAAGCCTCAATTTTAAATTCTTGTACTGCTCTTTTGTATTCGCCACATATAACTCGGTTAAACGTTTTTGGTGACTTAAAATCCAATTCTATCCATCTTTCCTTGTCGTCTTGGGCGCACTGCCATCGTGTAAACAAATCGGCATCAATAACATTATTAGCTCCAAACTCTTTAGCAGATGAACTAGACGCCATTACACTTACTCCTTGGTGTACTGGCTTAATTTTAGGTAATTTTTTTAATGGTACTGAAATCGTAGTTGCATCACCAATTTGTTTTAATCGCGCTAAAACGTTTTCATCCATCAACCCTTTATCATTTGGAGCAGCATTTAATAGGTAATTTGAGTAATGAGAATTTGCAAAATTCAGTTCCTTAACAACCTCATCAACGGATTTTAATTCTTGATTTTCATAACCTTTTTCCCAAAACCAAGTGGACTGAAGTGTCGGTCCCTGCTGTGATGGTATGGTATTGTCGTACGGACAATGCTGGCCATGCGTTGCCTCGTAGTGCACTATTTGTGTATACTTTAAATCAGGACGACAACTGTGGTTTATTACCAAACAGTTAGGCTGAATTGAATGTATGTGTGCTTCCAAAGTTTCATACGGTAGTTCTTCAAAATCAGGACCATTTCCCCATTTAGATCCCCATCCATCAATTACAATGCAATTGATTTCTCCATAGTTAGTAAGTAGCTCGGTTAATTGTTCTTTCGTAAACGAAATATTTTCTTGATTAATATTACCGTGCTCCATACCATGATGCCTATCCCAAACTGAGAAATACAAACCAACTTTAATTCCTGCATTACGAAATGCATCAGTGTATTCTTTTACAATATCAAGGTTCTTATACTTTTTGTGTGCAGAAGCAATGTCATAATTGCTAACTTTTGTATCCCAAAGGCTAAAACCATCGTGATGCTTAGTGGTAAAAACGGCATATTGCATACCTGCTGATTTTGCTGCTTGCGCCCATTGATTACAATCTAATTGTGATGGTTTAAAATCTTTTGGATCATGAAAAGGATATGCCCATTGCTCTCCTTGATAGGTGCCCATGTTATAATGAATAAACATTCCAAATTTTAAATTTAAAAAATTTAAAATAGTATCATCTGTGTTAACTTCTTTTTGTCCAACAATTCGAAATGGTGATAATAAAAGAACTGCTATCAATAAAATGTAATTCTTGTTCATTTTTTTTTTAATTAACTATGTATTCTAATTTTTGCATTTAGCGAAACCGACACGTATAAATAAGGTATATCTCTTTCTTTTTCTAGAATACCCAGATGTTTTTTAAATCCATACTTTCGGACGTGAAAATATGAGTTTAAAGTATGTCAACAAAAGATTTTTGTATTTTTCTTAAACCCCTCTGTTTTCAATTCTAAAAAGCATGCTTATATTATTTATGTTCTTTCATTTTTAAAGAATATTGATAGGGTAGAGGGGTAGCGTTTATGTATTGCGTAAGAAAAGATAAATCAGCTATGCCAAATGCTTTATCAACTTTAAGCAAAGTATTATTTGCTTTGGCTATAATCATGCAGTTACTTTTAAAGGAATGCAATGTTCCACTATTTTTTAGTTGTTTTTACAACTGTTTTGTGCAGTGTTTTAAAATTAAAAGTAGTACAAAAATTACCAAAAAAACACATGTCTATTATTTTATGAAGAAGCAGTAAAAATGTCATGTATTCTTTAAATTTTTGGAGCAAAACTCGATTTCTCAAAAAATTAAAAATAATACAATACATCTAAACCAATAAATCCGTTCAAGGGTATTAAAATGAATTTCACCGACTCAGCGAATTTACAGATTGTCATTCTTATTATTTTTATCACTCAATGGTTCAAATTCATTTAAAAAAGTAGGAGATGAAAAAAATATACAAAAGATTAATTGATATCATGGGAATCGAAATTAAAAAATGTTTAAAATTCATTAATAATGTAGATAAACATGTAGTTTCTGAAATATTCTCTACATTGTCATATGCTATATTTAATACTCACAAATTAAAGAAAAGCTTCAGTAGTAGTTTGTTTTTTGGCTTTCTTTTATTTTTTTCAGTACAAACTATTTCTTCTCAGAGTTATTTAAATAATTATTATCTACCTCGATTTCAAAATGTACAAGTAAACAATGGTATAGACACCGACGGCGACGGCATACCAGACGCAACCGATTTAGACGACGACAACGATGGTATTTATGATATAGAAGAAAATTGTACGTCTTCCCTCGATGAGAATGGCGATGGCGCCCTAAATAGCTTGGATAGTGGATTTATGGATGCGAATAATGATGGCATCCACGATAATCCTGCCAACTTTGTTGCAAAGTCATACTTTGGTTATGATTTCTTAGCATTTGGTATTCAGGTGATTGATGAATGGACTCTACAAATCACCGAAGCTAGCAGTGATGAAGCTGTCCTCGATTACAGTCTCACTACTCCTGGAATAATTCGCTCTCCATTTGATAATATGAATGGAAGCATAGGAGCAGAACTTGAACGTACTGTGATGATTAGAATGGATCAATTCACTTGGGTGAATAATGATCCAGTAGGTGCGAAATATCCAATTTCTCCGGCAGGTATTTATGTCCTAGAACCAAATGGTAATTTGCGTACAGGTACCTTTGATCACGTATCTAAAACACCAGCCTTGGTAAATGGCTTAATGCAACCTGGTACTCACTTGCGTTTCAGTGAAAAACTTACAACAGGAGAGCGGCTGATTCTGACTAAGGCCTTTATTTTACAAAATATGATGGGCAATTCGTCCTCGTTGTTAAGTGGTGTTGTGACACTCTCCATTGGCGCAGACGATGTCTTTGAATTTGATTCAGGTTGGGGTCAAGTTGCAAGATATCCAATGAATGTATGGGAACAGGGTCAATATTGGGCTCCCGGAGTAAGCGAGCCTGATGTCGCCCGTGTCAGACTGTATACTTATATCAATAATCCCACTTATGATCAAGGTAATGTAATTGGCTATTATTACTCCGATAACCAACAGTTTACCGCTAGGCAAGCAATTTCAGGTTCAGCTTCAAACGGTTCCCTTGCTTGTTCAGATACAGACGGTGATGGTATCCCTAATTACTTAGATATAGATAGTGATGGTGATGGTTGTTTAGATGCAAAAGAAGCAGGTTTTACAGATGCTAATAACGACGGAGAAGTAGATGGCTCTGGAGTAGATGCAGACGGAACAGTTACAGGAAGTGACGGATATGGAACACCTGCAGATAGAGATAATTCAGGTATTGCAGATTATGTAGAGTTAGGTCCATCAGCATGTGATAACGATAATGATGGCGTTGATGATAGTGTAGACATAGACGATGATAACGATGGTATTTTAGATACCAATGAAGGTGATGATACCGTTGATACCGATGGCGATGGTACCCCAGATTATCTGGATACCGATTCAGACGGCGATGGTTGTAGCGATGCGGTAGAAGCTGGTTTTACCGATGCCAATGAGGACGGACAAGTAGACGGTACAGGAGTAGACACAGACGGTAAAGTCACCGGTGGTGATGGGTACACAACGCCTGCAGATGTAAATAATTCAGGAACAGCAGACCATTTAGAGTCTCTTATAGTAATATGTTTACAAGACACCGATGGCGATTATGTGCCAGACGTAACCGATTTAGACGACGATAACGATGGTATTTTAGATACAGACGAATGTCCTTTAATTAATGTTCCATCAAACTTAGTTGAACTGAATACTTCGGGACCTTATTCAGATTCAGATTTTCCAAACTTTAAATCTTATGAGATTGCTGCTGCTTTTGTGGCTGGACAAAGGACTATATTCAACGGTGCATTTTTGAAACAAGTCTATGAAGAACTGGGCGGTGCTAATTTTTTATATATTGGAATTCCAAAAGATCCTATACATACTACTATAGTAAGGTCTGTTGGGGATGCCACCCAGAATTTTGAGGGGCCATTTTTTGCATTAGAAAAATATGATACTTTCTATGGCGGCAACCTTCAAACGGCAAATTTAAGAATCCGTAATTATTATGTTAATGAATATGGTTCGATTCGAACATCATTTATAAGTGTAATACCATTAGATGATCTTTTAGACGTGGGGGTTTTCTTTGAAATCACTCCAGATGGTAACGAAATTAGATTAGGTATTAATAGTGAGTATGGTTATGCCCTCACCACTGATAATATAAATGCAACAACTTATGACAATTGGCAAGGACAAAAGTACTCAAGTGGTGATGCCGGTTTTGGAATAACATCAGCTAATATGATGATAAGCCACTCTGCATACCAGCTTTTTGATACAGATCAAGTTGATTGGCCACAAATTTATGGTGCACCAACAAGCTGTTCTAATGATGTTGATAATGATGGTATCCCTAACACTCAAGATACGGACAGTGACGGCGATGGCTGTTACGATGCACTAGAAGCAGGCTTTACCGATGCAGATGAAAATGGAATAGTAGACGGTACAGGTATTGACGCAGACGGAAAAGTAACTGGAGGCGATGGATATACTGCACCTGCAGATACAGACAGTTCAGGTACTGCAGACCATTTAGAGGCTGGAGTAGATGAAGCCTGTAACCTAACACCAGACACAGACACCGATGGTGATGGGATACCAGATGCAACCGATTTAGACGATGACAATGATGGTATTTTAGATACCGATGAGATATTTTGTGTGAATGCAGAATCCCCTGTAGGTTTATTGCCACCAAATTCAAGCATGTCTCCTCTAGGATCGCTAGGATCTATAGGAACACCAGTTTCATGGAATAATGTAACTTTTACAACAACACTTCAACAAACAGCAGGTCAAATAGATGAAGAAATTAGTTTTCCTGGGGAAGTAGGATCATCAGGAAAAGTTGACTTTTCACCAGGCATAGAAAACTTAGATTTTGTACTAGGAGATCTCGATAACTGGAGAATCAACTGACCTCAGACTTTATGATGAACAAAATAACTTAATTGATTTAAGTAATTACGTAACAGAAAAGACTTCAAACGTTTCTTTCGTTGCCCAAACAGGACAAAGTATTAGAATTGAATCAGTCATGCAAAATGGCGGAGACACCTATGATTATTACATTCGCTTTTTTATAAACAATGTTAAAATATCAAAAATAGAGTTTGATTTTGTTTCAAGAACACAAAATAGTGGCTCACCAGATTTAAGATTCATAAACGCATGTGACCTCCAGGATATAGATAATGATGGTATTCCTAATAGATTAGACACAGACAGTGATGGTGATGGTTGTTCTGATGCTCTAGAAGCAGGCTTTACAGATGCAGACGAAGACGGCGAATTAGATGGAACGGGATATGACACAGACGGAAAAGTAACCGGAGGTGATGGATACACAACACCTGCAGATACTGATAGTTCTGGAACAGCAGATTATATCGAAGACACTGTAAATACAGCATGTAATTCTGTGTGTGGAAATTTAGATCCGCCGGTAATCGCATTAAACAATAGCGATAACTCAACCTTCTCATTAACAAATAATGGTGTACAAAAACAATTTGGAGGTACCGGTACAGATACCGCAGATGATATGGTTTGGGGCAATGATGGCTTTCTATACATTACCGGTAAAGCCACAGCAACATGGGCTGGATATAACGTCATAGACCAGCATGTTTACGGAGAAGACGCATACCTTGCAAAGGTAAACCCTCAAACCTTAGCTACAGAATGGGTAACCTTCTTAGGGGGCTCTTCTTATCAATACGGTAGAGTATTAGCAAAAGACGGTGATAACAATATTTTTGTAGCGGGATATACCGCTACCAATCTTACCAATTTTAATCCAATTGAAACAACTGGTAAATCATACCTTGCAAAATACGATAGTGATGGAAGCCTTTTGTGGATAACACAAGAAGGATCCGGCAACTCTGATGCTATTTATGGCTTAGCCACAGACAATCAAGGAAATGTATACGCTGCAGGACACGCTGCTGGCTCTGTAAACGGAGAAACTGCTATCAATGCGAGTAGCATAGACTTATACATCGTAAAATACAATCAAAATGGAGCTGTTATTTGGACAAAACAATTTGGAAGTACAGGAACCGATTTTCACAAAAATGCAGTAATAAAAGGCAACTTTTTGTACACAATAGGATATGTTTCTGCCAGCACAGAAGGCAATACAAATATTGGCGGGAATGATGTTTTTATTTCGAAATTTGATTTAGACGGAAATTTAATTTGGTTAAAAACTGTAGGTTCTACGAATGACGAATATGGATTTGATTTACAAGTAGACGACAATGGCAATGCTTATGTCGTTGCTAAAACAACTGGAGGGATCTCTGGAAATTCAGCAGGAGGCGATGATGCATTCATTGCTAAATACGATGCCAACGGCACACAACAATGGATACAACAAATAGGAACCAATAATGACGATGATGCAAGAGTTATTGCATTATCTAACGATCAACAAAGACTATACATTTCAGGAACTACCAAAGGAGACATCGATGGAGAAAGTAGCGCTGATGCAGATAGAGACTACTTCTTTACCTGGTACGATACCGATGGCAATCAATTAGGCATCACACAAAACGGAACCACGGTGGGAGAATCCACTGCGGGGATCGTTACCAATGGAAAGGATGTGATCGTTTTTGGAGCTACCTTTGGAACACTCGTTGCAGGTCAAAATGTAGGGTACTACGACGCTTTCTTTCACTCCTTCAGTGAAGTAAGCACCTGTTACCCAGAAAACAGCACATTGGCAGATCTAAATGCCACAGCATCGAATACCCTCGTGTGGTATGATGCCGCTACCGGCGGAAATAGCTTACCGCTAACAACCACCTTGGTAGAAGGAATAACCTATTATGCAGAAAATAATAATGGAAACGGATGTGCGAGCTACAGGACAGCAATAACCATATGTTTAGACGAACCTCAAACAGATACAGATGGTGATGGAATTCTGGATGTAACCGACTTAGACGATGACAATGATGGTATTTTAGATACTGATGAAAGTTGTGTGAGTACTTTACCAGAACCAGAATTTGTTGCTTTTACAACGTCAGATGGAGTACCTCAGTCACTTACTGCAAATGGTGGCTCAGATGGCGTCATACTTGATGTATTTAAACTGGACAACAGTTTTAATCTAAAGATTAATGGAGCTCTAGTTTCTTCTAAAGAAATTGATTTTAATACACCTAATATAACTGTTAAATTTGCTGATGGCACATTTTACGGAGACGGTACCATACCGAGAATTTTCAATATAGCACCAACAACACCTGCTAATTCAGCGACTCCTATAATTCGTTTAACTGTTAATAGTAATGGAGTAGCCACGATAAAGGGCTCTAAAACCTTAAATGGTCCTTTGGAACCAATGGTTTTTGTAAATGGGTTGACTATAAATTCTTATACTTGGAATACAGGATCAAACACAGTTATTGCAGATCAGAGAATAATTGGCGCTACTTATATGACTGGTAATCTTTATGGTTTTACATATGTACCATGTATTTTAGATACAGATAGCGACGGCACCCAAAATCATTTAGACACAGATAGTGATGGTGACGGTTGTAGCGATGCAGTAGAAGCAGGCTTTACAGATGCAGACGAAGACGGCGAATTAGATGGAACGGGATATGACAGCAGACGGAAAAGTAACCGGAGGTGATGGATACACAACACCTGCAGATACAGATAGTTCTGGAACAGCAGACTACTTAGAGTCTGGAGTAGATGCAAGCTTGTAACCTAATACCAGACACGAGACACCGATGGTGATGGCATACCAGATGTAACAGATTTAGATGACGACAACGATGGAATTTTAGATACCAATGAAGGAGACGATACAATTGATACTGACGGAGATGGAATTCCAGACAACAAAGATACCGACAGTGATGGTGATGGTTGTTCGGATGCAAAAGAAGCTGGATATGCAGATGCAGATGAAAATGGCATAGTAGATGGATCGATTACCACGTTCTTCTTCGCAGAAGATCCGGTAGCTACCTTCCACTACCCATTATTTGCAACTGCAGCAGAAGCCAACTTTGAAGACATCAAAAATGGTGGAACAGGAACAAGTCATACGCATACCTATACAACGGATACGAGTAATACGTCTTGGTACATGCCAGACACAGGCAACCATATGTCGGATACTACAGCTCCAGTGAATGCCAACGGTATCACTTATAATACGGCTGTAAGTATCAATGCAAATCCTGTAACAAGCATACAAATAAATGCCAACGGTACGGTTGCTGGAAGTGACGGTTACACCACAACTGCAGATGTGGACAATTCTGGAACTGCAGATCATTTAGAAGCTGCTGTTGCCACAGCATGTATTCCAGATTCTGACGGTGATGGTATTAATGATGTAGATGATATTGATGATGACAATGATGGAATCTTAGATGTTGATGAAGGCTTTCAACCAACGATCAATATTGATATAAACAATGACTCTGACGCAATTGCAGCAAAAAGCGAAGTAGCAAGCTCAAAAAATCAAGAGAGTGCCGCGTCAAATCAAACAGGTACAGGGATTGATACAGATGGTGACGGAATTGAAGACCATTTAGACATCGACAGTGATGGTGATGGATGTAATGATGTTATAGAAGCAGGATACACAGATGCAAATGGAGATGGTCAAGTAGATGGAACAGGAATTAACCCAGATGGAACTGTAACCAATAGTGACGGGTACGGGTCTCCATTAGACTTAGACAATAACAATATAGCAGATCACTTCGAGTCAGGTCCAGACATGAATAACAACGGAACACCGGATGGTTGTGATACTGATGACAATGACGGTGACGGAATTCCAGATGTGATTGATGCAGATGATGACAACGACGGAATCTCAGATATCGCTGAAGGAAGTGGAGATACAGACAACGATGGTACACCAGATTATCTAGACTTAGATAGTGATAATGACGGAATATTTGATGTAAACGAATCAGGGTATGGTGCAAATGACACCAACAATGATGGAATGATAGACAGCAATGACAGCAATTTTGCTGATACAAATTCCGACGGACACGAAGACACTTTAGCCACGGCTGCGCCTCGTGACCACGACAATGATGGCATTGCAGATCACTTAGATCTGGATAGCGACAATGATGGAAACTACGATAATGTAGAAAGTGGAAACGGCAACCTAGACACCAACGGTGACGGAATGGTAGATGCAAACGACGCTGTTTTTGCAGATGCAAACAACAACGGAACTGCAGATGCTACAGAAAACACTACGCCGCTAGATACAGACGGAGATGGTATTGCAGATCACTTAGATTTAGATAGTGATAATGACGGAGTCTATGATGTGGTAGAAGGTGGTGATGGAAATTTAGATAGCAACGGAGACGGAATGCTAAACAGCACAGATACAAGCTATCAAGACATCGATACCGATGGAATGTTTGACACTTCAGAGATTACTGACCCAACAGATACAGATACAGACGGAACGCCAGATTATATAGATAGTGATTCAGATAACGATGGCTGTTTTGATACTTCAGAAGCAGGATTTACAGACTTAGAAGATGACGGGAAATTAGGAGGTACTCCAATAACTGTTGATGCTATGGGGAAAGTAACCACGAATGTAGATGGATACACAACACCAAAAGATGGCGACAGCAACAACATTACAGACTACCAAGAAGTAGGTTCGGACCCTGTTTTATTGGCTAATGCAAGTGATGTTAATGTCGAAGAAGAACAAGCGGCAGTATTTACGGTAAATGTAACAAGTAGTAAACCGGTAAGTTTCCAATGGCAAGTAAGTACAAATGCAGGAAGTACTTGGGTAAATCTTTCAGAAGATACGTTGCATTCCGGAACAACAACGAATGAGTTAACGATAGCTGAGACCACAATGTCCATGGATGGTTACAAATACCAAGCTTTGATTTCTATGGAAACTTTTGCTTGTGGAACATTAACTTCAGATCCACCAGTACTGCTTACTGTAACAGAAAAAGCAATGACAGATACCGATAATGATGGTGTGGCTGATGTAATTGATGTTGATGCAGATAATGACGGTATTTTGAATGTAGATGAAGGTGATTCCTTGACAGACACAGATAATGATGGTGTACCTAATTATTTAGATACTGATAGCGATGGTGACGGCTGTTCGGATGCAATTGAAGCAGGTTTTACAGATGCGAATGCAGATGGTATGGTAGACGGAAATGGAACGGATACTGATGGTAAAGTAATTGGTAGTGATGGATATACCACCCCTGCCGATGTTAACAATAATGGCGTTTTTGATGCTTTTGAAGTAGGTCCTGATAGTGATAATGATGGAACGGTGGATGCTTGTGACAATACAATAGATACAGACAACGATGGCATCGATGATAGTGTTGATGTAGATGATGACAATGATGGAATCTATGACACGGCAGAAGGATCAGGAGATACAGACGGCGACGGCATTCCAGATAGTAGAGATACTGACTCAGACAACGATGGCTGTTCAGATGCTAAAGAAGCAGGCTTTACAGATGCGAATGCAGATGGTATGGTAGATGGAACAGGTGTTGCAGCAAACGGTGCAGTCATCGGAAGTGACGGATACACGAACCCTGCAGATGTAGATGAAAACGGAGTAGATGATTACAGAGAAGCAGGCCCAGATGCTGATAACGATGGTATCGCAGATGCATGTGATACGATTGATCCAATCGATGATAATGATCAGGACGGAATTGAGGATGCTATTGATTTAGATGATGACAATGACGGGATCTTAGATACTGAAGAAGGAGCTGGAGATAGTGACGGCGATGGCATTGCAGATGCGATGGATACCGATTCAGACAACGACGGCTGTTCAGATGCTAAAGAAGCAGGCTTTACCGATGCGAATGCAGATGGTATGGTTGATGGAACAGGTGTTGATATAGACGGTACAATCATCGGAAGTGATGGTTACAATACACCTTTAGATGTAAATAACAACGGTATTGCAGATTACCAAGAAGCAGGTCCAGATAGTGACAACGATGGTATTGCTGATGCTTGTGACGATACAATAGATACAGACAACGATGGCATCGATGATAGTGTTGATGTGGATGATGACAATGATGGAATCTATGACACTGCAGAAGGATCAGGAGATACAGACGGCGACGGCATTCCAGATAGTAGAGATACTGACTCAGACAACGATGGTTGTTCAGATGCTAAAGAAGCAGGCTTTACCGATGCGAATGCAGATGGTATGGTAGATGGAACAGGTGTTGCAGCAAACGGTGCAGTCATCGGAAGTGACGGATACACGAACCCTGCAGATTCTAGATCAAAATGGTGTTGCAGATTATAGAGAAGCAGGCCCAGATGCTGATAACGATGGTATCGCAGATGCATGTGATACGATTGATCCAATCGATGATAATGATCAGGACGGAATTGAGGATGCTATTGATTTAGATGATGACAATGACGGGATCTTAGATACTGAAGAAGGAGCTGGAGATAGTGATGGCGATGGCATTGCAGATGCGATGGATACCGATTCAGACAACGACGGCTGTTCAGATGCAAAAGAAGCAGGCTTTACCGATGCGAATGCAGATGGTATGGTTGATGGAACAGGTGTTGATATAGACGGTACAATCATCGGAAGTGATGGTTACAATACACCTTTAGATGTAAATAACAACGGTATTGCAGATTACCAAGAAGCAGGTCCAGATAGTGACAACGATGGTATTGCTGATGCTTGTGACGATACAATAGATACAGACAACGATGGCATCGATGATAGTGTTGATGTGGATGATGACAATGATGGAATCTATGACACAGCAGAAGGATCAGGAGATACAGACGGCGACGGCATTCCAGATAGTAGAGATACTGACTCAGACAACGATGGTTGTTCAGATGCAAAAGAAGCAGGCTTTACCGATGCGAATGCAGATGGTATGGTAGATGGAACAGGTGTTGCAGCAAACGGTGCAGTCATCGGAAGTGACGGATACACGAACCCTGCAGATGCAGATAAAAATGGTGTTGCAGATTATAGAGAAGCAGGCCCAGATGCTGATAACGATGGTATCGCAGATGCATGTGATACGATTGATCCAATCGATGATAATGATCAGGACGGAATTGAGGATGCTATTGATTTAGATGATGACAATGACGGGATCTTAGATACTGAAGAAGGAGCTGGAGATAGTGATGGCGATGGCATTGCAGATGCGATGGATACCGATTCAGACAACGACGGCTGTTCAGATGCAAAAGAAGCAGGCTTTACCGATGCGAATGCAGATGGTATGGTTGATGGAACAGGTGTTGATATAGACGGTACAATCATCGGAAGTGATGGTTACAATACACCTTTAGATGTAAATAACAACGGTATTGCAGATTACCAAGAAGCAGGTCCAGATAGTGACAACGATGGTATTGCTGATGCTTGTGACGATACAATAGATACAGACAACGATGGCATCGATGATAGTGTTGATGTGGATGATGACAATGATGGAATCTATGACACTGCAGAAGGATCAGGAGATACAGACGGCGACGGCATTCCAGATAGTAGAGATACTGACTCAGACAACGATGGCTGTTCAGATGCTAAAGAAGCAGGCTTTACCGATGCGAATGCAGATGGTATGGTAGATGGAACAGGTGTTGCAGCAAACGGTGCAGTCATCGGAAGTGACGGATACACGAACCCTGCAGATGCAGATCAAAATGGTGTTGCAGATTATAGAGAAGCAGGCCCAGATGCTGATAACGATGGTATCGCAGATGCATGTGATACGATTGATCCAATCGATGATAATGATCAGGACGGAATTGAGGATGCTATTGATTTAGATGATGACAATGACGGGATCTTAGATACTGAAGAAGGAGCTGGAGATAGTGACGGCGATGGCATTGCAGATGCGATGGATACCGATTCAGACAACGACGGCTGTTCAGATGCAAAAGAAGCAGGCTTTACCGATGCGAATGCAGATGGTATGGTTGATGGAACAGGTGTTGATATAGACGGTACAATCATCGGAAGTGATGGTTACAATACACCTTTAGATGTAAATAACAACGGTATTGCAGATTACCAAGAAGCAGGTCCAGATAGTGACAACGATGGTATTGCTGATGCTTGTGACGATACAATAGATACAGACAACGATGGCATCGATGATAGTGTTGATGTGGATGATGACAATGATGGAATCTATGACACTGCAGAAGGATCAGGAGATACAGACGGCGACGGCATTCCAGATAGTAGAGATACTGACTCAGACAACGATGGCTGTTCAGATGCAAAAGAAGCAGGCTTTACCGATGCGAATGCAGATGGTATGGTAGATGGAACAGGTGTTGCAGCAAACGGTGCAGTCATCGGAAGTGACGGATACACGAACCCTGCAGATGCAGATCAAAATGGTGTTGCAGATTATAGAGAAGCAGGCCCAGATGCTGATAACGATGGTATCGCAGATGCATGTGATACGATTGATCCAATCGATGATAATGATCAGGACGGAATTGAGGATGCTATTGATTTAGATGATGACAATGACGGGATCTTAGATACTGAAGAAGGAGCTGGAGATAGTGACGGCGATGGCATTGCAGATGCGATGGATACCGATTCAGACAACGACGGCTGTTCAGATGCTAAAGAAGCAGGCTTTACCGATGCGAATGCAGATGGTATGGTTGATGGAACAGGTGTTGATATAGACGGTACAATCATCGGAAGTGATGGTTACAATACACCTTTAGATGTAAATAACAACGGTATTGCAGATTACCAAGAAGCAGGTCCAGATAGTGACAACGATGGTATTGCTGATGCTTGTGACGATACAATAGATACAGACAACGATGGCATCGATGATAGTGTTGATGTGGATGATGACAATGATGGAATCTATGACACAGCAGAAGGATCAGGAGATACAGACGGCGACGGCATTCCAGATAGTAGAGATACTGACTCAGACAACGATGGCTGTTCAGATGCTAAAGAAGCAGGCTTTACCGATGCGAATGCAGATGGTATGGTAGATGGAACAGGTGTTGCAGCAAACGGTGCAGTCATCGGAAGTGACGGATACACGAACCCTGCAGATGCAGATAAAAATGGTGTTGCTGATTATAGAGAAGCAGGCCCAGATGCTGATAACGATGGTATCGCAGATGCATGTGATACGATTGATCCAATCGATGATAATGATCAGGACGGAATTGAGGATGCTATTGATTTAGATGATGACAATGACGGGATCTTAGATACTGAAGAAGGAGCTGGAGATAGTGACGGCGATGGCATTGCAGATGCGATGGATACCGATTCAGACAACGACGGCTGTTCAGATGCTAAAGAAGCAGGCTTTACCGATGCGAATGCAGATGGTATGGTTGATGGAACAGGTGTTGATATAGACGGTACAATCATCGGAAGTGATGGTTACAATACACCTTTAGATGTAAATAACAACGGTATTGCAGATTACCAAGAAGCAGGTCCAGATAGTGACAACGATGGTATTGCTGATGCTTGTGACGATACAATAGATACAGACAACGATGGCATCGATGATAGTGTTGATGTGGATGATGACAATGATGGAATCTATGACACAGCAGAAGGATCAGGAGATACAGACGGCGACGGCATTCCAGATAGTAGAGATACTGACTCAGACAACGATGGTTGTTCAGATGCAAAAGAAGCAGGCTTTACCGATGCGAATGCAGATGGTATGGTAGATGGAACAGGTGTTGCAGCAAACGGTGCAGTCATCGGAAGTGACGGATACACGAACCCTGCAGATGCAGATCAAAATGGTGTTGCTGATTATAGAGAAGCAGGCCCAGATGCTGATAACGATGGTATCGCAGATGCATGTGATACGATTGATCCAATCGATGATAATGATCAGGACGGAATTGAGGATGCTATTGATTTAGATGATGACAATGACGGGATCTTAGATACTGAAGAAGGAGCTGGAGATAGTGACGGCGATGGCATTGCAGATGCGATGGATACCGATTCAGACAACGACGGCTGTTCAGATGCTAAAGAAGCAGGCTTTACCGATGCGAATGCAGATGGTATGGTTGATGGAACAGGTGTTGATATAGACGGTACAATCATCGGAAGTGATGGTTACAATACACCTTTAGATGTAAATAACAACGGTATTGCAGATTACCAAGAAGCAGGTCCAGATAGTGACAACGATGGTATTGCTGATGCTTGTGACGATACAATAGATACAGACAACGATGGCATCGATGATAGTGTTGATGTGGATGATGACAATGATGGAATCTATGACACTGCAGAAGGATCAGGAGATACAGACGGCGACGGCATTCCAGATAGTAGAGATACTGACTCAGACAACGATGGCTGTTCAGATGCAAAAGAAGCAGGCTTTACCGATGCGAATGCAGATGGTATGGTAGATGGAACAGGTGTTGCAGCAAACGGTGCAGTCATCGGAAGTGACGGATACACGAACCCTGCAGATGCAGATAAAAATGGTGTTGCTGATTATAGAGAAGCAGGCCCAGATGCTGATAACGATGGTATCGCAGATGCATGTGATACGATTGATCCAATCGATGATAATGATCAGGACGGAATTGAGGATGCTATTGATTTAGATGATGACAATGACGGGATCTTAGATACTGAAGAAGGAGCTGGAGATAGTGACGGCGATGGCATTGCAGATGCGATGGATACCGATTCAGACAACGACGGCTGTTCAGATGCTAAAGAAGCAGGCTTTACCGATGCGAATGCAGATGGTATGGTTGATGGAACAGGTGTTGATATAGACGGTACAATCATCGGAAGTGATGGTTACAATACACCTTTAGATGTAAATAACAACGGTATTGCAGATTACCAAGAAGCAGGTCCAGATAGTGACAACGATGGTATTGCTGATGCTTGTGACGATACAATAGATACAGACAACGATGGCATCGATGATAGTGTTGATGTGGATGATGACAATGATGGAATCTATGACACTGCAGAAGGATCTGGAGATACAGACGGCGACGGCATTCCAGATAGTAGAGATACTGACTCAGACAACGATGGCTGTTCAGATGCAAAAGAAGCAGGCTTTACCGATGCGAATGCAGATGGTATGGTAGATGGAACAGGTGTTGCAGCAAACGGTGCAGTCATCGGAAGTGACGGATACACGAACCCTGCAGATGCAGATAAAAATGGTGTTGCTGATTATAGAGAAGCAGGCCCAGATGCTGATAACGATGGTATCGCAGATGCATGTGATACGATTGATCCAATCGATGATAATGATCAGGACGGAATTGAGGATGCTATTGATTTAGATGATGACAATGACGGGATCTTAGATACTGAAGAAGGAGCTGGAGATAGTGATGGCGATGGCATTGCAGATGCGATGGATACCGATTCAGACAACGACGGCTGTTCAGATGCTAAAGAAGCAGGCTTTACCGATGCGAATGCAGATGGTATGGTTGATGGAACAGGTGTTGATATAGACGGTACAATCATCGGAAGTGATGGTTACAATACACCTTTAGATGTAAATAACAACGGTATTGCAGATTACCAAGAAGCAGGTCCAGATAGTGACAACGATGGTATTGCTGATGCTTGTGACGATACAATAGATACAGACAACGATGGCATCGATGATAGTGTTGATGTGGATGACGACAATGATGGAATCTATGACACTGCAGAAGGATCAGGAGATACAGACGGCGACGGCATTCCAGATAGTAGAGATACTGACTCAGACAACGATGGCTGTTCAGATGCAAAAGAAGCAGGCTTTACCGATGCGAATGCAGATGGTATGGTAGATGGAACAGGTGTTGCAGCAAACGGTGCAGTCATCGGAAGTGACGGATACACGAACCCTGCAGATGCAGATAAAAATGGTGTTGCTGATTATAGAGAAGCAGGCCCAGATGCTGATAACGATGGTATCGCAGATGCATGTGATACGATTGATCCAATCGATGATAATGATCAGGACGGAATTGAGGATGCTATTGATTTAGATGATGACAATGACGGGATCTTAGATACTGAAGAAGGAGCTGGAGATAGTGACGGCGATGGCATTGCAGATGCGATGGATACCGATTCAGACAACGACGGCTGTTCAGATGCTAAAGAAGCAGGCTTTACCGATGCGAATGCAGATGGTATGGTTGATGGAACAGGTGTTGATATAGACGGTACAATCATCGGAAGTGATGGTTACAATACACCTTTAGATGTAAATAACAACGGTATTGCAGATTACCAAGAAGCAGGTCCAGATAGTGACAACGATGGTATTGCTGATGCTTGTGACGATACAATAGATACAGACAACGATGGCATCGATGATAGTGTTGATGTGGATGATGACAATGATGGAATCTATGACACTGCAGAAGGATCTGGAGATACAGACGGCGACGGCATTCCAGATAGTAGAGATACTGACTCAGACAACGATGGCTGTTCAGATGCAAAAGAAGCAGGCTTTACCGATGCGAATGCAGATGGTATGGTAGATGGAACAGGTGTTGCAGCAAACGGTGCAGTCATCGGAAGTGACGGATACACGAACCCTGCAGATGCAGATAAAAATGGTGTTGCTGATTATAGAGAAGCAGGCCCAGATGCTGATAACGATGGTATCGCAGATGCATGTGATACGATTGATCCAATCGATGATAATGATCAGGACGGAATTGAGGATGCTATTGATTTAGATGATGACAATGACGGGATCTTAGATACTGAAGAAGGAGCTGGAGATAGTGACGGCGATGGCATTGCAGATGCGATGGATACCGATTCAGACAACGACGGCTGTTCAGATGCTAAAGAAGCAGGCTTTACCGATGCGAATGCAGATGGTATGGTTGATGGAACAGGTGTTGATATAGACGGTACAATCATCGGAAGTGATGGTTACAATACACCTTTAGATGTAAATAACAACGGTATTGCAGATTACCAAGAAGCAGGTCCAGATAGTGACAACGATGGTATTGCTGATGCTTGTGACGATACAATAGATACAGACAACGATGGCATCGATGATAGTGTTGATGTGGATGATGACAATGATGGAATCTATGACACTGCAGAAGGATCAGGAGATACAGACGGCGACGGCATTCCAGATAGTAGAGATACTGACTCAGACAACGATGGCTGTTCAGATGCAAAAGAAGCAGGCTTTACCGATGCGAATGCAGATGGTATGGTAGATGGAACAGGTGTTGCAGCAAACGGTGCAGTCATCGGAAGTGACGGATACACGAACCCTGCAGATGCAGATAAAAATGGTGTTGCTGATTATAGAGAAGCAGGCCCAGATGCTGATAACGATGGTATCGCAGATGCATGTGATACGATTGATCCAATCGATGATAATGATCAGGACGGAATTGAGGATGCTATTGATTTAGATGATGACAATGACGGGATCTTAGATACTGAAGAAGGAGCTGGAGATAGTGACGGCGATGGCATTGCAGATGCGATGGATACCGATTCAGACAACGACGGCTGTTCAGATGCTAAAGAAGCAGGCTTTACCGATGCGAATGCAGATGGTATGGTTGATGGAACAGGTGTTGATATAGACGGTACAATCATCGGAAGTGATGGTTACAATACACCTTTAGATGTAAATAACAACGGTATTGCAGATTACCAAGAAGCAGGTCCAGATAGTGACAACGATGGTATTGCTGATGCTTGTGACGATACAATAGATACAGACAACGATGGCATCGATGATAGTGTTGATGTGGATGATGACAATGATGGAATCTATGACACTGCAGAAGGATCAGGAGATACAGACGGCGACGGCATTCCAGATAGTAGAGATACTGACTCAGACAACGATGGCTGTTCAGATGCTAAAGAAGCAGGCTTTACCGATGCGAATGCAGATGGTATGGTAGATGGAACAGGTGTTGCAGCAAACGGTGCAGTCATCGGAAGTGACGGATACACGAACCCTGCAGATGCAGATAAAAATGGTGTTGCTGATTATAGAGAAGCAGGCCCAGATGCTGATAACGATGGTATCGCAGATGCATGTGATACGATTGATCCAATCGATGATAATGATCAGGACGGAATTGAGGATGCTATTGATTTAGATGATGACAATGACGGGATCTTAGATACTGAAGAAGGAGCTGGAGATAGTGATGGCGATGGCATTGCAGATGCGATGGATACCGATTCAGACAACGACGGCTGTTCAGATGCTAAAGAAGCAGGCTTTACCGATGCGAATGCAGATGGTATGGTTGATGGAACAGGTGTTGATATAGACGGTACAATCATCGGAAGTGATGGTTACAATACACCTTTAGATGTAAATAACAACGGTATTGCAGATTACCAAGAAGCAGGTCCAGATAGTGACAACGATGGTATTGCTGATGCTTGTGACGATACAATAGATACAGACAACGATGGCATCGATGATAGTGTTGATGTGGATGACGACAATGATGGAATCTATGACACTGCAGAAGGATCGGAGATACAGACGGCGACGGCATTCCAGATAGTAGAGATACTGACTCAGACAACGATGGCTGTTCAGATGCAAAAGAAGCAGGCTTTACCGATGCGAATGCAGATGGTATGGTAGATGGAACAGGTGTTGCAGCAAACGGTGCAGTCATCGGAAGTGACGGATACACGAACCCTGCAGATGCAGATAAAAATGGTGTTGCTGATTATAGAGAAGCAGGCCCAGATGCTGATAACGATGGTATCGCAGATGCATGTGATACGATTGATCCAATCGATGATAATGATCAGGACGGAATTGAGGATGCTATTGATTTAGATGATGACAATGACGGGATCTTAGATACTGAAGAAGGAGCTGGAGATAGTGACGGCGATGGCATTGCAGATGCGATGGATACCGATTCAGACAACGACGGCTGTTCAGATGCTAAAGAAGCAGGCTTTACCGATGCGAATGCAGATGGTATGGTTGATGGAACAGGTGTTGATATAGACGGT
>CALSOT010000002.1:304309-1008435 GCA_943788045.1 uncultured Polaribacter sp.
CTCCTGCAGACACTGATGGAAATGGTATAGCAGACTATAAAGAGTTAGGTCCAGATAGTGACAACGATGGTATTGCTGATGCTTGTGACGATACAATAGATACAGACAACGATGGCATCGATGATAGTGTTGATGTGGATGATGACAATGATGGAATCTATGACACTGCAGAAGGATCTGGAGATACAGACGGCGACGGCATTCCAAACTACTTGGATTCAGACTCAGACAACGATGGCTGTTCAGATGCAAAAGAAGCAGGCTTTACGGATGCAAATGCAGATGGTATGGTAGATGGAACAGGTGTTGCAGCAAACGGTACAGTCATCGGAAGTGACGGATACACGAACCCTGCAGATGCAGATAAAAATGGTGTTGCTGATTATAGAGAAGCAGGACCGGATAGCGACGGAGATGGTATTGCCGATGCTTGTGAGGTGACTGACCCAGGAGATCCATTAAATGATAACGACGAAGACGGAATTGAGGATGCTATTGATTTAGATGATGACAATGACGGAATCTTAGATACTGAAGAGGGCGATGCTGATACTGATGGTGATGGGATTGTAGATAGTAAAGATGCTGATTCAGATGGTGATGGTTGTTTTGATGTTGTGGAAGCCGGTTTTACCGATGCAAACAACGCTGGTATAATTGATGGAACAGGAATAGCCTCAGATGGAACAGTACTCGGAAGTGATGGTTACATGATACCAATAGATGCTGATAATAATGGAATTTCAGATTACCAGGAAGCTGGGCCAGACAGTGATAATGATGGTATCGCCGATGCTTGTGATGAGAACGGAGAAAATCCAGGGATTTCAAAAGAGACCGATATCTTTAATGTGATAGATGCTGAAAATCCAACATTTTTTATCAAGGGGATTGAAGAATATCCAAATAATACATTAAGTGTTTATAACAGATGGGGGGTACTTGTTTATGCAACAAGCGGATACAATAATACATGGACAGGTATTTCAATGAGAGGTCATACAATCTCAAGAGGAGAGCAGCTACCTACAGGAACTTATTTCTATAGTTTAGATTTAGGTGATGGTACAAAGTTAATAGTAGGGTGGTTGTACATCAATCAAAAACAGAACTAAATAAAAAAAATTAAAAGATGAAAGCAATTAAAAATAGATTTCAAGTTTTTGTATTGGCTGTTCTGACATGTGTATTGTCAATGCAAGGGCAAAGGGAGGCACAATATACGCAGTACATGTATAATACATCATTAATAAATCCTGCATATGCAGGGAACGAAGATGTTTTAAAGATATCTGCTTTGCACAGAAGTCAATGGGTGGGAGTTAACGGAGCTCCCACAACCCAGACATTAAACATAGAGGATAAGATTGTTGGTAATTTGGGAGGTAGTTTAAATGTTTCTAAAGATGCTATAGGCCCTGTAAGTGAGGTTCTCTTTGATGCTAATATTTCATATGCTGTGCAATTGACCTCGACGGGTAAGTTGGCTTTTGGATTGAAGGCAGGAGGACGTTTATTGGATATAGATTTGAACAAAGGAAACTTGAGAGATTATCAATCACCTGCTGCAACTAATGTAAAAGATAGCGAATTTTCACCTGTTTTAGGTGCTGGACTTTACTATTATACAGATAGGGGATATCTCGGTGTTTCAGCTTCAAATCTATTGAAAAATAATTATTACGACAATGATAATGGATCTAATTTAGACAACAGTCATTTTTACTTAATTGGTGGTTACGTTTTTGACCTTTCAGAAAGCTTAAAATTTAAGCCAGCTATGATGGTAAAGGCGGTTGTGGGAGCTCCATATAGTTTTGATTTTTCCGCTAATTTTATGTACCAAGAATGTTTGGTGATGGGTGCGGCATATAGATATAATGCTGCAGTTAGTGGTCTCTTAGGAATTCATGTAACGAAGCAGTTTTTTGTAGGGTATGCTTACGATTATGATTTAGAACTCAATCAAAATGTTTCAGGTGGGTCACATGAAATTTTTATTGGACTTCGTTTTTCTCTTGACAAATCTTATGAGTCACCTCGATTCTTTTAATTTAAAAAACTTTAATTATGAAAAATATACTATTAATTTTTTGCCTTTTAAGTGTTTCTCTTAATTATGGACAACGTTTTACTGTTGCAGAGTTGAATGAAATATATGCCAATAAGGAGTATGCTGTTATTACAGAAAAATACAAAAAGGTTACAGATAATTTATCTCGTTTTGAACTAAGTAAGGTAGGAGATGCCCATTTTAATATTGCCAACTACAAAGAGGCAAGCATGTATTATCATAAATTATTTGATTTTTACTCGGATAATCCTCCGCATTACTATTTTAAATATGCTCAAGTTTTAAAGGCAAATGATGAGTACGAACTATCAGACATAATGATGGATAAATATAAAGATTTGTCAGGTTCAAATTATAAAAAAATATCTGCTTATAAACATCTTATAGAGAGAAGAGCAGGAGCCTACAGCGTAAATATATTGCCAATAAATTCAAAGTATTCAGATTTTGCATCATCAATCTACAAAAATAATCTGATAGTTGCTTCTTCTACAGATACTGATGAGATAATACATAAAATGAACAATCAGGTTTTTTTAGACCTCTATGAGGTTCCTTTAGAATCAAATGCAACAATAGCTAAATCTGGTGTAAAAATTCGTGGTAATGTGAATTCAAATTATCATGAAAGTAATGCGGTTTATACAAAAGATGGGAATACAATGTATTTTACTCGTAGTCATTTTGTAAAAAAAGGAATGTTAAAGAAAAACAATAAAGAAATAAAGCTCGCAATTTATAAGGCGAAGTTGAAAAATGGAAAATGGAAAGTTCAAGGAGAATTGTCTTTTTCAAATGAAAATTATTCAACAGGGCATCCTACAATAGATAAAAATGAAGAGTACATGTATTTTTCTTCAGACATGCCAGGAGGTTTTGGCGAATCTGATTTATACAAGGTGAAAATGTTTGCAGACGGAACTTTTGGTAAACCGGTGAATCTTGGTAAGGGAATCAATACTCCTGGAAAAGAAGCTTTTCCATTTGTGTCACAAAATAATATTTTGTTTTTTTCTTCTAATCATCATATGGGTATTGGAGGGTTGGATGTATTTGCAGTTGATCTTTCAAATGATAAAAATATTGAAATTATTAACCTAGCTCCACCTTTAAATAGTGTAAAAGATGATTTTGGATACATAGAACATAAAGAAGAGACGAAGGGCTTTTTCTCAAGTAATAGAGAAGGGGGTATAGGAGACGATGATGTATATCAATTTACCTTGTTGGAACCTCTTTTTAAAGATTGCCAAATTAATTTTAACGGTTTTGTAACAAATGAAAGCAATCGCAAAAAATTAATAGGTGCTACAGTTGTGCTTACGGATACGATTACTAAAATGAAAGAAACCTTTATAACTTCTGATAATAGTGGTTTCCAAAAACAACTTTATTGTTCTCAAAATACTATTATTAATGTGAGCAAAGAAGGGTTTGAAAGCAAGGAAATTTCCGTGTCTTTTGATAAAGATGTTCTTGGTTTTGAAATTCCTTTAAAGAAAATTCCGGTTGAATTCGTGCAAAATAATGCAGGTGATAAGATAATTTTTATAAATCCAATCTACTTTGATTATGGCAGTTCCGATATACGCAGTGATGCCGCTTTAGAATTAGAAAAGGTGGTTCGTATTATGAATAAATATCCAGAAATAAACATTGTAGGTACTTCTCATACAGATAGTAGAGGTTCTGCTGCTAGTAATTTAAGGTTATCGCAAAGACGAGCAAAATCTACCGTAGAATATATTATTTCTAAAGGGATTTCATCTGATAGAATTAGAGCTAAAGGTTACGGAGAATCACGTTTAACGAATAGTTGTATTAGTGGGATTAAATGTTCTGAAGAAAAGCATCAAAACAATAGAAGAAGTGAGTTTGTTGTCTCTGAGAAGTTGCCACAATTTGACAATTCAAAAAGTAAAGATTTAAAAGGAAGTAAAATATTAATAAAGACAGATACAGATGGGGAAGTAAAGGAAGATGTTACATCAAAGAATTTAGATGAAAAGTATTACGAAGTTAAGAAAGGAGATACATTGTATTCAGTTGCGAGAAAATTCAAAACTTCTGTGAATGTTATTAAAGAAATTAATGGTTTAAAAGACAATACAATTTCGGTAGGTCAAAAATTATTAACAAGATAAAAGTATATCATTTAACATTGCTTTTTATCAGAAGTAAGGTTCTCATTAATTTTTGAAAACCTTAGTATTTAAAATGTTTTGAGATTTTCAAGATTCCTATCTACAAAATTAGATGTAATCAATTTTTAGTAAATATTAAAACCAATATGTGTAATCGATAAATTAAGTAACAAATGAAACAACTTTATATTTTTTTTATAGCAACTTTTCTTATTTTTTCTACTAAAAGTTATGCACAAAACATATCAACGTTATATGGCACAACAGAGGGGTATTCTGGGGATGGAGATTTAGCCAGTAACGCTCAATTGAATGGGCCAACTGATTTGGTATACGATACTAATGGAAATTTGTTTTTTGTAGACGGACAAAATAGTGTAGTCAGAAAAATAGATACTAATGGAATAATTAGTACAATAGCAGGAAATGGAATCCCAGGTTATTCTGGAGATGGTGGCCCAGCTACTGATGCACAACTATATGTACCTTACGGAATTGTTTTTGACACTAATAATAATTTATACATTTCTGAAATTGGTAATAATGTTATACGAAAAATAGATACTAACGGTATCATTAGTACAATAGCAGGAAATGGAATTCAAGGCTATTCTGGGGATGGTGGTTTGGCCACTGATGCACAACTGTACGGACCTTATGGTATTACATTTGATAGCAATGATAATTTATATATTGGAGAAAGGAATAATAATGTTATTCGGAAAATAGACACTAATGGAATAATTACTACGATAGCAGGAAATGGAACTCAAGGCTATGCTGGAGATGGTGGACCTGCTACTAGCGCATTATTATATGGTTGTAGAAGTGTGACATTTAAAGATAATGGCGATTTATATATTTCAGACGGAAATAATCATGTTATACGAAAAATAGATACCAATGGTATCATTAGCACAATAGTAGGAAATGGAATTCAGGGTTATTCTGGCGATGGTGACTTAGCTATTAATGCTCAAATTAATTTTCCAAGAATAGTGATTTTTGATAATTATGACAATTTTTATTTTTCTGAAAGCTCTTCTCACGTTATAAGAAAGGTAGATAATACAGGTGTTATAACTACGGTTGCCGGAAATGGAACTTCAGGATATTCTGGTGATGGCGGTATCGCTACTAATGCAGAATTAAAAGCACCTTTTGGAATGATACTAGATTCTAAAGATGCGGGAGGAAACTTGATCTTTTCTGATAACAATAATAATGTAATAAGGAAAATTGACAATTTAGTTGTTGATAACACATTAAATATTGACAAATTAATGGATGTAAATGATTTAAGAATTTTCCCAAATCCATCACATAATTATATCTATATATCTGGTTTATCTCAGCGTAAAAATTATTGTATTTACAACACTTTAGGTTCTGAAATTAAAAAGGGTGTTATTTCTGAAGGTGAAAATATTAACATCAATAATTTTACAAACGGTTTATATTTTTTGAAACTTAATAAAGGAAGTACAATAAAATTTATAAAAAAATAAATAATAACATTCTGTTTACCAGAACTATATATCATGTAGGCTTTCTTGTGGGTTTATTTAGTTAAAAAAACGGAATACATTTGTACCTGTCTAATTCTCTTATATTTATGTTAAAATCGTAAGCGACAGAAAATTCGTGAATTCCGCCTGTATTGAAAAGTTTTGTAGTATTCATATCATAAGAATAACCAAATCTAAAACCCATCCATTTTACGCTTGCAAAACTACTAATAGATGAAATTGTAGATGCCTCCTCTACGTTTTTTAATGGTATTGTTGATACTAAAATACCCAATGAAAATTGGTCATCTATAATATACTGTGTTCCTAAATCTAATCGATTAACCTTTCCTTGCATCATAAAATTAGCAAGGAAATAGAGTTTACTCATTCCTTTGAAATCATTTCTATAGTTGTCAAAAATAGGAATAAGATACTTGGAGTGCGCGGATATAAAAAGATCTAACGGAACATTGCCATTTTCGGATAAAGAAATATTTGGTTTGTTTAAGTGTTTTATGGTAACACCTAACCAAGAATCTTGATTATTAAATAAGATAGAAGCATTAAAATCAAAAAATTTTCGTTCTTCTCTTAATAAAAATGGGTCTATACTAGTGGTGTTAATAATAGGGCTATTTGCATTAATTTGGTCTTCTAGTAATAAATTTTGAAAACCATAATTTTTCATTCCGAAACCAGCAGAAATACTCGGTCTAAAAAACCAAGTATTACTTATTTGAAATGCCATGGCATAATTTAAATTTACTTGATTGAACGTATATGTAGAAGCACTTTCAGTGTGATTTAAAAAATTAACTCCTAAGCCTGTTTTATACCCTTCAAACCATGTATCAAAATAAACATAGTTTGTTCTTGTTTTAAATCCTGTATTTCTCCATTGAGATTTATGTAGGCTACCCATTTTTGAAGATCTAATAGCTCCCGTAAAAGAAGAACTCAACGTCTCGGGTACGAGAAAGTTTTGGGAGAAAATAACATCTTGTGCGGATAATTTAATACCAAAGACAAGTGCAAATATTAGGAGTAATTTTTTCATTTTATTTAAGTAGCGTTACTGGTGTAGTGGATGTAATTTCTTTTTTATAAAATGTAAGCCCTTTTACAACCATTATATAGTTTCCGTTTGCGGCTTGCTCTCCCTTTAAAAGACCGTCCCAACCTTTCAAGGTTGTTCCCTTTTCAAAATAAATCAATGTTCCCCAACTATCGTAAATATTCATCTCTATTTCTGTAAACCCTTTAAATTTAGGTCTAATAGTCTCATTAAACCCATCACCATTTGGGGTAAAAGCTGTTGGAGATATTAAATTGTAACCAAGAGTTATTTCTATGGCTCTTTCAAAAGTATACGTACAACCCGTTTCATATTCTATTGTTAATTTTACAATATATGTACCTACATTATCATAGGTATGAATCGGATTTTCTTCTTTACTTATTGCACTTCCGTCCCCAAAGTCCCAGATCACATCTATAAAATTACCAGATGAAAGGTTTGTAAATTGTATAGGGTCTTGAATAGAAAGTAAATCATATTTATCTATTGCAAAAGCATTGTATCTAAAGTCAATATCACCAATTGTGGAGGTATTTACTACAAAAGACTTACTTTTTTTACAACCTCTATTGTCAGTTACCGTTAAAGTATAAGATCCGTTTTGAGAGGTGGTCATTATATTATTTTCAGCAACAGAAACGATGCCTCCAGACCAAGAATAACTATATGGGTAAAAGCCACCTATTACTATAGCTTCTGTTCGTTGACTTACACTTTTTAAGCTACAATTATTTATATTCTCATTTTTAAATGTTATGCTTAGTGGCTCTTGTCTAAATATATTATACTCTTTTCTTACAATACAACCATTCGTATCTGTAATTTTTACAGCATAATCTCCAGCAGGAATATTATTTAGGTTTTCTGAAGTTTGACCTGTATTCCACATAAAACTATATGGTGGGGTTCCGCCAGAGACATCCAAAAGAATACTTCCACTGTTTTCGATTTTACAATCAGTAGCATCAGTAACTACACTTGTTACTGCGATTTTAGTTGGATTTGTTATAATAAAGGTTTCTTCTATTGGACATTGATTTGTGTCACTATCTATAATTTTAACCTTATAAGAACCGGGACTTAAATTGTTTCTTTGGATACCTGCACTTGAATCATCACTCCATAAAACTGTGATTGGAGCAATACCGCCTGTTAAATTTAAATCTATTGAAGCATCATTCGCATCATTACAAGAAATTGGAGTCACGATGGGTGCAATAAAGAATATGGCTTGGTTTATAGTGATTGTTACATTTGCTTCACATAGATTTTCGTCAACTATGGTGGCTATATAATTTCCAGCGGATAAATTTGATTGTGAAAAACCATTTCCAAGATTATTCCACGATATTTGATATGGAGGTTTACCTCCAGTGACAGTGACATCAATTGATCCATCAGCTGCTCCATAACAACTTAAATCTGTTTTTGTGTAATCTATTTTCAGTGCTGTAGGCTGTGTTAGTTCAATTTCTGTTTGCTTAACACAACCTAGTTTATCAGTAACTTCAATTTTGTAAGTTCCAGCAATTAAATTTGAAATATTTTGAGCATTACTAGTAAAACCATTTGGCCCTGTCCAGTTGTAAATATATTCAAATACTCCCGAAGAAACCTCTGTTGGAGTCCCTCCAGTTACATTTATTTCTATTGTTCCTGTTGCGTCACCAAAGCAAAGAATATCATTTTTTGAAACAGTATTAATTGCAATAATTTGGGGTTCTGTTAGTATATAGGTTTTATTTGTAACACAAAGATTATTATCAACGATCTCCAACATATATGATCCTGCTTTTAAATTCCCCTGACTTAGGCTTCCTTGCACAACTCCATTACCCGTCCAATTAAATGTGTAAGGTGCTGTTCCTCCTGAAATACTCACTTCTATAGCCCCGTCATTTCCATCAAAACATGAAATATTTTTTTCTACATCAGTTGTTATTGTTAATAAATCGGGTTGTGTCACAGTGTAGTTTTCAATAACAAATACACCATTACGATCCTCAATTCTTAAGGTGTAATTTCCTGCTGATAAATTTGTAATAGTACTTGCTGTTGAAGTAAATGAGTTGGGACCTGTCCATGAAATCAAATAAGGCGGCCCGCTTGTAAAAGGCACTCCTCCTGTAATATTTGTATTTATTATTCCATCATTTGATTCAAAACAGTTATTATTAGACACTGTTACGTTTGATATTAGTTTAGGGTTAACAGCTACCTCTAGTATAAAAGGGGTTCCAACACAACTTGGTGTTGCTGGAGTAATAATATAAGTTTCTATGACAGGTATAGTTTCATTATGTTCTAATGTCTGACTGATATTCGTTTGAGGTGAACTCTCAGCAGAAGAGCCAAGAATGGCTCCTGTAATACTACTTGTCGGTGCAGTCCATGTATAGGTTGTCCCAGTAGGTATAATATTACTTGTGACTGAACTTGGATCGAAGAAAAAAGTTTCTTCACTATATATTGTAATTTTGGCATCATTAATTATTGGTATCTGATTTATATTTACAGCAGCTACATCAGATTCTATATCAGCACACCCTCCATCAAATGAGATGACCACGTAGTAGAATATTTCACCTACGGTATTAGTAGGAGGATCATATGTACTGTTTGTAGCACCACTAATAGGTTTCCTCCAGAAGTTGAATTATTAGTATTTGAATACCATTGGTAGGTAGGTGTTCCCACTCCATTTTGAGTAACTACCTCAAGGGTAGTTGCAGCTCCATCTAGACAGATATCTGATCCAACAGGTTGTGTCGCAATGCTAGGCCCCGGCGTAATCGTTACTTCTGAAGTAGCACTGATTACCTGACAGCCTGATTCAGTTTGTGTGACTACCACATAGTAATATAAAGTTCCTTCATTTGTATTATCAGGCGTATATGTATCTGTATTAGCACCAGCAATAGATGTTCCTCCAGAGTTTAAGTTGTTTGTATTTGAGTACCATTGATACTCAAAGTTACTTGCTGTTACACCTCCAGAAACGCTTACGATTAAATCTTGTAAGCTTGCGTTTTGACACACTTCTTGAGTTGCAATAGCTTGGTTATCAATTATGGGTCAGGGACTACTTCTACAGAAAACACATCACTAATTGCAGTATCACAACCAATACCGTCTTGCGTTACTTCTACGTAGTAATAGTTTGAAGAAATAGCAGTCAACACGCCAGGATTATAAGTACTAGCTGTCGCTCCAACAATAAGTGTTCCTCCAGTATTGTTATTTACAGCATTAGAATACCACTGATAAGTAGGGTTTCCTAATCCACCTGTTAGAGTAATCTCAAAATCATTAGGATTTCCATCTACACAAATTGTTTGACTTGGGTTATTCGCACTTACAGTAGGTTCATCAACTGATATTCACTGAAACTACATCAGATTCTATATCAGCACACCCTCCATCAAATGAGATGACCACGTAGTAGAATATTTCACCTACGTTATTAGTAGGAGGGTTGTATGTACTGTTTGTAGCACCACTAATAGGTTCCTCCAGAAGTTGAATTATTAATATTTGAATACCATTGGTAGGTAGGTGTTCCCACTCCATTTTGAGTTACTACCTCAAGGGTAGTTGCAGCTCCATCTAGACAGATATCTGATCCAACAGGTTGTGTCGCAATGCTAGGCCCCGGCGTAATCGTTACTTCTGAAGTAGCACTGATTACCTGACAGCCTGATTCAGTTTGTTTAACTACCACATAGTAATATAAAGTTCCAGTATTTGTATTATCAGGCGTATATGTATCTGTATTAGCACCAGCAATAGATGTTCCTCCAGAGTTTAAGTTGTTTGTATTTGAGTACCATTGATACTCAAAGTTACTTGCTGTTACACCTCCAGAAACGCTTACGATTAAATCTTGTAAGCTTGCGTTTTGACACACTTCTTGAGTTGCAATAGCTTGGTTATCAATTATTGGGTCAGGGACTACTTCTACAGAAAACACATCACTAATTGCAGTATCACAACCAACACCGTCTTGCGTTACTTCTACATAGTAATAGTTTGAAGAAACAGCAGTCAACACGCCAGGATTATAAGTACTAGCTGTCGCTCCAACAATAAGTGTTCCTCCAGTATTGTTATTTACAGCATTAGAATACCACTGATAAGAGGAGTTCCTAACCCACCTGTTAGAGTAATCTCAAAATCATTAGGATTTCCCTCTACACAAATTGTTTGACTTGGGTTATTAGCGACTAGCCACAGGTTCTTGAACGACCATCACAGAGGCTACATTAGATTCTATATCAGCACACCCTCCATCAAATGAGATGACCACGTAGTAGAATATTTCACCTACGGTATTAGTAGGAGGGTTGTATGTACTGTTTGTAGCACCACTAATAGGATTTCCTCCTGAAGTTGAATTATTCATATTTGAATACCATTGGTAGGTAGGTGTTCCCACTCCATTTTGAGTTACTACTTCAAGGGTAGTTGCAGCTCCATCTAGACAGATATCTGATCCAACAGGTTGTGTCGCAATGCTAGGCCCCGGCGTAATAGTTACTTCTGAAGTAGCACTGATTACCTGACAGCCTGATTCAGTTTGTTTAACTACCACATAGTAATATAAAGTTCCAGTATTTGTATTATCAGGCGTATATGTATCTGTATTAGCACCAGCAATAGATGTTCCTCCAGAGTTTAAGTTGTTTGTATTTGAGTACCATTGATACTCAAAGTTACTTGCTGTTACACCTCCAGAAACGCTTACGATTAAATCTTGTAAGCTTGCGTTTTGACACACTTCTTGAGTTGCAATAGCTTGGTGTATCAATTATTGGGTCAGGGACTACTTCTACAGAAAACACATCACTAATTGCAGTATCACAACCAATACCGTCTTGCGTTACTTCTACGTAGTAATAGTTTGAAGAAACAGCAGTCAACACGCCAGGATTATAAGTACTAGCTGTCGCTCCAACAATAAGTGTTCCTCCAGTATTGTTATTTACAGCATTAGAATACCACTGATAAGAGGGTGTTCCTAACCCACCTGTTAGAGTAATCTCAAAATCATTAGGATTTCCCTCTACACAAATTGTTTGACTTGGGTTATTAGCGACTAGCCACAGGTTCTTGAACGACCATCACAGAGGCTACATTAGATTCTATATCAGCACACCCTCCATCAAATGAGATGACCACGTAGTAGAATATTTCACCTACGGTATTAGTAGGAGGGTTGTATGTACTGTTTGTAGCACCACTAATAGGATTTCCTCCTGAAGTTGAATTATTCATATTCGAATACCATTGGTAGGTAGGTGTTCCCACTCCATTTTGAGTTACTACTTCAAGGGTAGTTGCAGCTCCATCTAGACAGATATCTGATCCAACAGGTTGTGTCGCAATGCTAGGCCCTGGCGTAATCGTTACTTCTGAAGTAGCACTGATTACCTGACAGCCTGATTCAGTTTGTTTAACTACCACATAGTAATATAAAGTTCCAGTATTTGTATTATCAGGCGTATATGTATCTGTATTAGCACCAGCAATAGATGTTCCTCCAGAGTTTAAGTTGGTTGTATTTGAGTACCATTGATACTCAAAGTTACTTGCTGTTACACCTCCAGAAACGCTTACGATTAAATCTTGTAAGCTTGCGTTTTGACACACTTCTTGAGTTGCAATAGCTTGTGTATTAATAATAGGGTCAGGGACTACTTCTACAGAAAACACATCACTAATTGCAGTATCACAACCAATACCGTCTTGCGTTACTTCTACGTAGTAATAGTTTGAAGAAACAGCAGTCAACACGCCAGGATTATAAGTACTAGCTGTCGCTCCAACAATAAGTGTTCCTCCAGTATTGTTATTTACAGCATTAGAATACCACTGATAAGAGGGAGTTCCTAACCCACCTGTTAGAGTAATCTCAAAATCATTAGGATTTCCCTCTACACAAATTGTTTGACTTGGGTTATTAGCGACTAGCCACAGGTTCTTGAACGACCATCACAGAGGCTACATCAGATTCTATATCAGCACACCCTCCATCAAATGAGATGACCACGTAGTAGAATATTTCACCTACGTTATTAGTAGGAGGGTTGTATGTACTGTTTGTAGCACCACTAATAGGATGTTCCTCCAGAAGTTGAATTATTCATATTTGAATACCATTGGTAGGTAGGTGTTCCCACTCCATTTTGAGTTACTACTTCAAGGGTAGTTGCAGCTCCATCTAGACAGATATCTGATCCAACAGGTTGTGTCGCAATGCTAGGCCCCGGCGTAATCGTTACTTCTGAAGTAGCACTGATTACCTGACAGCCTGATTCAGTTTGTTTAACTACCACATAGTAATATAAAGTTCCAGTATTTGTATTATCAGGCGTATATGTATCTGTATTAGCACCAGCAATAGATGTTCCTCCAGAGTTTAAGTTGTTTGTATTTGAGTACCATTGATACTCAAAGTTACTTGCTGTTACACCTCCAGAAACGCTTACGATTAAATCTTGTAAGCTTGCGTTTTGACACACTTCTTGAGTTGCAATAGCTTGGTGTATCAATTATAGGGTCAGGGACTACTTCTACAGAAAACACATCACTAATTGCAGTATCACAACCAATACCGTCTTGCGTTACTTCTACGTAGTAATAGTTTGAAGAAACAGCAGTCAACACGCCAGGATTATAAGTACTAGCTGTCGCTCCAACAATAAGTGTTCCTCCAGTATTGTTATTTACAGCATTAGAATACCACTGATAAGAGGGTGTTCCTAACCCACCTGTTAGAGTAATCTCAAAATCATTAGGATTTCCCTCTACACAAATTGTTTGACTTGGGTTATTAGCGACTAGCCACAGGTTCTTGAACGACCATCACAGAGGCTACATTAGATTCTATATCAGCACACCCTCCATCAAATGAGATGACCACGTAGTAGAATATTTCACCTACGGTATTAGTAGGAGGGTTGTATGTACTGTTTGTAGCACCACTAATAGGATTTCCTCCTGAAGTTGAATTATTCATATTTGAATACCATTGGTAGGTAGGTGTTCCCACTCCATTTTGAGTTACTACTTCAAGGGTAGTTGCAGCTCCATCTAGACAGATATCTGATCCAACAGGTTGTGTCGCAATGCTAGGCCCCGGCGTAATCGTTACTTCTGAAGTAGCACTGATTACCTGACAGCCTGATTCAGTTTGTTTAACTACCACATAGTAATATAAAGTTCCAGTATTTGTATTATCAGGCGTATATGTATCTGTATTAGCACCAGCAATAGATGTTCCTCCAGAGTTTAAGTTGTTTGTATTTGAGTACCATTGATACTCAAAGTTACTTGCTGTTACACCTCCAGAAACGCTTACGATTAAATCTAGTAAGCTTGCGTTTTGACACACTTCTTGAGTTGCAATAGCTTGTGTATTAATAATAGGGTCAGGGACTACTTCTACAGAAAACACATCACTAATTGCAGTATCACAACCAATACCGTCTTGCGTTACTTCTACGTAGTAATAGTTTGAAGAAACAGCAGTCAACACGCCAGGATTATAAGTACTAGCTGTCGCTCCAACAATAAGTGTTCCTCCAGTATTGTTATTTACAGCATTAGAATACCACTGATAAGAGGGTGTTCCTAACCCACCTGTTAGAGTAATCTCAAAATCATTAGGATTTCCCTCTACACAAATTGTTTGACTTGGGTTATTAGCGACTAGCCACAGGTTCTTGAACGACCATCACAGAGGCTACATTAGATTCTATATCAGCACACCCTCCATCAAATGAGATGACCACGTAGTAGAATATTTCACCTACGGTATTAGTAGGAGGGTCATATGTACTGTTTGTAGCACCACTAATAGGTTTCCTCCAGAAGTTGAATTATTAATATTTGAATACCATTGGTAGGTAGGTGTTCCCACTCCATTTTGAGTTACTACTTCAAGGGTATTTGCTGCTCCATCGATACAAACCTCAGTGTCTACAGGTTGAGTAATGATGATTGGTGTTGGATTAACAGTCACTGTTAAAACGTCTACAGGATCTCCCGTGCAATTATCTAAAATAGGTGTAACTGTGTAAACAACGTTTCCAGGTATATTACCATTATTAATTAAAGTTTGTCTTGGAATTTCAGAAGTTGAACCACTAGAAATAAATCCTGTAATATCAGTATTGTTAGGAACAGTAGTTGACGTCCATGTATATGTGGTATTGGGGTTACTTGAGGTTAAAGGGACTGCAATAGTACTTTGATTTGAGCAAATTTCTTGGGTGGTTATTGGATTTGTTAAAACAGGTTTTTCAAAGACTTCAAAGGTTTGTGTTGCTATATTAGAAACACCACAGTCATTGGTGACCTCTAAAGTAATGGCATAGGTACCATAATTATCATATGCGATGTTTTCTGGGTTTTCTAATGAAGAAGACGAAGGTGAACCTCCTGGAAACAACCAGTTGTAGGTTACTCCTGCTAAATTATCTGTACAATTTTCAATTATTGCAGTTGGGTTAATTAGACCGGGTTGGCAGAAATCTTCTATTGGATTAATAATAACGGTTGGAGGTTTTTTTACAGAGATAATTCTCTGAGTAGAGAAACTTCCACAATTTGTTGTTACATTTTGTGTAACTGTATAATTTCCTGGATTCTTAAAAAGAAACTGTGGGTTCTCAGAATTAGTATCTGTACTATTTATAAATTCCCAATCGCTAGTTGAATTACAGTTTATATCCTCGAAAGTAACTGTCCAATTGTAGGTTGGATCACTACATAATTCGCTTTCATCTATTGTATTTTGGGCCTTAACATTGAGAGGTATGCAGCCTTCTAGAGTATCTAGAGTATAAGAAGCAATTACCTCTGGTTCTATACATATCATCTCTGAATATGTATCCTCACCACAGGCTCCATATACAGTTAATGTTACCGTGTAATTTCCGGCAGCTGTATAAGTATGAGTTTGATTATCCGCGGTTGATCCAAAAGGGGTATTGATAAATGTACCATCGCCAAAATCCCATTTAAACCTGGCCGTTTTATCACAGTTTACAGCATCACCGATTAGGGTTTTATTTTCAAACTCAATGGGGGTATTGATACATTCAATATTCGAAGGGAGATCAAATAAAGCTTCCGAAGGCTCTAAAATATTTATGCTATCCACAGTAAATTTAGTATCGCCACAATCATTTGTAATGGTTAAGTTTGCTATAAATTCCCCGTTTGGTTCTAAACAACTCCCTTTTGTGTATGAGTGGTAAACTCTAAACCCCTCAGATGCTTCTGGATTTGATTCGTTATAAAACTCTGAATCTTCAAGATCTTGTTGTGTGAAATTCTGAACATTTCCATCTCCAAAATCAACACTGTAAGAAGTGTTAATTGGGTTTGTTCCCCAGTCAAGAATTGTTAGATAAAAACCCATGGGGTCATCCATTGGAAGACATATACCAACGGTACTTCCCGGAGTTTCAAAAGCTCCTCCTGGATTGCTACCATTAGAAATATCATAAGTGATTGAGTTGGAACAACCATTTACATTTGTTGCAGTAATTGATAAAGTAAAGATTCCAATAGGATATCCGTGCATAAGTCCAGAGCCATTCGTTGGAAAACTACTAAATGTTTCTGTTGGTGTTTCATCACCCCAATCTATTGTATAGGAAGTAATCTCGGATGCACTTGCAGAGTTGTTGAAAAGTTCTAAATTAAAGAGATTTGAACTTCCATCGGAACAATTTATAAAACTGCCAGTTCCACTAAAAAAGTCAATATCAGGCGTGCTCTGAACTTCAATATCTTTGATTACAGTTGTATTGCAATTGTTCTCATCTTTTACAATTAGTGAGACTGAAAAAACTTCACTGCCATTTCCTATAGAATTGTAGACCTTTGTTGGATTTTCTTCTTCAGAGGTACTCCCATCTCCAAAATTCCAAATGTATGACAGTGCACCACTTCCAGTCGCGGATGTAGTAAATTGAATCGTTTCTCCCGAGCAGGTGCTGTCATTTGTGAAATTAAAATCTACGGTAGGCGGATTTGTAACTATAATTGTTGTTTCTTGATTTAGATTCTCTAAATTTCCAGAACTATCTTCAACCTGGAGTAATTTATATGTAAAAGTTCCTGAAGTTGTGAATACAGCGTCGTAAGTAATAGAGTTTTGACCATTTAAGGTTGAGATTGTTTCCTCAGAACCATCATTCAGTTTATAGGTAAAAGTATAGGGCTCAGTTCCATTTTCAGCTTCAAACACTATTTTTACGGTATCATTTTTACAGATAGCTGTTTTATCTGCAGAAATTGTACCTGTGAGACCAGAAAAAAGGGTGGTGAGATAATTAAAGTTAATTTGTGAACTAAATAACAGACTATTTACTAGTATAATTGTGGCAAGTACAATGCTTTCTTTAAATTTTGGAGATAAAATATTTTTTAGCTTCATACTTTAAGTTTAGCACCATTAAGAGGTAAAAAAAGACAAGTAATTTTATCAAGTTTTACATGAAAAAACGATGTGATTTTTATTTTCTTATTTAACTCATTGTCAATATATAAAGTTACTAAATATACTGAAATATATTGTATTTCTACACGTAATGAATATATAGTTGTTAATAGCAGTTGTTTTTTTTAGCATTATATGAATTAGCCCCTACTTTTTAAAAAGAGTTTGGATTTTAATGGAACCTTACTCCATAAAAAATAAAAGACTAAATAATGTATAAATTTAACATCAGATAAGATGAAGGTTTAATAAAAAGAAAATAGATTCATAAAATTATAATCTAATACTTACTTTTGTATAAAATTTTTATCATTGGGCACTTCAAATCAAAAATCTATAAACCTTAATAAATATATAAGCTCTTCGGGTGTTTGCTCTCGTAGAGAAGCAGAAAAATATATAAAGGAAGGTAGAATTACTATAAATGGTAAGGCCACCCAACTAGGTAATAGAGTAGGGGAAAAAGATGTTGTAAAGTTTGATGGCCGTTTGGTAAAACCAAAAGACTTGCCTTTATATATAGCTTTAAATAAGCCAGTTGGTATTGTTTCTACAACAGATGATAGAGAGCCAAATAATATCGTAAAACATGTAAATTACCCAGAAAGATTGTTCCCAATTGGACGTTTAGATAAGCCATCTGAAGGTTTAATTTTTTTAACAAATGATGGCGATATTGTCAATAAAATTCTACGTGCAGGAAATAATCATGAGAAGGAATACATTGTTTCAGTAAACAAATCTATTACAGAAGATTTTATACAAAGTATGGGAAGTGGAATTCCTATTTTAGGCACGATGACTAAAAAGTGTTTGGTAGAAAAAATAAGCGATAAAATTTTTAAAATTGTTTTAACACAAGGTTTAAATCGTCAAATTCGTAGAATGTGTGAATACTTAGATTACGAAGTAACAAAGTTAAAGCGCACAAGAATTATGAACGTAAATCTTGGATATTTACAATCTGGTGATTGGCGAGAATTAACAGATGAAGAAATGAAAGAAATTAATACTATGATTTCTAGTTCATCCAAAACTGAAGAAGCATCCATAGTAAAAGAAAGACCGAAACAACCGAAGTCAAAGCGAAAACAAGCGCCTACTAAAAACAACTTTAATAAAAAAAGTGCTTCTTTTAGAAAATCATCATCAAAAACTAAAAGAAACACAGCAAGTGCCGGTAAAAAGAAACGTTGGTAGTTCTTTTTGGCGTTCCCTTTCAGGTCAGGCTTTACATTGCAATCTTTTTTATTCCAAAAAATAAAAAAGGATTTCCATTTCAATCCTTAACGCACGTTTTTGCAAACCAAATCAAAAAAATAACTTTTGGTTTTATATAACAGTTCATTTTATTTCTCAATTCTTAAATAATACTATCTTTGCTGCCAATGAAATTCGACTTAAAAATTACCGACCCAAAAAGCAGGGCAAGAGCAGGATCAATAACCACAGATCACGGAGTAATTGAAACCCCAATTTTTATGCCTGTAGGTACTGTTGGAACCGTAAAAGGTGTTCATCAAACAGAACTAAAAAACGAGATAAAACCAGACATTATTTTAGGTAATACCTATCATTTATTTTTACGTCCAGGTTTAGAAATTTTAGAAAAAGCGGGTGGTTTGCACAAGTTTATGAATTGGGATAGTAATATTCTAACAGATTCTGGAGGTTATCAAGTATATTCATTATCAGGAAGAAGAAAAATTAACGAAGAAGGGGTAAAGTTTAAGAGCCATATAGATGGTTCTATGCATCATTTTACACCAGAAAACGTAATGGAAACACAGCGTACAATTGGTGCTGATATTATTATGGCTTTTGATGAATGTACTCCTTATCCTTGTGAGTACAATTATGCAAAACGTTCTATGTTTATGACGCATAGGTGGTTGGATAGATGTATAAATCATTTAGAAAAATTACCATTTAAATACGGTTACGAGCAAACATTTATGCCTATTGTACAAGGAAGTACATTTAAAGATTTACGAAGACAATCCGCAGAATACATAGCAAATTCTGGTCAACAAGCAAATGCAATTGGAGGACTGTCTGTAGGTGAACCTGCAGAAGAAATGTATGCAATGACAGAAGTTGTTACCGAAATTTTACCAGAAGACAAACCGCGATATTTAATGGGTGTTGGTACGCCAATTAACATTTTAGAAAACATTGCTTTGGGTATAGACATGTTTGATTGTGTAATGCCAACAAGAAATGCAAGAAACGGAATGTTGTTTACAGCTCATGGTTCTATCAACATAAAAAATAAAAAGTGGGAAGATGATTTTTCACCGATAGATGATATGGGAATAACATGGGTGGATACCATGTATTCAAAAGCATATTTACGTCACCTTTTTGCATCGAAAGAAATGTTAGGGAAACAAATTGCCTCTATTCATAATTTAGGTTTTTATGTGTGGTTAACTCGTGAAGCAAGAAAACACATTTTAGCTGGAGATTTTAGAGAATGGAAAGATAAAATGGTAAAACAAATGGATAAACGACTCTAATGTTAGGTGTTTTTTTATACAGCACGACATCAAAAAATAAGATTAAACCTTAATACCCATTGAATAAATAAACAATTACATTGCTTACGTGAAGATTATAGATTGGTACATATTAAAACGATTTTTGGTAACTTTTTTGTTCACCTTATTAATCTTGATTCCAATAGCCATTGCTATAGATATTTCTGAAAAAATTGATAATTTCTTAGAACACGCAGATTTAGGTTTTTACCAAATTGTAGACGAATATTACAAGAATTTTATTATTTATTATGCCAATACATTTATGCCTTTGGCGCTATTTATTGCAGTAATTTTATTTACCTCAAAACTATCGAATAACACAGAAATTATTGCCATTACAAATGCAAAAGTTTCATTTACACGGTTTTTGTATCCTTATTTTATAGGTGCTACTTTAATAACAATTATTTCTTTGGTAATGAACCATTTTGTGGTGCCAATGAGCAGTAAAGAAAGAAAAGACTTTGAAAAAGAATATATTAAAAGCGCTAGACAAAAAAATGAATTAAAAAGAGTTTCTGATTTTAGCTTACAACTAACAGATAGTACTTACATATATATAAGAAGTTTTAATACAGAAACTAAATCTGGCTATGATTTTACATCTGAAGTATATAATGGAATACAATTAAAATCTAAATTAGTTGCGAGTAGAATAAGTTATAATTACAAAGATTCTACATTTAAATTGAGTAGTTGGAAATTACGAAAGATTTATAAGGATAGAGATAGTATCTTTTCTGGCACTAAAATAGATACCGTTTTTAGCTTTACTCCAAAAGATTTAATTTACAAATCTGCATTTGCACAAGAAATGCCCTCAGATGAGTTAAATGATTTCATCAATATATCTAAAAAGAGAGGTGTTAAAAACTTAAATGCATATCTAGTAGAACTTTATAAGAGAACAAGTTTACCGATAGCTTCCTATATTTTAACAATAATTGCGGTAGCTTTAGCTTTTAGAAAAAAAAGAGGGGGTACAGGAGTTAATTTGGCTATTGGTATTGGTATTATGTTTATCTATGTTTTTTTAATGAAAATATCAGAAGTTTTAGGAGCGGTTGCGGGTGTAAGTTCTCTTATATATGTATGTATGCCAAATTTATTTTTTGGTTGCCTGGCTTTATATTTATATTTAAATGCAAGAAAATAAGCTCAAAAATTATTTATTACTCCATTTTATTGTTTTTATCTGGGGCTTTACGGCAATATTAGGTGCATTAATAAGTCTAGATTCAGTGCCGTTAGTTTGGTACAGAATGTCTTTAGCAGTTGTTTTTATTGCGCTGTATTTTATTGTCAAAAAGAAATCATTTAAAGCTGATACTAAGGGGATTTTTAAATTCTTGTTTACTGGAATTATAATTGCTTTACATTGGATCTTTTTTTTTAAGGCCATAAAAGTATCTAATGTTTCAGTTGCTCTGGTAACAATGAGTACAGGAGCTTTTTTTGTTTCATTCATAGAGCCAATTTTTTTTAGAAGAAAAATTAAACTTTTAGAAATTATATTGGGTTTAATTGTAATTTTTGGTCTGTATATCATTTTCAATTTTGAAAGTCAATATAAATTAGGAATTATATACGCATTAATTTCGTCCTTTTTAAATGCTTTATTCTCCGTTTTTAATGGTCTTTTTATTAAAAAATATTCAGGAGGTACAATATCACTTTATCAAATGTTTTTTGGAGTACTTTTTATATCTATTTATATTGGTTACACAAATAGCTTTGACGCATCATTCTTTGAGGTGGCAAAAGAAGATTGGGTATATCTAATTATCTTAAGCAGTGTTTGTACTGCTTACGCTTTTATAGCCTCGGTTAATGTGATGAAATATATATCACCATATACAGTAATGTTAACCATAAATTTAGAGCCTATTTATGCAATTATTTTGGCCTTGTTTGTTTTTGGCGATAAAGAAAAAATGAACATGGAATTTTATTTCGGCGCTTGTATCGTATTATTTGTCGTTTTATTAAACGGTATTATTAAAAATAAAAAGGTAATAAGAAGTAAAATTATAGAAAAATCTGTTAGAAAAAAGTAACTTATTTTTAAATAAAACAACGAATTTTATAGTATGTTTGCTTAAATAAATCAACGAAGATCAAATCATTACAGTATGGAATATTTAGATTTTGAAATGCCGATTAAAGAGCTTTTAGATCAGCTAGATAAGTGCAAAATTATTGGTAGAGAAAGTGATGTAGATGTAAGTGCTACTTGTGAAAAAATCGAAAAAAAACTAGAAAAAGCCAGAAAGGATGTTTATATGAATATGACCCCTTGGCAAAGAGTTCAATTATCTAGACACCCCAACAGACCTTATACTTTAGATTATATTAAATCTCTTTGTGGAGATACTTTTATGGAACTTCATGGAGATAGAAGTGTAAAAGACGACAAGGCCATGATTGGTGGTTTAGGTAAAATAGGTGATCAGTCTTTTATGTTTATTGGTCAGCAAAAAGGATATAATACCAAAACGCGTCAGTACAGAAATTTTGGAATGGCAAACCCAGAGGGATACAGAAAAGCTCTGCGATTAATGAAAATGGCTGAGAAATTTAAGATTCCTGTTGTTACTTTATTAGATACTCCTGGTGCGTATCCGGGTTTAGAAGCTGAAGAACGTGGACAAGGTGAGGCAATTGCTAGAAATATTTTAGAAATGACTCGCTTAAAAACACCTATTATAACGATTGTTATTGGTGAAGGAGCTTCTGGTGGAGCCGTGGGTATTGGAGTAGGTGATAGAGTGTATATGATGGAAAATACTTGGTATACTGTTATTTCCCCAGAATCTTGTTCTTCAATTTTGTGGAGAAGTTGGGATTATAAAGAACAAGCTGCTGCTGCATTAAAACTAACAGGTACAGATATGAAAAAGTTAAAGTTAATTGACGGAATTATACAAGAACCAGTTGGTGGAGCGCATACAGATAGAGAAGGAGCTTTTAAAGCTGTTCAGTCTCAAATTATAACTGCTTTTGATGAATTAAAAGATTTAAATGATGCAGATCTTGTTTCTCAAAGAATGAATAAATATGCTCAAATGGGAGTTTATAAAGAATAAATTTCTGTTTTATGTGATAAAAAAAAAGCGAAATCTAAATTTAGATTTCGCTTTTTTTTATGAAGTTACTTTTTTATTAAATTTTTAAAGAATTAAATAAATCTTTTAATTTCGGATCAGAGGGTCTTGGTGCATTTGCATCAACGATATTACCCGATGGGTCAATTAAAATAAACCTTGGAATTCCTGTAATTTGATAGGCTTGTTGAAGAGCATTATCCTGTCCAGCCCATAACTGAACTCCACCCATTTGTTTTTCTTTCACAAAGTCTCTCCATTTTTTTTCTGCAGCTTCCCAAGATCCACCGCTTCTTCTAGATTCATCTGTAGAAATACTAACAAACTCAATGTTTTTATTATGATATTCTTTTTCTAATTTTTGTAAAGATGGTATTTCTCTTATGCAAGGTCCACACCAAGTTGCCCAAACATCAATATAAACATATTTTCCTTTAAAAGAATCTAATGATTTCTTACCTCCTTTAAAGTCAATATAATTTTCAAACTTTGGAGAAGGTTTTCCTTTCCCTATCATTTTACTACTCACATAGCTTTTTTCAAAGTAATCAAACATTTGTAAATTCTGCTTATTTGCCATATCAACTAAAGCACTATCTAAATCATTATAAGAAGATAAAATACTATCATATTCTTTTTTTAACGAATTTATCTTAGTTTCAAAAGCTTCTTTCTCTAAAGCCAAAATATCAGCAGGGTTTCCCATGCTTCTACTTTTTTCTAATTGAGCCACAATAAATTTACTGTTAGAAGAACCCGCGCCCGAAAACTCAAAACTTGTCATAAATTTATCGGCATCTCCTTTAATAGAAATATTAAAGCCATTTTTTAAATATATAGGGGCTCTTTTTGCTCTACTTGTTTGAAAAGTATAAATATCTGCTTTCGGAACTTCTAATGTATCTTTAAAAGAACCATCTTGTTTAATAGAAATCGTTTTAATGTCACCAGTTCTTCCAGAAATTGTAATTATAGAATCTTTATTATTTTCTAATTTTCCTGATAAAGAAATATAATTTTTAGGGTGTTCATTTGCGCATGATACTATGATTAATAGAGTAAAAATGGCAAGACTTATTTTTTTCATTGTTTTAGTTATTTTATTGGATTGCAAATATATAATTTATGGGTAAATAAAAATAGTTAAATCACTTGTATATACAGAACTGAATTTGCAATTTTGGAAAACAAATAAATTAAGATATGAATGCATTTCATTATATAGACTCACTTCCATTAGATTTATCTAAAATTCAAGAAATTATTTCACTTAATACTAAATTAGCTCTTTCGGATGCTTCAATTCAAAGAATTGAGAAATGTAGATCATATTTAGATGTAAAAACGAAATCTATTTCTGAACCTATTTACGGAATAAATACTGGTTTTGGTGCTCTATATAATGTAAAAATTAATGATCATAATCTACAGAAACTTCAAGAGAATTTAGTAATGAGTCATGCTTGTGGCGCTGGAGATGAGGTTTCTAGTGAAATTGTAAAATTAATGATATTGTTCAAAGTAAAATCTTTAAGTTATGGAAATTCAGGTGTTCAATTGGCTACGGTAAAAAGGTTGATAGATTTTTATAATAATGATATTATTCCTGTTGTTTATGAGCAAGGCTCTTTGGGCGCTTCTGGAGATTTATCTCCTCTTGCACACATGTCTTTACCTTTAATTGGGTTGGGAGAAGTATACTATAAAGGGGAGAAAATAGCGACAGAAAAATTATTAAAAATTTTTAATTGGGATAAAATAAACTTACAATCTAAAGAGGGTTTAGCGCTGTTAAACGGAACACAATTTATGTCGTCTTATGGCATTTACTGTTTATTAAAATCACACAAATTATCTTATTTAGCAGATGTAATTGGTGCTGTTTCTTTAGAAGGTTTTGATGGAAGAGTAGAACCATTTAATGAATTAATTCATTTGGCAAGACCCCATAATGGTCAAATTAAAACAGCGCAAAGAATTAAAAATTTGTTAGAAGATAGTGTGTTAATATCTCAAGAAAAACAACACGTTCAAGATCCATATTCTTTTAGATGTATGCCCCAAGTTCATGGAGCAACAAAAGATACAATTCGTTTTGTTACAAAAACTTTTTTAACAGAAATTAATTCGGTTACTGACAATCCTAATATTTTTGTAGATGAAGATGAAATCATTTCAGGTGGGAATTTTCATGGACAACCATTGGCTTTAGGATTAGACTTTTTAGCGATCGCTCTGTCTGAGTTGGGTAATATTTCTGAAAGAAGAACCTATCAATTAGTTTCTGGACACAGACATTTACCTCCTTTTTTAGTAGCAAACCCGGGTTTAAATTCTGGTTTTATGATTCCTCAATATACAGCGGCGAGTATTGTAAGTCAAAATAAACAATATGCAACTCCGGCAAGTGTCGATTCTATTGAATCTAGCAATGGACAAGAAGACCATGTTTCAATGGGAGCAAATGCAGCTACAAAATGTAAAAAAGTGGTAGATAATTTACAAACTATTTTAGGTATAGAGTTGTTTACGGGTTCCCAAGCTTTAAGTTTTGCAAACGCAAAAAGTTCTCCGTTTATTGAAAGTATTGTGAACTCATTTAGAATTGATGTTCCTATCGTAAAAGAGGATAGAGTTTTACATTATGATATTAAAAATGCATCTAATTTCATTACTTCTTTGGCAGTTGATAGTGACGAATTGTTTGGTTAAATTACTTCGTGAAGTTTGAATATTTAATTTATTCTGAGCTCTAAAACCAAAATTTTAATAAAATTGGCTTTCAATGAATGTCTTGTTTAAGAAACAAAATATTTTAAAGGGTGTAAAACAATTGTCTGAACAAAAAAATCTCAAGATTTAACTTGAGATTTTAAATGTTTTAAAAAGAAAAACTAATTATTTAGCTCCCCATTCTTTTAAAGACGCTTTATTCATTTTTACATAACCAGCATTGCCTGCTTTTTCAGCATACTTTAAAGATTCTTGAGCAGCTGTAATAGCACCTTTTTTGTTTCCTGCTTTTGCATGGATTAAAGATTGTCTACGTAAAAACCAAAATTTAGGTTTTTTAGAAGTCATTTCAACTGCTTTATCAATCCAAGTTTGTGCTTTTTTAATATCTTTTTCTGCTTCTAAGTAGTAGGCTGCTGCTGCATAATAATCTTTTGCAGAAGGGCCTTTCATAATTGCCTTAATTTGTTTAGAAACTAATGCATCTGTAGGTGTTTCAAATTTTACTGCAACATAAACGTTTTCCCAAAGTAATCCTAATACAGCAGAATCGTTTGTTAACTCATCAAAAGTCATTGTAAAAGTTTCAATTTTCATCGGCATTTGTTGCACAGTAGCTTTTACCTGTGCAGCAACTTTAGTTTCGTCCCAGTTCTTTGGATTTCCCCAGTTTGTTGCATCAGAATAGAAAATTACATCCCAAGTTTGTTTCCCGGGCTTTGTATAAATAGCATACGTTCCTTGCTTTAATTCTTTACCACCAATTGTTACATCAGTAGAAAATGTAATTTTTGTGTTTTGGTTTGCTCCAGTTCTCCAAACTTTATCAAAAGGAACTAGATCTCCAAAAATAGTTCTTCCTTTCATTCCTGGTCTAGAATATTCTAAGGTAACATCTGTTAAACCTACTTTTTGCTCTATTTTTTGGGACGGACTTGGCGCTGGTGTTTTAATTTGTGCAGTTGCAGAAAATGCAAAAGCAGCTACAAATAATGATAATATAGTTTTTTTCATAATTACAGATTATTTAGTTACTGTCATTTCAAAATTACAATTTCAAAAAACGCTAAATGTTAACAAAAACTTAAAATAAGGGTTCTTATCTTTGTAGCTATTTAAAAAAATGATGAAGAAATATATATCTGAATTTATTGGAACATTCTCTATGATTTTCTGCGGAACAGGAGCAATGACTATTAACGAAGTTACTGGAGGTGAAGTTACGCATGTAGGAATCGCAATTACTTGGGGATTAATCGTTATGGCAATGATTTATGCTTTTGGAGAAACTTCTGGTGCGCATTTTAATCCTGCAGTTTCTATTGCTTTTGCGTATGCTAAAAAGTTTTCTTGGAAAGAAGTTCCTAACTATATAATCGCTCAAATTTTGGGAGCTTTTGCAGCAAGTTTAGTCCTTTGGTTTCTGTTTCCTGCAAGTGAAACTTTAGGCGCAACCATCCCAACAGTAGATGTTTGGCGCGCTTTTGTATTAGAATTATTATTAACGTTTTTCTTGATGGTAGTGATCATTAATGTATCCACAGGAAGTAAAGAAATTGGCGTAGTTGCAGGTATTGCAATTGGTGCAGTTGTTTTGTTAGAAGCGATGTTTGCAGGACCAATTACAAATGCTTCTATGAATCCAGCTCGTTCTATTGCACCGGCAATTGTTTCTGGTAATTTAAAACATTTATGGATGTATATTATAGCGCCAATTTTAGGTGCGTTACTCGCGGTTATTTCTTGTAAATTAGTAAAAGAGGATAATTGCTGTAATGAAGGGGAGCAATGTTAATTTTAGCATACAAACGTTTACAGAATAATTTTATTAATACAATTTCAATTTATCGGTTTTAATTTATGAAAAGAGTCAGTGTTTTAGGTTGTGGTTGGTTAGGAAAACCTTTATCCATCTCTTTATTAGATGAAGGATATTCTGTAAAAGGCTCTACAACAACCGAAGAAAAGTTAGAGCTCTTAGAAATGAATAACATAACACCTTACATTGTTAATATTTCGGAGTTTGAAGAGTTTGATAGTTTTTTAAATTCTGATATTTTAATTATTTCAATTACGTCTAAAGATGTAGATGGTTTTCAAAATTTGATTTCTCAAATTGAAAGTTCTGATGTTCAAAAAGTAATATTTATTAGTTCCACTTCTGTTTATGGAAGATTGAATAAAGTAATGACAGAAGAAGATGTAGTTTTAAAAACACCTTTAACAGAAATTGAAGACTTATTTAGACAGAATAATTTTTTTGAAACAACAATAATTCGTTTTGCTGGTTTATTTGGTGATGAGAGACATCCTTCTAACTGGTTTAAAAACGGACGAAAAATACCACAGCCAAAAGGTTTTGTAAATATGATTCATAAAGAAGATTGTATTGAAATTATTCATACAATTATTGATCAAAATTGCTGGGGTCAAACTTTTAACGCGTGTTCTAACCATCATCCTACAAGAAGAGAGTTTTATACAATTGCAAAGTTAAGTAACGATTTTGAGGTTCCTGAATTTGAAGATAATGATGTTTATGAATGGAAAATTATTAGTTCTAAAAAATTGCAAGACGTGTTAGATTATACTTTTATTCATGATGATTTGTTAAGTATTGGTTAGTTACAAAGTAGCATGGACTCAAAGTTGAAAAGTCTGTTTGTGTTCATTTAAAAGTAAACAAGTAAAATTGATTGAGGACTTTTTATTTTGCTTGTTGCTAACTTAATCATAAAACAATTAACTATATTTCTTTTTTCTCCAATAATTAAACACAAACCCAAAACTTAATAAAATTAGCAATGGTAAAACAACATTTAATAACTGCCAAAAAGTACGTTCTTTAAAGGCTTTTTGTTTGTCTAATGTTTTAATTGTTAGTGTTTTGTTTCTCAATTGAATTAAGCCGGAATCATCTAATAAATAATCAATACTATTTATTAAAAAGTCTTTGTTTCCAAATTGTTGATTTGTCCATTTATCTCTATTCAAATCAAAAGGTTCCCCTTTTAAAATCTGATTTTTGCTAACATCACCGTCAGAAATTATCACCATTTTATTGTTAGTTGCTTTCTCTTTATAAAGGCTGGATTCATAAGGTTTTACTCTGTTTTTGTAAGCGGATATAAAATTCCCTTCTAATAAAACAGCAAATAGTTGATTTCCATTTTTGTAATCATTTTCAACAACTTCATCAGCAATAGATTGAAGTTCAATAAAACTAGGAGTTCCTATTTTTTGGGACAATAAAGAACTGACTAATAAAGGTGTTTTTTTAATGTTGTTTTTTAACGTATCTATTTGGTTTGCAAATTGTAACCTTACTGGAGAAACATTTTTAGTAATCGTATGTTTGGGGTTTCCTCCAACCAAAGGATGATAAAACCATTCTAAATTTTTAAACTGCGTTTGATTTCCAACTTTGCCCGTTGCGACAGGAATTTGAGCTGCATACAAATCTTTTATTAAAGTGGTATTAATTCTAATTCCGTAAGAAAATAACAAGTCTGTTAAATTTAAATCTCTAGGATATGCTAACATTTTTCCATTGGCAAATAGACTATCTTGGTCTGCTTGCACATAGTCTAACATCCACAAAGTTTTTCCTCCATTAGCAATATACTGGTCTATCGTAAATTTTTCTTTTGAAGTAAATTTTTGAGTTGGTTTTGCAATAATGGCCAAATCAAAAGAGGTTAAATCTTGCAAAGTTTGTTGCGGATTTGTCGCTACAGAATCTAACGTAAATTTTGCTAATCTATATTTTTTTGAAACTTCACTTAAAAAACTATATTGATAAATATCTTGTAATTCTCCATTTCCAGTTAGTACAGCAATTCTTTTTTGTTGCTTTTGAGTAATTGAATTAATCGCATTTGAAAAACTATATTCTAAATTTTCAATTGCTTTTTCTAGCTGTTCATCTTGTGAGGCAACGATGGCGTTGGGTAACAAAGAAACAACTTTAGATCTTTTTCCAAAAGAAACCTCTGCCCAAGGAAAAATAATTGCTTCAGACAATTTACCATCTTCCTCAACAGTTAGTTGACTTGGCATCATGCCGCGTTTAATCAATGCTTCACGCTGCTTATCTGGGGCTTCAAAATTGATTTTTATATTTGAGTTTTCTAGTGCTAATTCTTCTAAATACTGACGCGTCTCTCGCTGTAATCTTTTAAATTCTGAAGGAAAATCACCTTCTAGATAAACAGTAACAAAAAGAAATTTATCAACTTTAGAAACAATATCTTTTGTCGTTTTAGAAAGTGTGTAACGCTTATCTGAAGTTAAGTCTAAACGAGTATAAAATGATTGGTTGATGACATTTAAGAGTATTAAACCAATACTTAGAATAACAATGTTTTTTATTTTTTTATTCATTATTTAAACGCGTTTTAGTGATGAATAAAAAGAATACAGTTACACTTAAAAAGTAGATGATGTCTCGGGTGTCAATTACGCCTCGAGAAATACTTTTGAAATGTTCGTTAATTCCCATTTTTTTTATGGCTAGTTCATTGCCAAGAGAAATAGAAATTGCATCAAAACCATAGAATAAAAAAAAAGTAATCATAACGCCCAATATAAAAGCTACAATCTGATTTTTTGAAAGTGTTGAGGTAAATAATCCTATTGAAGTATATGTTGCTGCTAAGAATAACAAACCAATGTAAGAACCTATAGCACTTCCGAAATCGATGTCTCCAATGGGATTTGCTAATTGATATATGGTATAAGCATAAGTTAATGTTGGCAGTAGAGCAACAAAAACTAAAAGTAGAGAAGCCCAAAATTTTCCGAGTACAATTTTCCAATCAGAAATTGGTTTTGTTTTTAAGAGTTCAATGGTTCCGTCGCTAAATTCATCAGCAAAACTTTTCATGGTAATAGCAGGTATCAAAAATAAAAATACCCATGGAGCTAGAAAGAAGAAAGAATTTAAATCTGCAAACCCAGCATTTAGAATATTAAAATCATCTTTAAAAACCCATAAAAATAATCCGTTAATTAACAAGAAAACTCCAATTACTAAATAAGCTATGGGACTTGCAAAAAATGAATTGATTTCCTTTTTTAAAATTGCAAACATTGTTTAAAGATTGTTTTTTATATTTTAAAATTATTACTTGCTGAGTATAATATTCTCTCTTTTTTATTGATTTTTATGTAGCGTAATAAAAAAAAGACATTTAATATACTGATTGGTATTATCAGCTTGTAAAAAATACTAAGCTTTTATTCTATAACTTAAATTGTTTTCAAAACCTTCATCTTTAATTTCTGGTTCAAAAACAAATTTTTGTTTCTCTAATAACGAAATAGAAGCTGTATTATTTTTATGGGTAAATGCTTCAATGGTTTTTAATTCCATTTGTTTAAAACCATATTTTAAAACGACTTCAAAAGCTTCACTCATAAAACCTTTTTGTTGGTAAGAAGGGTCTAATTCATATCCAATTTCTGCATAATCTTCTTCATCTTCAAAATTACGTAAACCAATAGTACCAATTACTTGATTATTGTTTTTAGATTCTATCACCCAAAAAACACCTTTATTGTTTGTGGTTAGTTGAGAGATACGATCGATAAATGCTCTTGTTTCAGAAAGATTATTTAATGTTTTTCTATCAATAAATTCAACAACTTCTTTGTTAGTTCTTAGTCCAAAAATTGCTTTTGTATCGTTCAAGTTTAATTCTCTTAATGTTAATCTTTCTGTTTCTAGAACAGGAAAAGTAGTAAAGTCGAAATACATTTTTATATTATTTTGCTTTTATTGTAAACTCACTTTTTTATCAACGCTCCAAGCTATTGGTTTGTCATTAAATAATATCTTTGTTTTAGCCCAAACAGTTTTAAAAAGTTCTGAGTTTCTATAATTTTCTAAATCTTGTTCTTTTGCCCAATAAGAATAGGTGAAAAATATTTCTGGGTTTGTTTTGTCTTGATATAATTCTAATAAATTACATCCTTTAGATGCTTTTATTGATGTTTTTTTTTCTTCAAAGATGGATAAAAAATCCTCAATGTGTTTTTTATGAAAACTCATTTTTACAATTCTTACAAGCATAATTACTTAAGTTAAGGGAGTAAAATCTGGTTGAGTATCGTTAATGAAGTCAATAATAACTGAATCTCTATATTGTAAACCCAATAAAGTTGATGCCCCACCAACTGTACCTAAATTACTCCTGTAAATTGCAATTTCTAAATAACCAGCAGAGTTAAATAATGCCAATTTACTTCCGTCATATTGAATGCTGTCATGCGCACTACCTTTTGCGACTTCATTATATTTTGTGAATATTTTAGAGAAAGAATAACGTCTGGCATTAGCTTTAAAGCGACGACCTTTTCCAACTTCTTGAAACATTTTTTTACTAATATTAGTAATTACATTTCCATAATTATCAATATAAACGATACCACCAATAATTTGGTTTTGAGTTTTATTTACTTTTGGTTGAATTTCAGTCATTTGTTTAAATGTTTGAATTTCTTTACCAATTACTGCTAAATTACCACCTCTCGCAATAAAACAAGCAACTTGTACAAAAACATCTAAAACAGGAAAACTACTTTCAATTCTGTCATGAATGTTTATTTCGACGATTTTTGTTGGTTTAATTTCTGAGGCAATCATTGATATGATTCCATTATCAGGACAAACAAAATAATGATTGTCTAGTTCTAAAGCAATATGCTTATTGTCAGCACTTAATTCTGAGTCTACACCAACAATATGAATGGTTTTATCAGGAAAGCTTTTGTAAGAATTTTTTAAGATGTAAGCCGTTTCTGTAATACTAAAAGGAGATATTTCATGTGTTATATCTACAATTTTAGCATCAGGTAATTCTGAGTAAATAGCTCCTTTTACAGCGCCTACAAAGTGGTCTTTAGTTCCAAAATCTGTTGTTAAAGTAATTAAAGACATTAAAATATTGCTGTTAATTAAATGTGTAAAAGTTATTTACTATTTCTCGCAAATCTAATCATTTTAGTAAATTTATTCACTATTTTTAAATTAAAATAAATGTAATCAATTAATAAAAATTAATCATTTGAACGAACGCATTATAGAGCTTATAGAAATTGGTCCAAAAGAGTTTTTTGGTGCTCAAAACAGTACTATTCAGCAATTAAAAAAGTATTTTCCAAAAATTAAAATCGTTGCTCGTGGATCTAAACTTAAAGTTTATGGAGAGCCAGAAATTTTAGATGAGTTTGAAACTCGTTTAGAGCGCTTGATAAAGTATTATACTAAATACAATAAGTTAGATGATAATAGTATTGAACGCATTTTAACTTCTAATGGAAATGATGAAAAAAATATAGCAACTAAAAGTGCCAAAGAAGTTTTAGTGCATGGAGTAAGTGGAAGACAAATTAAACCACAAACAGCAAACCAGCGTAAAATGGTTGCTTTAATGGATAAAAATGATATGTTATTTGCCGTTGGCCCAGCAGGAACAGGAAAAACCTATACAGCTGTTGCATTGGCAGTAAAGTCATTAAAGGAAAAAGAGGTTAGAAAAATTATTTTGACAAGACCAGCTGTAGAGTCTGGAGAGAATTTAGGATTTTTGCCAGGTGATTTAAAAGACAAATTAGACCCTTATATGCAGCCATTATATGACGCTTTGCGAGATATGATTCCGCATGAAAGATTAGAATCTCATTTAGAAAAAGGAATTATTCAGATTGCACCTTTAGCGTTTATGCGAGGTAGAACTTTAGATAACGCATTTGTAATTTTAGATGAAGCTCAAAATACGACGCATAATCAAATGAAGATGTTTTTAACAAGAATGGGTAAAAATGCTAAGTTTATAATTACTGGAGATCCTGGTCAAATTGATTTACCAAGAAAGCAAGTTTCTGGTTTAAAAGAATCTTTATTGGCTCTAAAAAATATTGACGGTATTGCACAAGTCTATTTAGATGATAAAGACGTAGTGAGACACAAACTGGTGAAAAAAATTATAACAGCCTATAAGAGCATAGAGACTGAATGATTCTTTTGAAATAAAATAAATAAAAAAGAGAATAAACTTCGTGCTTTTTCTTCTGAAATCTAGGATGTAAAAAACTACTTCAAATCTTAAAAAAAAAGAAATTGAAAGCTTATTTTTGCGCGCACAACAACACAACAAATAATGAATACAATTAACGATACTAACTTTCAGTTTCCTAACCAGAAGTCTGTTTATATAGGTAAAGTAAGGGAGGTTTACAATATTAATGATGCTCTTTTGGTTATGATTGCAACAGATAGATTGTCTGCTTTCGACGTTGTCTTACCACGTCAAATTCCTTTTAAAGGTCAGATTTTGAATCAGATTGCAACAAAAATGATGAATGAAACAGCAGATATTGTACCTAATTGGTTGATTGCAACCCCAGATGAGAACGTTGCCGTTGGTGATTTATGCGAGCCTTTTAAAGTAGAAATGGTAATTCGTGGATACCTTTCTGGTCATGCAGCAAGAGAATACAAATTAGGGAAAAGAATTTTGTGTGGTGTTGAAATGACAGAAGGGTTAAAAGAGAACGATAAGTTTCCTTTTCCAATAATTACACCATCAACCAAAGCAGATAATGGAGAACATGATGAGGATATTTCTAGAGAAGATATTCTTTCACAAGGAATTGTTTCTGAAGAAGATTATATCGTTTTAGAAAATTATACAAATGCATTATTTCAGCGAGGAACTGAAATTGCTGCAAAAAGAGGATTGATTTTAGTAGACACAAAGTATGAATTTGGAAAAACGAAAGATGGTAAAATTGTTTTGATTGATGAAATTCACACACCAGATTCTTCTCGTTATTTTTATGCTGATGGATATCAAGAAAGACAAAAGAAAGGAGAAACTCAAAAACAATTATCGAAAGAATTTGTGCGTCAGTGGTTAATTGAAAATGATTTTCAAGGAAAAGATGGACAGCAAATACCAGAAATGTCTGACGATAAAGTTCTTGAGATTTCTAACAGATATATAGAATTATACGAACAAATTACTGGAGAAGCTTTTGTTAAGGCATCAACAGAAAATGTTCTTAACAGAATTGAAAAGAATGTAAATTCTTTTTTAGCAAACTAAACTAACTACAATGATTATAGAACCTAGAACAAGAGGATTTATCTGTTTAACATCGCACCCAACAGGTTGTGAACAAAATGTAATAAATCAAATAGCACATGTAAAATCAAAAGGAAAAATTGATGGCGCAAAAAAAGTATTAGTAATCGGTTCATCTACAGGATTTGGATTGGCATCAAGAATTACAAGTGCTTTTGGATCAGATGCTGCCACAATAGGTGTTTTCTTTGATAAACCAGCAACCGAAGGAAGACCAGGCTCTCCAGGATTTTACAATACTGCCGCTTTTGAAAAACATGCAACCGAAGCAGGTTTGTATGCAAAAAGTATAAATGGAGATGCATTTTCTAATGAAATAAAAGAACAAGTTGTAAACCTAATAAAAGAAGATTTAGGTCAGATTGATTTGGTTATTTACAGTTTAGCATCGCCAGTAAGAAAGCATCCAACAACCGGAAAAAGATTCAAATCTGTATTAAAACCAATTGGTGGAGAATTTTCTAATAAAACAGTAGATTTTCACACAGGTACTGTTTCAGAAATTTCTATTAAACCAGCAGAAGGAGAAGATGTAGAAAACACTGTTACTGTAATGGGTGGTGAAGATTGGAAAATGTGGATGGACGCCTTACAATCTGAAAACTTATTAGCTGAAGGAGCTACAACAGTTGCGTACTCATATATTGGCCCAGAAGTTACAAAGCCAGTTTATAGAAACGGAACAATTGGAGCAGCAAAAGATCATTTAGAAGCTACAGCTTTTACAATTTCTGATGATTTAAAATCGATTGGAGGAAAAGCATATGTTTCAGTAAATAAAGCATTAGTAACGCAAGCAAGTTCTGCAATTCCTGTAATTCCTTTATATATTTCATTATTATATAAAGTGATGAAAGCAAAAGGAATTCATGAAGGATGTATAGAACAAATACAACGTTTATATAGCGAACGTTTATTTGGAGGTGATATAGCTCTAGACGCTAAAGGAAGAGTGAGAATTGATGATTGGGAAATGAGAGAAGATGTGCAAGCTGAGGTTAGTGAACTTTGGAAAACAGCAACAACAGAAAATTTATCAGAAATTGGAGATTTAGATGGATATAGTAACGACTTTTACAATCTTTTTGGTTTTAAAGTTGATGGTGTAGATTATGCTGCTGATGTAAATGAAGTTGTAAACGTGCCAAGTATTCAGTAAAAATTAATTTCTTTTTAAAGAGAATTAAAAATATAAACCTTACAGATTTTATTTTGTGAGGTTTTTCTTTTTTATCTTGTCAAAAAAAAGGTAATGAAAGCAGTAACCGTAAAACAGTTAAAAGACGAACTTTCTCATAAATCAGCAAATGAGTTAAAAGAGTTATGTTTGCATTTATCTAAATTTAAGAAAGAGAATAAAGAATTATTGACCTATTTATTGTTTGAATCTCATGATGAAGAGCAGTACATTCAAAGTGTGAAAGATCAAATAGATTTGCTTTTTTCTGAAATAAATACTAAGAATTATTTTTATATCAGAAAAAGCGTTCGTAAAATTTTAACACTTACAAAAAAGTTTATCAGGTATTCTAAAAAGAAGGAAACAGAGGTTGCTTTGTTACTTTATTTTTGTCTTAAAATGAGAGGTTTTCATCCTTCTATTCGTAGAAGTACAAGATTAACAAATACGTTTGATAGACAGATACTATTAATCAAAAAAGCGATTGCAACATTGCATGAAGATTTACAGTATGATTATCAATTAGAATTGAATGAATTATTAGATGTGTAAGAAAGAAAGACCAATTTTATTAGATTTAGTTAACGAAGGTACATCAGAAATGGAAAAATTTCAGAATGAAGTAATTCGTCCAATAATAAAAATGCAGCATAATCTATTGATAAGTTTTTTTAAAAACTATCTACAAAAAAGAAAAATTGATTTTTCTGTTTTCCCAGAAAAGAAAAAGAGAAGTAAGATTTCATCTGTTTTTAAAACGGATAATAACTATAAGAATATTACTTTAGGTTTTGTATTAGGTCAATTTTCTATGGATGAATATAAGTTTTATGCAGATTATTCATCAGAAATTAATAAAAGAATTTTGCAGATTATTCAGCAAAGAATTAAAGACAGTATTTCTGAACTATAATAAAAAAGTCGCCATATTCATTTACAGCGACTTTTTTATTGTGGTAACTACTTCTTACTTTGTTGTGCTATTAGTTTCTTTTGATATTTACCTTGTACAACGTCTACAATTACTAAAACAGCTAAAACAAAATAGAAAGTAGTTTTACTCATCGGTACAATTTCTTCACCGAAAATAGTAATGTGTGCCAAATGTCCGCCTTCAGTAACTAACATTATTCCAACAATAAAAAGAATAAACAAACCGAGTACTTCATACATTCTGTTTTTAGCTAAGAAAGTTGATATTCTATCCGCTAAGAAAAGCATTAGCAAGCCACTTATTACAATAGCAATTGCCATAACGATAAAAGCTGTTGTAGAATTCTCTATTTCACTTGTAAGACCAATTGCTGCTAAAATAGAATCGAATGAAAAAACTAAATTCATTAATACAATACTCATAATTACAGCGTTAGAAGATTTTGTTTTTTTATCATTATCAATACCAGTAGATAAGTCTGTATCACCAATCATGTGCCAAATTTCTTTTATGGCTGTATAAATGATAAATCCCCCACCTAATAAAACAATTATACTATGTCCGTTAAAGGCAAAGTTGATAGTGTCTTTTATTTTTAATGTTAAAAAAGAGAAAGGTTCTTGAAAAAAATCGATGACAGAAACAAGAACAAATAACAAAACAATTCTTAGTATGATTGCGATTAAAATTCCTATTTTTCTAACTTTTTTCTGATCAGATTTTGGTGCTTTTTTTGACTCTAAAGAAATATAAAGTAAGTTGTCAAAGCCAAGAACAGCTTGTAGTAAGACTAACATTACTAAAGTAAAAATAACTTCTAACATGGTTTATCGTTTAAATGATTCAAATATATTTAAAGAAATTTAATGGGCGTGTGTTTTTACAATAAATACTTAATTAAAATACGAATACTTACAAAGGCAATTAATAAAGCAGTTGCTTTTTTTAATTGAATAGGACTAAATAGATTATTGCTGATTCTAATTCCAATTTGTCCTCCAATAAATACAGTTACTAACAAAACTGAAGTTAAATTCCAATCAATCATAAAATCAGGGTTAGAATATTGTCCCCAAAAACCTGAAATAGAGTTTGCTAAAATGAAAACGCTTGCAGTTGCGGCAATTTTTTTAGGAGTATCCCAATTTGTAAGGTGTAAAATAGGTGCTAAAAAAATTCCTCCTCCAATCCCAACCATCCCAGAAATAAATCCAACGATTCCGCCATAACTTATGTTTTTAATGAGTTTTGATTTGATTTTTTTTTGATCCGAAGAAATAAAATTTTTAGAGACCCACATGGTTATCGCAGCAAAAAGTAACGTAACTGCCAATAAAATAAAAAAGAATTGCTGACTTATTTTTAAATATCCTCCAAAATAAGCTAATGGAACACTACATAAAGTGAGCGGAAAAACTTTTTTCCAATTTATTATTTTCTGTTGGTGAAATAAATAAACGTTTCCTGTAACAACAACAATATTACATAAAAGAGCAGTTGTTCTAATCTGTGTAAATATGATTCCTGTTAGTGCTAAAATTGCTAAATAGCTAGATCCACCGCCAAAACCAACTGAAGAGTATAAAATGGCAACAGCAAAGAATAGTATTATTAAGTGCAAATTTGTGCATAAAACATCAAAAAATAATTGTAAAGTCATGATGGGCAAATATATTATTCTCTCAAGTGTTTTTAGTATCTATTTATTTTAAGATTTGTTTTTGTGTATCATTAAAACTTATCGGTAAAAAAAATATGTAACTAAATATACGTTTTGTAATTTATTTATTGAAAAAAACAATTAAAAATTCCCAACAGGCTAAGTAAAAAATAAATATATTTCTCTATTTTTAGAGATTATTACAATCACTAACAAAAACTATGAGTAATTATCACATTAAGCATTTAGAAGAATATTATCAAGTTTACAGAAAGTCTATTAGAGAGCCAGAAAATTTTTGGGAAGAAATTGCGGAAGAACATTTTGTTTGGAGAAAAAAATGGGATAAAGTTTTAGATTGGGATTTTTCTAAGCCAGAAGTTAAGTGGTTTCAGGGAGCTCAACTAAATATTACAGAAAACTGTATTGATAGACATATAGCCACCAGAGGAGATAAAACAGCCATTTTATTTGAGCCAAACGATCCAAATGAAGCAGCCGAACACATTACTTATAATCAATTATTAGAAAGAGTAAATAAATTTGCAAACGTTTTAAAAGAAAACGGAGTTCAAAAGGGAGATAGAGTTTGTATTTATGTGCCAATGATACCAGAATTAGCAATTGCAACGCTAGCTTGTGCAAGAATCGGAGCGATTCATTCTGTCGTTTTTGCAGGTTTTTCATCAGTTGCCCTTGCAACAAGAATTAATGATTCTGATTGTAAAATGGTAATAACTTCTGATGGATCTTATAGAGGAACAAAATCCATCGATTTAAAAGGAATTGTAGATGAAGCTTTAGAGAGTTGTCCGGGTGTAAAAACTGTTTTAGTTGCAAAAAGAATAAATTCTGATATTTTCATGAAACAAGGTCGCGATCTATGGTTGCAACCTTTATTAGATAAGGCATCAACGGAATGCGCTGCCGAAGTTATGAACGCAGAAGACCCTTTATTTATCTTGTATACTTCTGGGTCTACAGGTAAACCAAAAGGAATGGTGCATACAACTGCAGGTTATATGGTATATACTGCATATACTTTTAAAAATGCATTTCAATACAGAGAAAATGATGTCTATTGGTGTACTGCAGATATTGGTTGGATTACAGGTCATTCTTATATTGTTTATGGACCTTTAGCAAATGGAGCTACAACGGTAATGTTTGAAGGTGTGCCAAGTTATCCAGATTTTGGACGCTTCTGGGAAATTGTAGAAAAACATAAAGTAAATCAGTTTTACACAGCGCCAACAGCAATCAGAGCGTTGGCAAAACACGGAACAGAATTGGTTGATAAATATGATGTATCAACATTAAAAGTTTTAGGATCTGTTGGAGAACCTATAAATGAAGAGGCATGGCATTGGTATAATGATAATATCGGAAAAAAGAAAAGTCCTATTATAGATACTTGGTGGCAAACAGAAACAGGAGGAATGATGATTACACCAATTCCTTATGTAACTCCAACAAAACCAACCTACGCAACTTTACCTTTTATTGGAGTGCAGCCTGCATTAATGGATGAAAATGGAAAAGAAATAAAAGAGAATCAGGTAGATGGAAGATTGTGTATTAAATTTCCTTGGCCAAGTATGGCGAGAACTATTTGGGGAAACCATCAGCGTTATAAAGAAACTTATTTTTCAGCGTATGAGAATATGTATTTTACCGGTGATGGCGCTTTAAGAGATGAGGTTGGCTATTACAGAATTACAGGTAGAGTAGATGATGTAATTATCGTTTCAGGTCATAATTTAGGAACAGCACCAATTGAAGATGCTATTAACGAACATCCAGCAGTAGCAGAATCAGCAATAGTAGGCTTTCCCCATGATATTAAGGGAAGTGCATTATATGGTTACGTAATTTTGAAAGATACAGGAGAAAGCAGAAATCATGATAATTTAAGAAAAGAAATTAATCAAATTATAACAGAACATATCGGACCAATTGCAAAATTAGATAAAATTCAATTTTCAGAAGGATTGCCAAAAACACGTTCAGGAAAAATTATGAGACGTATTTTGCGTAAAATAGCCTGTAATGAAATGGATAATTTAGGAGATACAAGTACATTGTTAAACCCAGAGGTTGTGCAGAGTATTATTGATCATAGATTATAATTTTAAATACAGTATAGTACATATTTAGACCTCTCATATTTTAAAGAATGAGAGGTTTTTTTACTTCTTCTGTGTTGTTAGTATGTCATGTTCTTTTTTATGGCATATAAATTGACAAATAGAATTAATTTAAACAGATACATGGAACATTTTAAAGATTCAAAAAAAAGTAAAATCAAGCAAAAAGTTACTCTTAAACAAGCCTTTAAAACGATTATTTGGCCAAGGAGAAATATTGTGTTTTTGGGTTTAGTTCTTATAATTATTCGCAGTTTGTCTGGTTTTGTTTTGCCTTTAAAGAGTAAGGTATTGTTAGATGAGGTTATTCCCAATAAAGATTTTAGACAATTATATATTTTAATCCTTGTTGTAATTGGTGCAATTTTGTTGCAGGCAATTACATCTTTTTTATTAACAAAAGTTTTAAGTATACAAGCACAGCACTTAATATCAGAATTAAGAGCGCAAGTACAAAAGAAAGTTTTGTCTTTACCAATTAGTTTTTTTGATAATACTAAATCTGGTGCTTTAGTCTCTAGAATTATGACGGATGTTGAAGGGGTTAGGAATTTAATTGGTACGGGACTGGTGCAGTTAATAGGTGGCTCATTTACAGCAATTATTACTTTAGTTATTTTAATAAAAATGAATGTTTGGATGACTCTTTTTACATTTGTTCCTTTATCAATTTTTGGAATTATAGCTTTAAAATCGTTTAAATATATACGTCCGATATTTAGAGCTAGAGGAAAAATTAATGCAGAAGTAAAAGGGCGTTTAACCGAAACTTTAGGAGGTATTCGTGTCATTAAGGCCTTTAATGCAGAAAATCAAGAAACTGAAGTTTTTGAAAAAGGAGTTGCCGATATTTTTAAGAACGTTAAAAAAAGTATGACGGCAACTGCTATAATGACCAGCTCTTCAACCTTTTTAATAGGTTTGGCAACTACTGGGGTAATGGGGATTGGTGGTTATTATATGATTCAAGGTACAATGACTTTTGGAGATTTTATTCAATTTACATTCTTATTAGCCTTTATGGTTGCTCCAATTGTGCAAATGAGTAATATTGGTAGTCAATTAACGGAAGCTTTGGCAGGATTAGACAGAACAGAAGAATTAATGAATATGCCTGCCGAAGAAGACAATGAAGAAAGAACTATTGTTTTACAAAACCTTAAAGGTGAAATCGTTTTTGACGACGTGTCTTTTGCTTATCAAGAAGGAAAAGAAGTGTTGAATAATATTAATTTTAAAGTACCTTCTGGTTCTGTAACTGCTTTGGTCGGGAGTTCTGGTTCGGGTAAATCTACAATTGCTGGTTTGTCTGCAACATTTTTAAATCCAAAATCGGGCACAATTACGATTGATAATCAAGATATGTCTAAAGTACAACTTTCTAGTTACAGAAAAAATTTAGGAGTGGTTTTACAAGATGAGTTTTTGTTTGAAGGAACGATTAGAGATAATATTTTATTTCCAAGACCAAATGCATCAGAAACTGAATTACAAAATGCAGTAAAAGCTGCGTATGTAAATGAATTTACAGATCGTTTTGATGATGGATTAGAGACTTTAATAGGGGAAAGAGGGGTAAAGTTATCTGGAGGACAGCGACAGCGTTTAGCTATTGCAAGAGCTATTTTGGCAGATCCAAAAATCATCATTTTAGATGAAGCAACCTCTAGCTTAGATACTGAAAGTGAATCTTTAATTCAGCAAAGTTTATCAGTATTAATAAAAGATAGAACAACTATTGTAATTGCACATAGATTAAGTACAATTAAACGAGCAGATCAAATTTTAGTAATTGAATCAGGTAATATTGCTGAGAGAGGAACTCATGATGAACTAATAGCAGCTAAAGGCAGGTATTTTGATTTGTATACCTATCAATCAAAAATCTAATTTTATTTTAAGTGTGAAATAATCTTATCATAAACAGTAACATAATACTCATGAAACCTTGGGAGCAAAATGTTTTCAAGGTTTTTTGTTTCTTTTAATACTTTTAAATTCCATAATTTTAAACCAGCAACTTCTTCTGGTTGCATTGTGAGTTTAGATACAGGTGTTTTTAATTCAGCAATAAAAACATGATGATGTTCATTATCTCGAATTCCGTTTGGATGAGAAACTTGATGAATTCTTGTGCCAATTTTGATAAGGTTTTTTTCTTCTATATGTAATCCGATTTCTTCAAATATTTCTCTTTTTGCAGCTGTTAAAATAGCTTCGCCAGCACCAACATGTCCTGCAACAGAAATATCCCACAAACCAGGAAATACCTTTTTAGTTATTGCTCTTTTTTGCAATAATATTTTCTTATCCTTGGTAAATAACCAAATATGAACAGTAGCATGAAACCAACCGTTTTTATGTGCTTCAGATTTTAGAGCGGTTTTTCCGGTAGGTTTTCCTTCTGATGTGATGATGTCTATAAGTTCGTCCATTTTGAAAAAAAAATATTAATTATATCAATCTGTCTTTAAGTTCCAGTAATTTTTATTGAAATGTTCAAGGAAATAAAAAATGTATCGAGAACACTTTGATTTTGTTCTTGATACATTTTCACTTGTTCCTTGCAAATCTTTTAGAATTAAAAGAAACGTTAAATAATATTTATTTAAAGTAAGAAAAATTTTCTCCGTCTTTAATGTTTAAAAGTGTTTCATAAATCATTTTAATCACATTTTCTACATCATCTCTATGCACCATTTCTACAGTGGTATGCATGTATCTTAAAGGTAAAGAAATTAAAGCAGAAGCAACGCCTCCATTGCTATATGCAAAAGCATCAGTGTCTGTTCCTGTTGCTCTTGAAAGTGCAGAGCGTTGAAAAGGAATCTTTTGAGCTTCAGCTGTTTCTGTAATTAAATCACGTAGTTTTTGTTGCACGGCAGGCGCATAAGCTACAACTGGCCCTTTACCCATTTCTAAATGACCTTCTTTTTTCTTGTCGATCATTGGTGTTGTTGTGTCATGAGTAACATCCGTAACAATAGCAACATTAGGTTGAATTGTTTGCGTAATCATTTCTGCCCCACGCAAACCAATTTCTTCTTGTACAGCATTTGTTATGTATAACCCAAAAGGTAATTCCTTTTTATTTTCTTTAAGTAAACGAGCAACTTCAGCAATCATAAAACCACCCATTCTGTTATCTAGAGCTCTACAAACAAACTTATCTCCATTCAAAATATGAAATTCATCTGGGTATGTAATTACACAGCCAACATGAACCCCTAAGGCTTCAACTTCTTTTTTTGTGTTACAACCTGTATCAATAAAAATATTGTCTGGTTTTGGTGCTTCTTCTTTCGCTTTGTTTCTCGTGTGAATTGCCGGCCAACCAAAAACACCTTTTACAATTCCTTTTTTTGTATGAATATTTACAATTTTACTCGGTGCAATTTGATGATCTGAACCTCCATTTCTAATCACGTAAATCAATCCATTATCAGAAATATAGTTGACATACCAAGAAATTTCATCAGCATGGCCTTCGATAACAACCTTGTATTTTGCATCAGGGTTTATAACTCCAACAGCAGTTCCATAGGTATCAGTAATAAATGTATCAACATAAGGTTTAAGATAATCCATCCAAATTTTTTGCCCTTCCCATTCATATCCTGTCGGTGCAGCATTATTTAAGTATTTCTCTAAAAACGTAAGCGATTCTTTATTTAGTATTGATTTTTTTGCCATTGTATTTTATTATAAAAGTTTATTTTTCTTATTGTATGTAAAAATATAACGATTTTTATGATTTACATTAAAAAAATAATAAATAAGTGTAACAAAAGTACTTACTTTTACACTAATCTCTCAAGTAGAAAACATTAAAACCAAGCATATGAAGTTAGTAATTAAAAATTTAACAAAGACTTATAAAAACGGTGTAAAAGCTATAGATAATTTAAGTATCGAAATTGGTACAGGAATGTTTGGTTTATTGGGGCCTAATGGAGCAGGGAAATCATCTTTGATGAGAACAATTGCAACGTTGCAAAGTCCTGACTCTGGTTCAATTTCTTTTGGTGATATTAATGTTCTAGAAGACAATATGTCTTTAAGAAAGGTGCTTGGGTATTTACCTCAATCTTTTGGAGTATATCCAAAAATGTCTGCGGAAGATTTATTAGATTATTTTGCTACTTTAAAAGGAATTTCAAATAAGTCTGAAAGAAAAGCAATTGTAAATGAAGTTTTAGAGATTACCAATTTGTATGATGTAAGACGCAAACATGTTGCTGGTTATTCTGGTGGGATGAAACAACGTTTCGGAATTGCACAATTACTTTTAAACAGTCCAAAATTAATTATTGTTGATGAGCCAACGGCAGGTTTAGATCCGGCAGAGCGTCACCGTTTTTTAAATGTTTTACGAGAAGTTGGTACAAATACCACTGTAATATTTTCTACACATATTGTAGAAGATGTTAAAGAATTGTGTAATGAAATGGCAATTTTAAATGGAGGTAGAATATTAAAACATACAATTCCGCAAGAGGCAACTAAAGAAATTGCAAATACAATTTGGACTAAAATTATCTCTAGAGATGATTTAGAAGAAAATGAAAAGAAATTCAATGTTTTATCATCTAACTACAATCAAGATAATACGTTAAATATAAGAGTACATGCGTTAGAAAAACCTGCGGATGATTTTGTTGCTGCAACACCGCAATTAGATGATGTATATTTTATCGCTTTAAAACAAGACGAACCTGTTATTGCATAAACAATTCGATTATACAATTTAACAGTTCAACTTTTACACATTAAATTATGTTTTCAACTATTTTCAAACAAGAATTAAAATACTGGTTTAATAGACCTGCATTTTATATTTACATAGGTATTTTTTTATTATTAGCTTTTTTCTTATCAACTGCTTCTGCTGGCTTTTTCGATTCAGTAACAGCTACAACAAGTTCTTCTAGAATTGTAAATTCGCCTATAGGAGTTTCAAGTTTATTTAGTGGACTAACTATTTTTATATTCTTTTTATTCCCATCTATCGTAGGGGTTTCCATATATAGAGATTTTAAAAGTGAAATGCACACCATCTTATATTCTTACCCCTTTACGAAAGCAAATTATTTATTTGCAAAATTTTTCAGCTCTATAATAGTTGTTTCTGTTATTGTTTTTTCAATTGCCTTAGGAATGATTATTGGTTTTCGATTTCCAGGTACAAACCCAGATATTGTGGGGCCGTTTCACGTTGTTACCTATTTACAAGTGTATTTCGTGTTTATTTTACCAAATGTTTTATTGTTTGGTGCTATTGTATTTGCTGTAGTTGCTTTTACAAGAAATATTGCAGCAGGTTTTATTACAGTTATTATATTAATGTTTGGACAAGGTGTTTTAGAAAGCCTACTTTCTGACCCAGAACATAGGGCTTTGGCCGCAATTCTAGATCCTTTTGGTGGAGCTGCAACTAATTATTATACAAAATATTGGACGCCTTCTGAACAAAATGAATTACAAATTCCTTTAAAAGAAATGATTGTATACAATCGTTTATTGTGGTTGGTAATTTCAACATTGATTTTTGGACTCGTTTTCAAGTTTTTTAAATTTAGTCAAAATGCAATTTCAATTTCTTTGAGAAAACCAAAAGCAGAAAGAATTACAAAAACCAACTTTAGTGGAGTTACAAGAATTGTTTTACCTAAAGTTTCTTATAATTATTCTTTTTTCCAAAATATAAAAACAACTTGGAAATTATCGAACCTAGATTTTAAATACATCTTTAAAAGTTCAGCATTTATCTCTATAGTTATAGTGGGGCTTGTTTTAATTGTTGTTACCTTATCTGAAGTAGGAGATCTTTTTGGAACACCAACTTTACCAATTACTTGGAAAATGTTAAATCTTAGTGGAGTATTTTTTGCTTCTATAAATATTTGTACATTTTTGTATGCCGGTATGTTAGTGCATAGAGCAAAAATTTCTAAAATAAATCATTTGGTTGATGCAACTCCGATTCCAAACTGGACTTTGTTATTTTCTAAACTAATTGCTTTAATAAAAATGCAATTGGTTTTATTAGCGGTAATTATGATTTCTGGAATGGCTTTTCAAATGTATAAGGGCTTTTATAATTTTGAAATTGGTCATTATCTTTTTGAACTTTATTTTTTAAATTTTGTAAGTCTTCTTGTTTGGGCTTTATTATCAATATTTGTTCAAACCTTAATAGGAAATCCTTATTTGGGATTATTTGTATTGCTTGTAATTTCTATAGGAATGCCATTTTTATCATTGGCAGGAATAGAACAATCTATTTTTAAGTATAATCAAGGGCCTCGTTTTAACTATTCTGATATGAATGGTTATGGAATTTTAAAACCATACTTAGCATACAAAATCTACTGGATTTTGTGTGGATTGGTTTTGTTGATTGTCTCTTTTCTATTTTGGGTTCGTGGAATTCCGAATTCGTTTAGAGAGAGAGTTTCAATTGCTAAAAATCGTTTTAAAGGATTTGCTGCTATAAGTTTTGGGGTTTTCTTAATTGTATTTTTAGGGTTAGGTTTTTCCATTTATCAACAAACAGGAACTAAGTCAAAAAGAACATCTTCTAAAGAGGCAGAATTACAAAGTGTGAATTGGGAGAAGACGTATAAAAAGTACGAAGGGTATGCGCAACCAAGAATTATTTCTGTAAAAACCGATGTGAATATTTTTCCAAAAGAAAGATTATTTAACGCTTCTGCTACGTTTGTAATGGTAAATAAAACAGATATAGCAATTGATACACTGTTTTTAAATCATAACTCTTTAGAAAGTACTTTTGAGTTTAGTAAACCTAATACTTTGGTTTTAGAAGATACAATTCAGCATTTTGATATGTATCATTTTAAAGATAAAATTTTACCAGGAGATACTTTACAACTTTCTTTTTCTGTAAAAAGTAAAAAGAATACTACATATAGAAAAAAATCTCCGGTAAGAGAGAACGGAACATTTATTAATAATTTTTCGATGTTTCCTTCTTTAGGATACTCTTCTCAATCAGAATTAACAGATAATAAAACACGTAAAAAATATAATTTACCGAAAAATAATTTACGTCCAAAACCAACAGATTCAATAGCTTTAGGAGATACATATATTTCTAAAGATTCAGATTGGATAGATTTTGAAGCAACAGTTTCTACATCAAAAGATCAAATTGCAATTGCTCCAGGGTATTTACAAAAAGAATGGATAGAAAACGGTAGAAAGTATTTCCATTATAAAATGGATAGTAAAATTTTGAATTTTTATGCTTTTAATTCTGCGCGATATGAAGTGAAAAAGGAGCTTTGGAAAGGAATTAGTTTAGAAATTTATTATCATAAAGGGCATGAATTTAATTTAGATAGAATGATGAAAGGGATGAAAGCATCTTTAGATTATAACGCTAAAAACTTTAGTCCTTATCAACATAAACAGTTAAGAATTGTAGAGTTTCCGAGAACAGGAGGAAGCTTTGCACAATCTTTTCCGAACACCATTCCTTTTTCAGAAGGTGTTGGTTTTATTGCTGATGTTGATGATAAAAATGATAAAGGGGTCGATTATCCGTTTGCAATAACTGTGCATGAAGTTGCACATCAATGGTGGGCGCATCAAGTAATTGGAGCAGATGTTTTAGGGGCAACAATGTTGTCTGAAAGTTTATCTGAATATGTTTCTTTAAAAGTATTAGAACATCAACAAGGAAAAGATAAAATGCGTACTTTTTTAAAGAAAGCTTTAGACGATTATTTATTGCAAAGAACAATGGAGAGAAAGCGTGAAAACGCATTGATGTATAATGATGGACAAGGATATATTCATTATCAAAAAGGATCTTTAGTTTTTTATGCTTTGAGTGACTATATAGGTGAAGAGAACTTAAATGGAGCGCTAAAAAAGTATGTGGAAAAAGTGAAGTTTCAAGAAGCTCCCTATACAACATCAATAGAAATGGTTGATTATATTAGAGAAGCAACTCCAGATTCTTTACAATATGTCATAAAAGATATGTTTGAAACGATTACTCTTTATAGGAATAGAGTTTTAGATGCAACATCTAAAGAGTTAGAAAATGGGAAATATGAAGTAGAAATAGAGTTTGAAGTTTCTAAATACAGAAATAATGAAAAAGGAAGACGTTATTATGGTGAGAAGGTAGGAGATACTTTAACCTATAAAACAGATAAAATGAAGAAACCAATTTTATCAGTTCCTTTAGCAGATTATATTGATATTGGTATTTTTACTGAAGAAGAAGTAAATGGAGAAACCAGAGAAAAGGAAGTTTACTTAAAGAAGTTTAAGATTACAGAAATCAATAATAAAATTAAAATTATAGTTGATAAAAAACCTGCTGAAGTGGGCGTAGATCCATACAACAAATTAATTGATACTAACTCTGAAGATAACAGAAGGAAATTGTAGTGAATAAAAAAAAATAGACTGAAGTAATTAAGGGCTATTTCTCTTTAAACTTTCTTGTATGTTGATAGTTTTTGTTTATTCCGAATTTTCTAAAATTTGAGATGTAGCATTTATTCTCGAATAACAAAAATAATTATATTTGGTAAGTTTCTAAAAAATGAAATTGATAAAAAAAAGATAGTGACAAAAAATATTTCATACATTCTTCTAATTGCTTTAGTTTTTTATTCTTGTACTAAAAAAAAAGAAATAGCACTTGTTTTTTTAGATGAATATATTGTTAAAGATTCATTAGCTATAGAAAACTCTTTTATTGGTGGACTCTCAGGTATTGATTATTCGAACGGTTTTTTTTATTTTGTTGTTGATGATTCTGAGAAGCCCCGATTTTTAAGAGCAGAAATAGATATTAAACAAGACAAAATTAATTCTGTAAATTTTAAAAATGTTGTTTATTTAAATGATACTACAACCTCTTTTTACAATGAAAATATTTTAGATTTAGAATCTATTTTTATAGATAAAGAAACTGAAGAAGTTAATTTTGTTAGTGAAGGTTCCATCCTCAAAGGTAAAAAGCCATCAGTATTTACAACCGACTCTTTGGGTAATTTTTTGCGTAGTTATGTGTTACCAAATTATTTTATTCCTGATACAGTTCCAAAATTAAAACATAATGGTATTTTTGAAGGCTCTTCAAAAGGAGTGAATGGAAAAGGCTTTTGGGTAGCAATGGAATCTCCTTTAATAGTTGATGGTGATGAGCCTAGTTTTAAGAAAACATCTTCACCGATAAGAATTACTTACTTTGATAAAAAATCTAAAAAAGCAATAAAGCAATTCGCATATCAATTAGAGCATATCACTAAGCCTTCACAAGGAAAAATAAATTTAAATGGTTTAACATCTATTTTAGAATATAAAGAAAATCATTTCTTTATTATTGAAAGAACATATCAAAGTGGGTACGGAAATTATGGAAATGGTATAAAAATATTTGATGCGTATATTGATGAGACAACAACCAATATTTTAGAAGTTGAATCATTGAAAGAAAAAGATTTTACATCGCTTCGAAAAAGATTAATATTTGATTTTGAAGAAGTAAGAGATCAATTAACAAAGGGAATAGTCGATAATATTGAAGGAGTTACATTTGGGCCAAAATTAGCAAACGGAAATCAATCTTTGATTTTGGTTTCTGATGATAATTTTCAGCTTTATGGAAAACAATTAAATCAGATTATTTTGTTAGAAATAGAAAAGTAAGTTAATGAATTTATCTAAATTAAAAGAGTCTAGATTACGAAAGAAGTTTAATAAGATCTTGTTAAAACTTCAAGATAATAGAGCAGTGCCTCAAAAAGAGATTTTAACTGTTGGTATTCTCACATCGGAATCATTTTCCTCTGCAATAGACGTGCAGTCAGAAATTGAAACTATTTTAGCTTTAAACAATTCTAAATTATATAGCTTTAAGAAGTTTAATAAACTAGACGAAGTCTCGCTTACATGTTTTTCAGAAAAAGATGTTAATTGGCGAGGTAATTTTACAGAGCCAAATTTTAAAAACTTTTTAGAGCAACCTTTTGATTTGTTAATAGGTTATTTTGATCACCAACATTTGTATTTAGAAAAAGCTGTTTTAGAGTCTAAGGCAACTTTTAAAGTTGGTTTTTCTAAAGTAAATTCAAAGTTATATGAGCTTGAAATTTCTACAGAATTAGAAAATATTGAGCAATTTTCTACAGAATTAAAAAAGTATCTTCAAATTCTGAAGAAACTAAAAAATTAAACTTTAATAATAAAGTTGTGTATTCTTACTAAGAATAGTTTTTTTTGCGACACAACTCATCTTAAAATTGTAATTTTACGACCTTAAAATAACAGAGAATGCAAAAATTTATTGGAACTGGAGTTGCTTTAGTTACACCTTTTAAGAATGATTTAAGTGTAGATTTTGATGCACTTGTAAAATTGGTGAATTACAATATTGAAAACGGAACAGATTATTTAGTTATCAATGGTACAACAGGAGAAAGCGGAACAATTTCTGAAGATGAAAAACAAGAGATTATAAATGTTATTATAAAAACGAATAACAAGCGTTTACCTTTGGTATTGGGAGTTGGAGGTAATAATACCACTGTAGTTGTGGAAGAATTAAAAACTAGAAATTTTACTGGTTTAGACGGTATTCTTTCTGTAGCGCCTTATTATAGTAAACCAACACAAGAAGGGTTTTATCAGCATTTTAAAGCAATTGCACAAGCAACAGAATTGCCAATTATTTTATATAATGTTCCTGGTAGAACAGCAAAAAATATGGAACCTGCAACAACTTTGCGTTTAGCAAATGACTTCGATAATATTGTAGCTGTTAAAGAAGCTGGAAACAATAAACAACAGTATTATGAGCTATTAAAGGATAAACCAAAAGATTTTTTAATAATTTCTGGTGATGATGATTTAGCTTTAGGTGTTGCTTTAGCAGGTGGTTCTGGAGTGATTTCTGTAATAGGACAAGCATTTCCAAAACAGTTTTCTACGATGATAAATCATGGTTTACGAGGAAATAATAAAGAAGGATATGAGATTCATTACAAAATGATGGATATTATAAATTATATTTTCGAGGAGAATAATCCGGCAGGTATTAAAACAGTCTTACAAGAATTGGAGATTTGTAAAGAAAATGTTCGATTACCTTTAGTAAAGTCTAGTTCACAACTTAAAATTAAAATTGCTAAATTTGTTGAAGGCACAAACTAAGAATTTTGTCTAGTACTTGTTTAATAGACAACAATAAAACTGTTTTTTATATTTTTAATATTGTCGCTAATCAATCTATTCTTACTAAAAATTTAAAAAAATACTATTAACATACTTTTAGTATCAGGTTATCAAATTTTTTACGTTTTTTGTAAACAAATTTAATACACAGTTTTCTGTGTAAAAAAACGTTTTATTAATCCATATTTAATCACTAATTTTGCACGATGCAAAAAATTAAAAATTTAGCGTATTTATTATCGTTTTCAGTTTTACTGTTTTCATGCGGAGAATATCAAAAAGTATTAAACAAAGGAACATCTGAAGACCAATATAAAATGGCCGTCAAAATGTACGAAAGTAAAAATTACGGAAAAGCCTTACGTTTATTTGAGAAAATTACGCCGAGCTACAGAGATAAGCCTCAAATGGAGCGTATTCAATTTATGGTCGCTCAATCAAATTTTAACGAGAAAAATTATAGCATTTCTGGCTATTATTTTGATCGATTTGCAAAGAATTATCCTAAAAGTTCTAAAAAAGAAGAAGCATCCTTTTTGGCTGCTTACAGCTACAAACTGGCTTCACCTGTTTTTAGTTTAGATCCGACTGATACAAACAAGGCCCTAGAATCTTTTCAGAGTTTTATAAATGAATATCCAGACTCAGATAAAATTAAAGAAGCAAATAAGCATTACAAAGAGTTAAGATACAAACTTCAGAAAAAATATTTCGAAATTGCAAAAACGTATTACAGAACAGCTGGTTACGATTTAAGAAATTATAAAGCAGCAATTCAAGCTTTCGATAATTTATTATCAGATTATTTGGGTTCTGAATTTAAAGAAGAAGCATTGTATTATAGGTTAAAGGCAGCACACGATTTTGTTTTAAAAAGTACATTTAGAAGAAAACCAGAGCGTGTAAAAGATGCAATTTCAGCTTATGAAAAGCTAAAAAGAAATTATCCTGAGTCCACATTTATGGAAGATGCTGAGAAAATGTTGATTACTTTAACTGCCGAAAATATTGCGGCAGAAGATTTGATCGCTAAACAGAAAGAATTTCAAAATTCACAAAAGAAATAATAACTAATTATGGATTATAAAGACACAAAAGCTCCTCTAAGTACTATTACTTATGATAAGAATGAATTAGAAGCTCCTACACAAAATATTTACGAGGCTATTTCAATTATTGCTAAGAGAGCAGATCAAATTAACGGAGACCTAAAGAAAGAGTTGGTTGATAAGTTAGAAGAGTTTGCTACTTATAATGATAGTTTAGAAGAAGTTTTTGAGAATAAAGAGCAAATTGAGGTTTCTAAATTTTATGAAAAATTACCAAAACCAACTGCAATGGCTGTTGAAGAATGGTTGAACGATAAAGTATATTTTAGAACACCAGAAACGGAATAATGTCTATTTTAAGTGGTAAAAAAGTTCTATTAGGAATTACTGCTGGAATTGCTGCATACAAAACGGCTAGTTTAGTTCGTTTATTTATAAAATTAGACGCAGAGGTCAAAGTTGTTATGACTCCTGCGTCTAAAGATTTTATAACACCTCTCACATTATCCACACTTTCAAAGAATGCTGTTCATTCAGCTTTTTATGATGAAGATGAAGAAAATGAATTGTGGAATAACCATGTAGAATTAGGTCTTTGGGCAGATTACATACTTGTTGCACCTGCAACAGCGAATACAATGTCTAAAATGGCAAATGGAATTTGCGATAACTTGTTATTAGCTGTCTATTTATCTGCAAAATGCCCTGTATATTTTGCTCCAGCAATGGATTTAGATATGTATAAACACCCTTCAACAAGAAAAAGTTTAGACAAATTAAAATCTTTTGGAAATGTTGTTATTCCGGCAACTAGTGGTGAATTAGCAAGTGGTCTGGTTGGTGAGGGAAGAATGGCAGAGCCGCATGATATTGTAACATTTATTGAAAACGATATTTTATCAAAACTACCTTTAAAAGGAAAAAAAGTTTTACTTACCGCTGGTCCAACTTATGAGGCAATAGATCCTGTTCGTTTTATAGGAAATCACTCTTCTGGTAAAATGGGTTTTGCAATTGCAGAGGCAGCTGCCAATTTAGGAGCTGAAGTATATTTGATTTCTGGTCCAAGTCATCAGCAAATCAAGCATTCTTTAGTTCATCGGGTAGATGTGGTTTCGGCAGATGAAATGTACAAATTAGCACACCAATATTTTAAAGAGATAGATATTGCAATACTTTCTGCAGCCGTGTCTGACTATAAACCCAAAAATGTTGCAATTCAGAAAATAAAAAAGAAAGGTTCTGCGTTAGATATTGAGTTAACACAAACCAAAGATATTTTGGCTTCTTTAGGCAAAATTAAAGAGCATCAGTTTTTGGTTGGTTTTGCATTAGAAACAAATAATGAACTTCAAAACGCAAAAGATAAATTAAAACGAAAAAATTTAGATGCAATTATTTTAAACTCTTTAAAAGATAAAGGAGCTGGTTTTGCTACAGAAACAAATAAAATTACTATTATTGATAAGGATTTACATGAAAAACCTTTTGAGTTAAAATCTAAAATAGAGGTAGCTAAAGATATTATGAATGAAATTGTAATCAAGATATCTTAATATTTTTGTTATTTCGATTACATTAGAGACCCTCACAGATTAAGGCTTGAATGAGATAGATCACACAATAAAAACAAAAGGAATGCAAAAAATTGTAATTATTTTTCTGTTAATGTTTTCAATCTCTTTGGTGAAAGCGCAAGAATTGAATTGCTTGGTTACTATCAATTATAATCAAGTACAAGGTTCAAATACACAAGTTTTTAAAACTCTAGAGAGATCTTTGTCTGAGTTTGTTAATCAAAAAAAATGGACAAATAAAGAGGTAAAGCCTGAAGAAAGAATAGATTGTGCATTTACAATCATTATTTCGTCTAGAGATGCAAATAATTTTGAAGCAACTTTACAAGTGCAATCTACAAGACCTGTTTTTAGTTCTTCTTACGCGTCACCAATATTGAATTTAAAGGATAATGATTTTAATTTTAAGTACAATGAGTTTGATCCATTAATCTATAACAAGAATTCATTTGATAGTAATTTAATTTCGATGATTGTTTTTTATGTCAACATTATTATTGGTGCAGATGCAGATACTTTTAAAAATAATGGAGGTGAAGTGTATTTAAAAGAAGCTCAGAATGTAATGCTGCAAGCACAACAAAGTGGCATAGGTTCATGGCAAAATGTAGTGGGAAAGCAAAATCGCTTTTCATTGATTGATAATTTTTTATCACCAAAACTAGCAGCATACAGAACTACTATTTATAATTATCATAGAAATGGAATGGATAAATTTGCAACAGACAAAAATGCTGCAAAACAAACTATTGAAGAAGCCATAATCTCCTTAGAAAGTATTTATAATAAAACTGTTGGAAATTATTTAATTAGAACTTTTTTTGATGCTAAAGCAGATGAAATTGTAAATATGTATTCCGATGGGCCATCCACAAGAAAGCAAAATAAATTAAAACAAATTGTTAGAAAATTATCTCCAAATAACAATTCTAAGTGGAAAAATATAAAGTAATATATTAATTGTTCTTTCTACTTTATTTTTAAGCAATTTTCACTAATTTTATCTTCTAAAATTCAGAGAATTTGTTAACACAACTTTCTATTAATAACTATGCTTTAATCAATAAACTCTCTATTGATTTTTCTTCAGGATTATCTATTATTACAGGTGAAACTGGTGCAGGAAAATCGATACTTTTAGGTGCTTTAGGTTTAGTTTTAGGTAACAGAGCTGATTTGTCTTCACTAAAAGATATATCTCAAAAATGTATTGTTGAAGCCAAAGTTGCTATTTCAAATTATAAATTAGAGGATTTTTTTAATGAAGTTGATTTAGATTATGAACCTGAAACCATTATTAGAAGAGAAATTTTACCTTCAGGTAAATCCAGAGCGTTTGTAAATGATACGCCAGTTACTTTATCGGTTTTAAATCAACTTAGAACAAAGTTGATTGATGTTCATTCTCAGCATCAAACAATGCAATTGTCTGATAATAATTTTCAATTCTCTATTTTAGATGCTTTGGCAAAAAATCAGGCACGAATAGCTTCTTATAAAAGAGGTTTTTTTCAGTTGAATAAATTAAAAAGAGAACTGTCCAAATTAGAGGCTACACAATTAGAAGCAAATCAACAATACGATTATAATTTACACTTATATAAAGAATTAGAAGAGGCTAAGGTTAAAATTGATGAACAAACCATTTTAGAGGAAAGGTTAGACAAATTAAATAATATAGAAGATATCAGGAATAATTTATCTGAGGCTTTAGAACTTACTATTAACGAAGAAATCGGAATTAGGACTTTACTAAACACTTTAGAAAATAGACTGACTAAAATATCATCGTTTTCTAAGGAGTATCAAGAAATTTCTGAGCGTGTTACTTCAATAAAAATAGAGATTGATGATATTATTACAGAGTTAGAAAATGCGAATGAAAGCGTAGAATTTAATCCTAATGAAGTAGAAAAAATTAACGATAGGCTTCAATTGTTGTATAATTTGCAAAAGAAACATGCTGTAAATTCTAATAAAGATTTAATTACAGTGTTTGAGGAATTATCGGAAAAAGTGGGTGTAGTAGAATCTGCAGAAGAAGTTATCAATAAAAAACAGGAAGAAATAGATGCTGTTTTAGAAAAGTTAGATAAAGTTGCTGGCTTAATTATGAAAGCAAGAACAACGTCAATACCTAAGTTAATTAGAGAATTACACGCTTTATTAACCGATTTGGGAATGGAAAACGCACGTTTTTCCATAAAGATTAAACCAACAAATAACTATTTTTCAAACGGAAAGGATGAATTGGAATTGTTGTTTTCTGCAAATAAAGGAGGAAATTTCGGAGAATTAAAAAAAGTGGCATCAGGAGGCGAGTTATCTAGAATTATGCTTTCTGTCAAAAAAGTATTGTCAGAAAACACGCAATTACCAACTATTATTTTCGATGAAATAGATACAGGTGTTTCTGGCGAAGTTTCAAATAAGATAGCAGCTATTATGCAGAAAATGAGTAACAATATGCAAGTAATTGCAATTACGCATTTACCTCAAATTGCAGCAAAAGGCAGCAGTCACTATAAAGTATACAAAAAAGAAATAAACGGAGTGACCACCACGAATTTAAAGCAATTAACTTCAGAAGAAAGAATTGTAGAAATTGCGGAAATGTTAAGTGGTAAAAATATTTCCGACTCTGCACTTACTCACGCAAAACAACTGCTGAACTAGCTAAACAAATAAGGCTTAAGCTTATTGCCTAACAACTAAATACTAACAACGTTACGTTATGTACAACTTACTTAAAGGAAAAAAAGGAATCATTTTTGGTGCTTTAAATGAACATTCAATTGCTTGGAAAACGGCGGAAAGAGCAAAAGAAGAAGGTGCCGAATTTGTATTAACAAATGCGCCAGCCTCAATTAGAATGGGGCAATTAGATGTTTTAGCAAAAAAAACAGGATCACAAATTATTCCTGCAGATGCAACTTCAATTGATGATTTAGAAAACCTTGTAGAAAAATCTATGGAGATTTTGGGAGGTAAAATAGATTTTGTTTTGCACTCAATTGGTATGTCAGTAAACGTGAGAAAAGGAAAACCATATACAGATCCAAATTACGATTTCACAACAAAAGGTTGGGATGTTTCTGCCGTTTCTTTTCATAAAACCATGAACGTATTATATAAGAAAAAAGCTATGAGCAATTGGGGGTCTATCGTTGCATTAACCTATATGGCTGCGCAAAGAGTTTTTCCAGATTATAATGATATGGCAGACAATAAAGCATATTTAGAATCTATTGCTCGTAGTTTTGGATACTATTTTGGTAGAGATTTTAAAGTCCGTGTAAATACTATTTCTCAATCTCCAACTTCAACAACTGCAGGAAATGGTGTTAAGGGGTTCGATGGATTTATAAATTTCTCGGAAAAGATGAGTCCTCTGGGTAATGCATCAGCTTTAGAATGTGCAGATTATACGATTTCTATGTTTTCAGATTTAACCAAGAAAGTGACTTTACAGAACTTATTTCATGATGGCGGATTCTCAAATATGGGGGTTAGTGATGCTGTTATGGAAAATTTTGAATAAGTAGGCTTAGGAGCTATTTCCAGCTTAACGTTATATTTTTTGACATAAGCAAAAAGGATACCACTGCCTTTTAAGCAAGACTTGTTTGTTAGATTTTAGAGAATTTAAAAAGTAATTATATTATATAAAGTTGAAAGTTTTTAGAAATATGAACTTTCAACTTTTTTTATTTTTCTACATTTACACTGTAAAAAGTTTGAATAGTCGTTCAACTTTATAAATTTAAAACTTTGAAACTACTGTTCAGCATCATTATACCTGTCTACAATCGTCCAAATGAAATTGACGAACTATTAGAAAGTCTTACAAAGCAAGATTTTTCAGACGATTTTGAAGTTTTAATTATAGAAGATGGCTCAGAAAATTCCTCAGAAAAAATTTTTGAGAAGTATAATAATCAATTAAATTTAAAATATTTTTTTAAAGAAAATAGTGGGGCAGGAGCAAGTCGTAATTTCGGGATGCAAAAAGCATCTGGTAATTATTTTATCATTTTAGATTCAGATGTAATTTTGCCAACTCAATATATATCGGAGGTAAAGAAAGGTTTGGAAAGTAATTTTACCGATGCTTTTGGTGGCCCAGATGCGGCACATTCCAGTTTTAACGGATTACAAAAAGCGATTAATTACGCTATGACTTCTTTATTAACAACAGGAGGAATTCGGGGTAAAAAGCAAGCTGTAGGCAAATTTCAACCAAGAAGTTTCAATTTAGGTCTGTCAAAGAAAGCATTTGAAAAAACACAAGGTTTTTCAAAAATGAAAACTGGTGAAGATATCGATTTAACGTTTCGTCTTTGGGAAAACAATTTTAAAACGCAACTCATAGAAAAAGCATTTGTATATCACAAACGTAGAAGTTCTTTAACACAATTTTTTAAACAAACTTTTGGCTTCGGAACAGCAAGACCAATTTTAAATAAAAGATACCCTAAAACAGCAAAACTAACATATTGGTTTCCTTCTTTATTTATTATAGGAATTGATGTTAGTATAATTCTAGCAATTTTCGGTTACAACCAAATCTTGTATTTCTACGGACTTTATTTCCTGTTAATCTTCTTAGATTCTTTGTTTCAGAATAAGAACTTATATGTCGCTTTTTTAAGCGTTTTAACTTCTTTAACCCAGTTTTTCGGATACGGATTAGGGTTTTTAAAATCGATTTTTATCCGAAGAAAAATAAATAATTGAAGAATTAATTAAAAAACTCTTTAGATTCCTCCCAATAAACATCCATTTCGGTTAAAGACATGTCAGAAAGCTCTTTCCCTTCTTTTTTAGCAACTTTTTCTAAATATTGAAAACGATTCATAAACTTTTTATTGGTCTTTTCTAAAGCATTTTCAGGATTTACACCGATAAAACGAGCGTAATTAATCATTGAAAATAATACATCTCCAAATTCTTTTTCAGTATTTTCTTTATTTCCTGCTTTAATTTCTTCGTTCAGTTCCGTAAGTTCCTCTTGTACTTTCTCCCAAACTTGTTCAGGTTTTTCCCAATCGAAACCAACACCTGCAACTTTTTCTTGAATTCTACTTGCTTTTACAACGGCAGGTAAACTTTTAGGTACACCCTCCAAAACAGAAGTTTTACCTTCTTTTAATTTTAGTTGTTCCCAATTACGTTTTACTTCTTCTTCTGTTTTTGCAACAACATCACCATAAATATGAGGATGTCTGTCTATTAATTTATTGCAAATTGAATTCGCAACATCAGCAATATCAAAAGATTTCTTTTCGCTTCCAATTTTTGCATAAAAAACGATGTGCAAAAGCACATCCCCTAATTCTTTTTTTATTTCTAGTAAATCGTTGTCGAGAATGGCATCAGCAAGTTCGTACGTTTCTTCAATAGTAAGATGACGTAGACTTTCTAAAGTTTGTTTTTTATCCCATGGACACTTCTCACGAAGATCATCCATGATATCTAACAATCTATTAAAAGCAGCTAACTGATCTTCTCTCGAATTCATTATTATGATTTAGTTTCAACTTCTTCGGTTGCTTTTACTTCTTCAACTTTAGAAAAATCCATTCCAGCTTTTACCAAAGCGTTGAACCATTGAATTACTTTTTTAATGTTAGAAGCATATACTCTTTCTTCATCATAACCTGGTAAAACATCAGCAAAAAAAGTTGTTAGATTTTTACTGTTTTCTTTGTGTGAAAGTGCTTCTTTACCTGCTGTTTTCTCAAACATAGAGGTAAAAACATCTAATAAAGGTACATCCTCTTCGTATGTATAGATCGCAATGTTTTCTAATAAACTTACGTTTTGAGTAGCGTTAATTGCTACACGTTTTTTGTCTATTAAAGATTCTGCAATTACTGCATTTTTAGATTGAGAGATTACTTTAAATAATCCTGGTTTTCCTGTTACGCTTATAATTTTACTAAATTCCATTTTTGTATTTTTATGTCTTGCTAGACTATTTACCTTTTTTTGCATTAGGGAAACGCATTCTGTAATCTGCATTAATTTTCCCTTTAGAAATATTTTCTAACTTCTTTTTTATCAATCTTTTTTTAAGTGTTGAAAGTTTATCTGTAAACAAGATTCCGTCAATATGATCATATTCATGTTGAAAAACACGTGCTGCTAAACCATCTAAAGTTTCAGTATGCGTTTGAAATGCTTCGTCTTGATACTCAATCGTAATTTCCGGTTGTCGAAAAACATCCTCTCTAACATCAGGTATACTGAGGCAACCTTCGTTAAAAACCCATTCTTCACCTTCTTCTTTTATAATTTTAGCATTTATAAAAACCCTATTGAAGTTTTTTAAGACTTCTCTATCTTTTTCAGATAAATCTTCATCATCTGCAAAAGGAGAAGCATCAATAATAAACAAACGAATGGCTTTACCAATCTGTGGTGCAGCTATACCAACACCAGAAGCGTTGTACATTGTTTCCTTCATATTAGAAATTAATTTTTCTAAATTTGGGTAATCTGCATCAATTTCTGTTGCTACTTTGCGCAAAACAGGATCTCCATACGCTATAATTGGTAATATCATTTTCTTTTTTTTAATGTCTGCAAAAATACAAAGTTTGCTACTTCAATAAAATTATTTGTTATACAAATATGACTGTAAAATAATAGTTGCACTAATTTCATCAACTAAAGCCTTATTTCTACGTTGTTTTTTGTTTAAACCACCATCAATCATTGTTTGAAAAGCCATTTTTGAGGTAAAACGTTCGTCAATTCTTAATAAAGGAATTTGTGGAATTTGATTTTTAAGTTTTTTTAGAAACGGAACTATCAAAGCTTCACTTTCACTATCTCTGTTATTCATTTGTTTTGGTTTACCAACCAAAAAGAGTTCCACCTGGTTTTTAGATATATATTCTTTTAGAAAAGGAATTAAATCATCAGTGTTTACCGTTGTTAATCCAGAAGCGATAATCTGAAGTTCATCAGTTACCGCTATTCCTGTTCTTTTTTTACCAAAATCGATGGCTAGAATTCTACCCAAACTATATATTTTTTTGCAAAAGTAAAAGTTATAATTTAATAATAATAGATTAATTAAAATATTATCAATTAGTGAACTAAGTTTTTTTACTATAAATAGTGTTTAATTTAACAATTGAATTTTAAACAACACGGAATAATTTGTTTAAATAAAGTATATTTGTTCCGCTTTTTGCGGATAGATTTATATTTGCAAAAATTAATTTATTAATATGAAAGACATTAAAGAAATTATAGAGGCTGCTTGGGAAAACCGTGAATTGTTGAAAGAAGAAAATACAGTTAATACGATTAGAAGAGTTATTTCTTTATTAGATAAAGGAGAATTGAGAGTTGCCGAGCCATTTGACGACGGATGGCAAGTAAATGAATGGGTGAAAAAAGCAGTTGTTTTATATTTCCCTATTCAAAAAATGGAAACTTTAGAAGCTGGTATTTTTGAATATCACGATAAAATGCCTTTAAAAACCAATTATGCAGCGCAAGGAGTTCGTGTGGTTCCTGGAGCATCTGCTCGTCAAGGTTCATTTCTTTCTGCGGGTACTATATTAATGCCAAGTTACGTTAATATTGGTGCTTATGTAGATGAAGGAACTATGATTGATACTTGGGCTACGGTTGGTTCTTGTGCACAAATTGGTAAAAATGTTCACCTTTCTGGTGGTGTTGGAATTGGTGGTGTTTTAGAACCATTACAAGCTGCGCCAGTAATTATTGAAGATGGTGCTTTTATAGGTTCGCGTTGTATAGTTGTAGAAGGAGTAAGAGTAGGTAAAGAAGCGGTTTTAGGAGCTAACGTTGTGTTAACAATGAGTACTAAAATTATAGATGTGACAGGTGACGTACCGGTTGAAACCAAAGGAGCTGTGCCTCCGCGTTCTGTTGTAATTCCTGGTAGTTATACTAAAAAGTTTGCTGCAGGAGAATTTAATGTACCTTGTGCCCTAATTATTGGAAAGAGAAAAGAAAGTACCAACAAAAAGACTTCTTTAAATGATGCTTTACGTGAATATGACGTGGCAGTTTAATATTTAAAATAGCTATGACAAAGATTACTGCAATTATACCAACTTTAAATGAAGAAATTCATATTGAAGAAGCTATTAAGTCTGTAAGTTTTGCTGATGAAATTATAGTTATAGATTCTTTTAGCACAGATAAAACTTTAGAACTAGCTAAAAATCATAAGGTAAAAATCATCAAGCGAAAGTTTGATGATTTTTCTTCTCAAAAAAACTTCGCTATTACCCATGCTTCTCACGATTGGATTTATATTTTAGATGCAGATGAGAGAGTGACTCCAGAAGTTGAACAAGAGATTTTGACTGCAGTTAACAATCCGAAAGATTTTGTTGGTTTTTATGTACGAAGAACTTTTTATTTTTGTGGAAAGAAGATTAATTATGGTGGTTGCCAAAGAGACAAAGTTATCCGTTTGTTTTTAAAGGAGTATTGTAAATATTCAGGTGTCGTTCACGAAACCATAGTTGCTAATGGTAAAATAGGTTTTTTTAAAAATAAAATTGAGCATTACTCTTATAAAAGTTATGATCATTATATTTCCAAGATGAATCATTACGGAGCTTTAAGAGCAAAACAATTTTATCAGGAAGGAAAAAAGGTGAATTTATTTCATATTTTAGTCAAACCACCTGCTAGATTTGTTATCCATTATTTTATCAGAAGAGGTTTCTTGGATGGTTTTCCGGGGTATATTTTTGCCAAAACCCAGTCTTATAGTGTTTATACCAAATATTTAAAATTATGGCTTTTAAATAAAGGAATTAAGAAAGATTAATTCTTTTGATAAAAATTATAATTTTTTAAAAGTCTATTTAACTTGTAAGTGAAAAAAGCAAATAATTGCCAAAAAGGGCGAATAACTTCCCTAATTATCTTTTTATACCTCGCTATCCCTTTCTGCTGCAAAGTAGTGCCACCTAAATTGTAATCATTGCTAATTACATATTTTTTTTTAGTAACTAGCACTGGAGTTTTATGCTTAAAAACGTCTTGCTTCAATACGTCTATTGGTGAATAAATGGTTTTTAAATTTTTAAAAAGATTTTTTGCTGCTTTTTTTCCAATAATTTGTCCCGTAGTTTGCAAAGGAGGAACCAAGAATAGTTGTGTAAATTCTTTTTTATTTAGTGGATAAAAGCCCTTCCTTCCAGAAATATCTACAAAATCGTTTATTGTTATTTCATTAAAAATTTCAGGTAAATCTTTAAAAAATGACTCATCTACTAGTGCGTCATCTTCAAGAATAATAGCAAATTGTTCTTTTTGGTTTTGTATTTCTCTCCATAGTTCAAAGTAAGTTTTGGTTAAACCAATTTCTCCATCATTCAAATTTGGATAATGAGTGCATATATTGAAATCTTTTTTTGTTTTTTTTAAAAATGTAGTGGGTAATTCTTTCCCATAAAGAGCAGAAAACCTAATAATTGGAATATTCAAATCTTTAAATTGTTTCTCCATAAAGTTTTTACGCTTAAGGCTTTTATCAAGATTTATGTAATATACTTTGTATGATTTCATAATTTTATCCAATTTTCACAAGCTACTTCATTTTCTTTATCCAAAAACCATTTTTTTGGAGCAATCACCGTTTTGTAATTATTGTTATTTAACCAAGCTCCCCACCAAGAAAAACTGCTATTTGCAATTATATTATGCTTGCATAAACTCATTAAATACATGTCTTCATGTGGAATGGTATTATTATCAATATATAAAGCATTTTCAATTATTAGATTTTCTTTAGTCCAGGGGATGTCGTCAGAAAACACGAAAAATGAAAGATTTAAATATTTACTTTTCATCATATCAATTGCTCTGTTATAATAGTCTATGTTACATGTTCCATGAACACTGTTGGCTTTTTTATCAGAGATATAATCTCCTCTCCTAATGTGAAGGGAACAACTATTTTCTAATGACTTAATTTTTTCGGCAATTTTATCCGTATCTGAAGATATTTTTTGATTGATTACAAATTCTGTTAATAATGTATTTCTTATTTTTTTAAAATATTTTTCAGTTTGAAAGTATCCTTTTATGTATTCATTACCTTTTAATGACTTCAGGTTTTCATTAAATATTAAATTCTTTTCTTTTTTTGATTTCTTTAGTCCGATTTTTCCTAAAAATATAGAGAGAGAATTAGCCGTCCTTAAATCGATTTTATATTTATCGAGTTGGTAACCTCCGTGTAATTTGTATTTTTTTACTTTTGATAGATCTAGTTTTACGGCAAAGCCGTCAAGAGCTAAGGCTTTGGCATATGCATATTGAAACATTTGATTTCCTAGACCACCAAGTATTCTTACAATTATCATCTTAGTATTTATATTTAAAAGGAGAAACCTCAGGGAAAGGACAAGATACAAATGTTATCTCACTTTTTTTTATGTATTTAATCACGAAAATTATTAATATTTAATATTTGGTTTAGGTTGTTTTTTGTTATTAAAATATAGGTATTTTGTAGTGTAATAGTAGGCTGATAAAAGGCTATCCATTTTTTCTGTAACATCTAGTTTATTGGATTTTATATCTCGATATGAATTATTATTTATACTATACAGAGCAGCTTTTTTTGATCTATTTGTTTTTTCGTAATAATACTCGTCTTTTATTAATCCAACTGCGCCTTCACCTTTATTTTGAGTATAGATAAAAGCAGCGGTATTTATTGATGTACTGTCCAATAAATCCCTTCCCAAAGTATAATTTACGTAATCAATTTTAGCTATACTCGCGGCGGTAGGAAAAATATCTATCAATTTGGCATATTTATCTACAATTTGCGTTTTTGTATATTTAGGTGCGTGAATAAAACAAGGAGTATGATTTAATTGAATTCCGAGATTGACCTCATTATTATTTAAGCCTTTTATTCCTTTTAAGTTAATACTATGATCTCCAAAGAAGACAAAGATAGAATTATCATAATAACCAGACTCTTTTGTTCTGTCTAAAAAACGTGCAACATTAAAGTCTAAATATCGAAGTCCGTTGAGTTGACTTAATGATCTAAAGCCTCCATTTAGTATAGTCTTTTTATCAATTTCATTTTCTAAAATAGGTGTAAAACTTTCTTTTTTATCAGGCACTGTATAAGGCATGTGGTTTGTAGCTGTTTGGATGTATGTCACAAAAGGTTTCTCTTTCTCGTGTAATTTTTTCAACTTTTTGTCAGCCTCTTTAAATAAGTCGTAATCATCAATTCCCCATACATCAGCTCTGTTTTCTTCTTCAAAACTACCTTCTTCATAAATTTTTAATTCCTTTATGTTTGATTGAAATACCCCTCTAATATTTGCCCAATTTGCAGAGCCTCCCAAGAAGTATGATTTTTCATAGCCTTTAAATTGATCAAAAATAATACGTTGATCAATAATCATAGGGTTTCTAGATGCTGTTTTAACATCCTCAATATCTGGTAAGCCGGTAATACTTGCAAAAACACTTCCAGCTGTACCTGGTTTATGAACATAGAATTTAGAAAAACTTAAGCTTTCTCCAATTATGGAATCCATTTTTGGAGTACTATTTATTGGGTTTCCGTAAAAACTCATTGGCGCTGTCCCCACTGATTCTAGCATAACAAAAATAATATTAGGTTTTACTTTATAAGGATTTTCAAAAGTTACCTTTTTTTCAAAGTTAACACTATCTTGAGGTAAATTTAAATGCTTAGCAATTACTGGGTAATAGGTTTTAAATTTCTTAATATCGACTCCTTCGCTTCTAAAAGCAAAACTATCAAAAAAGTATAGAACAGGGTTTAAAGCAAATTGATTTACTGAATTGTTTTTTGAGAAAAAAGCCTCACTCCATCTAAGAGGATAATGAGTTACACTATTATAAATACCAAAGGATAAGACCAGGATTGTGAAAATAAAATATATCGCTTTTATTTTTTTTGTTATTTCTTGCTGAGTTTTAGAAAATAGGTTAAATAAAGAAGAGTTGAATTTATAGATAATAAAACTGAGTATGAAAAGACCGAGAAGCCCTTTATAAATGGGGTAACTTTCAATTAAAACCTGAATTGAAATTTTTAAATCACCTAAAAAACGGAGAGAGGAAGCGTCTAAACGAATTGCTAAATACTCATAATATCCAGAATCGAATAAGTAAAAAAGGGTTAAAACTAAATATGTCAGAACTAAATAAATTGTTCCTATTTTTTTATGAGTCTTACTTTTTAAAAAGCGATAATTTCTAATTAAAACAACTATTGCTAGAGGAAAAAAAGCAATAATAGCAAGTTTTAAATCAAAACGAATACCGAGCAATATAGCTTTTTGAATTTCTGGTGCTGGAATGTTTTCTAGTGGGCTAAAATTATAATAAAAAATTCCTCTAAAAATAGAGTTAAAAACAAATAGAAAAAAAATATTTGTAAAGATGTATTTTATGTAGTTCGGAGTTTTTTTTAACATATATTTTGTGTGGGTTTACAAAGGTACTATTTTACAATTATTAATAATAAAAACAATTAAGTAGAACAAAAATAGCTTAAAAATTTTTATGATTATGAGCAGAGTTAAAGAATTGTTTTACCCCGAGAAAACGAATTATTTGGGGATAAAACTGATTAAATGTTACAATAATTGGTTGCTATTATTTTTACTAGCAAAAAATGAAAAAATTTATTGAGATACGTTTTATGATTTCAGTTAGTGTGCTTTAAAATCATTTTAATAAATATGTAATTCATTTTTTTGTGTAGCATATTTTATATAGTAAATTTGCCTTAAAATAATACGAATACAAATTCTTCAATTACCGATAAATTGATGGATCATATTCAAGTTTTAAGAGCGTAATTTCATGCAAAAGCAATTCTATACAGAAGCAATTTCCTCAAAAATATTTAGTGTAATATCTAAAGCATCAAAAGAACTACAAATAGATAGTTATGTAATTGGTGGTTTTGTTAGAGATTTTTTCCTGAAAAGAGGTAAATCTAAAGATATTGATGTAGTAGCAGTTGGAAGTGGAATTGAGTTGGCTCAAAAAGTAGCTATCATGTTGCCAAATAACCCCAAGGTGCAGGTTTTTAAAACTTATGGAACAGCAATGTTGCGTTATAATGACATTGAAATTGAGTTTGTTGGAGCGAGAAAAGAGTCATATTCTGAAGATAGTAGAAATCCAGACGTAACAAAAGGTAGTTTACAAGATGATCAAAATAGGAGAGATTTAACTATAAATGCTTTAGCATTAAGTTTAAATGAAAATAATTTTGGGGAACTTCTGGATCCTTTTAAAGGAATTGATGACATAGAAAACAAGGTTATTAAAACACCTTTAAATCCTGATATTACGTATTCAGATGATCCTCTGCGAATGATGCGGGCTATTCGTTTTTCAACACAATTAAGTTTTAATATTGAGAATAAATCTCAAGATGCTATCACAAGAAATGGATATCGTTTAAAAATAATATCGCGTGAAAGAATTGTTGTTGAATTAAATAAAATTTTAGCATCACCAAAACCATCAGTTGGTTTTTTATTATTAGAGAAAACAGGTCTGTTAAAACAAATTCTTCCTGAGTTATTAGATTTAAAAGGAGTAGAGGAGATAGAAGGTCAAAAACATAAAGATAATTTTTATCACTCACTAGAGGTTGTCGACAATATTTGTAATAATACAGAAGATGTTTGGTTGCGATGGGCAGCCTTACTGCACGATATTGGGAAGGCACCAACTAAAAGATTTAGCAAAAAAGTAGGTTGGACGTTTCACTCCCACGAATTTGTTGGTTCTAAAATGGTATATAAGTTATTCAAGCGTTTAAAAATGCCAATGAATAATAAAATGAAATTCGTGCAAAAAATGGTCATGTTAAGTTCTAGACCAATTGTTCTAGCCACGGAAGTAACAGATTCTGCTGTTAGACGTTTGGTTTTTGATGCGGGTGATGATATTAATTCTTTAATGACGTTGTGTGAAGCGGATATTACAACAAAGAACCCAAAGAAATTTAAGCGTTATCATCAAAATTTTGAGCTAGTAAGAGGTAAAATTAAAGAAGTCGAGGAAAGAGATCAAGTTCGAAATTTTCAGCCACCAGTTACTGGTGAAGAAATTATGAAAGCTTTCAACTTAAAACCTTGTAGAGAGATTGGACAAATAAAAGAGGCTATAAAAGAAGCTATTTTGGATGGTAAAATACCAAATGAGCATCAAGCATCTTATGATTTTATGATTGAAAAGGGAAAGAAATTAGGTTTACAATTAAATTTGTAAGAATCGTATTTATTTGATTTCCCAATTTTCCCAAACAAATTTATATTGATAAGTAATTTTATGAGTTTTTGCTAATTGTGTTTGAATATTCTCCATTCTCTCATTGGCATTATCAATAATAAAATCATGGAATTGGATTTGTAAATTTTTAAAAATTGGAATCATACCTGATGATAAAAGAGACTCTAAAACTTCATATTCACCTCCTTCAATATTAATCTTAATCAGATCTACATGTGTAATTTTATTATCGTTAATAAAATTTAATATAGATTTTAATTTTATTTTTTCTGAACCATCTGAATCAATAAAAACAGAAGAAGCATCTTCACTATTACTAATAAAAAGTTCTTTGTCTTGGTCTGCTAAACCATAAGGATAGGCAGTAACTTTTGTAATATCTTTAAATTTGTTATCAATAATTTTATAGAATGATTTTACAGGTTCAAAAATAAATATTTTACATAAGTATCTTTTATAGATTTCTTGGGCAAAATTACCTTTATAACCACCTAAATCAAAAACTACTGAAGATTGAGATAAATCATAGTTTAATCTTAAAGTTTTGTCTCCATTAATCTTAAACCAAGGTTTGCAACGTTTCTTTTGAATTTTACTTTCTTTTCTTTGCTGATTATTTTTTTTAGAAAAAAGGTTAAATTTTATCACAATATTTATAAAATTTTTGTTCTTGTAATTTTTTCCTAATCTAAATTAATTTATTGACATAAGTAAGTAAATATAATGATATTTCAATTTTATGTTAACTGATAAAGGCAAGAAAACAAAATTAATGAAGAAGGACTTTATATATCATCTTACTATCTTCATTCTTAATTTAAAATAAATGAAGGAAGTTATATGAGTTGGTATTTGGTTCAATAACAATAAATCAATATCAAGATTTTATGATTTTATAATGTAAAAAGGGAACGTTTTAGAATTAACATTTTTTCTGTGAATTGTTTTTATTCTTGAGATTAAAAAAATGATTTTAAATCATTTTTAATCGGATTTGAAAGGAATATTAAAATTACTTTTTGCAGTTAGTTCTTCAATGAAAATTATAACAGCTAATTCATACTTTGCATGGAAACTAACTTAAAATATTCTCCTTTTTTAGCCAACAACTCATCATGTTTCCCTTGTTCTACAATCTTTCCTTTTTTCATTACAACAATCTTATCTGCTTTTTGAATGGTAGATAACCTATGTGCAATTACTAAAGAAGTTCTATTTTGCATCATTTTTTCCAGTGCAACTTGAACTAATTGTTCAGATTCTGTGTCTAAAGCTGAAGTAGCTTCATCTAAGATCATAATTGGTGGATTCTTTAAAACAGCTCTAGCAATAGATAAACGTTGTTTTTGTCCGCCAGAAAGGGTGCCTCCACCATCCCCAATGTTGGTGCTGAATTTTTCTGGTAAATTCTGAATAAACTCATTTGCGTTTGCAACCTTCGAAGCATCTAAAATAGCTGCATCAGTAGCGTTTTCTGTTCCTAACTTTATGTTGTTTGTTATTGTATCGTTGAATAGAATTGAGTCTTGCGTTACAATCCCCATCAGGCCTCTTAAGGATTTTTTTGTAACGTCTTTTATGTTTGTATTGTCTATTAAAACATCTCCTTTATTGACATCATAAAAACGGGTAATTAAATTTGCTAAGGTAGATTTTCCACTTCCAGATTGACCAACTAACGCAACCATTTCTCCTTTTTTTACTGTTAAAGAAAAATCTTTTAAAACATCCTCATCTTTATATTTAAAAGAAATATTTTTAAATTCAATTTCATTTTCAAATTTTTCTATAACTAAAGCATTTGGTTTATCTTTAATACTGTTTTCAGTATTTAAAATTTCCATGATTCTTTCGGCTGATGCTTCACCTTTTTTTATGTTGTAAAATGTAGTCGTAATTAGTTTTATAGGATTTAAAACTGTGTAAAAGAGTACTATATATCCCATAAATTTACCAGCTTCTAAAGAACTTGTGTTTTTTAGAACATCAGTTCCTCCATACCAAAGAATAGCAATAATTGTGGCAGAGCCCAAAAATTCACTCATAGGAGATGCTAATGTTTGCCTATGAAAAACGCTCGTCATTAAGTTTCTAAAAGTAGAGGTAGAGTTATTGAATTTATGCTCAATAATTTTTTCAGAATTAAAACCCTTAATAACTCTTAATCCGGTTAAGGTTTCTTCAATAAAGGATAAAAAAGTTCCTGTTTCTTTTTGAGCCTTAATTGATTGGGCCTTTAATTTTTTGCTGATGGATGAAATAATAAATCCAGAAACCGGTAATAGTACAAAAACAAATAGTGTTAATTTTACACTAATAAAAAGCATAATTCCAATAGAGATTATTACTGTTAACGGTTCCCTTACTAGGGTTTCAATTGAGGTTAAGATAGAGTTCTCAACTTCCTGAACATCAGAGGTCATTCTTGCGATAATGTCTCCTTTTCTTTTCTCAGTAAAATAAGATATTGGTAATTCTACAATTTTGTGATATAAATTATCGCGTAAGTCTTTTACAATACCAGTTCTTAAAAATGTAATAGCGTATGAGGCTAAATATCTAAACAAGTTTTTGAAGAAAAATAAGGAAAGTGATAGTAAACAAATGAACAATAACACATTAACTTCACCATCTTCAATTATTTTATTAGAGATGAAGTAGTTAAACCTACTTTCAAGATAGCTACCTATGTTAGTAAGTCCGTCATAAACAGGTTTTATTCTTACTTTTTCGTCCTTACCAAATAAAATATTCAATACAGGAATAAAAGCTAAAACAGATAAAACATTGAATATGGCGTAAAAAATATTAAAGAGAATATTTAAAAGTGTAAACTTTCTGTACTTTCTTTCATATTTCAGAATGTCTTTAAAGTAGCTCATTAATTTAACTTCATTTCTTTAATAATTCTTTCGATTTTATCATCTAATGCTTTTTCTGTCTTTTTACTATCTGTTATAGAATCTAAAGTTGAATTTACACTAAAATAAAATTTTATTTTTGGTTCAGTTCCACTTGGTCTGGCTGCAATTCTTGTTCCATTTGCAGTTTGATATATGAGTACATTAGATTTTGGTAAATCTATTGATGATACTTCTCCGGTAATTAAATTTTTTCTTGTTGATGCCTGATAATCTGATAGTGTTTCTATTTTTTCACCATCAATTTCAGTTAATGGACTATTTCTCATGTCACTGAGCATTTGCTGAATTTCTGCAGCGCCATTCATTCCTTTTTTAACAATAGAAATTAAATGTTCTTTGTAAAAGCTGTTTTGAGTGTAAATGCTTAATAACTCTTTGTAAAAAGAACTTCCATTTTGTTTTGCATACGCTGCAACCTCACAAGCTAACAATGTTGCAGTTACGGCATCTTTGTCTCTTACAAAATCACCAACCATGTATCCAAAACTTTCTTCACCACCACCAATAAAGTCAAGTTCAGGAAAATCTCTAACCATTTTCGCAATCCACTTAAAACCTGTTAATCCAACTTTGGTTTCTACATTGTAACTAGAAGCTATATCATTTACTAATTCTGTAGAAACTATCGTAGAACCTATAAATTGATTACCGTTAATTTTACCTTCCTCTTTCCATTTTTTTAGTAAAAATTCGGTCATAACAACCATAGTTTGGTTACCATTCATTAACTTCATATTTCCATCAGTGTCTCTTACGGCAACTCCTAATCTATCACAATCTGGATCTGTACCAATAACAATATCAGCTCCAATTTTATTCGCCAATTCTGTAGCCATTTTTAAAGCTTCTGGCTCTTCTGGATTTGGAGATTTAACAGTAGGAAAATCACCATCAGGAATTCTTTGTTCTTCAACAATATGAACGTCAGAATATCCAGCTTTAGCTAACGCTTCAGGAACAGAAATAATTGATGTTCCGTGCAAAGAAGTAAAAACAATTTTTAATCTTTTTCTATCTATTTCATCCGATAAGCAACCGTTTTTTACAGCGCCATTTATAAATGCATCATCCACATCTTTACCTATAAATTCAATTAAATTTTCGTTTGCCGTGAATTTAATTTCCGAAAAATCTAATGAGTTTACATTATTTATAATGCCACCATCGTGTGGAGGAACAATTTGACCGCCATCTGCCCAATAGACTTTGTAGCCATTGTATTCTGGTGGATTATGAGACGCTGTTAAAACAATACCGGCATCACATCCTAAATGACGAACAGCAAATGATAATTCTGGAGTTGCACGTAAATCTTCAAAAAGAAATACTTTTATCTTGTTTGCAGATAAAACATCAGCTACAATTTTTGCAAACTTTTTACTATTGTGTCTACAATCAAAAGCAATTACAACACTTAATTGTTCTTTTTGTACATTTTCTATTAAATAATTAGATAAGCCCTGTGTAGCTCTACCCAGTGTATATTTATTAATTCTATTGGTTCCTGCGCCCATTACTCCGCGCATTCCACCAGTTCCAAACTCCATGTCTTTGTAGAATCTATCGGCTAAGGCATCAGGATTATTTTTAATTAAATCTTTTATTTCAGCTTGCGTTTCAGTATCAAAAGTTGATGTAAGCCATTGTTTTGCTTTGTCTAAAAATTCTTTCATGTAGTTTCTTAATTGATGTGCAAATATAAAATTTAGAAATTAATTTTTTCTTTTATAGTGTAGTGTTTTTCGTTACTTTTTGTCTTTATGATAAGTTCTCCAATAAAGCCAGATAAGAATAACAACGTACCTAATATCATGGATGTGAGTGCTATATAAAACCAAGGGTTATCAGTAACTAAAATTGTTTTTATACCCTTAAAAACGTTGTATAATTTTCGGCTTCCAATATATAAGGCAGATGAAGTTCCAAAGAGAAACATTATTGTTCCCCAAAGTCCAAAAATATGCATGGGTCTTTTTCCAAATTTGGATAAAAATGAAATTGTAATTAAATCTAAAAAACCGTTTACAAAACGATCCATACCAAATTTAGTTTCTCCATATTTTCTTGCCTGATGTTGTACTACTTTTTCTCCGATTTTAGTAAATCCTTCATTTTTGACTAAAACAGGTATATATCTGTGCATTTCGCCTCTTACTTTCACAGATTTTATAACTTCATTTTTGTACGCTTTTAGTCCGCAATTAAAATCGTGTAATTTTAATCCAGAAGTTTTTCTAGCTGCGGCATTAAATAATTTAGAAGGAATATTCTTAGTTATAACATTATCGTAGCGCTTCTTTTTCCAACCAGAAATTAAATCGAAATCCTCTTTTATAATTAAGTTATGTAATTCGGGAATTTCATCCGGGTTGTCTTGTAAGTCAGCATCCATGGTAATAACAACATCTCCTTTTGCTATTTCGAAACCAGCGTCTAGAGCTTGAGATTTTCCATAATTTTTTTGAAAACGAATACCTCTGATAGCTTTATTTTTCGATGATAATTTTTCAATAACATCCCAAGAGCTGTCTGTGCTACCATCATCTATAAAAATAACTTCGTATTCAAAGGAATTGGACTGCATAACTTTTGCAATCCAATCATATAATTCTTGTAAAGATTCTTCTTCGTTCAGTAAAGGTATAACTACCGATATGTCCATTTGCCGTGCATTGTAAATATTCTATAAAAAAGTAAAGGTAAAACATATGAATATGTTTTACCTTTAAATCGTTTATTTTTTTTATCTCTCTAGTACTGCTCCTCAGCAGATTCCTTCATTACAGCACCCGCTATTGCAGATACAATAAATCCAAAAAAGGCACTAGCTACTAGACCCACTGCAGATGAAATAACGGGACCTTGAAATTTTTCCATCATTTTTTTAGAATTCTCTATCTGGTCACTGCTTAAACCAGCATCTATCCATTGTTGTTCTTGCAAAGCTGACATTTGTTGCATGAGATCAGGTTCTATGAAATTCATAAATATTTGATTATAAATGGTAACAATTACGGCACTGATCATAGTCAATCCAACACCAATCTTAACGGCTTCTCCCCAAGACATAAATCCGCCATTACTTGATTTGAATTGCTTCATTCCCATTACAATGAATCCGGTTAATACAACAAAAAATATAACACTAACAGACCAGTGAGGTTGTAAATGATTTCCTAGAGCGTAAACGACCAAGTTGATTAGTATAGATACAATTCCTAGGTAAAGTCCCTGATTTATAATAATGCTTTTGCTTGACACTTGATTTTCCATATTTATTTTGATAATTAGTTAGTTATATAAATGGTTTTATTTGTTAATCATTTATGTAAAGATATGTTTTCTATCTTTAATTATTTGATTAGTAGCAAAAGAATAAAAAATGTTACAAAATTGATTAAAAAAGATTGTGGATATTTAAAAATGATTGTAGCTTTGCAGCGGCAAGTCCTACACAACTAGCTCCCTTTGAATCCTCCAGGGTGGGAACGCAGCAAAGGTATTAGGTTGTAGCAGTGTGATGTAGGTAGCTTGCCATTTTTTATTTCTCAAATCAATTCTGAATTTCTTCAGAATTTTTATTTTTACAGAAGTTATTTTCTTTTTAGTTTGCTTCATTTACTTTTCAGATATTTGTGTAATATTTAATCTTTTACTTATTTAATATCTTATGTCTAAAGTTGTATTAATTACAGGAGCTTCCTCAGGAATTGGAAAATCTATTGCTGTTTTTTTATCTGAAAAAGGATACAAAGTTTACGGAACAAGTAGAAATCCTAAAAATATAGAAAATGTTTCTTTTAATTTAATAGCTTTAGATGTATTAAAAGTTGATACAATTAATAGTGCGATTGATTTGATAATCAAAAAAGAAGGCAGGTTAGATGTTTTAGTAAATAATGCAGGAATGGGAATTACAGGGCCTATTGAAGATACACCAACGGATGAAATGCGTGCTGTTTTTAATACCAATGTTTTTGGTGCAATTGATGTAATGAAGGCTGTCTTACCACAAATGCGTGAGCAAAAATCAGGAATAATTATAAATGTGACATCTATTGCTGGTTATATGGGGTTGCCTTTTAGAGGTCTATACTCTGCCACAAAAGGAGCTTTAGAAATTATTACTGAGGCAACAAGTATGGAGGTAAAACCTTTCGGAGTTAGAGTTGTGAACGTTGCTCCTGGAGATTTTGCTACCAATATTGCAGCAGGAAGATACCACACACCAGTTTTTGAAAAATCTGCTTACAAAGAAAACTATCAGAAGAATTTAGATTTGATGGATGCGCATGTAAATAGTGGTATGAATCCTTTAGAAATGGCAAAAGCAGTTCATAAAATTATAAATTCTAAAAACTCAAAAATTCATTACAAGGTTGGTGGGTTTATGGAGAAATTTTCCATTGTTTTAAAGCGAATATTACCGGATAGAACTTATCAGAAAATCTTAATGAATCATTTTAAACTATAATTTTCTAACTATTTATAAGTAAGTGAAAAAATAGTTTTAGTTCACTTCTTAAATTTATAAGCAAGTAACTATCTTTGCGTTAAGGATTGATGCGTTTGTTTGAGCTCTTTTGTGAAGAATGCACAAAAAGCGAGTGCGTAAAGCCCGTTAAAACGCCCAAAAAAAGAACAATTACAACTAAATATATATAAATGAAATTTTTTATTGATACTGCAAATTTAGAGCAAATAAAAGAAGCACAAGCTTTAGGTATTCTAGATGGAGTTACTACAAACCCATCTTTAATGGCAAAAGAAGGAATTACTGGTGAAGCTAACATTATTAACCATTACAAAGCAATTTGTGAGTTGGTAGATGGTGATGTTTCTGCAGAGGTAATTTCTACAGATTTTGAAGGAATGGTTAGAGAGGGAGAAGCTTTAGCGGCTTTAAATCCTCAAATTGTGGTAAAGTTACCGATGATAAAAGATGGTGTAAAGGCATGTAAGTACTTTTCATCTAAAGGTATAAAAACAAATGTAACATTAGTGTTTTCTGCAGGTCAAGCTTTATTGGCAGCAAAAGCAGGTGCAACTTATGTTTCTCCATTTATTGGTCGTTTAGATGATATTTCTACGGACGGTATGAACTTAATTGAAGAAATTCGTTTAATTTATGATAACTATGGTTTTGAAACCGAAATTTTAGCAGCTTCTGTGCGTCATACAATGCACATTATTAACTGTGCAAAGTTAGGTGCAGATGTTATGACCGGCCCTTTAAGTGCAATTGAAGGTTTGCTCAAGCATCCTTTAACAGATATTGGTTTGGCTAAATTTTTAGCAGATTATCAAAAAGGAAATTAATCAACTTAGTTGGTTTTTACATAAAATTAGTCAGAAAGTAGAAAAAGTTATTTTTTACTTTCTGACTTTTTTGTCTCTAATAACTTTTTGACTTTGTAACTTTGTCATTTTATAATTTATAAAAATGTATCCAAAAAAAGAACTTGCACAATTAGTAATTTCAGCTTGTTATCAATTTAATATTGATACGGTTGTAGTTTCTCCTGGTTCACGAAATGCCCCGTTAACTATTGGTTTTTCAAATCATTCAGAAATTGAAGTTTTTAGTTTAGTGGATGAACGTTGTGCTGCTTTTTTTGCTCTAGGTATTGCTCAACAAAAACAAAAACCAGTTGCAGTATTATGCACCTCAGGTTCTGCTTTATTGAATTATTACCCAGCAATTGCTGAAGCTTTTTATAGTGATATACCTTTGGTAATTATTTCGGCTGATAGACCAAAACATCTTATTGATATTGGAGATGGGCAAACCATCAGACAAGAAAATATTTTTGAAAATCACATTTTGTTTTCTGCAAACCTTGTAGAAAATCCAAAGTTTATTGCAAGAAATTCGCAATTAATAGGTGAAGCATTACAAATAGCAAATTCACAAAAAGGACCAGTGCATATTAATGTTCCTTTTGATGAGCCTTTGTACGAAACTGTGCAAGAAATGAAAACTTTTCATTTTCCGAACATTTCTATGAGTTCTTTAGATAATTCAAATATCAATTATAACAAATTAGCTTCAATTTGGAATACGGCAGATAAAAAAATGTTGTTAATTGGAGTGAATTATCCAGATGAGGATTTACAACAACTAATGGATTTGTATTCTGAAGATGATTCTGTATTGTTATTGACGGAGTCAACCTCTAATTTGCATCACAATAAAGCTATAAATGCCATAGATCAGTTGATATTTTCTATGGATGATGAACAGTTCAAAGAATTGCAGCCAGATATTTTAATCACTTTTGGAGGAATGATAGTTTCAAAACGAATCAAACGTTTTTTAAGAGATTATGCTCCAAAACATCATTGGAATATTGATGAGAAAAAAGGAACAAATACGTTTTTTTGTTTATCAGAATTTATTCAAACAAAGCCTGTAGATTTTTTTAATAATTTTAATAAAATCATTTCTAATAAAGAAAGTAATTATCAACCAAAATGGTTGAAAGTTAGAGATAAAAGAAGAATAAAACACGATTTATATTTATCAAAAATTGCACATTCAGATTTAAAAGTATTTGAACAAATTTTAAAAAAGATTCCAAATAATTCGCAATTACAAATAAGTAATAGTGCAATTATTAGATATGCTCAAATGTATACTATTGATAGTAGTTTAGAAGTATTTTGCAATAGGGGAACAAGTGGAATTGATGGCAGTACATCAACTGCAATTGGGGCAGCTTTAGCAAGTGACAAGCAAACCATTTTTATTACTGGTGACTTAAGTTTTTTCTACGATTCTAATGCACTTTGGAATAAAAATATTCCTTCTAATTTTAGAATTATATTAGTGAACAATTCTGGAGGTGGAATTTTCAAAATAATTCCTGGTCCGTCAACAACAAATGCTTCTAAATATTTTGAAACCCCACATTGTTTAACCGCGGAGCATTTGTGTAAAATGCATAATTTTGAGTATTTGCAAGCTTCATCCACTAAAACGGTTAAAGAGCAATTAAATGCTTTTTTTGAAGTAGCAGAAAAACCAAGGATATTAGAAATTTTTACCCCAAGTATGAAGAATCATACAATTTTAAAAGACTATTTTAAATATATAAAATAATGGATTTACAAGAAGGAGAAAACGATTTTCAAGAAAATGATTATAACTTTAAAGAAGGAGATAAGGTAAATTTAATAATTGAAACTGAAACTGGTTTAGGTTATACTGTTTTAATTAATGAAGAGTTTGATGGTTTACTTTTTAGAAGCGAAGTTTTTCAAGAGTTAGAAGAGAATATGGAGATTACCGGATATATAAAAAATATTCGTGAAGACGGAAAAATAGACGTTTCTCTTCGTCCACAGGGATTTAGAAATGTTATTGGTTCTGATGTAGAAAAAGTATTGGATAAGTTAAAAAGCAGTAGAGAAGGGTTTATTTTAATTACAGATAAAAGCTCACCAGATTCCATTCGTTTTCATATGAAAATGAGTAAGAAAGCATTTAAGAAAGCAATTGGTAATTTATACAAGCAAAAGCTAATTGTCATAGAAGAGGATAGAATTGTTTTGGTGAAGTAGATTTATTGTAATTTTAATAAATGAATTCTAGATTAATTTCTTTAGACTTTTTTAGGGGCTTTACTATTGCTGCAATGATAGTTGTGAATGATCCAGGAAGTTGGAAACATGTATTTAAGCCTTTAAGACATGCTGAATGGCATGGAGTAACACCTACTGATTTGGTCTTTCCTTTCTTTTTATTTATTGTGGGCATTTCAATAGTCTTATCGCTTTCGAAAATTGAAAAATTAGATTTCTCAACATATTTAAAAATTTCGAAAAGAACAATTATTCTTTTTGGTATTGGGATTTTTCTTTCTTTGTTTCCAAACTTTGATTTTAGTAACGTTAGAATTGTAGGGGTCCTTCAAAGAATAGCACTGGTCTACTTTTTATGCGCAATGATTTATTTGAATACGAAGCCTTTTTATCATTTATGGATAGCTGCTGTTCTATTAATTGTTTATTGGATTTTTATGACTAAAGTTCCTTTTGGAAATACGTTGGCAGGGGTTTTGGAGCCTGGAAACAATTTTGCTGCTTGGATCGATCAGTTTATAACACCTGGTAAACTTTATCAAAAAACATGGGATCCAGAAGGTTTTTTTAGCACTATACCTTCAATCTCAACTGGAATATCGGGGATGTTTTGTGGGCATATTATTTTAAATAAAAATAAAAGTTTAAAAGACAAAATAATCTTGATTTATCTTTGTGGATCTCTAGCCCTATGTCTGGGAATGCTTTGGGATTTTAGTTTTCCGATTAACAAAAATATTTGGACTAGTTCTTATGTTCTTTTCACCTCAGGTTTAGCAATGCTTTTTTTAGCTTCTTTTATGTGGATTATCGATCATAAAAAAAATCAATCCTATAGTAAATTCGGAATTGTATTTGGGTCTAACGCCATCTTTGCATATATTCTACATTCTATACTTGCAAACCTATTTTATTTGCCAGTTATAGAAGGAAAAGGTATTCAGGAATGTTGGATGTATTTCGGAATTTCTACCGGATTAGATCCTAAGTTTATTTCACTTATTTGGGCCTTATTTTACACTTTTTTCATTTATGTAATTATAAAAGAGATGTATAAGCGAAAAATATTTATTAAAATTTAGTTCTTTAACAAGGAATATTATCTTAAAATGTATTTTCGATATTTATTATTTACTTAACCTTAAAATATTTTCATAAAAAGCATCAGAATTTGGGTCGGATGGATCCATTTTTCCATATCCAATTTTGTAATATTTTAGAGCTTTTTCAGGTTGTTTTCCACTTTCATAATATCTACCAATATAGTAGTCGCCTAAAGGAGAACTAGGAAATAATTTTAAAATCATTTTACCAAATTCGCGTAATTGATCTCCGTTTTCTTTCTCAATTATAATCTTTTCTACAGCATAAATATCACGTTCTCTTATACCTAAATTACTTCCAAAAAGGAATTCAATTTCTAGATATTTATTCTCTAGATAAGAAATAGCGTCAAAAGGAGGCAGGTCCTTAATATTTTTATCAAACTCTTCTTTTGAAATTGCAGAGTAAATTTCAAAGATTTCATTAAGAGCCCTTGGTATTGCCTCGCTAATCGCAGAAACGCTACTCTTAGTCGTAATTGTATCGTTTATAATATTAAAATTTTTTAATTTAAGTGAAGATAAACCAGCTTGTAATTCTCCAATCTTTGTTTGTTTTTTTACTGAAAAGGAACTACTGTTATTTGTGTATAAATAAAAAGTATTATCTTCTTTCAGAAACTTTTTTAGGTTATAAGATTGTAGTTGTTGTCCTATAAAATCTGAAAAAGTTGGGTTTATGCAAATGTATGAATTTATAAATGGTACAGATTCTTTCAAGTAATGGCTAATTAAATTAGCAGAAGTCCCTTCTCCTATCAATGAAATAAAAGGAGAGGTTCTGTAGTTACTCTCCATATAAAAGAGCACCTCATCTCGCACAAATTGATAAAAAGCAATGTTACTACCCGTTAAGCTACCATTTTTTGTATTAAAATAAGTGTCTTTTTTTCTAGTTTTATCCATAGAAATTCCAACAACTATTTGTTTTGGAGCTTTGTCCTTTGCAGCAAATAAAATAGAGTTACCAACGTAAGTATCAAATAAATACTCTGAATCAAAAACAATAGCGAGCGGATAGTTTTTGCCATCCTCTTCTTCATAACCTTTTGGTAAGTAAATTTTAATATTTCTTTTAGTTTCTAACATGTCAGAATCTAAATTTTTTTCAATTAATTTTTGTGAAAACCCATTAAAGAAAAAAAGTATACATATTAGGGTGAACGATTTCTTTATCATAAATTTGAATCTTTTATTTTTGTAACCAATTTTTTTATTCTTCTGTAAGAACGTCCAAAATACAAAATTATGATACAACCCAAGTGGAAAACTGTTAAAGAATATGAAGATATTACGTATTCTAAATGCAATGGAGTTGCCAGAATAGCTTTTAATAGACCTAATGTTAGAAATGCTTTTAGACCTAAAACTACCAAAGAATTATATGATGCTTTTTATGATGCTGGTGAAGATACAGATATTGGGGTTGTGCTACTTTCTGCAGAAGGTCCTAGTTCAAAAGACGGAGTGTATTCCTTTTGTTCTGGTGGAGATCAAAAGGCACGCGGTCATCAAGGTTATGTTGGAGATGATGGTTATCATAGATTAAATATTTTAGAAGTTCAGCGTTTAATTCGTTTTATGCCAAAAGCTGTAATTGCAGTAGTGCCGGGTTGGGCAGTTGGAGGTGGACATAGCTTACATGTGGTTTGTGATTTAACTTTGGCATCTAAAGAACATGCTATTTTTAAACAAACAGATGCAGATGTAACTTCTTTTGATGGTGGTTATGGTTCTGCTTATTTGGCAAAAATGGTTGGACAAAAAAAAGCTAGAGAAATTTTCTTTTTAGGAAGAAATTATTCAGCCCAAGAAGCGTATGAAATGGGGATGGTAAATGCTGTTATTCCTCATGAGGAATTAGAGTCTACTGCCTATGAGTGGGCGCAAGAAATTTTAGAAAAAAGTCCAACTTCCATAAAAATGTTAAAATTCGCAATGAATTTAACGGATGATGGGATGGTTGGTCAACAAGTTTTTGCAGGTGAAGCTACACGTTTGGCATATATGACTGATGAAGCAAAAGAAGGAAGAGATGCTTTTCTAGAAAAAAGAAAACCAAATTTTCCTAAAAAATGGATACCATAGCCAATCAATATTTGTTGAAATTAGCAATTTATAATTAATTAGTATGAAATCACAAATAGTTACTTTTTTAATAAAATGTCCAGATCAAAAAGGATTGGTAGCCAAAATTACCAGTTTCTTTTATGAAAAAGGATTTAATATTTTAAGTTGTCAGCAATATGTTAATTCTATTGAAGATACTTATTTTATGAGAGTGCGTTTAAATGCCGAAGGAATAAATTTAACTAAAGAACAATTAGAAAATAGTTTTTTAGACTTGGCTAGGCCTTTAAATTTTGATTGGTCTGTTAATTATGGAGATAAAAAACAGAATGTTGCAATTATGGTTTCGCATACAAGTCATAATTTATATGATTTGCTAGAACGTGCTCATGAGGGGCGTTTAAATTGTAACGTAACAATGGTTATTAGTAATCACAATAAATTAAGACATATTGCAGATATGTTTAATGTGCCCTTTTACCATTTGCCCATAACAAAAGAAACAAAAAAGGTTCAAGAAGCTCAGGTAAAAGAATTGTTAGATACAAATAAAGTAGATTTGGTAATTATGGCGAGATATATGCAAATATTATCTTCTGATTTTATCAACCACTATCCAGAACGAATTATTAATATTCATCATTCATTTTTACCCGCTTTTCAGGGGGCAAACCCTTACAGAAAAGCATATGAAAGAGGTGTAAAGTTAATAGGGGCAACAGCGCATTACGCAACTGTAGATTTAGATGAAGGTCCTATAATAGAGCAAGATGTAAAACCTGTAACGCATGAAAGTACACCAACAACTTTAAAAATAATTGGTGCGGATATAGAAAAATTAGTGTTGGCAAAGGCGGTAAAAAACCATTTAAATCAGCAGATAATCGTTTCAGGAAATAGAGCAATTGTTTTTCCAGAAGCAGGAGAATAGTTTAGATAGCAGTCTACAGTTATCAGTTTGCAGACAAGAAAAATAATAATTACGAATTTAGAGTTAGTAATTGCATATGAAAATAATCTGTATTGGGCGCAACTACGCAAAACATATAGAAGAATTAGCAAACGAAAAACCTGAAAAGCCTGTTGTTTTTTTAAAGCCAGATTCAGCTATTTTACCAAGAAAAAATCCCTTTTTTATTCCTCCATTTTCTAATGATGTGCATTATGAAGTGGAAGTTTTGGTTAAAATTAATAAAGTTGGTAAACATATAGATGTCAAGTTTGCGCATAAATATTATGATGAAATTGGTTTAGGAATCGATTTTACTGCAAGAGATGTTCAAGCAAAATGTAAAGAAAAAGGATTGCCTTGGGAAAAAGCCAAAGCATTTGATGGAAGTGCAGTTGTAGGGGAGTTTTATCCGAAGGAACAATTTGATTTAGATAACTTAAAATTTCAATTGTATAAAAATGATGAAATTGTTCAAGATGGAAATACAAATGCAATGTTGTGGCCTACCGATGAAATAATTTCCTATGTCTCTCAATACTTTACCTTAAAAAAAGGAGATATTATTTTTACAGGAACGCCAGCAGGAGTTGGTAAGGTTTTAGAAAATGATGTTTTAAAGGGAGTGCTTGCAGAAAAAGAAGCTTTTAACATCAGGGTTAAGTAAGTAATCGTAAGTTTTAAAAACCTTTTAAATACTTTGTATTTTTTAAACTTTGGTTTTTAGATACTTCAAAAGAAAAAGCATGAAAGCAGAAATAATTACTATTGGCGATGAAATACTAATAGGTCAAATTGTAGATACTAATTCACAATGGATTGGTCAGCAGTTGAATAAAATAGGAGTTTCAGTATATCAAATAACTTCTATACAAGATGATAAGCAACATATATTAAATGCGTTTAAAGAAGCCCAGGAAAGAGTAGATATTGTTATTATTACCGGTGGTTTAGGGCCAACAAAAGATGACATCACAAAAAAAACAATTGCAAGCTTTTTTAATGATGATAAGGTTAGAGAATATCCAGAAGTTATAGCGCATATAAAAGGGCTCTTTAAAAAGATGAATCACCCGTTTAGAGAAGTTCAACGCACACAAGCACAATTGCCTTCAAAAGCGACGTATTTACAAAACGATTTTGGTACAGCGCCAGGAATGTGGTTTTATGAGAACGAGACAGTTTTTGTGTCACTTCCGGGAGTACCTTATGAAATGAAAGGTTTAATGACCAATCAAGTTTTACCAAGAATTCAAAAGCAATTTAAATTACCTGTTATCATTCATAAGACAATTATGACTTATGGCGTAGGAGAAAGTACTATTGCGGAGAGAATTGAAGATTTCGAAAACAACTTACCACCTTTTATTAAGTTAGCCTATTTACCGTCATTTGGTAGAGTGAGATTACGTTTATCTTCTAAAGGCGAGCATAGAGAAATACTTGAAAAAGAGCTCGATAAAAAAGTGAAAGCTCTGTATAAACTAATTCCAGAGATTATTACAGGTTTAGATGATGATCGTTCTTTAGAAAAAAGAGTAGGCGAACTGTTACTTAAAAGTAATACTACCATTTCTACCGCAGAAAGTTTAACAGGGGGTAAAATTGCAGCAACATTAGTCTCAGTAGCAGGTTCATCTGCTTATTATAAAGGAAGTTTAGTAGCCTATTCTGCAGATGCTAAGATGAATTTGTTGGATGTATGCTCAGAAACTATTAAAAAACACACTGTTGTTAGTAAGCAAGTGGCTTTAGAAATGGCAAAAGGTGTTAAAGAAAAACTACAAACAAATTATGCAATTGCAGTAACTGGTAATGCAGGTCCAACAAAAGATGATACCGATAAAAGCGTTGGCGTTGTATTTATTGCTTTTGTATCGGATACTAAAGAGATTGTGCAAGAATTTAATTTTGGCCAACCTAGAGAAAAAGTAATTCATAGAACAGTAAGTAAATCACTAGAAATTCTGCAAAAAGAAATTCTTTAAAAATATGTGAAATTGTTTTGTTCAAATTTAGATTTATTTGTACATTTGCACCTCGTTTAGAGATAACACTATAAATACTGTCGAAAAGATGTCTAGAGTTTGTGAATTAACAGGAAAGAAAGCAATGGTTGGGAACAATGTTTCTCACGCCTTAAATAGAACCAAGAGAAAGTTTGACGCTAATCTAATGACCAAGCGTTTTTACATTCCAGAAGAAGATAAATGGATTACTTTAAAGGTATCTGCATCAGCTTTAAAAAATATAAACAGAAAAGGTATTTCTGCAGTTATAAAAGAAGCTAGAGTTAACGGATTTTTAACTAAATAAGCTCAAGCAATTTAAAATTTTATACAGATGGCAAAAAAAGGAAACAGAGTTCAGGTAATTTTAGAATGTACAGAGCACAAAGCTTCAGGCGAAAGAGGTACATCTAGATATATTACAACTAAAAATAAGAAGAACACTCCGGATAGAATGGAAATCAAAAAATTCAATTCTATTTTAAAGAGAATGACTGTTCATAAAGAAATAAAATAATAAAATTATCTAGAACTCAGAAAAGAGCACATAGATTTAAAACACTTAGACAATGGCAAAGAAAACAGTAGCATCGTTACAAACATCTTCAAAAAGATTAAGTAAAGCTATCAAAATGGTAAAATCTCCAAAAACGGGAGCATACACATTTGTAGAATCAATTATGGATCCTTCAAAGGTGAATGAATTTTTAGCTAAAAAGTAAGTTTTACTTTATAAAATATTCAAAACTACTTTCTATTTTTAGAAAGTAGTTTTTTTTTGCGTCTTATTATTATGTATTTTTGATTGTTACTTAATGTTGCACTTGGATTTTAGTTTGAGTTAAGTTTAAAGGTCATATTTTTTGATATAATTTTATTACTAGTAATTTTTTATATGATTACCTTTTGACTATCAGATAGATAACGTAGTAATACTTTTAATGAAATTGTTAGGTATTAAAGGTGCCGACTCAAGGACTCTCCATTGCAATCTTAAAGATATTTTAACCCCAACCAATAACCCGTTTTTTTGGCGTATTATTGTCTTGTATAAAAATTAAAGATGAGTTTTTTTAAAAAAATATTTTCAAAAGAAAAAAAGGAAACCTTAGACAAAGGATTAGAAAAAACTAAAGAAAGTTTCTTTGGTAAATTAACAAAAGCAGTTGCCGGTAAATCTAAAGTAGATGAAAATGTTTTAGATAAACTAGAAGAGGTTTTAGTGGCTTCTGATGTAGGTGTAAATACAACGCTTAAGATTATTGATAGAATAGAAGCGAGAGTGGCTAAAGATAAATATGTTGGAACCGATGAACTAAATAATATTCTTCGTGAAGAAATTGCAGGTTTATTATCTGAGACCAATCTTGGTAATGAAACCGAGTTTACAATTCCAAAGATTTCTGACGATAAAGACGGTAATAAAATGCCCTATGTATTAATGGTAGTTGGTATAAATGGTGTTGGTAAAACAACAACTATTGGTAAATTGGCTAGTCAGTTTAAAAAACAAGGTTTGAAAGTGGTTCTAGGCGCTGCCGATACGTTTAGAGCAGCAGCAATAGATCAACTACAGGTTTGGGCAGAACGAACAGATGTACCTATCGTAAAGCAAGAAATGGGTTCTGATCCTGCTTCTGTGGCTTTTGATACTCTAAAGTCTGCAGTTAATCAAAATGCAGATGTGGTTATTATAGATACAGCTGGTCGTTTACATAACAAGGTTAATTTAATGAACGAGTTAACTAAAATAAAAAGAGTTATGCAGAAAGTAGTAGAAAGTGCTCCACACGATGTTTTATTAGTTCTGGATGGTTCTACTGGGCAAAATGCTTTTGAGCAAGCCAAACAATTTACAATAGCAACGGAGGTTACTTCTATGGCGGTTACAAAATTAGATGGCACAGCAAAAGGCGGAGTTGTAATTGGTATTTCAGATCAGTTTAAGATTCCAGTAAAATATATTGGAGTGGGTGAAGGTATCGACGATTTACAAGTATTCAATAAACACGAATTTGTAGATTCTTTTTTTAAATAGTTTTCTAAAATTTATACATAAGCATAAAAGAACTCCTATTACAGTCTGGTCTGTAAAAAGAGTTTTTTATGTTTTAAAATAGGCTACACTTTTCTTAAATCTACCAGAACTGTATTAACGTATAATAAAGGTGTTTTTAGAAGTCTTTAAATTTTGTAAAATTGCATACGTACGCAACTTTTATCGCGTACGTATGCAATTCGCATCGGGTCAGGGTTGAGTAACTATTGCGTAAGTATGGAATTTTAAAACCCGTAAGTATTTGTTTTTGAGTTATTTGTGTTTTATTTTTTTTGGTATAACACCTTTTTTGCGCCAATAAATCATTCAGTTTTTGTGATAAATCATCATCAAAATAAAAGAATCAAAGGTTGGAGTTTTTTGTGAATTCTGTCATTCCGATAACATCAATTTTTTAGTCTTCTTGTTTAAAATTATCTTATTTATCTTATACTTTGTCATTTATGTTTGGTAAGTTTTTATCTTGAGTAATAAAAGTTAAGTTTGTTATTGGTTAGATTTATTTATGAAATACAATATAACTTACTATTTTTTTTTGTGTAAAAATTTTAAATGTATAATTTGAAAATCAACGATTTAAATTGATGGGTAACTGTTTGACGGTAAAAATAATACAAAAAAATATACCTTTAGAATGTAATGGAATCATAATGAAAATGTTATTTTTGCATTCGTTTTAATTTTGTAAGGTTAAAGCAAGAATTAATTAAAATATAAAGCCTAAAGCCCATTAGCTCAAGGCGAAAAGCAATAAATATGCGTACAAAAACCATCAAAAAAAATAAGATTAACGTTGTTACTTTAGGTTGTTCTAAGAATATTTATGACTCAGAAGTTTTAATGGGGCAATTAAAGGCTAATGGAAAAGAGGTGGTTCATGAAGATCCTGAGGATGATGGTAACATTGTTGTAATTAATACATGTGGATTTATTGGTAAAGCAAAGGAAGAGTCTATTGATACAATTTTACATTATGCTAAAAGAAAAGAAGCTGGTGAAATAGATAAAGTTTTTGTTTCAGGGTGCTTAAGTGAACGCTATAAACCTGATTTAGAAAAAGAAATAACAAACGTAGATCAGTATTTTGGTACACACGATTTACCAAATCTTTTACAAGCTTTAGAGGCTGATTATAGACACGAATTAATTGGTGAACGTTTAACAACTACGCCAAAACATTATGCGTATTTAAAAATTGCAGAAGGTTGTGATAGACCTTGCTCTTTTTGTGCAATTCCTTTAATGAGAGGTAAACATGTATCTACACCGATTGAAGATATTGTAACCGAAGCAAAAAAATTAGCAGAAAAAGGTATTAAAGAAGTAATGTTAATTGCGCAAGATTTAACCTATTACGGATTAGATATTTACAAAAAAAGAGCTTTAGCAGATTTACTAGAAGCACTTGCAAAAGTAGAAGGTATTGAATGGATTCGTATGCATTATGCTTTTCCTACCGGTTTTCCTATGGATGTTTTAGAGGTAATGAAACGTGAGCCTAAAGTATGTAACTATTTAGATATACCCTTGCAACATATTAATACGGAGTTATTAAAATCTATGAAACGAGGAACAACGCACGAGAAAACAACTGCGCTAATTCATAAATTTAGAGAGGCTGTGCCAGAAATGGCAATTAGAACTACGCTAATTGTTGGGTATCCTGGAGAGACCGAAGAAATGTTTCAAGAATTAAAAGATTGGGTAGAAGAAATGCGTTTTGAGCGCATGGGGGCTTTCGAGTATTCTCATGAAGAAAATACAGGTGCTTATGTTTTAGAAGATGACGTACCTGCAGAAGTAAAGTTTAAAAGGGTAAATGAAATTATGGAAATTCAATCTCAAATTTCTTGGGAATTGAATCAAGCAAAAGTAGGTAAGACTTTTAGATGTTTGTTTGATAGAAAAGACGGAGAATTTTTCTATGGAAGAACAGAATCGGATTCGCCAGATGTAGATAATGATGTTATTGTAGATGCAAAAGAGCATTATATTAAAGTAGGTGAATTTATTGATATTGAAATTCATGAAGCTGGTGATTACGATTTATATGGAACACCAGTTGTAAAGCAAGAAAAGCCAGTGCCTTTAAATCAGAAAAGAAAATAAATAATGAATTCCCTACTTTACGTAGGGTTTTTTTTATACATATGGTTGCGGTGAAAAAAATATTTTTAATTGTAGATCTATTAAATTTTATGGAGTGCTATTTTATATAACCAACTGATTTTCTCTTGGAGGAAAAACATTTTGTTTGCATACCATGCCTAATAGTGAAAGTGATAATTGTAATTAATCCGAAAAAAGAAGAGGCAAGCCATGATTCTAGTTTTTGGTATTGTGATTTAGCTAAAATACTTTTATCTATCCGCGGATAGATTCATTATCTTGTTAAAACTTTGTTAGATTCATTTTAGCTTAAAGGCAAAGGGTAAAATATTCGTATTTTTATCAAAAATAAACAAACTACATGCACGGTATAACAGATTCTGATTGTTGTCTAAAAAGTGTTATTCTTAACTAATATGAATATAACACATATCCCTTTTAAAAAGACCGGGTTTTTCTCTAAAACAATGCTAGATTATTTAGAGAAGAATGAAGCAATACAACCTTTTTATAACAATTTCCCTCATATTTCTGGTTTCCATAATCAGATAGAAGAGAAGCAAAAACTGTTTCGTTTGCAATCTAGATTGGTGTTGGTTGACGCTTTAAAAAGTCAATATAAAAATTTCAATATTTCTAAAAAGACGAGTGAATATATAGAGATTTTAAAGAAACAAAATACGTTTACAGTTACTACGGGTCATCAATTAAACTTGTTTACCGGGCCTTTATATTTCTTGTATAAAATTATTTCTACCATTAATTTGTGCGAAGAATTATCAGAAAAATTTCCAGAACAAAATTTTGTTCCCATATATTGGATGGCAACAGAAGATCATGATTTTGAAGAAATTAATTATTTTAATTTTGAAGGTAAAAAAGTACAATGGAATAGAAAAGATGGTGGACCAGTAGGACGCTTTTCTACAGAAGGTTTAGAAGATGTATTTAATGTATTTTCGAATCATTTAGGAAGTTCTAAAAATGCAGAATTTATAAGAAAACTTTTTTCTGATGGATATTTAAAACATAAAAATTTAGCAGATGCAACGCGTTACATTGCAAATGAATTGTTTGGCGAGTTTGGTTTGGTAATTCTTGATGGAGATGATGCTGATTTAAAACAATTGTTTAATCCGATTGTAAAAGACGAATTAGAAAACCAGACTTCTTTTAATGCGGTTTCTAAAACAATTAAAGATTTAGAGAAAAATTATAAAATTCAAGTTACTCCTAGAGAGCTAAATTTGTTTTATTTGGGCGATGAGTTTAGAGAACGCATCATTTTTGAAGATGGAATTTATAAAGTTAACAATACAAAAATTACTTTTTCTAAAGCAGAAATTTTAAAAGAGGTTGATAACAATCCAAAAGCTTTTTCGCCAAATGTAATTATGAGGCCTTTATATCAAGAAGTTATTTTACCAAACCTTTGTTATTTAGGCGGAGGAGGAGAAATGGCGTATTGGCTAGAGTTAAAAAATTATTTTGATGAAGTTCAAATACCTTTTCCTATTTTATTGTTGCGTAATTCTGTACAAGTAGTTTCAGAAAAACAAGTAAATAAGCTTGGTAAGTTAAATATTTCTCTTGAAGAACTGTTTTTAAAACAATATGATTTATTGTCTAAAAAAGTAATTGAAAACTCTGAGATTAAGGTTAACTTCGATGCCAAGATTCAGTTTTTAGAAAAGCAGTTTTTAGAATTGAAAGAAATAGCCCAAAAAACAGATGTTTCTTTTGTAAATGCCGTAAATGCACAAGAAAGAAAACAACTTAAAGGATTGCAAAATCTGCAAAAACGTTTGTTAAAAGCAGAGAAAAAAAGACAAAAAGATGTAGTTGATAGAATTACTCAACTTCAAAATGAAATTTTACCAAACCAAAGCTTAGAAGAGCGACAACGTAACTTCTCTGAATATTATTTAGCGTATGGTTCTTCATTTATAAAAGCGTTAAAAGGAGCTTTAAAACCTTTACAATTAGAGTTTACAGTACTAGAATTATAATGAAAGAAAAAGGCCTACACCAAAAGAATAATTTCAAAAACGGTTATAATTTTAAGGAATTAATTATTAAAAACCCAGCATTAAAAGAATTTATTGTTAAAAATGAATTTGGTACTGTAACGATAGATTTTTCGAATCTAGAGGGAGTAAGAGAGCTGAATAAAGCTTTAATCTGTTCTTTAGATAAAATTTCTAACTGGAATTTTCCTAAAGAAAATTTATGCCCTCCAATTCCAGGACGTTTAGACTATATTCATTATTTGGCAGATTTACTTTCACTAAAAGGTGCTGCAAAAATTTTAGATATTGGTACAGGTGCAACGTGTATTTATCCTCTTTTAGGAGTTTCTGCTTACGATTGGAATTTTGTGGCAACAGATATCGATTTAGATTCTTTAGATACTGCGCAAGATATTATTGACGACAATAAACTTACAGAGAAAATTGAATTGCGTCAACAATTAAAAGAAGAAAATATTTTAAAGGGTATTATCGTTGATGGAGATTCTTTCACAGCTGTAATGTGTAATCCTCCTTTTTACAAGTCTGCAGAAGAAGCACAAGGAGCAAATGGTAGAAAATCTAAAAATTTAGGAAACAACGCAGTTAGAAATTTTGCGGGTAACAATAACGAATTATGGTACATTGGAGGTGAGAAAGCCTTTTTACATAATTACTTATATGAAAGTTCTTTGTACAAAACTTCTAGTAAATGGTTTACAAGTTTAGTTTCTAAGAAAGAAAATGTAAAAAGTTTAGAAAAATCATCTAAGAAATTAGGCGCTACTGAATTTAAAGTAATTCCGATGCATCAAGGTAATAAAGTAACCAGAATTGTTGCTTGGAGATTTTAAATTGATGGCATTTTGTGAAAGAATGATGGACTAATTATAAATTGACTTTTACAGGTATTTAATTAAAAACGACATCTTCAATCTTATACTTTTTACAAATTAAATGCAATAGCGTATAAACCAACATGTGCACGAATACTAAACAAATAAAAGCATATAGTGGCACTCCCAGAAGCTGATAAGGCCAATAATAAGTCCAAACACCTAATTGAATGGTAATTACTTCTCCAAACGCAGGTAGAATTAATGCCAATACAATTGCTAAAAGAATCTTGTTTTTTTGAGTTTGTTTTTTTAATAAAGGAATTAAATTTCGTTCTAATTTGTATAAGTAATGAAAAGCTAACATCCAAGCAAAAGGCAACCAAAGAGGCAGTTCTCTTGTAACTTTATGATATTCCCAGTATCCATTTGCAACACCCCAAGTTTCGCCAACAATTCCTCCAAAACCAGTAAGAAGCATACCTGCTATAAGCAACCAATTTTTGTTTGATTTTGGCAGAATGATTTCTTTGTAAACATTATGTGCAATTTTTAGAATTAAGATTCCTGCAAGTATCGCATCATATTCTTTTAAGACTCCAATGAGAATCCCAGCAATAATAAGCTTATTGATTGCTTTAAGTATTTCTTTAAAAAACTTTTTTTTGTTGGTAATCAAATTTTTAAAGTTGTTTTTTTATTTTTTGATATTTCTTTTCATATATCTTAAAGGAAACATAATACGTTAGTAAAAAATAAACACTAAAAATTGTAATAAATTTAAATGCGAAATTTAAAGTAAAAAATCCTTGTAAACTTTCTAATGCCTGAAAAACAACACTAAAAGGAATTGCAAAATAAAGACTTTGAAAAATAGCATACTTAACTCTGTTGTCTCTTTTTGTCTCCCAATATTTGATGAGGTTATCGTCTTTTAATTGTTTCTTTTCTTTAGGATTCATGGTGTAGTTTATAAGATTTCAAATATAAAAAAAACCAAAGGATAATCCTTCGGTTTTCTTTAATGTATTGTTTTATTAGAAACTCCCTCATATTTATAAGGAGTTACAAATAAGTAATTTTTTATAAATGTATCACTTCATCATAAGCATCTGCTACTGCCTCCATAACAGCTTCACTCATAGTTGGGTGAGGGTGAATTGTTTTTAAAACATCATGACCAGTAGTTTCTAATTTTCTACCTAAGACTGCTTCAGCAATCATATCGGTAACTCCAGCACCAATCATATGACAACCTAACCATTCGCCATATTTTGCATCAAAAATTACTTTTACGAAACCTTCAGTAGTTCCTGCTGCCGTTGCTTTACCAGATGCAGAAAAAGGAAATTTACCTACTTTTATATCGTAGCCTGCTTCTTTCGCCTTTGCTTCAGTAAATCCAACAGATGCAATTTCTGGGGTAGCGTATGTACAACCAGGAACGTTTCCATAATCAATCGTTTCTGTGTGTAAACCGGCTAACTTTTCAACACATGTAATTCCTTCTGCAGAGGCCACGTGTGCCAAAGCTTGGCCAGGAACAACATCTCCTATTGCATAGTAACCCGGAATATTTGTTTGGTAAAAATCGTTTACTAAGATTTTGTCTCTGTCAACAATAATACCCACATCTTCTAACCCAATATTTTCTATGTTAGATTTAATTCCAACTGCCGATAATAAAATATCTGCTTTTAAAGTTTCTTCACCTTTTTTAGTTTTCACAGTTGCAACTACGCCTTCTCCAGAAGTATCTACAGACTCAACAGAAGAGTTCGTCATTACTTTAATTCCGGCTTTTTTAAGTGATTTTTCAAATTGTTTAGAAACATCAATGTCTTCTACCGGCACTATATTTGGCATAAATTCTACAATAGTCACATCAGTCCCCATTGTGTTGTAAAAATGAGCAAACTCAACACCAATTGCACCAGAACCAACAACAATCATAGATTTCGGTTGGCTTGGTAAAGTCATTGCTTTTCTATAGCCAATTACTTTTTCACCATCTTGTGGAAGATTAGGTAATTCTCTAGATCTTGCGCCTGTTGCAATAATAATATTGTCTGCGCTATATTCAGTTACCTTTCCATCTTCTGACGTAACATCAACTTTTTTACCTGTTTTAATCTTACCAAAACCGTCAATAATATCAATTTTGTTTTTCTTCATTAAAAAAGCAACACCTTTGCTCATGCCATTTGCAACACCACGGCTTCTTTTAATAACGGCATCAAAATCTTTATCTATAGCTTCTGCCTTTAAACCATATTGGTCAACATGTTTTAAATAATCATACACTTGTGCAGATTTTAGTAATGCTTTTGTTGGTATACATCCCCAGTTTAAGCAAATTCCGCCTAAGTTTTCTTTTTCTACAATGGCAACTTTAAAGCCTAATTGAGAAGCTCTAATCCCAGTTACATATCCTCCAGGTCCGCTTCCAATAATAATGATATCGTATTTCATAATTGTAATCGTAATTATTTATCTATGTTGATGTTGTTTGTTTTATTTTGGGCGTTTTAACAGGCTTTCTGTTTTATCTTTTGCAAAAAAAGCAAAAGGATGTCACTTCAATCCTTAACGCTTGCAATTTACTAACTTTAGTTTTTACAGCCAACTAATTTACATTCTCTCAGGAACTTTTATTCCTAATAATAAAAATGCAGATTTTATAGTATCAGCTACTTTTTTAGAAAGTTGGATTCTAAATATTTTTTTATCTAAATTTTCTTCACCTAAAATATGTACATTCTGATAAAAAGAATTGAATTCCTTTACTAAATCATACGTATAATTTGCAATAACTGCGGGCGAATAATTTGCCGCTGCTTGTTGCACCGTTTCAGGATATAATTCTAATTGTTTTAGCAATTCTTTTTCCTTTTCGTGTAATTCGATAGTTACAGGTTGTGAATAATCAAAATCTGCTTTTCTAATTATAGATTGAATTCTAGCATAGGTATACTGTATAAAAGGCCCTGTGTTTCCTTGAAAATCTACAGAAGATTTTGGGTCAAACAAAATTCTCTTTTTAGGATCTACTTTTAAAATGAAATATTTTAGAGCACCTAAACCAATTGTTTGATACAATTCATTCTTTTCAATATTGGAGTACCCGTCTAATTTTCCTAACTCTTCAGAAATTTCTTTCGCAGTTGCCGTCATTTCTATCATTAAATCATCAGCATCTACAACAGTTCCCTCTCTAGATTTCATTTTCCCAGAAGGTAAGTCTACCATTCCATAACTTAAATGGTGTAATTGTTTCGCCCAATCAAAACCTAGTTTCTTCAAGATTAAAAAAAGTACTTGAAAATGATAATCTTGCTCATTACCAACGGTATAAACCATTCCTCCAACATCTGCATAATCTTTTACACGTTGTATGGCTGTACCAATATCTTGTGTCATATAAACCGCAGTTCCGTCTGAACGCAGCACAATTTTTTCATCCAAACCATCCTCTGTCAAATCACACCAAACAGAACCGTCTTCTTTTTTGTAGAAAACACCTTTTTCTAAACCTTGTTCAACAACATCTTTTCCTAATAAATAGGTGTTACTCTCATAATATAGGTTGTCAAAATCTACGCCCATACTTTTGTAAGTAACATCAAAACCTGCATAAACCCAAGCATTCATCTTTTTCCAAAGAGCCACAACTTGTGCATCTCCAGCTTCCCATTTTAACAACATTTGTTGCGCTTCGAGCAGCAACGGAGCTTCTTTTTTAGCTTCTTCTTCCGTTTTACCTTCCGAAATTAATTGTGCGATTTCCTTTTTGTATTCTTGGTCGAATCTTACGTAGTAATTACCAACTAATTTATCTCCTTTTAAATGTGAAGATTCAGGAGTTTCTCCGTTTCCGAACTTTTCCCAAGCCAACATAGATTTACAGATATGAATACCTCTGTCGTTAATAATCTGTGTTTTGTAAACTTTTTTACCAGCAGCTTTTATAATTTCTGCAACAGAATAGCCTAACAAGTTATTACGTACATGCCCTAAATGCAGTGGTTTGTTGGTGTTTGGCGATGAGTATTCTACCATCATTGCTTTATCATCTGCCTTTGGCGAAATAAAACCATAAGTAGCATCTGAATAAATAGTATTGAAGAATTCTGTGTAAAAAGAATCATCAACTACTAAGTTTAAGAAACCTTTTAATACGTTGTAATTTGTGATTTCTGGCACGTTTTCTAAAACATATTTCCCCAAATCTTCACCAATCTGAACAGGGTTTCCTTTTTTGTAGCGCAATAATGGGAATACTACAACTGTAATATCTCCCTCAAATTCTTTTCTTGTTGCTTGAAATTCTACCGTTGGGATCTCTATGTTATATAAAGCTAAAAAACCTTCTTTTACTTTGGTTTCTATAATGTTTTGAATACTCATCTAGTCTTAAAATTGAAATGCAAAATTACATATTTTTATTTGTTTTTTAGAATCCTTTTTGGTCTAGAATAATTGTATTTTTGCTTCATGGAAAAACGCTTGCAACAACTCCCAAAATTAGCAGAGGAGGCTAAAAAAGAAAGTCTTAAATATTTTGCGAACATAAAAAGAAGAGTTCCTAAGAACTTTGATTATGTTGTGCAAGAGCTGCATGATGCTGAATTTAAAAAGACAGATTGCTTAGATTGTGGAAATTGTTGTAAAACTACAAGCCCAATTTTTACAGATAAAGATACGGAGCGTATTTCGAAGTATTTAAGAATGAAAGTAGCTGATTTTGAAAAGCAATATTTACAAAGAGATGAAGATAATTTTATGGTACTAAAAACGGCGCCTTGTTCATTCTTGGACGAAACTGATAATAGTTGTGTTATTTATAACGTTCGCCCAAAAGCTTGTGCAGAATATCCTCATACAAATAGGAAAAAGTTTATAAATATTTCTGATTTAACGATTGCAAATACCGCTATTTGTCCTGCCACGTATTCTATTGTAGAAGCATTAAAAAAAGCGTTACCAACGGTTTCTAAAGTGAAAAAGAGAAGGAATTAGACGAATAAATGTTAAATATATCTAAAAATATCCTATAGTTTATATTTTGGCATACAACTTGATATAGAATAATTGAAAACAAAGTAGTTAATTGTTTTTAGTTTGTATAATTAGGTTAGTTGATTAAAAAAAACCATCTCATTAGAGATGGTTTTTTAATTTTAAAAACTTTATTTAGTCATCAATTTCGATTGTTATTTGATATCATTTTTTGTTACAATGTTACTTCCGCACTTTCATTTTTTATAGCTTTTTTAAACCAATTTGCCGATTTCTTGGGAATTCTTTCTAAAGTTTCAAAATCCACATAATGCAATCCAAAACGTTGTTCATATCCTGATGCCCACTCAAAATTATCCATAAAAGACCAAGCGAAATATCCTTTTAGATTTACGCCCTCTTCAATGGCTTCTTGACAAGCTTTTAGGTATTCTTGATAAAACTCTAACCTTTCTTGATCATTAATTTCACCATCTATCAACTTATCTGGATATGCACAACCATTTTCTGTAATGTATATGTTCGGTTTGTTATAACGCTTATCGATCCATTTTAATAATTTTTTACAACCCCATGGCACTACTGCCCAACCCATTAATGTTACTTTCCAATCTTTACTAATAGATAAGTCTACATCTTGATCTTCAGAAATACCACCATTTCCATTTACAGCAATTTCTTTCGTAATTCCATCTGAATTTGCGGCATACATGGTTGTATAATGATTTAGTCCAAAAAAATCTGAACTACCTTTTATCAATTCTTTCTCCTCTTCAGAAAAGGATGGAAGACGTTCTTTTAGTCTTTCTTTCATCACTTTTGGGTAATCTCCAAAATAAATCGGGTCTGCAAACCAAGCAATAAAAAACTCGATAGCTCTTTCTGCAGCTTCTTTATCTTCTATGTTTTCGGTTAAAGGTTCTCGCCAATCACAATTATTAGAGATTCCGATTTCTCCTCTTTGATGCGCATATTTTTCTCTATATAGTTTTACAGATTTTGCATGTGCAATAATTAAGTGATGTCCTGCTAAATAAGGTTCTGATTTAGAAACTCTACCCGGAGCAAAAACACCTTGTCCGTATCCCAAAATAGAGACTACCCACGGCTCGTTTAATGTAATCCAGTTTTTTACACGATCACCAAATTTATCAAAACATACATCTGCATATTCTTTAAAATAATCAGTAATATCTTTATTCAGCCAACCATCATTTTCCAGTTGTAAAGCCAGAGGTAAATCCCAATGGTATAATGTAACCCAAGGAACGATATCTGCTTTAAGAAGTTCATCAATTATTTCTGAATAAAATTGAATTCCTTTCTCGTTAATAGTTCCTTTTCCTGTTGGCATAATTCTAGACCAAGCAATTGAGAAACGATATGCTTTAATGCCCATATCTTTCATTAACTTTATGTCTTCCTTAAATTTGTGATAATGATCGCAAGCAACATTACCTGTTTCATTATTATTAATTTTACCAGGAATACCACAAAAAGCATCCCAAATCGATGGTCCTTTTCCATCTAAATCACTAGCACCTTCAATTTGATAAGATGATGTGGCTGTTCCCCAAACAAAATCTTTTGGAAATTTATTCATTTATAATTTAGTTTATTCGTTATTGTAATAATTCAGCATCACCTTCTGATGTTCTTCTTGATTGTAATTCCGTTGATATTTCACTCATTTTTTTACTTGTGAGTGGATATAAAAACATTAATGCTGCTGCCGCAAATGTCATGATAGAAGGAATCCAACTCATTAACATCTTAATGGCAGGGAATGCCTCTTGTGGCGAACTTTCGTAGTTGTATGCTGCTAATACAAAACCAATTAATGCACCTGCGATACCACCACCAAACTTAGTCGCGAATGAACCTGCAGAGTAAATAAGACCAGTTGCTCTTCTTCCATCTTTCCATTCTGAGTAATCTGCAATGTCGCCTAACATTACAAAAAATAAAGTAGGGAAGATCGCTGCCGAGAATTCAGATATAATACCTAATGTAAAGATACCTGAAATATCAGACTGGTCGCATAAGATTAATAATGCATTCATGATGCCAGAGAATATTAGTGCATAGATAAACAAGTTACGTTTTCCTAGCTTTTTACTTAATGGCGCTGTAATTAATGCTCCAGCGATAGAGGCAATTCCTAGTCCAAATAAATAAGTTGCTGATAATAACGCATCATTTAAGTAGTGTGTAAAATATATAATTACAATACCTTGTTTGATGGCATTGTAAATATTAAACAACAAACCTATGATGATTAATACTAACCAAGGTTTGTTGGTCAATAAGTTTTTAAAATCTTCTAAAAGGTTACTTTTTTGTGTTTTTGGAGGTAATACTCTTTCTTTCGTAGAGGCAAATGTAGCAAGCATAAGAAGGGCTAAAATAGCGGACATTATATACATTGAATTACTATATCCTTTCTTTTGGTCGATAATAGAAATTTTGGCATCAGAAATTTCTTTTTCTCCTTCAACAATAAATGAGTACTTTTCTCCATTTACCATATTAAAATTCAATCTTTTCTCTAATGGGGTATCAATATTTTTAGCAGCATCGGCCCAAGCAATAGTTGCCAATCCGTCTTCTGTTTTGATACCCACGCTTTCTGCGTCTCTTGAAGCTATTACTTCGACTTTAAACTTGCCCTCTGAGATGTTCGAAACATTTATTTTAGGTTCAACGTTACCAAAATAGGCAACTAAAAACAAAAGAAGTACTTGTACTAACATACCTCCCGCAAATGCGCCAGTCATTCTAAAAGAGCCTATAGATGTGCGCTCTTTGTCGTTACCTGTCATTACTCCCATTAATGCTCCGTATGGAATATTATTTGCTGTATAGATTAATGTAAATAAAATATAAGAAATGTAAGCATAAATGATTTTACCCGTTTCTCCGAAATTTGGTGTTGTAAACAATAAAGCTAATGTTAATCCCAAAGGTATAGCAGTCCATAGTATCCATGGACGAAATTTCCCGTATTTAGACTTTGTTTTATCACCAATGATTCCCATTAAGATATCACTAATACCATCACTAAATCTAGCAGTTAGTAAAACCAGTCCGGCAGTTGCAGGGTTTAACCCAAACACATCTGTGTAAAAAATAAATAGAAAGGTGGCAACACCTCTCCAAGCAATGTTGGCGGCACCATCTCCAAGGGCATATCCTATTTTTTCTTTTAAGGGAACTTTATTTATTTCTAACATTTTGTATTCGTATAAGTGATTTAGTAATTAAATTATTTTTGGTAAATAAAAGATTGATTTTATATGTAAATAAAGAACTGTATTTTTTTGTTACGTTTTATTTAAGAATCATTTGGTTAAACAACATATTCAACTTTTTTATTTATGATTTAGTAATTCTGTTATAACTTAAGAAGATGGTTTTGATTATGTTTTTAAGCAATATTATAGCACTGCCAAAGTACTCTAAACAATAAGGCGATAAAAACTTATTAATGATAGATCTAATGCAAAAGATAGCAGATATGTGCTATTGATGTGTTAAAAGTATGAGTGGTAGAAGAATTGCAACAAATGTTTTAATCTTATTTCAAATAGTTATACTCACCTATATTCTTAAAAAGGTAGTTTTATAAAAAATAATTACTTTTCAAATATGAGGTTACCTTTTAAAAATAATAGTTCATTATTAACTCTAATTTTATGTCTGCATTTTTTACTCGTAAGTGGGCAGAAGAAAATACCACAAATTAAATTAGAAAAGGGTCAAACAAGTACTGAATTTATAGAGGCTAAAATAGATAGTATTATTGCTGTTTTAACTCTTGAAGAAAAAGTAGCGTTGACTCATGCACAATCTAAATTTAGTGCAAAAGGAGTTGCTCGCTTGGGTATACCAGAAGTATGGATGTCTGACGGACCTCATGGAGTTAGAGAAGAAATTAGCTGGGATGCTTGGTCAGAGGCTGGTTGGACTAATGATGCTATTACAGCTTTTCCGGCATTAACTTGTTTAGCAGCAAGTTTTAACCCTAAATTATCTAGAGATTATGGTTTTAGTTTAGGTGAAGAAGCGCGATATAGAGAGAAAGATATTTTACTTGGCCCAGGTGTAAATATTTACAGAACTCCCATGAATGGCAGAAATTTCGAGTATTTAGGAGAAGATCCTTTTCTGGCTTCAACTATGGTTGTGCCCTATATTAAAGGAGTTCAAGAGAATGGAGTTGCAGCTTGTGTAAAGCACTTTGCTCTTAATAATCAGGAGCATTGGAGAGATAAAATTAATGTAGAAGTTAGTGATAGAGCCTTGTATGAAATTTATTTACCTGCATTTAAAGCCGCCGTGCAAAAAGGTAATGTTTGGTCTCTTATGGGGGCGTACAATAAGTTTAGAGGTCAATACACAACGCATCATAAAATTTTGAATAAAATTTTAAAAAATGATTGGGGTTTTGATGGTGTTGTTATAAGTGACTGGGGTTCTGGTCATAGTACAAAAGAGGCAGCTTTATATGGCTTAGATATAGAAATGGGAACAGGTACAGATGGTTTAGGTACAGGTGCAGATAATCATTATGAATATTATTATTTAGCAAAACCATTTTTAAAAGCAATCAAAAATGGTGAATTAAGTGAGGACTTAGTCGATGATAAAGTACGTAGAATTTTAAGATTAATTTATCGCACAAGCTTAAATTCAAACAGAGCTTTAGGTAAGCTAAATACTAAAGAACATCATGAGGTTGCTAGAAAAGTCGCTACAGATGGTATTGTTTTATTAAAAAACGAAGATAATTTTTTCCCTGTTAAAGATAAAAAAGGGTTAAAAATTGCAGTTATAGGAGAAAATGCGACTAGAGATATGACAAGAGGAGGTGGGTCATCACAATTAAAACCTCTTTTTGAAATATCTCCGTTAGAGGGGCTTAAGACAAGATATAAAAACGCTGCAATTATCCATACTATGGGTTATGAATCTGGCGCTTCCGCCTATGATAAAACACTTCCAGCAACTTTAAATCAAGATTCTTTATATGTAAAGGCAATCGAGGTTGCTAAAAAAGCGGATGTCGTTCTTTTCATTGGTGGTTTAAATAAAAGTTATCATCAAGATAGTGAAGGTGATGACAGAGAGGTATTTGCTTTGCCTTATGGACAAGAAAAATTATTAAACGGTATTAACGAAGTAAATAAAAATGTAGGTTTTTTATTAGTGACAGGTAATGCGGTTGCAATGCCTTGGATATCTAAAACAAAAGGAATTTTACAAACGTGGTATTTAGGCAGTATGGCTGGACATGCAATTGCAGATATTGTTAGTGGAGACGCAAATCCTTCAGGAAAACTTCCTTTTTCTTTTCCAAAGAAATTAACAGACAATGCAGCACATTCATTTGGAGAAGTTTCTTACCCAGGAGATGGTGTAAATCAATATTATAAGGAAGATATATTAGTTGGTTACAGATGGTTTGATACTAAAGAGATAGCTCCTCAATTTGCTTTTGGTTATGGTTTGTCCTATTCTGATTTTAAAATTTCTAACATTAAAATTGACCAAAAAAAATACAGAATAAATGATAAAATAAAAGTAACCCTGGATGTTTCTAATATAGGCAGTAGACCTGGCTCTGAAGTTGTTCAAGTATATATTGGTAAACATAAATCTAAAGTGAAAAGAGCTTTAAAAGAATTAAAAGGATTTTCTAAAGTTTATTTAGATAAGGGAGATAAAAAAAACACCACAATAACTATTGATGTATCGCAATTAGCCTATTACAACACTAAAATTTCAGATTGGTCTGTCGAAAAAGGAACTTACTATTTGTACGTGGGAAACGCATCAAACAACATTGTAAAAAAAATTAAGTTTGTTTTGTTTTAATTTGAATTATTGAATGTTGAAAAGCAGTATAAAGTATAATTTATACTGCTTTTTTAAAATTTTAAAAAAATGAAAATAAAACTTTTAGCGAGTGCAATTTTACTCTGCCTCATTTTTGCGTTTAATTCTAAAATAGGATTAAAAGAAAATACATTTTTTGATGAAAAGTGGATTCTAAAAAATGTTGATAGCTTATTCGTTAAAAACACCTACAAGGCTGCCAATGATTTAGAACTACCATACCGCCTATTTTCTCCAAATAAACGACATAACCAAAAGATTCCTTTAGTTGTATTTCTTCACGGTAGAGGGGAAAGAGGTGTCGAAAACGGAGAGAGAATTTATCGAAACGCTGGGTTTATAATGAATAAAAATTCATTAATAACGGCGCAATCACAAGCTAAATATCCCTGTTATATTTTAGTGCCACAATGTTCTAATAAAACCAATAACGAAGAATGGGCAAAATGGGTTGGGAACTCTCCAGAAACTCCATTTAAAGGCTTGGGCAAGAATGGCTCTTATATGATGAACCCTATACCTTCAGAGTCTGGTGAAGCTACATTAGAATTAATAGAAAAGTTAATTTCTGAAAAATCAATAGATACATCAAGAATCTACATAACAGGTTTATCTATGGGAGGTTTTGGAACATGGGAGTTTATAGCAAGAAAACCTGATTTATTTGCAGCAGCTATACCAATGGCAGGATATTCTGACCCAAATCAAACTAAAAACATAAAAAAGATTCCTATTTGGATTTTTCATGGAAATAAAGACAAATGGAATCCTGTTGAAGGCTCTAGAAATATGTATTCTAAATTAACTGAAGCGAATGCTGATGTAAAATACACGGAGTACAATCTTGGTCATGGAGATACCTTTAAGGAGGCATTTAAAGAACAAGATTTAATTCCATGGATGTTTTCAAAATCAAAAAAATAAAAAACCTATGCTAAAAACAATACCAATTATTGGTTTTTCAATTATACTTTTTGCTTGTAATTCTAAAAATTATAAAAAGATAAAAGAAGAAAAAAAACAAAATAACATTGCATCTTTAGAATATAAAGTGGAAGCTAATTTGGGTGAAGGCGCTATTTGGAACTATAAGACACATGAGTTATACTGGATAGATATTGAAGGCAGACAGCTAAATATTTACAATCCTAAATCAAAAATAAATAAAGTTTTAAACACTGAATCTAGAATAGGTACTGTTGTTCCGTTTACTGAAGATGAAGCTCTGATTGCGCTAGAAAATGGAGTTCATAAAATAGATATACAAACAGGGAAAAGTAATTTATTTACAGATATGAAAAATGAATTGCCAGGTAGTAGATTAAATGATGGTAAATGTGATCCTTCAGGAAGATTTTGGGTTGGCTCAATGCATTTAGAACAAGAAACTGGTAAGGCTAATTTATATACAATTACATCAGAAAACATCTTGCAAAAGAAAATAAATAGTGTTACCATTTCAAACGGTATTGTTTGGACTTCTGATAAGAAAACCATGTATTACATAGATACGCCAACTTCAACAATTAAAGAGTTTGACTATAACAATGAAACAGGAGAAATTTCAAATGGAAAAATTGCGGTTAAAATCCCTATTAAATTTGGTTTTCCTGACGGAATGACTATCGACGAGGAGAATATGCTTTGGGTTGGTATGTGGAATGGAAATGCGGTGATTAGATTTAATCCGAAAACAGGAAAAGTGATTTCTAAAATTGAAGTTCCCGCCCACAACATTACTTCTTGTGCATTTGGTGGTGAAAATCTAGAAACGCTTTATATCACTTCGGCAAGAATAGATATGACAGAAGAAGAACTAATAAAATACCCTCTTGCAGGTTCATTATTTAGCATAAACCCTGGGGTTAAAGGAGTGAAAAGCAACTTTTATAAACATAGTAAATAGACCAATTATGAAAAAAATATTTTTTTTGTTACTATTCAGTTTAACACTTGTTAGCTGTAAAGAAAACAAGCCAAAACTTTTAAAATATGGAGCTTATGAAAATAAAATAGATGCTTTAATATCTAAAATGACATTAGAAGAAAAAATTGGTCAAACCAATCTAAGAGGGGTCTCGAGTAGGGCAAAAATCTTACCAGAGGATTTAAAAGAATCTGTGAAAAATGGAAATGTAGGAGCTTTTTTAAACATAATGAATTTAGATTATGTAGATGAATTACAAAGATTGGCTATTGAGGAAAGTCCAAATGGAATTCCTTTAATTTTTGGAAGAGATGTTATTCATGGGTTTAAAACTCTTTTTCCAATTCCACTTGGTTTAGCAGCAACTTGGGACGCACAAATAGTAGAAAAATCTTCTGAAATTGCGGCTTTTGAAGCTTCGGCAGCAGGAATAAGATGGACATTTGCACCAATGTTAGATATTGCACGAGATAGTAGATGGGGAAGAATTGCAGAATCTCCAGGCGAAGATACTTATTTAGCAACCATATTAGGAGAAGCTTATATTAAAGGTTTTCAAGGAGATGACTTAAGTAATCCTCATAGAATAGCCGCTTCTGCAAAGCACTACATTGCTTATGGAGCAGCAATAGGAGGTAGAGATTATAATACCGTAAATTTAAGTGAGCCTTTATTACGAAACGTTTATTTACCGCCTTTTAAATCGGCAATAGATGCGGGGGCGGCAACGGTAATGAGTTCTTTTAATGAGATAAACGGTATTCCTGCAACCGGTAATGAGTTTTTATTGAAAGATGTTTTAAGAGGTGAATTACAATTCGATGGTTTTGTTGTAAGTGATTGGGATTCTGTTATTGAAATGATTGAGCATGGCTTTGCCAGGGATGAAAAGCATGCGGGAGAATTAGCCGCAAAGGCAGGATTAGACATGGAAATGACCAGTGAAGCGTATGAAAATCATTTAAAAGAATTGATTAAAGAAAATAAAGTAACTATTGAAGAATTAAATGAATTTGTTCGTAATATTTTGCGAATCAAATTTAGATTGGGTCTTTTTGAAAATCCTTATAGAAATAAAAAACACACTGGTAATTTTTATGCAGAAAAGCATTTAAAAGAAGCTAAAAAAGCCGCAATAGAAAGTACCGTATTATTAAAAAATAAGAATTCAATTTTACCAATTTCAACAAAAGCAAAAGTTGCTATTATTGGTCCATTAGCAAATGCACCACATGAGCAATTGGGTACTTGGGCTTTTGACGGAGAAAAAGAACATACAAACACACCTTTATTAGCTTATAAAAATGCGAATGCAAATTTTAAATTTGCAAAAGGATTAACACATAGTAGAGATATTTCTAAAAAAGGGTTTAAAAAAGCAATTGAAATTGCTAAAAAATCTGATGTAATATTATTCTTTGGTGGTGAAGAGGCAATACTTTCTGGAGAAGCACATAGTAGAGCCAATATAGATTTACCGGGAGCTCAAGAAGAGTTGATAAATGAACTAGCAAAAACAGGAAAACCAATTGTGCTAGTTATCATGGCAGGAAGACCAATTACAATAACAAATATTATAGAAAAGACGGATGCTGTTTTAATGGCTTGGCATCCTGGCACAATGGGAGGTGAAGCGCTGTATGAGGTTTTACATGGTATAAAATCTCCTGAAGGTAGATTGCCTGTTTCTTGGCCAAAAACAGCAGGACAATTGCCTTTTTTTTACAATCATAAAAACACAGGTAGACCTGCAGATAGCACTTCTTTTATCCCAATGGAAAAAATACCAATTGCTGCGTGGCAAAGTTCTTTAGGAAACGACTCGCATTATTTAGATGCTGGTTTTACACCTCATTTTCCTTTTGGCTTCGGATTAACGTACACTTCTTTTAATTATTCTGATATGTCTATATCTAAAAATACGATTCATTTTAATGAAGATTTAGAGGTTAAAGTATCGATTAAAAATACAGGTGAAAAGGATGGTAAAGAACTTGTTCAACTCTATGTTCAGGATTTAGTAGGTAGTATTACCAGACCTGTAAAGGAGTTAAAAAGATTTAAACATGTCTTCTTAAAAAGTGGGGAAACAAAAGAAATTTCTTTTAAAATATCTTCTAAAGATTTGGAATTTGTGAATCATAAAATAATAAAAGCTGCAGAAGAAGGAACATTTAATCTTTGGGTTGGACCTAATGCTGCTCAAGGTTTAAAAACATCTTTTATCCTTCAAAAATAATGAAAAATGTTATTGTAATCATGGGAGTCAGTGGTTGTGGAAAGACATCTGTTGGGGAATTACTCTCTAAAAAATTAAATATTCCTTTTTACGATGGAGATAATTTTCATCCTAAAGAGAATATTGAAAAGATGAAAAATAATATTCCTTTAACTGATAAAGACAGATTGCCCTGGTTGAAAGAACTATCTAAAAATATTACATCTTGGAAAAAGAATGAAGGAGCTATTTTAGCTTGTTCTGCATTAAAAGAGTCATATCGAAAAATTTTAAATGCATACAAGAATACTGATTATTGGGTGGTTTTAAATGGTGATTATCAATTAATCTGCGATAGAATTTCTAAGAGAAAAAATCATTTTATGAAACCCGATTTATTAAAGTCACAAATAGAAACTCTTGAAGTGCCAAATTATGGATTGCACATAAATATTTCTATGAGTTTACCTGAAATTGTAAATACAATCACTCAAAATATTAAAACAAATGCATAAATCAGAATTTGGAGTTATTGGTCTTGGTGTTATGGGAAAAAGCATCAGTTTAAATATTGCAGAAAATGGATTTTCTACTTCAGTTTATAATAGAATTTGTGAGGGTGAAGAAAATGTTGTTGACGATTTTATTCATAGTACTTCCCTTAAAAATATTAATGGTTTTACGAATTTAAAATCTTTTGTGGAGGGTATAGAGAGGCCGCGTAGAATTTTAATAATGATTAAGGCGGGAACAGCAATAGATACTATTATTCAGCAAATTTTACCTTTTTTGCATAAAGGTGATGTTATTATTGATGGAGGGAACTCTTTATTTACAGATACTCAAAGAAGAACAATTTATTTAAATCAGGCGGAAATTGATTTTATTGGATGCGGGATTTCCGGAGGGGAGGAAGGTGCCAGAAAAGGCCCGTCTATTATGCCTGGAGGAACTTTTGAAGCCTATCTAAAAGTTGCACCTATTTTAGAAAAAATTGCAGCAAAAGACAACTCAGGTAAACCTTGCTGTACTTTTATTGGTAATGATGGGGCTGGTCATTTTATAAAAATGATTCATAATGGAATTGAATATGCAGAAATGCAACTAATTGCAGAGGTTTATTCGATTTTAAAAGTATCCTTTACGAATGATGAGATTTCTAAATTATTTCATGAATGGAATATAGAAAATACAGGGAATTATCTTTTAGAAATTACATCGAAAATCTTAACAAAAAAAGAAGGAAATAATTATTTAATTGATTTAATTTTAGATAAATCTGGTAATAAAGGAACAGGTTCTTGGTCTAGTAAAACAGCGCTAGATCTCGGATTTCCGGGTACGATGATTACTGCGGCTGTATTTGATCGATTTATTTCTTCTTTTAAAAAAGATAGAGTTGAGTTATCAAAAAACTTAACAAGAAAAGTTCATTTTAATGCACCAAAAATAGAAGATTTAAAAAAGGCGTATCAGTTTGCGAGAATTATAAATCATCACCAAGGATTCCTTTTAATGAAAGAAGCCTCAAAAACGTATAATTGGAATTTAAACTTCTCTGAAATAGCACGAATTTGGACGAACGGTTGTATTATTCGCTCTAAGTTTATGGAGAAATCTATTGAAATTTTAAAAAACAATAGTGATTACTTAAAGGATAATCAAACATTTAATTCTTTACATGACAATGAAGATGCTATCGTAGAAACTCTAAAATATGGTTTAGAAAATCGCATTCCTTTAAACACCTTAAATGCGTCATTTAATTATTGGATGTCCATTACTTCAGAAAGGTTACCTGCAAATATAATTCAAGCACAAAGAGATTTTTTTGGAGCACATACCTATCAAAGAATAGATAAAAAAGAACAAGAATACTTTCACACAACATGGTAATATTATGATAGATTTCACCTTAATTTTTGCAGTTGTTATTGGCATAATAATATTACTTTTTTTAATTCTAAAATTAAGAATACCTGCTTTTATAGCTCTTTTAATAGCAAGCATTTCTGTTGGTATCTTCTCAGGAATGAATCCTCTTGATATCATCAACACGATAAAAGAAGGTATGGGAAATACTTTAGGTTTTGTAGCTACTGTTGTTGGATTAGGAGCAATGTTTGGTGCTATTTTAGAACACTCTGGAGGGGCTGAAGCTTTGGCAAATTATTTACTAAACAAATTTGGAGAAAAAAATGCTTCTTGGGCTTTGATGATAACCGGTTTCTTTATTGCTATTCCTGTTTTTTTTGATGTCGCATTTATAATTTTAGTACCCCTAATTTATTCACTGCAAAGAAAAACTAAAAAATCTTTATTGTTATACGCCATTCCGTTATTAGCAGGTTTGGCAATTACCCATTCGTTTATACCACCAACTCCCGGACCAGTTGCTGTTGCGGATATTTTAAAAGCAGATTTAGGTTGGGTGATCCTTTTTGGATTTATTGTAGGCATACCCTCTGCAATTATAAGCGGCCCATTATTTGCCAAGTATATCTCAAAAAAGATACATATTAATGCGCCTAAGATAGTAGACAAACAAAGTCATAAAGACTATCCTGCCGTAGGATTAATATTGGCTATTATTGGTATTCCTATTGTTTTAATTGTTGGTAACACCGTTTTAAACAGTCCTTTGTTTGAAGAAGGTACAATACCTAACAATGTTAAAAATTGGCTACAAATGATTGGGCACCCGTTTTCAGCATTAATCATAGCAAATCTAATTGCTTGGTATTTATTAGGTATTAAAAGAGGTTATAGTAAAGAAACGTTGTTAAAAACAACAACAAAATCCATGGAAGCTGCTGGAATTATCATCCTTTTAACAGGTGCAGGTGGCGTATTTAAACAAATTTTAATAAATACAGGAACTGGTACAATGTTAGCAAATTATTTTGCAGATAAAGGAATTAGTATTTTACTATTCGCTTTTTTAGCGGCTGTTATTGTAAGAGTTTTGCAGGGTTCTGCAACTGTTGCAATGATAACTGCAGCAGGTATTACAGCTCCATTACTATCAAATACAATTACCGACATAGATAAAGCTCTTTTGGTAATTGCAATTGCAGCTGGTGCTTCAATTATGTCTCATGTAAATGATAGTGGTTTTTGGCTTGTAAGTAAATATTTACATCTTGATGAAAAACAAACTTTTAGAAGTTGGTCTGTAATGACTACGATATTATCCCTTGTTGGTTTTACAACGGTTCTTATAGTATCCTTACTATTTTAATTTAGTTTTTTAATTTTAAATATTGAACTTTATCATTATTTTTTGCAATAATTATATGACGTTCTTGATTAACCATTATTTCTGACATGTCTTTTACGTCTCCTGAGGCTGAAAATCCACTTTTTAAGACAGGAACAGGTAAAAAAGTACCATCACCTTTTCCTTTTAAAAACAATCCGTGACTTGCATCATTTCTTGGTGTTTCAACTTCTGAAACATATAGATTTCCCGCGATTAATGCGTCTAAATTTCCATCGTTGTCATAGTCATCAACTAAAATTTGATTGATACTTGAAAATTGTGCTTGAATTGGAAGTTTGTGAGTAATAAATTGTCCTTTATTGTTTTCTAAGTAAATACTTGCAAACGATTTTACTTGATGATGGATGGCATTATCTAAATCTTGTTTTGAATATACATCAATTAAAGTCGCTTCAGAGAAACTTTTGTAATCTTTAAATACATGTTTTATTGCCGGAATCTGTTGAGATGAGCATTCTCTACCACGAACAGGATATTGCTCTCCATCATTGTAATAACTCAAAACAATATCATTCTTTTTGTTATTATCAAAATCTTTAATGAAAATATCAAAGGTTTCATCTTCAGAGGCTTTGTATTTATAATTAAGTCCATTATTACCAAGAATATAATCCATATCGCCGTCGTTATCAAAATCACCTTCTTGTATACTCCACCACCAACCAGTGGTGTCCTTGTCAACTCCCATATCTTCGGAAACTTCTTTGAATTTTCCTTTGTTATTTTTAAATATTCTAATTGGCATCCATTCGCCTACCACAATAAGATCTAACCAATTATCATTATCAATATCAGTAACAACTGCACTTGTAGCCATTCCTAATGCATTAAATTCTTTTAGTACTTCATCAGTTGCGTCCTTAAACTTTGCAATGCCATTTTCACTTTTGTTTAGTAAAATATAAGAGTTTGCTGAAGCTGGGTAATTTTTTGGTAGTTGCCTTCCTAAGACAATTAAGTCTTCTTTTCCATCTTTATCCAAATCTGCATTGTAAACTCTTGAACCACTTGTTATCATTTTTGGCAAGGCTTTTTCGGATAATGTAAAATTACCTTTACCGTCGTTAAGGTACAATCTATCTTGAAGCCATTTAGAATTGGCCTCAAATTCATATCCACCGCTAACAACATACAAATCATTATCTCCATCTTGGTCAGCATCAAATATTGTTGCCCCAACATCCTCACTCATTAAAGTTTTATTAAAATCGGGTATGTTATTTTCAATAAAACCTGTCGGAGTTTGCAAATACAATTTTCCCTGGTGCTTTGAGGCTGCGCCCACAAAATAATCCTCTAAACCATCACCATTTAAATCTCCAACTGCCAATGCAGGTCCGAATTGAGACATTTTATGAGGTAATAATACTTGATCAATAAAATCGTCGTAATAATTTTCTATATGTTGATGTTCTGGGAACACATTGTCTGTATTTGATGAGAATAGCTGCTGTACTATTTTAGTATTAGCTTTCGTTTCTATAGCATCTTTGTAATTTAGTGTTATTTTTTGGTTGACATCAAGGTTACTTATTTCTTGCGTTTTTCCATCTGTCCAAACCACTTTTAGACTTTCAATTATGGGTGATTTGTTCAAACCAAAATGTAGTTCAGGAGCAACAGATGATTGAAATCCTCTGGTAAGGGTAAGTTCCTGCATTTGCGTTTCATCACCAACTGTAATGTACACTCTATTACCTAAACCAAACTTATTTCCTTTCTTGCCTTCAAAATCAACCATTAAATAATTATTGATAGTCGAACTCGTATTTTCAAATACTGATGCAACATCATCAATATTATTTGTAATAATTTCAAGATCTCCATCATTATCTAAATCAACATAAACGACACCATTTGAGAATCCTTCATATTCTATTCCCCATTTATCATTTGCCTTTTCAAAATTTAAATCTCCATTATTTTTAAAAACAAAATTATCAATCTTTTCAGAGGGAATTTCAAGGCTTTTCTTTAACATATCAGCCTTTGTTAATTTTAATTTTTTCATTTCATTGAAGAAATCCCTGTTGTTAATCTCTCTTCGCGTTCCGTTTGAAATGAAAATATCTTTTAGTCCATCATTGTTTAAATCTACAAAAAGAGGTCCCCAGCTCCAATCCGTCGATGATAATCCGGCGATTCGTGATACATCGCTAAAATGGGGTAATGAGTCATTGAGAACACCATGATTTACTTGAAGGTTATTTTGCATGTATTGGTAGTGAAATCCTGAGTTCACAGTACTCCAAAATAATCTAGGATTCATACTTGCCATATTCGCTTTTTGCCTGCGGTTATTTTGAGCCATCATATCTACCTGAATCAAATCTAATAATTGATCGTTATTAAAATCAGCAATGTCCACGCCCATTCCATAAAAGGCTGTGTGTTTTGTGGTATTTTTTACTTGTTCGCTAAAAGTCCCATCATGGTTATTAATAAATAAATAATCAGGTGAACTAAAATCATTGGAAACATATAAATCTGGCCAACCATCATTATTCAAATCTCCTACTGTACAACTTAATGAAAGTCCAAATGTGCCAACTCCAGATTCTTTGGTCACATTCACAAATTTACCTCCATCATTACGGAACAATTTATCCGTTTCGTGTTCTTTTGGATTTTTCATTTTCCATAAATAGTGACTATTCGGTGCATTAAATCGGGTAGAGGGGTAGTTTGCTAAAAACAAATCTAAATCTCCATCTAAGTCATAATCAAAAAAGGTAGATTGTACGCTATGTCCAGCATCAGCTATGCCAAATTCTTTTCCTTTTTCGGAAAAAGTCATATCTCCATTATTTATATAGAGAAGATTTTCTTTCGGGCCGAATTTTCCGCTCACTGAGCAGTATATATCTAAATATCCATCATCATTAACATCTGCCATGGTAACACCTGTAAACCATCTATTGTCGCCTCCAACATTAGCAATATCGGTAATATCCTCAAATTTGAGATTCCCTTTATTTAAGTATAATTTATTAGATACCATGTTACCTGTAAAAAATACATCATTTAATCCGTCGTTATTGATATCACCAACAGATATTCCACCACCCATATACATGTAGGCATAAGTCAAATAATTTAAAGAGTCATTTTCTGTTAAAGTATTTTCAAAATTAATACCTGAATATGAGGAATTTATTTTTTTGAAAATAGGGGAGTTATTTTTAAAATCATTTTTGCAAGCTGATAAAAAGAGTACAAGTGTAAATGGTAAAAATAGTTTTTTCATTACTTTGAAAATAAATATTAGATATGTGTAAATATAAAAAAACAGGGCATCTTTCAATGCCCTGTAATAAACTAATTCAAAAATTTATTTTACCAATCTGGGTTTTGAGTTAATACCCCACCACTTCCATCAATTGCTGAAATTGGAATTGGCCAATTATTGTGTTTACTGCTCCATGTACCGGCTTCTGAACCAAATTGCGGGTTCGCACGAGATTCATTTTCAACATATGTATTCATTCTTGCAGCGGTATTTCCCCATCTTACGATGTCAAAATATCTATGTCCTTCCATTCCCATTTCTAAACGACGCTCAAAACGTACTGCTTTTCTAGCAGCTTCTTGTGTTGAAAAATCAGAAGAAACATAAGGCTCTATTACATAATTTGCCGCATTTCCTCCTCCTGGCGCTTGTACATAGTTCGAGGATTTAGCTCTATTTCTTACTATATTTACGTTTGAAAGTGCAGTACTTAAATCTCCTGTTTCAAGAGCAGCCTCTGCATGCATTAACAATACATCTGCAAAACGCATAACGTGATAGTTAACACCAGAGTTTTGTTCACCCCAACCACCTGTTGACATATTGTCTGTTTCACCGTTCCAATACGTGTTTTTCTTAGGTAAATAAGCACCTGAAATATCAGAAGGCTCATTTCTTAACCAATCTGCACCAGGACTTACGCCATAACCGTTATAATCGATACCTCTTCGAGCTATTGTATAATCAACTCTTGGATCTAATGGCCCCGCGTATGGTGTAAATGGATCTGCTGAAGGAATCCCTAAATCACTAGTTACGTCAGAATCCGCGTAAGTGTCTAATTCTGGCAAACCAGCTGCAGTAGTTTTATAGGCGTTCAATAAATCTTGAGATGGCATATAGAATCCACAACAAGACGCATAAGGACCACCGTTAATGAAATTTAAAGCACCTCTTAGGTTTGTATTTGATCCGGTAGCATCTTTAGTAAATTGGATAGCGAACATTGTTTCACTACTATTTTCACCAGCTAATCTAAAGTTGTCTACAAAATCTGCCATTAAAGAATAAGGTCCATTGTTAACAACATCTGCTAGTAATGGCAGCGCTGCATTCCAATCAGATTGGTACAAATGTGTTTTTCCTAAAAATGCTTTCGCAACCCAAGAATTTGGTCTACCTATTACATCTTGGCTATTTGGCAAGTTGTCTGCAGCATATTTAAAATCTGCTTCTATTTTATCCCATGGCGCACTCAGGTTTGGTTGGTTAAACTCTTGAGCGGCATACATTTCTTCGTCAATAAAAGGAATGTACTTATATATTTTCGTCAATTCAAAGTAAAAATGACCTCTTAAAAAACGTGCTTCTGCCAATTGAGCACTAAAATCTCCTTCAGGAATTGAATTAATCAATGCGATTACTGCATTTGCTCTTTGAGCACCCGCCCAAACTGCAGACCATTTTCCTAAGAAATATGAACTACCCGTAGACCAATTTAAAGTTTCTACGTTGTATAATTCTGGTTGATCACCATCCGTACTTCCCTTGTGGGCGTCATCAGACAATGTATCAAAAATCCAGTTAGAAGGGCCTTGTGCCCATCCTTCACCTACAGAGTTTAATCGAACACCATCTAGCGCAGAATAGGCACCTGTAAGCATTAAATTAACTCCTGTTTCATTTTGCAATGCCACATCACTTAAAGCACCAACAGCTGGTGATTCTGTAAAGTCATCGCTACACGCTAGTACCAATGCTAGCGCACTAAAATAAATAAATATTTTTTTCATTTTTTTTTAAAATTTAAAATTAACACCCATTGTAAAAATCTTAGAATTTGGGTAAATTCTGTTATCAACACCTAAACTTAAATTATTTTGTGAGATGATTTCAGGATCAAACCCAGAATAATCTGTAATAGTAAATAAATTAGTTGCTTGCACATAGAAGCGTGCAGAGCTTATGTTCATTTTTTTAGTGATATCTTCTGACAACGAATATCCGATCTGAATATTTTTTAATCTAAAGAAAGAACCATCTTCTACATAATATGAATTTGGATCACCTTCGTTATTTGTAATTGAAGTTGATAATGCTGGTACATTAGTGTTTGTATTACTTGGTGTCCAAGCGTCCAATACTCTTGTGCTTCTATTTCCATTTACGAAAGCAGGAAAATCTGTATAAAACTTATTAAAGTTATAAATATCGTTTCCTTGAGAACCTGTAAAGAATAACTGAGCATCAAAACCTTTGTAAGCTCCTGATAAGTTAAGACCATAGGTGAAATCTGCATGCGGAGAACCAATATTTGTTCTGTCATCATCATCTACAGTTCCATCACCATTTACATCTTCATAAACAAACCTACCTGTATCAGACAATCCAATTACTTTACGACCGTAGAAATAAGACATCTCTTCTCCTTCTTCTGTTCTTGTAGGTTGTTGCCCTCTTAATTCATTTGTTCTACCTCCAACTGGAGCGCCCCCAATCAATTTAACCACTTCATTCTTATAGCGTGATAAGTTTAAACTTGCGCCATAAGAGAAACCTGAATCGGTAGTATCATTCCATCCTAGACCTAAATCAAATCCTGTGTTTTGTATGTCACCTAAATTTACATAAGGAGCAGATGCATCAATTGCAGTTGTGCTAATTAACCCAAAATCTTGAGAAATCAAATCTTTAGTTTTAATTTGATACCCTTCTAGAGACATATTTAATCTACTATCCAACATCGCTAGTTCAACACCAAAGTTTAAGGATTCACTTGTCTCCCATCTTAAATTTGGGTTTCCAATTGCTGATATAATTGCTCCTGAACTTAAATTAGCTCCATCAAAGTAATAATCGGCTTGTGAGTTATTTAAGCTTGAGATGTTTATTGTTGGATTGTTAACTGGTAATGTTTGATTACCTAATTGCCCCCATGATCCTTTTAACTTTAATCTGTTAACAAAACCATCAGCATTAAAGAAATCTTCTTTACTCATGATCCATCCTCCACTAAAAGAAGGGAATGTTGCACTTTTATTGTCACCTAAAAAACGAGAAGAAGTATCGTTTCTTAATGTTACAGTTGCAAAGTATTTATCTCTAAAAGAGTAGTTTACAGTTGCGAAAACAGATGCTAATGAATTAGAATTATCGTAAGCATAATCCACTTTTGGTGGCACAGCACCATTGTTTAATAAATAAAAGTCAGGTGTTTCGAATAAGAAATCTGAAACAGTAACCCCTTTTCCTTTATCAGAATTTTTCAATGCTTCATAACCTACTAAGGCATTAATACTGTGTTCTTTGTATGTTTTGTTGTAAGACAATACATTTGACCAAATCCAATTAGAAGCCGTTTGGTCTTGCTCATTTAAATTATTGATACCAATTGGCTCTCCATGTTCAGGATCTAAAGATGTAAAACGTCTTGAATCAAAAGTATTAAATCCACCACCTAAAGTTGTTTTAAATGATAGGTTTTCTAAAATTTCCCAATTTAAATAAACATCTCCGAAAGCAGCATATCTCTTCGCATAATCATCACGAGTTCTGTAATTTTGAGCTACAGGGTTACGAGTGTTTCCAATACCTGGGGCTCTACTTCCTGCAAAAAGACCTTCGTCATCGTATACAGGTAATAAAGGAGTCATTCTCAACGCCATTTCCCAAGCTTCGCTGTTACCACTTTGCGTGTTTGTAAATGAAACATTCATATGTTCACCAATAGTAATTTTATCACCTATTTTGAATTCTGAATTTAATCTTGTACTTAATCTTTCAAAACCAGTATAAGCTGCAACACCATCTCTAGTTAAATATCCAAGTGACATGAAATATTTTCCAGTTTCATTTCCGTTAGATAATGACAATGCGATGTTGTTAGTTAAAGCACTTGAAGTCATTGCATCAATCCAATCTGTTCCTCCAGGAGTAACAGTAGCATTTTTTTCACCTTCTCCCCAAAGAGTGATAGGCTTGTATGATTTAACTCTATTATATTTTACAATAGATGAAGGCACTGTAAATGTACCATCTCCGTATTGAGGGTGACTTGGGCTTACTCCGTCATTTACTTGACTTTGAAACAACATTTGTGCATGTTGCTCTGGGTTTAGCATGTCTGGTGTATTTGCAATTTGCGAAAATCCAGTATACATATCTAAAGTTACCGTAGGTTTACTTTGGTTGTATCCACCGCCTTTCGTTGTAATAATAACAACACCATTTGCAGCTCTTGCTCCATAAATTGCAGCAGCACCATCTTTAAGAACATTCATCTGATCGATATCAGAAGGGTTCAGGTTGTTTAATGCATTTGGATCATCTGTTTGAACTCCATCTATAATAAACAATGGGTTGGTATTATTTGTTGTACCGAAACCACGAATATTAATTTTTGGGGCTGCACCAGGAGTGTTGTCACTTAGAACTGTAACCCCAGTAGATCTTCCTTGAAGTGCTTCAGCAGCAGTAACTACTGGCGCTTTTAAGGCCTCATCCATATCTATAGAAGCAACAGAACCTGTTAAATCTCCTCTTGTTTGAGAAGAGTACCCCATCACGATCACTTCATCTAAAGATGTAGCATCCTCTAATAAAACAACATCTATCTTAGAGTTGTCTCCAACAACAATTGTTTGAGAAATCATACCTAAATAAGAAAAGACTAACTCATTACTTGCTGAAACATCAGAAATTGAATAGTTACCATCAAAATCTGTATCTACACCTATAACTGTCCCTTTAACTAAAATGGACACTCCGGGTAAAGGGTTCCCTGAAGAATCTTTTACCTCTCCGGTAATTTTCTTGTTTTGCGAAAAAACATTTTGCATGCATAAAAGCAGGCATGCAATAATTGTGACTTTAAATTTGTTCATCATTCATATTAATTGGTTAATTAAAAAAAAATTGTTTTGCAATGTGTCCGACGTCTAAAGACTTTACTAAAAATTATTAAAAATCAATGATAATAGTGCGACCATAATTAGCACTATTATTATTTCAAAAAATAATTTTTTGGTAAAGTCTTTTTGTTTCATATCCATTATTGTACTCTCCAAATATATTAGAATACATCTTTCTTTTTTGACACAGAAAATACAGAGTTTAAAACTATTGTGGCTAATTAACATAAAATTAACACGGATGCTACATTTAGTTCATGTTATGCATCAATAGTTTCATTTTGTCTATTTGCTTGATTATGATTGTTTTAAGACAAGTGATGTACGGTGTTGTTTGATTTTAGTGATAAACACGGTCTGAAAACAATAGCTTTTTAGGATTTTAAGATAGCTTCTTTTTTTACTTCTAGTTCTGATGGTAAAACACCAAAATGTGCTTTAAAGCATTTTGAAAAGTATGAAGGTGAAGAAAAGCCAACACTAAAACATGCTTCGCTTATGTTCGCGTTTCCAGAATCTAAAATTTGTTTAGCTCTTTCTAATCTTATTTTTCTAATAAATTCATTTACTGTTTGACCAGTTAATGTTTTAATTTTTCTGTACAATTGACTTCTACTTAATTTTAATTGTGATGCCAATTCCTCTACACTTAAATTAGAGTCAGAAATATTCTCATTTATATAGTCTAAAAGCTGTTGTATAAAATCTTTATCAATCGAACTAGAATTAATTTTTTCATCTGCACCGCTTATTGCACCAAAATATTTATCGAAAATTAGTTGTCTACTTGTTATTAATTGGGATAAACGAAGCTTTAATAGTTTTAAATCGAATGGCTTTACCATGTAGGCATCTGCGCCATTTTCTATACCTTCTATTCTATTTTTAATGGTGGTTCTTGCTGTCAACATTAATAAAGGAATATGACTTGTAGATGCATCATTTTTTATAGTTTTACAAAATTCAAAACCGTCCATTTCTGGCATTACAACATCTGTGATTATTGCATCTGGTAATACTTCTTTTGCAACTTTAATTCCTTCTTTACCATTACTGGCAATAAATACCTTGTACTCAATAGTTAATTCATTTTTTAGGTAATTTATCAGTTCTATATTATCTTCAACAATTAAAACTGTTTTTGTTTTAGCTAAAGCAGTTTGTTCTGGTTGTGCTGTTTCTTGTAAAGATTGAATTGACAAGAAATTTTCTTTTACTTGCTCTTTTTTATCTTGGTTATAAATGATTTGATCTTCTCTGTAATGTTCTTTACCAATTGGTAAAAGAATTTTAAATGTAGTCCCAGATCCTAACTTGCTTTCCACTTTAATTTCTCCTTTATGCAAGTACACAAAACTTTTTACTACTTCTAAACCTATACCTGTACCTCCTATATATGATTTGTTTTGATCTTCTACTTGATAAAATCGTTCGAATATTTTTTCTACTTCTTTTTCATTTAATCCTGCCCCTGTATCCGAAATTAGTATTTCTACTGCTTTTACAGGTTTCTCTTTATTAACTAATGGTAAATGATGAAGTTTATCATTAGAAAATAATTCTACATTTATAGCTCCTCCTTTTGGAGTAGCTTTAATTGCATTAGATAAAAGATTGAATATTATTTTTTCTATCATTTTTTCATCTGCCCAAACACCGAGATCTGGCACATCAGAATCTACACTTAATAGAATGTTTTTATTATTAGCTTCTTCTTCAAAATAACTTGTTAGATTTTTAGTAAAACTGATTAAATTAATTTTACTAGCTCTTACATTCATTTTATTATGTTCTAGTTTTCTAATATCCATTAATTCATTAATTAATCGATAGAGTCTGTCTGTATTTTTATAAATTATAGCATGTTTATTTTTTACACTTTGCGGTAGATTTAATTCTTTATTACTAATTATATCTTTAATAGGATTGATAATTAAAGTTAAAGGCGTTCTAAATTCGTGAGAGATATTCGTAAAAAATTGAAGTTTCTTTTTGTTTAAATCATCATCTTGAGCTTGAATTAAGCGCTGATTGTTTAATTCTTCTTTCTCTTTTAAGCGTTTTTGGGTTAAGAAATTTAATAAAAAAATACAGAAAAGAAAAGCAGTAATATAGCATAGTATTGCTGACTTAGTTTTCCACCAAGGAGGAAGAATCGTTATTTTTAATTCTAAAGGAACCTCATTCCAAATGTTATCATTATTCGATGCTTTTAATTTAAATACATAATTTCCTTGATCTAAGTTTGTGTATGTAGCACTTCTTTTTTGACCGACGTAGTTCCATGAAGATTCATATCCCTCTAAATAATACGCGTAGTTATTTTTTTCTGATCGTGTATAATTTAAACCTGTAAACTCAATTGTAAAAACAGATTGTTTGTGTGATAACTCAATACTATTTGTTTCTGAAATTACTTTTTTTAATGGGGAGTTTTCTTCCTTTGGTGTAACGGATTTATTAAATAGTTTAAAATCGGTTAAATGCAATGATGGTAGACTTGAATTAGTATTTATATCCTTTGGATTGAAATAATCTAATCCTTTATAATTACCAAAATATAAAGTTCCTTTTTCATCTTTAAATACGGCTTCAAAGTTAAAATCATTAGATAATAAACCATCATTAGAGTTGAAATTGGTGAACTTTTTATCTTCTACGTTTATTTTTGTTAGCCCGGAATTACCACTAACCCAAATATTTTTATCATTGTCTTCTATTATTGCTGAAATATTTTCTTCTTCTAAGCCAACAGATTTATTATACCAAGTAAAAGAATCTTTTTCTTTATTATACATACAAAGACCAGCGCCCCTTGTTCCAATCCAAATATTCTTATCAGAAGATTCATAGATTGAGAGAATATGATTTACATCGGATAAGTTACCGTATTCTTTTTGCATTCTTTTGGCTAAAGAGGTAATGTCAAATTTGTTATCACCTAAATCTTCTATTTTAAACAAACCATCTGCAGTACCAACCCAGACAACATCATCAGAAGAAACCGACACACACATTATCTTATTACCTAAATATTTATATTTAAGAAATTCTTTTGAATTGTATTTTGTAAATTCGTTTGTCGATAAATTGTAGGAGTTTAAACCATCAGAGTAAGACGCAATCCAAACGTTACCTTTAGAATCTTCTGAGAAACTTCTAAAAGCATTAGAGTTAATTGTCTCTGGCCTGTTTGTTCTATTAAAGTTGATAAATTTCTTAGCACCTTTCTTGAGGAGAAAGATACCTTCATCCCAACTTCCTGCCCATAAATTGTCTTGAGAATCTAAGAACAAACTTACTATATAGTCAGATTTAAGACCCGAATAAGCGGTATTACTTTTTTTATTTATGTGTGTAAATTTTCCGGTTATAGGATTGTAAACATCAATACCTCCGCCATCCGTAGACATCCATATATTTCCAGATTTATCTTTGAGAACAGATGTTACGGAAGGAATAGTGAGTGAATTATTTTTATTGCTTAAACTTTTTAGATCTTTAAATTTATCAAAAAGTTGATCACTAACAGCAATTCCGCTATTAAAATATCCCATCCAAATTCTATCATTTTTATCTATAAAAAGTTCCCAAATTGAATTATGTAGGATGCTATTTTCGTCGGTTTTATTTGATACATAGTGTTTAACTAAAGTACCATTTTCTTTGAGATGAAAAAGCCCATCATTTTCTGTAGCAATCATCAACGTATTATCAGATAATTGAATGATCTTCATTATCTTTTTTGATGTATAATCAAATTTATCTAAACGAATAATATTATTGTTTCGATCATTTGTTAGCGCACATTTATAAACCCCTTCACCTCCGTAAAATCCAATCCATAAATTATCATTGTTATCTATAAATAAATTTTCTATTGCAGTGTTTATTGATTTATCTGTATCTGTAAATAATCTTGTATGAATTAATTTATTGTTTATGAAGTCGACTTCTTTTAAACCAAGATTTGTACCTAGAAAAGTTTTACCCTGTTTTGTGTTTTTTATACTGTGTATTGTGAGATCCTGTTGGGTGTTGTTTAAAACTTTAACAACTTCAAAAGTAGATGTGTTTAATTTAAATAACCCTGTGTTATCAGTTCCAACTAGTAAATTCCCTGATGTATCTTCTTCGAGATCTAAAATATTTTCTTTAAAATTACTTTTTAATGATATCCTTTTAAATTGATCTAAATCTTTGTCATATAGGTTTAAGCCATTTTCTGTACCAAACCAAAGTCTTTTTTGGCTATCAACAAATGCGCATTGAACAAGATTACTACTTAAAGAAGTGTTGTCTTCTAAATCATTTTTATAGGCGTAGTAATCTATACCATCAAATTTGTAAATACCAGTTCCAGTAGTTCCAATCCATATAAACCCAAAATGATCTTGCACTATAGAAGAAACACCAACTTTAGGTATGCCTTCTTTAATATTTATAAAACTATGCCCTGTAAAAGACTCTTGTGCATAATTATTTATGCATAAAAATAGTAATGTAAACGCAAATAGTTTTTTCATAAAAATTTTTTTTTAACGCATTGTAATATTACATTTTTAACTTAACTATACCAAATAGATTTCGTCTCTTTAATAGTTTTTAATTTACATTATGCAATGATTTTATTTGAAACTATTAAATAAAATTAGGTGCAGAACTATTCGAAAAACTTTTTTTCAATTAACAATATCATTCCAATATTTAAAGATAGTTTTCAATACTAAAAATTACTATCATAGAATGAGCATCGAATAGAATAAATGTTGCTTTTAGCGAAAAAAATGTTCTAAATTAATTAGAAAGGTATTAATTGTTTATTGTGGTTATTGCCATTACTTGTAAAAAAATACGTTGAAACGCGAGACCTTTTGGGGAAGTGCTAAAATATTAGGCAAATTTAATAGACTTCGAAGGGTTTATTTTTGTAATGATAAATGAAGGGATAATCAGCATTAAAAATGACATGATTAATGTACCAATATTTAATAATAAAATGTATGTAAATGAAATGTGAACAGGCATAGTTGTTACATAGTAGGTTTCTGGGTTTAACGTAATTACTTTAAAATAATACTGAATAAAAATAATAGACAAACCAATGATGTTTCCCCAGAAAAGCCCCTTTAAAATTAGGTAAGAAGCGTTGTATAAAAATATTTTTCGAATACTTGTATTTGTGCTTCCTAAGGCTTTTAAAATACCAATCATTTGCACACGTTCTAGAATTAAAACCAATAAAGCAGTGATCATATTAATACCTGCAACTAGAATCATTAGGATTATGATAAACCAAACATTGTTGTCAAAAAGTTGAATCCACTCAAATACAGTTGGGTAACTATCTATGATAGTTTTACTGTTTAAAGTTGCGCCAATATTACTATAAATTTCTTCCCCTTTTTCTTGGATATTATTAAAGTCATCTAAAATAATTTCGAAACCACCAATTTCGTTTTCTTTCCATTTATTGAGGTTTTGAACTTCCCTAAGGTCGCCGATCATCATGTTTTTGTCAAATTCTGCAAACCCAGAATTGTAAACCCCTACAATGGTATATTTTTTATTTGATGTTAATTTACTATTGGCAGTTTTTACGAAAGTAGCTAAGATGGTATCATTCAATTTTAATTGCAAACGATTTACAATTGTTTGCGATAATAAAACTTCTTTCGTTCTTGGAAGATTTAAATTAGGAGTTCTCCCTTCAACCATATATTCGTTAAAAAAAGTCCAATCATAATCATTAGAAACACCTTTAAATATGATGCCTTCAAAATCAGTTTTGGTTCTTAAAATTCCAAATTTATTTCCAAAAACTTGAATGTTTTTAATTCCATCTACATTTTTAAATTTCGGATAAAAATCTTGGTTTTTTATTATGGGAACTGTAGAAATATCAGAATTATTTGCATCGTAATTGATAATTTGCACATGACCTTTAAAGCCAGCCATTTTATCACGAATTTTATACTGTAATCCTGCGCCTGTTGCCAAAGCAATAAGCATAATAATGATTCCCAGTGAAATTGCAGTAATTGCTATTTTTATTATTGGTGACGAAATGCTATTTTTATACTTTTTGCCAGCAATAATGCGTTTTGCAATAAATAACTCGTAATTCAAATTGATGATTGATTTTATACCTTTCAAAAGTACATATTTATTCTTATTTCTAATGCTGAATTTTCAGCTGATTTCTTGCGCTCAAAGCTCGGGTTTAAAAGTTAAAAAAAGGAATATAAAAAAGGAGAAATCTGAAAGCTTAAAAATTAAAACCGCAGCAGATAGAACCAACTTGTATTTAAAATTATTAAAAGGTAAAAATGTGGCTGTTGTTGCAAATCAAACTTCAGTTATTTCTAAAAGATTTAATTCAGAATCATATGGTATCGATATTCCTTCAAGACAGGTTGTTGAAGGGGTAACACTTTCAAAAATTAAATATGTTCATTTAGTAGATAGTTTACTTTCGTTAAATATAAACGTAAAAAAAGTATTTGCACCAGAGCATGGGTTTAGGGGAAAAGCCGACGCTGCTGAAATTGTAAAAGATGGTTTTGATACTAAAACAGGTTTAAAAATTGTTTCCTTGTACGGAAAAAGTAAGAAACCTTCAGCCAAAGAATTAGAAGGAATTGATGTTTTAGTTTTTGACATACAAGATGTGGGAGTTCGTTTTTACACTTATATTTCTTCGTTACATTATGTAATGGAGGCGTGTGCAGAAGCAGGTATAAAAGTAATTGTTTTAGATAGACCCAACCCCAATGGACATTATGTTGATGGGCCGGTTTTAGAAATGGAACATACATCTTTTGTAGGTAAACATCCTGTTCCAGTAGTTTATGGAATGACAATTGGCGAATATGGCAAAATGATAAATGGTGAAAAATGGCTTAAAAATGGTATTCAGTGTGATTTAAAAGTGATTCCTTTAGCTAATTATACGCATAATTCTGAATATAGTTTAACGACAAGACCTTCACCTAATTTACCAAATGATAAAAGTATAAACTTGTATCCAAGTTTAGGTTTTTTTGAGGGAACAATTATTAATGCAGGCAGAGGAACTGAATTTCAATTTCAAAGATATGGAGCATCTTTTTTTCCTAAAAACAACTTTAGCTATACTCCAAAACCAAATTTTGGTTCTAAATATCCAAAAGAAAAAGGAAAAATATGTTATGGTGTAGATTTGAGTAGTACTAAAAAATTAAGTGCTGTAAATTTAGAATGGTTGATTGATGCTTATAAAAAAACGCCAAAAACAGAAAGTTTTTTTGGTAATACTTTCACGATTCATGCAGGAACAAAAAGACTACAACAACAATTGGAGCAGTGTTTGTCTGCAAAAAAAATCAGAGAATCTTGGAAGAAAGGTTTGGCAAAATTTAAAAAGGTCAGGAAAAGATATTTGATATATGATTAGAATATTCAAAAACTTAAATACGTTACGAGCTATTCCCTTGGGTAAATTTGTTAATTGCAGGAGATGGTGTTATTGTTATTTTTGTTAGGAGCAATAGGAAGCTAAACTTATTGTTTAGAAAACAAAAAATTATATTTCTTCTAAACCAGTAGGTTTTTTATATTCTTGAAAAGGCTGTTTCAACAACTCTTTTAATGAAGAATTTTTGACTTCATCAGGAAAAGTATCCACTCCGTAGATGATTTTTTCTCTATCCATTTCCATGTAGGTTCCTAAAATCCTATCCCAGATAGAAAATATATTTCCATAATTTGAATCTGTATACGGCAACTTATAATGATGATGTATTTTATGCATGTCTGGAGATACAATAAAGTAACTTATCAATTTATCCACCTTTGGTGATATTTTTATATTTGCGTGTGTAAATTGTGTAAATATTAAAGACATAGATTGATATATCATTACAATTGCAATGGGAGTTCCAACCAAAAAAACACCTAATAATGTAAAAGAAAAACGTATTATACTTTCTAATGGATGATGTCTGTTTGCGGTAGTTGTATCTACTTTATGATCTGAATGATGTACTAAATGAACCTTCCATAAAACTGCGATTTTGTGCTCTGTAAAGTGTGCCAAATAAGCACCAAAAAAATCTAAAAACAAAACACCTAAAACAACATAGATCCACAGTGGTGTTTTTGGTATCCAATTAATCAAACCAAAATTATTAGCTTGAACCCAATCTGCAGCTCGTAGTAACAAAAAAGCCAATGTAAAATTGATGAGTATGGTTGTAAATGTGAAAAAAAGGTTAGGAAAAGCGTGTTTCCATTTTTTGTAATCGAATTTAAATAACGGAATTGTGCCTTCTAAAAGCCAAAAAAATGTAATTCCACCCACTAAAATTAAACTTCTATGTGCGGAAGGAATTGTTTCAAAATAATTAAAGATAGTTTCCAAATTGATTTTTATTTTTATCTAAAATAGTAAAAATTGGATAACTATTAAATTCGGAGGTGTTTTCGAGTTTTATAAGTATTAAAAATTGTAATTTTGAGAACTAGAAATAAGTTATCTAAATTAACTCTAGAATAGGATGTACAAATCGATTATAAGACCAATTTTATTTTTATTCGACCCTGAAAAAGTCCATTACTTTACTTTTTCTTTAATCAAAACACTTTGTAAAATTCCTTTTGTTTCTTTTATTTTTAGAAGTTTATATGTGGTTGATGACAAACGTTTAGAAAGAACCTTATTTGGTATTACCTTTAAAAGTCCTGTTGGCTTAGCAGCGGGTTTTGATAAGAATGCTGTGTTATATAAAGAATTATCAAATTTTGGTTTTGGTTTTATTGAAATAGGAACTGTAACGCCAAAAGGACAGGTTGGTAATCCTAAAAAAAGATTGTTTAGATTAAAAGACGATCAGGGAATTATTAATAGAATGGGTTTTAATAATGACGGGGTGGAGGCTGCTATAAAAAATTTAAAAAATAACAATGGTCAGGTTATTATTGGCGGAAATATTGGTAAAAACACAGAAACGAAGCCAGAAAATTATACAGAAGATTATTGTGAAGTTTTTAAAGCTTTGCATCCTTATGTAGATTATTTTGTACTGAATGTGAGTTGCCCTAATGTTGGTAGCCATGCAAAACTGAATGATAAGGATTACTTAATAGAGTTAATTTCTGCCTGTAAATTGTTGAATTCTGAAGAAAAAAAACAAAAACCAATCTTATTAAAAATTGCGCCAGATTTAAATAATATTCAATTGGATGAAATAATAGACTTGGTAAATGAAACAAAAATTGATGGCGTAATAGCTTCTAATACATCTACAAACAGAGAAAATCTTAAAGTTTCTAAAGAGCGTTTAGAAGAGATCGGAAATGGTGGTGTAAGTGGACAACCTTTAAAAAATCAAAGTACAGCAGTTATTAAATATTTAGCAGATACCTCTAATAAATCTTTTCCGATAGTTGGAGTAGGAGGAATTCATTCTGAAAAAGACGCGTTAGATAAACTGAATGCAGGGGCAGATTTAGTTCAGTTGTACACAGGTTTTATTTACGAGGGGCCTAGTTTGGTAAAACGTATCAATAAAGCGATATTACAATAGGCTTAATGCCACCAAATTATATTTATTTTGCTAAATATTTTATTTTGCTAAATGATAGAAATTATCATCTCTTTTGCAATAGCAACCTCTATCTTGTCAATTTCACCAGGACCGGATAATATTTTTGTACTTACACAAAGTATTGTTAATGGAACAAAATATGGTTTAGCAACCGTTTTTGGATTAATGACTGGTTGTCTGGTTCATACAACATTAATCGCTTTTGGTATTTCTGCAATTATCAAAGAAAATGAAAATCTTTTTTTTGTAATTAAAGTTATAGGAGCAAGTTATTTAATTTTTTTAGCATATAAAGTTTATAAAGGTGGTTCTGAAATAGTTTTATCTAACGATACTATTAAAAAAGAATCAGTATTACAATTGTTTAGAAAAGGATTTATTATGAATGTATTAAATCCTAAAGTAGCTTTATTTTTTTTAGCATTTTTCCCTCAATTTTTATACTCTAAAACCATTTCTACAATAATTCAATTTTATACGTTAGGAGGGGTTTTTATTTTAGTTTCATTTATTATTTTTGGCATTATAGCTGTTTTAGCAGGTAGTATTTCTAATTATTTAAAACGCCATTCTAAAGTAGGTTTTTACTTAAAATGGGGGCAAATAATTGTATTTGTTTTTATTGCAATTATGATTTTATTTTAATTTTGAGCCATTTTTGCAGTGTGTTACAAAACTTTCTTGTAACAAAACACATATTAATACGTCATATCTATGTAACCAATTAAATTTATTAATGAGTTTTTTTAGAGTATTATTTGCAATTATTTTTCCACCACTTTCTGTAATTGACAAGGGGTGTGGTTCTTTCTTTATTATCTTTTTACTTACACTTTGTGGATGGATTCCTGGAGTAATTGGTGCATTGGTAATTTTAAATAATCCTAAAAATTAAGTAGTTGTTATTTGACAAATTTACGCGATTGATTTGTGTCCCAGACTTGCTAGACTTGTTATTTGTAATTTTATCAATTTGTGTTTCTCTTGGAATGGCAGTTTAAATAAATATATTGAAAACCGCAGAGTATTTCGTTTTATTGATGAAGAGAATTGGTTAAAAATAAGACCTAACGAACTTGCTCCCCATTTTTAATATTTTTATTAGTTTTTAATAAAACAACGTTACCATCAATATTATATACTCCGATAACCAAAACTTCGCTCATGAAATTCGCTATTTGTCTGGGTTTAAAATTGATAATAGCTGAAATTTGTTTATTCATTAAATCTTTCTTAGAATACAAATCTGTTATTTGAGCACTCGATTTTCTAATTCCTAAATCTCCAAAATCAATTTTTAATTGATAAGCAGGTTTTCTGGCCTTTGGGAAATCCTTGACTTCAATTATTGTTCCTATTCGAATATCAACTTTTAGAAAGTCCTCGTAAGTTATTTCATCTTTCATAGGTTATTTTATCTTTTTTAATTTTTGAATAACCCATAAGGGGCCTATCAATAAAAATTCTAAATCTTTTAAAAATGAAGGCTTTTTTCCTTCTATTTTATGTCCGTAAAACTGGCCTGCCCAAGCTAGAACAAAAATAGAAATTGAAGTGTACAATAAGTTTATCATATTTCCCAACAAAAAATTAGCAATGATGCTGATTAAAATAATAAATAGCATTTCAATTAAATACCAAAATCCTAATCGGAGATAAAAAATTGAAATACCAAGAGCAACAATTACTGCCCAATTTTCTAATAATGGATTGGATAAATTTATGATATTTTCTAGAGGTGTTGCGGGAATACTCATGAGCAAACCAATAATGCTAAAAAAGATTGAAGGAACACAAATATAATGCAGAGCTTGGTTTGTTTCATTTTGATGGCTTTCAGCATATTCATCAAAATATTCTTTAGCATTTTTCATTTGTTTAAATTTGAAATATTTAAAGATAAGTGTTTTCTTACAAAATAAATTTTCCATAAAACTACTAAAAGTGTTCGTTTTTTTGGTAAAAAACGGCATTTGTTTTAAAAATCTGAAACGCATCGATAATACTATCTTCAGAAATATAATTTTTAATTACCATTTGCATTTAATAGACATCGTATTTTTAAACAAGTTAATTGCTTGTTTTTTAGGTTTGTAAAGTGGTTTTTGTTAGTTGGGGATAATAAAACTTAATGCTTTTTTAGTTCGTAGAATACAATAAAATGTTAATTTTGGTAGCTGATTATAATTAAATAAGAAAATGGCAAATACATTATTTGACAAAGTATGGGATTCACATGTAGTTCGCAAAGTTAAAGACGGGCCGGATGTGTTTTTCATAGACCGTCACTTTATTCACGAAGTTACAAGTCCTGTAGCATTTTTAGGATTAGAAAATAGAGGAAATAGTGTTGTGTATCCGTCACGCACATTCGCAACTGCAGATCATAACACACCAACAATAAATCAACATTTACCTGTAGAAGATCCGTTATCTTCAAATCAGTTAGATGCTTTAGAAAAAAATGCTGCCAAACACGGTATTTCACACTGGGGTTTGGGAGATGTAAATAATGGAATTGTTCACGTTGTTGGTCCGGAAAACGGAATTACATTACCTGGTGCAACAATTGTTTGTGGGGATTCTCATACATCAACACATGGTGCTTTTGGGGCAATTGCTTTTGGTATTGGTACTTCTGAAGTAGAAATGGTATTGTCTACGCAATGTATTATGCAACCAAAACCTAAAAAGATGCGTATTAACGTAACTGGTAAATTAGGTCTAGGTGTAACTGCTAAAGATGTTGCTTTGTACATTATAGCAAAACAAACTACTTCTGGTGCAACTGGATATTTTGTAGAATATGCGGGAAATGTTTTTGAAGATATGTCTATGGAAGGTCGCATGACTGTGTGTAATTTATCTATCGAGATGGGGGCACGTGGAGGTATGATTGCTCCAGATAACAAAACATATGAGTATTTAAAAGGTCGTGCTCAAACTCCAAAGGGAGCAGATTGGGATAAAGCAATGAAATATTGGGAGACTTTATATACAGAAGAAGGAGCAGAATTTGATGTTGAATTTAATTACGAAGCATCAGATATTGAGCCTATGATTACTTATGGTACAAACCCAGGAATGGGAATGGGAGTAACAAATTCTATTCCAACTGCTGAAAGTTTAGATGGTGGTGTAGATACTTATAGAAAATCTTTAGGTTATATGTCTTTTAACGAAGGCGATTCAATGATTGGAAAAGAAATTGATTTTGTGTTTTTAGGTTCATGTACAAATGGACGTATAGAGGATTTTAGAGGATTTTGTTCTATCGTAAACGGAAGACAAAAAGCCCCTAATGTTACAGCATGGTTAGTTCCTGGATCTCATAAAGTAGTGGATCAAATAAAAGCAGAAGGATTAGATAAGATTATTACTGATGCAGGTTTTGTTTTAAGAGAACCCGGTTGCTCTGCTTGTTTGGCAATGAATGACGATAAAATTCCGGCAGGAAAATTATCAGTTTCAACTTCAAATAGAAACTTCGAAGGAAGACAAGGACCAGGATCTAGAACATTATTAGCATCACCTTTAGTTGCTGCTGCATCTGCAGTAGAAGGAGTTGTTACAGATCCAAGAACAATTTTAAACGCTAACGCTTAATAAAGAAAACAATGGCTTACGATAAATTTGACGTACTTACAAGTACAGCATATCCTTTACCTACAGAGAATGTAGATACAGATCAAATAATTCCTGCTCGTTTTTTAAAAGCAACTGAGCGTAAAGATTTTGATATTAACTTTTTCCGTGATTGGAGATATAATGCTGATGGAACGCCGAAAGCAGAATTTCCTTTAAATAAAGAAATTTATGCGGGTTCTAAAATATTAGTAGGAGGTAGAAACTTCGGTTCTGGTTCTTCTAGAGAGCATGCAGCCTGGTCTGTGTATGACTTTGGATTACGTTGTGTAATTTCATCCGAATTTGCAGACATATTTAAAAATAACTGTTTAAATGTTGGTGTTTTACCCGTGCAGGTTTCAGTTGAATTTGCTGACACTTTATTTGCAGCAATTATGGCCGATTCGAAATCAGAAATCAAAGTTGATTTACCAAACCAAACAGTAACGTTAGTTGCAACTGGTGAGTCTGAATCTTTTGTAATTAACACATACAAGAAAAATAATATGTTAAATGGTTTTGATGATATCGATTATTTAAAAAATATCGAAGGCGAAATTAACGATTTTGCTGAAACTAGACCATTTTAATTGAATAGAATTTCTTCGAAATTTTTCTCGAAGTTTTAGTTAAAATTTTCATTATCGTAAACAAGGTAAACAAGACTGTGCAATAATAAAAAGCCCTTTATTTTTTTAAGTTGATTTAAATGACCAAGAGAAAGATTGAAATAATGGATACGACACTTCGTGATGGAGAGCAAACATCAGGAGTGTCGTTTTCAGTTTCTGAAAAATTAACAATAGCAAAATTATTAATTGAAGAATTAAAAGTAGATCGTCTAGAAATAGCATCTGCAAGAGTTTCTGAAGGCGAATTACAAGCTGTTAAAAAAATCACTTCTTGGGCTAATGAACGTGATTTTTTAGATAAAATAGAGGTTCTAACTTTTGTTGATCAAGGAAAGTCTATCGACTGGATGATCGATGCTGGTGCGAAAGTTCAGAATTTATTAACCAAGGGTTCTTTAAATCACTTAAAACATCAACTTAAAAAAACACCACAACAACATTTTTCAGAAATCAAAGCTACTATTGATTTAGCCGCAAAGCATAATATAAAGACTAATGTCTACTTAGAAGACTGGTCTAACGGAATGCGAAATTCTAAAGAATATGTTTTTGAATATTTAGATTTTTTAGTTTCTCAAAATGTAGAGCGAGTTTTATTGCCAGACACTTTAGGGGTTTTAACTCCAAAAGAAACTGCGGAGTTTATTACTGAAGTTTGTGAGAAATATCCCACTTTTCATTTTGATTTTCATGGTCATAATGATTATGATTTAGGAGTTGCCAATGTAATGGAAGCCGTAAAATCAGGTATACACGGTTTGCATTTAACCATTAATGGAATGGGAGAACGTGCAGGAAATGCACCAATGGCAAGTGTTATTGCAGTAATTAATGATTTTCTTTCCGATGTAAAAATAACAGTAAATGAGAAAGCATTAAATAAAGTAAGTAAGTTAGTTGAAACATTTTCAGGATTTAGAATTCCGGTTAATAAACCGGTTGTGGGAGCAAACGTTTTTACACAAACAGCAGGAATTCATGCAGATGGCGATAATAAAAATAATCTCTATTTTAATGATTTAATGCCTGAACGTTTTGGAAGAAAACGTAAATATGCTTTAGGAAAAACATCGGGAAAAGCAAATATTCAAAAAAATTTACAGGATTTAGGTCTAACTTTAAATGATGATGAACTCAAGAAAGTAACCCTAAGAATAATTGAGTTAGGTGATAAAAAAGAAGTGGTTTCTCAAGAAGATTTGCCATACATTATTTCTGATGTTTTAGATAGTGATACGATTGAAAAACGTGTTGTTGTAGAAAATTATTTATTAGCACATTCAAAAGGTATGAAACCATCTACTACTTTAAGTTTAAAAGTTGAAGGTGTACAGTATGAAGGACACGCTCAAGGTGATGGGCAATTTGATGCATTTATGAATGCACTCCGTAAACTCTATAAAAGACACAGTAAAAAAGATTTACCTGCGTTAATAGATTATACAGTAAGAATACCACCAGGAAGTAATTCTGACGCATTATGTGAAACGATTATTACTTGGCAATTAGAAAAGAAAGAATTTATTACACGTGGTTTAGATTCTGATCAAACAGTATCTGCAATTAAAGCTACTGAAAAAATGTTGAATATAATATAGGTTACTATAGCCAGTTGACTGTAATCAGTTAGCTAGTTTTCGATTTAGATTTCTTTTGAGAGTCGTCTATCAGTAAGAGTGATTTTCGATTTTATGAAAAAATGTATCGACAACATTCATAGAATATATAAAATTAAAAGAATATTATAAATTATAAGCTGTTTATAAAGCAAGCAGTCAAAAGAACAAAAGAATGAAATTAAATATCGCATTATTAGCAGGAGATGGTATTGGACCAGAAGTAATTGATCAAGCAGTAAAAGTATCTGATGCAGTTGCTAAGAAATTTAATCACGAAATTACTTGGAACCCAGCCTTAACAGGAGCAGCTGCAATTGATGCAGTTGGTGAGCCATATCCAGATGCAACACATGATATTTGTGTGGCTTCGGATGCTGTTTTATTTGGTGCAATTGGGCATCCAAAATATGATAACGATCCTTCTGCGACAGTCCGTCCAGAACAAGGTTTGTTAAAAATGCGTAAAAAATTAGGTTTATTTGCAAATGTAAGACCAACGTTTACGTTTCCATCTTTGTTAGATAAATCTCCCTTAAAAAGAGAAAGAATCGAGGGAACTGATTTAGTCTTTTTACGAGAATTAACGGGAGGTATTTACTTTGGCGAAAAAGGTAGAAGAGAAGAAGGAGAAACTGCATTTGATAATTGTGTATACACAAGAGCAGAGGTGCAGCGCATCGCTGTAAAAGGTTTTGAATTAGCAATGACGCGTAGTAAGAAATTATGCTGTGTAGATAAAGCAAACGTTTTAGAAACATCAAGATTGTGGAGAGAAACCGTTCAAGCAATGGAGAAAGATTATCCAGAAGTTACTGTTTCTTACGAATTTGTAGATGCAGTTGCTATGCGTTTAGTACAATGGCCAAATAGTTATGATGTATTAATTACTGAAAACTTATTTGGAGATATTTTAACAGATGAAGCATCTGTGATTTCTGGTTCTATGGGATTAATGCCATCAGCATCTGTGGGAATTGACAATGCTTTGTTTGAGCCAATACATGGTTCTTATCCACAAGCAACAGGTTTAAATATTGCAAACCCAATGGCTACAGTTTTATCTGCCGCTATGATGTTTGAAAACTTTGGTTTGCAAGAAGAAGGAAAAGCCATTAGAGCAGCAGTAAATAAAGCTTTAACCGCAGGTTTTGTGACTGAAGATTTAGCTGATGGAGGTAAATCTTACGGAACAAAAGAGGTAGGAGATTGGTTAGCAAAAAACATCTAATTATTAGATTTTAATTCGGTATTACAAAATAATAGCTCTCAAATTTTTGAGAGCTATTACTTTGTATAAAATTTATTTTGAAATTATTTTTTTACTAATCCTCCAGGTTAATTTTTACTATTTTTTTTCACAACTTCCTGAGGTAACATTTTATATTTTTTGCCAAGAATTTCTAATGTTACTTAATGGAATTTATCCTGTAAGTTTTATATAAAATAAGGGCATAATTATCAATTAAACGTATAATTTATTTTTTTGCTTTTTCAACCAATTCTATTTTTACAAGAGAGGTTTTTGTTGTAAAAACTCCATAATTTATTGTTACACTCTTTTTTTCAATTTTATCAATAGTGCCAATAGTATTAGAATCTATAATTCGAACGCGATCATTAATTTGGTAAACATAGAGCGATTTTTCTTTGGCTATTTTTGCTTCCTCAATTTTCTTTTCTTTTCTAACTTGAACTACCTTCTCTAAAACCTCTTTTTCTACTTTTTTAATAATTTCTTGTTGTTGTTTTTCTGCAATTTGTGCTTTCTGTTTTTGAGCTTTGGTTTTACGAACTTGAGGATTTTTAATAACTTGTTTTAACTTTAACTCTGCGGCCCATTTGTTAAAATTTGTATTTAACTCTTTTTTATTATTGGTTTGAAAATATTTGTTCAGCAACTCATTTGTTTTTCTACCTAGCATTAGCATTTTTTGATTTTGGTCGTAAAGTTCTTGAAAACCAGACAACTTGTCTTGTATACGTTGCTCTTTTTCTTGTAAGTTATCTAAATGTATTTGACCTTTTGTATGTTGATTTTCTAGGTTTTCAGATTTCTTTTGTAATCTATTGCGTTCCTTTTGTAGCTTAGAGATTGTTTTATCTAAGCGTATTTTTTCTGTTTCTACACGTTTTTTTGCTTTATTGATAACACTAAATGGAATACCGTTTTTCTGTGCAACTTCAAAAGTAAACGAACTACCTGCTTGCCCAATAAATAATTTATATAATGGCTCTAAACTTCGTTCGTCAAATTGCATGTTTGCGTTGGTTACATTTTCTAATTCATTTGCCAATACTTTTAAATTAGAATAGTGCGTGGTAATAATTCCGAAAGCTTTCTTATAATAAAACTCTTCTAAGAAAATTTCTGCTAAAGCACCACCTAATTCTGGATCAGAGCCTGTACCAAATTCATCAATTAAAAATAATGTATTTTCATTACATTTACGTAAAAAATTACGCATATTCTTTAGCCTATAGCTGTATGTACTTAGTTGGTTTTCAATAGATTGATTATCTCCGATATCTGTTAATACGGTGTCGAAAATATAAGTTTGACTTCGTTCATCTACGGGAATTAAGATTCCACTTTGAATCATAATTTGTAATAATCCAATCGTTTTAAGGGTAATACTTTTTCCACCAGCATTAGGACCAGAAATAACAATAATTTGTTGTTTATCATTTAATTCAATAGACTGAGAAACAGTTTTTAAATTTTGCTCTTTATTTTTTCTCCATAAGATTGGATGATAAGCATTTTTAAAAGAGATCTTTTTCTCTTTTGAAATTTTTGGTAAAATGGCATTTAGTTCTTGTGCGTATTTTGCCTTTGCACCAACAACATCCGTATGAATTAGAAAAGCAATGTATTCTTCCATTAAAAATACATACGGGCGAATTGTAGCTGATAAAAATCTTAATATTTTTATAATCTCCTGCTTTTCGTCATAAATTAAGTTTTGGTATTCTCTGCTGTAAGAAAGTGTTGCTTGAGGAGCGATATAAACGATGTTACCGGACTTTGATGATCCTAATAAACTTCCTGCAACTTTTTTTCTATGCATCGCAGAAACAGCCAAAACTCTTTGATTATCAACCACAGTTTCTTTAATTTCATCTAAATATCCAGAGGCAATAGATTTAGATAAAGCACTAGAAAAACTAGCTCCAATTTTTCCTCGAACGTTATTTATGTCTTTTCGTATTTGTTTTAAAATTGGTGAAGCATTATTTTTTACCTCTCCAGATATATCAATAACATTCTTAATTTCATCATCTATAAAAGTGGTAAATTCTATTTTTTGAGAAAGCTCGTAAAATGTAGGAAATTGAGTTTTAAATTTTTTAAAAAACTTAATCAGTTCGTTAACAGTAATTGAAGTAGTCGCTATTTTTAAAAAAGCTCCTGTTTCTATAAAACTATTTTCTATAGCTAAGCGTTTTACGCTTTCTGTAATATTATCAAAGTTATGGTTTGGAACTCTATTTTCGCTTTCGAAAGAAGATACATATTCATTAACTAATTCTAACTCTTTGAATAAGTCTTTTTTATTATGAATGGGCCCAATATTAAGTACTTTATCTCTCCCTAAACTAGAAATACAATATTCTGTAACGTGTTTTAGGACTGTTGAAAATTCGAGATCTTGTAATGTTTTTGTTGATATACTTTTGTTCAATGTACTATCTTTGAAATTTATACAAAAATAACAAAGAATGCATCGAAACCTTTCAGAATCTTGGAAAAATATTTTATCTGCGGAATTTGATAAACCCTATTTTAAAGAGTTAACTGGTTTTATTAATAAAGAGTATTCTAATTATCAATGTTTCCCGAAGATAGATGAGGTTTTTTCAGCTTTTGATAACTGTTCTTTTAAAGATTTAAAAGTGGTTATTATTGGGCAAGATCCTTATCATGACGAAAACCAAGCAAACGGATTGTGTTTTTCTGTAAAAGACGGAATAAAACATCCACCTTCTTTAAAAAATATTTTTAAAGAAATGGCGACAGATTTAAATATAGAAATACCACAAAGTGGGAATCTAGAAAAATGGGCAAAACAAGGAGTTTTGTTATTAAATGCGACATTAACTGTAAGAGCGCACGAAGCAGGAAGTCATCAAAAAAAAGGCTGGGAAACGTTTACAGACTTTGTTATTGAGCAAATTTCTAAAGAAAAAGAAAGTGTTGTTTTTTTACTTTGGGGAAAATTTGCAGAAAGTAAAATGAAACTAATCAATTTAAAAAAACATACAATTCTTGTAGCTCCACATCCATCACCTTTAGGAGCATGGAGAGGTTGGTTTGGTAGTAAACATTTTTCTAAAACCAATGAGATTTTACAAAAAGAAAAAAAATCTACGATAAAATGGTAGGCAAAACTGTTTGGTAGTAATAGGGTAATAAAATTGCTTCAATAATTTCTTCTGTGGTATCAGGGTATTCAACTTCTATAATTTTATTTGAAAGAATCCATTTTGTAATTTTAGGAATTCTTCTGTTATTTAGTTTTTTGATTACAGAAACGCCCATTTCTTTTAAAGCTAGTGCATTGCATTGTTGCTCGTATTGGCTTTTCATAGGTATAACCATCAGTTTTTTCTTAAGATATAAAGCTTCAGAAGGTGTTTCAAAACCTGCACCACAAAGAACACCTGCAGATGAACTCATACTTTTTATAAAATCGAACTCATTAATTGGGTAAATTGTAACGTTTTTTTTAAAGATTAATCGTTTAACATCTTTTGAAAATATATGCCATTTTACAATAGGAATTTTAGATAAAATTTTTACAATTTCATCAACTTTATAAGAAGGCAGATAGACAGTAATATGACCTTTATTCGTTATTTTTTTTGCTCTAATTGTTTTTCTAATAATTGGTGTAAAAGTTTCTGAACTATACGATTTAAAATGAAAACCAAAGCGTTCATTGCAAGGAGCATAGTATTTTAAAATATATTTTTCAAATTTGTATTTTCCATATTTTGGAGATGCTACATCTAATACAGCATTTTGGTGACTTAATGAAATAATATTTACATTATTTAATTTTGCAGCCCAAGCGGAAATAGGTTCAAAATCGTTTATAATTAAATCATAATCTTTAATGGGTAGCTTTTTTATTTCTTTATAAAAACGAAGTAATTTCATTTTCTTAAAACTTTTCGAAAAGTCAATGCCTCCTTTTTTACCAATTGTAAAATTTAAACCTTTTAAATTGTATTTTACATCGAAACCCACATCTAAATTATTTTCATTTCCGCTAATTAAAATATCTAATTCTCCTTTTTCTTGAAGAATAGGGATAATTTCTTTAGCTCTTGTTATATGACCGTTTCCTGTACCTTGAATTGCGTATAGTAGCTTCATAGATGTTATTTTGATGGTTTTTGAATGTCAAACTCTTTTAATAGTTCTTCAAATAGAAAATTACCTTTTTCTTCTTTATTTAAACTCTTCAGTTCTTTTTTACTTAATTTTTTTTCAATGTTTTTTGCTATTTTATCATTTGCATATTTATACAAACTCCACTTTTTATCTGTATACTCTAGTGCTGTTAAATTTTCTATCCAATCTCCAGAATTTAGATACATCGTTTTTCCCTTTGGAGTTTTAATTTCTTTAATTTCTGGTTGATGAATATGTCCACAGATTACATAATCGTAATCACTTTCAATAGCAATGTCTGAAGCCGTTTTTTCAAAATTATTAACGAATTTAACGGCACTTTTTACACTGTTTTTTATCTTTTTAGAAAGGGATAATTTTCCATAACCTAAAAGATTACTAAACCAATTTATACATGTGTTTATAATAATTAAAAAATCGTACCCTTTACCGCCTAATTTTGCCAACCACTTAGAGTGCTGCATAGTAACATCAAAAACATCTCCATGAAAAACCCAAGCTTTGTTATCATCAATATTTAAAACGAGTTTGTTTAAAATTTTAAAATTCCCTAACTGAAAACCTTTAAATTTTCGTAACATTTCATCATGATTTCCAGTAATGTAATAAACTTCAGTTCCTTTAGATAATAGTGTTGTAATATGCTTAATGACACTCATATGAGACTTAGGGAAGTAATGTTTGTTAAATTGCCAAATGTCAATAATATCGCCATTTAAAATCAATACTTTAGGTTGTATCGTTTTTAAATAATTTAATAATTCATTTGCTCTGCAGCCATAAGTACCTAGGTGCACATCTGATATTACGACATAATCTATTGGACGTTTTTTAATTTTTTTCATTTAAAAAAGAGATGTAAAAAGTTTGATTCGTTTCTTATTTATAACTTTTGTAAAAATTATAATTTTAAAGATAAGAATAGACAAAAGCATTTGTATTACGGTTTCTCAAACTTACAGGTCTAATGTTTTATTAGTGTAAAATAATGATCAAAAAAAAGTAAGGAAAAATTTATTAAATTGTTTACTAAAAGTTAGTTTAATGTTTTGATTTTTTGAAAGATAAAACACAAAAAAAATCCGCTTTTTAGCGGATTTATTGAATTTTAATTTATGAGTCAGGTAGAAATTAAGAAAACTCTCCTTGATTTAATATTGTTTGAATCTTTGTTGTATTGTCTGCTAAACCGCAAGATGCTGATGTGCTTCTACAAGAGGAAAAACACATAATTCCTAAAATACAAACTGCAATAAATATTACTTTTTTCATAGATATTATCTTTTTTTAAATATACATATTTTTTATGAACTCACCTGGATTTTTCTTCTCTTCAATAACGTTAAATTGTAACAATTTATTCTGTATGCCAGTAATTAAATTTTTAGTAATAGGTTTTCCGTCATTCCATTCTGTAATCTTCAACCATTCCTGAATGTCTTTTAATCTTTGCCCATATCTTTTTGCCAAGGTTTTATCAATATTTTCAATTTTTTTGAAGTCTTCTATTTGATAATTTATAATTTCTAATACCTCTTTTATTTCTTTAAAATTATTTTTTAAAACTTCATTTCTAACGGCAACCACAAAACAAGGCCACGGAGTAGGACAATCATCTAATCTTCTAAAAATACCATTATCAACTAATGGCTTTGTGGTAAAATGTTCCCACATAAAATAATCTGCTTCACCATTCGTAAGGGCATCAATACCTCCTTGTAAATCACCAATAACTTTAAATTTTAGTTTTGAAACATCCCAACCTTGGTTCCGTGCATTTACAATTGCCATTAAATGAGAGCCAGAACCAAATCTACTTATTGCTACTGTTGCGTGCTCTAGATCTTTAATTTTTTTAAAAGTTGATTTTGCGTCTACATGAATACCCCAAATTAGAGGGCTGTTTACAAAAGTCTGCAAAATTTTAGAAGGATTGCCATCAGTAATATCTTTGATTATACCTTCAGTTAAAACAATGGCAATGTCTACTTCACCATTTCTTAAGGCTTTGCACATTTCTCCCGTTCCTCCGGGATAATCTTGCCAACGCAGATTGATATTGTGTTTGCTATATTTTTTGTCTTTCAAGGTTAAGTACCAAGGGTAATTGAAATGTTCTGGAACTCCACCAACTTTCAGGTTAGTCATTATATTCAACTAATTTTTTGAGTGTATATTCTATTAATTCATCCACAACTTTACCTGGGTTTTTACTAAAAGTTCCATTCGCTCTATTTGCAATAATCGCGTTCATAGAACACGATTTATGACCCAATAATTTTGATAACCCATAAATTGCCGAAGTTTCCATTTCTAAATTTGTAATTCTATGTCCGTTAAAACTAAAACTATCAATTAGATTGTTTAAATTATTGTCTTGTAAAGCTAAGCGTAAAATTCTTCCTTGTGGACCATAAAATCCCCCAGCAGTAGCTGTTATTCCTTGAAAAGTTTTTTGTGATTTTAATTTGTTCTCTAATTCTTTACTATTTTCAATTACAATTGGATATGATTTTTTAACACTCCAGTTGCTATGTTGTACAAAGGCGTCTTCAATGTCTGGATTCGAAATTGCATCAATTTGATAGGAGTGAAGCATTCCGTTTAAATCTAAACCATGTGAACTAAGGAGAAAAGAGTCTACTGGCACATCTATTTGTAAAGATCCAGAAGTACCGATTCTTACAATATTTAAAGAAGTAAGATTTTCTTTAGGTATTCTTGTTTTTAAGTTAATGTTTACAAGTGCGTCTAATTCGTTTAGAACAATATCTATATTATCAGGCCCAATACCTGTAGAAATAACCGAAAATAGTTTGTTTTTATAAGTTCCTGTTGTCGTCTTAAATTCACGTTTTTGAGTTGTAAACTCAATAGTATCAAAGTATTTTGAAACTTTATCAACTCTATCTTGATCACCTACAAATATTATATTTTCAGCAATATGCTCTGGTTTTAGATTTAGGTGATAAACACTTCCGTCTGGATTTAAGATTAGTTCGGATTGTTTTATTGACATTTTAGGATCTGATTTGTAATTTTTTTTATTTTGATGTTATGGAAAAAACAATATTTTTTAGTATTTCTCGAATATATGAATTTTCAGCACAAAATTAATAATAAAAGTTTATTTGGTTTTTTAGTGTTTTTGTATTTGTTGTTCGTTAAGTTCAGATAAACCTTTTGTTACCTCATGCCATTACTAATCAAGCAATTAAATATCAATTAGTTATGTGTTTAGTGGAAGATTTTATATTCGAATAAAACTTGACTATTAACGAATTAATTTTGCCGTTTTTATAAAGTCTTAACCACCTACACGTTTTACCTTGAATCCTTTATCCTTTAGCATTGTCATTATTCGGTCTCTAAAATCTCCTTGAATAATGATTTTATCATCTTTAAAACTTCCTCCAACAGAGAGTTTTGTTTTAATTTCTTTAGCTAGTATTTTAAAGTCTGATGTAGCGCCTGTATAACCTTCTAAAATGGTGATTGGTTTTCCTTTTCGTTTTTCGTATTTACAAATAATAGGGTCATCTTGTAACCAAATATTTGATTTATCTTTTACGGGTTCTACAGTTTCTTTGTGTTCTGGAAATAAGTTTTTAAGTTGATCTTTAAAATCCATTTTGTGCAGTTTGGGTATTCAATTTAAAGCTGTCAGTGGACAACTAACTATAAAATTTAATTATGTATTATGCTATTTATAGGCAATTAAGTGTGGCTTAGATTGAAATGGCATTCTTTTTGTTTATTTAACAAAAAGATATAATGAAAAGCATGAATTACTTCTAAGAAGTATTCAATCAACTTTTTATTGTTAACTGAATACTACTTAGCTATAACTATTTTTTTAATCCTAATTCCTTTAAACGTTGGTCTAAAAATTCTCCTGCAGTAATATCATCAAACTGTTTTGGATTTTCAGCATCAATACAGTTTTCTAAAACATCTAATTTCATATCTGATACAGGATGCATAAAAAATGGAATTGAATAACGAGAGGTTCCCCACATTTCTTTTGGAGGGTTTACAACTCTATGAATGGTAGATTTTAATTTTTTGTTACTGTGTCGAGATAACATATCGCCCACATTTATCATAATTTCGTCTGGCTCTGCCATGGCATCAATCCAATCTCCTTCATGGTTTTGAACTTGCAATCCTTTTCCTTGGGCGCCCATTAAAAGTGTAATTAAATTAATGTCTCCATGAGCCGCAGCTCTTTCTGCACCTTTTGGTTCGGTTTTAATTGGTGGATAGTGAATTGGGCGCAAAATACTGTTCCCATTTTTAATATATTTATCAAAATACGTTTCGTCTAAGCCTAAATGCAGTGCTAGAGAACGTAAAACATATTTTGCCGTTTTTTCTAACATTTGGTATGTTTCTTTACCAACTTCATTAAATTTTGCTAATTCGTTTACAGTAACGTTTTCTGGGTATTCTTTTGCATATTTCGAGTCGCTGTCTACGTATTGTCCGAAATGCCAGAATTCTTTTAAATCGCCTTCTTTTTTTCCTTTGGCAGATTCTTTACCAAAAGAAACATAACCTCTTTGCCCTCCAATACCCGGAATTTCATATTTCTCTTTTGTCTCTATAGGTAAATCAAAAAAGTTTTTTATTTCTGTATACAAGTTTTCTACTAGTTTATCGTCTAAAAAATGCCCTTTTAGAGCTACAAAACCAATGTTCTCGTATGCATGACCAATTTTATCAATAAATTGTTGCTTTTTGCTTTTATCAGAAGATAAGAAATCTGCTAAATTAACGCTAGGTATTTTCTTCATGTTATTATGTTTTAAAAGTAAAGGGGGTTAAAGTTACTAAAAATTCAATAGACCTTAACTTTTTATTTCTTTTTAAAAGGTATTAAATAAGTAAGTGTATAATTAAATCCAAAACCGGTGCCGGTTTCAAATATTCTATTAAATCCAGGAGAAAACAATGTTTTAAAATTTTCAGGTTCTTTTACATCCATCATAACTTTATAAGAACCGCTAAATGTGATAAAGAAATTCTTAAATGTTTCTGTTCTAAAACCAAATACAAGTTCTGACCAATGAGCGGTTAGATCAGTTGTTGTTAAAGGAGTTGTATTTGTTGTTGCTGGGAAATATGAGGTATTTACATTTGGAGTGTAACTATTTAAAGTTTGCTCAAAAAGACTAAAACCGTAACGATAACCAATAAAGATTTCATTATTCATATCTAACCAGTTTTGATAAGCATTATAATTAAAACCTAGTTTTATATAATTCCCTCTTGATGTTGAATTTGTATAATCTTCTGATGTTGTTTCTTTTTCATAACCGGCCTCCGCTGCTATATATAAGTTTTTCTTAATTCTATAATCTCCTACAACTTCAAAGCCACTATAAGTACTGTTAAATTGAGCTAATATTGGTTTGCTGATGTCAACACCTAATCTTAACCCGTAATTAGTTTTATAAATAATAGAATCTGTTTTAGAGTTTATAAGTGTATCTGTTTTTTGTTCTTGTGAAAATCCATCAACAAAAACGAAAAGGAGACAAATACTAATGAAATATTTGTACATGTGCTTCATCTTGATTTTCTATTGTTGTTAATGTTTCTGGAGTAAAACCGATAATCCACGTATTATCTGATGAAAAAGTAACATCATTAAATATCACTTTATAACCACAAGATCTAGAAACGTATTCATCTACAGGATTGTATGTTATTGCAAACTGATTGACAACATTTTCTTTTGAAAAATTATAGATAGTTTCTGTAGTATTACTATTTAATGGTAACGTAATTGTATTTATAGTTTGATTTATATATATACTGTCTGTTTTCCCTTCAGCCCAAACATATAAATTTTTAACATTCTTTAGAGTTTCTTTACTCGAATCATCATAAAAATTTATTATTACACTTTGAGTAATAGGATTTTTAATACAAAAATCATCTTTTTCACAAGACGTATTTATGAGTAAAAAAAAACTTAATAGAGGCATTATTTTTCTCATATTATTCCTCAACTTCTACGATTATATTAATAGCTTCTGCTAATTTAAAGTCTAATTCTGTTACACCATTAGCATCATGTGTTTTAAGTGTAATATCTAAGGTGTTATAATTATTTGTCCATTCTGGGTGATGATTTAAAGCTTCACATTCAAAAGCAATTCTATTCATTGCAGACATACAGTCTTTAAAATTATCGAATTCAAAGTCTGTGTGCAATGCATTATCAGAATATTCCCAATCGATAAGATTTTCTAACTTTTTTGATATTTCGAATTCAGTTAATTTTTTCATCATCAAATTTTTAACAAATTAATATTTAATTATTAGATAATTTTTTAATTATCTTACAAATGTAATTAAATGATTACAAAATTATTTCCTGTTTTTTGTTTATTATAATTATAAAATTAGTATCCAAGTATTGAAGAAAAAATAGGTTAATAATTAAACTATTGTCGTTAAATTGGGTCTTACTTTAAAATACCACAATTATTCTTTAGTTGGCCAAATTATTTTTCATCAATAAAAATAAATAAATGAGAATTCTAAAATTAAATTTTGTACTATTTATCCTTACATTCACATGTTTTAGTCAACAACAATCACCAAATATATTGCTAATAATAGCAGATGATATGGGGATTGATTCTACACCTGGTTTTGGAATAAATGAAGATTTACCGGTTACGCCAACATTAGATTCTTTTAGAGAAAAAGGACTTTCTTTTACCAATTGTTGGGCAGCTCCTCAATGTTCACCAACACGTGCTGCTATAATGAGTGGTAAATTCGGTATTAAAACAGGAGTTATGAGACCGCCATTAATATTAGAAACTAGCCATACTTCATTATTTACTAAAATAAAAGAGCACAGTATAACAGATTACAGTATGGGACTTATTGGTAAATGGCATATTGGAGGAAGTAGTACTAGTAATTATAGTCACCCAAAAGATTCTGGTGTACCTTATTATGAAGGAGTTTTTACAAGTCAAGTTCCGGATTATTATAGCTGGACAAAAGTAAATTCAGACGGAGTTGAAGAACAAGTTGACGAATATGCAACAACACATTTAACAAACAACGCTATATCTTGGATAGAGAATCAAACAAAACCTTGGTTTTTATGGTTAGCTCATGTAGCTCCTCATAAACCTTTTCAAACACCTCCAGAGGGCACTTATACAACTACCCCATCAAATAATAGAACAACATACTTGTCTATGATTGAGAATTTAGATTATGAAATTAACAGACTAATTTCAAGTATGAATGCTGAAACATTAGAAAATACAGTAATTATTTTTATTGGTGATAATGGTACACCAGGTCAAGCAAATAATTATTGGCCAAGTGGGCATGCAAAAGCATCAATTTACGAAGGCGGAATTCGTGTACCTTTAATTATTGCAGGTAAATCTATCGAAAGAATAAATGAAGTAGAAACAAGTTTAGTGCAAGCTACAGATTTGCATGCTACAATTTTAGAATTGGCAGGAGTGCCATTATTAGGCGGAACAGATAATAGTTTAAGTTTAAAACCAGTTCTGTCATTTGCAAACCAGGTTTCTAAAAACATAAATTATACAGATTATGAAAGTAGTGATATAGAACTTTGGGCAACTAGAAATGATACTTATAAGTTAATTGAAGATGAAAATGGTAGAGAAGAATTTTATAATATAATTACTGATCTTAAAGAAGAAACTAATTTAATAGGGAACTTAACCACAGAACAAGAAACAATAAAGACGATGCTACAACAAGAAGCACAAACAATTAGAAATGGTTGGTCTTGTGATGATGGCATTAAAAACGGTACAGAAACTACTATTGATGATTGTAATAATACTTGTGAAACTACTGATGTTTTAAGTTATGACAATATAGATTGTAGTTACACGCCATCAAACCCAAGTGTCTATTACGAATTTATAGAACAAAATGATAGAGTAGTATATTCCAATAACTACCCTAACCATACTTTTAATTATGTTGCAGACAGAATACCAGAGCCTTATTATAGAGTCTATAAATTTGATTTAAGACCCAAGCTATCTGGACAAGTTACCAATCTAACAAGGGCCAACGGAAGACCAGTTAACTTTTTTGGTATAGCTTTAAACGGAGTGTATATGATGCCTGCGCCTGCTACACCTTTTATTTTTGAAGATGTTAATACTGGCCAATACAATTGGGATTGGGTTTTTGAACCCACAACAAATATTGGAGATGGTAGAGGTTTTGTTGCTTTAGACTGTGCATCTGCTCATGTAAATCCTAATTCAGGCTATCATTACCACGGTAATATGTTTGAATATGTAGAAGAATTAGAACAAGGTATTTCTTCACTTAATTCGCCACCTACAGAAGTGTTACAAGTTGGTTGGGCTGCAGATGGTTTCCCTGTGTTGTATCGTTTTGGTCCTGATAAAGAGGGTAATATAAAAGAAATGTTTCCAAGTTTTCAGTTAAAAAGTGGTGTACGTCCTGGAGATGGAATTAGTGCACCTTGTGGTTCTTATTCAGGAAAGTACACTAATGATTTTGGATATGTTGCAGGAAAGGGAGATTTAGATGAATGTAATGGAATTGAAGCTCCTGTTACATTAACTACAGCTCAAGGACAAGAAACTTTTGAGTATTATTATGTGGTAACTCAAGATTTTCCACAAATTTCTAGATGTATAAAAGGTAATTTTAATGATAGTTTTATTAGTAGTGCTGATGCTTTAAGTGAGGTTGATACAGATGGAGACGGTTTTGTAGCGTCTTATGATTGTGATGATACTAATGCAAGTATAAATCCTTTTGCAACAGATGATCCTTCAACTAATTTTGATGAAAGTTGCGGAGCTAAACTAAGCACAAATGATTTAGATTTAAAAGACTTAGGTTACTACATAAATTCAAATCCCAATGATGGTAATTTTTCGATAATATCTACCAATTTAGAAAAATATCAGGTTCAGTTATTTTCAATAAATGGACAACTGGTTCTTGAAAAAACAGGTATGGGAGTTATAGAAATAAATACCATAACCAATGCAGGGATTTATGTGTTAAGTATTACAAGAGAAGGAAAGTTGTTGGGAACAATAAAAATTATTATAAAATGAAAATTTTAATTTTTACTTTTTTAGCTTTTCTAAACATAAGTAAAACAAACAATTTGCATGAATCGATTTCTGCTACTTTTAATGTTGTAAAAAGAGGGCATGTATTGATGCTAGAAATTGATTTTGATGAAGAAAACTTTACTAAGTTTGCCGTTTCTAAAAGCTTACATGTTTCTAGTAAAGATTTCAGTAAATACTTAAATAAAACAACGAGTTGGGTGTTTGATGGTGAAAAAATAGTACCTCAAGTTTTAGAAATAAAATCAGATGAACATCATACAAAAGTAACCTGTTTCTTATCAAAATATAAAGAAAACATAAAGTCAGTTACAATTAAAAATGAATTTTTAATTAATGTAGAGTCTCATTCTAACATTGTTCAATTAGATATTAATAATACTTATAAAGACTTTAGAATGCATAAAGAAAGAAGACAAATAAAAGTGAATTACAATTAACGTAGTTAAATTTTATTTCTCTTCTTATTTCTTCTTTTATTTCTCAAACAAAACCACAGTCTCAATATGAGAAGTATGTGGAAATTGATCTACCAAACTAATTTTTTTTATTTGATAACCAGCATCTCTTAATAATTCTGTATCTCTTGCCTGCGTTGCAGGATTACAAGAAACATACACCATTCTGTCTGCGTTTAATCTGATGATTTTTCGCAATGTTTTTGGTGCAATTCCTGCTCTTGCAGGGTCTAGAATGATGGTTTTTATTTTATCCTGATATTCAGGATGTGCAATTAAAAATTTACCAACGTCTGATGCGTAAAATTGTAAACCTTCTATGTTATTTCTTTTTGCATTTTTTTTTGCATCTTTAATCGCTGAAGCAACAATATCTACACCAACAATTTTTGCATTTTTACTTTTAGAGGCAACAATCTGGCCAATGGTTCCTGTTCCACAGAATAAATCCATAACAACAGTATTGTCTACTTTAGATTTGTCTTCTAAAACATATTCTACAACTTTAGTGTAAAGTTTTTCTGCACATTTTGGGTTTGTTTGAAAAAAGCTTTTCATACTTATTTCAAAATTTAAATCTAATAATTCTTCAACAATTTTATCTTTTCCATAGACTAAATCAATAGTTCCTGCAGTCGCAATTGTTCTATCACCGGTTTCATCGTTAATTGTATGAAGTAAACCAGCTAAACGATCTCCAAAAATATCTTTTAAGAAATTTGCAAATTTATTTAAATCGAAGTTTTCTAACTCAGGAGAAGTAGTCACTAAATTGCATAATAATTCATCTGTCTTAAAAGATTTTCTAACAACAAAATATCTAAAGAACCCTGTCTTTTTGGGTCCATGCCAAGGTTCTAAACCAGTTTCAATACAATATTGTCTGATGTTTTTTAGATTGTCTTCCAGCTGCTTATCAAATAAACCAGAATCTTTCTCTAAATTATCTCCCATCCACCAAACACCACGTCTTTTAAAACCTAAAGTAAATTCATCTTTATCACGTTTTGCGATTCTATCATATCCGATAGCAGAAAAACCATATTCCATTTTATTTCTGTAATGAAATAGGTTTGGAGAGCTTACAAATTCATCAAATAAATCTTCAATATTTTCTACTTTTCCTATTTTCTTAAATAATGTAAGTGTACTTTCTTTTTTGTATTTATGCTGTAATTCGATTGGAAGTTGAATGTAAGGAGCTCCAGGAATATCTTGAAACGGCACTTCAACTTCATCTTCAGATGATTCTAAAACATCTATCAATTTAGCTTCTGCATAATTTTTACTAGACTTACTTATTTGTGCTTTTACCAATTGGCCAGGTAAAGTATTTGGTACAAAAATGACAAAACTACCTTCTTCAGATTTTATTCTTGCAATTCCTTTTCCTCCAAAAGCATAATCCTCAATTCTTAATTCTAAAACTTGATTCTTCTTTACAAATTTATTTCGTTCTCTGCGTGGCATTCTTACATTGTTTATGAGTTGCAAAATTAGGGAAAATATGGTTTGATGAAACAAAAAAGACCATTCATTTGATTAGTATCCCTTGCAATGAAGTTATTTTACGCAATGTTTTGTTTCTTTTTTAGTTTTATCAACCATTTATTAATTTGTTACAATAACTAAATTAACTATTTTTGTAAAACTTCGGGGATGATTTCTTTCCCACGCTGAATTTTCAGTATTTACTGAAAGAATAAAGGTAGAACAGGAATGGTTATTTAATTATAAACATTTAAAATGAAAACAATGACTGTTTTAAACAAATTAACTTCGAGAGAAGCAATCGATTTAGAAGACAAATATGGAGCGCACAACTATCATCCACTTCCTGTGGTTTTGAGTAAAGGCGAAGGTGTTTATGTTTGGGACGCAGAGGGGAAAAAATATTATGATTTTTTATCTGCGTATTCTGCTGTAAATCAAGGACATTGTCATCCTAAAATTATCGATGCAATGGTAAATCAAGCAAAAACCTTAACATTAACTTCTCGCGCATTTTATAATGATGTGTTAGGTAAATATGAGAAGTTTGCGACAGAGCTTTTTGGCTTTGATAAATTATTACCAATGAATACTGGTGCAGAAGCTGTAGAAACAGCTCTAAAAATAGCAAGAAAATGGGCATATGAAGTAAAAGGAATCGATGAAAATAAAGCTGAAATAATTGTTTGTGAAAATAATTTTCATGGCAGAACAACTACTATTATTTCATTTTCTAATGATCCTGTTGCTCGAAAGAATTTTGGACCTTATACAAAAGGTTTTTTAAAAATAGAATACGACAATTTAGAGGCATTACAAAAAACATTGGAAAGTAGTACAAATATTGCTGCATTTTTAGTAGAACCTATTCAGGGTGAAGCCGGTGTTTATGTTCCTTCTGAAGGTTATTTAGCAGCTGCAAAAGAATTATGTGCTAAGCACAATGTATTATTTATAGCAGATGAAGTACAAACAGGAATTGCAAGAACGGGACGCTTATTAGCAACTTGCGGTAATTGTTCTTGCGAAGAGAAGAATTGCTCAGGAAGACCAGAGGTTAAAGCAGATATTTTAATTCTTGGTAAAGCCTTGAGTGGTGGTGCGTATCCCGTTTCTGCTGTTTTGGCAAACGATGGCATTATGAATGTTATTCAACCAGGAAATCATGGTTCTACGTTTGGAGGAAACCCAATATCTGCTGCTGTTGCAATTGCTGCATTAGAAGTTGTTGCTGATGAAAAATTAGCACAAAATGCAGATAGATTAGGTAACGTTTTTAGAAAAGAATTGGCTGATTTTACAGAAACTAATAATTTAGTGAAATCCGTGAGAGGTAAGGGGTTGTTAAATGCAATTTTAATTAATGATACCGAAGATAGTTCTACAGCGTGGGATATTTGTATGAAATTAAAAGAAAACGGTTTGTTAGCAAAACCTACACATGGCAATATTATTCGTTTTGCACCACCTTTGGTGATGAATGAAACTCAATTAATGGATTGTATAGCTATTATTAAAAAAACAATTTCTGAGTTTAAGAAATAAGAAATTACATTTCTAATTTAGCCACGAAATACAAAGTTAGGTTTGTGATTTTGTGGCTTCTTTTTTTTGTTTATTTTTGAATATAACTAAATGAAAGTCTTAGTATCATGATAAACAATCCTATTACACAATTAGAGCAACTAACCTTAACAAGTACTTCAAAAAGCTTTTTAAAAGAAACGGCTAAATGGACAAATTTTTTATCTATTTTAGGTTTTATTTTAATTACATTAATGTTGGTTCTTGCCGCTTTTTCGACCACAATTTTCAATATGGTAGCAAAAATGCAACCAGGTATTCCAGAAAGTTTAGGTTTATCGTTGGCAATTACTTATTTAGTTTTATCAATTATATACTTTTTTCCAGTGTATTATTTATTACAGTTTTCTAGGAAGATGAAAAAAGCATTGATAACTAAAAATAATGAAACCTTAGCAAGTGCTTTTGAAAAGTTAAAATCACATTATAAGTTTATTGGTGTGTTTACTATTATAACATTGTCCTTATATGCTTTGTTAATTATTGTTTCTTTAATGGGAGTTCTTTAAATATTTTACTTTTTCTTCTTTTTACCCAATAATCCGCCTTTTTTATGCTTAATTTTTATTTTAACATGTAAACAAATAATTATCCATTAGTAAAAGCATTTTTATTATTTAAACATGTCCATTCCTGGTATGTTTGGCATACCACTTTTAGCAGCTACAGCCATTTCTGCCTCATTAATTTTTGTAGCTTTTTCTATAGCTTTATTTAGGGTAATAATTAAATAGTCTTCAAGTTCTTCAGCGTCAGCAAATAATGAATTATCAATAGAAATCGCTTTGATTTCTCTATTTGCTGTTAAAGTTATTTTTAATTTTCCGTCGGCAGTAACTTCATCAACCAAAACCGAGTTTAATCTTGTTTTTGTTTCTTCTACTTTTTGTTGTGCACCTTTAAGGCTTTCCATCATTCCAGATAAGTCTCCAAACATCGTTTTTTTGTTTTTTAATTAAATACAAACTTAGTGTTTTATAAAGAATTTGAATTATCTAAAAATGAGAAAAATAGTTATTCCTTTCATTGTTTTAAGTCTTACATTTGCAACCGCATGTAAAAATAAGACCATGAAAAGTACGGATGCAAAAGTTCCTTTAGCAACTAAAGAAGCTAAAAAATTAGAGAAGCACGGAGATGTAAGAGTAGACGATTATTTTTGGATGCGTTTGTCTGATGATCAGAAAAATGCGTTAGAAAAAGATGCTCATACTAAAAAAGTAGTTAGTTATCTAGAAGAAGAAAATGTATACTATAACGAAGTAACAAAACCTACGAAACCATTTCAAGAAGAATTGTTCGAAGAAATGAAAGGTAGAATTAAAGAGGATGATTCTTCTGTGCCATATAAAGATAATGGATATTTTTATATAACAAGCTATAAGGTTGGTAACCAATATCCTATTTATAGTCGTAAAAAAGAAAATTTAGAAGCAAAAGAAGAAATACTTTTTGATGTAAATGAAATGGCGAAAGATTTCGATTACTATCAATTAGGAGGGTTAAATGTTTCTAATAACAATAAACTCATAGTTTTTGCAACAGATACGGTGAGTAGAAGACAGTATTTTTTACGAATTAAAAACCTTGAGACAGGTGAAATTTACAAAGATATTATAGAAAACACTTCTGGTGGTTCAGTTTGGGCAAATGATAATAAAACGATCTTTTACACAAAAAAAGACCCTGTAACTTTGCGCAGCTCAAGTGTGTATAGGCATGTTTTAGGAACACCAACCTCTGATGATGTAGAAGTGTTTCATGAAAAAGATGATACATTTGGGACGTATGTAACAAAATCTAAATCAGATAAATATATTATTATAGGTTCTTACAGCACTGTTTCTTCAGAATCACAATATTTAGATGCTGATAACCCAACTGGAGAGTTTACAATGATTCAGCCAAGAGAAAGAGATTTAGAATATAGTGTATCGCATTTTGGAGGTCATTTTTACCTGCTAACTAATAAAGGTAATGCCACTAATTTTAAGTTGATGAAAACTCCTATTTCTAAAACAAGTAAAGAAAATTGGGTAGATGTAATACCGCATAGAGAAGATACATTACTTGAAGATTTTTCGATATTTAAAGATTTTTTAGTTTTGGAAGAGCGAACCAATGGTTTAAATAAAATAAGAATTAAACGTTGGGATAAAAAAGAAGATTATTATTTGCCTTTTAACGAAGAAACTTATTCGGTTGGTGTTTATGCAAATCCGGATTTTGATACCGACGTAATTAGGTATTCATATAATTCTTTTACAACACCAAGTTCTGTGATTGATTTTAATATGAACGATCAATCAAAAGAAGTTAAAAAAGAACAAGAAGTCTTAGGTGATAAATTCAAGAAAGAAAATTACCTTAGTAAACGTGTTTGGGCAACAACAAGAGACGGTAAGAAAGTAGCAATTTCTATGGTGTATCATAAAGACACAGCGCTAACTAAAAATACGCCCATATTACAATACGCCTATGGTTCTTATGGATATACAATACCAGATAGTTTTTCTACTACACGTTTAAGCCTGTTAGATAGAGGTTTTGTTTATGCTTTAGCCCATATTCGTGGAAGTGAGTATTTAGGCAGAGAATGGTATGATGATGGTAAAATGTTGAATAAGAAAAATACTTTTAATGATTTTGTTGATTGTTCTCAATATTTAATTGATAATCAGTTTACTTCACCTAAGCATTTATATGCAATGGGAGGGTCTGCAGGTGGTTTGCTAATGGGCGCAATTATAAACATGAACCCGGAATTGTTTAACGGAATTATAGCTTCTGTACCTTTTGTAGATGTTGTTTCTACGATGTTAGATGATAGCATTCCTTTAACAACGGGAGAGTACGACGAATGGGGAAATCCGAATGAGAAGAAATATTACGATTATATAAAATCATATTCACCCTACGACCAAGTAGAGGCTAAAGACTATCCTAATATTATGGTTACTACTGGTTTTCACGATTCTCAGGTACAATATTGGGAACCTGCTAAATGGGTTGCAAAATTGCGTAACTTAAAGACAGATAAAAATTTATTGTTTTTAGATACAAATATGGAAGCAGGCCATGGAGGTGCTTCTGGTCGATTTGATTCTTTAAAAGAAACCGCTAAAATGTACACTTTCTTTTTAGCTCTAGAAGATAAAATAGAAACAGTTAAAAATTAAGTTTTAAAAACAGTTTACATATTTAAGTTTTAAGCGTACTTTTGCATTCATAAAGAGAGAGAAAATAATTGTCATTGTAAAACGCAACTGAGTCTGCTTTTAGATTACTATTTGCTACTTTTGTGTGCTTTTTTAGCGATGACATTTACTTTGAGAATCGTTTTAGAATGACTAGAAATTCAGGGATTACAAATTCAATATTAGATTTAGTAGGTGAAACACCGCTAATAAAGCTTCATAACATAACTAAAAACCTACCGGGTAACTATTACGCGAAATTTGAGGCTTTTAACCCAGGGCATTCATCAAAAGATAGAATTGCTTTACACATTGTAGAGAATGCCGAGAAAAAAGGCATACTTAAAAAAGGTGCTACTATTGTAGAAACTACCTCAGGTAATACTGGCTTTAGTTTAGCCATGATTAGTATCGTAAAAGGATATAAATGTATTTTAGCTGTAAGTGATAAATCTTCTCGCGATAAAATAGATTTACTAAAATCAATGGGGGCAGAGGTACACGTATGTCCTGCAAATGTGCCGCCAGAAGACCCAAGATCGTATTATGAAGTAGCGAAAGCAATTCATAAAAAAACAGAAAATTCTGTCTATATCAATCAGTATTTTAATGAGCTTAATATAGAAGCACATTACAGAACAACAGGGCCCGAAATTTGGGAGCAAACAGGTGGAAAAATTACCCATTTAGTTGTTGCAAGTGGAACAGGAGGTACTATTTCTGGTTCGGGGAAATACTTAAAAGAGCAAAACTCAAAAGTTAAAGTTTTAGGAGTTGATGCTATAGGTTCTGTGTTAAAAAAATATCATGAAACCAAAGAGCTCGATTTAAATGAAGTAAGTCCTTATAAAATTGAGGGATTGGGTAAAAACTTAATTCCTACAGCTACTGATTTTGACGTAATAGATATTTATGAAAAAGTATCTGACAAGGATGCAGCACTAGAGGCAAGAAGTATTGTAAAAAAAGAGGGAATGTTTCCCGGTTACACATGCGGGGCTGTAATGCAAGCCACAAAACAGTATGCTGCAAAAAATATGTTTTCAAAAGATAGTTTTGTTGTCTTAATTTTTCCAGACCATGGATCTCGTTATATGAATAAGATTTATAGCGATGAATGGATGAAACAAAATCATTTTTTATAACTAGAATTGAAAGCTTTACAATTTGATAAACTGCAAAAAAAGCGGTTACTTTGTAAACAGTAAAAAAATAAAAAAAAGAGAACATGGCGATAGATTTATTTCAAAGAATAGAGGCTGATAAAGGACCTTTAGGCAAATGGGCAGAACAGGCAGAAGGCTATTATGTTTTTCCTAAGCTAGAAGGACCTATTTCTAATAGAATGTCTTTTAATGGTAAGAAAGTAGTTACTTGGAGTATAAATGATTACTTAGGTTTAGCAAGCCATCCAGAGGTTTTAAAAGTAGATGGTGCTGCCGCTGAAGAACATGGTATGGCCTACCCAATGGGGGCTAGAATGATGTCAGGTCATACAGAGTATCATGAGCAACTAGAGGAAGAATGTGCTGAGTTTGTTGAAAAAGAAGCTGCATATTTGGTTAATTTCGGTTACCAAGGTATGGTGTCTGCTATTGATGCATTGGTTACCAAAAACGACATAATTGTCTACGACATGGATACTCATGCATGTATTATAGATGGTGTTCGTTTGCATGCGGGTAAGCGTTTTGTTTATAAGCACAATGACATGGAAAGCTTTGAAAAAAATATTAAGCGTGCCCATAGAATGGCTGAAAAAACAGGCGGAGGAATTTTAGTGATTTCTGAAGGAGTTTTTGGAATGCGTGGTGAACAAGGTCGTTTAAAAGAGATTGTTGCTTTTAAAAAAGAATATAACTTTAGACTTTTAGTTGATGATGCTCATGGATTTGGAACTCTTGGAAAAGACGGAAAAGGAACAGGAGTAGAGCAAGGGGTGCAAGATGATATAGATGTTTACTTTGCAACGTTTGCAAAATCTATGGCAGGTATTGGTGCTTTCTTTGCAGGAAATAAAGAAGTAATACAGTATTTACAATACAATATGCGTTCTCAAATGTTTGCAAAATCATTGCCAATGGCAATGGTAAAAGGAGCATTAAAACGTTTAGATATGTTGCGTACAATGCCAGAGTTAAAAGAAACTTTATGGAGAAATACGAATGCTTTGCAATCTGGTTTACGTGATGCTGGTTTCGATTTAGGAACTACACAAACATGTATTACGCCAGTGTTTTTAAAGGGAGATATTCCAGAAGCAATGGCAATGGTAAATGATTTACGTGAAAACCACGGAATCTTTTGTTCTATTGTTGTGTATCCTGTAATACCTAAAGGATTAATCATTTTAAGATTAATACCTACTACTACACATACACAAGAAGATATAGACGAAACTATTACTGCTTTTTCTGCAATTAGAGAATTGTTAGAAAACGGTACATATAAAAATATTGCAGCAGAAATGATGGTGTAATTCAAGTTCATAAAATAAAGAATTAAAAACCTCATAGTAATATGAGGTTTTTTTGCTTTTCTCTTCTTTTTAGACAAAATTACGTCCACATGTAATTTGTATCACATAAGTATACAATACAAATTGCGCACTGATGGAGTAAAAGTCGCGTTGTAATTCCTTAAATGATACTTAATTATTGACAATTTTGGGTTATTTAAAGAAGAAATTGTGTTGGCATTTTTTTTGAACTATTAATAGGTGCGATTTCTTTTATAAAACTCTTCTTAAAAGTATTTTATGAGGCCTTTTTCTGGGTGTTTTTATAGCTATTTTGTGCAGTAATTTTAAGAATTATTACTTCAATATATAGCCTGTGTCGTCAATTATAATCTAATAATAATCCATTTTTTTGAAAAATATATTGTAGTCTATTGTGTTTAAATATTTTTTGTGATTCTTAGTGGGTTAAAAAAAAAACTAATGAATTAAGATTAGGAGTTACTATTAAATAATGGTTTTTAATAAAATTTAAAACAAAGATTGTTTGGGTTAGTCAAAGATATGCCCATAAAAAAACCTCATCATTTTAAAATGATGAGGTTTTTTAGACAGGTCTATTATCGATCCGTAAAATCAATACAATACAAACAATTATTAAGTTTTAAGGTGATTGAATTGGTGAAACAACAACGCCTTTTAATGCCTAAAATTGGCACAAGAAAATTATATTATTTATTAGAAAATGAATTGAGACTTCTTAAAGTTGGAAGAGATAAATTGTTTAAAATTTTAAAGGCGAATCAGTTATTAATCAAACCTAAAAGAAAGTATCATATCACAACCAACTCGCATCACAGGTTTAGAAAACATAAAAATCAAATTAAAGAATTGGAATTCACAAGACCAGAACAAATCTGGGTTAGTGATATTACTTATATAGGAAACAGAAAAAATCCAAGTTATTTAGCCTTAATCACAGATGCTTATTCCAAAAAGATTGTGGGTTATAATGTAAGTGATAGTTTAAACGTAAGGGGTTCTTTATCTGCTTTAGAGATGGCATTAAAAAATAGAAAATACAGAAATGAACCTATGATTCATCATTCAGATAGAGGGTTACAATACTGTTCAAATGAATATCAAAAAATATTAGTTAAAAATGATATTTTATCAAGTATGACTGAACAATATGATCCTTATGAAAATGCCATAGCTGAAAGAATAAATGGAATCTTAAAACAAGAATTTGATATTGATAAACATAATACAACATTAGAAATTAAAAGAAAATTGGTGCATAATTCTATTGATATATATAATAATTATAGACCTCATTTATCTAATTATATGCTAACTCCTAATCAAATGCATCAACAAAAATCAATGAAAAGAAAATCATACAAAAAGAAAAAAGGCAGTGATAAAAAATCACTACCTTTAATATATTAATTATGTAACGCTATTTCAGGACGTCACATCTTTTAGTATTTAACTTTCTCTACGTTTTCTTCCAAAACCACTAGATGATCTTCTTTCTCCAGAACCACCGCCAGAATTTCTATCTGCTCTATCCGGTCTGTCAGAAGATCGTCTGTCTGAAGAACGTCTGTCAGATCTTCCTCTAGAAGAAGAACCTCCATCTCTGCGTCTTCCAAATCCGCCGCCTTCTTTTTTACCAAAAGGTTTTCTTCCGCCTCTTCGGCCGCCACCGCCACCAGAACGTTCTTTTTTAGTAATTTCGATGTTTACAGAGCGTCCGTCAAAATCTGGTTGGTTGCTAGCAAAAGCTTCTAAGGTTTTATCTTCGAAGTTTTTATCAAGTTCAAAGAAAGAAAAAGTATCTAAAATATCTATAGATCCAATTTCTACTTTGTCACCAATATTCTGTTCGTTAATTAAACCAATTAACTTACCCGGGTTTAAATTATCTTTTCTACCAATATTGATAAAGAAACGTGTCATGTTTTCATTTACCGTTCTTGCTCTAGAGTTTTCTCTAGAAGATAAATCGTTTAAATCTTTAGAGTTTTCATAATACTTTAACATCGTATTAAATTCTAAAGAAACAAACTTTTTAATTAATTCTTCTCTATCTAAATCTTCTAGTTTATCATAAATACTTGGTAAAAACTCTTCCATTTCAGATTCGTTTACTTCAGTACTTTGAACTTTATCAATTAAATTCATTAATTGATTCTGAACTATTTCTTTACCAGAAGGTACTTTTCCTTGTACAAATTTCTTTTGAATGATTCTTTCGATCTGGCGTAATTTACCTTTCTCTTTTCCATTGGCTAAAACAATAGAAATACCTTTATTACCAGCTCTACCAGTTCTACCACTTCTGTGATTGTAGTTTTCTATTTGATCTGGTAATTTATGGTTTATAACGTGTGTTAATTCAGTAACATCTAATCCACGAGCAGCAACATCTGTAGCAACTAAAATTTGAATTGATTTTTTTCTAAATTTACCCATTACAGAATCTCTCTGTGCTTGAGATAAATCTCCATGTAAAGAATCTGCACTGTAACCATCTTTAATTAAGTTGTCTGCTACTTCTTGCGTTTCTCTACGAGTTCTACAAAAAATAATTGCATAAATATCAGGGTTTAAATCTGCTATTCTCTTTAATGCTGGATACCGAGTTCTTTCTGTAACAGAGTAATATTCATGTGTTACGTTTACTGAACCAGAATTTTTTTGACCAGATGTAATTTCTACTGGATTGGTCATGTAGTTTCTTGCGATAGACTCTACCTCTCTAGGAAAAGTTGCTGAAAACAATAAGGTTTGTTTTGTATCTGGAGTTGCTTCTAAGACTTTATCTAATTCATCTTTAAAACCCATGTTTAACATTTCATCGGCTTCATCTAAGACTAACCATTGAACGTTTCCTAATTTTAAAGCTCTTCTTTTTATTAAATCTACTGTTCTTCCAGGAGTTCCTACAACAATTTGAGATCCTCTTTTTAAAGATCTAATTTGGTCTTCTATACTTGAGCCACCATACACTGTTGTTACCTTAACTTTAGGTAAGTATTTACAAAAGTCTTTAATATTGTTACCTATTTGAACTGCAAGTTCTCTAGTAGGTGATAAAATAATAGCTTGTACATTACCATTAGTATCATCTAAAAGTTCTAATATTGGTAAACTAAAAGCAGCAGTTTTACCTGTACCTGTTTGTGCAAATGCTTTTAAATCGTCTGTTGAAGAGATAATTTGAGGAATTGCTTTTTCTTGAATAACAGTTGGCTTTTCATATCCTAAATCTGTTAATGCTTTGTTTATAGGTTCTTTTAAACCTAATTCTAAAAATGTTGACATACTGTGTTTTTTGTAGATTCACAGAACGCCCACCTGCAAACCCGATTATAAATTCGACTTGATTTTTAATGAGTTAGACTCAAAATAAAAATCCTGCAAATATACAGTATTATTCTAAAGTATGGTTTATAATTATTATTTACTTAGTTTTTTTAATTCTAAAGGTAGTTTTTTGGAACTAATTGAGGCAAAACCATTGGTTATAATTCCTTTTTTATTGATTAGAATTGATCTAGGCATTTTACTCCTTAAGAAGTTATTAGCGCTACTTTTTGAAGTGATAAAAAATTGGTTTTTAATATCTATTTTATGAATTCTATGACTACTGTTTCCATCAATTTTTATTTGAATAAACTGTATAGTAGGAAATTTATTTGATAGGTAATTTATTCTAGACGCTATATAATTTGGACTCACGTATTCTGGATTCCAAAAAAACAAAAATGAATTTTTATTCTTAGTAAGGTTTTTTATTGAGTGTTTTCCTTCGTTTAAGTCGTTAATAATAAAATCTGTTATTTTTTGCCCCTTGTGTAAAGCTTTGCTATCTGATAAAAGTTGTTTTACATGTTCTTTATCTTTTTTACTTGTACTGATATCAAAATAAGCATTAAATGCGTCTTTATTGGCAGCACAGCTAGATTTTTTAAAGAAGTGCCCAATAACTGTTTGTTTTAAAAAGGCATTTTTTGACGTTTCTGATTGTATGTTATTATTTATGGTTTTCAACAAATCTATTGTGAAATCTGAAGAATATTCATGAGTCATTGGTTTATGTCCTAATGAATACGTGGTGTTGTATAAAAAGTTTCTAACATATTTAGTATAGGGTGGGTAATACATTAGAGAATCATTGTTTGTGTTGACTAATTTTCTATGCCTGTAAAATAATGGAGGCATTGTATGAAAATCATTTTTTTTACTTTGTTTTACATGCGCCATCGGATATCTCTCTATCCTTGCGTAAAAAGGGTAGGTGAGTGCTATTTTTAAAATATGGTTAAAGCCTTTAGTTTCATTGGGATGGTTTAAAATATATTTTTGATATGTTTGTTTTTTTAGGGAAATTAAAGAATCTATTTTCAAATAAAATGCTTTAGGTTCTAATTTGTTTAATTGATAAAACATCTTATTATCTTTTTCTTCCTCTAGAAAGCAATCAATTAAAATATTATTTCTTTCAGCTCCTTTTCCTGCAAAGACAATAGATTCATCAAAATCCCAAGTATTTAAACGCAACATTAAACTATCTTGAGGCTCTAGATAGATGTATTGGTTTTCATCACCGTGTACAAAATAATATAGACCTTCATTTATTGTATTTAGTTTTCCAATAAACCTATTGTCTTTTTCTAAATACATCGTATCTATTACTTTATCCATTGAAAATAAAACAACAAAATTAGATTTTGGGTTTATAATTTTACCTCCAAAATAAGTATCAGTACTTTTTGGTGTAGAATTGCAACTGGCAAATACTATTATTGCAATTAATAAAATAAAATTAAATAAATATTTAATCATAAATCTTAAAAATCATTAAGGACCAAACAAATTTAGTTATATAGTTAAGGTCTTCTTGTTAATTCATTGTTAAAATAGTTCTTAAAAAAAGCACGAATAGTAGAAATAATATTTATTAAAATGCATTGAGCATCGGTGCTAAAAGATAAATCAAATTTGTACTTTTGCAGAAATTTAAAAAAATAGAGTATGTTATCAGTTTCTAATTTATCAGTCCAATTCGGAAAACGAGTTTTGTTTGATGATGTAAACACCAAATTTCAAACAGGAAATTGTTATGGAATTATAGGGGCAAATGGAGCAGGAAAATCCACTTTCTTAAAGATTATTTCTGGTGTTCAAGAAGCAACTTCAGGTCAAGTTCATTTAGAAAAAGGAAAGCGAATGTCTGTTTTAACACAAGATCATTACGCTTTTGATGAATTTCCTGTTTTAGAAACAGTGGTTATGGGTAACAAAGAGCTGTTTAAGATTAAAAAGCAAATAGATGATTTATATGCTGATTATACTGATGAAAATGCAGAAAAGATTGGTGAGCTTCAAATAATTTTTGAGGAAATGAATGGGTGGAATGCAGATTCCGACGCAGCAGCCATGTTATCTAATTTAGGTATATCTGAAGATTTACATTATACATTAATGAAAGATCTAGATGGTAAGCAAAAGGTGCGTGTTTTGATTGCACAAGCACTTTTTGGAAATCCGGATGTTCTAATAATGGATGAGCCAACCAATGATTTAGATTTTGAAACAATTGCTTGGTTAGAAAACTTTATAGCAAACTTTGATAACTGTGTAATTGTGGTTTCTCATGATAGACACTTTTTGGATGCAGTTTGTACACATATTTCTGATATTGATTATGGTAAAATAAATCATTTTTCTGGTAATTATACATTTTGGTATGAATCTAGCCAATTAGCAACAAGACAAAGAGCACAGCAGAATAAAAAAGCAGAAGAAAAAAAGAAGGAATTAGAAGAATTTATTCGTCGTTTTTCTGCAAATATGGCTAAGTCAAAACAAGCGACTTCTCGTAAGAAAATGATCGAGAAATTAAATGTTGATGAAATTAAGCCTTCTAGTAGGCGTTATCCTGCTATTATTTATAAAAGTGATAGAGAGGCTGGAGACCAAATTTTAAATGTAGAAGAATTATCAAAAGACTTCGAAGGAGAAAAATTATTTGATAAAGTGCATATTAATTTAAATAAAGGAGATAAAATTGCTTTAATTTCTAAAAACTCTAGAGCTGTTAGTGCTTTTTATCAAATTATTACAGGTAATCAAAAAGCAGATTCTGGTAAATTTGATTGGGGTGTTACAACAACACAATCATACTTGCCGTTAGATAATTCATCTTTTTTCCAAGACGGAGAATTGAATCTAGTAGATTGGTTAAGGCAATATGCGCAAACAGAAGAAGAACGCGAAGAGGTTTTTTTAAGAGGATTTTTGGGGAAAATGATTTTTTCTGGAGAAGAGGCTTTAAAGAAAAGTAATGTGCTTTCTGGAGGGGAAAAAGTTCGTTGTATGTTATCTAGAATGATGATGAAAAGAGCGAATATCTTAATCTTAGATGAGCCAACAAATCACTTAGATTTAGAATCGATACAGGCATTAAACAACTCTTTAATTAATTTTAATGGAACTGTTTTATTTACCACTCATGATCATGAGTTTGCACAAACGGTTGCCAACAGAGTTATTGAGTTAACGCCAAAAGGTGTAATTGATAGACACACTTCTTTTGATGAGTATTTATCAGACCCAAAAATTAAAGAATTAAGAGACAAAATGTATTCTTAGCATCTGTGATTAAGGCTAAATAACTTGGATTTTTTCTGTTTCCTATATAAGTAATATCACTAACCCAGATTTGTTCTGGTCTTGTGAATTCCAATTCTTTAATTTGATTTTTATGTTTTCTAAACCTGTGATGCGAGTTGGTTGTGATATGATACTTTCTTTTAGGTTTGATTAATAACTGATTCGCCTTTAAAATTTTAAACAATTTATCTCTTCCAACTTTAAGAAGTCTCAATTCATTTTCTAATAAATAATATAATTTTCTTGTGCCAATTTTAGGCATTAAAAGGCGTTGTTGTTTCACCAATTCAATCACCTTAAAACTTAATAATTGTTTGTATTGTATTGATTTTACGGATCGATAATAGACCTGTCTATTTACCCCAAGCAAACCACAGGTAGCTGTAATGCTTTGTTCGTATTCTTTTGAAAAGTATTTGATTACTTGGGTTCTTGCTTTTTTCTGATTGGAATATTAAACTCTTTTTCTGCATAATCAATAATAATTTTAATAAAAAAAAAGGAAGCTATTAAGCTTCTTTTTTTTTATCATTTCTTCAAGACAAGGTAATCTCAGTTTTTACTTTTTTTGCAGTGGGCTAATTATCTTTACATCAGAAAAAGAAATAGCACCTCGTATAACGCCATCTATTGTTTTCTTTAAAGCTTCTATTAATTGCATTTTTAGTTGCGATTTATGGTAAATTAAACTCACTTCTCTTGCGGGAGGAGGGTTGGTAAATTCGCGTAAATGACTTTTATCAATATCGTTTAAATCTAAGGTATGTAAATAAGGTAATAATGTCATTCCTAAACCTTCTTTCGAGAGTTTAATTAGAGTATCAAAGCTTCCGCTCTCTAACTGGAATCCTTTTTTATTATCAATTTTATGAGCAGTGCATAAATTTAGAACGCTGTCTTTAAAGCAATGACCGTCTTCTAATAATAAAATATCTCCCATTTCTAATTCTTCAGCAGTTATTGTTTTGTTTTTAAAAAGTCTGTGGTTTTCGGGAATTAAACCTACAAAAGGTTCATAGTACAAAGGTCTTTCTTTAATAGAATCGTTTTCTAATGGAGTAGCAGCGAGCGCGGCATCAATGTGACCATCAGATAATTTTCTAATGATTTCTTCGGTAGTTAATTCTTCTATTATTAGCTTCACTTTCGGGTACTTTTTAGTGAAATTTTGTAAAAACATAGGTAATAAAGTAGGCATAATAGTAGGTATTATTCCCAGTTTAAATTCTCCCCCTATAAACCCTTTTTGTTGATGAACAATATCTAATATTCTATTACTCTCACCAACAATTACTTTAGCTTGCTCAACAATTTTTTTTCCTACTTGCGTTAATTCAATTGGTTTTTTAGACCGATTAAATATTTTAATATTTAACTCCTCCTCTAATTTTTGTATTTGCATACTTAAAGTAGGTTGCGTTACAAAACTGTGCTCAGCCGCAACTGTGAAATTTTGATATTCAGCAACAGATAAAACATATTTTAATTGAGTAATTGTCATGTCGGATAAGAAATTTTGATAAAGATATTAAAATCATCAATATTAATTATAGTTTATTTTATTTAATTTTAAATCAACATAATCATTCCATAAAATATGTATTAATCTTGAATAGCATCTTCTTAAAAAGAAACAAAGAGTGAGCGGCTAAATCGTCAAACAAATAATATCTTATTGGTAAAATTAAAATTATTACAAATAAGTTCTCAAGCTCTGGATTATTTGACAATTAAGGCATTTAAATTATATCACGATGTTATATATAATTTTGTTTAGAAAAAAAATGTAAATTAAATTATTGGTTAGTTATTTGGTGAGCATTAATTTCTAAAATATGGGAGGATCAGCGAGTTCGTTTTTATTTTAATAGATAAGAAAAACCAATTTCTAATCCTAATATGTTATAACCATCATTGGGCTTTTGAAAATTTAGATTGGAAACATGCCCCATATTAGTACCCAAATAAAAATTTGTTTTTTTTGTTGCGAAGTAGGATATCCCTAAAGTAAAATTTTCTAAAAAGGTAAATCCTTTTGCCAAGCGTTCTGTTCTTTTATTAATAGACATAAATCCTAGACTAATACCACCTTGAAAATAAAGTTTTGTCGTAATTTCTTTTAAAGCAACAAGCCCAAACTCAACTCCGTAAAGTGACATTTTTTTGGGTTTGGTAAACTCAACTCTTTTTTCTTCAAAATTTTCTTGATCGTTTGTTACGAAAAATTTATTAATGAGTTGATGATTTAAAGATTGAGTTTGTGGTTGCACAATTAATTCGAAATTAAGTTTTTTCCATGTTCCAAGTTTGTAAAAAGCTTGTAGTTTATAAGTAGTAGTAGCATAGGTATAATCTGGATCATCAAAAATAAAATTCTCATTTACTCCATAGTTATATAGAACGCCAATTTTATATGGCTTTAAGTAACTTTTTCTTACTTGTCCGTTGGCAAAAAGTACAGAAGAAACTAATACAAAAAATAAAATTTTCTTTCTCATTAATGAAGTTTTAGCAAAACATTTTAGCAACCTTTTCTGCTTTTCTACTGTGAGAATAATCATAAAAACCCTCGCCAGATTTTACACCAAGTTTTCCCGCCATTACCATATTTACCAACAACGGACACGGAGCATATTTTGGATTTTTAAAGCCGTCATATAAAACATTTAATATTGATAAACATACATCTAAACCAATAAAATCGGCTAGCTGCAAAGGCCCCATTGGATGGGCCATTCCTAATTTCATGACTGTGTCAATTTCTTCAACACCAGCAACGTTATTGTAGAGGGTTTCAATAGATTCGTTAATCATTGGCATTAGAATTCTATTTGCTACAAAACCCGGATAATCATTAACTTCAACCGGAATTTTATTTACTTTTTTAGAAAGCGCAACAATTGTTTCCATCACTTCATCAGAGGTATTATATCCCCTAATAATTTCTACCAATTTCATAATCGGTACAGGATTCATAAAATGCATGCCAATTACTTTTTCGGGTCTTTTTGTTGCTGCTGCAATTTGGGTAATAGAGATAGAAGAAGTGTTGGTTGCAAGAATAGTATGTTTAGCACAAACGTCATCCAATTCCTTAAAAATTTTAGTTTTTAAAACTGAATTTTCAGTAGCTGCTTCCACAACCAAATCAGCATTTTTAACACCTTCTTTTATGATGGTGAATGTGTTAATGTTTTGAAGTGTATGTGTTTTATCTACCTCAGAAATTTTTTCTTTAGACACCATTCTGTCTAAGTTTCTAGAAATAGTAGCCATTCCTTTTTCTAAAGAAGTTTCAGAAATATCAATTAAACTAACCTGATAATTAAATTGTGCAAATGTGTGAGCAATTCCATTTCCCATGGTTCCTGCTCCTATAACTGCTATATTTTTCATTAGATACTCTATTTTTTAAGGCAATCTTTTTTATTTGTTCTTGATACCTATTTGTAAAACTACGCTTATTTTAAATGCACATTTTTATAATTTCTAGAAAGATATAAAAGACTATTTCTCTTTGTAGTTTTTTAAATTAAAACTTTATGGTATAATTTAAAAACAATCAATAATCATTTGTGCTACTCTTAATGCTTCTGTAGCTTGACTTAATGTTACAACCGGAGTTGTGTTGTTATTAATAGCATCTGCAAAAGTTTCTAATTCATCTAAAATTGCATTGTTGTTTTCTACTTCAGGATTTTCAAAATAGATTTGTTTTTTAATACCCTCTGCATTTTGCAAAATCATAGCAAACTCATCCGGGTTTTTAGGCACATCTTTCATTCTTACAACTTCAGATTCTTTACTTAAAAAGTTTACAGAAATATAAGCATCCTTTTGGAAAAACCTTGTTTTACGCATGTTTTTCATTGAAATTCTGCTGGCAGTTAAATTAGCAACACAACCATTTTCGAATTCAATTCTTGCGTTTGCAATATCTGGAGTTTCAGAAATAACAGCTACTCCACTGGCATGAACATTTTTAACTTCAGACTTTACCACAGAAAGAATAATATCAATATCATGAATCATTAAATCTAATACCACCGGAACATCTGTTCCTCTTGGGTTAAATTCTGCTAATCGATGGCACTCTATAAACATAGGACTATCCATCTTGTCTTTTACGGCAGTAAATGCAGGGTTAAAACGCTCTACATGACCAACCTGACCTTTTACATTATTTTCTTTAGCTAATGATTTTATAATTGTGGCTTCAGAAACTGTTTTTGTAATTGGTTTTTCAATAAAAATATGTCTTCCTTTTTCAATAGCCTTTTTAGCACAATCAAAATGTGATAATGTAGGTGTTACAATATCAACAACTTCAACTGCATCAATTAAATCATCTATGGTTTCAAAAGAATTGTAACCAAATTCTTTAGTAACATGTTCAGCATTTTCTTTAGAAGGATCGTAAAACCCAATTAACTCATATTTATCAGATTGTTGTAACAAACGTAAATGAATTTTTCCTAAGTGCCCAGCACCTAATACTCCAACTTTTAGCATATAATATAATTATAAGTCTTTATTTATCAAATAAATAATCTTTTTTTGAATATCAATTACTTCTCTGTAAAGACTTTGATTTAGTGTATTCTGATTTTTAAAAATCAGCCAAAACAAAGATACAATTTTATGCTTGTTTATATGGATTAATTACTATTTTACACCCCATAAATTCGTTAAAATTGAGAGATACATCTAAACACCAAGGACTGAGAAACCAACTTGCTAGCGTCTTAAACGCAAAAGGTATTGTTGATGATAAGGTGCTAAATGCAGTGCGTAAAATTCCGCGTCATTTGTTTATTGATAGTAGTTTTGAGTCGCACGCCTATCAAGACAAGGCTTTTCCTATTGCTGCAGATCAAACCATTTCTATGCCTTATACTGTTGCTTTTCAGTCGCAAACTTTAGAGGTTAAACCTGGTGAAAAAGTTTTGGAGATTGGCACAGGTTCAGGGTATCAAACAGCAGTTTTATTAGAGTTAAAAGCAGAACTATATTCAATAGAAAGACAGCGCGAGTTGTTTAAAAAAACATCTCTATTTCTTCCAAAATTGGGGTACAATCCTAAGAAATTTATTTTTGGTGATGGTTATAAAGGGTTGCCAGAACAAGCACCTTTTGATAAAATAATTGTGACTGCTGGTGCTCCTTTTGTTCCAAAACCTTTATTAAGTCAATTAAAAATAGGAGGAAGGTTATTAATTCCGGTAGGAGATACGACACAAATAATGACCTTGTTTATTCGTAAATCTAGCAAAGAATTCGAAAAACACGAATTAGGAGATTTCGCTTTTGTACCAATGTTGCAGAAAAAAAACTAGATTTTTATTACCTCGTTGTATTTTATTTTTGCCAACTACTAACTTTATTTTGCCCTTTGCCAATATGCTGTTTTTCCGAATATAGAAAGACCCAAATAACCACGAATTTTTAGTTTATCCTGCTGTACTAATTGTATGAAGCATTTATAGACGTTACCATTTCTTGGGTCTAAAATAGTTCCACCAGACCATTCCTCTCCGTCTTTCTCCAGACCGTTGAGAATATTTAAGCCTAGAATAGGTTTGTTCTTGTTTTTATCTTTACATAGATCACAAACGGCATTTTTTCTTTCACTATTTTTAATTTCAATTATTTTACCGAAGGCTTTTTCTTGTTTTTTATAAACCTCAATCACAGAATCTATTTCACCAGTTTCCTCATTGGTAGAATACCATTTACCAAATATACTTTGAGAGTTTATAGAGTTAGTAATAATCAAAAGAATTAAAGTTATATATAATTTTTGCATTAATATAATTTTCAGGTTTTTCTTACAAAATTTTAGAAGCTATAAATATTTTTCTAATCGTACTTAGCACTAAAATTATTTTCCCATTTTCCTTGAACTCTTAAAATTTGTTCAATTATATCTCTAACACAACCCTCACCACCTTTTTTGTACGAAATATATTTTGAAATTCCTTGTATTTCTGGAGCTGCATCATTTGGGCAACAAGGCAGACCTACTAATTCCATTACAGGGTAATCAGGGATGTCATCACCCATATACAAAACGTTTTCTGGTTTTAACTCATATTTTTTCACCAATTCTTTGTATTGTTTAATCTTATCATGAGCGCCTAAATAAATATCCTTTATTCCTAAATTTGCTAATCGGGTTCTCACGCCTTCGTTTTTTCCGCCAGAAATAATACAAACATTAAGCCCTTTATCTATTGCTGCTTTTAAAGCATAACCATCTTTAATATTCATATGTCTCACCAACTCACCATCTGGCATAATAGTTACCATTCCGTTTGTAAGTACACCATCTACATCAAAAATTAAAGTGTTTATTTGGGGTAATAATTGTTTATAACTAATTTCCATTTTGAATTGATTTTGTAATCATTTTATAGATTTTCTGTTGCTCTATATTCAGCAAATCTAAATGATTTTTTATTGTTTTTTTATCGTTTCTAATAGCTGGGCCTGTTTGTGCCTTTTCTGGTAATAATGTTTCAATTTTTGATGCTGTTTCTTTTATTAAAGGCAGCAGAATATCGAAAGGCACTTGGTGTTCTTTGCAAATATCGTTTCCTATTTTATACATATAATTTGTAAAATTATTTACAAAAACTGCCGCAACATGTAATGCTTTTCTTTGCTCAGACTTTACGGTATATATTTTTTTACTTAGTAAATTTGCTAATTCTTTAAGCTGGTCTTCATCTTTCTTATTCTCTGCTTCTAAGCAAAAAGGAACTTCATTAAGTTCGACTTTTTTCTCCAAAGAAAAAGTTTGTAACATATAAAACACCCCTTTGTTTGTCGTGTTTTTTAATTCATTAATAGAACAAGCGCCAGAGGTGTGCACAACAAGGGGATTCTTAATTTTTGATGAAACTTCGGCAATAGCATCATCCGTAACAGCAATAATTGTAATATCCGCTTTCGGAATATTTGTTAAATCTCGAGAACTAATTTGTGTAAATACGATATTATCAATACTTAAAAATGTATTTCGTAAATGTGTAGCAACATTTCCTTTACCGACAAGTAGAACTGATATCATAAAACGAAGATATTGTTTTTTTTAGAGGATTATGCAAGGAATTAGTAATTTAGCAATCATTAAATGATAGAGATGAAAAAATCAAAGAAGTTTGGAATTAACACAACTTGCGTTCACGTTGGTGAGGTAAAGGATGAGCAATTTAAAGGAGCTGTTTCTCCAATATATACTTCAACTTCTTACGCCTTTGATGGTGTTGATATAAAACGTTATCCACGTTATTTTAATACACCAAACCAAGAAATGCTACACAAAAAAATTGCAGCTTTAGAAAAAACTGAAGATGCGTTGATTTTTGGTTCTGGAATGGCCGCTATTTCTGCTGCCTTATTTGCTTTTTTGAAAAAAGGAGATCATGTCGTGGTGCAGCAAGTAATTTATGGAGGAACGTACAATTTTATTGTTTCTGAATTTGAAAAATTTGGGATAGAATATTCATTTACAGAATCAGATAAAGTGGAAGATTTTAAGGCCTTAATTAAAAAAAACACTAAAGTTTTATACATAGAAACGCCTTCTAATCCCTTACTGGGAATTACAGATATGAAAGCAATTTCAGCTTTAGCGAAAGAATATAAGATTTTAACAATGATTGATAATACGTTTGCATCTCCTATAAACCAAACTCCTGTGGACTTTGGTATTGATATTATGTTACATTCTGCAACGAAATATATGGGTGGTCATTCAGATATTTCTGCTGGGGCAATTGCTGCTTCTAAAAAACATATTGAGCAAATTTGGAAAACTGCGATTAACTTTGGTGGTAATTTAAGTGATCAAACGGTTTGGTTGTTAGAAAGGAGTTTAAAAACCTTAAATTTACGTGTAAAAGAGCAAACTAACAATGCACAAGAAATGGCGAACTATTTAGTTAGAAATCCAAATATAAATAAGGTATATTATCCTGGTTTATCAAATCATCCAGGTTTTGAAATCGCCGCAAAACAAATGCTAGGTTTTGGTGCAATGTTGTCTTTTGAATTGGCCGAAGGAATTGATGCCATGGAATTTCAGAATAATTTAAAACTGATAAAACCTTCCATGAGTTTAGCGGGTTTAGAAAGTACTACCGTAAGTCCTGTGCAAACAACGCATGCTTTATTAAATGAAGAAGAGCGTTTAGCAAGAGGAATTAAGGATGGATTAATTCGTTTTTCTGTAGGAATAGAAGAGCCCAAAGATTTAATTGAAGATATAGAACAAGCTATCGCAAAAGTAAAGAGTTAATTTATTTCTATTTTTTAAGAGACCTATGCTGATTATTTGCTATATAATCAGTTGTTTACCTTATGAGATATTAAAAACAATAAAGTTTTAAAATATAAAAATTATATGAAGTTAGATATTTTAGCATTTGGAGCTCATCCTGATGATGTAGAATTAGGCTGTGGTGCAACCATTGCAAAGGAAGTTTCTTTAGGTAAAAAAGTTGGTATTGTAGATTTAACTCGAGGCGAGTTAGGTACGCGAGGTTCAGCAGCTGTAAGAGAGCTAGAAGCGGCAAAATCGGCTACTATTTTAGGAGTTTCTGTTCGTGAAAACATGGGTTTTGCAGATGGTTTTTTTATAAATGATAAAAATCATCAATTAGAAATCATAAAAATGATTCGTAAGTATCAACCGGAAATCGTTTTATGCAATGCTGTTGATGATAGGCATATAGATCATCCCAAAGGAAGTAGTTTGGTTTCGGATGCTTGTTTTTTAAGTGGATTGTTAAAAATTGAAACTGAAATAGGTGGGGAGTACAAAAAAAATGGAGACCAAAACAAGTGTATCATTACATCCAATGGAAAAATATTGAACCTGATTTTGTAGTTGATGTTAGTGATTTTATTGATGTTAAACAAAAAGCGGTTTTAGCATATTCTACTCAGTTTTACGACCCTAAAAGCAACGAGCCAGAAACACCTATAACTAGTAAGAACTTTACTGAAAGTATTAACTATCGAGCAAAAGATTTAGGGAGATTGATTGGTGTTGAATATGCAGAAGGTTTTACCTCAGAACGTTACGTAGCAGTTGAAAATTTAAGTAAATTAATTTGAAAATTTATTTCCAAATAATAAAAATATAATTATATTTGCAGCCGAATTTATATGGTGGTTGTAGCTCAGTTGGTTAGAGTATCGGTTTGTGGTACCGAGTGTCGCGGGTTCGAGTCCCGTCTTCCACCCAAAAATAGAATCCTTCTCTAATGAGAAGGATTTTTTTGTTTTAGTATCTTTTTAATAAGACTTTAGTGTTGCTATAACTTCATTTCGTTTTCTTACAGAAACAGGAATATTAGATTTATCTTTAAGAATTAGGTAGCCACCATCAGACTTTATAAACTCTTTAATGTATTTTATGTTTACGAGGTGGGTTTGGTGTACTCTTAAAAAACTTACTTCTTTTAGCATGTCTGCATAATGTTTCAATGTTTTAGAAACTAATATTTTAGAGTTGTCGTTAAAGTAAAAAGTTGTGTAATTATTATCTGATTTACAGCGTATAATATCTGCAATATTCACAACAATTATTTTTTCTGAAGTATGTAAAGAAATTTTACTGGGCGTTTTGTTCGGAGCTGCTACAGCTTCTTGTAGTATATTTAACTGCTGTTTATCTGGTTGAATTTGACGTTGTGCTTTTTCAATTGAAAAGGCTAAATCTTCATCAGAATAAGGTTTTAGAATATAATCTATTGCAGCAAATTTAAAGGCCTTTATTGCAAAAGCGTCACTTGCTGTTATAAAGATAATTTTCGATTTTAAATCAGGGGAAATTTCTAAAATATCAAATCCTGTTCCATCGCCTAACATAATATCTAGAAATAGAATGTCAGGTTGTTTTTTCTGCAATAATTTAGCAGCTTCAACAACTGATTTTGCTTTACCTATAATGTTAATTTTAGGATGGTTGTTTACAATGTCATTCTCTAACATTTCTAGTGCAATAGGCATGTCATCGACTAAAATAGCGGTTAACTTTTTCATCTTATTATCTTTTCATAATGTATTTAATAATCAGTTTTTAAAGGAATTTTAAATTCTATTTTTGTTCCAGCAATTACTTGATTCTTTTTTATTTCTTCAATGGAAAATGAATTGTATTTTGTTAAATATTGAATTCGCTCTTTAGTAACTTCTAAGGCAACCGATTGATGATTGGTTTTTACTTTTTCTTGTTTAGATTGATGATATCCTATTCCGTTATCCTCAATCAGAAAGTATAAGAAATTATGTTTTACCTCAAAAATAATTTTAATTTTGGGAGTTTTCGTATTTGGTAGAAATGCATGTTTAATGCAGTTTTCAACAAAAGGTTGCAACAACATTGGGGGTATTAAAATTTCTTCGGAATCAATATTTTTTAAAATTGTTTCAATATTATATTCAAAAGGTGTGGCATTCATTTGTTGTTCTAACTCTAAAAAATTTTTTAAAGTTTCAATTTCATCTTTTAAACTAATTTCTTCTAATCGAGAATTGTTTAAAACACTTCTTAAAAGTATAGAGAACTGGGAAATGGTTTTGTTCAACTTTTTTGGTTTTTCGGAGTTGCCTAAGGCTTTTATTCCGTTTAATACATTAAAAATAAAATGCGGATTCATTTGCAATTGCAATGCTTTTTGCTCTAATTTCAGTATGTGATTTGCTGTTTTTAAGGAAGCAACTTTTTGTTGATTTTTTTTATTTAATTTTCTAATATGTAAATCGATAAAAGCTGCTAATAAAACACATAATAATACGCCAGATAGCACAAGAAACCACATCTTTTTATAAATTGGTGTTGCTATAGAAAAAGAAAATGAGACTTTTTTACTAAGTGTTTTTCCAATTTTAGATTGCACTGTAAATGTGTATTTACCAGCTTTTAGGTTTGCAAAATCTATTTTATTCTGATGAGTCCAAGGAGAAAAAACATCCTTTAATTTATATCTGTATTGAATATTTTTAGCATTCTTTAAATCGATTGTTTTAAACGTAAACGAAATATTATTTTCGGTTGGTTTTAGTTTTAAATTACGAGTATTTAAAGAATCAATTTTTTTATAATTGACTGTTATGTTTTCAATATAAACGTTGGTCTTAATTGTTTTATTGATTGAATTGTATTTGTGTAAACCTTTGTTTTTACTTGCAATCCAAATAGAATTTTGATTGTCTTTAAAAACGACATTTACTTTATTTGAAATAGCTGAGTTATACTTGTTTATATTTCTCTTAAACGTATAGGTATTTGCGTCTAAAACAACAATTCCATCTTCTTTAGAAGTTATCCAAAGATTGTTATTTATTTTACTTATTGAAATACTATTTTCTAAAGTATTTATTTCATTGACGATTGTATTTTCTTTAATAAAATGCAAGTTATTAAGAGTAATTGCAATTAGGTTATTCTTATTTACTAAAAATGATAAGTAATTATCATTAGCAATTTTTGTTATTTTTTTTGGTTTGTAAATGGTATCTAAACTCCATAAACCTTTTATAGAGGCAACATATAATTTATTTTTGAAATATTGAACGTCATTTATAATTGCAAAATCTATAGCAGTATTTATTTTTATTGGCTGAATATAATTTTCTTTGAATTCAGAAATACCTTGAACTGTAGCTAAAATTATTTTGTTATTTATCAATTTAATTTTTAGAATTTCTTTACACTCAAAAAAGGAAGTTTTATTATGTTGATGTACGACAAGACCATTTGTTAAACCGATATAAATTTTACCTTTATCCATGAAAATGCAATTTGCTTTTTCTTGGGTGTAATTTGTGAATTTATCCCCATCAAATTTTGTGTATCCTTTGTCTGTTGCTAACCATAAATAGCCAATTTCATCTTGAGTTATATCATTTATTGAAGCATCAGGTAACCCGTCTGAAGTAGTGAAATTTTGAGGACTGTTTTCTTGAGAATTTGTCTCAACAAAACTTATCAAAAAGAATAGAAATAAGATTTTAAAATTTTTATGCATCTCCACAAACTTAATAATTAAAACGCCATTACACCATTTTGAATTTTGTGTAATGACGTTTATTAATCTACAATTTCCATTCCAAATTATTTCATGGCATACAAGCGTTTGTTACTTGTGTCTGGTTCTATGTGTTTTAAGTCTCCATAAGGCTTAATTAAAGGTTTTAATACACACAAAGCAGACGTTCTTCCTCTAATTACTAATGTGCTGTTTTTCACGTTCCAATTCCATCTAAATTTATCTACAGGAATGTTATATTTACTCATTTCGACCATTAATTCATCATGTTGCTCAATCCAATCCATTACCTCTTCTTTCGATGTAAATATGGGCATTTTATCATCTGTGTTATGGTAATCAAATTCCCATTTAATAGGAATACTAAATTTAGTTGTATACGCTTCACCAACGTACCTTTCTTCTTCATTATTTAAAGCATCAAACCAATGGATATCTTTTTCATGTGGATATTTTTTTGCAATCTCTTTGGATAAATCCATTTTTCCTGGAGAATTTGCAGTTGGATAAAACACATAAAAAGGTTGTGCTAAGTAATGATTAGAAAACTTACCGCCAAACACTGTGTGGTAGGGAGATGCAATAATTTTTGGTAATTTTTTTGCTGAAAACGCATCTTTTAATGTTTTGAAAAGTACTTCGTTTTCTAAAAGGCCTGAAGCATGAAAAACAATTTTAGTTTTATTATTTACAATATTTTTAAGTGATGGTAATGTACCTTTTGTTATGCTTTCTCTTAAAGTTTCTGCAGTTATTTTTTCTCCTCTAACAACGGTTTCTAAGTTCATTCCTTTATAAGGATTACTTTGATTTACGATATGAACTTCTCCATAAGGGTTTTGATTAGCGTTGTTATTTAACCAAGTTATAATTTCTTCTAAAGAATATTGCCCGTCAATAATTGTTAACCCTTTTTCTTGAAAATAAATTCGTGCATTTGAGTAAAATGTTTCATTACCTTTATCAAACCCTGCAATAAATACAATTGGCTTTCTTGCGATTACTTCAATATCAACTTCCTCGTTAATAGGAATGACATTTTCTGTTAACTCAATCAGGTCTTTCTCTTTTTTTATTTCGTTGTTATCACAACTGATAAAAGGACTACTTAAAACGATTAAACCTGCTACGAATACTGACTTTTTTAGGAATGTTCTCATAATTTCTACTTTTTTTTAATGTTAATACATTGTAAAAGTAAAAGAGAAGTTCCCCTAAATTTTAGCTGTATTAGAATTCGTCTCGGATGAATTAGAATTCGTTATCAATTTAAAATTAAAGCATAATCTATATCCTTAGTACATAGTGTATTTTGTGATATAGAATCAACAATACCCAATAGCGTTCTTAATTCTTCAATTGCATAAGTGTCAAATACTAGCACTAAATTTTGATGAAAAGTTGGTACAGGAATTTTTCTTCTTTGCGTGGTCGAAGCGCTGTAATCTAACCAATATTCGATATCTATTTTAGAGACATATTGTTTAAATTTGTTCAGCTGTTCCCTATCAAACTGAAAAAAATATTATTAAACACAAGATTGTAGTTTTAAAGAAAATAGCTTCTAAAAAACTAATTTCTCCGCTAAATATTTAGCTGTGTAAGATTTTTTGTTTTTAGCTAATTCTTCAGGAATTCCCTGAAAAATAAGATTCCCTCCATTTTTTCCGCCCTCTAAACCTAAGTCAATAATATAATCTGCACATTTAATCAATTCAATATTGTGTTCAATTACAATAATGGAATGTCCTTTATCAATTAAGGCATTAAAAGAAGCTAATAATTTTTGAATATCGTGAAAATGTAAACCCGTTGTTGGTTCATCAAAAATAAATAATGCTTTGTCTTTTGTGTTTCCTTTTACTAAAAAGGAAGCTAGTTTTATACGTTGCGCTTCTCCACCCGAAAGGGTAGAAGAGGATTGGCCTAATTTAACATAACCCAAACCAACATCTTGTAATGGTTTTAGTTTACTCGCAATTTTAGGAACTAAATTTTCTGAGAAAAAAGCAACGGCATCATCAATGGTAAGGTTTAAAATATCATCGATAGATTTTCCATCAAATTTTACTTCTAAAACTTCTTTTTTAAAGCGTTTTCCTTTACAAACATCACATTCTAGATGCACATCTGCCATAAATTGCATTTCAATAGTAACTTCTCCTTCTCCTTTGCAAACCTCGCAACGGCCTCCTTCTACATTAAAAGAAAAATGTTTTGGTTTGTAGTTTCTTATGGATGATAATTTCTGATTAGAAAACAGCGCTCTAATATCATCATAAGCTTTAATATACGTTACCGGATTTGAACGAGAAGAGCGACCAATAGGGTTTTGGTCTATAAATTCAACGTGTTTTATATTTTCGAAATTTCCTTTAATTTCTGTATGTTGACCGATTTTTTCTCCATAACCAATCAATTGTTTTTGCATTGTTGGGTACAAGATGTTTTTAACCAATGTACTTTTACCAGAGCCAGAAACTCCTGTAATTACAGTTAAACAGTTTAACGGAAATGTGACATCAACATTTTTTAAATTGTTTTCTCTTGCTCCAATAATCTGAATGTTATTTTTTGAAGTTCTACGTTTTGTAGGTACTTCAATTTTTAACTCCTCATTTAGGTATTTTGCGGTTAAAGAATCTGATTTTAAAATTGCTTCAAAATTTCCTTCAGCAACTACATGTCCACCAAAAGTACCTGCTTCTGGGCCAATATCTATAATATAATCGGCTTCTTTCATGATATCTTCATCATGCTCTACAACGACAACTGTATTTCCTAAATTTCGTAAATCTTTTAAAACGCCAATTAAACGTTCTGTATCTTTTGGATGTAAACCAATACTAGGTTCATCTAAAATATACATAGACCCAACTAATGAACTACCTAAGGAAGTTGCCAGGTTTATTCGCTGACTTTCACCTCCAGAAAGTGTGTTTGATGTTCTATTTATTGTTAAATAAGATAAGCCCACATTTGTTAAAAACTGCAAACGATTATTAATTTCTGCCAACAAACGTTTTCCAATTTTAGCTTCGTATTTATTTAATTGTATGTTTTTAAAAAAGTCCGATAATTCATCTAAAGGGAGTGTGACTAAATCAGAAATTGTTTTCTCATTTATTTTAACAAAATTGGTTTCGTGTCTTAGTCGTTTTCCGTTACAGGAAGTACATTTTGTTTTTCCTCTGTAACGAGAGAGCATTACTCTATTTTGTATTTTATAACTTTTTTCTTCTAAAACATTAAATAAATGATGAATTCCGTAAAAGCTTTTATTTCCATTCCAAACTAATTCTTTTTGTTCTTCGGATAATTCAAACCAAGGTTTGTGTATAGGAATATTAAATTTATATGCAACTTCAATTAAGTCCTCTTTGTAATGAATATAAGAAGGTGTTTTAAACGGGAAAATAGCATCTTCAAAAATTGATAAACCGGTATTTGGTATTACTAAATCTGCATCAATACCAATTACGCTTCCATAACCTTCGCAAGTTGGGCAAGCACCATAAGGATTGTTAAAACTGAATAAATGTGTATTTGGTTCTAAGAATGACATTCCGTCTAAATCGAATTTATTACTAAATTCATTAACTTTATTATCTTCTAAATTTTCAATAAAACAAATTCCTTTTCCTTCAAAAAAAGCAGTCTGAACTGCATCTGCCAATCTATTGTAAAAATCTTCATCTTCTTTAGTGATAATTCTATCAACTACTAAAAATAAATCCTCATTTTTAAAGTCCTTTTGTGGAAAATCGGATATTCTAAATACTTTATCATTCCATTTTAAACGCGCGTAACCCTGTTGTTCTAAAACCTGTAAGACAGTTTTTAAATCTCGATTTTCATCAATAGAAATTGGTGCTAAAAGCAACAGTTTTGTTCTTTCGTTATACTTTTTTATAAAATTAATAACGTCAGAAACCGTGTCTTTTTTAACTTCATTTCCAGAAATAGGAGAGAAGGTTTTACCAACTCTGGCATATAAAAGTTTTATATAATCATAAATTTCTGTTGATGTACCCACAGTAGATCTTGGGTTTGTAGAATTTACTTTTTGTTCAATAGCAATTGCAGGAGCAATACCTTTTATGAAGTCAACTTTTGGTTTATGCAATTTACCTAAAAACTGTCGCGCATAAGACGACAAACTCTCTACATAACGTCTTTGACCCTCTGCATACAAAGTGTCGAAAGCTAAAGAAGATTTTCCAGAACCAGAAAGACCAGTAATTACAACTAGTTTATTTCTAGGTATAACAACATTTATATTCTTTAAATTATGGAGTCTTGCTCCTTTAATTATAATATTTTCTTTAGGGTTTACTTCAGAAATATCTAACTTCATGTATTATTTAAAATAAAGTATAAAAATACCATTTTTTTAAACCATTTTATCAAAATTAAATGTGAAATACGATGAAATATTTGTTGTTTCGATAAAAAATAGTAATATTTGTCTTTTAGCACAATTAATAAAAATTAAAGCATATAGTAAAAAACTACTTTTTAAATTAATAGTTTAATATTAAATCAGAAGAATACTCGTTCTTCAAAAAGTAGTTATGGTGCAAAAAAATAAAATTTCAGATAGTACTTTAGTAAGGGATTATATACAAGGAAAAGAAGCTGCTTTGGGAGTTTTAATTAAAAGACACCAACAAAGATTGTACAGTTTTATCTATAGTAAGATTCAAGATAGAGATATAACAGAAGATGTTTTTCAGGATACTTTTATTAAGGTAATCAAAACTTTAAAGAAAGGTAATTATAATGAAGAAGGTAAATTTTTACCTTGGGTTATGAGAATTGGTCATAATTTGGTGATAGATCACTTTAGAAAGTCTAATAGAATGCCAACATTTAAAAATACAGACGAGTTTGATATTTTTTCTGTTTTAGGTGATGGAAACTTAAATGCAGAGAAAAAACTTATACAAGAACAGATTTATAATGACATAAGAGAGGTTGTAAATGAGTTACCAGAAGAACAAAAAGAGGTTTTGGTAATGCGTATGTATAAAGACATGAGTTTTAGGGAAATAAGTGAAAATACGGGTGTTAGCATTAATACTGCATTGGGCAGAATGCGTTACGCTCTAATCAACATGAGAAAATTAATAGAAAAACACAATATTATTTTAGTGAATTAGCAATAAAGTAAAAGTTATAACGTTACTAATTTAGAACCAGATAATTAAATTAGATATATGATGCAACTTTACTCAAAAAAACCATCTGAAGTTCAGATGAAACCTAAAGAAAATACAGTTCAATTTTTGATTAATTTTTCAAAATCGCTAACTTTTGTAAAAACCAAATCAGAAGACTTCATTGAATTGAATTTGAATTAAGAGAGGAAAAAGCTTCAACATTGTTGGAGCTTTTTTTTGTTTGGACGCATCCTTAAAAGTCCGAATTTTAAACTCTAGTCTTTATTTATTGTGAATAATAAATTAAAAATAATTTATACTTCAACATCTACCTCACATTCTCAATAAGAATTATATTTTTATTTTTTCTTTTTAAAATAATCGTCTAAAACAGATTTTCTACCTATTGTATTTGTAATAATATCTTTATGTAAATCCCAGCCTCTCGCAGGCGAATACTCTCTTCCATACCAAATAATTTGTAAGTGAAGGTCATTCCATAATTCTTTCGGAAATAAACGTTTTGCATCCTTTTCTGTTTGAGCAACACTTTTACCGTTTGATAAATTCCAACGATACATTAAACGTAAAATATGAGTATCTACGGGAAATGCTGGTATGCCAAACGCCTGACTTAAAACAACACTAGCTGTTTTATGCCCAACAGCAGGTAATTCCTCTAAACCTTCAAAAGTTTGCGGAACTTGGCCATCATATTTTTCAATCAATATTTTAGATAAACCATAAATTCCTTTGCTTTTCATAGGAGATAATCCACAAGGACGAATAATTTCTTTAATTTCTTCGACAGACATTTTTACCATATCAAAAGGGTTATCCGCTTTAGCGAATAATAAAGGCGTAATTTTATTTACGCGAACATCTGTACATTGTGCAGATAATAAAACAGCAATTAACAAGGTGTATGGATCTTTATGATCTAGAGGAATTGGTATCTCTGGATATTTTTCTTCAAGCGTATCAATTACAAACTGTACTTTCTCTTGCTTATTCATTTTTTTGTTGTTCATTCTAACAAAGATACAACGTTGCGCAGAAATTATTAATGTAAGTTTTAGGCAATTGTTTCTAGACTTTGTAACTTGCATTCATAGTAACTTTGAAATACAACTAAAAATGACATCACTAAAAATTGGAGATAATGCTCCACAATTTGAAGCAAAAGACAATGCAGGTAATCTTATAAAATTATCAGATTATACTGGTAAAAAGTTAGTATTATTCTTTTATCCTAAGGCAAGTACTCCCGGATGTACAAGTGAAGCGTGTGATTTAAGAGATAACTATCAAACTTTTTTAGCAAAAGGATATGACGTTTTAGGTGTAAGTGCAGATTCCGCAAAAAGACAACAAAATTGGATAAACAAACACGAGCTTCCTTTTCCTTTATTGGCGGATGAAGACAGAACTGTAATTGAAGCTTTTAATGTATGGGGTCCAAAGAAGTTTATGGGGAAGGAATATGATGGAATCCATAGAACGACTTTTGTAATTGATGAAAACGGAATTATAATGGATATTATTTTGAAGGTGAAGACAAAAGCACATGCTGCGCAAATATTACCATAAAATCTTTACTTAAAAAAAGTAATTTAAATGAGTTGATGAAAATCAGCTCATTTTTTTATAACTTCATGGAAACTTTAAAGTTTAAAACTCTACCTGTCATAAAATTTGGAATTCCGAATTGAGTTTTAGAGTACACATCTCTCACCCATGTGTTTGTTATTGAATTTTGAATATCAAACATGTTAAACAATTCTAAACCAGCACTTAATTCTTTAAATTTAGATAACCAACCCGTTTTGAATCGTTTGTTTGCATCTGTAAAAATATAAGAAACACCAAGATCTGCTCGTTTATAATCTCTTAATCGACTTTGGTATTGATATACATCTGCATAAGAAGGTGAACCTCCCGGAACCCCTGAGTTATAAACCAAGTTTAAGTATGCTTTTAAGTTTGGTAAATTAGGAACATAATCTTGAAAAAGAATTCCAAATTTTAAACGTTGATCTGAAGGTCTAGCAATATTACCTCTATTATTGATGTTTTCTTCGGTTTTTAAATATCCAAGACTTACCCAACTTTCACTTCCCGGAACAAATTCGCCATTTAATCGAATATCTAGGCCATAAGCGTAAGCTGTTGCATTGTTGTCTGCTCTATATCTAATTCTTACATTATCAATAGTGTAAGCATTTACATTTGTTAAGTTCTTATAATAAAATTCTGAAGTTAGTTTAAAAGGTCTTTCCCACATATCAAAACTATAATCCATTCCAGCTACATAATGAATTGAATTTTGTGCTTTTAAATTTACATTGATATTTCCATTAGCATCTCTTAATTCTCTGTAAGAAGGTGGTTGCGAATATGAACCTATAGAAGTTCTAAAGAGCATGTCTTTATCCCAATTTGGTTTTATAGAAAATTGTGCTCTAGGACTAATAATTGTTTGGCTTTTTGAAGCAATTCCATTTCCTTTAACAGTCCAATTATGAGCTCTAATACCTATGTTAAACCAAACTTCATTTTCGGCCCAAAATGAGCGCTCATTAAATTGTACATAACCAGAAACACGATTAATTTCTACTTCATTATCCACTCTTATATTTTGATATGGGGTAATTGGGCCTTCAAAAGGTTTGTATGGTTGATTATTACTAATTGAATTTGGAGGTCTAATAGAAAAGCCCAAAGAATCGATAACTTCCCATTCTCTAATGCGATCTTTAATGTCTTCTTTTTGAATTTTTACACCAAAATCGAATTGCATTCTATTTGCTTTGTATTTACCCTTTATTTGCGCATTTGTAATTAATGCATCTAAATCATTACGAGCATGATTCAGTTGAGATCCAATACCTTCTGAAAAATCTACATTACCAAAATTTTCAGATCCAATATTGGCATCAACTTCTCCTAATCTATAAGCAGCGGCAATATCATAATGTTCTTCTTCTTGTGTATTGTATCTAGATATTGTACTTGTAAAAGATAAATTATTGTTTACTTGGTACTCTGAAGAAAATGCGCCAAACATCGTAAGATAATTGTCTTGTTCTTCTCCAGAATAATAAACATTTAACTCCAGAGGATCTGCTACAGTTCCAAAGCGAGTGCTTCTAGAAATAGGTTTGTAATTGTAATCATTTAAAGAAAAATTTCCTAAAAAGTTTAATTTCAATTTATCTGAAGCTTCGTAAGAGAAATACGTCTGAAAATCAATAAAAGTAGGTCTAAAATTAGTTTCAATCTGTTTGCTATTTACAAAAAGACTGTTGTTTCGATATCTAAAACTACTTATTGAAGTCAGTTTATCGTCAACAAGAGGTGTTTCAAAAGTAACACTTGCCCCTAAAAGACTTACGTCTGCACTTGTTGCAACTTCGGTTGGTTTTCTGTAAGTAATGTCTAAAACAGATGACAGTTTATCTCCATATTTTGCTTGAAAGCCTCCTGCTGAAAAATTAATGTTTTGAACCATGTTAGAGTTAATAAAGCTTAGGCCCTCTTGTTGCCCAGATCGTATTAAAAAAGGTCTGTAAACTTCAATTCCGTTTACATAAACTAAATTTTCATCAAAATTTCCACCTCTAACATTGTACTGCGTGCTTAATTCATTATTATTCGTAACTCCAGGTAATGTCATTAAAATATTTTCTACACCAGCATTTGGCCCAATAACATTTTTGACAATTTTTACATCAATCTTTTGTAAACCTTGAACGGCTTTTTTATTTTCTCTAACAATGATTTCTTTTAACTCTTCAGTTTTTGAAGAGAGAATAACAGACAAACGAACTCCATTTCTACTATTTGCGATGTAATTTTTAGAAAGCGTTTTGTAAGATATATGGCTAAAGACTAATGTAATTTCCTCTTTATAAGGTATTCTTATTTGGTATTTACCATTTTCATCAGTTGTCGTACCAATTTTATTAAACTTTATAGAAACCTTTTCGATGGGCTGTTTGTTTTTATTTTTAACAGTTCCTTTTAATATTGTCATTTTTTGAGCAAAAGTAAAAAAGGGAAGGAAGAATAAAAGTAGTAAGGTTTTTTTCACGTAGGTTAGTTTACTTGTTTCTTAAAGAACGTTGTGGAAACCGAATTCGTATTTTCCACATTGTCCGAGACTACAATTTTAAAGATATGTTTGCTACCAACCAATTTTTTATCACTAAAATTATAAGTTAATATTTTATTTTTATGATTGTATTCCATTAAAATCCATTTTCCATCAATAGTTGCTCTGTAGTTTTTAATACCAGAGCCGTTGTCAGAAATTTTTACTTTTATTGTATTTAGTTCAGAAATCCATTGTTGATCTTTAAAATATAGTAACTTTATTTCAGGCGGAAGTTTGTCTATAACCAAAGAATATTTACCTAAGGTTTTTGTTGTGGTATAAAAAGTACTATCTTTTTTTCTGGTAGATTGATACGCTGGATATTTAGAATTCTCCACATTTGCAATGTATAATTGCTCTTTATCCGCTTCAGAATATTTGGAAACATTAAAAGTCAACGTAAAACTTTTGTCTAACGGAATTGTTGGTGTATGAATTTCAGCAATACCATTTTCTACCTTAAAATCTAAATAAAAATCTTCGTAAAATGTGTTTTTGGGGAAAGCTACAGTCACATTTTTATTTTTAAATTTTTGAAAATTTTTAGCAACTATTTTGTAGTCTGTTGTATCTATTTTTTGCGTAAAAAGAGAATTACTTGCTTTGCCTATAATTGGTATTTTTAGAGAACTTGTATTTCCGTTATAATCCTTTGCGATAATTTCTACGTTATAACTCAATCCATTTTTAATATCTATGATTCCGTTATTTACTAAATTCTTGTAAGTAGACAATTTGTTTGCAGTCTCTTTATATGTTTTTTGATATTTTCTTTTGTATTTTTTATAATGTTCATAATCTATGTGTAGATTGATAAATTTACTTTCTGGAAATGAAAAGGTTTCAACATTGTGATAATAAAAACGCTTACCATTTACCAACATTTCTAAACTATAAATACCATTTTTATTGAAGTGCCTTATCTAATCTATCAAAAACATTTATTCCAAAGCCAATCATACCAAAAGCAGAAATTCTATCAGCGATATATTTTCCTTTCGAACTATTTTTTAGAGGAAGAATAAAACTTTTATTTTGAAGATTAATTCTTGAAGAATTATTTAATGGATATACTTTGAGAGATTGAATACTCGGGGCAGTTGTATCCTCAGGTTTTAATCCAAATAATAACGGATTTAAAATTTCTTCCGTTTTAGTATTTCTTATCTCATAATGTAAATGAGGTGCTCCAGAACTACCCGTATCTCCAGAAAAAGCAATGATTTCTCCTTTTTTAACAGGAAATTTGTTTTTTTTGAAAAATAAGCTTCCTGTTTGATAATCCTCTTTTTTATATTGTATAGATTTTACATATTTCTGAATTTTATCAGAATATTTACTTAGGTGCGCATAAACTGTTGTAAAACCATTAGGATGGGTAATATAAATCGCTTTTCCAAATCCATATTGAGCTACTTTTATTCTTGAGACATATCCATCGGCGGCAGCATAAATTTTTAAACCTTGTTTTCCTTGTGTTTTAATATCGATACCAGAATGAAAATGATTACTCCTTAATTCACCAAAAGTACCTGCGATAACGGGAGCTATATCTAGAGGGTTTCTAAAATAATCCTCCGGATATTTTTCTTGAGAATAACTAAAAAGAGTGGTTAAAAAAGATAGTAATAAAAATGTTTGTTTCAAGCCGAAGTTATTTTTCTGCAAAAATAGTGAAAAACATCTTTTTGGTAACCCCTTATTTAATAGGGTATTATGAATAAAGCAACAAAATGTTGTAAAATATAAAACAGAACGTTAACTTTGTTGGTGTAGTTTTATTCAAAACGGATAGATGAGTAATACAGTAGAAGCAATTCATTTACTGGAAGATAAGTTAAAAAACTTACTTTCTAATTATGAATTTTTAAAGAATGAAAATGAGATATTGCTTCAAAACACAACAAAATTACAGCATCAACTGTTTGAAAGAGAGCAATTATTAGTAGAACAAAAAAGGCAATATGATTTGCTTAAAGTTGCAAAAACTATAGATGGCAGAAGTACAAACACAAGAGATACGAAACTCAAAATAAATAGTTTAATTCGAGAAATCGATAAGTGTATCATTCAGTTACATGAATAAAGTTCTTTAAATTGTGGAAAAACTTAAAATTAATATTGTTATAGCAGGTAGAACCTACCCTTTAAGTGTAAATAATACGAAAGAGGAAGAAGGTATGAGAAAAGCCGCAAATGCTATTAACAAATTGATTTCTATGTATGAAGAAAACTATGCAGTTAGTGATAAACAAGATGTTTTAGCTATGTGTGCATTGCAGTTTGCGTCAAAAGCAGAAATTTCATCAATAGAAAAAGATTCTACAAATAGAGAAGTCGTAAATAAAATAAATGAGTTAACTCAATTAGTTGATTCTCATTTACAATAAGTTCTTTAAAATATACATTAACAACACACTGCCTACGTTAGTAAATTGTTTATTAAACTCAACACGATTCAATTATGAAGGGTGAGTCTTAACTACAAAAGCAGGCCATAGCTACTAAATTTATTTTAGTAACAAGTGGATCCTTGAATAGTTAGTTAGTCCTATAAGTACCATATTTGGAGTTTAAAAAACCAAACTAATGTAGGCTTTTTTTTATACTAAATTTAAATTATGGATGACACGGTACTTCTCATAAATGTGGGAGTTTTGATTATAGGTATTGCAGTTGGTTTTTTTATTGCAAAAGCGATGGAAAAAGCAAAAGGAAAGAAATTAGTTGACAGCAATAAAAGTGAGGCAGCTGCGATTTTAAAAGCAGCTAAAATAGATGCAGAAGCGGTTAAAAAAGATAAAATACTGCAAGCTAAAGAAAGGTTTATTGAGCTAAAGTCTGAGCACGAAAAAGTAATTCTTAGTAGAGAGAAAAAGATTTCTGATGTTGAAAAACGTATCAGAGATAGAGAATCTCAGGTAGCATCAGAAGTAGATAAGAACAAACGATTAAATAAATCTTTAGAGCAGAAAGAAAACGATTTCAATAAAAAGTTAGATTTTGTTGAGAAGAAAGAAAACGAACTAGAGGCAATGCACAAACGTCATGTAGATATGCTAGAGCAAATTTCTGGTTTATCTGCAGATGAAGCAAAAGTACAATTGGTAACTTCGTTAAAAGATGAAGCTAAATCTGAAGCAATGGCTTTTGTTCAGACTTCGGTAGAGGAAGCTAAGCTAACAGCTGAGCAAGAAGCAAGAAAGATTGTTTTAGGAACAATACAAAGAGTAGGTGTAGAGCAGGCTGTAGAAAATTGTGTTTCTGTGTTTAATTTAGAGTCTGATGATGTTAAAGGTCGTATTATAGGTAGAGAAGGAAGAAATATTAGAGCAATTGAAGCTGCGACGGGTGTAGAAATTATTGTAGATGATACTCCAGATGCAATTATTCTCTCTTGTTTTGATCCTATTAGAAGAGAAGTTGCACGTTTATCTTTACATAAATTAGTTACAGATGGTAGAATTCATCCGGCTAGAATTGAAGAAGTTGTAAGTAAAACTCAAAAACAGATTACGCAAGAGATTATCGAAGTTGGTAAAAGAACTGTGATTGATTTAGGAATTCATGGATTACATCCAGAATTAATTAAAGCGGTAGGAAGAATGAAATATCGTTCCTCTTATGGTCAGAATTTATTACAACACTCGCGTGAAGTTGCAAATCTTTGTGGCATAATGGCTGCAGAAATGGGCTTAAACTCTAAAGTAGCAAAACGTGCAGGATTATTGCATGATATTGGTAAAGTACCAGATACAGAAAGCGAACTTCCTCACGCATTGTTAGGAATGCAATGGGCTGAAAAATATGGTGAGAAACCAGATGTTTGTAATGCAATTGGTGCGCACCACGATGAAATTGAAATGAAAAGTTTAATTTCTCCAATAGTTCAGGTTTGTGATGCTATATCAGGAGCAAGACCAGGAGCAAGACGTCAAGTTTTAGATTCTTACATTCAACGTTTAAAAGACTTAGAAGATATTGCATTTGGTTTTCCAGGTGTTCAAAAAGCATATGCTATTCAGGCAGGACGTGAATTACGTGTAATGGTAGAAAGTGGTAAAGTAAATGATACCAAAGCTGCTGAATTATCTTTTAGTATTTCTCAAAAAATACAGAATGATATGACGTATCCAGGTCAAGTAAAAGTGACCGTTATTAGAGAAACTAGAGCTGTAAACGTAGCTAAATAAAGTTCTCGTTATCCTTCCTGTAAGGAAGAATACTTTAATCGCATAAAAATTAAAAATCCTACTTAGAAAAGTAGGATTTTTTTTTGAAGTTATTTGCTGCTTTTCTATCCGCTTTTTCTGAGGCTGAATTTATTTTTACATAAAAAAGAGCTCAAACAAACCACTCAATAAGGGCTGATCTTGTTTGCAAGCCAATTGTTTAAAAATAAAAAAAGGATTTATTATTTTCTCGGATGATATGTTTCTACAACTTCTTTTAAGTAGCTTTTATCTAAATGAACGTAAACTTCAGTAGTTGTTATGCTTTCATGACCTAACATTTGTTGTATGGCTCTTAAATCTGCACCATTTTTTAATAAATGCGTAGCAAAAGAATGTCTTAATGTGTGTGGACTTATTTTTTTAGTCCATTCTAATTTAATGGATGCATCTTTGAGTATTATAAAAATCATTTGTCTAGTTAATCCTTTTCCTCGTCTATTTAAGAAAACGGTATCCTCAAAGCCCTTTTGTGCAGTTAAATGGTTTCTAATATTATTTATATAGAGCAAAATATATTTTTGTGCATTATCATGAATAGGTACAAAACGTTGTTTATTTCCTTTACCAATAACACGTATAAAACCTTCATCAAAAAATAAATCAGAAATTTTTAAATTAATGAGTTCACTAACGCGTAATCCACAACTGTACATCGTTTCTAAAATGGTTCTGTTTCTTTCTCCTTGCGGATGGCTTAAATCTATGGCAGAAATTAATTGGTTTATTTCATCTTCAGATAGCGTGTCTGGTAATTTTCGTCCAATTTTAGGAGCCTCAATTAAATCTGTAGGATTTGTCTTTCTGTAATCTTCAAAGATTAAATAATCAAAAAAACTTCGCAAACCAGAAATAATTCGTGCTTGACTTCTGGGATTGACTTTTTTGGCAATATCGTAAATAAAGTTTTGCATAGTATCCTCATCAATTGTAATAGGAGAATATATAACTTTATGATCCTGAAGATAAATCAAAAGTTTTTCTAAGTCTCTAGAATAACTATCAATGGTGTTTTTAGATAAACCTCTTTCTATCTTTAAAAATAATTGAAAATCTCTAATTGCATTTTGCCATTTCATTTGCTAAAAATAAAGTATATATTTACAATCTTAAAGAAATTTATGAAACTAATAATCATCAACGGGCCAAACTTAAATTTATTAGGGAAAAGAGAACCAGAAATTTATGGTTCAGAAACTTTTGAAGCGTTTTTTAAACAATTACAGTCTAAATTTAAAGAGATACAATTATCGTATTTTCAGTCTAATATAGAAGGTGAGATTATTGATAAATTGCACGAAGTTGGTTTTGATTATGATGGCGTTATTTTAAACGCAGCAGCGTATACACATACCTCTGTTGGTATTGGTGATGCCGTAAAAGGAATTACCACTCCCGTTGTAGAGTTACATATTTCTAACGTGCATGCTCGCGAAGAGTTTAGACATCATAGTTACATTGCTCCTGCAGCAAAAGGTGTTTTATTTGGTTTCGGATTAAAAGGATACGAATTAGCAATTCAGAGTTTTCTATAATTTTCAGTTGTTTTTAATATTATTCTAAATGAGAACAGCGACTTGAAACCGCTTGTTTTTAAAATTCTAATAACATTTTAATATCAGAACGCTCATAATGAGATTTTTTTTCTAGTTCCACTTCTTTAAAACCTGTTTTTTTATATAGCTCAATTGCCGGTATTAATTTCCTGTTAGAATACAAAGTAACACTTTTCCATTGTTGATTTTTTGCAAATTGAATACAGAAATCCATTAACTTTTCACCAATTTTTAAACCTTGGTACTTGGGTGCAACAGCCATTTTACTCAACTCAAAAAATGTCTTTTGATTGATAAGTGACACAACACCTACAATTTCATTATTATATTTTGCAAAAAAGATAAATCCACCAGCATCCAGTATATATTTCTGAGGATTGCTTAAAACCTTTTCATCATAGGGTTCTACATAAAAATATTTTTCTAACCATTCTACATTTAGCTTATAGAAGTGAGCAGCATACTTTGGCTGATATGCTATTATTTCTACCTTTTCTAGTTCCATAATAAGTAAGTTGTATTAGGGATTGATGTGTACATCAAAGGTATCGTATTTTTTAATAATTGTTTCGAGGATGCAAAATGCTGCAACTTTATATTTTGAGCTAAAATCAATGAGATTCGTAAATCGTTACTCTAGCCAATCATTTATAAATGACATTTTGGTTGGTTTTACGATTCTTTAAAGTTAGTATTTTCCTTCATTTCGAAGCTACTAAAAAGCAAAATAAATTTTGATAAAAAGTAACTAGCGTAATGATGATTAAGCATGCTATTTATTACATATTAGAAGGCCAAAGTGTACAAAAAAGTGAACTTTATGCTGATTTAATTATAAAAAAAAGTAGTAAAAAATAGCCAAAATAACTTAAATTTTAGCGTTGATAATGGCCATCATTTTATTTTCTAAAACGATTGTTTTTTGATAAATATCTTCTGATTTTGCTAGAATATTTTCTGCAAATTCCCTGTCTTTAATGTCTTTTGCGTTGATGCGTACATTAAAATAAGCCCCTGTAACAGCCGTTTTAGCACATAAAACACCTACGCCACCATCTGAAAGAGAGTTTTGCAATCCGTTTTTTATCATTTCTAACATCACTTCTATAGAATTATAGGCAGTTTCCATGACTTTAAAAGGAATTTCTGTTGCGTATTTTGTTGCGTTTTCAATGGCTAATTTTCTCGCTTCAATTTCTTCAGAATTGGTTTTTGGCATTCTGAATCCGTCAATAATTTTATTAAAAGCATTGGTGTCTTCATCTACTAAAAATAAGAGGTCATTTTTATATTGCTGGCCTTTTTCTGCCCAATTAGAAAAATACTCCCATTTAGCATCCCAACCCGCTTTATGTGCAGAAAGATTTGCAACCATTGTTCCTAAAGAAACCCCGAGAGCACCCACGTATGCAGCGATACTTCCTCCGCCAGGAGCCATAGATTCAGCCGCTGTTTCTTCTGCAAAATCTTTCACACTAAAGTCGATTAACTTTTTATCAGCATCAGAATTCATCACATATTCTATGATTCTTTCTTGCGGATTAAAAGGCTTTAAATCATCTAAACCTAGCGATTTAATGGCGATTTTTATTTTCTCTTTATCGCTTATTCCTAAAGACCGTTGTTGCTTTTTTAGATAAAAATCTGCGGCATCTAACATAGCTTGCAACGGCACTAAACCCACCAATTCAGATCCTGTAACTCGCAAACCACGTTTTGTAGCTGCCAAGTCAGTTTCATAAAAGGCTTCGTGCATAGAAGTGATGGTGATGTTTGTTAAGTTGTACGAAATTTGTGCAATTCCGTATTCTTTAATAAACCAACCAATTCCTTTTACCGCTTTTAATTTACCAGGAATTCTCTCTGGAACGCCATTTTTATTCAATACTTTTTTTCCGTTGACTAATTTTGCTCTTCCGTTTTCACGAATATCAAAAGCAATGGCGTTTGCACGCCTTGTAGAAGTTGAATTTAAATTTACGTTGTAGGCGATTAAAAAATCGCGCGCAGAAATTGCCGTTACACCTGATGTAACCGTTTGTTTGTTAAATTCTGAAGGGCCAAAATCTGGTTTCCAATCAGGATTTGATAATTTTTCTTGCAAGCCTTCATATTCTCCAGAACGAACCGTCGCTAAGTTTTTTCTGTCAGAAGAAGTTGCTGCGTTTTCATAGAAATAACCAGAAATGCCCAGCTCTTCTCCAACTCTTTTACCCAACTGATGCGCGTAATCTGCAGTTTCTTCCATAGAAATATTTGCAATGGGCACCAAAGGACAAACATCTGTTGCTCCGAATCTGGGATGGGCACCCGTTTGTTTACTCATATCAATTAATTCAGCTGCTTTTTTAATTAATAAAAATGCCGCTTCAATAACATTTTTAGGCTCCCCAACAAAAGTAATCACAGTTCTATTGGTTGCTCTACCCGCATCAACGTCTAAAAGTTTTACACCCTCAACAGTCTTTACAACATTTGCAATGGCATTAATTTTGTTGCTATCTCTACCTTCACTAATATTTGGTACACATTCAATCAGTTGTTTTTTCATCTTTAAAAATGTTAGTTTATCAAATGTATAAAAAGAATGAATTATAAATTGAATTAAATTTAAATTCATAAAATAAAGTATATTTGTACTCCCTTAATAATAAATAATGAGTAAACAAAAGTGGCTTTTCGAAATAACGCCAAAAAATAATTTATTCGATCTTAATCTAAAAGAAGTTTGGCAGTATCGTGATTTGTTACTGCTTTTTGTAAAAAGAGATGTTGTAACAGTATACAAACAAACTATTCTAGGGCCGCTCTGGTATTTAATTCAGCCTTTATTTACTTCTATAATATTTACATTAGTTTTTAATAATATTGCAAAGATTCAACAGGTTCAGTACCTCCTTTTTATTTAATCTTAGCCGGTAGTTACAATTTGGAATTATTTTAAAGCATGTTTAACAGCAACTTCAGATACTTTTAAGAAAGAACGAAGCATATTTTTGGTAAAGTATATTTTCCAAGAATCATTATGCCAATTTCTATTGTGATTTCTAATTTATTAAAGTTTGGAATTCAGATATTTATATTTATGTTTTTTATTTATACTTTTATTTACTGGAGTTATAATTAGCCTAATAGTATACATTATTTTTTCCTTATTGTATTATTTATGGGAATGTTGGGTTTAGGTTTAGGAATGATTATTTCCTCTATGGTTACTAAATATAGAGATTTAACATTTTTAGTATCATTTGGGTGCAATTTTAATGTATGTTTCAGCAGTTATGTATCCATTGATTTGTGCAGAAAAATTGAAGATGTTGGATAGTAACTATAATCCTATTGCAGATTTTGATTGAAATAGGTAAGATATCTTTATGAATGACGGTACATTACTAGCTATTTTTGGCATTCTTATACATGGTAATAACAGTTATTAGTTTTGTTTTTGGGATTATTATTTTTAATAAAACGGAAAAAACTTTTATAGATACTGTATATATGAGCGAGGTAATTTTAAAAGTAGAAAACGTATCCAAACAATACCGTTTAGGATACGTGGGAACTGGAACTATTAGACATGATTTAAATCGTTGTTGGCATCAATTACGTGGTAAAGAAGATCCTTATTTAAAATAGGTGAATCTAATGACCGAGCTACAAAAGGTAAATCAGATTATGTTTGGGCTTTAAAAGATATTAATTTTGAAGTAAATAAGAGGAGAAGTTTTAGGGATTATTGGTAAAAATGGTGCAGGAAAATCGACCTTTTAAAAATTCTTTCTAAAGTAACTGGTCCCCACAACAGGGAGTATCAAATCAAATGGACGTATTGCTTCTTTGTTAGAGGTAGGTACTGGGTTTCACCCAGAACTGACAGGTAAAGAAAATATCTTTTTAAATGGAGCTATTTTAGGAATGACTAAAAATGAAATTTCTGATAAATATGATGAAATTGTTTCTTTTTCTGGTTGCGAACGTTATATAGATACTCCGGTAAAACGTTATTCTAGTGGTATGCGTGTACGTTTGGCTTTTGCCGTAGCAGCTTTTTTGGAACCTGATATTTTGATAGTTGATGAAGTATTGGCTGTAGGTGATGCAGAATTTCAGAAAAAAGCGATTGGTAAAATGCAAGATATTTCTTCTAAAGGTGGAAGAACTGTTTTGTTTGTGAGTCATGATATGGTTTCAATTCAAAAGATTTGTAATAGGGTTTTAATTTTAAAAAATGGATTCATTTTTAAGAATGGAAATCCTAAAGAAATGATTACAGAATATTTAAGTGTTACTCAGGTAAAACTTGAAAATCCTAATTTAAGAGTTTTTGATAAAAAAGGGTTGTTTCCAAAAATATCAAAATGTTATTTAAAAAATACTCAAGGAAATTTACAAAGTAAATATAATGCAGGTGATGCAATTACATTAGTTGCTGAAATAGATAATAAAAGTTCATTATCTAATAAATTTTCATTTTTGTGGATGCTACAAGATAAAGCTGACGCTACTATCGCTGCTTCTTCAAGTGCAATTATGGATAAATTGTTTTTTGATGAAACTACAAAATCTATTAATTGCACAATAGATTCGACCAATCTTATTCCTGGAGCTTATAAATTTAAATTGTTTTTGCATGTGCCAAAACAAGAGCCGTTGGATATATGGAATGAAGCTATAAGTTTTGAAATAGTTTTACATGATATAAATGATGTAGGATATAATTATGGTACCAATTGGGAACCTCAAATGTACTTAGCTCATAAATGGAACAAATAGGCTCTTCACATTTCGACCACTTTATAATTACTCGTTTTAATCTTAAAAATAATGATTGGAATGTTGATAAAAACAACAACGTTATTTGTGATGACGATTGGTTGAATTTTAGGTTTGATATTTTTGAGAAGACATGTTTTAATTCAATTAAAAATCAAAGTAATTTGAATTTTAAATGGCTTGTGTATTTTGATATAGAAACTCCAAATAACTATAAGAAACGTATAGAAAGTTTAAACAATGACTTTCCTCAATTCAAACCAATATATAAAGAATCGAATCAAGTATTTTTAAATGATTTGAGTAAAGATATTAAAGGTTTTACAAATAAGGAATATATAATTACCACACGAATAGATAACGATGATGCATTTCATTATAAAGCCATAGAGAAAATACAAGAACAATTCAATTACCAAGATTCAATAATTATTAACTTACCATGGATTGTCTGTTTTGATTTATTAAATAAGAAAATGTCAAAACATTTTTATGTTTCTAATCCATTCATAAGTCTTATTGAGAAAAAAACTGTGAATACGTTTCAAACAGTTTTTGTAAGGCAACACAATGATTGGAGAAAATCTCATCAAATTGTTAACATATTAATGATAACAAAGCATATTGTTTTCAGTTGATTCATGAAAGAAATATTTATAATCAGATGGTAGGTGAATTGTCATTTATGATAAGGAAATTAACGAAACAATTTAATCTACTGATAGATTTATCAACAGGTGTGTTGTATCCTTTTTATGTTGCTGTCTCTTATCTTAAAATTGCTTGGAAATAAATCTGTAAGATTCATCATAGTGTACTAAGCAATTAAATATTTGAAGTTCAAATGAAATGCAACTGTTTAGTCTCCATAATTATACCTGCCTACAACAGAGCTCATCTTAATTTGTGAGACTCTTGACTCTGTTATTAGCACAAACCTATATCAATTGGGAATGTATTGTGGTTGATGATGGTAGTACTGATGATACTACTAAGGTTGTGAATAGCGGATTATTGCAAACAAGGACAATCGGTTTCAATATGTTTCAACAGTCCTAAAGACCGTTATGAAAGGCGGGAATGCTGCAAGAAATTTCGGCTATTCGAACAGTCTACAGGAACCTATATTCAATGGTTTGATAGTGATGATGTAATGCTTGAAAATTATCTAGAAGTATAGAAGTGATCAATTTACAGCATGAAATAGATTTTGTGATATGTACTGGCTATTCTACCGATAATAATTTGAAGTAATAAAAAGAGATTCCAATTACTCAAACGAATAATTTATTTACAGATTATGTTCTGTGGAAAGTTACATATTGTTACCCAATCCGTAATTATTTAAAAAGAGTTTTTTATTAAAGAAAAAACTCTTTTCAGAACAATTCTTAGAGGCCAAGAAACTGAATTGTTTTCTAGATGTTTTTTAGAACATCGATGAATCTCAATATATAATTATAGATAAGCCATTATATTTATATAGACAACATGAACAGACTCAAAACTGTTGATAATAAAAGTAACTACGTACCTGAGTTTAAAGAATCCTTGGCGTATATCTCAATAGCAAATTTAGAAAGAGGATTATTAATTGAAGATCTAGATATTATAAACCATCATTATCAACTTTTAATTCATTATTTTTTTGATGCGATATATAACAAAGATTTAAAAACAGCTTTTTATATTTATAAAAACCTGCCGGCAATTTTATATAAAATTAATATTTCGTTGTTTCTATTGTTTTCAATTTCAGGGGGAGTGTTTCTAACTGTACGAAGATCTTTTTACCGTATCGAAAAACAGCTAAAAAATTATACTCTATAATTCTATGGAAGCAAAAGAGAAGTCGATACTCCTAATTATTCCTTTTTTTGGCAAATGGCCTATTTGGTTTGATGCCCATCTAAAATCGATAGCATTTAATTCTACGATAAACTGGTTGATTCCAACGGATTGTGAAATTCCAGAAAATCATCCTCCTAATATAGAATTTCTTCAAATGAGTTTTGAAGAAATGAATACACTATTTAATGAGCGTCTTGGGTTTAAGGTGCATCTAAATTATAGAAAATTTTGTGACTTAAAACCGACTTATGCTCATGTTTTTGAAGATTATATATCAAATTATGATTTTTGGGGCTTTTGCGATATGGATATTATTTGGGGAGATATTAGAAAATATATGAACCAAGATGTTTTAGAGAAATATGATATTATTTCTTCTAGAAAAAAAGCAATTTCTGGACATTTTAATATTTTTAGGAACACTGAAAAAACTAAATTTTTATATCGTAACATACAAGATTATGAAAATTTGTTGGCTACATCTAAGCTTACAAGATTTGATGAAAATTTGTTAACGGAAGATTTTAAAAGAAAATGATAGAGGATTAAATACAAAATGGGATGAAATTCTTTGCAATCAATATAAAGGAATTGATTCGCACCAAGAGTATTACATTAATAAAGTAATTTGGAAAAATGGCTCAGTTTATAGTCTTGATAAAAGCAACAACCTTAATGAAGTAATGTACCTTCATTTTATAAATTGGAAGAGAACTATGACTAAATGTGATGTAATTGAAAGTGATACAGATAGTTTTTATATTTCTTTCAATAAAATTCATTTAGAAAAACAACCTGTCTGGATAGAATATTTAAACTCTGTCAAAAATTTATTTAATGGGTATTGGATTAAAGAAAATAGAAGAATAAATAAAAATAAAATAAAGAGTTTACTTAAACGAGTGAAACGAAAATTAATAAAAATTATCACTTTTAGTAATGAAAATTAGTCTGCTACATCCTTTTACAGCGAAAGCTATTGGCTTTGAAGAAAGGCATTTGTTAGACTCTCATAGTGTACCTCATATAAAGGCTTTAAATATACTACAAGATAAAAGACCTAATTGGAAGGTTATTGTTGAATATTTCACAGATAAACGAATAATTTATTCTTCTTTTAATATATTAAAAAAAACATTTTACCCAATTTCTAATACACGCAAATTCGGTAAATGGCGTTCAGAAGTATCATTATTGCATTTGCTTAAAAACATTTTTTCTAGTCCAGATATTACAATCATAAATACATCAGGCCATGGAGGAAAGCATGTATTTAAATTGACTAGGTTACTAAACTTAAAAAACAAAAAATATTTTACGATGTTGGGAGGGATACATTTAGAATTATCCTCTCAATTAGAAAAATATTATAAAAATGCATCACTTATAATTGTACATACAGAACTTCAAAAAAAGTCATTATTGAGTCTTTCATTTTTTAAAGATAAACAAATTAAAGTAGTACCACTAGGTGTAGATACAGCCATATTTAAAGGAAAACCTGTTATTCAAAATAGCGCATCAATAAAACAATTATTATTTGTTGGTAGAATAAGTAGACTAAAACAAATTGAAATAGCAATAGATACTTTAGTAGTACTAAAGAACAACAATGTAGCATGTATATTAAATATTGTTGGTCCCGATAGTGATCTAGAATATTACAATGAATTAAAAGAAATGATAGTTCAATTAGGATTAATTGATTATGTGAATTTTATAGATTCTGTAAAGCAAGAACAATTGGTTTCATTCTATCAAAATGCAGATGTATTACTTTTACCAAGTAAACATGAATCATTTGGAATGGTAATAACAGAAGCTATGGCTTGCGGAACTCCTGTGATTTCTTTAGTTGGGTCTGGTGGGCCAGAAGAAATTATAGTAAATGAATTTGATGGTTTTGTTGTTTCTAATGAAAATTATAGTATCACTGTTTTAAAATTACTTTCGGATCAGTCGTTATTAACAGAGATGTCTAAAAACGCCCTTGTTTCAGTTGAAAAAAAGTGGTCTCAAAACATTACCGCAGAAATTCTATTGAGCTTGATAAATGAAAAAGTATTTAATGAGTAATATAATAAAAATCTAAATATGGCAAAAATTAGATATAAAATACTGGTTAATTTACCAAAAGAATTATATAATTTTTCTTATTTGTTTACTGGGTTATATGAATTGAAGAAAGAAAAAATAATTGATTTATCGTTTAGATGGCGATATGTTAAAAATAAAAAAAGAATTATAGTTAAGAAAGATGGTGAAATTATTATAGATAAACATAATAATCCAAAATTGACATATTTCTCATTGTTAGACAGAAAAACGAATATAAAAACTAATTTTAGTATTGATTTATCTGACAATTCAAGTGTTTACTCAATAAATGCATTTAACAAATCAGATTTTGTTTTTAAAAGAAGTTTTGATAAAAAAAACAATAAATACTTAAGTACTGAGCATAACAAAAAACTTCATAATTTGGGTATTACTATTAGTACATTGCCAGATAACTTATCGCTTTATTATAAATTAATTTTAATTTATGGTGTTTTTATAAATTGCTTCTTAGATTATTTAAAACTTGATAGAAATTTAATTAAAAGAATTCATGTTTTTAAGAAAAAAATTATTTCATTAAAAAAAATAAATAATATTAGACCATTAAGTATGTTTATGAAACCTATAGAGGTCAAAGAAACAAGTAATAAAATTTTTTATCAAAAAAGATGCTTTCCTCATGAACCAAATGAAGATATCAAGGATTTACATAGACAGAGATATGAAATTGTTAAACTATTAAAAAATAAGTATCCCGATAATTTTTACGGGGGCTTGTCAAGTTCTAAAATTGTAATGGAAAAATTTTCTGACGCCATTACAAATTTATCTTCTAACACTAGAGAGTTCATAAAAAGTGTGGAAAAGTGTGATATAACAATTTATACAAGAGGTATTTCTGATTCGATAGGTTTTACATTGCCTGAATTTTTTTCACAGGGTAAAGTAGTAATTTCTGAAAGAATTAAAAATAATATTCCCATAGATATATGTGATGGAAAAGAGGTCGTATTTTTTGATGATGATGATTCTTTGATAGATGCAATAAATAATATATTATCTAATCCATCGAAAATGAATACTTTAAAAGAGTCTGGAAGATTATATTTTGAAAATCATGTGGATCCAAAGCAAAATATGCGAAGAATTTTAAAAATAATGGGATGCGAAATTTAAAAATAGTGGCTGTTTTACACAAGTCTATGCATCATGCAGGCTATTCGGGCTATTCGCAGTTTCTAGGATGTATAACTGGTATAAAAGTGATACATCCAAAACCTATTATTCCTTATTTTTTAGCCAAATTTATAGCTAAAATAATTCGAAAAGGTCTTGGGAGTTATGATACGGCTAGTTTATATAAAGATCTGCAAGTAATTCTATATATCTTAAAAAATTATAAGGAAAATATTTTGGTTCACTATTTAAATGGTGAACGAGATATCAGGTTGGCCATCGCTTTGTTTTCAAAAAAGAAGCATATAAAATTTGTTGCTACTTTTCATAAACCTCCAACTATTTTAGAGAGCTCTATTGAAAATAAAAAATATATAAGAAAATTAGATGGTGTAATTACTGTAGGTGCAAATCAAGTAGCATTTATAAAAGATTGGTTAGATATCAAACATATAAACTATATACCTCATGGTGTTGATATTGATTTTTTTAGACCTAATTATGAGTTGAGAACAGAAAAAAGGATTTTGTTGGTAGGGCAACATATGAGAGATTTTGATGTTTTTAATAAGGTTATAGAAAAGTGCCTTCTAAAAAACACTGTTACTAAGGTTGATGTAGTACTTCATAAAGCATATCAAAATAAAATTATTTCGCACAATAATATTTCCGTTCACTCTGGAGTTACGAGACAAAGAGTTAAGAGGTTTTTATCAAAAAGCAAGTGTTTTATTTATTCCTCTTGTAGATGTTACTGCATGCAATTCTATTTTAGAAGCAATGGCTTGTGGTTTGCCAATTATAAGTACTGCTGTTGGAGGGAATGCTGCCTATTTTAAGAATTCAAAGAATATATTACTAGAGAAAGATAGTATTACTGAAAAGTATTGTAAGGCGATTTATGATATCATGGATGCAGATGCTTCTTTAGAAATTTCTAATGCATCTAGACAAAAGGCTTTAGACTATGATTGGAAAAGAATAGCAGGTGAGATAAATGAATTTTATACTGATTTAAACAATAACTATAAAAAGTAGTCTGTATATCATTAAAATGAAAAGAGAAAACGGAATTGATTTATTTAGGTTTATAGGAGCATTTTTGGTAGTGTTATTACATACATCAGGTTATACAGTTAAGAATTATTCATTTATGTCTTATGTGTTAATTTTTGCAAGATGGGCTGTTCCCTTCTTTTTTATAACATCCGGTTATTTTTTAGGCCTTAAGATTTTAAAAAGTAATGATGTTAGCTTAAGATTAATAGATAGTAATATTATCAAATTATTAGGAGCGATCTTTATTTCAGATTTGATATATTTTCCATATGATGCATACAAAAGAGGAGAGTTTTCTTATACTTCTAAAGTTTTTTTAGAAGGGACATCTTTTCATTTATGGTTTTTAGGATCTCTTTTATTTGGTTATATCATCGTTTGGTTTATGTATTATTATAAGTGGGGAAAATTACTACCATACCTTTCTGTTGGAATCTTTTTTATTATGATTGTTGCTGATTCTTACGATACGTTTTTTGGAGTAAAATTAAAGTATGAGTTTCCAAGGTTTTTATCTTCTATTCCATTTCTTTATGTCGGAATTTATTTTTCAAAACAAAAAAAGGTTCAGAGACCAATTGGTATCCATACGCTATATATCATACTAGCAATAATAATTTTGTTTATTGAAGCACATTTTATCAATCAGTTTACTGGGAAAACAAATGAACATCAAATGATCATTTTTACGATTGTTTTGTCTGTTTTAATCTTTAAATATTGTATTTCTATTGACATTAAAGAAAATGTTTTTACCCGTTTGGGAAAGAAATATTCTTTGTTTATTTATATGTATCATATACTTATTGGAACATTAAGCTTTTTCTTATTTAAGTTTATGTTTGAAGATCCAACTTGGTATATATACTTTCCTTTGCTTGTGTTTTGTTTAACCCTTGGGCTTGGTATACTTATTAATAAATACAACAATCGTTTATTTTTAATATTAAATGGAGTACTTAGAAAAGATCATGAAAAAACAATAAATTAATGATGAAAATAATAATTTTCGACGGTACCTTTAAAACAACCACCTTTATTAATCGGCTTGCAGAGGGTCTGTCTGAAAGTCATGAAGTTTCTATTATAGGTTTTAATGAAAATCTAACGCATAAACTACAAAATGTATCTTATGTTTCTTTAGGTTCTAATAATTCTAAACTTAGATTTTTAAAAACTTCGATAGCATTGAGAGGTTTTCATATAAAGCAACAAATGAAACTGTTTACATCACTTTTAAGTGGTAAAAAGAGAATCATTAAAGAAGAGAACCTACAATTGGTTGTAAATAATATTCAACCAGATATTGTACATTTTCAGTGGGTAAGTGTTTTATCATATTTAACTAATTTGGACTTGCCGAAACGTACAAAAACTGTGTTTAGTCAAAGGGGTTTTCATATTAATGTTCGGCCTTTTGTTGATCAAGAAAATATGAGGTTTTTAAAAGAAATATTTCCCAAGATTGATGGCTTCCATTCGGTCTCAAAAGCGATACAACATAAATCGAATCAAATATACCAAGCGCCATCAAAAGTTGATAAGGTGGTGTATTCAGGTTTTGATTTTAAGAACATTCCAATAAAGAAAAATCAGGATAGAGGAGCAATGCTTCAAATAATATCGGTAGGACGAAATCATTGGATAAAAGATTATGCAACTGCTATTAAAGCGATGTATTTATTAAAAGAAAAAGGAGTTGCCTTTAACTATACTATTATAGGTGTAAAAAATGATGAAGAATTACTTTTTATGATTGATGATTTACAATTAAACAATTATATTCATCTGATTAGCAAAGTATCACAACAAAAAGTATATGATATGATGTGTGCATCAGATGTTTTATTGCTACCCTCTATTGAAGAAGGAATTGCCAATGTATGTATTGAAGCGATGTTTTGTAAATTGACCAGTAATATCGACCAATTGTGGAGGCATGCAGGAATTAATTACACATAAAGAAACTGGTTTTATAGTTCCAATAAGAGAATGAACAAGCTATGGCCATCGAATTGATTGATTTTAATGGTATGAGCAAAGAAAGTATTGAGACAGTTGCAAAAAACGCTAGAGCTAAAGTTGAGCAACAGCATAATGTAGAAAGTATGGTTAGCGGAATGGAAGAATTATATTTATCAGTGATTAATAATTAATAGGATGATAAAACCCAAATTATCAGTAATATTGCCTGTTTATAACGGAGAAAATACCATTGCTACAACTCTTGATAGTTTAGTAAATCAAACATTTAAAGATTTTGAATTAGTTTGTTGTATTGATGGTACTAATGACGAATCTGAAAACATCATTAACTCGTTTAGAGATAAATTCAATAAGTTAACAATACTTAAAAACGAACTTAATAGAGGCCTTGGTGCTACTATGAATAGGTTGATGACTAATACGATTGGTGAATATGTTGCGATAGCAGAACAAGACGATTACTATTATGATACTCGTTTGGAAAAACAAGTTAAGGTATTGGATGATAATGATACTGTTGGGTTAGTTTCAGGAATTGCGGATTTTTGGAATGGAGAGAAAATAGTCATGCAGTTTCCCGGAATCCTTGTCGCTGGTGAGCAATATCCCAAAGGAAAAGATATGTTTTTATTAAATTATAAGAAGCAGGTTAAAGTAGCAAATAGCTGTACAATGATTCGTAAAAGCGTACATGTAAATAATGGTTTGTATTTTTCAGTCCATTACCCGAGTATTAGTGTTGATTGGACCTACATAATGCGATTTTCATTGCTCTCTGATATTTATGGTCTACCCTCGCCACTTGTGCGCCTTGATCGAAGAAATGACAGGAATTCTGTTACGTCCAATAAGAACAAACAATTTTTAGCAGCTAGGGAGGTAATACGCTCTTTCAAATTTGAGTTTCCAGAGATAATTACGGCAAGTGATTATAAATATTCTTTAATGACAGAATATATATTAGAGTTAAATAATGCAGGTAATATTAAATATTGTTTTCTTTTTGTTAAAAATTTCATTTTGGCACCTTTTGATAAGAGGCTTTATGCAAGCTTTAACAAACGTGTCCTAAAAAAGATTTTTAAATAGTTTATGCAAACAATTAAAACCCCAATCATTCCAACTCATCAAACCATTGTTAAAATCAAAGGCGAGAAGCATGAATTAGATTATAAAGCGATTTGTATATTTAGTGCATTTGGCTTTTTTTTGGATAGGGATACGTATTGGAAAGATGAGAAGGTTTTAGCAGCTGGAACAATAAATAATATTGATAATGATGGTTATTTAATAGATTCCAAACCCTGGTTTCAATGGTACTATAAACCCAGGAAAGTATCACTAAAGCAATCAGCAAAAGAGTTCCAACAATTGTTCGAGAGTATCGTCCGTGAACAATCTGATGGGAAAGATATCATTTTACCCTTATCTGGTGGTCTGGATAGTAGATCTCAAGCTGTTGCCTTGAAAAAGTGCAATGCTCATGTGAAATCATATAGTTATTCGTTTCAAAATGGATTTAGGGAATCTGACATCTCTAAAAAAATTGCTAATACATGCGGATTTTTTTTTAAGGAATTTACAATAGATAATGGTTATTTATGGAGTAAAGTTGAGGAGTTAGCGGCTATAAATGAGTGTTATTCAGAATTTACGCACCCCAGACAAATGGCTGTGATTGATGAAGTGGCAGAACTAGGTAACACTTTTTCTTTGGGACATTGGGGAGATGTTTTATTTGATTCTGATGGATTAGCAGAAAATATTTCAGATATTGAGTTGGTACAAATCTTAAAAAAGAAAGTGTTAAAAAAGGGAGGTTTAGAATTGGCATTGTCTCTCTGGAATTCGTGGGGCATTGAAGGTGAATTTGAGCAGTATTTAGAGCAACGACTTTTAGCACTGCTGTCTAAGATTGAAATTAAAAAAGTAAATGCTAAAGTAAGAGCATTTAAGTCTTTGTATTGGGCACCGAGATGGACCTCTGTTAATTTATCTGTTTTTGAAAACAAACACCCAATTTCCCTTCCTTATTATGATGATCGTATGTGTCAGTTTATTTGTGAGGTTCCAGAGGAGTTGTTATCGAATCGACAAATTCAAATTGAGTATATAAAACAGAATAACAAAGAAGTTGCGGGTATTGTTTGGCAAGAAGTTAAACCATTTAATTTATATACCTTTCATTTTGCAAAAGCACCTTACAATTTCCCTTACAGAGTTATTGACAAATTAAAAAGAGATTTCAGAGGAGCACTGGGTAAAAAATTTGTACAAAGAAATTGGGAATTGCAGTTTTTAGGAGTTGAAAACAAAAAACAACTAAAGAAATATCTATATTCTGAAGGCTTCCTAAAATTTGTTGACAAAGCAACAGTTGATGGTTATTGTCATTTATTCGATACAAGAGATAAGGTATATTATTCACATTCAGTAAGTACCTTATTAACACTGTCCTTGTTTATAAAACAGTTAAATGAGAAATAAAATTAAAATACTATATACGATTCCTAACTTTGATACAGCAGGTAGTGGAAAAGTTGTGTATGATTTGGTTAAAGGATTAGATAAAGACAAGTTTAGTCCCGAAATCTGCTGTTTTCATTCAAAAGGAGCATTTTTTAAAGAGATTTCAGCTTTAGGTGTTCCTATTCATATTTTTAAATTTACCACAAATTTACAACCTTATATTACACTTGTTTTTAGGATTTTTAAAATAATTTCCTTTTTTAAAAAACACAAGTTCGATATCATTCACTCATGGCATTGGAGTTCTGATATTACAGAACCTTTAGCAGCAAAATTTGCGGGTATTAAATGGATATATACAAAAAAATCTATGAGCTGGGGAAGTCCCAAAAAGTGGAAATTACGTTCAAAATTGAGTTCCAAAATATTGGTTCTGAATAGTGATATGTTACCCAGGTATTTTAAGAACCAACAAGACAAAATAGAATTGATTTATTTGGGTGTAGATCTGAAGAAATATAAACCCCAAAAGAAAATATATACAACCCCTCTAGGACACGAGTTTGCTAAAAAAGATTTTGTAATTGTGACAGTAGCAAATTTAGTACCTATTAAAGGAATTGAGTATTTAATAAAAGCTGTAAACAAAATAAACGATGCATCTATTAAGCTTTTAATTGTTGGCAATAACAAAAATAAGTATGGTCAAACATTGCTTAGTGAAAATACAAACCCCAATATTATTTTTATAGATAAACAATTGGACGTAAGACCATACCATGCTGTTTCTGATGTGTTTGTCATACCTACAAAAACATCTTGGGAAGGCCTTCCTGTCGCTCCTTTAGAAGCGATGAGTGCCACTCGTATAGTAATTGGAAGCAATGTTGAAGGTGTTAGAGAGGTTTTATTCAATTTTAAGAATTGTATGTTTCCTCCAAAAGATTCTCAAAAGATTAAAGAAAAAATAGAATGGATTCGGGCAATGAATACAGAGGAAAAAGAAATATTGCAACACCAAATGAGGAAAGAAATTGAAAAAAATTTTTCATTAGCTGTCTGTATTTCTAAACATGAACAAATTTATTTTGAAACGCTAAGTATCTAATGAAAATAGGATTAGTTTTATCTAGTACTCCAGCATATTCAGAAACATTTTTTAATTCAAAGATAAAAGGATTGCAAAAAAATGGTTTTGAAGTGGTTTTATTTGTTGGCTCTAGTGATAAGTATTTTAATTTGTGTCCTGTTAAGCCGCAAGTTCAATTTAGATCATTTCATTTAATATTGACAATATTCAATTTTATTGTTTTCTGTTTTCTAAAGTTATCTACTGTATTAAAATTTGTTTCTTTAGAGAGAAAAGATGGAGTTTCATTTACAAATATTGTAAAAAAAATAATTTTAAATCAACATATTCTTCAAGAATCCAATTTAGATTGGTTGCATTTTGGTTTCGCAACGCAGGCTATTGGAAGAGAAAATTTAGCGAAAGCTATGAATGCTAAAATGGCTGCTAGTATAAGAGGGTTTGATATTTCTTTATATCCTTTAAAAAAACCTAAATGTTATTCCAAACTATGGCATAAACTGGATAAGTTACATGTAATTTCAGACGATTTGTTAGATAAAGCATACCAACAAGGATTTCCTAAGCAGGGTAAATTTACAAAAGTTACTCCAGCTATTGATGTTGATTTTTATACAAATACTCTACAACTAGATTTTAAACAAATCAATTTTTTAACTGTTGGAAGAATTCATTGGAAAAAAGGTCATAGAGATACGTTAAAAGCTTTGAGTTTTTTAAAAGAAGAAGGAATTAAATTTACATACACTATCGTGGGAGATGGAAAAAAAGAAGATTTAGAGCGTATAAAATATTATATTCATGAAGTTGGATTACAAAAGAAAGTTTTTTTGCTTGGTAAGTTATCCAAAGAAGAAGTGAAGCAGCAATACTTAAAATCAAATTATTATATACAATATAGTTTACAAGAAGGTTTCTGTAATGCTGTTTTAGAAGCACAATCTATGGGGTTATTATGTTTTGTTTCCAATGCAGAAGGATTATCCGAAAACATATTAGATACAACAACGGGTTGGGTTGTACCAAAATATAGTCCACATCTATTAGCAAAAAAAATTATAGAAATATTGCAATTAAATGAAGAAGAAAAGAGAAAGATAAGTAAGTTTGCACAACAGCGAGTTGCCACGTCTTTTCATATAGAAAAACAACAACAGGAATTTATAAATTTTTATAAAAATTGATTTTTTCATCTTTAAAATACTTACAACCTACCAATTATTTTTCCCTTGCTAGAACCAAGGGTAACTTTGTTTTTCCTAAAGCCGATCAGCTATCTTTATCTGTTTTAGACTCCTTAACTAGAGATGATTTTTATACGAGCAGACTAGCAAAGGATTATGATTTGTCATGGCAAGCTATACAATCAGGGTATGTAGGAGATGTTGCAACCTATACTACTTTTGAAAAATTACCAGCAATTGATGAATATCGATTTCTAAATAAAAATTTTAGTAAATTTTGGGTGTTTTACGTACTTCTCTTTAGGATTTTTTCTTTGAAGAATCCTTTTATTGAATTGTATAGTTTTTTTAAAGTTTTGAAAACAAGAAGAATTACTTATTCAAAGCAATCAATTCCATACGAAGATTATCAAAACTTTCAAAGTAGTTTTATCACTCAAACCCCTTTAGTATCTGTCATTATTCCTACTTTAAATAGGTATCCATACTTAAAGGATGTTTTAATGGATTTAGAAAAACAAACCTATAAAAATTTTGAAGTAATTGTTGTAGATCAAACCGAGCCTTTTAAAGAAAACTTTTATAATGATTGGCAATTAGATATCAAGTTTTGGTATCAACAAGAAAAAGCCTTGTGGAGAGCAAGAAATGAAGCAATTCAATCTTCCAAAGGCGAGTATGTTCTGTTATACGACGATGATTCCTTAATTGAAGAAAATTGGATTTTCGAGCATTTAAAAGCGTTGGATTATTTTAAAGCAGACATTTCTTCGGGAGTTTCATTGTCTGTTTTGGGAGCTAAAGTGCCAGATATGTATTCTTTTTTCAAAATATCCGACCAGATAGATACAGGAAATGTGTTGATTAAAAAAGATGTTTTTAGAAAAATTGGTCTATTTGACAGGCAATTTGAAAAACAACGAATGGGTGACGGAGAGTTCGGTTTACGTGCTTTTTTAGCGGGCTTTAAAAATATCTCCAATCCTTTTGCAAAAAGAGTGCATTTAAAAGTCGGTACAGGGGGGCTGAGGCAAATGGGCTCTTGGGATGGTTTTCGACCAAAAAAATGGCTCGATCCACGCCCCATACCCAGCGTGTTATATTTGTTTAGGAAATATTTTGGTAAAACAAATACGATATACTCTCTGTTGAGAACCATACCACAGTCCATTGTGCCATATATGTATAAATCTAATAAAATAATAATAATTTCAACGTATTTTGGTTTATTAATAATATGGCCATTAATTTTATTTCAACTTATAAAGTCTTGGAGTAGATCTACTATAAAGTTAAAACACGGAGCAATTATTGAAAGAATAAATTATGTTTAATAAATGTAAAGTGTGCGAATCTAAGGTTCATGAAGAAAATAGAAAGCTAAGTTTAGTAAAATGCAATAAATGTTCATTAGTTTTTTGTAAAAAAAAATATTCTGATTTGGAAATAATTTCTACTTATGATAAATTATATAATACTACAAATCAATATAGAACTCATCAGAGGGAATATCAAAAACTTAAAGATAACCAAAGAGTAAAAATTGGATACTCAAAGAAAAATATTTTAAATTTTTTGTTGAACAAAGGTTTGACAACTATTTGTGAAATTGGTGCAGGAGTTGGCATCGTTGCGTCTTATTTACGGGATTATCCGATAAATTATGTAGGTATTGAAATAGATAGTAAAACAGTGGAAAAATCCCATAGGATAGGGTTAAATATAAAAAAAGGAGCTTTCACTGAAATGAACAAATTAAATTTTAAAAGTGATGCGATAATTGCATTTGAGGTAATTGAGCATTTGCAAGATTTAGATCTTTTTTTCAAATTATCAAAAAATCATTTAAGCAGTAATGGTTATATAGGATTTACGGTGCCTAATTATAATAAAAGACTCAATTACAGTGAAAATTATAAAGAAAAAATATTTCAATCTGGGCCACCTATACATTTAAATTTTTTTACAAAAGAGAGTATATTTAATATATCTGAATATTATGGGTTTAGTGTTGAATTTTATAAAGAAAAGAAATTTCCATATTTTAATTACAAATTATTTTCAACATATAAATTTATTGTTAAATCGTTGTTTGGTAAATATCATGGATCAACATTGCAATGTGTTTTAAAGAAAAAATAATATTATCTTATGTTTTTAAAATTTAGACCCTTTAAATATTTTTTTTTTAAATATTTTCCTTTTTATCTTAATGCAAAAAAAATAAAAAAGAATAAAAATAATGAAAGATTAAAAGAGTTCATTTTGTCATTAAGTAATGCTAATTTAGATAAAATAGTAGTTGTTGCGAGTGGGCCAAGTTCTAGAAAACTTAAATTATCAGACAAAAGTCTTTATTTATGTACAAATGATTCTATAAAACTAGTTGATTCTAAAAATTATATATATTACATACAAGATGAATACATAGTTCTGAGGTATTTAAAATTTTTTAAACCAAAAAAATACTGGAGTGGGACTTTTTGTATCGTAAATAATAATGGTTTTAACACAAATTTTAAAGTTTTTAATCAAATGATTAAATATTTAAATAGATATAAACGTGAAAAAGAAGAGTTTTTATTTAGCGATTTTAAAGAAAATATGCTTTATAATTCTTATTACAATGAGTTGAATTTATTTTTAAAAAAAGAATTTGATTTTGAATTTCAGACACTTAATTCAGGTTTCTCATTATTAATGCTGGCATCTTATTTAGCTCATGTTTTAAATAAACCTATGACTATATACGGATTAGATTTTGGTTTCGGAGGGAATGAATATTTTGATGGATCTGAGATAGATACAAGACATTGTTCTTTTGAAAAGAAGAATATTGAAAAAATGAGTGTCTTTTACAAAGCTTTATACAAAAAAAGCAAAGTTAAGATTGAAAACTATTCTTTTTACAACCCGAATATAAATAATGAAATTTCCAAAAGGAACAATTTTTAACATTACTTTACGATTGATTTGATCATAATAAATATCTTTTGACCATTTTATTCTATAGTTTTTAATAAAAAAAAATGAAATCTAGAAGTTCACTTCTGCTGGTAACATCAGAATTTCCTCCTGAGCCGGGAGGAATAGGTAATCATGCTTTTAATTTAGCAAAATATTTAGATAAAAATAATTTTAAGATTTCTGTAGTCGCCGATCAGCGATTAATTGATAATAAAAAAGAGAGGCTTTTTGATAAAAATTTAAGTTTTACTGTTTTAAGAATAAAAATAAAATCGATTCGTATCTTTAAATATTTCAATCGTTTTTTTAAAACATTTAAATATGCTTACCAAAACGAAATAATAATTGCCTCTGGTAAGTTTTCATTATGGATAGTTGCACTAACAAGTTTTTTTTTAAAGAAAAAATATATTGCCATTATTCATGGCACTGAGGTAAATTTTAAAAATAAAATATTAAAAAAGAGCATTGATTTTTCACTAACTAGATTTGATAAAATAATTGCCGTTTCAAACTTTACAAAATCACTAGTAAATGATTTAAATTTGAGGAATATAGAAGTTATTTGTAATGGTTTTGAAATTAATAACAATGATATTCCTGCTGTTATGAAATTGAAAGGTTTTCCTAATTTAATAACTGTTGGATCCGTATCAGACAGGAAAGGTCAACAAAATGTTATTAAAGCGATACCTTATCTATTAAAAAAGTACCCTAAATTGCATTATCATATTGTTGGAACTCCTTTAGAAAAAAATAAATTTTTGAAAATAGCTGAAGATTTACAAATATCTGAATATCTTACGTTTTATGGCAAATTAGAGGAGCAAGAAAAAATTAACCTTTTAAAGGCAAGTGATATTTTTATCATGTTAAGTGAAAATACGAAGACTGGAGATGTAGAAGGTTTTGGAATCGCTTTATTAGAGGCTAATTCCCTTGGAATTCCGACTATTGGATCTACTGGTTGTGGTATTGAAGATGCAATTTCCAACTATACCTCAGGTATTTTGGTGAAGAATAATGATTTTGAAAAAATATCATTAGCAGTCGATGAAATTATAAAAAATTATGACACATATCAAATTGCTTCCAATGAATGGGCTCATAACTTTACGTGGGAAACAATTATTAAAAAATATATAAAAAGCTTTAATTTTTGAAAGTTGCAATTATTTCTCACACGGAGCATTATGCTGATTCAGATGGAATCATAGTAGGTTGGGGGCCAACAATTAAAGAAATTAATCAATTGTCTGAATATGTGGAATCTCTCATTCATATAGCTCCATTGCATTCAGGGACTGCTCCACAGAGTTCAATGCGATATTCCAATACTAGAATACAGTTTATTCCAATAAAGCCGTCAGGGGGAGAAGGAGTTAAGAAATTTTCAATTTTAGCATCCGCTTATTCAAATATTAGAATAATAAAAAAAGCATTAAAAGAGGTAGATATTGTTCAATTTAGAGCTCCAACCGGGATTGGGGTTTATATTTTGCCTTATTTAAAATTTTTTAATAACAAAAAGTATTGGGTAAAGTATGCGGGTAATTGGAAAGATGAAAATATGCCATTGGGTAACAAATTTCAAAAATGGTGGTTGCAAAATTGTACTTCTAATAATACTAAAATAACCATAAATGGAGTTTGGGAAGGAGAGAAAATAAACATTCTCCCTTTTGAAAACCCTTGTATTGATGAATCAGAAAGATTGTTAGGAAAATCAATTGTACAAAATAAAAAATTAACTTCTGAAGTGATATTCTGTTTTGTGGGAGCATTGAATGAGCACAAAGGTGTTTCTATAATTATAAAAGCACTCAAAGAATTGCAGAAGACTGATTCAGAGCGCATAAAAACCTTTCATTTTGTTGGGGACGGTCTTTTACGATTAAAGTATAAGAAAATGGCAAAGGAATGTGATGTGAGCTTCGTATTTCATGGTTTTTTGCAAAAAGAGGAGATTCAAAAAATCTACACAGAGTCTCATTTTATTATTTTACCTTCTAAGAGTGAGGGATTCCCGAAGGTTATTGGTGAGGCTATGAATTTCGGATGTATTCCTATTGTATCTGATGTGTCTTGTATTGGTCAATATATTATGGATAATAAAAATGGATTTTTATTAGAAAATTTAAAAAATGAAACTCTTTTGCATAAATTAGGTTTAGCTATTCATTTAAATCAAGAAAACCATTTGAAATGGATTCAAAATAATTTTAATTTAGCTAAAAAATTTACCTATTCCCATTATAGTAATAGGATAATTAACGAAATATTTAATTAATTTGGTACGACAAATACTTCAAAATAAACCTCTTTGGATTGTCATTCATCTCATTATTGGGTTTTTGGCAACGTTGCCGTTCTTCCCTAAATTTTTTGGTGTCTTAATTGTTCTTTTGCCAGTTTTTATAATTTACAAAACAAAAAATGGAAATGAAGAGGCCTTTCTGTTTGCGGCTTATATTGCAAGTGGCGAAGTATTTTTAAGAATGACGAAGGCTTATTTTTTATATGAAACAGGAAAGTATGCAGTGATACTTTTTTTAACTATGGGTTTTCTCTTGGGGCCTTTTAAGCAAAAGTTTGCACCACAATACGCTTTTTATGTTTTATTGTTACTATTGGGAATTGTGTTTACTTCTGTACCAGAGGGAGAGTCTATTAGAAAAGCTATTGTTTTTAATTTAAGTGGGCCTATTTGTTTGGGAATAGCAGCACTGTATTTTTATCAAAGACCTATTTCAAATAAAAATCTAAAGGAAGGTCTTTTTTTTATGTTGCTTCCAATTTGTTCCATGATAGTATATTTGTATTTCAGAACCCCGGACCTAAAAGAAATAGTTTTTGGAGGAGCCGCCAACTTTAAAGCTTCTGGAGGCTTTGGGCCGAACCAAGTTGCGACTGCAATAGGTCTAGGAATTTTGGTATTGACCATTTTAATTTTATTTAAATATCGTATTACAGGCTTTTTACCACTTGATTTAATTCTCTTAATTTATTTTGTGTATAGAGCTTTATTAACGTTTTCTAGGGGTGGTTCGTTAACTGCTGTTATTTCTTTACTATCTTTTCTCTTTTTTTATATTATTTTTAAAAACTTATCAGTAAAATTATTTATTCAATATCTTTCTATTATTCTATTTTTATCAATGTCCATATGGATCTATACCTCGAATGTAACCGGAGGAATGTTAAATAATAGATATACGGGAAAAGATGGTTTAGGTAGAAAAAAAGTAGATGTTACTTCAGGTAGAATCGCTATTTTAGAAACTCAATTTGGAGATTTTTTTGATTACCCTTTAGGTATCGGTGTAGGAAGTGGTAAATATAAAAGAAAAGAAATGAGAGGTCATGTTACTGCTGCATCTCACAATGAGATAGGAAGGCTTATTGAGGAGCATGGTATAATTGGAGTTGTGATATTGCTAGTTTTACTAATTGTTCCTTTATTTAATTTTTATAGGGGTAATTATTATGAAAAAGCTTTTACTATATCTTTTTATTTATTTTGGTTTCTAACCATCAATCACTCTGCCATGCGAATTGCTCTTCCAGGTTTTATATATGGATTAAGTTTGATTAGAATTGTACCCGATGAAGCAGCATAAAATACTATATATTGGTAATAATTTAACAGGAAAAACAAAGTATAATTCTACGATAGTTGTTTTATCTAGTTTATTAAGAGCTGAAGGTTTTTCAGTGACGATTTCATCAGACAAAACAAATAAACTATTAAGGTTGCTAGCTATGTGTTTTACTTTGATGAAACACAGAAATAAAATAGATTATGTTTTAATAGACACATTTAGTACGATAAACTTTTATTATGCACTTATGATATCGCAAATAGCAAGGGTTTTTAATTTAAAATATATTCCTATTTTACATGGTGGAAATTTGCCTGAAAGATTAGAAAGAATCAGTTTTTGAGTGACCTAATTTTTAAGAATTCGTATAAAAATGTAGCTCCTTCAAATTACTTAAAGTCCGCTTTTGAATCAAAAGGGTATGAAACGATGTTCATTCCTAATATTTTAGAGATTGAAAACTATAAATTTAAAAAAGAAAACATCTGGAGCCTAAATTGTTCTGGGTTAGGGCTTTTAAAGAAATATACAATCCTACCTTAGCGATTAAAGTTTTAGCGATGCTCAAAGAAAAGTATCCTGCAGCTAAATTGTGCATGGTTGGCCCTTTTGTAGATCATAGTTATAACGAATGTTTAAGCTTGATTTCTGAATTAAAGTTAGAAAATTCAGTAGCATTTACAGATGTTCTTCTAAAAGAAGATTGGCATAAAAAGTCTGAAGATTATGATGTTTTTATCAACACAACAAATTTTGATAATACTCCGGTTAGCGTAATGGAAGCAATGGCTTTGGGATTACCTGTGGTGTCTACAAATGTTGGAGGAATGCCTTTTTTAATCAGAATGAAATTGACGGAATATTAGTTGAAAAGAATTCTGTTGATAAAATGACAAATGCTATTCTTTCATTCTTGACAATAAGTACCCTAACTTAGCAGTAAATGCTAGAAAGAAAGTGGAAAATTTTAGTTGGGATGCGAATAAAGAAAAGTGGTTTCAAATTCTAAAATGATGATCAGAAAAATTATCTATACTTTAGGAGAAAGACTGAGAAACCCATCTCTTAAAATTAAATACGGCTTTTTAAAAGAATCCGAAAAATGGTCTTTAGAAGCGTTGGAAAGTTATCAGCTAAAAAAGTTTAAAGAGTTGATAGAAGTTGCTTACAATAATTCTGAGTTTTACAAAAAGAAGTTTGATGACTTAAATATAGATATTCGAAAAGTAAATTCATTGGATGACATTCATCTTTTTCCAATCATAACAAAAAAGGAGTTGATACAATTTGCGCCTCAAATTCATACTCATTTAACTTTTAAAAAGAAATTTTTAGCGACAACTTCTGGTACATCAGGCGAGTCTTTAAATTTTTGTAGAGAGGAAGAAGCAGATTCTTTTAACAGAGCTGCAATACAACGAGGTTATTCTTGGTACAATATACATCCTTGGGATAGAAATGGGTATTTCTGGGGTTTTAATTTTTCTTTTGTAAACAAACAAAAAAATAAGATTTTAGATGTTTTACAAAATAGATTTAGAATTTTTAGTTACAAAGAAAAGGCCTTAAAAAGCTTTATTAGAAAATCTCAAAAAGCGAAATATATTCATGGGTATTCATCAATGATTTACCAAACTGCAACTTTAATTAATAAATTAAAATTACCAAAACCTTTACATATTAAAATGATTAAAGGTACTTCTGAAAAAATTTTTGAACATTATCAATCAGCAATTAAAGAAGCTTTTGGAGTAAAAATTATTAGTGAATATGGGGCAACTGAATCTGGTATTATAGCTTTTGAATGCGAAGAAGGAAACATGCATTTAAATATGGAAGGGGTTTTGGTTGAAGAAATAGATAATGAAATCTTGGTTACAAATTTACAATTGCATTCCTTTCCAATAATTCGTTATAAATTGGGGGATTATATTTCTTTAGCACCGAGAGAGAAGAAATGTTTGTGTGGTAAAAATCATTTGATTTTAGATGAGGTTACAGGGCGAATAGGAGCAACTGTTCATGGTTTTAAGAATACATATCCAAGTTTATATTTTTACTATATATTTAAGAACTTATCAAAACAAGAAAGCGTTTTTTTGAACTATCAAGTTATTCAAAGTAAAAAAGGAATATTGACTTTTTTGCTAGAGAGTAAATTAACCTCGGAGGTTGAAAGAAAATTGATTGCTGAGATTGAAAAATATTTTAAAAAAGATATTGATTTTGAGATAAAACAACAAGCTAACTTTATCTACACGAAAGGAAAACTAAAAAATTTTATTTCTAAAATAAATGAATAATCTCGTTTCTATTATAACTCCATGCTATAATTCTGAGAACTTTATTTCAGAAACGATTAATAGCGTTTTAAACCAGACTTATAAAAATTGGGAAATGATTATTGTGGATGACGTTTCTACAGATAGAAGTGTTGATATAATTTCTACTTTTTGTAAACAAGATGCTAGAATTCAATTACATCAATTATTGGATAATTCAGGAGCAGCTATTGCACGAAATAAGGCAATAGAATTAGCGCAAGGCACTTTTATAGCTTTTTTAGATAGTGATGATTTGTGGTTGCCTAAAAAATTAGAATACCAATTAGATTTTATGTTAAAGAATAAGTATTCATTGAGTTATACTTCGTATGAAATTATAAATGAAGATGGGAATTTGACCAACAAAATTATAAACTGCAAAGATAAATTAGATTACAAAAGAATGTTGTACTCTAATGAAATAGGATGTTTAACGGCGATGTATAATCAAGATATTTTAGGGAAAATATTTATGCCAGAAATTAGAAAAAGACAAGATTATGGTTTGTGGTTAAAGATTTTAAAATCAGAAATGTATGCCTTTGGGCTCACTACGGTTTTGGCACAGTATAGAAACCGAAGTAAATCGATGTCGAATAACAAAGCAGAAATGCTTAAATGGAACTGGAACCTGTATAAAAATGTTGAAAACTTATCTTATTTCAGAGCTACTTATTACACTTTATGCAATGTCATACATAAATTATTGAAATGAAACATTAATCTCAAGAAATAAGAATTTGTAATAACAACTTTCACTATGTAAGCATTTTATGTTAATATTTGGGATATATGAGCCAATTTAATACAATATGTTTGTGGAATTTTGCCAAAGATATTTGTTATCAATGAATTGTTAATGAAAATAAAAGAAATAATAACGATGCACTCTTTTTTTAGATCTTTAAGCTATTTTTTTTCTTAAATTTGAGATGTCCCCTAATACCATTATTTTAATTGGCAAAAACTTCACACATTTATAATATATCGGAAAGAAAATTGTTATTGAGAGTTATAGATATCTCAATAATTATTTTAAGCCTTTATTTTTCATCAATTTATTTAAATTTTAGATATTTCTATTTTTCAAGCGAATACATTTTAAGGTGGTTATTATTACTGGTTTTTTATTATTTAGTTTTTGGTGAAATATTTTTGCTTTACAATTTAAAAATGTCTAATAATAGATATACGGTGGTTAGAAGTATTACTTTGGTTGCTCTTTTTACTACAGTATTTTACATTTTTACTCCTTTTCTTCCCCCTGTTTTGCCTCACAATAGATTGCAAATAATATATCTATTTATAGTGCTCTCTTTGCCAGTTGTTGTTTGGAGGTTTTTGTATACATCCCTTGTTTTTTCACCAAAATATTTTAAAAGTATCTTTTTTATTGGGGAATCAGCCAAAATAAAAAGTATACTTAAAGAAATTGATAAAGATAATATTCATAATTTACAAGGCTATTTATCTGACAAGGAAATAAATGGAGTTGATAATTTTCATGATATTTCCTCAGTAAATATTTTATCTTTAATAAAAGAGGGTAGTGCTACAGAAATAATTGTTTCCTTTAAAGGATTATTACCAGAAGCGGTTGAAAGTTTGAACAAACAACTTCTTTTATTACTTCAGAGAGGTATAAATATTATAAGTTACGAAACGTTTTACGAGGAAGTAACTGAGAGAGTTCCAAGGGAATATTTACAGAATAATTTCTACAAACATTTAAGTTTGAGTAAAAATAATAATAATCGATTTTATCTTTTTGGATTGCGTTTTTTTAATATTATTATTTCTATGATCGGGCTAATTGTATTACTCTTTTTAATACCTATATTATATTTAGGGAATCTTATAGGCAATAGAGGTCCTTTCTTTTATTCCCAAGAAAGAGTTGGTCAAAATGGGAAAAAATTCAACATTTTTAAACTGAGAACTATGGTTAAAAATGCGGAAACTAAAGAGGCTATTTGGGCATCGAAAAATGATAAACGAATTACTACGTTTGGTAGGTTTTTAAGAAATACAAGGTTGGATGAGTTACCTCAGTTTTACAATATTTTAAAAGGAGAAATGAGTTTTATTGGCCCAAGACCAGAGAGACCAGAATTTGTAAAAGACTTAGAAGATAAAATTCCTTTTTATGCCATTAGAACTGTTGTTAGGCCGGGTTTAACGGGTTGGGCACAAGTGAATTATCCTTATGCAAATACGATTAAAGAGCAAGAAATTAAGTTGCGTTATGATTTGTATTATATAAAAGAAAGAAATGTTTTTATAGATTTTAAAATCTTAATAAAAACATTTACGACTGTTCTATTTTTTAAAGGACAGTAATCTTTTTGATAAAAAGTAATATCTAACAAAAAGTAGGATTAATAAAGGAGTCACTGCTAGCGGAAAAGCTTGAATTTTTGTTATCCAAATTACTGGAATCAGTAGCATAAAAATCATTAACACAAAGAAATATTTTTGCAATCCTACTTTTGGTGTTTTCTTTCTTAATAAAAGAAATGAAATTATTAGATTTGGAGCAAAAGCCCACAACAAATTAAAATTATTTGGTGCTGTTGCATGCGTGGAAAAAAACCACAGAAAAAGTATTACACAACCAATTATTCCTGTTGTAAAAGTCAAAATAAAATCGAGCCATTTTGTTCTTTTCTTTTTTTTGTGGTCTTTAGCAGTAATGTAAATACCAATAATTGTAAGTAGACTAAACATTAAAAATGGACTAAAGATTGAGGTTTTAGGTTGCTTTTCTTCAGCTTTTATGAGATAGTCTTCTCTTTTTACCAATTGTTTGGGTTGATTTTTTACATAGACCGTTGCATTTTTAAAGGAGCTGTATACGTAATCTGGTAAGTACATATATTCTTCAGAAGTTGCTTTTTGGTCTAGTTTTGTGCCTGCAATTAAATTTAACCCAAAAGTTCCCCAAGAATTCCAATGAATTTCATGATTTGTTAATTGTCTAAAAGTTAAATCTTTTGTAATGTGATTATCATTAAACATAAGTTTACTCCCTAAAACAGATCTGGTAATGTCTCTTAATTTTGTTGCACAATTATCAAAGTAAGGGTCATAAAGATAATTTCTATTTTCTGGTGTCGCATTTTTTTCTAAAAATGTAAAAAAGGCTTGTTTTTCTTGTTGTGTTAAATTTAAAACTTGTTGTTTCACCCAGCGTTTATCTCTTCTATAGCTTGCTAAGAAATATTTAAAATCATAGCGCGCTAAACTGTATATCATATTTCCTTTCGCAAAATTTAGTAAGAAATTTGGTTGATTAAAATCAAACATTCCATAATTATAAATTAAATCTAAATTTAAAACGGGGTCTTTAATTCTTATTGCAGAGTGTCCAAACGCTTCATATAAGGCTTCACCAGGGCCTGCGGTTACAATACTCACTTCTGCGTATACAGAAAGATTTACCTGTGCTTTTAAATTTGAATATATCGAAAGAATAAATAGTAAAAGAACGTACTTTTTTATCATAGGAATTAAGGTCTAAAAAAACTATAATCTATTGTAAGAGAAAAAATATTAGAATACAAAGCATTACCAACACTACCAATATTTGTTAAAGCATAGTCTACTTTAATTCCATTGTATTTAAAACCAAGTCCAAAATTAGGTTGTAGAGAAAGTGATTTTGTGTTATCGAACTCTGTAATATATTGAAAATTACCAACGCCCGCCCTTAAGTATACCAATTCATCAAAATCTAATTGAAAGCCCATTGCAGGATCTATACTTAGAGCATCCGTGGAGAAAATATCATTTGTTCTCGTAAAACGCATATTTGCATTTGCCTCAGTAATTAAATTAAAAAGGCGTCCTATTCTCCATGATTTCGCAACACCTAATTGCAGTTTGGGTTTTGTAATTTCAGTTGTTTCTGGCAATTCTTGATTTTGTCCTGGAATTGCATTTTTAATTTTAGTAAATTCATCATTATTAATAGCCCAACTATTAAAAGTAGTTGTAATATCTCTTGCCATTAATCCAAATTTCCAAGAATTACGTTCAAATTGAATTCCTGCATCAAACCCAAACCCCCAAGAAGAAGCAAAATCACCAATAATTCTTCTCACAATTTTAGCATTTACACCAAATTTAACATCTTTAAAAAGTAAATTTCTAGCGTAGGCAATGTTAAAAGCATAATCGGCAGAAGAAAAAAGACTAATATTATTAAAGTTAATGTTTCCCTCACTATCAATTAATTCAGTCGTATTTAGAATATCATCAACTCCAAAACGGATAATAGAAAATCCAAGAGCGCTTTGCTTATCTATAGGCATTGCAAAACTTGCGTGGTTATAATTAGCAATTCCTGCAAAATAAGATGCGTGCATTAATGAACCTTGGTAATCTTCGATACCAGCGAGTCCTGCTGGATTCCAGTAAATTGAATTTACATCATTTGTTGTAGCAACAACACTTTTACTCATTGCGAGCCCTGCTGCATCAACACCAATAGTTAAAAATTCGTTAGAATAACTTCTAAATGCTTGTGCAGATAAAAATAGCGGAGTAAACAGTAAAAAAAATAATATTTTGTGTTTCAAAGGTTGTAAATTATCAATAACAAATATCTAAAAACATACTAAAATAACAGTAGTTTTTTAAAGATATTGTTTATGCTAGATTAATCTGAATATTTTCTCTAATAAATCGTTCAATTCTATGTTCTAACCATTTATTTTCCTCAGGTTTAAAGGAGGTCATAAAACCAACGTGACCGCCATAATTCGGAGCTTCAAAAAAGAAATAATCAGAACTGTAAGCTTCTTCATAAGGATAACATTCTTTGGATAAAAATGTATCGTCTTTGGCATTTATAAGTAAAGTTGGTTTACATATTTTCGATAGAAAGGGTTTAGAACTTGCTTTTTCCCAATAATCTTCTGGACTTTCAAATCCAAAAACGGGCACAGTGTATAAATGTTCTAAGTGTTTAAACTTAGTTGCTTTAAATAATAAGTCTTTGTCTAAATTATATTCCGGAAACTTATGAGCTTTTTCTAAGACTTTGTTTTTCATGGTTTTAAAAAACAGCTCTATATACAGTTTGTTTTTTAGTTTGTCCATTTCTATTTCAGCCGAAGCCATATCAATTGGAGCAGAAACCGCAATACCTCCTTTTATTTTTGGTGAAATATTTTCTGATTGTTCACCAATATACTTTAAGGTTAAATTACCTCCTAAACTAAAACCTATGATGATTAAATTATCGTATTCATAATTTTGTAAAAGATGTTTTACGACAAAATCGACATCCTCTGTTTTTCCATTATGATAAGTTCCTAACAATAAATTGTCTTCACCAGAGCAACCTCTTAGATTAAAGCAAACAGTATCTAACCCTTTTTTATTTAGGTGTTTAGATGTCGATGCCATGTACTTAGATTCTGAACTACCTTCTAAACCATGAATTAAGATTGCTAAGGTTTTAGAACCGACTATTGAAAAATCTAAATCTATAAAATCGTCATCCCAGGTAGTTACTCTTTTTCTTAAATAGCTACAAATAACCTTTGAAAAAATAGGTCTGTACATGGTATTAAAATGACCATTTTTAAAAGGTAAAGTAGGAGAGAAGTCTGATGTAAATACTGGCATAGGGTTTCTTTTCTTACAAATATGACAAAAAATAGATGAATAATGAAAACCACCATCATTTGATTTCTTATTTTAGCTTTTCAATCAAAAGAAAAAAATGAAAATAAAAAAACATATTCCTAATTTAATAACGCTTGGCAATCTTTTTTGTGGAACAATTGCAACGATCTATGCGGTACAAGCTGATTTTGTTTTTGCAGGGTTATTTGTGATTTTAGGGATTTTATTTGATTTTTTTGATGGTTTTGCAGCTCGTTTATTTCAGGTTTCTGGCGAATTAGGAAAACAATTAGACTCTTTAGCAGATATGGTTACAAGTGGCGTTGTACCAGGTATTATAATGCTAAAATTGATTGAAGTAAATACAATAAATGCTTCTAATTCTTTTTTTGATAATTCAATTTTAGGGATTTCGTTAGTTGGACTTGTTTTAACCTTGGGCGCATGTTACAGACTAGCTAAATTTAATATTGATACGCGACAATCAGATTCTTTTATTGGTTTGCCAACACCGGCAATGAGCTTATTTGTAATTTCGTTGCCTCTAATACAAGAATATTCAAATATCTGAATTTGCACTTAATCTAATTACAAATAATTATTTTTTAATTACAATAACGATATTATTAACCTATTTGATGAATGCTCAATTGCCTTTGTTTTCTCTAAAATTTAAAGACTATTCCGTAAAGAATAATTTAATAAAGTATGTATTTTTAATTGCCTCTTTACTGATGATTATATTCTTGCAGTATATTTCTATTCCTTTGATAATAATTGTATACGTAGTTTTATCAGTAATCAGTAATTTTAGTAAAAAATAGAAATTTAGAGATATCACTATTTTTATTGTACCGTAAAAGATGAAATAAATACTAATTTCTATTTGAAAGTTTTCTTCTTTTTCAATTCAAAATCTTTACCTAAATAAACTTTACGAACCATTTCATCTGAAGCTAATTCTTCGGGAGTTCCACTTTTTAGAATTTTTCCTTGATACATTAAATAGGTTTTATCTGTAATCGCCAAAGTTGCTTGTACATCATGATCGGTAATTAGAATTCCAATATTTTTGTCTTTTAAATGCGCAACAATACTCTGTATATCTTCAACAGCAATAGGATCTACACCTGCAAAAGGTTCATCTAATAAAATAAATTTTGGATCAGAAGCTAAACAACGAGCAATTTCTGTTCTACGTCTTTCTCCACCAGATAATAAATCTCCTCTGTTTTTACGAACGTGACCAATATTAAACTCTTCAATTAACGATTCTAGTTTAATTTTCTGTTCTTTTTTTGATAGATCTGTAAATTGTAAAACAGACATAATATTATCTTCTACAGATAATTTTCTAAATACAGATGCTTCTTGTGCTAAATAACCAATTCCCTTTTGTGCACGTTTGTACATTGCATCTTCAGTTATTTCTTCGTCATTTAAGAATATTTTACCAGAATTTGGTTTTATCATTCCCACAATCATATAGAAAGAAGTTGTTTTACCAGCACCATTTGGACCTAATAGTCCAATAATTTCACCTTGTTTAACCTCTAAAGAAATACCAGTTACAACCTTTCTACTTCCGTAAATTTTTTCAATATTTTCTGCTCTTAAAATCATATTTTTATGGATGTGTAATTGGGTACTTGTTGATTTCTGTAAATGTAATAAATACTTTGAGTTAAGAACCTTAAAGGATTCTTAAACATGCACAAAATTAAGAGCCGGCTTCAATAGCTTCCCAATATTCAACAGCTCTTCTTAAATGAGGAATCATAATAGTTCCACCAATTAAAGTTGCTATAGACATTGTTTCCATCATTTCTTCTTTGGTAACTCCTAGTTTATGTGCAGATTCTAAATGGTATTGTACACAATCATCACACCTTAAAACAGCAGATGCTACTAACCCAAGAAGCTCTTTTGTTTTTACAGGTAAATGACCTTCTTTAAAAGCGTTGGTATCTAAATTGAATATTCTTTTAATAACCTTATTATCAGAGTCTAAAATTTTATCGTTCATTTTTTGACGATAGTCATTAAATTCTTTAACCTTTTCGTGCATTTTTTTCTTGTTTTTTTATGACTCTTCTAGATACCTTTATACTTATTTCATATAAAATAAGAATTGGTATTGCTACTATAACTTGACTCGCAATATCTGGTGGTGTAATAATTGCTGCTAAAATTAAAACAACAACTAACGCATGTTTTCGGTACTTTTTTAAAAAATTTGGAGTAACCAAACCTATTTTTGTTAAAAAGTAGATTAAAACGGGTAATTCAAATAAAATAGAAACACCTAATAACATATTTGTTACAAGACCTATGTGTGATTCTAAAGTAAAACTATTTTGAATTGCATCTGTAATTTGATAATTGTATAAGAAGTGAATCGAGATGGGCGCGATGATATAAAAGCTAAATAAAACCCCAATAAAAAATAGAAATGAAGCTAAAAAGATAAAACCTCGAGATCTTTTTATCTCATTTGTTGTTAAACCTGGAGAAACAAATCGCCAAATCTCCCATAGAAGATATGGAAATGACAAGATAACACCCAATATTAATGAAGACCAAATAGAGTTCATTAGTTGTGATGTAACTTTTATACTTTGTAGTTTATTATTTTCAAAACTAACATTACAAAAAGCACTATCTAAACCAAATAAATTAAAAAAATCACAAAAAACGTTGTAGGTGATAAAATCTGGTTTTATGTGTGCTAATAAAAAATGATCATAAACTTCTTCTGCAAAAATAAAAAAGACAATAGCTAAAATAAATATTGCAGATGCGCTTCTTACTAAATGCCATCTTAATTCTTCTAAATGACCTAAAAAGGACATTTCTTTTTGTTCTTTTGCCATTAGAAAATTCCTTCTTTTATTAAGTCGTGTAAATGAACAACACCAACATAATTGTTTTTATTATCAACCACTAACATTTGTGTTATACTGTTATTTTCCATTACGTTTAAAGCATCAATTGCCATTGCATCATTAGAAATTGTTTTTGGGTTTTTACCCATGATGTCTATTGCCTGAAATAGTGCTATTTCAGTGGTGTTAGAAAGCATTCTTCTAATATCTCCGTCCGTAATAATACCAACTAATTTGTCACTATTCATTACTGCAGTAACTCCTAATCTTTTTTCAGAAATCTCTAAAATAACTTTCGCGATACTATCTGTTTCATTTACTTTAGGAACTTGATTGTTTTCGACTAAATCGGATACTCTTAAATACAAACGTTTCCCCAAAGCACCTCCAGGATGATATTTTGCAAAATCTTTACTCGTAAAACCCTTTAAATTTAATAGACAAACAGCTAAAGCGTCACCAATAACGAGTTGTGCCGTTGTACTTGTTGTGGGAGCTAAATTGTTGGGACAAGCTTCCTTTTCTACATAAGCGTTCAATGTAAAATCTGCATGTTCACCCAGATAAGAGTCAACATTTCCTGTAATTGCGACTATTTTATTACCATAATTTTTAATTAAAGGAACTAATATTTTAATCTCTGGAGTATTCCCACTTTTTGAAATACAAATAACGACATCCTCTGTTTGAACATTTCCTAAATCTCCATGAATAGCATCTGCTGCATGCATAAAAATAGCTGGTGTACCAGTAGAATTTAAGGTTGCAACAATCTTCGTTGCAATATTTGCACTCTTGCCAATACCTGTTACTATAACTCTACCATTAGAATTTAAAATAAATTTTACTGCTTCTTCAAAGTCGGCATCAATTAATTTCGCTAAATTAGCAATAGCATTACTTTCTATTAAAATAGTTTCTTTGGCAGTTTTTATAATCGAGTTTGTCTTTTTCAATAGTTCAGTATTTTATCAGAATAAAAAAAAGTTATATCTTTAATATAAGGAAAGAGCAAATTTAGTATAAATAATAGTTAGAGCAAATATTATAATATGTTTGTGAATTGTTTTTAAGTTAAACGAATATTTAAATAAATGGATTTATACAGTCCTCTTAAAAAATTCTTTGGTTTTAATAAATTTAAAGGCCTACAGGAGCAAGTAGTTAAAAGTATTGTTGAGAACAATAATACTTTTGTTATAATGCCTACAGGGGGTGGAAAATCACTCTGTTATCAATTGCCAGCCCTAATGTCTGAGGGAACAGCAATTGTTGTTTCTCCTTTAATTGCTTTGATGAAAAATCAAGTAGATGCTATTAGAGGTATTTCCGAGCACAATGGGGTTGCACATGTTTTAAATTCATCTTTAAATAAAACCGAGATAGCCCAAGTTAAAAATGATATTTCGAATGGAATTACAAAACTTTTGTATGTAGCACCAGAATCTTTAATAAAAGAAGAATATGTTGCTTTCTTAAAAACACAAAAAATTTCATTCGTTGCCATTGATGAAGCGCATTGTATTTCTGAATGGGGTCATGATTTTAGACCTGAATATCGAAATTTAAAGCATATCATTAAAGCGATTGATAATGTTCCAATAATTTGCTTAACTGCCACCGCAACAGAAAAAGTACAAGAAGATATTTTAAAAACGTTAGGTATTTCTAATGCAAATAAATTTAAAGCCTCCTTTAATAGAGCTAATTTATTTTATGAAGTAAGACCTAAAACAGTTGATGTACAAAAAGATATAATTCGTTTTGTAAAGCAAAGGATGGGAAAATCTGGAATTATTTACTGTTTAAGTCGTAAAAAAGTAGACGAAGTAGCCCAGGTTTTGCAGGTAAATGGAATTAAAGCAGTTCCTTATCACGCTGGTTTAGACGCAAAAACTAGGGTAAAGCACCAAGATATGTTTTTGATGGAAGATTGTGACGTAGTAGTGGCTACGATTGCTTTTGGTATGGGAATTGATAAGCCTGATGTTCGTTTTGTAATTCATCATGATATTCCGAAAAGTTTAGAAAGTTATTATCAAGAAACAGGAAGAGCCGGACGTGATGATGGAGAGGGGTATTGTTTGGCTTTTTACGCATACAAGGACATTGAAAAGTTAGAAAAATTCATGGCAAGTAAGCCAGTGGCGGAACAAGAAATTGGACATGCCTTGCTACAAGAAGTTGTTGGTTATGCAGAAACTTCTATGAACAGGAGAAAGTATTTATTACATTATTTCGGTGAAGAGTTTGATGCTGAAAACGGGGAAGGGGCAGCTATGGATGATAATTCGGTAAACCCAAAGAAAAAACACGAGGCTAAGGATGACGTAAAACTTTTATTAGAAGTAATAAAAAACACTTTACAAAAATACAAAGCCAAGGAAGTTGTAAATACGATTATTGGAAAAGAAAACGCACTTTTAAATTCTCATAAAACACATTTGCAACCATTTTTTGGAATTGGTAAAGGAAAATCTTTCCTTTATTGGATGGCACTGGTTAGGCAAATTCTAGTCGTTAATTTAATTAAGAAAGAGATAGAACAATATGGTGTTGTTAAATTAACAGAAAAAGGACAAGAGTTTATTAGTAATCCTCGTTCTTTTATGATGACAGAAGATCATTCTTATAGCGAAGAAAGTGATAGTTCAATAATTACAAACGCTAAATCCACAGGAGGAGCTACCGATGATAAATTAGTAAAAATATTGAAAGATCTGCGTAAAAGTGTTGCTACAAAACAAGGTGTACCTCCGTTTGCTGTTTTTCAAGATCCCTCTATAGATGATATGGCTTTAAAATATCCAATAACGCTAGGAGAACTATCTACTGTTCACGGAGTAGGTGAGGGGAAAGCAAAGAAGTTTGGAAAGGAGTTTATAAAATTAATATGTGATTATGTAGAAGAGAACAATATTTTAAGACCAGATGATTTAATTGTAAAAAGTACAGGGACAAATTCTGGATTAAAATTATTTATCATTCAAAATACTGATAAAAAAATACCTTTAGAAGATATTTCTCAGTCGAAAGGGCTTACGATGAGTGAGCTTATAAAAGAGATGGAGGTTATCATTTTTTCTGGAACAAAGTTAAATATAAACTACTGTTTAGATGATCTTTTAGATGAAGATCAACAAGAAGAAATATACGATTATTTTATGGAAGCGGATTCTGATAAAATTCAGGATGCTTTGGATGAATTCGATGGCGATTATGACGAGGAAGAATTACGTTTAATGCGCATCAAATTTATTAATGAAGTTGCAAATTAAAATATTTTTATATTAATAAAATAAACATGAACTCACTAACCTCTGTTCCCCGAAAAAGTCAATTAATTTATAATTAGTAAGTATAGTGAGTAGAAAGTAAAAAACTTTTTGCTCTTTTTTTTCATGTTAAAATCTAAGATTAATAATTATTCTTTGATTTACTTCCTAATCTTACCCTATTTTTGAGATTATTTTGAAACAATAAATTTGCTCTCTTATTATTTATCAGTAAATTATTCTTTAGTTGGAGTTATGATAAAAAAATATAGACAATACGTAGTAATGAAATTTTAGTTTCATTGTTTTCCTTATCTGTATAAATAAAAAGTATATTTAAGAATTTACTATTTTTGGAATATGAAGAAAATGATTATCGCAAGCACATCGACTGTTCACGGAAGTGCTTATTTGGCTTATTTAATGCCAAAATTAAAAACTCATTTCAAGGATGTGAAAGAGTTATTGTTTATTCCTTATGCAAGACCAAGTGGGATTTCTTATGATGAATATACAATAATAGTTAAAGATGCGTTTTCTAAGATGGATATAAGTGTAAGAGGTATTCATGAATTTAAAGACCCAAACAAAGCAATCAAAGAATCTGAAGCTATTTTTACTGGAGGAGGAAATACTTTTGAATTGGTAAATCAAATTTACAAAAATGATCTTTTAATTACTTTAAAGGCCGCTATCGATTTCGGAATCCCTTATTTAGGAACAAGTGCAGGAAGCAATATTTGTGGCGTAAATATGAGGAATACGAATGATATGCCAATTGTTTATCCACCAAGTTTTGAAACACTAGAGTGTATTCCTTTTAATATTAATGCCCATTATTTGGACCCAATTCAAGGCTCTACTCATATGGGAGAGACAAGAGAGACACGTATAAAAGAGTTTCATATCTTTAATCAGACTCCTGTTCTGGGTTTACGTGAAGGCAGTTGGTTAGAGGTTTCGGATAATACAGTTATATTAAAAGGAACTCATTCAGCTCGTCTGTTTTTACAAAACAAAAAACCAAGTGAGTTAGAAAGTGGTGTGGAAATAAAGCTTTAAAATTTACCTCTAAAATATTTAGTTTTCTGTTATAGATTTTTTAAATAAAATAAAATCTAAATATCCTTAAAAGAAGAACTGCTATTAAAAATTCAATTTAAAGCATAATTAATACTTTACATAATCTACTATTTCTAAACCATAACCAATCATACCAACACGTTTGGTTTGCTGTGTATTTGTAATTAGTTTTAATTTATGTATGTTTAAATCATGTAAAATTTGAGCACCAATTCCAAAATCTTTATTGTCCATTTTAATATCTGGAGCTTTAATATTTCCGTTTATTTGGTTCTCCTTTAAAAGAGATAATCTACTTAGTAAATTTTGAGATTGATTTTGTTGATTTACAAAAATGATAGCACCTTTTCCTTCGTCATTGATAACTTGAAACATTTTATCTAACTTTTTGTCAGCATTATTTGTTAAAGTTCCTAAAATATCATTGTTTACTAAAGTGGAATTTACTCTTGTTAAAATAGATTCACCTTTAGACCAAGTACCTTTAGATAAAGCAATATGAACTTGGTTATTCGTTGTTTGCTGGTAAGCTCTTAATCTAAATTCACCAAATCTAGTTTTTATTTCAAAATCTTCTTTTATTTCAATTAAAGAATCATGTTCCATTCTGTAAGCTACCAAGTCTTCGATAGAAACAATTTTAATATCAAACTTTTTTGCAACTTCTAAAAGCTGAGGTAAGCGCGCCATTGTTCCATCCTCATTCATAATTTCTACAATAACACCTGCGGGTTGTAAACCTGCTAGACGTGCAAAATCAATTGCCGCTTCCGTATGGCCTGTTCTTCTTAAAACGCCACCTTCTTTTGCTTTTAATGGAAAAATATGTCCAGGTCTGGCTAAATCAAATGGTTTGGTTCCGTTTTCAATTAAAGATTTAATAGTTAGAGCTCTATCAGCAGCAGAAATACCAGTTGTAACTCCTTTACCACGTAAATCTATAGAAACTGTAAATGCAGTTTCCATAGGATCAGTATTGTTGTTAACCATCATACCTAGCTCTAACTCTTTACATCGAGTTTCTGTTAATGGAGCACAAATTAACCCTCTACCATGAGTTGCCATGAAATTAATCATTTCTGGAGTAACTTTTTCAGCAGCTGCTAAAAAATCTCCTTCATTTTCTCTATTTTCATCATCTACAACTATAATAATTTTACCATTTCTTATATCTTCAATGGCATTAGAAATAGTATTTAATTGAGTATTATTTTTGGTGTTTTGAGTTGTCATATAAATTATGCGTCTTTTTTTGAAAATATTTTTTTAAAGTAATTTGTAATAGGTTGCGTAATTGCATCGAGATTAAAAATACCCTTATCTTTTGTAGCTCTCCTTGTTAATAAAATACCAACGGGAACCATTATAAATGCGGCTATCCAAGAACCTAAAAAAGATGTTATAGAACTTTCTTCGGCTAAGTTTTTACCAAAGGTGTTACTAAAAAAATAGGTAACGTATATTGCAATAGCGAGTATCATCGGTAAACCAAAGCCTCCTTTTCTAATAATAGAGCCTAATGGGGCTCCAATGAAAAAGAGTATTAAGCAAGAGAGTGAAAATGAAATTCTATTATAATATTCTGTATCAAAAAAGTTTAGGTTTTTTCTTTTCCACTTAATAGAACTTTTATTGTTTTTAATAGAGCTTAATGCTCTTCCTGCTTTTGTAGAAGCAGTATTTAAAATTTGAATTTTACTTTTTGTATCAAAATTTTTTAGAATATCTGCATCTAAATTTTCTTTTCTTAAAGAGTCTGGATATTGGTGCAAATCTTTAGCCTGTAATGTTGCAAATATATTTTTAGATTTTAAAAGTAATATCTCATCGTAACTAGTTTTTAAGTTTGGGATAGTATCTTTTAGTTGGTTTAAACTAAGCATCATAAAGTTTTTTGTGTGGCGTTCCTTATCTAAATCACCATCTCCTGAAACAGAAGAAATATCAATATTAAATTCATATTCTTTAAAAGTAGCATTCGATGCTGCCATTTTTTTCTTCTTTATTGAGGTTTTAGCACTGTTTACATGTTCTTCATAGTAATATCCATCGTATAGAATTAGGGTCATATAACGGCTTCCTTCTTCAGAAACAATTTTACCTCTTTCTGCGGTAATTACTTTTTGATTTCCTTTACCTGTGGTTAAATCATATATTAAAACTTTTTTTAATAAATTCTCTTCTTCGCCATATTTTTCCTCAAACTTAATTTGAAACCCGGGAATATCACTATTAAAACTTCCTGGAACTAATGCCATTGCTGGTTTTTTCTTTTTAATATTTAAATATAAATTCTTTTGCTTTAAAACAGCGTAAGGGTATATATTATTTAAAAATAAAAAGTTTATTCCACTTAGAATGATTGCTAAGAAAACAAGTGGTCTTACCAAACGTTGTAAGGAAACACCAGCAGATTTTGCTGCTGCAAACTCGTAATTTTCACCTAAGTTACCTAAAGCCATTATAGAAGACAAAAGCACTCCAATTGGTAAAGCTTGAGGTGTAATAATTAAAGTTGTATAGTAAAGAAATTTTAGGATAAAAGGCATGCTAATGCCTTTACCCGCTATGTTTTCGAAGGTTTGCCATAAAACTTGCATTACTAAAACAAAAAGTACAATTAGAAATGTAGCTACAAATGGTACTAGAAATGTTTTTAGGATGTATTTATCTAAAATTTTCATCGGGACAAAAGTAGTTTCTTATGATGAAAGAAGCTACTAAAATTCTATTAATTGAAAAATAATTAGTCTATCGTGAATTTTAGCTTTTTGTATTTTTCTTCATCAAATGAAAAGTAATTGCTAGGCAAAGTTTGATTGCTTTTAAATTCTGTAATTGTAAATGTTGTTTTAGAGCCATTATCTCCTGTTTGAATTAACTTATAAATATGCATTGTTTTTGCATCTATAGCTAGTTCTACTTTTGTGATATCTGAATTACTATCGATAGGGATTAAAGTTACAAATTGTATTTGTCGTCCTTTTACTTTCTTTAAATCCCCCATTTCGAAAATATAACCGTCCTTATAAAATGTGAATAATTTGGAAGGGTAAATAAATCCATCATCTCCACTCATATCATCATCTGTTATGGTAATTTCTTTTTCGTCATTATTAATTACATAAAGCTTTTTTCCATTGAAGATGAATTTATTACCTAGGTAGTTTAAACTATATTTTTGTCCTTGTAATGAAATTTGACCTCTAATAGGTGGTTCATCGCCCTCCATAATTCCGACATCTTCATTGCTCAGTGTTTGACTAAAATCAAAAGCCATGTTTTCATAAGCACTCATTTTAGTGGAAACTTTGTCTAAAAGTGATTTGGCTTTTTCTGAATTCTGTGAAAGAGTCACAGTTGTTAAAAATATATTCAAAAACAAGATGGTTATTTTTTTCATTTCTACTATTTATTTTCGTTTTCTAATAATTGATCTAATGCAAGAAAATCTGGAACTAAAACTTGTCTCGCTTTACTTCCCTCAAAACCTCCGACAATTCCAGCCGCTTCTAGTTGATCTATCAGGCGACCAGCTCTATTATAACCTAATTTTAGTTTTCTCTGTAAAAGCGATGCAGAACCTTGCTGAGCTGTTACAATGATTTCTGCAGCCTCTCGAAATAATTTATCTCTGTCTGAAATATCTATATCAATACTTGTGCCATTTTCATCATCTATGTATTCGGGTAACAAATGTGCTTCTGGATATGCTTTTTGAGAACCAATAAAGTCGGTTATTTTTTCAACTTCAGGAGTATCTACAAAAGCACACTGAATTCTATTTATTTCATTTCCAGCAGTGTATAATAAATCACCACGTCCAATTAATTGATCCGCACCACCGGCATCTAAGATGGTTCTAGAATCTATTTTTGATGTTACTCTAAATGCAATTCTAGCAGGGAAATTGGCTTTTATAATACCTGTAATTACGTTTACAGACGGTCTTTGTGTTGCTACGATTAAATGAATACCAATAGCTCTTGCAAGTTGCGCTAATCTTGCAATTGGGGTTTCTACCTCTTTACCTGCAGTCATTATTAAATCTGCAAATTCATCAATTACCAAAACGATATAAGGTAAATATTGATGCCCATCATTTGGATTTAATTTTCGGGCCTTAAACTTTGTGTTGTATTCCTTAATGTTACGAACCATTGCATTTTTTAGTAGATCGTAACGATTGTCCATTTCTATACAAAGCGAATTTAAAGTTTGCACGACTTTGGTGGTATCTGTAATAATAGCTTCTTCTACATCTGGTAATTTTGCTAGATAATGACGCTCAATTTTATTGAATAAAGTAAGTTCTACTTTCTTTGGATCTACTAGAATAAACTTTACTTCTGCTGGATGTTTTTTGTATAAGAGTGATGTTAAAACCGCATTTAAACCAACGGACTTTCCCTGTCCTGTAGCACCTGCCATTAATAAATGGGGCATTTTAGCTAAGTCTATTACGAAGGTTTCATTACTAATAGTTTTTCCTAAAGCTATGGGTAATTCCATGCTTGATTCCTGAAATTTCTTTGATGAAATCACAGAATGCATAGAAACAATGGTAGATTTCTTGTTTGGTACTTCAATACCTATAGTACCTTTACCGGGAATAGGAGCAATAATTCTAATTCCTAATGCAGATAAAGATAGTGCGATATCATCTTCTAAATTTTTAATTTTAGAGATTCTAATTCCAGCTTCCGGTACAATTTCATACAACGTAATTGTTGGCCCTACAGTTGCCTTAATTTCTGCAATACCAATTTTGTAGTTCTTTAAAGTTTCTACAATTCGATCTTTGTTAGCTTCTAATTCTACTGGATCGATAGAAATAGACTCATTATATTGCTTTAAAAGATTAAAAGTTGGAAATTTGAAATTTCCTAATTCTAAGGTAGGGTCAAATTCACCGAAGTCTTTTACTAATTGGTTTGCTAGGTTTTCTGTCGAAGTTTCTTCTTCTCTTCCAATTGCTATATCAATTTCGACCTCAGCTTCAGTTTCTATTTTTTCTTCTTTAGGTATCTCAGTTTTTACATGAGGTTCTGATTTTTTTTCAACTTTTAAAGCAATTTCTTCGTATTTATTTGACACGTCAGAATGTTTAGAAATTGTAGGCTGCAAATTTTCTAAAGAAAGTTCAACGACAGATTTTTCTTTTTTATCTGTTTTTAGAATATCATTAGTTGAAGTTTCGTTTTCACTTTCACTTTGAATTGGTTCTTGCGCTTTTCTTTTTTCTTGATTTCTTTTGTAATTATCTAAGTATTTATCAAATGTTACTTTGTAGCGAATTACTAAATAAGATATTAGGATGAAACTTAGTAGGATAACTAGACCTGTTTTACCTATAAAAGCTTGTAAATATTCATTAATTTCAAAACCGATAATTCCTGATAGAAGTCCGTAATTACTTTTAGTAAATCCTAAACAGGTAGAAACCCATAATATTGCTATAAGTGACCAGTTCCAGGAAATGACAACTTTAGAAAATTTCTTTTTGATAAGAATATTTACCCCAGTTAAAAACACTTGAAAAGCAATGATAAATGAGGCAACCCCAAAACTTTTATAGATAAAAAAGTGACTTAAAATTGCACCAAATTTGCCTAATAAATTCTTACTTGTAACGGTTCTATCCGTTAATTTTGTCAGTGTGCTCTGATCTTCTTGCCAGTTAAAGAAAAAGGAAAAAAAGGCAATACACAAAAAAGCAGAAAATAAAATTAAAAATGTTCCTAAAATAGTTTGTGCTTGTCTTGATTTTAAAAAGGCAAATATATTCGGTTTATTATCCGAAGAGTTTATTGTTTTATTAGTGCTCGTTTTACTTTTGGCCATTAATTTTTTTGATCGATTTTACTAGTAAATACAAATTTGCACCTAAAATAACAAAGTTATTTTAGGTATGTATATAAAACCAGCAATAATTAGTGAAACAAATGCAGCGAAACTTGGTGCACCAGCTGCTATATCTTTTATTAATCCTATCTTTTTATGATAATTTGGGTGTATAAAATCTGCAACTTCTTCTATGGCAGTGTTTACAGCTTCAGCAACTAAAACCAAACCAATTGCTAAAAACTGAATCATCCATTCTATATTAGATATATCAAAATAAAAACCTAAAATAGTCGCAACTATGGCAATAAAAAGTTGTGCCTTAATACTATCTTCAGTCGTTATTAAAAGCCACATACCTCTTAATGCGAATTTTAAACTACGAAGTCTTCCTCTTAAAAAACTGTCGTTAGGGTTTTTCATATACTATATTGCGTTTAAAGCTGCTTTATAATTGGGTTCATCAGCAATTTCAGAAACTTGTTCAGTATAAACTACGGTTCCATTTTCATTCATAATTACAATTGCCCTTGAATGTAAATTTGCTAAAGGTCCATCAGCAATTTCTAACTGGTAAGATGTACCAAAGTTTCCATCAGCAAAATCAGAGAGCATCGTTACATTATCAATACCTTCCGCACCGCAAAAACGAGCTTGGGCAAAGGGTAAGTCTTTAGAGATACATAGGACTGCTGTATTTTCTAAATCTGCAACTTTTTTATTGAATTCTCTAACAGAGGTTGCACAAGTGCCGGTATCTATACTTGGGAAAATATTTAAGATTATTTTTTTACCATTAAAATCAGATAAACTTTTCTTAGACAAATCTACAGCAGTTAGTTTAAAATCTAACGCTTTAGTTCCTAGTGTGGGTAAATTACCTATTGTGTTTATTGTGTTTCCTTTTAATGTAATACTTGCCATTTTTAATGCGTTTTTTTGTTTTTCAAAAGTAACTATTTTTATTGAAAAACCTTTATCGGAAAATGGATAACTTACATATAAAAAATCTTCCTTTAATACTTATATTTGCAATCTGAAAAACTAAACTTTACATTGAATATATCTCAATATACATCAGAATTTAAATACAATTGGAAACTTGCAGCTCCCGTAATGCTTGGGATGTTGGGGCATACATTTGTAAGCTTTGTAGATAATATTATGGTAGGTCAGATAGGAACCGCGGAATTAGCTGCAGTTTCTCTGGGTAATAGTTTTATGTTCATTGCAATGTCGATAGGAATTGGTTTTTCTACTGCAATTACACCATTAATTGCAGAAGCAGATTCTTCAGATAATTTAAAACAAGCAAGATCATCATATAAAAATGGATTATTTTTATGCACAGCATTAGGTATTGTACTTTTTTTAGGGATTTATTTTTCGAAATCTGTAATGTATTTGATGAAACAGCCACAAGAAGTTGTAGAGCTTGCAATTCCGTATTTAGATTTGGTTGCTTTTTCATTAATTCCAATGATAATTTTTCAAGCTATAAAGCAATTTAGCGACGGAATGTCGATGACGAAGTATCCTATGTATGCTACTTTATTATCAAACATTATAAATATTATTTTAAACTATTTGTTGATTTTTGGTAAGTTCGGTTTTCCTGAAATGGGTATTGTAGGTGCGGCTTATGGTACTCTAGTTTCTCGAATTGTAATGGTTCTGTACTTATGGATATTATTGCGTTATAACAAGAGATCAAAGCGCATCGTTAGAGATATAAAATTCTTTGTTTTAGATTTTTTAATGATAAAAAAAATCATCAATTTAGGCTCTTTAAGTGCAATGCAAATGTTTTTTGAAGTAGCTATTTTTACAGCTGCTATCTGGTTAAGTGGTTTGTTGGGTAAAAATCCACAAGCAGCAAATCAAATTGCATTAAATCTGTCTTCTATGGCGTTTATGGTTGCCATGGGGTTAAGCGTAGCTTCTATGATTAGGGTAGGTAATCAAAAGGGCTTAAAAAACTATAAAGAATTGCGTAGAATTGCTTTTTCGCTTTTTCTGCTCGGTGTTTTATTAGCTATTTTCTTTGCTTTGTTATTTTTTATTTTTCATAAAAGTTTGCCAAGTATTTATGTAAATTTAAATGATACAACCAATTATGCAGATAATATGGAAGTTATTTCTATTGCATCAAAATTATTAATAGCAGCAGCATTTTTTCAGATTTCAGATAGTATACAGGTTGTAGTTTTGGGGGCTTTACGTGGTTTACAGGATGTAAAAATTCCAACAATCTTAACTTTTATCTCCTATTGGGTGGTAGGTTTTCCTATTTCCTATTTTTTAGGAAAAGAAGAAATGTATGGTAGTTTTGGTATTTGGTTGGGCTTGCTTGCAGGATTAACTACCGCTTCCATTTTATTATTTATTCGATTTAATTCGTTAACTTTAAAACTCATTAAGCAAAAACATGACCTTACCTAAATTTTTATTAGCGGATAATAGCAGTTTCCCAGAAGATATTTTTGTATTACATACAGAATTCCCTCGATTTTTAATCAATTTAAAAGATGATGAAATAGAGTGGTTTGAGGATTTAACAGGAGAGACGGAAGAAGATATTGCAACTGAATTAGCAGATTTAATGGATAAAGCTGGTGCTTTTTATGATAAAGAGATGAAAGATTACGAGTAGGTGTTCATAGTCTGAAACTCTTATTATCTGTACAAATTTTATTTCTTTTAATTGTGAAATTTGCTCTAGCTTACAGAGATTGATTGAAATAATTTTAGTCGATTAGTACCAACGCTTCTTCTTCTTTTTAGAGGCTTCAGATTTTCTCCCTTTCTTATTTTTACTAATAGTATTGGGTTGTTTTTTTCTATGTTTTGGTGGGTTGATTACGTATGGATGGTCTGTAATAATTTTAATAGATTTCTCAATTAGAGATTCAATCAATTTAATATAGCTGTTTTCGTCGGGAGAACAGAATGATAAAGCGATTCCAGATTTTCCTGCTCTACCTGTTCTACCAATTCTATGCACGTAGGTTTCAGGTATATTTGAAATATCGAAATTAATAATAGCATCTACATTTGTAATATCTATTCCACGAGCAGCAACATCTGTTGCAATTAAGATATTTGCTTTCTTATTTTTAAAGTCTTCAATAGCTTTATTTCTTAATGATTGTGTTTTATCACCGTGAATACTCGTAACTTTATAATCGTTTTTAAGTAAGCTCTGTTCTAATTTATCAACACCTAATTTTGTGCGTCTAAAAATAATTATTTTTCCATTTAGGGTGTGTCTTAACAGGTGCAGACACAAATCTGTTTTATTCTTTTTGGGAAGGTAATATAATAACTGACCAATGTTTTTTGCTGTGGTTTCCTCAGGATTTATTTCGATTTTAATAGGGTTTTTTAAAATCCTATTAGCTAACTGATCTATTTTTTCTGGTATGGTTGCAGAAAAAAGTAATGTTTGTTTTTTCTTAGGGCATAAAGCTTCTATTTTCTTTACATCGGCTATAAAACCCATGTCTAGCATTAAATCTGCTTCGTCTAGAACTAAAATCTCAATAGCACTTAAATCGATATTTCCTTGCATTTGAAGGTCGATTAATCTTCCTGGAGTTGCAATTAGTATATCTACACCATTTTTTAATATTTCTTTCTGAGGATCTAATGAAACACCGCCAAAAACAGCAGTAGTTGTTAAAGCTGTGTGTTTACTAAATCTTGTAAAGTTTTCTAAAATTTGTATTGCTAGTTCACGTGTTGGTGTAACTATTAAAGACTTTATTTTTTTTGATTCTTTTTCTTCTTCTTGTTTTTCTAATAACAATTGAATAATTGGTAACGCAAAAGCAGCAGTTTTTCCTGTACCGGTTTGTGCAGAAACAATTATATTCTTTTTAGCTAAAACTAGAGGAATTGCTTTTTCTTGTACTTGTGTTGGTGAATGAAATCGCTCTTCAGCAACTGCTTTTAAGATTGATTTATGTAATGGTAATTCAGAAAACTGCATTTAAATATTTTTATGCAAAGGTAGTTCAAAAGAATCTATGTTTTTGATGAAATTGATCTCCAAATAATTTCTTTAGTTTTAATAATAAGTTAATAGCTATTCTAACGAATAACTTGTAAGTGCAGGAGAAACTACTTTTTTTCTTAAAAATTACAAACGTTTCTCAATCCATTTTTTAAAACTATAAAAGTTTTGTGGAGCAACTCCATGCCCAACAGGGTATTCAGAATACTCGTAGTTAAAGCCTAAGTTCTCTAGGAAAGGTTTGTTTCTTCTTGCCCATTCTATTGGTAAGACCTGGTCTACAGAGCCATGAGAACCATAATATTCTGTTTTAATATCTTTCGAGATAGTTTCTGGCAATAATTCGTCATTTACATAACCGCTTAAGGCAATTACATTTTGTACTTTATTTGGATAGAAGAAGCTCAGAGAGTAACTTAAAATTGCACCTTGACTAAAACCTAGTAAAAATGTTTTATCTGGGTTTGTGTTGTATTTTGTTTTTATTTGATCAATAAAAACAGCTATTTTATCAATAGAATCTTTGGCCTGCTTTAAATCGGAAAACTTTCCGTTTTTGTCATCAAAATTAATAGAATACCAAGCGTAACTGCCACTTCCCATTGGTAATGGTGCTTGTGCACTAATTATTAAAAATTCATCTGGTAATTCTTCTGCAAAAGAAAATAAATCTTGTTCGTTACTACCATAACCATGCAATAAAATTAATAAAGGCGGGTTTTCAACTATTCCTTTTGGTTGTCTTACTAGATATTGCAAATCACTCATTTTTATATTACTTTTTTGTTTTGACTAAATGTTATTTTTTTTCCTCGCTTTTAAAGACTCGCATAAATTAAATAATCCAAAACACATGAAAACACAAGGTTCCACAGACTAAGTATTAATTTAGAGTTGCAAAGTAAAATTCCAATTATTTTCCTGATATGAAAGTTAGCAAAACTTTTTTTTAAAACTCATTATGGAAAAGGCGACTTTAGTTTTTCGTATTTAATGAAACTGATAATTGCCATTATTTTTCCTTTGTTACGGTTTGATTTGTCATCATGATTCGTTTAAGATCAATTGACTATTAGCGTAAATTCCGTATGCCTTTCCTTTAAGCTCCTTGTTTAAAAAAGGGCTGTTTTTTGATGTTGATATAATGTGTTTCTTTGTGAAAGTGAAGTTCTTTTCAGGATTGAATAAAGTGATTTCTGCTTTATTATTTTCTTTGATAGACTGACTTTCTAAACCAAAAATGGCTCTAGGTTTACATGTGATATTTTCAATAAAATCTTCTAAATTTAAAACTGAATTCACAGCTCCAAACATACTTTCTAAACCTATAACTCCATCTTTTGCTTCGCTAAATTCAACTTTTTTATGTTCAATATCAATAGGATTGTGGTCTGATGTAATAATGTCTATAACACCAGATTTAATTCCTTTTATAAGGCTTTTTGTATCAGATTTAGTTCTTAAAGGTGGGGATGTTTTAAAGTTACTATCAAAACCTTGCAATTCATCATCATTTAATGTTAAATGATGCGCAGAAACACTACAGGTAACTTTTAAACCTTTCTTTTTAGCTTCTTTAATTAAGTCAACAGACTTAGTAGAAGAAATAGTAGGGATATGTAATTTTCCACCTGTATATTCTAATAAATAGATGTCTCTAGCAATTTGTATGTGTTCTGCTAAAGCAGGACTTCCTTTGAGTCCTAATTTTGTGCTGTTAATTCCTTCATTTGCAATTCCTTCACCAGCAATAGAGTTGTTTTTAGGAAAACTAAATACTAGGCCATCAAAATTTTGGGCATACAAAAGTGCAACTTTCATTAAGTTGTCGTTCTCTATTGGTTGTTTGTAATCGCTAAAAGCAATTGCACCAGATTGCTGCATGTCATAAAGTTCTGCCATATCTTTACCTTTACTTTTTTGTGTTAGGGCTGCAATAGGATATAGGTTCGTAGCAAATCCTTTAGCTTTATGTATTAAAAATTCAACTGCAGATTTGTTATCAATAACAGGGTTTGAGTTCGCGTTAACAGCAACGGCTGTAAAACCGCTTTTGGCGGCAACATTTAAACCGTTTTTAATAGTTTCTCTTTCTTCAAAACCTGGTTCTCCTAAAGAAACACTTGTGTCAAACCAACCACAAGAAACATGCAAATTATCTAATGTTATAACTTGATAGCTATCTTCTGATGCAATGGAATCCGAGATTTTATCAATAATTCCGTTGGTAATTAAAATGTCTTTTTGTTGGTTATGATATGGGCTTGAAGAGTCTATAATCGTTGCCGATTTTATAAGCGTAGTCATGGTTTATAGAATTTTAATATCAAAATTTCTAAAAGCAAAGATACAATTGCCAATGATAAAAACCATTTCCAAAGCCAATGAACTTCATTTTTTTTGTTTATTTCTTTAAAAGTTTTTGAAATTGAGTTAGAAATAGTAATTTTTTTGTTTGCTTTTTTTAGATCATTTAAGTCTAAAAACCGGACTAGACTTTCCTCTTTTGAATAATTGTAGGCTAATTGCGCAATGGTATCTGAATCTTTTAAAACACTATAAATACCTGCTGTTATCGGCTGGTTTTTTGTTATGATACTGACTTTGTTTTGAAATTTCTGCTGTAAAGGAATGAAAGATTTTTTTGAGTTAGAAATTCCTAAAACTTTATCATTATCAAGTGCCGTATTGATATCAATTTTATTTTCGGTATCAATTCTGTAGAAAAGTTGTTTTTGTTGATAGCTTAATTTTCCGAAATTGTAAAAAATAGGCACTATTAAAGGGGAATTAACAAAGTTGCTATTTTTTCTATTTAAAGAACTTGAAATCCAATAAACAGTACTTTTAGTGTTATTAATTTGCGAGATAAATGACGTGTTGTTTTCAAATGAAACAATAGTACTTGCGTTTTCAGCCGCATTAGGGAAGTAGCTATTAACAATGGGGTATTGAAAGTTGGTTACTTTTTTTGAAAACACATTTAGAAATAAAGGATGACTAAAATTAATGTTTGTAATTTTTAGAGTATCAATTTTTTTAGGTTCAATTTTTCCTACATTTAAAAATTTAAGTAAAGAATTGTATGAGTTGATGTTTGCCTTTTCATTTGGGATAATTACTAGATTTCCACCATTTTTTGAAAATTCAAAAATTTTATTCAACATTATATCTGAGATATTTTTAACCTCATTGAGTATAATCAATTGCTGTTTTGAAAAATTATTATAGTTTGTGTTTTTAATGGAAGATTGTGTGAAATTAAACTCCTTTTTATTGTAAATTTTAGAAAGAAAATTAGCTTCTTTTCCAATCGATAAAACATTAATTTTTTTATCGTTTTTTAAGGTGAAATAAAACACATTATCGAAAGCAAAAGTGTCGCTAAAATTTATTTTAATTTTTCCTTTAAATTCTTTCTGATTTCGAATTTTAAGTTGAATTGTTTTTTGAGTATCTTTTGCGAAAGAGGACGAGAGTTTACTTATTAGTTTTGAACCGTTGTAAATAGCAATAGGTATATTTTTTTTTGCATCACCTTGGTTTTTGATAACAATATTAATTGCAAAGTTATCTGTATTCGTATTACTGATAAAAACACTATCAATAGAAATGTTTGATTTTGTTGAAGATTCTAATTTAATAGCAGAAAAAGGACATGTTACATTTGTAAATTTATTTATGTAAGTATATTGAAAATCAGATATTAAAACTATTTTACTTAAATTATTGGTTTTATTTTTTGTTTTGAGTTGAAATTTTAATAAAACGTCTGAAAAATCTATTTTTTTAGAAGATTCTTTAATGTTTAGGAGTATATTTTTTAGTTCATTTTTAGTAATTTTATTATAGAATGCTGAGTTTGTTTGTAGCGAGTATATATCATTACCTGAGGTCATTTTCTATAATTTCTTGAGCCGAAATTTTTAATAAATTCCCTTTTTTACCTTTTGTATTTGTACTCAAAGAATTATCTAAATAGATAAAATTATGTTGTTTTAAATCAGCTTTTTTATTACTTAAATAAGGTTGTGAAAAGGCCAAAATTATCGCCGTAAATAATAGCAATCTAATTATTAAAATTAACCACTTTTTTATTCTTGAACTTTTACGTGTTTCTTGCACTAATTTTTGTAAAAATGCAACGTTAGAAAAAGGAACTTTTACAAACTTTTGTAACTGAAAAAGGTGCACTAAAATAGGAATAATTAGTAGTACTAAAAAGTATAAAACTTCTGGGTTTTTAAAATACATTTATTCTTTTGAGTAATTAATGAAATACTAATTTATTATAAAAATGATAAATTTTGGGCTAGATGTTAACTCTTACTTAAAACTTTTCGAATACACCTAAACCAAATAAAGCAAAATCGTATTTAACAGGATCTTTTTTGTCTAAAATTCGTAAGTTATGGTCTAATTCAGAAAGTGCTTTCCAATCATTTTGTTTTCTTAAAAGTAGTTTTAATTTTCGTGCTACGTTGCCAGAATGTACATCCAAAGGGCAAGATAGATGTTCTGCACTGTGCGTTTTCCATATACCAAAATCAACTCCGGCAGTATCGTTTCTAACCATCCAACGTAAAAACATGTTTATACGTTTTGCTGCTGAATTTTTTAAAGGGTCTGAAATGTGTTTTTGAGTTCTTTGTTGATGTGCAACTTCGAAAAACACTTGCTTTAAGCCATGAATAGCATCTTTGTATGTTGTTGCTTCCCCTTTAATAGATAATACTTTTTCTAAGCCTTGGTGTTTGGTATAGATGTGGTGTAATGATTTTATAAACTGCTTTAAATCGATAGCATTAAAAGTTCTGTGCACAAAACCTTCTAAAGATTTTAAATCACTTTCTTGATGGTTTAATACAAAATCATGAGGAGCGTTATCAAACAACTCCATCATTTTTAAAGCATTTTTAATAATCATTGTTCTGTTTCCCCAAGAAATGGTTGCTGTTAAAAAAGCAGCAATCTCAATATCTTCTTTTTTTGTAAATAAATGGGGAATTTGAATGGGATCTGATTCTATAAATTTTGGACTGTTATATAGAATAACCTTTTCATCTAAAAATTCTTTAAGTTCAGATTTATTCATTTATCATTAAATAATTTTTCCGTCTTTCATTGTCAGTTTTCTATCAGCCATATTTGCCAATTCCTCATTGTGCGTTATTATTACAAAGGTTTGTCCAAATTCATCACGAAGCTTAAAAAATAGTTTGTGTAAGTTTTTGGCAGATTCACTATCTAAGTTACCACTCGGTTCATCTGCTAAAATTACCGAAGGATCATTAATTAATGCCCTAGCAACTGCGACCCTTTGTTGCTCTCCGCCAGACAATTCGTTTGGTTTGTGCTTTGTTCTATGAGATAATCCTAAAAAGTTAAGTATATTTTTTGCTTTTTCTTCTGTTTCTTGTTTTGGCTTTTTTGCTATAAATGCGGGTATGCATACATTTTCTAAAGCTGTAAATTCAGGTAGTAATTGATGAAATTGAAAAATGAAACCAATATGTTTATTTCTGAATTCAGATAATTCTTTATCATCTAAATTTTTAAGAGAAATATTGTTTAAATTTAATTCGTAATTTTCTTCTTTTAGCGGTTTGTCTAAGGTTCCTAGAATTTGAAGTAAAGTTGTTTTCCCTGCTCCAGAAGGACCGACAACAGCAACAACTTCTCCCTTTTTGATATGTATATCTAGTCCTTTTAAAACTTCTACATCCCCGAAATACTTATGAATGTTTTTACCAATTATCATATTTAAATCTTTGAAGCGAATTTATAAAAAAGACTTCAGTTTTGTCCATAAAAAACTGGATATCATCATAAATAAAGAATATCCAGTTTCAAATAATAAACAAATATATTTTAAAAAATATTTTTTAGCTTTTTGTAATCAATAAAATAAACAAATCTTACAGAAAATGTGTGTCTTTGTGATTGTTCGAATAAATTATCTAAGTTTTTAAAGAAATTTAAATTGGAGTTCGTGTCTTCATTAAAAATAGAATTTCGATAAAAAGCAATTAATTGACTTCCAGGTGCAAATTGCCAAATATAATTTAGATCTAAATTCCAGCTATTAAAATTAACGTCGCTACCCATATAATCTGAGTTTTTATACAATTTTCCGTTAGTTAATAGATTTGCATAAGAATTGTAATTTACAGCACCCCAATAATGCCTAAAACTTAATGATAATGAAGAATTTGTACTAAAACTATATTTACTTGAAATTGTATTTGTGTAATTTTTACGATCTCTAAAACCAAAAATAATGTTACCCTCATCTTCTGTTACATAGCCTTGGTCATTATTGGTTTTGTTAAATTCTATTTGATACTGTAAAGAGAATTTATTTGTAAATCGATAGCGCGGAGCAATACTAAAACCATATTCTTTTTTTGGATTATTTTCGTAGTTTGAATAATAAGCATCAGAATTCAGTTCTAGTTTTTTTTGTGAATTTGTAGAAATCCATCCATTTATATTTTTTCTTTCAGGTTGTAAAAAATAAATACCACTTGTAGTTCCTTGTCTTGGCTCAAAAAAATCTTTATTTTCTGTTTCATAGTTTATGTTTCCTCCAAAGGTAAATCTATTTCTAGTTTGCGCTTTCATCCCAATTCTTAGGTCAGTACTAGTATATATACCGGAGAAATGTTGAAAATTAGCTCGACTATAAAAATAAAATTCATACCAGTTAAACTTTTTAGTGGGTTGAAGTGTTCTCCATCCTCCATTCATGTATAAAGTTTGTTGATCATTACTAAATAGAATTCCCAAATCATTTGGATTATAATCTTTGTTTTCAAAAGTATATCCTATTTCTCCTCTCCAATGCCCTAATCCATATCCAAAACTGTTGTCAAATGTGTATCCAGTATTTGGATTGTTTAGATCATCTGAGATATTACTCATTTTAACAAATCCATCAGCATTCCATTTATTATCTTTCGTCTCAAGATGCCAGTCTAAAGCAGTAACATTGGCATCTCTAAATCGGCCATCTCTTGTAACATTGGTATTAATCAAAGAAATGGTAGAGTTTTGATTAAATTGTTGGTCTAAAACTAAAATATTGTAATTTGTAAAAGGACTTAATATTGTTTTGTAATTGCTTTCAACAGAAACAGTATCTAATCCATTTATAGTTTGTTCTGTTCGTTTTACTAGCGCAGTAGTTTTTTCAGTTACAGCGTTAAATATGCCTATTCCCAATCCGTTTTTTGTTCTACCTGAAACTTTAATAGCATTTAACATGGTTACTTTTTCTGGGTAATTTTCAACCTCATCATTTATTTTGATGTTATCTTTAAACTCTCCGTCATTTTTTCTTTCATCAGAAAATTGATCTATTGGAGCTCCACCAATTCTTCTTGAATAAAATAAATTTCCTTTGTTGAAAAGTTCTGTTCCCTCTGTAAAAAACTGTCTTTGCTCTCTAAATTGTTGCTCAAAAGGCCCCAGGTTTAACTCAACATTATCAAAACCAACTTGGCTAAAATCTGGTATTAAAGTTGCATCCAAAGTAAAATTTTCAGTTAAACCATATTTTATATCCATACCAACACTCCAATCAAAATCTGTATTACCTTGAAAAGTATTTGTAGTTGCAGAAGCGTAAGGATATAAATTTAACCTTGTTGGTGGTTTAATGTTTCTAAAATCAGTAATTAAACCATCATATTGTGTCCATCGTCCAACAGAATTATCGATATGTGTCCAGGTGTGTTGTTCATTTAGATTTTCTAATCTTCTATGAAAATTAAACCCCCAAGATTGTACTGGTCTATTTGCAAAACGCAATGCTCTGTATGGTATTTTCATTTCCACGTTCCAACCTTTTTCATCTGTAGAAACAGCACTTTCCCAAACTGCACTCCAATCAAAATCTTCATTTCCATTAGAAATCTTTGCATCTAACTGATTTCCTGTGCTCTGTACAATAAACTCAAATGGGTTTTGTCCATCATCATTTGGGTTGATGGTTACCAAGAAAAAGTCTGCTTGACTAGAAATTATCTCTTACTGCAAATTCTTTCGGAATATTTCCTGTGGTCAGGATCATTCATTTGACCAGAAATATAGATAGCGTCATCATCATAAAGAACCCTAACTGTTGTTTGATATTTAGAGGAAACAAGTTCTCCATTTGCAGGTCTAAAAATAACAAAGTCAGTGATTACTTCACTATTTTTCCACACCTTATCATTTAACAAACCATCTATTTTAGGCGCGTTATTTGTTCTTGTTGTTTTAATTGTTTTTCTCTGGTTTTTCTTTTGTGCTTTTACCTGAGGTAATGAAAGTAGTACAATTACTAAAAAAATGATTCTTTTAAACATTTAAATTATAGTTGATTATTTGTAAATACAATGCGAAATTATTTATCCTTTTTTATTGAGATACATAAAATCTTGTTAATTATTGTAAGACAATAAATATTAGATTTTGTTACACGTCATTTGTTAAATATTCCTTAAAGAATCCCCGAATCTTAAATTTTGGTTTTTTTAATGAAAACTATGCGCCATTTTCTATTTGAATTCGTATTTTTGACTCCGTTTTAAAAGGATACAAATGAACTTACACGAATATCAAGGAAAAGAAATTTTAAATAGTTTTGGCGTTAGAATTCAACGCGGAATTGTTGCAAGTACTTCTGCTGAAGCAGTAGATGCGGCAAAAAAACTTACAGAAGAAACTGGAACAGGTTGGCACGTAATTAAAGCACAGGTTCACGCTGGTGGTCGAGGAAAAGGTGGAGGAGTAAAGTTGGCTAAAAACTTAGATCAAGTTAAAAGCATTTCTGATGATATTTTGGGAATGATGTTAGTTACACCTCAAACTTCTGCAGAAGGAAAATTAGTAAATCAAGTATTAATTTGCGAGGATGTTTATTATCCAGGAGATTCTGAACCTGATGAATATTATATGTCTGTTTTATTAAACAGAGCAACGGGAAAAAATATGATTATGTATTCTACTGAAGGTGGAATGGATATTGAAACGGTTGCAGAAGAAACTCCGCATTTAATTTTTACAGAAGAAATAGATCCTTTATTAGGTATCATGCCTTTTCAAGCACGTAAAGTTGCTTTTAATTTAGGATTATCTGGTGTTGCTTTTAAAGAAATGACAAAGTTTGTTACTGCTTTATATACAGCATATATCAAGTCCGATTCGGCAATGTTTGAAATAAATCCGGTTTTAAAAACGTCTGATTCTAAAATTATGGCGGTTGATGCTAAAGTTTCTTTAGATGAAAATGCTTTATACAGACATAAAGATTATGCAGCAATGCGTGATTTAAGGGAAGAAAATCCAATTGAAGTTGAAGCAAAAGCTGCAGGATTAAACTATGTAGATTTAGACGGAAACGTTGGTTGTATGGTAAATGGAGCAGGTTTAGCAATGGGAACTATGGATTTAATTAAAGAATCTGGAGGAGAACCGGCTAACTTTTTAGATGTTGGTGGTACTGCTGATGCAGCAAGAGTTGAAACTGCATTTGGTATTATCTTAAAAGATGCTAATGTAAAAGCAATTTTAGTTAATATTTTTGGAGGTATTGTGCGTTGTGATAGAGTAGCACAAGGTGTTGTAGATGCTTATAAAAGTATGGGTGATAAAATTACTGTACCAATTATTTGTCGTTTACAAGGGACAAATGCTAAAGAAGCAAAAGAATTAATTGATAATTCTGGAATGGAAATTATTTCTGCTACTGAATTTCAAGAAGCTGCTGATAAAGTAGCAGAAGTTTTAGAAGCTTAGTCTTTTAAGCATAAAATATATTGAAGAACGCCTCATGTAAATGAGGTGTTTTTTTATTTTGTGATTTTTGTTGACTAAAAATAAAAGTTATAATTTTTCTTTTAGAAGAGTAATTTCATCACGTAGTTTTGCAGCAACAATAAAGTCTAACTCTTTGGCGGCAGCTTCCATATGCTTACGTTTTTCTCTAATACGCTTTTCTATTTCTTCTTTTGGTAGATATTGTAAATCTTGCTCTGCTGCAACTTGTTTTGCGTTGTCGTAATGATAGCTAGAAACTGCAGATTTAGATAATGTATCATCTATTTTTTTGTTAATCTGAGTAGGAGTGATGTTATTTTTTGTGTTGTATGCTATTTGTTTTTCTCTTCTTCGGTCAGTTTCATCAATAGTTTTTTGCATACTTTTTGTCATTTTATCTGCATATAAAATAGCCAAACCATTTACATTTCTAGCAGCTCTACCAACAGTTTGTGTTATTGAACGATGGCTTCTTAAAAATCCTTCTTTATCCGCATCTAAAATAGCAACTAAAGAAACTTCTGGTAAATCTAAGCCTTCTCTTAAAAGGTTTACGCCAATTAACACATCAAAAAGACCTTTACGCAAGTCTTGCATAATTTCTACACGCTCTAAAGTGTCTACATCAGAATGAATATACCTACAGCGTATATTAACTCTTGTAAGGTATTTTGTGAGTTCTTCTGCCATTCTTTTGGTTAACGTTGTAGCTAAAGTACGTTCGTCTTTTTCCACACGAATTTGTATCTCCTCAATTAAGTCATCAATCTGATTTAAACTTGGTCTAATTTCAATTATTGGATCTAATAAACCTGTAGGTCTAATTACTTGTTCGACAAAAATACCCTCTGTTTTTTCAAGTTCATAATCTGCAGGCGTTGCAGAGACGTAAATAACTTGATTTTGAATGCCTTCAAATTCTTCAAATTTTAATGGACGATTATCCATTGCTGCCGGTAATCGAAAACCATATTCTACTAAGTTTTCTTTTCTACTTCTATCGCCGCCATACATTGCGTGTGTTTGTGGAATTGTGACATGGCTTTCATCAATAACCATTAAATAATCATTAGGAAAATAATCGAGTAAACAGAAAGGTCTTGTACCGGGTTCTCTGCCATCTAAATAACGAGAATAATTTTCTATTCCTGAGCAATAACCCAGTTCTCGAATCATTTCTAAATCGAATTCAGTGCGTTCTTTTAAGCGTTTTGCTTCTAGATTTTTTCCGATTTCTTTAAAATAATCGACTTGTTTCATCATGTCATCTTGAATTTGATGAATGGCGTTTTGTAAAACATCAGGAGACGTTACAAACAAGTTCGCTGGATAGATAGTAAGTTCTTCGAATTTTTCTAATAAAGTATTACTTTCTAAATCAAATGACTCAATTTCTTCAATTTCATCACCAAAAAAATGAACTCTAAAGCCATTATCTCCATAAGATGGGTAAATAGTTACAACATCGCCTTTTACTTTAAATGTCCCACTTTTTATTTCGTGTTCTGTTCTAGAGTATAGACTTTGAACTAATTGATGTAAAAATTTGGTTCTTGCAATTTGTTGGTCAACTTGAATTGGGATTACGTTTTTCTTAAATTCGTTGGGGTTTCCAATACCATATAAACAAGAAACAGAGGCGATTACAATAACATCACGTCTACCAGAAAGTAGGGAAGAGGTAGTGCTTAATCTAAGTCTTTCTATATCTTCATTTATAGATAAATCTTTTTCTATGTAAGTTCCTGTTACCGGTATGTATGCTTCTGGTTGATAATAGTCGTAGTAAGATACAAAATACTCTACTGCATTCTCAGGGAAGAATTGTTTAAATTCAGAATATAATTGAGCGGCTAATGTTTTATTGTGAGCTAAAACCAAGGTTGGTTTATTTACTTTTTTTATGACATTTGCAACCGTAAAAGTTTTACCAGAGCCTGTTACACCCAATAAAGTTTGAAATTTTTCACCACTATTAATACTTTCTGTGAGCTCCTTTATTGCTTGTGGTTGATCTCCCGTAGGAGAAAATTCTGATACCAATTTAAATTTCATAATGTAAAAATACGGATACTTTTTTTTAAAATATCCGCATTTTTAATGAACTTTTAGTTAGTGTTTTTACCTTCTCAGTAAAGAGAAATGTCCTTTTTTGAGTATTGGAGATTTACTGGTATTTGCTGGGATTAGCTGAATATTAAACCAGTAATCATCAGAAGGTAATGTTTTACCATTATAAGTTCCGTTCCATCCTTGGCTGTCAATAGGCACTTGTGCAACTAATTTTCCGAATCGGTTAAAAATATTGATACTGCTATTAGGATAGAATATTTTGTTAGCTCCTTTAACGCCCCAGGTATCATTTTTTCCATCACCATTTGGTGTAAAGAATTTTGGAAACTGAATGACAGATATTTGTAGCGTAGTATCTGGTGAACATCCATTTTTATCGTTTACAATAATGGTATAAATTCCGCCTTCAAGATTTTCAAAAAGTGGTTCATCTTGAAAACCAATTGAAGGAAAACGATCTTGATTATCATCATTTTTAAGCGCAAATTGATAATCACCCGGACCTAAATCATTACTTAAAGTATCTATTGAAATAGAAATATTGTCGTTGCTACTAAGATTATTAGATTCATCAATAATGGTGATAAAACTTTCTAGTAATGTTGCAATATTAGATTCATTGACCACTATTGTTCTTTCTCTAGAACATCCATCAGGAGATTGATCATTCGCAATTACAGTATATTTTCCTGCAGTTGTTACCTGTAAGGTAGCATTATTACCTAGAGTAGTTCCTGCTTCATTTGTCCAGATATAATCATAGGTTGCCGCTGGATTTTCAGCCTCAAGAGTAAGAGGAGTGTCATTTAAACATACAATTTGTGGAGCATCAATATTTTCTTCACCCATTACTGTAAAACTAGGTAGAGATTTTATGTTGATGTTAAAAGATAATTTTGTATTTACACAAGCAATAGGTGTATTCTTTGTGTTTTCTACACGCACATAAATAGTTTGATTGTTTGCGTCATTCTCAAAGATATTTTCATCAATTGCTAGGGCGGTATTTCCTGATTCAGCATCTGTTAAAGACGTGTAAAAAGTAACAGAGAAATCTGCAAATTCAGCTGGCTGATAATTAGCAAGAATTTCAGGTATCTTATTTTTTAAAGTGATGTCTCCATTAATTCCATTTGCATCATTAGCAAAACTATCAGAAGTATTATCACAATCCGAATAATCAGAAATATTGATAGGGATATTTGGTTCTGGATAGATTAATAGCTGAAAAGTTGCAAAGATAGACTCACACTGATTTCCACCTAAATCAAATACCTTAAAGAATATGGTTTCAACCCCTGGATTATCTGTATTAAAATCTGCAGGGAAATTAGTTTCACTCGTTATATTCTGAAAATCTGTTGGATTTGCAATTTCATTCCCATCTTGCGCATCTTGCTGTGTTGCGTAATAGGCAACTCTATGATTTGTTTTACCCGCTAAAATTTCACTGTCTTTAGAAGTTAAATCAATATTTTGAGCAATTCTATTCCTAGTGTCGCTATCAGAAGAAGTAGCAATATCACAAACAGCAAAAGGACTAATTGTATTAGAAACTGCAGGAATTGGATTTACTATTATTTTAAAAGAAACTGGGTTTTTAACACATTTTAAAGGTCCGTTTCTATCTTGAACACGCACATAAATAGTTTGTTCGCTAATGTTTCCTGCAATAAAACCGGCTTCATTTGTAAAATCAGTATCGTTTATAATAATATCAGTATTCATTTTTGCGCCTGCTGCAGAGGTGTGAAAAGAAACGATATAATCTGTTTCAGTTTGAGTACTACCTAGAATCTGAACAACTCTACTTCTAAGATCTATTCCTGAATTTTGTCCGTCAGTTGTCGTTCCTGAGAACTCATCATCACACAAAATGAAATCATCAGGAGTATTTGCTAAAGGAACCGGTTTTACGGTTAATGTAAATTGCCCAATACCGGTACAATCATTATTATTTTTATTTTTGATTCTCACAAAAATTGTTTGATTGTTTGCATAAGCTGGGTCACTATTATTTCTATGCTTTGTAATGTCAGGAATTTCATTTATGGAGGCAGTTCTATCTTCGGTTGATTCGTAGAACAAGACTTCTAAATTTGGTTGAATTAATGTGGGAATAGGTCTTTAATCTCTTGTTCAGCCTCACTGAAGTCAAAAAATGAAATTCCGTCTGTGTCAGAATTATCTGCGGTATCGTTACCATCTTCATCTAAAAAATCATCACATTCAATAAAATTTCTCGAATAACTAACATCGGTGGCAAAAGAAACAATTAATTCTATTTTAGAAACTCTGAAACAACCAAACTCTGAAATTGTTCTAACCCAAGCTTCCCCATTCGCAGAGACAGGATATCGTAATTTATCAGCAACTTGTGGATTTCCTGCAATAGCATCTGTTTGAGATGCATAATATTCGAAAGTTTCATTCGCTCTGTTATCAGAAATATTAATTTCTGCTTCTGTAAGGTTAAAGGTTGTTATTAAATCAGAATTATCATCACATTGTTTAATGATTACCGGGTTTTGTTTTATAATAGGTAAAGGATCTACAATTAATTCTAGAGCTGTATTAGCATCGAAGCAACTTGAGTTGTCTTTATTTTCTATACGTACAAATACTCTCTGGTATGTTGTAACAGCGTAATTGGTGTTTTTGTCAATTATGGTATTTGTGTCATTGTTTTCAGCGCCGTCTTCAGTAGTATGATAACTTATGTTGTATTGCGTTTTATCTAAAGTTCCGAAAATTTCGTCATCTTTATTTTTTAAAATAAATGTATTAATAATTCCATCAGTATCACTTCCACTTTCTATATCATCACATATTCTATAAGGTTCGGCTTGAACAGGTATTGGTAAATCTGTAACGGCTAAAGTAAAGGATGTAAAAGCAGGACAAGCATTTGGAGCATTTTTGTTTTGCACACGAGCGTATATTGTCTGATTACTAAAAGCTGTTGGATTAGTGTAAGGATTGGGTAATGGGTTATTATTTAAACCTGCATCTGGGGCGTTTAAAAAATAGATAACATCAAAAATTGTTTTATCTAAACCGGTTAAAATTTGATCTTTTAGTCCATTAGCACTATCGTCTTGTAAATTAAAAGTGTTAAAACCATCTCTATCAGTATCACAAAAATATAAATCAAGAGGTGTTGTTGCACTTGCCTTTTCGAAAACCCCTATATTAAAAGTACCGTTATATTGTGTTAAATTTCCACAATCGTCGGTTAATTTTATTACCAGTTCGTATTTTCCATTATTTGATTTTGATAAATTAGTAAGTGTTAAGTTTTTTGTGGTTTGCAACGGGGTGGTACTATCGTTAAAAAACCATTCATGTGTTATATTATTACCTGTTATATTTTCAGGTATGATTGTTTTATTATCACCAATACAAAACTCTAAATTTTGATTATTAATTAACTCGTTGGTATCAGAATCTTTAATTTCGACTGGTAATAATAAAGACGAAATAAAAGGAGGTAGGCCTTGACTAGCTGATGCACCAGCACCTAAACTCACACTTCGATGGGAATAATTAACAGCTGTTTTTCCTAATGCATTTGGATTGTTAATAACACTAATACTATTGGAATCTTCACTAGACCAATAAATTTTACCATCAGGTCCAAGTTGTAATGCACTTCTACTATTAAAATAACTGAATATTGTAGTTCTTGAACTATTAATTTCAGAAAATGTAGGTAATGATAAATCGAACTGATACAAGTTTTCTGCTGTATTTCCGTCAAAATCTCCTGTTGAGACATATAACCTTGCGCTTGAAGGAGAAAACTCAACTCCATAACCATCTCCACTACTTAGAGATAATCGTCTTGGGTTGCCTGAATCATTAAAATTAGTAACTCTACCTGTTTCATTATCAAAATTAAAAAGAAAGGTATTGTCACTCATATTGGCCGCTACTAGTTTTGTACCATCTGGCGATACTTTTAAATATCCACGTGGATCATCAGCTCTAAAATTATTTATCTCGCTTATCACTGGATTCGTTGTATCTACACCTGTATTAGTGACTTTATACGCATAAAATTCATTATTGTTAGAGGCACTTGTTCGTCTAGATAATGAAATTACCCAATAAGAATTGCATTCATTTCCTTTTACAGCTGTAACTTTTTCTGTCCAATTACTGTCTTTCCCGTCTGAAAGATTTGTAGCTCCAGTTGCGTCTCCCACAGTAGTGTTTATGTCCCCTAGATTTCCATTTAAACTCATATCTATTTCATAGTAGAAAAAGCCAGGAACACCTCCATTTCCTCCTGTATTAGCAGTTGATAACGTAAAAAGGTAGTAAATATTTGTTTTCCCTGGAGCCGGGATTGTTAAGGCAGATTGAGCACTAGAAGAATCTCCTTTTAATCCTGTACCATTTGGCATTGGATTGTTATTTTTATCCCATATTGTAAGTGATCGGGCATCACTATTTTCTGCTCCAACATAAAATAATAAATTACCATTTTCGTCTGAGAATGAAGAACAACCTTCTGTAGTATTTAGTTTACTTCCGCTTACAGGAACTGGTGTACCAGAATTAAAATCTAATGCAGCATTTCTTCCAAAGTACCAAAAGTTAGCTTCTTTTTGAGAAAATAAATTTAATGCAAAAAATAGGAGTAAAAAGGGTGTAAATTTCTTCATTTGATGTCGTTTCTTTTCTGAGACGACAAATATATTTAAAAAGTATTATAAATCTCTCTTTTTTAACAGTGCGTAAGACAAATAAATAAAGATAAAAGTCCAAATTGAAACAATAAGGATTGAAGTTGTTTCTACTTCGTAATTTTTCATAAAATTTTCACCAATTTGATTTGCTAAACTTTTAACAGCCCCTAATCTAGAAAAAGGTTCTTTTATTAAATTTGTCATCGCTTCAAAAGGTAAAAATTGCATGATAGAATCTACAGATTCCGATGTATTAGATTCGTTTTTAAATGTCCAAAATAAATATCCTTTAAACATATTTTCTACAATAAGCCAAACTATCATTGCGCCAACGGCGAATGCAGAGCGTTTTACTAAAATACCAAAGAATAATCCCATCGAAAAAAAACAGACTAGCTTTATGAAAAAAGCAACTAAATATATTAAATCAGAAAAGATAATTGAGAATTCGCTATAATCTGAATAGACAAGCCCTAAAATTAAAGAAACGAAGAAAACGAATATTGTGGAAATTAATGCAAAAACAATTACAGTATAAAATTTAGAAAGAATAAATTCTTTTTTACTTAGGCCGTCAATTAAATTTTGTTTTAAGGTTTTATAACTGTATTCATTTGCCATCATTGATACAATAACTAATAATAAAAAGAATTTTAATATGGCAGCTATATAAGTATTAAAATGCCAAATGTATGGGAAATTAAAAATTCCCATTTCGGCTAAATGAAATTTTATAGGACCAATATCAAATTTTATTGCTGCAATTAGAGCGATAGAAATTAGCAATCCAAAATAAATAATTGATAATACTTTACTAGCAGTATTGTGTTTTAATTTGTGAAATTCTATAGTTAGTAGTCTTAACATGACTTATTTTTTTATTTGGTGATTACTTGTTGTTGGTTAAATCTAAGAATTGTTGCTCTAAACTCGGTTTACGTTTTACCAAATGAGATAGAACAATACCTTTTTTAAATAAATATTCATTCATTTCTGTTGCAGAAATAGCACTCTTTAAACTTGCAATAATCGTTTCGTTTTCTTCATTTATTTTACCAATTGCAGGGTGTTCTTCTAAGGTTGACATTAATTTTTCTTTGTTGGAGGCAACTTTTAGCTCAAATAACCCGTTTGAAGCTGTCATTTCATCTACACGACCACTATATAATTTTACTCCGTTTCTAATAACAACAACATGAGAGCAGACTTTTTCTACTTCATCTAAAAGGTGAGAGGCTAATAAAATGGTAGTTCCATTTGCAGCAATATGTTGAATAATTTGACGGATTTCATGGATTCCTTGAGGATCTAGACCATTTGTTGGTTCATCTAAAATTAAAATTTCGGGATCATTTAGTAACGCTGATGCAATTGCTAAGCGTTGTTTCATTCCTAATGAGAAAGTGCTAAACTTACTATCTCTTCTTTCAAAAAGATTTACTGTTGTTAGTTTTTCGTTAATTTTTTCTTCTGAAATTCCTTTGATTTTGCAGATTAGGGCTAAGTTCTGACTAGCAGTCATGTAAGGGTAAAAATTAGGGCGTTCAATAATTGCGCCTACTTTTTTCAAAGCTTCATGGGTAGATAGCTCTCCATTAAACCAAGAAAACTCGCCTGAAGTTCTGTTCACAACATTTAAAATGATTCCTAGCGTAGTAGATTTTCCACTTCCGTTTGGCCCAAGGATTCCATAAACATTTCCTCGCTGTATATCAAACGAAAGATTGTTTACTGCATGAACTTTTCCGTATTTTTTATCGAGATTTTTAAGTGATAAGATAGTTTCCAAAGAAATTGATTTAGTCGATTATGTTTGTAAGACGACTAAAATACAATTTTGTTACTTTAAAATATTTAATTTTTTTAATGTCTAATTGTGGAAAAAAATTAAATGAGGTTTGTTAGGCAGGCAAAGGGAATTTCAGTAAGTAAAACGATTGGACAGGTTTTAATATTCGTTATAATCGAAATCATCAAAATTACCGAATTCATTATCAATATCATCATCATCACCAAATCCATCATCCATTTTTTCTGCAATAAATTCTTTTTTTGGAGTTTCACTTGGCACTTCACCGACAGTCAATATTATTTGAGGTAAGTTATCGTTATTTTCGGTAGAAATTTCAATTACCTCTGTGTAAAATGTCCACATTTTTAGAAAATCATAAACATAAATTAACTTGTTGTTTTGTTTAGATAAAGTTTCATTTAAAATACAAGTTTGCATAGAAATACCCTCACCAACTTCCTCCATGCTAAACAATGGAATTTCTTCAAATTGATTCCATTCATCATCTGTTTTGTAAAAAGATGCCATCTCTTTTCCTCCAAAACCAAAGGCTTTAGCGATTGTTGAATGTAAATTTTCTAAATTTATATTATCATTAACTAAAATAGTTCTGATTACATCTTCTTTTGTGTCTAGAATTACCCGTATTTTGTACATAAAATCGTTTAATTTTTCTGTTGCAAAAATACAAAATTTTATATGTACTTTTACCATATAATCGAAATGATATGGATACAACTGCTGTTTTAAAAAAGTTTAATGAGTATTCTAAAGGGACTTTAATGGAAACTCTTGATATTGAATATATTGCTCTCGGTACTGATTTTTTAACAGCAAAAATGCCTGTAAATTTTAAAGTTCATCAACCTTATGGGCAATTGCATGGAGGTGCAACTGCGGCTTTAGCAGAGAGTGTTGGGAGTGCAGCTTCAAATTTTTTTATAGATACTAAAAGTAAATTTATTAACGGAATTCAGTTGTCTATAAATCATATTAAAAGCAAAAGAGAAGGTGTTGTTTTTGCTACAGCAAAGAATATTCATAAAGGGAAAACCACTCATTTATGGGAAATTACTATTGTTGACGAAAACAATAATTTAATTTCTGTTGCAAAAATGACAAATATCGTTCTAACAAAAAAATAATTTAAACTTCACATTGAATATCATTTTTAATAGAATAGAAGAAAACTTTCAAAGGTTGATGCCTTTTGTAGCTTATAGAAAACCTAATTCTTCTGAAATATCCGGACTGTTTTTAGAGGACGACACTCTTTATTTTACAAATGATTTTACAGAGAGTGGTTTTATTTTTTCTCCCTTCGATAGCGAGGAAAAATCAGTTTTATTACCAATAGAGAAATCCGAATTTATTAGAGAAAAGTTTCAGATAGAAGAAAAATTTCTTGTTAAAAATGATGTTGAAGTTGATGAGTTACATAAAGAAAAACACATTCGTCTTGTAGAAAAAGCACTCGATGAAATAAACAAGAATCACCTAAAGAAAGTCGTAGTTTCTAGACAAGAAGAGGTTCTATTAGATAGTTTTGATTTGTTAACTACATTTAAAAAATTGTTAAATAACTATGTAAATGCCTTCGTTTATGTGTGGTTTCATCCGAAAATTGGTTTGTGGTTCGGTGCCACTCCAGAAACGTTACTGACTATTTCTGATTATCATTTTACTACAATGTCTTTGGCGGGAACTCAAGTTTATGCCGACACTAAAGAGGTTTTTTGGAAATCTAAAGAATTAGTGGAACAGCAATTAGTGACTGATTTTATTAAAAATCAATTAAAACCAATATCAAGTAATTTAAAAATTGATAAAACAGAAACTGTAAAAGCTGGAAATATTTTACACTTAAGAAGTAGGATAGAAGGTGATTTAAATAAAAATTCGAATTTAAAAGAGTTGATTCGTAAATTACATCCAACACCGGCAGTTTGTGGACTTCCAAGAGAAAAATCAAAAAATTTTATCATTCAAAATGAAAATTATAAAAGAACTTATTATACTGGTTTTTTAGGGGAATTAAATTATCAAAATAAAAATTCATCTCTCTTTGTGAACTTGAGGTGTATGAATATTGAGGAGAAAATAGCTTTTATTTATGTTGGGGGTGGAATTACAAAAGAGAGTAATGCTAAAAAGGAATGGAAAGAAACCATCGCCAAAAGTAAAACAATGAAAAAAATACTATAAACGATTAAAAAAAAAGAACCAAAAGTATAAAACTTTTGATTCTTGATGTGTAAAATTAATTTGAATTAAAATTATTTTAAGTAATGGTATATCTGTTTTTAAATAGAGATAAGCTAAAAAAAAACAGTGTTTGACTATTAAATGTCTTCAAAAGAAACATCTGTAAAGCTTTCAGCCGATTTAGTTTCATCTTTAGATTCCTCTTCCTTTTTAAAATCTTTTTGATGACGCTCGCTAATTACTTCGCTACCTTTTTCGTTTAAAATATAATCAGTTGCTTTGCCTAACATTTCCTGAAAATCAGTAAAATCTTCTTTGTACAAATAAATTTTGTGCTTCTGGTAATGAAAACTTCCATCATCATGCGTAAACTTTTTACTCTCTGTAACAGTTAAATAATAATCATCTGCCTTTGTGGCTCTTACATCAAAAAAGTAAGTTCTTCTTCCTGCTCTTAGTACTTGTGAAAAAATTTCCTCTTGTTCAACTCTATCTGCTCTCTCTGCCATAATTCTTTTAAATAGATATTATAAAATATTTGTTATTGGTAACAAATCTAATAAAATATTTAATGTAGCAATGTTAAAGATTAAATTTCTTTTTCTAAAAGTTGTTGGTCATATAAATATTTATAATAACCATCTTGCATTATTAGTTGATTGTGAGTTCCTTGTTGAGTTATTTCACCCTCATCTAAAACTATAATTTTGTCAGCATTTTTGGCTGATGAAACTCGATGACTAATAATAAAAGTGGTGATTTTCTTAGAAATTCTCTCTAAATTTGATAATATTTTTTCTTCAGTTTCTGTGTCAACAGCTGATAAACAATCATCGAAAATTAAGATTTTAGGATTTTTAATTATTGCTCTTGCAATTGAAACTCGCTGTTTTTGACCTCCCGAGAGTGTTACGCCGCGTTCACCTAAAATGGTTTTATATCCATTTGTAAAATTGATAATATTTTTATGGACATCAGCATTTTGTGCTGCGGCAATAATTTCTTCCTCTGTAGCATCTTTTTTACCAAACTTAATGTTATCTTCTATATTTTCAGAGAATAAAAAAGGATCTTGAGGTACAAATCCGATTTGACTTCTAACATCATAAAGGTTAGCTTCTTCTATTGGTTTTTCATCTAATAGAATTGTTCCTGTTGTTGTGTCATATAATCTCGAAATAAGTTCAATAATTGTAGATTTACCAGAACCTGTTTTTCCAATAATAGCTATTGTTTCTCCTGATTTTATCGAAAAATTAATGTTTTTTAAAGCAGTAATATTTGTATCATCGTAAGTGAAAGTAACATCTTTAAAAGTAATATTTCCTTTTAATTCTGTTGGCGAGGTGCAAGAGTTCTTAATTTCTGGTAATTGTTGTAAAAATTCATTAATTCTTGCCTGAGAGGCTTCTGCCTGCTGAACCATAGAAGTTACCCAACCAACCACTGCTACTGGCCAAGTAAGGATATTAACGTATAACATAAATTCAATAATTGTTCCTATTTGAATTTCATCATTTATGTATTGTTTTCCTCCCACATAAATGACAATAATATTACTAATACCAATTAATAAAACCATTAAAGGGAAAAATAGAGCGTTTGCTTTTTGAAGGTGTATATTTTTTTCTTTGCTTTGGTCAGCTATTTTGTCAAAATCTTTTATTATTGAGACTTCAATTCCGTAAGATTTTACAACATTAATCCCAGAGAAAAACTCTTGATTAAAGGTTGTTAATTTAGATAAATACTCTTGAACAATAGAACTTCTTTTATGTATTACTTTACTCAAAACAAAGATTGAAATGGATAATAATGGAAAAGGAATTAAGGTGTACATCGTTAGTTTTACATCAATACTAAGCATTTGTGTAAAACCAACTGTAAATAATACTATCATATTCATGCTGTACATAATTGCTGGTCCAGCATACATCCTAACTTTGGATACATCTTCAGAGATTCTATTCATTAAGTCACCCGTTCTATTCTTTTTGTAAAAATTAAGCGATAAACGTTGGTATTGTTGATAAATTTCGTTTTTGAGATCAAACTCAATTAATCTAGAAGTAACAATAATGGTTTGTCTCATTAAAAAGGTAAGAAATCCAGATAATATGGTAACACCAATAATGATAAGTATATTTAATAATAGATCGTTATTAATTTCCTCTAAATCTGTGACAATTCCTTTTTGGTAATCTTCAACAATATTTAATGAATTACCTATAATTTGAGGTATTTTTAAAGCTAAGAATTTTGCGGAAAAGGTCATTAAAATACCGATTATTAATCGCCATTTATATTTATAAAAGTATTTATTTATGTGCTGGAGTTCTCTCAACTAATATTTGTTTTTAAAAAATAAAATTACGTTTACTATTACGTTTGCAACTTTTTTTGCTTATTAAATAATAGCACGAAGATACAAGTTTAAGAGCAAAATTAATTCTTAAAAAAGAATTAAAAACTTGATAGGATAAAACTAAAATAATACTATTTTTGCATCGCAATTTATACATAAGTTCTTTAGATAATGATAAACAGAAGACATATTAGAGTAAAAGTAATGCAGTCGGTATATGCTTTGTTACAATCTCACAATGATGACATCATTAGAGAAGAAAAATTTTTAAAACATAGTATATTAAAAATGTACGATTTGTATGTGTTGAACATACAACTTCTAGTAGAAGTACAAAAACTAGCAGCTAAAAAAATTGCGCTTTCAAAAAAGAAGATTCTTGCGACTAAAGAAGATTTAAACCCAAACAATAAATTATTAAATAATAAAGTAATTAATACTTTCGCAGAAAGCATTAGTGTAGAAAGTTATGTTGAGTTAAATGGTTTGAACAATTGGGCTGAAAACGAAGAGTATGTTAGAATTATTTATGATGAATTACAAAAAAGTGACATCTATAAAAAATATTTAGATACTCAAGATAATTCTTATAAAGTTGATAAAGCTTTTGTTTTAGATTTCTTCAAAGAAATTATTGCTCCAAATGATAAATTAGGAGATTTTTTCGAAGACACAATGATTTCTTGGGTAGATGATATTCCTTTTGTAAATACATGGGTTGTAAAAACATTGAGCAAGCAGAAAGAAGACAAAGCATTTGTTTTAAGTGGACTATATAAGGATAATGATGATGAAGAGTTTGTGTCTAAAATGTTTAGAAAGACTGTTTTAAATCATAAAGACTACGAATTAGATATTGAAGAAAAAACACCAAACTGGGAAACGGAAAGAATCGCAGGAATTGATATGATTATTCTTAAAATGGCAATTTCAGAATTTTTAAATTTCCCATCAATACCAACTCGGGTGACCATTAACGAATACATAGAGATTTCTAAAGATTATTCTACTGAGAAAAGTAGTTACTTTATAAATGGAGTTCTAGATAAGGTTTCAAAAGAATTTATAGAAAATAAAAGAATTGTAAAAATCGGTAGAGGATTACTCTAATTTATTTATTATTTTTACTCAAAATTAAACAATAATGAAAAAAACAACAATTTTATTAGCATTTGTTATTACAGCATCTTTTTTTACATCATGTAAAAATGGAGAAAAAGCAACAGCAAAAATTAACAAAGAAAATTTACAAAAAGCAGTTTCTAGAGATGTAGAAATAAAGAAAGGGACGGCTTTGATATCTTTAGATAAAAAGGTTTATGATTTTGGTACTGTTAACGAAGGAGATATAGTAGAAACTAGTTTTTTTGTTACTAATTCAGGTAAGACAGATTTAGTAATTACAAGAGCGAAAGGATCTTGTGGTTGTACGGTTCCTACTTGGCCCAAAGAACCAATTAAGCCAGGTAAAACAGGCGAGATTAAGGTGAAGTTTAATACAAATGGGAAGCCAAATAGACAGCAAAAAACAGTTACTTTAACTACAAATACAGAGTCTGGTAGAGAGGTATTAACAATAAAAGGCTCCGTAACACCAAAAGCAAAAAAATAATTATGTACACTGTAATTTTTTTACAAGAAGGAATAGGATCCTTAGCAAATATGTTGCCTTTCTTAGCTATTATTGTTGTGTTTTATTTCTTTATGATAAGACCACAAATGAGTCGACAAAAAAAGGAAAAAGCATTTCAATCTGAAATAAAAAAAGGAACAAAAGTGGTTACTTCCAGTGGAATTCACGGTAAAATATCAGAAATTAATGTTGCTGATAACACAATTACTCTTGAAACAGGAGCAGGGAAAATTAAGTTTGAAAACTCTGCAATTTCTATGGAGTTGAGTAAAAAATATTCAGCACCAGCAAAAAAATAAAAATTTAGACTTTAAAATATGAGGTGAGCATTGTCTTTTAAGATAGTGCTCACTTTTTTGTTCACGAGCTTTTGTGTAGATTGCATAAAAATCTTTCACCACATTGAGAAATAATAAAAAAATATCAAAAAGTTTTATGGGTTTTCTGATAGCATCGGTTTTAATATGGATGCTAATTACTTTATCGAAAGAATACACCGCTACTTTGCGTTTTCCTTTAAAGTATTCCGATTTTCCTCAAGATAAATTATTACAAAAAGAACCTTTATCAGAAATAGATGTTATCGTAAAATCGTCTGGTTTTAATATTTTAAAATCACGGTTGTCCGATAAAAATTTAGTTTTCAATGCTAAAAGTTTGAATAAAAAATCTTCTAGTCAGTATTATTTTTTAACGAGAAATCAATTTAAATCAGTTCAAAAACAATTACAATCAGGTGTTCAGTTGCAAGAAATTTCGTTAGATACAATCTTTTTAGATTTAGGAAGTTTAATCTCTAAAAAAGTTCCTTTAAAGCCAAATTTAGAAATCAACTATCATATTGGTTATGATATTTTAGAATCAGTTTCTATGGATCCAGACAGTATTTTAATCTCTGGACCGAAAGGTCAAATAGAAAACATAAAAATAATTAATTTAGAGTTATTAAAGTTAGAAGATGTAAAGTCTGATTTTTCTAAAAATGTTAAAATTATACTACCAGAAAACACGGGTAATATAAAATTGAATTCAAAATTTACTAAAATTAGTGGAGAAGTAGAAAAGTTTACTGAGGGCACTTTTAAAATATCTTTTAAAGTATTGAACCTTCCTAAAGATATTAATCTGACTACTTTAAACAAAACGATTGAAGTTGTTTTTGTGGTGGCACTTTCTAATTTCGATAAAGTGAATAAAGACTTTTTTGAGGTTGTGTGTGATTACAATATTGCTAAAGAAAACAAGCTTAATTACTTAATACCAAAAGTGACTGTAAACTCTCGCTTAATCAAAAGTTTTAAAGTAATACCAAACAAAATAGATTTTTTAATTCAGAAATAAGATGATCGTTGGTTTAACAGGCGGAATAGGAAGTGGCAAAACCACAGTTGCAAATATTTTTGCACAATTTGATAGTGTCATTGTTTATAATTCAGATTCTGAAGCTAAAAAAATAATGGAGTCTTCGTCGATAATCAAGTCTAAAATTATTGGAGTATTTGGTCAGAAATCATACGAAAATAATCAATTAAATAAACCCTTTATCGCGAGTATTGTTTTTAACGATAAGATTAAGTTAGGAAAGTTAAACGCAATTGTGCATCCAGAAGTAAAAAAACATTTTCAACAGTTTGTTATTCAACATAAAAATAAAGATTACATTGTTTACGAAAATGCCATTCTTTTTGAAAGTAAGAGTAATTTAAATTGTGATATTATTATTTCTGTTTATACACCCTTAGAGCTCCGAACAGAAAGAGTAATGTTAAGAGATAAAAGCTCTCGATCAGCTGTAGAGGCTAGAATAAAAAATCAATGGTTAGAAGAAAAAAAGTTACTACAATCTAATTATCTAATATGTAATATTGATAGTAATAAAACTCATTTTCGGGTTATTGATATTCATAATATTTTAACAAAAAAAATCAGTAGATTTAATTAAATTCAATTTTTTTGTTAAAATAATCATAAAATGCAATTAAAATAGATAAATTATATAGAAAAAGATAAATTCAACCTCTGAAATCATTAACTTTGATTTTCATGAGTAAGAAAGTATTTGTTATTATAGTTGCATTAATGAGTATTTCTTTAATAGGGATTATTTTAGTACAATTATATTGGATTGATAACGCTGTTAAAAGTAAAAAAGCACAATTTAAGAATGAGGTTCAAAAATCTTTAGGAAGTGTTTCACAAAAAATTATTTCAAAAGAAGAATTAGAGTTTGAAAAGCAAATCGAAAATCTTATCAAGGATAAGGTCATAGCAGATAATGCTCAAATTAAAAATTATCTTTTTCAACAAATGGATACCGCCACAAAGCAACGTTTTACTTTTGGGGCAACTATTTTGGAAGAAAACTTTAAATTACCTACAGATTTTTTAGATAATGATACTATTATTTTCAAAAGAGTTTCTGGAAAGAAAGATTTTTTTCAATCAAAATTAATAAAGGGTGTCGACAATATTTTTACAACTATTGATGAAAATAGGTTCTCTTTTCAAAAACGATTGTCATCCATAGAAAGAGCGCAGTTTTCTGAATTTTTAAGAGATGTAAATAGTAAAAAGCCAATATATCAAAGAATTAGTAACAGAGAATTAAAATCTATTATTAAAAAAGAATTAACAAAAAGAAATGTTGATTTAGATTTTAAATATGGTGTATATAGCAAGGATGGTTTAGCAACAAAACTAAAATCTGGTTATTATACAATTAATAAAAAAGAAAGTTATCAATATCCCTTGTTTTTTAACACGAACGGTGATGTGGATTATGAGTTGTTTCTGACTTTTCCTGCTGAAAAGAATCACATACTTTCAGGAATTTCAAATATTTTATCACTCTCTTTGTTTTTTATTTTAATTATAATAATTGCTTTTTCAAGTTCTCTATATCAATTAATTAGACAAAAAAAGATATCAGAAATTAAAACTGATTTTATAAATAATATGACACATGAATTTAAAACTCCAATCGCTACTATAAATCTAGCTTTAGATTCTATAAAGAATCCTAAGGTAATAAGTGATGGGGATAAAGTTCTTCGTTATGTACAGATGATTAGAGATGAAAACAAAAGAATGCACTCTCAAGTAGAGAATGTTTTAAGAATCTCTAGATTAGAAAAAAATCAAGTAGAAATTAGTAAGGAAAATATTGATATGCACGACATAATCGACGATGCAATATCTCATACTAGCTTACTGATTTCGGATAGAAATGGAAGTTTAGACACCTATTTTGAAGCAATTACGGCAGAAGTTGCAGGAAGTCAATTTCATTTAACAAATGTAATTGTGAATATAATAGAAAATGCTTTGAAATATTCAGATGGATCTCCGAAAATTGAAGTATATACAGAAAGTGCGAATAAATTTTTCATATTAAAAATAAAGGACAAAGGAATAGGAATGAGCAAAGCTGTTCAGAAAAATGTTTTTTATAAATTTTATAGAGAGCAAAAAGGGAACATACATGATGTTAAAGGTCATGGACTTGGTTTAGCCTATGTAAAAAAAATAGTTGAAAGGCATGATGGTTCAGTTCTTGTAGAAAGTGAAAAAGGAGTAGGAAGTACATTTACGGTAAAATTACCTTTAATCTAAAAAAATAACAATGGGAAGCAAAAAAATATTATTAGTTGAAGATGATCCTAATTTTGGAACAGTTTTAAAAGATTATTTATCATTACATGATTATAATGTTACGCACGCAAAAGATGGTATAGAGGGTTTAATCATGTTTAAGAACAGTGATTATGACCTTTGTATATTGGATGTAATGATGCCTCGTAAAGATGGTTTTTCATTGGCACAAGACATTAGAGGAACAAATAAAGAAGTTCCAATTATTTTTTTAACTGCCAAAACTTTAAAAGAAGATGTTCTAAGAGGATATTCTGTTGGTGCAGATGATTATCTAAATAAACCTTTTGATTCTGAAGTATTATTGCACAAAATTAAAGCAATTCTTCAACGTAAAGACATAGATAAATCTACAGAGTCAGAACAATTTGAGTTTAAAATAGGTAGTTTTTTCTTTAATTCTAAATTAAGACACTTATCTGTTGGGGAAGACGGTCAGCCTGTAAAACTCTCACCAAAAGAAAGTAAATTACTTCGCATGTTAGCGATTCATAAAAACGATTTAATGCCAAGAGAATTAGCTTTGACGAAGATTTGGAGAGATGATAATTATTTTACTTCAAGAAGTATGGATGTTTATATTGCAAAACTTCGTAAATATTTAAAACCAGATGAATCTGTAGAGATTCTAAATATTCACGGTGAAGGATTTAGAATGGTAGATAACTCCTAATAAAAATAACTTCCTAAAAAAAACTCAGCATAATTGATAATTGTGTTGAGTTTTTGTATTTTTAATGTATGGCTGAATTTATCAAAATCTATAATGATAATCCTAATCAAGCGGCAATAGATAAAGTTGTTGCTGTCTTAAAGCGCGGTGGGTTGGTAATTTACCCTACAGATACTGTTTATGGCCTTGGTTGTGATATTTCTAATAACAAAGCTTTAGAAAAGATTGCCCAGATAAAAGGAGTGAAACTACAAAAAGCTAAATTTTCTTTTATTTGTAATAATTTAAGTCATTTGTCTGATTATGTAAAGCAAATAGATAGTGCTACTTTTAAAATTCTTAAAAAAGCATTACCTGGTCCTTATACTTTTATTCTTCCAGGAAGCAATAACTTGCCAAAAGTGTTTAAAAAGAAAAAAGCGGTAGGTATTCGTATTCCCGATAACAATATCACAAGAACTATAGTAGAGAGTTTGGGAAACCCAATTGTAACGACATCGATTAGAGATGATGATGAGGTTTTAGAATACACGACTGATCCAGAACTAATTTTCGAAAAGTGGGGAAATGTTGTTGATGTTGTAATTAATGGTGGTTATGGTGATAATCAAGCATCAACAGTTATCGATTTTACAGAAGGCTACCCTGAAGTTGTTAGAGAAGGTAAAGGAAGTTTAGATATTTTGTAATGCCAAAAAATTGAATTATTTACTTTTATTAATGATCTGCTTGATTTAAACACAATGATGAAAGAATGTGCGAAGTCATTTAAATAGAAAGAAGTTTAAAAGATAATTACTTTAAGTTTTTAAATTCTTTTCTCCCTAAAACAAAGTATTGCCAAACAACACTTATGTGTCGATAATAGTTTTGTTTTTTCGATACTTTTTTGCGCTTATTAAGAGATTTATTAAAATTTTTATAAAAACTAAAATGTGCCTTAATGATTGCTAAGCTGTGGATCGGCCTTAATTCAAATATAAACTTTAATCCTGCAACTCCATCTAAAATTAAACGTGAAATTAACACGAATAAAAACCATTTTTTTGGAACATTCTTCGCTACATTTATTAGACTATTTCTAAAGTTTAAAAATGTTTTGTGAGGATTAGTTTCTTTTAAAGTAGCACCGCCTACATGATAAACTTTAGATTTCCCCACATATTTAACTTGGTAGCCATTGTTTTGGGTTCGCCAACATAAATCAATTTCTTCTTGATGTGCAAAATAATCTTCGTCAAAACCTTTTAGTTGATGGTATACCTCAGAGCGTATAAATAAACAAGCACCTGAAGCCCAAAAAATATTGGTTGTATCATTAAACTGACCTTTATCAGTTTCTAAAAAATTAAAAACGCGTCCTCTACAATAGGGGTAACCAAATAAATCGATATAACCACCAGCAGCTCCTGCGTATTCAAACCTTGTTTTATCTTTAAAATCTAATAATTTTGGTTGAACAATAGCTGTTTTTTCTTCCGTCTCAAAAACATCTATTATTGGTTTTAACCAATTTTTAGTAACTTCAACATCAGAATTTAACAAGCAGTAAATATCTGCATTAATAAATTTCAATGCATCATTATAGCCTTTTGCATAACCTCCATTAACCGTGTTTTGTACAATTTTAATTGAAGGGTAGTTTTTTTGGATAAACTCTATAGAAGAATCTGTAGAAGCATTATCTGCTATATAAATGACAGCTTCTTCCGAACTAAAATTCACGATCGATGGCAAGAACTGCTCTAACAGTTTTTGACCATTCCAATTTAATATGACGATTGCTATTTTCAAACGCGCAAATTTACATTTTAAAAGTTACTTTACTTCTAAATTATTCTTAATATATCATGAATTTTTAATATTATACGAACGATTATTCCGACTAATTATATATCCATTTTAATAATTGGATTTGAATTATGGTATACTTAATTCATGACTAAATATTACAGATATTTAGGAATGTCTTTCAAGAAAATATAGGTTTCTTTCTTAAAATCCATTTTGCAATAAAAATGCTCTAATCCATTGGTTACAATTAAATAATTAGCTTTTAATTTTAAATTATAACGTGCAATTTGATCAAAAGTATCTTGTGTAATCTTAATAGAAGGTGCTTTGCATTCAACAATAATTTCATGATTTCCTTCATTATTAAAAACTAAAATATCTGTTCTTTTTTTACGATTATTGATAATTAATTGTTTTTCTAAAGCTATTAATGAAATTGGATACTTCTTTTCTTCAATTAAAAAACAAACATAATGTTGCCGAACCCATTCTTCTGGAGTTAGTACCACATATTTTTTTCTCAATTTATCAAAAATAAGCGTCTTATTTTCGCTACTTTTGAGTTTGAAATTGTAAGTTGGTAGATTGAGTCTTTGCATCAATCAAAAGTAAGAAAATGAACGAGATAAGAAACATTGTTTCAGAGATAAAGAAAGGAAATATAAAGCCTATCTATTTTTTAATGGGTGAGGAGCCTTATTACATTGATAAAATTTCTGATTTTATTGAAGAAAATGTTTTGGATGAAGCTGAAAAGGGCTTCAATCAGCAGGTTATGTATGGTAGAGATGTTAGTATAGAAGATATTGTTTCTTCAGCAAAACGTTATCCAATGATGGCTGAAAGACAAGTTATTATTGTTAAAGAGGCACAAGATTTAAGTAGAAATATAGAAAAATTACTTTCTTATGCAGAAAATCCACAACCAACTACCGTTTTAGTTTTAAATTATAAATATAAAAAACTAGATAAGCGTAAGAAATTGCACAAAGTAATCGCAAAAACGGGTTTTATTTATGAAAGTAAAAAGATGTATGAGAATCAAGTCTCAGATTGGATTCGTAGGGTTTTAAGCGGGAAAAAATATCAGATAGAACCAAAGGCATCACAAATGTTAGTAGAGTTTTTAGGCACTGATTTAACCAAAATTTCCAATGAGTTAGATAAGTTAATGCTAATTCTACCGCAAGAAACGATCATAGATGATACTCATATTGAAGATAATATAGGTATTTCTAAAGACTTTAATAATTTTGAGTTACGAAAAGCAGTAGGAGAGAAGGATATTTTAAAAGCGAACAGAATTATAAATTATTTTGCAGAAAACCCGAAAAATAATCCTTTGGTAATGACTATTTCTTTGTTGAATAGTTTTTTTACACAGTTACTTTCTTTTCATGGTTTACAAGACAAATCAAAAAACTCAGTGGCGAAATCTATTGGTGTTAACCCTTATTTTGTTGATGAATATTTTTTAGCAGGAAGAAATTATCCAATGCGCAAAGTAGCACAGGTAATTGCAATTTTGAGAGATGCAGATTTAAAGAGCAAAGGAGTTGGTGCGAGTCAGTCTCAAAAAGATATTTTAAAAGAGTTGTTGTTTAGAGTTTTGCATTAAATAGGTCAGCATATTATATAAAAATAAATTGTGAAACTATTATTGATTCAAACATTAAGAATGTTAAAAAAGTAAATGATTTTTATTCATACGAAATAATAGAGTTTAGAGAGAAACACAATAGTTTTATATAACTTATTATTATATTGATTAATACATAACATTTAAGGAATTTATTTAAAAAAAAATACAATTGAAAACTATCTCAAAATTTTATTTCCTACTTTTCTTTATATTATTTATTTCAAATTGTAACAAGAAAGATAAAAAATTAAATAAAAAAAGTAATGATTTAATTCATGAAACAAGCCCGTATTTATTGCAGCATGCTTATAATCCGGTGGATTGGAAAGGATGGAATTCCAAGACATTAGAGTTGGCACAAGAAGAAAATAAACTAATTATTATTTCTGTTGGATATTCTGCTTGTCATTGGTGTCATGTAATGGAAGAAGAGAGCTTTGAAAACGATTCTATTGCTAAAATTATGAATGAAAACTTTATCAACATAAAAGTAGATAGAGAAGAAAGGCCTGATGTAGATAAGATATATATGAATGCAGTTCAGTTAATGACAGGAGGAGGTGGTTGGCCATTAAATTGTATTACACTGCCTGATGGAAGACCAATTTATGGCGGAACTTATTTTACAAAAGATCAATGGGCTAAAGTTTTAATTAGCATTTCTAAATTATATAAAGAAGAGCCACAAAAGGCAATTAAGTTCGCAGAGAATTTAACTAAAGGAATTCAAGAGTCTCAATTAATTAAACTAAATAAAGAAGATTCAAACTTTAGTGAAAAAGAATTAACCTCAGCGGTGGATTTATTGAAACTTCAAATTGATACTATCAGTGGTGGATTTAAGGGATCTCCAAAATTTCCAATGCCAAATTCTTTAGACTTTTTACTAAGGTATAATCATCAGTTTAATGATTCATCAATTAAAAAATATCTAAATAAGACATTAACTAAAATTGCTTATGGAGGGATTTATGATCATGTTTCTGGTGGTTTTTCAAGGTATTCTGTTGATGAAAAATGGCATATTCCTCATTTTGAAAAGATGTTATATGATAATGCTCAATTGGTAAGTTTGTATTCTAAAGCATATCTTAAAGATAAGAAGGAGTTATACAAGAATACTGTTATAGAAACATTAGCTTTTATCAAAGAAGAACTAACTGCAGAAAATGGGGCATTTTATTCATCTTTAGATGCGGATAGTAAAAATGCTTTTGGACAAAAAGAGGAAGGTGCTTTTTATGAATGGAAAAAAGAGGAGTTACTGCTTTTGTTAGGAAATGACTATAAGCTTTTTAAGGAGTTTTATAATATTAATGATTTTGGATTTTGGGAGCATGATAAATATGTTTTAATCAGAAAAGAATCGAAAATTGATTTTTCAAAAAAACAAAATTTATCATTAAATGCTTTAGATGTCAAGGTTTCTAATTGGAAAAAAGTTCTAAAAAAAGCAAGAAATAAAAGAAGTAAACCACATTTAGATGATAAAATATTAACATCATGGAATGCTTTAATGTTACAAGGTTATTTAGATGCTTATAGAGCTTTTGGAGACGAGGAGTATTTAGAAATAGCAATTAAAAATGCAAATTTTTTAAATGATAATCAGGTAAGAAATGATTACGGTTTAAATAGAAATTTTAAAAATGGTAAGAGTAATATAAACGGATATTCTGAGGATTACGCAACACTTATAAATTGTTACATCTCTTTATATGAGGTTACTTTAAATCAAAAATGGTTAACTATTTCTAAAAATTTAGTTGATTACCTTTTTACTAATTTTTTTGATGAAAAAACGAAAATGTTTTATTTTACGTCAAAAGAAGACGAAAATTTAATTGCTAAAAAATTTGAAGTTATTGATGGTGTTATTCCTTCTTCAAATTCTATAATAGCGAACAACCTTTTTAAATTAGGTCATTATTATTCTGATGCTAAATACCTGAAAACTTCAGAACAAATGCTTAATAATTTAAAGGGTAATGTTAATACAAACCCTGCCAATTATAGCAATTGGTTAAATTTAATGACCAATTTCACAAAACCATTTTATGAGGTTGTTGTCGCCGGTAATAATGCTAAAGAGATAAATAAGAACTTAATAAATAATTATTTTCCCAATATTTTAATTGCAGGTTCAAATAAAGAAAATAATACATTGCCATTATTGTTAAACAAGTTTAATGATACTGACACTTTTATTTATGTATGCGTAAATGGAACTTGTAAATTACCGCAAACTAATCTTACTAAAGCTTTAAAAAACATAAAAAAATAACTAGTAAAATATTATTAGTTTTCTTTTTAGCGAATAAATAAAAAACAGGAGTTGTTTTAGCTATTCTAATTTAATAAAATTACTTTTTTTGAGAATAAAAAGGAGTTCGTGCGGTTAAAAAAAATCTGTGCAATTTGGATACAAATTTGTTACAAATGGTTAGGGTAGAATTTTATGCTATTCCTATTATTGTGTTCAAATAATATCATATAATGAAACATTACTTTTTTAATTTTATTACATTTTTTATTTCAACTTTTTTAGGTTTTTCGCAAACGAGCTATTTATCTCCGCAGGGAGATGATATCACTGGAGACGGGACTATTATAAATCCATTTAAAACAATACAAAAAGCAGCAGCTTCATCTACAGAAATACTTCTTTTGGAAGGTATTTATCAAGAAGAACAAATATTAAATAGTATCAATAATATTGTTATTAAGCCCGCACCTGAGGCAAATGTTGTTTTTAATGGAACAGAGTTAATCACAAGTAATTGGGTACAACATAGTGGTAATATCTATAAAACAACTTTAACTAATGATATTTGGCAGTTATTCATTAATGATGAAGAAAAAGTAATGGCTCGATGGCCAAATACTACCTTTACAGACGATGTAATTTATGATAATGATACATGGGGGCATTCAAAAGGTAATGATGCTGATGGTGTTGTAAATGATTTAACAAACATTTCTGCGCTATCTGAAGAAACAAAAGAATTATCTGATTTTTCAAATTCCGATATTTCAGGAGCAATAATTATTGCTAATTTTAATTCATTTAGAACAAAAGTTAGAAGAGTAAAACCAACAGGCTTAGATATCGCAAATAAAAAGTTTGAATATGAAACAATAGGCAGTGGTTATAAAACTAAACATCATTATTATTTTTTAGAAAAGAAATTAGCATTTTTAGATTCAGCAAATGAATGGTTTTATGATAAGTCAACAAAAACCTTATACGCTTGGAGTTCAACAGGAACAGGTTCTGATTTAAATAATGGAAATACCAAAATACGTGGAAAAGTGCAAACTTTTGCGTTAAATTTTACAAACTGTTCTAATGTTATTTTGGAAGGATTTAAGTTTTTTGCAACTACCGTTACTATTCAAAATAGTAGTAATGTCATAATTAAAAACAATGTTTTTAGTTATCCGAACTACTCTAGAAGGATGGTAGATGATCAGATTTCACCCTATAATAACTCTCCTTTAGTTACCAATATAGATCAAAATTTAAGTACGGGAAAATTACATTCAAATGGTCCTAGTAGTAATTGTACTTTTTCCGGAAATGTTTTTGAGTATACAGATGGAGAGGCTTTAATTCTCGCAGGAAACAATCATTTTGTCTCTAACAATTATTTTCATCATATAGACTGGTCATGTGCAGAGACACAAAGTTTAGGTTTGTCTATTTATTCGTCTGGTATAGATTTAACTTTCGATCATAATATTATGCATACTTTAGGCGCATCCGCTACTTTAAACCTTGGCGAAAGAGCAAAAGTATTATATAATGATATCTCTAATACTGGTTTAGGTCAAAGTGATGGTTCTATTGTACAAATTACTAAAGGAATTGTTGAGGGCTCAGAAACAGCTTACAATTGGTTACACGACACAGAAAAATATGGTTTTAGATTTGATGCCGTTTCTGGAGATGCGGGAAACGCAGGAAAAGAAGGGCTCGCTCATCATAATGTAATATGGAATCTTGGTAAAGATGGTTTCGGAGGTATTGGGATGATGATTAAAGGAGATCAACAAGAAATTTATAACAATACTGTTTTTAATTGCGATAAAACAGATATTTTAATTATTGATGAGGGAGGTATTACAAATTTAGATACTTATACTAAAAATAACGCAGCTGATATAATTTCTAATCATAGAACAAGCGATGTTTCTAGCTCAAATGATATTCCTGGTTTTACTTCATTTAACTATTCTTTATTTAATGACCATTCTAACAATAATACAGCAACAATAGACCCTTTGTTGACGAAATCTGTTGACGGTATTTACGATAAAAATAATGTTATTGCTAATCGAAGTGCTTATAATTTTATGCCAAATAGTAGCTTGTTAGAAAATAGTGGAACTATAATTAATACTATTACGAATCCAATAGTAAGTCATCCAAATGTTTTAACAAGAGATATCACAGAGGGTTTTCAAGGAAGTAATCCAGATATTGGGGCTTACGAAGTGGGGACAGCTCATTGGATTCCTGGAATTGATTTTACACCAACACTATACCCATGGACTTGGCCAGATGATTCAGCACTAAATACAATTGAGGTAAATGATAATCAATTGTTAGGGTTAGATATATATCCTAATCCTGTGTCCCATATTTTAAATATTACTGCTGGAAGCAATATTAAAAATATTATTATTTATAACATAAATGGTAAAAAATTAATGACCTTAAATGTTAATAAGAATAGGGATTCTATCGATATTTCTAATTTAGTTTCAGGTATTTATTTTGTGTATTATCAATTAAATAATACTTCTGGTGTGACGAAATTTATTAAATATTAAGGAAATTAAATTTCTAAAAATTAAACGTTCAAGTTAATTTTTGAGCGTTTTTTTTATGTGTTCTATTCTGTAAACTTTAATTATAAAATTTCAGATAAATTGAATCCATATTAAACAAGGTATAACAGATATTAAATTTATTTCTAAAGTAGGAGGTATAAATATATTTTAGACCGTATTACTAATTTTTATTGAAGTTTTAATATGGGAACTTTGTTTAATTATTAAAGAGATAAAAAATGAAAATTTTTGACTGTAAAAAGAATAAATTATAACTTCTTTCTGTTCGAGGAATCTCTTACTAAAAGATCTACGTCTAATATTTTCTTAGTAAGTGTTTGCTTTACAACATCTTTTTTAATGTGTTCTAAAAACACATAAGCAGCTTGTTTTCCAATTTCTTCACTGTGCTGTTCTATAGAGGTAATACTTGGAGTTACCATAGAGCTAAAAGGTTCATTTCCAAAACCAACTAAAGCAATTTCTTCTGGAACTTTAATCTTTTTTTCATTCAAAACCTGCAATGCACCGAGAGCAGCATAATCTCCTGCAACATAAACTGCATCGGGTCTATTCTCTAAAGAAAGTAATTGAAGCATTTTTTCTCTACCGTCAATGGTACTTAAGTTGCTTTCTATTAATAAGTCATCGCTTAGTGGTAAATTATGTTTTTTTAATGCATCTATATATCCTTTAATTCTATTATTAAAGATTCTAGTGCGTTTATATCCCCCAATATGTGCAATTCTTTTACAACCTTGCTCTACAAGGTGATTTACTATTATATGACTACTATTGTAATCATCAATTCCAATATAATCTACGTTTAAATCATTTTCTCCACGATCAAATAAAATCAAAGGAATTCCTGCAGATTTTACTTTTTCATAATACTTTAAATCAACAGTTTGGTTTGCCATAGAGGCTATAATTCCATCAACTTGAGTGTATAATAGAGTATCGATACTATCACATTCCTTTTTGAAAGACTCGTTAGATTGCGTAATAACAATATTGTAGCCGTCTTTATTTAATACTTCTTCTAAGTTTTGAATAACAGAAGAAAAAAAGTTGCTATTCGTTCTTGGTACAATTACACCAACTAGTTTACTTTTTCCGCTTCTAAGTGCACTAGCTAGATGATTTGGTTGATAATTTAAGTTTTTTGCAACTTGTCTAACAGCTTTCTTGGTCTTATCACTAATTCTAGCATCGTTATGTAATGCTTTAGAAACAGCTGCTGGAGAGATGTTTAAAACATTAGCAATATCTTTTATGGTGGTTTTCTTCTTGATAATAATATTTTTTATATCTTTGCTTAAACGTTATAGCAAATGTAACGCGATATTTCATAATAATCAAAACTATATTCTAAATATGTGGTTTTGATTTTATTTTATCAAAGTGCTTAAACGTTTAAGCGGTTAACTAAAATATTAAATAAGAATTAAAATGGCAAAAGTAGTAACATTTGGAGAAATCATGTTAAGATTAGCTCCTCAAGGATTTTTAAGATTTTCACAAGCAAATAGTTTTGATGCTATCTATGGTGGTGGAGAATCTAATGTAGCGGTTTCATTAGCAAACTATGGAGTAGATGTAGATTTCGTAACACGTTTACCAAAAAATGATATTGGTGATTGTGCAATGATGGAAATGCGCAAAAGAGGTGTTGGTGTAGACAAAATTGTTTATGGTGGAGATCGTTTAGGTATTTACTTCTTAGAAACTGGTGCAGTATCGAGAGGATCAAAAGTTGTTTATGATAGAGCACATTCTGCTATTGCAGAAATTGAATCAGGAATGATTGATTGGGATGCAGTTTTTGAAGGATGTGAGTGGTTTCATTGGACAGGTATCACACCTGCAATTTCGCAAGGTGCTGCAGATGTTTGTTTAGAAGCTGTTAAAGCTGCAAGTGCTAAAGGAATTACCATTTCTACTGATTTAAACTATCGTGCTAAATTATGGAATTACTGTGATAATGCGCATAGAGAAGCTGTAATGACAGAATTAACTTCTTATTGTGATGTTGTTTTAGGAAATGAAGAAGATGCAGAAATGCACTTTGGTATTAAACCAGCAGGAGCAGCAGTGCAAACAGCTGGACATGACGTTAAAGCAGAAGCTTTTTTATCAGTTTGTGAGCAAATGATGGAGAAGTTTCCAAGAGCTAAAAAGGTAATTACTACATTAAGAGGTTCTATTTCTGCTTCGCACAATACTTGGGCAGGAGTTTTATATGATGGTAAACAAATGTTACAAACCCGTCAATACCAGATTACAGATATCGTAGATAGAGTAGGTGGTGGAGATTCATTTATGGGAGGTTTAATCTATGGTTTATTAAAATACCCAGAAGATGATCAAAATGCATTAGATTTTGCAGTAGCAGCATCTTGTTTAAAACATACTATTAAAGGTGACGCGAACTTAGCAACTGTTGCCGAGGTTGAGAAACTAATGGGGGGTGATTCATCTGGTAGAGTTGCAAGATAATAGATAAAGTTTATAAATTAACCTACAGGATTTAAAGCTATACTTAATTTAGTTGAAGTTTTGTAGGTTTCTAAGTTTAGTAAGTTAGAACTTTAAAATTATTAAAGATAACATGAGAAAATCTATTGCAATTATTTGTGGCGGTGGACCAGCTCCAGGTATAAATACCGTTATAAGTACACTCGCTAAAACTTTTTTAAAAGATGGTTATGACGTAATAGGTGTTCATCATGGCTATAAAGGACTACTTTCTGATAATCCATCTCTAGTTTTTTTTGACTTTCATCGTGCAGATCGTATTTTTAGTCTTGGAGGTTCTACTTTAATTATGAGTAGATTTAAACCAGAGGATAGTGATTTTAAAGCAGATTTTTTTAAAAAACACAATGTAAAATTATTAGTTACTATTGGAGGAGATGATACAGCTTCAACAGCCAACAGGTTAACTAAATATGTTAATAGTCAGGATTTGGATATTGCACATATTCATGTTCCAAAAACTATAGATAACGATTTACCTTTACCAGACAGAAATCCAACTTTTGGTTTTCATACAGCGAAAGACGAAGGTGTACGCATTGGAAATACAATTTACGAAGATGCTAGAACTAGTGAAAACTGGTTTGTAGTTGCTGCAATGGGTCGTTCTGCTGGTCATTTAGCTTTCGGAATTGCTTCTGCTTGTCATTATCAAATGATGATTATTCCAGAAATGTTTGATAAAACAAATATAACGTTCGAAAAAATAATTAATATGATTATATCTTCGATTGTTAAATGTAAAATTCAAGGTATTGAATATGGTGTTGCTCTGGTAAGTGAAGGTGTTTTCCATTTTATGAAAGAAGAGGAAATTATTAATTCTGGAATAAATTTCACCTATGATGATCATGGACATCCTGAATTAGGTAATGTGAGTAAGTCACATATATTTAACTACTTATTACAAGTTAAATTAAAAGAACTTGGGTTAGAGATCAAATCAAGACCCGTAGAATTGGGGTATGAATTAAGGTGTTGCAAACCAATAGCATTCGATTTAACTTTATGTACTTTGCTTGGTATAGGTGTTAAAAAATTATATGATCAAGGAATTTCTGGTTGTATTGTTAGTGCAAATTCAAACGGAGATATAATGCCATTGTTTTTAAAGGATTTTGAAGATAATGAAGGTAAAATACCACCTAGATTAGTCGACATTAATTCTGATATGGCGCAACTGTTTATTAAAAACCTTTTTTACATTAAAGAAAAGGATTATGAAGAAGCAAAAAAATATTTATCTAATCCACAAGATTACGATTTCAAAAAAATATTAAATTGGAATTAAATAAATTAAATTTAATTAATATAGAATAAAAAAAACATATATAAAATGGCACAATTTTCGAGATTAGAAGTAGCTCAAGTAATGAAAGAAACAGGAATGATTCCTTTGTTTTTTCATAATGATATAGATTTAAGTAAAAAAGTATTAAAAGCATGTTATGATGGTGGAGCGCGTTTAATGGAGTTTACAGCTCGTGGAGATTTTGCTCACGAGGTTTTTGGTGAGTTAACAAAATATGCCATTGCTGAATTGCCAGGAATGATAATGGGGGTTGGTTCTGTGACTGATGCAGGCGCGGCTTCATTATATATGGCTTTGGGGGCAAATTTTATTGTAACTCCTGTTTTAAGAGAAGACATTGCAATTGCTTGTAACCGTAAAAAAGTTTTATGGTCTCCTGGTTGTGGTACGTTAACAGAAATAACCAGAGCAGAGGAATTAGGATGTGAAATCGTAAAATTATTTCCTGGTGACATTTATGGACCACAATTTGTGAAAGGAGTTAAAGGACCACAACCTTGGACAAGTGTTATGCCTACGGGTGGTGTTGCTCCAACTGAAGAAAACTTAAGAGGTTGGTTTGATGCAGGTGTTACTTGCGTTGGAATGGGGTCTAAATTAATTTCAAAAGAAATTATAGCTAACCAAGATTATGCAAAATTAGAAAAAGATGTAAGAGCAGCTTTAGCTATTGTAAAATCAGTAAAAAAATAAAATAGCACGTATTTTTTAAAAACTCCAATTGAAAAGTTGGAGTTTTTTTATGTTTAAAAAATACATTAATCTAATATAAAATGTATTTCATCGATATAAATTATTCATTTAACGTATCTTTTATGTCTTTAATGTTTAATTTTTAAAAAATTAAAGCAAATATTATAAATTTGATTCATGGAAAAAAAATTAAAAGTTTTGCTAATTGAAGATAATTTGATTGAGATTATGAAAATGAAGAGAACAATTTCTTTATTAAAATTTGATCATACAATACATGAAGCTAAAAATGGAGAAGAAGCATTAAAAATTTTAGAAGATAAAAGCAAGTTTCCTGATATTATCTTATTGGACTTAAATATGCCAAAAATGAGTGGTGTAGAATTTCTGACAGTCATAAAAGAAAAGGATCAATTTAAACACATTCCTGTTATCATATTAACAACATCAGATAATCAAAAAGATTTATTGGAATGTTATCGAATAGGAGTTTCTGGGTATGTTCTAAAGCCTTTAAAATATAATGATTATGTCGATAAAATTAAAGATATTTTGTTATATTGGAGTATGAATGAATTAAAAAAAATTTAAATGAAAGGAATTGTTTTTACGGAGTTTTTAGATTTAGTAGAAGATAAGTTTGGTTTAGAAATGGTAGATAAAATCATTTATCAATCAAATCTTGATTCAGAAGGAGTTTACACAGCTGTTGGTACTTATAGTTTTTCAGAAATGTTGCAACTATTATCAAATTTAAGCAGAAATACAGGTATATCGCCAGATGACTTATTATTGGTATACGGAGAACACTTTTTTTCTGTTATAGAAACAAGTTACCCCGATCTTTTAGCTACCTATAACGATCCGATAGAAATGTTAGCTTCTATTGAAAATCATATACATGTAGAAGTCCTTAAAATTTATCCCGATGCAGAGTTGCCTACTTTTATCGTAGAAAACAAAACAGAAAATTCTATAACAATGGTATATAAATCTAGCAGAGCAATGCACCATTTTGGATTAGGTTTAATGAATAAAACTTTTGAATATTTTAATAGCTCTGCTACAATTTCTCTAGATAAAATTAAGGAGGATGGCTCTGAGGTAAGGTTTACTGTTAATCAAAATTAATGAGTCAAGATCAAATAGAAATATTAAAACGTGCCTTAAAACGTGAAAAATCGGCAAGAAAATCAGCAGAAAAAATTCTTGAAGATAAATCTAAAGAATTATATAACATTTCTTCAGAACTGAAGCAGTCAAATTTAAAGCTTAATAACATTTTAGAGGAGAAATTATCTACATTAAAAGGGATATTCGAAAACATTAACGATGCTTACCTTGTTATGGATTTGTTTGGTAATGTCATAAAAATGAATGATGGTGCAGTAGATCTCTTTGGGTATGATATAACAAAAGAACAATTTTCGATACCTAATATTATCTATGAAGAGGATGAAGAATATGCCTATAAATCTTTTACAAAATTGCAACAGAGAGGTTATTTTAATAATTATATAGCTAGAGTATATACCAAAAAGAAAGAAATTAAATGGGTACAAATAAATGCTACTACTGTTTTTGATAAAAATAATAAACCAATTGCGGCACAAGGAATTATTAGAGATATAACAAAAGATAAGGAGGCCCAAGATTTACTGATAGAATCTAAAAACAGGCTTTCTGTACTAGTACTAAATCTAAATAGCGGTGTTGTTCTAGAAGATGAAAATCGAAAAATAATTTCTTCAAATATAAAATTTTGTAAGTTTTTTAAAATCGATGCTAAACCAGATGAATTGATTGGAATAGATTGCAAATTAGTTTTAGAAAAAAATAAGTTTTTGTTTAAAGACCCATCTTCTTTTATGCAAAGAATGCGTGACGTTATAAAAGGAAGAGTTGAAATCTTTGGTGATCAATTAGAAATGGTTGATGGTACAATTTTAGAAAGAAATTACACACCCATCATAGTTTCAGGGAAAATCAAAGGGTTTTTCTGGACTTTTAGAGATATTACACTAGAAAAAAAATACAATTTAAGTTTAGAGGCACAGAAAGAAAAATATAGTAATATTATAGCCAATATGAACCTAGGTTTAATGGAGGTTAATACTGATGATGAAATCTTAATGATTAATCAAAGTTTTTCTGATATGTCTGGATATAGTGAGGAAGAATTAATAGGTAAAAAAGGAATTGAAGTATATAAATTAAATTCACAGGAAGAGATTATAAATAACGAAAATTTAAAACGGAAGAAAGGCATCTCTAATTCTTATGAATTAGAGATTAAACATAAAGATGGAGGCATAAGATACTGGTTGGTGAGTGGTGCTCCAAATTATAACCTCCATGGCGAAATTATAGGTGGTATAGGGATTCACCTAGATATTACTCAATTTAGAGCATTAGAAGCTCAAAAAGAAAAAATTCGTAAAGAATTAGAAAAAAGTAATAATCAATTACATGAGTATGCGCATATTGTATCTCATGATTTAAAATCGCCGTTAAGAAGTATTGAGGCATTAACCTCTTGGATTAAATCAGATAATGAAGGTAAATTTGATGACGCAACTCTTGAAAATTTCAGCCATTTAGATGCCACAATTGAAACTATGGAAAAATTAATTTCTGGTGTGTTAAATTACTCTAGTGCAGGGGCAAGTCTGCTAGAAGAGGAAAATGTTGACTTAAATCACATAGTTAGTAATTTACAAAAAACATTATTTATTCCAGATAATATCCATTTATCTGTATTAAATAAATTACCGATAGTTAAGGGAGATAAAACTAAGTTTGAGCAATTGTTTCAGAACTTTATAAGTAATGCTGTTAAGTTTTGTGATAAAGAAAAAGGAATAGTAGAAATAGATTATAAGGATAACAACACTTTTCATCAATTTTCAATTAGAGACAATGGAATTGGGATTGAAAAAAAATATCATGACAAAATTTTTAAAATTTTCACTTTATTAAATGAAAGAGAAGATTCAACTGGTATAGGATTGTCTATTGTAAAAAAAATTATTGATTTGTACGAGGGTGATATTTGGTTAGAGAGTAAACCAGGTGTTGGAACTGTTTTTTATTTTACAATTAAAAAATATAAATCTTAGAACTCAAAAAACATAAAAACTCTAGTTGGGTGTTTTTTTGATCTGCTAGTGCTAATTATTTTAGTAAAAAAAATAAATATGGAACAGCCAAATTTAGATTACGTAAACCAGTTAGCTAGAGGAGATGAATCGATTAAGAATGAGCTTATTAGTATAATAAAAAAGGAGTTTCCAGAAGAAAAGAAATGTTACTTTGAGAGTGTAGAAAAAAAAGATTTTAAAATAATCGAAGAAAATGTACACAGAATTAAGCATAAAATTAGTATTTTAGGACTCGAAAAGAGTTATAAAATTGCTAATGAGTTTGAACATAATCTTCGGGAATTGAGTTTCCTTAAAAAAGAAGAATTCGAAAAAAGTTTAATGGCAATTTCATCATATATAGAAACTATATAAACATTATGGATTGTATTATTATTGACGATGAAAAAATGGCAAGGGTTATAATTAAAACCTTATGCAATGAAATAGATGATTTACATATTTCAGGTGAATTTTCTAATGCTATGCAGGCCATGAAGTTTTTGAATGAAAATACGGTAGACTTAATATTTTTAGATATTCACATGCCAAATTTTAGTGGTCTAGATTTTATTAAAAGCTTAAAAAATCCACCAAAGATAATACTAACTACTTCAGATACTAAATTTGCTATTGAAGCCTTTGAGTATGATTTTATTTTGGATTATCTTGTAAAGCCTATAAAACTGCCTCGCTTCATAAAAGCAATTGAAAAAGTAAACAAACAGGAAATATCATCGAAGTCTAAAGCCAGTCAAGTTAAAAATACGCCTGATGTTGAAAATGATTTTTACATAAATATAGATCGAAGGTTAATTAAAATAGATTTACCAAGTATCTATTTAATAGAAGCTAAAGGCGATTATATTAAAATAAAAACAGAGAATCAAGATTATACTGTACATTCTACACTAAAAAAAATTGAGGAAAAGTTACCGGAGTCTTTATTTCTAAAAATCCATCGCTCTTATATAATCAATCTTAAAAAAATTGTAGATATAGAGGACAATAGTGTTTTGATAAAAAAGGATGTCATTCCTGTAAGTAGATCTAAGCGTCCAGAATTAATGAAGCGACTAGATTTACTTTAATTATTTATCTGAACATATAGAAATGATTGTTTTTTTTAAAATTTAATTTTTCAAAGATTTTCTTTTTATTTATTCCATAATCTTCTTAGCGTTTTTAAACTAAACTATTTCAATACATCAGTAATTAATATAAAATATAAACTATTTTATATAAAAGCTTTAATTCACTTTATTCTTAAAGGTTTTAACAAATCATCATTACTTTATCTTTTGAAAATTAATTCAATTTATACCTAAGTTTGGTGCTACATTTATGCTATTAATTATTAAATTAAAACGATAGCTGGGTGTATTTTTTAAATCAGTTCATTTTATTAATATGCATTAATGAGTGATGACATTCTTTTTATAGTTGAGCCGAAATATACTTGTCTAAAAACCCAAATCAATAAGGTTTTACCACTATTTAATTTTTTACTTTTATTTAGAAAATTGTATAATACTAGCTAGGTTATTTGATTAAACAAGATTCTTTTTTATTAATATAGTTAACCAATACTTTTGTACGTTTAAACTAACCTAACAAGTTATTCAGCGAGATTTTATTATGTTTTTAGTGTAACTATATGATATTTGTTCTAACAATTATTATTATTATCTAATTACAAAAATTATGTCATTACAAATTTCTAAAAATAACGGAGTATTTCATTTAACAGGAAAGCTTAATACTTCAACCTTAAGACCTTTTAATATTCACTTTGAACATATACTAGAGCAATCAGATATTGCTACTGTACAAGTGAATATTGATTATTTGGATCAAATAGATATGGACGGTTTTGATGCATTAAAAACATTGAAAGCTGTTGCGCTCAGAAATCAGAAAAGATTTTTTATAAATGGTGATGGTTTCAGTGAACTTTATAATGCTTTTAAACAAACAGATGTGGCGTAATAAATTTAGTTATCAAATCATATTTATGGTTCTACATATTTAACTGATGTAGCTAGGTTATATTGAATATTGGGTTCGCATAGATGATGTCAAAAGTATTGTCTAACAGCAGAAAAAACCTAATGGTTTAACAAAATTTACAAAAGAGCATTTCAAACTCTTATTGAAAATTTAGTAAAGTGTATTTAAACTTAAACAATATTTTGTAGTTGCTAATTACATAAATATTTGTCAGGAAAAACTAAAGTTTAGGATTATTGTTTTTAGAAAATGAAAAGGATAGATTACCATTAAATAAAGTCGAAAGATTGAAAAAAAATAACAATCGGGTCGTTATTATTTTTTAATAAGAATATAGTGATTAATGTAATAAATATGAAAAAAGGGCTAATTATTATTTTTGATAAAGATGACTTTACTGCTTTAAAGCATTTATCTGTTAAACCATCTTTTAATGATCAAATTAAAATTTGTCTTATTAATAACGGAAATGATAATAAAATCTTAAATTTGCTCACTAAAATAAAAAATAAATCAAAATGTGATGTTTTTATATTAAATTTAAGAAAAGAAAAACCGTTAATGCTAGCTGTAAAGGCTGGTGTTCGATTTTTATATAACATAAATGATCTTGATTTAATATTTTATACAAAGCCAAAAGACACACTGAGTAAAGTAATAATTGAAAAATTAGCTAAAATTACTGACATTGATTTAGTAAATAAAAAGGAAGAAAGAGTTCTGTTAAGAAAAGTGCTTGCTCTTGACGAATTAATTAATAGTTGACGTGATTTTTTTGAGAATAAATGAATAAATTTTATAAGATTAAAGGAGAAATCCAAAATTATGAATGGGGAGGAAAAAGTTTTATTCCAAATTTAATCTCTGAAAATATTAATAAAAATTATTCTTATGCAGAGTATTGGTTAGGAGCTCATCTAAAAGCTCCGTCTAAGGTTTTTACAGAAAAAGGAATTATTTCCTTGGATCTGTTTTTAAATGAAAATCCAAAAGAGACCCTAGGTAAACAAGTTGCAAAAAACTTTGGTAAATTACCTTACTTATTTAAAGTGTTGGATGTTAGGGAAATGCTTTCAATACAAGTGCACCCGAGTAAAGAGGCAGCCAGAATAGGCTACAAAAATGAAAACAAAAAAGGGATTCCTTTAAATGCAAGTAATAGGAATTATAAAGACGAAAACCACAAGCCAGAAATAATGGTTGCTTTAACCGAATTTTGGTTGTTACATGGTTTTTTAGACGTAAATAAATTGACAAGAAATATAAAGGAAACTCCAGAGTTAAGCTTCTTGTTACCTATTTTTTTGGAAGATGGTTATACAGGTCTTTATAAAAAAGTAATGGAATATAGTCAAGATGAAGTTAATGAAGTTTTGAAACCGTTAGTAGAAAGAATTCTTCCTAAATATTTAAATAATGAACTAGAAAAATCATCTCCCGAGTTTTGGGCGGCTAAATCATTAGTAAATAAAGAATCGAAAAATATTGATAAGGGTATATTTAGTATTTATTTCTTTAACATTCTAAAATTATCAAGAGGAGAGGCCATTTTTCAGGATGCGGGTGTGCCACATGCCTATTTGGAAGGTGTAAATATGGAATTAATGGCAAATTCGGATAACGTTTTAAGGGCAGGTTTAACAAATAAACATATCGATGTTTCTGAACTAATTAAAAACACAAAATTTGAAGCAACGATTCCTGATATTTTAAAGGGAGTTAGAAATATAGAAAATGGAGAGGTTATTTATAAAACATTAGCAAAAGACTTTGAATTAAGTAAAATTGAATTGTCAGAATCTATCGTACATAGATCTATATCAAATTCTTTAGAAATATTAATTCTTATAAAAGGTACTGCAACTTTTACTCAGGGTAATGAAACTATGTCTTTAGAAAAAGGACAAGCAATTTTAGTTAAAGCAGATACGGCTTATAAGATTGAAACTAATTCAGAAGTAGAAATTTATAAAGCAAGTGTTCCAAAATAAGTTAATTTAAAATTGTTTTAGAATTTTTTATTCTAAAACAATTTTCAGTACCTAAAAATTTTGGATTTCCAAGTTCTTCAGACCAGAAACCCTCTAAAATGTCTTTATTCAAGCATTTGTAAACGACTATTCCTTTGTACATCTTATCATTATACCCCTTGTATATGAATTTGATAACTAAAATATTATTTTTAAAAAAACCTTTTCCAAATTGCTCTTGATTTTCATCGATTGTCCATTTCGCGATAATCCTTTGATGCTCATCTAAAGATAAAGAGAGTGATCCATGATAAGAGTTTTCATCATTATCTGCATTTTGGTTATTTCCAATAATTGAAAAGGTACCTATTAAATCTTGAGCTGTCATTTATTTATTATATCCCGGTATTTGTGAACCAGATTAGCACATAAATATAAGGTTTATTTATATGCATTAATATTATTTTCAACGAGGTTCTTGTCAACTAAGAGTATAATATTATTGATTTTTAATTTAATATCAATCGAATATTTTAGTGAATATTAAAAATGAATGTTTTTTTAACTAAAGTTAGATTCTCCAGAAAGAGGTGGTAATAGAAAGTTTATAGTATATCGAAATTCGGGTAGTATATTCTTATTGTATAGTGATGTTTATTTTTTAATTCAAAATTAATTCGATGTAATTAGTTATAATTAATACAACAAAAGTATTATCTACCTATACAGTTACTAAATAAATATTGTTTTATCGAATATATAATGATATTTAATGTAAATTAGTAACCAAACAAACCTTACTAGTTATGAATAAGTTTTTTTACTGCGTTTTTCTGATTACAATGTCTTTTGTTGGGCAAGAATTGCCGCCTATTAATACATATACAACTAAAATTTATAAAGCAGAAAATCAAAACTGGGATATTTCTCAAGCAAATAATAAATTTATTTACGCTGCTAATAATAAAGGTTTATTAGAGTTTAATGGGGCAGACTGGCATTTATATCCAACTCCCAATAAAACAATAATGAGATCAGTAAAAGTTTTAAAAGATAAAATTTATACAGGTTTTTACATGGATTTTGGCTTTTGGGAAAAAAATAAATTTGGTGAATTAAAATTTACCTCAATCGTAAAAGAACAAAATATTCAAATGCTAGAGGATGAACAAATTTGGACTATTTTGGAGTCTGATGGATGGGTGCTCTTTAGATCTTTAGAAAGAATCTATTTGTATAATTTAGACACAAAGGAAGTAAAAATAATTAGTTCTTCTTCTAAGCTACTTAAATTATCGAAAGTAAATGATGTTATTTATTTTCAGGAAAGTGGTCAGGGTGTTTTTGAAATAGAAAATGGTGTCCCTAAGTTAATTTCAGATAATCAAATATTAAAAGACAATGCGATCGTTGAAATTTTTAGTAAAGATGGTAGGTTACTATTTCTCACGCAGAAAAAAGGATTTTACTATTTAAAAGGCAAAGAGCTTTTGAAATGGAAGATAGAAGCAGAATCACTTCTTGAAAAAGTAACAATTTACAGTGCTAGATTATTAAAAAACAAAGACTTTGCTGTAGGTACGATTTCTGACGGGTTTGTGTATTTAAATAACAATGGATCAGTTAATTATCAAATTAATCAAAGTTCCGGTTTAAACAATAATACAGTGCTTTCCGTTTTTGAAGACATAGAAAATAATATTTGGCTTGGTTTAGATAATGGAATTAACGCAATAAATATTAATTCTCCTTTTAGAATTTACAATAAAAAAAAGGATTTTATAGGTACTGTTTATTCATCTATAGCTTTTGATGGTAACTTGTATTTAGGAACAAATCAAGGTCTATTCTATAAACAAAAAGATTCTAGAAGTGATTTTAAACTTATCGAAAATACACAAGGACAAGTTTGGAGTTTAGATATCATAAATAATGCTCTTTTTTGTGGACATGATTCAGGGACTTTTTTGATTGAAAATAATAAATCAACACTTATTTTTAATAAGCAAGGAACTTGGAAGTTAAAAGAAATTGATGATAGTAATATCGTTCAAGGCTGCTATGATGGGTTGTATATACTTGAAAAAAAGAATAATTCTTGGATTTTAAAGAATAAAGTAGCCGGTTTTAATAACTCTAGTAAGGATTTTGTTAAATATGGTCAGAATAAGTTCTTAGTAAATCATGAATATAAAGGTGTTTTTAAATTAACCTTAGATAAAGAATTTAAAAAAGTAGTTTCTGTTAGTAAAGAAGAATCTCTTGCTAAAGGCCTTCATACTTGTTTAATCTCTTATCAAGATAAAATATTGTATTCAAGTAAGAACGGTGTTTTCTTATATGACCGAGAAGAAGATTTTTTTGTAAAAGACAGTATTTACAGTAAATTAATTTCTGAAGATGGTTTCATTTCTGGAAAATTGGCTTTTAATAAAACAAATAATATACTCTGGTCTTTTTCAAAGGATAATATTAAATATCTAATACAAGGAAAATTAACCAATAAGCCAGTTGTGCGGAGTATACCGGTTTCAGTTTCGATGCCAAGAGCAACCTATGGATATGAAAATGTTATGCATATAGAAAATGAAAAATACCTTATTGGTACTTCTAATGGTTATGTGGCGATAGATTTAAATAAATTAAAAAATCCAGCAGCTTTTGAAATACAAATTAATAAAGCGAATAACTTTATTTTGGACAAACCTAAAACAAGTTTAAATCTGTATTTAAAACAAGAGTTTTCGTCTTATGAAAATAATTTCGAGTTTTTCTATAGTGTTCCCAATTATAACAAAATAACAAACATTAAATACCAGTATCGTTTATTGGGTAAAAGTACGCATTGGAGTTCACCGTCAGATTCTAAGTCGGTTTTGTTTGAAAACGTTTCTTATGGTAATTATATTTTTAAAGTTAGGGCAATTGTAGGTGGAGAGGTAAGTGCAAACGAAGCTAGTTTTAGTTTTAATATTAAAAGGCCATGGTATTTGTCTAATTCTTTAATGATAATTTATATACTCCTTTCATTAGGTGCGTTTTATTTAGTGCACATTGTATCTAAAAGAAATTATAAAAAACAAAAAGAGGAATTACTTGTGAAAGCTCAAAAGGAATTGGAGCTTAAAGATTTAGAAAGTTCACAACAAATTATAAAGCTCAATAACGATAAGTTAAGAAGTAATATAGAGAGTAAAAACAGAGAATTGGCTATTTCTACCATGAACATGATAAAGAAAAATGATTTTTTAAATACTATAAAGGTTGAATTGATTAATGGAGGTGATAAAAATATATCTAAGGTTGTCAAAATTATTGACAAGAATTTAAACAATACAGACGATTGGAAAATGTTTCAAGAAGCTTTTAATAATGCTGATAAAAATTTCCTGAAAAAAGTTAAAGACAGGCATGTAAGTTTAACTCCGAATGATTTGAGACTCTGCGCCTATTTAAGGCTAAACTTGTCTTCTAAAGAAATTGCGCCTTTATTCAATATATCACCAAGAAGTGTTGAGGTCAAGAGGTATAGGCTAAGAAAAAAGATGGACTTACCACATGATTCAAACTTAACAAATTACATCTTAGAAATTTAAATACCAAACAGCTGTTTAACTAACCTTTACATTACCCATACAAAGGTAATATAGACTCTATAAAAGTTAATTTTTAACATGTTCGTAAAAGCCTAATACTCTTAAAAATATTGTGTTTTAGCCCTATTTTTATTACGATGTATGTTTTTTGTTGTGGTTAGTTTTATAGATAAAGGAGTTATTAAGACTAACTTTATAAAAAATAATTAAGACCATGTTTATGATAAAAAAAGTAACATTATTATGCTTTTTAATTTTTAGTTTTACTGCATCAGCGCAGACTATTAATGTAAAAGGGACTGTAAAAGACGCTAAAACGGGCGATCCACTGCCTGGAGTTAGTATATTGATAAAAGGTACAAATACAGGTTACCAAACAGACTTTGATGGGTTTTATAGTCTATCAAATGTAAAAGAAGGAGCTGTCTTGGTGTTTAACTATTTGGGTATGAAACCCAAAGAGGTAGTAGTAGCTTCAAGTGAAATCAATGTTTCATTAGAAGAAGATGCAGAATCCTTAGCAGAAATTATAGTTGTGGGTTATGGTTCCCAGAGAAAAGAATTGGTTTCAGGAGCATTTTCTAGTATTAGTGCAGAAAAAATTACTGAAGCTAATCCCACTAGAATAGAGGAAGCTTTGCAAGGTAGTGCTGCGGGTGTTCAAGTAACAGCTAATTCAGGTTCACCTGGAGCTTCATTAAATATAAGGATACGTGGTATTACTTCTAATGGTGATAACAGTCCATTAGTTATTGTAGATGGTGTTAATATAGGTCCAGATTTAAGTATTATAGACCCTAATGATATTGAAAAAATGGACATTATTAAAGATGCAAGTTCTGCTATTTATGGTGTACAAGCTGCTAATGGTGTAATACTGATTACTACAAAAAGTGGAAAGAAACATAGAGATACAAAATTTGCATTCAACTCTTACACCTCTTTCCAGGAAGCATCTAATCAATTAGATTTAATGAACGCTACAGAGTACGCATTCTATGTAAATGAAATAGAAGTTGCTGATGGTAACCAAATTCCATTTACAAACCTAGGAAGTTATGGTGCGGGTACAGATTGGCAAAAAGCTTTGTTCCAAACTTCTCCAATTGTTAGTCATACATTAAGTGCAAATGGAGGTTCAGATAAAGTTACTTATGGTTTTAGTGCCAGTTATTTTAATCAAGAAGGAATCATTGCACCAGAAAAATCAAACTTTAACAGGTTTACCATAAAAAATACTTTAGGTATAGACTTAACTGAGAAATTAAAGTTAAATACTTTCTTGTTGTACACGAATATCAAAAGCAAAGGAATTAACGAATCAGGGAGAGGTTCTACTTTGTATTATGCTTTAAATGCATCACCTCTTACTTCAATTTATGATGGTACAGATGGCACTGGACCTTCAGGAGGTTTTACATATATAGCGGACAATCAAGGTTCAGAGATTGTAAATCCATTAGCTTTAATTGATAATACAAACAATCAGACAAAAGTTAATAGATTTACTGGAAAAGTAGAGTTGCAATATGAAGTTTTAGAAAACTTAAAAGCTACAAGTCGTTTTAATTTTAATTATTCAGATGTCGTAAACAGACAATATTTTCCAATAAGCTATTATGGGCCAGGAAAAGTAGTTAATAGTGTTAATTTAGAAAACGGTGTTTTTGATTTAGATAGAAATGATAATGGTAATACAGATGTATTTAGTACTGTTTATGAAAACAATCAAAATTATTTCGATTACACTTTTGAAAACTTTATTGATTATAATTTTTCAATTAATGAAAAACATAATTTTAATGTTTTAGCTGGTAGTTCAATAAGAAGCGAACAATTCTATGGAGCTTATGCTACAGGCTTTTTAACAGTCAGTCCTGATAGAGATAACTGGTCAAATGCTTATTTGTTTAATACGCAATCTTTCATTTATGATGAAGTATTAGATGCAGATGGCAATATAGATTCAGATGAAACTATAAGACAAAATAATAATGCTGCTACAGGAATCAATGAAGATAGATGGTATTCTTTTTTTGGTAGACTACAATATGATTATGATAGTAAATATCTTTTTTCAGCTATGCTTAGAAGAGATGCTTCAACAAGGTTTGGTCCAGCGAATAGAATTGGATATTTTCCATCGGTTTCTGGTGGTTGGGTTATTCATAAAGAAGATTTCTTTAAATCTGAGACTATCAACAGTTTAAAACTAAGAGGAAGTTGGGGTATTACAGGTAATGATAAAATCGGTAGTTACAAATATTTAGGGTTTTTACAAGGAACTAATGGAAGTGAGGCTTCATATTCTTTTGGCAACAATTTGTACTATGGTAATGCAATTGGTGCTTTACCTAACCCAGATTTGCAATGGGAAACTAATGAACAGATAAACGTTGGTTTTGATATAAAATTATTTTCAAATAAATTAGATATCACTTTCGATTATTATAAGAAAACAACAGAAAACTTATTATTAGTAGCTGATGTTTCTGGAGTTGTAGGAGCTTCTGCACCTGGTAGTAGTGCACCAGTAGTAAATGCTGGAACTATTGAAAACAAAGGTCTAGATGTAAGTATTAATTTTAATCACGATTTTACCGAAGACTTTAATTTAGGTTTGGGTGTAAATGTTACAACTGTAAAGAATAAAGCTGTAGAAGTAAATAATGCAGCAGGTTTTTTCTCAGGAGGATTATTTGATTTATCTCAAAATACTTCAAGATTTCAAACAGGATTGCCAATTGGAGTTTTTTACGGTTTACAAACTGATGGGATATTCCAAAATCAAGCAGAAATCGATGCACATGCTATACAGCCTGGAGCAAAACCCGGTGATATTAGGTTTGTGGATGTAGATGGAGATGGAGAAGTAGAATTTGGAAGTACAGATGACGAAACAGTGATTGGAAACCCAATACCAGAATTTACAATAGGAGCAAATTTAAATTTAAATTATAAGAATTTTGATTTTGCTACTTCTGTTTATGCTTCTGTAGGAAATGATGCTTCTAGAAGTTATGAGCGTTTCTTGACCTATAGCAATAAACCATCATTATATTTAGACAGATGGGTAGGTGAAGGAACTTCTAATACTGTACCAAGGGCTACAACAACTTCTACAGGAAATACTTTATTTTCAGATTTCTATGTCGAAGATGCTTCTTACTTCAGAATTCAAAATGTACAATTAGGATATTCATTATCTAATGAAGTTTTAGAAAAATTACATATGGATAAATTTAGAGTTTATGTTGCAGTAAATAATTTATACACATTTACAAAATATAGTGGTTATAATCCAGATGTATCTAATGCAAGTCCATTAGGAGCAGGAGTAGATTTAGGGCAATATCCACAGACACGCACATTTACAACTGGAGTTAATATTTCATTTTAAAAAAAATAGATATGCAAAATAAATTAACAAAAATATTAGCACTTTTAGTATTGGTTTTTAGTACTAATTCATGCGATGATTATTTAGATATAACAAAAGAAGGTGAACAGAGTTCTGAAAACTTTTTTAATGGACAGCAAGATTATGAAGATGCTTTATTGGGTGTTTATGATCTTTTAGGAACGAATTATTTAAGTCATATTATAGGAGAAATTGCATCTGACAATGCGCTTTGTGGAGGAGAAAGACCTGATGATGTTGTTGATTGGCAACAAATAGATGATATGATACATACTCCAGATAATTCATCTTTACGTAGTGTATGGCAATTTATGTATGGAGGAATAAGTAGAGCAAATTATATAGTAGAATTTCAAGATAAAGTAGACTTTGCAAGAAAGCAAGAACTTTTAGCTGAAAACTTGTTTTTAAGGTCATACTACTATTTTACATTAGTTAAGTTTTTTGGAGATGTCCCACTTGTTGTGGACAAAAGGGTAAGTGTGTCAGAATCTCAAGGTTTAGAAAGAACTCCTAAAGCAGATGTTTATGCACAAATACAAGCAGATTTAACTACAGCTGTAGCTAATCTTTCTTGGGATGCATCTCAACCAGGAAGAGTTACTAAAGGAGCAGCTCTAGCATTATTAGGAAAAATTTATTTATATGATGAAAAATATGATGAAGCAGCAACTGCTTTTCAGCAAGTAATCGCCTCTAATAAATATGAATTAGAAACTGACTTTAGTACTATTTTCTTAAATAATAACGAAAACAATAAAGAGTCTGTTTTTGAAATCCAATATTCTATTGGTGTAGAGGGAGCTAGTTATGATTTCTTACAGGGTTCTGAAGGTAATGTATCAGCAGGTTTTATGTCGCCAAGATTTACTGGAGACAAGTCTAATTGGGCTCCGTATGATGATGGTAATACTTTTAGTACACCAGTTCAATCATTAGTGGATTTATATGTAGCTGAAGACACTAGGTTAAACCCAACTATTTTTAATATGGAAGCTTATGTTACAGCAAATCCAGCAGTTACTTTCGATACTAGAAATGAGTATACAGGTTATTATAACCATAAATATATGGTATATCAAGAATCTAACTTAGGGGATCCAAGAATTACACATGGTAATAATTACAGAGCTATTCGTTATTCAGACGTTTTATTGATGGCTGCTGAAGCAAATCTAATGGCTACCGCTCAAAAGAATGACCCACAGGATTTATTGGATCAAGTAAGAGATAGAGCTTTTGGAGATGAAAACCATAGAGTTCCTGCAAATATTGATAATATTTTATTAGAAAGAAGATTAGAACTTGCAGGAGAAGGTGATCGTTTTTTCGATCAAGTTAGAACAGGCAAAACAATTACTATTCCTGGTTTCCAAAATGATAAAAACGAAGTATTTCCAATACCAAGATTAGAAATTGAGCTAGCAGGAAATAGATGGTGTCAAAACAAAGGCTATGCAACATCTACTTGTTCAACAAATTAAAATACTTATAATATGAAAATAATTAATAAAATAACAAAAGTTTTTATCATTATAGTAATGGTATTTGCTTGTAATGAGGAAGATAACCTAAGTTTCCTAGATACTATTCCTGCACCTTCTAATGTGTCAGCAGTATTTAATATAACTCAAGATAATACTGGTCTTGTAACTATTTTTCCAACAGCAGAAGGAGCTACTTCTTTTGATATTTATTTTGGAGATACTACAACTGATCCAGAAAATATAAAACAAGGAAACAATATTGAGCACACCTATGCAGAGGGTTCCTATGAGGTAAAAGTCGTAGCCTCAAATATCAAAGGAGATACTGCTGAAATTACAAAGCAATTAGTAGTTTCATTTAAAGCACCTGAAAATTTAATGGTAACAGTAGAAAATGATGCAGCAATTTCTAAGCAAGTAAATGTAAATGCGACTGCAGATTTTGCTTCAATGTATGAGTTTTATTCAGGAGAAGTTGATGTAGATCAGCCAGTAATGACAGGGAATATAGGAGAAGGAATTTCTTATCAATATGCAAACCCTGGTACTTATTCTGTAAAAGTTATTGCTAAAGGTGGTGCAATTGAAACTACTGAGTACACTGCAGATTTTGAAGTAACAGAAATTTTAGCGCCTGTTGTATCAACTGTTACACCTCCAGCTAAAAATGATGAAGATGTTATTTCAATATTTAGTGATGCTTATACTGATGTTGCTGGAACTGATTTTAATCCAAATTGGAGTCAGAGTACAATTTACAATGCTTTTGATTTAAATGGAGATGCCATATTACAATATAGTAATTTAAATTATCAAGGAATTGATTTAGGTTCAGAGATTGATGCTTCATCTATGGAAATATTGCATCTAGATATATGGACACCAGATGCAACCAGTATAGATATCTATCCATTGCCAAATGGTGTGCAGCCTGCAGATGAAAGATTTGTGACTAAGGCTTTAACTGCAAATAGCTGGACAACTATTAATATTCCAATGTCAGATTTCACTGATCAAGGATTACCCGTTGATAAGTTGAAACAATTTAAATTTGTAGGTTCAGGTACCGTATTTATAGACAATATTTATTTCTATAAAGCACCATCACCAACGGGAACTCCTATTGTTTTTGATGATTTTGAAGGAAATGGAAATATTTCTACTTGGGCAGGTGATGATTGTGGAATGAATATTGCTTTTGCAAACCCTTTTAAAGATGCCTTAAATGATTCTGATACTGTTCTAGAATATAATGATACCGGAGGTACATATGCAAATGTTCGTTTTGATAAAGATTCTGATTTTGATTTGTCTGATGGTAATAGCGTATTTACGATAAAAATTTATGTGCCGTCCTCAAGTATTACGGGGAGCCAGCCAAATCAGCTTTCCTTTAAATTACAAGATGCAGATCCAAAACCTTGGGAAAGACAATCAGAGATTATTAAACCAATCGTATTAGATACTTGGCAAGAAGTTACGTTTGATTTTGCAAATGATACAGTATTGGGGCAAACAAATCCTTTAAGCATTACAAATTTTAACAGAATTGTTATTCAGGTTAATTCAGAAAATAATAGCGATAAAGTAATTGCTTATTTAGATGATTTATCTTATGGTAATGAGATAGCTGTGGATACAGCTCCTTTTGTAAAAGATGATTTCGAAGGAAATGGTACTATAACAACATGGGCAGGTGATGATTGTGGAATGGATAATGATTTTGCAAATCCTTTTAAAGATGCTTTAAATGATTCTGATACTGTTTTAGAATATAATGATACCGGAGGTACATATGCAAATGTTCGTTTTGATATTTCACCAGATTATGATTTAACAGCTAAATCTAAATTTTCTATAAAGATTTATGTGCCGTCCTCAAGTATTACGGGGAGCCAGCCAAATCAGCTTTCTTTTAAATTACAAGATGCAGATCCAAAACCTTGGGAAAGACAATCAGAGATTATTAAACCAATCGCATTAGATACTTGGCAAGAAGTTACGTTTGATTTTGCAAATGATACAGTATTGGGGCAAACAAATCCTTTAAGTATTACAAATTTTAACAGAATTGTTATTCAGGTTAATTCAGAAAATAATAGCGATAAAGTAATTGCTTATTTAGATGATTTAAATTATTACAAATAAAAAATAATATAAAATGAAAAAAATAATAAATGTTCACATAGTATTATTTTCTGTACTAATTACTTTTTTTAGTTGTCAAGAAAATAAATATGAGATTGGAAATGTGATAATTCCTTCTAACCTTACTGTTAGTATGGAGGTCGTAGGTCAAGATGCAGCTAATGCAAATGGTGATGGTACTGGTTTTGTAATATTTACAGCAAAAGCAGATAATGTAACTAATTATCAATTTGATTTTGGTGATGGGAAAAAAAATGTAGATCCAACTGGTGTTATAAGACATAGATATACTGAAGTTGGTGTTAATACATATACTGTAATTATAAATGCCACTGGAACTGGAGGTTTAGGTAGTAGTATTACTACAGAAGTGACCATATTTAGTTCTTTTTCAGATGTTGAAGCAGAAAATATTTTAACAGGTTCTGCTAGTGAATTAGATTTTGGTAGCAGTAAAAAATGGTATTGGCAAGCAAATAGATCTGGTCACGTAAGTTTAGGACCAGTTTCAGATGATTATGGAAATGGAGAATTTTCATATGGAGCTTGGTGGCCTGGTCCAGATGCTTGGGATGATGAAAAAGGATGTATGTATGATAATGAGTTTATATTTACAAGAACTGAAGATGGATTAACCTTTGAACAAACTACAGGACCTGCATTTGTTCCAGGGACTTATGCTGGTTTTTTAGGAATTGGTAAAGATCAATGTTATGATGATACAGTAGCTACTAATATGTTTGGAGTTAAGAATGTTTCTATAGTACCCTCAGAATCTAAGGCTGCTTTAGAAGGATCTTATGATAATAAAGAATATAGAGGTACTACTTTCGAAATTTCTGATGGAGGTTTTATGGGCTGGCTTGTGGGATCAAGTACCTATGACATTGTTTACATGACTAATGATGAGCTCATGGTAAGAGTTATAGAAGATCCAGCAACTGGTGAAGGAGCTGCCTGGTATCACAGATTTACTTCAACAAAACCCGTTAAAGGTGCGAGTTACATCTATAATGATTTAGTATGGGAAGATGATTTTAATACAGATGGTGCACCAGACCCAAGTAAGTGGGACTATGATTTAGGAAATACTGATATTTTTGGCAACTTGGGATGGGGTAACCAAGAAGTACAAAGTTATACTAATAATCCAGAAAATGTAATTGTTGAGAATGGATCTTTAAAGATTACAGCTAAAAAAGATGGAAGTGATTATACTTCAGGTAGAGTCAAAACTCAAGGACTTTATAATTTCAAATATGGTAGAGTTGAAGTTAGAGCTAAACTTCCTTCTGCACAAGGAACCTGGCCTGCTATTTGGATGTTAGGTTCTAATCACCCTACTGCTGGATGGCCTTTCTCTGGCGAGATAGATATTATGGAGCAAAGAGGAGGCGATAAATCATATGTCGAGGGTACATGCCATTGGTATAATACTGCAGGATCTAATCAGGCTAGCTATGGTGAAAAGACTTCAATTGATACTCCTTCTTCAGAATTTCATTTATATACTTTAGAATGGACAGATACTGCAATAAGAATTTATTTAGATGATGTTGAGTATTATACGTTAACAAACAATGCAGATTTACCATTTAATGCAGATTTCTATTTGTTACTCAATTTAGCAATGGGTGGAACTAATGGTGGAGATATCGATCCGGCATTTACACAAGACACAATGGAAATAGATTACATAAAAGTTTATCAATAATAGATTTTCAGAATTAAATTTTAAAAGGTCAGTTATAAGTGACTGACCTTAATTTTTAATAAGAACATATCTAATAATTTTATAATCTAGACTCTTATTTATGAATAATATTTTCTTAAAACTTATTCTTATTTTATTTGTACTAAATGCCTGTAATCAAAAAGATACAGTATCAATTTTTAGAAATGATGAAGGTTTTAAGTTAGTTGTGAATGGCGAAGATTTTATAATTAACGGAATGAATTGGGATTATTATCCAATAGGAACTAATTATTCATATAGTTTATGGGAACAACCTGATGTTATAATCAAAGAGGCTTTAGATGCTGAGATGGCCTTGTTAAAAGACATGGGAGTAAATACTATTCGAGTTTATGTTGGTATTCAACCTAAATGGATCACGTACATATATGAAAATTATGGCATTTATACCATGCTAAATCATTCTTTTGGTAGGTATGGAGTTCTGGTTAAAGGTAATTGGATATCAGCAACTGACTATAGAGATATAGAAACTCAAAAAGCTTTAATTGAAGAAATTTCTGAAATTTCTGAAACCTTTAAAGATACTCCCGGATTATTATTATTTCTTTTAGGAAACGAAAATAATTATGGCCTTTTTTGGGCAGGAGGAGAAACAGAAGATTTTCCGGATAATCAAATAGAAATTGATTTAAAAGGTGAAAATTTAGGAAGGCCGATGTATCGCTTAATGAATAAAGCCGCAAAAAAAATAAAGTCAATAGACAGTAATCATCCTGTGGCTATTTGTAACGGAGATTTAGGTTTTTTAGAAATTATAGCAGAAGAATGCAGAGATGTAGATATTTATGGTACAAATATGTATCGTGGAAAATCATTTACAGATGCTTTTGAAAAAGTAAAAGTATCATTAGATATGCCAATTCTTTTCACAGAATTTGGAGCAGATGCTTTTAATGTAATTAGTAAAAAAGAAGATCAAAAGATGCAAGCGTTTTATATGTTAGAAAATTGGAAAGAGATATATGAAAATGCGGCAGGTTTAGGAAAATCAGAAAACGCTATAGGAGGGTTTACTTTTCAATTTAGTGATGGTTGGTGGAAGTTTGGACAAACAATAAATTTAGATAAACATGACACCAATGCCTCTTGGATGGGCGGAGGATATGATTTAGATCTTAGCAAAGAAAATAAAAATATGAATGAGGAATGGTTCGGTATCTGCGCAAAAGGCCCAACAAACGAAAAAGGTTTATACACGCTATCTCCAAGACTAGCCTACTATGCTTTAAAAGAGGCACACAAACTAAATCCATATTCTAAAGGAGTAACTCAAGAGTTAGTATCAAAGCATTTTAGCAAAATTAACAGAACAAACGGTTTTTTAAATTAAAACCCCAAACAATAAATTTTTTAATCAAGAAATATCAGATTTAACCCGATCTAAAATTCTTTATAAAAAAATATAAATAATTATTAATTCGAATCTCTTTTTAAATAGTAGTAGAGGTTCTTTTTACATTCACAATTGTAATGACAAATAAGACCATTTTTTTAGGAAAAAATAAAACAGAATTTCAATCTCACGAAGTGAAAGGCGAAATGATAAACTTTGAGAATGAAGTTTATTATAAAATTTCTAATAGTAATGAAATGAGGCCATTTTTTATGAGTATTGTTTCAGACTCAAATCATTGGATGTTTATTGCTAGTAACGGAGGTCTAACAGCTGGTAGAAAGAATAGTGAATATTCATTATTTCCTTACTACACAGACGATAAAATTACAGAATCTGCTGATATTACGGGAAGTAAATCTATTTTTCAAGTTTTAAAAAACGGAAATATTTATTTGTGGGAACCTTTCTCTAAAAGACAGATTGGGTTATATCAAACAAAGCAAAATTTATATAAAAATAGTTTTGGTAATAAAGTTATTTTCGAAGAAATTAATGAAGATTTAGATGTTACTTTTAGGTATCAATGGAGTTCATCTGATAAATTTGGATTTGTAAAAAAATCAACATTAATTAATAATTCGTCGGATCAAATAAAAATTACATTTTTAGATGGTTTGCAAAACATTATTCCGTCGGATGTAGAGACAGATTTACAAAACTCTCGAAGTAATCTTGTAGATGCTTACAAAAAAAGTGAGTTGCAGCTAAAATCAGGACTTGGTATTTATGCTTTAAGTGCAATTATTGTTGATAAAGCTGAACCAAGTGAGGCTTTAAAGGCAAATATAGTTTGGTCTTTTGGTATTAAAAATCCTACTTATTTATTGTCATCATTACAATTAGATAATTTTAGAAGAGGAAAAGACCTCTATCAAGAAGAAGATGTAAAGGCAGAAAAAGGAGCATATTTTATCAGTGGTGATCTAAATTTAAGTGGAAATGAAACTAAAGAATGGAGTTTTGTTGCGAATGTAAATCAGACGATAGGAGATATTTATAGAATTTCTGAAGCAATAATAAATGATAAAAATTTAGCAAAAAGTATTTTAGAAGATATACAGCTAGGAACTAAAAACTTAATAGCTTTAACAGGTGCTGCAGATGGTTTACAAGTTACAAACGATTCTTTAATAAACACAAGGCACTTTGCAAACACACTTTTCAATTTAATGAGAGGTGGTACTTTTGATGATGATTATAAAATTGAAAAAGAAGATTTTATAAAATACATTGCGAAGGCAAATAAAAAAGTCATCAAGAAAAAAGAGCAATTATTATATGAATTGCCTGATGAATTTAAACTAAATACGATTCTTGAAATTGCAGAGAAAGATGAGGATAAAAACTTTAAAAGGCTCTGTTTCGAATACTTACCATTAAAATTTAGCAGAAGACATGGAGATCCGAGTAGACCTTGGAATAAGTTTTCTATCAATACAAAAAATGAAGTTGATGGAGCTAAGATTTTAGATTATGAAGGTAACTGGCGAGATATTTTTCAAAATTGGGAAACATTAGCACACTCATATCCTGAGTTTATAGAAAGTATGATTCATAAGTTTTTAAATGCTACTACTTTTGATGGTTACAATCCTTACAGGGTTACAAAAGATGGTTTCGATTGGGAAATACTAGAAGAAAATGATCCTTGGTCTTATATTGGTTATTGGGGAGATCATCAAATAATTTATTTATTAAAATTCCTAGAATTTATAGAAAATCATTACCCAAATCAGTTAGAAAAACGTTTTTCCGAGTCAATTTTTGTCTATGCGAACGTGCCTTATAAAATTAAAGATTACAAAAGTATTTTGCTAAATTCTAAAGATACGATTGATTTTGACTATGATTTGGATGCTAAAATTCAGCAAAAGAGAGAAGAGTTGGGCGCAGATGGTGCTTTATTAAGGGATAAAAATTTCTTTATTTACAAAGTAAATTTAATTGAAAAATTATTGGCAACGGTTTTGGCTAAAGTATCCAATTTTATACCAGAAGGAGGTATTTGGATGAATACACAACGTCCGGAATGGAATGATGCCAACAATGCTTTAGTGGGGAATGGAGTATCTATGGTAACACTAAATTACTTAAACAGATTTATAAAGTTCTTCGATACAGTAGTTACTAAATCTAAAACTGAATCTTTTGAAATTTCATCAGAATTGGCAACTTTTTTTAATGAAGTTGTAAAGGTTTTTAATGAAAACAAGGAAATTCTTTCGGGTCGTGTTTCAGATGCCGACAGGAAAACAGTTTTAGACGGTTTAGGAGAGGCAGGTAGTTTGTTCAGAGAAACTGTCTATAATAACGGTTTTTCTAGTGATAAAAGTAAAATTACAAAAGCTGATTTATTAACTTTTTTCTCAATTACAAAGCAATATTTAGCCCATACAATTAAAGCAAATAAGCGTAAGGATAATTTGTACAATTCGTATAATTTAATGACGTTAGCGAATGATAAAGAAGTTTCTATTTCTTATTTACCAGAAATGTTAGAGGGGCAAGTAGCCGTTTTAAGTGCGGGATATTTACTACCAAAAGAGGCCCTAGAAGTTTTAGACGCTATGAAGGATAGTGCTTTATTTAGAGAAGATCAATATAGTTATATTTTATATCCAAATAAAGATTTACCGCGTTTTGATAAGAAAAATATAATTTCTAAATCAGCTGTTAAAAACTCTAAATTATTAACAAAACTTGTTGACGAAGGAAATACTCAAATCATTACTAAGGATGTTTTGGGGAATTACCATTTTAATGCAAACTTCAACAATGCAAATAGCTTAAAAGAAGCATTTGAAGAATTATCAGAAAACTACTCAGATTTAATTGAAAGCGAAGCTGGTTTGTTATTAAAAACTTTTGAAGAAGTATTTAATCACAAGGCATTTACTGGTCGCTCCGGAACTTTCTTCGGATATGAAGGCTTAGGCTCTATTTATTGGCATATGGTTTCAAAATTATTACTAGCGGTTCAAGAAAATTGCTTGTTAGCGATAAAAAATAATGAAGATGGAGTAATAATTGGTCAATTATTAGATCATTATTATGAAATTCAAGCAGGTATTGGTGTTCACAAATCACCTGAGTTGTATGGCGCTTTTCCAACAGATCCATATTCTCATACACCAGGAGGCAAAGGAGCACAGCAACCAGGAATGACAGGTCAGGTTAAAGAGGATGTTTTGAGTAGAATAGGAGAGTTGGGGGTTTTTGTAAATGAAGGAAGAATCACTTTTAAACCAAGTTTATTGAGAGAAAGTGAGTTTGTTCGATCTTCGAATACGTTTACATATACAGCGATTAGTAAAAAACAGAAATCAATTGATTTAAAAGAAGGTTCGCTTTGTTTTACCTATTGCCAAGTACCGATTGTATACAAAAATACAAATGAAGAAAGTCTAAATATATTTTTTACGGATAATAGTATGGAAAAAATGGAAGGCTTAATACTTAATTCGAGTATTTCAAAAATGATTTTTGAACGAACAGGAAAAGTAGATAGAATTGAGGTTTCAATAAAAAAATAATTTTTACAGTTGGTTATTCGTTTTCAGAAATTTCAACTTCTTTTTATTTGTTGCTCGCTGTTTTTAGTTATAAGAAACCTGTAAATAATGAAGTTATTAATAAATAAAATATAAGTTATAAATACTATTAGACAGCTAAATAATATGAAATTAAATATTAAAATTCTAGTTCCGATTTTAGGATTGATTGTGCTTCTAGGATGCAGCTCTAATAAGAAAAATAAATCACCAATAACAAAAGAAGCGACACAAGAAATGACAGCAGCCAAAATTTTAGGAAATCCAGATTATTTAGCAATTTCTTATGGTGGATATAGAGAAAAAACAAGAGAGGTTCAACCAACAATTATAGAGCTTAAAGAAGATTTAAAATTATTGCATGCAATGGGTATCCGAATTTTAAGAACCTATAATGTACAAACAGATTTGCCACATGCATCTAATATTTTAAAAGCAATTAGTCAGCTTAAAAAAGAAGATCCTAGTTTTGAGATGTATGTTATGTTGGGCGCTTGGATAGATTGTTTAAATGCTTGGACGGATAAAGCACCAAATCATGATGTAGAAAGTATTCAAAACGAGGGAGAGATTGAACGTGCTGCAGCTTTGGCTAATAAATATCCAAACATTGTAAAAGTGATTGCAGTAGGAAATGAAGCAATGGTTAAATGGGCTACAAGCTACTATGTTCAACCAAATGTAATTTTAAAATGGGTAAATCATTTACAAGAGTTAAAGAAAAAAGGAGATCTTCCTAAAGATTTATGGATTACAAGCTCTGATGATTTTTCGTCATGGGGTGGAGGTGATGAAAGCTATCGGGTTAAAGATTTAGAAGATTTAATCAAGGCAGTAGATTATGTTTCTATGCATACGTATGCATATCATAATTCTCATTATAATCCTGAATTTTGGAAAGTTCCAGATAACGAAGATCAGCTGTCAGATAAAGAAAAAATAGATAATTCAATGCTTCGTGCGTTAGAATTTGCTAAAAAACAATATAAAGATGTTTCAGAATATATAAAAAGTATAGACAGTAGCAAACCAATTCATATTGGAGAAACCGGTTGGGCTACAACATCTAATGGGGTTTATGGAGTAAATGGTTCTCGTGCAACTGACGAATACAAGCAGGGACTCTACTACAAGCAGCTCAGGGAATGGACAAACAAAGAAAGAATTTCTTGTTTTTATTTTGAAGCCTTTGATGAACAATGGAAAGATGCTCAAAATTCAAATGGTTCAGAAAATCACTTTGGCTTATTTACCTTAAATGGCGAGGCTAAATTTCCTATTTGGACTCTAGTTGATAAAGGAGTATTCGATGGCTTAACTAGAAATGGTAATTCAATTTCAAAAACTTTTAATGGAAATGTTGATGCTCTGATGCAAGAAGTTTTAGTTCCTAATACAAGTTATAATAGATAATATGAACTCAATGAAAATAAACTCCTTTTTTTTCACATTTTTTTCATTTCTGATAATGAGTTGTACTTCAGTAGATAATCAATTGGTAGCAGATGTATTTGAAACTTCTGCAAGCGGAAATAAACTAACTAGAGTTTCGGAGTTTACTCTAGAAAAAAATATGTCTATAATTAAGCTAGATCCAAATCATAGATTTCAAACTATTACTGGTTTTGGAGGTGCTTTTACAGAAGCTTCAGCATCTTTACTGAATAAGATAAGTCAAAAAAATAGAGACACAATTATCCAAGCATATTTCTCTGAACAAGGCGCACACTATTCTTTAACTAGAACACATATGAATTCGTGTGACTTTTCTTTAAATCACTATTCTTATGCACCGGTGGATGATGACAGGGAGTTAAAGTATTTTACAATAAAAGAAGATAAGGAGGATCTTATTCCTATGATAAAGGATGCCTTAAAAGCTTCTAAGGATGGGTTTAAAATACTTGCATCACCTTGGACAGCTGCTCCTTGGATGAAAGACAATAACGCATGGGTAGGTGGAAAACTACTTCCAAGGTATTATGATACTTGGGCATTGTTTTTTTCTAAATACATAGATGCTTATAGAGAAGAAGGAATAGATATTTGGGGTTTCACTGTTGAAAATGAACCTTTAGGAAATGGAAATAACTGGGAAAGTATGCACTTTTCACCTAATGAAATGACAAATTTTGTGCAGCATCATTTGGGCCCTAAATTAGAGAATGACAAGCACGATGTAAAAATTTTAGGATACGATCAAAATAGAGAGCACTTGAGCGAATGGATAGATTCTATGTACAGCAATGAGGCTTCTTCAAAGTATTTTGATGGTACAGCCATTCATTGGTATGCAAGTACTTATGACGTATTTCCAAAAGAATTAAACTATGCGCATAACAAAGCACCAAATAAGTATCTCATTCAAACAGAGGCGTGTGTAGATTCTCAAATACCTGTTTGGAAAGATGATGCATGGTATTGGAAAAAGGAAGCAACAGATTGGGGTTGGGACTGGGCACCAGAGAGGGATAAACATTTACATCCAAAATACGCACCTGTTAATAGATATGCAAGAGATATTATCGGTTGCCTGAATAATTGGGTAGACGGTTGGGTTGACTGGAATATGGTATTAAATAGGCAAGGAGGTCCTAATTGGTTCAAAAATTGGTGTATCGCACCTGTAATTGTAGATTCAGAAAAAGACGAGGTATATTTTACACCTCTTTATTATACAATGGCTCATTTTAGTAAATATATCAGACCAAAAGCAACAATTATTGATGCAGATAATTCAGATAAAGAATTACAAGTAACTGCAGCGCAGAATTTAGACGGTACAATAGCGGTTGTAGTTTTTAATGAAGGGAATATTAAAAAGAGCTTTAAATTATTAATAGGACAAAAACAATCTACCATTACGATAAGCGGACAATCGATACAAACAATATTAATTAATACCATTTAATAATTATGTCAAGAACGAGTAAAGTTCCTATGGGACAAAAAATAGCCTTTGGATTTGGAATGTTAGCCAACCAAATGTTTCCAGCCATCTTAGGTATTTTTATGGTTGTTTTAGTTGAGGACCTTGGTTTTTCTGGCTGGATGTGGTCTTTAGTATTTCTTTTTCCTAGAATTTTTGATGCTATTACAGATCCTATTATGGGCTTTATTTCAGATAATACAAAATCTAAATGGGGAAGACGCAGACAATATGTTCTAATTGGAGGTGTTCTTATGGGTATTGCTTATATTTTTATGTGGCAGCTTTATAAAGTTGACGGAGTTCAATACAATTTTTGGTATTTCTTTTTATGGTCTTTAGTATTTTATTTAGGCTTAACTATTTTTAGTGTTCCCTATGTAGCCATGGGATATGAAATGAGTGATGATTTTCACGAACGTACCAACATTATGGCAATAGCCCAATTTATTGGGCAATGGGCATGGGTAATTGCACCTTTATTTTGGATTATTATGTATGATGAAAGTTGGTTTCCGTCTGCAGATGTTGCTGTTAAGGAATTGGCAATTTGGGTTGCCATACCCTGTGCAATTTGTGCTTTGGTGCCCGCAATTTTTATAAAAAGCGACTCAACACTAAACGAAGACTATGAGCCTTTAAACTCTTCCAATATTGGGAATAGTTTAATGAAAATATTTGAAAGTTTTGTAGCTGCATTTAAAATTAAAGAATTTCGAAAATTATGTGGGGCAACTTTTCTAATATTTAACGCTTTTAATACTGTAGCAGCACTTACTTTTTTTGTAATTGTTTATAAATTATTTAATGGAGATGCAGGTGCAAGCGGAATATGGGTTTCTATGTTTGGATGCTTAGGAGCTTTAGGAACTACTTTTATTGTTATTCCGGCTGTGGCTTGGATGTCAAAAAAACTAGGTAAGAAAAAAGCCTTTATGTTATCACAATCAATTTCGTTGGTAGGATATATCATGCTTTATTTCTTATTTATTCCAGGAAAACCATGGATGTATATTATTGCATTGCCTTTCTTTTCTTTTGGTATAGGAAGTTTATTTACCATTATGATGTCTATGACTGCAGATGTTATTGATATTGATGAAATAAATACAGGAAAGCGAAGAGAAGGTATTTTTGGAGCCATCTACTGGTGGATGGTAAAAGTAGGCTATGGAATTGCTGGAGCACTAAGTGGTGTAATAATTACTGTAGTAGGTTTTAACTCAGATTTGGCAACAACAGACCAGCAAGCTGCAGTAGACGACTTGCACGCTTTCTTTTGCTTTTTTCCTATGGTCGGAACTATTTTAGCGATGCTCATTATGCGCAACTATAGTATTACAGAGGAGCGTGCTTTGGAAATAAGATCACAGCTAGCCATACAAAAAGAAACTAAAAACGAAGGTCATTTCGATAAGCAGAGCATCCTCAAAAATAATTAGTGCACAAAGTTAAATTATGTCATTCAGAAAAGAACAGCATCAATATTTAAAAGTTACCACTGACTTTAATACCTCAAAATTAAACTACAGTGAGTATTCAATTGATCAGTTAAAATCAATTTGGAGAGATACTTTAAACAAAGGCATGCATGGGATTTGCTTTAGCATGTACGAAGAGGGCCAAAAGCCTGGAGATATTGTTACTGAAATTCAAGTAGAAAAAAGAATTAAAATACTCAAACCACATACAAAATGGATTCGTTCGTTTTCATGTCTTGAAGGAAATGAACACATACCTAAGATTGCTAAAAATCATGGTTTAAAAACAATGGTAGGAGCTTGGTTAGGAGAAGATTTGCAGAAAAACGAGGAAGAAATCGAAGCTTTAATTCAATTGGGAAATCAAGGACTCATAGATATAGCTGCTGTTGGTAATGAAGTATTGTATAGAGATGAATTATCGATAGAACAATTAATTGTATATTTAAATAGAGTGAAAGAAGCCTTACCTCATGTTCAAGTAGGTTATGTAGACGCTTATTATAAATATTCAAAATATCCAGAATTAGTCGAAGCATGTGACGTTATTTTATCAAATTGTTATCCATTTTGGGAAGGTTGTCCCATAGATTATTCTTTGAATCATATGCAAAAGATGTACAATCAAGCTGTTGGTGTTAGTAAAGGTAAAAAAGTAATTATCACGGAAACTGGCTGGCCAAACTTGGGCGGAAGTGAAGGAGGAGCAAATTCTTCTGATGAAAATGCAATGAAATACTTTATAAGTACCCAAGAATGGTCTTTAAAAGATAATATAGAAATATTTTATTTCTCCTCTTTTGACGAATCATGGAAAGTTGGTGCTGAAGGTGATGTAGGAGCTTACTGGGGATTGTGGGATAAAAATGAGAAATTAAAATTTTAATAAAAATCAATAGAAATTTATTAAAAATAAAATTGCTAAGGTTTCTGTTTTCAGAGGCCTTTTTTTAACTTTAAGACTAATTATTTATCTTTAAAATATAATATTTTGATAAAACAATTTTCTTTAAATTTACCATTATAAAAACTCTATAATCAAATTCTTATGAGAATATTTAAATATACTTTTTTTATACTTTTTAATTTTTTAATTTTTTCTTGTAGTAATAATACAAGAGATAAAAATAGTCAAGAAAATTCTGTAGGTCTTGAGTTATTATCTTCAGAAAAGACTGGGATTACTTTCAATAACGCTATTCAAGAGTCTGAAACTGTAAATCACATATATTATAATCAAATTTATAGTGGAGCGGGTGTTGGAATTGGTGATCTTAATAATGATGGATTACCTGATATATACTTTGGTGGAAACCAGGTATCAGATAAATTATACTTAAATAAAGGAAATTTTAAATTTGAAGATATTTCAAAAGAATCTAAAATATCTAGAAGTCCTGGTTGGACTTGGGGAGTTACCATGGCAGATGTTAATGCAGATGGTTATTTAGATATTTATGTAAGTAGAAATGGAGAGTCTATGGACCCTAAAGATAGAGCGAATAAACTTTTTATAAATAATAAAGATTTAACATTCACAGAATCTGCATCAGCTTATGGAATTGCAGATAAGGGGTTTTCTTCACAAGCTGTTTTTTTTGATATAGATAACGATGGTGATTTGGATATGTACCAGGTAAATCAACTTCCAGATTCTCGTTTATTTAAAAGATATAAAAATATTCCTAAAAAAAGGTATCAATTATATAAAGATAAACTTTACAAAAACGAGGGAGGAAAATTTAAAGAAATATCCAAAGAAGCTGGGTTGATAGATAGATATACTTATGGATTAAGCGTAAGTGCTTCAGATTTAAATAATGATGGTTGGACAGATTTATATGTGGCAAACGATTACGACGAACCCGACTTTATGTATTATAATAATGGAGATGGAACTTTTAAAAATGTTATTATTGATAAAGTAAAACATATTTCTCGATTTAGTATGGGTACTGATACAGGAGATATTAATAATGATGGTTTTGTTGATCTACTTACATTAGACATGGCTGCAGAAGATCACTACAGATCTAAAACAAACATGAAATCTATGAGCACCAAAGAATTTGAAAAAATGATAGCCAAGGGAGATCATCACCAGTACATGTTTAATACTTTACAGTTAAATAATGGCTATGGAGAGTTTTCAGATATTGCAAATTTAGCCGGAATTGCCAAAACTGACTGGAGTTGGGGAGGATTATTAGTAGATTTAAATAACGATGGTTTAAAAGATATTATCATTAGTAATGGTGTTAAAAAAGACGTTAGAAATAACGATTTTTTAACAGGTCTTTATGAAAAGCTAAAAACTAATTCACAAGATTTTTATAGTATGGCTAAATTAGCTCCATCAAATCCAATGCCCAACTACGTGTATCAAAATAAAAATGGTTTAGAATTTGAAAATGTCACACAAAAATGGGGTTTTGATACTCCTTCATTTTCACATGGGTTATCTTATGCAGATTTGGATAATGATGGTGATTTAGATATTGTTACGAATAATATGGAAACTGAGGCTTCTATTTATAAGAATACGACTTCTGGAAATTACCTAAAGATTGAATTTGAAGGCCCAATTTCAAATACATTTGGTTACGGAACAAAAGTATTTATTTACAATAATGGTAAAATTCAAACATCAGAAAATACAGTTACGAGAGGTTATTTGTCTTCGAAAGAGCCAAATTTATTTTTTGGTTTGGGTAAAGATAAAAAAATAGATAGCTTAAAGGTGTTATGGCCTGATGGTAAAATGCAATTATTCAAAGATTTAGATGTTAATAACACAATTACTGCAAATTACTCAAGATCAATAAAGAAACCTTTAGAATCTAAAAATTATAAATCTATTTTTTCCAAAATAGCGGCAAAAGACATAGGTATTGATTTCATTCACAGAGAAAATGAATTTGATGATTTTAAAGAAGAGGTTTTGTTACCCCACAAGTTGTCTACCGATGGTCCCTTTTCTGCAGTAGCAGATGTTAATGGAGATGGTTTACAAGATGTTTTTATCGGTGGTGCAGCAAAACAAGCAGGTGTTCTTTTCATTCAAGTTCAAGAAGGTAAGTTTGAAAAAAGTCTTTCGCATCCGTGGTTAAAGGATAAAAATTCTGAAGATTTGGGAGCTCTTTTCCTTGATATCGATGCAGATGGTGATAAAGACTTATATGTTACGAGTGGAGGTAGTGAATTTAAAACAGGAAATAAACTACTAAAAGATAGAATTTATGTAAACGATGGTTTCGGTAATTTTACAAAAAATACAAAAGCACTTCCAAATATTTATAAAAGTACACAAACTGTGAAGGCTTCTGATATCGATGGAGATGGAGATTTAGATTTATTTATAGGTACGAGGCTTATTTCAGGACAATATACGTTTCCTGCTTCAAGCTATTTACTAATAAATAAAAATGGAGTTTTTAAGAAAGCATCAATGAAGTCAGCTCCTGTATTACAAAATATAGGTATGGTAACTGACGCAGCTTTTTCAGATATTGATTCAGATGGAGATGAAGACTTACTTATTGTTGGTGAGTGGATGGAAATTAAAGTATTAGAAAATACTGGAGGTATTTTTAAAGATAGTTCCCAAAAATTTGGTATTAAAAATGATACCAGGGGTATTTGGTGGTCGATTACTGCCAATGACATTGATAACGATGGTGATGATGACTACATCATAGGAAATCTTGGGAAAAACAATAAATTTAAAGCATCAAAAGAGCACCCGTTTAAAGTTTATGCAAACGACTTTGATGGAAATGGAACCAATGACGTTGTATTGGCAAAATATTATAAAGATGATTATGTCCCTATGAGGGGAAAAGAATGCACCACCCAACAGATGCCTTATGTTGGTGAAAAATTTAAAGATTATCACAGTTTTGCGTCATCAAAACTCATAGACATTTTACCAGAGAAAGAAGTTGAAAATGCAGTCGTTTATGAGATTAGTAATTTTAAGAGTATTGTTTTAATTAATGATAATGGAAAACTAATTGCACAACCTTTACCTATAGAGGCTCAAATTAGCCCTATTAAAGGTTCTGTAGTAGATGATTTTAATAAGGATGGTTTTAAAGATATTATGGTAGTTGGCAATCATTATGGTGTAGAAATTGAAACCACGAGATATGATGCTGGTTATGGTGCTATATTTCTCGGTAATGGCAAGAATATGTTTACATACTCATCATCAATAAAAACAGGTGTTTACCTTTCTGAAGACACACGCTCTATATCTTTAGTAAATACGAATAAAAAAGATAAATTTTATTTGATTACGAATAACAATGAAGCAGTTACTGTTTTAAAATATGAGCAGTAAACTTCTCGTAAAGAAATTGAGTACACAACTATTTTAACAATTTAAATACTTTTCCTTAACTTAGAGTACAACATTACCACTACATTTTACTTTTTTTTACTTATTCTTAAAGACTTTTTTGTATTGTGAATTCTCTTAACATAGCTACAACTAACTTATTACGAAATTAATATAAGTATAGACTTGTATGTTTTTTGTTGTGGTGTGCATGTGCTATATTAACTAATTTATATATTAAATTAGCAATATTATATGTTAGATGTTTCAATATTGTGCATCACAAAAAAATAATTATTAATTAAATAACAAACTTAACATGAAGAAAATTACTTTTTTATTAGCTCTGTTTATAATCTCTCTGGGTTATTCACAGAACTTACCACTAGATTTTTCTACAGCAGCTCAATTGGGAACGAATGGAGAAGGTGCTGTATCAACTATTGTAAAAGATGGTGAGAACGATGTTTTACAAATTGTTGGAGCGAATCATGCTTGGGATCATGCAAAATTTACTTTTACCAAAAATGTAGATTTATCTGATGATGCGAACAATACCATTACGTTTAAAATTAAGCCATTAAATGATACAGGTAATGGAAGCCACTTATTAAAGTTTGAAGGTGGTACAGGAGGTCCTGCAGTAGCAGAACTTCCATTTACAACTACCGGAACAGAGTGGCAAACCATTACTTTGGATTTTGGTGCTGGTTTAGGAAATTATTCAGCATTAGTTTTATTTACTGACGCGGGAGATGAGAATGCAGGTGTTTCAGACACTTATTGGGTAGATGATATTGCTGGAGGAACTTTAATTGATCAAGTTGAAAAACCAAATCTACCACTAGATTTTTCCACAGCAAACCAATTAGGAACTACAGGAGACGGGGCTACATCAAGTATTGTGAAAGACGGTGAGAACGATGTTTTACAAATTGTTGGAGCGAACCATGCTTGGGATCATGCAAAATTCGAATTTAAAGATAACGTAGATTTGTCTGATGATGCGAACAATACCATTACATTTAAAATTAAGCCAGTGAATGGTACAGGTAATGGAAGTCATTTGTTTAAGTTTGAAGGTCGTACAGGAGGTCCTGCAGCAGCAGAACTTTCATATACAACGACAGGAACAGAGTGGCAAACAATTACTCTAGATTTTGGTGCTGGTTTAGGTACATACCCAACTCTAATTTTCTTTGTAGATTCAGGAGATGCGAATGCCGGAGTTTCAGATACTTATTTAGTAGATGATATTAGTATTGGGGCAACTGTTGGTGGAACGGATGCTACGTTAAGTGATTTAACAGCAAGTGGTTCTTCGATAGCAGGATTTGATGCAAACACATTAACTTATACGGTAGAAGTTGCAGAAGGAGCAACAGAGGTGCCAACAGTTACAGCAACTACAACAGATGCAAATGCAACAGCAGTTGTTACACCAGCGGCTTCTTTACCAGGTGATACTTCAATAGAAGTAACTGCTGCAGACGGAACAACTAAAAAAACATATACAGTTTCATTTAAATATCCTGTAACATTTCCTTTTGATTTTGAAGGATCTTCTACAGATTGGACTGGAGACGGTTGTACAGTATCATTAAGTGATAATGGTGAACTAGAAATAGTTGGTAGTGGTGGTGATTGGGATAATGCTCAAGTAACTTTTACTTCTCCTGTTGATCTTTCAGATGATGATAATAACACGTTAAGATTTACTTTTCAATCTACAACTGCTGAAGATGGAGAGGTACACCAACATGGAATTAGTTTTCAGGATACAGCAAATGGAGCTGCGGGATCTTACGAAGCAAATTTTCAGACTACAGGAAAAGAAGTTGCAAACATTGAATTAGATTTTGAGGCAGGATTGGGAACAAGTAAAAAATTCGTAATTTTTACAGATGAGGGAGATTTAGGTGCTATAAAGGCAACACCGAATGTAAATGGTTTGGCAGATGCTGGTGCAAAATCGGGTACTTATATTTTAGATAATATAACGTTAGGAGCAACTGTACTTACTGTAAAAAACAATAGTGTTTTAGATTTTTCTATGTATCCAAACCCTACTTCTAACATATTAAATATTTCTGCAAAAGAAACGATTCAAGATACACAGATTTTTAATGTATTAGGTAAAAATGTACTAAGTGTTAAAGTAAATAATAGAAAAGCATCAATAGATGTTTCTAATTTAGCTACTGGTATTTATTTAGTTAAATACAGCGTTAATGGTACTATAGGCACTGCTAAGTTTGTAAAACAATAAATAGAATTTAATTATTCTAATTTTAAACGCTCAAATTAACTTTTGAGCGTTTTTTATGCTTTAAAGTTTTTTATAGTTTATCAGTTCTTCTTGTCATTTATTTACCAATACAGAAATTACCAAAAATATGACCCAAAATATCTTTATCAACATCATACTCACCAGTAATGTTCCCCAAATGACGCAAACATTCTCTAATATCGATAGAAAATAAATCTGTACCAATTTCTAAGTCAATACCCTGCTGAACAGAAGAAATTGCTGTTAAAGCATTATTTAAAGCTTCAAAATGTCGTGAATTGGTAACAATTGTTTCGTTATTACTCAAAGCTCCAATATTTACCAAAGAAGTTAATTCAGTTTTTAAAGCTTCAATTCCTGTTTTATTTTTGGCAGATAGTAAAATCAAATTATCAATTTCAGACTCTAAAATAGAGGTGTCATGGCAAGATAACGTATCAACTTTGTTCGCTATTACTAATAAGCGTTTGTTAGGGAAACGCTCTTTAATTATCTCTATCTCCCGTAAAAATTCTGTACTAGAATGAATAAATTTATTGGCATCAATTAAGAAAATAATTAGCTGTGCATTATCAGCTTTTTCGTAAGATTTTTTAATTCCAATACTTTCTATAATGTCTTCCGTTTCTCTGATTCCTGCGGTATCTATAAATCGAAATGCGACACCGTTAATAATAATTTCATCTTCGATAGCATCTCTAGTTGTGCCTGCAATATCAGATACAATTGCTTTTTCTTCATTTAAAAGCGTATTTAATAAAGTAGATTTTCCAACATTTGGTTCACCAATAATTGCCACAGGAATTCCATATTTCATGGCATTTCCAAAAGAAAAAGAATCAATCAAACGTTTTAATACAAAGGTTATTTTTGCTACTAATTCTTTAAATTTTGTTCTGTCTGCAAACTCAACATCTTCTCCCGAAAAATCTAATTCCAATTCAATTAAAGCAGCAAAATCTAATAACTGAACACGTAACTCTTTCAATTCATTTGTAATTCCACCGCGCATTTGCTGAATTGCCATTTGGTGACTTGCAGCAGAGTTTGAAGCAATAACATCGGCAACAGCTTCTGCCTGGCTCAAATCCATTTTACCATTTAAAAACGCTCGCATGGTAAACTCACCATTATCAGCCATTCTACATCCATTTTGTAAAAATAACTGAATAATTTCTTGCTGAATAAAACTTGAACCATGACAAGAAATTTCAATAACATTTTCGCCGGTATAAGAATTAGGGTTCTTAAAAACGGACACTAAAACTTCATCTAAAACTATATCGTTTTGTATAATATGTCCTAAATGAATGGTATGAGTTTTCTGGTTTTTTATTGATTTTCCTTTTTTAACAGATCTAAAAAAAGCATCAACAATATCAATAGAATTTTCACCAGAAAGTCTAATCACAGAAATGGCTCCAACACCTGCGGGAGTTGCTAAAGCAATAATAGTATCGTTTTTAATCATATTGCAAATATACACAGCTTAATTAATTCGAAATACCATTTTTATCTTAAAGTTATGAGATGATTTACTATAAAAACTTACGTGAATTATATTTTTTTATCAAATCAACATTTTGATTATCATGTAAATACGAAATAAAAACCGAAACTAGAACCACAACGTTAGATAAGCGGTTATTAGTAGTTAAAATATAAATCAATTATTAGATTTCCTGAATGGGAAAGGAGGTTTTATTATTGCTTTAATTTTGTGGTTAAAAAGGAAAGATACAGTCTTTGTAAGGGATGTTTGCGGAAAAGCAGTCTTTAACTTTAGAATATTAATGTTTATATATCTTTTATAAAATCTTCATATTCGAAGAAAAAAGTTTCAAATTTCGGCATTGTTTCCATATAAAATTCAAAACAATCTCTCCAAGTATTTTTATTATAAACACTAAACTTTCCTTCAAAAGGAACATAAATTCTATGAATTTTTTTTCCACTTTCTAATTCATAATCCTCATTAAAAATAATTCTAGGAAGCTCATTTTCTAACAACGATTTTAAAGATATCATTTTATCAAAATAGAGAAGATTTATTAATTCTTCAGGATTTTCAATATCCAAACAAACCATTGCTTTTTTTCTGTCCGCCACAAACTTAAATGAGAATCCTTTTATTTTTGTATTGTATAACAGCCATTTCTTTGGAAAAGATTTTCCAAAGCTGGTCCAAAATTCTTTGCGTAATTTTGCAGATTCTTCTTTAGAGAACATATTCTATTATTGATTTCAAGGCTGTATTGTTTTCTCTTTTAGATATATAATTACCCATGAATTTTGGCAACATTTCCACGTTCACGCATCAATTGTGCTTCAAAAGCCAACAAAGCATTCCATTTTTTATCTACAATTTCTTTGTCTTGGTATTCTCTAGCAAACTTTAAAAAAGTAGTATAATGTCCCGCTTCAGAGATCATTAAATTATTATAAAACTTACGCAACTCTTCATCTTCCATGTTTTCAGAAAATATTTTAAAACGTTCACAACTTCTCGCTTCAATTAAGGCTGCGACCAGTAAACGCTGTACTAAGGCATTTGTTCTGTCTTTTGTTTTATTGAAGAATTTTTGTAATTTAATTGCGTAGTCATTCTTTTGCTCTCGTCCTAAAACCATTCCACGTTTTACCATTAATAAATGAACCATTTTAAAATGTTGCATTTCTTCAATAGCAATATTGCTCATCTCCTTTACAAGTTCTGTTTCTTCAGAATAATTAATAATTATTGAAACAGCATTAGAGGCTGCTTTTTGCTCTAAAAAAGCGTGATCTGTAAGTATCTGTTGTAAGTTGTCTTTGGCAATATCTGCCCAAGAAGTTTCTGTTTCAAATTGTAATCCTAACATACTAATTAGATTTGTTTCTGTAATTTCATACTAAAATATGCAATTGCAATAATTTATTTTAAACTAGATAAACGTTCAAGACTGATTATTAAAACTCCATTTTGATTCAATATGGTATTACTTATTGCTTTCGAAAAACAAAATTAATTCATCTGTAAAAAATGCTCTAATTTTTTCTTCATTTTTTCCAGCTAAATAAAATCACTTTCTAAAATCAAGGTTTGCATTAATATTAATATCATTGTAACCTGCAAATCTCAAATGTATTCAAAAATATCTTCTCTATCGTTTTTAAATCCGTTTTCTTTTTGTCAGATTTTATGACAAAATGAAAACCCAATAATTCAGTATCAAACATGTTTACAAATGTATTGTTTCAAATATTTGAATTTAAGTTTGGAGAAAATGCAACATCAATTAAATTTCTATAACTTTTAAATATTGATTTAATTTTTTTGTTAAAAGAGAAAAATTAAGAAGACTATAAGAAATAAAAAAACAATGTTTTTATTTTTATGATGCTTAAACATCCTTAAATTTACTTTTTTAACTCAATATTTAATATATGTTAGAATTAGCAGGAATAATTATTTTAGGAATATTGGCACAATGGTTTGCATGGAAATTCAAAATACCAGCAATTCTACCTCTTATTTTAATAGGATTATTAGTTGGGCCAATTGCTGCTGAATTTTTAAGCAAAGATGGTACAAAATGGATAGAACCAATTTGGAATGGTAAGAATGGACTTTTTCCTGGTGATGGTTTGTATTATTTCGTTTCTCTTGCTATTAGTATTGTTCTTTTTGAAGGTGGTTTAACATTAAAAAGGAGTGAAATAAAAACTGTGGGTCCGGTTATTACAAAGTTAATAACACTGGGCTCTGCCATTACTTTCTTTGGTGCAGGAATTGTTGCTCATTACATATTTAATTTAAACTTAGATCTTTCTTTTCTATTTTCAGGATTAATTATTGTTACTGGACCAACTGTAATTACTCCAATTTTAAGAAATATTCCACTGAAAAAAGATGTTTCAACTGTTTTAAAGTGGGAGGGAATATTAATAGATCCTATTGGGGCATTAGTAGCTGTACTAGTTTTCGAATTTATTAGCGTTGGTGGCGGAAGTGGTTTTACTAAAGTGGCTTTGATGGAATTTGGTAAAATACTATTATTTGGTACAACTTTCGGTTTTACATTTGCACATGCATTGGCCTTTTTTATCAATAAAAAATTAATTCCTCATTATTTATTAAACGTAGTTTCTTTATCTGCCGTTTTATTAGTTTTTGTGCTATCCGAAATATTTGCGCATGAATCAGGCTTATTGGCAGTAGTAGTAATGGGAATGGTTTTAGGAAATAGTAAATTAGAAAATCTAAAAGAGCTTCTATATTTTAAAGAATCTCTAAGTATTCTATTGATTTCCATGCTTTTTATTTTATTATCAGCAAATATAAATATTGAGGATTTAATGCTGTTGTATACATGGAAAACGGCATCACTTTTTGCAATAGTAGTATTTGTAATTAGACCAATAGCAGTTTTTGCAAGTACACGAAATTCAAAGTTAAAAGTAAACGAAAAGTTGTTCATTAGTTGGGTTGGGCCTCGTGGTATTGTAGCTGCAGGGATTGCTTCATTATTCGGAAGTAAGCTAATGAAACAAGGAGTAGAAGGAGCAGAGTATATTACACCGTTGGTTTTTATGATTGTTTTAGGAACTGTACTATTCAATGCAACAACTGCAAGATTATTTGCGAAAATGGTTGGAGTTTTTCTAAAAAGCTCTAATGCAATTTTAATTATTGGAGCTTCGAGTCCTGCTCGATTAATTGCCAAATATTTAAAAGAGAATGGTAAAAGAGTTATTTTGATTGATGCAAATAATGATTATGTTGATAAAGCGGTTAAATCGGATTTAGATGCCTTTAGAATTGATATATATAACGAAGACTTATCTGATAACATCGAATTAAATGATGTTGGTTATTTATTAGCAATGACGAGTAGTGAAGCAGTAAACCAATATGCACTAGATAATTTTTCAACATCTTTTGGGGAACATGGTTCATATAGATTGTCAACTTCTGATGAAATTATTAATACTAAAGAACCTTTAGACAAGGTCTTTACATATAAAGATGATTACATAAATTTAATTGAGGCTTATCGAGATAGCCCTAAAATTAATGAAGTAGTAATAGCATCAGAAGAGGATTACAAAACAATGATTTCTAAAACGTTTGATCTAGTAAAGTCGGTGCCTTTATTTGTTAAAAAGGATGATAAATTATTCTTATTACCAGAATTTGATAAATTTGAAGGCAGTAAAGACAATTGCTCGTTAATCTATTTGGGTGAAAACGTCTAGCGTTAATTCAGGCAAAATAAGTAGACTCTATTTGTTTTGCTTCTTTAATTATTTCTGAAGGATATTTATACAAGTCTAGAATTTTAATGGCATTTCGAGTCTCAAGTTTTCCTGGTTTTATTTTGTGATCGAAAAAAAGATTATTGTCTTCAATTGTTTCACTAAAGTGATATAAATCGTAGTTTTCTTTTACCAGTAGCTCTGTTAATTCAATATCATGTGTAGAAACTAAAACGGTATGATTTTTCTTGTTTAAATAGGATAAAATAGCTTTTCCACCAGAAATTCTTTCAATAGTATTTGTGCCTTTAAAAATTTCATCTAAAACAAATAAACAAGGGTTCGTGTTTTTAGAAGCTTCAATTAACTCCTTTATTGTAAGCACTTCTTGTAAATAATAACTGGTGTTATCTAGTAAATCGTCTGTAATTCTAATAGAAGAATGTATTTTGTAAAAAGGAGCATTATATGTATCAGCAAAACAAAGATGTAGTGTTTGTGCTAAAATACTATTAATGGCAATGGTTCTTATAAAAGTGGTTTTTCCTGACATATTAGATCCCGTTAAAAGCATACTTTTATTAAAAAGGTGTGTATCGTTCGTAATACAATTCTCAATTAATGGGTGATAAATTTTGCTTACTTTTAACTCATTATTATCATTAAAATTAGGTGTACAAATCTTTAAGTTTCCAGATTTTAAAGAAGCTGTAGAAATTGCAGTATCAATTTTTCCTAGAAAAAGAAACATATTCTCTATACTTTTTCGCTCTTTAGTGATAGCGCCTAAAAAGCTATAAAAAACCAAATACTCGACATTAAATAGTACTTTAATCATTTCTGCGACAAACCAAAAAAAGAATAAAAACTCGTCATTGATATTTTTTTCAAAAGCGATGAACTCTGTTTTAAATTTGATAGATTTCATACTATTTACAAAAGAAACATCTTTAAAATGAGCAACTATTTCCCGGTTTTTAGCTAATTTTTGACTCACTTTTAAAGCCCTTGATAATTGAGTTACACCATTTAAATAATAAACAACATTATGTTTGTTTTTATAGTGTAAAAATAAATTTACAGAAAAAACAGGAATTAATAAAAGACTAACTATTGGATAGAAAAATAACAGTATAATAGAAGAAATTGCGGTAATTGTTAAACCTCTAATAAGCCACAAATATTTTGGTTTTTCTAATTGTTTATCGTTGATTAATTCTTCTAAATAATAAGAGTTATTGTTGTTCAGTTTAGAAAGTTCTAACTGACAAGAAATGCTTAAATCTTTATTCTTTTGAAATAAACTAGTTAATTTATCAAACTTTTTGAGTTCTTTAATAGAACCAATTGTTCTTAATTTAAAGTATAAATATTGTTGCCCTATTTTAGAAGAAGTCCTATCAACAAACTTAAAAATTTCATCAATATCAAAATCAACTTTACTTTTTTCTGATAAAATATGATGTGCTTTCTCTTTGTGTTTATTGTTATTAAAATACTTAGAAATCACAAAAAAATTATAATAATCGTTTCTATTAGGAGATCCCCAGTTTTTGTAAAGAGAAGCTCTAAATTTATCTAAGCGTTTCTTTTTACGGAAATTACTAATTAAAAAACCTAAAATAAAAACAAATGAAATGCCTAAAAAATAATTCATAATTAGTAAATATAAGATTACATATCAAGCTCAAAAGCGTTTCGTAATTTTGCTAAAAGAGGATTTATTTCTTTCATCTTATTGTATTTTTCTATTGGAGTATAAGCAAACTTTTTCTCTACCGTTTCATTTAAAACAACAAGAATTTTAATTCCGTAATTATTTAGTTTTTCTCTTAAGAAGTTAATTAGTTTTGGTCTTCCTTTTCTAAATTGATCTTCCATCAACTTATTAGGCACTGTAAAACTGATTTCAAAGTCTTGACCGAGTTTTGGTATATCTGTTCCTAGGATAGAAGCCATACTCCGCTCTCCTTTTGAAATTAATGATGTCACATACTCCTTCCAAAATTTTTGTAAAATTTCTTCTGTAAATATGTCTTTTGGATGATTATCAAAATTTTCTTCCTCAGCTACTTTTTTTTCAACTTTTTTCTCATGAATACTTTTTAGTGTTAAAGAGGAACTTCTTCTTTGTGCAGATTTTAAAACAGGAGTTTTAAGCTTTTGCTCTAAACCCTTTACCTCTTTAGGCTTCACAATAGCAGTCTTTTCTTGACTTAGATTCGCAATTTCTTTGACAGCAGGAGAAAGCGATTGAAAAAATGTAGCAGGAATTATGTAGTTAGCAGATTTTTTTTTTTCTCCATCAAAAGTGATAGAGGCAATCTGCATAATGGTTAATTCTACGAGCAATCGTTGATTTTTACTGGCTCTGTAATTTAGATCGCAATCGTTTGCTTTATTAATGGCTTGCATTAAAAAAGGAATACTTGCTTTTGCGCCTTGCTCTAAATATTTCTTTTTAGCAGCATCTCCAACCTCTAATAATTCTAACGTTACTTTGTCTTTGGCAACTAATAAATCTCTAAAATGACTTGCTAATCCGTTTATAAAATTATGCCCTTCAAAACCTTTCGCTAAAACTAAATTAAATGCATTTAATACTTGCGGTATTTTATTAGAGAGCATTAAATCAGTCATGTTAAAAAACGTTTCATAGTCTAATACATTCAAGTTTTCGGCTACAGCTTCTCGTGTTAATGTATTTCCAGAAAAACTAATAACCCTATCAAAGATAGACAGCGCATCACGCATTGCCCCATCCGCTTTTTGGGCGATAATATGCAGAGCATCATCATCCGCTGTAATGTTTTCCTTTTCACAAATTACTTTCAAATAATTTTTAGCATCTAAAACACCAATTCTTTTAAAATCGAAAATTTGACAACGCGATAAAATTGTCGGAATAATTTTATGCTTTTCAGTAGTTGCTAAAATAAAAATAGCATGTGCAGGAGGTTCTTCTAGCGTTTTTAAAAAGGCATTAAAAGCTGATTGAGATAACATGTGCACCTCATCAATGATATACACTTTGTATTTACCTGTTTGAGGTGGAATACGAACTTGATCTGTTAAACTTCTGATATCATCAACAGAATTATTTGAAGCAGCATCTAATTCAAAAATATTAAAAGCAAAATCTTCGTCTGAAGAAAGTTCTTTATCTTGCTGATTAATGTTTTTCGCTAATATTCTTGCACAAGATGTTTTACCAACCCCACGTGGACCTGTAAACAACAACGCTTGCGCTAAATGGTTGTTTTTTATAGCTTTTTCTAAGGTGTTTGTAATGGATTGTTGCCCAATAACATCCGCAAAATTTTGAGGACGGTATTTACGTGCAGAAACTATAAAATGCTCCATTTATTATTTTATATTGTATACTATTAATTTCTGTTTTATCGCAGTAGGTAATTATAAGTAACCCTTCGACTGCACTTAAGGTGATACGCTTGTTTTAAATAACAAATCCATAAACAAAAGTAAGTATCTGCTTCTTTTTTTACAAGGTAGTTTGTTAAGAAAATACTAAAGTTGTAAACAACTTGTAAATAGTTGTATTTTGCAGAAACTATTACTTTAATAAACATTCGTTTATTAAATAAAAGTTCTTAAAATTGTACTACAAAATAGTCATACTGTTTTTAGTGCCATTTGTTACAACAAAAACTAATTATCTATCAATGAAAATATTAAATTTTATTGCCGTTTTAAGTTTATCACTTGTATTAATTTCTTGTTTTGGTTTTACCAATAAAAAAGAAATAAAATCAACCTTTATCAAAAAAGAAAACACAAAAGTTGCTTATTTTGCGAGCGGATGTTTTTGGTGTGTAGAAGCTATTTTCGAAAGTGTGCATGGAGTAGAAGAAGCTGTTTCTGGTTATGCTGGTGGGCACACTTTAAACCCTACATATAATACAATTGGAACAGGAAAAACAGGGCATTCTGAGACAGTTGCTGTCTATTATGACCCTAAAAAGGTTTCTTTTAAAACTTTGGTAACTGTGTTCTTTGGTTCACACAATCCAACTACAAAAAACGGACAACACCCAGATTATGGCACACAATATAGATCTATTGCTTTTTATAATACAGATGAGGAAAAGTTAATTATTGATGCCGCTATTACGAAGTTAAACAAAGAGGTTTATGGTAACAAGATTACAACGGAAGTTACCAAACTAAAAAAGTTTTATAAAGCGGAAGAATATCATCAGGATTTTGAACGTAGAAACCCAAACCAAAGCTATGTAAAAGCGGTTTCTGTGCCTAGACTAAATAAGTTTAAAATTAAGTTTCCACATTTATTAAAAAAAGATATTTAATAAAAAGAGTTTTTTATAAATTTTTAAAAACGATACTTTTGGCATATATATTGTTATAACGAAACGAAACAAATTATTATGAAGAAACAATTACTTTTTATTTTATCTTTTTTAGTTCTTATTTCTTGTAGTTCAATAAAAAATACTCAAGAGGCTATAAGTACTGGTAATTATGATAGAGCAATTGATATTGCTATTAATAACTTAAAAAGGAATAAAACTAAAAAAGGGAATCAGCCATATGTTTTAATGTTGGAAGAAGCCTTTGTAAAGGCAACCTTGAAAGATTTAGAGAGAATTTCTTATTTGAAAAAAGATCAAAATCCTGAAAATTTAGAAAATATATTTGTCCTATACCAAAATTTAAAAAACAGACAAGAAAGGATAAAACCATTGCTGCCATTGCCTATTTTGAGTAAGGGTAAAGATGCTAATTTTAAGTTTAGTAATTATAATGATGAGATTATAGCTTCTAAAAACAAATTATCAGATTATTTGTATCGCAAAGCAAAAATAATTTTTAATACTAATAATAAATTAGATTATAGAACTGCATATAACGATTTGGAATATATAGAAAAGATAAATTCTAACTTCAGAGATGTTCGTAATTTAATGACTATTGCACATAACAGAGGTTTAGATTTTGTGATTGTTTCTATGAAAAATCAAACGCAAAAAGTGATTCCAAAAAGGTTGCAACAAGATTTATTAAATTTTGATACCTATGGTTTAAATGATTTTTGGACTGTTTATCATGGTAACAAAGATCCAAATATTAAATACGATTTTGGTTTGGAATTAAACTTGAGAGAAATTCAAGTTTCTCCAGAACAATTGAGAGAAAAGGAAATTATTAGAGAAAAAGAGGTTAAAGATGGTTTTACATATCTTTTAGATAACAAAGGAAATCAAGTTCTAGATAAAGATGGGAATAAGATTAAAATAGATAAAATGGTAAGGGTGCGTTGTGAATTATATCAATTTACTCAACTTAAATCAGCAAAAGTAATAGGCCAAGTAAATTACGTAGATTTAAACTCAAGGCAAACAATAGAAACTTACCCTATAGCAAGTGAGTTCATTTTTCAGCACATTTATGCAAATTATAGAGGAGATAAAAGAGCTTTAGAATCCTCGTATTTAGATTTAATTAGACTTCGTACTGTTCCTTTTCCAACAAGCGAGCAAATGATTTATGATGCTGGTCAGGATTTAAAAGAACGACTAAAACTAATTATTACTCGAAATAATTTCAGAAATTAAAATAGAAAAAAATAATTCGACACTATTCTTTAGCACCATGTCTTTTTGCGGTTTCTATCCAAAGTTCAGAAATCCCTTTTGTATCTGCTCCTAGACCTCTGGATAAATGTAGTGCTATTCCCATTGTTAAAACAGAAGCTTCATGAAGTTCTTGAAGTGTTTGTAAGCTTCCAAATTGTTCTTGGGCTTTTAAAATTAATAATTTGTTGTGTTTTTGAGCAAATAAAATAGGGTCATCAACGACATCTGTAATTTCAGGAATCATTAAACAGTCTAACCATTCTTTACCAATTCTTTCAGATAAAATAGTAGGAAGCTCGTTGCCCATTTCTCTCCAGATTTCCAATGTCTTTGTATCGCCAGATGCAGATAAACCAGAATCTAATAATAACTCAAAAGCGATGTCAGCAATGTTTTGCATTACAATTAAATATTCATCTTGTGCTTTTTCAAATGGATTGACACCTTGTCCTTTTAAATATTCACCAACACTCAATTTTGGTAATTCTAAAACTTCAGCACAATCTGTTAAGCAAGGAAACTGATTACCCTCAAAAATATAGTGTGCTTTATCAAATTGTATTTGACGACCTAAAGGATATAATCGACAGGCTAATGGACGACCTAAGTGAACGCTACATCCAACATTATCTATATATTGGCTGCATGCTTTTTGTCCTTTTTTATCTTCTTTTCCGTTAAAAATTAATCGAATACCACCAAAATCACAATACAAATCTCGAAATTCTCTAGGAGTAATTTTTTTCTCTTTACTAAAACTTAACAGCTCCCAAGGGTTTAGCATTACTGCTTTACCAAAACAACAAGTTCCCGATCTAGAGCAGGTGAGTGGTAATATGCTTTGAGCGCTAAGTTTTGTTGTTTGCATTATTTAAGTAATTTAAAATAGTTTGTTTTGTGTTAAAGAGAGATAATGATTGTTGAATTAGTTTTTTTTAATTTCCCTTAATTCTTATCCAAAGTTCTGACAACAATTTTTTAGCATCTGTTTTTTCTTTGGGTTGTTCTTTAAAAAAAGGAGTTCCGTTTACATCAACTTCAATTTTGTATTTAAAAACAAAGTTTTGAGCATTTGGTTTTAGACTTAATGCACCAAATCGTAAATCATTAAAATATAAAATATTGTTTTTCTTGTTGATCGTATACCAACCTTTAGATATAGCAATCATTCTTTTAACCTTTGGATGCTTTGCCAAATCACCTAATAAATGATGATTTTTAGGATAACTAGAAAAGGCAATTGGTTTTGTGTCAAGAAAAGAAGAGTGACCAATTAAATAAGCATTTTCTGTTTTTACATTAGCAGTCCATAAAAGAGTGTTTAAAGGAGCTGGTTTTGTTTTTATATCTGTATATATAATATTTTGTTCATCTAATTCTTTTACAAAATTCCGGTAAGAAATACCTTTTAAAACGAGTGTCAGTAATAAATAAAAACTGCTAAAAATGATTCCTAAATTATTATAAAATCGTCTTTTTTTGTCTCCTTTTTTTTGACGCATTGCTAAAAGCAAAAAAACTAAAAAAGGAACGGTATATAAAGGATCAACAACAAAAATATTTTTAAAAGCCAATCGAATGTCTAAAGGCCAAAATAGTTGTGTTCCCCAAGTTGTTTGTGCGTCTAAAATGGGATGTGTAACAAAAGTCCAAAAGAAAAGCCAAAACCAATCCTTAAAGTTTTTATGTTTTTCAAACTTAACAACTATGAACGCTAAAATAGGAGCAAAGAGCGCTGAGAATAGGATAGAATGTGTAAAGCCTCTGTGTATTTCTAAAGCTGTAACTTTGTCTGTAAAAAAAGCAGAAAGCACATCTAAATCAGGAATTGTACCAGCAATTGCCCCATATAACATGGCTTTATTACCAATTTTTTTACCTAGAACAGCTTCTCCAACTGCAGCACCTAAAATAATTTGCGTTAATGAGTCCAATTCTTAAATGTATATAAAATTCTTTATATTGATTAGTAACTTTTTCGAAATTTCTTTTCTACTGCAAAATTAATTAAGTTCATAAAATTTTCATGAACTCCCAAAGTTATATCTAATTTTAATTGTTCTATTAGTTTTAAAATTAAACCTGATTGAAATTGCAAATCAGGAATAGAAATATAATTTTCAAAAATATCTCCAATAGTTTTGTAATACAGTTTTTCAAACGTGTTTAAATTTTCAGGCTTTTCATTAACGTATTTATAGGAATTTACGTTAAAAGAGTCTAAAACATCACCAACATAATTTTTGTGTAAAATTTGCATAGGATTTACAATATTTAGCTCCTTGATGGTCGGGTTTGAAAAAGCGTGTAAAATTGCTTTAGAAACAAAATCTACAGGCACAATATTTAAACCACTTTCTTTGTCTATCCAAATTCTAAATTCGTCTTTAGATTTGGTCGAGTATTTTGCTAAAAAAATAGCCCAAGAATAGAAAACATCAAATTTTGGTGTTTCATATAAGGGTTTATCTATCAATCGACCACAAATAATACTAGGCCTTAAAATCTGAAAATCAATATTTTTAAGCTTGCATGTTTTTTTAACATAGAATTCACTATCATATTTAGATTGCTCGTATGGATTTCTAAAATGAGTGACTTTAAAATTTTCAATAGAATCATCTACTTTTTCATCTTGTATGCCAAAAGAATATGCAGTACTGATGTATAAAAACCGAGTTACTGCTTCTGGTAATTGCTCTAAAATTTGTTTTGTAACTAAATAATTTTGAGAGTGTACCTTTTCTTTAGAGTCGCTTGTGCTAGATAAATTTGTAGATCCAGCACAATGTATTACCGTGTCGAAATCAAATTTTTCTAAAGTAGATTTTGTGATCGTAGATAAGTCATTAGAAATTACGGTAATTTTTTCTAAACAAGCTTCTAAAGTAAAAGCATTTAAAAATGCTGGACGAGATTCATTTTGTAAAATAGCTAATAAACGTTGTTCTGCAGTTTTTTCATTGTCTCTTAAAACTACATAAAGATGGTTTACTGTTTTCTCAACAATGGCCTTATGTAGCCATTCAAAAATAATATGGCTACCAACAATTCCTGATCCACCAGTTAATAAACAATTCATGGTTATATTTTTAGTGCTATTTAGCGGGCAAAAATACCTTTTTTATATTAAAAACGATACACTCAAAGTTTTGAATGTACCGTTTTATAAATTTTAGATTTTATGCTGTTTAATTTATCCTTTGAAAAAAGGCAATTTTACGATAGTAGCTGGAATCGCTTTTTTACGGACCTGAATATAAATTTTTGATCCAGTTTTAGACAATTCTCTTGGTACATAACCCATTCCAATTCCCTTCTGTAAACAAGGACTCATTGTACCAGATGTAACATTACCAATAACTTTTCTACTTTCATTAACAATATCATAACCTTGTCTAGGAACTCCTCTTTCATTCAATTCAAAGGCAATTAATCTTCTCTCTGGTTTGTGCTCTTTTTCTCTCGCTAAAGCTTCTGCATTTACAAAATCTTTTGTAAATTTTGTTATCCAACTTAAACCCGCTTCAATTGGTGATGTTGTTTCATCAATATCATTACCATATAGACAATAGCCCATTTCTAAGCGAAGTGTATCTCTTGCGGCTAAACCAATTGGTTTAATTCCATAATCTGCACCAGCTTTAAAAACTTTGTCCCAAATTTGTGTGGCTTCTTCGTTTTTACAATAAATTTCAAATCCGCCAGATCCAGTGTATCCAGTCGCAGAAATGATTACATTTTCAACACCTGCAAAATCACCTATTTTAAATTTGTAAAAAGGAATTTCTCCTAAATCTAGAGAAGATAAAGATTGCATTGCTTCAACAGCTTTTGGACCTTGAATGGCTAGTAAAGAATATTCTTCAGATAAATCTTTAAGATTAGCGTTAAAGCCCTCATTGTATTTCGATACCCAATTCCAATCTTTCTCAATATTTGAAGCATTTACAACGAGTAAATAAGTGTTTTCTTTAATTCTATAACAAATTAAATCATCTACAATACCATTATCTTCATTAGGAAAACAGCTGTATTGTGCATCACCAATTTCTAGTTTAGACGCATCGTTAGAAGTAATCTTTTGTATTAAAGCCAAAGCATTTTCGCCTTCTACCAAAAACTCTCCCATGTGACTTACGTCAAAAACACCAACAGCTTCTCTAACGGTAATATGTTCTGCAGTAACTCCTTCATATTGTATAGGCATATTATAACCCGCAAACGGAACCATTTTAGCACCTAAGGCAACGTGAGTGTCATTTAAAGCAATATTTTTCATGTATATATTTCTTATAATTTCAGCTAAATTATTGAAAAATCTACAATAAACAATCGCTAATAATTGTTAAAATTCACGAACAAAAAAAATATTAATATTACATTTGATTTAATTACAATTTAAGGATAAATAATGAGTAAAGAACAACCAAATAATCCGTTACACGGAATAAAATTAGCCACGATTTTAGAGCAATTGTTTCTAGAATATGGTTGGGAGGAATTAGGACACACTTTAAATATAAATGCGTTTAAAAATAACCCGACATATAAATCGAGTTTAAAATTTTTAAGAACAACACCTTGGGCAAGAGAAAAAGTTGAGAACTTTTATTTAAAGAATATGATTGACTAATTTTTTCAATAGCTATTTATTGCATTTACTGACAGCTTTTTTGCTAAAAATCTTTTATATATTCGAATGCCTTGTTTAAATATAAGCTAGTAATTTCAAAAAAAAGTAGGTTTTAAAGCATATTTTGCTATATTAATCAAAATGATAAAGATCAAATTTATCGGGCGATTATATCAAGCACCAATTCTCTAGTCAATGGTTTTCCATTGGCTATTTTTTTGATGTTTTCAAAAGTAAAAACAAAATGACACCCATTATTGTAATTAGAACAACCGTAAGCTGTTTTCCCTTTTAAAATAGTTCCTTTTTTACATTTTGGACATATAATCTTATCAGGAGAATTCTGGGCTGAACTATTAGTAACGGTTTGTTTTGGCTCTATTTTTAGATTAAAATTTTCATCAAAACGTATCAAACCCTCAACTTTTCCTAAATCTGTTTTAAAACCTTTCAAATTAGTCGTACAGCCTTTGTTTACTAATCGTATTAATTGATTTTCTGAAACTTTTTTACCGTAAATTTCAAAAGGAATTTTTAAATCGCAATTATTTTTATATTCAGTACAACCATAAGCAGAGGAACCTTTTATCATTTTGCCTCTTTTACATTTCGGACATGTTTTGCCAACTAATGTTTTTTTCGGCTTAGTTTTTTCGCTAGTAGATTGCTCAATTTTATTCGGAATGACGTGTGAAGAAATTCGTTTTTTAGAAGTATTAGATCGAACTTCATAAACCAATTCATCAACCATTTTCTTCATATTATTGATAAAAGTTCCTGCATTAAATTCTCCTCGTTCAATTTCTTTTAAACGCTTTTCCCAACGTCCTGTTAATTCAGCAGATTTTAATAATTCATTATCAATAATATTAATTAAATCAATACCTGTTTGAGTTGGTAAAACTAATTTCTTTTTGCGTTCAATATATTTTCTACGAAATAATGTCTCAATAATACTTGCTCTGGTAGACGGTCTTCCAATTCCGTTTTCTTTCATTAACTCGCGCAAATCTTCATCATCAACTTGCTTTCCTGCAGTTTCCATGGCACGTAATAGACTAGCTTCGGTAAAATTTCTAGGTGGTTTTGTTTCTTTCTCTAAAAATGAAGGTTCATGAGGCCCTTTTTCACCTTTTACAAAAGAAGGTAATGTTAACTGTTGATTTAATTCCTTTTTTACCTTGCTTTCCTCTGTTTCAAAAACAACACGCCAACCTTTGTTAATTATTTCTTTACCAGTTGTTTTAAAAGGAACTTCAGCAGCTTTGGCGATTACAGAAGTATTTGATACATCAGAATCTGGATAAAAACTACCAATAAACCTACGTGTAATAATGTCATATACTTGTTGTTGACTATATTGTAAATTTCCTTGAATTCCCGTTGGAATAATCGCGTGGTGATCAGTTACTTTTTTATCATCAAAAACACGTTTGGTTTTCTTTATCTTGTTTCTTAAAAGAGGTTGTATTACTTCGCTATAATTTGTTAGTTTTGATAAAATTCCATGTATTTTTGGATACAAATCATTTGGTAAAAAAGTAGTATCTACTCTGGGGTAAGTGACTACTTTCATTTCATATAATTTCTGGACAATTTTTAAAGTTTCATCCGCAGAAAATCCAAATTTATTATTGCAATAGACTTGTAAACCTGTTAAATCAAATAGTTTTGGAGCGTATTCTTTTCCCTTTTTTTTGATAACAGAAACAATCTCAAAATCAGATTCCTTCACTTTATTGGCTAAAATTTGGCCGTCTTCTTGTTTTAAAAAGCGCCCATCTTCATAATTAAATAGCGTATTTCTGTATTTTGTTTGTAATTCCCAGTATGGTTGCGGTTTAAAATCTTGAATTTCTTTAAAACGATTAACCAACATTGCAAGGGTGGGAGTTTGCACTCTACCAACTGATAAAACTTGTTTAAAACCACCATATTTTACGGTGTATAAGCGTGTAGCGTTTAATCCTAAAAGCCAATCACCAATTGCTCTAGAGAATCCCGCGTAATACAAGTTATCGTATTGTTTAGCTGGTTTTAAATTTTTAAAACCTTCTTTTATGGCTTCCTCAGTAAGTGAAGAAATCCATAAACGTTGCACTTCACCTTTATACTTACATTGGTTAATTACCCAACGCTGAATAAGTTCTCCTTCTGTTCCTGCATCACCGCAGTTGATAATAACATCAGCTTTTTCGAATAAAGATTTTACAATATTAAATTGTTTTTTAATTCCTGCATCACCAGTAACTTTCGTGTCAAAACGTTCTGGTAACATTGGTAAGTTGTTTAAATCCCAACTTTTCCAATGTGATTTATAATCTTTAGGTTCTAACAGTGTGCATAAATGCCCAAATGTATAAGTAACTGCGTATCCGTTTCCCTCGTAAAAACCATCACGTTTTGTGTTGGCTCCTAGAATATTAGCAATTTCTCTTGCTACACTCGGTTTTTCGGCAATACAGACTTTCAAAATTTATCAGTTTTAAAAGTCGAAAGTAAGAAAATTATAAGTAAAAATATGTGAAAAGTAAAACCATAATATTTAAAAATTCTGAACATAGCAAATCATTCTAAAATCTAATTTTTTCAAAACTCTAAAATTCAGTTTTGTGAAACTTGTTTTTGTTGAGGCTATTTTTGGACTATAATTAAATGATAAAACAAGAATCTTAAATTTACTTATTTTTCGCGATGACTAAAAAATCTTAGGTCTTTGTTTTCTTATTTAAAGCCAATTGAATTCGTTTTCTAACAATATCAACTTCTAGCACTTTTACAATAATTTGTTGTTGTAAATTTACAAGTGCATTTACATCTTTTACATAGGTATCTGATAAATTAGAAACATGAATCAATCCACTTTCTTTTATTCCGATATCAACAAAACAACCAAAATTGGTAATGTTATTTACAATTCCGGGTAAAAGTTGACCAACTCTTAAATCGGAAATTGTTTTTATGTTTTTATCAAAAGAAAATACTTTTGCTTTTTCTCTTGGATCTAAACCTGGTTTTTCTAATTCTTTAACAATGTCCTCTAACGTAGGCAAACCAATAGTTTCTGTTATATATTTTTTTAGATTTATTTTCTGAATTAGTGCAGAATTTCCAATAAATTCAGCAACTTTTTTATTGTTGTCTTTTGCAATTTTATCAACCAAAGGATAGCTTTCGGGGTGAACTCCAGAATCATCTAATGGGTTTTTACCATTTTTAATTCGTAAAAAACCTGCTGCTTGTTCGTAGGCTTTTCCGCCTAAACGAGGAACTTTTTTTATTTCATTTCTTGAAGTAAAAGAACCGTTTTCGTTTCTGTAACTCACGATATTTTCTGCTAATTTTGGTCCAATTCCAGAAACATAACTCAACAACGATTTACTAGCTGTATTTATATTTACACCAATAGTATTTACACAACTTTCTACAGTAGTGTCTAAAGATTTTTTGAGTTTTGTTTGATCAACATCATGTTGATATTGCCCAACACCAATCGATTTTGCATCAATTTTCACCAATTCAGCTAAAGGATCTTGCAATCTTCTTCCAATAGAAACTGAACCACGAACGGTAACATCGTAATTGGGGAATTCATCTCTCGCAATTTTAGAAGCCGAATAAATAGAAGCACCAGCTTCACTTACCACAAAAACATCAATCTTATTTTTAAATTGAATTTTTTGCACCAATTGTTCGGTTTCTCTTGATGCAGTTCCGTTTCCAATTGCAATGGCTTCAATTTTATAAGATTCTGCTAATGAACTAATTTTTTTAACGGCTTCTCTAGCTTGATTCTGTGGTGCATGCGGAAAAATAGTTTCATTATGCTCTAATTCTCCTTGTTTGTTTAAGCACACAACTTTACAACCAGATCTAAATCCAGGGTCGATTGCCAAAATTCTTTTTTCACCCAAAGGTGCGCCTAATAGCAATTGCTTTAGGTTTTTTGAAAAAACCTTGATAGCTGCCTCATCTGCTTTTACTTTTGCAATAGATAACGCCTCACTCGATAAAGAGGGGAATAACAAACGTTTAAAAGTATCTTGAATTGTTAATTTTATTTGGAGTACACATTCGTTTTGTGAGCGAATAATTCTTTCTTCCATTTTTTGAATTACTCTTTCCTTATCAATATCAATTTTAACACGAACAAAACCTTCCTTTTCAGCTCTTAAAATGGCTAATAATCTATGCGATTGAATTTTATTTAAAGATTCTTCCCAATCAAAATAATCTTTAAATTTTTGTGCTTTTTCATCATCTTTTTTTGTTTTTATAATTTTTGATGAAATTCTACCAAAACGTTCAAGTTGATAGCGAATCATATTTCTAATATCGGTCCTCTCATTAATCCATTCTGCAATAATAAATCGAGCACCCTCTAAAGCTTTTTCGGTGGTTTCAACTTCGTTGGATGTATATTTAGATGACGTATGTATTAAGTTATTTACTCGCTGACTCATAATCATTCTTGCCAACGGTTCTAAACCATGTAAACGTGCAGTTTCTGCTTTAGTTTTGCGCTTCTTTTTAAAAGGTAAATACAAATCCTCCAAAGACGTTAAATTCCTACAATTCTTTACTTTTTGAGATAATTCATCCGTTAAAATATTTTGCTCTTCTAATGCTTTTAAAATAGTCTTTTTTCGTTTTTCTAAAGTTTCAAAAAGCTCTTTAAGATTAACAATTTCTCCAATTTGAACTTCATCTAAATTACCTGTCATCTCTTTTCTATATCTCGAGATAAAAGGAACTGTTGCGTCTTCATTTAATAATGAAATTGTATTTGCTACAGATTTTTCTAAAAATTGTGTTTGTTGAGTTATGTATTGAATTAATTGCATTTTTTTATTTGAATTTTATCAGAAAAAAGAAACCTCATAAAAATGAATTTATGAGGTGGTAAATATACTTTATATATTAATTTATTTAGAAATTACTTTCTCAAAAGCCAATCTCTTGGCGTTGTAACTTGTGTAAATTACGCCACAATATTTGTACCCTAATTTTTTCATTAAAGATTGCATTCCCAGATTGTCTTCATGTGTATCAATCTTTAAGCTTTCTATCTTCTTCTCTAACAATAGTGAGTGAAATTCATGAAACATAAAAGTTGCTAAACCAAATTTTCTGAACTCTTTTTTGATTGCCATTCTATGGATAACACCATAATTAAGAGATTCATCAATAATCCAATTTCCATCAATAATTTTATAAGTTGGTTCTGAATTTGTGGTAAACATGGAAGTTGCTATAATTTGATCTTCATCATTTACAACAACATAACTCTCATTTTTTAAAATATCATTTTTAACTTGCTTCGAATTAGGATAGCCATTTTGCCATTGATCTATATTTTGAGAGGCTAAATATGCTTTAGCATCATCTATAATAGCCATAATATTAGGAATATCTTCAATTTTAGAAAGTCGGATTGTCATGAAAAAAAAATTATATCATTTTAAAATCTAATAGTAATTCACCATTAATAGAGCATTGTAGTTGATCTCCTTTAAAAATTTCTCCTTTACCCAAGGCTGGTGTTCCAGTAAAAATTAAATCCCCAGGTTGCAACGTCATATACTCATAAATAAATACAATAATATCAGCAAAATCATGAATCATGAAAGCTGTATTACTTTTTTGTTTTTCTTTTCCATTAATTTTTAAATTAAAATTAATGTCTGCTAAATCTTGATAATCTGTAATCGATTTAAAGCCGAAAATAGGAGCTGCACCATCAAAATATTTTGCCAATTCCCATGGCTGTTTTGTTTCTCTTACGTTTTTTAAAATATCTGTAGCAGTATAATCGATGCCAATTGCAATTTCAGAAATAAAAGAATTTGCATCTTCTTTAGAAATATTTTTTCCTTCTTTCCTATTTTAATTACTAATTCTACTTCATAAACTAATTCGTTTGTAATACTGCTTGGGTATTCTACATCACAATTAACAGCTAAACTAGATTCAGGTTTAGAAAAAATAATTTTTTTACTTTTTTTTCTTTAATGTATTTTAAATCAGTCACGTAATTATTTCCAATACCTAATATTTTCATTTTTTAAGATGTTTTAACTCTACAGGTAAAATTAAAAAAAAACCACCAAAAATAAATTGTTTTTAGTGGTTTAAATATTATGTACATTTCTTTTTTTAAGCTTCTGTAAATTCTTTTTCTGAAACCTCTTTTAATACTTTTTTTTGAGGTAAATCGACAACTACTTGATTATGTAAAATATCCTCAATTGTTTGTCTCTTTCTAATTAGATAGTCAGTTCCCTTATGCACCATAACTTCTGCAGGTATATATCGAGAGTTATAATTAGAAGCCATAGAAAAACAATAGGCACCGGCATTATGGAAACATAAAATATCTTCTTCAGAAATTTCTGCAATTCTACGATTAGACGCAAAGGTATCTGTTTCGCAAATGTAACCAACAACTGAATAATAGCGGTCTCTTCCTGTTGGATTAGATATGTTTGTAATATGATGATAAGAGTCATACATCATCGGCCTTACCAAATGGTTAAAACCAGAATCGACATGAGCAAAAACAGTCGACGTTGTTTGTTTAACAACATTTACTTTTGCAAGAAAAGAACCTGCTTCAGAAACTAAAAATTTACCGGGTTCAAACATTAATGTAATATCCTTGCCGTACTCTGCGCAAAACTCGTTAAATCTCTCCGATAACTGCAAGCCTAACTGTTCAATATCTGTTGAGATATCTCCTTCTTTATAGGGTACTTTAAATCCACTTCCAAAATCGATAAAATCGATGTTTTTAAATTGTCTAGCAACATCAAATAGAATATCCGATGCGCGTAAAAAAGTATCAATATCTAAAATATCAGATCCTGTGTGCATGTGGATACCATTAATATTCATACCCGTATTTTCTACAACGCGCTTAATATGTGGTACTTGGTGAATTGAAATCCCGAATTTAGAGTCTATATGTCCAACAGAAATTTTAGAGTTACCACCTGCCATTATGTGTGGATTTATTCTAACACAAACAGGTATATTTGGATGTTTTTGCCCAAACTGTTCTAATATTGAAAGGTTGTCAATATTAATTTGAACTCCCAATTTAGCTACTTCTTCAATTTCCGTTAGAGAAACTCCATTTGGTGTATAGATAATATCATGTGGAGCAATACCCGTTGTTAAGCACAATTGTACTTCTTGATATGAAACGGTGTCTAATCCAGAACCTAAACTTTTAAAAAATTTTAAAATATTGATATTAGAAAGAGCCTTAACAGCATAATTTAGCTTTAAACTCTTAACGCCACTGAAAGCATCTGTTAATCTCTTGTATTGTGATTCTATTTTATCCGTATCATAGACATATAAAGGACTTCCGTATTTCTCTGATAACGCTGTAAGTTGTGATTTTTCCAATTTCTTTTGTTTTAACTGAAGCCAAAAGTAATAAATTTGCTGGGTAAACAATTAAATGTTTAAAAATATAACATATTGTTTTTTTTTGTGATTTTTCTGTGTAAACATTATTAAAAAATCGTTGAAATAATGTTGATAACTAATTATGACTATTATTTTGTTTTTGCTTGTTTAATATTATTTTAGCAAGGCTTCAAACGTAATAATACTATCAGATTTCATGAGTCAAGAAACAAAATATACAGAAGATAATATAAGGTCTTTAGATTGGAAAGAGCATATTAGAATGCGTCCAGGAATGTACATTGGGAAATTGGGCGATGGGTCTTCTGCAGATGATGGAATTTACATTTTACTAAAAGAAGTTTTAGATAATTCCATTGATGAATATGTTATGGGAGCAGGTAAAACTATCGAAATTTCTATTCAAGGAAGTAAAGTTATTGTTAGAGATTATGGTAGAGGAATACCCTTGGGAAAAGTAGTTGACGTGGTTTCTAAAATGAATACCGGTGGTAAATACGATTCTAAAGCTTTCAAAAAATCTGTAGGTTTAAATGGAGTTGGTACAAAGGCAGTAAATGCACTGTCATCATTTTTTAGAGTAGAGTCTTCAAGAGATGGAAAATCAGCTTCTGCAGAATTTAGCCAAGGAAATTTAGAAAATCAAGATTTCTTAGAAGAATCATCTAGAAGAAAAGGTACTAAGGTTTCTTTTATTCCCGATGAAACCATTTTTAAGAATTATAAGTACAGAAACGAGTATGTAGCAAAAATGCTAAAATATTATGTGTATTTAAATCCTGGATTGACTATAATTTTTAATGGAGAAAAATTCTTTTCAGAAAATGGATTGAAAGATTTATTGGAAGATAACAACAATAAAGATGATATGTTGTATCCAATAATTCATTTAAAAGGAGATGATATTGAAGTTGCTATGACTCATAGTAAAACACAATATTCAGAAGAATATCATTCTTTTGTAAACGGCCAACATACTACCCAAGGAGGAACGCATCAAGCAGCGTTTAGAGAATCTATTGTAAAAACGATTCGTGAATTTTATGGTAAAAGTTTTGAAGCTTCCGATATTAGAAAATCTATTATTTCTGCAATTGCAATTAAAGTAATGGAACCTGTTTTTGAGAGTCAGACAAAAACAAAGTTAGGTTCAACAGAAATGGGAGGAGATTTACCAACTGTAAGAACATATATTAATGATTTTGTAAAAACAAAACTTGATAATTATCTGCACAGAAATACTGATGTTGCAGATAGTCTTCATAGAAAAATTGTTCAGGCAGAGAAAGAAAGGAAAGAACTTTCTGGGATTCGAAAATTAGCTAAAGATAGAGCAAAGAAATCGAGTTTACATAATAAGAAATTAAGAGATTGTAGAGTGCATTTAGGAGATGTTAAAAAGAATAATTATTTAGAATCTACTTTATTTATAACAGAGGGAGATTCAGCTTCTGGTTCCATAACCAAATCTAGAAATGTAAATACACAAGCCGTTTTTAGTTTAAAAGGGAAGCCATTAAATTCATACGGTTTAAGTAAGAAAATTGTTTATGAAAATGAGGAATTCAATCTGTTACAAGCAGCTTTAAATATAGAAGATGGTTTACAAGATTTACGTTATAACAATATTGTAATTGCTACTGATGCCGATGTCGATGGAATGCACATAAGATTGTTGTTAATTACGTTCTTCTTACAATTTTTTCCGGAGTTGATAAAAGAAGGCCATTTATATATTTTAGAAACACCGTTGTTTAGAGTTCGAAATAAAAAACAAACTTTCTATTGTTATTCAGATGAAGAAAAAAGAATAGCTATAGAAAAGTTAAGAGGGAAACCAGAAATAACTCGTTTTAAAGGTTTAGGTGAGATTTCGCCAAATGAATTTGTGCATTTTATTGGTGATGATATTCGTTTAGACCCTGTAATGCTAGACAAAGAAATGTCGATAGAGCAAATGTTAGAGTTTTACATGGGTAAAAATACTCCAAATAGACAGAAATTTATTATTGAAAACTTAAAGGTTGAGTTGGATTATGTCGAAGATGAAGCATAATACAAAATTATTTAAGAATATTTTTACTACCATATTTACTTTGGTATTAATATTCTGATTAATTCATTAAAGAAATACAATTAAACGATTTAACGTTTAAAAAAATGAGTGAAGAAATTAACGAAAACGAACACGAAGCAGAATTAAATAACATAGAAGAACAATCTGATGAGTTGCATCATCAGAGGGATTCTGTAGAAACCATTACGAAAGTTACAGGAATGTATAAGGAGTGGTTTTTAGATTATGCTTCTTATGTAATTTTAGAAAGAGCAGTACCTTCGCTTGAAGACGGATTAAAACCCGTTCAGCGAAGAATAATGCATTCAATGAAAGATTTAGACGATGGGCGTTACAATAAGGTAGCAAATATTGTAGGTCATACAATGCAATATCATCCTCATGGAGATGCTTCTATCGCCGATGCTATGGTGCAAATTGGTCAGAAAGAATTACTGATTGATATGCAAGGAAATTGGGGTAATATCTTAACAGGAGATCGTGCAGCGGCTTCCCGTTATATAGAGGCACGTTTATCAAAATTTGCCTTAGATGTTGTTTTTAATCCAAAAACTACGGATTGGAAAATGTCTTATGATGGACGAAGAAAAGAACCAATTGATTTACCTGTAAAATTTCCTTTATTACTAGCGCAAGGAGTAGAAGGAATTGCAGTTGGTTTATCAACAAAAGTATTGCCTCATAATTTTATTGAACTTATTGACGCTTCTATTAAATATTTAAAAGGAAGAAGTTTTAAAATATTACCTGATTTTTTAACTGGTGGAATTGCAGATATTACCAATTACAACGATGGAGTTCGAGGAGGAAAAGTACGTGTTCGTGCTAAAATTGCCCAACTAGATAAAAAAACATTGGTTATTAGTGAAATTCCTTTTTCTACAACGACAACAACATTAATAGATAGTATTTTAAAAGCGAATGATAAAGGCAAGATTAAGATAAAAAAAATTGAAGATAATACTGCTGCAGAAGTAGAAATATTAGTGCATTTACCTCCAAATGTTTCTCCAGATAAATCTATAGACGCTTTGTATGCATTTACAAATTGTGAAATATCTATTTCTCCTCTTTCTTGTACGATTGAAGACAATAAGCCTGTTTTTATAGGTGTTTCCGAAATGCTAAAACATTCAACAGATTTAACAGTTGATTTGTTAAAGAAAGAATTGGAAATTCAGTTAAACGAATTGGAAGAACAATGGCATTTTTCATCCTTAGAAAGAATTTTTATTGAAAATAGGATTTATCGAGATATCGAGGAAGAAGAAACTTGGGAGGGTGTAATTGAAGCTATTGACAAAGGTTTAAAGCCACATATAAAACATTTAAAAAGAGCAATTACTGTTGATGATATTACACGTTTAACAGAAATTAGAATTAAGAAAATATCTAAATTTGATATAGAGAAAGCGAAACAATTTATAGCAGATTTAGAAGATAAAATAGATGTTGTAAAAGATCACTTATCCCATTTAATAGCGTATGCCATTGATTATTTTAAACGTTTAAAAGCAACCTATGGAAAAGGAAAAGAACGTAAAACAGAGATTAGAGTTTTTGATGATATTGTAGCTTCAAAAGTTGCAATGAATAATTCAAAACTTTATGTAAATAGAGCAGAAGGTTTTATAGGTACCTCCTTAAAAAGAGACGAGTTCGTGACAGATTGTTCTGATATTGATGATATTATTATCTTTAGACGCGATGGTGTAATGACCGTAACAAAAATTGGTACTAAAACGTTTGTAGGTAAAGATATAATTCATGTTGCTGTCTTTAAAAAGAAGGATAAAAGAACGGTTTATAATTTTATGTATAAAGATGGTGTAAAAGGCCCATCTTACATGAAGAGGTTTAATGTTACTTCTGTAACTAGAGACAAAGAATACGATTTAACAAACGGAAATAAAGGTTCGAAAGTTTTATATTTTACAGCAAACTTGAATGGAGAAGCAGAAGTTGTAACTATAAACTTACGTTCTGTTGGTAGTGTTAAAAAATTGAAATGGGATATTGATTTTGCAGATTTAACAGTAAAAGGTAGAGCTGTAAGAGGAAATTTAATTAGCAAGCATACAATTAAATCTATAGATTTTAAATCTGAAGGAGTTTCTACGTTAAAACCTCGTAAAATTTGGTTCGATGATGCTGTACAACGCTTAAATGTTGACGGAAGAGGCGAGTTGTTAGGAGAGTTTAGGGCAGAAGATAAATTATTGATTATCACACAAACTGCAAAAGCCAAATCTGTAAAACCAGATTTAGCAATGCATTTTGAAGATGATATGATTGTGTTAGAAAAATGGAAACCTAATAAACCTATTTCTGCTATTTATTTTGATGGAGAAAAAGAGCGCTATTATGTAAAACGTTTTTTAATAGAAGTTACAGAGAAAGAGGAGGTTTTCATATCTGACCATCCAAAATCACAATTAGAGATTGTAGCAACAGATTATAGACCTATTGCAGAAATTCAATTTTCAAAGAGAAATCAAGAAAATCAAGAGGTTAATTTTGAGGAATTTATTGCTGTTAAAGGAATTAAAGCACAAGGAAATCAATTAACTAAAGATAAAATAAAACAAGTTAATTTATTAGAATCTTTACCTTTTGAAGTTCCTTTGGAGGAAACTGCTGAACAAATTGAAGTTATAGATGAAGAAGTTATAGTAGAAAAAATGCCGTTAGAAATTCCTTTGATAGATAATATTGAGCCTGTTTTAGAAGATCTTTCTGCTGAAGAAAAAGCTAATATTGCATTGCAAAAAGCGATAGCAAAAAAAAAGGCAGAAGAGAAGAAGAGGGATGATGAAAACCAAACGAAGTTATTCTGATGTAATAATTAGAAGCACGAAATAAAGCATATTCAAAAAGAATTCTACTTAGGATGCTTTTTTAGGAAACAAATTGCTTTGTATTATAATTTAGTGAACCATATTTGGGTTATCTATTATACAAGTCTATTTCATCTTTTCAAAGAAAGTGAACTTGTAATCAGTTAACAGGTCTGGATTTGTAATTTTAATGATATCTTTTAAAACTAAATCTGGTCTCGTGGATGCTAATTCGTAATAAATAACTCCTCCAGTTTTCCCTTTTTTATTAATGGGAGTATAAATTTTGTTATTCTTAAAAGCATCAAATTGAGCATAGATTTGATTGCTTTGCATTAATTGTTCTTTTGACGAAAAGTAACCTGGAGTAATCCAAAAATTAGCATTTTTAGCTTTATCAAAAACACTTTCAAAACTTAAAGATAAACTTCCTTTTCCTTTAGAATCTTTCCATAAGTAATTAAGGTTAGCATCTTTTAAAAATTGGGCAACAAAACTTTCACCTGCAGGTAAATTCCAGATATCTTTTGACATAATTGCGCCAGATAAAATACTTGGTCTTTTTGGTGCTTTTAAAGCAATTTTTTTAGCGTTTAAATAGTTTGCCTCAATTACATTAAAAATACTGTCAGCTTTTTTTTCTTTATCAAACAAAATTCCAAAAAACTTAATCCATTCTGCTCTTCCCAATGGAGTTTCTTCTAACCAATCTCCATTATATATTACATTAATTCCTGCTTTTTGAATTGTACTTAAAGACTTATCTGCTGAAGAAACACTATATCCAACAACCAATTCTGGTTGTAAGTCCAACAAAATTTCAGTGTTTAAAGAACTTTCTTTTCCAATTTCTTTAATATTTCCTTTATCAATTAAAGCTCTTGTTTTTTGTGAAGATATATATTTAGAATATGGAAAACCAATGATTGATTTTTCTTCATTTAATAACTCAACCATGGGAATATGTGTTGTTGAGGTAACTACTAATTTTTTTATTGGAATGTTGATATTTAGGTGTTTACCTTTTGAAGTAGCGTTTTTATGAATTTCATATTCAAAAACTTCATCAGAATTCTGATAAGCAGCTTTTATGATTAGTTTTTTTACTCCGTTATCATTAATAATGTCAAACCCTTTGGCGTATTTAATAGCACTTATCGGTTGAATGTTTTTATCAACATTTATAACTTTTTTTTTACAAGAAAAATTAAATAAAAAAAATAAAGTTGTAAGATAAAATAAAAATGTTTTTTCATCAACAATAATTTTATGGCAAGATTACAAAATTGTTTTGTAATAACAATTTATAAACTACATTTGCATTGATTTTGGTTTTGATATTGAAATTGTTCTATATCAAATTAAAAGGGAATCTAGTTAAAATCTAGAACTGTACCCGCAACTGTAAGTTTATTATTGAATTTAATTCAATACCTCTTTAGAGGATGTTATTATTTCTTATACCACTGACAATAAAACGTTGGGAAGGTCAATAACATAAAAACAAGTCAGGAGACCTGCCATCATCATAATTTTAATTTAATCTTCGGGATAAAAGTTTATGTACTAATTTCTATTCGTACACGGAATTTACCTGATTTATTGTAAATCAAATTTATTAAAAAAATGAAAAAACAATTATTAATTGTTGGTGTTTTGACATGTAGTTTTGTCAGCACAAGCCTTTTTGCTCAAAAAAAAGAGAAGCAAAAAGAAAAAGTAGAAATTTTAGATGAGATTGTTGTTACAGCAACTAAGTTTAAATTAAAAAAAGAGCAAATAGGTAAAGTTATCTACACAATTTCTCAAAAAGAAATTGTAAATAATGCAGGTAAAACAGTAATTGATTTATTGAATAACATTCCTGGAATTGAAATTAAAGGAAGTAATTCAAATCCTTCTGAGCCAAAAAGTACTTATGTAAGAGGTGGAAGAAGTAGACAGGTTTTAATTTTAATTGATGGTGTACCTGTTTCAGATCCATCATTAATAAATCAAGAATATGATTTACGTTTATTGTCTTTAAATCAAATTCAAAGTATAGAGGTTTTAAAAGGGGCTTCTTCAACTTTATATGGTTCTGGTGCGGCAACTGGTGTAATAAATATTATTTTAAAGAAAGCATCAAAAAATACAGTTTCTGGTTCTTATGAAGTCACTGTTGGTTCAAATAATGATGCTGAATCTACAAATTCTATTTTATCGGATAAGAATCAAAATGTGAATTTAAGTGGTAGTTTTGGTAAATTTAATTTTTTATCATCATTTAATTTAACTGGAACAGATGGTTTATCTGCAGCTAAAAGTAAAACCAATACAGATTTTGAAGAGGATTCATATTATAGTAAAAACGGATTATTAAAACTTGGGTATACTTTCAATGAAAAACTATCTGTAGAGTCATTTTTTAATTTTGATGAATTTGAATATGATTATGATACAGGTATTTGGGAAGACTCTGATATTAATAATGGTGAACAAACTCAATTAAGATTTGGTGTAAGACCAACTTATAAATATAATAAAGGTGAAGTTTATTTGTTGGCTAGCTTTAATAATGTAAAAAGAACAGATAATAATTTTAGCACGTTTTCTAATGTAATAAATACATCTGTTTTTAAAGGAGAAAGCACAAATTTAGATTTAGTTAATAAGTATTCTTTTTCTAAAGAATTTCAATTAATTACAGGATTAAATTATCAAAAGCATACAAATAATGCTACAACACCTTTTGGTGATATTGATAAAAATATTGCAAATTTTAATACTATAGATCCTTATGCTTCTTTAGTTTATGTTACAGATGCAGGTTTAAGTGTAAATGTTGGTGGAAGACTGAATATGCATAGTAATTATGGAAATCATTTAGTGTATGATGCTAATGCTTCTTATCAATTTTTAAAAAATTCAGATTTTAAATTACGTGGATTAACTTCGTATAGTACAGCTTTTATAGCTCCAAGTACATATCAGTTATTTTCAGTTTATGGTAGCACAGATTTAAAGCCAGAAACAAGTAGTACTTTTGAATTAGGTTTTGATTCGTCTTATAAAAAAACAGTAAATTTTACTACTGTGTATTTTAATAGAGTAGAAAATGAAGCTATAATTTTTAATAATTTAAACGTTGCTCCTTGGGGAATTTATGGTAATTCTACAGAAACGGTAAAATTAAGTGGAGTAGAATCAGTTCTTACTATAAAACCATTTGATAAATTAAAACTTACTTCAAGTTATACATTCACAGATAAAAGTGTAGATGTTGATTATATTCCAACACATAAATTCATTACTAATGTTGAATATTATCCAACAGAGAATTCTTTTGTAGCTTTAACCTTTAAAAATGTTGGAGATCGTTTTGCAAGATATTATGATAACAGTACTTTTTCTACTGTTGAAACAACTTTACAGAAATATAACCTATTAGATTTCAACACAAATTATAAGTTGTTAGAAGGTACGGTAACCTTATTGGGTTCTGTAACAAATCTCTTAAATGAAAATTACGATGATATTTTAGGATTTTCTACAAGAGGTAGAAATTATAAAATAGGAGTAAGATTGCAATTTTAGAGGGTAAAATAGTTTTAAATAAAAGACAATAGGCTCCGAATTGGAGCCTATTTTTATAATAAATTTTTCACATCATTCTTGATAAATGATATTGCGGTATCTGTTGGCGGTAATGATTTAGAATAATATAGAATAACGTTTTCTCTGAGTTCATTCGCAGAATTAGATGTTTCTGAAAGCTGTTTTAATTTGTTTATTATAGTATTTTTAGTAGCTAAAATAGCCGTCCAAGAATCATTAGAAATATAAATTTGTTGTACTAAATTGTGTTCAAATTCTTGCTCTAAACTTGCAATTAATAATTGTAAATATTCCTGTGTGTTTTCTGAAATTGGTTTAACTCTAACTAACATTTTAGAAGGGGTAATACGATCACAAAACAGCAACATCCGCTCATAAGCTTGCAGCTTTATAGGCAGAGATTCTTTCTTTTTCTGTGCTAAAAGTTCTAAACTTTTTTCAGAACTTTGTTGTTTTATAAATCCGTTAAACATATAGTAGGCAACTAAACCTGTAATTGCTGCAGGTAAAATATATCCAATACTTTCTAACATTTTATACTCCATATCTAACTTTTATTATTGCAAATGTACTTTTTTTAAGTGAAAAATTTGTGAATAAAAAAAATGATAATCAACTCTTAACAACGCATAGATTTGTTAATTTCACATTTATAAATTCATTTAAAAAAAAATTTTTGAATACATATTTAGATTCTTTAAACGATGCACAAAAGCGAGCTGTCTTGCAAAAGGATGGACCAATGATAATTATTGCAGGAGCTGGCTCGGGTAAAACACGTGTATTAACATATAGAATTGCCCATTTAATGCAGCAGGGAATAGATGCCTTTAACATTCTATCACTTACATTTACGAACAAAGCAGCAAAAGAAATGAAGGCAAGGATTGCTGGTGTTGTTGGTAATAGTGAATCAAAAAATTTATGGATGGGAACTTTTCATTCCGTTTTTGCAAGAATTTTACGATCAGAAGCAGATAAATTAGGTTTTCCAACCAATTTTACAATTTACGATTCACAAGATTCAGTTCGTTTGATATCATCAATAATTAAAGAAATGAATTTGGACAAAGATCGCTATAAACCAAAGCAGGTCTTGGGTAGAATTTCTTCTTTTAAAAACAGTTTGATAACTGTAAAAGCTTACAGAAATAATCCTGAATACTTGAAGCAAGATACGGAAGCAAGTAGGCCAAAAGTAGGAGATATTTATAAAATGTATGTTGACAGATGTTTTAAATCAGGAGCAATGGATTTTGATGATTTGTTATTAAGAACCAATGAGTTATTAGCTCGTTTTCCTGAGGTTTTAGCAAAATATCAAGATCGTTTTAGGTATATAATGGTTGATGAGTATCAAGATACGAACCATTCACAATATATAATTGTTAGAGCTCTAGCAGATAAATTTGGAAATATTTGTGTCGTTGGTGATGATTCTCAAAGTATTTATAGTTTTAGGGGGGCAAATATTAAAAATATTTTAAACTTTCAGAAAGATTATCCCGACGTAAAAACGTTTAAATTAGAACAAAATTATCGTTCAACAAGCAATATTGTAAATGCAGCAAACTCTGTAATTGAAAAAAATAAAACGAAGTTAGATAAAGAAGTTTGGACTTCTAATGATGCTGGGGAACCAATAAATGTAATGCGCACAATTTCCGATGGAGAAGAAGGTAGGTTTGTAGCACAATCTATTTGGGAAAATCAAATGAATCATCAATTAACATCTGATGATTTTTGTGTATTGTACAGAACAAATTCACAATCTAGAGCTATTGAAGATGCCTTACGTAAAAAAGGGATAGTCTATAAAATTTATGGAGGAATGTCTTTTTATCAAAGAAAAGAAATTAAAGATATATTGTCTTACTTGCGCATTCTAATTAATCCAAATGACGAAGAGGCTTTAAAAAGAATTATAAATTACCCGGCTAGGGGTATTGGAGCAACAACCATTGATAAGTTAACAATCGCTGCAAATCACTATAAAAAATCTATTTTTGAGATATTGAAATATATTGACAAAATTGATTTGAAAATAAATTCTGGAACAAAAAATAAGCTTCAGAACTTTATGATAATGCTGCAAAGTTTACAAATAGAAGCGCAAACCAAAAATGCTTTTGAAATTGCAGAAATAGTTGTTAAAAAGACTCAATTAATTAAAGATTTAGAAAAAGACGGAACTCCAGAAGCGGTGAGTAAAGTAGAAAATGTTCAAGAATTACTTAACGGAATTAAAGATTTTATTACAGATAAGATTGAAGAAGGTGAGGATGCTTCGTTAACTACGTTTTTAGAGGATGTTGCGTTGGCAACAGATTTTGATACTAAAAAAGATGACGACAAGCCAAGTGTATCTCTAATGACAATACATCAATCTAAAGGATTAGAATACAGGTACGTTTATATTGTTGGTTTAGAAGAAAACTTATTCCCTTCAGCAATGAGTATGAGCACAAGAAGTGAGCTAGAAGAAGAACGTAGATTGTTTTATGTAGCAATAACAAGAGCGGAAAAAGTTGCTTATTTATCATATGCACAAACACGCTACAGATGGGGTAAATTGGTAGATGCAGAACCAAGTAGATTTTTAGAGGAAATAGATGACAAGTATTTAAATTACATCACTCCTAAATCGACAAACCCAACCATAAATAACTTTCTTGATAAAAGTATTTTTGATGATGTACCAAAACGAATTCGCTTTCAAAAACCTATTCAGCGCAAAAAAGCTGAGCGTGATCTCGTAAAGAAAAAAGAAATTATTATCCCTAAAAACTTAAAGAAAGTATCCCAAGCAACAACAAAGGCGAATTTGTTTGATACCAATATTGTTGTTGGTAACATCATTGAACACAACAGGTTTGGCATGGGAGAAGTAATTGCATTAGAGGGAAATGGTCCAAATAAAAAAGCAGAAATTAAATTTGGTACAATCGGAAAAAAGAAATTGTTATTGCAATTTGCAAAATTAAAAGTGATTGGTTAAAAATCAGTCATAAAACTAAAAATAAATTACTACTTTGCAGCCATAAATAGCTACAAAATTATAAATTGTTAGTTCTAATGTTTTTTCTGATTTTAGATGATGAAAAAATAGGTATATAGAACACTTCACAAAAATAAATAAATGACATTCGATTTAGAGTACAATTCGGAAAGACCATTGATGATAATACCGGAATACGGTAGACATATTCAGAAACTAGTAGACCATTGCTTGGCATTAGAAACTAAAGAGGAGCGCGATAAAATGGCAAAAGCTATTGTAGATGTAATGGGTAATTTACAGCCACATTTACGAGATGTTCCAGACTTTAAACACAAACTTTGGGATCAATTATATATAATGTCAGACTTTAAACTAGATGTAGAATCTCCTTATCCTAAGCCTTCAAAAGAAGAATTACAAGAGAAACCTGAGGGATTGGCTTATCCAAAATCGGCATCAAGATACCGTTATTACGGTAATAATATTCAGACAATGATAGATATTGCTTTGAGTTGGGAAGATGGTGATAAAAAAGAAGCATTGGTATTTACCATTGCAAATCACATGAAAAAGTGTTATTTAAATTGGAATAAAGATACAGTTGATGATGCAGTTATTTTTAAGCATTTGTATGATTTATCTGATAAGAAAATAGATTTTAGAGAAACAGAAGAAACACTCTCTGATAGTAAAAATCTATTAAGAAAATCCCGTACACAAGGTCAAGGTCAAAACACCTCTAAAAGCAACTACAAGAAATCACATCATAATAATCAGAATAAAGGCAGAAAAAGATATTAGTCTATGGCATCATTTAAAATTGAAGGCGGACATAAATTAAACGGAACAATCACTCCACAAGGAGCAAAAAACGAGGTTTTACAAATACTTTGTGCAGTTTTGCTGACACCTGAAAGAGTTGTGATAAATAATGTTCCTGATATTATTGATGTAAATAAATTAATTTTTATTCTTGGAGAGTTAGGCGTAAAAGTTGAGAAATTAAATAAAAAGTCATACTCGTTTCAAGCAGATGAAATTAACCTTGATTATTTAGAATCAGAAAACTTTAAAAGAGATGGAAGTTCTTTACGTGGTTCAATTATGATTGTTGGTCCACTTTTAGCTCGGTTTGGAAGAGGATATATTCCACGTCCTGGTGGCGATAAAATAGGTCGCAGACGTCTAGATACACATTTTGAGGGTTTTATTAGATTAGGCGCAAAGTTCAGATATAATAAAGAAGAACATTTTTATGGAGTAGAAGCCCAAGAATTATATGGGGTAGACATGTTATTGGATGAGGCCTCTGTAACAGGAACTGCAAATATTTTAATGGCCTCCGTGTTAGCAAAAGGAACTACAAAAATTTACAATGCAGCTTGTGAACCTTACATTCAACAATTAAGTAAAATGTTGAATTCTATGGGGGCAAAAATATCAGGAGTTGGTTCTAACTTATTAATTATTGAGGGAGTAGATTCGTTAGTAGGTTGTGAGCATACTGTTTTACCAGATATGATTGAAATTGGTTCTTGGATTGGTGTTGCAGTTATGACACGATCTGAATTAACAATTAAAAATGTTAGTTGGGAAAACCTTGGTCAGATTCCAAATGTATTCAGAAAATTAGGAATTCAATTAGAGAAAAAAGGAGATGATATTTATATTCCTGTGCAAGAATCTTATGAAATTCAGAACTACATAGATGGTTCTGTTTTAACAGTTGCAGATGCGCCATGGCCTGGTTTTACACCTGATTTATTGAGTATTATTTTGGTAATTGCTACACAAGCAAAAGGAACTGTTTTAATACATCAAAAAATGTTTGAAAGCCGTTTGTTTTTTGTTGATAAATTGATAGATATGGGAGCAAAAGTTATTTTATGTGATCCTCACAGAGCTACAGTCATAGGAATGAATTTTAAAAGCTCATTAAAAGCCACCAAAATGACTTCTCCTGACATTAGAGCTGGAATTTCTTTGTTAATAGCAGCATTATCGGCAACAGGTACAAGTATTATTAACAATATTGAACAAATAGATAGAGGTTATGAGAATATTGAAGCTCGTTTAAAATCTATTGGAGCGAAAATTGAAAGAATAGAAAATTAAATTAAGGTTTCGGCGAGGAAAGATGAACTAATAAAAAAGTGTTTTACAAATAAAATAACAAGAATATCAAAGAAGTTAAAGCGCTTTGCCAATTCAAATAAGTCAGGACATTTATAATTGAGTCATGCTAAAACCAAGTCATGAAAAAATATAAAAAACAAAAAAATAGTGTCAGATTGACACTATTTTTTTGTTGGCAACGTTTTTGCAAAATAAATTGGATATAATAAAGGTAATTAAACAAATGAGTACGAAAGATAAGATTAAGGAAGAGGAATTAATCAATGAACAAGAAACGGTTCAAACAGAAGAAAATCAAAAGGTTAATCCTGAGGTAGTAATTGAGGAACCTACGCCTGAAGAGTTAATTCAAGCAGAAAAAGATAAGTTTTTACGTTTATTTGCAGAGTTCGAAAACTATAAAAAAAGAACATCCAGAGAAAGAATAGAATTATTCAAAACTGCTGGACAAGAATTAATGACATCTTTACTGCCAATTATTGATGATTTTGAGCGTGCCCTGACACATATTGAAGAAGACAAGGAGGCAGAAGAATTAAGAAAGGGTGTTTTATTAATTTATCAAAAGTTATATAATACATTAGAATTAAAGGGATTGTCAAAAATAGAAACTAAATCTGGTGACGTTTTTGATGCTGAGTTCCATGAAGCAATTACACAAATACCTGCGCCATCTGATGACTTAAAAGGAAAAGTGATAGATTGTGTAGAAACAGGTTACAAGTTAGGAGACAAAATTATTCGTTACCCAAAAGTGGTTATCGGACAGTAAAAACAATTATTAATTACGAATTAATCATTTAAGATTTTTAATTCTTCAATAATAAAAATGGCAAAACAAGATTTTTACGAAATATTAGGACTTTCAAAGTCAGCTACTCAGGCAGAGATAAAAAAAGGTTATAGAAAAATGGCTATTAAATATCATCCAGACAAAAATCCTGATGATAGAACTGCTGAAGAAAACTTTAAAAAAGCAGCGGAAGCTTATGAGGTTTTAAGTGACGAAAATAAAAAAGCAAGATATGATCAGTATGGTCATCAAGCATTTGAAGGTCCTCAAGGCGGCGGCGGTTTTGGAGGTTCAGGAATGAATATGGATGACATATTTAGTCAGTTTGGAGATATCTTCGGCGGCGGCGGTGGCTTTGGTGGTTTTGGAGGTGGTGGACGCCAGCGTCAAGCAAGAGTCAAAGGAAGCAATATGCGAATTCGTGTAAAGCTTACCTTAGAAGAGATTGCTACAGGGGTTGAGAAAAAAGTGAAAGTTAGACGTAAGGTTAAAGCTGAAGGAGTTACTTATAAAACGTGTCCAACTTGTAATGGTTCTGGTCAGCAAATGCGAGTAACTAATACCATATTGGGAAGAATGCAAACTGCAACTACTTGTAATACGTGTTCTGGAGCAGGAGAAATTATTAGCAGTAAACCAAATGGATCAGATGCACAAGGATTAATTACTCGAGAAGAAACTGTTTCTATTAATATACCAGAGGGAGTTACGGAGGGAGTTCAATTAAAAGTAGGAGGTAAAGGTAATGAAGCTCCAGGAGATAGCTCAATTGCGGGTGATTTATTGGTCTTAATTGAAGAAATTCCTCATGACACTTTAAAAAGAGAAGGAACAAATATTCATTATGATCTGTATGTTAATTTCTCTGAAGCAGTTTTAGGGACAAATAAGGAAGTTGAAATTGTTACGGGTAAAGTTAAAATTAAAATTGAAGCGGGTACTCAGTCTGGTAAAATTTTGAGATTAAAAGGAAAAGGTTTGCCAAGTATAGAGCGCTATGGAACAGGGGATTTCCTAATCCATATTAATGTTTGGACACCACAAGAATTGGACAAAGAACAAAAACAATTTTTTGATAAAATGTCTGATAACGAGAACTTTAAACCTAGTCCGAACAAATTAGACAAATCATTTTTCGAGAAAGTAAAGGATATGTTTTCTTAGATAGGTCGCCTTACTATGAAAAAAATAATCTTTTAATACAAAAACATTTTTTTGTAATATAATTTAATATATATTTGCAGTGTTATTGAGAAATCGATAACACTTTTTCTTTTTCATAGCAATTTTTCCCACTCATTTATGAGTGGGTTTTTTTTTATGATTTAAGAATGAATATAAAATAATATAGGAAATTGCAGACTTATCTTATCGACTTGTTTTGACAAGTAGGAAAGTCCGGACACCAGAGAGTAATCATAGCGGATAACATCCGTCCAACGTGAGTTGAGGACCAGTGCAACAGAAAGAATGTACAGTTCGGCTGTAGTGAAACCAGGTAAACTCTATGAGGTGCAATGCCATGTAAATTAGAGCTTGAGGGCTACTCGTCCAATTCTAAAGGGTAGGCAGGTAGATTCTAAGAGTAATTTTAGAACTAGATAAATGATAAGAGCCTTTTTAAGGAACAGGATTCGGCTTATTAGTCTGCATTTTCTTTATTTTTATTAAATATTCATTTATTCGTTAGAAAATTTCTTTTTTTGGGACTTGAATTCAGTCTGATTGATAATAACTTTTTCTTATTAATTAATTATAGCTATCTATGATTTATCTTTTAATTTTCATATAAAAAATGTAAGTTTGTCACACTAAATTAACAAAAACTTATACAGTAAAACTTTTGGTGTTATAAGATCAATGGGCAAACTGTTAAAAAGATTTCTTTCATGAGCATTTATATAGATTACCTAAAGCAGATAGAAGAGCGAAAAGAGCATGGACTTCATCCACAACCAATTGATAGTGCTGAATTACTTGGCAAAATTATTGAGCAAATAAAAGATTCAGATAGCGAATATAGGGACGATTCTCTTCAATTTTTTATATACAATGTTCTACCGGGAACGACAAGTGCTGCAGGTTTAAAAGCTAAGTTCTTAAAAGAAATCATCACAGGGGAATCAGTTTTAAAAGAAATTACTCCAGCTTTTGCGTTTGAACAATTATCGCATATGAAAGGAGGGCCTTCAATTGAAGTTTTACTTGATTTAGCTTTAGGGAAAGACGCTTCTATTGCGACCGATGCAGCAAAAGTGCTAAAAACACAAGTGTTTTTGTACGAAGCAGATATGGAACTTCTGGAAACTGCTTTTAAATCAGGGAACCAAATTGCTAAAGAGTTATTAGAGAGTTATGCACAAGCTGAATTCTTTACGAAACTCCCAGAGGTTGAAGAAAAAATAGAAGTTGTAACTTACATTGCTGGCGTTGGGGATATCTCAACAGATTTATTATCGCCAGGAGCAGATGCACATTCCAGATCAGATCGTGAATTACACGGGCAATGTATGTTTGAGCATAATAAAGATATGCAAAATGAATTGTCAGCTTTAAAAGCACAACATCCTGATAAGCGTGTAATGTTAGTTGCTGAGAAAGGAACAATGGGAGTTGGTTCTTCAAGAATGTCTGGTGTAAATAATGTAGCATTATGGACAGGTGTCCCTTTTAGCCCATATGTACCATTTATTAATTTTGCTCCTGTTATTGCCGGTACAAATGGTATTGCGCCTATTTTCCTAACAACTGTTGGGGTTACTGGTGGTATTGGTATTGATTTAAAAAATTGGGTTAAGCAAAAAGATGCAGATGGAAATACAGTTGTTGATGAGGACGGAGAAGCAATCTTAAAAGAAGAGTATTCTGTTGCCACAGGTACAGTACTTACTATAAATACAAAAACAAAAAAATTATATAATGGAGACAAAGAGTTAAAAGATATCTCTACTGCTTTAACTCCACCAAAAATGGAGTTTATCAAAGCAGGGGGGTCTTATGCTGTTGTTTTTGGTAAGAAATTACAAACATTTGCTTGTAAAGTTTTAGATATTGATGTGCCCGAAGTGTATTCTGCTTCAAAAGAAGTGTCTATAGAAGGACAAGGGTTAACTGCTGTTGAGAAAATTTTCAACAGAAATGCAGTAGGAACTACTCCAGGAAAAACATTACATGCAGGTTCTAATGTAAGAGTTGAAGTAAACATTGTAGGTTCTCAAGATACTACTGGTTTAATGACTTCTCAAGAATTAGAGATGATGGCTGCTACAGTTATTTCTCCAATTGTTGATACAGGTTATCAATCAGGATGTCATACAGCTTCTGTATGGGATGATAAATCTAAGGCTAACATTCCAAGATTAATGAAGTTTATGAATGACTTCGGATTAGTTACTGCACGTCACCCAGAAGGGAAGTATCATGCAATGACTGACGTAATACATAAAGTATTAAACGATATTGCTGTTGACGATTGGGATGTAATTATTGGTGGAGATTCGCATACACGTATGGCAAAAGGAGTTGCTTTTGGCGCGGATTCAGGAACAGTTGCTTTAGCATTAGCTACAGGTGAAGCTACAATGCCAATTCCAGAGTCTGTAAAAGTTACTTTTAAAGGAGAAATGAAATCTTATATGGATTTCCGAGATGTAGTTCATGCGACTCAAGAACAAATGTTAAACCAATTTGATGGAGAGAATGTTTTTCAAGGAAAAATTATTGAAGTGCATATTGGAACTTTAACTTCTGATCAAGCATTTACATTTACAGATTGGACTGCTGAGATGAAAGCAAAAGCATCTATATGTATTTCAGAAGATGATACTTTAATAGAATCATTAGAAATCTCAAGAGATCGTATTCAAATTATGATTGACAAGGGAATGGATAATCCTAAGCAAGATCTTAAAGGTTTAGTTGATAAGGCAAATAGTCGTATAATCGAAATTAAAACAGGAACTAAATCGGCATTAAAACCAGATTCTGATGCAAAGTATTATCAAGAAGTTGTTATTGATTTAGATAAGATTGTTGAACCAATGATTGCTGATCCAGATGTAAATAATGAAGATGTGTCTAAGCGTTATACACATGATAATATTCGACCATTATCATTCTACGGAGGATCTAAGAAAGTAGATTTAGGATTTATTGGGTCTTGTATGATTCATAAAGGAGATATGCAAATATTAGCTCAAATGTTAAAGAATATTGAAGAGCAACATGGTAAAGTAGAGTTTAAAGCTCCTTTAGTAGTTGCACCACCAACATATAATATTGTTGATGAGTTGAAAGCAGAAGGGGATTGGGAAATCTTAGTGAAATATTCAGGGTTTGAATTTGATGATAATGCACCAAAAGGAGCAGCAAGAACTAAATACGAAAATATGTTGTATTTAGAGCGTCCTGGTTGTAACTTATGTATGGGTAACCAAGAGAAAGCCGAAGCTGGAGATACTGTAATGGCTACTTCTACACGTTTATTCCAAGGTCGTGTAGTAAGAGATACTGATGAGAAAAAGGGAGAATCTTTATTATCATCAACACCAGTGGTAGTCTTGTCTACTATTTTAGGTAGAACTCCAACAATAGAAGAATATCAAGCTGCTGTTAAAGGTATTGTTTTAACTAAGTTTAAGCCTTCACAAAAAACATTAGTAGTGTAAATAAAAATGTATCGTTTAAATAAAAAAACTCAAGTTTATACTTGAGTTTTTTTATTTAAACGATACGATATAATGAAATGGTATTTTAGATTATATTTTAATTACGACATGGAAAAAAATTTTATATTTAATCGAATTTGCTAAAGATATACCTACAATAGCAAAATTTTTGTTTATCATGATGGTAGTAAAAAGATAATTGTTACAAACTATACGTATAATCAAATTCAAATAGAATGGTATAATGAAGGTTATTCCTTAAATTTAATTAAAAAATAAAATGCTTAATATTTAAGTATTTCATACAAAAACCTCTGAATTAATTCGGGAGTTTTTTGTTCCATACAGCCATGAATACAAGAAAATTTAATCAATTTTTGAATCAAATTTCAGAATTTCCTATACCTGTAATTGATGTTCCAATTTCATTAGATACATATATTCCTATAGCTATTTCTGATAAAAATATAGATTTATTAAATTTTGAGATTTCTTCGTCTTTAGAATGGGAAAAATATATCAAATCCTTTTTAGAGGATAATAATGCTAAAGTTGCTTTTGGTGGATATTTAGAAAAAAGAAATATATATGATAGAAGTGATTATTTTAAAAGTTTAGCAGAGAATGAGAAAAGAAATATTCACTTAGGAATCGATTTATGGTGTAATGTGAATACAAAAGTATTGGCTGTTTTAGATGGAGAAATTCATAGTTTTAAAAATAATACTAATTATGGTGATTATGGCCCAACGATAATTTTAAAACATCAAATAGAAGAAGAAATTTTTTATACTTTATATGGGCATTTATCTTTATCGTCAATAGAAAACTTAAAAGTAGGAAATACTGTTTTACAAGGAAATGTAATTGGTCTTTTAGGAAGTTCTTCAGTAAACGGAGATTATGCACCGCATTTGCATTTTCAAATAATTAAAGATTTAGAAAATAATTTTGGAGACTATCCAGGAGTTTCAACCGAAAAAAATATAGAATTTTATAGTAGAAATTGTTCCAACCCAAATTTATTGTTAAAATTACCAATTTAAGTAATAAGTTTTTGTATTAATATTTGATACGTTTATTTTCTAAGGTTTTTAAAGAAACTTTAGCAGATAAACTAATTGTAACAAAAGAAATAATGGTTTTTAATAATAGTGTTTTAGATTAAATAAAAAAGCTGATTAACCATTAATTTCATCAATAGAATTTAAAATAATTTTACAACCCTCTATAATTTCTTCATTGGAAATTGTGAGTGGAGGGGTTATCCTCATTGCTCTTCCCTCAAATAATAAGAAAAACAGAATTAATCCGTTTTCTAAACATTTATGAATCACTTTTGCAGCCAATTCTGGAGTTTCTAAAAGTGCTGTTAACATTAAGCCTTTTCCTCTAATCTCTATTATAGAGGAATGAATTAAATGTTTTCTTATTAATTTTTCTTTTTTTAAAGATGACGAAATTAAAGTTTTACTTGTTATTTCTTTTATGGTAGCTACCCCAGCTGCAGATATAACAGGATGCCCTGCAAAGGTAGAAATATGACCTAATGTAGGATTTTCTTTTAATAAACTCATCTTTTCAAATGATGAAATAAAAGCACCAATAGGCATTCCACCGCCTAGACCTTTGCCAGTAATTATAATATCCGGAATAACATTATAGTTCTCAAACCCCCAAAAAGTTCCTGTTCTACCAATTCCTGTTTGTATTTCATCTAAAATTAATAAAGCTCCAACTTCTAAACAGCGTTGCTTTACTTTTAATAAAAATTCATTTTTCGATTCTATAAAACCAGCACCTCCTTGTATTGTTTCCAATATAACAGCTGCAGTGTTAGTTGTGATTTTGGGAAGTTCATTTGCATTATTAAAGGAAATAAATTTTGTACCAGGGATTAAAGGTCTAAAAGCAGAATTTTGACTTTCAACCCCAGAAACACTCATAGCGCCCATTGTGTTACCATGATACGAGTTTTTAGCTGCTATTATTTCTGATCTATTTGTAACTCTTTTAGCCAATTTTAATGCACCTTCTGTTGCTTCTGTGCCAGAATTCGTAATGTATACAGCATTTAGATTCTCGGGAGAATTTTCTACTAATAATTTACACAATTCTACTTGTGGTTGCTGAATAAACTCACCGTAAACCATTACATGAGCATATGAATCTAGCTGATTTTTAATAGCTGCTGTAACTTTTGGATTATTATGACCCACACTATTTGCAGAAACCCCTGCCACAAAGTCTAAATATTTTTTACCAGAGGTATCATAGATATAACTTCCTTTTGCTTTTGAAATTTCCATAGCAAGTGGATGAGTAGAGGTTTGTGCTTGATATTTAAAAAAATCTTTTTTCAAGATAATTGTTTTTTATAGAAAATAGCCGGCTTTATTAATTTTAGAACTGTTTTAAGTTTTATCATTTTTAATAAAAATATCTTCCCTTTTTTTAGGTTGTTCATCTTCTCGCCAAATAAAACCCTTTAATTGTCTCACATCATCAGGTAATTGCGAGGGCGGATATGTATTACCATCTGACTTTTTTAAATACTTAATTGTTTCTATTTGCCCATTCTCTAAGGTAAATTCTATGTTACTCGAAATTTCTTTCGTAATTGTTTCTAAAACCTGCGTTTCTTCATTTCTATTGAAGTAAACGGATTCTGCATTTCCTTTTACTGTAAGAAATTGAAGTTTATTATTTTTAAATTTCCCAAACATGTTTCTACCTCGAATTTGATTAAAATCCTTATTAGAGACAGTATCTTTTGTAATAATAAATGAATTATTTAACACTTTTAAAGAATCTAATTTTTCCGTTTCCACATTAGATATTAAATGAATTGTATCTCCGGTTATTTGATTTTGTTCTGACCAAATAACTGGATTTTTAAACATTCTAGTTAAACCATTAGTTTGATTTGTGTGAATAGAATCACATTTTCCTTGTAAGTCGGACTTAAAAATTTTAACATTATTAAACGTTCTAACAATTCTCTTTTTGGGTTTACCTGTTATCAATATAGTATCACCATGAATAAACATAGAGTCTTTTTCTACAATTGAAATAGCAACTGCCCTTTTAACCATAAAAAGAGAATCTTTTAATTCAAAGATTTCTGCATAGTTTCCTTTTGTGATAAAGTTCTTAACCGTATCTATAACTTGAATATTATTCGTCGCAGAAGCAAAACCTTTTTTCTTGTCATAATATAAACTATCCCCCTCAATAGTTCTTTCCTTTAAATAGAGTTTTGCTTTTTTTACAAAGTAAGAAATATCTGTTTTTGTATTATAAAAACCTCTTTCACAATACATTTTATTATCATTTTCAGTATTTGTAATTGTAGATGGTCCGTATAAATAAGTGAGTCCAGAATTTGTGTAATAATCTAAATGATTCGATGCTAAATGATGTTCTGGATTTACTACTGTAACTCTTGTAGTAGCTGTAAATTTTTTAGTTTCTAAATAGAAGTTTCCATTCTTACTTTTTAAAGTATTTGTAGAGTCTTTAATAGTTGCATAGCTTTTGTAGTATAATTTCTGATTCAATCGATCAAAATGCAATGTATCTGCAGTTAATGTCATCGTTGGGTCTTTTAAAACGACATTTCCCCAAGATAAGGCTTGTTTTGAATTTGCGTCATAATCAGTATAATTACTTGTTTGTGTAATTGTATCTCCTTGTTTAATAATAACTTTTCCAATAGCTTTAAAGAAGTTTTTTTCTTTGTAGAATAATGCTTGTTGACTTGTTAAAATGATTCCATCGTGAGTCATTTTAACATTACCAATTAATATGCTAGCGCCAGGGTATTTCTCTTCATTGGCTTCTTGAATTTCAGCTTCATAATTTATTTTTTTTGTTTGTGAATAAACAAATGAATAGATAAATAGAGAAATCAGAAATAATATATTTTTCAAAATGATGAATTTACAGCAAAAATAATGAAAAGAATATAGCAAGCTATTAAAGAAAAGTGAAATTTAATGATATGAAAGTATATTTTGATATTGATTAATTATTAGTTTGTATTATTTTAAGAACAAAAATAATTATTTTAAATTATGATCACTCAAAATTTATTTTAACGCATTTCTATAATTTTACTTTATATATTAAAGAGAATTATTAAATGTTTTTAATATGTTTAGTCATGAATTGAGCTCCTCTAAACTTTCATTTTTTAAAAGTTTATTGTAATAAAACATACTTTTTATTATCGATATTATTTTAACTTCTTGTAGTTTTGCGCAAAAATTACAATTTAATGAAATCTCCCTTTTATTTATCAAAAAAAGAAATGCAATCTTATGGATATAAAATTGTTGATACTATTGTAGACCATTATACAGACGAGGAAAGCAAAAAACCTGTTATGAAGGCTTCTAGAGAGGAAATGGATTCAATATTTTTAAGTGAAGCACCAGATAATGCCACCCCTGCAGACGAAGTTTTAGATTTTGTTACAAAAAATGTATTACCGAACAGTAATATATCATCACACCCTAAATCTTTTTCATTTGTACCTGGACCAAGCAATTTTATTAGCACAATGGCAGATTCTTTGGCTACAGGGTTTAATATTTTTTCTGGCGGATGGATTGTTTCCCCTGCAGCTGCAGAATTAGAAATTGTTACTTTAAATTGGTTGTTAAAAATGTTTAATTTTCCTGTAACAAAAGGGGGAGGTATTTTTACAAGTGGTGGTTCAATGGCAAATTTAACCGCTTTAGTTACGGCAAGAAGAATAAAGTGTGGGTCTGATTTTTCTGATGCAGTTATTTATTTATCAGATCAAGCACATTCTTCAAATATTAAAGCAATTAGAGTTATCGGTTTTAAAGAAGAACAGGTAAAAATAATACCCACAGATTTAGAGTTTAAGTTTAGTATAAATAAACTTAAAAACGAAATAGCAAGAGATAGATTAAAAGGCAAGAAACCTTTTTGTATTATCGCTTCTGCCGGAACAACAAATACTGGAACTGTAGATCCTTTAGATACATTAGCAGATATATGTGAAAAAGAAAACCTTTGGTTTCATATAGATGCTGCTTATGGAGGTGCTGCTATTTTATCAAAAACAGGAAGTAAAGTTTTACAAGGTATTGAGCGGGCAGACTCTTTAACTGTAGATCCTCATAAATGGTTTTTTCAACCTTATGAAATTGGTTGTTTATTGGTAAAAGATGCTTCTTGGCTAAGTAATACTTTTAGTGAAAAACCAGAATATTTAAGAGATATAGAAGGTAATAAATCTGAAATTAATTTTTATGATTATGGGATTCAATTAACCAGAAGGTTTAGAGCATTAAAATTCTACATGTCTATAAAAACATATGGATTAAATGCTTTTAAAGAGGCAATTACCTACAATATAAATTTAGCAGAAGAAACAGAAGATATTCTTAGAAAAAGTAAAAACTGGGAAATTGTTTCTCCAGCAACATTGGCAATAATTAACTTTCGGTTTAATCCTCTTGATAAGAATTTAACTGAAGAAGAATTGGATAAATTAAATCAAGAAATTTCTTCGAGAGTGGTAGCTTCTAAAGAAGCTCTTTTGGTAACTACTGTATTACAAAATCAAGTAGTTATTAGAATGTGTTTAATAAATCCAAAAACGACTTTAAAACACGTTAAAGATACTCTAAGTCAATGCGAAGAATTTGCTAAAGAAGTATTTTTAGAATGGAAAAAGTAGTTCTGAAAATCAGAAATAATTAATTAATTTAAGATAGAACAAAATAAATTATAGTTAATAGGTTTGGAAATAGAAAACCTTAATAAAGTTTTAAGTAAAAAAAAAGCATCTTTCAGAATGAAAGATGCTTTTTAATTTATTAATTATTTAGAATTATCTCGTAATTGTTTGCTTTCTATCTGGACCAACAGATACAATAGATACCGTAACTCCGGTTTCTTTTTCAATAAAAGCAACATAGTCTAGTAAATTTTGAGGTAATTGATCTGCAGATGTCATTTGTGTTAAATCATCTTTCCATCCTTTAAATTCAGAATAGTTAACAGAAACGTTTTCAGGCTCAATATTATAAGGTAAGTGATTAATTTGTTTTCCTTTATAATTGTAAGAAGTACAAACTTTTAAAGTATCAAAACCAGATAAAACATCACCTTTCATCATCATTAATTGTGTAACACCATTTACATCTACAGCATATTTTAATGCTACTAGATCTAACCAACCACAACGTCTTGGTCTACCTGTTGTTGCACCAAATTCATGACCAATCCTAGCCATATCTTCACCATCTTTATCAAATAATTCAGTAGGAAAAGGTCCTGAACCAACACGAGTCGTATAAGCTTTAAATATTCCAAAAACTTCACCAATTCTATTGGGAGCAACTCCTAGGCCTGTGCAAGCCCCAGCTGCTGTGGTATTAGAAGATGTTACAAACGGATAGGTACCAAAGTCAATATCTAACAAAGAACCTTGTGCTCCTTCTGCTAAAATTGTTTTCTTATCTTTTATTGCTTTGTTTAAAAACTCTTCACTATCAATAAAAGCTAAAGTTCTTAATTTGTTAATTCCTCTACAAAACTCTGCTTCTAATTCTTCTAAATCGTATTCAATCTGAACGTCGAAGAATTTTAACATTTTAATATGCTTTGCTGTTAAGGCGTCATACTTTTCTTTCCAGTTTTCTAATTCTAAGTCTCCAACTCTCATTCCGTTTCGTCCAGTCTTATCCATATAAGTTGGGCCAATTCCTTTTAATGTAGAGCCAATTTTAGCTTTTCCTTTAGAGGTTTCTGATGCAGCATCTAACAATCTATGTGTTGGCAAGATTAAATGAGCTTTTCGAGAAATTAATAATTTAGATGTATAGTCTATATTGTGTTTATCAAGATTTTCTAATTCCTTTTTAAAAATAACAGGGTCTATTACAACTCCATTTCCAACAACATTTAAAGCTGTTTTATGGAAAATTCCAGACGGAATTGTGTGCAAAACATGCTTATGTCCATCAAAGATTAAAGTGTGTCCCGCGTTTGGTCCTCCTTGAAAACGCGCAATAATATCATAGTTTTTAGTAAGTACATCTACGATCTTACCTTTTCCCTCATCTCCCCATTGTAATCCCAGTAATAAATCTACAGCCATTATAGTTGTTGTTAATTAGTTGTTTTGTTGTTGTATTTTGTTTTGATTAAGATTTGTTCTTCTTTGTACCGTAAAAATAAAGTGAGTGATTCTGTATTTCGATATCAAAAACTTCCTCTATGGTCTTTTTAATGATTTGTATTCTTGGATCACAAAACTCTTTTACTTCTCCAGAATCAGTAAAAATTACATGGTCGTGATTTTTATCAAAATAACTTTTCTCGTATCTAGCCATAGATTGTCCATCAAACTGATGTTTTCTGACCAAACCACAATCTAAAAGCAATTCTATAGTATTGTAAAGTGTAGCTCTGCTCACTCTGTAGTTTTTGTTTTTCATTTTAATATATAAAGATTCTATATCAAAATGTTCATCAGCTGTATATATTTCTTGCAGTATAGCATAACGCTCTGGAGTTTTTCTATGCTTTTTTTCTCCCAAATATGAGGTGAAAACTTTTTTTACTATTTCTTGATTTTCCAGAGAATTGCTCATATGAGAATTATTTTTTTAAAAGACAAATTTACAGTTATTTCTGAATAAAAAATACTTTTAGTCAAAGGATATTTACAAAGTATTAACACGCTCTACTTTTTTAATTCCTTCTATTTTTATTAGCTTTTTGATTAATTTATCTAATTGTGCACTATTTTTAACACTTAAAGAGAGGTTACCATGAAATATACCTTCGTTTCCTTTAATATTTATGCTGTTGATAAAAACGTCCATATTGCTGGAAATAATACGAGTTACCTCATTTGCCATTCCTTTATTGTCTACTCCTGATATTTCAAGAATTACTTTAAAATCTTGTTTTGTAGAGTCTATCCATTTAGCCTGCATAATTCTATATGCATAGTTAGATTGCAATGAGATAGAATTTGGACAATTCATTTTATGAACTTTTATTCCTTCATTAATTGTTAAAAAACCAAAAACTTTATCTCCAGCTATGGGATTACAACATTTAGAAAGTTTATATTCTAACTTTTGTTCTTCTTTTGTAAAAACTAAGGCATCGTAATTTTCAGTTACTTCAGAGACTTCTGTATTCTCTTTTTCTGCTGTATTTCTTCTTATTTTTCTTTTAAAGAAGTTTAAAATTTTGCTATTTCTTTGAGTTACGAAAGCTTTTAATTGAGTGTTGTCTATTGCACCATTACCAATTCTAAAAAATAAATCAAAACTAGTTTTGAGGTTAAAAAAATTAACTAACTGATTTATAGATCGTTCATTAAAATTAATTTTTAAATGACGTAACTTCCTCATTAAAACAGCCTTTCCTTCCGCAGCAATCGCTTTTTCTTCTTCATTTAGAGCCGCTCTAATTTTGGCTTTAGCTCTTGCCGTAATAACAAAGTCCAACCAACGAGAATTTGGTTTGTTATTTGTAGTTGTAATTACTTCAATTTGGTCTCCACTTTTTAGTTGATGACTTAGTGGCATTAACTTTCCATTTACTTTTGCACCTCTACACTTTAAACCAACATCGGTATGTATCGAAAAAGCAAAATCTAATGCAGTTGCATTTTTGGGAAGTGATTTAAGGTCTCCTTTAGGTGTAAAAACATAAATTTCTTTTGAGTATAAATTTAATTTGAAGTTTTCTACAAAATCTACAGCATTTAAATTTTGAGTTTCTAACGTTTCTTTCAACTTATTTAGCCAGCCCTCTAAACCACTATCTTTGGCTTCTCCCTCTTTATATTTAAAATGTGCTGCATATCCTTTTTCTGCAATTTCATTCATTCTACTAGAACGAATTTGCACTTCTACCCATTTAGAATCTGGTCCAACAACTGTAATATGTAAGGCTTCATAACCTGTGGACTTTGGTTGAGAAATCCAATCTCTTAAACGAGTGGGGTTGGGTTTAAAATAATCGGTAACAATTGTGTATATTTTCCAAGCATCAAACTTGTCGTCGTTAGAATTAGGATTATAAATAATTCTAATTGCATATTTATCATAGACTTCATCAAAAGTTACATTTTGATTAATCATTTTTTTTCGAATGGAATAAATGGATTTAAAACGTCCTTTTATTTCGTAATTAAAGTTCTCTTTATCTAAACCTGCCTTTAGAGTTTCTTCGAATCGGTTTAAATATTTTTGCTGATCTTCTTTGCTTTCTTTTATTTTATTTAAAATTCCTTCATACGATTCTGGTTCGGTATATTTTAAACCTAGGTCTTCTAACTCGGTTTTAAGATTGTATAAACCTAACCTGTGTGCCAAAGGTGCATAAATATATAAAGTTTCTGAAGCTATTTTAACTTGCTTATGAGAAGGCATTGCATCCATAGTTTGCATATTATGGAGCCTGTCTGCAATTTTTATCAATATAACTCTTACATCATCATTTAGTGTTAAGAGCATCTTTCTGAAATTTTCTGCTTGAATAGAAGCATCTTGCTCCTTATTTAACCGAGATATTTTAGTTAGTCCGTTTACAATTCTTGCAATAGTTTCACCAAAAAGATGTTCCATGTCTTCTGTGGTATATTCTGTGTCTTCTACAACATCATGCAAGAGGGCGGCGGCAATGGAAACCGCATCTAAACCAATTTCATAAGCGACAATTTTTGCGACTGCAATTGGATGATAAATATAGGGTTCTCCTGATCTTCTTCGTTGTTTAGAATGGGCATCTACAGCAATATCAAAAGCTTTTCTTATGAGGCTTTTATCTGTTTTAGACAAAACCTCATAAGTACCTTTTAGCAAATTTTTATATCGTTTTGCTATTTCTTTATTTTCTTCTTCTATTGTTGCTGTATATTCCAAATGAGGGTATCAAATTAAGTTATCAACTGATAAGTGAATTTAGGAATAAGAATTTTAAGAAACAAGAAATTAAGATTCTAAATTATTTATTCTTTGTAATAATGTAGGATGCGAATAATTCATAAAAACAAAGGCAGGATGGGGTGTTAAATTCGTCAAATTATTTTTAGATAATTTTTTAAGAGAAGTAATTAAAGCTCTCGCCTCAAAAGTTTCTTTTGCAAAATTATCGGCCTGATACTCGAATTTCCTTGAAATATAATTCATAAACAAGCCAGTAACTTCTGAAATTGGAGAATACAAAACTCCAAAGGCAACTAAACCAATATGAAAACTTGGTATAGAAACTCCTAAAGCTTCTGAGAGAGCATTGGAATTGACAAATAATGATAAAATGTAGAGTGTAAACCCAGTAATTAATATCGATGAAATTAAGTTGAAAATGATGTGTTTTCTTTTATAATGACCAACTTCATGTGCTAAAACAGCTACAATTTCTTCAACTTCTAAATCGTTAATTAATGTATCGTATAAAGTGATTCTTTTTTGAGAGCCAAAGCCAGAAAAATACGCATTTGCTTTTGTAGAGCGTTTAGAGCCATCAATTACAAAAATATTATTAATAGTAAATCCTACATTTTTTGCATATTTTTCGATTGCTGATTTTAATTCCCCATCTTCTAATGGACTCTGTTTATTAAACAAAGGAACAATCAGTTTTGCATAAAACATATTCATAAACAAAGAAAATACTGCTAATGATACCCAAGCATATATCCAGAAATTTTTACCTGTTAATTGATATAACCATATAACCAAAGATAAAATTCCAATACCTAACAAAAGAGTTATTACAAATCCTTTAATCTTGTCTAACCAAAATATTTTTTTTGTTGATTTATTAAAACCAAATTTTTCTTCAATTACAAATGTGCTGTAGTATGAGATAGGAGTAGACGCTATTTCTGAACCTAAAATAATAACTCCAAAGAAAATTAAAGCTACTAAAATAGGATTTTCAGTATACGTTCTTGCAAAACGATCTAAATATTTAAATCCGTCTGCTAAAAAGAAAACTAAAGTTATACCGGTCGTTAAAAATGAGGTTATGTTAGAAAACTTAGCATTTGTCTTTTTATAGGATTGAGATTTTTTGTATTCATTGTCATCATAAATATCCTTTAACTTGTTAGGTATTTCGTCATCAAAATGTTGCTCGTTTAATTTGTCTAAAATTTTATCAGCTATAAAACTTATGATTAAAATTGAAATAATAATATAGAATAAAATTGTTGGATTCATTTGTTTATTGGAGGGTTTACTAATTTATTGTGAAATCGTTTTTGTACATTTTATTGGGTAATGTCCAAATTATATAAAAGCTAGCTATTTCTCACCTTTTTTACTGGCAAATATAGCAGCGCCAATAATACCAGCATTATTTTTAAATTTTGCCACCTCTATAGGAACATCTACTGTTAAGTGATCTTTATATTTATCGTATTTTTTACTAATTCCTCCACCTAAAATATACATTGTAGGTGTATGTAAAATTTTAACATGTCTTAAGAATATATCCAATCTTTTTGCCCATTCTTCTAACGATAAGTTTTCTCTTTTTCTTGCAGAATCTGCAGCGAATTTTTCTATTATCTCTCCGTTCGTGTGGTAAATATGTCCTAATTCTAAATTAGGAATTAATTGTCCATCATAAAAAAGACCAGAGCCAATTCCTGTGCCCAACGTAATAACAATAACCTTTCCTTTTATACCTTTTCCGGCACCTAAGTTTACTTCTGCAATACCAGCCAAATCAGCATCATTACTAATATAAAAAGCATTTTCCTCACATTCCTTTTCAAAGATTTCATTTACTTTAACATCTAGCCATTCTTTACTTAAATTACCATGATGTTTACATTGTCCATCAACAATAATCGTAGGAAAACAACAACCAACAGCTCCTTTCCAATCAAAATATTTTACCATTTCTTTTACAACTTTTGATACAGCATTTGGTGTTGCAGGTTTTGGAGTTTTAATTCTATGTCTTTCAGTAAGTAATTCTCCGTTTTGTGTATCTACTATTGCAGCTTTAATTCCTGATCCTCCAATGTCGATTCCTAATATTTTCATTTTTTATTTTTTGAATTTCCTTTGCCTTTTTGCTTCAAATAAAATGATGGCAGCAGAAACAGAGACATTCATCGAGTCTATTTGTCCTTGCATAGGAATATTTACGTTTTGGTTTGCAGCCTCTCTCCAAATTTCTGATAAACCTGTTGCTTCTGTGCCAACAGCGATAGCTGAACTTTCTATATAATTTTCTTTGTAATATTCATTCGAATTTTGCAAAGTTGCTGCGTATATACTAATATTACTTTTTTGTAGAAAAGCAATTATTTCTTCGGAAGTTCCTGTTGCAATTTGATTTGTGAAAACACAGCCAACACTTGATCTAATAATATTTGAATTGTATAAATCACTTTTCGGGTTTGCTATTAATACGGCGTCTACATTTGCAGCATCTGCAGATCTTAACAAAGCACCAATATTTCCTGGTTTTTCTATACCCTCAGCAATTAAAATCAGTGGTTTCTTAGAGCTAAATTGAATATTTTCTAAAGAATTATTTTTTGCTTTGGCAACGGCTATAATTCCCTCTGTAGAACCTCTGTAAGCTAATTTATGATAAACTTCTTTAGAAATTTCTATCCTATTTATGTTTGCGTTAAAAAGATGTAATACTTCGTCTTCTGAGATTAAAGTCGGAAAATATAACACGGTATCAAACTTATAATTCGCAGAAATAGCCAGGGTAATTTCTCGTTTTCCTTCAATAATAAACAAGCCTTGTTTTTTTCTTTCACGAGCTTTTTCTTGCAGTTTTAACAAGTTTTTAATGTACGAATTTTGAATGCTGGTGATTTCTTTCATCTATAGCAAATATAACTATTTGTGGGTATTGATAAAAAGTAAATTAGAACAATGTTTTACGTTTAAATACACGAATCAATTTATAAAAAAAATATTCATTGTATCATTTAGATTTTAGATGAAGTTTCAAAATAACTTATAAATAAATCCACAACATAATTATAAGACTGCAAACCTTTGTCTTGTTTATTTGCCTTTAAATAAGCATTATAACCTTTTTTTACAAAAGGTTCAAAAGGGTTTTTATAGGCTTGCCAAAACTGGTAACTAGCATTAAAATCTTTAGAAATTCCTAAATTTATAGTTTTCCAAAGTTCTTTAGATAAATTTTTATCACGTTCTCGCAACTCAGAAAAGCAATATCCAAAAGCCATCCTATAACTCGCATATTTAAAATAAATATTATCATTATAATTAGCGGCTAAAAAACCAATAAAATTTGCTTCATTTTCTGCAGCAAACCCAATTTGATGTGCCATTTCATGACACGTAGTTGTTGGGTAACTTGTTTTAGGAATTTTACTATTTACATGCGCCTCACCAGTTAATGGATTTAAATACCCACCGGTTCCGTTATAAGTTTGCAACAAACTCATTAGAGAGCTTTTTATTGATGGATATTGATATTTTAACTGCGGAAAATCTTCAGATAAATGATCATAACCAGAAACAGCTATTTTATACATTTCCTTTTGCGAATATGGGTTTTCGACCTTTAAAGTGTCGCTTTTTGTAATTTTAAATTGATAGTGATTCAAGTTTTTAATAATGTGTTCAGTAACTTTTTTGAGCTGTGAACTGTTGTGTATTTTTGTTGTTGATAGTTTAAGTTTTTAGCTAGTGGTTCTCTGATAATAATTTAATCCCCAAAAAAGATAAAAGCAAAAATAAATAACAGAAAAAACTGCAATGAAATGAATAATTTTAGGAATAAAATTTTTGAATCTAGTTTTTATCAATCGAAACAAAAAACGAATAAATATAAATAGACCAAAAGCTAATAATAAATCTCCAATAGAAAAGGGAATCCACCCAAAAAGGATTCTAAAGAAGGACGAAATAATTGGATAAATACCGTTTGAATAATAATGCTCAATAAATGACGGATTTTTCGCAACCAATTTCATTAATAGCATTTGTATTGGTAGAAAAATTGTTAAAAGCAAATGAGTCTTATTCCATTTCATAAAGGTAAAAATAATGTTTCATTTTGGAAATTAAGGAGTTATTAACATATTAATAACAATACTTATACATTTTTGTGAACAAAGAAAATTGTGCTTCAAAGTACAATTTAACAGGTAAAAAAAGTACATTTGTTATCATGGAAAAAGCGACTCCTGTTTCAGGAAAAAAAATAGATAAATCAAGGCTAATTAATCTTGAAAAAGGAAAGATTCCTCCTCAAGCAGTAGAATTGGAGGAGGCGGTGTTAGGTGCCATGATGATTGATAAGAAAGGGATTGATGATGTTATCGATGTCTTAAGTTCTGATGCTTTTTATGATCAAAAACACCAAGAAATTTATGCAGCAATTTATGAATTGTTCCAAAACTCCGAACCAATAGATCTATTAACAGTATCAAACTTGTTAAAAAAGAATGGTAAGTTAGAATTTGTTGGTGGCGATTTCTCTTTAATTCGATTAACTCAAAAAGTAGCCTCTTCGGCTCATATTGAGTTCCACGCCAGAATAATTTTGCAGAAATACATTCAACGTAAATTGATCTCAATTTCTTCAGAAATTATAGAAAATGCTTATGATGAAAGTTCGGATGTTTTTGAATTATTAGATGATGCCGAAGCAAAACTTTTTGAAGTTACCCAAGGGAATTTAAAGAAAAGTTCAGAAGCTGCAGGTTCACTTGTAAAGCAAGCATTAAAAAAGATTCAAGAGATTGGTAATTCAGAGGGAATGTCTGGTTTAGAAACTGGTTTTACGAAATTAGATGCATTAACTTCTGGATGGCAATCTTCAGATTTAGTAATTATAGCTGCGCGTCCTGGTATGGGGAAAACGGCATTTGTTATTTCCATGGCAAAAAATATGGCTATCGATTTTGGTCATGGAGTTGCTGTATTCTCTCTAGAGATGTCTTCTGTGCAATTAATCACACGTATGATTTCTTCAGAGACAGGCTTAACATCAGAAAAATTAAGAAAAGGAAATTTAGAGGCACACGAATGGGAACAACTAAATGTAAAAGTTAAAAAATTATCTGATGCACCGATTTTCATTGATGATACACCATCACTTTCTGTTTTTGATTTACGAGCAAAAGCTCGAAGGTTAGTATCACAGCATAATGTTAAAATTCTTGTAATTGATTATTTACAATTAATGACAGCAGGAGGAAAGGCCGGTGGAAATCGTGAACAAGAAATTTCTATGATTTCTAGAAATTTAAAAGCATTAGCAAAAGAATTAGAAGTTCCTGTAATCGCGCTTTCTCAATTATCTCGTGCTGTGGAAACCCGTGGAGGATCAAAAAGACCTTTACTTTCTGATTTGCGAGAATCTGGTGCAATTGAGCAGGATGCAGATATTGTATCCTTTATTTTTAGGCCAGAATATTATGGGATGACAGAATGGGATGATGATGAACACTCACCATGTGAAGGACAAGGAGAATTTATTGTTGCAAAGCACAGAAATGGAGGTTTAGATAATATTCGTTTGAAATTTACAGGCCATTTAGCAAAATTCTCAGATTTAGAGGAAGGTTTTAGTTCAGAATTTCAATCTTCAATGAATGCAGATTTTCCAGAAGACGTTTTTCCGGATCAGAGAATTGAACCAAAAGATGCTTTCGGGGATGATGTTCCTTTTTAGCCGATAATTAGGTATTAGATAAAGAATAAATAAATTTTATAAATACGCAATTGCTTCCGGGTAATTGTGTATTTTAGTTTTTAGAATGAAAAAAAATCTAACAATACTTGCGTTCCTTTTAGTATCTCAATCTGTTTGTGCATCTTTTTTATATTTGCCAATGAGTCATGATAATCAGAAAAATCATTTAAAAGCATACGGAGTTGTATTTTTCTCATTAGAGGCGGGCTTAAAGTCAAAATGGTTATTGAATTATGATGGGGGTGCTTTTTTAATAGAAAACAATAAAATTGTAGAAAACGAATGCAAAATACGTGGCGTTTCTTATCAAGTAATTTCTGACGCAAAAGCACAGATTGTGTTACAAAAAATTTCTTCTCCATCTTCTAATCAAGATGCGGTAACTTTAGAAAAAGCGCCAAAAATAGCAGTGTATTCTCCAAAAGATAAAATGCCTTGGGATGATGCTGTAACAATGGTTTTAACTTATGCAGAAATACCCTTTGATGTCATTTATGACAGAGATGTTTTAGCAGATAAGCTTCTTGTATACGAATGGGTACATTTGCATCATGAGGATTTTACTGGACAATATGGACGTTTTTATGGCTCTTTTAGAACTGCACCTTGGTATATTAAAGGGAAACAAAGAGCAGAAAAATTGGCAGCTGAATTAGATTACTCTAAAGTGTCTCAAGAAAAATTAGCAGTTGCTAAAAAAATAAGAGATTTTGTAATTGGTGGAGGATTTATGTTTGCCATGTGTTCTGCGACAGATAGTTTTGATATCGCCTTGTCTGCAGATGGTGTTGATATTGTTGAAGCTATGTTCGATGGAGATGCATCTGAATCTAATTATCAATCTAAAATTAATTATAATAAAACATTCGCTTTTAAAGATTTTCAGTTAGTTAGAAACCCAACTACATATGAATTTTCTACGATTGATATGACTCGTAAACGGAAAATTAAAAAAACATCAGATTATTTTTCTTTAGTAGAGTTTTCGGCAAAATGGGATCCTGTACCAACGATGTTAACGCAAAACCATACAACTCTGGTTAAAGGATTTATGGGGCAAACCACTTCTTTTGATAGAAATAATGTAAAAACAAATGTTTTGGTTTTGGGTGAAAACAAAACCAATAGAGAAGCACGTTATATACATGGAACAAAAGGAAAAGGAATGTTTACTTTTTACGGCGGTCATGATCCTGAAGATTATCAGCATCGAGTCGGAGATCCTAAAACAGAATTAGATTTGCATCCAACATCGCCAGGTTATCGTTTAATTTTGAATAATGTTTTGTTCCCTGCAGCAAAAAAGAAAAAGCAAAAAACCTAATTTTTGTACGCTTAATATTTTTAATCTCTTATGAACGCTGATGAAATCAAAAATTAATTACCAGAAACTAATAAAAAAGTGAATCTATTAAAAATAAATTTTTAATCAATTGTTAATAACCCCGTTTTTTGATCATAAATAATCTTGTTAGTTGGAACTAAAAAAATTACTTTTGTCATCAAATCAAAACAACAAAATGCCAACAACACAACAATTACAAGATTTTACGCAACAGGTTCGTAGAGATATATTACGCATGGTACATAAAGTAAATTCGGGTCATCCAGGAGGTTCTTTAGGGTGTGCAGAATTTATTACATGCTTATATCAAGAAGTAATGGAGTACTCTACTAAATTTAATATGGATGGTAACAACGAAGATTTGTTCTTCCTTTCTAACGGACATATTTCTCCAGTATTTTATAGTGTATTGGCTCATAGTGGGTTTTTCCCGGTAGAAGAGTTAAATACATTTAGACTATTAAACTCTCGTTTACAAGGACACCCAACTACACATGAAGGTTTACCTGGTGTAAGAATGGCTTCTGGATCTTTAGGTCAAGGAATGTCAGTTGGTATTGGAGCCGCACAAGCAAAAAAATTAAATGGAGACGATAAAATAATATACACCTTACATGGTGATGGTGAATTGCAAGAAGGACAAAACTGGGAGGCAATTATGTATGCATCAGCAAAAAAAGTTGATAATATTATTTGTACAATTGATTTAAATGAAAAGCAAATAGACGGCACTACTGATGAAGTTTTAGCAATGGGAAGCATTAAAGCAAAATTTGAAGCTTTTGATTGGGATGTTCTAGAAGTTAAAAAAGGAAATGATATTGATGCAATTTTAGCAGGTTTAGCGGAAGCAAAAGCGTTAACAGGAAAAGGAAAGCCAGTTTGTATACTATTACATACAGAAATGGGTAATGGAGTAGATTTTATGATGCATACACATGCATGGCACGGTAAAGCTCCTAATGATGAGCAGTTAGAAAATGCTTTGTCTCAAAACCCTGAAACTATAGGTGATTACTAGAAAATTGAATTAAATTTTTAAAAAATTAAAATATTAAAGAGTTTTTCATGTTTATGAAAAACTCTTTTTTTATACTTTTATTTAGAATTCGAATGCAAGAATACCTTTATCTTTACTTTATAGAACTCGAATAAAAATTATCGAATTACTTTAAATCATTTAATCCGTTCAACATTTTATGAAAATAGGAATTGTTTGCTATCCAACATTTGGAGGAAGTGGAGTAGTAGCTACAGAATTAGGAATGGCATTGGCAGATAAAGGTCATGAAATACACTTTATTACTTATAATCAACCAGTCCGTTTAGATTTTTTATCACATCATTTACATTTTCATCAAGTAGTTGTAGAAGAATATCCACTTTTTGAATATCAGCCTTATGAGTTGGCTTTATCTAGTAAAATAGTTGAAATTGTAGAAGAGCATCAATTAGAAGTTCTACATGTACATTATGCAATTCCCCATGCGTATGCAGCTTATATGGCAAAGCAAATGCTGAAAGAAAAGGGTATTTCAGTAAAAGTAGTCACTACTTTACATGGTACAGATATTACTTTGGTAGGTAGTCATCCAACTTATAAAACAGCTGTAGAATTTAGTATTAATAATTCGGATGTGGTAACAGCAGTATCAAATGATTTGAAAAAAACAACTAATAGACTCTTTAAAATAAAAAAAGATATTAAGGTTATTTATAATTTTATTGATGTTGAAAAGTACGATAATATGCATGATCAAAAGTGTAATAGAATTGCAATTGCAAAACCTAATGAACGTATTTTAACACATATTAGTAATTTTAGACCTGTTAAAAGAGTAGAAGATGTAATTCAGATTTTTTATGAAGTCCAAAAAGAAATTCCGTCTAAAATGCTATTGATTGGTGAAGGTCCAGATCGCACAAAAGCTGAAAACCTCGTTAATAAATTGAAAATTTCTGACAATGTTTTGTTTTTAGGGAATAGTTCTGAGGTAACAAAAATACTTTGTTATTCTGATATTTTTTTATTACCATCTCAAACAGAAAGTTTTGGTTTAGCCGCATTGGAGGCTATGGCAGCTAAAACAGCTGTGATTTCTACGAATACTGGAGGATTGCCAGAAGTAAACATACACGGCGTTACGGGGTATTTAAGTGATTTGGGAGACGTGAATGGCATGGCTAAAAATGCAATTTCTATTTTAAAAGATGATGAAACACTAGGAAATTTTAAAGAGCAAGCAAGAAATCATACAAAAAGATTTTCACTAGAAAATATTCTTCCAATTTATGAGAAAATATACAAATCTTGTTATAAAAATTAGGGCAATAAAATGAAAATCTCAAATTTTTTACAAGCTTTTTTTATGTCTAAGATTTAGAACTTTTATTTACCAAAAATAAAATAAAGTAACATCAGCTTATAAATATTATATTTACCTTTCAATTTCTTAATACTTTAAACTTTTTAATGAAAAAATTAGCACTACACTGGAAAATTTTAATAGGAATGATTCTTGGAATCGTTTTTGGTTTTATAATGAATACCATTGATGGAGGTAAAGAGTTTGTTACAGATTGGATTAAACCATTTGGAACCATCTTCATAAATTTATTAAAATTGATTGCAGTACCCTTAATATTAGCCTCTCTAATCAAAGGAATTTCTGATTTAAAAGATATTTCTAAAATTAAAACAATGGGTTTCAGAACCATGGTCATTTATATGCTAACAACTGTGGTTGCCATAGTTATAGGCTTAGGAATTGTAAATATTGTAAAGCCAGGAGCAGGTATGTCTGCAGAAACTATTGAAAAAATAAAGTCTAAATATGAGACATCTTCCGGTGTTGTTGATAAATTAGCAAAAGCATCTGCACAGAATGAATCTGGTCCTTTGCAAGCACTTGTAGATATATTTCCAAGTAATATTTTTCAGTCTTTAGGTAACGCAAGTATGCTTCAAATTATCTTTTTCGCATTATTTGTTGGAATTTCTTTATTATTAATTTCTGAGAAAAAAGCAAAACCATTAATGGATTTCTTTGATTCATTAAATGAAGTAGTGATGAAAATGGTAGATTTAATTATGTTATTTGCACCATATGCTGTTTTTGCACTTTTAGCGAATGTTATTATTGCTTTTGATGATACTGAAATCCTTTTAAAACTTTTAGTCTATGCACTCTGTGTAATAGCAGGTTTGTTATTAATGATTAGTTTCTATTTAATTTTGGTAAGCATTTATGTGAAAAAATCACCTCTTTGGTTCTTGAAAAACATTAGTCCTGCTCAATTACTCGCATTTTCGACAAGCTCGAGTGCTGCAACTTTACCAGTAACAATGGAAAGAGTAGAAGAGCATTTGGGCGTAGATAAAGAAGTTTCTGGTTTTGTTTTACCTGTGGGAGCAACTATAAATATGGATGGCACAAGTTTGTACCAAGCAATTGCCGCAGTTTTTATTATGCAGGTTATTTGGCCAGAGGGACTTACCTTTTCTAATCAATTAATAATTGTAGCTACTGCTTTATTGGCGTCTATTGGCTCTGCAGCTGTGCCAAGTGCTGGTATGGTTATGTTAGTAATTGTATTAGAATCTATTGGTTTTCCAGAGGAATTATTACCAATTGGTTTGGCTTTAATTTTTGCTGTAGACAGGCCTTTAGATATGATGAGAACAACTGTAAATGTTACTGGCGATGCTACCGTCTCCATGATAATAGCAAAATCTTTAGGCAAATTACATGAGCCTAAACCTAAAGAATGGGATGATAATTATGAAGCCGTAAAATAAATAGCTTAAAAAGTGTCTTTAAAAATAACTAAACCGATAGTTTCTTTAGATTGGTTACAATCTAATTTAGGTAATGAAAAGCTAATTATTCTAGATTGTACAATACCCAAAGTAACGGCTAAATTGAATACACCATTATCTGAAGATAAAAAACAAATTAAAGATGCTATCTTTTTTGATATCAAAAAGACATTTTCTGATATAAATGCTGCATTTCCAAATACAATTTTATCACCACAAGGATTTGAAAAAAGATGTCAAAATTTAGGTATAAATATCGATAGTGCTATTGTTTGTTATGATGATTTAGGAATCTATTCTTCACCAAGAGTTTGGTGGATGTTTAAACTAATGGGTTTTAAAAATATTGCTGTTTTAGATGGAGGTTTCCCAAAATGGGAAGAAAATAAATATCCTGTTGAAAAACATCAAAAAAAAGTATTTTTAAAAGGTAATTTTGAGGTTAATTATCAGTTAGAAAAAATAAAATATACCGAAGATGTCTTTTCTGTAATAGAAAATGATAGGGTTTTGATTGCAGACGCCCGTTCTAAAGGACGTTTTAATGCAACTGAACCAGAACCAAGAAATGGTTTAAAAGGAGGTCATATTCCTAATTCTGTCAGTTTGCCATTTTCGGAACTTCTAGATAAAGGAATGTTAAAAACGGAAGATGATTTAAGAGTAAAATTTAATGAAATTAATCCAGAAAAAAAAGAGCTTATCTTCACTTGTGGAACGGGAATTACAGCTTCAGTATTAGCTTTGGGTGCAGAGATTTCAGGAATAAAAAATTATTCTATTTATGATGGTTCTTGGACAGAGTGGGCAAGTACAGAGAATTTACCAATAGAAAAATAAGATGAGAACACTAAATTGGACTAAAAGAGAATTTGAAGCATATGTGCTTTTATATGCTGCTCATTGTAACTATTTTGAAACTAAGGAAGAAGAAGAATATATTCTTTCTAAAGTAGATAAAGTAACATTTCATAAAATTCATACAGAAGTCGTTGTCGATTCTGATGAAGATAATTTGAATAAAATTCAGCAATACATTACTGAGAATAAGCTAAATCAAGAGGAGAAAGACGCATTGTTAAAAGATATAAAAAATGTTTTTTTTGCTGATGGGTCTGTCGATTTAATTGAAAAAAAAGTGTTTGGGTTATTAATTAAAATTATAAAGTAGTTTTTTCACAAAAAAAATAACCTTCACAAACAGGTGAGGTTATTATATATTAAAATTTAAAATTATAAGATTTATTTTGCTGGCAATATTTTACCAATACATTCTCCAAAACCAATACGAACTTTATCATTTTTGCAATGTGCACGCATAATTATAGTATCATTATCATTTATAAACTTACGTTCTGTACCATCTTTTAATTTAATTGGGTTTTGACCACGCCAAGTTAATTCTAGCATAGAGCCATAACTATCTTTTGTTGGTCCAGAAATTGTACCAGATCCCATTAAATCTCCAGCTTCAACAGGGCAACCATTCACAGTGTGATGAGCTAATTGTTGTGCCATCGTCCAATACATATACTTAAAATTAGAATTGGCAAGTATTTTTTCTTCACCATTTTCTGGCTGAAGACCAACTTGTAAATGGATATCATAACTTCCTTTTCCTTCTTGTTTTAAATATGGTAAAGGTTCATGAACTTGTTCCGGATTTTCTACCCTAAAAGGTTCTAAAGCGTCTAAAGTTACAATCCAAGTAGAAATTGTTGAAGCAAAACTTTTTCCTAAAAACGGACCTAAGGGCACGTATTCCCATGCTTGAATGTCTCTTGCTGACCAATCATTAAATTGTACTAAACCAAAAATATGTTGTTCGGTTTCTTTAATCGGAATTCTATCGCCTAAGACATTGGCATCAGTGGTTATAAAAGCCATTTCTAGTTCAAAATCTAATAATTTAGTAGGACCAAATCCAGGAGTATTACTTCCTTCTAAAGGTTTTGTTTGTCCGTAAGGTCTTTTAATTGGTGTACCAGAAGGAATAATAGAGGAACTTCTGCCGTGATAACCAATTGGAACGTGCAACCAATTTGGCAACAAAGCATTTTCTGGATCTCTAAATAAAGAGCCAACATTTGTAGCGTGTTCTTTACTTGCGTAGAAATCTGTATAGTCACCCACAGCAATAGGTAACAACATTTCTACCTCTTCCATTCTAAAGATAATTTTATCTTTGTGATTTGCATTGTCTCTTAAATCACCATTTGTGACATCGAAAACTTCAGCGATTCTATTTCTAACTAAACGCCAAGTTTTGCGTCCGTCAGCAATAAAATCATTTAGATTGTCTTGTAAAAAAATATCATCTGTAAGAGGAATCCCCTCAAAATAGCCCAATTGATGAAACGCACCCAGGTCTATCGCAAAATCTCCAATTCTACTTCCTATAGTTATGATGTCATCTCTAGTGATAAAAACACCAAATGGAATGTTCTGAATTGGAAAGTCTGAATCTTTATCTACTTTTAGCCAAGATTTTCTATTAGGATTATTTGCTGTTATGGTCATTTTAATTTAATTTATTTTTTATCAAACCTACATAATATTTTTGCATTTTAAAATAAAAAAATCACGAAAAATGTATTTTTAACACTACTATATTCTTAAAAATGTAATAAACAATAAAATATAGTTAAAACATGTTTTTTACAAAAATGAATTTGTTATTTTTGTCATGTATTAAAAAACAACAACAATGCAGTTAGACAATCAAATTTTTGACCTCATTCAGGAAGAAAAAGAAAGACAATTAAATGGTTTAGAATTAATCGCTTCAGAAAATTTTGTAAGTGATGATGTGATGAGAGCACAAGGTTCTATTTTGACCAATAAATATGCTGAAGGATATCCTGGTAAAAGATATTATGGAGGTTGTGAAGTAGTTGATGTTATCGAGCAAATTGCAATCGACAGAGCTAAAGAACTATTTGGTGCTGAATATGTAAATGTGCAACCACATTCTGGTTCTCAAGCCAATACTGCTGTATTTTTTGCATGTTTAAAGCCGGGTGACACTATTTTAGGCTTCGATTTATCTCATGGCGGTCATTTAACACATGGTTCTCCAGTAAATTTCTCTGGTAAACTGTATAACCCTGTTTTTTATGGTGTAGATAAAGTTACTGGAAGAATAGACTATGATCATTTAGAAAAACAAGCGCAAGAAAATAAACCAAAATTGATTATTGCTGGAGCTTCTGCATATTCTAGAGATATAGATTATAAAAAATTTAGAGAGATTGCTGATAGTGTTGGTGCTATTTTAATGGCAGACATCTCTCATCCGGCAGGTTTAATTGCGAAAGGAATTTTAAATGATCCTTTACCTCATTGTCATATTGTTACAACTACGACTCACAAAACGTTGCGTGGACCAAGAGGTGGTATGATCATGATTGGTAAAGATTTTGAAAATCCTTTTGGATTAAAATTGAAATCAGGAAAATTAAAGAAAATGTCTACTTTAATTAATTCTTCAGTTTTTCCAGGAAACCAAGGTGGACCATTAGAGCACGTTATTGCTGCTAAAGCTATAGCTTTTGGCGAAGCTTTAACAGATGAGTTTTTAGAGTATCAATTACAAGTTAAAGAAAATGCTGCCGCAATGGCAAAAGAATTTGTTGCAAAAGGGTATGATATTATATCTGGAGGAACAGACAATCATTGTATTTTAATCGATTTACGTAATAAAGATATTTCCGGTAAAGATGCAGAAATAGCGCTTGGCAAAGCGGATATTACTGTAAATAAAAATATGGTTCCATTTGATGATAAAAGTCCATTTGTAACCTCAGGAATACGTATTGGAACTTCTGCTATAACTACTCGTGGTTTAGAAGAAAACGATATGAAAGCTGTTGTTAATTTTATTGATGAGGCTATACAAAATGCTCAAAATGAAGAGGTTTTGCATGAAATAGGTGAGCGCGTTTCTGAAATGATGGGCGCGAGAAGATTATTTGTAATGTAATTATTCCTTTAAATAGTTCACTTATGTGAGTGAATAAGACATTAAAAAAGCATCAAGTTAATCTTTGATGCTTTTTTAATGTCTTTTTTGATAAAAATTTTAAGATTAGGCTAAATTACTTTACTAAAAATATACAAAACAGTCCGCACTATTCTATATAGATTGTGGGGAAAAATGTACAACTAATCTAAACTTAAAACACTCCTTGAAGTAAATAATTAATTCGTTCATCATGTCAATTTTAGTTCTTAAATTTATCATTTAAAAAAAATAGAATTTTTATTTATTTTACAAACACTCATTTCCATATACTCAATGAAAACATTTGCAAAATTTATTTTATTTAAAATTTTAGGTTGGAAGCTGGAAAATGATTTTCCAAAAAAAACTTTAAAATATGTTGTAATAGCAGCTCCACATACAAGTTGGGTAGATTTTCCTATTGCAATTTTGTCTAGAATGGCTTCGGGCACAATGATTCATTTTATAGGAAAAGATTCTTTATTTAAGCCACCTTTCGGTTTCTTTTTTAGAGCTTTAGGAGGCAAACCTGTAGATAGAACAAAAAATAACAAACTAGTGGATTCAGTTATTGATATTTTTAATGCTAATGAGAAATTTGTTCTTGCTTTATCGCCCGAGGGAACAAGACAAAAGGTTGATAAATGGAAAACTGGTTTTTATTATATTGCCAAAGGAGCCAATGTTCCTATCGTAATGGCTACACTAGATTTTGGTAATAAAAAAATAAAAATATCTGAGCCATATTATACAACATCTGATAAAGATAAAGATTTTGAATACTTTTCTACCTTTTTTAAAAATGTCAAAGGGAAAAACCCAGAATTATTTTAATTTTTATTAAAAGTATAACAAAAAAACATTAGTTTTGCACAGTAAATATAACATTAGAATAGAGATTAGGGGCTTTATTTTAAATGAATTTACATAATAGTTTTATACTATTTTAAGTCTCCAGTTTACTGGAGACTTTTTTTGTGATTATTTTTTATTTCTTGATAACCTTTTTTGCAATACCAATAATTACTTCAGTAGCCTTAATCATAGATTCTACTGGTACATATTCAAACCGTCCATGAAAATTATGCCCACCTGCAAATATATTAGGACAAGGCAATCCTTTGTAAGATAATTGAGAGCCATCGGTCCCTCCACGAATTGCTTTAATTAAAGGAGTTATACCTAAATCTTTCATTACCTCTTCTGCCATATCTACAATATGCATTACCGGAATAATTTTTTCTTTCATATTAAAGTATTGATTTTTAATTTCAACTTTAATTATTTCTTGATTGTATTTATTGTTAAAATCATTTGCAATTTTTTGTATTAATTTTTTTCTTTTTTCAAACAATTCTAAATCATGATCTCTTATAATATATTCTAAAACAGTTTCCTCAACATTACCCTTGATGTCATGTAAATGAAAAAAACCTTCATAACCTTCTGTTTTTTCCGGAACTTCTTGTACCGGAAGTGTCGCAATAAATTCGTTTGCAATTAACATAGAATTAATCATTTTTCCTTTGGCATAACCTGGATGTACAATTTTACCCGTAATTGTAACTTTTGCAGATGCTGCATTAAAGTTTTCGTATTCTAATTCACCAATTTGACTTCCATCCATTGTGTAAGCCCAATCTGCTCCGAATTTTTCAACATCAAATAAATGAGCTCCCTTTCCAACTTCTTCGTCTGGCGTAAAACAAATTCTAATCTTGCCATGTTTAATCTCTGGATGCTGAATTAAATACTCCATCGCGGTAACTATTTCTGTGATACCAGCCTTATCATCTGCCCCTAGAAGTGTTGTTCCATCTGTAGTTATAATTGTTTGCCCTTTGTATTGTAATAAATCATCAAAATAAGAGGAAGATAAAATGATATTTTTTTCTTTATTTAAGACGATGTCTTTTCCATCGTAATTATAAATAACCTGAGGATTAATGTTTTTACCCGTAAAATCCGGACTGGTATCAATATGAGAAACAAACCCAATTGTTGGTACTTTATAATCGATATTACTAGGTAAGGTTGCCATGATGTAACAATTTTCATCAAGATCTACGTCCTGCATTCCGATTTGTTCAAGTTCTTTTACTAACACCTTGGCTAAATCCCATTGTTTATCTGAACTGGGAAACGCAGGATTGTTAGGGTCTGATTCGGTATCTATGGTAATATATTTTATAAATCTATTTGTAATGTGTTTTTTGTCAATCATTTAAATCGTTTATTTTAATTTTTTCTATAAAGTTAAAAGCTTTACAAAATCGTTTATTCACTAAAGAATCTCCATACACTTCTGCCTTTGCAAGTATAAAATTTTGTTCATTTACTTTGATAAAAAAATCGCAAACTTGATAATTATAAATCCCTTTTTTTCCTTTAGAGATAGAAAAATAAGCTGCTTTGTTGATTATTGATGTTTCTTTAGATTTTACTTTAATGAGATTTTTAGTTAAATTCTCCTGTTCCTTATTTAATTTAAAAGGAATATCAAATTTAATGTTTTTGTTGATAATAGTAATATCTAAAAGTAAAGTTTCTGTTAACTGTTTTGTGGTATCTGCAGTGTAAATCGACGATTGAATGTTATCATAAAATAAGTTTGTTTTCCATGTTCTAGGAACTTGAATTGAAAATAGGTTTTTAACATCTACCACTTCCTCTAAATTATTATAAGCTAATGATTTGCAATTAAAATCTTTACTAATTTCAGAAGGCTGAGAGCATGAAATGAATAGGAGTGAGGCTACAATTAATATGATGAGTTTTTTCATTTTATTTTAAAACCAATTTACCTAATTTATTATTACCCGATAACCAAGCTGTATTTCTGTCTACAAACTGAATTGTATAGTAAGATTCTTTGGATACTTCATTCCATGTATTTCCACCGTCATTAGAGAATGATACTCCTGTTATGCCAACGGCAAAAACTTCCTTTCCGTCTGTGTTTGGCACATATTGCACACAACTTTTGTAATTTGGGTTTTGTTTATCAGCAACTATGAACCAAGTTTTTCCTCCATCTTTTGTAATCGCTTTATTTCTTTTGTTCTCTAAAGGATTAGAATAATCTCCACCAATTGCAATTCCGTTTTTTTTATCGGCAAAATCTATAGAATAAATTCCCTGAGGGCCTGCTCCCTGAATGATAGGTGTCTCAAAAATTTGCCAAGTATCACCAAAATTATCAGATTTTAAAATCCGTGCTTTTTTCCCTCCCGAGCCAATCCAAACAGTGCTACCAATTGTTTTAATGTTAGTGTTACTTGCAGCAAAAAAAGCTTCATTTTCTTCGAATTTAGGTAATTTTGAACATGGAATTTTATTCCAAGTATTGCCTCCATCAGAAGTTAAAATAATTGAAGCACAATCTTGTGTTGGATCTCCAACTGCAATTCCATGTAAATTGTCATCAAAAAAATGCATAGAATCGTAAAAAACTTTTTCATGATTTTCTGAATATTTTAATTCGAATTTACCATTGGAAATGCGATACAACAAAGCCGGATTAGAAATACTTAAAACGAAAATAGCTTTACTATTTGAAGCAATACTTCTAAAATTTGGACGTATTGAATCTTGATACGTAATTTTTATTGGTGCTGCTGTATTTATCTCTTTATCAGAAAAGAAACCAACATCTCCGTTAGAACCAGCGTAAATTACTTTATGAGCATCTATAACTTTAATTGCACGTATGCTAATAGTATCTATTTTAAATTCTTGTATATTAATTGTGTCGATTTCTCTTGGTTTATAATCTTCTTTACAACAGATTAAAAACAAGAAAATAACTATAGATATTCTTTTCATTTTTGATACATTTATCTCACTAAAATAAACAAATCATTTTTATACAATGAAAAAAGCGTTAGTAATTTCTGGAGGCGGAAGTAAAGGAGCATTTGGAGGTGGAGTTGCTCAATATTTAATGAAGAATGAGCAAAAAGATTACGATATATTTATAGGCACTTCTACAGGAAGTTTAATGGTCTCTCATCTGGCCTTGGGACAATTGGATAGTTTAAAGAAAATATACACGAATGTCAATCAGAAAACTATTTTTAGTAATAATCCTTTTAAAATTAAAAAAGTTGCAGGTGAAAAAGTGGTTAGTATTCGTCACTTAAATACGCTTTGGAACTTTTTAAATGGAAGAAAAACTTTTGGAGAAAGTAAAAACCTAAGAAGTTTAATTAAGAATAATATTACAGAAGAAATGTACCATGAAATTAGGGCAAATAACAAAGAGGTTGTGGTTACTGTTGCTAATTTAACTAAAAACCAAATTGAATATAAATCTATAAAAGATTGTAATTACAGTGATTTTTGTGATTGGATTTGGGGGTCCTGTAATTATGTGCCTTTTATGAGCTTGTTGGAAAAGGATAATTGTCAATATGCAGATGGTGGTTTTGGTTCTTTAGTCCCAATTAGAGAGGCTATTTTAAGAGGTGCCACAGAAATTGATGCAATTATTTTAGAAACAGAGGTAACGCAATTTAATAAATTACCCGCAAAAAATCCATTTTCATTGCTATTTGATGTATTTGATTTTATGCTAAGACATGTGGAGAGTCACAATATTACTATTGGAAAGTTAGCTGCAAATAATAAAGACATAAAGTTGAATCTTTATTACACACCAACTGTGCTAACGACGAATTCTCTGGTTTTTGATAAGGTTTTAATGCGTAAATGGTGGAAATCGGGATATAAATATGCCAAATCTAAACGTGAGGAATTAATGAGTGAGTTCAGACCTGATGCATTAACAGATCAAGAAATAGAGGAGTTTTCAGAGAAATAGTGAGCTATTATCTCTGATAGTCTGAATACATGTTATTACCTGCGGGAGTTGCTAATTTTGAGTTATATATTTCAGAATATTTCTGTACTTCATTTTTAAAATTCCCTTTTGATCCTGTTGTTATATAATTTAAAGTTCTTGCTAGTAAGGGGTCTGAACGTTCTCCTAAAACACCTAAATTATCATAGTCCTCTGCTAATTGTATTCCAGGTAGCGTTATTCCTGGTATAAAACCTCCCGATTCATTAAGGTCATCTTTATTAGATATTTCTAAAACGATCGGTTGCATTGCATAAGAATGTTCAGCGTTTAAGTTTTCACCATCTCTAAATAAATTATCAGAATCATATAATGTAATAGAGCCAACTTGTTTGCCAACAGTTGTTGTACCCACTATTTTCACGTCTATATAAGCTCTTAAAGAATTAACAACTAATTCTGATGCAGATGCTGTACTGCCAGAAATAATGAAATAAACTTTAGAAAAATTTAAACTATTAATAGTTTCTTGAAGCACAATATTTCCATTTTGATCTGTAACGTTAATTTTATCAGTAAAATAGTTTAAAAATCGATCAGGAGTGACAGCGGCTTTCACTTTATCATTCCAAACTTCTTTAGAATAGAGTTCTCCATTAAATTGGCCAGTAATCATACTTCCTAAATAAGTTGCTGTTCTAACAGATCCACCGCCATTATATCTTAAATCGATGATTAAATCATTTACCCCTTGTGTTTTAAAAGAATTAAAAGCAGCATTTAATTGTCCGTCATAAGAACTTGAAAACTGATTGTATAATAAATAACCCACTTTTTTAGAACCTTCATTTATTACTTTAGCAATGGCAACTGGGTTCTCGAAAACTTGTTCTTTTGTTATATTAGTAGTTGAGCCGTTAGCTATAGGGTTTCCACTGTTATAATCGGCAAAGCCTATATTTAAGTTACTAGCATCGCTAAATAATAGATTTGTATAATTACTATCTGTTATTTGTGTTCCGTTTATTGTATTAAAAATCATACCGCGCATTATACCTTTTAAAGCAGCATCTGTATTCGGAATTACATATCGTACATATCCAAAAACATTTTTATTGTTATTGCTGTATCGTATTAATCCAAATTCCATTCCTGTACTTTGGTTAATTCCTTGGAAAGAGTTTTCTAAGGCTACATAATCATCAACAATCCAGGAAAAACGATCAGAAATGCCCTTTTGATATAATAGACTATTAAAAGAATTTTCAGGTGAAGAGTAATCTTTAAAGTGAGTATGCAGTTCATATAAATTAGAAAAACGATTGTTTGCTAAATTAGGAACCTCTTTCTGCCAAAAGTAAAAAGCATTCATTCCTTTCCATATAAAATAATTTATATCATCATTAAGATTAGGCTCTGTTATGTTATCATCACTTTTAGAACAAGAGGTTAAAAAAAGTATAATAGATAATAGACTTAATTTAATAATTTTTATCATATTTATTGTAATGATTTTTTAATTTATTATTACCAGATACTAGTAAGTAAAAATACAAATAATTATAATCTTGGAAAAAACTAAAATAAAGTTTTAATTGTTGGTCAGATTTAAAATGAGTACTGATTAAGACTGCTTATTGCTCTTTGTTTCTGGGATAGACAGTTAAATCTTTCTAAACAAATCCTATTAGACCTATATTCGCATAACAAAGAATGTACTTTAAAGGAATTAGATGAATAAAAAATAAAATAAATAATTTTTAATAAGATTTTCATCAATATAAAGTAAGTGATCTTAAGGTAATAATCAACCAAATTTAAAGAGAATTATTATTTTTAAAAATCTTGTAACAAAATATATTGTACATCGTCTTAATTATGTAAACCTGCTTATACAGCTTAATATTTGTGAGATGTTTACTTAATAAACTAACTAAATAACATGAAACAGTCAGACTTTTTAAAAGTTGTTTTACCTTTTAAAGATAAGGTATTTCGCTTAGCAAAAAGACTTTTAGTATCTACGGAAGAAGCTGAAGATGCTACGCAAGAATTATTATTTAAATTATGGAAAAGTAAAGAAAAGATTGCTGATTACAAAAACGTTGAAGCTTTTGCAATGACAATGACTAAAAACTATTGTTATGATCGATTAAAATCGAAACAAGCAAATAATTTAACATTAGTGCACAGCAATTATAAAGAAAAAGATACAAGTTTAGATAAGAAAATAGAACATCAAGATAGTGTAAACCAAGTGCACGAATTGATAAAAACTTTACCTGAACAACAAAAGATTATTATTCAATTAAGGGATGTTGAGCAATATGATTTTGACGAGATTTGTAAAATGATAGATATGAAGCCAACAGCTGTAAGAGTGGCTTTGTCTAGAGCAAGAAAAACAATAAGAGAGGCATTAATTAAAAAACACAACTATGGAGTTAGCTAACATAGAAATATTAGTAGAAAAATACGAAAACGCCCAAACTTCTTTGCAAGAAGAAACAACCTTAAGAAACTATTTTACAGGAGGTAATGTTGCACCACATTTGCAGGAGTATGAGTACATGTTTAACTATTTTGCTAATAGTAAAGACGAAACTTATACAAAAACCATTGAGTTAGAACCTAAGAAATCTAAAAAGAGAAACTTAAAATGGTTGTCTGTAGCAGCGTCAGTAGTCTTATTATTAAGTGTATTTATTGGCAAACATGAATATGATAGGTATCAAGCAAAAAAACAATTTGCTCAAATTACTAAAGGTTTAATGCTTTTGTCGTCAAATCTTAAAAAAGGAGAAAAGGCTTTAGCCTCCTTGCATATTTATGAAAACACAGTAAATAAAATATTAAAATAACCAAGTAAAACAGTAAAACCAAGTAAATTCAGAAATTATGAAAAAAATAGTAGTATTAATAGCGCTAATGGTTACGCCTATAGTAACGAGCGCACAGTCATTTTTTGACACATTAGAAGATATGGATGGAGTAGATATGGTAGTTGTTACCAAAGATGCTTTCGAATTAATATCAAAATTTAAAAATATTAGTTCAAGTGATAATGAAGGTCTAAAAGTCTTTCAAATGATTCAAGAATTAAAAGAGTTTAAAATGTTTTCTACCAAAGATGCTGGTATTGCAAATGAAATGGATTCTTTGTTTAAAAAAGCAATTAAGAAAAAAAGATTAACTGAGTTAATGCGAATTAAAGAAGATGAATCTCGCATAAAGATTTATGTAAAATCTACAAAGAATAAAGATTTTGTGGGTGAAGTGTTGATGTTAATAAAGGGCCTCGATAAAAAAACACAAGGTTATTCTGAAGCATTAATAGTTTCTTTAACAGGGAATATTGATATTAATAAAATGTCTAAAATTGCAGATACTTTTGCGAGTAGTAATACAAAGTAAAATATGATTTTTGTAAGTTTAATTTTATCGTTTAAAACAAAAATAAAATGAAAAATATAATTAAGATACCTTTGCTTTTATTGTTCCTCTTATCAATTACAGCATCATGTAAAAACGAAAAATCTTTACAGGCATATCTTGTAGAAAGTCAAGAAAAAAAAGAGTTTATTACGGTCGATATTCCTACAGATTTTTTACAATTAAAATCTCAGGATGTTTCTGAAGATGTAAAAGTTACTTTAGAAAGTATTCGTAAAGTAAATTTAGTTGCATTGCCATTTGAGGGCAATGAATCTAAATATGAGGAAGAAAAAGTAACCTTAAAAAAAATCTTTAAAGATAATAAAGAATACAAATCTTTAATGTCTATGAAAGCAAAAGGAATGAATGTAAAACTTTATTATACCGGTGATACAGAGGCTATAGATGAAGTAATTGCTTTTGGTTATGGTAAAAAAGCAGGAGTAGGAGTTGCAAGATTATTAGGATCTAATATGAATCCCGCAAAAATCATAGAAATGATGAATAGTATAAAGATTGATCCTGATAGTATTAATCTAAAACAATTTAAAACAATATTTCAAAGAAAATAGACAATATTTCATTCATTTTAAGCTGCAATTTGTTAAGATTGCAGTTTTTTTGTTCATAATAAAAAGTAATCATTCTTTTAATGGTAAATTGATGTGCGCCTATTATAATTAAGATTTAACCGAAAATCAATTTTACATTACCTTTTAACCGATTTAATTCTTTTCGAAAATAGATAACAGAATATTAACTAGTCATTCGCAAATAAAGTGTGAATATTTCTTACTTTTGAGACTTATGGATAAGATATTTATAGTGGTTAAAAAAAGACTATTTTTTGTATTAATGCTATTGAGTTTGGTCACTTTTTCTCAAAATTATAAAAGTTATAAACCAGAAAGAGAGAAAATTCACGATTTAATGCACACAAAATTAAAAGTCGATTTTAATTTTAAAGAAAAACAATTAAACGGTGAAGCTTGGATAACCGCGAAACCTCATTTTTATGCAACCAACAAATTTACCTTAGATGCAAAAGCAATGATTATTCATCAAGTTTCTTTAAATACAAAGGAATTAGAGTATAATTATGATGATGAACAGATAATCATAGACTTACCAAAAAAATACACAAAAAAGGAGGTGTTTACTGTATATATTAGATATACTGCACGACCAGAAAAAGTAAAACAAAAAGGCTCTGCAGCAATAACAGGCGCTAAAGGATTGTATTTTATAAATGCAGATGGTTTTTATAAAGATAAATCAACTCAAATTTGGACTCAAGGAGCAACAGAAGCAAATAGTTGTTGGTTTCCAACAATAGATAGCCCAAATCAGAAAACAACTCAAGAAATTTACATTACAGTTCCTGATAAATTTCAAACGTTATCTAACGGCAAATTAGTAAGTCAAATTAAAAACGGAACGAGTAGAACTGATTATTGGAAAATGGATCAAAAACATGCTCCGTATTTGGTTTTTATGGGAATAGGAGAGTATGAAATTATTGAAGATTCTTATAAAAACATTCCAGTAAATTATTATGTAGAAAAAGAATATGCTCCTTATGCAAAAGATATTTTTGGATTAACACCAGAAATGATGGGGTTCTTTTCTGATATTTTAGGAGTAGAATATCCTTGGGATAAATACCATCAAATTGTTGGTAGAGATTTTGTTTCTGGCGCAATGGAAAATACAACAGCTGTAATTCATGGGGAAAAAGCATATCAATCCCCTGGTCAATTAATTGATAAAAATTTACAAGAAAATACGATAGCACATGAGTTATTTCATCATTGGTTTGGAGATTTAGTAACTTCAGAAAGTTGGTCTAACATTACTTTAAACGAATCATTTGCAAATTATAGCGAATATTTATGGAGAGAGCATAAATACGGTAAATTAGATGCAGATATGCATTTGTTTGAGGATAGCGAAGCTTATAAAAACGGGCAGAGTAGTGATAAACATTTAGTTCGTTTTAATTATTCAGACAAGGAGGATATGTTCGATTTAGTGAGCTATAATAAAGGTGGTGTTATTTTACACATGTTGCGAAATTATGTTGGTGATGAAGCTTTTTTCTTAGGATTAAAAACCTATTTATTAGAAAATAAATACAAAGCAGCAGAAGTTCATCAATTAAGGTTGGTATTCGAAAGGATAACAGGAAAAGATTTAAATTGGTTCTTCAATCAATGGTATTTTAATGCAGGTCACCCAAAAATTGATGTCTCTTACGATTACAATACAATTCAGAAAAAAGTAACAGTAAATCTTCAACAATTAAATGTTACTGAGTTTCAATTTCCTTTAGCAATTGATATTTATGAAAATGAAAAGAAAACAAGACACAATGTTTTTGTTAATGGCAGTGATGCCTCTTTTACATTTTCATATCAAGAACAACCAACTTTAATTCAGATAAATGCAGATGGTGTTTTATTATGTGAAATATCTGAAAACAAGGTGTTGAGTGATTATATTTTTCAATTAAAAAATGCAGATAATTATGCTCACAGAAGGAAGGCATTGTTAGAGGTGGCAAAAAAACAAGAAGAAAAATTAGCTTTTAATGCAGTTGTAAACGCAATGAGTGATGAATCATACGAAATTAGAATTCTTGCTTTAGAAAAAATAGATTTAATCAATAAATTTTCTAAAAAAAATGCAATTCAAAAAATAATGAAAATTGCAAATACAGATGAGAAAACATTAGTACAAGCAGCGGCAATTGAAACTTTAGGAAAATTAACAGATCTTGAGTTAAAAGGAATATTCGCAAAAGGATTAGAAAGTAAATCCTATTCTGTAATAGGTAAATCTTTAGTTGCTATGTATTATGTAGATAAACAAATGGCTATCAACAAATCTAGAGCTTTACCAGATGCGATTAGAAAAATTTTAGCAACACCTTTAACCCGTATTTATATAGAGGAGAAGGACGAAAAAGAATTACCTTTTATCTCTAAAAGTGTATTGTCTGGTATGTTTTTAACAGGTGATGATGCTACAAAAGCAATTTACCAAAAGGCATTTACACAAATTTCTGAAAGTAATAATTCCGAAGCGATTCAGAATTTAGTAAACGATATGGTTGTAAAAGGTACTCAATATAAATCATTTAATTTTGATAAAGTGGTGATTAATTTGATGAGAAGAATGGTACAAGATCAAAAAACTAAAAATACATTAAATAGAGCTAAAAACACTGCTATTATTAAAGAAGCAATGGCAAAGTTGTTGTAAACCGTAATAATTTAATTATAATTTTATTTAAACAATGGTTTAGTTTCCGGCATGTTTGTGCTAGAGTAAGAATATTTTTTATAAAGTCCTCAAAAATAACAACAAGAGCATCATGAATAAAATCACAAAACAAATTTTTACTCTTCTTTTATGCTCTGTTGCTTTTTTTAGTTGCAAGAGCAATCAAAAAAATAATAAATTTGAAATAAGAGAAGGTGATTTATTTTTTCAAAATACAGGAACAGGTGAAATAGACAATGCTATTAAAAATGTAACAGCAACCACATTATCTAAAAACTATTCACATGTTGGAATGGCAGTGAAAAAAGATGAAAAATGGTTTGTGCTAGAGGCGATTCCAAAAGAGGGTATCTGCGAAACTCCTTTAGCAAAGTTTTTGAACAGGAATAAAAATAAGTTCAATAAATCTCAAACAACTGTTGCAAGATTAGATAACGATTACCAATTATACATCTCCAAAGCAATAGAGTACGGAAGAGAAAGAATAAACAAACCTTATGATGATATTTTTTTGTGGGACGACGATTCTTATTATTGCTCCGAATTAATTTATAAAATGTTTTCTTCTCAAGATTTACCGAAAGATTCTATTCCTTTTCTTACACATTCAATGACATTTAACGACAGCAAGGGAAATCCAATGACTAGCTGGAAAAATTATTATAAAATACGGAATCAGCCAATTCCTGAAGGAATTGAGGGAACAAATCCTAATTTGATGGCCAGTAGTCCTCATATAAAATTTATACATGATTATGAAAAGGAATAAAGTAGAGTTTCTTTTTAGCTAAAAGAATGTTTAAATTTCTAAGCTTTACTGATAGAGATTGAAATATTGTATTTGCTAAATGAACAATTGAAACAAAAATATCAGAAGTGATGCTTATTGCAATGCAGAATTAAAACGTTTATCAGGTCCTAGAATTTTCAAATTCTTAGATTTTATTAGATTAGATGATGCCGAAAGTCCTTTGCTAAGAATTATCGATTTTTTTTACGATAAAATAGGAGAGCGGTAATTTGAAAGAACTTATATCTATGAGAATAACGCTGAAGTATATGTTAATAAAACATCAACCAATATTTTTCGTTATAAAAATTTTTCTATTTTTTTTGGAGATTGGTAAGAATATGTAAATTATGGTTAACCAAGTATTTGGTACTTGTGTGTAAGTAAAGTTTTAATTTTATTCTTGAAATGAAAAATTAAATTTAAAACCTTCATTAATAGCTGAAGTTAAATTAAAAGTACCGTTTATATTTTTAATTCTATTTTCAATATTTGAAAACCCTAATCCCATTGTTTTTTCTAATTGAGAATTATCAAAACCAACACCATTATCAGAATAGGCACAACTATTTTGTGAAAAAATTATGGTTATTAAGCTTGCTTTTCCATGTTTAATCGAATTGTTAATTAGTTCCTGTATAATTCTAAATATTTGTAAATGCACATTAGTTACTTCTTTGCTGAAAATTGTTTCAAAACTTAACTGAATGTGAATAGTATCTGTATTATTGAAATCTAAAACAAGTTCTTTCAGGGCATCCATTAAACCAAATTTCTCTAACACTGGTGGGTATAAGTGGTGGGCAATTTGCCTTGAAGATTCAATTGTTTTATCATTAATGGCAATAATATTACTAATAATGTTCTCTTTTTTCGATTCTTCTATATTTTCATATTTTAATATTTGTAAATTTAATGAAATTGCAATGAGCTTAGAGCTTATGTCATCATGCAAATCTCCTGCAATCCTTTTTCGTTCTGCCTCCTGAGCTAAAATTACTTTTTGAAGTATATTGGTTTGGTATTTAATCTTTAAATCCTTCTTCTCTAGTTCTTTAGAGTAAATTTTATGTCGTGACTTAATAACGAACACCACAATAATAACACATAATAATGCTAAAAATATAATTATAGCAGTAATTGTGAAGAGCATCTGATTATGAACCGACATAATTATTTTAAGAATTTAAATATTTCCATTCTTTATAAATAAGTGCTTGATAAAGGATAAAAAAACCAGAATTAAACACCCAAATATCTATGTAAGGTTTTTCTAGAAATACCAATTGAATATTTCCGGTTAAAAAAATTAGACAACTAGTTAGCATATATGTAGAAACTCCGATAGTGAAATAAAAATAGGATTTCGTTTCACCAAGGTTTTGGTATAAATGAATTAAAGTTAAACCAATAGTGGCACATGATATATAGGTAATTTCATATAAATTAAATTCCCAGAATAGTTCAGGGTTACTAAAATAGTATAAGCTATTAGTAATTATAAAACTTATTAATAAGCCTATAACTAAACTTTTTGCTCCCTTTGTTTTAAATAATTGATAAAAAAATAAACTTAAAATGAGGTATTGAATATTAAAAGCAAAATGAGAAACAAAATTATTAGAGTTAGGCTTTAGAAAACCTAAGATATTACATGTTAACTCAATTATAAAATAGATGACTAAATAGGAGAGCAATGACTTGTATAACTTATTCTTTTTGAATCTTTTTTTGGTAACTAAAAAACAAATTACATTGGCAAATAATAATATCAATCCCAAAGCGCTAAAAGAAAATGCTAAAATAAAAGGGTCATTCATTTAAACAAATTTAAGTTTTAAATTTTTAAAACATCTTAACAATGCAATTAAGTTTTTACAATTTAATTCTTTTTTTAATAATAGCAAACACAATTATAGCATAAAGGTCTTAGCGAGTTCATAAATAAATTATACATTAAAATTACTTATTATTTTTTATACTCTCCAAAAGTTCCATCATTATAAAAAACGACAATACGCTCAATTTTTTTCTCTGCATTTTGTGAATCAGAATTATAAACAGGAAGAGTAGAGGTAAGGTTGTTTTCTGCGCTTTTAGGAAAAGTACCATTTCCATTCAGTAGCCAATATATGTCTACATCTTTAAATTCTGAAGTTATTTTAAGGATAAAATCTAAACTTGGTTTGTTTCTTCCTGAGAGTAAATGAGAAATACTAGAACGTTGAACACCTATTTTATCAGCGAACATAGAGGCAGATAATTGATGAAAATCCATTACTTTTTTAAGTCGAGTTGTAAATTTTGCTATGTTTACCATTGTAATGTTGTTGCTTTATACAAATGTAATCAATATCAATATAGCGACAAAACATCAAGAGTAAAATAGTTTTTACAAACAACATTTTCAATAAACTACTACTTTAGTTAAGTTTCTTAAAACACTAATTAGTAGTAATTTAGTTAATTTTATATAAATAAAATAATTTTAGACTGCAAGTTGTGTTTCAGTGTTGATGGTTTAAGCGACTAAGATTTACAATTGTAATTTATTAAACCGACAAAATCTGTTTACAATTGTAACATCACCTTTATTTACAAATGTAACATCCTTAGTCAGTAGCAATTCTAAACCGTCTAATTGTAATCGAAAAATCTTTTAAGAATTTAAACTCAAACATTGTAAATAAAGAATTCATGTATAGTAATGATTCGTTACTTTATGATCTTTGGCTTTTAAAAATTATCTATTTTTGAAAAAAATATCTGACCATACATATGAACACATTACTCATAAATTTTTTAGAAACTATTTATGCTGAGCAAAAAGAAACTAGTTTACAAGGAAAATGGATTACCTTTAATGATATTAAAACCCTTTTTTCTAAATATGAATCTAAGTTTGTAATTTCTCAAATAGGTACTTCAGAAGAAAACAGACCAATAATGCAATTAAAAATTGGTAAAGGTTCTAAAAAAATATTATTATGGTCTCAAATGCACGGCAACGAAAGTACAGGAACAAGGGCCTTGTTTGATTTATTTAATTGTATTTTAAACTCATCTAATGACAAATTTTCTGGCATATTAGAAGAATGTACGTTAGTTTTTATTCCAATGTTAAACCCTGATGGTGCACAAGCTTATACAAGAGTCAATGCAAACAATGTAGATTTAAACAGAGATGCTGTTGATAGAATAGCGAAAGAAAGTATTCTTTTACGTTCTATTTTAGAGAACTTTAATCCTCAATTTTGTTTTAATTTGCATGATCAAAGAACTATTTTTAGTGTAGAAGGGACTAAAAACCCTGCAACAATCTCTTTTTTAGCTCCGTCAGAGGAAATTACAAGAGGACTTACTAAAGGTAGGATTGAAACAATGAACGTGATTGTAAGTATGAATAAGATGCTGCAAAACGTAATTCCTAACTTTGTGGGCAGATATACGGATGAATTTTATCCAACTGCAACAGGAGATAACTTTCAAAAATTAGGTTATAATACTGTTTTAATAGAATCTGGTCATTATCCAAATGATTATGATAGAGAAAAATCCAGAAAATATACCTTCTTTTCTATTTTACAAGGAATTTATCATATCGCTAATACATCAAATTTTGATAGTTATGATGAGTATTTTAAAATTCCGAATAATGATAAAATTTTCTTTGACATAATTCACAGATATCCTGATTCAAAAAACGATATTGCCTTTCAATATGAGGACAAAATTATTGGCGGTAAGTTTGTCTCAAAATTAAACAAAGTGGATGAAAATAGTTTAAAATCGAAATCAGGACACTTCGAAATCGTTTTCGAGAGCAATAAAACTTAAGAATTTGTTACTTTTATATGTGTTTAATTAAATTAAATTCATAAATTTGTTTGGTAATTTGAATAATACGCAAAAAAATGAAAAAATTTATCTTAGACGAAATCGACCATCAAATTTTAGATGTTTTAATAGAAAACGCAAGAACACCTTTTACTGATATTGCAAAACAATTATTAGTATCGGCAGGTACGATTCATGTGCGTGTTAAAAAAATGGAAGATGAAGGTATTATTCAAGGTTCCACACTCACATTAAATTATGAGAAAATGGGTTACTCCTTCATAGCGCATGTTGGTGTTTATTTAGAGAAAACATCAATGACTCAAAATGTTATTGATGATTTAAGACGTATTCCAAATGTTACTGTTGCTTACGTTACAGCAGGGAAATACAATATTTTTTGTAAAGTAAGAGCAAAAGGAACGAATGATGCAAAAGATATCATTTATAGAATAGATGACATACCTGGAGTAAATAGAACGGAGACAATGATAGCTTTAGAAGAAAGTATCAATGATAAAAAGAGAATGATGCACGCAATTTTCAAAGAATTATAAAAATATTCAATTTTTTTGTAACAAAAACCTTATCGTTAAAACGATAAGGTTTTTTTATTGAATTTATGTATTTATCATTATGTTTGTTTACAATAATTGTGAAATATATAAATTATGCAAGTTAAAATTGATTTTATCAAAAATTTTATTCAAAACGAAACGTTATTAAACTTGTATAAAAAAATGCTAAAACCTCGATTAATTGAGGAAAAAATGCTTATTCTTTTAAGACAAGGAAAAATTTCTAAATGGTTTTCTGGTATTGGTCAAGAAGCGATTTCTGTAGGTGTTACGTTGGCTTTAGAAACTGATGAATACATTTTACCTATGCATAGGAATTTAGGTGTTTTTACAACAAGAGAAATTCCTTTACATAGATTATTTTCCCAATGGCAGGGTAAAATGAATGGCTTTACCAAGGGAAGAGATCGAAGTTTTCATTTCGGGACACAAGATTTTAATATTGTTGGAATGATTTCTCATTTAGGACCCCAATTGGGTGTTGCAGATGGTATTGCATTAGCCAATAAACTTAAGAATAATAAAAAGGTATGTGCTGTTTTTTCTGGTGAGGGAGGTACAAGTGAAGGTGATTTTCATGAAGCTTTAAATGTAGCCGCTGTTTGGGAACTTCCTATTTTGTTTTGCATAGAAAACAACGGTTATGGTTTGTCCACGCCTGTTTCCGAACAGTTTAAGTGTGATCGTATTGCTGATAAAGGTATTGGTTATGGAATGGAAAGTTATGTTATTGATGGAAATAACGTTTTAGAGGTTTATTCAAAAGTAAACGAATTGGCTAAAAGTGTTCGAGAAACTCCAAGGCCTATTTTACTAGAATTTAGAACATTTAGAGTTCGCGGTCATGAAGAGGCAAGCGGAACAAAATATGTTCCTCAAGATCTTTTAGATTTTTGGGTAGCTAAAGATCCTTTAGAAAATTACGAGGAGTTTTTAAAAAATGAGGGTATTCTTAGTGAAGAGTTAGATATTTCATTAAAAAATGAATTTGCTCACGAAATTAATGATCATCTTCAAATTGCCTTTAATGAAGAAAATATTACTCCGAATTTAAATTTTGAACTAAAAGATGTTTTTAAAAAACATCACTATAAAGAAGTTAAACCCTCAAAGCCAACTAAAAAGATCCGTTTGGTAGATGCCGTTTCAGAGGGATTGTATCAATCTATGGAAAAATATAACGACTTGGTAATCATGGGGCAAGATATTGCTGAATATGGTGGTGTTTTTAAGGTTACTGATGGTTTTATTGAGGAATTTGGTAAAGAGCGAGTTAGAAATACTCCAATTTGTGAATCTGCGATTGTTTCTGCAGCTTATGGATTGTCTGTAAATGGAATAAAATCAGTGATGGAAATGCAGTTTGCAGATTTTGCTTCTTCAGGTTTTAATCCGATTGTAAATTTATTAGCAAAATCTTATTATCGATGGGGACAAAAAGCGGATGTTGTGATAAGAATGCCTTGTGGAGCAGGTATCGGTGCAGGGCCTTTCCATAGTCAGACAAATGAAGCTTGGTTTACCAAAGTTCCAGGCTTAAAAATAGTATACCCCGCATTTCCTCAAGACGCAAAAGGTTTATTAATTGAAGCGATTAATGATCCAAACCCTGTACTTTTTTTCGAACACAAAGCATTGTATAGGTCTGTTTATCAAGAAGTTTCCGGTAATTATTTTACCACAGAAATTGGAAAATCCATAATATTAAGAGAAGGAACTCAACTTACAATTGTAAGTTATGGGGCAGCAATTCACTGGGTTTTAGAGGTTTTAAAAAAACTGAATACTATATCTGTGGATGTAATTGATTTAAGAACCCTACAACCTTTAGATGTTGAAACGATTTATACTTCTGTTAGAAAAACAGGAAAAGCCGTTATTGTGCAAGAAGATTCTCTTTTTGGAGGGATTGCAAGTGATATATCTGCTTTAATCAATGAAAATTGTTTTGAATATTTGGATGCTCCAATAAAACGGGTGGCTAGTTTGGAGACTCCAATTCCTTTTAACAAGGAGTTGGAAAATCAATATTTAGGGAAAAATAATATAGAAAAAAGTATTTTAGATCTGATTAATTATTAAAATTACTATTTTTAAGACTTAAAATTTAACAATGACTAATAAACAGATCATCTTAAAAAATCGTCCTCAAGGAATACCAGATAAAAACACTTGGCAATTTGAAGAAAATGCAATTGAAGAACTTCAAGAAGGAGAGATTCTGATTCAGCAACATTACATTTCGTTAGACCCAGCAATGCGTGGTTGGATGAATGATACAAAATCGTACATTCCTCCAATTGCATTAGATAGTGTGATGCGTGCAGGTTCAATAGGTAAAGTTATTAAAAACAATAACAATCCTAATTTTGAGGTTGGAGATTGTGTTTCTGGTTGGGGTGGCGTACAGCAATATATTGTTTCAGACGGTGCCGGATGTTTTAAAGTAGATGAAAAAATAGCTACGATGCCAACTTTTTTAGGTGTATTAGGAATGCCAGGAATGACCGCTTATTTCGGAATTCTTGAAGTAGCCAATATTAAAGAAGGAGATATTGTGTTGGTTTCTGGGGCTGCTGGGGCAGTTGGCAGTGTTGTTGGTCAAATTGCTAAAATTAAAGGCTGTAGAGTTATAGGAATTGCTGGGGGAAAAGAGAAATGCGATTATATTATAAATGAATTAGGCTTTGATGAAGCTATAGATTACAAATCAGAAAATATATACACAGCTTTAAAAAGAAAATGCCCAAAAGGTATTGATGTTTATTTCGATAATGTTGGTGGTGTTATTTTAGATGCAGCTTTAAGTAAGCTAAGAATGCATTCAACCGTTGTTATTTGTGGAGCTATTTCTCAATATAATAATAAGAAAAAAGTAAATGGCCCAAGTAATTATTTGGCACTTTTAGTAACGCGATCTGTCATGAAAGGTATGGTTGTTATGGACTTTACTAAAGGTTTTGGAAAAGCATCAAAGGAAATGGCTACTTGGATTGCGGAAGGAAAGATTAAGTATCGCGAAGATATTTATGAAGGAATAGAAAATTTTCAAGAAACCTACAATAGGTTGTTTTCTGGAGAAAAAAAAGGGAAATTAGTTCTTAAAGTAATAGAATAATGGAATTAGAGCACTTTTTCCAATGTCCTTATTGTTGGTCAGAAATCTCTATGATTTTAGATCAAAGTGTTGCTCAACAGACTTATATAGAAGATTGTGAGGTTTGCTGTAATCCTATAGAAATTACTCCCATTTTTGATAAAAGAGAGTTGATTGGTTTTAATTCTCAATCAATTGAGCAATAAGTGTTACATTTTAGTTCTTACGATACTTTTTTTAAAAACGATAAAAGCTTTGTTTAGAGATTAATAGTAGAGTAGTGGGACGCTTTATAAAAAGTTGATTTAACATAAATGGTTTTTCCATTTAAACTCTTTAAACAAATTAATCCAATCCACAGGAAAAGGAGCTTTTAAAGTAAGCTCTTCAGAAGTAAAAGGATGTTTGAATTCTAATTTTCCGGCGTGTAAAAACATATTTTTCCAACCAAAATTTTCTTCAAACATCATATCATGGTTTTTATCACCATATTTACTATCACCAATTAAAGGATGACTAATTTTATTAGTATGTACTCGTAATTGGTGCATTCTACCTGTTTTTGGTGATAATTCGACCAAACTATAACGAGAAGATTCATATGGTTTTACAGGGATGTCTAGTAGAATTTGTTCTAAAGTCTTAAGTTGTGTTAAGGCATCTTTATGCACATTTGCATCTCTACCTTTAACAGGAGAATCAATTGTTTTTGTTTCAGGAGAAAACCCACGAACAACGCCGTAATATGTTTTTTGTATTTCGTTATCAGTAAACAATTTCTGAAATTTAGAAACGTGTTCAGTTTCTTTAGCAAGCAGAATTATTCCAGAAGTTTTTCTATCTAATCGATGGATAGGATAAAATTTACCACCAATTTGTTGGTCTAATAGTTGTAAAAGTGATTTTTCATCTGCTACATTTCTAGAGTGATGTCCGTGATGAACAAGAACGTTATTGGGTTTAGAAACACAAATTATAAACTTATCTTGATAAAGAATAGGTATTTGCATAGTAAAAATTATAATACTTTTTGAAACTAAATTATTTTAATAGGCGTAAATATAATAAAATCAAACACTATGGAATTTTATAATACCTGATAGATATTTTTACTCTACTAAAAATCTATTTAACATAATATAAATTATAGTACATTTTCTTAGTAATTTCTGTATAGCCTTTTTTAAGGCTATTTACACATAATTGTAGATATAGTGCCTTTAGGTCTATATCGTCAACAATTATGTTAAAAGAAATTACGGCTAATGAACTTTTAGGTTTATTTGAGAACTATAATGAAGTATTATGTAAAATATCCCAGAATAATCAGACAACTATTTAAATTTAAAATTTAATAATTATATAATCCTCTTTAGAGTTATAATTTTTGATTGTAAAATAAGTTATAATCTCTCTTTAAATATTGTTTGTTTAACAATAAATAAAAATTGTTAAACATTTTTTATATCTTTATGGTCGTATTCATTAAAAACAATATACTTAAAATTAATATTATGTTCGGATTATTTAAAAAAAAATCAGAAAAAGACAAGTTGTACGAGCAATATCAAAAGTTAGTTAAAGAGGCCCATAGTTTATCTACAACCAATAGAAAACTCAGTGACCAAAAGGTTTATGAAGCAGAAGAGATTATGAACAAATTAGAGAAGCTAAAGTAAAATGGTCAAAGAAAAGAAACCTGATAATGTTGTTTTTAATACAGAAACTCAGAAGTACGATGCCTATTTAAAACCTTATGCAACGAGTGTTGGCGCACCGGTTATTACTGCTACGGATACTATTGCTTGGAAAAACAGGAGTATTAATAAACTTAATCATAAAGTACAAACTAGGTTTAAAGAAATCAAAGAACAATATGACCAGTTAATGCAGGAATTTGAGGATAATAGGTTAATAAACGAGGCAAAATTCACTTTTGAACCTATAATTGGTCAGCATTACCATTTATACATGCGTGATAATGGTGATAATTTTTTGTCCATCATTGCACCAAACGAATGTAATTTTAAATCAATCGGAAGTTTCTATTTAAACGCAGATCAAATATGGGAAAAAGTAGTTTAGACATCATACAAGAAAATAATTTTACAGAAAGACAACTAAACCGCATTATTGAAATGGCTTGGGAAGATAGAACACCTTTTGAAGCGATAACATTTCAGTTTAATATCTTAGAAAAAGAGGTTATTAAGTTAATGCGTGGAAACTTAAAAGAATCTAGTTTTAAACGTTGGAGAAAACGAGTAAACAGTGGAGTGAGCACAAAACACTTAAACAAACGTAATCAAGATATTACACGCTTTAAATGCAGCAGACAGCGCGCTATTACTGGTAATAAAATTAGCAAACGTTAATGAAAAATGATGATACAAATACAACAATCCATTTTCCAACAGAATTTGATTCTATATTAAATAGAATAGCGAATTTAGATCCTGTTAGTTATGATAGATCTAGAAATTATATAGATGGTGCAGTAAGTTATTTATCGCCATATATCTCTCGTGGTGTTATTTCTACAAGGTTTGTTTATCAAGAATTATTAAAACGTAATTTTCACCCAAATAAAATATTAAAATTTATTCAAGAGTTAGCCTGGCGAGATTATTGGCAGCAAGTATGGATTGCTAAAGGGGATGTCATAAATAGTGATTTAAAGAATATTCAAACTCCAGTTGTATCATACGGAATTTCTAAAAATCTAGCGAATGCTAGCACAGGGATTAAAGCTGTGGATAAGAGCATTGACGAATTATACAATACTGGCTATGTTCACAATCATTTAAGAATGTATATTGCCTCTATTGCTTGCAATATCGGTCAAAATCATTGGAAACATCCTGCTAAATGGATGTATTATCATTTATTAGATGCGGACTGGGCAAGCAATGCACTAAGTTGGCAATGGGTTGCGGGAGCAAACAGTAATAAAAAGTATTATGCAAACCAAGAAAACATTAATACTTACTGTTACACTGAACAAACGGGCACTTTTCTAGACATACCTTATGAAGATTTTGAAAAATTAGTAATACCTAATGTACTATCATCTTCAGAAATATTAGAATTAAAAACACCGCTTCCAAAACCAACACCAATAGCAATTAATAAAGAGTTACCTACTCTAATCTATAATTTTTACAACTTAGATCCTCTGTGGAAAAATGAGTTAACAGCAAATCGTGTTTTATTATTAGAACCTTCACATTTTGAAGCATATCCAGTATCTCAAAACACTATTAATTTTTTAATTGGTTTGTCTAAAAACATAGAAAATATACAAATATTCGTTGGAGAATTTAATGCACTTAAAACTGCGTATAATTTAGATGATATTTATTACAAAGAACACCCTTTAAATAATCATTATCAGGGTAATGAAACAGAAAGGGATTGGATGTTTTCGGTAAATGGATACTACCGTTCTTTCTTCGCTTTTTGGAAAAAATGTAAAAAAGAAATTATTTTTTGAATTTAAAAGATATAAATATAGTTTGGTTAAAACGAGACTTGCGATTGCAGGATCACGAACCTTTACGCGAGGCAGAACAAGCAGGTATTCCATACCTTATAATATATCTTTTTGAACCCAGTTTTATTGAATATCCAGACACCAATCTGCGACATTTACAGTTTGTTTATCATTCTTTAAAATCCCTTAATAAGCAGTTAAAAAACTACAATCGATGTGTTGATATATTTTATGGCGAAGCTCATGAGACTTTTAGTTTTATCTTCGAGAAATATAGAATACAACAACTTTTTAGTTATCAGGAAAGTGGGACAAAAATTACTTGGAAACGGGATAAAAAAATCAAACAATTTTGTAAAAATAATAACATTATTTGGAAAGAAAGCCAACGTGATGGTGTTATAAGAGGACTTAAAAATAGAGATATTTGGAACAAGCGATGGCATGCTATAATGCACTCGCCTATTATAGAAAACAACTATTCAATAACTAAACTAAATACATTAAAACACCCATATACATTGCCAGGAGAATTAGTTTCTAAATTAGAGAACTATCCTACCCAATTTCAACCTGCAGGAGAAGAAAATGCTTGGCGTTACCTAAAGTCTTTTACTCAAAAAAGGGGCTTCAATTACCACATACATATTTCTAAACCTACAGAAAGTAGAACTTCTTGTAGTCGATTATCCCCCTATTTGGCTTGGGGAAATATAAGTATCAAACAAGTCTTTCAATTTGTAGGTACACATCCAAATGGAACTGCAAACGACAAGGCTTTTTCTGGAATGCTTACACGCTTGCATTGGCATTGTCATTTTATACAAAAGTTTGAAGTTGAATGCACTTATGAAACAGATTGTGTAAATAAGGGCTACGAATTGTTACAACATAAAAAGAATGAATCATTTATCAAAGCTTGGCGAATAGGACAAACAGGTTATCCGCTAATAGACGCTTGTATGCGTGCTGTTGAGCAAACAGGATGGATTAATTTTAGAATGCGTGCAATGGTTGTTTCTTTTTTAACTTTAAATATGGATCAAGATTGGCGGGATGGTGTATACCATTTAGCACGTCAATTCTTAGATTACGAACCTGGTATTCACTATCCACAATTTCAAATGCAAGCAGGAACAACTGGTATTAATACAGTAAGACTATACAATCCAATAAAAAATTCAGAAGAACACGACCCTAAAGGTATATTTATTAAAAAATGGGTGCCTGAGCTAGCAAACGTTCCAGAAGCTTACATTCACGAACCTTGGACAATGAGCGCAATGGAGCAAACCTTCTGTAATGTAACTATTGGAGTGGATTATCCATCACCAATAATAGATCTTAAAACAAGTTCTAAAATGGCAAGAGATAAAATTTGGGGGCATAAAAAGCATCCGGCGGTTAGAGCTGAAAAAAAGAGAATTTTAGCAACACATGTAAATAAAAGACGATGAAGAAAGCTCATTTACCTGAAAAAATATGTGTGGTTTGTGAAAGACCCTTTACTTGGCGCAAAAAATGGGAAAAGAATTGGGAAGAAGTTAAATATTGTAGTGAACGTTGTAGAAGAAATAAAATATAAATGAAAACAGTAAATCTAATTTTTCCAAATCAACTTTTTGAATCATCTCCACTTTTAGAGAATGGTTTTCCGGTGTATATTATCGAAGAATTTTTATTCTTTCGGCAATTCAACTTTCATAAGCAGAAAATAGCCTATCACAGAGCTACAATGAAACATTATGAAGCTTTTGTAGCTTCTAAAAATATTGAAGTCAGCTATATAGAAGCAAGTGAAAAGGTTTCAGATATTCGAGAATTGATTCCGTTTTTAAAATCAAAAGGTATTAGCAGTATTAATTATATAGATCCAGTAGATAACTGGCTTCAGAAAAGAATAAAAAAATCTGGTGAGGTTAATACTGTTGAAAGAAGAGTTTGTGATTCTCCGTTATTCTTGAATAGAAAAGAAGATTTACAGCCTTTTTTCCGCAGTGATAAAAAAAAGTACCATCAAACATCATTTTACACAGATCAAAGAAGCAAAAGAAATATTCTTATTGATCCCAGCGGAAAACCAACAGGAGGAAAATGGACTTTTGATACTGAAAACAGAAAAAAATATCCAGCAAAAAAAATACCGCCTGCAATTCAATTTCCAGATGTTGATTCCTTTTACAAAGAAGCCCTCGACTATGTAAATAAAAACTTTTCAAAAAATATAGGTGAACTCAGTAAAAATTCATTGTATCCGACAAACTTTAATACATCTGAACAATGGTTTCAGCAGTTTTTAGAACAACGATTTTTAGAATTTGGTACTTACGAAGATGCTATAGTGGCAGACAGTTCAATATTAAACCATAGTGTATTAACGCCTATGCTAAATGTAGGTTTAATTACACCAATAAATATTGTTGAGAAAAGTATCTCTTTCGCAAAAGCGAATAATATTCCTATCAATTCATTAGAAGGTTTTGTGCGTCAAATAATAGGTTGGCGAGAATTTATACGTGGTATTTATGAGAGCAGAGGAAGTGATGAACGTACGCGTAATTTTTGGGGTTTTACTAAAAAAATACCTAAATCATTTTATGATGGTACAACAGGTATTTACCCAATTGATCAAACTATTAAAAAAATACTAAAAACAGGTTATTGCAATCATATAGAACGTTTGATGGTTTTAGGCAATTTTATGATGCTCTGCGAATTCGATCCAGATGAAGTGTATCGCTGGTTTATGGAACTCTTTATCGATAGCTATGATTGGGTAATGGTGCCGAATGTATATGGAATGAGTCAGTTTGCAGATGGAGGATTGATGGCTTCAAAGCCATATATAAGTGGTAGTAACTATTTAATGAAAATGAGTAATTATAAGAAAGGTGAATGGCAAGCTGTTTGGGATGGACTTTTTTGGAGGTTTATGGATACGCATCGTAGTTTCTTTAAAAAAAATCCAAGGTTAGGAATGTTAGTTTCTATGTTCGATAAAATGCCACAAGAAAAAAAAATATTGCATATTTCAAATGGTGAAAAATTTCTACAAAGTTTAACTCTTTAAATAAAAACAATGGTATTTGATACAACTTACAGAAATAAAGATTATGACCAACAAAGCACATCGCTTGTAGGAAAACCGTTTAGCTTTATAGAGAAAATAAAGCAAGGAGGAATTGGTTCAGGCAGATTAATTATTAACTCAAAAAGTCCAAAATTAGATCTTGGTAAATTAAAATTCGAAGAAATAGATTACGGGAATATTGAGCTTCGTCCAAAAGGTATTGTTGTGCATTACACAAGAGGACTAGAGCGTTTCTCTTGGGTTATACCTTATTATCGGTTGGTAATTTATAATTCTCAATTTTTTAGCATTCATGCCAATGGAAACTTTATCCAATTTTTAAAAAACAAAAACTACAGGGATAACAAAAAATTTATTGATAAAATGAATTGTACAAAAAACGATCATTTAAATCTTTCTTATTATGATTCCTGAAAAATAGAAATCCGATCTAAAAAACTTACATTAGCCACATAATTTTATTTGTTATTAAGGAACTACTTATGAATAAAAAAGATTACAAAATACATATTGTAGGTGCAGGAGTAAGCGGACTAGTCGCTTCAAAAGTTTTAGAAGATTATGGTTATGAATCAATGATAATTGAAGCAACAGATCGTGTTGGAGGAAGAGTTAAAACGGATGTTATTGACGGCTATCAATTAGATCACGGATTTCAAGTTTTGCTCACTGCTTATCCAAGTGCTCAAAAATATTTAAATTTTGAAGCCTTAGAACTACAACACTTTATTCCTGGCGCTACTATATTCAGTAATGGTAAACAAAAAACTATTGGAGACCCTTTGCGAAATATATTTTTACTTTTTCCAACTTTATTTTCTGGAATAGGAACACTTTCAGATAAAGTAAAAATATTAAAGCTTAATCGTCTTTTAAAGAATACGACACTGGATAAAATTTTTGATAAATCTGAAAAAACAACACTGCAATATTTAATAGATTTTGGTTTTTCTGAAGAAATTATTTCTAAATTCTTCAAGCCTTTTTTTAGTGGTATATTTTTAGAACCTGAATTAGAAACATCAAGTAGGATGTTTGAATTTGTTTATAAAATGTTTGGAGAAGGATATGCAACATTACCTAAAGGTGGTATTGAAGCAATTCCAAAGCAATTAAAGTCTAATTTAAAACATGGTAACTTTCAGTTTAATACTAAAGTTAAGTCTGTAGAGGATGGTAAAATAATTCTTGCTGATGGGAACGAATTAGAAAGTGACTTTACAATTATTGCAACGGAATCTAACAAACTTGTAGGGAATTTAAAAAAGATTGAGACTAAATGGAAATCTTGCGACACGCTATATTTTGAAACCAATACTAAGACTATTAAAAAACCGATTATTGGACTTATCTCAGAAAGTGATGCGCTTATTAACAACATATTTTATCACAGTAGTATTTTATCAAAATCTACCGGTAAAAAACAATTGTTATCTGTAACAGTTGTAAAACAACACAATTTATCCCAAGAAAATTTAAAAATTCGTGTTCAAAAAGAATTACAAGACTATTGCGGAATAGATTCGTGTATTTTTATAAAACATTACGCGATTCCAAAGGCATTGCCAAATTTAGATGGCATAAAGTATGAAATGCAACCTTCAGAAACGAAATTAACTAATTATATTTTTCTTGCTGGAGATACACAGTTAAACGGCTCCTTGAACGCTGCTATGATTGCTGGTGAAAAAGCTGCCTTAAATGTAATTGAAAATTTGAAATATAAATTAAAAATTGATTAACTTACTTGCAGAAAAATATAATTAATTGAATTACTATAAAATGTCTAACTTTTAAAACTTAATTTAATGGAATATTTAATTAGTATAATAAAAATTATTATCGCAATAAGTATTATAAATGTATGGTTATTCAGATTCAAAAAACCTACAACGTGGAGAGGAAACAATGCGGGTAACATGAAGGAAGAGTTTGAAGCTTATGGTTTACCTGAATGGTTAATGTATGGTGTTGGTACTGTAAAAGTATTATTGTCACTGAGTCTGCTCGTTTCTATTTACTTCGACGAACTAGAAATACCTTCAGCATGTGGTATTGCCTTTTTAATGCTTATAGCTATTGTCATGCATATTAAAATTGGAGACCCTATTAAAAAATCGTTACCTGCATTTATATTTTTTTCGTTAAGCTTAATTGTTGCTTTAGTGCAATAAGTTAAAAGTAAATTTCTAGAAAGTAGAAACAGAGGTATCCATTAAATATAAAAAATATAAAGGATGGTAAGGTTAAAGCCAAAGAATCCTTAATCCTTAATCTTACTATAAACCCTAAAAGCATTTGAAAAGATAAGCCAGCCGAAGCTATCACGCCTATTATTGGAACTGTAAAACTGACAAATAAAGCCAATCCTGCTAATATTTGTGAATATCCCGTTATTTTTCGTTGTGTTTCACTTAAATTAAAACGAAAAAACTCTTGTTTCATTTTATGAGACAGTAAGCAGCTTAAACCATATATTAAAAAAGATATTGCCGAAAAAACGATTAGAGTAGCGTGTAGTATGTTCAAATTACAGATAATTGATATTATTTCTTCTTAATTTAATAGTTGTTAAAAATACTCAATAAAAATTATATGTTTGTAAATAATTTATTTGACATTATTTAATTAATAAATTCGTCTAGTACAAAAATACCATTGTCATTTAGGTTAAAGAAGAATTTATATCTCTTTATTTTTTTTAATATGCTAACCATTTTAATAAGCCATACTTTTTTATAATTTATAATAAATAAGAAAAGACAACATATTTGTTAAGCTCTTTATAAATTTGTGAAGTTATGTAAGTTTTGCTTTTACCAAACTTCACTCTTTTATGAAATATAATCTAAAAATCTGGATCAGGTCTTCCCTTTAAACGCTTTTCAATTTTTCTCTTCTTTGCGGTTAAGAGCTTCATTATATCCATAAGTTTAGTGTCTTTAGATTTTTTGTAAATCTCGTTTAACGCTAATATCAGTCGTTTTGCTTCCCTTGAAGCCACTACTCTATCACTTGTAGACATATTCCTCATTTTGGCTTTTTCAAACTCAAGTGCTTCATTTATTAGTTCCATAATTATTTTGTTTAATATTATTCAAATATAGTTAAACAAAACTAACACTAAAAGATTATATCATTGATTATAATTATTTTATTATTGATTTGAATTATATAGAAAAACCAAAAAACATCAACGTACAGTCATTTAAAATTTTTTGTTGAGTTTTAGAAAATTTAGAATTCATTTTGTGAACTTCATGATGAAAATTTTATGATTGTAATCGAATCGTCAGAAAACAATTGAAATAATAAGTATAAATAATTATTACGTATTCTTTATTCTGGAGCTAATGTACTAAGGCAAGCGAAGCTTGCTTTTGCTCCGATTTGTCCGGTTTTTGTTTTATCAATATCATAATTCACTTTAATACAACTGAGTTGCAAATATAATAATATTAATATTTAACGCAACTAAGTTGCATTAATTGTAATTATATTTTTTTCTTAAATTATACTTGCGCTATATTTGCTTTATGGGAATTTTAAGGAAAACGAAATCAGTTAAAATACTACTTGATGAATTTGAAAAAAAATCAACTGCAATTTCAGCGATTACATTGATAGAACGTCTTCATTCTAAGATGAATAAAACGACAATATATCGTGTTTTAGAGAAATTAGAAGATGATGGATTTCTTCATTCATTTTTAGGTAAAAATGGACATAAATGGTATGCAAAATGTAGTGGTTGTTCAAGTGATGAGCATCATGATATTCATCCACATTTTCAATGTACAGATTGTGGAAAAGTAGATTGCTTGTCAACAGATGTTCTAATTCCTAATATCCCTAACCGTAAAGTTGATATGTCTCAAATATTGCTTCAAGGAAAGTGTGAGGACTGTTATACTTAAATGACAACTAGAGAAATAGAAACTTACAGGTTAATACGGTATTGAAATAATACTATCTAAATTTCTTATTTCTACTTCTCCCCTATTTATTATTGATTTTCCAAAATTACATATTATTATGAGCTTAAATACTTCATAATGGCGATGTAGTATGGTTCTTGTATAGGAAATTTTATAGGTATAAATATTTTAATTAGTTAAATTTGAAGTATTAGAGAGTATAAGTACTTTCAATTAAAACAAAATTAAATGGATAAAATAAATATTTTGAACAATAATAAAATGAAGCTTTTATTCTTATTTTGCATAGTTAGCATATTTAATTTAACAGCGCAAACAATCAGAATTAATGAAGTAGTCTCTTCTAACTCTGTTTATACTGATGAAGATGGTGATACCCCAGACTGGTTAGAAATTCATAATTTTGGAAACCAAGATGTTTCAATAAATGGTTGGTCTTTATCTGATGATGTTGATGATAATACTAAATGGACATTTCCTGATATAACACTAGCTCCTGATCAATACATTCTGTTATGGGCCTCCGGAAAAGATCGCAACATTATTAACTACCCAAGAACATTAATAAATCAAGGAGATGAATTTAAATATCTAATTCCCAATTCTGAGCCCAATTTTAATTGGAAAGAATTAAGTTTTAATGATTCAAGTTGGTCTTCAGGTTTTTCAGGTTTTGGCTATGGAGATGATGATGATGCTACCATTATTCAGAACAATACAGAATCAATATATCTTCGAAAAAAATTTACAATCAATGATATAACCTCTATTTCTTCGTTAATTTTGGATTTAGATTACGATGATGCTTTTGTAGCTTATATAAACGGAATCGAGGTGGCAAGAGCAAATATTAATGGTTTACCACCAGCATATAATTCGGGTACCATAACAGATCATGAAGCTGAAATGTATTCTGGAGGAAGTCCGGAAAGGTTTATGATTACAGATTTCAATTCAGTGTTAATTGAAGGTGAAAATATTTTAACAATCCAAGCGCATAATATCAGTGAAACCTCATCAGACTTCACAATAATACCTTTTTTATCGGCAATTTTTTCAACCACAAATAATACTGGTATAGAACCGCCTGCAATTTTAGGACTAACAGCTAATAATCTGCATACAAACTTTAAAATATCCTCAAGTTCAGAAACTCTGCGTTTATTTGATACCTCTGGTACTTTAGTTTCTGAAATAATTGCAGAGAATTTGCCAAAAAACACATCAATTGGTGCGTCTATATATAATGGAGAAATTGTAAGTTATGCAGATACTACTCCTGGTTTTAGAAATTCAAGTCAAGAATATTTGGGAAGTATCCAAAATGAAGTTATTTTTTCTAACGAAGGTGGTCTAATTAATGAGCCCTTAAGTTTAATTTTATCTGGAAATAGTTCGGAGGAAGTCATTCGATATACAATTGGTGATAATGATCCAACCGAAAATTCTCCAATTTATTCAAATCCTATAGAAATATATCAAACCACAACGGTACGAGCACAAATATTCTCAGATAACTATCTACCCTCTCCTGTATACACAAAATCTTATACTTTTAATAATAGCCAATTTACAGACAGTAATTTACCAATTATCATAATCAATACAGAAAATGGTGCTGAAATTCCTGATGAACCAAAAATACTTGGGACTATGAAAATAATTCAAAGACCAAATGGCGCTAGAAATTTTCTTACAGATGCTAATAATGACGAATATTTAGATTATTCAGGCACTATTGGTATTGAAACAAGAGGATCTTCTTCTCAGGCGTTACCTAAAAAACCTTATGGTTTTGATACTTTAGAAGATGATGGTTTAGAAGATAAAGGCGTAAAATTATTAGGAATGCCAAAAGAAGATGATTGGATTTTAAATTCATTTGCCTTTGATGATAGTATGATGCGAGACTACATTAGTTACGAAATGACAAGGCAAATGGGGCAATATGCTGCAAATTTAAAATATTGTGAAGTGGTACTTAATGGAGATTATATTGGTTTATATGCACTTTCAGAAAAAATAAAACGAGATGGAGACCGCGTAAATATTGCAAAATTATCTGATGATGAAAATTCATTGCCAGAGCTTTCTGGCGGTTATTTAATGCAGACAGATAGACCTGATGAGGAAGATCCTCAGGCCTGGTATAACAACGGTGCTGGATATATTCATGAAAAACCAAATTCAGATGATATTACACAAACACAATCTTCCTATATAGAAGGAGTTTTTAGGAGTTTAGATAATAATTCCAATAATTCTAATATAACCACTGGTTATCCTTCGATTATAGATATCCCATCTTTTGTAGATTACATCTTAATGGCAGAAATTACTTCAAACGTAGATGCCTATGCTCTTAGCACCTATTATCATAAGGATAGAGGTGGTAAATTAAGAGCAGGACCTGTTTGGGATTACAATTTGACTTTTGGTAACGACCTATTTGACTTTTTTGGTTTTAATTTCGACAGAAGCTTCACCGATGTATGGCAATTTCAATATAGTAATACAGGTTCTTTTTTTTGGGGATCACTGTTTTATGATTCAACCTTTCAATGTTACTTATCAAAACGCTTCAATGATTTGACTAAAGAGGGACAACCACTAAACTATAACTATATTTCTAATTTAATTGATGCCACTGTTGTATTAATTTCTGAGGCCACCATAAGAGAAAACAACCGTTGGCAAACAATAGAAGATTTTTCTGGGGAAATAGCGAACATGAAAGTTTGGATTCAGGAAAGAATTACATGGATGCGCAACAACCTTAGTTCATTTTCTGAATGTAATTCAATACAAACACCTTCTCTAGTGATTTCTAAAATTAGTTATAATCCATTAGAAACAGATGCTTTTCCTGAAAGTAAGGATTTAGAGTTTATCGAGATTCAAAACACAGGTTCTACAACTGTGGATTTAACGGGCTTGTATTTAAGCAAACTAGGTGTGTCATATCAATTTGAGGAAAATGCATTTATTTTACCAGAACAATCGATTTATTTAGTTGGAAATATGGAAGTTTTTTACGCTAAATATGGGCGCGAAGCTTTTGGTAGGTTTGATAGAGATTTATCAAACAGTAGTCAGAATTTAGTCTTATCAGACGCTTTTGGGAATATCATTGATCAAGTTGAATATACAGATAGTGCACCTTGGCCAGAAACAGCCGATGGTGATGGCTTTTATTTAGAATTGATGGATGTTAATTCTGACAACTCTCTTGCAAGCAGTTGGCAAGCTACTTCGGACGCCACTTTAAATACAACTGTTTTAAATTCTAATGAAATCAATTTTAAAATATACCCCAATCCAACCAAGGAAAATTTAACGATTAACTCGAAACAAATACTGCAAGAAATTATAATTTTTAACCCGTTAGGTCAAAAAATAAAGGAATTTCAAGTCAACTTTAAAACAGGACAAATAAGTATTAGTGATCTTCAAAAAGGAATGTATTTCTTAAGCTTAAAGGGAATAAATGGTGCGAGATTTTCTACTAAAGTTTTTAAAAAGTAAGAGACAGTATAGATTAAACGCATAATCATTGTGGTTTTTTTGTTTGACTCAGAAATTAGTCATGTGAAAATCTATGTTGTATTTTATCAACAGTAAAATTATATATTACAAAATTTACAATAGAAAAAATAAATACATCTATTAAGTTGTATATTTGAAGTCATTTTTGCGCTAAATAATTACTGAACTTATAATATGCCTTTTAAAAAACTATCTTCTGAGATTAAAGAGAAATTAGAAGACTTCGAAATAAATACTCCCACTCCATTTCAGATTAGCAGTATTCCTGTCATAAAGAGTGGTGCCAATATATTTTGTACTGCTCCGAAAGGTAGTGGAAAGACTACTGCGATGATATTAACTACCATGCAAAAACTTAAATGTAAGCAAGTTGGTGCAGCACCAAGAGCCGTTGTTCTTGTTGAAAGTAGTGAAAGAGCAATGGAATTGTATGATGCTTTTTTAGCTTATACAAGACATACATCTTTACGTCTTTATGGATGTGATGAAAGACAGCATATTGAATTATTGAAGTCAGAAATATTTGAAGGTTTAGATATTCTAATTTGTACACCCATTACCATGAATAAGTTACTTTTATTAGAAGGAATAAACACAACTCAATTAAAGATTTTTAATATTGATGATGCAGAATTTTTAGTTGATAAAAAATCTTATGCCGCTGTAATGGCAATTACACAAAGTATTCATAAATGTCAGTATGTTATATATTCTGAAAAACTGAATCCAATTTTAAAGCGTTTTGAAGATTATTTTATGCAATACGCGAAAAAAATATCAATAAAGTAGCATCGAGTTTTATAGTTTTACCTCATAAATTAGAACTTATAAATCAAAATTATTTTGAAAACACAATGTTTTCAATTAAAAAATAAAATAATGATACCTAAGCTACATTACATATCTCAAGGAAATACTCCAAAAGAACATTTAGAGAATATTCAAAAAGCATGTTCATCTGGTGCAGAATTAGTGCAATTAAATTTAAATAATATTTCTGAAAAAAAATATTTAAAGTTTGCAAAGGAAGCCAGAGAAATTACTTCTCATTTTCAAACTAGATTAATTCTAAAGAATCATTTTAAAATTGCTAAAGAAGTAAAAGCCGATGGTGTGCATATAGAAAATATAAATTTCTGCGCTACAACTGCTCTAGAACATTTATATACTTGGCAAATTATTGGAGGTACAGCAAATACTTTAAAAGATTGCGAAAGTCTAATTAGTAAAAAAGTAGATTATATTATTTTAAGTCCTTTTAGAGTTTCAAATAATGAAGAAAGCGAATCAACAACTTTAGGTTTGAACGGATTTTCTTTAATTGTTGATGCGTTAAAAACAAAAACTCCGATTATTGGTTGGGGAGACATTGCGTCCGATGATGTTAAGACTATTTTAGAAACGGGTGTTTCAGGAGTTGCAGTATCTGATGAAATTACTTGTAATTTTGATAGTATACAGCTATTCCATAAATTATTAAGTGCATCTTCTATAAACGAACAACGACATACTTTTTAAGAATCATCATTTAAAATCATTCTAAAAAATTATATCATGTATTTAAATTTAACTTTTATTATTGAGGGTTAATGCAAAAACAAGCTCATTAAAGCTTTGAAATATTTTAAACCCCATTTACTTGTTTTAATACAAAAAAAAAGCCCATCAACTATTGATGGACTTTTCGTAAAAATTTAAATATTTTTCTTAGATAACTTTAACGTTAACTGCGTTTAAACCTTTTTTACCTTCTTGTAAGTCAAATTCTACATTATCACCTTCTCTGATTTCGTCGATTAAACCTGAAATGTGTACAAAATGATCTTTGTCTACTCCTTCTTCAGTGATAAAACCAAATCCTTTAGTTTCATTGAAAAACTTTACTGTTCCGTTACTCATAATATTGTAATTAAATTTATTATACTAATTATTTGCAAAGATGCATCCATTTTTATGATTTACAATGTTTTAATTGTTTTCTTTTCTGTGTTAACCCAAAAAAACAATTAAAAACCAATTTATCTGTAATTTAAGCTAATCCCTCGTGTCAAATCACACACTTTTATAATTTAATCTATTCAAAAATGGTCATTTTTAAATTCACTTAACAAGTTTTTAGCTTAATTCGTTATTTACTTTTTTAAAATACTTATCTAAGAAAGTATCTACTTTTTCTTTTAAGACATTAATTGAGGTGTCTTCTTTTCTAAAAACCGTTACATTTTCTTCAACTCTATTTCTCCCAATACTTTCCTGAACTTCTACCAAACGAACGCCAGCTATAGTTTCAAGTATATTTTTCAACTCTTGATCTAATGAAATGTCTTTTAAATAAATTTTTAAAGTTTGTTCTCTGGGAGAGTTTCTGATTTCAGTTCTATAAGGTAACATAATTATTAAATTTAAGAAGTTTACGAATAATGCCATACACAAGTAACTTTTGTAAAATACTATTTTAGTTTCATTAATACAAAAAAAAACTAGTCTATGAAGTAATAAGACTCTTGATGAATTTTGGATAACAAGTATGAATTTAAAAACTTTTTAGCACTAATTAGAACAATTAAAAGAATAGAAATAAAAAATTATTAATATTCCTGTCAGCGTTAAAAATTCCTGCTCCTTGCTCTTCAAAAATTTTAAATAACTGATTTGTGTTGTCTTACAATAATTAAGGTTTTAATAAAAGGTGTAATTTTTATATCTTATCTTTTTTTTGCTCGTAAAGCTATAATATTGTTACTCTTACTTTTTTCTTTTTTAATCGCACATTATTCAGTTTTTCTACCAACTCATTCGCTAATATTAGAGGGATAGCAACAAATGCACAATCTGGTTTTAATTCAATAGTTCCTAATTGCTCTTTTGAAATACCTCCTTTTTTGAAAAATAATCCCGCAATATCTCCTTTCGAAATTTTATCTTTCCTTCCACCAGAAATAAATAAAGTCTCCCAATATTGTGGCATGTATTTCGCCTTCTTAGAAATATTAATTCCTTTACTGGCTTTAATAAAATCCGGTAAACGTTCGTTTTCCCACTTTAAAATATACGCGGTTCCTTTTTCATTTACTCTTGCTGTTCTTCCGTTCCTGTGAATAAACTCTTCTTCATGTTTTGGTAATTCATAATGAATGATAAATTTCATTTCTGGAATATCAATTCCTCTAGCCGCTAAATCTGTCGCAATTAACAATTGACAAGTTCCGTTTCTAAATTTAATTAAAGCACGTTCTCTATCTTTTTGCTCCATTCCTCCCGAAAAACAAGCATGGCTTACTTCTTTTTTTTCTAAAAAAGAGCTTAATTGTGTAATAGTATCTTTTAAATTACAGAAAACAATACCGGGTTGATTCCCAATATGTTCTACTAAATCTAACAAAGTCTTTAATTTACTTTTATTAGGAGAAACTACTGTTTGAAAATTCAGCTGAGATGTTCTTTTTCCTTTTAAATAATTGATAGTTCTAGGTTTCTCTAGTTTTACGAAACCAGGTATTTCAACTCCCTGAGTAGCAGAAGTTAATATACGTTTATCTAAAGTAGGTAATTGATTTATAATATTACGCATTTCATACTCAAAACCTACTTCTAAAGACTTATCAAACTCATCTAAAACTAATGTTTTTATATGATCTTTAGAAAAACGATCATTTGCAAAATGATCCGATATTCTACCTGGTGTTCCTATTAAAATTGCAGGAATATGTTTTAATTCTATTTTGTCTTTAGACATTGGCCTACCACCATAAACCGCGTTCACTTTATATCCTGAACCCATAGAACGAATTACCTGTTCTATTTGTATTGCTAGTTCTCTAGAAGGCACCAATATTAATGCTTGCACTTCTTTAGATTTAGGATCTAATAAGTCTAATAAAGGTAAAGAAAAAGCTAATGTTTTACCAGTTCCTGTTGGCGATAATAAGATGGTATTTATATTTTTTTTGATAACAGAAACAGCTTCTATTTGCATAGGGTTTAATGCTTCAATTCGTAATTTTGCTAAAATATCCTCTTGACTTTTTATAATATTTGCCATGCTTATTTCTTTTTCTTCTTTTTAGAAATTTCAGTTTTTATCTTTGCACTAGCAATTTGTGATAAATAATTTGCAAGAATTTTATCTACTAGTTCTTCTTTTGTTAAATGATGAAATATTGTTTTTATTTGTGATTTAAAATCTTCAGATACTGTGCGATTTGGTTTTGTTTTAAATATTTTTTTAGCCCACAACAAACCATTATTTTCTTCAATACTCTTTGCATCCGCTTTTCTATACTCTTCAAAAACAATTCCCAAATCTTCTTCAAACTCAGGAATTTCTTCCAATTCTTCTTGTTGTATAATACTTAAAGAAAGTCCGGTCGCTCCTGCTCTCGCTGTACGTCCACTTCTGTGAACATAAGTGCCATACGTATCAGGTAAATGATAATTTATTACATAAGATATTTCTTTTACATCAATTCCACGAGCGGCTAAATCTGTTGCCACTAAAATATCGATATTACCTTCTCTAAATTGTCCCATAATTCGATCACGAATTCCTTGGGTTAAACTGCCGTGAATCGCCCCAGAAGAGAATTTGTTGATAGCTAAATTTTTTGCTAATTTATTAACGGCTGCCTTTGTTTTACAAAATATAATTCCACGTTCTCCTTCTTTAGAGGCTAAAAAATAAAGTAATACATTTAGTTTTTCAATCGGTTCTACTACTACATATTGATGTTTTATACTTTGATGACCAACAGTTTCCATATCTGCTTCTACATGTAAAACATGCTTAGACATATAATTTTGCACCAATTGTTTGATTGTTCCTGGCATGGTTGCTGTAAACAAAAAAGTCCTTCTTAATTTCGGAATTTCCTTGATAATAACATCCACCTCGTCTTTTAGAGCACTTACCATTTCATCTGCTTCATCTAAAACAAAATAGTTAATTTCTTTAATATTGATAGCTTCACGTTTTACTAAATCTACTAAACGACCTGGAGTTGCAACAATAATATTAGTTGTTTCTTTTAAGCGTTCTATTTGAGATTTTATCGGTATTCCTCCAAATAATGGTACAATAGTTTTACTTTGACTTTCTGCAGCAAAAGAGACTAAATTAGCATGAATTTGCTGTCCTAACTCTCTTGTAGGCGCTAATATTAATGCTTGAATGTTAGTGTTTTCTGCATCGATTAATTGCAGTAAAGGCAATCCAAAAGCAGCAGTTTTACCTGTTCCTGTTTTGGCTAATACCACTACATCATCCTTTTTATTTAAAATTAAAGGAATGGTTTTTACTTGAACATCTGTAGGAATAGAAATTTGTAAATTAGCTAAACTTTCTTGCAATTCTGCATGAATACCTAATTCTGAAAACGTTTTTGACATTAATGAAAGATTTGTACAAAGGTAACAATATCGTTCTTGTTTATTGAACAAATAACGAGTTGTTAATATTAGTTTTTAAGTTTCTCAATAAATTAGATACTTCTCAAAGTAAAATTATTTTAAAAAAATACATGAATAATAATTTCAATTTATTCATCTTTTTCTATTTAGTTTTTTCTATTATTTTATCTTCGCGCGCATTATGTGGATGTACTTAGGACTTTTAGCTGCTTTATTTTTAGGATTACACAATTTATGTAAGAAACATGCTGTTCAAGGCAATGAAGTTTTTCCAGTTTTATTTGGAACAATTTCTGCTGGCTTCTTGCTTTTACTCCCCTTCTATTTGGGTTCTATTTGGTTTCCAGAGTACATGCAAAAAATAGGTTTTTATGTTACTAATATTTCATGGGGAACTCATGGTTTTATAATCGTAAAATCTATGATTATGGCATCCTCTTGGGTTTTGGCTTATCAAGCATTAAAACATTTACCCATAACAATTGTAACTCCAATTCGTTCTGCAGGACCTTTTTTTACATTTATAGGTGCTATTTTTATCTATAATGAAAAGCCTAATTTTTATCAATGGGTTGGTTTTTTCCTAATCATTATATCAGTATTATTATATTCTAGAATTGGAAAAAAAGAGGGAATTATCTTCAAAAAAAATAAATGGATATTTGCAATTATTGGTGCTACAATCTTAGGAGCTTCGAGTGGTTTATATGATAAGTTTTTAATTCAAAGTTTAACTTTAAATCCACAAACATTACAATTCTGGTTTTGTTTTTATACTGTTTTTATTTTATTATTAATTTTATCTATTACTTGGTTTCCTTTTTCTGTAAAAAGAAAAGCTTTTAAATGGAGGTGGTCTATACCAGCTGTAGGAATTTTACTACAAACAGCAGATTATTTTTACTTTAAAGCTTTACAAGACTCAGATGCCTTAATTATGTTATTATCTGCTATTAAAAGAAGTCAGATTTTAATAGCTGTTGTGATTGGTGGTCTTCTTTTTAAAGAGCAAAACAAGCGTAAAAAACTAGTTCCTCTTTTTGGTATTTTATTGGGTGTATTCTTAATTTTATATTCATAAACCCCATCCTTTTTTGATTACATTTTAGAGTGTAGTGTTAAACATAGGAAGATAAAATATCTTAATATGCAGAAAGAATTTCGAATGCAACTAAAAGTTATTTTACAATAATATGCTAGAGTTGGAATTGAAAAGAGACAATATAAATTAACGCTACATATAATGTTAACTCATGTAATAATAACTTACTAATCCTATAAAACAAAAAAGAACCTACTTATTGTAGGTCCTTTTCCATTAAATAGATTTTATCTTACTATGTTAACATTCCTCCATCTACAGATAAGGTCTGTCCTGTAATGTAAGCACTCATGTCTGAAGCTAAAAATACACATGCATTTGCAATATCAATTGGTTGTCCTCCTCTTTTTAAAGGAATTCCATCTCTCCAACTTTGTACAGTTGCTTCATCTAATTTTGCAGTCATTTCAGTTTCTATAAAACCAGGAGCAACTACGTTACTTCTAATATTTCTAGAACCTAATTCTAAAGCTACAGATTTAGAAAAACCAATAATACCGGATTTAGAAGCAGCATAATTCGATTGACCTGCATTCCCTTTTAAACCCACTACAGAACTCATGTTAATAATAGAACCGTTTCTTTGTTTCATCATCGGACGAATAACTGCTTTGGTTAAATTAAATACTGATTTTAAGTTTACTTCTATTACTTTATCAAAATCGTCTTCAGAAATACGCATTAACAAATTATCTTTTGTGATGCCCGCATTATTTACCAAAATATCGATAGCACCAAATTCTTTTAAAACTTCTTTAGCTAATTCTTGAGCAGCATCAAAATTAGCTGCATTAGATTGATATCCTTTTGCTGAAACTCCAAAGGTTTTTAATTCTTCTTCTAAAGCATTAGCAGCATCAACAGATGAACTATATGTAAAAGCCACATTTGCACCTTGCTTAGCAAATTCAATAGCAATTCCGCGACCTATACCTCTCGTTGCTCCTGTTATAATTGCTGATTTATTTTCTAATAATTTCATGTTATTTAGTTATTTTACGACGGCAAATATACTAAAATTAAAAACTCGTAAAACAAATTTATCTTACGAGTTTTTAATATTTAAGATCTTAAACTTATAGTTTTACTTCCTTTTTATCCAAGTAATTAAATAAATAATCGATTTCTAACTCTTTTCTTTATTAGTTTTACAACTTATAGTTGCAACCAATAAAAAGCTGAAAAATATTAAATTATTTTTATTCATAGTTTTTAATTTGTATTAAAATAGAAAATCCGTTGAATTTACGAATTCAACGGATTTTAATCTATCTTACTATTAAACTTTAACAGTTTTTTAGTTTAAGCAGTATTACTTTAAGACTTTTGCTATCATTTCACCAATTTTGGCAGGAGAACTAACAACATGAATACCGTTTGCTGCTAAAATTTTCATTTTTGCTTGTGCAGTGTCATCAGCACCGCCAACAATTGCTCCTGCATGTCCCATGGTTCTTCCCGCTGGTGCCGTTTGACCAGCTATAAAACCAACAACTGGTTTTCTATTACCATCAGCCTTAATCCATTGTGCAGCCTCTGCTTCAAGGTTTCCACCAATTTCACCAATCATTACAATTGCTTCCGTTTCATCATCATTCATTAATAATTCTACAGCTTCTTTTGTTGTAGTCCCAATAATTGGATCTCCACCAATACCAATTGCTGTTGTAATGCCATATCCTTGTTTTACAACCTGATCTGCAGCTTCATAGGTTAAAGTTCCCGATTTAGATACGATTCCTACTTTACCTTTTTTAAAGATAAATCCTGGCATAATACCAACTTTGGCTTCGTCTGGAGTAATTACTCCAGGACAATTAGGTCCAACCAATCTGCAATCTCTATTATCAATATATGCTTTCACTTTTACCATGTCTGCAGTTGGAATTCCCTCCGTAATACAAATAATTACTTTGATTCCTGCATCAGCAGATTCCATAATTGCGTCAGCTGCGAATGCTGGTGGTACAAAAATGATAGAAGTATCAGCTCCAACTTTCTCTACAGATTCGAAAACTGTATTAAAAACGGGTTTTCCTAAATGTATTTGACCTCCTTTTCCTGGAGTTACACCTCCAACAACATTCGTTCCATAATCGATCATTTGACCTGCGTGAAAAGTACCTTCACTGCCTGTAAAACCTTGAACTATAATTTTTGATTCTTTATTTACTAAAACACTCATTGGTTTTTTATTTTTTTTGTTGGACAAAAATAGCTTATTGATTGTTTTTAAAAAAGTATTTTAAGAATTCTTTCTACTTTTTAAAAAACGTTTTATTTCTGCCATTTCTTTTAATTTTTCTCTAGATTCGGAAACTGGAGTCCCGAAATAACTTTTCCCTCCTAATACGGATTTTGTAACTCCGGTCTGACCAAGTATAACAGCCCCCTTACCTATTGTAATTCCACTATTTGTACCTACCTGCCCCCAAATGGTTACTTCATCTTCAATAATCACACAACCAGCGATTCCTGTTTGTGAGGCGATTAAACATTTTTTTCCAATTTTTGTATCATGACCAATATGTACTTGGTTGTCAATTTTTGTACCTTTTCCAATAGTAGTATCACCAGAAACACCTTTATCAATTGTACAAGATGCACCCAAATCTACATTATCTTCTAATACTACTCTTCCTCCTGAAATCAATTTATCAAAACCTTCTGATCTATTTTTGTAGTAAAATGCATCTGCTCCTAAAACGGTATTTGCATGAATAGTGACATTATTTCCAATTACTGAATTGTCATAAATAGTTACATTAGGATGAATTACACAGTTTTGACCAATTGAAACATTGTTACCTATAAATACATTGGGTTGAATAATTGTATTCTCTCCAATTCGTGCCGAATTAGAAATGCTAACTTTAGCCGCAATAAAAGGATTAAAATGATTTGTTATTTTATTGAAATCACGAAAAGGATCATCAGAAATCAACAAAGCCTTTCCCACTGGACAAGGTACTTTTTTGTTGATTAAAATTACAGTAGCAGCAGAATTTAATGCTTTATCATAATATTTGGGGTGATCAACAAAAACAATATCTCCTTTTTCTACAACATGAATTTCATTAATCCCCAAAATTTCAAAGTTATCATCACCAATATATTCAGCATTAATTAATTGAGCAATTTGTTTTAGGGTTTGATAATTATTAAATTTCATATTTCGATAAGTGTTCTTTAAAAAAGAATATTAAGAGTTTTTGTTAATTGAAATCCTATTATAGATAGTTTTTACTCTTTAATTCTTTCTTGATAAGTTCCCTTAGTAGTTTCCACTTTAATTTTATCTCCTTCATTAATAAATAAAGGAACATTAATAACAGCACCACTTTCTACAGTAGCAGGTTTTGTTGCGTTCGTAGCCGTATTTCCTTTAACACCCGGTTCTGTATGAGTAACTTCTAAAATAACACTTGCTGGCATTTCCACAGATAAAGGCATTTCATCTTCAGAATTGATTATAATAGTTACAGTTTCTCCTTCTTTCATTAAATCTGGGGAATCTAAAACATTTTTCTCTAATTGAATTTGAGAATAATCTTTTTGATTCATAAAATGATATGTTTCTCCCTCGTTATATAAGTACTGAAACTTGTGCGTTTCAACACGAATATCCTCTATTTTTCTACCTGCCGGAAATGTATTATCTACAACTTTTCCATTTGTAACACTTTTTAATTTTGTTCTTACGAAAGCTGGTCCTTTTCCTGGTTTCACGTGTAAAAACTCAACTATTTTGTAGATGTCATTATTATATTTAATACACAATCCATTTCTAATATCTGATGTTGTTGCCATTTTTATATTTTAATTAGCTTTATAATATCCTTTCATAATTCCCCTATGTGAATCTTTAATGAATTGTACTATTTCATCACGCTCTGGGGTTGCTTCCATTTCTGCTTCAATAATATCAATTGCCTGGGAATTGTTATAATTTTTTTGAAATAGAATTCTATATATATTCTGAACTTCTCTAATTTTTTCTGTAGAAAAACCTCTCCTACGCAAACCTACTGAATTAATACCGACATAAGATAAAGGTTCTCTTGCAGCTTTTACAAATGGTGGAACATCTTTTCTAACTAAAGATCCTCCCGTTACAAATGCATGATTACCTACAGATGCAAATTGATGTATAGCAACCATTCCAGCTAAAACAACATTGTTTCCAATGGTTACATGACCAGCTAAAGTTGTATTGTTCGAAAAAATACAATTATCTCCAACAAAAGTATCATGTGCAACATGGCAATAAGCCATAATTAAACAATTATCACCTATTTTGGTTTTCATTCTATCAGAAGTACCTCTGTTAATAGTAACGCATTCTCTAATAGTAACATTATCACCTATTTCAACAGTTGTTTCTTCATCGTTAAATTTTAAATCTTGAGGAATTGCAGAGATAACTGCTCCAGGGAAGATTCTACAATTTTTACCAATGATTGCACCTTCCATTATGGTGACATTAGAACCAATCCATGTTCCTGAGCCAATTTTTACATTGTTATGAATTGTAGTAAAAGGTTCAATTACTACATTTCTAGCAATTTTAGCTTGCGGATGAACATATGCTAATGGTTGATTCATAATTATTTAATTTTTGAAATTTGTGCCATTAATTCAGCTTCCGCAACGATTCTTCCGTTTGCATATGCATACGCCTGCATATGGCAAATACCTCTTCTAATTGGTGTAATTAATTCACATTTAAATATAATAGTATCTCCAGGTAAAACTTTTTGTTTAAATTTTACTTTATCCATCTTCATAAAATATGTAAGATAGTTTTCTGGGTCTGGCACAGTATTTAATACTAGAACTCCACCACATTGCGCCATAGCTTCAACTTGTAAAACTCCGGGCATTACTGGGGATCCAGGGAAATGACCAACGAAAAAATTCTCATTCATAGTTACATTCTTCATTCCTACAACATGTGTATCAGAAAGCTCTAAAATTCTATCTATCAATAAAAATGGTGGTCGGTGAGGAAGAATATCCATAATTTGATGAATATCCAACAAAGGAGGTAAATTCAAATCATATGAAGGTACTTTATTCCTTTTTTCTAATTTGATTATTTTTGCTAGTTTTTTTGCAAACTGAGTATTAATTAAGTGACCTGGTTTGTTTGCAATTATTTTTCCTTTAATTCTAACTCCAACTAAAGCTAAATCACCAATTACATCCAATAATTTATGTCTCGCCGCCTCGTTTGCCCAGTGTAAAGTCAAATTATCTAAAATACCGTTAGGCTTAACACTAATGTTTTCTTTTTTAAACGCTTTCTTTAGTTTTTCCATTGTTCCAGAGGACAACTCTTTATCAACATAAACAATAGCGTTATTTAAATCACCTCCTTTAATTAAATCATTTTCTAAAAGCATTTCAATTTCATGTAAAAAACTGAAAGTTCTAGCATCAGCAATTTCCTCTTTAAAATCTGATATTTTATCTAAAGTAGCATTCTGGGTTCCGAGAATTTTAGTTCCGAAATCTACCATTGTTGTTACTTCGTATTTATCTGAAGGCATTAAAATTATTTCGCTTCCAGTAATTTCATCTTTATACGATATGATTTCTTTTACAACATACTCTTCAATTTCTGCGTCTTGATCTTCAATACCTGCTTTTTCTAGAGCTTCTACAAAGTATTTAGAAGAACCATCCATGATGGGCGGCTCTGGAGAATCTAGTTCTATTAAAAGATTGTCTATATTTAAACCAACAGCTGCAGCCAAAACGTGCTCTGAAGTTTGAATTTGTACCCCATTTTTCTCTAAATTTGTACCTCTTTGTGTATTTACAACATATTCTACTTTTGCTTCTATAATTGGTGATCCTTCTAAATCTATTCTGCTAAAAGCAAAACCATGATTTACAGGTGCCGGTTTTATGGTCATATTTACGGTTTTACCTGTATGAATACCAACACCAGATAAACTTACTTTTTCTTTTATTGTCTTTTGCTTCTTACTCATTTATTCTTTGATTTTGAGTCTTCAACTCTTTTTCTATCTTATTAATTTTTGATGCCATTTTAGGTAAATTTCTAAAATAAACAGCACTTTTATTAAAATCCTGTATTTTAAAAGCAGGCGATCCATTAACAATCTCATCATCTTTTAAATTTTTTGAAATACCCGCTTGAGCTAATATTTTTACATTATTCCCTATTTTTAAATGACCAGAAATACCTACTTGCCCACCAATCATACAATTGCTGCCAATTTTTGTGGAACCTGCAATACCAGTTTGAGAGGCAATTACTGTATTTCTTCCGATTTCTACATTATGGGCCACTTGTATTTGGTTGTCTAATTTCACACCCTTTCTTATGGTTGTAGATCCCATTGTAGCTCTATCTATTGTACATGCAGAACCAATATCAACATTGTCTTCAATAATTACATTTCCAATTTGCGGTATTGCTGAATATTCTCCATTTTCGTCAGGAGAAAATCCAAAACCGTCAGAACCAATTATAGTACCAGCATGAATTTTACAATTATCACCAATAATAGTTTCTGAATAAATTTTAACCCCTGAAAAAACAATACTATTATTACCAATAATTGAATTGTCTCCAATATACGAACTAGGGTAAATTTTTACATTATCTCCAAGCGTAACATTTTCACCTATATATGAAAATGCTCCAATATATTCATTCTGTCCAATTTTTGCAGAATTTGATATAAAATTTGGATTTTCTCTACCTGTCTTATTATTTTTAACCTCGTTATAAAGTGATAATATTTTAGAAAAAGCTTCATAAGCATTTTCTACCTTTATTAAAGTGGTATTTGTTGATTTTTCTAACTTAAAATTATTGTTGACTATAGCAACTGAGGCTCTTGTAGTGTATAAAAAAGAATTATATTTTGGATTTGAGAGAAAGGTTAAAGATCCTTTTTCTCCTTCCTCTATTTTAGATAATTTAGAAACTTCTTCATTGGGATTACCCAAAATTTCGCCTTCCAAAATATCTGCTATTTGTTTTGCTGTAAATTTCATCAAACGCAAAAATATAAAATTTAAAGTAATTTGGCTAATCTCATCGTTACTTTGGATAACAAATAAAATGTTTGATTACTGGGGTTGTTAGTGCTTGTAAATTTAATTGGTCAGATGCTTGTGCAATATCCTTGATATTGCCTTTTTTATTGAGAATAAAAATAGGTTTTTCTTGCTGATATGCTTGGTTTGCAATCTTTTTTGAAAACACGAAAAATTTTGCATCATTAATTGAAAGCTTTAGTTTCTTCGCAACTTGTTTTATTTTTTTATCTAAATCTGATTTTTCAAATTCTTTTTGTTGAATTTCAATTTTTAATAATTTTCTATTAATAATCATTTTTGACAATAACGAAAGTACCTTGTCTTCATGATTTGACCACTCTTTGATTGCAGAAAGTACATCATAATCATCTAACTTAGCAAACATATTTAAGGTTTCATCATTAAAATTATCTTCAGATATTTGATTATACAAGAAATATTTTAAACTAGTACTTGAAAATAATTCAACCCCTTCTTCAGCTAATTCTTTAGCTCTTTTTAAGACATTGACCAACATATTTTCAGCAACTAAACCTGTTTTATGCAGATATACCTGCCAATACATTAAACGTCGTGCAATTAAGAACTTTTCTACCGAGTAAATTCCTTTCTCTTCAATAACCAATTCATCATTTTTCACATTCATCATTGCAATTAATCTATCTGATGAAATGTTTCCTTCTGTTACGCCTGTATAAAAACTATCTCTTTTTAAATAATCTAAACGATCAATATCTAACTGACTAGAAATTAGTTGGAATAAAAATTTACGCGGATTCTTCCCCTCAAAAACTTCAATAGCTAAATTAAGCTTCCCGTCAAATTCTTTATTTAATTTTTTCATAAAATTTAGAGAAATTTCTTCATGAGAAATTCCACTAACAATACTATGCTCTAAGGCATGAGAGAATGCTCCATGGCCAATATCATGCAATAAAATTGCGACATACAAGGCATTTTCTTCTTCACTAGAAATCAAAACCTCCTTAAACCTCAGAACACCAACTGCTTTTTGCATTAAATGCATGCAACCAATAGCATGATGAAAACGAGTATGATTTGCACCTGGATAAACCAAATTAGAAAAACCCATTTGAGTAATTCTTCTTAGTCTCTGAAAATAAGGGTGTTCTATAATATCAAAAATTAAGGTATTTGGTATTTGTATGAAACCATAAATGGGATCATTTAGAATTTTTAATTTATTTGGCTTTTTAGTATTCAAAGAAAAAAAATTTACAATCTACGGCAAAGTACAACCATTATTTTTTTTGGCAATATTTTATCATTTTTAAAGCAAAAAAAATATAACAAATACCTATTTTTATGGTTAAATGTTAAAAGCCAAAACAAAAATATGAGCAGTATACAAATTTTATGGGTTGATGATGAGATAGAATTATTAAAGCCTCACATTATTTTTTTGGAACGAAAAAATTACAAAATAACTATTTGCACAAATGGTGCAGATGCAATTGATTTAGTAAACGAGGAGAGCTTTGACATTGTGTTTCTAGATGAAAACATGCCTGGTTTAACCGGTTTGGAAACACTCGCAGAAATCAAACAGAAACAAGCCAATTTACCTGTGGTAATGATTACAAAGAGTGAGGAAGAATATATAATGGAAGAAGCAATTGGCTCTAAAATTGCTGATTATTTGATCAAACCTGTAAATCCAAGTCAGATTTTACTTAGTTTAAAGAAAAACCTTGATAACTCTCGCTTAGTTACTGAAAAAACGACATCTAGCTACCAGCAAGAATTTAGGAAAATATCTCTAGATATGAACATGGTAAATTCTTATGAAGAATGGATTGAACTTTATAAGAAATTAGTTCACTGGGAATTAGAGTTAGAAGACATCAGTGATCAGGGAATGTTAAGCATCCTAGAAAGCCAAAAGCAAGAAGCCAATACTCAGTTTTTTAAGTTTATAAAAAAGAACTATGAAGATTTTTTAACTTCTAATGACAAACCTACTTTTTCACACACATTGTTTAAGGACTATGTAGTTCCAGAATTAAATAAAAACCAAGGTGTTTTATGGGTTGTTATTGACAATTTACGTTACGACCAATACAGAATTTTAGAACCTTTAATTAATAATCATTACAAAAAAGAAGAAGAACATTCTTATTTCTCCATTTTACCCACCGCAACCCAGTATGCAAGAAATGCTATTTTTTCTGGCTTAATGCCTTCTGAAATGGAAAAAAGGTATCCTAATCTGTGGAAAAATGATACTGATGAAGGTGGAATGAATTTGTTTGAAAACGACTTTTTATCAGCACAGATAAAACGATTAAATTTAGACATAAAATATGAATATTATAAAATTACCAATCTAAAAAACGGAAAAGATTTAGCCGATAATTATAACGGAACAAAGCAAAACGATTTAACAGCCGTAGTTTATAATTTTGTTGACATGCTTTCGCATTCTAAAACTGAAATGGAAGTAATAAAAGAATTGGCAGGAGACGACAAAGCTTATAGAAGTTTAACTTTAAGTTGGTTTCGAAACTCTCCACTGTTCGAAATCATACAAAAAGCACAACAACTAGGACAAAAATTAATTATTACAACAGATCATGGCACTATTAATTGTAAACACCCAACAAAAGTAATTGGTGATAAAAACATTAGTGCTAATCTTCGATATAAAACAGGTAAAAGTCTCTCTTATGAAGATAAAAACGTATTTGCAGTAAGAAATCCTAAAGACATATTCTTACCAACCATAGCCATGAATAGTTCATATGTTTTTGCCAAAGAAGATTTGTTTTTTGCATATCCAAATAACTTTAATCATTTTGTAAAGTATTATAAAAATACTTATCAACATGGTGGAATTTCTTTAGAAGAGGTAATTATTCCTTGTGCAGTTTATAGTCCAAAGTAATATAATTAGAAGCTATTTCTTGCCATAAATACTCGCTTTTTTGTAAAAAAAAACAAGAAGAGCTCAAACAAATCATTCATTAAGGAATAAAATTGTTTACCGAATTAACTTCATAATATTTAAATAATTTGATAGACTTTTAAAACCATCAGATTATTTATTTATTCAGAAAACAATACTTTCTCATACTTTTATGTGCTCATAATTTTATTATTTTTGGAAAATGAATAAAAATTACACGTTAAAAAAATTATCATCTATTGCAGCAGAAATCATTTCATCAGTAAAAAATAATACGTTATTATTTTACGGAGAAATGGGAGTTGGAAAAACAACACTTATTAAAGAAATATGCCAGCAACTTGGAATTTTAGATAACATCTCCTCTCCTACTTTTTCATTAGTAAATGAATATCAAACATCAAAAGGAGAGAAAGTTTTTCACTTTGATTTTTACAGAATTGAAGAGGAAGAGGAGGCTTTTGATATTGGAATTGAAGAATATTTCGATTCTGATGCTTGGTGTTTGGTAGAATGGCCGGAAAACATAGAAAATTTACTACCTTTAGGAGCTGCTCAAATACATTTATCTATCTTAGATGATGAGCAACGAAATATTCAACTAAAATAACAAAACTATGAGTTCATTTTCTCCTTTTAGCAAAGAAGAGTTACTTCCGCAAGAAGAAATGTTAGAAATTAAAAAGCAAAAGAGGGAGTTATTTATTGGTTTACCTAAAGAAACTTATTTTAGCGAAAAACGTGTCTGTTTAACTCCAGATGCTGTTTCTGCCTTGTGTGCTCATGGACATAGAATTGTTGTAGAGACTGGTGCTGGTGATAATGCAAATTATCCGGATAAAGAATATTCTGAAGCAGGTGCAAAAATTTCATATGACATTGAAGAAGCTTTTAAATGTAACATTGTTTTAAAAGTAGCTCCTCCATCAGAAAAAGAAATTGAATACATGAATCCGCAAACAATTTTAATTTCTTCATTGCAATTAAAAACACAAAGTAAAAAATACTTTGAATGTTTGGCAAAAAAAAGAATTACAGCCGTTGCTTTCGATTATATAAAAGATGAACACGACACCTACCCTATTGTAAAATCGTTGAGTGAAATTGCTGGAACAGCTTCTTTATTGATTGCAGCAGAATTAATGAGTGGAATTAATAAAGGAAATGGTTTGCTCTTGGGAAATATAGGTGGTGTCCCACCATCTAGTGTCGTTATATTTGGCGCCGGAACTGTCGGTGAATATGCAGCAAGAACTGCTTTAGGTCTTGGTGCAAGAGTAAAAGTCTTTGACAATTCAATAAGTAAATTAAGAAAATTACAGCATTCTTTAAATGCACCTATTTATACATCTACTTTACAACCAAAATCTGTTGCAAAGGCTCTAATGCGAGCAGATGTTGCTGTCGGAGCGATAAGAGGAAAAAACAGATCTCCTATTTGTGCTACTGAAAAAATGGTAGAAAAGATGAAAGAAGGTGCCGTAATTATTGACGTAAGCATTGACAGAGGTGGCTGTTTTGAAACATCAAATGTAACCACACATGAAACTCCAACGTTTATAAAGCATGGGGTCGTTCACTACTGCGTACCCAACATTCCCGCACGTTACGCAAGAACAGCTTCATTGTCTATAAGTAATATTTTCACACCTTATTTATTAAATATTTCTGATGAAGGCGGATTTGAAAATGCTGCTCGTTTTAATAAGAGTTTACGAAACGGAATGTATTTTTATCATGGAATTCTTACAAACAGAACGGTTGCAGATTGGTTTGATATACCTTTTAGAGATATTAATTTATTAATATTATAAAGCTATTTTTAATACAAAAAAGTACATTTGCAATAAAATTTTACAATGCTCATTAAACGAATAGGATATTATTTAGTAGGCTTATCAATAGGTTGTGTTGGTGTATATTTTTTCTGGCAAAAGAAAAAAGCAACGTTCGATTACGGAATGGATGCAAGAACGTTAAAATCTATTAGGATTAAAGAACGTATGTTTTCTAAAGATGCTAAAAGTGCGATGTATAAATTTAATATTGATACTTTAAATATATCTACAATTTTGTACACAGGTGATGTTGATTTCGGAAAAAGTAATCAAAGAAAAGAACCTTGTGCTGAATATTACATTACAGGTACAAAGGAATTAGAAAATGTTAGTTTACTGGTAAAACGCTGTGATTCTGCTTCTACCATAGAGCAAGTTATTGTTGAATAAATATTCTTGTCCTTGTTAACAGACTATAAAACTCGTTATTTATCTTAATAAAGAAATCTATTTATTGACTAAAGGATTTTTAAAGAACAACATTCTAATAAAACACCTAAATTGAATTAAATTTCTTGTTCTATCTTTTGATGATAATGTTTTTCAATTTCATCTACATTTTTGATAGTTTTTTTTACCCATTCGTAGTACAAATTATCTTTTTCTTCTGGTGATAATTGCCAATTTACATCAGAGTCTCGCAATTTTGTTGTTAAGTCTTGTAAAATAATTGCTGCGGCTACAGAGATATTTAAACTTTCTGTAAAACCAACCATTGGTATTTTTAAAAAGCCATCTGCTTGTTCTTTTACAAACTCTGAAACCCCCTCTGCTTCTACTCCAAATACAAATGCAGATTTCTTTGTAACATCAAAATCATGCAATAAACAAGATTCATTATGAGGCGATGTTGCAATAATTTGATATCCATTTTCTCTTAAATTATCTAAACAAATTTTAGTATTATTTCCATCAGATTTATAGCGTTTAGATGTTATCCATTTTTGAGAACCTTTTGCAACATGTCTAGAAACTTTATTGGTGTATTTATTTTCAATCGCATGTACATCTTGAACCCCGAAAATATCTGCAGTTCTTATTACAGCACTCGCATTATGAGGTTGAAAAATATCTTCTAAAACTACCGCAAAATGTCGAGTTCTTTTTTCTAAAACCTTTTTAAAAAGACTTTTTCTATTATCGGTTAAAAAGCCTTCGAGATAATTTAGTAGTTTTTGATCAATCATAAATACAAACTTAAAATTATTATTTTTATCTTAAACATAGTTTACATAAAAATACTCAATCTTATTATCTCATGAAAAAAATCGTTTTTTTAACCGGTGCAGGAATTTCCGCTGAAAGTGGAATACAAACATTTAGGGATAGTGATGGATTGTGGGAAGGACATGATGTTATGCAAGTAGCCTCTCCTATTGGTTTCGAAGAAAATCCTGAGTTAGTATTAAACTTTTATAACCAACGCAGAAGACAATTGTTAGAAGTTTTACCCAATAAAGCACATTTTAATTTAGTGGAATTAGAAAAATATTTTAAGGTAGAAATAGTTACTCAAAATATTGATGATTTACATGAGCGTTCAGGAAGCAATAATATAACTCATCTGCATGGCGAGCTTTTAAAAGTAAGAAGCACACTAGATGAAAAGAATGTATTGAACTGGAAGAAAGATTTAATTTTGGGTGATTTATGCGAGAAAAAGAGTCAATTAAGACCACATATTGTTTGGTTTGGAGAGGCAGTACCTTTGTTAGATAAAGCAATTGAGATTGCTAAAAAAGCTGATATATTAGTGATTATAGGAACATCGATGCAAGTTTATCCTGCAGCGAGTTTAATTGATTATATAAAACCATATACTCCAATTTATTTCATAGATCCAAAACCATCAGTCAACGAAAGTTCTTATCAAAATTTAACAATTATACGAGAGGTTGCAAGTTATGGAACTGATATTTTAATTGATTTATTAATAAATTAACAAATTTTCTACGAATTCTTGTCCTAAGGTAGGAAACAAGGTTAATAAATAAACTTAACAGATCAATCTGTTTGAGATATTTTTTAATAATTACTAGAATTAGAAATTACCTTAAAAATATTAAGAAACTAAATCATTAAAATATTCGAATATTTCTCCTTTAGAAATTGAGCTTCCTTTTTCTATTAAATCAAAAATTTCAGGATTTCTTTCTGAATTATAAGGTTTTGTACCTTTAAAAATTTCAACAGAATTGTCCATTGGGTTTTGCATTAACCACTCAAAACCTTTTTGTTCTAGTAAATTAATATCCCAAGTTATTTTAATTGCAATTCTGTGAATTTCTTTTTTATCACATTTAAAAAGGTTTACCGAAGTCTTGGAAAAATGCTCTACATAACTCGTTTTTGTTAAAACATCGTCCCAAACAACATCAGAAAAAACATTCATTTCATCCTCTGCTACTTGAGGTTTTTCTTCTTTTATTTTTTTCCATTCTTTTGCATCTATACTTTGAGTTGCTAAAAAACGGGCAAAATCTTCGTGTAAACTTTCAAATTGTTCTTTGGTAAGTTGTCTATACTTCATGCTATATATATTGAATTTTAAAATAAAAAAGCCCGTTATTTCTAACGAGCTTTTTATAAATTATATAAAGATATTTATTTGTCAGAAACAACTTCAAAAGTAATATCTGCAATTACTGCTCTGTGTAATCTTACAGATGCGTTGTATTTACCTAATCTTTTTACAGAACCACCAACAACCTTGATAAATTTCTTATCTAAGTCTGTTCCTGCCTTTGCAAGTGCTGCAGCTAAATCTATGTTGTTTACAGAACCAAATAATTTGTCTCCTGAACCAACTTTAGATGCAATTTTAATTTCATATCCTTTAATTGTTTCTGCTAGTGCATTAGCGTCTTCAATTAATTTAGCCTCTTTATAAGCACGCTGTTTTAAATTCTCTGCTAAAACTTTCTTTGCAGATGATGTAGCTAAAACTGCTTTTTTTGTAGGTATTAAAAAATTTCTACCGTAACCGTTTTTTACAGATACAACATCATCTTTAAATCCTAAATTTTCTACGTCTTGTCTTAATATTAATTCCATTTCCTACGTATTTATTATTTTAACAAATCTCCAACGTAAGGCATTAACGCCAAATGACGAGACCTTTTAATTGCCTGAGCAACTTTACGTTGATATTTTAATGATGTTCCTGTTAAACGTCTTGGTAAAATTTTACCTTGTTCGTTTACTAAATACATTAAGAAGTCTGCATCTTTGTAATCGATATACTTGATATCTTTCTTTTTAAATCTACAGTATTTTGCTTCTTTTTTAGTGTCTATGTCTAACGGCGTTAAATATCTAACGTCAGCAGATTTACCACCTTTTGCTTGTTGTTCTATTGATGCCATTTCTTATTTTTTTGTAGATTTAACACGTTCAGTTCTAATTTTTGCCCAAGCAGCTGCATGTTTGTCTAATTTAACAGTTAGGTAACGCATAACGCTATCATCTCTTCTAAATTCTAACTCATATGCAGAGATTTCTTCTCCAGCAATTTTAAACTCTAATAAGTGATAAAAACCACTTTTTTTCTTTTGAATTGGATACGCTAATTTCTTTAAGCCCCAATCTTCTTTTGAGATCATTTCAGCTCCTTTGGATACTAAATAATCTTCGAATTTTTGTACTGTCTCCTTTATCTGAGTATCAGATAAAACGGGATTCAAAATGAAAACAGTTTCGTAATGATTCATAAATTAAATATTTATTGTTTATTTTTAAGGCTGCAAATATAATAACTTTTTTGCATTTAAATTACATTTAACAGATTAATAATTAAAGATTTTGTGCGTGCTACAATTTTTTAATACGCTGATTTAAAAATATTAATTTACTTATTTGTGAATTATTGGATATAAATTTTAGACAAGAAGATTTAATTGTCATAAAAGACATATCCTGAATTTATAAATATAAAATTGTAAAAAAAGTTAAATCCAATCTCTCTTAGTTCAAATCTAAACGAATTCCCATAGAAATATTTCTAGTACTTGTTTTTTTGAAAAGTGGGTTTAAATCATATTTCACATAAAAACTAGTAGATTTATAGCCTAAATAAGCACTTAAACCATAATTTATAGTGTTCATATTAAAGTTGTTTTTTTGCATCACTTCTTGGTCAACGCCATTTACATCTGTATAGTTAAGGTATTGTCTTGTTCCTAACTTAAAACCGGTAAAACCACCAAGCCCTATGCGAAAAGGCTTATTTTTTCGGCCTGATTTTCTACTATTTGAATGTTTACTGTTTTTGGATAAATCCCATTCAAAATGGATGGGAAAATTCATTTGTACATGACGTAATCTACTTTCTGTTAATTGATTATCAAAAACTTGTATTTCTGTGATATCATCTTTTTTTATGTGATATTGATTTTTATCTAACCTTAAATTATTCCAAAGAAAAGAAATACCATATTTAAAATATAAAGATCCTGGTTTTTTATTTATTCGAGTTTTCCAAGTCCAACCTACTTCATAAAAACGCGATTTCCATAGTTTATATTCCGAGTTGTTTAAAGACTTTATTTGTCCGTCTTCTAAAACATTATTTACACCCATTGCAAATACAAATTGTGTGGTTGTCCTTTTATTTTTTTTATGTTTTTATTCTTGATAGAATCTTGTTTAGATGCATTAACACTTTCTCTATTATTAATTTTTAGGTGAAACGTTTTATTACCAACAGTAAACGTATTGTTATCAACTTCAGTAACAAGTGTATCTTCAGAACTTGCAATTTTTCCATTTGTTTTATCCTGAACTAGTAATTGCAACAAGCGTTCTTGCTCACTTATTAATTTCTCAATTCTTCTTGCGTGATAAGATGCAGCTTCTTTTTTTAAAGTATCTGCAATCGTTTTTGTCATTTCTTTTTTCTCTATTTTTTTATCAATAGAAATAACTTTTAGTTTTAAAGAATCTTTTTGAGTTTTTGTAATATGTTCTATTCTTTTAGATATTTTACTTACTTCTTGCTCAAATGTTTTTTCTTGAGAAAGGGCAATAGTTGTAATAAACAACACTAATATTAGTAGTATTCTTTTCATTTTGTGTGTTTTAAAATAATGTTATTTTGTTAAATTTTTTAGATTGAGGAAGAAAATACAAAGTAATCTAACCATCGATCATAAGGTTGCTTTATGCTGCGTAATTACATTTACTAATCATTTCTGCTTGCAAGGACAGTAGCAAAATTAGAAACCCTTCTTTTAATAGATTTTAAGAAATTATTTTCAAAATCTTCTTCACCAATAGTACGTTCTACTTCAGCCAAAATAGTATTTGGGTTTATGTTAATATTCTTTTTTTGAAGCTCACTTTTAATTGTTTTTATTACCTCTTCTCTTGTCAAATTATGTTTTGCATAATATGCTTTTACTTCTTTTGATGAGTGTGTTACCGCGAATAACAAATCATCACTATTAATCTTAATTTTACTATTTGGGTCTTGTTTAAAAATATTTTCTTTTATAATTTTCACCTTCGTCGGATGTTCATTCTTGTGCTCATCAAGTTTTGCAATGATGGTTTTATTATTTTTTGAAGAAATACCAGCTGTAGTCATTGGTTTTTTAAATTTCTTTTTCGTCGGAATAATGTTTTTATTATTTTTAATTTTAACTTGCTTTTTCTCTAACTCATAAACCTTTACCATTGCTTTTTCAATCGGCACTTCATTAAGAAATTGTTCTATTTTTTGATCAATCTCATTTGTATCAATTTTAGTATGAACGATAATATCATTAATTTTAATTTCTTCTTTATCAGATGATAAAAGCTTAAATCCGATTGAAACTAATAATAAAATACTTGCTGCAGCACTTATGTAAAAAAACCAACCTCTTTTTTTTTGCTTTGATTGTTCATCTAATTGAATTGATAAACGCTCCCAAGCAGAAACTGATGGCTCAAAAGTTCTGTTTTGTAACTTTTTCTTTATGTGGTTGTCTAATTTATTTGTTTTCATGAATTGTTGTATTCATTTTGTAATAATTTTCTTGCAATAATTTACGTGCTTTAAATAATTGCGATTTTGATGTACTAACAGAAATTCCTAATTTATCTGCAATTTCTAAATGTTTATATCCTTCGATGGCGAATAAATTAAACACCAGTTTATAACCTTCGGGTAATTTATCTATTAATTTTTGAATATCTTTTACAGATGTATTTTCTAAACTTTCTATAGCTGCATCGTTAAAAATATACTCTTCATCAGATAAATCTAACAAGTTCTTTTTACGTAGATAAGAAATACAGGTGTTCACCATAATTCTACGAATCCAACCTTCAAAACTACCTTGGTGTTTAAAAGTATGTAAATTGGTGAAAACCTTTAAAAAACCTTGTAGCATTAAATCTTCGGCATGATGCATATCTTTAACATATTGTCTACAAACTGCCAACATTTTAGGTGAATGCTGTTCAAACAATTGTTTTTGTGCTTCCCTATTATTGTCTATCGCTTTTTTAATGAGCGATTTTTGTTTGTTATGCAATGGAATAATTTTCAAGCCTTTCGTTTCTGTTTTTACTGCCTTACAAATATATAGACTACACGTTTTTTAAAAAGGTTGCCTCGGAAAAAAAATATTTGAAGTATCTCATTCTAATTGCAATAATTTAATTTACAAAATCAAAATAACCTTTTGTTGTTTTAAATTAAAATGGATACTATTTTATACATATTATTTTTTAAAACAAATGTTTAAGATATTTAATTTTCGAATTCACTAGAAATGACATTTTATAGTATTTCGCCAGTTGTTTAAAAGAAAAAAAGGAATTCAAATTGAATTCCTTTTTTTCTAAAATTAAAAATTTTTAATCTTCTTTTTCCTTATCGTCTTTAGAGACTTTATTCCAAATTTTAATTTCATCCTCATTAGTAACCCCTTCTAAAACCTCAACATTTACTCCATCAGAAGTTCCTAATTTAAGCATTTTCTTTTCAAAAGTTCCATCAACCATTTTTACCTCTACATATGGTTCTTCTGTTTCTTTGTCAAAACGCAATAGCGCCTCTTTAATTGACATTACACTGTCTCTTTTTTCTAAAATAATATTTGCGTTCGCACTATAACCTGCTCGAATAAAATAATTATTATCTAACGTTACATCTGCTTTGATTTTAAACTGCACAGCACCACCCTCTTCAGTCCCTTTCGGCGCAATAAAATTTAATTTCGCAGGGAATTTCTTATTCTCGATTGCTCCGAGAGAAATATCAATAGCAGTGCCATTTACCAATTTACCTACTTCAGACTCGTCTACTTTTCCTTCAAAAATCATTTGAGTCATGTCTGCAATTGTAGCAATAGTAGTACCTGCATTAAAGTTATTTGATTCTATTACCTGATAACCACGCTTTACCGGAATTTCCACGATCATACCGGAAGCAGTTGCTCTGATATTTGTATTTGCGGTACTACCATTATCCGCAGTAGATCCTTTCTGAATAATTTCCAAATCAGACTGTGCATTTTCTAAGTTCACTTTCGCATTGTCAAACGTCAATTGCGTATTTTCAAAGTCTTGACGAGAAACAACACCTTTCTCAAAAAGACCTTTGGTTCTGGCAAAGTTATTTTTTGCATTATTGAAAGACAAAGTCGAATTCTTAACCCTTCCCTTTGCACTGTTCAAATTTTGAATATTTGGCACAACCCGAACAGTGGCTATTAAATCTCCTGCCTTTACTAAAGCACCTTCTTCTAAATATATTTTGTCTATAATTCCTGAAATTTGAGGCTTAATTTCAACTTCTTCCTCAGGAATTACTTTTCCCGTGGCCACCGTTTTCTTAACAATAGTTGTTTTAAAAGGTGTTTCGGTTTCAAACTGAACAATACTCTTTTTATTCTTTTTCCCGAAATAAATAAGTGCTGCTACAAATAAGATTACTATTGTTATTAAAATAAATTTTGCTCTTTTACTCATAATTTGTTGATTGTTTTATTCTTCTCTTAAAGCTTCTATTGGTTTTATAATGGTTGCCATAAAGGCAGGAATCATTCCTATAAGTGTACCTAATACAATCAAAATTGAAAAGGCAATTAGTATGATTGGTATATTGACTGTTGGATTTACAAGTACAGCGTCATCTCCTTGTCCGAAGAATTTCTCAATAGCATACAATATCAGTGCACCAAAAAAGATACCCAACATACCTGCAACCGTAGTTAAAAATACAGATTCAAGTACAACTTGCCTGCGTATTTCAATCGGTGTTGCTCCAATAGCTCTTCTGATACCAATTTCTTTTGTCCGTTCTTTCACTGTAATCAATAAAATATTTCCAATAGCAAAGACACCAGCGATTAAGGTTGCAATTCCTACAAACCATGTTAAAAATTGCATTCCTGTTAAAAAGCCAGTAACCTTACCTATTTCATTTCCTAAATTGACACTACCAAAAGCTCTATCATCTTCTGGATGTACTTTGTGCAGGTTCTTAAGAGACAATAAAATATCAGTTTCCATTTGATTGATATCTACTCCCTCATTAGCTGTAATCATCATCCAATCAATTTTATCTGCTCTATTATAAACTTTTTGAAACGTGGTAAACGGAATATAAGCGGCTTCTCCATCAAAGCTAATTGTTGTTGGTGGTTCATAAACACCTACAACTTGATATCCAATATTGTTTATTTTAACATACTCACCTATTGGGTTGACATTTTTCTCGAACAATTGCTTGTAGATATCCTCTGATATCACGCAAACCTTAGATTTTCTTAAAATATCATTCGTATTGATAAATCGCCCATAAATTAGACTCTTTTTCTGAATTTTATCCAATACTGGATAATCTCCACTCACCCTAAAATTACCAGACTTAAAATCTTTAATAATTAAATTATTTGTCTGACTTCTTGGAGCTAAAAATTTAATTTCTTCCTTATATTCACTCTTAAGAACCTCAATATCATTAAAGGTCAATCGAAAACGTCTTCCTTTCTGAAACCCCTTAAAAGGAGTATCTGTAGATTGTGTCCAAATAAAAACACTATTGGTTGCAAAATTTCCAAACAATCTGTTAAAACCATTCTCAATTCCACGTGCTCCGCCCAAAAGAGCCACTAATAAAAATATCCCCCACCAAACTCCAAGAATTGTAATAAACGTTCTTAATTTATTTTTACGAATGCTTCCATAAATTTCTTGCCAAGTATCTGAATCAAATAAAAATTTCATAATTAATCTGCTCTTAATGCTATAATTGGTTTGATACGTGCGGCCTTTTTTGCTGGTAAAAAACCAGCTATTAAACCTGCAATAATTAATGTAAAGGTTGCGCCAATAACAATTTCTGGACTTACACTTGGATCTTTAATAAAGTATGCTTCAAGTGTATCTCCAATAGCACTTAAAATGTAAGAACCTAAAGAAAGCCCTAAATACCCCGCAATGGTAGTTATTAGTATTGATTCTTGCACCACCATTCCAATAATGGATGACGGTTGTGCTCCTAATGCTTTACGGATTCCAAATTCTTTAGTACGTTCTTTAATGACAAAAATCATGATATTACTAATCCCAATAATACCAGCAATCAGCGTTCCCGAACCTATAAGAATTACTAAAAAATAAAGAACTCCCATGAACTGACCAATCCCTTTGTTAGCCTCTGCCATATTTCGCACTCTAATGGCTCCTTGATCGTCAGGATGTATATTCAATCTTGTTCTTAAATCGCGTTCTAGCCTATTTCCAAATGCAACTGCTTCATCTAATGATAAACTCGGATTGTAGCCTAAATTCATTTCACTGATATAGTCATTATTACCATATAACATTTGCGCTGTTGTCACTGGCATGTATGTCAATCGTTCCTCATTATCACCTCCATCATCAGAGAAAATACCGATAATTTTATAAGAAATCCCATTCACATTTACACGTTTGCCTAAGGCTGGTTTTTCTCCAAATATATCTTTCTTCACCAATCTACCTATAACAAGAACTTTCGATTTCTCCTTTAAATCTCTTGCATTGATATATCTCCCTTCATCCATAATCGTTTTTTCTAAAAACTGATGGTCAGGATGCACGGCTCTCAAGGTATAATTGTCTTGCTTTGTTTTGTAAGTAATATTTACATTTTTGTAAATTCTTGCTGTTTGGTATTGAATTTTATCCTCATAAGTTTTCGTTACATAGTCATAATTCTCATTTTTCAACTGAATTATCCTTCCACTCTGAAGTCCCTTATAAGGTTTGGTTGTTCTTCCAACCCTTACAAACATGGAGTTTTGAGCATCATCTACGAATGCACCTTTAAAAGTATTGCTCAATCCATTTACAACTCCAAACAATAGCGTAAACAATAAAATAGCAAATGATATAGTAAAACCCGACATTACAGAACGTAATTTATTTTTACTAATGCTTTGAAAAATTTCTCTCCAACGATCTAAATCAAACATACTTATACTGCTTTAATTGCCTCTTTTACTTGGTTATTTACAGTTGTCAACTCATCGCTAATAATAACTCCATCTTTTAAGCGAACAATTCTTTTTGTCTGCTCTGCCACTTCCTCCTCGTGGGTAATTACAAAAACAGTCATTCCTTCATTGTTAATATCTCTCAACAAATCCATCACATTGTCTGTTGTTGTTGAATCCAAAGCTCCAGTAGGTTCGTCGGCCAAAACAACTTTCGGTTTTGTTACTAGAGCTCTCGCAATTGCAACACGCTGTTTTTGTCCACCAGATAATTCATTTGGTAAATGATTTGCCCAATCTTTCAACCCTACTTTTTCTAAATAATCTAAGGCTATTTTTAAGCGTTCTTTTCTCTTAACTCCCTTATAATATAGAGGCAATGCCACATTTTCTAAAGCTGTCTTGTATGAAATTAAATTGAATGATTGAAAAACAAAACCTAAAAATTTATTTCTTAATATGGCGGCCTTTTTTTCATTTAAATTTTTTATCAACTGTCCATTTAAAAAATAATTTCCTTCATCATGTTCATCTAACAAACCAACAATATTTAATAAGGTGGATTTACCAGAACCAGAAGATCCCATAATAGAAACGAATTCACCTTCCTTAATATGTAAATCGATTCCTTTAAGAACATGGAGAGAATCTTTACCTATTGGATAAGATTTATGTAGTTTTTCAATTTTTATCATAGAAATTAAATTTATAGCTAAAATAATTACTGCTGTTAATTGCTCTTGCTAATATTTTGTTAAAACAAATATTCATTTTATCTAAGCTTAACAATAAGACGTTTAATTAAAATAAATGTTACAAGAAATATAAAAAAAAGATAAAGTACATTTGTCTCTTCAAATTTTGAATTTATAATAATGATGGATATACCAAAAAACAAAAAGATTATTTTATTTGATGGTATTTGTAATTTATGCAATGATGTTGTACTAAAAGTTATTAAGTACGATAAAAAAAACATTTTTTTATTTAGTTCATTACAATCAAAAATAGGAAAAGAAATTACAGATCATTTGGGAATTGACATTTCTAAAATTGATTCCATAATTTTATATGAACCAGGTGTTTCTTATGATATAAAGTCCACTGCTGCTTTAAAAATTTTGCAAGATTTTAGCGGAATTTGGAATCTCTTTTCAATTTTATTATTGCTTCCGGAAGGTTTTAGAAATTTGATATATGACTATATTGCAAAAAATCGATATAAATGGTTTGGAAAAAAAGAAAAATGCATGATACCAACACCAGAATTAAAAGAGAAATTTTTAGATTAAAGCCTCACAAATTGACAAACTAATTTAACACAACACTTAATAGATTTAATGAAAACAAACTTACCAAAAGCAATAAAATGTGTCATTTTTGACATGGATGGTGTAATTATAGATTCTGAAGAGATCCATAAAAAAGCTTATTACGAAACCTTTACTTCTATTGGAGTTGATGTTTCTGATGAATTGTACAAAACCTTAACAGGATCTTCTACAATTAATGCTTTTCAGAGGTTAGTATCACATTTTAAGTTAGATTTAGATCCTAAAGAGTTGGTTTTAAATAAAAGAAAGAGATATGTAAACTTCTTTGAAAATGATCCGAATTTACATTTAGTAAAAGGTGTTGAAGAGTTGGTAAAACATTGTTATAACAAAGGTTTGACTTTAGTTTTAGCTTCTTCTTCTGCGATGGTTAATATTGATAGAGTTTTTAATAGATTTGATTTAAATAAATATTTTACTGCTAAAATTAGTGGTGCAGATTTAGCGGAATCAAAGCCACATCCAGAAATTTTTGAAAAAGCAGCTATTTTAGGAAATGCGCCCAAAGAAAACTGTATTGTTATAGAAGATTCAGATAATGGTATAAAATCAGCAAATGATGCAGGCATTTTTGTCGTCGGCTTCAAAAATCCAATGGCAGAAGATCAAACTTTAAAAGGAGCTGATTTTATTATTAATAATTTTAAACGATTGAGAAAACTTATCTAAAATAGCAGGTGTTTTTACTCTTCATTTTTTAATTTTTTGAAAAAAAACAATCCTAACTCCGATTACAACTCATTGCGGTAACAACATAAACTTTTTAATTTATCCAAAATAAAAAAAGAGCTTGAATTTAAATTCAAGCTCTTTTTTTGTAATCTATTTTTACATACTATTCTTCAATTGGTGGGTGACCATGAATTTCTTCAAAGTCTTCATCAAAATTAGATCTTAAATATGCATTTAATTTCTTTCTGTAATCGTCTTTTAACCAAGTAACAAAGTTGTGTGTACTTTTTGAAATACACTTTGCATATCTGTTAATTCTGTCATCAATTTCTTCACCTAATAGCTTTACAAGAATTAAAGCATCAAAAACATCTTCACTATTTTCAATACACATTTTTGCATGGTGTATAATAGATTTCTCTAAAACTCTTTTAGAAGACTCTCCTTGTCTAATAGTATCTATATAAACCTTTTTCATATCAAAATAGGTATCTGTAGATTTTGCAAATTCTTTTTTAACATCAGCTGTTAATTCATATCTAAAAGTACTTTCTATGTCTTCATCAGAAAGAATTGCATTTAAATAATAATCGGGTGCTCTAAACATTTTCTCCCAATCTAAATCTGCTCCCCAAGGACCAAATCGATGAAAATTATTTCCTAAATCAATTACATCAAACGAACTCTTATTATTTAGAACTCTAGAGCCACGCCCAATCATTTGGTAATATAAAGTTAAAGACTTTGTTGCTCTATTTAAAATAATAGCTTCTATAGTTGGCTCATCAAAACCTGTTGTTAATATACTTACAGATGTAATAATTGCATTGGGCGTTTTATGAAACCATTTTAAAATAAGTTCTCGCTCACTCTTTGTATTTGTGTTATCTAAATGTGCAATTGGATAACCTGCTTTTTTAAAGGCATGAAACACTTGTATTGAAGTGTTTATACCGTTATTAAATATTAAGGTTTTTTTTCCTTTTGCAGTTTCTTCATATGCAGAAACTAATTTAGAAAGCATGTCTGAATTGGTATATAAATCTTCGGAAGATTTAACCGTATAATCTCCATTTGCTCCGACCTCTAAAGAGGTTAAACCAACATTATAAGAATATAAATTTGCACTTGCTAAGTATTCATTATCAATTAAATGCTGAATCGTTTCACCAACAAATAATTCTTGATAATTCTCATACATTGGTAACTTTATATTGGAACTTAAAGGAGTTGCTGTTACACCTAAAATAAAAGCTTCGTCAAAAAACTTGAAAATTTTTGTAAATGAATTGTAGTGCGCCTCATCAACAATAACTAAACCAATGTCAGAAATATCTAATTTATTATCATTCAATCTATTTTTTAAAGTTTCAACCATGGCCACAAAACAACTAAAGTCATCTTGATCATCTAATATTGCAGTTGAATTAATAATTTTATTAGAAACACCAAACTCACTCAACATACCTGAAGTTTGTTTACTAAGTTCAATTCTGTGTGTTAATACTAAAACTTTCTTTTTGTAAGTCTCTAAGTAACGTCTTACAATTTCAGAAAAAATAACTGTTTTACCACCACCTGTAGGCAATTGATACAATAAATGGTAATCTTTAGGAGCGTCTTCAAATCTTCTAAAGATTTCTTGAAGTGCATCTTTTTGATAACCGTATAATTCTTTACCTGATGTATTGATTGTGGTTTTTATTTCTTCCAAAATAATATAAATTTGAGCAGCAAAAATAAGACTTAAAATAGGTTTATCACAAATTTAAGCTATATAAATGTTGATAAATCTGTATTTGTTATGTCATAGTGCGAGGCATTTTGGACTGAAATACCATTTTTCAATATTATTAGTTGCGGCGATTGGTGCACCACTTGAAAAGTATGCCCTATTTCATCAGATATATTTCTATAACTTAATAAGTCTAAGTAATAAACCTTTAATTCCTTATGCTCCTCTTCAAAAAGTGCTTCGAATCGTTTTAAAACTATGCTACTAATACTGCAACGAGTGGAATGTTTAAAGATAAAAACGGGTTCCGTTTTAGACATCTCTTTAATTTCTTCTAACTGCCCTATTGTAGTTAAAGGAAGCCAGTTTAAATATGAATTCTCTTCTGGTTTAGATACCTTATCTTCTTTACTTCCAAAAATGTTACTAAAAACACCCATATACATTTATTTTTTTATGGTCGTAAATATAAGAAACTTTAACGATTCAAAAATTTTATAAACTAAGCTTTTAGCAGACATTTTGTCGTTTTTAAAGCTAAAAACACAGATGGTACTAAAATTGATATAGTAATCATAAAAAAGAAAATGAACTTTAATAATTACACAACAAAATCGCAAGAAACCATAAAAATGGCGCAAGAAATTGCTCAAGGTTTTGAGCATAATCAAATAGAGAACGAGCACATATTTAAAGCCTTAACAAGAGTTGATGAAAATGTTTTGCCCTTTTTATTTAAAAAATTAAATATAAATTTAAATATTGTACTTCAAGTTTTAGAAAAACAATTAGATCGATTTCCTAAAGTATCTGGTGCAGAATTAATGATTTCAAGAGAGGCAAATAAGACTTTAACTGAATCCGCTGTTATTGCTAAAAAAATGAAGGATGACTATGTTTCAATAGAACATTTAATTTTAGCAATCTTTAAATCGAAAAGTAATATTGGGCAAGTTTTAAAAGACCAGGGAATTACAGAAAAGGATTTACAAGCAGCTATTAAAGAATTAAGAAAAGGTGAAAGAGTAACTTCTCAAAATGCCGAAGAAACTTATAATTCCCTTAGTAAATTTGCGAAGAATTTAAACAAATTAGCAGAAAATAATAAACTAGACCCAGTAATTGGTAGAGATGAAGAAATTCGTAGATTGTTACAAATCCTATCACGTAGAACAAAAAACAACCCACTTTTAGTTGGAGAGCCAGGAACCGGTAAAACAGCAATTGCAGAAGGTTTAGCGCACAGAATTGTTGATGGAGATGTGCCAGAAAACTTAAAAGATAAATTAATTTTCTCTCTTGATATGGGAGCTTTAATTGCAGGTGCAAAATATAAGGGTGAATTTGAAGAACGCTTAAAAGCCGTTATTAAAGAAGTAACAGATTCTGAGGGAGATATTGTACTTTTTATTGATGAAATTCACACTTTAGTTGGTGCTGGAGGTGGACAAGGAGCAATGGATGCTGCAAATATTTTAAAACCTGCTTTGGCGCGTGGAGAATTGCGTGCAATTGGTGCAACTACGTTAGATGAATATCAAAAATATTTTGAGAAAGATAAAGCTTTAGAAAGACGTTTTCAAAAAGTAATTGTTGATGAGCCAGATACCGAAAGTGCTATTTCTATTTTAAGAGGAATAAAAGAAAAGTACGAGACACATCATAAAGTCCGTATAAAGGATGCTGCCATAATTGGAGCTGTAGAATTATCCCAACGCTATATTACCAATCGTTTTTTACCAGATAAAGCGATTGATTTAATGGACGAAGCCATGGCAAAATTACGCATGGAGATCAATTCTAAACCAGAAGAACTTGATGTTTTAGACAGAAAAGTGATGCAGTTAGAAATTGAAATTGAAGCAATTAAAAGAGAAAAAGACGAAACGAAGTTAAAATATTTACGTTCTGATTTAGCAAATATAAAAGAAGAACGCAATGAAATGAATGCAAAATGGAAATCTGAAAAAAACGTTGTAGATAATATTCAGAATGCAAAAGCAGCAATTGAAAATTTTAAAACGGAAGCTGAAAAAGCAGAACGTGATGGAAATTATGGTAAAGTTGCAGAAATTAGATATGGTAAAATTAAAAAAGAAGAAGAAAATTTACAAGAATTACAAAATTTATTAAATAAGAATCAATCTGAAGCATCTTTAATAAAAGAAGAAGTAACACATGACGATATTGCCGAAGTTGTTGCAAAGTGGACTGGAGTTCCGGTTACAAAAATGATTCAGTCTGAACGCGAGAAATTGTTAAAATTAGAAAATCAATTACATAAAAGAGTTGTTGGACAGGAAGAAGCAATTACTGCAGTTTCCGACGCTATTAGGCGTTCTAAAGCTGGTTTACAAAACCCCAACAAACCAATTGGTAGTTTCTTGTTTTTAGGAACAACAGGTGTTGGTAAAACTGAGTTAGCAAAAGCATTGGCAGAATATCTTTTTGACGATGAAAACGCAACGACCCGCATTGATATGAGCGAATATCAAGAAAAACACGCTGTTAGCAGATTGGTGGGAGCGCCTCCTGGCTATGTTGGTTATGATGAAGGTGGTCAATTAACTGAAGCTGTGAGAAGAAGACCTTATTCTGTTGTGCTCTTGGATGAAATTGAAAAAGCACACCCAGATACTTTTAATGTTTTGTTACAAGTTTTAGATGAAGGAAGATTAACGGATAATAAAGGACGTGTTGCCGATTTTAAAAATACTATTATTATTATGACTTCTAATTTGGGAAGTCATATAATTCAAGAGAAATTCGAAAACCTTCAAGGAGATGTTGAAACAACAGTGGAACTTGCTAAAACAGAAGTTTTAGGCTTATTGAAACAATCTGTGAGACCGGAGTTTTTAAACAGAATTGATGATATTATTATGTTTACACCCTTATCTAAAGAAAACATCCAAGAAATTGTAAAAATACAATTGAATAATATTCGAAAAATGGCAGCACAACAAAACATTACTTTAGATGCTACAGATGAGGCTATTTCTTATTTAGCCATAAAGGGGTATCAACCCGAATTTGGGGCAAGACCCGTAAAAAGAGTCATTCAAAAAGAGGTTTTAAATCAACTTTCTAAAGAAATTTTATCTGGAAGAATTATTACAGATAGCATTGTTTTATTAGATGCTTTTGATGATAATTTAGTTTTTAGAAATCAATCTGATTTAATAAAGAACTAATCTAATATACATTCGTTTATAAAGAGTGGTGTTTTCTATAACATCACTCTTTCTTTTTTTAAGTGCACTAATGTTTCTAATAAATCTATTGAAGAAATTATTGATTCTTTTGTATTGGTTAAAAAACACTTTAACTCCTTAAAAATGTGTAAGGTTTATAAATAGTAAAGCCCTGATTGAAATGGCATCCTTTTTTTTATAAAAAAAGATATAATAGAAAGCAGGAAATAGCTTCAAAAAAAAAACCTAATCTAAAATAGTAACTTTTATTTCTTTTAAAATAATTTCAGATACTTTTTTAAGCTCATTATTTTCGAATGCTTTATCGATATCTATTAATGAAATTTCTTTACTTAAAGGTTTGTAATTATGAAAATCTACAAAACGAATTCCGTTTTTTATACATTGTTCTTTTAAAACTCTAAAACGCTTTCCACCTCCGTTTGTATGATAAGAATATGCTAAATAATCTACTAGAAAATCTTCTTTACCAATCCAATAAATAAAAACATCTTCGAAGTCTTCTCCTCCTCCATTTTTAGAAAAAGTAACTTCTATTTTATAATATTCTTTTCCTTTTATAGTTGATGATGGTAATTGCTTTTTATGAACTGCTTTGTCATTTAAACCAAAGGGCAATACCGAAAAATAATGTACAGAATTTACTGAATTTGAATATTTTGAAGCATCAACGTCAGAAAGTTTTTGTTTTTCTAAATTGATAAACCTTTCAAAGCCATTGTTTGTTAAACCATCTATAATAGAATCAAATTCTCTAATCAATTTAAAATTTCCGTTCTCTCTGTAAGCAAAATATTCTTTGTCTCTAAATTTAAAAGAAATCTCTGAATTTGCAACTTTATCTGCGCCAGAATACAAAATTGTTTTATCTATAATTTGTTGTGCAGTAAACTTAGGGTCAGAAGGTTTACACGAAATTAAAAAAGCGATAAAAAATATAGATAGATATTTCATTGTTGTTGTTTTACTAGTTGGTAATAGATTTCAAAATTACATTTCTTTCAACAAAGTAAAAATGTATCTTTGTTAAAATTTTAAATTAAAAATCAGTCAATGGCTGTTCAGAAAAAGATAAACATACAGAATAAAAAAGCACGTTTCGAATTTGAAATTTTAGACAAATATGTTGCAGGGATTCAATTAACTGGAACAGAAATAAAGTCTATTCGTCTAAGTCAGGCTAGAATTACAGAGAGCTTTTGTGAGTTTAATGAAGGTGGAGAATTGTTTATTGTAAATATGTACATTCAGGAATATTTGTTTGGTCATCAATACAATCACAAGCCAAAAAGTGAGCGTAGATTGTTAATGAATAAACGCGAGCTGCGTAGTTTAAGAAAAGATGTTGAAGCCAAAGGAAATACTATTGTTCCTTTACGTTTGTTTATTAATGATAGAGGTTTTGCAAAATTAGAAATTGCATTGGCGAAAGGAAAACAAACACATGACAAACGTGAAACTATAAAAGATCGCGACTCAAAACGAGATTTGGCAAGAATTAAAAAGAGTTTTAACGGATAATGGATTTTTTAAAACTAATTCGTTACAAAAACCTGTTGATGGTTTTGCTAACAATGGTTTTAACTAAATACGCATTGATTCATTCATTTATTAAAAGTAGTTATTTATCTGACTTTTATTTCTCTATTTTAACCTTAAGTGTACTTTTAATTACTGCTGGAGGTTATATTATAAATGATATTTATGATGTAGAAGCAGATAAAATAAACAAACCTAACAAGCTATTTATTGATAAAACTATTTCTAAAAAAAGAGCTTGGACAACTTATTTTATTTTAACTTTTATGGGTTTAATTTTGGGCGTTTTTTTATCCATTTTTAAGCTTTTACCTTTTTATTCATTATATTTTATTTTTACAATTATTGGATTGTTTTTTTATTCAAAAAATTTAAAAAAACAAATTTTAATTGGAAATATTTTAGTTTCATTTTTTGTTGGATTAACTATCTTTCTTTTAATTTCTTTTGAATTAGACAACCATTTTGAAACACCAAATGAAGGCATTTCAAATGCTTTTAATATGCTTTTTCCTTTTTGGTCTGTAATTGGGTATTCTTTTTTCGCATTTCTTACAACTTTTGTGAGAGAAATCATAAAAGACATTGAAGATGTAAACGGAGATTTAAAACTTAAATCCAATACTTTACCAATTATTATTGGAAGAAAAAGAGCTTCTAAAATTGCTTTTTTCTTTAGTGCGGTCTTGTTGGTTTTTCTTTTGATTATTTTACAAATCATAAAAAGTAATATACTAATTTTAGGATATGGAATTATTTTTATTCTTGCACCTCTGCTCTACTTTTTATATAAATTATGGTTTTCAAAATCTAAACAAGACTATTCGCATTTAAGTAACATTTTAAAAATCATAATGTTATTCGGAATATTATCAATGTTATTATTTGCGATAAATTAAAACACGTTATTATTCCCGTGAAAACAGAAATCTAAAATAAAAAAGACAAATGTTAAGAGAGAAATTAAAAGAATACAATGTAATTTTAGCTTCAAAGTCTCCAAGAAGACAACAATTTTTTCAAGATCTAGATATTGATTTTACGGTTCAATTGAAAGAGGTTGAAGAAATTTATCCTCCAGAACTAAAAGGAATTGAAATTACAGACTTTCTGGCTGATTTAAAATCGCAAGCATTTACAAACTTATCAGAAAAAGATTTGCTAATAACCTCAGATACTATTGTCTGGTTAGACGAGATCGCCCTGGGTAAACCAAAAAATGCTGAAGATGCTTTTAACATGTTAAGATCTTTATCAGGTAAAAATCACAAAGTAATTACATCTATTAGTATTAAAAGTAAAAATTATCAAAAGATTATTAACGACATAACGACTGTTACTTTTAAAGAACTATCGGATAATGAAATTAATTATTATATCAAAAATTATAAACCTTTTGATAAAGCTGGTGCTTATGGTATACAAGAATGGATTGGTTTTATAGCTATTGATAAATTAGAAGGAAGTTATTTTAATGTAGTTGGCTTACCTGTTCATAAACTGTACAAAGAATTGATGAATCTTTAAATTAAAAGCAAAGCATAACGGTCGAGTAAGAACTTTAGTGGAATAACTTTAAGGGAACTTGCAGATAATTAAAATTAATAAATTAATTAGTAATCATTTATTTTCGTTTAAAAATATTTTTTTTTAGTATTATTTTAGGTTTAAACAAATTAAATACATCGATTTAGATGTTGTTTTATTATGCTTTTAAAAGATTTTTTAAAAGTATAATAAAAAGTCTTTCTTCTTAATAAACTTTTATCTTCTCTAAAGTAAAATAAAAGTTTATTTTTACGCAAATTATACAACACAACACAACTATACAATGAAAAAATACACGTACACAGAAAAAAAAGACACACGTTCAGGTTTTGGTGATGGTTTAACCGAGTTAGGAAGAACAAATCCAAACGTAGTAGCATTATGTGCAGATTTAGTTGGTTCTTTAAAAATGGATCAGTTTATCAAAGAAAACCCTGAAAGATTTTTTCAAATTGGTATTGCTGAAGCAAATATGATTGGTATTGCTGCGGGTTTAACAATTGGAGGTAAAATTCCATTTACTGGAACTTTTGCTAATTTTTCTACAGGTAGAGTGTATGACCAAATACGTCAATCTGTTGCGTATTCAGGTAAAAACGTGAAAATTTGTGCATCTCATGCCGGAGTTACATTAGGGGAAGACGGAGCAACTCACCAAATATTAGAGGATATTGGTTTGATGAAAATGTTACCAGGAATGACCGTTATTAATCCTTGTGATTATAATCAAACAAAAGCAGCAACTATTGCTATTGCTGATTTTGAAGGACCTGTTTACTTACGTTTTGGTCGTCCAAAAGTACCGGTATTTATGCCTGCTGATGAAAAATTTGTAATAGGAAAAGGAATTCAATTAACTGAAGGAACAGATGTAACCATTGTTGCAACTGGTCATTTAGTTTGGGAATCTTTACAAGCTGCAGAACAATTAGAAGCTGAAGGGATTTCGGTTGAAGTCATTAATATTCATACAATTAAACCGTTAGACGAAGATATTATCTTGAAATCTGTAGCAAAAACGGGTTGTATTGTTACTGCTGAAGAACATAACAAGTTAGGTGGTTTAGGTGAAAGCGTATCAAGAACTTTAGCTTTAAACGCTCCAACTCCTCAAGAATTTGTGGCTACAAATGATACTTTTGGAGAATCGGGAACGCCAGAACAATTAATGGAGAAATATGGTTTAGATGCCAATGCAGTTATCACAGCAGTTAAAAAAGTAATTTTGAGAAAATAATAACTTTTTAAAATATTATTAAAAAATGATAAAAAAAATATTTTTAATTTTATGTTTAGCTTTTGGATTTAGTCAAATTGCTAGCGCTCAAATTGCTTTCGGTGTAAAAGGTGGTTTAAATTACAACTCAAACTCTATTAAAGAGGTGAGCTCAGATGTTTTTGATGGAGCAAAAAGTAAAACAGGATATCATGCCGGCGTTTGGTTACGGTTTAAGATTCCAGCTATTGGCTTTTATTTAAGACCAGAATTAGTATATACTAATTTAACTAATGAGGTTTCATACAATAATAGCATTGCTAAGGCGGAAACAACTTATAATTTTCAAAAAATTGATATTCCAGTACTATTTGGTAAAAAGATTTTTGGAATTGGTAATTTATATGTAGGGCCTTCTTTTCAGTACATACTAGATTCTAACTTTGATTTTAGCGAAATTACTGATGTAAAAACAGATGGATTTACAGCTGGTATTCAATTTGGTGGTGGAATTGAATTTGGTAAATTAGGAATTGATATCCGCTGGGAAAAAGCTTTCTCTGGGGTAGAAAGTGTTTTGAAAACAATCGCTGGAGATGATATAAACTTTGACACGAGAGTTAATCAAGTTATTATTGGTTTATCTTATAAATTGTAAATAAAATATTTGATATTGTTTTAAAAAACGATTTTATAAAAAAGAGAAGTAATATTTAAATTACTTCTTTTTTTATGCGCAATTTTGTTTTAAATAAGCTAATCTTATTTCTAAATAATATTTTTTTTATGAGCTAATCAAAAACCAACTATAAAACACGATAGATAGCTTATAATAGTCACCCACACTTTATTTAAGGTTTTGGTTTATGGACAGAAAATAATCTGTATGTTTAGATTTAAAATTAGTCGTTATGTCAAAAATTACTGAACAAACGAATTTAATGAATTTAAAAATTTAGAACCTTTAAAATAAAGCTAAGACGTCTATTGATGTCCATAAAAACTTTACCATAAATATAAAATAAAGCTACCCCACTTCATCTTAAAAATAGACAGGTCTATTATCGATCCGTAAAATCAATACAATACAAACAATTATTAAGTTTTAAGGTGATTGAATTGGTGAAACAACAACGCCTTTTAATGCCTAAAATTGGCACAAGAAAATTATATTATTTATTAGAAAATGAATTGAGACTTCTTAAAGTTGGAAGAGATAAATTGTTTAAAATTTTAAAGGCGAATCAGTTATTAATCAAACCTAAAAGAAAGTATCATATCACAACCAACTCGCATCACAGGTTTAGAAAACATAAAAATCAAATTAAAGAATTGGAATTCACAAGACCAGAACAAATCTGGGTTAGTGATATTACTTATATAGGAAACAGAAAAAATCCAAGTTATTTAGCCTTAATCACAGATGCTTATTCCAAAAAGATTGTGGGTTATAATGTAAGTGATAGTTTAAACGTAAGGGGTTCTTTATCTGCTTTAGAGATGGCATTAAAAAATAGAAAATACAGAAATGAACCTATGATTCATCAATAAAAAAGCTCTTTCTAAATTTAGAAAGAGCTTTTTTGTTATATATCAAAAGTATTATTTAATATCAGGATTTAAATAATCAGCTAAATCTGGATTATTAACTGTATCACTAAAATCATTAGCTGGGTTTCCGTCTCCATTTTTATCTTCATTTAAACTTAAAACCCCATCACCATCGTCATCATTGTCAAAAAAATTAGGAATACCATCTGAATCTGTATCATCATTTCTCGGCTCTCCATCTCCATCAGGATCTTCAAAAATTGAAGCTACTCCGTCATTATCATGGTCTGTATCTTTTATGAAATCATATAAATCAATGTAAAAAAGTAAACATTCATTTGCTAATATAGCTCCACTACCACCATTCCTGTAAGCCAATCCAGAAGGAATGAATAAAATTCCTTTACCTCCATTTTTAAAAGTAATCGGTCCATTATCTGTAATATTATCACCTCCCTTAAAATTGGTAAAACCATGAGACCACCCTCTTATCACAGAATTGAGTGTAAACCATATTCCATCATTATTATCAAAAGTATTACTAATACTGTCTGATTTTATGATTCTTTGTCCATAATATTTCACAAAAACAGAATCCATAACAGTTGGGTTACCTTTTTCTATTGAAGGGTTTCCTTCGCTTTTCAAATAATAGTATAAAGTATAATCAATATCATTCTCAGTAACACTCATTGAATTTATATCTTGATAAAGAGCTGTTTTACCATCTTCTAAAGCTTTTATCGAATCTACAGAAGTATCATAATAATGATTTTTTAAAAACTGTACCAATGTATCATTGTCTATTAGTGCCTGTGCTTCATGATCGAAATTATCTACAGGAATTGAGTTACTGCTATTGCAGGAGTAAATTAAAACTGCAACTATAGTAATTACAACAATATTTTTTATTTTATTCATTTAATTTTATAAATTTAAGGCTGCAATTTACCAATTTTATACCTTTGTAAAAAGACAAACTTTATATTTTAACTATTTTTATGAGAATTGATAAATATCTATGGTGTATTCGTGTTTTTAAGACGAGAAGCATAGCAACTACTGCTTGTAAAAAAGGTCAGGTTAAAATACTTGGTATAAGTGTAAAACCATCTAAAGATATATTTGGAGATGAATTAATTTTAGTTAGAAAAAATCAAATTAATTATCAAATAAAAGTTTTAGATTTACCCGAAAGAAGGGTTGGGGCAAAAATAGTTGATCTTTACAGAAAAGATGTAACCCCCAAAGAAGCTTTTGAAAAAACAGAGCTTTTAAAATTTGCTAAAGACTATTACAGGCAAAAAGGATCTGGTAGACCGACAAAAAAAGATAGAAGAGATATAGATAATTATCAAGAGGATACAACAGAGGAACTATGACAACAAAAAGCAGTATTATTTTAAATCAATTACAAATTTCTCAAAAAATAAGAAGAATTGCTTATCAAATTTATGAAACAAATAGTTCAGAGGAAGAAATTGTACTTGCAGGTATTGTAGGGAATGGTTTTATTTTCGCACAAAAATTATTAGAAGTATTAAACGAAATTTCAACGCTAAATGTTCTTTTGTGTGAAGTTAACATAGATAAGAAAAATCCGCTAAACATAATTACTACTTCACTAGATGTTGAAAAATACACAAACAAATCTTTAGTTTTAGTAGATGATGTTTTAAGTTCTGGAACTACATTAATATATGGAATAAAACATTTTTTAAATGTTCCTTTAAAGAAATTTAAAACAGCAGTTTTAGTAAATAGAAATCATAAAAAATATCCTGTAAAAGCAGATTTTAAAGGGATTTCTTTATCTACCTCTGTAAAAGAACACATTCAGGTAGAATTTTCTCAGGAAAGAACAATTGCCTTTTTAGTTTAGCAAGTTAGCTAATTCTTTAGCAACTTCTTTTTTAGTTTTATCATCTATTTTTATAGTCTTTTTTGCCTGCTCGTAAAAAGGACGTCTTTCAAATAGGTGTTTTGCAACAAATTCTGGAATTTTATCATCTCCTAAAGAAGCAATTAGAGGACGCTTACTTTTCTTTCTAATTAACCTTTCAATCATTGTTGCTGTGCTTCCTTGCAAATAGATAGATAACGTATCATTTTTGTTGATTTCATCCATATTATTCGCATAGCAGGGGGTTCCCCCTCCGAGTGCAAGTATAAAGTTTTCATCATTCTCAATAATTTCTTTCAAATATTTGTGCTCAATTAATCTAAAATATACTTCACCTTTTATTTGAAATATTTTAGAAATAGACATTTTTTCTTTTTCTACAATATAGTCATCTAGGTCTAAAAACCTCATAGACAATTTTTTAGAAAGCCGCTTTCCTATACTTGATTTTCCTGAAGCCATGTAACCTAATAGTACGATTTTCATTGAATTATTATTTTATACAAATATCTAAAAAAAAACATCAATTTAATGCTATTAATTTGAATGTTTGATTGTATATTTGCACTCGAATTAAAAATTTAGACCTGGTAGCTCAGTTGGTAGAGCATCTCCCTTTTAAGGAGAGGGTCCTGGGTTCGAGCCCCAGCCCGGTCACAAAAAATGTTAAGCAAATCGCTTAACATTTTTACTTTATAAACACGCGCACGTGGCGGAATTGGTAGACGCGCCAGCTTGAGGGGCTGGTGAACGTAAGTTCGTGGAAGTTCGAATCTTCTCGTGCGCACTAAAGTATATCTTCATCTTTTGATATCTTATCTTTTAGTTTCCTAAAAAAAACTAAATGGTTTCACAAAAAATTAACCTTTCTAAAAGGTTTTATTAGTAATATTGCAATATGCAAAGACTATTACTTATTTTATTTTTAATTGCCTCATTAAGCACTTTTTCTCAAAACGATTCGATTCGTGTTACCAATTTAAAAGGACAGATTATTCACGCTGAAAGCAAAAAAGTTTTAAGCGCTGCTCATATTTTAAACTTAAATACAGTAAGAGGTACCATTACAAACGATAAAGGTTTTTTTGAAATACCAACTAAAGCTAATGACACAATTTTAGTTTCATACCTAGGATATGCATCCATAAAGTTAAAAATTACAAATGATTTGTTAAAAGGAAACGAGTTATTAATTGCACTTTATGAAAAGCCAGAAGAAATTAGAGAAATAGTTATAAAATCTACAAATTTAATAGGTGTTTTAGAAATTGATATAAAACAAGTTCCAAAAGATAGATTTACTCGAATTAAAATAAATGGACTCCCACAAACATACGAAGTTGGTAAACCTAAGCCAAAAGATTATTCTTCTCCTATTGCAGCATTATTTCAGCCTGTAGATTTTTTATACAATCTTTTTGGGAAAAAGCCTAAACAGTTAAAAAAACTAAAGAAGCTTAAAGATGAAGATGATTTGCGTAAAATGCTAGCTGGTAAGTTTGATAGAGAAGTAATGATGGAATACTTAAAAATGGACAGTCAAGAACTTACAGAATTATTGAATGATTGTAATTATTCTGAATACTTTATTAAAAAAGCTTCTGATTTACAAATGATTGAGGCAGTATTGGATTGTTACGAAAACTATAAAGCACTCAAGAAAGGTAAGATTGAACTCAACAAAATTCCAGTAAAGAATTAAGGTTTTTAGAATTAAATTCTAGAAATGACATGTCGAAAAAAACCCTCTGGATTATCCCAAAGGTTTTTTATGTCAATAAAAAGCCAGAAGTAAAAATTTTGAAACAGTTAATTAAAAAAACATAACTATTATACTTTTTTAATTTACTTGCTCTTCTCGCTTTTCCTCTAGTTTCACTCGATATTATTTCAGATTAAATTATATCTGTAGCGTTTTATTGTCTTTCTCACTTATTAAATCTATGTTTATCGTTTTTTAATTAAATCTATATGACTCTTAGAGCTAAATTAGATTATTACTAGAACTAAGTTCCACATATTTCATAGAAACCTTAAAACTAGGAATAAAAAAAATCCAGCTAAAGCCGGATTTTTAAATAAAACTGTGATCTCTTTTAACCAAATTAATTATTTAGTCAAAATATTACTGATTTCCTAAAATAATTGGCATACCTGATTTTCCAGAGCCAATAACAATTACCTTACTATTTGGCGATTCGGACAATTTAATGGTTGCTTCAATACCTTTATCTTGTAAGATTTTATCATTTAAAGACGCACTTAATATTCTGTTTGCATCTGCCTTACCTTGTGCTTCAATAATTTGTTTTTGAGCTTCTTTTTGAGCAGTAACTAATCTAAACTCATACTCTAAAGATTCTTGCTCTTGTTTCAATTTACGTTCAATTGCTGTTTTAATAGTTGGAGGCAATGTTACATCTCTCACAAGTACAGAGTTTATTTGAATGTATTGCGGTTCAAGAATTTTTCTCGTTTCTTCAAATATTTCAGATTGAATTGCATCTCTTTTTGAAGAATACAATTGCTCTGGCGTATATCTACCAACTACACTTCTGGTAGCTGATCGGATTGCAGGAATAATTACACTCTGTAGATAACCTTCACCTCTTGTTTGGTGTAATAATGCCACTGTTTTTGTTGTTGCTTGGTATAAAACAGATGCATCTAATTGAATTTCTAATCCGTTAGACGACAATACAGCCATTTTTTTCTCAAATAACTCCTGCTGCCTTACATTGTATTTAAATACTTTATTCCAAGGCATTACAAGATTAAATCCTTCATTTAACGGGGGTTCATCTGTTACAACTCCTCCAATTAATTTATATAACACACCTCTTTCTCCAGAACCAATTGTTACTGCAGATTTTGAAACTACTATAATTGCAATAACTGCAATTATTATAAAGAAAATTCCTCCTTTTGGTAGTTTAATATCTAATTGTTGATTACTCATAAAATTTTTATTTTTAAATTCATTCAAATTTACGATTTTACTCAATGAAATACAATCTATAATGTCAGAATATTCGCCCAATAATTTTTAATTAAAAACGTATATATTGTTTTAAGTAAGCTTCTAATATTGTTTAATAAATAGTTTATTTTTTTATTCGAAGAAAAATATATTACCCAATGACTTTATACTTACTTATCACAATTTTCCCTAACTGCTTGAGGATCAGAAGGCTTTTTTAAAATTAAAATTTAATAAGTGTATTCTAACTTTGTTTACAGAAAAAATAACGTAATGAACTACGAAAAAGTCAGCTTAATTTAATAAGAAACCAAACCTCAAAATTTCTTTTGAATCGGAATATCTCAAATTATTAGAGCTTACCGAAATACTTGCGAACAAACCATTCAACAGAGAGTAAAAAAGCTATTATCAGTAAAATCCACTTCCAATCTATTAAATTTTGTTCTTTAACAATTAATTTTTGAGTTGTAAAAAAAGCTTTATCCTCTAAAAGTATCCTTCTTTAATTCGGCTATTTCATTTTTAAAATAAAGCTTCCCTCCGCTTTTATTTGCAAGCTTTAAAAGCTTCTTATAATTAGCATTCGTAAACTGTTCTTCTATTTGAAAATCTGCTATTTTAAACTTGCCATATTTGTATATGTTTTGGTCAATTACAGAAACTTTATAAGTATAATTTCCCGATACGAGGTTTTCAATTTCTGCTTGATACCAATTATTAAATAATGAAAAAGGAATTTTTGTTACTTTTTTCGTTTTTTCATTGGTAATAGTTATTTCTAATGAAGCTCTTCCGTCAAACTGATAATTTTTATCCGTATAAAGCGCAGATATTTTTATTGTGGAATTAGCAGGGTACAAATTTTCAGCATTTATTTCTAATCGACTTCTCCTTTTATTTGAAGCTAGATATTGTATCAAATTCCCTATAAACTGGTCAAATTCTTGAAACGAATTTGAATTTAAAAAACTAGCAGCCCTCCATTTCCAAATACCTTCACCTAATAAAACACCAGATTTCTGATTATTTTCTTCAAAGGTTGCCAATAGTGGTTGCTTAGTTTCTAAACCATTTATATTTTGAAATAATAATGTTTGATATTCTTTTAGTATGATAACTTCACCATATAAATCTATAAGTGGCGAGAATTGATTAAAACCAATATCTTTTTGTAGAAAGTTTAAAAATGAATTATTTAAAAACCCGCCATAATTTTCTATTTGATTAATGGAGTTTTTTGTGATTCCTAGTTGTTGTTTGTTGATGAAATTCCAATCTGTATTTGCTCCAGTAATTAAAAAATAATTACTCTTTTTTTCATTAGCACTAATTAATATTTTATTAAACTTTTTATTCGGTTGAAATAACACAATTAATTGATAATCAGTAATTTGTTTATTAAAATTATCGATTAAAAAAACATCTACAGAACGTTGTTTATTACTTTCTATAGATTTTTTCAGAGCCCCTAAATCTGGATGTAAAACTGATGCTAAAACAAGTATTTTTGTTTGCTCATCTAACACTTCTACAGAGAAATTTTTGGTGTTATTTTTTGTGTTTTTCTCTCCTTTAATTTTACGAATAGAAGCTGAATAATAATGTAAACCTTCTTTTGTAGAAGTTAAATTAGTAGTGATTGTTTTTGAGTTATTTACGGATGAAAATTGTACTTTCTTAGTAAAAATAGTTTTACCATTTTTGGTTATTGAAAATTGAGAGGTAACATTTTCTTTCCCTTTATAATTTAATATAACTTCTACAGGGAATTTGTTTTTTATATAACTGTACTTATTTACATTTAACTGACCTATTTTTAGATCTTTGTATTCAATTGTATCTCCAAATACAATAGGATATATTTTTTGCTTTGATTCAATAAACTCATAATCATTACCAATCGTCTGATTTCCGTCCGTTAGTATGATCACTGGAGCAATATTACCTCTATACAATGAATTTACAGAAGTAATAGCTTTAGAAACATCCGTTTCATAATCAGTAAAAGAAAGTGAATCTAAATTACCTAATTCAGCACCAAAAGCAAACTCGTTAATATCATATTTCTCACGAATACTTTTGTCTGCCTTAATTTCATCTAAAAAATTTTTAAGATTAATTCTCTCCTTAAAAAAAGAAATAGATTTAGAGTTATCCGCCAAAATAGCTAAAACAGGTTTAACTTCTTGAATTTCTGTTTTTTTAATTGTTGGGTTTATTAACAGTAAAATCAACAAAAAAAGACTCATTACCTTCAATGAAAAGAGTAAATAATTGATTTTAACCTTATTCTTTACTTTATAAAAATATTGAAAGAATGCTACTGAAAAACTCAATAACAAAGCTAGAATGATGAATAGAACTATGTTTATTTGCAATGATTTTTATTTAGTGTGAAAGATATTAAATACTATTTAAAAATGAATACTAAATTTTTATTTGTGTTTTTATTTAAAATTAATTGTTTTCGATTTATACCAAATATTTAAAATCAAGCCTCCAATAATAAAAGAAATTCCTAAAAAACTATAAAATGTATAGATCTCTCCAAATAGGAAAACCCCAATTGTAGCTGTATAAATAACTTCAAAATATTTTATGGGAGCTATAATGTTAGTTGATGCATTTTGAAAAGCTTTGGTCATATAAACCTGTCCAATATAACCAAATACACCAAGACTCATTAAAAAGTACCAATCATTGCCTTTAGGAGTTACCCAATTATTTACAGAAAGTGTACCTCCTAAAATGGTTGCAAAAACCATAAAGTAGTTCACAATCACAATTGGATGCTCACTCTTCCCTATTTTACTGATGATAATATATACCAATCCACTAAGTAAAGATGCTAACATTACCAAAATTAAACCACTTGTATTTAATTGATTATCATACCCTTTTAAAATAAAAACTCCAAAAAGAGAAATCAGAAAAAAAATCCATTGTAAAGGTTTTATTTTTTCCTTCAATAAAAAAACTGCAAAAATAGCAGCAAAAATTGGAGCGACATATCTTAGCGAAACCGCTGTGCCTATAGACAAATGTTTAACCGACATAAAGAAAAGAAGCATGGATAAGCTTCCAACTATTGCTCTTGAAATGAGTAATGTATTATTTTTACCAATGATTGGAATTTTATTTCTTAATAAAAATCCGAACGTAAAAAAAAGTGAACCTAATGATCTAAAAAAAACAATTTGATAAGCGCTTACATCTGTGAGATACTTAACTATAGAATTCATACAAGCAAAAGCAAATGTGCTAATCAACATATATTTTATTGCCTTTTTAACTTTCAAAATCTTTACTTATTTTCTTTTTCTAGAAGTAATAAAATAAACTCCTGTTAATAAAATTACTGAGGCTATTATTGATTGTATGGTGAAAACTTCATCTAAAAAATACCAACCCATAAATAACGCAATTACAGGGTTTACATAAGCAGAAGTTGATACTTTTTCTGGAGAAACAACTTTTAATAAATAGTTGAAAGCTGAAAAAGCAATTACTCCACCAAAAAAAATCAATAGAAACATCGATAATTGAATATTTGTACTCCAAGTTAATGGTGAACTCCATTGCTCATTAATACTTAAACTTATTATTGATAAAACAAAACCAGCAGCTAGCATTTGATAACCTGTTGATACTATAAAACTTTTTGGAAAATCAGCTTTTGATACAAAAACACTTCCATAACTCCAACTTAACACACATGTTAACATCATAAAAATACCGAGTAAACTTCCTTCCGAAGTCGTTAATTCTTTTTGACTTACTAGTATATACATACCTAGCATACCTAGACAAACACCAATTATAGATTTTTTTTGCAAAGGTTTTCGATCGATTAATCGTAATAAAAATAAAACAAATAAAGGTTGAGTTGAAGCTACTAAAGCTCCAAATCCACTATCAACATAACGCAAAGCCCATACAAAAACACCATTTCCATAAATCAAAAAGAAAAAAGAAGCAATAACTGAATTAGATAATTGTTTTTTTGAAATAGATAGATTTTGCTTTGAAATAATAGCCAACAAAATCATTAAAATTCCTGCTATAAAAAAACGAATAGAAGCTAAAAAAAAAGGAGGTAGTTCTGTAACAGCTATTTTATTGAATAAATAAGTAGATCCCCAAATAACGTAAATGGCTATAAATGCTAAAACGATAAGTGCTTTTGAGTTTTTCAATTATTTGTTTTTTACATCTAGCAAAAATACTATTTAAATAGAGTTTTATTCATATTTATTTAAAATTCAATTATTATTGTGTCATCAGTTTGGAACAAAACAAAAATGACCAAATAATAATTTATTTGATCATTTTAAACTTACTATATGGTTAAGTTTATTTGTGCCTTCCTTTTAGTTCAGCTTCAATATCTTTTAAAGTGAAACCTTTTGCCTGTAATAACATTAAATAATGAAACAACAAATCGGCAGATTCATATAAAAATAATTCATCATTGTTATCCATCGCTTCAATAACAGTTTCGACAGCTTCTTCACCTACTTTTTGAGCTATTTTATTAATTCCTTTATCAAATAAACTTGCTACATATGATTTCTGAGTATCTTTATTTGCAACTCTTTCCGTAATTACATCTTCTAAAGTAGAAAAGAACCCATAACTCTGTTTGTTTTCGGTATTCCAACAGGTACCTGTACCTTTATGACATGTTGGTCCATTTGGCTTAACAAAGATTAATAAAGTATCATTATCACAATCTAGCTTCATATCTACTAAATTCAAACTATTTCCACTTTCCTCTCCTTTAGTCCATAATCGGTTTTTGGTTCTACTAAAAAAAGTAACTAATTTTGTTTCTTGTGTTTTAGCAAAAGCCTCTTCATTCATATACCCAAGCATTAAAACATTTTTTGTTGTTGCATCTTGAATGATTGCAGGCACTAATCCGTCGTTATTTTTATTAAAATCGATGTTCATTTTTTTTATTTTAGATGTCTTCTCAAGTTTAGTAAAAAAGTAATTATTTCTCAACTGCACTCGAACTGACATTTATATTCTAACTGGAATATTATTTTTTTTTAATTCTTGTTTTAAATCTAAAATTGGTATTTCTCCAAAATGAAATACACTTGCTGCTAAAGCTGCATCTGCCTTTCCTTCGTTAAAAGTATCTACAAAATGTTGCACTGTTCCTGCGCCACCAGATGCAATAATTGGTATATTTAATTCAATTGATAGTTTTAAAAGCGCTTCATTTGCAAAACCAGCCTTTGTACCATCATTATTCATAGATGTAAATAAAATTTCTCCTGCTCCTCGTTTTTCAACTTCTTTCGCCCATTTGAATAAATTCAATTCTGTCGGAATTGTTCCTCCTGCCAAATGAACAAACCATTCTCCATCAATCTGTTTTGCATCAATTGCAACAACCACACATTGACTTCCAAATTTATCTGCTAATTCATTTACCAAATCAGGTCTTTTTATAGCTGATGAATTTATAGAAACTTTATCCGCACCAGATTTTAAAAGAACATCAACATCTTCAATAGAAGAAATTCCTCCACCAACTGTAAACGGTATATTTACTTGTTCCGCAACTTTTAAAACCATGTCTCGCATTGTTTTTCTACCTTCTAAAGTGGCCGAAATATCTAAAAAAACCAATTCGTCTGCTCCTAATTCTGCATATTGTTGTGCTAAAACTACAGGATCTCCAGCATCAATTAAGTTTACGAAATTTACACCTTTTACAGTTCTTCCGTTTTTGATATCTAAACAAGGTATAATTCTTTTTGTTAACATTATATTTTTTTATTTTGAATGCTTTTTTTTGTGATTAGATAAAAATTTAATCAATAAAACTTATGTCTACATGCCAGCAACTATAAATTTTTCTAGTTGTTTCAAACTAATTCTATTTTCATAAATCGCTTTTCCTATAATAACACCTTCGCAACCATTTTCTGCTAATTTAGGAAGTTCATCAAAAGTTGAAATTCCTCCAGAAGCAATTAATTTTAAGTTATTTACTTGCGTTAAAATCTGCTGATAAATATCGAAACTAGGTCCTTGCAACATACCGTCTTTAGAAATATCTGTACAAATTATATATTGAATTCCTTTTTGGTAATAATCAGAAATAAAAGGAATCAATTCTAGAGAACTTTCTTCTTGCCAACCATTTGTAGCAATTTTTCCTCCTGAATTATCAGGATAAAAATCAGCTCCTAAAATTATTTTTTCTGAGCCATATTTTTTAATCCAACCTTCAAAAATTTCACTATTTTTAACTGCAATACTTCCACCAGTAATTTGATTTGCACCAGAATTAAACGCTATCTCTAAATCTTTATCAGATTTTAATCCACCCCCAAAATCAATTTTTAAATTGGTTTTACTAGCAATTTGTTCTAACACTTTATGATTGATAATTTGACTCGCTTTTGCACCATCTAAATCAACAACATGCAAATATTCAATTCCCGCTGCTTCAAACTCTTTTGCAACTTCTAATGGATTTTCATTATAAATTTTCTTAGTACTGTAATCGCCTTTTGTTAAACGAACACACTTTCCTTCAATAATATCTATGGCTGGAATTATTCTCATAAATTATTTATTTAATACTATAACTTAAATTATTCATTTTTTAAAATTAATAGATTCTGAAACAATTTCAGAATAAATTTAAAGGTTTAAAAAATTTTCTAGAATTTTTGAGCCTTTAATTCCACTTTTTTCTGGATGAAATTGCACACCATAAAAATTATCCTTTTGCAAAGCCGATGCATATTCAATTTCATAATCTGTTTTAGCAATAGCTTCATCACAACCTTCAGCATAAAAACTATGCACTAAATACATAAACTCTTTTTCTTTAATTCCTTTAAATAAATCAGATTTTAAATCATAGATTACATTCCATCCCATTTGTGGAACTTTGACTGCATTTGAAAATTTTTTAACATTAACATTAAAAATTCCCAATCCTTTTGTATTTCCTTCCGCAGAATAATTACACATCAGCTGCATTCCTAAGCAAATACCCAAAACAGGCTGTTTTAAAGCAGGTATTATTTTATTTAACCCACTTTGTTCTAACATTTTCATTGCAGAACTTGCTTCACCAACTCCCGGGAAAATTATTTTATCAGCAGCTGTAATTTCATTTATATCATTTGATAAAACAGCGTCAACTCCTAAACGTTTGAAAGCAAATTGAATGCTTTTAATGTTTCCTGCACCATAATCTATAATTACTAACTTCATTATAACACTCCTTTTGTAGATGGTAAAAACATCTTATTAGCATCTCTTTTAACTGCCATTTTCATTGCTTTTGCAAATGCTTTGAAGATTCCTTCAATTTTATGATGCTCGTTTGTTCCTTCAGCTTTAATATTTAAGTTACATTTTGCACCATCTGTAAATGATTTGAACAAATGTAAAAACATTTCTGTTGGCATATCACCAATCATTTCGCGCTTAAAATCTGCCTCCCAAACCAACCAAGGTCTTCCTCCAAAATCAACTGCTGCTTGCGCTAAGCAATCATCCATTGGTAAACAGAAACCATAACGTTCTATTCCTAATTTATTACCCAATGCTTTATGGAATAACTCTCCTAAAGTAATCATGGTATCTTCTATTGTGTGATGCTCATCAACCTCTAAATCACCATCAACTTTTACAGTTAAATCCATTGCACCATGACGTCCAATTTGATCTAACATGTGGTCAAAAAATTTAACGCCTGTAGAAATATCGTTTTTCCCAGAACCATCTAAATTTAATTTGATATAAATCTTAGTTTCATTTGTATTTCTAGTAATTTCTGAGATTCTATCTTCTAACTTTAAAAATTCATAAATTTTTGACCAATCTGTACTTGTTAATGCAATACAGTTTAAAATTTCTTGTTTTGAAGTTTCTATTTCATCAACACCTAGTTGTGGGTCTTCAGATAAAAAAATCCCTTTAGAACCAAGGTTTTTAGCCAATTCCATATCTGTAATTCTATCTCCTAAAACAAAAGAGTTTTCCAAATCATATTCCTCCGAAAAATACTTTTTTAACAAACCTGTTCTTGGTTTACGAGTCTCCGCATTTTCATGTGGAAAAGTTTTATCGATGCAAACTTCAGTAAAAATAACGCCTTCGTTTTCGAAAGCAGAAATTACTTTATTTTGAGCTGGCCAAAAAGTATCTTCAGGAAAAGAATTAGTTCCTAAACCATCTTGGTTCGTTACCATTACCAATTCGTAATCCAACTCTGAAGCAATTTTTGCCATGTATTGAAAAACTTTTGGGTAAAACTCTAACTTTTCTAGACTATCTAATTGATAATCTACAGGCGGCTCTATAACTAAAGTTCCATCTCTATCTATAAATAATACTTTTTTACTCATGATATTTTATTTTTAGGTTCCTGTCTATGCAGAAACAACAAATTCTTCTATTTTAATTAAGAGACTTTAAAGCTCTTAATAATTTTTGATTTTCTTCACAAATACCAACACTTATACGTAAACAATTTTCACATAAAGGTTGAGTCGTTCTATTTCTAATAACAACTCCCAAACCTATTAACTGATTGTAACGTTTTGTTGCGTCATCGACCTTTATTAAAAGAAAGTTACCCTCTGATGGATATACCTTTTCAATATAGCTTACACAACATTCCAATTCTTCTTTTAAGCGTTTTCGTTCACTAATTAATTGAGCAACTTCATTCTGAATTTCATCCATCTTTTGAAGTCGAGTAGCTGCTCTTTGCTGTGTTAATTCATTTACGTTATATGGTGGTTTTATATTATTTAAAACTTTAATAATTTCTTTGGATGCATAACAAACTCCCAGACGAATTCCTGCTAAACCATATGCTTTTGATAAAGTTTGTGTAACAATTAAATTAGGAAACTCTTCTAACCTTTTCAACCAACTATTTTGATCTGAAAAATCTATATAAGCTTCATCTAAAACAACCAATCCTTTAAACCTTATTAATAATTCTCTAATAGATGTAACCTTAAAATTATTTCCTGTTGGATTATTTGGTGAACATAAAAATAAAATTTTACTATTTGCATCTGCAACTTCTAAAATCTGTTTTACTTTTGGTTGAAAATCATTGTTTAGCAGTACAGTCCTATTCTCAACAGCATTTATATTTGCCAAAACAGAATACATGCCATATGTTGGTGGTAATGTGATAATATTATCTTCTTTTGGCTCACAAAAAGCTCTAAAGATTAAATCTAAAACTTCATCACTTCCATTACCTAATAAGATATTTTCTTTTGGGATTTCTTTAATATCAGAAAGCAAATCCTTTACATTATTTTGTTGTGGATCTGGATACCTATTTACACCATTTTCAAAAGGATTTTCATTAGCATCTAAGAAAATCATTTCATTAATTGTTGCATCTTTATATTCATCTCTTGCAGAAGAATATGGTTTTAGAGATTTTATATTTTCTCTAATTAGGCTGTTGATATTAAAGTTTTTTTTCATAATTAATATTCCTAATTTGATTTTGAAATGAGGTTTTTACAATCTTTCGACTTTACTCAAAATTATCTAATGAGAAATCGGATGCAAAAATTCTTCTTCGTTTTCTAATTCAGACTGAAATTTTAGAACCTATTATAAATCTTTTAAACGAATTGAAACTGCATTTTTATGTGCTTCTAATCCTTCTGCTGCGGCCATTAATTCAATAGATTTCCCTATTATTTGTATTCCTTCCTTGTTTATTTCCTGAAATGTAATGCTCTTTGTAAAACTATCTAAATTTACACCTGAATACGATTTAGAAAAACCATTTGTTGGTAATGTGTGGTTTGTACCAGAAGCATAATCTCCTGCGCTCTCTGGCGTATAATTACCAATAAAAACGGAACCTGCGTTTTCTATATTATCAACATAAAAGTCGTTGTTATTTGTACAAACAATAAAATGTTCAGGACCATATTCGTTTATCAATTCTAATGCAATTTCATCATTTTCAACAAAAATAGATTTGGAGTTTTCTATTGCTTTTTGGGCAATTTGAATTCTTGGCAATTCTAAAAGTTGTTTTTTTATCTCTAAAGTAACTTCATCAATTAGTTTTTTTGAAGTTGAAACCAAAATTACCTGACTATCTGCTCCATGCTCTGCTTGACTTAGTAAATCTGAAGCGACATAGCTAGCATTTGCCTTATTATCTGCAACCACTAATAGTTCACTTGGCCCTGCAGGCATGTCAATAGCGATTCCATATTTCGTAGAAAGCTGTTTTGCAACTGTTACAAACTGATTTCCTGGTCCGAATATTTTATAAACTTTAGGAACTGTTTCGGTTCCAAATGTAAAACTTGCAATCGCTTGAATTCCACCAACTTTTATAATCTTAGTTACACCACATAAATTAGCAGTATACAAAATAGCAGGATGAATTTTTCCTTCTTTATTTGGAGGTGAGCATAAAACAATTTCTTTACAACCTGCAATTTGAGCAGGAATAGCCAACATTAAAACTGTAGAAAATAATGGAGCGGTTCCTCCAGGAATATATAAACCTACTTTTTGAATAGGTCTTTTTTCTTGCCAACAAGAAACTCCTTTTGTAGTTTCTACAAAAACTTTATCCGTCTTTTGTGCAGTATGAAACTTGGTGATATTTTCTTTTGCAAGATTGATAGCATCTTTTAATTCACTTGAAACTTCTGCAATTGCTTCATTAATTTCTTCAATAGAAACAATAACGTTATCCAAAGAAACACCATCAAACAACTGCGTGTATTTCTTTACTGCAGCATCCCCGTTTTTTTGAACATCGCCAAAAATTTGATTTACAGTTTTTTCAATATCTTCGACAGTCTTTGTGGGTCTTTCTAAAATCTGACTCCAATCTTTTCTTTGAGGATTATTTATATTTTTCATGATTCTATTATCTAATAAAACTTTATTTGCGGTTTGGATTGACAAGGAATTCTTAATACTTTTTTATTCAAAAAAAATATAGTAAAAAGTCCAAAAAATTTAAACCACCATTTTTTCAATCGGACATACTAAAATTCCCTCTGCTCCATTTAACTTTAACTCATCAATAATTTCCCAAAATTGATTTTTGCTAATTACAGTGTGTACAGAACTCCAGCCTTTTTCTGCCAATGGTAAAACAGTTGGACTTCTCATCCCAGGTAATAAAGCTAAAATAGCGTCTAATTTATCATTAGGTGCATTTAACAATATGTATTTAGAATCTCTTCCTTTTAAAACAGATTGAATTCTAAATTGAATTTTTTTCAAAATAGCCATTCTATCATTAGAGATTTTTGAAGAAACTGCTAAAACTGCTTCCGATTTTAAAAGTACCTCAATCTCTTTTAAACCATTTTTAAAAAGTGTTGATCCACTAGAAACAATATCACAAATTCCGTCTGCTAAACCAATATTTGGTGCAATTTCTACAGAACCACTAATGGTGTGTAATTGTGCATCGATATTATATTCTTTTAAATATTTTTTTACCGTTTCTGGATACGAAGTTGCAATTCTTTTTCCTTCTAAATCTTTTAATGAATTGGCTTCAGAATCTTTAGGAACAGCAATAGAAACTTTGCATTTAGAAAAACCTAAACGCTCTACAAACTCAATATCGTTTCCTTTTTCTATTAAAACATTCTCTCCAATAATAGCCACATCTACTACTCCATCTCTTAAATACTGTGGGATATCTCCGTTTCTAAGGTAAAAAACTTCTACAGGAAAATTTCTTGCTGCCGCTTTTAATTGATCTTTTCCATTATCTATAGAAATACCAATGTCTTTTAAGATTCTCATTGAATCTTCGTTTAATCTTCCTGACTTCTGTACTGCAATTCTTAAATTACTCATTTTTGTTTTATTTAATGCCTGAGCAAATACGGTTTTAAATTAAAAAAACCCGTTTGATTTGCTCAAACGGGTTTTTAAATATCTTGATTTTATTCAATACATTCTTAGTTCGCTTAAGCGCAAATTTGATAATGATGATGATGTAATTGAATAAAACTCATGTTTTTGTTATTTGACACAAATATTACTATTTTTTTTTAAAAATTAGAATAAAGATATTATTATTTTTATTTATCCTCAATTTTTATGAAATTCAAAATAAAAGCCACCTTAAATTTAGATGATTTTTATTTTCATAGGTTTATTTTAAAAAAATAAAAAAAAGCACAACTTTTTAAAGTTGTGCTTCTATAGATTAAAATTATCAAATCTTTATTTATTTAGAAATTTTGATATCAGATATTTCTATTTCTCCTGTTTTACCACCAGAAAGATTATTAAAGGTGATTGCTGGAATAACCTTGCTATTTAATTCCCTAGAATCTGTAAAAAATAAATCATCATTCTTATAATATTTTATAACCTTATCTTTTAGTACAATTTTAAAACGATCTCCTAATTCATAATTATCAAAATTACTATTCGGTGCCTGCTTATTATCTTTATAATAAACTGTAAATGCTCTTTTTGAGACCGTATAATACGGTACGCTAATTCCTGAGTTAAAAATTTGTGAATATACAAAAAGATACTTATAAGTATTATTTTCCTTCTTAAAATTGGTTACATCATCTTTTAACAAGTAACCTACCATTAGTCTAGCCAATTCAGTTTGTTTAGTTATGGTATATTCTATAGTCTGACTTCCACCAATTTCTACTTCATTATCCTCTAATAACACTCCGTGCCAATTATTTAGACTCTTTGTACTTGTAACATGAATACTGTTATCTCCTATTACAACATCAGATACATCATCATTTGCTGAAGATTTATAAATTTCAGAGAATTTTATTTCAGAGAATTTTAGTGAATCCATATCAATTTCTTCATCTTTATCTTTATCGCATGAAACAAATACTGATACGGTTAATAATAAAACAACGGCAATTTTAAAATAATTTAAAGTTTTCATATATATTTAGTTTAGGCTTGCGAAACTATAGAATAATTAATTTAAAAAAAAACTTTTAAATAGATATTTTAGAAGATATAAACATCTTAAAAAATGTAAAAAACATTACCATTTTAAGCGAAAAAAAACCTTTGTTAAGATCAAATAACAAAGGTTTTTTATTTTTTAAAAGAAATAATTTCTTTTATTCTGTAATTACAGTCTCCTTAATTTCAACTACTTCAACATCAAAAATAAGATCATGACCTGCTAAAGGATGATTTCCATCTATCACAATACTTTCATCCTTAACTTCAACAACCATCAAGTTTATTTCTTTTCCGTCAGGAGATTTAGAAACTAATCCCATACCAACTTTAGGCTCCATATCTTGCGGAAGCTCGGCTTTGTTTATTTCTTGTATTAAATTATCATTAACATCACCATAAGCTTGGTCTTTTGCAATTTCGATAGTTTTCTTTTCATTTAATTTCATATCAATTAAACCTTTCTCAAAACCAGGAATTAATCTTCCTTGTCCCAAAATAAATTCAATTGGCTCTTTTCCTTCAGAAGTATCAAAAATTTGTCCGTTTGATAATTTACCGGTATAATTTACTTTAATGGTGTTGTTCTCTTTTACTTGACTCATATTATAGTAATTAAAAAAATATTTTTAGTTTATCCATTCACTAGTAGCCATAATCGAGCCAAAGAATTAAAAAACTGACATAAAAGGATACAAAACGCCCCATAAATTATAAAAACTTAAACAAAAAGCACTTCACCCCTGTTATAATAACAAATAGTATTTTTTTATTTCTTAAAATTCAATTAGATAAATTTTACCATATCAGTAGTTATGTCAGTTTTGATTAAATTAAGGACTATAAATCTGACAACTCTGTTTCTTGTAAATAAATATTTACATATTAATATTGGTCTTTTTACTTGATGTACTTTTAACTCAAAAAAGTTAATTTAGCTTTTCTATCATTTATTTGTTTTGAAAATTTTCTTTAAAAGTTTGATAACAAAATTCATATGCTAAAAAAATGAAAAAGAAATGAAAATACTGCACACGGCCGATTGGCATTTGGGACACAGATTACATGATCAATCTCAAACTGAAGAACAAATTTTATTTTTAAATTGGATTGAAGGGTACATCATTGAGGAAAAAATTGATATGCTATTAATTTCAGGTGATGTTTTTGATACCGGTTCTCCATCGAATCAAAGTTTAGAAATGTATTACAGTTTTTTAGTAAAATTAAAAGCGACTAATTGTAAATCTATAATTATTACAGGCGGAAATCATGATTCACCAGGTACTCTAAATGCGCCAAAACATATCTTAGATGCCTTATCTATTAAAGTTGTTGGAAAAGCAACTGAAAACATAAAAGATGAAGTCTTTAAAATTGAACTAAATAAAGAAAAAGTTATTGTTGCTGCGATTCCTTATTTACGCGATGGTGATATTAGACGAGCTGTTGCAGGTGAAACTTTTGACGAATTAACAGATAAGTATAAAACTGCCCTAATTAATCATTATAAGGCTGCTGCCAACCATTGTAAATTGATAAATACAACCCAAGCGCCTGTAATTGGCATGGGGCATTTATTTGCAATTGGTGGTTCTGTATCTGATAGCGAACAAAATATCTATGTAGGTTCATTAGGGCATATTGGTGCAGAAGATTTTCCTACCTATTTTGATTACATAGCTTTAGGACATTTACACAGACCTCAGATAGTTGGAGAGAATGATAAAGTTCGTTATTCCGGATCTCCAAATATTTTGAGCTTCAGTGAAATTAACTATGAAAAAAAAATACTTGTTTTAACACTAGAAAAAAATAAAATTAGTGATATTAAAGATGCTGTAATTCCATGTTTTAGAAATTTCTACAAACTAACAGGTACTATTGATGAATGCATCAATAAGTTTCCGACTATTAAAACCAATTCTTACGCATTAAAACCTTGGGTAGAAATTGCTTTAAAGGAATCATCTACTGTAAATACCGATGATTTAAAAATTGAAGCTGAAAAGTATGACTTTGATATATTAAAGATTGCTTTAAAAAATCAGAGAAGGCATAAAGGAATTGAAGAGTTGTTGGCAGAGACTAAATCGATTAAAGAATTGCTTCCTAAAGAAGTTTTTAAACTAAAATGTCAAGAAATGAATTATGAATTAGACAAAAACCCAAAAATTTGGGATGCTTTTAATGAAGTTTTACAATCTGTTAAAAAGCAATAAGAGCAGTTCGTTATGAAAATTTTAAAAATAGAATTACAAAATATAAATTCATTAAAATCAACAAATCCTATAATTATAGATTTTGAAAACGAACAATTTAAAGATGTTGGTTTATATGCGATTACTGGAGCTACAGGTGCAGGAAAAACAACTATTTTAGATGCAATAACCATTGCTTTATATCATAATGTACCTCGTTTTAACGGTACAAAAGGCACTTTGCGTAATGTGGTTAGTCATGGCGCTAACAATGCCTTTAGCAGAGTTACTTTTGAAAACAACAATAATATTTATGAAGCAAGTTGGAGTGTTCGATTAGGCTCTAATACAGGAAAGAAACTTTTAAATCCACAAGAAAAAGTAAGTTTAAAAAACTTGTCTTCAGGTAAAATTTTAGCAGATCAAAAAAGAAACCTACTTGTTGAAGTTGTTAACGTAACTCAATTAAATTATACTCAATTTTTAAGGTCTGTTATGTTGGCACAAGGCGAATTTGCTTCTTTTTTAATTGCCAAAGGACCAGAAAAAGGAAGGTTATTAGAACAAATTACAGGAGAACAGATTTATAAAAAGATTGGTCAGGGTATTTTAGATCGAAAATCTCGTGAAGATGCTAAGTTAAAAGAAATTCAATCTAAAATTAATGCTGATGATGTTTTGTCCGAGGAAAGAAAAACGGAATTAACAATAAAAGATAAAGAACTAGACACTAAAATTATAGCTACAGAAAAAGAAATTGCTAAAATTAACTTGATTATTAACTGGTATCAAAAATTTCAAGAGTTGACAAAAGAATCTGAAAGTTTAAATACCAAATATGATAAATTAGGTCTTTTTATTGAAAAGCATCGTTTTGAAATAGAGCTATTAAATTTAAATGAAAAAGCAGAACCATTTAAAGAGCTTATTCAGAATTTTAATGGAAATGAAAAAAGTAGTATCGCAAAAGCAAATCAATTAAAAGAATTAGAAGTACAATTAACACTACTTAAACCAAAAATAGAAGAATTAATAGCAATTTCTAAAAAGCAAACTGCTGAATTAGAAACTACAGATAAAGAATTTACGTCTTGGTTGCCAAAACTTGAATTGATTACCACTTTGGACAATCAATTTAAAAATGAAACCGAAAATAAGCAAAAAACGAATCTGAAATTAGTTGAATTAAATCAGCAAATTGAGACGAATGTAACTGAGCAGAAGAAATTAATAGCAACATTAAATCAGACTGAAGCTGCTCTTAAAATTGATGAAGCATTTGTTCTTAATTACAAGTTTTTAAAGGAAGTAGATTCAGAAATATCAAATTGGGCAAGTGAATTAACCGTTTTAAAAGGAAATAAAGAAACACTAAAATTAGACTCTCAATTTATTATTAGTAAAAAGAATGAAGTTGAAAAAACCACTTCTGAATTAGAAAAGTATCAAGAAATTCTTGAAAAAAAAGTAGCTGAGCTAAAAGTGATTGAGTCAGAAGGGCTAAAGCTTTCAATAGAGTTGTCAAAAAATAAATTAACGGATTTATTAGCTCAAAAAGATACGTTAACTAAAGAAGAATCAACTTGGAAACAATTTAAAAACTTTGCAGAGCACGCTGTTAAATTAGAAAAAAGTCACGCTCAATTACTACAAAATCAAAAAGTATTTATTGTAGAATTAAAAGCAACATCGGAAAAAATAAAAGTAAAAAATACGGACATTGAATTGCAAGAAAAGTCTGTAATTGATGCCTCTAAAATTTTAGAGTTAGAAAGAAGTGTTTTAAAATATGAAGCTGATCGTAAAAATTTAATTAAAGGAGAACCTTGCGGATTGTGTGGTTCTAAAGAGCATCCATTTACTGAACAATTAAACGTAATTGATGTTTCTAAAGCTGATTTAGAGTTAAAATCACGTGAAGAAAAATTACAGCTGTTTATCAATTCTAAAACAGATTTAGATAAAAAGGAAGTCGAAGTAAGAACGAAAATCGATAATTTACAGATTCAAATCAATTTAATAATTGAAGAGCTAAAAACGATTCAGGCATCAGCAAAACAATTAGAATTGAATTGTGAATTAACAGATACAATTCAAATTGAAACTCATTTAAAAGCAGTTCATGTAAATTTAGCAACTATAGATGAAAACCTAAAAACAGCACAAAAGTTACAAGCGAAAAAAGATGCATTTTCAAAAAGTGTTGAAGTATATAAAAAAGAAGAAAGTAAGTTAACAACAATAATTGCAACACTTAACGAAAAGAATAAAAACTCAAATACAACAATTGAATCCAAAAATAAATCAATTACCAATTTAACCAAAACCTCTATTGTTTTAAAAAATGACTTAAAAACAAAACTAGCAAAATTCAACTACGAATTACCTTTGGTTGAAGAAACAAATGTATTTATTGATCAATTAAAAGAAACAATCACTAATTATAATAAAAAGGAAAAGAATTTAGAGGCTTTAAAGGCAAATATTACTGTTATTCATACAAATAATAACAATATTAAAAACCAACTAGAAGCATACTTAAAAACTCAAAAAGATTTAAATAAATCAATTAAAGATGCAGATATTAAATTAGAACACCTAAAAACAAAGCGTATTGGTATTTTACCAATGACTATTTCTGTAGAAAGTAAAAGAGAAAGCCTACAATTACTCAATAAGCAATTGATTGAAAAAGTTGAGAACAGCAAAAAAGAGTTACAGAAATTATTAGATTCAAAAACAGAAAAAGATACTTTAAAAACTCAAGGTATAAAAGAGCAAAAAGAATTAAGTGAAGAGTTAATTATTTTAAATTCAGATTTTGAAGCAAAAATAAAAACAAGTGCATTTGAATCTAAAAAAGAAATTGAAAAAGCTTTATTATCTCAAGAAGATAAATTAAAATATACAAAATACAAAGAACAAATAAACGAAGCGAAGTCTAAATTAAAAACTTTAAAAGAGGCGAATGTAAAAGCAATATCAACATTAAATGCCTCAAAAAACTTTGAAAATTTAGAATCAGAAAGTAAAGTCACTCTAGAAAATTTTAAAGCTCAAAAAGATAGCTTATCCGCTGAAAAAGGAGAAGTAAAAGAAGCTTTCAGAAAAGACCAAGAAATTAGAAATAGAAACAGAGAAGTCTCTTTAAAGATTGATGTACAAAACGAAATTTGTAAAGTTTGGAAAGAGCTTTTTGCAATTATTGGTAATTCTAAAGATGCGTTTAATGTTTATGTACAACGTTTAACATTAAAACATTTATTGGATTTGGCCAATGTTCATTTATATAAATTGAATAAGCGTTACTCTTTAAAAATGGAAGAAAATTATAAACCAAAAGAAGAACTTAATTTTAATTTGATAGACCATTATCAAACAGATCAGGCAAGGTTGGTGGATACTTCTAGCGGAGGAGAAAAATTCATAATTAGTTTGTCATTGGCTTTAGGACTGTCTGATTTAGCTAGTAAAAATGTAAAAATTGATTCCCTTTTTATTGATGAAGGTTTTGGAACTTTAGATAGCAGCTCGTTAGAAACCGTAATTTCGACTTTAGAAACGTTACAATCTCAAGGAAAGATGATTGGAATTATATCTCACGTAGAAAATTTAAAAGAACGAATTCCAACTCAAATACAGATCACAAAAAAGAATAACGGAGTTAGCGAGGTTGAAATAGTATAGCTAACCTGTTTTGTAAATAAAATCAAAATTTTAAAAACTTCATAAAAAAAGCTCAAGTTAAAACTTGAGCTTTTTAATTTATAAGAATCATTCTGTATCAGAATAAAATAAAACGTAATTATGCTTTAAACACTATTTTACGCATACGTAAACTTTCTGGAGTAACCTCTAAATACTCGTCTGCTTTAATGTATTCCATATTTTCCTCTAAAGAGAAATCTACTTTTGGAGCAATTTTCATAGCATCATCTGTACCAGATTTGCGCATGTTTGTTAATTGCTTTCCTTTAATTAGGTTTACAGCCAAATCATCAGATTTTGAGTTTTCTCCAATAACCTGACCAATATAAATCTCTTGATTAATATCAATAAAAAATACACCTCTATCTTGTAAACGGTTTAATGCATATGCTGTTGCTTTACCTGCTGCAGAAGAAACAATTGCTCCTTTTACTTCTTCAGTAAAATCTCCTTTATATGGCCCGTATTCACTGAATCTATGGTTAATAATTGCAGTTCCACCAGTTGCTGTTAAAATTCTATTCCTTAAACCAATTAAACCTCTAGATGGAATTAAAAACTCTAAATGTTGTAAATCTCCTTTTGGCTCCATAACTAACATATCTCCTTTTCTTAGAGACACTAGGTTAATTGCTTTAGAAGCCATTTCCTCAGGAACATCAATAGACAATGTCTCCATTGGTTCATGCTTTTTACCATCAATTTCTTTTATAATTACCTGTGGTCTTCCCACTTGTAATTCATAACCTTCTCTTCGCATAGTTTCAATTAAAACAGATAAATGTAAAACTCCACGTCCAAAAACGTTAAATTTATCTTCGCTGTCAGTCGTTTCAACTTTTAATGCAAGATTCTTTTCTAATTCTTTAAATAAACGATCTCTTAAATGACGAGATGTTACAAATTTACCTTCTTTACCAAAGAAAGGAGAGTTGTTAATCGTGAACAACATACTCATTGTAGGTTGGTCAATTTCTGTTCTTGGCAGCGCTTCTGGGTTTTCTAAATCTGCAATTGTATCACCAATTTCAAATCCTTCAATACCAGTAATTGCACAAATATCTCCACAAGGTACTTTTTCTACTTGAACTTTACCCATTCCTTCGAATACGTGTAATTCTTTAATTCTTACTTTTTTCGTAGAACCATCTGCTTTACATAGCATGTAATCTTTACCTACTTCTAAATCTCCTCTAAAAATACGTCCAATTGCAATTCTTCCTGTAAATTTAGAGAAATCTAAAGAAGTAATTTGCATTTGTGGCGTACCTTCATTATACTTTGTTTCTGGAATTGACTCTAGCACAGCGTCTAATAAAGGAACGATATTATCAGTTTCGTTTTTCCAATCAGTAGACATCCAGTTATTTTTGGCAGAACCATAAACTGTTGTAAAGTCTAATTGTTCTTCTGTTGCTTCTAATGCAAACATTAAATCAAAAACTTTTTCATGAACGATATCAGGAGTACAGTTTTCTTTATCTACTTTATTGACAACAACAATTGGTGTTAATCCTAACTCTAAAGCTTTACCTAATACAAAACGAGTTTGTGGCATTGGTCCTTCAAATGCATCAACTAATAATAAAACACCATCAGCCATTTTTAATACACGCTCTACTTCTCCACCAAAATCGGCGTGACCAGGAGTATCAATTACGTTAATTTTTGTGTTCTTGTAATTTACAGAAACGTTTTTAGAAAGAATAGTAATTCCTCTTTCACGCTCTAAATCGTTATTATCTAACAATAAATCTGTACGCTCTTTACGTTCGTCTAAAATTTTAGCTTGATCTATAATTTTATCTACTAACGTTGTTTTACCGTGATCGACATGGGCTATAATAGCGATATTTCTAATTGGTTGCATTTGAATATTCTTAAATTTCGTGCAAAAGTAGTTGTTTAAAAGTGATTTATAGCAATTCTAGATATATTTTTTTGAATTTCTGTAAATTATTGACCAACTGCAAACCTCCAAATAGTAGCGTTAACAATTGAAACGATAAACTTTTTTATTTTTCATGAAAATGATATAAGCTAACCAAAGTCATACACGAAATAAACTTATTTTTCTTCAAAATCTTCTTGAAAAGCTGATGGTAAAATATCTGGTATTAATTTTATCAAAAGTGGCAGAAGCAATGCACCTCCTGGCAGTAAAAATACTGCTAACGCAGGAATCGTTTTGCAAATATCTAATAATTGGATTTTAATTTTTTCTTTTTCTTCTTCGGATAAATTCGTGTGAGTTGCTTTTTTAATTAATGAAATAGCTTCCTTACTTTGTTTTAACTCTTGGCCAAACCTTTGCTTATTTTTATCTAGTAAAAGCTTTATTTCGTCTATACTATTCATTATAATTTCCTCCTCTTTCTTTCTGTTTTAATAAGATTTAATTCTCTATTTGTTTGACCAGCAACAGAGGTATTTTCCTCTGCTCGTCTAATTAAATATGGCATAACATCTCTTACTGGTCCGAAAGGAACATATTTAGCAACATTAAAACCAATATTTGATAAATTGTAACTAATGTGATCACTCATACCATACAATTGGCCGAACCACAAGCGCTCATCATTTACTGCAATTCCTTTTTCTTCTGCGAGTTCTTTAACTAAAAAGGAGCTTTCTTCATTATGAGTTCCCGCAAATAAACTCATTTTAGGATGCTCCATCATATATCTTATAGCAGTATTATAGTTCTCATCTGTTGCTTGCTTGTCTTTACATATTGTAGAAGGATATCCTTTTTCTTCCGCTCTTTTGCGTTCTTTCTCCATGTAAGCTCCCCGAACAACTTTCATGCCAATATAAAATCCTTTTTGTTGTGCTTTTTTGTGCAATTTTCTCAAATAGTCCATTCTATCATGTCGATACATTTGTAATGTATTGAAAATAATGGTTTTTTTCTTATTATAAATTTCCATTAAATCCTCTATTAAATCATCTGCAGCAGTTTGCATCCAACTTTCCTCTGCATCTATTAATAACGGAACATTTTTATCAAATGCCGCTTTACAAACAGTATGATAACGCTCTTTCACTTTTAACCATTCAGACTTTTCACTACTAGACAACTGTTTATTTTCAGTTATTTTTTGATATAAAGCAAATCTTCCAAATCCTGTTGGTTTAAAAACAGCAAACGGAATTGATTCTTTTTGTTCAGCAAAGTTGATGATTTTTAAAATCTTTTTTAGTGTAGCGTCAAATTCTTCTTCACTCTCCTTTCCTTCTACTGAGTAATCTAACACAGAAGAAACACCTTTTGTATACATTTTTTCAATGTTAGGCATACAATCTGACTCAGTCACTCCACCACAAAAGTGATCAAATACCGTAGATCTTATTAAACCCTCTACTGGTAAATGCGCTTTTAAAGCAAAATTAGTAACTGCAGTCCCAATTCTTACCATAGGTTCATTTTGAATCATTTTGAATAAAAAATAAGCCCTTTCTAACTGAGAATCTGATTTTAGCGCAAATGCAATTGCTGTATTGTCAAAAATTTTCATTGAACATGATTTTGTCTCAAACAAATATAGCGATAGAATGACAATAATTGAATTTTTTATTTTTAATTTGCATGCTTAATTAATCATCAATGAAAACTATCCAAGCAGGAACATATAACGTTCATTTTCAGCACAAAGCATACAAATTACTCTCTAATTTAGTTGAAGATAACAATTACTCTACTGTCTTTATTTTGGTAGATGAGAATACTTTAGAGCACTGTTATCCAAAATTTATTCCAAATTTTGCTACCGAAAAGCGTATTGAAGTAATCGAAATTGAATCTGGAGAAATCAATAAAAACATTGAAACTTGTATTCATGTTTGGAATACAATCACAGAATTGGGCGGAGATAGAAAAAGTTTAATAATCACTTTAGGTGGCGGGGTAATTACAGATTTAGGTGGTTTTGTTGCTTCTTGTTTTAAACGTGGAATTGATTTTGTAAATATACCAACAACACTATTATCTATGGTTGATGCATCTGTTGGAGGAAAAACTGGAGTTGATTTAGGTGTATTAAAAAATCAAATTGGTTTGTTTGCAAATCCCAAAATGGTTATTGTAGATTCTGATTACCTAACAACAGTTACAGAAAGGGAGATTAAATCTGGAACAGCGGAAATTATTAAGTACGGACTCACGTATGACACTGATCTATTCTATGAAATAAAAAATAACAAAAATTTAAAAATTAGCAATTTAATTCATAGATCTATTGAAATCAAAAATGAAGTTGTATTGCAAGATCCTAAAGAACAAAACTTACGAAAAATTTTAAATTTTGGTCATACTTTAGGTCATGCGATTGAGTCTTTTTATCTCGAAGCGATAGACAAAGAAAATCTGACTCATGGCGAAGCCATTGCTATTGGTATGGTTTGTGAAAGCTTTATGTCATATAAATTATTAGGGTTCCCTGCAGAAAAAGTAAATGAAATAAAAGAAGTTATTTCATCAATTTACAAAAGGACACATCTTTTAAAAGAGGATTTTTCTGACATTATGGAATTGTTAAAACACGATAAGAAAAATATAAACGGACAAGTAAACTTTGTTTTGTTAAACGATTATGAAGATTATAAAATAGACTGTAAAGTCCCTGAAAAATTAATTTTAGAAAGTATGGAATTTTATAATGAATAAATAATTTTCAATTTTTTAGAAAACAAAAAAGGCTTCCATATTTAAATATGAAAGCCTTTTTTAATTTATTATAATCCTTAAAATTCTCTTTTACCAAATTCACTATCAATAAATTTAGATTTATTTTTAGCGGCATTAAAAGTATAAGAAAGATTTAAAGAAACTGCATCTACTTCGTAAACATAGTTTGTAGTTGTATAATATTCGTTTGGTCTTGATGTTGTTATGCGCTGTTCATTCGTTTTAAACAATCCCATATCAATATTCTGCCATTGCAGTGTGGCTGTTAACCTATCATCCATAAACTTTTTTCTGAAAGTTAAGTTTGGTGAATAAAAACGGGAATCTTCTCCCATTGCAGTATTTCTATCCGATAAATAATTAAAAGTGAATTGTACAGAAGCGTTTTCCCAAAAATTATAAGTAGAATTTAAATTAAAAGAGTAAATAGTTGATTTTGAATCTATATTATAATCCCTTTCAATTCCATCTCTGTGTCTAAAATTGAGAACACCATCGATTGCATAATTATATACATTTACCCCTATAATATTAGACCAATTTCGGGTTGGTTTTATAACCGCGCCAACTTCTAAACCAATAGAATTACTCTTACCAACGTTTGAATACACTCTATTAATAATTGTATCTATTACTGCTCCACCTTTTTCATAAGCCAACGTATTTACACGATTAATTACATTATCTACATGTCTAAAATAAGCAGTTGCATAAACAGAATTTCCTGTTTTCAATTTTTTAGTAATTCCTAATTCTACTAAATCTATAAATTCCGGTGACAAAGTATTATCTCCTTGTTCAAAAACTTCAGAATGCTCACGTTCTGCAAAACTGTTCATTTTAAAACTAGTTGTTCTTTCCACTCTTTTACTGTACGCTGTTTTTATATTCGTTTTATCATTAACCTTATATTGTAAAGATGCCGAAGGAAATAACTTTACAAAATCATACTGATATACATTTTCTATTGTTTCGCTCTTTAAAGCCTCTTTATAAACTCTATCCATAGATTCTAAACGCACACCAGCATTATAATTCCATTTACTTTTGGCACCTGTTACTTGCACGTACCCAGAATGAATTTTTCTTTTTAAACTTACATCACTAGAAAACTCAGGCACTAAATCATCAGCTGTAAACTTTGAAACGACATTTGTATTTCTAAAATACTCAAATTTACCTGTGTGATCTAAATCACGATACTGATAACCCGTTTCTAAAGTTCCAAAAGAAAAAGGTTTCCATTGATAATCTAGGTTAAAACGAGTTCCGTATAAAGGATTATCGTTCGTATTATATTCTCTTTGATAAACGATAGTATTGTCAGGGTCTCCTAAATTATCATTTTCTGTTGGACCACCTAAAAATGTATACTCATATAAAATAGACGTTGAAATTTTCGATTTATCGTCAAACTTATGTGAATAATCAAAACTACCTAGAGCAAAATCCCCTTTTCTAATTCTTAAATTATGATTGTAATATGCAAATGTATAATCTCGATTAGAACCATCAATTGGAGAAATTGCATGATTATCATAATAAATAATATCTGCTAAACGCTCTTTAGTGCGCTTTCCTGCAAAGAAACCTAAAGAATACGTATCGGATTTATTTGGAGTATAATCTATATTAAAACGACCATTATAAGTTACTTCATCAAAACTACGCTCACCATCAGAAGGTAAAAAAGTAGTTTTATTCTGATCTTTATTTATAATGTACATATCTCCCTCTCTTCTTCCCGTTTTATCATTTCTTTGATAACTTGCTCCAACAGAGAAATTCCAATTATCAGTTCTTTTGTTGATAGTTGCATCAATTCCGTATCTTTTTGCAGCAACTTTAGTATCATAATCTTCTATTGAAGGGAATCCACCACGAACATTTATTTGTGCAAAAGTGCCATTAATCGCACCTTTTTTAGTAATAACATTTAAAATACCACCTTTCCCCTCAGGATCGTATTTCGCCGAAGGAGCCGTTATTAATTCTAGACTTTCTAATGCATTTGCAGGTAACTGAGCTAAAATTGCACTCGCATTTCCTTGTGTTGGTTTTCCGTTGATTAAAACAGTAAAACCTTTACTTCCTCTCACACTAATTTCACCTAAACCATCAATAGTTACTGATGGTAAATTTTTAACCACATCTATGGCATTACCACCAACAGTGCTCTGGTATTTCTTTGTATCAAATACCTGTCTGTCAATTTTGTGTAAAACGGCTTGTTTCTCTGTTCTAACAACAACTTCATTTAATTGATTAGAAGATCCTAAAATTAATTTTATAATTCCTAAATCTTTTTTCTCTCCTTTTTTATTGATAACAATAGAGTTTATTGTGTTTTTTTGATAACCTAAAAAAGAAGCCTCTAAATAATAATTTCCTGGTTTTATATCAGAAATTGAAAAAAATCCTTCTTTGTTTGATATTGTTCCAACAACTAATTTATTATTCAATGTTTTATAAATTGCTACACTAGCATATTCTAGCGGATAATTATCTTCATTATCTACAACTTTTCCTTTTAATTGAGCTGTTGCAACCTGGCATATATTTAAAACTAATAATAAAAACAGCCATTTTTTTAATTCCATAGAAATAAGTTTAATTTATTTAAATTGATAAAATTACATTTATTTAGCCTATTAGACTAAAAAAATAAATAAGGTTTAATAGGTTTTAGATTTTTATTGATATCAAAAAAAATCCTTCTTTTCAGAAGGATTTTATATTTTTATAAAAAAATATTAAATTTTTGTAACTTTTACAGCGTTCATACCGCGCATCCCTCTTTCTAATTCAAAAGAAACTTTATCGTTTTCAGCAATTTCATCAATTAAACCACTTACGTGCGTAAAATATTTTTCGTTATTCTCTATATCTATGATAAAACCAAAACCTTTAGATGAATCGAAGAAAGATACTTTTCCTTTTCTAACTGGATCTTCTTCTGGTAAATCTTCTTTTTTAGTTACAGAAATTTGAATATCTTCCAATTCAACCTCTACTTTTAAATCTGGATCTGGTGGAGTATCTGTTAAGTTTCCATTATGATCTACATAAGCAAATTGAATACCAGTTGAACCGTTTTCTTCCTTTTCTGCTTTTCTAGCCTCCATTTTCTTCTGTTTGTCTAGACGCTTCTTTAAACGTTTTTTTTCTTTTTCACTTTTACTAAATGTTTGTTGTGACTTTGCCATTTAAAAATATAAGAGTTTTAAATTATTGTTTCTAATAAGAAAAATACCTAACTTGAAATTAAAAATCAAACTAACGCTAACTAGTATTATACCTGGGTTGTATTCTATCTTATTGTGCAAATATAGTAATTATTCACTAATTATTGTTGATAAGAATAGCGTATGTATCAAAAAGATATTAAAAATAATAATTTATTCTTTTTCAAAATAATACTATTTTTTATTTAATTAAAACGATAAAAAAATATTGAATACATGCAGATTTTTCTTCACATAACAGAGTAAAAGAAAATATGAATTTCAATAAATGATAAGGTATTTACTCAATTTTGTCCGAGAAGTAAACCGTTTTAACTCGCTAACTAAGAGAAAAACATTAAGAAAAGTAGAAATCGCCTATTTATTAATCGTATACCAATTTCCAATAGGTAAATTGTGTCCTTTTATCTTTTTGATTTCTTAAAAATTTATAAATACTAGTGGTTTAATATCTCAACTTTTAGTGAATAAATCATCCTTAATTTTAGGTAATTGTAAATGAAATTTCACTGAAATTACCCTGATAAAAACAATTACTATTGCAGAAATTATAAAAATAATAGTTTCAGTTACATTATAATAGTTCAAAATTAAATAAGTAACTCCACCGGCTAAACAAGCAGATGCATAAATTTCCTTTTGAAAAATTAATGGAATCTTATTTGTTAAAACATCGCGTAAAACTCCACCAAAAACAGCAGAGATCATTCCCATTATTAAAGCAATAATTGGGTGTAAATTAAAAGACAATCCTTTTTGCAAACCTAATAGTGTAAAAACACTTAAACCAATGGTATCAAATAAAAACATGGTTTTACTCAAGTACGCTATTTTACTTTTAAAAAGAAATGTAAAAACAACAGCTGTAAAAATGGTGTATAGGTAGTTTAAATCTCCAATCCAGTTTATTGGGTGTGCATCAATTAAAACATCACGTAACATTCCGCCTCCAACCGCAGTAACAAATGCAATAATAATAACTCCAAATAAATCAAATTTTTTATCTGAAGCTACTAGTGCACCACTAATTGCAAAGGCGAAAGTTCCCAATATATCTAAAAGATAAATAAATTTCATTTACTTCAATTTAACACTAAAATTGGTGTTATACTGTAACTTCAGAAAACTTAATATTCAATTCTTTCTGAATTTCATGAATTCTTGTTATTTCTGAAGGTAAAATAAAAGCTAATGACAGGCCTGTCTTTCCTGCCCTTGCTGTTCTTCCACTTCTATGAGTATAATACTCTAATTGTTCTGGCAATTGATGGTGTATTACGAACTCTAAACCACTTACGTCAATACCACGAGCAGAAACATCTGTAGAAACTAAATATTGTAAATTTTCTTTTTTAAAAGCACGCATAACTTTATCGCGTTCTTTCTGTTGCATATCTCCCTCTAAAGCTCCTGCGGAAAAACCTTCTTCAATTAATAAATTTGCCAAATTCTGAGCACCAGCTTTTGTTCTACAAAAAACAATACCTCTTTGGTCTTGTCTTTTTTCTAAAAAAGTTACAATATCATTTGCTTTTTCTTTTAAAGTGGTTTTTGCAAAATGATGTCGAATATTAGCATTTACTAAAGAATTTCTATTGACTTCTATTCTAGGAGCGTTCGAATCCATATATGTCTTTACAATTCTTTTTATCTCTTCTGGCATTGTGGCTGAAAATAACCATGTTTTTCTGTCAGACTTAGTTGTAAACTTTAAGATTCTATTTAAATCTTGCTTAAATCCCATACTGAGCATTTCATCTGCTTCATCTAGAATGACTGTTTTTACTTGACTAATATCTACGCTTCCTCTTTCTATTAAATCTATCAATCTACCGGGAGTTGCGACTACAATATGTGTCGTTCGTTTCAGATTGTTCATTTGTCGATCAATCTTTTCTCCGCCAAAAACAGCTTCCACAAAAATTTGAGTTTTACTAAACTTCGTAAATTTAAATAATTGTTTTTTAATTTGCTGAACCAGCTCTCTTGTGGGCGACAAAATCAAAGCTTGTATATGATCTGAATTAGCATCTGTGTGATGTAAAACTGGCAAGCCAAAAGCTGCTGTTTTTCCCGTACCAGTTTGCGCTAAACCTATAAAATCTGTTGGAGATCCTAATAAAATTGGTATTGCTTTCTCTTGGATTTCTGAAGGAGTAGAAATCCCTAGTTCTTTAATCGCTTTTATATAATCTTTATTGATTCCTAAATTAGAAAAAGTTGACATTTTATATCTTAATTTTGTGCAAAGATAGTTTTATTTAGGAGGTTGTAATACTTTTAAAACATTTTCTCTAATCCTTGTAGGTTTCAAAGTTTTTGAGTCTAACATTAACCAAACTGTTTTAGCCTTAACTAATAATAAATTGTCTTTATAAAAATTCATAAAACGAATAGATGTAATTCCCTTCGTTTCACCTACCCAAGTTTTAACTGTAATTTTATCACCTAAAGTTGCTTGTTTTAAATAGTCAATTTCATGCCTTGTTACAACCCAAACATACTGCGGTAAAGGATTGTCTTTGGTTAAAAAAGCATAATGTTCTATTGCAATTTTATCCATCCATTTAACATAAACCAAATTATTGACATGTTTTAAAGTATCTATGTCTTTAGAAGAAACTGTTATTTTTAACGTAAAAACATTTTTCATAAGCATTATTATGGAATCACCCTAAATAGTAATTCCTTAAATATTAAATTTCAACTGCAATTTGTAAACAAAAACATTAAACAATCGATTCACCATTTAAATTTGTAGTTAGAATATCGCTAAACAGATTAAAAAAAGGACGAAGGGCTTTAAAACTTTCATCTACACTGTCTATAAAACCTGGCGATAACACCTCGGCATCTGTAAATTTTTTTGAGGCAATAAATCCTTTTTTTCTGAGTAAATTTACATCAGGATGCTCTTTATCAAAACCTCTTGGTGCTGTCTTCAATTCTGATAAACTTTCAAATTCACCTCCAAAATGCTTTTTGTAATTTTTATCATTTAAAATATCCTTTATTTCGGAAGCATCTAACTCAATCTCTTTGCGAATTCTAAATAAATCTTCTTTATTTGGCTCCCAGAAACCACCTGCTAAAAATGACTCTCCTGGTCTAATTCTTAAAAAATATCCTCCTCGAAGCTCCTTCCCCAACCTAGAAAATGAATTTGCAAAATGAGCTTTATAAGGAGTTTTGTCTTTTGAAAAACGCACATCTCTGTAAATTCGCATCATTTTAGATTTTTCAATCTCATCATGTTTTTGCAAGTTTATATAAATTTCTTCAAATATGTTTTTTGCATTTTGTTGCGCTAGAAGATAGTCTTCTTTATGACTAGCAAACCAATCTCTATTATTATTTTTTTTTAAATTATTTAAAAATTGAAAACTAGTTTTCTCGAATTCCATTTTGATGATTTTTAAAAGCTAAATTTACAAAATAGATTTGTAACTTCGAATCAAAGATGCATCAAAAAAATAAAGACATTCAGAAAAGATACGAGGGGTTTCTTCAGACAAACTATCTTTGGAAAAAAAAATTAATATACGAATTAGAACAATTTGAAATTGAAGCTAAATCCCAGAAAATTGACATTGAAATAAATGAAAAATTAAGACTTGGAAAGTATGTAGAGCGTTTCGTATCTCACCAACTCAGTCAAGAAGATTCGATCTCAATTATATCTGAAAACATTCAAATTCAGCGAGAAAAAATTACTTTAGGAGAATTAGATTGTATCATAAAAAAAGGAAGAAAATTATTCACTTGGAGATTGTATATAAGTTTTATTTGTATGACGCTTCTATTGGTAAAAGTGAAATTGATCATTTTATTGGGCCAAACAAAAATGATTCTTTGGTGGATAAACTAATAAAACTGAAAGAGAAACAACTCCCTCTTCTTTATTCAGAGGAATGTGCTGAATATTTAAAGTCGCTTAATTTACGAGCAAATACTTTAGAACAAAAAGTATACTTTAAATCCCAGTTATTTCTTCCATTCTCCAATAAAAACATTCAGTTAAAAGTTTTAAATGAAGATTGTGTTACAGGATTTTACGTTCATCAAAAAGAACTCACACTTTTTAAAAATTGTAAGTTTTATATTCCTTCCAAAAAAGATTGGATTATCATTCCTCACAAAAATGTTACCTGGTTGAAATATGAAGATTTTAAACAAATTTTTATCACCTATTTTGAAAAAAAATCATCACCATTATGTTGGTTGAAAAAACAAAATGGAGAAATTTTAAAACTATTTTTGGTTTGGTGGTAATTTGCAGGGATTCAATTCACCTGTTTATTTTAAATTTTTTTTAACAGAGATTCGACTTGATTTTTATCATCCATTTTATGAAGATCCCAATAAAGGTTATAGTTAATTTGCTCCCCAATTGACAAGGTTTTTTCTGGGCTCAAACACTCTAATTCTGTAAACAAATTATTTCCAAAAATAGTGACAGAAGTGCCACCATCTGGATAAAATTCTCTGAGTTCTTCTACAAAATTAAATTGTTCTATGAATACTTGTTGGTTTAAATGAGCTGCTACCCATTTTTTTGAATCAGCACCTACTTTTTGGGGTTCACTTTCTGAGGATTTAATTTCTAAAATATTTGAGTTTACGGTGACATTTGAAGTAGCGTTATTTTTAGAATCAGGCCATACAGGGATCATAAAACCATCTTTAAAAACACTTTTCTCATGAATTGGTAGATAGCTAACATTGGGCGTTTTAATTTTTGATAAGCTCCAAATTGTTAAAGGAATTTTTTCTATTTGCTGATTTTGTGCAGCTATTCTTTTTATCAATTCTTGTTCTATTTTAACTCTTGTTCCTTTTTCTGATATTGTGATCGTTCGTTTTATTTGTATTCCTAACAACGTGCTAATTGGACTCTCTAAAACAACTCCATTATCTAAACATGTCGCTTTATAAGCACTGGCATTGATATAAGGATCTGGAACATGCCTGCTTCCTGTAAGAAGATGAAAATATTCCTCAGAACAAGGTAAAACTCTATTACCCCCGATATCTGGAGCCTGAATGTTTTCATCTTTTTTGTAATACTCACCTAATGAAAACTCAACACCGTCAAATCCTTGGTTTTCATAAAAAATATTCTCTCCCTCTAGAAAACTAAAATGAAGAATCCTTCCTGTTTCAGGAACAACTATAATTTTTATATCTGAATTGGAAATTTCTATTGATTTTTTCCAACCTCTATATGTTTTATTTTTGATTACAATAACTGACATCTCATTTATTTTCAATTGCAAAAATGATAAAAAAAGGGATGTAATTGTATATTATTTTTGTAATAATACTTTTTTTTAAATAGTATCTTTGAGTAACCTAGCTCAAACAAGACATTTTAACTCTCAAAGAAAGTTTTTGAAAAATATTAGAAAAAAAATCAAAAAGCCGTGGCCCACAAAAGATGCAATGGAGCAAGTGTATGAAATGCACCTTTGGGGCAATAATAACTCTAAATTTTATTCAGGAATAGGATCACATGACCCCGAGATAATAGACCCTTACATTGCCGTCGTTTCTTCCTTTTTGAACTCTTTTAAAAACCCTATCATTGTCTGTGATCTTGGCTGTGGAGATTTTAATATAGGAAAAAATCTTGTAAATTTTAGCCAAAAGTATATCGCAGTAGATGTTGTATCCAACCTAATCAATCATAATAAAAATAAATTTAAAAATGAAAAATTAGAGTTTCAATGTTTAGATATTGCAGTAGATGAACTACCACCCGGAGATTGTGCGCTCATAAGACAGGTATTACAACATTTGTCTAATATGGAAGTAATGCAAATTGTTCATAAACTAAAGAAATTTAAATATGTCATTGTTACTGAACACATCCCCAATAATGCATTTACACCTAATAAAGAAATTATTTCAGGACAAGGTACTAGACTAAAAAAACAAAGTGGAATAGACCTATTAGCTTCTCCATTTAACTTCAAGGTAAAAGAAAAAAGGGAATTATTAGAAATTCGACAAAACAATAACAAAGGTGTCATAACTACCACTCTTTACAAACTTTTTTGAACTGTATCATTTTAATTTATTTTCTCTAAAAACAATGAGCACTACCAATAAAACTTGGCATAAGAATTGATTTTATTAAGGTCCATAGAAACAATATAAAAAACAAAACACTGATAATCAGTTGTTTGTATAAATTAAATTGACATCATTTTTTTAATTTAAAAAAAAAATGTCAGTATGACAGAGATATATCAAATGAGCAAACCAAAAATAATGCATTTAGACAATTTGTCGCTTCAAAATATGTTAAATGAAGATTCTGAATTAATTCCTTTAATGACACCAGAAGATGAGGAAATCATTAATAAGGAAAGTGTACCAGAAGTTTTACCTATTTTACCTTTAAGAAATACCGTTTTATTTCCAGGGGTTGTAATACCTATTACGGCTGGTAGAGATGCTTCAATTCAATTAATTAAAGACGCTAACAAAGGAGATAAAGTAATTGGAGTTGTTGCACAAAAAAACGAAGACGTTGAAAAGCCTGGTTTAAAAGATATTTATACAACTGGAGTTGTTGCTCAAATTTTACGTGTTTTAAAAATGCCTGATGGAAACACAACTGTAATTATTCAGGGTAAAAAGCGTTTCGAAATTGATGCAATTATTCAAGATAAACCTTATTTAAAAGCTACTGTAAAAGAAGCATTTGAAGATAGAGAAGTTGAAGATAAAAAAGAATTTGAAGCGATTATTGAATCAATTAAAGAACAAGCTTTAGAAGTAATTAAGGAAAACCCTATGTTACCTACAGAAGCCTCTTTTGCAATTAAAAACATAAAATCAGATTCCTTTTTGGTGAATTTCATTTCATCAAACATGGATTTAAAAGTTGCCCAAAAACAAATAATTTTAGAAAATAACAATCTTAAAGAACGTGCTTTATTAACTTTAAAAAGTTTAAATAAAGAGCTTCAAAAATTACAATTACGTAATGATATTCAATCTAAAACTCGTGAAGATTTAGACCAACAACAACGTGAATATTATTTAAATCAGCAATTAAAAACCATACAAGAAGAATTGGGTGGAGCTTCTAACGACCAAGAGTTAGAAGAAATGCTGACACAATCAAAAACTAAAAAGTGGGATAAAGAAGTTGCTAAAACTTTTATAAAAGAATTAAACCGCTTAAAAAGAATGAATCCACAAGCTGCCGAATATGGTGTTCAGAGAAGCTATTTAGAATTATTACTAGAATTACCTTGGGGAATTTATTCTGAAGATAAATTCGATTTAAAATTTGCAACAAAGGTTTTAAATAAAGATCACTTTGGTTTAGAAAAAGTGAAGGAAAGAATAATAGAACATTTAGCCGTTTTAAAGTTAAGAGGTGATATGAAATCTCCAATTATATGTTTATACGGTCCTCCAGGAGTTGGTAAAACCTCTTTAGGGAAATCTGTAGCAGAAGCATTAGGACGTAAATATGTGCGTATGTCTTTAGGTGGTTTGCGTGATGAAGCCGAAATTAGAGGACACAGAAAAACATATATTGGTGCAATGCCAGGGCGGTTAATTCAGAATTTGAAAAAATCCGGGACTTCAAACCCAGTATTTGTATTAGATGAAATTGACAAATTAGGTCAAAGTCATCAAGGAGATCCTTCCGCAGCAATGCTAGAGGTTTTAGATCCAGAGCAAAACGAAACTTTTTACGACAATTATTTAGAAGTTGGTTACGATTTATCAAAAGTACTTTTTATAGCAACAGCAAACAATTTAGGACAGATTCCTTGGGCACTGCGAGATAGAATGGAAATTATAAATGTTTCTGGTTATACAATTGAGGAAAAAATAGAAATCGCAAAAAGACATTTATTACCAAAACAATTAAAAGAACATGGCTTAACCATTAAAAACTTAAAATTAGGTAAAAAACAATTAGAACAAATTGTTGAAGGCTACACGCGTGAATCTGGTGTTCGTGGTTTAGAAAAGAAAATTGCCAAAGTGGTTCGTTTCGCTGCAAAATCTATTGCTTTAGAGGAAGATTATGATGTTGCTATTTCCTCTGAAAAAGTAGAAGAAATTCTAGGAACACCAAGAAATAAGGATAAATTCGAAAATAATGATGTTGCTGGTGTTGTTACAGGTTTAGCTTGGACACAGGTTGGTGGAGACATTTTATTTATAGAATCTATTTTATCAAAAGGGAAAGGAGCACTTTCTATTACTGGTAATCTCGGAACGGTAATGAAAGAATCTGCAACTATTGCACTACAATATATTAAATCAAATGCTGAAGAATTTGGCATTAAACAGGATGTTTTAGAAAAGTATAATGTACATATTCATGTACCAGAAGGAGCAACGCCAAAAGATGGTCCTAGTGCCGGTATAACAATGTTAACTTCTTTAATATCCTCTTTTACACAGCGTAAAGTAAAAAATAAGTTAGCAATGACTGGTGAAATTACATTACGTGGCAAAGTTTTACCAGTTGGCGGTATTAAAGAAAAAATATTGGCTGCAAAAAGAGCAAACATTAAAGAAATTATTTTATGTAAAGAAAATGAAAAAGACATTTTAGAAATAAAAGAAAGCTACTTAAAAGGCATGACTTTTCATTATGTTACAGACATGAAAGAGGTAATAAATATTGCACTTACAAAGCAAAAAGTAAATAATGCTAAGAAATTAGCATAAATATAAAATGCCTCTAGTAATCTGAAAAAAAAGAATCTAGAGGCATTTTTTATTTACTTAAAATCAAATATCTAAGATTTATAAAGTGGTCAACCACCAACATTACCAAAGACAATACATTTAGAATTTACAGAATTACTGCTTTTATCTTCACAAAACATAAATTACATTTGAAAAAATAATGTAATTTTCCATTCTTTTTCAGAATTATCAAAAAATGAATAGTTAATTCTTAGATTATTGGATAATATTTTTTTTTAAAAAGGCTGAATCCCTAATTAATGAAGAAAACCTAAATATTATCTCAAACATAGATTTTTCTGCTAAAAGGAAAAATAATGATCTTCATTTTCCTACACTTTTTTAAAGAAAAAATAACAAACTCCTATTTCCGAAATCAATTTATCAACAAATATTGTTTATTCATTTCTGTACAAAATTCAGTGAATTTTGTGTAAATTTGAATGCTTACAGTGATTTTGAAATCATTCGTTACAGGTTAATTTCAATTACTGTTATTTTCGCAAAAACAAAAAATTATTTGCTACATTTTATAGACGTCATATTACCAATTCCTATTCAGCGAACATTTACATATTCTGTAACTGAAAACGAAGCTAATTTTCTTCAAAAAGGAATGCGTGTAGCTGTTTCTTTTGGAAAATCAAAAATGTATTCTGCACTGGTTTTAAAAATTCATCAAACAAAACCAACATTATACGAAGCTAAAGAAATTTATCAAATTTTAGATGAAACACCTCTGGTGAATGAAAGACAACTGCAACATTGGCTTTGGATTTCTAATTATTATATCTGTTCTTTAGGAGATGTTTATAGAGCTGCTCTGCCTTCTGCTTTTCTGCTAGAAAGTGAGACAATAATCAATAAAAATGAAACATTTACTGATGAATCTATTTTAGCAGACGATGAGTTTTTAATTTTTGAAGCCCTACAACATCAATCTCAATTGACAATACAACAAGTTGCAGAAATTTTAGGAAAGAAAAAAGTAATGCCCATTGTAAACGGATTGATAAAAAAATCGGTAATTACAATTAAAGAAGAAATTTACGAACAATACAAACCTAAATTGGTGAAATATGTCCGTTTGCATTCTGATTATACTGCTGATGCTTCATTAACAAAATTATTAGAGAATTTATCTAGAGCGAAAAAACAAAGGGAAGCAGTTTTAAGCTTTTTTCAGTTATCAACTTCTAAAAAACCAATAAAAGCGAAAGAATTAGAAGAAAAAGCTGCTGTTTCATCAACGATTTTAAAATCGCTTGAAGCTAAAAATATTTTTGAATTTTATCATATCCAAACAGACAGAATTCAATATAAAGGTGATACAAATGAATTAAAAGTTTTAAATGAATTTCAAGAAAAAGCACTTTTAGAAATTAAAGAAACGTTTAAAGAAAAAGATGTTACACTTTTACACGGAATTACAAGTTCTGGAAAAACAGAAGTTTATGCAAAGTTAATTCAGGAAGTTTTAGATGAAGGAAAACAAGTTTTATTCTTGTTACCAGAAATAGCATTAACAACTCAAATTATAAACCGTTTACAATTTTATTTTGGTGAACAAATTTCTGTTTTTCATTCAAAATATTCAATGAATGAACGTGTCGAAGTTTGGAACAATGTTTTAGAAAATAAACCAAAAGCAAGAATCATTTTAGGAGCTCGTTCTTCTATTTTTTTACCATTTTCTAATTTAGGACTAATTGTTGTTGATGAAGAACATGAAACTTCTTATAAACAATTTGAACCTTCACCAAGATATAATGCTCGTGATTCTGCCATAGTTTTAGCAAAAATTCACAAAGCAAAAATCTTATTAGGCTCTGCAACTCCATCTTTAGAAACTTATTTTAATGCGCAACAAAATAAATATGGTTTTGTAAAACTAAATAGACGCTATGGAAATGTACAATTGCCTAAAATTGAATTAATAGACCTAAAAGAAAAGCAACGGAAAAAGGAAATGAAAGGTCATTTTTCTGATAGATTGCTAGAATTAATTCAAGAAGCTTTAGACTTAAAAGAACAGGTAATCTTATTTCAAAATAGACGGGGATTTTCTCCAGTTGTTGAGTGTAAAACCTGTGGAGTTTCACCTCAATGTCCAAATTGTGATGTAAGTTTAACGTTTCATAAATTTAGAAACGAATTACGCTGCCATTATTGCAATTATCAAAGAGCAATGCCAAATAGCTGTGGCGCTTGTGGAAGTAATACCTTAGACAATAAGGGGTTTGGAACAGAACAAATTGAATTGGAATTAAAAGAAATTTTTCCCGGTTTTAAAATAGGAAGAATGGATTTAGATACCACTCGAGGTAAATATGGGTATCAAAAAATAATTGGTGCTTTTGAAGCAAAAGAAATTGATATTTTAGTGGGAACACAAATGTTATCTAAAGGATTAGATTTTGAAAATGTTTCTTTAGTTGGTGTTTTAAGTGCCGATTCTATGCTTAATTTTCCCGATTTTAGAGCTCATGAAAGAGCTTATGACATGTTGGTACAAGTTTCTGGTAGAGCTGGTAGAAGTAAAAAACAAGGAAATGTTGCTATACAAACCTTTAATCCTCATCATCAAATATTACAGCAGGTTTCTACAACAAATTACAAAGAAATGTATAAAGAGCAACTGCAAGATCGTTGGCAATATAAATACCCGCCCTATTACAGATTGATTAAAATAACACTAAAACACAAAGATTATAACAAAGTTGATAGTGGTATAAATTGGCTGTTTAAAGCTTTATACAACTCTTTTGGAGAAAATGTTTTAGGTCCTACTGCTCCTGCTGTTTCTAGAATTAGAAATCAATATATTAAGAATGTTATCATTAAAATTCCAACTAAGCAGAGTTTAGCCAACACAAAAAAACAACTTCAAAAGATAAAAGATACTTTTGAAGCTGTTAAAGATTTTAGACCAATCCGATTTATAACTGATGTAGATCCGTATTAATTAACTTGTAAGTTTTAAAGGACTAAATATATACTTACCGCCATTGAAGGTAAAACACTTTAATAGTTTCTGTATTTTTTTGTTTCTTCAAAAACATATTCTAAAATTTTTTGTTCTTTTTCATCAAAAATAATGTCTTTACGTTTCAGTACAATTTCAGCAACTTCAAAAACTTTATTGGTTTTATATTCTGTAAACCCAGATGCTCCTCCCCAACTAAAAGAAGGCACGAAGTTCCTGAAAAATCCACTTCCAAAAAGATTAGTACTTACTCCAATTACTGTTCCTGTATTAAACATGCTGTTAATACCGCATTTAGAATGATCTCCCATCATTAAACCACAAAATTGCAATCCTGTTTTTGCAAAACGACCAGTATCATAATTCCACAACTTTACTTCAGCATAATTATTTTTAAGATTAGAATTGTTTGTATCAGCTCCTAAATTACACCATTCTCCGATAACAGAATTTCCTAAATATCCGTCATGCCCTTTGCTTGAATATGCAAATAAAACAGAATTATTAACCTCACCTCCTACTTTACAAAAAGGACCTAACGTTGTTGCCCCATATATTTTAGTACCCATTTTTAGCACTGCTTTTTCACACATTGCAAATGGACCTTTTACAGCAGAATTTTCTAAAATTACAGCATCTTTACCAATATAAATGGGACCTTTAGATGCATTTAAGGTTGCAAAAGTAATTTCTGCACCTTCTTCAATAAATATGTTTTCTTTATTAATATATCTTGTTCCTTCCGGTATTGGTTGAGATGCTCTACCTTCCGTAATTAAATCGAAATCTTGTTGAAGAGCTTCTGCATTTAAAGAAAAAATATCCCAAGTATTTTTTACTTGTAAAATATCTTCTTCAAATTCTATTTGTTTGTATTCATCAAAATTGACTTCTTCTTGAGAATCAGATGTATAAAAAGCAATCACATCTTCTCCTTTAAAAATAGCTTCATTTTTTGATAGTTCTTTTATTTTTTCAACCAAGTGTTTTGTGGGTAAAAAAGAAGCATTTATCAAAATATTCTCTTCCATTTCTACCATCGGATATTTTTCTTCTAAATATTCTTCGGTAATAGTAGTTGTAGTTAAACCTAAATAGCTTTCCCACTTTTCTCGGATAGTTAAAATACCTATTCGGATATCTGCAACAGGTTTTGTATATGTAAATGGCAATAAAGCGTTTCTAACATCTCCATCAAATAAAATATAGTTCATTATTTTGTATTTATAATATCACAAATTTACTTTAAATAGTGCACATAAAAAACCGACTGTAGAAATACAATCGGCTGTAAAGTAATTGAATAAAAAATATTATTGCTTGATAAATTTTTCACTTCCAATTTTATTATCAGACAAAACTTTTATAACGTAAACTCCTCTTGATAAGTTATTTACACTAATCTCATTCTTAATTTTTGTTATTTGTTGGGTTAAAGCTAACCTACCGATATTGTCATAAAATTTTACTTCTGCTATTTCAGAACCTGAGGGTAATTGAATGGTTACTCTCTCTAATGCTGGATTTGGATACATTCTAAAATTTAAACGTTTTGCCTCTGACAAACCTAAAACATTAAATGTTGATGATGCAGTGGTTACTACTTGATCACCTCCCGTACCACCACCGTTTCCTGCTAATCCTGCAACATAAAATTTTATTTCACCAACATCTGTAGTTGGTGCTTTCCAATTAAAGTTCCATATTTTTTGACTATTACCGGTAGCTGTATGAGTTACGTGTGTACCACCATTTTTTAATTGATTACTTGAGCCATCAGCAATAAAAGTTCCAATTTTTGTACCATCACTAACTTTTTCTGCAGTAATTTGAAAACCATGTTTTGAATTTGAAGTACTCGTAATTTCTACATTTAAACTATAAGTGGCTCCAAGTTCATAACCTTCTGGAGGAACTTCTGTTTGTAAGGCTAATGATGCATTAAAACTACCTCCTGAATGACATTGTGTACAAGTATTCCCTCCATCTCCAGGAGATCCTGAGTACGATCCATTTCTTCCCGCAGATGCCGACATTAATAAAATTGCTGAAACAGGAATCATTAATAATAAAATTTTAAAAAAGTAATGTTTTTTCATTTTAATTGAGATTAATTTTTGATAGCTAATTCTTATTATTTCATAAAGAATAACACATAATTTACAATAATTAACTAAAAATACAAAAATATTTATTTTGGAATACTGCTTTTTATTTGAAATTATTAAAAATCTATAATCTAGCTTCTAATTATTTTATTATTTGTCGTGAAAATTATAGGTTAGAGTGAATTAATATATACTAGTAGAAAAGAAATTGTTAATTAAACCTTTTAATAATAAATATTCTAAAGTGTTTTAAAAGCAATGATTTTTATTTTTCTTAAAAAAATTAAAATCACATTGCAGCATTCAATTTAATGAAATTACAATGGAATTATATCTAAACTAAATACGAGTTTCGATGCTAAATCTAGATTTAGTAGTAAAGTATTTAAAACTGAAAATTATTTAGATTTACCTGAAAATAGTAACTCTAAAATTGATTTACCATAGTTTTTATGGAGAAGTATAAAAAGATAAAACCAAGCAGTTTGCTTGGTTTTATCTTTTATATCCTATTACGAATTATTTCTATTTCATTAATTACCTTCTACTATAATTAGGCGATTCTTTAGTAATTACAACATCGTGAGGATGGCTTTCATTAATTCCACTTGCAGTGATTCTTATGAATTTACCTGTTTCTTTTAATGTTTCAATATCTTTTGCTCCACAATACCCCATACCTGCTCGTAAACCACCAATAAATTGGTGAATGCTTTCAAATAATTCACCTTTATAAGGAACACGACCTACAATTCCTTCTGGAACTAATTTTTTAAGATCATCCTCTACATCCTGAAAATATCTGTCTTTAGATCCTTGTTTCATAGCTTCAACAGATCCCATTCCTCTGTAAGACTTAAATTTTCTTCCCTCATAAATAATAGTCTCTCCTGGTGATTCTTTTGTTCCTGCCAATAAAGAGCCAAGCATAACACAATCTGCACCGGCGGCAATTGCTTTAGGAATATCTCCTGTGTAACGAATTCCTCCATCTGCAATAACGGGAACTCCACTTCCTTTTATGGCTGCCGCAACTTCTAAAACTGCCGAAAATTGTGGAAATCCGACCCCGGCAATAATTCTTGTTGTACAAATAGAACCTGGTCCAATACCTACTTTTACTGCGTCCGCACCAGCTTCAACTAAATATTTAGCTGCTTCACCTGTTGCAATATTACCTACCACAACATCTAATTTTGGAAACTTAGCTTTTACTGCTTTTAAAACGGCTACAACACCCTTAGTATGTCCGTGAGCTGTATCAATAATAACAGCATCTACACCAGAATTAACCAAAGCTTCTGCTCTTTCTACTGCATCAGCTGTAACACCTATAGCTGCAGCAACTCTTAACCTACCAAAAGAATCTTTATTTGCAATTGGTTTTTGAGTAACCTTTGTAATATCTCTAAAAGTAATTAATCCCTTTAATTTATAATCTTTATCAACAATTAAAAGTTTTTCAATTTTATAATTTTGAAGAATTTTTTCGGCATCGTTTAAAGAGGTTCCAACATCAGCAGTAACAAGATTTTTGCTAGTCATTACTTCTATGATTGGCCTTTGATCATTGTGCTCAAAACGTAAATCTCTATTGGTAACAATTCCTTTTAAAATTCCATCTTCATCGACAATAGGAATTCCACCAATACCATGTTCCTTCATATTAGCTTTCGCATCCAAAACAACTGCTGTCAAAGGTAAAGTTACTGGGTCCAGAATCATTCCGCTTTCAGCACGCTTTACTTTTCTAACTTCTTTCGCCTGTTGCTCAATAGTCATGTTTTTATGCAAAACACCAATACCGCCTTCCCTAGCAATAGCAATTGCTAACGCAGATTCTGTAACAGTATCCATTGCAGCTGAAGCAATCGGTACGTTAATTGTAATGTTTTTAGTAAATTTTGTTTGAATACTAACTTCTCTTGGAAGTACTTCGGAAAAGGCTGGGACTAATAAAACATCGTCATATGTTAATCCTTCTCCTAAAATTTTGTCGTTGTGTGCTGTCATTTTGCAATTAGAGTATAATTGCGTGCAAATTTACAAATAATAAATCAATTTTATTTTTTTAATATAAACTAATAATAAAATGATTAATGAGAAGAAATAAAAAAATACATAAAACAATGCAAATCAGTATTTTAAACAAATATTGTGTAACAAATTTTGTTTTCTAACTTTGCAAGAAGTAATTTTATTTATAATTAGTCTAAATAGTGTGATAATTCTGTTTCAAAAGGTTTAGGAACTTTAGAGTACTATTCAAGAAAATAATCCAAATGTAGAATTATTATATAATTCTTTATTGGATCTCGTTACCTATTTTTCTGTTGATGCTGCAAGTATTTTATCGTTAACTGTGCTTCCAACAGATAATGATGGTGATTAATTACAATGCTATCGTTTCAAATAATAATGAAACATATTTACAATTAGGTTTTTTATAAACTTCTGTTGTTTTCCCCGTTTGTAAAAGAATTCCTTTTTGAAGCACAAGAATATCATCAGAAATTAAGAGAGCATCTTTTATATCATGAGTTACAAAAATTACAGTACTTTTTGTTTTCTTTAAAATTTTTAATAGATCTTCTCTTAGTTTATTTCTTAAAATAATATCTAAATTACTAAATGGTTCATCTAAAATAAGTAATTCTGGTTTTGGTGCTAATGCTCTTGCTAAAGCGACTCTTTGTTGCTGTCCTCCAGATAATTCATGTGGATATCTATTCCCTAAATCGTCCAAACCAACTAATTGTAAAACTTCGTCTACTCTTTCTTTTTTATTAGACAATTTACTTATGCCATAAGCGATATTATCAAACACTGTAAAATGAGGAAATAAGGCATAATCTTGAAAAACCATTCCAACTTTTCTATCTTGAGGCTCTATAAATATTGAATTCGAAGAAACCATTTTATTATTTATAATAATTTCTCCTTTATCCAATGTCTCTAATCCTGCAACTAAACGAATTAATGTAGTTTTACCACTACCACTCTCTCCTACGACTGCTAGAATATTTCCTTGTTCCAAATTGAGAGAAACATTATTAAGCGCAATAACATTTCCGTTATTAAATTTTTTTTGTACTTCGTGTATTTCTAACAACATATTATCCTAATTTTTAGAAATTACCTTATTCAAAAATAATATTGGTAATATACCTGTAAATATTATGAAAAGTGATGGTAAGGCTGCTTCTACAATCATTTCATCACTTGCATATTCATAAGCTTTAACCGCCAAAGTATTAATATGATATGGTTTTAAAATTAATGTTAAAGGTAATTCTTTCATTACATCAACAAAAACCAAAATTAAGGCACTTAAAATTGCAGGCTTTAATAATGGAAATTCTATTTTTTTAAATGTATATAAATTTCCTTTACCTAAAAGCTTAGATGTTTCTGATAAAGATTTCCCTAATTTTAATGAACTTGCCTCTATTGGTGAATACGCCACAGCTAAATACCTTATCATATAAGCATAAATAAGTACTAAAATTGTACCATTAATAATAAACCCAATTTTTATATTTAAAAAATCATTAAAAAAAAGAACAATATTTTTATCTATAAATAATGTAGGTATTAATACACCAACAGCTATAACTGCACCAGGTATTGCATATCCTAACATTCCAATTTTTGCTATTGATTTAACATATTTCAGTCGATTCCATTTAGAAAAGTAAATTAAAAACAAAGCAAATAAAACTGTAACTATAGCTGAAAATAAAGAAATACCTAAACTCTGAAATGCGATATATAAAAAATCTAATGTTAATACTTCTTTAAAAGTTAAAAAAGCCCAAAACATCAATTGAAATAAAGGCAATAAGAAACCTATTAGCACAGGTATAAGTACAAATATGAATAACAATATCTGCTTAATTTTTGAAGTTTTTATTCTTTTTATTTGCTGATGATTCTTAACTGCGTTAAAATAGCCTATTCTACGACGTTGTCTTTTTTCAAGTAATATTATTATAAATATGATTAAAACTAATAATGCCGCTAAATAAATAGCAGTTTCTAGTTCTTCTAAAGAAAACCAAGCTCTAAAAATTCCGGTTGTAAAGGTATTTATACCAAAATACTTTGCCGCTCCATAATCATTTAAAACTTCCATTAAAACTAGAGTTAATCCCCCTATAAATGCCGGGCGCGCTAATGGTAAAATTAATTTTAAAAAGGTTTTACGTTCTCCTGCTCCTAATAACTTAGAAGCCTCAATTATATTTTTTGATTGATTTAAAAAAAATGCTCTTGTTGTAACATATACGTATGGATATAATGAAAAACTTAAGACTAATATTAATCCAAAATGATTCATTATGTCAATTTTTAGATTAAATATTTTTTCAAAAAAACCTCCGTAATCAAAAATACCTGCATATGAATATGCTGTAATATATGAGGGTATAGCCAATGGTAAAATTAATAACCATTGCATTTGTTTTCTAAAAGGAATCTGATATCTGACAACTATCCAAGCGGATAAAACCCCAAATAAGAGAGTAAAAAAGCTTGTACCTATTATTAAAAAAAATGAGTTTATTAAGTAATCAGACAATAAGTTTTTTACTAAATGCCCCCAGGTTTCTCCTGGACCATAAATAAGATTTATAAAAATAGTAATTATGGGAATACCTATAAATAAAACAATGGTCAATAATAATATTGACCATTTATTTGTATCTCTTTTTATATTAATAAATATTTTTTTCAAAATCCACTTATTTATTAGTATCGAAATCTATTTATTATTTCCATGAAGATTCATCAAAAATAATAACTGCCTTTTTGTTATTTTCTCCTAACTTGGTTAATGATAAAGTATCCTCTTTAAATTCACCCCAAGATTTTAATAACTCTGACGATACAACTTCTTTATTTACTGGATATTCATAATTAGCCTTAGCAAATATTTCCTGTGATTTTTTACTTGCTAAAAACTCTATGAATTTTATTGCATGTTCTTTATTAGGAGCATATTTTGCCACTCCTGCCCCGCTTACATTGATGTGGGTACCTCTATTATTTTGATTAGGAAAAAATACTTTTATTCCTTTACCTGCTATTACTTCATCAGGGTTTTTAGAGTTTAATAATTTACCAATATAATATGTATTAACAATTGCTATATCTCCTTCTCCGGCAACTACTGCTTTTACTTGGTCACGATCATTACCTTTTGGAGAACGTGCCATATTTGCAACAATTCCTTTTGTCCATTCACTTGCTTTTTCTTCTCCATTATTTGCAATTATAGATGCTAATAATGATTGATTGTAAATATTATCAGAAGAACGAATTAATATTTTATTCTTCCATTTTTTATCAGTTAATGCTTCGTATGAAGATAACTCTTCAGCTTTGACTTTTTCTGGATTATAAACAATAACTCGAGCTCTTTTTGTTAAAGCAAACCAATGATTATCAGCATCTTTTAAATGAGATGGAATTGTTTTATTTAAAAAAACTGAAGAAGCAGATTGTAATAATCCTTTATTTTTAGCTCTTACCAAACGTCCTGCATCAACAGTTATTAAAACATCCGCAGGTGATTGAGCACCTTCTAAACTCATTTTTTGCATTAACTCATCTGCTTTAGCATTTACAACATTTACTGTAATACCCGTTTCTTTTTCAAATTGTGCGAATAGTTCTTGATCTGCTTTGTAATGTCTATGCGTATAAACATTTACTTCTTTTGATTTGTTTTCAATTTCTTTTTTTTCTGATTTACATGCAATTACTGAAATTGCTAAAAGTATTATTGATACTATTTTTTTCATTTTTTAAAATTTAATTATAGTTTACAAACATATGTTATTTAGAATTAATATAAATAATAAATTAGAATTTAAATTCTAAAGTAACATACCAGTTTCTTAACGGAGAGGGTATAATTCCTGGACCCGGGTAACCAGTTGCCCGACGTGTAAAATAAGAGGTGTCAAATAAATTATTAATTCCTGACTCAATCTTAACGTTTTTATACTTGTAAGAAAAAGCAACATCTAATATATCATAAGAAGGAATGATTCCAATAACACCACTCAAATTGCTTTTAACAGAGTTAGTAGCATCAGTAAACTGTTCAGACATATAGGTGTATTGAATACTTGAAGTGAAGTCTTTGTAAGAAAATTTAATTCCTGATTTTAAATTTATTTTGGGAACAAATTCAACTTTTTTACCTGTAATACCATTTATAGAAGACTTTTTATATTGAGAATCTATCAGAGATGTATTTACAAAAAAAGAAGCTCCATAATCCAAATTGATATCAAACAGTCTAATAAGATTAAAATCTACTAAAGATTCAAGACCATAAATTACGGCATTTCCAACATTACCTCGTTCTGATTTTATATTACCGTCTTCGAAAACTTTTTGAACAAAACCAATTCTATCATTGTAATACAGCATAAAACCACTTAAATCGTAAGAGACTATTTTTTTGAAAACACCTCTAACCCCTATGTCTAAATTATATCCTTTCTCATCAGTTATATTGGGATTAATGACGAATGCAGGATTAACGATACTAATATCAGCAAAAGTCACAGAACGGTAATTTTGTGAAATATTATTATATACTTCTATGTATTTAGAGGGCTTATAACTTGTTCCGATTCCAAGAAGGATAAATGATCTTTTTCTAATTTCATTACTGTTAATAGTTTCGTTTAGTAATAAATTACCTGCAGCATCTAAATTTATATTTTTATAATATCCATCACTCGCTGTTTTAATATATTCAATTCTAAATCCGGGAGTAACCGACAGATTTTCTTTTAAATAGAAAATTTGTTCCCCAAAAAGGGCTGTATTTAAGTTTGGATAATCGTATGCAGATTGTGCCTGATAATCTGGATGCTGTTCTGTTTTGAAGCTAAAATCTGGTCCAGATCCGATAGAACCAGGACCTTGGATATTACTATTGTTCGCTTTATAAAATTTAGTTCCCAAAAGAATTTTAGATTTCTTTCCTAAAAATTTATACTCGTGTAATATCCTTGATTCAAAACCAAAATTTCTGAATTTTCCTTTTATTAAATCTCTTTCTTCAAACGAATCTATTTGATCTACACGGTTTGTTCTAAAACCAATTGCATCTCTGCTTGCATTAAGTCCAAAAAAATTAAAACTAAATTTAGTTTGTTCAGAAAAATTATGTGTAAATTTTGCATTGTAAAGCAACCAATTTACTTTAAACCAGTTTCTTGAACGAACGCTTTGGTTGGGATCTGAGTTAAACATTCTATCGTTAAGGCCACCTGCCTGCTGAGCTAAATAATTTAAATAAGTAAACTCAATTGATAAATTTGATTTTTGAGAGAAAGCGTATTCAAAATGAGAAAATATGTTCTTCGATTCAAATTCAGAATTAGGTCTAAAACCATTCCCTTTTTTATAATTTACATAAGCATAATAGCTTAACTTATTACTTGTTCCACTAAGGCTTGTAAAATTAGTGTAAAGATGATTACTTCCAAAAGTATTTCTTACGACTACCTCCAATGGTTTAATTGGATTAGGTGATTTTGTTTTGAAGTTAACCAATCCGCCAAACTGTGTTCCGTATTGAAGAGATGCTGCTCCTCTAATTACTTGAATTTCAGATAATGACTCTGAGGGAGGAGAATAGTAACTCTCTGGGTACCCTAAAACATCTGCACTGATATCATAATTATTCTGACGCGTATTAAAATTTGAAGTTCTATTTGGATCTAATCCTCTTCCTCCAATATTAAGTTGTAACCCAGCGTCATCATTTTGGTATATATTTAATCCAGCTATTTGGCTATATATTTGACGTGTATTATTAGTGGCTAAATTTGCAGTTAAATTATCAACTAAGATTACTTCTGTTTTTTTACCTGCGAAGATAGCCGTTCCTTCCACATCCTTTAAACGTTTTATGGAAAAGAGCTTCTGTTTGGAAGCTAAAATTTGCACCTCAGATAATTGTTCTGCGGATTCTTCAAGCGCAACATCTGTCGACTTTAATCCATTTAATAGTGTATTTTTTTTGAAAGGAATAAAACCATATTTAAAATAAATAAGGTTTAGTTTAATCTTCGAAGAAGTAAATTTATACAAGTCCATTAGAATCCGTCTTAGCTAATAGATCTCCTCTGTTCGTTATATATTTCTACTTGGTTTAATCCCTTTTTAGACTCTTTATCATAAACTTTACCAAAAACAATTACTTGAGTATAACAAAGAAATTGGTAATAAAATAAATAAAAGAAGAATTTTAAAATCCTTTGATTTCATAATTTAATGGGTTAATCCAATATTTGTGTTTAAATGTATCTTCCAACTCCATTAAGTTGGTATTTGGATCTATAAACTGTCGACTTAATCGACCATTCAAAGATACGTAACTCTTAACAAAAACAGCTACATTTTTATGACCTTGACTTTTAAAATGATTTCCTAAATAGTGCCCATATTCCAAAATCATATCAGGCTGAAAACTCATTTGTTTTTGTTGAATAGAGGTTAAAAAATCACTATTATCAACATAAAAATACTTCTTCGTTATGCTATCTACAATCTTGAAATTTGCAGAACCAGCTTTTTCCACTAACATCACTCTCCATGAAAAACGATAGCCCTGTTCATTCCAAAATAATTCTCCGGGATACAATAAAGATCTCCATGGTATAATTAGTTGTAAAAAAAGAAAGCAAATGATCACTGTACGAAATGTTTTATGAACCGGGTAGTGATTAACTTGAGAAAGATTCGTATTTAAGTTTAGTCTTTTAACTTTAAAAAGATTTAAGACTCTTCTAAAAATTTTAAGTATGCGTTTATGAACGTTTGAATCGAAAAATAATAGAGTTGAAAATATCATAATATAAGGAAACATTCCGATCGGAAACAAAATTCGGGTTGCTACATGAAATCCTATTACCAAAACAAAAGCAAAAGAGCGAGTTTTCTTATATAAAAGTAAAAAAGGAATACTAAGGTCATAAAACATACCTCCCCAGCTCATCAAAAAATGAAACCAGTCTTGTTGCATAATTGTTTGGCCAATATAAGGTAGATCATATTTTGATTTTAACCAGAGTTTTAAAGGCATAGCTCTAAATAACCAATCAGAATTTATTTTAGTGAGACCTGCATAAAAATATACGATACCCAGCATTAACTTTAAACTATCAATAGTCCAATTAGGAATATTTTGATACGATTTTTTTTTAAAAATAGCATCTATAGAAAACTGTGCATTACAGGGTAAAAAAAGCATCATAAAACTAATAATCGATACAAAATAGTAATGATTTAGATAGGTAGTTTTATCCATTAACTCTATATAGGTAAAGCTTAAAAAGAAAACTAAAATAGCCAAACGATATTTATAACCAAGAGCTACTAATAATGCAGAAATACCACATACAGCAAATAAGACATAGGTGTATGAGCCTAGAGGTTGAATCCATTCAAAACCATAATAAGAAAAATGAAACTTTGGTTCAATATAGAGAGAATGAATCCACCCTTTTGACCAAAACCGTATAATACTAACACACATTAAAAACCCGAAGAAAACTCTAAATACGGCTAAAGGAGCGGCATTCGTTTGGCGTTTAAAATAGTTGATTATCGTTTTTTTCATATTTAAAAAAGGTTCTCATAAATATAGAGAACCTTCATTTTAGGTAATACATATTTTATATTTACAATTAATCACCGTCAGCATCAATGTAGTCTACAGAAATACTTAAAGCAGACAACATATCGGTTTTTAATAAAATAACTCCTTCTTGAAGTTTATCAAAAGCAGATATCATAAGACTGTTGTTGGAATTAATTTGAGTAACAAAGTTGTCATTTAAATCATTAATTAATCCACTAGATTCATCAAATTTAGTTATAATAGTACTAGTTAGAGTTGTATCTTCTGTCATATATTCTATATAATTTTTTAAAGATTCTCCTGAAGAAGTAGAATTATAAGACTTACCAATAAAAAAGTTTTTTACAGCCTTTAGTGCCTCTAATGACAATAATTTAGATACATTCGATTTGTAGTAAGCCTCAACTTTTGATGGTCGGGTATTGTTTGCAGAAAAAACACCTGAAGGAATACCAATCTTATTCGTTCTTAAACCTTTTTCGAAATAATATATAAAATCATTTGTAAGGATGTTTAAACTTGAGGTAGCAGAGTTCCCTGAAGAACTTACAAAAGCATCTCTTGTTAACACCCAATCTTGATGAACTACTTCAGTATTACTTACCATTTTAGATACTACATCCTTTAAATATTCTAGATGAGCAATATTGTCGTTGTTTTGATAAAACAAAACTGTATTTGTATTATTATCTGTAATACCGAATAATAAATAATCTAATGCTGGGAAACCTTGAGCTACCCAATTATTGTTGTTAGACTCTAAATCATAGATACCTGTACTAATATTATTTTCGATTTTTGAAACAGTAGCGGGATACGTATTCATTTTTTGGATATAATAAATCTCTTCCGCTTTCCCCAAATTAAACATTTCAATATATTGCCAAGTTTTGTATGCTTCAAGCCAATGAGATTGAACTTGTTCTAAACTGGCTAGCGCTGGATCGTTACCGAATGTGGTTACACTCTGTTCTAAGACTTCAATTTTTCCTCTAAAATCCTCAAAAGCAGGTAAAATAATATTGTCAGTTATGTTTATTAACAATGATTGACGATCAAAGTTATCAACTATAAAATCTTGATTTGGTTCAGAAGAATCTGTACAAGAAAAAAAGATAGATAGTAAAAATAATAGATTTATATAGATTATAGATTTTTTAAACATACCTTATATTTTAGTTAAAAAGACAGGAAGAAAAAATTAATTTTTTCTTCCTGCAAAAATAATATAATTGAGTAAGAAAAGTCCAAATAGACACTTATAATTTAGCCTCAATTTGCGCAGCCATATCATCTAGTTCTTCAGGAGTTCTATCCCAAAATCCATTTCCAGCCTCCAAAGCCGTCAACATTGTACTCTACCTCATTATGAGAGAAATAGCTATTACCATTTGCATCATAAGTAAATTGTAGACTTAAAACAAATCCATATCCTTCAGAAAGGCCGTGGAAATAATCAGCATAATCAACAGCACTTGCAGCTTTAGCATCCGCAGCACCTCTCAAATAGTAAGCAGCTTTGTGAAGAATTACTCTAGACATTTTTGTTTTTACAATCTCAGCTTGGGCATCTCTTAATTCTGAGTCATTTGCAACAATTGCAGCTCTACCCTTTTTAAATGCATCGTAAATCTCAGTGGCAATACCTGGTTCTTCTGAAGCATTTACCTTTTTAAGATATTTTGCAAATAATACTCCAGATCCGTCAGGAGACTGCCGCTGCAGTAATATCAGATTCTTGACCATAAACATACCCAAAACCCTCATCAAAATGATGTTCCATTTTTGTGTAATTTTTACCATCTTCTAATGTTACGTTCTCAACGGCATCGCCTATTTTACTAGCGCTCAAGTACCCGTATGCAACTTGATCCATTACCAACGCACCTATAAGAGATTTTGCAAATACTTGGTTTAACTCCATTCCCTTTCCGTTAATACGCACAGTTCTTCCTCCAGCACCAGTATGAGATCCCGCAACACCTGCATCAGCATCAGTACTAAAGCTTGTAGATACGTCATCTGCATATTCAGTTATAAAACCTCTAATATCCTCTACTACAGATTCATCACCGTAAGCAGCCGTTTTGTTTCCTAATTTTTTTCCAGAACTGTTAAGTTCTCCATCTGCAAAACCATTACCATCATTAAACATTGTTAAAAGATCTGACGCTAAAACATTTTCAGAGTTTAATTGCCCCATTAAAGATGCTGCCATCTCTAATCTTGATGTTTGCCCTCCAAAACTAACTGTAGATTCACCTCCTCTGCTGAATGCGTATGTATCTGGCACATCAACCACAACTGGATTGTCTATAACCGGGTCATCGTCTGAGCATGAAAATAATATTGATGAAGCTACTATTAATGATAAAATTACTTTTCTCATCTTTATTAAGATTAATTATAAATAGTTATTTAATTTTCTGCAAATATACAATTCATATTTACATACACAAAGCTTATTTAGATTTAATTTAAATAAATTTAATGTTTTAAAATCTACTCGATAATCTGCTAATTAATCTTATAAGAGATTTTAAATAAACAACTACGGCTTTTCTAATATCATGCGATATATCATTAACTAATGACGTGTTAATTGAAAGTACTTCTTTATTGTCTATTGATAGAAAAGGAATATCAAACCCTTTTAATAAATAATCAGAAAATGCAACTTTATAAGTTTTAGTTATATCTAATTCCTTATTTTTAACGATCCACTTTCCCCCTATATTTTCAACATTAAAGCGTTGCAAATAAGCACCAGTGCTTTTAGCCAAAACACCATAATCTAAAACTCTTTTTAATAATCTTCCTTTTATCTCTACTTTTAGAACAGCACCACCATAAGGCAATACTCTAAAAATATCTACAGCATTTATATTGCCACTTAATTGATCATCAATTCGAATAGAACCGCCATTTACAATAGCACAATCTACATTATCATTATATGCAAAAGACATTGCTTTCGTTATAATTTGACCAAGATTTGTCTGCGTGCTTCTAATTTGAGTATCTCTTCCATCTAAAGGTATATTCGTTTGATAAATTATTTCATTTGGTTTCTTTATTATATCCTTAATTTTCGATGTTAAAATTTTTTGCCACTTATTTACAATTCCCCCCACTTTTTCATCAAACTTAATACTTGAGTTAATTTCTTTTAATTCTGACTTTACAATTGTTTTCTTTGTAATCTTATCATAAGAAATTCTATGAATAAATACTGTTTTTGCATTTGCATCTGCCTTAGAGATCACAACACTGCCAATTGTATCTAAAGAATTTGTATGTTCATGTCCCCCCATTATTAAAGGCAAATCAGGAATTAACTTTGCAATTCTTTTATCATTTGCAATCTTTACGTGCGTTAATCCAAAAACAATATCTACAGAATCTTTTAAAGCAGTATAAGAAGTTCTAGCTTTTACAAACATATTTTCATATTCTACAAATTCTTTTGGGTTAGAAGGAATACAAACACTTATAAAACCAATTTTTATTTTTGTACCATCGTCATCGGTAAATTCTTTTATGAAGGTCTCTCCTACTGATTTTTTCAAACCATTTACTTCTTTATAAAAAGGTATTGAAAGATCTTTTGTTTTTAGTTTAACGTTTGCAGAAATCCAAGGAAAATCACTTTCATTTAAACGTTTTTGAAGGTCTTTTTTAGAAACATCAAACTCATGGTTACCAAAAGCGGCCAAATCAAAATTCATAGCATTCATTACCTCAACCATTTGCCTTCCGTGCACTCTTTCTCCATCAACTTTTATCGTTCCCATTAATGAAGGATTCAAGAAATCACCAGCCATAAAAAGCATTGTATTTGGGTTTTCTTTCAGCAATTCTTTATGTACGGTTTCTACTCTTGCCATTCCTCCGAATTCTGCTCCTTGAATTGGTGCTATTTCATAAACATCATTCAATTGTAGGAAAGTAAAGTCTATTTTATGATCGTTTTTTGATGTGCAAGATGATAAGAGAACTGTTGATAAAATGCATAAAAATACTTTTGAAAATTTCATTATTATTTATTTTTAAATAAAAACTTCTAAAGCCTTATTATAAGCACTTTCAAAGCTCATCGGTTTGATATTCGTGTCAGCTTTATGAGTTGTAAAATAACTCAATAATTTTTCTGTTGGCATGTTACCGGTTAACTCTTCTTTAGCCATTGGACATCCACCATAACCTTTAATAGCTCCATCAAAACGGTTGCAACCTGCTTTGTATGCTGCATCCACTTTTTCGTGCCATTTATCTGGAGTTGAATGCAAATGTGCTCCAAATTCAATATTCTTGTAATGTGAAATTAAATTCGAAAACAAATAATCAATTACTTTGGGAGTAGAACTACCAATTGTATCTGAGAGAGATAAAATTTTAACTCCCATCGAAGATAACTTTTCTGTCCATTTACCTACTATTTCTATATCCCAAGGATCTCCATAAGGATTCCCAAAACCCATAGATAAATAAGCAACTACTTCTTTTTTAGATTTGTCTGCAATATTTAAAATTACATCTAAGGTTTCAATAGATTCTTGAATTGTTTTGTGCGTATTTCGCATTTGGAAATTTTCGGAAATTGAAAACGGATATCCCAAATAATCAATTTCTTCAAACTGAGAGGCATCATTTGCTCCTCTTATATTCGCTATAATTGCTAATAATTTACTTTGCGTTTTCGACAAATCTAACTTTGATAAAACAGCTGCAGTATCGCGCATTTGCGGAATCGCTTTTGGTGAAACAAAACTACCAAAATCAATGGTATCAAACCCCACTTTTAATAAAGAGTTTATGTATAATGCTTTTTTTTCAGTAGAAATAAAATGCGATTTTATTCCTTGCATTGCATCACGCGGACATTCTATGATTTTGACATTTTTCATCGATATCAAAGATAGATATTCTAATGAAGTAGCAAAACACTTTTAACTGATTATTATTCTCTTTTCAGATTCTTTTTCTCTTAATATCGAATCAAAAAATAATTCTTTTTTAAATTTTTCTCGCTTGTTTTGTTGACCTCAGTTATTTTTTGAATGAAAAAGAGATGTAAGAAATTTTCAACATATAAATCTAAAATTATGTTTAACAATTATTTATTACCGATTCACTAGTAATTATCTTTTTTAAACTTTTTAAATCATCAATATTTCAAATCATTTTTTATGGAATCGATAAAAATAGTTAAAGAAGTTTTTTAGATAGAAATAATGATTTTTTTATTCGGATATTTGTAATAACTTGTTATTTTTCCATAATCAATGATGATAGACAGTAATACTTTAAAAAAATTACACAACTCACTCTCAGGTGATGTTCTTTTTGATAATTTACATAAAACATTGTATGCAACGGATGCTTCTGTTTATCGAAAAATTCCATTAGCAGTTGCTTTTCCTAAGGATAAAAATGATATAATTACCTTAATTGAATTTGCAGCAAAAAATAATATAACACTAATACCAAGAACTGCAGGAACTTCTTTAGCAGGACAATGTGTTGGAGATGGAATTGTAGTAGATGTTTCTAAACATTTTACAAACATTATTTCTTTTGATGAAAAAGCAAAAACAATTACGTTAGAACCAGGAATTGTAAGAGATTCTTTAAATGTTTACTTAAAACCCTCTGGTTTGTTTTTTGGCCCTAATACATCGACATCTAATAGATGTATGATGGGCGGTATGGTTGGTAATAACTCATCTGGAAGCACTTCAATTAAATATGGAGTTACCCGTGATAAAGTATTAGAAATTGATGCTGTTTTAAGTGATGGAAGTACTGCCGTTTTCAAAGAAATTACCTCTGCAGAATTCATCAAAAAAACAAAGGAAACTTCGCAAGAAGGAAATATTTATCAGGCTATTTTTGAAGAACTTTCTTCTAAAGAAAATCAAAAAGAAATTAAAGAAGAGTTTCCGAAAGAAACAATTCATAGACGATGTACAGGTTATGCTGTTGATGAGTTTTTAAAATCAGATTTATTTGGAGGAACTTCTCCAACTATAAACGTTGCGAAATTCTTATCAGGTAGTGAAGGCACATTAGCGTTTTCAACCTCAATTACCTTACAATTAGATGATGTAGCTCCTAAAGAGAGTATTATGGTTTGTACTCATTTTAAGAGTATAAACGAAAGTTTAAAAGCCACTGTAGTTGCTATGAATCACAATTTATATAATTGTGAATTGATGGATAAAACCATTTTAGATTGTACAAAAAATAATCGTGAATTGGCAAAAAATAGATTCTTCTTACAAGGAGATCCTGAAGCTGTTTTAATGTTAGAAGTTTCAGCAAATTCTATAGAAGAAGCAGAGGTTTTAGCCGATAACTTAATTGCCGATTTAGAAAAAAACAAATTTGGCTATCATCATCCAAAAGTATACGGAAAAGATCTAGCAAAGGTTCATTATTTGCGTAAAGCTGGTTTAGGAGCTTTGGCAAATATTGTTGGTGATAAAAAAGCCGTTGCTTGTATAGAAGATACTGCTGTTGCTCTAGAAGATTTACCTAATTATATTGAAGAGTTCACAAAAATCATGGATAAATATCAGCAAAACGCTGTCTATTATGCACATGCAGGAGCTGGTGAATTGCATTTACGTCCTATTTTGAATTTAAAGAAAAAGGAAGATGTTGTTTTATTTAGAAAAATTACGACTGAAACGGCTGAGCTAGTCAAAAAATATAAAGGTTCTTTTAGTGGAGAACATGGAGATGGAATTGTACGCGCAGAATTTATTCCTTTGATGATTGGTGAACAAAATTATCAATTATTAAGAAGAATTAAAAAAGCTTTCGACCCAAAAAACGTTTTTAATCAAGGTAAGATTACAGATGCTTTTTCTATGGATGAAAGCTTACGTTATGAAGTGAATAGAAATGAACCAAAAATTAAAACAATTCAAAATTTTTCTGATAGTGAAGGAATTTTAAAATTAGCAGAAAAATGTAACGGTTCTGGAGACTGTAGAAAACCCGTAGAAGCTGGTGGAACAATGTGCCCAAGTTACAGAGCTACAAAAGACGAAAAAGATACCACAAGAGCAAGAGCCAATACATTACGTGAGTTTTTAACAAATTCAGAGAAAGAAAATAAGTTTAATCACAAAGAGTTAAAAGAAGTTTTTGATCTTTGTTTAAGCTGTAAAGCTTGTGCTTCAGAATGCCCAAGTAATGTTGACATTGCAACAATGAAAGCAGAGTTTTTATATCAATATCAAGAAAAAAATGGCTATTCTTTTAGAAGTAAATTGTTTGCCAATAATGCCAAATACAATAAATTAGGAAGTGCTTTTCCTAAAATTACAAACTTTTTCACCAATTCAATTATTGCTAAAAAAGTTTTAGGTGTTGCTACTGAACGTTCAGTGCCTAAGTTAGCGAATCAGACCTTAGAAAGTTGGTTGAAAAAACATCATCCAAAAACATCTAGAAAATCTGTTTATTTATTTAATGATGAATTTACCAATTTTTACGATGCTGAAATTGGACAAGATGCAGTTATTTTATTAGAGAAATTAGGTTACGAAGTGAAAACGGTTAACCACGATGAAAGTGGAAGAAGTCATATTTCTAAAGGATTTTTAAAAGAAGCGAAACAAATTTGTAATAATAATATTTCCATTTTTAAAGATATTATAACAGATGAAACTCCGTTGTTAGGAATAGAACCTTCAGCGATTTTAGGTTTTAGAGACGAATATATTCGTTTAGCTGATGATAAAGCATCCGCAGAAAAAATTGCTAAAAACAGTTTTACGTTTGAAGAGTTTTTATCAAAAGAATTAGAAAAAGGAAATATTGATATTACTCTATTTACAACAACTGCTAAAACCTTAAAAATACACGGACATTGTCATCAAAAAGCATTGTCTGGAACGCATGCAAGTTTTGAAGTTTTAAATATTCCAACAAATTACAAAGTAACAATTATCAATTCTGGTTGTTGTGGAATGGCAGGTTCTTTTGGATATGAAAAAGAACATTATAAAATTTCTATGCAAGTTGGTGAAGATACTTTGTTTCCTAAGGTGAGAAATACACCAAAAGAAACTCAAATTGTTGCTGCAGGAACAAGTTGTAGACATCAAATTTATGACGGAACAAAGCGAATAGCAAAACATCCAATAACTATTTTAAAAGAGGCTTTAAATTAGTCTAATTCGAAAGAGTAAAATCAACAACTTTTATAGTTTTTTATAAGATGTTATTGTCATATAATATATATTCTGGGTAATAAAAAAGGATGACAATTAACAGCTTTTAAGGGTATGTCAGACGAAAACTTTAGAGTATTGATAATGTACCTCCAAGTATATAATTATTACGTTTTAGAATAATTGAGCATATAGTTTTTCATAATAGATAAAAACTATAAATTGTTAATTTACCAAAAAAAACTTAATTCACTGAATTTAAATATTTTAAAATTTTGTTTAGACTTTTGCATCTTTTTTATTAGCTTTGTTAGGAACCATTTAAATTTAATAAAATGACTCCAAGAAAAATAATTATCAAATACGCAATTTTAACAACTTTAATAATTGGTGGTTTTTTTCTACTTTCTAAATTATTAGGTTTACAAGAAAACCCATATCTAAGATTTTTAAATTTATTTTTTGTTTTGTTTGGAATTCGGCAAGCGATAAAGGTAAATATTGAGCAGAATAAAGAGACTGATTATTTATCAAATTTAGGTTTAGGACTTCAAACATCAGCACTAGCTGTGATCCTCTCTATTGCCGGTGTAATGGTATATGTAGAATTTATAGATCGTCAATTTATAGAAGCAATGAATAACTCATTCTTAATCGCTGGTGATTTAGATAAAGCAGAGATTTTTATAACTTTATTAATAGAAGGTATGGCATCTTCGTTTATCGGTTCTTTTATGGTGATGCAATTTTATAAAAATCATGACAAGTTAACCACAGTTGCATAAGGTAAATAATAGATTTAAACAGCAAACCCTCGCCAGTTATATAAACTAAAGAGGGTTTATGTTTTTAAAATCTTTCAAAATTATGTATGCGCAAGTGTCATCAAATTAAACTTTTAAATACTTCTAAATTATTGCAAACTTGCTAAACTGCTTTTTATTGTTTCAATTTTTGCAGTTGTATCAGATTCCTTTTTACGTTCTAATTCTAATACTTTGCTTGGTGCATTAGAAACAAAACGCTCATTCGATAACTTCTTTGTAATTCCAAATAAAAATCCTTCGGCTCTTTTCAATTCGCCTTCTAGCTTTTTAATTTCTGCTTCTACATCTATATTTTCGATAGAAATAGGCACAAAGTATTCATTAGATTTTACTCTAAATGAAGCTCCTTCTACCTTTTCAGACACATAGTTTATTGCAGCTGTATTTGTTAATTTCTGAATAACAGCATCAAATTCTTTAGTGTTTTTATCATTATCAATTACAAATAACTCTACAGCATCTTTAAAAGAAATATTTTTATCTTTTCTTATCGTTCTAATTCCTGAAACTACATCCGTTGCAAATTCAAAGTCAGTAATAATTTTAGAGTCAAAATCTTTTATCATAGGATATTTTGCTATAATTAAAGCATCTTCTGGAGTTCTATTTGCAATATATTGCCAGATATCTTCTGATAAAAATGGCATAAATGGATGCAATACTTTTAAGTTATTCTCTAAAACCTCAATAATAGCGTCAAATGTCTTTTTATCAATTGGTTGTTGATATGCAGGCTTCACAATTTCTAATAACCACGAAGAAAAATCATCATTTATTAATTTATATATGGCCATTAGAGCATCTGATAAACGATATTTAGAAAAATGATCTTCTATTTCTATCAACGTTTTTTGAAATTTTGCTTCGTACCAAACCAAACCAACTTTAGATGTTTCTGGTTGTGATATAGTCGCATCTACTTCCCAACCTTTTATCAAACGAAAAGCATTCCAAATTTTATTTGCAAATCCTTTTCCTTGCTGACATAAATCTTCATCGAACATTAAATCATTACCAGCAGCAGAACTTAACAAAAGTCCGACTCTTACGCCATCTGCACCATAGTCTTCAATCAATTTTAAAGCATCTGGAGAATTCCCTAAAGATTTAGACATTTTACGTCTTTGTTTATCTCTAACTAAACCAGTTAAGTAAACATTTTTAAAAGGTTTTTCATCTTTATATTCATAACCAGCAATAATCATTCTTGCAACCCAAAAAAATAAAATATCTGGCCCCGTTACCAAGTCATTTGTTGGATAATAATATTTAATTTCTTCATTTTCAGGATTTCTAATTCCATCAAAAACAGACATTGGCCATAACCAAGAAGAAAACCAAGTGTCTAATGCATCTTCGTCTTGCTTAAGGTCAGATATTTTTAAATCTGAATTATCTGTTCTTTCTTTTGCTAAAATTAAAGCATCTTCAATATTTTCAGCTACAACAAAATCTTCCTTTCCATCACCATAGAAATATGCGGGTATTTGTTGTCCCCACCATAACTGACGAGAAATATTCCAATCACGAACATTTTCCATCCAGTGACGGTAGGTATTTTCGAATTTCTTTGGATATAAATTGATTTCTGTATCTTCACCTAAAACTGCATCAATGGCCGGTTTTGCTAAATCTTTCATCTTTAAAAACCATTGATCGGATAATCTTGGTTCTATAACTGCTTTTGTTCTCTCAGATGTACCAACTTTATTGGTATGAACTTCAGTTTTTACTAAAATTCCTTTTTCTTCTAATTCTTTAGTAATTTCTTTACGAACTACAAAACGATCTTTTCCTTGGTAATGTAATCCGAATGAATTCAAAGAAGCATCATCATTAAAAATATCAATTACTTCTAATTTGTGCTTATCACCTAAATTCTTATCATTTTCATCGTGTGCAGGCGTTACTTTTAAACAACCTGTACCAAATTCTAAATCTACATATTCATCTTCAATAATAGGAATCACTCTATTACATAAAGGTACAATGGCTTTTTTCCCTTTTAAATGTGTAAAACGTTCATCATTAGGGTTGATACAAATTGCAGTATCTCCAAAAATAGTTTCTGGACGAGTTGTAGCAATTGTTAAAGTATCGTTAGAACCTTCAATTTTATATTCTAAATAGTATAAGTTTCCTTGTCTTTCTTCATGAATTACTTCTTCATCAGAAAGTGTAGTTTTAGCTTCAGGGTCCCAGTTTACCATTCTGTAACCTCTGTAAATTAGACCTTTGTTGTATAAATCAACAAAAACTTTAATTACAGATTCAGACATTTCTGGATCCATCGTAAACGCAGTTCTTTCCCAATCACAGGAAGCACCTAACTTTTTTAATTGTTCAAGAATTATTCCTCCGTATTCATCTTTCCAATCAAAAGCATGTTGTAAAAATTCTTCACGCGATAAATCACTTTTACTAATTCCTTGTTCTTTTAACTTAGCAACAACTTTTGCCTCTGTAGCAATAGATGCGTGGTCTGTTCCAGGAACCCAACAAGCATTTTTACCTAATAAACGAGCGTGTCTAATTAGTACATCTTGTATGGTGTTATTAAGCATATGTCCCATATGCAAAACCCCTGTTACGTTTGGCGGAGGAATTACAATTGTGTAAGGTTCTCTTTCATCTGGTGTTGAATGAAAATAATTATTCTTCATCCAGTAATCATACCACTTATCTTCTACTTGTTTTGCATTATATTTTGATGGGATATTCATACTTTGGTATTGTTTTTGAAATATAGTTTGCAAAAATACAATTATCTAATCTCTACAGAAAATTAGTAGTTGACTTTTTAAAACAAATTATTAGTATTAAATTTACATTGTAAAATTATTATTTATGAAAACTCTAGGATTATTAGTTGCTGCATTATTTATTTCGTTTTCTATAAACGCTCAAGAATTTAAGTTTGATAAAGAAACAATTAACTATGGTAAAATTGAAAAAGACTCAAATGGAGAAAGAATTTTTATTTTTACAAATGTTGGTGATGAACCTTTAATTATTCAACGAATTCAATCTTCTTGCGGTTGTACAGTCCCAAAAAAGCCAGAGAAACCAATAATGCCGGGAGAAAAAGGGGAAATAAAAGTTTCTTATGCTACTAACAGAGTTGGAGGATTTTCTAAATCAATTACAATTTATTCGAATGCCAAAAATCCTAAAAAAGTAATTAGGATAAAAGGATTAGTGAATAAACCAATTTCATTAGAGAAAACCAAAAGTATTTTAACAGATAGTTAATCTATAAACTTTGTTTTAAAACATTTCGATCTAATATAATTTTTTAATAAACCTGCATTTTATGCAGGTTTATCTTTTCTATTAAGATTTGTTTACCATCATAGACAAAATCTAAATCACTTATATTTTTGAAAAATCCATTCTTTTTGAATATTAATTTTTGATGTCTAAATTCAAAACAGAATTATTACTGTATCATTTTTATTGTAGGGAATATTTAAAGTTCAAAATTTCTACAATAAAATGGTTTAGATTAAATATATTTCGGAAATTCGCGTACATAATTATTCAAACAACTATTATGCCTTTAATATCCAAAAAGGGTTTATTAATGCCCGAATCTCCTATTAGAAAATTAGTTCCCTTTGCTGAAGATGCTAAAAAAAGAGGTACTAAAGTATTTCATTTAAATATTGGGCAACCAGACATTAAAACACCCAAAATAGCTTTAGACGCTGTAAAAAATAATGATATAAAAACATTAGCGTATGCACGTTCTGAAGGTTCTGAAGAATATAGAAATAAATTAGTTCACTATTACAAAAAGCATAAAATAGATGTAACTTCAGATAATATTGTTGTTACAACTGGTGGTTCTGAAGCTTTACTTTTTACCATCGGTAGTATTACAGACCCTGGTGATGAAATTATTATTCCCGAACCTTTTTATGCAAATTATAACGGGTTTTCTACAGCTTCTGGAGTTACAGTTGTACCTGTAATTTCAAAAATTGAAGACAATTTTGCATTACCTAAAATTGAAGATTTTGAGAAACTAATTACATCAAAAACAAAAGCTATATTAATTTGTAATCCTGGAAATCCTACTGGATATTTATATTCTAAAGAAGAAATTCAAAAGCTAAAAGAAATCGTTTTAAAGCACGATTTATTTTTAATTGCAGATGAGGTCTACAGAGAATTTACTTATGATGGTTTGCAACACACCTCGGTAATGGCTATTAAAGGTTTAGAACAAAACTCTATTATCATAGATTCTGTTTCTAAGCGTTATAGTATGTGTGGGGCAAGAATTGGTTGTATTGTCTCTAAGAATAGTGACTTTATAAATACAGCTATTAAATTTGCTCAAGCACGTTTAAGTCCGCCAACTTATGCATTAATTGCAAGTGAAGCTGCATTAGATACTCCTCAAAAATATTTTGATGACGTAAAAGAAGAATATGTGGAAAGAAGAAATACATTAATTGCAGAGTTGAACAAAATTAAAGGAGTAAAAGTAGCCAATCCAAAAGGTGCCTTTTATTGCGTTGCAGAATTACCTATTAAAGATTCTGATCATTTTGCACAGTGGATTTTAGAGAAATTTAATTATAATAATGAAACAATTATGGTTGCACCTGCTAGTGGATTTTATTCTACTCCAGGAGAAGGAAAAAACCAAATAAGAATGGCATACGTATTAAATAAAATAGATTTAATTAGATCTGTAGAAATTTTAGGGGAAGCCTTAAAACAATACAATTCATAAAATTTTCAATCCGAGTTTATTTGAAAACTAAAAGTTCTCAATTCATCTCAATGAGTCATAAACAGCAATTATGAACATCCAAAAAAATGTATCACTTAAAAATTATAATACGTTTGGTATTTCTGCAAATGCCAAACGTTTTATTTCTGTTGATTCAGTTTATGAATTACAGCAACTTTTAAAAGTTGAAAAAGATATTTTTTTAATTTCTGGAGGATCAAATATGTTACTTACAAATGACATTGATAAACTAGTTGTTCATATTGATATCAAAGGAGTTTCTATTGATAATGAAGATGAACAACGCTGCCTACTTAACTGTAAATGCTGGTGAAAATTGGCACGAATTTGTTTTATGGTGTATATCTCAGAATTATGGAGGAATTGAGAATTTATCTTTAATTCCGGGATATGTTGGTACCTGCCCTATTCAAAACATTGGTGCTTATGGTGTTGAAGTAAAAGATACAATAACTAAAGTGGAAACTTTAGACATAGAAACTGGTAAATTAGTTCAGTTTTCTAATAAAGACTGTAATTTTGGATACAGAAACTCCATATTTAAAAATGAAGTAAAAGGTAAATATATTATTACATCAGTTAGTTTTAAATTAACAAAGATCCATCATAAATTAAACTCTTCTTATGGTGCTATAGAAACTGAATTATCTTTAAAACAAATTTCAAAACCGAGTTTAAAAGATATTTCTGATGCGGTTATTTCCATTCGAAAATCAAAACTTCCTGATCCAAAAGAAATAGGAAATAGTGGTAGCTTTTTTAAAAACCCTATAATTAGCTCCAGTCAGTATTTAAAACTTCAAAAAGAGTATGCTCGCATACCTGGTTATAAAATTTCCGATATAGAAGTTAAAATTCCTGCTGGTTGGTTAATTGAAAGGGCAGGCTTTAAAGGGAAACGATATGGTGAATTTGGTGTACATGACAAACAAGCACTTGTACTAGTTAATTATGGAAATGCTAGTGGAAAAGAAATTTATCAGCTCGCCCAAAAAATAAGGGAAACGATTATTAAAAAATTTGAAATTACATTAGAAATAGAGGTAAATATTATCAAATAAAAAATGTAACTTAATTAAAATATCTTTTTGAACTTATAAAAAGTAATAAATAAAATTATTTTATTTAACAAAACTAGCGTTGAAACATTTCTAATTTTTAGCAAAATCCGTTTTGCCATAACCTAGAATCTTAAATTTTTTAAAATTCACGATAAAAAATTTCCAACAGATTTTTTAAAGAGATAATAAGAATCTGTATCTTTGTACTACAATTAATTTTTATGAAATTATTAATAATTACTTTAGTATTACTAGGGCTAGGTTTTGCCGGAATTGCTATTAAAATCTGGGCAAAAAAAGATGGTGAATTTGCAGGTACTTGTGCTAGTCAAAACCCAATGTTGAATGACACAGGAGAGCCTTGTGGTTTTTGTGGTAAACCTGCAGATCAATTTGATTCTTGCGAAGAACCCCAGCATAAATAATCTTTCGGCTATCAAATGATTCTCACCCTACTGCTCTATTCATTTGTAGCATTCACATCAATACAGATTATCTATTATCTTATTTTCTCTTCAGTTTTGTTTGATTCAAAAAAGAAAAAAGAAAACAAGAAAGAGATTCCAATTTCTGTAATCGTTTGCGCTAAAAATGAGGCTAAAAATTTAAAGCTATTTTTACCGTCAATTTTAAATCAAGAATATCCTGACTTTGAAGTTGTTTTAATAAATGATGCTTCTTCCGATGAAACTTTAGAAGTAATGAAATCGTTTGAAGAAAAACATAGCAACATTAAAATTATTGATGTTAAAAATATTGAAGCCTTTTGGGGAAATAAAAAATATGCTCTTACCTTAGGTATTAAAGCCGCCAAAAACGATAATTTATTATTTACTGACGCTGACTGTAAACCTGTTTCTCATAAATGGATTTATAAAATGACTGAGCATTTTAATATCAAAAAAACTATTGTTCTAGGATATGGTAAGTACAAAAAAGAAAAGTCATTACTAAATTTACTTGTTCGCTTTGAAACACTAATTACTGCGATTCAATACTTTAGTTATGCAAAAATAGGTTCTCCATATATGGCTGTTGGTCGTAATTTAGCCTATCATAGATCTGAATTTTTTAATGCTAAAGGATTTATAAATCATATGCACATTAAATCTGGTGATGATGATTTATTTATACAAGACGCAGCAAACAAAGTAAATACAGCAATTTCTATATCAAAAGATAGTTTTACAGAATCTATTGCTCCTAAATCCTTTAAAGAATGGTTTTATCAAAAAAGAAGACATATTTCAACTTCAAATCATTATAAATTTAAACATAAATTTTTTTTAGGTCTGTTCTTTATATCGAAGGCAATCTTCTATCTTTTAGCTATTTTACTTTTCTTTTTTTATCCTTGGGAACTTATCTTATCAATATTGTTAACTTACTATTTAGTAGAGTTTATTGTTATAGGATTTTCATGTAAAAAATTAAATGAACCTTCAATTACCTCATTTTTACCATTTTTAGAAATAGGTCTTCTAATCTTCCACTTTTCGATATTTATCACTAATTTGTCATCAAAACCCAAGCATTGGAAATAATGGAAGAAGAACTTCAATTAAATATATCTGAAGCGAAAAAACGAACTGAATCTGCATTTAAATATTTATTAGATACGTTTTGGCCTGCTGTTTATAATTACCAATTAAAACAAGCTCAAAGTGAAAATGATGCTGAAGATATTTCTATTCAGACATTTAGTAAAGCTTTTGATAGGATTAATACCTATGATGAAAAACATAGTTTTCAAACTTGGTTAATTGCAATATCTAAGAATGTTTATATCGATTTGCTACGTAAAAAAAATATATCTATTACTACAGATACCTCAAAAGAACAAGAAGAACAAGCATATTTAGTTGTAGATGAAAATCCAACACCAGAAGACAAAATTATTACAGAACAAAATTTAGCAGAACTATTAAAAAATATCAAAAAAATTAAACCTAAATACCAGGAAGTCATTCACTTAAGATATTTCCAAGAACTAAGTTACAAAGAAATTTCCATCAAAATTAGCGAACCAATGAGCAACGTAAAAGTTAAGTTATTACGTGCAAAAAAATTACTTGCCGGAATAATCAAAGATTCTAAATAATCAGGAAATGATTTTCTTCTGTTAAATTCATTTGAAGAATAAATCAAATTAAGTTTAATTTAGTGATAAAATATAAATACTATTGTAAAGTAAGCTAGTTCATTTCAATTTTAAAACCAAATATTGTTGTTGAAAAGAATTAGCAAATGGAAATAAAATGAAAAAATCATTCTTACAAACTTTAGGCCCTGGGTTGCTATTTGCCGGAGCAGCAATTGGAGTTTCTCATCTCGTACAATCTACACGAGCAGGCGCAGAGTTTGGTTTTGGTTTAATTTGGGCTTTAATAATAGTTCATATCTTTAAATATCCCTTTTTTCAATTTGGTCCTCGTTATGCCGCAGCAACAGGAGAAACATTAATAGAGGGGTATCGAAAATTAGGTAAAGGAGTTTTAATAACCTATTACATACTAAATTTTGCCACAATGTTTACTATACAAGCTGCTGTTACCATAGTAACAGCTAGCTTAGCTTCACAACTTTTCGGATTTAATGAAAAACTAAATTTAGTAGATTGGTCAATATCACTAATGATTATTAGCATACTAATTTTAGTTCTTGGTAAATACAAATTGTTAGATAATTTAATGAAATACATTATAACTATCTTAACAATAAGTACAATTTTAGCTTTAGGTGTTGCCCTATTCACCACAAAAGAAGCATTCGATGTTACTCAGATAATACCATCCGGTAAAATAGAAATTACTTTTTTAATTGCTTTTTTAGGTTGGATGCCGGCACCTCTTGATATTTCAATATGGCATTCTATTTGGTCTATAGAAAAAGATAAAACGGCCTTTATAAAGACAAAAAGAAAAGATGCAATTTTTGATTTTAACATTGGCTACATAAGTGCACTTTTCCTTGGTCTTTGCTTTCTTTTATTAGGAGCCCTAGTAATGTATAAATCAGGAGAAACATTTTCTAATAAAGGAACACTTTTCGCTTCTCAATTAATAAATTTATACACAAAGAATTTAGGTGAATTCTCCTATATTTTTATCGCCGTTGCAGCTTTTACAACAATGTTTAGCACAACAATTACGACTATGGATGCCTCGCCGAGAGTAATGAATAGAACCACTAAAATATTATTTGATAAAGAACTAAAACATGGCTATTGGTTTTGGATACTTTTCTTGTTTTTGGGTACTTTTTTAATTTTAAAATACTTTATGAATAATATGGGATTATTGATTAAAACAGCGACTATTTTATCCTTTTTATCAGCACCTTTTTATGCTATTTTAAATTTTAAATTAATAACAGGAAAACAAACTCCAAAAGAACATCGACCAAGCATTTATCTTAAAGTTTTATCCTTTTTAGGTATTTTTTTTCTAATTAGCTTCAGTGTTTGGTTTTTAATGAACCTTTAAAGAAAAGAAAATAATATTTTTGATTATTACCACTTCTTCTTGGATTATGTAAATATTTAGAAATTTATTCCTTTTATCTAACTTTAATGTGTTGGTTAATTACCGCATGATTTAACTTCATTATTTCAAACTTTTCTTTGTAAATTTGCTTTTCAATTTAGAAATGAAATGGCAATAGAAACTTTAACACTTCCTGAAAGACCTAAAAAACCAAAATGGTTGCGTGTAAAATTACCTGTTGGTAAAAAATACACGGAATTAAGAAGTTTAGTTGATAAATATAAGTTAAATACAATTTGCACCAGCGGTAGTTGTCCTAACATGGGTGAATGTTGGGGAGAGGGAACTGCAACGTTTATGATATTAGGAAATATTTGTACACGATCTTGTGGATTTTGTGGTGTAAAAACAGGAAGACCTGATACTGTTGAATGGGATGAGCCTGAAAAAGTTGCGCGTTCTATAAAACTGATGAGTATAAAACATGCTGTAATTACTTCTGTTGACCGCGATGATTTAAAGGATGGTGGTTCTATTATTTGGGCAGAAACTGTAGATGCAATACGCAGAGCAAACCCAAATACAACTTTAGAAACTTTAATTCCTGATTTTCAAGGAAACACAAAGCAAATAGATAGAGTTATTGAAGTGCATCCTGAAGTGGTTTCTCATAATATGGAAACGGTAAAGAGATTAACTCGTGAAGTGCGCATACAAGCTAAATATGATAGAAGTTTAGGTGTTTTAAAATATCTAAAAGAAAAAGGAATGCGCACAAAGACGGGCTTGATGCTTGGTTTAGGAGAAAAAGAAGAAGAAGTAATTCAAACAATGAAAGACTTACGTTCTGTAAATTGTGATATTATTACAATCGGTCAGTATTTACAACCAACAAAAAAACATTTACCAGTACAAGAGTTTATTACGCCAGATCAATTTAAAAAATATGAAACTTTGGGATTAGAAATGGGATTTATGTATGTCGAAAGTGGTGCTTTAGTCCGTTCTTCTTACAAAGCACATAAACACGCTATATAACATCATAACTGATAAAAACAGGTAGAATACTCATTTATCAATATTCTGATAAGAACAAAAAACGATTACACCAAATAATTCCTGACAACCAATTAATTTTGTCATCTGCAAAAAAAATATTAAAATTAATTGATTTTAAAAAACCATCTCTATTGAGATGGTTTTTATTTTATTATAATAAGAACACCGCTATTATCTTAAAACAGCGTCTAAATTCTTTTCAAAATTTTGCTGAAGCTTCTGCATAATTTTATCAATTTGTTTGTCTGCTAATGTTTTTGTTTCATCTTGTAATAAGAAACTTATAGCATAAGATTTTTTTCCTTCTGGTAATTTATCTCCTTCATAAACATCGAATAAATCTACTTCTTTTAATAATTTTCTTTCCGTTTGAAAAGCTAAATTATATACATCATTAAATGCTACTTTAGAATCTAATAATAAAGCTAAATCACGCTTAACAGCAGGGAACTTGGGTAAGTTACTTACTTTAATTTTTCTATTTCCTATTACATTTAAAATTGAATCCCAATTAAAATCTGCAAATAAAACTTCTTGTTTAATCCCGATTTCTTTCAGAATAGATTGTTTTACAACTCCAAATTCAACTAATTTTGTTTTCCCATAACCAAATGAGATTCCCTCAGAAAAAACATCTAGTTTTGTGGGCGAAGATTTTATCTTGTTAATTCCTAATCTGACTAATAAAGAAGTAATAATTCCTTTTAGATAAAAGAAATCAGATGTTTTATTACTGAGGCTCCAACTATTTTTGTTTCTATTTCCTGATACAAAAAGCGTTAAATGCTTATTTTCCTCGTATTTTTCACTGTATTTATGATACGTTTTGCCAAACTCATAAAACTTTAATGAATTATTCTTCCTATTGATATTATATGCAACAGATTCTAAACCACTAAATAATAAAGACTGACGTAATACCTTTAAATCGTTGCTTAAAGGATTTAACATTTCCACGTTAGCTTCTTCATTTATATTTTCTGATAACGAGGAATATTTTGGTTTTGTAAGCGAATTTGACATTGTTTCATTAAAACCTAAGGCAGTTAATTGATCTGCAATAATATTTTCAACCTTAGTTTCTTTATTAGAATCAAAAGAAATGGAAGTATTCAATTTATGAGAAAATTCAATATTATTATAGCCGTAAACTCTTAAAATTTCTTCAATAATATCCGCCTCTCTTTGAACATCAGTTCTGTATGAAGGAATCGTTAAACCCAATCCTCCCTCGGTTTCACTGTTTATTTTAATCTCTAGTGATGCTAAAATATTCTTAATTGTGTCCTTAGGAATCTCTTGTCCTATTAATCTATAGGCATTTTCATATGACAGAAATACTTGGAAATCTTCAATTTTTTCTGGATAAAAATCAGAAACATCTGATGCTAATTTACCCCCTGCATATTTTTCAATTAGCAAGGCTGCTCTTTTTAATGCATATTTTGTTGTGTTGATATCAATTCCTCTCTCAAAACGGAAAGAGGCGTCTGTATTTAATGCATGGCGCTTTGCTGTTTTTCTGACAGATACAGGGTTAAAATATGCACTTTCTAAAAATATAGAACTAGTATTTTCTGTAACTCCAGATTTAAAACCTCCAAAAACTCCTGCTATACAAAGAGGATTAGAATCTCCATCACAAATCATAATATCTTCAGATGATAATTCTCTTTCGACTTCATCTAGGGTAATAAATTTAGTACCCTCGTTTAAAGTTTTTACAAGAATTTTATTTCCTTTTATTTTTTGAGCATCAAAAGCATGCAAGGGCTGTCCTAATTCATGTAAAACATAATTTGTAATGTCTACAATATTATTTTTAGGAGTTAAACCAATAGCTTTTAATCTATTTTGAATCCATTCTGGTGAATCTTTTACTTCTATATCAGTAATTGTAATCCCACAATAGCGGGGTGTCAATTCTTTATTTTCTACTTCTACATCAAAACGAAGAGTTCTTTCATCTACATGAAAGTCACTTACTGAAGGAGAGATTAATTCTAATTTAATATCATTTTGAATTAAGCCAGCTCGCAAATCTCTTGCTACGCCAAAGTGGCTCATCGCATCTGATCTATTTGGTGTTAAACCTATTTCAAAAACATAATCTGTTTCTATATTGAAAACCTTTGATCCTGGAGTTCCGACTGCAATGTCATCATCCAAAACCAAAATTCCATCATGATCCTTACCTAAACCTAGCTCATCTTCAGCACAGATCATTCCATGACTTTCTTCTCCCCTAATCTTTCCTTTTTTTATCTTAAACCCCTCTCCTTTATCATCGTATAAAGTCGTTCCAACTGTCGCTACTGGTACTTTCTGACCGACGCCAACATTAGGAGCACCACAAACAATTTGAATAGGTTCTTCAGAGCCAATATCTACTGTAGTTATCTTTAATCTATCCGCATTAGGATGTTGCGTACAAGTTAAAACTTTACCAACAACAATTCCTTTTAAACTTCCTTTTATAGATTCTTTGGTCTCAATTCCTTCAACCTCTAAACCTAAATCGGTTAACAATTCTCCTGTTTTTATAGGTTCCCAATCTACCTGTAAAAACTGCTGTAACCAATTGTATGATATTTTCATATTTTATTTTTCGGGTTTATGATTTGCAAATTTAATTAAAATCTGCTTTTTATTCTCCTTTTTAATTTTTAAAAAATATTATCTTAAGGATTTAAATATGTTTAAAATAATTAAGTTTCGTTTAAATTGATAAAAATTATGCAAATAGTGCAGAAACAACTTGTCATTTAAAAATAAAAGTAATTATGCAAAAAACTTCTTATCTAACTTTTTGAATAAGAAATAGTAAGTTTTAGCCAAAGTAAAACCAATAATGATTCCTACAATAATATCAATAGGAAAATGAACCCCTAAATACAATCTACTATAAGCAAATACCAGTGGCCAAAATAATATAAGATATATATATTTATAATTATTTCGTAAAAGTAAAACAACAAAAACAGCGAAGAAAGTTGATGTTGTTGCGTGACCAGACATAAAACTAAAACTCTGAGGCTTTATTAAAGTTCTTAATAAATGTTTAATTTCTGGATTATTATTTGGTCGTAAACGTTCTACAGAGTTCTTAACAAGATTTGTAAATTGATCTGAAAACGCAACCAATAGAATCATGGATAAAATCATCACTCCACCACGCTTCCATCCAAAAGATTTAATTGTTAAGTAGAATAAAAGAATAAACAATGGACTCCAAGAAAGTTGATTGGTTATTATCAACCATAATGGGTCCCATTGTTCACTTCCTAAATTATTTAAGAAAATTAATAGATTTTGGTCTACTGTTATAATATCTTCTAACAAATTATTCACCTATTTTTAAAACTTCAATTTCAAATATTAAATCAGATTTTGCAGGAAAAGGTCCGTATTGAGCTTCTCCATACCCTAAATAATAAGGAATAAATAATCGTACCTTCTCTCCTTCTCTCATTGATAAAACTCCCTCTTTAAAACCAGCAATCATTGGTCTGTTTTCGTCATTTAATTGACAAACAAAAGGTTTTCCTTTTGAATCTAAAGTAGATTGAATCCTTTTTCCGTCTGCTGTATACAAAGTATAATTTAGAGTCAATGGCTTGGTATCAACTATTTTTTTACCTGAAGTTTTCTTTAATTTCAAAATTCGCAGTCCTGAAGAAGTTTTTAAAGCTTTCTCCTCGTTCATTTTAATTGAAAATTTTTCCTTATCAACTATGTACCTAGAGTATCTTGCATTTTCTGTCTCTTCTTCAACCCTAATGCGATCTTCTTCTGAAGTTTCAAAATTGTTAAATTCATTATCAAAAACTTCGGCAGCGTTAAATCTTTCTACTTTTTCACCAATCTTTATGATTTTTACAGATAAAATAGTATCACCTTGCGTAATACTTTTTACAATTGCCATTCTAGTGGAATCTACAGACTTACTTAAATCTATAGAATCTTTAAACTTACTTTTTAATTCTCTTAACTGAATTGAATTAACAATAGTTTTGCCAAAAACGGAATGCTTACCATCTAAATGAGGTATCGGTTTGTGTGTAATAAAAAACTGACTATTATTAGTTGCTGGCCCTCCATTAGCCATTGAAAGAATACCCGCATCATCATGTCTATAAATCAAATTTCCATCTGAATTCTTTGGAAATTCGTCACCAAAAACATACCCTGCATCTTTTCTTCCTCGGCTTGAAAAGCCACCAGCTTGTATTACAAAATTAGGAACAACTCTATGAAATATAATGCCATCATAGAAGTTCTTAACTTTTAAAGAATCTATCAATTTACTATTTGACCCCTCAATTAGGGAGACAAAATTAGCAACAGTCATTGGTACATCTTCTGCATATAACTCGAGCAAAATGTCTCCTTTGTTTGTTGTAATTTCGGCATAAATACCATTTTTTAGTCCTTTATACTTCATTGAGTTACAAGAAACAAAAAGCAAGTAAAAAATTAGTAAGTATGATAGATTCTTCAATTAAATAATTTTTATTTAATTTCTAATAACTCTACTTCAAAAACAAGTGCCATGTAAGGCTTAATAACACCTGGTCTTGGGTTAGCTCCATAAGCTAATTCTTGAGGAATAAAGAATTTATATTTAGCACCAACATTCATTAACTGTAATCCTTCGACCCAACCTTTTATCACTTGAGTTACCCCAAATTCTGATGGCGTACCTCTGTCTACAGAGCTATCAAAAACAGTACCATCTAAAATTGTTCCATGATAATGTACTTTAACTTTATTTTCTTTAGTAGCTTTTTTACCTTTTCCTTCTTTTAAAACGATGTACTGTAAACCACTTTCTGTTGTTATAACACCTTCTTTTGATTTATTTGCCTCTAAAAAAGCAATTCCCTCTTTTTTATATACTTCAGATTTTTCTAATTCAGCTTTTCTATCTAACGCCTGCTTCTTTTGAAAATATGTTTGTATTACTTTTTGTATGTCTTTAGATTCTATTAGCAAATTGGTAGAATCTAAACCATTTCTAATTGCTTGATTTAATATTTCTTGATTTACTTCTTTAAATCCTTGTTTTAGTTGGCTAGACATTGTTAGACCAATTGCATAACTTACAGAATCTATTTCTGTCTCTAAAGACTTTACTTCTTTTACTTGGTTACCACAAGAAACCATTGATGCAACAACTGCAATTGTTAAAACACTTTTTAATACTTTCATTTTTAATTATTTATATTGATTAATGTTACTGTACTCTTTATTGATTGATTAATTCCTATCTTTTTTCCATCGCCAGAAACACCAAAACCTCTGTATGATGGAATGACAAATGTAATGGTTTCTCCTACTTTCATCAACTTTATTCCTGTTTGAAGTGCAGAAATAAAATCCTCTTTATCTACTTTGTAATTTTTTAAACCTAATTCTTCTTTACTGTAAATTGTATTATCCTGTAAATCAGAAATATCATATTGTATGGAAACTACATCTCCAGTTTTCGGTGTTGTTTTACTTTCTTGAATCTTATTGATATACGTATACCAAAACCCATTTGGGGAAACTTGATAATTCTTAGTAGAATCTTTTTCAATAATGGATAATATCCTTGCATTTTCTATAACATTCAACTTTATAGATTCTTTTAACGTTTCTTGCAAAATAGTTGATGACGGCTTGGGATTAATTGGCTTTCTAGGTTCTATTTTAGCACAACCAAAGCACAAAATACTGGTAAATATTAAAAATTTAATCTTCATAAGATTCTTCTAGTTCTTTTTGATATTTTGGCAATAATGAAACAAATTCAGTTACCGTTTCTCCCATTGAAATACAGGATTTTCCTCCGGCAGCATTATCATGCCCTCCTCCGTTAAAATGATTTCTAGAAAATTGATTTACCGAAAATCCACCTTTAGAACGGAACGATATCTTTATTATACCTTGCTCACTATCTTCAATAAAAATAGCTGCAAAAATAATTCCTTTTAAAGAAAGTGCATAATTTACAACTCCTTCTGTATCTCCTTTTTGAAAATCGAATCGTTTTTTTTCTTCTGATGATAAAGTTATATAAGCCGTGTTATACGTTGGCAAAATTTGTAAATTACTCAAAGCTTGTCCTAATAACAATAACCTATTATAAGAATTTGCATCATATACATTATTATGAATTTTATCATTTTCGGCACCTTTATCAATTAAAGACGCTATAATTCTGTGCGTAGTACTTGTTGTTGATCTAAACCTAAAAGAACCTGTATCCGTCATAATACCTGTATACAAACAAGTAGCTATATCTGCATCTATCAACTCTAGATCATTATTCATTTCTATGAATTGATACACCATTTGACTTGTAGAACAAATAGTAACATCTGAATACATATACTTTACAGCATCTGGTTGTTGATGATGATCTATCATAGCAAAATCGTTAGGATATTTCTCTAACGTCTTTTGCATATCAGAACCTACCCTATGCAATGCATTAAAGTCTAATAGAAAAATAATTTCGGATGTGTTTATAGCTCTTTGAGATTGACTATTTTGCCAATCGAAACGATATGTTGTTTTAGAACCTGGCAACCAATGTAAAAATTTTGGATATTCATTGGGCACCACAACTGTTGCCTTGTGTCCTTTTTTATCTAAATAATGTTTTAAAGCTAAAGCAGATCCCATAGCGTCTCCGTCAGGGTTTCTATGCCCTACAATTACAATGTTTCTTGGTTCTTCAAGAAAGCTTTTTAACGCTTCAATTCCTTCTAAAATCATAAGACGCAAATATACAATATAATTAAAAAAATTATGTACTTTTGCGCCGAATTTGTAAAACACATTTACAATAATCAACAAAAAATAAAAAGTCAATATAATGGCAACAAATAGAACATTTACAATGCTTAAACCAGATGCTGTCGAAAACGGACATACTGGTGCAATTTTAGACAAAATTAACGCTGCAGGATTTAGAATTGTAGCTTTAAAGAAAACTCAAATGACAAAAGCGGATGCTGAAACTTTTTATGCTGTGCATAATGAGCGTCCATTTTTTGGAGAATTAGTAGAATTTATGACACGTGGACCAATTATAGCTGCAATTTTAGAAAAAGAAAATGCAGTAGAAGATTTTAGATCTTTAATAGGTGCTACAAATCCTGCTGATGCTGCGGAGGGTACAATTAGAAAAATGTATGCAACTTCAATGGGAGAAAACGCAGTACATGGATCTGATTCTGATGAAAATGCACAGATTGAAGGAAACTTTCACTTTTCTGGAAGAGAGCAATTCTAATCGCTTTTGTAATTAGTAAAACATATTTAAAAAACTCATAACTAAATTATTATGAGTTTTTTTTTGTTTAACATGTCTCGTCCTAAAATAGTAATTGACTAAAATCAGACTTAAAAAAACATGATATTTATTGTTTAGAAAAAAATCTACACCAACATCAATTTAACAATGAGAGTTTCTCCTAATTCTTCATTCATCATTTTTATAATTTTATCTTTTCCATAACTTAATTCTTCACGCAAAACAGACGAATTTAATTGAATAATTAATGTTTTATTTTGCAGTTTTACAGAACTTGTATGATTAGAAACTCCAGGTCCCATCATTTTATTCCAAGTTTCTTTCACTTTTATTTTCTGCATTCCCTTACTCAAGTTATTTTCCTTGATAAAACTGTTCATTAAATCTTCTATTGAAAAGGAATCGTTTTCTCTTTTTGACATTATTTTTTTATTGTTGCTAAATTAAATTTACAATTTAAAGATTTGATATTCCTTATTACCAGATTTTAATATTCTCTCTGTTCTTTCGGAATGAGTATCAGTAATAAATATTTGCCCAAATTCATCATTATTAACCAAATCTATTATTTGAGAAACTCTATTTTCATCTAATTTATCGAAAATATCATCTAACAATAAAATAGGAGTTACACTTGATTGTCGCTTTATAAACTCAAACTGAGCCAATTTTAACGCGATTAAAAATGATTTTTGCTGACCCTGAGAACCAAATTTCTTTATGGAATAATCTCCTATTTTAAAACTCAAATCATCTTTGTGTACGCCTGAAGTTGTATACTGTATTACCTTATCTTTTGCTAATGAATCTCTCAACAAACGAAGAACAGACCCACCATGTAACTGACTTTTGTACAATAAATTAACACTTTCTTTATCTCCGGATATTATTTGATACTTATCATTAAAAATTGGAATAAAATCCTCTAAAAAAGTTTTTCTAACTTCATAAATTCTGCTTCCATAATCAGATAATTGCTCATCATAAACGCTTAAGTTTAAAGCATCAAAAGTTCTATTTGCAGCAAAATACTTTAATAAAGCATTTCTCTGACTTAATACTTTGTTATACGATAACAAATCTTTTAAATAGCTTTTGTTTTGCTGAGAGATTACGCCATCGATAAACTTTCTTCTCGTATCACTTCCATCAGTAACTAAATCTCTATCTGCAGGAGAAATAATAACTAGAGGTAACTGACCAATATGTTCAGAAAACTTCTCATAACTTTTACCATTTCTTTTTAAAACTTTCTTTTGTCCTTTTTTCAGACTACAAACTATTTTTTCATATCTATCATTTAAAAGATAGTCGCCTTCCACCATAAAAAAACTTTCTCCATGTGTTATATTTTGAACAGCAACAGAATTAAAGTAACTTTTAGTAAAAGACAAGTAATATATCGCGTCTAAAATATTTGTTTTACCAACTCCGTTATCACCCACAAAACAATTTATTTTTCTTTGAAAATCAAATGATTGAGATTGTATGTTTTTAAAATTAAGCAAAGAAATTCTTTGTAAATACATAAATAGAATTTGATATTAAAACGGATTTGCAAATTATTGAAAATTTAGCGAATTATCCGCTTTTAAAATCCAATTAAAAAAACTATTTTTGTCGCCACTAATTTTTAATTAAGCAATGGCAACATACAAGAAGAAATATAAGGCAGAAAGTAAAAAACAGGAAAATGTAATTGACGAATCAGAATTTGAAACGGCTGGAGTTTTAAACACTTTAGACGAAACCGCTTCTAAATCTGAACAATGGATTGAGAAAAACAGTAAACCTTTATTTATGGCATTAGTGACCATTGTTGTTCTATTTTTAGGATACTTAGGTTACACTAAATATGTAGTTGAGCCAAATGAAGTAGAAGCTTCTAACGAATTAGCTTTTCCTAGAAAATATTTTGATGAAGCTGCAACGGCAGGTACAGGAATAGATTCTCTACTCAACCTAGGTATAGAAGGAGCTGACGGAAAATATGGTTTTTTAGATATTGCTGATAATTTCAGCGGAACAGAAGCTGGTAACCTTGCAAACTATTACGCAGGAGTTTCATATTTGCAATTAAAAAATTATGAGAAAGCAATTGAGTATTTAAGTAAATTTGATTCTGATGATGAGATGTTAGGACCTGTTGCTTTGGGTGCAATTGGTGATGCATTTGCAGACATTAATCAACCTGAAGATGCCTTAGAATACTATGAAAAAGCAGCAGACAAAAAGGTAAATAATTTTACAACTCCTCTATTTTTATTTAAAGCAGGACAAACTGCTATGGAATTGAAGAATTTTAGTGAAGCTCAAAAGTTATTTACGAAGATTAAAGAAAACTACTCTAAATCTGACCAAGGAAGAGATATAGAAAAATATTTAGCAGCTGCAAAATATGCTGCAAAATAATTATCAGTAAAAAACATTATTCACTGAGTAGTCATAATTCCTTGGTGGAAAATGCAAACTGAATAATGTAAACTGAAAAAAAATGGCAACAACTAATTTATCATATTACGATAAAACAACAATCCCAAATGCGAAATCTTTTCGATTTGGGATTGTTGTTTCAGAATGGAATTCAGAAATTACAAAAAACTTACAAAAAGGTGCTATTGAAACTTTATTAGATTGTGGGGCAATTAAAGAAAATATTGTTTCTTGGGATGTTCCTGGAAGCTTTGAGTTAGTCTACGGTTGCAAAAAAATGATACAGTCTCAAAAAATTGATGCAATTATTGCAATTGGAAATGTAATCCAGGGGGAGACAAAACATTTCGATTTTGTTTGCGAAGGAGTTACACAAGGCATTGTCGATTTAAATATTAAATATGAAATTCCTGTAATCTTTTGTGTATTAACAGACAATACAAAACAACAATCGCTAGATCGGTCTGGCGGTAAGTTAGGAAACAAGGGTATAGAATGCGCTGTTGCTGCAGTTAAAATGGCTGCACTCAAAAATATAGATACAATTACTGAAAATATTGGTTTTTAGTAATTAATTTCTCAGTTGAAAAATTAAGTATACGCTTGCATTAATTTTTGAAAAAGTCCTTTTAATTCTCTAAATTTGAATGTTATATTTATTTTCTATTTTGAAATAGTTTGATTATATTTTTCTCCATTTTATTTTAAGATTTTAGGTAAACTATTTAGTATTACTTTTTTTAAAAAAAATTGGAAAATGGGAATTTTACTTCTGTCATTTCAATTTTGAAATGTTATTAATTAATTGGTATATAAATTGATTTATTCTCAACATATGACCAATAATTCTAAAACTATGGGATTTTTAAAACGTACACATAAGAAGTTCGAATACAAACCTCGATATTATAAAGGAGAAGGAAATCCTTTTAAAATTGAGCATAAATTAGATCAATTTAGGTCAACTACTGGCAAAAACAAAAATTTAAAAACTAAATTTAGCGATGCTTTTGATGACTTAAAAAACTCTGATAAAAGCGTAAACAAAACACTTTTAATCATCATCTCTATTTTAGTACTTATATTTTTGTACATCATAGATTTTGATTTATCTATTTTTAAGGGAAATTAATGTCTGATATTATTCAATTATTACCAGATCATGTTGCAAACCAAATTGCTGCAGGAGAAGTCGTTCAGCGTCCTGCTTCCGTTGTAAAAGAGTTATTAGAAAATGCTATTGATGCCGGCTCCACCAATATAAAATTATTATTAAAAGACGCTGGTAAAACCTTAATTCAAGTTATTGATAACGGAAAAGGTATGAGCGCTACAGATGCCAGGATGTGTTTTGAGCGCCATGCAACCTCTAAAATTCAAAAAGCAGAAGATTTATTTAATCTTTCAACTAAAGGTTTTAGAGGAGAGGCTTTAGCATCTATTGCTGCAATTGCTCATGTAGAATTAAAGACAAAGCAAGAAAATGAAGAACTTGGTACATCAATAAAAATTGAAGGAAGCAAAATTATTTCACAAGATTTTATTTCTACAAGTAAAGGAACAAGTATTGCTGTAAAAAACTTATTTTACAATATACCAGCAAGAAGAAATTTTCTAAAATCAGATACCGTTGAAACTCGTCATATTATCGATGAATTTCAAAGAGTTGCACTAGCACATCCCAAGATTTCTTTTTTAATGCATCATAATGACAATGAAGTATATCATTTAAAAAGTAGTAATTTAAGAAAACGAATTGTAAGTGTTTTTGGAGCTAAGATGAATGAAAAATTAGTTCCTATAAGCGAACAAACAGATATTCTTTCTATTGAGGGTTTTGTTGCAAAACCAGAATTTTCGAAAAGAAAACGAGGTGAACAATTCTTTTTTGTAAACAATCGTTTTATAAAAAGTTCTTATTTAAATCATGCCGTTGTAAATGCATTTGATGGATTACTCGAACAAGGTTCACACCCTTCTTACTTTTTATATTTAACAGTGCCTGCCAACACAATTGACATTAACATTCATCCTACAAAAACGGAAATAAAGTTTGATAACGAAAAAGCATTGTACGCAATGCTAAGAGCTACTGTAAAACACAGTTTAGGACAATATAATGTTGCGCCTCTTTTAGATTTTAATAGAGACGCTAACTTAGATACACCCTACCATTTAAATACGAATACAAAATCAACAAAAACACCACTAATTTCTGTTAATCCAGATTTTAATCCATTTAAAAATGAATCACAGAAGGAAGTTCAGACCCCATTAAAAAGAGAACAACATAAAGAAAGTTGGGAATCTTTATATACTTCTGTAGCCTCAACTGATGAAGAAAAACAAACCGAATTGTTTGAAAATCAACAGGAAGTTAAAGCTCAAAAAACGTTTCAAATTCAGCGTAAATATTTATTAAGTTCTATAAAATCTGGTGTTGTTTTAATAAACCAATCGTTAGCACATCAACGAATATTATATGAAGAGTTTTTAGAGAGCATTACTGTAAAAGAAGCAAATAGTCAACAATTACTATTTCCTGTTAAAATTTCTTTTTCATCTGCCGAAATAGGAATGATTTATACTATTAAAACTGAATTAGAAAATGCAGGTTTTTCTTTTGATGATTTTACAAAAGACAGTGTTACTATAAAAGGAATCCCAATTTCTGTTACGGAAAGTAAAATAACTATTATATTAGAAGAGCTATTGAGCGATATAGATTTAGACTTACCCAATGCTAGTTTTAGTCATTTTGATATAATGGCAAAGTCTTTTGCGAAAACATTATCAATAAAGACTGGCACACAACTCTCTGAAATAGAACAAGAGGGTTTAGTAAATGATTTATTTTCATGTAAAGAACCAACCACTTCACCTTTTGGAAAACCAACCTTTAAAACATTAACACTAAACGAAATAGATAATCTATTTAATAGCTAGAAATGAATAATAAACTTACAGATGCCATAAAGCATTTAATCATTATTAATGTCATTTTATTTGTTGTTCCACAACTTTTAAAATTAGATTTTACAAATATTTTAGCTCTACATTATCCAAAAAATGACCATTTTGGAATTTGGCAATACGCAACACACATGTTTATGCATGGTAGTTTTAGTCATATCTTGTTTAATATGTATGGTTTATGGGCTTTTGGTACTCCATTAGAACAAATGTGGGGAAAAAATAAATTTATATTCTTCTATTTTTCTGCAGGAATTGGAGCAGGTTTAATTTATACCCTTGCTAATTATTATCAATTTAATGGTATTTATGAGCAATTAATAAATTTTGGACTTTCTGCGAATGATGTACAAAATATATTAAATATTGGAAGTTATAATGACTCAAGAATTTTATTATCAAATGAAGAAATGATAAAATTCTATAGCTTATACCACACTCCTGCAGTTGGAGCGTCTGGAGCCGTTTATGGAGTTTTAGTTGCTTTTGGTTTGTATTTTAAAGATGCAAAATTGGCTTTATTATTTTTTCCTGTTCCGATAGCTGCAAAATATTTTATCCCATTCATAATTTTAGGTGATTTATTTTTTGGTATGACAAAATATTCTATTGGAAATATTGCTCATTTTGCTCATGTAGGTGGAGCATTAATAGGTTTTTTAATCGCTTGGTATTGGAAAAAAAATCAATTTAAAATTAGTTAATGAGTATCATTAAAGACATAAAAAGAAGATATATTACCGGTAATATTGTTGAAAAATTAATTCTAATAAATATTGGAGTATTTTTCTTAACTATTATCGCTGGTTTATTTAATAGTTATCCAGGAGAAATTAATTTTATTGCAGAGTGGTTAGCATTAGATGACAATCTTGATGGACTATTTACAAAACCGTGGTCTATTGTTTCCTATGGTTTTTTGCATGGTGACTTTATTCATATATTATTTAATTGTATTGCATTATACTTTATAGGAAACTTGTTTACACAGTATTTTACTCAAAAACAATTATTGAATTTTTACTTTTTAGGAACTTTATTTGGAGGAATTATCTATATTTTCAGTCAAAGTTTTTTCCCTCTTTTTTCTGGTAAAACTTCTTATTTAGTTGGAGCCTCTGCTGGAATCTCTGCAATATTCATTGGAATAGCCACATACATTCCTAATTATGAGTTAAAAATACGTTTCATAGGCTATGTAAAGATGTGGCAACTAGCAGCAGCTTGGATAGGCTTAGATATTATAGGTTTAGTCGGCGCAAATGCTGGAGGTAATTTTGCACATTTAGGAGGTGCTTTATTTGGTTTCTTTTACGTAAATAAGGCCAGTAATAAAGAGATTAATATCTTGGATAAGTTTGTTTCTCTGTTTAAAACTAAAAAGAAATCTCCTTTAAAAACAGTGCATAAATCAAAGGCAAAAGCTAATAAGACAAACACCAATTTAAACCAACAACAAGTTGACGAAATTTTAGATAAAATTAGTAAATCTGGTTATGATACGTTAACAAAAGCAGAAAAAGAATTTTTGTTTAAACAAGGAAGAAAATAGCATGAAAAAACTATCTCTCATTGGTAAAATTCTCTATTTATTAAATTCTTTATTTGCTGCACTACTACTCCTATGCTATTTATTGCCTTATATATCTCCTAAAACAATACCACTTTCAGCAATTTTAAGTCTTTCGGTTCCTTTACTGTTAATTATAAATTTAGCGTTTGTTATTTATTGGTTATTTAAATTAAAAAAACAAGTTATATTATCTAGTATAATATTATGTATTGGTTGGTTTTTTACTAATCCACTATATAAATTAACTGAAAGTAAATCTTCTTTAAATGATGATTTAAAAGTGATGAGCTACAACGTTAGGTCGTTTAATCACTGGAAATCGGTTGATGATGAAAATATTGCTCAAAAGATAAGTAACTTTATTTCTGATAAATCTCCTGATATTCTATTATTCCAAGAATATTATACTTCAGAAAAAATTTCATTAGAATACCCTTATAAATATATTAAAACAAAAAATGAAAATACTAATTTTGGCTTGGCTATTTATTCTAAATTCCCAATTATAAATCAAGGGTCATTAGATTTAAAAAATACTTCAAATAACATAATCTTTGTTGACATTATTAGAAAAAAGGATACTATCAGAGTTTATAATTTACATTTACAGTCGCTGCAACTGAATACAAATAAAGAAAATTTTGGACAAGATAATTCTGAAAAATTAATAGCGAAATTAAAAGAACGATTTAAAAAGCAAGCAGAACAAACTAACGTTTTTTTAGTACACGAAAAAAAATGGAAAGGAAAAAAAATAGTTGCAGGTGATTTTAATAATACCAGTTATTCATGGGTATACAGCCAAATTTCTGAAAACAAAAAAGATGCTTTCATTGAAGCTGGAAAAGGTTTTGGAAAAACCTTTAACTACTGGTTTCCCATGAGGATTGACTTTATTTTAACTGATAATAATGCCATTGTAAATAAGTTTAGTTCGTATTCAGAAAAAAATTCAGACCACTTCCCTATTTTAGCAAGAATTAATTGGTAATTTTTTTACATTCATATTAAATATTATATTTTTTATTCAATGAAACATTTCGATGTAGCAATAATTGGTAGTGGTCCTTCAGGAGCTTCTACAGCCTTTCATTTAGGTAAACAAGGGATTTCAACTGTAATAATAGAGAAAGAAAAATTACCTCGTTATAAAACTTGTGGTGGTGGTTTTGTAAATAGAGGGAAAAAAAATATGCCTTTTGATATTCATGAAGTAATTGAGCGAGAGTTTTTTGCAGTTGATAGTTACTTTAATAATGGTAAAATTCACTATCAATCTACTAAAGAAAAGCCTATCATAACAATGATTATGAGAGATACTTTTGATAATTTAATTGTAAATAAAGCGAAAGAATTTGGAGTTGATTTATTAGAGAATTACACATTAAAAAGCATTGAATTTTTGGAGGATAAATCTATCTTGAATACTTCTCAAGGAGATATTTCTGCAAATTTTGTGATTGCTGCAGATGGTGTTCTAAGTCCGACAGCAAAAATGGCTGGTTGGAAAAAAGATACAAGAAAGTTAATACCCGCTTTAGAATATGAGGTGGAAGTCTCTGGTGATGACTTTAATCGTTTATCACAAAATGTTCGTTTTGATATTGATGCGGTTCCGTATGGATATGCATGGAGTTTTCCTAAGAAAAACCATTTATCCTTGGGAGTTTTAACAACTAAAAAAGGAAAAATAAACCTTAAGGAATATTACAAAAAATATTTAAAAACACTTGGTATTAAAACCATCATAAAAGAAAATGCACATGGGTTTCAAATTCCTATTGCACCAAGAACTGATGGATTTATAAAAAACAATGTTTTCTTAATTGGTGATGCTGCTGGTTTTGCAGAACCAATTACCGCTGAAGGCATTTCTAATGCCATTTTAAGTGGAAAATATGTTGCCGAAGCAATTATAGAAAGTAATTTGAATTTAAAATTAGCCGAAAAAATTTATTTAGAAAAGTTAAATGTAAAGTTATTACCAGAATTAAAATCAGGTGTCACTTTATCTAAATTCTTTTTTCATAATAACTCGGCAAGAAATTATTTACTAAAAAAAAACGGACAAAGATTTAGTGATTTAATGGTAGATATTTTGCACGGGGATAAACCGTTTCCGACTAATGTTTCTGAAAAATTAAAAGCAAAAATTAAAGAGAAACTATTTTAAATTCAACTTTATAAAGTGTCTAATTTCTATTTAAATCTAACTCATACTTGGTTTCTTTTTGATTTTTATCATTAGTAAAACTGCGTATAATTTTAAAATTATTATTTTCTAATATTTTTGATGATGCTCTATTATTATCAACAACATAACCAATAATTTTATTCATCCCTATTTTCTTGCAATAAGAGATTAATCCTTTACATATTTCAGAACCATAACCTAATTTCCAAACCTTTTCTAAGAAACGATAACCAATTTCATCATCAAAATTATCTTTTACTAAAGCAACAGTACCTATAAAAGATTTGTCCCTTTTTCTTTCAATAGCATAAATCCAAAAATCATTTTTTGGTTGATTATATTTGGTTATTAAGGCAATTAACTCTTTTTCATTAGCTTTAAATGTTTTAGGTTTTCCGGTTGCGTATTTTAAAACCATCGGATTACTTTCAAGCTCGTGAAAAGGCTGTAAATCATCTAAAACAAGTTTTCTAATTAGTAATCTTTCAGTTTCAAAAATCATCAATAAAATTGTAAATTTGCTGCCTTAAATGTACAAGAATGAATGCAGAAAAAAAAGTAGCTTTTTATACTTTAGGTTGTAAGCTTAATTTTTCAGAAACATCAACGATTGCTCGCAATTTTACGAATGAGGGTTTTGAGCGTGTAGATTTTGAAGCTGCAGCAGATGTCTATGTAATAAACACATGTTCTGTTACAGACAATGCTGATAAACGCTTTAAAACAATTGTGAAAAATGCTTTAAAAAAAAATGAAGACGCATTTTTAATAGCAATTGGTTGTTATGCACAACTAAAACCAGAGGAATTAGCAAATGTTGATGGCGTTGATTTAGTTTTAGGTGCAACTGAAAAATTTAATGTTACAAGTTATATTAACGACTTAAGCAAAAATAATGTTGGAGAAGTTCATTCATGTGAAATTTCTGATGCAGATTTTTATGTCGGTTCTTATTCTATTGGAGACAGAACACGTGCCTTTTTAAAAGTACAAGATGGATGTGATTATAAATGTACATATTGCACAATACCATTAGCTCGTGGAATTTCTAGAAGTGATACTTTAGAGAATGTTATTAAAAACGCTCAAGAAATTTCGTCAAAAGGAATAAAAGAAATTGTACTAACCGGTGTAAATATTGGTGATTATGGAAAAGGTGAGTTTGGTAATAAAAAACACGAACATACTTTTTTAGAATTGGTTAAAGAGCTAGATAAAGTAAATGGTATTCATCGTTTAAGAATCTCGTCTATAGAACCTAATTTATTAAAAGATGAAACAATTGAATTTGTTTCAAAATCAAATTCATTTGTTCCCCATTTTCATATTCCTCTTCAATCTGGCTGTGATGAATTGCTAAAGAAAATGAAACGTAGATACTTAACAAGTACATATACAAACAGAGTTCGTAAAATTAAAGAAGTAATGCCAAATGCTTGCATTGGCGTGGATGTTATTGTTGGTTTCCCTGGTGAAACTGATGAATTATTCTTAGAAACTTACAATTATTTAAACGAAATGGATATTTCGTATTTACATGTTTTTACCTATTCTGAAAGAGCAAATACAGAAGCTGTACAGCTAGACGGAGTTGTTCCTAAAAAAGTGCGTGCAAAACGCAGTAAAATGTTACGAGGATTATCGGCAAAAAAAAGGCGTTCATTTTATGAAAGCCAACTAGGTAATACTTTATCTGTTTTGTTTGAGAATGAAAATAAAGATGGTTTTATAAATGGATTTACAGAAAATTATGTAAAAGTGAAGACACCCTGGAATCCGATATTAGTAAATACATTGCATACAATAACACTTACAGAAATTGATGAAGACGGTTTGGTTAGATTTAAATTTGTCTAATTCTGATATCTAAAACTGTTAAAAGTGATGGCGTAATATATGATGTTGTATTTTTTAAAAATGGGAAATAAAACTTTGGAAAATATTCCTTTAGAACTTATCTCTGCATCTAAATATATGTTAGATATTATCTTTGAAAAAAATTAATTCAATAATAAATGGACAAAATTGCTTTATACTTTATACCAGGCTTAGCTGCTGGTCCAGAAATTTTCGAAAATTTGAACTTCTCTAAAGATAAATATAACATCAATTATCTTGAATGGAAAGAACCGTTGGCAATAGATGAATCTATCTCTAATTACGCAATGAGAATGTGTGAAGATGTGAAAGAGAAAGATCCTGTTTTAGTTGGCGTTTCTTTTGGTGGAATAATGGCTCAAGAAATGAGTAAGTTTATAAATACAAGAAAAATAATTTTAGTCTCTAGTGTTAAAACAAATCAAGAATTACCAAAACGATTTAAATTAGCAAAATTTACTAAAGCGTATAAACTTTTTCCAACCAATATCGTTTCCAATTTTGAGGATTATGCTAAATATTTTTTAGGAAAATCTTTACAAAAGAGAGCAAAAATCTATAAGAAGTATCTTTCTGTAAGAAGTAAGTCATATATTATTTGGTCTATTAGTGCAGTTTTAAATTGGAAACAAAATAAACTGATTCAAAATATTATACATATACATGGAACTGATGATAAAGTATTTCCTATAAAAAATATAGATAATTGTATAAATATTAAAGGCGGAAACCATGTTATGATTATAACTAAAGGTAAGAAAATATCAAAAATTATTGATAAAGTATTAACTTGCTAAAATCACAGAATTTACATAATTTTAAAAAATAAATTTATTATTTCATGAACAAAACTTTACGTTTTCTCTCAATACTTTGCGTCTTAATTATTACTGTATTATTTTATAACGGTATAAATAAATCAGAGACAGACCCTATAACAAGCACGCATAAAACATATAATATAAAAGCATTAAAATTTCCTGAAAATTTAAATCTTGCAGGAGAAAGAGTGCCACTAGAAAAAAATGATGTCCGAGAAAGAATGGATAGAGAACTATTGGTTAATACGTATTGGCAATCTAATGGCTTACTGCTCATTAAAAGAGCAAATAAATACTTTCCTATTTTAGAACCACTACTAAAAAAATATGGTTTACCAGATGATTTTAAATATTTGGCATTGGCTGAAAGTGCCTTTATTGATGAAACCTCTTCTGCAGGAGCAGCTGGAATATGGCATTTTATGAAAAGTACAGGAAAAGAATATGGACTAGAAATAAATAGTAATGTAGATGAACGGTATAATATTGAAAAGTCTACAAAAGTAGCTGCTGAGTATTTAATAAAATCTAAAAAACGTTTTAACTCTTGGACCTTAGCTGCAGCCTCTTATAATGCTGGTAATTACGGCATTAGTAAAAGACTTAAAACGCAACAAGTAGATAACTATTATGATGCCAAATTACCTGATGAAACAGAGAGGTATGTATTTAGAATTATCGCTTTAAAAGAAGTAATTTCTAATCCAATAAAATATGGTTTTTCATTTGATCAAGAAGATTTATATACAATGCCAAAAACTAAAACAATAACAGTTGATACCACTATTGTTAATATTGCTTCCTTTGCAAAAACATTAGGAATTTCATACAAAGAATTAAAAATTCATAATGCGTGGCTTAGAGAAAATAAATTAAATAATAAAAGTAGAAAGGTATACGAGATTAAAATACCTATTAACTAATAATATTCTAGTCAAGAATATTTTTAACCCTTCCAACAATTCCTGACTCTAACCGAACTTTTATTCCATGAGGATGGCTTACTGAACTTGTTAGAATTTTTGCTATTACACCTTCTGTCAATTTTCCTGTCCTTTGGTGTGGCTTTTGAACGATTTCTACAAATAAACCAATTTTAATATTTTTTCTTTGTCTGCCGTCAACCATAAATAATATTTTAAAAGACTAAAATAAAAAAAGCCTATCAATAAATTGATAGGCTTTTAATTAAAAAATTAACTAGTAATAAATATATATTATAATACTCTTACGTTTACTGCGTTTAATCCTTTTCTTCCATCTTGTAAGTCAAATTCAACTTCATCGTTTTCACGAATTTCGTCAACTAATCCTGACACATGTACAAAATGTTCTTTGTTGCTTCCTTCTTCAGTAATAAATCCAAATCCTTTAGATTCATTGAAAAATTTTACGGTACCTTTATTCATAATAGTAATAATGTTAAATGAGTTGTTTGTTTAATTACAAACAACAATAATAGTTTGCAAAGATACTCTGATTTATCAAACAAAGCTTCTTTATTTCATTTAAAAGACAAAAAAAACATTAAAAACTAAAAACCAACAAATTAACCTCGTTTAATTCTTCAATAATCTCATCTAAAACAGCTTTTACTGGTTTTATTTCATGAATTAATCCTGCAATTTGACCAATCTCTAACTCACCTTCATCTAAATCTCCTTCAAACATTCCTTTTTTAGCCCTTGCTTTTCCCAATAAACTTTTGATTTCTTCTTTGGATGGTTTTTTTCTATATAATTCTTGAACATCATTGTAAAACTTATTCTTTACCAATCTTACAGGAGCTAATTCTTTTAAGGTTAAATGCGTGTCACCATCTTTTGTATCAATAATTATATTTTTAAAATTTTGATGTGCAGATGACTCTACAGTTGCAGCAAATCGACTCCCTATTTGAATACCATCTGCACCTAAAACCAATGCAGCTAACATACCTCTTCCAGTAGCAATTCCACCTGCCGCAATTACAGGAATACTTATATGCTCTTTAACCATTGGTATTAGAGTAAAAGTTGTTGTTTCTTCCCTTCCATTATGTCCACCTGCTTCAAAACCTTCGCAAACTACTGCATCTACACCAGCAGCCTCAGCTTTTGTAGCAAACTTTACTGAGCTTACTACATGAACTACAGTAATACCCTTATTCTTTAAAATAGGAGTCCAAGTTTTAGGATTTCCTGCTGAAGTAAAAACGATTTTCACACCCTCTTCAATAATAATATCCATTATTTTTTCGATATCAGGATATAACATTGGTACATTTACTCCAAAAGGCTTGTCCGTTGCTATCTTACATTTTTGAATATGTTCTCTTAATACTTCTGGATACATGGAACCAGCGCCAATTAAACCTAAACCTCCAGCGTTCGAAACTGCAGAAGCTAATTTCCAACCAGAAACCCACACCATTCCTCCTTGAATAATTGGATATTTTATATTAAAAAGTTGTGTTATTCTATTTGTCATTATTTTTTTATCAACTTTAACGTTATATGTTGATTATCTTTTGAGATTTTTAGCATATAGACGCCGTTGTTTAGGAATGAAATATCAATAGTTCTAGAATTCAAATTTACTTTTTCTAAAACTGTCTTTCCTAAAATATTGAAAACTTGAATTTTGAAGTCATTCAAATATACTATTTCCGATGATATTGTAAATGAATCTGTTGTTGGGTTTGGATAAATGAACAACTTAGGAAGCTTATTATCATCAACAGAACTCGGAACTAAAGAATAATAAATACTTTGAGCAACTTCAAAATTAGGAATACCATAACCGTGCTGTTCTAATGGATTATTAAATTTATCCGCAGATTCATAAAGCCCTCTTTTTAAGTAATTATTATAATAGCCACCAACTGAAGGGTCAGAACTATCTTTTTTACCATTCTCCTTTACAAAAAGAGGAATTTGTTGATTTAAACAAGCAATTAATCCCGCCATAATTGGTGAAGAAAATGATGTACCACTTGAAGCTGTTGTTACAGCACCTGAAATATAATTTATTAATGCAGGATTTTGACCTTGCCCTAAAATTTCTGGCTTAATTCTTCCATCAGAAGTTGGCCCAAAAGAACTAAAAGAGGCAATTTCTCCAGAAGCATTCACAGCACCAACTGAAATTACAGAAGGAGCATCTGCTGGTGCACCAATATATTTCCAAGAACGAGCTCCGCTATTTCCTGCAGAATTTACCAATAGCATGCCACGCGATGCACCAATTTCTGCACCTCTAGTAATAAAAGTCGTTTTGCCATCCAAGTCCGCATAAGTATGACTGTGATTAGGATTGTCATAAGTTGTATACCCTAAAGATGTATTAATAACATCTACACCTAAACTATCTGCTTTCTCTGCAGCTTCAACCCAAAGTGTTTCTTCTAAAACAGTTTCTGTTTCTGCTATTTCTGATATAAATAAGTAAAATTTAGCATCTGGTGCAGTGCCAACAAATTCATTTTCTATGTAACCCGCAATAGAGGATAGAACGTGTGTTCCATGGCTATTTCTTGTATAAAAATTTTCATTTCTATCAGCAAAATTATAACCTCCTAAAATCTGATTATTGTCTCTAATTCTTTGAAAAGCGTCAAGTGTATTTACATTCGGAAAACCTGCATCTATAATTGCTATTATTTGATTACCACCTGTTAAACCTTGTGCATGCAAATAATCTCCTTTTAACATTTTAATTTGATTATCTGCTTCACCATAATTATAGTCTGTTAGTGTTTGGTTAAACTTATTATGGTAATTAGGTAATATTTTTTTCGACTTTGTTATTGATTTTCCAGATTGATTTAACGACTTATTAGCAAATTCGATATGATCTATAAACGAATAATTAGTTAACAAATCATTTATATCTGTCAATTGGCCCTGAACATGAATTGCATTTAACCATTTAGATTTGGCTAAAACAGTAATATTTTCTTCATTTTTAATTTGATTGTAATAGTTTTCATCAACAGGAACATCTAAAGAATCTAAAGCAACTTGTTGAACTCCTCTTCTATCTATTGCTCTTTGAGAAAGCATTTTTAGAGGATTATTAATAAAAGTTGCTTTGTTTGGTTTGTCTTTTAAGAAAATCCAAGCATCCTCTTGACCACGAGTTTGAAAGATCGCTGCTACAAATAAAAAAAGTAGTAATTTCTTCATATTTCGAAATTACTACTTTTTTATGATAATATTTATGTTAATTAAGAAATTACGCCAGATCCTAATAATTCTTCCTTTTGATACCAAGCCACAAATTGGCCTTCTTGTATAGCAGATTGTTTATTCTCGAATTCTACATACAAACCTGATTCTACTTTATGTAAAACTGCTGTATCTAAAGCTTGTCTGTATCTAATTCTTGCTTCAACCTTCATTGTTTCTCCTTGTTTTAAGGCTAAATCTTGGCGAATCCAATGAATTTCTTCATTTGCAACAAACAATACATTTCTATACAAACCTTGATGGTTTTTTCCTTCTCCTGCATAAATTACATTTTCTACAACATCGGTTTCTATCACATATAAAGCCTCTTTTGTACCACCTACATTTAAACCTTTACGTTGTCCTTTTGTAAAATAATGGGCTCCTTGATGTTTTCCTACTATTTTACCATCTTCTTTATTGTAAGAAAATTTTGCTGAAAAATAGGCTAACTCAGCTTCTTTGTTTTCAAACTGTGGAGTAACTTTGGTGTACTGCTCAAAATCTGAAGTAATTGAAACAATTACACCTTCTTTTGGTTGTAATTTTTGCTGTAAAAATTCTGGTAAACGAACTTTACCAATAAAGCATAAACCTTGAGAATCTTTCTTATCAGCAGTAATTAGATTTGCCTCTTGTGCAATTTCTCTTACTTCTGGTTTTGTTAATTCGCCAATAGGAAATAATGCCTTTACCAATTGTTCTTGTGATAACTGACATAAAAAATAAGATTGATCTTTATTTGTATCTCTACCTGCTAATAATTTATAAACAGGTTTTCCTTCTATAATTTCTTCTCCTTTTCTACAATAATGACCTGTTGCCACATAATCTGCTCCTAACTTTAGAGCGATATCCATAAAAACATCAAACTTTATTTCACGATTACAAAGTACATCTGGGTTTGGAGTTCTTCCTTTGCTATACTCGTCAAACATATAATCTACAATACGTTCTTTGTATTGATTGCTTAAATCTACTACTTGAAAAGGAATTCCTAATTTTTCTGCAACAATCATTGCGTCATTGCTATCTTCTAACCAAGGACATTCATTGGAAATAGTTACAGAATCATCGTGCCAATTTTTCATAAAAAGACCAATAACTTCATAACCTTGTTCTTTTAATAAATGTGCAGTAACACTAGAATCTACACCACCAGAAAGACCTACAACAACTCGTTTCATTTTTGAATTTTAAAGTTGCAAAGTTACAAATTTGTAGGAGACTTTTTAATTGATATGACTAATGTTTATTTCGATTTATTTTCTTCAAATACCACCTATTTACAAAAATTAAAAATTCTCGATTCGTTTTTCAGATTGCATCAGAAAACATGGAAGATGACAAACTTTAAGAACTAAAATTAATTAACTTTCTTTTTGGTATACGTAGATTTTTTCTTCTTCTTTAATTGATCTTCAGTAGCTACTTCGCCATCCATATAATACTCCCAGACCCCTTCTCTTTTGCCATTCTTATAGTCTCCTGCTTCTTTTAAATCTCCATTGAGCTCAAAATATTTTGCCAATCCATTTGGCATTCCGTGCTTGTATGTAATTTCCTCAATTAGAACACCTTTATTAGAATACTTACTATTCACGCCTTCCTTAAATCCATTTTTATAATTGGCAGATTCTGTTACCTTTCCATCAGGATAATAAATCAATTGTTCTCCATCGAGTTTACCTCTCTCGTAATTTTCCTCAGACATTATAGTGCCATTAGGATAAAAATATTTCCAATTTCCAACACGTTCTCTGACTTTTAAAAAACCTTCTGACTCAATTCGACCAGTTGTTGTAAAAAACTGGACGAACACAGAATCTGAATTTTTGAAAAATTTTTTAATAGTTATTGGATGATCTGATGAGGTAATGTGATAAAATTTAAAAACACCAATTTCTTTTCCCTTTTCAAATTGGCCAACATAACGAATTCTTTTGTTTGAATAGTATTTTTTCCAAATACCAGTTCTTTCATTATTTTCATCAAACCTATTTATGTTTTGGGATTTGATAGTCTCGCTTGTAAAGAGACAAGAGTAACAGATTAGAACAAAAAACAGCATTTTTATTTTTATCATTTTTATAGAATTTTCGAACAAATATACATTAATCGGAATAAAAAAAATCTAGATTGAAAAACATCGAGAATCGACTTTATAAATCTGTTTAAATGACTATTTTTGCATTTCACAACACAACAAAAAAATGAATCTAACAAAACTAAATGCCATCTCTCCTATTGATGGACGTTATAGAGGTAAAATAACCGAATTAGCAAATTATTTTTCTGAAGAAGCTTTAATCAAATTCAGAGTTCGAGTAGAAATTGAATATTTTATTGCTTTATGCGAAATTCCGCTACCGCAACTTACAAATTTCAACAACGATTTATTTGACGAATTACGTAAAATTTACATCGATTTTACTGAAGAAGATGCTAAAAAAATAAAAGATATTGAAAGCATTACAAATCATGATGTTAAAGCCGTTGAATATTTTATCAAAGAAAAATTTGACGCTTTAGGATTACAAACATTTAAAGAATTTATCCATTTTGGATTGACTTCGCAAGACATAAACAATACTGCTGTGCCGCTTTCTATTAAAGAAGCAATGAATGATGTTTATGTACCTCAATATTTACAAGTTTTAGAAAAATTACAAGAATTAGTTGTTGAATGGAAAGACATTTCTATGTTAGCACGAACTCATGGACAACCAGCATCTCCAACAAGATTAGGTAAAGAAATTGAGGTTTATGTGGTTCGCTTAAAAGAACAATTTAATTTATTAAACGATATACCAAATGCTGCTAAATTTGGGGGTGCTACCGGTAATTACAATGCACACAAGGTTGCATATCCAAATATTGATTGGAAAGAATTTGGTAGTAAATTTGTTCAAGAAAAATTAGGTTTATACCACTCTTTTCCAACGACACAAATAGAACATTACGACCATATGGCTGCATTGTTTGATAACTTAAAACGTATCAATACAATCATATTAGATTTAGACAGAGATTTCTGGACATATGTTTCTATGGATTACTTTAAACAAAAAATTAAGGCAGGTGAAGTTGGTTCTTCTGCAATGCCTCATAAAGTAAATCCTATTGACTTTGAAAATTCTGAAGGTAATTTAGGGTTGGCAAATGCAATTTTCGAACATTTGTCTGCAAAATTGCCAGTTTCACGTTTGCAAAGAGATTTAACAGATAGTACGGTTTTACGAAATATTGGCGTTCCTTTTGGACATACAATCATCGCTTTTTCTTCTACTTTAAAAGGATTGAACAAATTATTGTTAAATAAACAAAAATTTGAGGATGATTTAGAAAATAATTGGGCTGTAGTTGCAGAAGCTATTCAGACAATTTTAAGACGTGAAGCATATCCAAATCCTTATGAAGCATTAAAGGGATTAACAAGAACTAATGAAAAAATCAACCAAAATTTAATTGCCAATTTTATTGAGACTTTAGAAGTTTCATCAGAAATTAAAGAGGAATTAAAGGCTATTACGCCTTCAAATTACACAGGAATATAATTATGAAGAATTTTGTGAAAGGAATAAAGAAAGGAGAAGTTTCTATTTTTAATCGAATGAAAAGTAAAGTGATATTACCTCTTTTTTCTTTTCTCTTTATTCTTTTCTCATGTAATTCAGATATAAAAGATAATTCTAAACGTTTTAAAGAGGGTATATTTGAAATACCAGCTGGAAAGGGATACAGTAAAACCATTATAACTAGAAAAGATAGTCTTCAAATTGAGGAATATGAGAAGATTATAAATCTTTCTAATGATAGTATTACCAGTATTAAAAGAATTAAAAATATTGATACCTTGTATATCAAATGGAAAAATAACTTCTTTTATTCATTAAAAATGAAATCTCCAAAAACAAAATTGGACAAAGATCCTATCTACATACAAATAACTGAGGTTACAGATAGTTCTTATAATTTTAAGGCTAAAATTGGTTTTAGTAAATTTACTTCAGATGGTATTATCTATAAATTAAAATAAAAACAGTTTACAGACATTTTTAGTAGATAAAAAAATAGTAATATCTTTGCACAATTAAAGAAACAAAATCAAAGTACTAAAAAAACATATTAGCCTTGCATTACTGGTAATATTCTTATTGCCTATTTTTATGTTAACTATACATGCCTTTAGTGATCATAAACATGATGTTTGTACCTCTAAAGTTGAAAATCATGTACATGAAAAAGAGGCTGATTGTAAACTCGATATTACTAAACTAAATGATTCTTTATTAGCTTATCAAGACTATAAAAATAAAGTTACATCAACGATCACTAATAATCATGGAAATGATTATACTTTCTTAAAACAATACTTAAACTTATCTTTTTCTTTACGAGGCCCTCCTTCCTATAATTTTATTTAGAAAAAAGATTTCTTAGAAATCTAAAAAAATAAAATTATAGAGAATTATTATGCACAAATTATTTATTATTTGTGTGATGCTCATGTGTTTCAACATGTTACATGCACAAAAATGTACGTTTTCTTTTAAAGGAAATATTACAGACTTTCACGACAATTCTTCACTTGCTGGAGCATCTGTTCATATCGTAAATTTAAACAAATTCACATCCTCTAATTTAGATGGTAATTTTGAATTTGATAATTTGTGTTCAGGAGTTATAACTTTAGAAATAAAGCATCTTGCTTGTGAAACACAAAAGATTACTTTTAACTTAACTAAAGATACTTTTAAAAGTATAACATTAGAACATCACTTAGAAGAACTCGCAGAGATTTTAGTTAAGGCAGATAATAAAACAGAAGCCACAAGTATTGAACAAACACTTTCTAAAAAAGAAGTTGAAGCTTATGCAGATAAATCTTTGGGAGATGCATTAAAATCCTTGAGTGGTGTGTCTTCTTTAAACACCGGAAACTCAATAGTAAAACCAATGATTCATGGTTTGCACAGCAGCAGGCTTTTAATTATAAACAATAATGTTCGCCAATTTGATCAAGAATGGGGGGCAGAACATGCTCCAAACATCGATATAAATGCTGGTGGTCGAATAAAAGTGATTAAAGGTGCAAATACGCTAATTTATGGAAGTGACGCCATTGGTGGATTAATTTTAATTCGTCCAGATAATTATACTAGAAAAGACACTTTATTTGGTGGAACATCAACAGCATTAAATACAAATGGATGGGGAGGAAATATAAACTCTGAAATAGTCAAAACCTACCAAAGTGGTTATTATGCAAAAGCACAGGCCAGTTATAAAATGTTTGGAGACTTTGAAGCTGCAGATTATAATTTATCTAATTCTGGTATAAAAAGCATGAACGCTTCCGGGCGATTTGGATACAAATCCTTTGAAAAAGGTTTTGACGCTTATTATAGCTATGTAAATAATACTATTGGTATTATTAGAGCCGCTCATGTTGGTAATGTAAATGATTTAATAAGAGCAATTAATAGAAAGGAACCTTCATTTATAGATGACTTTTCTTATGCTATTGACAATCCTAAACAAGCAATATCACATCATCTAGGAAAAATAGAAGCTTATAAGAGGTTTAAAGGGTTGGGCAAACTGACATTACAGTATGATTTTCAAGTAAATAGAAGAAAAGAATTTGACAGAAGAAGAGCTAGTTTTGAAGATGCTCCTGCTGCTGATTTTAGATTATTTACCACATCTATTCAACCTAATTTAAAAATTGATGCCGTAGATAATTTCGTATTGAATACTGGTTTTTTGTTACGCTATCAACAAAATGATTCTGCTAATGAGTCAATAACACGCATAAGTATACCTCTAATTCCTGATTATGATAAATACGAAGCTGGTATTTATACAACTGGTAATTATAAACTAAACCTAAACACCACAATTAGTGCAGGTTTTAGATACGATTTTTCAAGAATTGAAGCTGAAAAGAAATATAAAGTATTTGATTGGGAAGAAAATAATTATGATGAATTGTTTCCAGAATTTAGCTCTGGAGTTATCGATAATTTTGAAATATATACATCACCTAAATTTAATTTTCATAACATTTCTGCAAGTTTAGGATTAACCAGTAGTTTTGGAAATAACTTTGACTTTTTATTTAATTACGGATTGGCTTCAAGAATGCCTAATGCATCTGAATTGTTTAGTAACGGTTTACATCATAGTGCAGCAAGAATAGAAACTGGAAGTCTTTTACTTAATAAAGAAATTGCCAATAAATTTGTGACTTCAATTGAACGTAAAAACCAAAACTTTGGCTTTTCTATAAGTCCTTATTATAATCATATAAAAGATTTTATTCAGTTAATTCCAGCTGGTGAAGCTTTAACTACAATTCGAGGAGCTTTCATTGAATGGAAGTACAACCAAGTTGATGCTCAAATATTTGGTGTAGATATAGATATAAACAATAAGCTCTCGGATAAATTTATGTACAAAGGAAGCTTAAGCTTGTTACGTGGAGATAATTTAACAGAAGATACTGCACTAATCAATATGCCATCAACAAATTTTTCTAATAGCATCGTATATAACAATAAAAAACTTAATCAACTTTCAATAGGCATTACTCAGTACACAGAACTTAAACAAAATAGGTTTCCAGATTATAACTTTTTTACATTTAATCCTATACTACAAGAGGATGTTTACGTAGACATAAGTTCTGCACCTAGCGCTTTTACCTTATTTCATTTCAATAGTTCTGCCAATTTTAAAATATCTAGCACTAGCAGCTTAAACGTAGCTTTTAACGTGGAAAACTTATTTAATATATCCTATAGAAATTATCTAAACAGATTACGCTACTTCGCTGATGAAGTAGGTAGAAACTTTAATATTAAACTTAAATTCAATTATTAATTATGTCAAATTTTAAAACAAAAACAATGAAAACAACAAAATTATTTGCCATTTTATTTATTTCGGCACTATGCTTTACAGCATGTTCAGAAGACGATGATCATGATCATGGTGATGACCATGGTGACCATGGAGAACTTCCAATTACTCAGGTTATATATACACTAACAAACAAGAGTAATGCTGCTGATGTGGTAACATTTACATTTACTGACGAAGATGGAGAAGGTGGTGCTGACGGAACTGCAACTACATCGGGTGCTTTAACTGCAAATGCAACTTACACAGGTGCATTACAACTGTTAAACATGGAAGAAGGTGACGATGTTGGAGCTGATATTGCTGCAGAAGATGCAGAAGATCATGAGATATTCTACATAACAAATGTTGCTGGCTTAATGTTTGGTACTACTGACCTTGACGCAGATTCTAATCCGCTTGGTTTTGATACTGATGTAACTGCAGGTGCTGCAGGAACAGGTGATTTAACTATTTCATTAGTGCATGAAGGTAAGAAGCCAAATAACGGCACAGTTGCTGATGCTTTATCTGGAGAAGGTACAACCGATATTGAAGTAGCTTTTGAAGTTACTGTGGAATAAATTTGTTTCCCTTTTTAATGAAAAAGCCTGAAATTATAAAATTTCAGGCTTTTTTTTATATAATTTATTTATTTTTGTTATAAATGTTGTTGTTTTTATCATTTTAGAATAAAATATAAAAATGCCCATAAAAAGCATATTTATGTCTAAATTACCAAAAGAACATCAATTTATCGATTTATCAGACTACGGAAGACCAATTGCTAAAATAATAGTAAAATCTTTAAAATCTACCTCTTTTACCCCTATCGATGTTACTATTGCTTTTGTTATTTCTGGGTTAATCGGAGTTTACTGTATTTTTGAAGGCTATTATTTTGCTGCCGCATTTTTTATCATTTTTAAATCTATTTTAGATGCAGCTGACGGAGAGTTAGCCAGAGTAAAAGAAACTCCCTCTTATACAGGCCGTTTTTTAGATTCTGTTTCTGATATAATTTTAAATTTCATAATTTTCCTAACCATTTGGAAAATTACAGATATTCATATTTTGTATATGTTTCTCTCTTTTTTTGGTATTCAGTTGCAAGGCACATTATACAATTATTACTACGTGATTTTACGAAATAAATTTAACGGAGATACCACTAGCCGAGTTTTTGAAAACTCTACTCCTATTGCTTTACCTGGTGAAAAACAAAGAAATGTAAATATTTTATTCTTTTTGTATAAGGCGCTTTATGGTATTTTTGATAAAACAATCTACTTTCTAGATAAAAATGCATCCACAGGGAAAAATTTACCAAATTGGTTTATGTCTTGCATTTCTACCTTTGGTTTAGGTTTTCAGTTGTTGATAATAAGCTTACTGTTGATGTTAGAATTAAAAGAAATTATAATTCCTTTTTTTATATTTTATTCCAGTTTAATTTTCGTTTATATAGCAATACGCAAAATATTTTTTAACTAACGTGCTCCGTTTTTTTCAAAGAACTTAAAACAATAAACGACGCTAGAAAGAAAATTGCCATACACAAAACAGACCACTGCATAGAATCTGTAATTGCAAATAAAAGCCCGTACACAAAAGTTCCCAATACAATGGCTATTTTTTCGGTAACATCATAAAAACTAAAATAGGTTGCATGGTCTTCTGTTTCAGGTAATAATTTTGAATAGGTAGATCTGGTTAAAGATTGAATTGCTCCTTGAACAAGGCCTAACAAACCACCTAAAGCATAAAAATAAAAGGCAACATTCTCTTGATTTTTATCCAATAAAAATGCTGTAAAACAGACCAACATCCAAATGGCAATTGTCAATTTTAAAGCTTTAACATTACCCCATTTTTCAGATAATCTAGAAAATACAAATGCTCCAACTATGGCAACTATTTGAACTAATAATATGGTTACAATAAGATTCATTGCGGGCAAACCTAATTCGCTAGAACCAAAAATTGCAGCCATTAAAATGATTGTTTGTACACCAATACTCAATAAAAAAAATGAAATTAAAAATCTTTTTAATGTTGGGTAATTCACTATTTCTTTGAAAACAATTTTTAACTCTCTAAACCCCTTCCAGATATAATCTTTTTCTGGCTTTTTATTAAAAATATCATCCGGCAAACGTCTAAAAGTAATTTGAGCAAAACCAATCCACCAAAGTCCGACAAGTAAAAATGAAATTCTGGATGCCATTGCTGCCGTTATTCCAAACCAACCTGGTTTTTGAATCATTATTAAATTTAAAATAAGTAATAGAACAGAACCTAAATAACCATACATAAAACCTTTAGCACTAGCCCTATCTTGTTGCACTGGATGCGCAACTTCTGGTAGATAAGCATTATAAAAAACCAAACTTGACCAAAAACCAACACTTGCTAAAATGGTAAATAAAATACCAATCCATACAGTAGCTAAACCTTCAAAAAAATACAAACTCATTACCGATAAAGCTCCTAACCAACAAAAGAATTTCATAAACTTCTTCTTGCTACCTGTATAATCAGCTATTCCGGATAAAATTGGAGAAATAAAAGCTACGATTAAAAAAGAAAATGAAAGTGCATAACTGTATAAACTATCTGGATGATCCCACTCCATTCCGAGAAAAAAAACGACTTCACCCTTTGTGATAGCAGCATAATATAATGGAAAAATCGCAGTGCTAATGACTAACGAATATACAGAATTTGCCCAATCATAAAATGCCCAAGCGTTTATTAATTTTTTATCTCCAATTTTTAACATAATATCTACTTTAAAAAAAAACGTTCAACAATTTATTGTTGAACGGTCACAATATAGGAAATCTATTCTTGATACTAATTTCTTATTTCTCTAAAATTTCCTTATTGTATCTAGCGGCATGTTGTTTGGCTGTTGGCAAATACGTTATTAAGTCATTAATTCTTGATACGTTTGAAGGATGAGTACTTAAAATTTCTGGCTGGGAACTACCTTTTGATAATTTACTCATTCGTACCCAAACTTCGGCCGCTTCTCTACCATCATAACCAGCCATTAACATAAAAATCAATCCTAATCTGTCTGCTTCTTGCTCGTGAATTCTGCTAAATTTTAACATCCCTAAACCAGAACCAATGCCAAAAGCGGTATTCCACACGTGTTGTGTTTTAGCATCTTTATCAAGAGACCCCATAGCAACAGCAACTCCACCAAGTTGCTGCAATTGACCTTGAGACATTCTCTCTTGTCCGTGTTTAGCAAATGCGTGCGCAACTTCATGTCCCATAACTGCTGCTACTCCATCCTCGTTATCACAAATTGGCATTATACCTGTATAAAACACAACTTTACCTCCAGGCATACACCAAGCATTTACCGTTTTATCTTCGATCAAATTGAATTCCCACTTATAAGCATTTGCTTCTGAACTCATTTTGTTTGCTCTCATAAAACGATCAACAGCAGCCGAAATATTTTTACCAACATTTTTAATTCTATCACTCATTACTCTATTGGTAGAAACTTTATTTTCTTTGAGGAAATTTGAATATTGTGCAAAACTCGCAGGTAAAACTTGAGCATCACTTACAAAGTTAACACGTTTACGTCCTGTTATAGGCACTGTACTGCATTCTACAAAAAGAAAAATTATTAAAATGTATATAATTTTTTTTTTCATATCTTTTTACTTTTTATAATTTCTTGAAAATAATTAGTGAAATGCCAACATTAAAAAAATGCGGATAAATAATAAAATTACATATTTTTTCTTTATCAAAAAAAAATATTGGTGTTGAAAAAATCTTTTGTAATTTTAAAATAAAATTTTCGCCAGAATAAAAATGATTTAAATTTATGAAAAAATTCTTCTCTATACTTACTATATTATTGTTAAGTTGCTCTTGCAAAGGACAAAAACTTACCAAAGAAAAAAAAACTTACAAAATAGAAAAAACAAATGCTGAATGGAAAGATCTACTAACAGCAAAACAATATACAATTTTGCGAGAGGCCGGCACAGAAAGGGCATTTTCGAGTTCTTTTAATAAAAATAAAGAAAAAGGAACTTACGCTTGTGCTGCTTGTAAAACTCCTCTTTATAAATCTAAATATAAATACGATTCCGGTTCAGGATGGCCTTCTTTTGATAGACCCATTAGGGGAAATGTAGAACTAGACGTGGATTATAAAATTGGTTATGCAAGAACTGAATTAAAGTGCAATACTTGTGGTAGTCATTTAGGTCATTCTTTTGATGATGGCCCAAAAAACACAACAGGAAAACGTCATTGTATAAACGGAGTTGCTTTAAAATTTATACCAGAAAACAAATAAAACCTAAACTCAAAATTTAAGAAAACACTATATTTAAAGTTTAGTTTAGAGCCAAAAATGAAAAAAATAATATTTCCCAGTGCACAAACAATTTTATTATTAATAACTGCTTTTGTAGCACTTTTAACTTGGTGTATACCGTCTGGAGAGTATGATAGGTTGGCCTATAATAAAAAAGAAAATTCTTTTATAAAAACAGGGAAAGAGAACACTATAACATTAGAAGTATCACAAAAAACTTTAGATGATTTAAAAATTAAAATTCCGCTAGAAAAATTTACTTCTGGAGCTATTTACAAAGCCATAAGCATTCCTGAAACCTACAAAAAACTAGAAGCAAAACCACAAGGAATTAAAGAATTTATTTTAGCACCTTTAAAAGGAATTATTGCAGTTGCAGATATTATAATTCTAGTGCTGTTTATAGGTGGTTTAGTGGCTATTGTTAATTTTACAGGTGCTTTTGAAGCGGGTATCTCTAGACTTTCTATTCTTTTAAAAGGCAAAGAATACATTCTTATTATTGTTGTTACCTCATTAATTGCCTTGGGCGGAACCACTTTTGGTTTAGCCGAAGAAACCATTGCTTTTTACCCTATTTTAATTCCTATTTTTATAGCTGCAAAGTACGATGCTATAGTTGCTTTAGCTTGTATTTATATTGGTAGTTCTATTGGCACAATGATGTCTACTACAAATCCTTTTAGTACAATTATTGCTTCTAATTCTGCAGGAATTAATTGGACCTCAGGAATCGAAGGAAGAATTTTAATGCTTTTAATTGGTTTGATTATCTGTATTTTATATATTATAAGATATGCTCAAAAAGTAAAAAATGACCCAACAAAATCTATTATTTTTGAGCAGAAAGAAAGTATAGAAAAAATGTTTTCTTTTCAAAAATCATTAGAACCGATTAACTTTACTTTACGTCTAAAATTAGTGCTTTTTATTTTCTCTTTATGCTTTGTTATTATGGTTTATGGGGTTATAAATTTAGAATGGTGGTTTCTCGAAATGACAGGAGTTTTTTTTGTTGGTGCAGTTTTAATTGGATTTACTTGCAGAATGAATGAAACTATTTTTGTGAATACTTTTATAAAAGGTGCTAACGAATTATTGAGTGTTGCTTTTATTATTGGTTTGGCAAGAGGGGTAACTATTATAATGGAAGATGGTTTAATTAGCGATACTTTATTATACTACTCGAGTTCGTTTACAGATGGAATGAATAAAGGTTTATTTATAAACTCTACCATGTTTATTTATAGTGGGTTATCATTTTTTATTCCCTCTTCATCAGGTATGGCTGTTTTAACAATGCCAGTTTTGTCTCCTTTAGCAGATACCGTTTCTTTAGGAAGAGAGCATGTTGTAAATGCGTATCTTTTAGGTGTTGGATTATTTGCTTTTATAAATCCTACAGGATTAATTTTAGCCTCACTAGCCATTGTAAAAGTAGGATTTGACAAGTGGTTAAAGTTTATAACACCTTTAATTATTATTTTAACTCTTATTTCAGTGATTTTCTTAACTATCTCTGCATATTTATAAGCGTATATTAATCTCAATAATCTAATAAATAATTAGAAAGTAGATAGCCTTTGTATCCATAAAGATTGACGAAAATTCATATAATTGAATAGTGCACAATTAGAAAAATTGACTATAATATCAAGGATTACAAATAAATCATTTACTGCTTATTAATTCATCTAGAATTTATATTCTCACTAAAAATAATTTAAATTGATAGAACAAAACTTAGCTATTATAATCAAATTTTAAATGAGGATTATTCACATGTAATCGCTTTATGCATTTTAATTATAATCTTATCATCGATGAGACACATAATTAACTTCTAATAAGTAAAAAATTATAGTATTCACTTTACAAATCGTCTCTAATTCATATATTTGTGCTTCCTAAAAAAGAATACAAATTATGTTTAATAATTTAAGCGATAAGCTAGATAAAGCCTTACACACCCTAAAAGGTCATGGTAAGATTACAGAGGTTAATGTTGCAGAAACTCTAAAAGAAGTTAGAAGAGCGTTACTAGATGCCGATGTAAACTTTAAAATTGCCAAAGATTTTACTAAACGAGTTCAAACCAAAGCAATAGGTCAAGATGTATTAACTACCTTAAATCCAGGTCAATTAATGGTAAAGTTAGTTAAAGACGAGCTAACAGACTTAATGGGGGGAGAAACTGTAGGTGTTAATTTAGGAGGTTCGCCAACTATAATTTTAATGTCTGGTCTGCAAGGTTCTGGTAAAACTACCTTTTCAGGAAAATTAGCAAACTTCTTAAAAACTAAAAAATCTAAAGAAGTTTTATTAGTTGGTTGTGATGTTTATAGACCTGCAGCAATTAACCAATTACAAGTTGTTGGAGAACAAATTGGTGTAGAAGTTTATGCAGAAGTTGGCAATAACAACCCTGTTGAAATTTCTAAAAACGCAATAAAGCACGCAAAAGCAAATGGTAAGAATGTAGTTATTATTGATACCGCAGGACGTTTAGCCGTTGATGAGGAAATGATGAATGAGATTTCTAACATTCATAAAACTATAAATCCACAAGAAACATTATTTGTTGTAGACTCTATGACAGGTCAAGATGCCGTAAATACTGCAAAAGCCTTTAATGACATCTTAAATTTTGATGGAGTTGTTCTTACAAAGTTAGATGGTGATACCCGTGGTGGAGCGGCTTTATCAATTAAATCTGTTGTAGACAAGCCAATTAAATTTATTGGTACTGGAGAAAAAATGGATGCAATAGATGTATTCCATCCAGATAGAATGGCAGATCGTATTTTAGGCATGGGAGATGTTGTTTCTTTAGTTGAAAGAGCACAAGATCAATATGATGAAGAAGAAGCAAGAAAATTACAGAAAAAGATTGCAAAAAATCAGTTTGGTTTTGATGACTTTTTAAGTCAAATTCAACAAATCAAAAAGATGGGTAGCATGAAAGACTTAGTTGGTATGATTCCAGGAGCTGGAAAAGCCATGAAAGATGTAGATATTGATGATGACGCTTTTAAAGGAATTGAAGCAATTATTCATTCTATGACCAAAGAGGAAAGAAGTACACCTACAACTATAAATGCAAGTAGAAAAAAGAGAATTGCAAAAGGTTCAGGAACAAGTGTTCAAGAAGTAAACCAACTGATGAAGCAATTTAACCAAATGAGCAAAATGATGAAGATGATGCAAGGTGGTGGTGGCAAAAAGATGATGCAAATGATGAAAGGAATGAAATAAAAACATAAAAAAAGATAAACAAATGTTTATCTTTTTTTATTGATATAACTCACAACTACAATAACAACAATGATTTTATTAGACGGAAAAAAAACAGCAGCAGACATTAAAGAAGAAATTGCTTTAGACGTAAGAGATTTAAAGGATAGAGGTATTGAAACACCGCATTTAGCAGCAATAATTGTTGGTAATGATGGTGCGAGCATTACATATGTAAATGCAAAAGTAAAAGCTTGCGAGCGTGTTGGTTTTGATTCTACCTTAATAAGATTACCAGAAGACACTACAGAAGAAGACTTATTAAATGAAATTGCAATTTTAAATGTAGATAATGATATTGATGGGTTTATTGTTCAATTACCATTACCTAAACATATTAATGAGCAAAAAGTTTTAATGGCTATAGACCCTGACAAAGATGTTGATGGATTTCATCCAACAAACGTTGGAAAGATGGCATTAAACTTGCCTACCTTTATTTCTGCAACTCCTTTTGGTATTTTAGAATTACTAGATAGATACAATGTAGAAACTTCTGGAAAACATGTTGTTGTCTTAGGAAGAAGTCATATTGTGGGGAGTCCAATGAGTATTCTACTTTCGCAAAAAAGAAAAATTGGTAATGCAACTGTAACCATGTGCCACAGCAGAACAAAAAACTTAAAAGAAATTACTTTACAAGCAGACATTATAATTGCTGCTATTGGAATTCCTGAGTTTTTAAAAGCCGATATGGTAAAAGATAATGTTACTGTTATCGATGTAGGAATTACTCGTTTAGCAGATTCTAGTAAAAAGAGTGGATTTCGTTTGGTTGGTGATGTTGCTTTTGATGAAGTTGCTAAGAAATCCGAATTTATTACGCCTGTACCTGGCGGAGTTGGCCCGATGACGATTGCAATGTTATTAAAAAACACATTATTAGCTTGTCAAAGAAATAGATAATATTTTCTTTTCAGTTTGTATAAAAAAAACGAGCAAATTTTATTGGTTCGTTTTTTTTTATGTAAAATTTTGTTACTTATCTTCCCTATTTACCAAATCCATTGAAAAAGCAGGCAAACAAATAGCAATATATTCACATTGTTCTTCAAAAGGGTTTGAATATTGCACTTTCGTATTTTTTTCTATTTTTATAGATTGACCTGTTTCTAAAACAATTATTTCTCCATCAATAATAAATTGCTTTTTACCTTTAATAATGTATGTGTATTCATCAAATTCTGGAGTTTGAAAAGGCTCACTCCATCCAGAGGGCGCAATCATGTGTGCAATACTTACTTGAGAATTTCCATCTGTTGCATTACCGAAGTGTTCTTCAATTAATTTACCATCTGTTGTAGGAACAATAAACGGTGACTTTTGAATACTATATTTTTTGTTCATAAAAATTGGTTTTGCGTAAACGATTTAAATGGCATCCTTTTTATGCAAAACACTTAAATTAATTCAGCTTAAAAAGATATAATGGAAAGCGTGGTTTTGCCTTTTTTATAAACGGACAAAATACACCCTAATTAAACCAAACAATAAACGTTTTCATTTTAGCTAAATCAGGAATTTGCTCTTTTGAAACTTTTTGTGTGTTAAACTCTTTCAAACCCAATTCTTCGTTATCTATTGTAATTGTAGTGTTTAAATTGTCTAAGAATAAAGTTGCAGACGAGAAAGTAGATTCTACTCTGTTTATATTATTGTTTGCATTGATCTCTAAAAAAGTTGAATTGATATTTATACCAGACTTGGTTTTAAAACGTTCGTCATGAATTTCGATGCTTTTAATTGTCGAAGTAGAATCTAATTGTTCTTTTGGTAAAATGGTTAACAATAACTTCCCTCCTTTTTCAAAAATATAATACTCATCATCTTCCTGAAAATAATTATCCCCCTGTGCTCCCTCACTTAAATTTTTAACAAGAGAATCAGATTTAAAAATCTTACTTAATTCTTTAATAGTGGTTTTTGTATTAATCGCACCAACAACTCCTTTTTCAATTTTAAACTTATTATTGCTGCTACAACTCACTATTATTAGTGAAAATACGATTACTATAATTGATAAGAGGTTTTTTTTAGTCATTTTGTTGTTTTGTAATTAATTAAAGGTTCTTTTTCTAATTTATTATTTCAATATTTTTTTCTAACTTTTATCAGACACTTTCTATATCTAAATCATTACAATTTTTTGATAAAAATAATCAAAGTTTAATTGTTATAAAATTTTTTGTAGAATTTGTTTAAAATAGTTTTAGAAAAGAACAATAAGGCTTCATCTTTCATTAAAAACTCAAAATACTAGCCTAATATGAATTAAACATTAAGATTTTATTTTTTGAAAATATTGAGGGACTAATCCTTTTAATTTTTCTAATGTTTCATCTATCGTTAAATCACTCATTCCGCCAGAGGCATTTGCATGCCCTCCTCCATTAAAGTGCTCTTTAGCTAAAATATTTACAGGATTTTCTGCTCCTTTAGATCTAAAAGAAATTTTCATAATTCCATCTCTTTCAGTAAAAACTATCGCAGCTCTCATTCCCTTTATAGACAAAACTAAATTTGCCAAACTATCGGTATCTCCTTTTTTATAATTGTACTTAGCCAATTCTTCCTTAGATAAAGAAATAATTGCAACATTGTATTCATATAAAACCTCTAACTTTTCGCTCATTGCATATCCCTGCAAACGCAAACGACTTTCTGTGTTATTGTCACTTAATTTTTCATGAATTAAATGATGCTCAACACCCGCAGCTAATATTTTTGCTAAAACCTCATGCGTTCTTGGTTTCACAGAATTAAACCTAAAACTACCTGTATCTGTTAAAATACCCAAATATAAAGGTGTCCCTATTTTTTCATCTAACAATTCTAAATGTCCAGATTGTTCTATTAAATCTACAATTAATTGAGATGTTGACGAAGCTGTTGTTTCAGAAACAGTTATTGTAGGGAATTCTTCAGGGTTTAAATGATGATCAATCATTACCTTTGTACAAGTTGCTTCTTCTAATAAAAGTTGCATTTCTGGTCCTACTCTGTTTGTTGCGTTATAATCTAAACAAAAAATTAAATCTGCTTTTTGCATTTTTTCAGTTACTACTTCTGGATTTTCTTCCATTAAAAGAATCATAGAAGTATCTAACCAATATAAAAAATCTGGAGCTTTATCTGGATGACAAACAATAACTTTCTTACCTAGTTTTTCAATAAAATGAAGTAAACCTAAAGAAGAACCTATTGAATCTCCGTCTGCAGATTTGTGAGCTGTTATAACAATATTTGAGGCAGCTTGTATTTCTGCAACTATTTGTTTGTAAATATTCATGTATAATTTTTTTTTAAAGTGCATCTTTTTAAAGGACGTAAATTTAAGTTTAAAATTAATGCTAGAATGGAATATTTATAATTTTATGGAAATGAAATTATTAGAAAAATTTTGACTAACTCTCTTCAATATATTTCGAATAGAAGTATTTATGTTTGGATAATTTACGTTAATTGTCCAACTTCGTTTAGTCAATCCAATTTTTAAACTCTTTTACACGTTCTCTGCTCACAATAATTTCGGTTTCGTGATAAGAATTTAAAACTAATTTTAAACGCGAATTAGAATGTGCTATAATGTCTTTTATTGCATTTATATGGACTATAAAAGTTCTATTAACTCTAAAAAAATGTTCAGGATTTAATTGTTCTTGCCAATTTTCTAAAGAATGATCTAAAAGGTGATTTCTCTTTTCTCTTGTATGTATGTATGTCGATTTATTCTCACTATAAAAACATTCTACTTCATCAATAGGAATAATTTTTATGTGTTGCCCAACCTTAATTGTCAGTCTTTTTTTAAACTTTCTGTCTACAGGATTTACTAATAAATTACGAATATCATCCAAGTTTACTTGAACATCTGTTTGTTTAGGTCTATTCTCGTTAAACTTATCGACTGCCACTTTTAGTTCATCTTCATCTAAAGGTTTTAGTAAATAATCTATACTATTTAGTTTGAAAGCTTTTAATGCATATTCATCATAAGCTGTGGTAAAAATAATAGCAGATTTGACTTCAATTTCTTCAAAAATTTCGAAAGACAATCCATCAGAAAGCTGAATATCTAAAAATATTAAATCAGGATGCTCGTTGTTTTGCAACCAATTTAAAGACTCTTCTACAGAATGTAACATTTGCTGAACCTCTAGACCTAATGTTGCCAACATTCTATTCAGTCTTCTTGCTGCAGGCTTTTCATCTTCAATTATTAATACGTTCATTTTCAAAATATTTTATGCTTTTAATACTGGCATCAGTTACTTGTTCAAAATGTCTTTTAAAAATTTTTACTGCGTTGCTCTTCTTTATCCATAAGCTCTTTAATTTTCTTTTCTTCCCAATCATTCCCTAAACCAAGAGACTTAAAACCAAAAACACCCAACCAATGAAAAAACATTCCTATTCCCCAGAAAATCCAAGTAGAATAAACTCCGAAATTAGATAAACTATCTTTAAAACTATAACTACTTTTTGTCAATCCAAATATAATAATACCGCTAATAACAATATTAATTATTATGTACACAATAAGGTGAACATAGAATCCCTTTATAGCTTTTACCCTTTTTTTAGCTCTTATAAAACTAGCTTCTTGTGTAAAATTATTATCCATGATTTCTATCTTTTTTCACTTTGTTCTTCCATAATTTCTTTAATCCTCTTTTCTTCCCAATCTTTTCCGATTCCAAATAATCTAAAACCAAAAACTTTTAACCAATGAATAAAAAGTCCAGCGCCCCAACAATAAACAGAAAACCAAAACCAGTGAAAACTAGGCTCAAATTTTAAATTCATAAATATAATAATAGGTATAATTAAACAGTAAACAGTTATATGTGAGTAAAATCCTTTAATATCTTTTACTCTTTTTTGAGCTTTTAAATAACGCTGTTGTTTAGATTGGTCTTGCTTCATTAGATTCTTCTATTATTCTGTTCGTCCATATATTCGTTAATCTTTTTCTTTTCCCAATCTTTACTTATAAACAAATTCACTCCAAAAGTATTTAACGCTTGAAACGTAATTCCAATTCCCCAATACAGCCATATTACATAATTATGATAATTTGTAAGAGCTTCTATAAACGTATTTTTGTCATTCGTGTCTCCTGCAATAAAAATAGCAGTTAAAAAAATATTAACAACAATATAAATAAGTAAGTGTTTATAAAATTTACTAATTTTTTCTACTCTTTTGCGAGCCAGAACATATTGTTGCTCTTTTGTAAATTCCTTTTCCATTATCCTTTTCTATTTAAATGATTCTCCTTATCCATCATTTCTTTAATCTTTTTGTCTTCCCAATTTTTACCCAAGAAAATATTGTAATTCTTTACTTCTAAAAAGTGGAAAACTAATCCTATTCCCCATCCAAATATTGGAAACCAAAACCAGTGAAAAAATGGTGAAAATTTTAAATTTATAAAAACCAAAAAAGGAATTACTAAACAATATGAAGCTAAATTTTGATAAAATTCTTTCAATTTTTCTACTCTTTCAATTGCCTTTACATAATTGCTGTTCTCTAAATCTTCTGTGTACATAATATTATTCATTTTAATAAGAAGAGGTAAACTCACCTTAAAAGTTTTGTTGTTGTTTTCTATTTTCACTACTTTTTGAGTAATTAATCCATATCTATCAGCAATATTTTGTAATCCTACATTGGTACTTTTACCAATTGCAGCTTTAAGATTTATATTGTTTTCAATAATTAAATAATTGTCTTCTTCGTAAATATTAATTGTTAGTGGCTTTGAATTAGAGACCACATTGTGTTTTACAGCATTCTCTAATAAAAGTTGCAATGATAAAGGCACAATTTTCAAATCATTATTACTTATTGAATCTGGAATATTGAACTTAACAGCATCTTCAAAACGCATTCCTAACAATTCCATATACGTTTTTGCAAACTTTAATTCTTCCTCAATGGGCACTAAATCTTTATTTCTTTGTTCTAAAACATAGCGATATACCTTAGATAATTTTGTGGTAAATTTTTCAGCCTGATTGGGATTCTCATCAATTAAACTCGTTAATACATTTAAACTATTAAACAAAAAATGTGGATCTAATTGATTCTTTAAAGACTCAAACTTTGCCGTTTCTGTTTTTGCTACAATTTCTTGCTTTGTAGTTTCTTTACTCACAGACGCTTTCCAATTAATCATAAAACCACGTGCATGAAAAAAAGTAGCAACGCCTAATGAGAAAACAAAAGTAAATAAATGAACCCAAGCTAAATTTCCTGTAAAAAAATTTTCAAATTTATATCCGAAAATTAGAATATACTGTATATAGTGAATTATTAAAACAGTAATACCAGTATATATAATTGTAGTAAAAATCCCAATCCATACTCTTTTATTGGTTTCTTGTACCCAATCCCATTTTGAGCTCAAGTATTCATTAATAAATCCGTTTCCTAGACCTAATGTAAAAGAATACATTGCAGAAATTAAAAACACTTGGGCCATCCCTATTATCGTAAATTGTTGATATACAAGGATAAAAAAAAGCCCTAGAAACAAAGTAAGCTTTGTACAAACTATAAAGCCACTTTTTAATTTATTATAAATGTTTATACTCGGTGTTTTCATTTTCGACATTAATATGATAAAATAAACTTACTAAAATTTTATTTCTAAAGAAACATTTTTATCAATAATAGTAAATTGAGCATCCTCAAATTTTGGAGGACCAAAATTCATTACATTATTAGAAGCACCATAATCCTCTATAGGCATTCCATTAGCTTCAAAATCCATTTTACCATTATTGTTTTTATCATGATAACAAATAATTGCATACTCTCCAGCTTCTATGTCTTCAAAAACAACAACACTTTTTCCATTTACAATTTTAGATTCGGCACCTTGTAGAGGTTTCATTCTGAAGTTCGTTTTGTTATATAAAGCAAACTCTACTTTACCTGCATCCGAAGTTGCATTGATAACTTTTGCAGTAATTGTGTTGTTTTGAGCAGTTATTTTGTTTGTAATAAATAATATTGTTATTGTTAAAATGGCTACTATAAATTTCATTATTTTAATTTTAATGGTTAATTATAATGCAAATATGTAACAGAAAGCTAGCTGATAAAATTAAAGAATACCGAGTTGTATATTTTAGTGGATGAATTGTAATTTTTACTCAAAAAAATGTTTTAAAAGTAAAATTATCTTATATTATTCAAATCATATATTATCAAAAAAGGATTATTTCACTATTAAATTGATTTATTTTTAACTGAAAATCTAATTTTGTTTAAATTTAGTAAAACTTTAAAAAAAGAGGTGAACATATATCAATACTGTTAAAAAAAAATATACTTTAGCATTATGATTACTGCAAGAAGAAATAAATTATGTACTACAATAGTTCCCAGTTTGCGCTTACGCAATCGCCGTCGCTAATATTCTACATTAGCAACAAGTCAACTTATTCCAGTATTTAACCATTTATTTTTTATCGTGAATCTTTCTTATAAAACTTACATACAAACTTTAGTTATTATTAAAAATAATAATAAAATTGTACGACGCAGTTTCACTATTCGCCCTTTGGGTGTTTAGACTATTATGGAATTTAGGTGAGTCCGATTCTACATTCAAACAAAACAAACAACAATTTTATAACACAAAAATACAATGCAATGGAAATTGTAATTGCTAACAAATCACATATCGTTTACGCAGATATAATATGTAAAACTATAGAAGATGCTGCTCAAGTTAGAGGAACTGGAATTGCAAAAAGAAAACCTGCATATGTTGCCACTAAAATGCAAAACGGAAATGCTGTAATTGCATTAGATAATGGACGATTTGCTGGATTTTGTTACATAGAAAAATGGGGGCATGGAAAATTTGTTGCTAATTCAGGATTAATTGTACATCCAGATTTTAGAAATCTAGGATTAGCAAAACAAATTAAAAAGGTCATTTTTAACCACTCGAGAACTAAATTTCCTAATGCAAAAGTTTTTAGTATAACGACAGGTTTACCTGTAATGAAACTAAACAGTGATTTAGGATATAAACCCGTTACTTTCTCTGAATTAACAACTGACCAAACTTTTTGGGATGGTTGTAAAACATGTAAAAACTATGACGTTTTAACTAGGACAAACAGAAAAATGTGTTTATGCACAGGTATGTTGTTTGATCCAAAAAATCAAAATAAAAAGAAACCCGAACAAATTAAAGAGAGCGTCTTTAAAAGATTAAAAAATATTAAACAGAATTTATTTCTAAAAAAAGATAAAAAATGAAAAAATTAGTAATTGCTTATAGTGGTGGTTTAGATACATCTTATTGCGCAGTGAGCTTATCAAAAGAATACGATGTGCATGCAGTTAGCGTAAATACAGGAGGTTTTACATCCGAAGAAATTAAACAAATAGAAAGTAACGCATATAAAATGGGAGTTTCTACTTATAGAAACATTGATGCCATTGCAACTTTTTATAATAAAGTAGTAAAGTATTTAATTTTTGGAAATGTATTAAAAAATAGTACGTATCCTTTATCTGTAAGTGCAGAAAGAATTATTCAAGCAATTGAAATTATTGAATATGCAAAAAGTATTGGTGCAGAATATATTGCTCATGGTAGTACTGGCGCAGGAAACGACCAAGTTCGTTTTGATATGATATTTCAAACTTTAGCTCCTGGCATCAAAATAATTACACCAATTAGAGATGGAAAATTAACAAGACAACAAGAAATAGATTATTTAAAATCTGAAGGTATTGATATGCCTTGGGAAAAATCTAAGTATTCAGTGAATAAAGGTCTTTGGGGAACAAGCGTTGGTGGCGTTGAAACTTTAAAGTCAGAATTACCTTTACCAGGAGAAGCATATCCTTCCCAATTAGAAAAAGAAGGTGAAGAAAAAATTGCACTTACTTTTAAAAATGGCGAATTTGTAGCTTTAAATGGCAAAGAAAACAAACCAGAGGTTAATATTGAAAACTTAAATAATATTGCTTCAAAATATGCAATTGGTAGAGATATTCATGTTGGAGATACAATTGTTGGCACGAAAGGAAGAGTTGGTTTTGAAGCTGCTGCTGCATTAATTACTATAAAAGCACATCATTTACTAGAGAAACATAATTTAACAAAATGGCAATTACAACATAAAGAATATTTGTCTAGTTTCTATGGAATGCATTTACATGAGGGTCAATATTTAGATCCTGTGATGAGAGATACTGAAGCTTTTTTACAAAGTTCTCAAAAAATGGTTTCTGGTAATGTTGTTGTTACTTTAAAACCGTATCATTTTTCTTTAGACGGAATTATTTCTGATCACGATTTAATGTCGAGTGCATTTAGCACATATGGTGAAGAGAATAAAGCTTGGACAGCTGATGATGCTAAAGGTTTCATTAAAATTTTAGGAAATCAGAATAAAATATATAGACAAATAAATAATTGATTTTGTAACAAATAATTGTTATACTTTTATAGATAAGATGAAAAAATTAGAAATAGGAATTGTCGGTGGAGCAGGTTATACAGCTGGTGAATTAATAAGATTATTATTAAATCATCCAGAAACAAATATCAATTTTGTTTACAGTACTTCTAATGCTGGTAATAAATTGTATAAAGTGCATCAAGATTTAATTGGTAATACAGAAATCAATTTTACCAGCACGATTAATAATGATGTTGATGTATTATTTTTATGTTTAGGTCATGGAAATTCTACTGCTTTTTTAGAAAAAACGACTTTTTCTAACAAGACAAAAATTATTGATTTAAGTAACGATTTTAGGTTACTTGCAAATAAAAATTTCCAGGGTAAAGAATTTATTTATGGCTTACCTGAATTAAATAAAGAAGCAATAAAAACAGCAAAACATATTGCAAATCCAGGTTGTTTTGCAACTGCCTTGCAATTAGCAATTTTACCTTTAGCAGCAAATGAATTATTACAAAATGATGTTCATATTAATGCTGTAACGGGTGCAACTGGAGCTGGTACATCATTATCTGCAACAACACATTTTACGTATAGAGATAATAATTTTTCTCACTACAAAGCATTTAATCATCAACATTTAGGTGAAATTAATCAAACTGTAAATCTGTTACAAGCAAATTTTAATTCTGAAATTAACTTTATGCCAAATAGGGGGAATTTTTCAAGAGGAATTTTTGCAACTACTTACACAAAATTTGATGGAAACATTGAAGATGCAAAAAAAATGTATCAAGAATATTATAAAGAAGCAACTTTTACATTTGTTTCTGACACTGATGTTCATCTAAAACAAGTAGTAAATACTAATAAGTGTATAATTGGCCTAGAAAAACATGGTAACAATTTATTAATTACAAGTACAATTGATAATTTATTAAAAGGCGCTTCTGGAGCAGCAATTCAGAACATGAACTTAATGTATGGTTTTGAAGAAACATTGGGTTTAAATTTAAAAGCGAATTTCTTTTAATAGTAAGTAAATTGCGTTAGCGATTGAAATGGCATCCTTTTTTGAGGATCGAAAAAAAGATATAATGTAAAGCGCGACCCTTGTGGTAACGCCAAAAAAAACTCAAAACAACACAACGAATAACAACAACTAACAATTATGAAAGTAGCAATTATTGGAGCAGGAAGTTTAGGGCAATCTATCGCAAAAGGTTTATTGAAAAATAAAGTTGTGAAATCTTTGTATTTAACAAAAAGAAATACAAGTTCAATTACAAAATTTAATGAATTTTCTGAAGTGATTCTAACTTCTAACAATGAAGAAGCCGTTAAAAATTCTGATATTTTAATTTTTGCTGTACAACCAAGACATCTAGAGAATCTCTTAAAAAATATAAAACCACTATTAAATGATAATCATGTTTTAATCTCTGTGATCACAGGTTTTTCTATTGCAAAAATTGAAAGCATTGTTGGATTACATGCATATATTATTCGTTCAATGCCAAATACTGCAGCATCGGTTGGTCAATCGATGACTTGCCTTTCACCAAATGTAAAAGGAAAAGAAAAAGTAGCATTAGCCAAAACTATTTTTAACAGTTTAGGTGTGTCAATGGTAATTCCTGAAGAGCAATTACAAGCTGCTACTGTAATTTGTGCAAGCGGAATCGCATTTTGGATGCGTTTAATAAGGGCAACAACTCAAGGTGCAATTCAGTTAGGTTTTGAAGCACATGAAGCTCACGAATTAGCAATGCAAACTTGTTTTGGAGCTGCTACTTTATTAAAAGAATCGGGCAATCATCCGGAAGCAGAAATAGACAGAGTTACAACTCCTGGAGGATGTACTATTGAAGGATTAAACGAAATGGAACACCAAGGTTTAAGTTCTTCTTTAATTAAAGGTATTAATAAATCATTTGATAAAATCAACCAAATAAAAAACTAACAACATGCCATTATTTAACGTTTACCCATTGTACGATGTTACACCTGTTAAAGCTAAAGGAGTTTATGTGTATGATGAAAACAAAACTAAATATTTAGATTTATATGGAGGTCATGCAGTAATATCTATTGGTCATGGACATCCAAAATATGTTGAAGCTATAACCAATCAAGTAGTTGAATTGGGGTTTTATTCAAATGCGATTCAAAACCCATTACAAGTCGAATTAGCTGATAAATTAGAAGTCCTTTCTGGTTGTAAAAACTATGAATTATTTTTATGTAATTCTGGCGCGGAAGCAAATGAAAATGCATTAAAATTGGCCTCATTTAAAACAAGAAAATCAAGAATTATTGCTTTCAAAAATGGTTTCCATGGTCGAACCTCTGCTGCAGTTGCTGCAACAGATAATAAAAATATTATTGCACCAATTAACGCACAACAAAAAGTTACTACTTTAGATTTAAATGATATAGAAAATGTAAAAACAGAACTCGAAAAAGGTGATGTTTGTGCTGTTATTTTAGAATTTATACAAGGTGTTGGTGGTTTAGACCAGGCAACTTCAGATTTTTTTGAACAAGTAGATTTACTTTGTAAACAAAATAACACTTTACTAATTGCTGATGAAGTTCAGTCAGGATATGGAAGATCTGGTAAATTCTTTGCTTTTCAGCATTACAATGTAACTCCAGATATTATTTCTATTGCAAAAGGGATGGGAAATGGTTTTCCTATTGGTGGAATTTTAATTCACCCAAATATCAAGGCTAAATTTGGGATGTTAGGAACTACTTTTGGTGGAAATCATTTGGCATGTGCGGCGGGTTTATCTGTTTTAAATGTAATTGAAGAACAAAGATTAATGGAGAACGTAAAAGAGATATCATCCTACTTTATCAAAATTGCAAAAACCATTCCAATGATAAAAAATATTAAAGGAAAAGGATTGATGCTTGGTCTCGAATTCGATTTTGAAGTTGGAGATTTACGCAAGCAATTAATTTATGATTATCAGATTTTTACTGGTGGCGCGATGAATAAAAATTTATTAAGAATTTTACCTCCTTTAACAGTGAAAAAAGACCATATCAATCAGTTTTTTGATGCTTTGATTGATCTTTTAGATAAAAAACAAGAACACAACAAATAGATGAATAATTTATTACCAATAGAGACTAGAAATGCTGTTTTACTTAACAATGGCCGAACTTCTTGATAAAGAAAGAGAAGCAATTATTAACATCAATAAAAAGGATTTAGAAGAATATAAAGGTGATGATATTTCTATGTTTGATCGTTTAAAGGCAGATAATAAAAAAGTTGATGAAATGATAGCTGCTGCCAAACATTTAGCTTCTCAGAAAGATCCTGTTGGTGTAGAACGTTTTAGTTTTAAACATGATAATGGAATGCAAGTTTATAATAAAACAGCTTCATTTGGAACGGTTTTAATTATCTATGAATCGAGACCAGATGTAACTGTTGAAGCTGCAGGAATTGCTTTTAAATCTGGAAATAAAATTTTATTAAAAGGAGGTAAAGAATCCTTAAATTCAAACTTAAAAATCGTTGAATTATGGCATCAAGCCTTGTTTCAACATAATGCTTCTCCAGAATGGGTAGAATATTTACAATTCAACAGAGCAGAAACACAAGCATTTTTAGAAAGGCCAACTCAAAAAGTCGATTTAATTGTACCAAGAGGAGGAGAACGATTAATAGCTTTTGTAAAAAAACATGCTACTTGCCCTGTTATAATTAGTGGCCGAGGAAATAACTTTGTGTATGTTCATAAAGAAGCTGATTTAGAAATAGCAATTGATATTATTTTAAATGGAAAATCAAAAATATCTGCTTGTAACGCTGTTGATAAAGTATTAATTGATGAAAAATTACCGAATAAAGAAGCATTCGTTAACAAATTAATATCAAAATTAAATTCAACTAAAATTGAGGTTCTAGGTGATGCCATTGTTTCTAAAAACCATAATTTAAAAGAAATTTTATCAAACGAAGTTTGGTATGAAGAATTTTTAGATTACAAAATTGTAATTGGACAAATTGCTTCAAATGAAGATGCCATTGCAATGATTAATAAATATGCTGGCGGACATTCTTCTGCAATCATCACTAAAAATATTGATATAGCGAAGTTATTTATGCAGAACGTAGATACCGCTGTTGTATATCATAATGCTTCTACACGTTTTACGGATGGTGGTCAATTAGGTTTAGGAGGAGAATTAGCTATTAGTACAGACAAATTACACCAACGCGGACCAATTGGTTTGGAGCATTTGGTGACCAATAAATGGTACGTTCACGGAAACGGACAAACAAGATAATAGGCAAGCTCTTGGCATGGACTTTAAAAAAAGAAAGTAAGTATTTGTTGATTTTAATAAATAACGGTTAATAGTATGTAAAGCCTGAAATAAATGAAGAAAAAACGCATTTTACTGAAAGTAGGTTCGAATACACTTACCAGAGAAACAGATAATATTTCTCGAGGAAAGATTGAAGATATTGCAAATCAGATTGCAAAACTAAATGACACGTGCGAGTTTATTATTGTGAGTTCTGGTGCAATTGCAGTTGCAAAACAATTTGTAAAACTAGAGAGTAAACAATCTGAAATTTTTGTAAAACAAGCTTTAGCTTCAATTGGTCAGCCACATTTAATAAGAATTTATCAAGAAATTTTTAGAGAATATGGTTTATTAAGTTCTCAATGTCTACTCTCCTATTCAGATTTTGAAAAACAAAAAAGTAAAAACAATATTGTAAATACCATTAATGTTTTGGTAAGCAATAATTACATTCCTATTATCAATGAAAACGATACAGTTGCAACTGATGAAATTCAGTTTGGTGATAATGATAAATTAGCAGCTTTAACAGCTACCTTATTAAATGTCGATTTGTTGTTAATTGCGACAAATACCAATGGGATTTATACAAAGGAATCTATCAAAAATAATGCTCCCAAAACGATTCAAGAAGTCAATAATTTTGAGGATTTAAAAAACGAGGTTGTCAATTCTAAATCTTCACATGGAAGTGGTGGAATGGGATCTAAAATTGAAGCAGCAGAGATAAGTAAAAATGCACAAATTGAAACTTGGATTTTGAACGGTTTAGAAGATAATTTTATCACAAATGCGTTTGAAAATAAAGTTGCTTTTACAAAAATAAAATAGTGAAAAATGAAGAATTACACATCTATTAAAGACATTGACAATATTAATACCTGGATCCAAGAAGCTATTAAAATTAAACAAAACCCACTATATAATAAGGAATTAGGAAAAAATAAAACCCTGGGCTTATTATTTTTTAATTCGAGTTTACGTACGCGTTTAAGTACACAAAAGGCCGCTTTAAATTTAGGAATGGATCCTATCGTAATGAATGTTTCTGGTGATGCTTGGGGTATTGAGTTTGGAGATGGAACTATTATGGATGGTAACACTGCAGAACATATAAAGGAAGCCGCTGCTGTAGTTTCTCAATATTGTGATATCATTGCTGTAAGAGCTTTCCCTTCTTTAACAGACAAAGAAAAAGATGAGTCTGAGCACGTTTTAAAATCGTTTGTAGAATTTGCTTCTGTACCAATTATAAGTATGGAAAGTGCAACGGGTCATCCGCTGCAAGGTTTAACAGATGCCATTACGATTTTTGAAAATTCAACAAAAAAGAAACCAAAAGTAGTTTTGAGTTGGGCTCCTCACATTAAAGCACTGCCCCACGCAGTTGCAAATAGTTTTGTTCAAGCAATGCAAAAAATGGATGTAGAGTTCGTAATTACAAATCCTGAAGGTTATAATTTAAACTCAGAAATCACTAAAAAGACAACTATTTATCACAATCAAAAAGAAGCTTTTAAAGATGCTGATTTCATATACACTAAAAACTGGAGTTCTTATGATGATTATGGAAAAGTATTAAGTAGAGATGACAATTGGATTATTACCAAAGAAAAATTAGGAAATGCTAAGTTTATGCACTGTTTGCCTGTAAGAAGAAATGTTGTTGTAGAAGATGTAGTTTTAGATAGTGAGAGTTCACTAGTAATTGAGCAAGCAAATAACAGAACATATGCTGCACAATTGGTATTGAAAAAAATATTAGAGGATAATAAGTAAAACATGAACGTCATTGCAAGGAAAAAAAGCAATCTCTTTATTAAAACAGATGACTTCGTCATTCTTCCCTATAATGAATCAACAGAATAAGAAATTGAAATAAGTTCAACTTACATGGAAAAACTATCAATCATAAAAATTGGAGGAAACATTATTGAAGATGATACTTCTTTAAATACTTTTCTAAAATTATTTGCTAATTTAGAAGGAAAGAAAATCCTTGTTCATGGAGGCGGTAAAAAAGCAACTCACATTGCGTCTAAATTAGGTATTGAATCTAAAATGATAAACGGTAGACGTATCACAGATGCGGAAACTTTGGAGGTCATTACAATGGTTTATGGAGGTTTAGTTAATAAAAACATAGTAGCTAAATTACAATCTTTAAATATTGATGCAATTGGTTTAACAGGTGCAGACATTAACAGTATAAAATCAGAAAAAAGACCTATTAAAGAAGTAGATTTTGGGTTTGTTGGTGATGTAAAAAAAGTTGCTTCTGATTCTATTAATAAATTAATTAAAGCAGACTTTACACCCGTTTTTTGTGCAATTACGCATAATGGAAACGGACAATTATTAAACACAAATGCAGATACAATTACAAGTACAATCGCAGTCGGAATGAGCAAAATATATGAAACATCAATATATTATTGTTTTGAACTAAATGGTGTTTTAAGAGATTTTAATGATAAAACTTCAGTGGTCAAGCTCATTAACTCTAAAACTTATAAAAAATTGTTAGCGCATAAAATTATTACTGACGGAATGATTCCTAAAATAGACAATTGCTTTAATGCTTTAAACAATGGTGTATCAAGAGTAAATATTGGAAATACTTCAATGCTTACAAAAGAAAACGATAATTTTACAACTATTACTTTATAAAAATGATCATCGAAAAATTAACAGAAAATGCAATTTCTCTCTTAAAAAGTTTGATTGAAACGCAATCATTTTCTCAAGAGGAAGAAAACACAGCAAAACTTATTGAAGGGTGGTTTATTGAAAATGAAATCCCTTTTAAGAGAACAAAAAATAATATTTGGGCAACCAACAAGTACTTTGATGGAAGTAAACCAACCATGTTGCTAAATTCTCATCATGATACAGTGCATCCGAATACTGCTTACACAAAAGATCCTTTAAAAGCAATTGTTGAAGATGGTAAATTATATGGTTTAGGTAGCAATGATGCTGGTGGATGTCTGGTTTCTTTAATAGCTACTTTCACCAATTATTATGCAGAAGAAAACTTAAAATATAATTTGGTTATTGTTGCATCCGCCGAAGAAGAAAATAGTGGTCCAAATGGATTGAATAGTATGTTATCAATTATACCAAAAATTGATGTTGCAATTGTTGGTGAGCCAACGTTAATGAATTTAGCTGTTGCAGAAAAAGGATTGGTAGTTTTTGATGCACAAGTAGCAGGAACTCCAAGTCATGCTGCACACCCAAATAATAATAATTCTATTTACAATACAATAGAGGTTTTACAATGGTTTAAAAATTTTAAATTTGACAAACCTTCTGTAGCTTTAGGTGATGTGAAAATGACAGTTACGCAAATTAATGCCGGAAAACAACACAATGTTGTGCCTGCTCATACAAATTTGGTTATTGATGTTCGAGTAAATGATGCGTATTCAAATCAAGAAATAGCTACTATTCTTCAAGAGCAATCACCTTGTACTATTATTAAACCAAGAAGTTTACGCTTGAACTCATCTTCTATTTCTACAGACCACGATTTAGTAAAAGCAGGAATTGCAATGGGAAGAGAAACATATGGCTCTCCTACACTTTCAGATCAATCTGTATTAAGTTGTCAATCCTTAAAATTAGGTCCTGGAGATAGTAAGCGCTCTCACTCTGCTGATGAGTTTATTTATCTTGAAGAAATTGAAGAAGGAATTAAATTATACATTGAATTGTTAAATCGTGTAATCGTTTAACAACCTCAAAAAAAATAAAATATTAAACAGCAAAACAATACAAACATGAAACTTTGGGATAAAGGGTTTTCAATAGATCAACAAATAGAAAAATTTACAGTTGGTAATGATAGAGAAATTGATATTCATATTGCAAAATATGATGTACAAGCTTCATTAGCACATGCAATAATGTTAGAATCTATTGGTATTATAACTGCTAACGAATTAAATGATCTAAAAAAAGGTTTAAAAGAATTAGGAGATGATATTGAAAAAGGATCATTTGTTATAGAGCCATCTTTTGAAGATGTTCATTCAAAAATTGAATGGGAACTGACCAATAAATTAGGAGAAGTTGGTAAAAAAATTCATACTGCTCGCTCTAGAAATGACCAAGTTCTAGTTGCTTTACAATTATATTATAAAGAGAATTTATCAATAATAAATGATAAAACTAAAACACTTTTTGACACACTTTTGAGTTTGGCAGAAACGCATAAAGAAAGTTTATTGCCTGGTTATACACATTTACAAGTCGCAATGCCTTCTTCATTCGGATTATGGTTTTCTGCTTATGCAGAACTATTAATTGATGATGTTTATATGTTAAATGCAGTTTCTAGAGTTGTAGACCAAAATCCATTAGGTTCTGCCGCTGGTTATGGGAGTTCTTTCCCTATCGACAGAGAACAAACAACAAAAGAATTAGAGTTTTCAACATTAAAGTACAACGTAGTTGCTGCGCAGTTAAGTAGAGGAAAAAGTGAACGTTCCATTGCCTCCGCTCTTGGAGGTTTGTGTAATACACTATCTCGTTTTGCAATGGATGTTTGTTTATATATGAGTCAGAATTTTAATTTTATTACGTTTCCGGATGAATTAACAACAGGAAGCAGCATAATGCCTCACAAAAAAAATCCTGATGTTTTTGAATTGATTCGTGGTAAATGTAATAAGATTCAGGCTTTACACACAGAAATGGTACTAATTACCAATAATTTACCAACAGGTTATCACAGAGATTATCAATTATTAAAAGAAAATATCATAAATGCTTTTGAAGATGTAAAAGATATTTTAGACATTTTTAATTATTCTATTCAACAAGTGATTGTAAAAGATATTGATTTAAATGATGAAAAATATCAATACTTATTTACAGTAGACAGCATCAATAATTTGGTGGTTGAAGGCATGTCTTTTAGAGAAGCGTATCAACAAATTGGTGGACAAGTTCAAGCAGGAACATACAAACCCGATTTAGGAAAACAGCACTCTCATGTTGGTAGTATTCACAATTTAAGTTTGGATAAAATTAGAGAAAAATATCCTATATAAATCTGAAAATTCTTGCGAAGGCTGCTTTCATAAAAATAATTATTGGCAATTTTAATTGAATTTGTAAATCTTCTAAGAGAGAAGTATCCTCGTCTAAAAATTTTAATATTTGTTTAGGAGTATTTCTTTGAAACATTTTTCCAAAAATAAATGCTCCTAGATGATTTTTTTTAGACAGAATATCTAACAATAACAAATCGTAAAACCAAAACTTATTTGTTTTATGAAATTTCGGAAATGGTTTATTTTTCTTAATATGATTGACTAGTTTAATCGTATTTTTAGTGGTGTTTTTAAAAGTAAAACCAGTACTTGCTTTAGACCAACCCCCAGCTGTACCAATATTTATAATGTTTTCTGTATTGTGATTCCAAAATTTGTAACACGTCATTGGTATAGAACCTTGTTCCTTTTCTACAATTTCGTAATCCGTAATATTTCTTTCGCGTAAATATTTATCAATTTCTACTTTATAGTCATTATAAGGCAATAACTGTTTTGAGAACAAGGTGTATTCAAATAAAGCTTCGTTATTCGCATAAGGTAAAATATACATAAAACGTGTATTGCCAATTTGATCAACTGTAAAATCCATAAAAGTTGCAGCATTACTATCAAAAACATCTTTCTTTGTTTTAATAAAAAATCCTACAAAATGCTGCTGTAAAACTGGGTATTTACTTTGCTTCTTATATGCATCAGTAAAAAGGATACTATTTAAAATTGTTTTTGTTTTAAAAATTTTATCTTTAGTAATTACAGATGCTTCCTTATCTAGTTGATGAATACTCAAAACACTTGATGCCTCAAAAGTTATTGTTTTTTTGGTTTCAAGATGAGACCAGATTTTAAAATAAAAATCTTTACTGCGAATCATTTTGTATTCATAAGGAGCAATGCTTTCTTCAGTGGAGTGAAACTCACTTTTAAAAATAATATTTTTCCAAGATGCACTTACAATATTGTTCCACTCATCGTTTTCAGTTTCCCAATAACACCAAGTTTTATCATTGGTGTTCTTCTTTTCTTTATCTATAATTAAGATTGACTTATTCTCAAAAAAAGCATCATTAGACATTCTATATGCCATCATTAAGCCAGATGCACCTCCACCAACAATTATGTAATCGTAATAATTCATTATGATAAAAGATACTGATATTAAAGTAAAATTCGAATTTGAAGAGAAATTTAAACTTTGGGTCTATGAAAATATTTAAAAGGAACAAATAACATTCCAAAACATTGACTGTCATCTTTCCCCATATTTTTATGATGGATTTTGTGCGCTTTTCTCAATCCTCTTAAATAAAAATTATTCGTGTTTTTAAACCACTTAAACCGCTGATGAATTAAAACATCATGAACTAAAAAATATGCCAATCCATAACACAAGATTCCAAGACCTATAAAAAATAAATAAGTATGAGGTGTATACGTTCCAAAGTAAAAAAGAGATATACTAGGAATGGCAAACACAACAAAAAATGCATCATTTTTTTCAAATCCCTTGTATTTTGGTTGGTGATGATCCTCATGCAAATACCAACCAAATCCATGCATTACATATTTATGAGTACACCAAGTAATCCCTTCCATTAATAAAAAAATACCTAAAGTAATAAGAGCGTAAATCATTATATAATTTTCAATTTATATTTCACATAACTTCTAGCCAACAAGTTTATTTTCATTGGGTTAGAAATACGAATTCGAGTATCCATAATTTTTTCTGAGGGTACTGCTTTTAGTTTTACGAGCAATCTCGTGTAATATCTGTAAGCCATATAAACACCGAACTTGGCTTCTACTGGTAGTTTTAAAATTCCATTTTTATAAGCATACTCGAAATCAGCTTCAATTTCATCGATTATTAATTGCTTTGAAACCGTGTTTAATTGACCCAAATCAACATTTGGAAAATAAGAACGATTCAGCAATTCAAAGTCATCTTTTAAATCACGTAAAAAATTCACTTTTTGAAATGCCGATCCCAAGCGCATGGCAGCATCTTTTAATTCTTCATACATTTCATTATTTCCATTCACAAATACTTTTAAACACATTAATCCTACAACATCTGCAGAACCATAGATATATTCATCGTATTCAGCCTTTGTTTGATATTCCGTTTTAAATAAATCAGCTTTCATACTTTTTAAAAAAGCTTGAACCATTTCATCAGGAATCTTGTATTTAGATACAGTTTGTTGAAATGAATTTAAGATAGGATTTAAACTTATACCCAACTCTTTGGATAGATAGTAATCTTTTTCAAAATTAACTAATAATTGCGCTTTATCATATTCATGAAAAGTATCAACAATTTCATCTGCAAAACGAACAAAACCATAAATATTATAAATATCAGTTCTAATGCTTGTAGATAACATTTTTACCGCTAAAGAAAAAGAGGTACTATATCTTTTGGTAACTAGTTTGCTACAATCATTAGAAACTTGATCAAATAATTCTTTCATTCTATTATTGATTTTTACAGATTAATTCCGACGCTATTTTTCCTGAAATTAATGCCGGTGGAACACCAGGACCAGGAACTGTTAATTGACCTGAAAAATACAAATTTTTTACTTTACCGCTTTTAATTTTTGGTCTTAAAAATGCAGTTTGCAAAAGTGTATTCGCCATTCCATAGGCATTTCCTTTATATGAATTGTATTCTTGTTCAAAATCCTTTACACAAAAAGATTTCTTAAACAAAATATGGCTTTTTAATTCCTGATTTGTTAATTTCTCTAATCTATCTATAATTTTTTGAAAATATTGCTCTCTTAAGATATCTGTATCTTCAATTCCTGGTGCTAATGGAATTAAGAAAAATCCAGCCTCCTTTCCCTCTGGTGCAGAAGTTTTATCTGTTATTGATGTAAAGTTTGCATAAAATAAAGGATCTGTTGGCCATTTTGGATTATCATAAATTTCTTTTGCATGTGCATCAAAGTCTGTATCAAAAAACAATGTATGGTGACTAACCTTATCGATTTTTTTATCGAAACCGACATAAAATAATAATGATGATGGAGCAAAGGTCTTTTTATCCCAATATTTTTCTGAATACTGTCGTACATTTTTATCTAACAAAGTCTCCGTATGATGATAATCTGCACCACTTAAAACTAAATTGGTATCTAGCTCTTCACCGTTTACCATTAAACCAGTTACCGTATTAGTGGTATCTGTAATAATTTTCTCAACGTTAGATTTTGTTTTGAACGTAACTCCCAAACTTTCTGCCAGAGAAACCATTCCCTCAATAACTTTATACATTCCACCTCTTGGATGCCAGGTTCCTAAACCAAAATCTGCATAGTTCATGAAATTGTAAAAAGCAGGAGTATTACTTGGTTTTGCTCCTAAAAATAAGACTGGAAACTCTAATATTTTAATTAATTTGTTACTCTTAATATTTTTTCTAACTTGTTTTCTTATCGTCGAAAAAAACTGAGAAACTCTTGCAATTGTAGTCGTGTTCACTAATTCTAAAGGAGAAACTCCAGGTTGATATACTAAATCTGTGATAGCTGTTTCATAATTGGATTTCGCAGAATCTAAAAATTTCTTTAGATGTTCTCCACTCCCTTTTTCTGTATTTTCGAATAAGTTGTATATTTCCTCTAACTCACTTGAAATTTTTACAGAATCATTTTCTCCAAAATAAACCTCGTAACCAGGATTCAATTTATCTAAAATATAGTAATCTGACGGTTTTTTATCAAAATCTGCGAAAAACCGTTCAAAAACATCTGGCATCCAATACCAAGAAGGCCCTATATCAAAAGTAAAACCATCATTTTTATATTGCCTTGCTCTTCCTCCAAGGGTGTCATTTTTCTCGAGAACAGTAACATTATAACCAGCCTTTGCCATATAACATGAAGCTGCTAAAGCGGAAAAACCTGAACCAATAATATGAATATTTTTTTTCTTCATTTTTTAACTTGTCTATCAAATATAATGAAATATCAAACTGAAGAACAACTAAAAATTATAATTCTTTTAATAAATCAGATACCGATTTATATAGTTTAATATTTGACTTAAATTTAAGATTATTTACTAAGTCTGTTTTACGGCCTATAGCTATAAATTGTGCTTCGGATTCTTTCAATAAAGCATCTGCTTCTTTAAAATATTCTTTAACTTTAGAATCATAAGGCATTATTGTCATGTAAGTTATAATACAATATTCGTTTTTACTTTTTAAAAAATGATTTAAATTATCAAAAGGAAGACTTTGGCCTAAGTAAATAGTGTTATTTCCTTTTAAATTTAGCTCATAATTTAAATACAGTAAACCCAACTCATGAATTTCATTTTCGGGTAAATAAAGTACATAGGTCTTTGGCGATTTGGATGTTTTAGAAGTAATTTTTTCTGTATTAATTTGAATTTTTTGGGTAATTAGATTCGAAACAAAATGCTCATAAGCAGGAATTAAAGTATCTGTATGCCACAATAACCCTATATGTTCTAAAAATGGTATAAAAACATCTTTAAAAACTTCCCTAAATGTCATTTTTAATAAAAGTTTGTCATATGTTTCGTTAAACAGAACCGTATCAAAACTAAACATTGCCAATTTAAAAGAGTTTATTGCCTCATCCTTATGTAAAAAATTAATTGCCATTTCTTTACATTGAGAAATGAGCTCTTCTTCACTCATTTTAGCAATCTTAGAAATTTTAAAATTATTATTGTTTAACAAAACAATATTCAAAAGTTTCTCTAAATTTTTATTAGAATAAAGACGAATATTTGTATCCGTTCTTTTAGGTGTTAACAAATTATATCTCTTTTCCCAAATACGAATGGTATGCGCTTTTACGCCTGATATATTTTCAAGGTCTTTGATTGTAAATTCCTGCCTAATATTGTTCAATGTATTCTGTTTTTGGTTGAACAAATTTAATAAAAATTAATAAACAAAAATATATTTTATTAAAAATGTAACATTTCATACATTTAACCTACTTATAGGTGACTAACTATTTACTCAAGTGCAGAAAGATTTAGAAACTAAATTTTTATCAGATTTTGAACAAAACCAAAATATAGCACATAAAATTTGTAGAGTTTATACTACAAATCAAAGTGCTCATAATGATTTGTTTCAAGAAATAACCATTCAGCTTTGGAAAAACTATCCGAAGTTTAGAGGGGATTCTAAATTTAGCACTTGGATGTACAGAGTTGCCTTAAATACAGCAATTTCTTTGTATAGAAAATCTACAAAAACTATTAAAACGGAAGATATTAGTGAAATTGCTTACAAAATAAAAGCAACTGATTACGATAATACAGAAGAAGTTCAATTAAAAGCCTTATACAAGGCAATTCATAAATTAAATGACATTGATAAAGCCCTAATATTTTTATATCTCGAGGACAAACCTTATAAAGAAATTTCTGAAACACTAGGTATATCGAGTGTTAATGCAAGAGTTAAAATGAATAGGGCAAAAGATAAATTAAAAAACATTCTAAAGCCATAACAGCATGGATTTATTAGACAATTACAAAAAAGCCTGGGATAATCAGCCAGAGGATGCTCATAAAGTTTCTTCACTTGAAATCTATAAAATGGCACAATCAAAATCTTCATCTATTGTGAAATGGATATTTATTATTGGTATTGCAGAATTTGTAGGTTTAAATTCTTTGTATTTTTTCATAGATATGGGTGAAGCCATGAAAGAGTATGAAAAACTAGGAATAGAAAATTTTGTTTTCTATTCACAAATAGCTGCGTATATAATACTCTTCTATTTTTTAGCGAAGTTTTATCAGAATTACAAAAGAATCTCTGTAACAGCATCTACTAATACTTTAATGAAGAAAATTTTAAAAACTAGAAAAACAGTTAGAAACTATGTTATTTTTAATTTAGGATACATGGTCTTAATAATAATGGTTGTTTCTATTGCTTCTATAAATATGAATTTTGAAGAGTTAAATACAAAACAATTATTACTCATTGTTTTATCTACTTTAATAGCAACATTATTAATTTTAGGTCTTTTATGGTTATTCTATCAATTACTTTATGGTATTTTATTGAGAAAATTAAATAGAAATTACAAAGAATTAGCTAAGTTAGACAGCACAATTTAAATTAATTTTTGAAAATTACAGGTTTTGTAATTTCTTCAAAATTTTAAAGCAATCTCTTAACAAAACTAATTTTAGAATAAAAAATAGTAATAACTTCATTTCTAAAAAGTCAACGTTCATTTATACGAAATAGTTAAAACAAATATTCTAATTTAAATCAGACATAAATATTTATTCCGTTTCTAAAAGTTTTTCAATTCTTTTAAAAGGATTTGGTGCATTTTATTTGTATAATTTAAATGAGTAACTATTCTTATTTTCCCCTCACCCATTGGAGTTAGTAGAATATTTTTTGCAGCCATTTTTTGAATAAAATTTGTATCACCAATTTTTTTATCAACATAGAAAATTACAATATTAGTTTCAATTGTTTCCACTTTCGTAACATAAGAAACTTCCTCTAAAACTTGCCCTATTTCCTTTGCTTTTTTATGATCTTCAGCTAACCTTTCTACATGATTATCTAACGCATAAATTCCCGCCGCTGCTAAGAACCCAACTTGTCTCATTGCACCACCTAATAATTTTCTAATTCTTAATGCCTTTGCAATATGTACTTTAGAACCCAACAATATAGAACCAATTGGCGCCCCTAAACCTTTTGAAAGACAAATAGAAATAGTATCAAACAAAGCTCCGTATTGCTCTGGACTTTCATTCTTTGCCACTAATGCATTAAATAAACGTGCTCCATCCAAATGAAAAGCTAAATTATTTTGTTTTGATAACTTTTGTAATTTTTCTAATTCAGAAAAATCCCAACAGGCTCCACCTCCTTTATTTGTGGTATTTTCTATGCAAACTAAACTTGAATAAGGAACATGAATATCTGAACGACCAATTATAGCCTCTTGCAATTGTTTTGCGGTAAACATACCTCTATCTCCATTAATTAATTTACAAGTTACTCCTGAATTAAATGCAGCACCTCCTCCTTCATAATTGTACACATGTGCATATTTATCACAAAATAATTTATCACCCGGTTGTGTATGTAATTTTATGGCAGTCTGATTTGCCATGGTTCCTGAAGGAAAAAATAATGCATCTTCCATTCCAAACATAGCTGCTGCTTTTTTTTGTAGTTCGTTTGTTGTTGAATCCATTTTAAAAACATCGTCGCCAACCTTGGCATTCATCATAGATTCCAACATTTTTGGAGTTGGTTTCGTGACTGTATCTGAAATAAGATCTATTATCATCTAGTTCTTTTGTTGATTTAATTATATTTTATAAATCTATTAAATATCTATCACCTTTTAAAACAAGAAGTCTTAAAAATTCATTTATTTTTGTTGAAACTATGATTACACAAGACCAACTTAAAGATATAGCAGCGAGAATCGAAAAATTAAAATCTTATCTCGCGATTGATCAAAAACTGATTGAAATTGCGAACGAAGAGGAGAAAACGGTAAATCCAGATTTCTGGAACGACCCAAAAGCTGCTGAAGTGTTTATGAAAGAATTGCGTTTCAAAAAAAAGTGGGTAGATGATTATAACAAAACCGTCAATCTAAATGAAGATGTAAATGTTTTGTACGAGTTTTACAAAGAAGGAGAAGTTAACGAAGAGGAACTGATTGAACAATTTACAACAACAATTTCTTTTTTAGAGGATTTAGAATTTAAAAACATGCTTTCTGAAGAAGGTGATTCTTTATCTGCTACCATACAAATTAATGCTGGAGCTGGTGGGACAGAAAGTTGTGATTGGGTAGAAATGTTGTCTAGAATGTACACCATGTGGGCAGAAAAGCAAGGTTTTAAATTAAAAACACTGAATTATCAGGCAGGAGATGTTGTTGGCATTAAAACTATCACCATAGAAATTGAGGGCGATTATGCTTTTGGTTGGCTTAAAGGAGAAAATGGAGTGCATAGATTGGTTCGTATTTCACCTTTTGATTCTAACGCAAAACGTCATACCACTTTTGGTTCAGTTTATGTTTTTCCTGTAGTAGATGATTCCATAGAAATAGAGATAAACCCTGCAGATATAGAAATTGTTACGGCAAGATCTAGCGGTGCTGGAGGCCAAAATGTAAATAAAGTAGAAACAAAAGTTCAACTAACACATAAACCTACAGGAATTCAAATTTCTTGCTCTAATTCTCGTTCTCAACACGATAATAGAGCAACGGCAATGAAAATGTTAAAGTCTCAATTATATGAAATTGAACTAAAAAAACAACAAGCTGCAAGAGACGAAATTGAATCTAGTAAACTAAAAAACGAATGGGGAAGTCAGATTAGAAATTATGTAATGCATCCTTATAAACTGGTGAAAGACGTAAGAACAGCGCATGAGACTGGTAATGTAGATAATGTAATGAACGGAGATATAGATCCATTTTTAAAAGCATATTTAATGCTAAACGGACAAAAAAAGAGTTAAATTTTGGTTATTGATCTTTACCCAAAAAAACTTTTAAACTTTATAAAAATGATAAAAATATACCATAACCCTCGTTGTTCAAAATCAAGACAAGGAGTTCAAGTATTAGAAAATTCTGGAAAAGAATTCCAAATAATAAAATATTTAGAAAATTTACCTTCAGAAAAAGAATTAACAAGTATTATCAATTTATTAGGCATCACTCCTATTCAATTAGTACGTAAAACAGAAAAAACGTGGAAAGAAGAATTTAAAGGTAAAGAATTGACAGATATTGAGATTGTTAAAGCAATGATTGAAAATCCTAAATTAATTGAGCGTCCAATTGTTATCAATAATAAAAAAGCAGTTATTGGCAGGCCACCAGAAAATATTCTATCAATAATTTAAACTTAGTTGTTTTTGTCTTTATCTGACTTAACTTATTTCACATCAGTATTTAGTTTATAAATCGATGATAAAATTGAAGTTGTATTCTAAAAAGGAAAAACTAAGAAAATGTTTCAGGTCAAAATTTTCAAAGAATTCATTAAAAATAAATTTTTATTAATCTAATTATAATCACATCTATCAGAAGAAAATAAAAAAGGATATCATTTCAATCCCTAACTCGTTCAAACAAATCTATAAAAAAACTCGCTCAAATGTTTGAACGAGTTTTTAGTTTATAAGTAAGTATGTATTAAAAACTACTTTCCTTCAGCAGCTTTTTTAGCTTCTTTCTTTAATTTTAAATTTTCCATAATAGTTCCACCAATCCAATAAGGAACAACAAATGTTAATAAGAATATTAACAACCAAAAACCGGCTGTAAAAATAAACATAAATAAAACTAATCCTGAAAATTGTGAAAAATCTAACATTTGTATATTTTAAAAAATGACTACAGCAAAAATAATACTTATTTTGAAAAAAGTAGCATCATTTATTTATTTTTTTAGTTCTCTAAAAATGATAACTATCAACTAATTCTAATCATTGTTTTTTGTAAATTTGTCTGATCTTAAATTTACATCATAATTATGAAATATAGAATCGAAAAAGATACTATGGGGAACGTAGAGGTTCCTGCAGATAAATATTGGGGAGCTCAAACAGAACGCTCTAAAAAAAATTTTAAAATTGGTACAGCAGGTTCTATGCCATTAGAAATTGTTTATGGTTTTGCATATCTTAAAAAAGCAGCAGCTTATACAAATGCTGATTTAGGGGTTTTATCAACAGAAAAAAGAGATTTAATTGCAAAAGTTTGTGATGAAATTTTAGAAGGAAAACTAGACGATCAATTTCCTTTAGTTATTTGGCAAACAGGTTCTGGTACACAATCTAACATGAATGTAAATGAAGTAATTGCCAATAGAGCGCATGAACTTGCCGGAAAAGTAATTGGTGAAGGAGAAAAAACAATTCAACCAAATGATGATGTAAATAAATCGCAATCATCAAATGACACATTTCCCACAGGAATGCATATTGCGGCTTACAAGAAAATTGTAGAAACTACAATTCCTGGAATTATACAATTAAGAGATACTTTAAAAGCAAAATCAGAAGCATTTAATGACGTAGTAAAAATTGGTCGTACGCATTTAATGGATGCTACCCCGCTTACTTTGGGTCAAGAATTTTCTGGTTATGTAGCGCAATTAAACTTTGGTTTAAAAGCATTAAATAATACTTTAGAGCATTTATCACAATTAGCTTTAGGAGGAACAGCTGTAGGTACAGGATTAAATACACCTGTAGGTTACGATGTTTTGGTTGCTAAATATATTGCCGATTTTACAGAGATGCCTTTCATAACAGCAGAAAATAAATTTGAAGCATTAGCAGCACATGACGCTTTTGTTGAAACTCATGGAGCTTTAAAACAAATTGCTGTATCTTTAAATAAAATAGCGAATGATGTTAGAATGATGGCTTCAGGACCTAGATCTGGAATTGGAGAAATCATTATTCCTGCCAACGAACCAGGTTCTTCTATTATGCCAGGTAAAGTAAACCCTACACAATGTGAGGCTATGACAATGGTTTGTGCTCAAGTTATGGGTAATGATGTTGCTGTTACTTTTGGTGGAGCTCAGGGGCATTATGAATTAAATGTATTTAAACCTGTAATGGCTTCAAACGTTTTGCAATCTGCTCAATTAATAGGAGATGTTTGTAAATCGTTTGATGAAAATTGTGCTGTTGGTATTGAACCAAATCACGCAAGAATTAAGGAATTAGTAAATAATTCATTAATGTTAGTTACAGCATTAAATACAAAAATTGGTTATTATAAATCCGCAGAAATTGCAAACACTGCGCACCAAAACGGAACAACTTTAAAAGAAGAAGCTGTGCGTTTAGGCTATGTTACTGCTGAACAATATGATGACTGGGTAAAACCAGAAGAAATGATTGGAGCTTTAAAATAAAAATATTAAATTTATAAATTCAAACAAGCTGCATGCTTCATGCAGCTTTTTTTTAGCCCTAAAAAGTAATCTTAATACAACTCTAAATGAAGATGAACAAACACGAAGAATTCATGAGTGAAGCTGTAAAAGCAGCTTTAAAAGGAATGAATAATAATGAAGGTGGACCTTTTGGTTGCATTGTTGTAAAAGATGGTAAAATTATTGGAATTGGAAATAACAAAGTTACATCTACGAATGATCCAACAGCTCACGCAGAAGTTACAGCAATTAGAAATGCTTGTAAAAATATTCAATCTTTTCAATTAGAAGGATGTATCATTTATACATCTTGTGAGCCTTGTCCCATGTGTTTAGGCGCAATTTATTGGGCAAGACCAGACAAAGTTTATTATGGAAGTAACCAACAAGACGCGGCTAATATTGGTTTTGATGATGAATTTATTTATAAAGAAATTCCTTTACCTTACAATAAAAGAAGTATTCCTTTTGAGCAAATAGGAAGAAAAATAGCACTCGAACCATTTAACAAATGGGAAATAAAGCAAGATAAAACCGAATATTAAATTCGTAATATTTTCTATAATTTAAAGTCTTAATTCGGTAAACGAGATACATATTATTCTTTGATATTCTTTAAATAATACTTACAATATCTTTTAATCAAATTTAATTATTCTTCATGACTCATTTATTTATCAATATCAAAGAATTAATTCAAGTAAGAGAGGCTTCAGTTAAAAAAGTTTCAGGTAAAGAAATGAATATTTTACCTACTATTAAAAATGCTTTTTTAATAATTAAAAACGGACTTATTTTTGATTTTGGAAAGATGTCTAACTTAGAAGAATATAGTTTTGACAAAAAAACAGATTGTACAGGTAAAATGATACTACCAGCTTGGTGTGATTCTCATACACACATTGTTTATGCAGGAAATAGAGAGCAAGAATTTGTAGATAGAATAAATGGTTTATCTTATGAAGAAATTGCAAATAATGGTGGAGGAATCTTAAATTCCACTGAAAAAATAAAAGCAACTTCAGAAGAGAATTTATACAATGAATCTGCAAAAAGGTTAGAAGAAGTAATTGCTCTAGGAACAGGTGCTATTGAAATAAAATCTGGTTATGGACTTACTGTTTCATCTGAATTAAAAATGTTGCGGGTTATAAAAAAATTAAAAGAAAACTATGATATTCCTATCAAAGCAACATTTTTAGGAGCGCATGCAATTCCAACAGAGTTTAAAAATAATAAACAAGAATATCTAAATTTAATTATTGATGAAATGTTACCTGAAATTGCTAAAGAAAATTTAGCAGATTTTATAGATATCTTTTGTGAAGTAGGTTATTTTACGGTGGATGATACTGATAAAATATTAACCGCAGGAAAAAAATATGGGTTAACTCCAAAAACACATGTTAATCAATTTAACTCAATAGGTGGAATTGATATTTCTATAAAACATAAGGCCTTAACTGTCGATCATTTAGAGGTATTATCTGATTATGACTTAGAAGCATTAAAGGTTTCTGAGACAATGCCAGTGGCACTGCCCTCCTGCTCTTATTTCTTAAGCATCCCTTATGCTCCTGTAAGAAAATTAATAGATAATGGTTTAGCCATTGCTTTAGCTTCAGATTATAATCCCGGCTCTAGTCCTTCAGGAAACATGAACTTTGTTGTTGCAACGGCTTGTATTAAAATGAAAATGACTCCGAATGAAGCAATAAACGCAGCAACAATTAATGGAGCTCATGCAATGAATTTAAATGAAGAAATGGGTAGCATAACAAAAGGGAAATTAGCAAACTTTTTTATTACAAAAGAAATACCAAGCTATAATGTTATTCCTTATAATTTCGGAAATAATCAAATACAATCAGTTTACATAAAAGGAAAAAAAGTATAGAGTGAACTATACCTATTTAAACTTTATTTTATTTTTAACAAGCTTAATATTTTTGAAAAAATACCTTTAGGTACTTCATTTTCATGATATCCGTAACCATAGCCGTAGCCGTAACCATAGCCGTAACCGTAGCCATATTTATTTTTAACAGAAAAGTCATTTAATACATAACTGATATTTGTAACCTCTTTTTTCTTGTATTTATCATCTATCATTTTCATCATTCCTTTTTCAGTGTAATCCTGACGAATTACATAAATGACCGCATCACCATACTTAAACAATTCTAATGCGTCAGAAACTAAACCAACTGGTGGCGTGTCAATTATAACATAATCGTATCTTTCTTGAAGACTTTTAATCATATTATCCGCAGTTTCACTTAACAGAAGTTCTGAAGGGTTAGGTGGAATAGGCCCTGATAAAATAAGATCTAAATTTGGAATTTTAGTTGAAACTATAATCTCATCTAATGTTTTTTGATTAATTAGATGATTTACAACACCAATATCATTGGTTAAATCAAAATCATTATAAATTTTAGGTTTTCTTAAATCTAAACCTATTAAAACAGTTTTCTTTCCACTCAAAGCAAAAACAGTTGCCATATTTATAGAAATCATTGTTTTTCCTTCTCCACTAATGGAAGATGTCAAAATTAAAGTTTTTGATTTCTCTTTTTCAACAGCATTTTTAAACAAAAACTGAATATTAGACCTTAAGGCCCGAAAAGATTCTGACACTGAAGATTTTGGTTGCTCAAAAACAGCCAAATTATTTTTTCCGCTATTCTTTCCAACAACACCCAAAACAGGAATTGAGTAATTATTTTGAATTTCCTCAACTGTGTGTATTTTAGTATCCAAAACTTCTCTAATTATTATGTAAAATAATGGAATTATAATCCCCATCATTAACCCTACTAAATAATTAAATTGAGTCTTAGGATAATTGGGTCCTTCACCTAAATCTTTCGCTTCATCAATAATTTTAACATCAGACACATTGGCCGCAATTGCGGTTCCAGCTTCGTAACTTTTTTGTTTTAAATAATTATAGTTAGCTTCTGAAATTTCGAAATTTCTTTGATACTTTAATAAACCCTGTTCTCTGGAAGGTATCTTTTTTAATTTAGAATTGGTAACTGATAATCTTTTTTTAATCTTACTAATTTTATCATTATTTATAGTTCTTAAATTTATTATATTCTCTAATAAATTATTTTTGGCTATTGAAATCTCATTGTTAAGTTTTTTTAATCCAGGATAGTTTTCCGTAACATTCTTTTTTAAAGTTTCTCTTAAAGTTGACTTTTGAATGAGTATAGTTATTTCTTCAGCTATTTTAACGTCTTGTATGTCTATTAAAGCAGGAACAGGTATACCTTCGGAATATTTGTTATGTGTGAGAACGTAACTTTTTAAGTTCTTTAAATAATCATTAAATTCTAGTAATGCTTTTTTCTCTTTTTCAAGTCCAATAATTTCATCAAACACTTGAGAACCTTCAGAAGATAAATCGTAAATATTATTAACCTCTTTATAAATACCTAATTCTTTTTCTATTTTACTTAAACTATCTTGCTCTCTCGCAAATAATTCATCAATATACGTCTTAGTTTTTCGGGCATATAATATTTTTTGGTCTTGTTTTTCTGCCTCTAAAACCTTTACTGTTTCGTTTAAATAAGTGACTATTCTTCTTTTATTTGGTCCACTCATCGATAAATCTAGAAGAGATGCTGCAGCAGTAATAGTTCTCACACTAACTCCTCTATAACTAGCAACGGTTCCATCGAAACTTGCAAATCTTATAAAATATGTTTCTCCAACCTTAAACTTGCCCTTTTTCTTTAAAGAAAAGTTTAAAAAAGGAGTATTTATTGATTCATCTATCTTAAACTCTTCAGAAAAACTAGTTTTTTCTGAAACAAATTCAGAAACAATATTACTATCATAAGTAACTAATTTATCAGCACCTAGTTCTTTAAAATCGAAAGATATTTTATAAGTATCATCTCCTGTTAATTCAACTTTTAAAAGCTTATTGTATAGTTGTGGTTTATCTGTATGCAGATTTACAGTAAATGGAGTATAGCCATACATATCCTCCATTCTGTAACTTCCTTCTTTTAAATAATTAATGAAAAAATTTAATTTTCTTACTACTTTTTCATTATGAGATCGTGAACCAATTATAACTTTTATTGTTTCTATTTCATCACTTGCCCCTCCCCAATTAAATGCAATATTAGTTCCAGTAGAAAACAAAGGGTTATTTTCTTCTTTCACAGAAATGGTAGTACTTAAATTATATTTTTTTTGCTGATAATCATTCATAAAATTAGCGACAGCGCAAGAAATAATAATTGTCACTAAAAAAAGTTTCCAATAAGAAATAATTTTAAAAAAATAACTTTTAATATCTATGTTATTTTGAATTGTAGGCGTTGTGAAATTTATTTTATTTTCCATAACTGCTATAAATTTTTAGCCAAAATAACTGTAGAATACAACAATGTAATTACTGAAATAACGGTCGTAAATGTTTGAAGTCCTGTAGTACCAGTGCCCCAAGTTTTTTGTTTTAATGGAATGATATTAATAATATCATTAGGTTTTATATAGAAAACATCCGAATTAAATGCACTTATATCGGTTAGGTCGATAGTATATTTTTGAATTCCAGAAGTTGAATTTCTTATAATTTCTACTCTTTTTCGATCACCGACTATTGTAATGTTACCTGAGTTTGAAATTGCATCTATAATGGAAACTTTGTTTTGAAATATAACCTTAGGTCCTGGATTATTTATTTCTCCGATAATCGTGTATTTAATTCCTGCTAACTTGACAGATACGAAAATATCATCCTTATTCTTGAAATATTTATTTAATTCATTTTCAATTTTTTTTCTAACCTCTTCAGTTGTATAACCTAAAACATTTATTTCGCCTAAAGTTGGCATTCTTATATTACCATAACTATCAATACTATAACCTGAAAAGTAACTAGATTCAGGGCCAATATTTTGATTAGAATTTCCTCCAGATTGTTTTACAAATATGGCAACCATTTTTTGATCACTTGACTTGATATCTATATTTAAAACGTCATCTACTTGTAATTTATATGGAATATTATTTATTCTTTTTATTCCCTTTTCTTGAATTGGTTCACCTTGTAAATAAATTAAATTTTTACTCGGAACACAAGACAAAAGAAAAGATATCGATAAGAAAAGTAAAAAGTATTTTTTCATTATTAGCTAACTCATTAGTGAACAAAAATATACTTTTTAAAAGTGATTTACTATAATTTTATTTTAATTTGCTTTTTTTTATATAAAATAATGGCGCATTCAATAATAGAATATTTAAAATTCATCATAAAATCATCAAATCAACACGGAGTTCACTCTCCTTTTGTTTACAATCTGGTAACAAAGTGTTTTTATCAAAAAACAGATGATCAATCATTCAAATCATTTTCGCAAATTAAGGAACAAGTAATAAATAACAAAACATTTATAAAAGTTACAGATTTTGGTGCGGGCTCTAAAGTTTTTAAATCAAAGAATCGAGAAGTTGCCAAAATTGCAACAGTTGCAGGAATTTCAAATAAAAAGGCAAAACTATTGATCCGATTAATAAAATATTTTAAGCCTGAAAATATTTTAGAAATTGGAACTTCTTTAGGATTGGGAACAGCTGCAATTAAAATTGGTAATCGAGACTCTGAAATTACAACGTTAGAAGGTTGCCCTGAAACAAGTAAAATTGCACAAGAATTATTTAAAAAAAATAATTTGAAAAAAATAAATATTATTCTGGGTAATTTTAAAGAGACACTGCCAAAGGTTGTAAAGGAACAAAAATTTAATCTTATCTATTTTGATGGCAATCATAATAAAAAAGCAACTTTAAATTATTTTAATACTTGTACGCAAACTATTACTAATAACTCCGTTTGGATTTTTGATGACATTTATTGGAATAAAGAAATGAAAAGTGCTTGGTCAGAAATAAAAAAACACCCAAAAGTTAAAGTTACTGTAAATGTTTTTCATTGGGGAATTGTTTTTTTCCGAAAAGAGCAAGAAAAAGAACATTTTAAAATAAGGCTATAAAAAGTGTAATTGTTTAATTTTTAAATGATTTAAAAATTAAACACCATAAACTCTAATCTTCGTAACTTTGTTGTTTTGAAATTAGAAATCTATTCTATGAAAATATACACAAAAACTGGGGATACTGGGACAACCGCACTTTATGGAGGCACTAGAGTAATGAAATACAATTTACGTATTGAAAGCTACGGAACTATTGATGAACTGAATTCTTACCTTGGATTAATAAAAGATCAGAAAATAGATATTTCAATTAAAAAATCTTTACTTATTATTCAAAATGAATTATTTACTTTAGGATCAATGTTAGCAACTCCGGCTGAAAAAGAAACATTAAAAAATGGAAAAGAAAGACTAAACATAATTAAAATTGATGAAAGTTCTATTCAGAATTTAGAAAATGAAATAGACAAAATGGACGAGGAACTTCCACAAATGACTCATTTTATTTTACCTGGAGGTCACCAAACCGTGTCATTCTGTCACTTAGCAAGGTGTGTTTGTAGACGATCAGAACGATTAGTTGTTGAATTAAATGACCAAGAAGCAATTGATAATAATATTTTAAAATACCTAAACCGCCTTTCTGACTATCTTTTTACGTTGGCACGAAAATTGTCCAAGGATTTAATGGTAAACGAAATTAAATGGATACCAGAAAAAAAATAAAAAGTTCTTTTTTTATCGATTTAAAGATTTTTTTAATTTTAATTAATTCCTAAATCATTGATTTTAAACAAAAAGTAAAATCTAGTAATTACTTAAAAATAAATTTCTTAAAAAAGACTTGCATAATTCAGTAAAAAAATTATTTTTGCACAAAATTAAACAATAAAAAATGTATTGGACATTAGAATTGGCATCGTATTTAGCAGATGCACCCTGGCCAGCAAGTAAAGACGAGTTAATAGATTACGCTATTAGAACAGGATCTCCTCTAGAAGTAGTAGAGAACTTACAAGACATAGAAGATGAAGGCGATTCATATGACTCAATTGTAGAGATTTGGCCTGATTATCCGACCGAAGATGATTATCTTTGGAATGAGGATGAATACTAGGTAAAATATAAAGTCTCTAAAGAGGCTTTTTTTTTGTTTTTTTTTTAATCGATAAGATGTTTTATTTAAGTTGATAAAACTTAAATTTCTATTAAGGTAACATAGTTACATAAGTAACTACAAAACAAACACATATATAATGAGTATTTTAAATTCAGTAATAAAGCTTTTTGTAGGCGATAAACAACAGAAAGATTTAAAAGGACTGCAACCTGTTGTAGAAGATGTAAGAAAATTTGAACTTGAGTTCTCAAAGCTTTCTCACGACGAATTACGTGCAAAAACAATAGAATTTAAAGAAAAGATAAAAGAAGCTACAAAAGAATTCAATGATAAAATTACAACGCTAGAGGAAGAAGCTAAAACAGCAGAGATAGATCGTCAGGAAGACATTTATACAGAAATAGATTCTTTAAAAGATCAAGCTTATACTATCTCTGAAGCTACTTTACTTCTAATTATGCCAGAAGCTTTTGCAGTCGTAAAAGAAACTGCGAAACGTTTTGTAGAAAACACCACAATTGAAGTAACGGCCTCTCCCTTTGATAGAGAATTATCAGCAGAAAGAGAAAATATTACATTAGAAGGAGACAAAGCACTTTGGGCAAATTCTTGGGATGCGGCAGGAAAACCTGTTACTTGGGATATGATTCATTACGATGTTCAATTAATTGGTGGCTCTGTTTTACATCAGGGTAAAGTTGCAGAAATGATGACTGGTGAAGGAAAAACTTTAGTTTCTACCTTACCTGTTTATTTAAATGCTTTAACAGGAAATGGTGTTCATTTAGTAACTGTAAATGATTATTTGGCAAAGCGTGACAAAGCATGGATGGCACCAATTTTTGAGTTTCACGGTTTTACTACAGATTGTATTGATTATCATCAACCAAATTCTGATGCCCGAAGAAAAGCATACAATGCCGACATTACCTATGGAACAAATAACGAGTTTGGTTTCGATTATTTGCGAGACAATATGGCCAGTTCCAAAGATGATTTAGTACAAAGAACTCCTAATTATGCTATAATTGATGAAGTTGATTCTGTTTTAATTGATGATGCTAGAACTCCTTTAATTATTTCTGGAGCAGTACCCCAAGGAGACCGACATGAATTTACAGAATTAAAGCCTTTAGTGTCAGAATTAGTTACTTTACAAAAACAACATTTAGTTAGTGTTTTTGCAGAAGCAAAAAAGTTAATTGCAGATGGAAACGATAAAGATGGTGGATTTTTACTTCTAAGAGTATATAGAGGTTTACCTAAAAACAAGGCTTTAATAAAATATTTATCCCAAGACGGAATTAAACAAATCTTGCAAAAAACTGAAAACTATTATATGCAAGACAACAACAAATTAATGCCAGAAGTCGATGAGGACTTATGGTTTGTTGTTGAAGAAAAAAATAATCAAATTGATTTAACTGATAAAGGAATTGCTGATTTATCTAAGAAAACGGATAACAGTAACTTCTTCATTTTACCAGATATTGGGGTTAAAATAGGTGAAATTGATGCATCAGATATTTCTACAGAAGAAAAGACCTCTCAAAAAGAAGAGTTATACAAAGACTTTAGTATTAAAAGTGAACGTATTCATACAATGAATCAACTTTTGAAAGCATACACTGTTTTCGAAAAAGATGTTGAATATGTTGTCATGGAAAATAAAGTAATGATTGTAGACGAACAGACCGGACGTATTATGGATGGTCGTCGTTATTCAGATGGTTTACACCAAGCAATTGAAGCTAAAGAAAATGTAAAAATTGAAGACGCTACTCAAACTTTTGCTACGGTAACATTGCAGAATTACTTCAGAATGTACAGAAAACTTTCTGGTATGACAGGTACTGCAATTACTGAAGCCGGTGAACTATGGGAAATATACAAATTAGATGTTGTTGAAATCCCAACAAATAAACCAATTCAAAGAGATGACAAAGAAGATTTAATCTACAAAACTGCTCGCGAAAAATACAATGCTGTTATTGAAGATGTCGTAAAACTAGTTGAACAAAACAGACCTGTTTTAGTCGGTACAACTTCAGTAGAGATATCAGAATTACTAGGTAGAATGTTGCAAATGCGTAAGATTCCTCACAATATATTAAATGCAAAATTACACAAACGTGAGGCTGATGTGGTTGCACAAGCAGGTAAACCTGGTATTGTAACTATTGCAACAAATATGGCCGGGCGTGGAACAGATATTAAACTATCTGATGAAGTAAAAGAATCTGGAGGTTTAGCAATTATTGGTACAGAAAGACACGATTCTCGAAGAGTGGATAGACAATTAAGAGGACGTGCAGGAAGACAAGGAGATGTTGGTTCTTCTCAATTTTATGTGGCTTTAGACGATAATTTAATGCGTTTATTTGGTTCTGACAGGATTGCTAAAATGATGGATAGAATGGGATTAAAAGAAGGTGAAGTAATTCAACATTCTATGATTACCAAATCTATTGAAAGAGCACAAAAGAAAGTTGAAGAAAATAACTTTGGTATTCGTAAACGTTTATTAGAGTACGATGATATTATGAACTCGCAACGTGAGTTTGTATACCAAAGAAGAAGACATGCATTAGATGGTAAACGTTTGCAAGTTGATATTGCAAATATGATTTATGATACGTGTGAATCTATAATAAATAGTAACAAACCTGCAAAAGATTTTCAAAATTTTGAACTCGAATTGATTCGTTTTTCATCAATGGCTTCTCCTATTTCTGAAGAAGAGTTTCATAAATTATCTGAAAAAGAAATCGCTGATAAATTATACGATATAGTTGCAGAACATTACAAAAACAAAATTGAAAGAAATGCAGTGCTGGCATTTCCAGTAATTAAAAACGTTTTTGAAAATGAAGGAGATAAATATGAGAGAATTGTAGTTCCTTTTACAGATGGAACGAAATCCTTGCAAGTTGTAACGAACTTAAAAGATGCATATGAAAGCGAAGGGAAAAGTCTAATTACAGATTTCGAAAAGAACATCACTTTAGCCATTATTGATGAAAATTGGAAAGATCATTTACGTAAAATGGATGATTTAAAACAATCTGTACAAAATGCATCCTATGAGCAAAAAGACCCATTATTAATTTATAAGTTTGAAGCTTTTGAATTATTTAAACTTACAGTTGATAATATAAATAAAGAGGTATTGTCTTTCTTATTTAAAGGAGAATTACCTGAGCAAAATGCAAATCAAATTTCCGAAGCACGCCAACAAAAAAGAGAACGCTTAAATACCAGTAAAGCAGATGTACAAAACTCTACTGAACAAGCCATTCAAAATTCTCGTCAACAATCTACAGAGCCTGTTGAAACTATTGTAAGAGAGCAGCCAAAAATTGGTAGAAACGAGCGTGTTACGATTAAAAACGTAATGAGTGGTGAAGAAAAAGAAGTTAAATTTAAACAAGCTATTCCTTTAATAGATAAAGGTGAATTTGTTTTAGTCAATAAATAACTATCAACTTGTTTCAGAATCACAAATCAATTAGAATACTTAGAATCTGGAAAAAGTTTAGGTTTAAATAAAGTAAAATCCGTTTAGAAATTTTCTAAACGGATTTTTTTGTTATTATTTTTAAAGGTTAATTATTCTTTGATGAACTTTGTGATGAACTTTCCTTTCTCTGAAGATATCTTTATAAAGTATAAACCACTTGATAAATCATCAACATAAATTTGGTTTAAATTAGTTGTTGAATCGAATATTTTTTTGCCAATTAACGAGTAAATTTCAACTTTAGTTAAATCAATAATTGGAGAATCAATAATCAATACGCTATCTGCAGGGTTTGGATAGCATTTAACAGATTCAGCTAGAGCATTATCATCAATACTTAAAACACAAGTATCTCCGACAGTATAAGAAAAATATTTAGTTACAGATTGACCTCCAGCAAATGCAAATTTACAAGCATAACTTATAGTTTGTCCGCTTGTAAAACCACTTACTGTCTTAGTAAACTTTTTACCACCTGCATTATCCATTTGAATTTCTGAGAAAGGACTTTGTTTCCTTAAGTATGCAACAACACCTGTCTTGTCTGCATCTAAAAGCTCAAAAGTAAACTTTACTTCATTTCCTACCGTTTCGAAACTATATTCATACCCATTAGAAAATGAACCTTCACTACTATCTCCGCTTGAACCAGAACAAGCTGTGTTTTCATTTTTTGAGGTATTTGCTTGCAAAACAATAGGATTATTGGAAGATGCATTACCAAGTAAGTCCTTTGCTGTTACATTAAATGTATATGATGTTTCTGGTTGCAAATTATTTATGATTAATGATTTTTGCACTCCCGAATCTCCATTTATTGTTCCCGAAATTGAACCAGTATTGGCTGCATAAACAATAGAACCGGAGCCATCAGTTGCATTTACTAAAATTTCTATAGATCTAGAAGTTATATTTCCAATAGTCGCCGTAAAGTTTTCTGGAGCAGTTGTATCTTCACCACCCGAACAATTATCACCAATAGTATATGTAAAGTATTTAGTTACAGATAGACCTCCTGCATAAGCAAACTTACAGGCGTAGTTGATAGTTTCACCTGTTGTAAAACCTCCTAGGGTTTTAGAAAAAGTTAAACCAGAAACATGATCCATTATACTCTCTTCAAAAGGATATTTCTTAAATAAATATGCAACAACTCCAACTTTATCCTCATCCAATAATTCAAATTGAATAGTCACATTAGTTCCTACTGTTTCAAAAGTAACTTTATAACCAGTGGAAAAACTTCCTTGATCTGCCTCAGATGAAGCTTCAGAACAAGATTTAACCTCAGAAACTGTAATAGCTATCTCTTCTGATGTAGTTTTAGCACCATTATTATCAGTTGCAACAGCTGTTATTACATGATCTCCAACACTAGCCTCTTGCCAAACTAAACTAAACGGATCAGAAGTGTCCTCTCCTATTTTTACTGCTCCATCAAAAAATTCTACCAAAGTAACTGTACCATCTAAATCACTTGTAATGGTTGTAATCGTAATATCTTCATCCTCTCTGAAAGTTGTACCATCATTTGGAGAAGTAATAGAAACAGATGGACTTAAATTACCAGTTGCTGAAACAATTACTAATACCTCATCAGAATCAGAATAATTACCATCATTCACTGTTAACTTAAATTTATAAACACCTTCAACTAAATTAGAAATATTTGGTGATGCAATTGTATTGCTATCAAAATTGATAAGAGATGGTCCGTAAACTTGCTTCCAAATATATGTTATACTTTGCCCCTCAGGATCATTACTTCCTGAACCATTTAAAGTTCCTGTGGTTGTGGGAGAAATTATCGAGACATTAGCTCCGGCATCTGCTATTGGTGGCACATAACTTAAGGCTTCTTTATAAGAAAAAGTCATTTTCCCTAAATTAAATTCTCCGTTTTTTATATGTAATCTTAAAACATTTTCTCCTTTTGTTAACTCAATACCGGAGACAGATTTGGTTCGCCAAGAATCCCAACTACCTGTATTTGATAAAGTTATATCTGAACTTATTTTATTTCCTTCAACTTCAAAATAGAAAGGTCCTCCTCCATTTGAATTACCTGAATTATACCTAAAACTTAAATCATAAACACCTGCATTAGAAACGTCTATAGTATATTCCATCCATTCACCAGCAGAAAACCAACCAACTACTGGCCCTTCAGAATTATTTAGTTCTGAATCTACATATTCGTCAATTCTATAATCTCCTGAGTTATTCAGAGATAAATCTAAATATGATATATTTTGGCCAACTCCCCCCTGAAATTTATCGTAATTTCCTGGTTCTATAACTCCTGGAATTTGAAAAGCTGCTCCAGAGTATGGCACCTGTTCACCAACCACAACATTTATACTATTGGTAACATTAAAATTATCATTCTGATAAACTTTTGAGAAAAAACCGTGAATACCTAATGAAAGATTTTCTGCTTTCATTTCATAAGGAGCTACAGTATCTTCTCCCAATAAAGTGGATCCATCAAAAAATTCTACTTTAGTTATTCCAGAACCAGATACTGTTGTTGATAAATTTACACTACCATTTGGATAAGCTTGAGTAAAATCTGAAGAAATCTCACCAGAAACGTCAATATCTCTATTAGTGGCCATTTGATTTGCAGGCACTGTTAATTGAAATCCATCAGAATAAGTTACTATTATTTCAGAATTTGAGTAATTATGAGCCACATAAGTAGTTTGACCATTTTGCTTAAATACTCCAGCAATAGGATAATTAGCTGTAATAGTTGCATCTACAATACCCATAGCATTTACTGAATGCAACCAATGATAAGTTTGTGCGTCCGATATTCCAAATTTTAAATCTCTCTCAGAGTAAGCATTGTATAAGTTTACAGCCTCTTGAGGATTTGTCATTGATAAATATTTCCAATAAGTATCATGCCATAAATTATCATTTTCCTCTCTACTTAAAACACCTGTATTTACTGTAATTTCATTCCAAAGTTTTTTAGAATATTCTTGATTATGACCTAAATAAAAAGAACCACCATGTATAGGATACATTTCAATTCCATAGGCAGCTGCTATTTCACCACTTACCCAGAAAACTTCACTATCATAAGAATTTCCCCAAACTCTTGACGCTAAACTATACTGGTAATTTCCAGAAAAATTACGTTCATACATATCAAACCAATATTCTTCAATAGCAGTTTGCTCTGTAGTGTAAATATAGATTCCTAAATCTCTAATTTCATCATTATTAGTTATAGTACCCCAATGGATTAAAGAAGAAGCAAATTGCATACTTTCTGAAGTTGATTCTTGGTCATTTCCTCTAGGAAAAGTGGCAAAACCATTTGCCCAACTATGACCAGCATAAGGACTAAAATTTCTTAAATAAGGAAATTTTGTATCATTTCTATCAAAAGAAGAAGCATCTCTAATTAAAAGGTTAATCATATCTCCCCAATTAGACGCCCAACCTGGTTCAAATTGTTCCATAAAGGCTGCTGCATGGATAAAATAACCCCAATGAAAATGATGATCATTTAAATTACCATCTTGTCCATGTCCTGCAGGATAACCCAACATTGCTGACCAAGCACTATTATAATAAAATAAAAATGCTACTTCACCTGAGCTATATGTCAACCAATCTTCTAATCGTTCTTTCACTGTAGCAATCATTTTATCTCTTGCTTCAATATTTCCCATTTGATCTGCAATTCTAGCAGTCTGTATTAAACGATTCATTACTTGACCTTCATTATAAGAATCTGTCCAAGTTGCTAAACCATCATTTTCAATTTGAGCAATTTTAGATTCTAATTCTGCTGGACTAAAACCATCACTATAATTAGCCAAATACGGAGTTGTTGGTAAAATACCTTTAAACGTATTTTCTACTGTAAAAGAATTCTCAGCTAACATTTTCAATTCACCTCTCACTGATTCGTAACTATAAACATCAGGAACTGGTGAACTTGAAGATAAATTATACCATTGATGAGGTAATAATCCTAAAAGCATTTTTGTTTCTAATCCTTCTTTTACATCTGTAGTTACATTAAATGTTGTTGTTAATTTTGAATTATTTTCATTATATGTCCATGAGGAAGTTGTATTTATTGGAAAAACATATGCATAACTTTTTAATTCTTGTACAACACCACTTACATCACTGGTATTTTGCGGTAACATTGCCATAGACCAATAGGTCTCGCCGTTTAATGTTGATGTGTATGTATTATCTGAACTAGACCAAGAACTTCCAGATGGTGCATAAAAAGCAAAATCTTGTCCACTTGCATTTTCTACAATTAATATTTCATCAGAAATTGTAACGTTTCCTGAATTGACTTTTATTTCGACAATATCATCTTCATCTTTTTCAAAATATAAAAAAGGCATACCAATTCCAGAGGTAACATTTAGCTCATTGTCAGCATCTTTCCAATTCATTGTTACAGTCCAATCTGAATAATCTGACACTGTAGCTTTTGTTGTTGAAAGCCCTGTTAATCCTACCTCAATAGCTTGGTTATCTCCTATTACACCCCACGGAATATATGTCACAATTAAACCAGTGTCAGTGGTTTTCATTGTCATTGGATAATTGAACAAGTTATCTGCGTGGTTTTCTTTTACCAAAGTAGACCACCAATCATTTGTTGGTACTGGTTTGCCAATTGCATTACCCGTTAATTGTGGCGAACCTGAGGGAAAATCATTTCTACCTGCAGAATCTCTTCCTGGGTGAGAATTTGTGTAACTTGCATTACCGACATTGGTTGTTTGAGCAACCATTATTAATGAAAAAGTACAGAAAAAGAAAGTTAATAAGTTGTTTTTTATTGTCTTATACATAGAAATTATTTTTTTATTAATTTAATTAGCTTAGATCTAGAATCTGTTTTTATTCGAGCAAAATAGAGTCCGGGCTTTAAAATAGAGCCATCAATTACAAATTCATCTGAGTTAGGTAACACTGATATTACATTTTTACCTTGAACATCAAATACTTTTATAGAAGATATATTTGTTTTTTGTGTTTTTATTACCCAATTATCGTTTGTCGGGTTTGGATATGCAGAAAATTTTAAATCATCAAAATTAGTTACACCTAATGGTGCGGCTTTCCAGAAATATAAATTATCTAAATAGATATCATTAGAATATCCATTACCACCTATAAATTTTATTTGAATTGCTTTTGTAATATCGCCTGTAATACCAGCAACAGGAATATCCATACTTTTCCATGCACCATCATTATTGCCTATTGTATGAGATATTTCATTACCTGAACTAATAACTATTACGCTTGGGTTTAATCCATTTACTGTCCAAACATCTACATGTAAATATTCCATAGGTGTTAAATCTAGAGTAGAATTCAATTCTATTCCTTGATAACTGAAATTGGTATAAGCTAATACAGAATTAGCAGAACCTGTTGGCTGAAATTCAATATTTGCTGATCCAAAACCACTTTGATTCCAATCTGGGTTATAATTTGCTCCAGATATATTATCGTAAGTATCACTAAAAACTGAAATTACATCTACTGCATTTCGTGCTGGAGGAATTGGTGCATTTACATTTGGTGCTCCAATATAATAAGATATCGTGTATGTTTTACTAGTTGAACCATCTTGAGATTTCACCTCTACAGAAGCTTCACCTGGAATTGATGTTGCTTGAGTAATTATTGTTGTTGCTGAAGCATCTGTAGTTGTTGCTAAAGTAATTTGAGGAATTATTGTTGTGCCTCCTAGTAAAGGCATTAAATATGATTCTGAATTTGGAGTAAATCCTGTAACAGAATTCCCATCAACTTTTAAAGCACTTAAAGTAGCATCTTTTCCTGAAACTGCTGGGTTTTTATAAAAATAGATATTATCTACATAAATAGCACTTGGAGAACCAATACCTTCATTAAACATTAATTGAATAGTTCTTGTAAGATCTCCTGTGATATTACCAACAGGAATATCTATACTTTGCCATTTACCATCTCCATTCGGAATCGATTTGGGAATTGCTGTACCTGAACTAATTACAGAGATAGTTGGTGATATACCTTTAACAGTCCAAATATCTAAATGTAAAAATTCCATAGCAGATATATCTAAAACAGAATTAAATTCTATTCCTTGATAGTTAAAATCTGGGTAAGCTAATACTGCATTACCAGAACCTGTTGGCTGAAATCCTGCATTTGCAGAACTAAAACCATTCTGATTCCAATCTGGATTATAATTTGCTCCAGAAATATTATTGTAAGTATCACTAAAAATTGAAATTACATCTACTGCATTACGTCCAGGAGGAATTGGTGCATTTACATTTGGCGCTCCAATAAAAAATGATATTGAATATGTTTTAGTAGTTGAACCATCTTGTGATGTTACCTCAACTTTTCCAATACCAGGAATTGATGTTGCTTGTGTAATCACAGTTGTTGCTGATGCATCTGCTGGTGTTGCTAACGTAATTTGAGGAACTATTGTTGTACCTCCTAATAAAGGCATTAAATATGATTCTGAATTTGGAGTAAATCCTGTAACAGAATTCCCATCAACTTTTAAAGCACTTAAAGTAGCATCTTTTCCTGAAGCTGCTGGATTTTTATAAAAATAGATATTATCTACATAAATAGCACTTGGAGAACCAATACCTTCATTAAACATTAATTGAATAGTTCTTGTAAGATCTCCTGTGATATTACCAACAGGAATCTCTATACTTTGCCATTTACCATCTCCATTCGGAATCGATTTGGGAATTGCTGTACCTGAACTAATTACAGAGATAGTTGGTGATATACCTTTTACAGTCCATATATCTAAGTGTAAAAATTCCATAGCAGAGATATCTAAAATAGAATTAAATTCTATTCCTTGATAGTTGAAATTTGGATAAGCTAATACAGAATTCCCTGAACCTTCAGGTTGAAATCCTGCATTTGCAGAACTAAAACCAGTTTGTTGCCAATCTGGGTTATAATTTGCTCCAGAAATATTATTGTAAGTATCACTAAAAATTGAAATTACATCTACTGCATTACGTCCAGGAGGAATTGGTGCATTTACATTTGGCGCTCCAATATAAAAAGATATCGTGTATGTTTTAGTAATTGAACCATCTTCTGATGTTACAACAATAGTAGCATCTCCAGGAATTGTTGATGCTTGGGTTATTATTCTACTAGCTGAAGCATTAGTTGTTGTCGCTAAGGTAATTTGAGGAACTAAAGTTGTGCCCCCAAGTAATTCAACCTCATAAGTACTTTTATTAGGTGTAAAGTCTGTTAATGAATTTCCATCTACTTTTAAATCACTCAAAGTTGCATCTTTTTCTGAAGCTGTTTCCTTTTTGTAGAAATACATATTATCTATGTAAATTGCGTTTGATGAACCATTTCCTCCATCAAACTTAAATTGAATAGCCTTTGTGAGATCTCCTGTTATACCAGAAATAGGAATATCTACACTTTTCCAAGCTCCATCACTATTACCAATTGTATGCGGAATTTCTGTACCTGAACTAATTACAGAGACAGTTGGTGTTACACCTTCTACAGTCCAAATATCGATATGCAAAAATTCCATGGCTGAGATATCTTGAACAGAATTAAATTCTATTCCTTGATAGTTGAAGTTTGGGTAAGCTAGCACTGAGTTTTCAGAACCCTCCGGTTGATAAGTTGAACTTGCTGATTCAAAACCACTTTGATTCCAATCTGGATTATAATTTGCGCCATCTATATTATTATAGGCATCACTAAAAATTGAAATTACATCTGTTGCATTTCTTGTTGGTGGTGCTGGGGCGTTACCCGAGGGCTCATTATTAGAGTTATTAGCATTTAATGGCTGAATAAAATAAAATATAATTAAAGTGAAAAATACTTTTAAAACTTTAGGCATAATAAGTTGTAATTAATTCATTGTTTATTTGCCTATAAATCTAAAAATAATTAATTTGAATGTGACTAGATTATCATGTTATAAAACAATACAAAAACAATACAACAATAATTAAACTGCTAAATCACAATTACATAAATATAAACTAACTAATCATTCACAATACAATCCTATTAAAAAAACCCGTTTAGAAAACTTCTAAACGGGTTATAAAATATATTGTGAATAATTAAATTAATCGAAGTTAGTTTTCATCTTTAAGTAATTCAAAAATTCCTTTTTTGTTTCTTTTTCTTTGAATTTACCACCAAATTCTGCAGTTACCGTAGAACTTTCAATATCTTTAATTCCTCTAGAATTTACACATAAATGTTTTGCATCGATAACACAAGCAACATCTTGCACTCCCAGCGCTTCTTGCATTGCTTGCACAACTTGCATTGTTAAACGCTCTTGTACTTGAGGTCTTTTAGAAAAGTACTCAACAATTCTATTCATTTTAGAAAGTCCAATAACTTTTCCGTCAGAGATATAAGCTACATGTGCTCTACCTATAATTGGTAATAAATGATGCTCGCAAGTAGAATAAACAACAATATTCTTCTCCACTAACATTTCACCATAATTGTAATTATTATCAAACGTAGAGGCTTTAGGCATATTTTTGGGATTTAAACCCATAAAAAGCTCGTTTACAAAAGATTTAGCAACTCTTCTGGGAGTTCCTTGTAAACTATCGTCTGTTAAATCCATTCCTAACGTGTTTAAAATATCTTTAACACTTTCCTGGATTCTTTCAATTTTTTCCTCATCAGAAATATCAAAAGCATCTGCTCTTAATGGAGTTTTTGCTGATGTACCAACATGATTATCTCCTATTTCTTCACTCCTCTCTTCATTCATTTTGCTGCTCAATTCAAACATTTCAATCTATATTAAAATACAAATTTAAGTCTTTGCATCGTATTATTTTAATATTTTAATAAATTAGATTAATAAGTTTATAATTTATTATAAGTTTAACTTATTAACTAACTCTTCCAGAGAACAATCTATTTGTTCACTGGATGTCATATTTTTTAAAGTAAAAACACCATTTTCTACTTTAGAAACTACAAATTCTATTTCTCTAGAAGAAACATATTTCCATTGTCGTTTTTGTTGCTTATTACTTGCACCTAGATCAGGATAAAATTCTGATTTAATATTATTCTCTCTCAAAGTTTTAATTGCACTCATTTTAGCAATATCTGTCGTTGCATCAAAGTTTAAGAAAATAACTTTTGGTTTAGGTAAATCTACAGCTTTAAACAAACCTAATTCTTCTAAAACTAAATAAATTCTATCCAATCCGAATGAGATACCAACTCCAGAAACATCTTTTAAACCAAAGATTCCTGTTAAGTCGTCATATCTTCCACCTCCGCCAATAGAACCCATTTTTACACCTTCTGGCGCAGAGACTTCAAAAATTGCCCCGGTATAATAGTTTAATCCTCTTGCTAAAGTTACATCTAATTCTAATTCTGATGTTTCTAAACCTAATTCTTCAACAGAATTAATTACAAACCTCAATTCTTCCAATCCATTTGTACCTTCTTCAGATGCTGACAGCATACTTTTTAAAGAATCTAACTTATCAAAATTAGATCCCTTAAAGTCAAACAAAGGTTGAACTTTTTCAATAGCATCCTCTGTAATTCCTTTTGATAACATTTCTTTTACAACACCATCTTTACCAATTTTATCTAACTTATCTAGAGCAACTGTAAAATCTATTATTTTATCTTGTGCACCGATAACTTCTGCTATTCCTGATAATATTTTTCTGTTATTTATTTTAATCGTTGTTCCTGCTAAACCTAGTTTAGTAAAAACAGTATCATACAACTGTACAAACTCAACTTCCTGCCATAAAGACTTACTACCCACAACATCTGCGTCACATTGAAAAAACTCTCTAAAACGGCCCTTTTGAGGTCTGTCTGCTCTCCAAACTGGTTGTACTTGATATCGTTTAAAAGGAAATGAAATTTCATTTTGATGCTGTACAACGTATCTTGCAAAAGGTACAGTTAGATCATATCTTAATGCTTTTTCTGATATTTGAGAAGTAACCTTTAAACTGTTCTTTTCTTTTAAAAGGTTTTCGTCTGCCTTCTTTAAAAAGTCCCCAGAATTTAAAATCTTAAAAATCAAGCGATCTCCTTCTTCACCATATTTACCCATTAAAGTTGATGAATTCTCAAAACTAGGAGTTTCAATTGGCTGAAAACCAAATGTTTCAAAACTAGTTTTAATCGTACTCATTATATATGAACGATTTGATACTTCTGTTGGCGAAAAATCTCTTGTTCCTTTTGGGATGCTTGGTTTCATATATTTAATTATGAATTACTAATTTAAAATTATAATTTCTCTATCAAAATCACAACTGCTTAATCTTTTTACATTCGTTTGTTATAGTTGGAATTTTATTTTTCAAAAAAGTAAAATACCTATCCTAACCTTGATGGCAAATATCGTTAAAAACTTAAACATGTTATAAAGTTGATTCGATTTTATTTCTTTGTCTTAATGCGTGCAAAGAAGCATTTAATTCAAAGCCCAAAAGAAGAATAATTGCATTTAGCCAAACAAATAACATCAATATTAAAAGCGTACCTATAGACCCATATAGTTGATTGTATTGTGCAAATTTCACAACATAAATTCCGAACAAATAAAAAGTACACAAAGAAACTACTGTTGTCAGAATTGCTCCTGCAGAAAAAAACTTCACCTCTTTTCCTTGTTTTGTTCCATATCTAAAAAGTAAAGAAACAATGGTAAAAATCATGACTAAAAAAACAGCATTTTTTCCAATATAAAATAAATTTAAATCACTTGTATTAAACCAACCTTGTTCATCTATTTTTGACAAAGCAACTTGGTAAAGAATAAGCGTTGTTATCGTTACAATTAAGAAAAGGGACATTAACAAAGAAACGCCTAAAGACACAAAATAAGACTTAAAAACATTTCTAACATCAGTAATATGGTAAGAGTATTCAAAACCGCCAAAGATAGCATTTACGCCGTTTGTCATTAATAATATTGATAATAAAAAACCAAAAGACAATAATCCGCCGTATTGATTGTTTATAATATCGCCTAAAACAATATTTACAGCTTCAAAAGTTTGTGGTGGTAAAATTTCTTTAATAAATGAAAATAATCCTTCTTGAAACCCTTCTATAGGAATGTATGGAATTAAAGTTAGAATAAATAGCATAAATGGAAAAACTGCCATAAAAAAACTAAAAGCAATTCCACCTGCCCTTGTCGTTAAAGCACCTTCTACAATACCAATAATATACATTTCTAAAACATCATACAAAGACATACCTTGTAAACCAGGAACTTTTATTTTTTTCCCAAACAATACCAAGAAATTCAAAACTGGTATTTTTTCTAATTTATCTTCTATTTCTTTACTCATAACCTTTTTATCCTGCAGGTATTTCCCAAAAGGAGAAAAACTATTCGATATTAATTTCGTTTAACTGTAAAAATAACTTTCTAAAAATTATTTCTTTTTCTATTTTTGAGATTGAATCTTTTGTAAATAAATAATCTGCTCCGAAACCTAGGTTAGATAAAAGACCATATTTTTCATTAAAAATCAAAGATCGGTTATGACTTTTAACTATTTTTCTTTGATAGAACTTAAATTTTATTTCTTTTGAATTGTATTCCTTTTTAGTGGAATAAAACGTGTCTTTATTTGAAATTAAAAAATCACTTATTTTATTATAATTGAAGTGCAACCTATCAATAGAATCATTCTTGTTTAAATAATCAAAACTAATTATTTTCTCTTTTTTAGTAATATTTAATTTAAAATTTACAACATCATCCTTTAGAAGAGAATAAGAATAAATTGGAATATTAATTTCTTTTTTTTCACAAGAAAAAAGAATTACACTCATTAATAAAGTACAAAAAAATATTTTATTCATTCAACAACAATTTTATATTCTGACAAAAGTCCCAATAAGTTATGCTTACTAAACTTCGCTCCTTTTAAAACATTTTTTTCTGGGTTAATATTAAAATTAAATGCAGTTCTAAAATCTGCTTTCTCAAGATTTGTTCGCTCAAAAATAGCTTCTTTAAAATGACATTGATCAAAAACAGCACATTTTAAAATCGCTTCTGTAAAATCTACTTCTTGTAAGTTGCAATTAATGAAATTTGTATTGAATATTTTTAATTGATAAAAAGAAGAAAAGTTTAATTGACAATCTGTAAATGAAAACTGCAATAAAAAAGGATCACATTCATTAAATTTAATTCCTATCATTTTACAATTGATGAAATTGACATCTTTAAAAGCCGTCCCTTTTAAAATTGTATTACTAAAATTACATTCAATAAATTCACATTCTACAAATTGAATATTAGAAGCATGAATTCCTTCAAAATTACAATTTATAAATATACAATTATCATAGTCACCTTTCTTAATATTTGTTTTAGTGAAATCAATTTTTGAATATTCTTTGCTGTCAAAATAATTATCCATTTATTTTAACCCTCTCGCTTTTAACATCGGCGCAGCTTCAGGATTTCTACCTACAAAAGTTTTATACATCTCTGCATAATCCATTGTATTTCCTTTTGATAAAACTTGTTCACGAAATTTTTGTCCGTTTTCTCGAGTTAATAATCCATTATCTTTAAACCAATCATACGCATCATGACTTAACATTTCTGTCCATAAATACGAGTAATAACCGGCTGCATAACCACCATTAAAAATGTGTGCAAAATAAGTTGAACGATATCTTGGTGGAATTTCATTCACATTTAATTTCATATTTTTTAAAGCTCCTGCTTCAAACTTAGCTACATCTTCAATTTTTTCATTTGCAGAAATTGTATGCCATTTCATGTCTAAACTAGAGGAACATAAGTTCTCAATCATAGAATATCCTTGATTAAATGTACCAGCTTCTTTTATTTTTTTCAATAATTCTGTCGGAATTACTTTTCCCGTTTTATAATGCAAAGCGTAGTTTTTTAATATTTCTGGGTGTGTAGACCAGTTCTCATTAAATTGAGATGGAAATTCTACAAAATCTCTTGCTGTACTTGTTCCTGAAATTGAAGCATATTTTTGATTTCCGAAAAAACCATGCAATGCATGACCAAATTCATGAAACATTGTTTCTACATCATCAAAACTAATTAATGCTGGTTCTCCTACCGCTGGTTTTGGCGAGTTACAAACGTTATAAATTACTGGTTTTTGGTTTCGTATTTTAGATTGTTTTACAAAACTACTCATCCAAGCGCCACCGCGTTTACTATCTCTTGCAAAGAAATCACCAAAGAACAATCCTAATTTACTTCCATCTTCTTCAAACAATTCATAAACAACTACATCTGGATGATATATTGGAATATCTATACGTTTTTTAAAAGTAATTCCGTACAATTTTGTTGCTGCATAAAATACTCCTTTTTCTAAAACATTGGTAAATTCGAAATACTGTTTTACTTCTTCTTCATCTAAATTGTATTTAGATTTACGAACTTTTTCTGCGAAGTAATTCCAATCATAAGGCTCTAATTTAAAGTCATTTCCTTCCTTCTTAATTTGTTCTTGTATTTCTTTTACTTCAGAAGCTGCTTTCTCTAAAGAGCCCGGAATTAAGTTTTTAAACATATTAAAAACTGTATCTGGTGTTGCCGCCATTGTTCCTTGTAAGCTCCAACTTGCAAAATTATCAAAACCTAAAATCTGAGCTTTTCTAGCTCGTAACAAAACCATTTTCTTTACTAAATCACTTGTATTATATTCACCTGCATCAGTTCTATGTATCGACTTTCCGAATAATTTTTTTCTCGTTTCCCTATTTTCTATCGTTTGTAAAGAAGGTTGTTGCGTTGTGTTTATTAACTGAATTATGTACTTTCCATCTTTTTCTAAAGACTTTATTTTTTCTTCAGAAAATCCTTTTAATTCTGCCTTTTCAGAAACTACAATTCCGCCTTTTTTACTTGCGTTTAATAATTTCTTTCCAAAATTGTTAGACAAACTTGCTATTTCAGAATTTATTTCTTTTAGTTTCTCCTTTTTATCTTCGGATAAATTTGCACCAGCTTTAGAGAAATTTTTAAAATATTCTTTTACCAAGTGATACGATTCTGCATCTAAATTAGCTTGAGACAGGTTATTAAAAACCGTTTTAATTTTTCTAAACAACTTTGTGTTTAATAAAATTTCATCACTGTGCTTAGAAAACTTTGGTGCTAATTCTGTTTGAATTGCTTTAATAGTATCATTGGTATGAGCGCCCGAAAGTCCATAAAAAACAGAAGTTACATTATCTAATACCTTACTACTTTCTTCTAAAGCTAAAATGGTATTTTCAAAAGTTGACGCTTCTTTATTTGTGGTAATTTTCTCAATTGCTTCATTTTGTAATTTCATACCTTCTAAAATTGCCGGTAAAAAATGAGCCGTTTTTATTTTAGTGAAATCTGGCGTACCATATTCCAAAGTACTTTTAATTAATAAAGGATTTTTAGAGATATCCATATTATTTTCTTTTTTTGCTTCTTTAGTTTCACAAGAAATTACAAATACTAATGTGGCTAATATTATATATTTTTTCATTTTTATTATTTTGGTAACAAGGCTAAATTTAATTCTAAAGTTGTAAAATAGTACCTTATAAATTAGTAATTTTTAATCCTTTTCAAATTCTAAAAAGCTTTTAAACTCAAATCTAAATTATATACAGAATGCGTTAATGCACCAGATGAAATAAAGTCTACACCACAATCTGCATATTTTCTAATAGTATCTTCATTAATTCCTCCAGAAGATTCTGTTAAACAAGTATTACCAATTAAAGCAACTGCTTTTCTTGTATCTTCATAATTAAAGTTGTCTATTAGAATTCTATAAACTCCTTGATTAGATAGTATTTCTTCAATTTCTTCTAAACTTCTGGCTTCTACAATTATCTTAATATCTAAATTTTTATCAGCTAAATATTTCTTTGTTTTAGTGATTGCTGCTGTAATTCCTCCTGCAAAATCGATATGATTGTCTTTAATCATTACCATATCATATAGAGCAAAACGATGGTTTTCTCCTCCTCCAATTTTTACAGCCCATTTTTCTAAAGCTCTAATTCCTGGAGTTGTTTTTCTTGTGTCTAATACTTTGGTTTTCGTCCCTTTTAATAAATCAGCAAAAACTGCTGTTTTTGTAGCAATTGCAGACATTCTTTGCATCGCATTTAAAACCAAACGTTCTGCCATTAAAATAGATTGAGATTTTCCTGAAACATGAAAAACGACATCTCCATATTTTACTTTTTCTCCATCACTTATTAATACATTTACTTGTAAATCTTTATCTACATAAGAAAAAACTTGTTTTGCAAAGGCGACTCCTGCAATGATTCCATCATCTTTTACCAACAGTTTTGCCTTACCCATCGCATCTTCCGGAATACACGAAAGTGAAGTATGATCTCCATCACCTATATCTTCACGAATTGCATTTATAATTATAAGTTCTAGTTCTTTGTCAAATTGATTTTGTGATATCATATAGTTTTTAATCTAATGTAAAAATAACATTTTAATTAGAATTTATGAATTATCAAATAGAACAAATAATTCGTAATTTTGATGTATGAAAATTAAATTACTTGCAATTGGTAAAACCGACAACAAACAGTTAATTAAATTAATTGATGAATATCAAAATAGATTAAAACATTATATAAAGTTTGAATTAGAGATTATCCCTGATATTAAAAATGTTAAGAATTTAAGTGAAGTGCAGCAAAAGGAAAAAGAAGGTGATTTGATTTTATCAAAACTACAAAACACAGACCAATTGGTTTTGTTAGATGACAAAGGGAAACACTTTACTTCTATTGAATTCTCACAGTATTTACAAAAGAAAATGAATTCTGGCATTAAGCAATTGGTTTTGGTAATTGGCGGTCCTTATGGTTTTTCTGATGCTGTTTATAAAAAATCTATTGGAAAAATATCTTTATCTAGAATGACATTTTCACATCAAATGATTCGTCTTTTTATTGTAGAACAACTGTACAGAGGTTTTACGATTCTTAAAAATGAACCTTATCACCACGAATAATTGACCTCTCAAAAATTTTAATTTATATTCACTGAGCATTTATCAGAAAAACAAATATTAACGATAGTTTTAGCTCACTTAAATCTCGTTATTTATAATATTGTTTCGATTTATTAATCAGTAAAACCGACAATGTAACATCGGCAAAATGATTACATTTGCTTTACACCAATTTCTTATTAAATGAAACTCGTCTTTGCAACCAACAATTTAAATAAACTGAAAGAAGTGCAAGAAATGCTACCTAACTCAATTGAATTGTTAAGTTTAAAAGACATTAATTGTTTTGATGATATTGATGAAACTGAAACTACTTTAGAAGGAAATGCAAAATTAAAAGCTGATTATATTACCAATAAATTTGGTTTTAATTGTTTTGCTGATGATACTGGATTAGAAGTAGAAAGTTTAGACGGTAGACCTGGAGTATATTCTGCTCGTTTTGCGGGCGAACCCGCAAATTCCAAAAATAATATGCAAAAATTATTAGTAGAATTGCAAGATAAGGCAATTAGAAATGCACAATTTAGAACTGCTATTGCTCTAAATATAAAAGATGAGAAATTTCTTTTTGAAGGAATTTGTAAAGGTGAAATTTTAACGAAAAAGCGCGGGGCAAAAGGTTTTGGTTACGATCCTATTTTTAAACCAAACGGTTTTAATCAATCTTTTGCAGAAATGACATCAGAAGAAAAAAACACGATCTCACATAGAGGAATTGCAATTCAAAAACTAGTAGCTTTTCTAAATAATCATTAACTCAAACCTATCTCTAAGAGAGTAATTAAGAGGTTTTAATTGGGTTTTTAACTTTAGCCAACGAGACAATTATAAATGGAACAAAAACATCACACAAAACACTTTATTTTTTTATCAGGTTTACTGATAATTTTGTTTTATTTAAATATTAGTTTTGGGTCTGTTTCTATTCCGTTTAAAGATATATTTAATAGCATTTTTGGAGGTAATGTTTCCAAAGATAGCTGGGAAACAATTATTATCAATTTTAGAATTCCGAAAGCTATTACGGCTATTTTAGTGGGTTCTGGCTTATCTGTTTGTGGTTTGCTAATGCAAACATTATTTAGAAATCCTTTAGCAGGTCCTTTTGTATTAGGAATTTCCTCTGGTGCAAGTTTAGGAGTTGCAGTTTTAATTTTAGGATCTTCTGTGTTCGGTGGAATTTTACTAACTAATTCCCTCTCTCAATGGTCTTTGCCTTTAGCAGCAAGTTTAGGGGCTTTTTTGGTATTATCGGCAGTAATTATTGCAGCAAATAGAGTTAGAAACACGATGTCAATTTTAATAATTGGTTTAATGTTTGGCTCACTAACTTCTGCTGTAATAAGTGTTTTAGCTTATTTTAGTGAAGCTGATAAAATTAAACAATTTTTATTTTGGAGTTTTGGAAGTTTAGGTAATTTATCTTGGAATGAAATTACTGTTTTTAGTATTATTTATGCAATTGGAATAATAGGAACCATTTTTGTATTAAAACCTTTAAATAGTTTTTTATTAGGTGAAAACTACGCAAAAAGCTTAGGTATAAATGTAAAGAAAAGTAAAAACATTATTTTACTAATCACCAGTCTTCTAACAGGTGTTATTACCGCTTTTTCTGGACCGATTGCTTTTGTAGGTTTGGCGGTCCCTCACATTACAAGAATGTTATTTTCTAGCTCAAATCACAAAATATTATTACCTGCAGTTGCAATAATTGGTGCAATTGTTTTATTAATATGCGATATGATTGCACAAGTACCAACAAGCGAATTTACGCTTCCAATAAATGCAATTACTTCACTATTTGGAGCGCCAGTTGTTATTTGGTTATTAGTAAGAAAAAAGAGAATATTTGTATAAAATATATCAATAAACAGACAAGCTAAACGTTGAAACTAAACAATAAAAAACAAACACCATTAAAAAAACAAACCAAAATATCATTTTAAGAACTGAAAATCTATCTATCGGTTATCAGCAAAAAAAGGAGGATAAAATTGTAGCTTCAGGTATCAATTTAGAAATTAAAAGAGGAAAACTAGTCACTATTTTAGGTAAAAACGGAATTGGCAAATCCACCTTATTAAGAACACTTTCTAAGGTACAAAATCCTATTTCTGGAGATATATTTATCTATCAGAAAAAACTAAACGAATTATCTGAAAAAGAACTTTCTAAACAAGTAAGTTTGGTTTTGACAGAGCGGATACCAGAAAGTCAATTAACGGTTTACGAACTGATTGCTCTGGGAAGACAACCTTATACAAATTGGATTGATAAACTTTCTGAAAAGGACATTGAAAAAATAGAAACCGCCATTCATCAAACAGAAATAACGCATCTTAAAAACAATCTTTTTTACGAATTAAGTGATGGGCAATTGCAAAGAGTTCTTATTGCACGAGCTTTAGCGCAGGACACAGAAATTATTATTTTAGATGAGCCCACAGCACATTTAGATATTCATCACACAATTAAAATATTTTCTTTATTAAAAAAGTTAGTCAAAGAAACACAAAAAACAGTGATTATCTCCTCACACGAAGTTAACATGTCTATTCAATTAGCAGATGAAATTATTCTCTTAACTGAAAATAAGTTGTACTCAGAAACACCTAAAAAGTTAATTAAAGAAAATGCTTTCGATACATTATTTCCTCAAGAGTTGATATATTTTAATAAGGATTTACAACAATTTGTTGTTCGCAAAAAATAATTAATATTGAGGTGTCTTAAATGCCATTATTTTTAACCTTTTCAAATTAATAAATTTATGAAAATATTTATTTACACTTTTGTTTTTTTCTTTTTTTCAGCCTGTAGCTCTAGTCAGAACACATCTAAAGAAATTAAAAATGCCAATAATGCAGAAAAATATGCAGCAACAATTACAGCGGAAAACTTAAAAACACATTTATATGTTTTTGCTTCAGATGAGTTTGAAGGAAGAAATACAGGAGAACCTGGTCAAAAAAAAGCAGTTCAATATTTAAAAGACTTTTATGTGAGTCAGAAAATAAAATCACCTTTAGGTGCGGATGATTACTACCAAGAAGTACCAGCAGAATTTTTAAATAAAAATTCTAGAAGAGGCGAATTAAAAGCTTCAGAAAACGTATTGGCCTTTATAAAAGGAACGGAAAAACCAGAGGAAATTATTATTATTTCTGCACATTTAGATCACGAAGGTATTAAAGGTGGTGAAATTTACAATGGAGCTGATGATGATGGCTCTGGTTCTATGGCTATTTTAGAAATTGCTGAAGCTTTTAAAATGGCCGTAAAAGAAGGAAAAGGTCCTAAAAGGTCAATTTTATTTTTACATGTTACAGGAGAAGAAAAAGGTTTATTAGGCTCTAAATATTACACAGAAAACCCAGTTTTTCCATTGTCAAATACCGTTTGTAACTTAAACATAGACATGATTGGTAGAGTTGATGATTTACATAAGAAAGATTCTAATTACGTCTATTTAATTGGTGCAGATAAATTGAGTACAGCACTTCATCAAGTTTCTGATAGTATAAACACAAAATACACAAACATTAATTTAGATTATAGATATAATGATGAAAACGACCCAAATCGTTTTTATTACAGATCTGATCATTATAACTTTGCAAAACAGAATATACCAGTAATCTTTTATTTTAATGGTACACATGAAGACTACCATAGACCATCGGATACAGCAGATAAAATCGAATACGATTTATTAGCAAAAAGAACACGTTTGATCTTTCATACAGCTTGGGAAGTTGCCAACAGAAAAGCAAGGTTGGCTTTAGATAAAATACCAACTAAATAAATTTTAACTATATGTTTTTTTAGCCTCACTTTTTGTGAGGCTTTTTTTATGTAATTAAATGTTACTTTTCATCAAAAATAACGTCAAATTCCTAATAATTAAATTAAGTAAAAAACCCAATGATTTCTCATTGGGTCTTGTATACTTTTTTAAAGAAAAAAACAATTACACGTTAAATCTAAAATGCATTACATCTCCGTCTTTCACAACGTATTCCTTACCTTCTACTCTCATTTTACCAGCTTCTTTCACTTTCGCTTCAGAACCAAAAGCTACATAATCTTCATAAGAAATTGTTTCCGCTCTAATAAAACCTTTTTCAAAATCTGTATGAATTACTCCTGCCGCTTGCGGACCTGTAGCTCCGATAGGAATTGTCCAGGCTCTAACTTCTTTTACACCTGCTGTAAAATACGTTTGTAAGTTTAATAATTTATATGCAGAACGAACCAATCTAGCAACACCTGCTTCTTCTAATCCAATATCTGCTAAAAACATTTGTCTTTCCTCGTAATCATCTAATTCTGTAATATCGGCTTCTGTTCCAACAGCTAAAACAATTACCTCTGCATTCTCATCTTTAACAGCTTCTCTTATTTGCTCTACATATTCATTTCCTGAAACCGCAGAACCTTCATCAACGTTACAAACATAAAGTACGGGTTTTAATGTAATAAACTGTAAAACTTCTACAAATTCCATTTCTTTCTCTGTAAATTCTAATGTTCTTACAGAAGTTCCTTTTAATAAAGTTTCCTTGATTTTTAAAAGTACAACCAATTCTGCTTGCGCTTCTTTATTACCTGTTTTTGCAGTTCTTTTTACACGCTCTAAACGTTTTTCAACTGTTTCTAAGTCTTTTAATTGAAGTTCAAAATCAATTGTTTCCTTATCTCTTACAGGATCTACAGATGCGTCTACATGAATAATATTATCATTATCAAAACAACGAATTACATGCAAAAGTGCGTCCGTTTCTCTAATATTTGCTAAAAACTGATTACCTAAACCCTCTCCTTTACTGGCTCCTTTTACAAGACCAGCAATATCTACAATCTCTACTGTTGCTGGTAAAACTTTCTCTGGGTTCACTAATTCTTCTAACTTCTGTAAACGTATATCTGGTACATTTACGACTCCTAAATTTGGCTCTATCGTACAAAAAGGAAAGTTTGCACTTTGCGCTTTTGCGTTGGATAAACAGTTAAATAAAGTTGATTTTCCTACATTTGGTAATCCTACAATTCCAGCTTTCATGTAAATAAATTTTGCGATTGCAAATATAGATTAACTTTCACAAAAAGTGAATTAAATCAATAAAGAAAGCATAGATTGATCATTTTTATTTACTTTAGAATAATATTTTAATGTGAATTAAAATTATTTATGGAAAAACTAACGGATAAATTTATTTGGAAATCGCTAAAAGAAGGCGATTTAAATGCCTTTTCTGTGCTTTTTGAAAGTTATTATTCGCAGTTACACAGTTATGGTTTAAAAATATCGAAAAACATTTCTCTAACTGAAGATACGCTGCAAGATTTCTTTCTATACATTTATGAACACAGAGAAAATTTAAGTGATTTAGAAACCATTGCTCCTTACCTATTTACTTCATATAAGCGTTTCTTATTGAAAGTGATGAAAAAAAACGAAAAACTAAAACACACAGATTTTTCAACACAAACCATTGTCGATATTCAGTTTACAGCAGAAGAATTAATTACCAATCAGGAAACAGAAAGATTTAAAAATAAAAACATCTCTAAACTATTAAATAAACTACCAAAAAGACAAAAAGAAGCAATCTATTTAAAGTATTACAGTGGACTTAAAGCCAAAGAGATATCAGAAATTATGGGTATTAATTACCAAAGTGTTGTAAACAATCTGCACAAAGCCATTAAAAGTTTAAAAGAAGAAATTTCTATTATAAAATTATTTCAATAAATTATTGGAAAACAAGGGTATAAAAAAAGAAAAATATCCTTATCTAAATACATTGACATATAATTGAAATGATTAAGAAAGAATACAATACCATAAATAATTTTTTAGATGACGCTTCTTTTAAAAATTGGGCACTCCAAAAAAATGCTACAGATATCAATTTTTGGGACTTTTGGATTGCAAAGAATAGTGATAGAAAAGAAATAGTAAATAAGGCTAGAGATCTTGTCATAGGTATTTATTTTGATAAAAAAATTGTTGATAATGACAAAATTGCTCTCGAGTGGAAAAAGCTAGAAAGTAAAATTAAAGCTAAAAAAATAGCTCCAAAAAAATCCGTAAGAAATTTTAAACCTCTAAGCATTGCGGCTTCTTTGCTTTTTCTAATTTCACTTAGTTATTATTTTATGAATACCACTCCTATGGTAACTCATAAAACTAATTTCGGTGAAATTTTAAATATAAAACTACAAGATGGCAGTAATGTTACATTAAATTCAAACTCTAGTTTATCCTATTACAAAGATGAAAGTAGGAAGGTTTGGCTAACTGGTGAGGCTTTCTTTCAGGTAGATAAAAAAATAGTAACAAATGCAAAGTTCTGGGTTTTAACAAGCAATTTATCTGTAGAGGTTTATGGAACTTCTTTTAATGTAAATACCACAAAAGAAAAAACAGATGTATTTTTAGAGGAAGGAAATATTTGGCTAAAATTAAAAAATGGAGACGATAAAAAAATGATTCCTGGCAATTACATTTCTTATTCTGCGGATAAAAATAAAATATTAGAAGAGATCAATATTTTTAATCCGACTACAAAAACATCATGGAAAGATGGTTCTTTACTTTTTGAAAACCTATCTTTGGAAAAAGCAATGGAAAAAATTGAAAGATCTTATGGTTATTCTATAGTTTTTAAAGATGATAAGAGTAAAAAAATACTCATCACTGGCGCAGTTCCGATCACGAATATTGATATTTGTATAAAAGCCATTGAAAAATCTGTTGATGTAGTAATAACTAAAAAAGATAACAAATTATTTATTAGTAAGAAGTAGTTATAAATTGATAATCCGTAGATGTTTAAAAAGTTAATATTCATAAAACTTATATTATTTATTTTTATAACTTTTACAAATCAAAAAACAATTGCTCAAGAGCATCCAAAAAATACAATTTCTCTAGAAAAACTGCTCGATAAAATTAGTAATGAGTTCAAAATACTCTTCACCTACAATTCTAATTTACTCAATAACATAAAAATTAAGGAAGAAGGTTTTACAAAGTTATCTTTAAAAGAATCTATTTCATTATTAGAAAAACTCACACCGTTTCTTTTTGATGATCTCGGCAATAACTATTATGTTATTTATCCTAAAGAAAGCACCTACAAAAAGAACTATTTTTTAAATGATAATGCCATTTTACGTAATACTAATGATAGTATTTATAAAAAAAATAGATTTATTGCTAGAGGTGTTGTTTTAAGTTCAGATAACGCACCACTTATTGGAGCTACTTTGCAAGAGGATAAATCTTTAGCAGGAACAACTACAAAAAAAGATGGAAGTTTTGAGTTTGAGATTAATGACAGTAGTAATATCACCTTTAGCTTTATAGGTCATAAATCTAAAACGGTAAAACTTATACCGAATATATTTAATGTTATTGTTTTATTATCGGGCCAGGAATTAGAGGAAGTGCAGATTGTAGGTTCTCGAAATAGAAATAGAATTGCAAGTGACACTCCAGTAGCCATTGATTTTATTGATGTAGAAAAAAGTTCAACTAAAAGTAGTCAAATAGAGATAAATCAATTTTTGCAATATGCAATACCATCTTTTAATGCCACAAAACAATCAGGAGCAGATGGCGCAGATCATATAGATCCTGCAACAATTAGGGGTTTAGGACCAGATCAAACACTTGTTTTAATCAATGGTAAAAGAAGACATCAAGCATCTTTAATAAATTTATATGGCACTAGGGGACGAGGTAATTCTGGAACAGATTTAAACGCAATTCCTATTTCTGCTATAAAAAGGATAGAATTATTAAAAGATGGAGCCTCTGCACAATATGGTTCGGATGCCATTGCTGGTGTCTTAAATATTATTTTAAAAGATAATGATAATGAGCTAAATATAAATTCTACTTTAGGTTTTCATAATGCGAATAGTAAAAGTGTTTTACCCAATAAAGTAGATGGTTTTACTTATAAATTAGGTTTAAATTATGGAACAAAAATAAATAAAGGAGGTTTTATCAATTTTTCAACAGAAGCCTTATCAACAGATAATACAATTAGACCTGGGACACTTGCAAGAGAAAAGTATGGACAAGCTGCCGTTAAAAACGTGAGTCTATTTTTAAATTCTGAAGTACCCATTTATAAAAACACAAAATTGTATTTAAATGGAGGTTTTAATTATAAGAATACAGAAGCGTATGCTTTTACAAGAAAACCAAACAGTGAAAGAAATGTTCTTGACATATATCCAAGTGGATTTAATCCTTTAATTACCTCCAATATTTTAGACAATTCATTATCTGTTGGAATGATTACAATTTTTAAGGAATGGAATGTCGATGTTAACAACACTTTTGGAAGAAATAACTTTCACTATTTTATAAAAAATACAGTAAACGCTACCTTAGAAAAAAACTCTCCTATAGAGTTTGATGCTGGTGGTCATCAATTAATACAAAACACTACGAGTATTGATTTTTCTAAATACTTTAAAACGAATTCTTCCGGATTTAATATTGCCTTAGGATTAGAATACCGGTTAGATAAATATAAAATTTTTGCAGGGGAAGAAGCATCTTATGCAGCTTATGATATTAATGAAAATGTAATAACCCCACAAACCCCTTTATCGGATTACAAATTATACAATGGTATTATTAGACCTGGAGGTTCACAAGGTTTTCCTGGTTATTCATTAGAAAATGAAGTCGACAGAAATAGATCTAATTTTAGTGTTTATGCTGATACTGAAATAGATTTCTCAAAAAACCTTATGCTAGCCGCTGCTTTGCGATACGAATATTACAGTGATTTTGGAAATAGATTAAATTATAAAATAGCTTCAAGATTTAAAATAAATAAAACCGTTAATCTTCGAGGGTCCTTTAGCACAGGCTTTAGAGCTCCTTCATTGGCTCAAAAATATTACAATTTAACTTTTACTAATTTTATTGGTGATCTGCCAACAGAATCCTTATTGGTTGCAAATAATAGTTCAATTGCGAGAATATTTAATATTGACAAATTGAAAGAAGAAACTGCTAAAAATTTTAGTTTGGGCTTTACATCGAAAATAGGGAATAACTTTAGAGCCTCTCTTGATACATATATAGTTTACATTGAGGATCGAATTATTTTAAGCGGTAATTTTGATGCATCAAACATTGATTTCGGAATAGATAATGTACAATTTTTTGCCAATGGGGTAAATACAAAAACAACAGGAGTTGATTTGCTTTTACATTGGCAAAATAAAATTGGTATGGGTACTTTTTCGGTTGATTTTTCTGGAAATATTAACCACATGAGTATATCAGAAATAAAGAACAAAATGTTAGATAAAGAAACTTTTTTTGGAAAAAGAGAGCAACAATTTCTTTTAGCTTCAGCACCAAACAGTAAATTTAACGTTGGTTTAAATTATGATTTCAAAAGATTTAAAACCTCATTAAACTTCACTCGATTTAGTGAAATAAAATTAATCGATTGGCAATTAAGTCAAGATCTTTCTAATTTTAATAACTCTGAACAAGAAAGATTAGAAGCAGCAACAGATATATATCAACCAAAGATAACAACAGATTTACATGTAAGTTATCAAGTAAATACTAAAATTAACGCTCAATTAGGTGTAAACAATTTGTTTAACATCTATCCTACAGAACAAAATAGTTTTACTGATAGTGGTGGTTTATGGGACGCTACACAAATGGGAACAAACGGCTCATTTTACTATTCTAAATTAAATATTAAGCTCTAAATATTAGAGATATATTGATTTTTTATGCTTTTTATTGAAAAAAAATAAATTTTAAGGGTATATTTTATATATTTATCACTTATATACATGAACTCTTATGCTACAAAAGTGAAGAGGCTAAAAACATTTATTAACTAATAATTTATTTATGAAACAAAAGTATCTATTAAAATTTTGTACAATTGCTTTTATGTTTATGTTACCATTAGGTTTAATGGCACAAACAATTAAAGGTAAAGTAACAGATTCATCTGGCGAAGGATTGCCATATATGAATATTGTAGAAAAAGGAAACACTTCTAACGGAGTTGTTTCTGACAATAATGGAGAATTTTCCATCACTGTAGAAAGTTTACCGATGACTTTAGTGGTATCTTCTATGGGGTTTGAAACAAAAAAAGTAAAAGTAACTGAGTCTTCTTATCTGACAATTGTTGTTAATGAAGACAACGCTTTAGATGAAGTTGTTGTAACTGGTTCTAGAAACAAGCCAAGAACAATTTTAGATTCTCCTGTGCCAATAGACAATATTGGCGTTGCAGAATTAAAAAACAGTGGACAACCAACATTAGATCTAATGTTAACGTTTAAAGTTCCTTCTTTTAATTCTCAGAATCAAGCGATCTCAGATGCAACTGCCCATTATGACCCGGCAGATCTAAGAGGATTAGGACCAAGTAGAACTTTAGTTTTAATAAACGGAAAACGTAAAAACCAGAGTGCGCAAGTTTATTTGAATAGAACTCCAGGAAAAGGAGAGGTTGGAGTAGATTTAAAAAGTATTCCGACTGCTGCTATTGAAAGAGTTGAGGTTTTAAGAGACGGAGCATCTGCAATTTATGGTTCTGATGCCATTGCCGGTGTAATGAATATTATCCTTAAAAAGGATGTAGCATATTCTTCAATAACATCAAAAGCAGGTATTACATCAGAGCAAGATGGTTTTAATTTTGGAACAGATTACAATACAGCATTCTCGTTTGGAAACGGAGGTTTCGTAAACCTTACTTTAGGATATTACAAACAAGAAATTACCAATAGAGCTGGAACATTATATGCCAGCGAAAGACCATCAGATGCAAGACCTAATGAAAATGCATGGTATGATGCAAATCCAACAGGAAATATGACAGTTGGTCAACCAGAAATGGAGAAGAGAGATTTATTTGTTAACATGGAACACCCTTTAGGTGATAACGCAACATTATACTCTTTTCATGGTTATACTACAAGAACTGGTAAAAGTTTTGCATACTACAGAGCTCCAAACTGGAGAAGAGACGTATCTGATAATAATTTCATCACTTCAAGACCAGAAGATTTTATAGGGTATCAACCAACTTTCGAGACAGCAATTAATGATTATATCAATTCAGGTGGAATTAGATTTTCTTTTGGAGACGAATGGAATGCAGATGCTTCTGTAACTTATGGAGCAAATGATGTCATGTATACAGTAAATAACTCTGTAAACAGAGATTATTTAAATGATACAGGATATTCACCGAGATCTTTTAAACCAGGGGGATATGCTTTTTCTAACCTTGTTGGTAACTTTGATGTTTCAAAAGAATTAAGCGAGCAGGTTAATTTAGCTTTGGGTGTAGAATACAAAAAAGAAACTTTTGAAGCGATTGAAGGAAATCCATTATCCTACTACAAAGCAGGATCAGATTCTTTTGCTGGTGTCAAGCCAGCAGAGGCAGGTGAATGGAATAGAAATAACTTCGGAATCTATTCACAATTAGATTATGATGTTAACGACGCACTACTTTTAGGAGTGGCTGCACGTTACGAAGATTATTCTGATTCTGGTGATAATTTCTCTTACAAAGTAAATGGACGCTATAAACTAGGTTCTAAGGGAGCGTTAAGAGCTTCTTACAGTACTGGATTCAGAGCACCAACTCTTCACCAACGTCACATAACAAACAGTCAATATATTATTGTAGCAGGATCTTCTGAGCCTGTTTTACAGGGTACTTTAGCTAATAACAATCCGGCCGTAGTTGCTTTAGGAGTTCCAAATCTAACACATGAAATTTCTAAAAATATTGCTGCAGGTTTTACTTATAAGTTTAATAGTAAATTTTCTGCGTCGGTTGATTTTTATCAAATAAAAGTTGAGGATAGAGTATTATTTTCTTCGCAAATTTCTTTTGACGGGGATGATACCACTACAAACCCTGTTGAACAAATCTTAACAGCAAATAATGTTAGAGGGGTTCAGTTTTTTATAAATGCAGGTGATACTAAAAATACAGGAGCAGATATTGTATTAAATTATAGAAGAATTGATTTTGCAGGAGGTCTATTAAATGCAAGTTTTTCTGCTAACTTTAACAATGTTACTATTGATAAAATTAACACTCCAAGTGCTTTAGCTGCAAATGGATATGATATTTTTGATAGAAGAGAGCAAAGTTTAATTACTTCTTCTAGGCCACAATCTAAAATGATTTTAGGGTTAGTATATACAAAAGACAAATGGGATATTTCATTAAATAATTCTCGTTTTGGAGAAGTTACTTTAGCATCTTCAGATCCAACAAAAGATCAAGTATTAAGCGCTAAAATCGCAACAGATTTAGGATTTACCTACCGTTTAACTGATAGAATTAATATTAATGGAAATATTAATAATATTTTTGATGTATATCCGGATGAGTCTAGAGCAGATACTGGAGAAACTGGTGGTGGTCGTTTTAGATATACCTCACAAGTGCAGCAATTAGGACAATTAGGTACTAATTACTCATTAGGTTTTAATTACCAGTTCTAGAAAATAAAAGTAATCTATTTAAAAAAGGCATTCTCCGGAATGCCTTTTTTTTATTTTACAATTTAAAAGGATAATATTATATTGTTTTATGAAAAAGAGAAAACCAAGTTTTTTATTAAGTCTTATTATTATTACAGTTCTTTCAGCTATGATCAGCTTTTCTATGCTATCATTAAAATTGCCAACCATAATATGCCTCTTATTATGTATTTTTTACATAAGTATTATCAGTATTTTTCTTGGTTATTCGAAAGAAAATATTAATAGTTTTATTCTTGACGGAGTAAAAAAAAGTGCGTTTGTTATTGTTATGCTATTAGTTATTGGTTGTTTAATTGGTTCTTGGATTGTTTCAGGAATAATACCAACAATTATTTATTATGGCTTAGAAATTATAAACCCAAGTTATTTTTTGGTTATTGGTTTAATTTCATGTTCAATAATATCGTATTTTACAGGAAGCGCTTATGCGTGTATTGGGACTATTGGAGTCGCTATGATTGGTATTGCAGAAGGCATGGGGCTTTCACTACCAATAACTGCAGGGATGATATTGTCAGGTGCTTTGTTTGGAGATAAAATGTCACCATTTTCTGATACAACAAATATGGCTGCAGCCATAACAAAAACTCCATTATTTGTTCATATTAAATCAATGCTTTACACTACTTTTCCAGCATGGATTATTGCTTTAATCATATATGCTTTTTTAGGAAGTAATTTTAATTCATCGACAATAGATGTTCAACAATTAGAAAACCTCAAAAGTTCAATACAAACAAATTTTCAAATATCGCCATTATTACTAATAGTTCCATTGATTACAATTATACTTGCTATTAAAAAAACACCTCCTGTTTTAGCAATTGGGATTGGAGCTTTTTTAAGTATAATTGTTGGTTTAATTTTTCAAAATCAATTCGACACTTATACAATATTCATAAGTTTGGTGGAAGGTCTACAGTTAGATTTTGATAGTAATTTAACGAACAAATTATTCTCAAATAGAGGTGGAATGGAAAACATGATGCATACAATTTCTATTGTCATTATTGCACTTGTCTTTGGAGAAATAATTACTAGAACAGGTGTTTTAGGAGCTTTAATTAGTGGATTAGAAAAAGTTGTTTACAATAGTGTATCTCTAGTTTTTTTAACAATTATAAGTTGTTTATTAACTACAATGATTAGTAATAGTCAATATTTATCCATTCTTATGCCTGGAGAAGCCTTTTTACCCCTTTACAAAAGAAAGAACATGTCTTCCAGAGTATTGTCTAGAAGTCTAGAAGACGGTGGTACAATGTTTGGAATGTTAGTCCCTTGGACAGGTGACGCAGCATTTGCAGCCTTAACCTTGGGCGTTGCAACCATAGATTATTTGCCTTTTGCGTTTTTTGCATTATTGAGTCCAGTTATTTCTGTAATTTTTGCAACATTTAATTTAGCTTTATGGAAAAATTCTGATGATAATTGGGATACTAAATAATATGTGAACGTTATTATAGATTTAATAAATAAAAATTTAAGTTTTACTCTGAATTGTATTCTTCAGAAGTAATGCAAATAGAATAATTAGGAAGAAATTATATTGCGGGTATCAACTACCAATTTTAAGCACGATAATAAATTCTAAATGTACACAAAAGAACAGCTATATAGTTGCTCTTTTATATTTTTGAAGTCTAAAAGTATTTTCATCAAATTCTCTTTAAGTAAAATACTGAAATCAATCGCCTAAGTTTATATAGGTATTGTTTTTTTGTAGTTGAATTTAAGTATAAGCAAAATAATAGCAATGCTCATCTGTGAGTTTTTATTTGTATTCGAAAACCAGCTACTAATTGTCAATCCCCTTAAAAAATAGCATTATTATCCTGACAAAATATTTTATTTTTCATAGATAGATAACGACTTCGTCGAACTTCAATATCGAACTGTAGACATTTAGAAGTTCAACAATGGTAGCTGATTATAAATGATTTTCTTAAAAAAAATTAAATATTAAAGGGTATATTTTCTACTTTTAACGCTTATATATATGAACTCTTATGCTACAAAAGTGAAGAGGCTAAAAACATTTATTAACTAATAATTTATTTATGAAACAAAAGTATTTATTAAAATTTTGTACAATTGCTTTTATGTTTATGCTACCATTAGGTTTAATGGCACAAACAATTAAAGGTAAAGTAACAGATTCATCTAGCCAAGGATTACCGTTTATGAATGTACTTGTTAAGGGCACATCAAATGGAACTACTACTGATGACAAGGGAGAGTTTAGTATTACTGTAAAGGAATTACCAGTTAATTTAGTAGTTTCTTCAATTGGTTTTAAAACGAAAGTTATTAACGTTTCAAGCTCATCTTATATTACAATTACTATTCAAGATGGCAATGAATCTCTAGAAGAAATTGTAGTAATCGGTTCTAGAAATGCAAAAAGAACAGCCGTTGATACACCTGTTCCTGTAGATATTATAGATGTACAAGATTTAGCTACAAAAAACGGTAAGGTAGAAGTAAATGATATCTTGCAATTTGCAGCACCATCATTTAATGCAACTAAACAGTCTGGTTCTGATGGGGCAGATCATATTGTACCTGCCTCTTTAAGAGGTTTAGGACCGGATCAAACATTAGTTTTAATTAATGGAAAGAGAAGGCATCAATCTTCTTTAGTTAATATTTTTGGTACTAGAGGTCGTGGTAATTCAGGAACAGATTTAAATGCTATACCTGCTTCAGCAATAAAAAGGATAGAAGTTTTAAGAGATGGAGCCTCTGCACAATATGGATCTGATGCTATTGCTGGTGTTATAAATATTGTATTAAAAGATAATACTGATGGTATTTCTGCAGGAATAACTTATGGTGCTTATAGTACAAACGTAGGTACTGGATGGGAAGCAGAAACTGGTGAAACACTATGGAACGTTAATGGTAAAAACAGATTAGACGGTAAAGATAAAAATTTTGATGGTGGTTCTTTTAAATTAGATTTAAACTATGGTGCTAAAATTAATGATAAAGGAGGTTTCATAAACTTTACAACAGAATTTTTATCTAAAGACAATACTTTAAGACCTGGTTTTTCTTGGAGAAAAGGATATGGAAGTGCAGGAATTGATGGATTTAACTTTATGGTAAATTCAATAATTCCTATTTCAGAAACTACAGAAGTATATGCTTTTGGTGGAAGAAACTATAGAGATACAAATGCTTATGCTTTTTCTAGAAGCAGTTTTGCTGATGGAGATAATAGATCAGTTCCTAGTATTTATCCAAATGGTTTTACGCCAAGAATTACATCAATAATTACAGATGGATCTCTTTCTGCTGGTGTTAAACATGAGTTAGATAATGGATGGAATCTAGATTTTAATAATACTTTTGGAGTAAATAAATTTCATTATTTCATAAAAGACTCAAATAATGCTTCTTTAGGAAGTGCATCTCCAACAGATTTTGATGCTGGAGGTCATAGTCTTTCACAAAATACGACAGGTTTAGATTTCAGTAAATACTTTGAAAATACTGCAGAAGGTTTAAATATTGCTTTTGGACTAGAATACAGAACTGAAAATTTTCAAATTTTTGCAGGTGAAGAAGCTTCTTATGGTTTGTACGATACAAATGGTATCATACTTACTAATCCAGCTTTACAAACTGTAGCTAAAGACTCAAACAACGATGATTTACCTGGTGGTTCACAAGGTTTTCCTGGATATAGTCCAGATAATGAAGTAGACAGAAGTAGAACGAATATTGGTTTATATTTTGATACAGAATTAAACATAAGTGAATCATTTTTAGTTAGCGCAGCTATCCGTTATGAAGATTATAGTGATTTTGGTAATACATTTAATTATAAATTAGCGAGTAGATATAAAGTAAGCGATAATTTATCTTTTAGAGGATCTGTATCTAGTGGATTTAGAGCACCTTCTTTAGCGCAAATATATTACAATCTAAAGTTTACAAATATAGTTGCAGGTAAATCAGTACCATCTTTATTATCAGCAAATAATAGTACCGTTACAAAAGCATTTGGTATTGGAGATTTACAAGAAGAAAAAGCTTTAAATACAAGTATTGGTTTTACTTATAAGACTGGTGGATTTACAGCTACAATAGATGCATATTCTATTTCTGTTGATGATAGAATTATTTTAACTGATAATTTTACAGATCAAACAATATTAGCACCTTTAGGTGTTGATGCTGCTCAATTTTTTGCAAATGGTGTAGATACAAAAACAAGTGGAGTTGATATTGTTTTAAACTACAAAACTACAATTGGAGAAGATCATAAATTAGATGTAGGATTAATAGGTAATCTAAATAAATTAGAGATTAAAGAAGTTCACAATGGATCTTTAAATCCATACACCTTCTTTAGTGGTTTTTCTCAAGCATATTTGGAAGCTGCTGCACCAGATTACAAATTTGGTTTAAATTTAGGATATTCTCACAAAAAATTTGATGCAAACGTTACATTAACACAATTTAGCGAGGTTCAATTACAAGATTTTCAATGGGTAGATTCACCTCCTAGTACAAAGGCAGAAGCAGATGCTTTATATTTATCTGCTACAGATATCTATGAAGCTACATTAACTACAGATGTTAGTTTAGGCTATGAATTAACTGATAAAATAAAATTAACTGTAGGAGCAAATAATTTATTCAATAAATACCCAACTCCACAATTTGATGGTTGGACAGATCAAGGAGGATTAGCTGACTCTGTTCAAATGGGTTCAGATGGAGCCTATTACTTTACAAGAGTTAGTTTTAATTTCTAAGAAATAATACTTACAAATAAAAACACCCAAGTCTATAGACTTGGGTGTTTTTGTTTATAAAAAAATAAAGTTTTACATTTTAGTCATTATGCAAAAAACTTTGTTTCGCTAACAACTCCTCTTCTGTTTCTACAACATCATCATCTGGCACACAACAATCTACAGGACATACTGCTGCACATTGTGGCTCATCATGAAAACCTTTACACTCTGTGCATTTATCTGGCACAATATAATAAATCTCATCAGATATTGGCTCCTGATCTTCATCAGCGTTTATAGACTTGCCACTTGGCAATACTGCATTTCCTGTTAAATCTGTACCCTGTGAGTATTTCCAATCATCTGCTCCCTCATAAATTGCCGTATTAGGACATTCAGGCTCGCAAGCTCCACAATTTATGCATTCATCTGTTATTATAATTGCCATAATTTTCTGTTCTGTTTTTGTACCTTTGCAATTGCAAAAATAAAGCCAAAATCATAGACAACCAAAATAAATGAATAGTATTCAAAATAGAATTACTGCATTCGCAAAATTAGGAGCTTTTTTAAGTCAGTTTTCTGTCGAAAAAACAATAAAAATCGATGGTATTGAACATAATGAAATCTTTTTTGATGGTTTTTTACATCAAATAAAAATTGCGCAAGAAAATAACTCTTGGTTTACTAAAGAAAACATATTATTAGCATTAAACAGCCTAAGTAAATCACTAACAAACAACAACTTAATCTCGTTTACAGAAAACCATAATTTACATATAAACTCAACTAAAAAAGTCGCCATTATTATGGCTGGAAATATTCCTTTGGTTGGGTTTCATGATTTTTTATCAGTCTTAATTTCAGGTCATTCTGTATTAGTAAAGCAATCTTCTAATGACAAACACCTTTTGCCCTTTTTAGCGAAGTATTTAGAGTATGTTGAAAAAGATTTTAAAGGAAAAATCACTTTTACAGAACAAAATCTAACAAATTTTGATGCTATAATCGCTACTGGTAGCGATAATACTGCACGTTATTTTGAATTTTATTTTAAAAATAAACCAAATATTATTAGAAAAAGTAGAAATTCTGTAGCAGTAATAACAGGAAAAGAAACTGAAGAAGATTTTATTGAATTATCAAATGATATATTTCAGTATTTTGGCTTAGGATGTAGAAATGTTTCGAAATTATATGTTCCAAAAAATTATAATTTCGATCAGTTTTTTAAAGGTATGTATGTTAAAAAAGATATCATTAATAACGCAAAATATGCGAATAATTATGATTACAATAAGGCAGTTTATTTAATGAGTTTGTTCGATTTGTTAGAAAACGGTTTTTTAATGATTAAAGAAGATAAAAGCTACTCCTCTCCTATTGCTACTATTTTTTATGAGTATTATGACAATGAAATAGATTTAAAAATAAAATTAAATCAAGATAAAGAGAAAATACAATGTATTGTTTCGAAAGGTTTTTTAGACAGTGAAGTTGCTTTTGGGCAAACACAAAATCCGAAGTTAACAGATTATGCTGATGGGGTAAATACTTTAGATTTTTTATCAAAAATATAAAATAGCTGCTAATTTGTGAATTTGTGGCAAAATAGAATAAAATGAAAAAACATAATTTTAGTGCAGGTCCTTGTATTTTACCACAAGAGGTTTTAAAAAAAGCATCGGAAGCTATCCAAAATTTTAATGATGATGATTTATCATTAATAGAAATTTCTCACAGAAGTAAATCGTTTGTTGATGTAATTGAAAAAGCACGCTCTTTAGCTTTAGAGTTATTAGGTTTAGAAAATAAAGGATACAAAGCATTGTTCTTGCAAGGTGGCGCTAGTTTAGAGTTTTTAATGGTCGCTTATAATTTATTAAATAAAAAAGCAGCATACTTAAATACAGGAACTTGGGCAGATAAAGCCATTAAAGAAGCCAAAGAATTTGGTGAAATAGTAGAAGTTGGCTCTTCTAAAGATAAAGGTTATTCTTACATTCCTAAAGAATTTTCAATTCCTGAAGATGCTGATTATTTCCACTGTACAAGTAATAATACAGTTGCAGGAACCCAAATGAAAGATTTTCCAGAAACAAATATTCCTTTGGTTTGTGATATGAGTTCAGATATTTTTTCTCGTCAATTAGACTTTGAAAAATTTGACTTAATCTATGCTGGTGCTCAAAAAAATATGGGTCCTGCAGGAACAACTTTAGTAATTATAAAAGAAAATATTTTAGGTAAGGTAGAAAGACAGATTCCTTCTATGTTAAATTATCAAATTCATATTGATAAAGACAGTATGTTTAACACGCCTTCTGTATTTGCTGTGTATGTTTCGATGCTAACTTTACAATGGTTAAAAGATTTAGGTGGAATTAAATTTATTGAGGAAGTAAACAATAAAAAAGCTGCTCTTTTGTATAATGAGATTGATAGAAATTCTTTGTTTAAAGGAGTTGTTAACAAAGAAGATAGAAGTACTATGAATGCTACTTTTGTTTTAACTGATGAAGGTTTGACAGAAACTTTTAACAACATGTGGACAGAAGCAGGAATTAATGGAATAAAAGGACATAGAAGTGTTGGTGGCTACAGAGCAAGTATGTACAACGCCTTACCACTTTACAGTGTGCAAGCATTGGTAGATGTAATGCAAGAATTAGAGAGAAAGATAATTACAGAGTAAATTTGTAAGTATAAAACATAATAAATACATCATAAAGTTTTTATGGGGAACTATTAAACCCTTTAACTTTAAACTACTACATAAAAAATTAGAATGAAAATATTAGCAAACGACGGAATATCACAAAGCGGAATTGATGCTTTAGAGAAAAAAGGATTTGAGATAATTACAGTAAAAGTTGCTCAAAATCAATTAGAAAATTACATCAACGAAAACAATATAGATGCAATTATAGTAAAAAGCTCAACACAAGTAAGACAAGAATTAATTGAAGCTTGCCCTAGTTTAAAACTAATTGGATGTGGTAATGGTGATTTAGATAATATTGATATAGATTTTGCAGAAGATAATGGTTTACATGTAATTAATGCGCCTAATGCACCTTCTAGCTCTGTTGCAGAATTGGTTTTTGCACACCTTTTTGGAATGGTTAGATTCCTTCATTCTTCGAACAGAGAAATGCCTTTAGAAGGGGATTCTCGTTTTAATGAGTTAAAAAAAGCATATTCACAAGGTGTAGAGTTAAGAGGAAAAACAATTGGTATAATTGGTTTTGGTAAAGTTGGACAAGAAGTTGCTAAAATTGCTATTGGATTAGGTATGAATGTTTTAGCAAATGATAAACAAGTGATTAGCGCACCTATAACTTTAGAATTTTTTAACGGACAGAAATCTACTTTTACAATTGACACAATTGATAAAGAAGAATTATTAAAAGAATCAGATTTTATTACTTTACATATACCAGAACAAGACGATTACATTATCACCAAAAAAGAATTTGAAAAAATGAAAGATGGTGTTGGAATCATAAATACCGCAAAAGGTGGTATTTTACATGAGGTAGATTTAGTATCCGCTATAAACACTGGTAAAGTGCAATTTGCAGGTTTAGATGTTTTTGAAACAGAACCAGCTCCAGCTGTTCAATTACTAATGAATCCAGAAATTTCTTTAACTCCACATATTGGCGGTGGTACAAAAGAATCTCAAGATAGAGTTAGCCTAGAGTTGGCTGAACAAATCATCGCATTATTGAGCTAATTTATGGCAATTGTAAAACCTTTTAAAGCAGTAAGACCTCATAGAGATAAGGTGGCTTTAGTTTCATCTAAATCCTACGAAATTTATACACCAGAAATGTTAAATTCAAAATTAGCATTTAATCCTTATACATTTTTACATGTTATAAATCCTGGATATAAATATCATAAACAAGACATTTCTGGAGAAGCACGCTTTAAATTGGTGCACAATCGTTATTTAGAATTTAAAGAGGATGCCATTTTTACACAAGATAAATCTCCTGCTTTTTACATTTATCAAAAAACAACGGCTACAAATGTTTTTTGCGGAATAATTTCTGCTACTTCTGTTGACGATTATCATAATAATATCATTAAAAAGCATGAAGGAACTCTAAAAAAAAGAGAACTATTGTTCGAAAATTATCTAAAAAACACAGGTTTTAACGCAGAACCTGTGCTTCTTACCTACCCTGATAATGATATAATTGATCGTTTAATAAATAAATACAAACAGCAAAGAGCAGAGTATGAATTTTCTACAACAGATAAAAACTCTCATTTACTTTGGGTGGTAGATAACGAAAATGATATTCATAAAATAATAGAAACATTTAAAGAAATAGACACATTATATATTGCAGATGGTCATCATAGATCAACATCATCATGCCTATTAGCCAACAACTTAGCAAAAGAGAATCCCGAACATACAGGAAAAGAAGATTACAACTTTTTTATGAGTTATTTACTACCAGAAAGCCAATTGAGTATTTATGAATTTAATAGATTCATAAGAGACTTAAACGGTTATTCGCCAGATGAATTTTTAATTGAATTAGATACATTTTTTATAATTGAAAATCGAGGTCAAGAATTGTATAAACCGAAAGAAAAACATCATTTTTGTATGTATTTAAATAATGAGTTTTATGCTTTATCTCTTAGGAAATCAGTTATAAATTTTACAGATGCTTTAAGTAAATTAGATGCTCAAATTCTATACAATACAGTTTTAAAGCCCATATTAGGTATTAAAGATCTTAGAAATGCTTCTAAAATTGTTTATTCTCAAAATAAATCTGATAGTTTAGAATTAAAAACAAAAGTAGATACAGGTGAGTTTAAAGTATCTTTTGGAATGCTAACAACATCGATTAATGAATTAAAAGAAATTGTAAACGCAGGTTTATTAATGCCTCCAAAAACCACATATATAGAACCAAAACTAAGAAGCGCACTAACGATATATGAATTCTGATATGATTAAAGAAAACTTACTTCACATTAAGAGAAAATTACCAGGAAATGTAACATTAGTAGCAGTTTCTAAAACCAAACCGGTGGCAGATCTGCAAGAAGCTTATGATGCCGGTCAACGTATTTTTGGCGAGAATAAAATCCAAGAAATGGTTGATAAACATGAAGTTTTACCGAAAGACATTCAATGGCATATGATTGGTCACTTACAAAGCAATAAAGTAAAATACATGGCTTCTTTTGTTAACTTAATTCATGGCGTTGATAAATTTAAAACTCTTAAAGAAATTAATAAACAAGCAAAAAAGCATGACAGAGTTATCGATTGCTTATTACAAGTAAAGATCGCTAAAGAAGAAACGAAGTTTGGTTTTTCTGTCGATGAAATTGAAACTATTTTAAGCTCTAAAGAACTAAAAGATTTAGAGTATATAAAGATTGTTGGTTTTATGGGAATGGCTACATTTACAGAAGATAAACAGCAATTAGAAGAAGAGTTTTTATTACTTAAAACCCTTTTTGAGAAACAAAAACAAACAACTGAAACTAAAAACTGTAAACTCCAAATACTATCTATGGGAATGAGTGGAGATTACCCTTTAGCAATTGCTAACGGTAGCACAATGATTAGAGTTGGGAGCTCTATTTTTGGAAATAGAAATTATAAATAGTAAATATAGCTTAAAGAAAAATAATTTGTACGTAATTTTAGATATAGAAACTACTGGAGGTAAATTTAATGAAGAGGGAGTTACGGAAATTGCCATCTACAGATATGATGGACATACTATTGTAGACCAATTTATTAGCCTCGTAAATCCTGAAAAACCAATTCAAGAATTTGTTGTAAAACTAACCGGTATTAACAACAAAATGCTTAAAAATGCACCTAAATTCTATGAGGTTGCAAAACGAATTATAGAAATTACATCAGATTGTATTCTAGTAGCTCACAATACTTCTTTTGATTATAGAATTTTACGCACCGAGTTTGACAGATTAGGATATGAATTTAATAGAAATACTTTATGCACCGTCGAATTAAGTCAGCAGTTAATTTTAGATCAACCTTCATATAGCTTAGGGAAACTTACAAAATCTTTAGGCATACCAATGTCTGATAGACATAGAGCCTCTGGTGATGCTTTAGCAACTGTCCAATTATTTAAATTATTACTTGAAAAAGATACTGAAAAATCAATTATCCAGAATTCCATAAAATACTTTGATAAAAGAAATAAAACACAAAAACTTAAAAGCTTAATAGAGGAGGTTCCCTCCGTTCAAGGCGTTTTTTATGTACACGATGCTAATGGAAAAGTTATATACTTAGCAAAAGGCAAAAATATAAAATCAGAAGTAAACAAACTCTTTTTAAAAATAACAAAAAGAGCTCTTAAAGTACAAGAAAGAGCAGAAACTATTTCTTTTGATGAAACCGGAAATGAGCTTTTTACACAACTAAAATACGCCATAGAATTAGAGGTATTGTCACCAAAATTCAATTTCAAGAAAAAATATAAAAAAACTGCCCAAGATTTTAACAATGAAAATTTCATTATCATTGAAAAAGGAAGAGAGGTTGAAGAACACGGCATCATTTTAGTCGAAAACAATGAAGTGTATGGTTTTGGCTATACCAACCTAAATTATCAAGAAAATAGGTTAGATATTTTAAAATCGGTATTAACCCCAATTGAGAATAAAATTCATACCAAAAATATTATAAAGAATTATATCAATAAAAATAAGGTTCAGAAAATTATTCGATTGTAAAGTAAAAATTGTGCATTTGATTCTACTTTTTTCTTGTATCCTAATTGCTGAAAAAAAGTTTTTTTTACAAATGGGACAAATAATTTTAAAAGCCATAAAAGTGTAAAAAAGTGGATATATCACCTGTTAATAAAATAGAAGATATATTTATATTTGTTATATTGTAAGAAAACATATTGAGTAACATTAAAAAAACATCTTGGAAAAACAGACTTCATGAAATTATTTATGAGGCAGATACTAAACAAGGTAAATTATTTGATATTGTTTTACTTATTGCCATTCTGGCAAGTATTATATTGGTAATGTTAGAAAGTGTTGAATCTATAAATAATAAATATGGACAACTTCTAAATATAGCTGAATGGATAATTACCATACTATTTTCGCTAGAATATATTTTAAGAATAGTTTCTATAAAAAAACCAATACTATATATATTTAGTTTTTATGGCGTAATAGATTTACTATCAACAATACCTAAATATCTATCAATGTTTTTAATAGGCTCATCGCATTTTGCAGCATTAAGAGCTTTACGTTTATTAAGAGTTTTTAGAATTTTAAAACTAGCTCGATATATTGGAGCTTCAGAAAAATTATTAGTTGCTTTAAAAGCGAGTAAGGCTAAAATTGCTGTTTTCTTATTTTTTGTAGTTATTTTATGCTTGATACTTGGAACTTTTATGTACATAATAGAAGGTGCTGAAAATGGTTTTACAAGTATTCCAAGAAGTGTATATTGGGCAATCGTAACACTGACTACAGTTGGTTATGGAGACATTGCGCCTCATACTCCTTTTGGTCAATTTATTGCCAGTATTATTATGATACTCGGTTATGGAATTATTGCAATTCCTACAGGAATCGTTAGTTCAGAAATGACAAAAAACACTGATAGCAATGTACATACAAATACGCAATCTTGTAAAAACTGTTCTATTGACAACCATAAAGATGGAGCCGAATTTTGTTACAAATGTGGTAGTAAAATAAACTAAATGACTTCTGATAATTTTCTAATTACCATTGTTGGTCCAACTGCTATAGGCAAAACTGCATTAAGTATACAACTCGCAAAACATTTTAAAGCAGAAATTATTTCTTGTGATTCTAGACAGTTTTATAAAGAAATGACAATAGGAACAGCCGTTCCTGAAACTGATGAATTAGTAGCTGCAAAGCATCATTTTATACAAAACAGAAGTATTTTTGATGATTATAATGTTGGTGAATTTGAAAGAGATGCACTTTCTAAATTAGGTAAACTTTTTATAGAAAACCCAATTCAGATTATGGTTGGAGGTTCTGGATTATATGTAGATGCTGTTTTAAAAGGATTGGATTATTTCCCAGAAGTAGATTATAAAATTAGAGATGAATTAAACCAAAAATTAGAAAGCAAAGGCTTAGAATATCTTCAAAAAAAATTAAAAGAATTAGATTTAGAAACTTACAATACAATTACAATTGATAATCCTAAAAGAGTAATGAGAGCTTTAGAAGTTTGTATTGGTTCTGGCAAACCTTATTCTACTTTTAAAAACAAACCAAAAGCACCTAGAAATTTCACTTCAATTAAAATAGGATTAAATGCCGATAGAGAAATTATCTACTCAAGAATTAATAAACGTGTAGATATTATGATCGAAAATGGTTTGTTAGAAGAAGCCAAAGAACTCTATCAACATAAAAAATTAAATGCACTACAAACTGTGGGTTATAGAGAACTGTTTTCTTATTTTGATGAAAACTTTACAAAAGAATTTGCAATTTCTGAAATCAAAAAAAACACAAGAAGATTTGCAAAGAGACAATTAACTTGGTTTAAAAAAGATGAAAATACATTGTGGTTTAATTATTTAGCAGATATACATACTATTATTGCTAAAGTTTCTGATAAAATTAACATTACAAAACATTAAAAAACTTCTGCAATTCATTCACTTTTATATCTTTGTTTCACACAAAAAAAACAAAAACATGAAATCAAAAATTATATTTATTTGTATCGCTTTATTAAGCACAATCTCTATTGCTCAATCTAAAGTTGGTACTGTAGATAGTGAATATATCATAAAACTAATGCCAGAAACAGCGATTGTTAGTAAAAGGTCTCAGGCCTACGGAGCAAGATTAGATTCTTCTTTTTCAATAAAAGTAAAAGAATATCAAACAAAAATTGATACTTTAAATAAAAATGAAAAGACTATGGAAACTAGCGCGAAAGAGTCGACTTATAAAGAGCTAGCAGAAATGGAAGCTGACATTAAAAAATATCAACTAAATGCTAAGAAATTAATGAAAATTAAAAGTGATGAATTAATGCGACCTTTATATAAAAAATTAAGTGAAGCAATAGCATTAGTTTCAAAATCTGAAAATTACACTCAAATTTTAACAATATCTGGAAATGAGTTTGCTTATCTAGACGTTAACTTTGATATTACAGAATTAGTTATTAAAAGTTTAGGTATTGAAATACCATTAGCAGAAAAAAAATAACTATCCTTAATTTTTACAATAAAAACCAATTATAAGACGAAATAATTAAGGATTATTCGTTTTAGAATAAAACATTGGTAACAAAAAAAGCATTCAAAATTGAATGCTTTTTTAATATATAACAAGTTTTACTTTTTTATTTATTCAAATACATTTTACGTCTAGAATATAAATCGTAAAATGCATCATCTTTTAAACTATCAATAAACAAAATACTTTCTCCTGTCGATTTCATTTCTGGTCCTAATTTTTTATCAACATTAGGGAATTTGTTAAATGAAAAAACAGGTTGTTTAATTGCATATCCTTCTAATTGAGGATTAAAATTAAAATCTGTTACTTTATTATGACCTAACATCACTTTAGTTGCATAATTTACATAAGGTTCTTTGTATGCCTTTGCAATAAAAGGAACGGTTCTAGAAGCTCTTGGGTTTGCTTCTATAATATAAACAATATCATTTTTAATTGCAAATTGAATATTTATCAAACCAACAGTTTTTAATTCTGTTGCAATTGTACGTGTATGGTCTTTAATTTGTTGCATTACAAATTCACCCAAATTAAAGGCAGGTAATGTTGCATTAGAATCTCCTGAGTGAATTCCACAAGGTTCTATATGCTCCATAATACCAATTATGTAAACATTACCATCTGCATCACAAATTGCATCTGCTTCTGCTTCAATTGCACCATCTAAATAATGATCTAACAATAATTTATTACCAGGCATTCTACCTAATAAATCAACTACATGTTTTACCAATTCTTCTTTATTAATTACAATTTTCATTCCTTGTCCTCCTAAAACATAAGAAGGTCTTACTAAAATTGGAAAATCTAATTTATCAGCTAAAACCAGTGCTTCATCTGCAGTTTCTGCGATACCATATTCGGGAAAAGGAATTTTATTATCTTTTAACATCGCTGAAAACCTTCCTCTATCTTCTGCTATATCTAAAGCTTCAAAAGAAGTACCGATAATTTTAATTCCATATTTCGTTAACTTTTCCGCTAACTTTAATGCTGTTTGCCCCCCAATTGTACAATAACTCCTTCTGGTTTTTCATGACGAATAATGTCATATATATGTTCCCAAAAAACAGGCTCGAAATATAATTTATCTGCAGTATCAAAATCTGTAGAAACCGTTTCTGGATTACAGTTAATCATAATTGTTTCATAACCACATTCTGCAGCTGCTAAAACACCATGCACACAACAGTAATCAAACTCTATTCCCTGACCAATTCTATTAGGTCCAGAGCCTAAAACAATAATTTTCTTTTTATCAGTTACAACACTTTCGTTTGCAATTGTAATTTCTCCATCTGGAGTTTCAATTTCGTTTTCGAAAGTTGAATAATAATATGGAGTTTTTGCCTTAAATTCTGCAGCACAAGTATCAACTAATTTAAAAACACGTTGCACTTTTAACTCTTCTCTCTTTGTATACACTTCACTTTCTAAACAATCTAGCATATGTGCTATTTGTCTATCTCCGTAACCTTTTTGCTTTGCTTCTAACAACAAGTCTCTTTGAATCGTCTCAACTGTATAAGTAGAAATTTCTTTCTGTAGTTGAAATAACTCTTCGTATTGCTTTAAATACCACATGTCAATTTTTGTGATATCATGAATCTTGACTTAATGGAATTCCGATAGCAATTGCATCGTAAATAGCAAAAACACGGTCCCAACTTGCATTGGTTAATTTATCTATAATTTGGTCATAATCTGTGTAGCCTTTTCCATCTGCACCTAAACCATTGCGTTTAATCTCTAAAGATTGTGTTGCTTTGTGCAATGCTTCTTGGAAAGAACGACCAATTCCCATTACTTCTCCAACAGATTTCATTTGTAAACCTAAAGTTCTGTCAGAACCTTCAAATTTATCAAAATTCCAACGTGGTATTTTTACGATTACATAATCTAAAGTTGGCTCAAATAAAGCTGATGTAGATTTTGTAATTCCGTTTTCTAATTCATCTAATGTATAACCAATCGCTAATTTTGTAGCTACTTTTGCAATAGGATATCCTGTTGCTTTACTAGCTAATGCTGATGATCGTAGAAACTCTTGGATTAATTTCAATCGCAATAATCTCTTCTTTTTCGTCTGGAGAAACTGCAAACTGCACGTTACAACCACCTTCAAAATCCCCAATAGAACGCATCATATGAATTGCCATGTCACGCATTTTCTGAAACGTAGTATCAGAAAGGTCATTGCTGGGGCAACTGTAATAGAATCTCCAGTATGAATTCCCATAGGATCCATATTTTCGATAGAACAGATAATTACAACATTGTCGTTTTTATCTCTTAATAATTCTAATTCGTACTCTTTCCATCCCATCATCGCTTTATCAATCATCACCTCATGAATTGGTGATGCCTCTAAACCGTAACTTAATAACTGGTCAAAATCTTCTGCTTTATAAACAATAGAAGCTCCTGCCCCACCTAACGTGTATGAAGAACGAATAACTAGTGGAAAACCAAATTCTTGAGCAATTTCTTTTCCTTTTAAAAACGAAGTAGCTGTTGCTTGGGGTGCCATTGCCACACCAATATTAATCATTAACTCTCTAAATTGTTCTCTATCTTCAGTAACATTAATGGCGTCAATATCTACACCTATTAATTTTACATTAAAATCTTCCCAAATTCCTTTATCATCTGCTTCAATACATAAATTTAATGCAGTTTGCCCACCCATTGTTGGTAAAACAGCATCAATTTGCGGATGCTCTTTTAAAATTTGAATAATAGATTTTGTTGTTAAAGGCAGTAAATATATATGATCAGCCATTGAAGGGTCTGTCATAATGGTTGCAGGATTCGAGTTAATTAGAATAGTTTCAATTCCATCTTCTCTTAAAGAACGTAATGATTGTGAACCAGAGTAATCAAATTCACAAGCTTGTCCAATAACAATAGGTCCAGATCCGATAATTAAAACTGATTTGAGGTCTTTTCTTTTTGGCATTGTGTTTTAGTTGTTGTAGTTGTATCGTTATTTATTTAGTAAAAATAGTTAATGCTTGGGTATAAAAAAAGGTGTTACTTAAAAAAGTAACACCTCATATATATCAACAAATGTTAACCATTTATTTTTTATGTCTAGTTTCAGATGAGACAGAAACTTTCTTTCTTCCTTTTGCTCTTCTACGAGCTAATACTTTTCTACCGTTAGCAGAAGCCATTCTTTCCATGAAACCATGTTTATTTCTTCTCTTTCTCTTTGACGGTTGGTACGTTCTTTTCGGCATTATATGTATTTTTTAAAGTGTCTTCTTAATTGCTATCTATTACTTAATAGAATTTAACTTCTTTCTAAGCGTGGGCAAATATACAACTGTTTTTATTTTTGACAAACACTATTTCAAAAAAAAATAAAATATTTTAACACAACACTAAAAAACATTTTTTACAAATGTTTTTGCCTTTTTTATTTGCCATAAATGCTAGAGTTACTATTTTTGCCCAAACCTAAGAATACCATGAGTAACACTAAATACGTTTTTGTAACAGGAGGCGTAACATCATCACTTGGAAAAGGAATTATTGCAGCTTCTTTAGCCAAATTATTGCAGCAAAGAGGATTTTCTGTAACTATCCAAAAACTAGACCCATACATTAATATAGATCCAGGAACTTTAAATCCATACGAACATGGAGAGTGCTATGTTACAGATGATGGAGCAGAAACTGATTTAGATCTTGGTCATTATGAGCGTTTTTTAAACATTCCTACCAGCCAATCCAATAACGTTACTACAGGTAAAATTTATCAATCTGTAATTAATAAAGAGCGTAAAGGCGAGTTCTTAGGAAAAACTGTACAAGTTATTCCTCATATTACTGATGAAATTAAACGTAGAATTCAAATTCTAGGGGAAACTGGTGATTATGATATCGTCATTACAGAAATTGGCGGAACCGTTGGTGATATTGAATCTTTGCCTTATGTTGAGTCTGTTAGACAAATGCTTTGGGAAAAAGGAGAAGAAAATGCCATTGTTATTCATTTAACATTAGTACCTTATTTAGCTGCCGCAGGTGAGCTAAAAACAAAACCTACACAACACTCTGTAAAAATGTTAATGCAAAGTGGTGTTAGCCCAGATATTTTAGTGTGTAGAACAGAGCATGAAATTTCTGATGACATTAAACGGAAACTTGCATTATTCTGTAATGTAAAGAAAGAAGATGTTGTACAATCTATAGATGCAGAAACAATTTACGATGTACCTAACTTAATGTTAGAACAAGGTTTAGATTCTGTTGTTTTAAGAAAACTAAAATTATGTTCTAAAGGAGAGCCAGAATTAAAAGTTTGGAATGAATTCTTACAGAAACATAAAAACCCTAAACACGAAGTAGAAATTGCTTTAATTGGTAAATATATTGAGTTACAAGATTCTTATAAATCAATCACTGAAGCTTTTATTCATGCTGGTTCATCTAATGAAACTAAGGTAAAAGTGCGTTGGATACATTCTGAAAGCTTAGCGTTGATAATGTTGAAGAAAAATTAAAAGGTGTAAACGGGATTTTAGTTGCTCCTGGTTTTGGTGATAGAGGAATTGATGGAAAAATAAAATCAGTACAATATGCAAGAGAAAATAATATTCCTTTCTTGGGAATTTGTTTGGGAATGCAAATGGCTGTTATCGAATATTCTAAAAATGTATTAGGCTTAGAAGATGCTTTTTCAACAGAAATGAAAAAGGATTGTAAAAACCCCGTGATCAACTTAATGGAAAGCCAAAAAAATGTTACAGAAAAAGGCGGGACAATGCGTTTGGGTGCTTGGGATTGTAAACTAACAGAAAATTCTAACGCTTACAATGCGTATAAATCTGAAAATATTAGTGAACGCCACAGGCATCGTTACGAGTTTAACAACGATTACTTAGACCAAATTGAGCTGGAAGGAATGAAAGCAACAGGATTTAACCCTAAAACAGGATTGGTAGAAGTTGTAGAAATACCTTCTCACCCTTGGTTTGTTGGTGTACAATATCATCCGGAATATAAAAGTACTGTTTTAAAACCACATCCTTTATTTGTAGATTTTATAAAAGCGGCTTTAGCACAATCTAAAAACTAATCTTGACTAGTTCAAAGCATTTAAATTCAAAAACTCTCAGCTAATCCCAAAAACTAATACAAAAGGGAATACTATTTGAACTATAACGAAATAAGAAACTAAAAGCAGTAAAATGAATACAAAAACTGCTTTTCAACTATATTTGTCATTAAATTTTAAAAATTAAATGACAATTTGACATTTAAAAATAATATATGGAAAAAAAGAAATTCGATCTCAATTCCTTCATAGGAATGATATTATTAGGCGGTATTTTATTATACTGGATGAATATTAATAAACCAGAAGAAATCAATGACACTTCAACAAAAACTGAGCAAGTTCAGGATGTAACTGAGAATACAATAAGTACAACTACAGCAAATACACCCATTTTTCAAAACGATTCTTTAAAGCAAATAGCTTTCACCAATAAATTAGGTGCTTTTGCAAAAAGTGCTATTGATGGTAAAGTAGGAACCTCTGTTTTAGAAAATGAATTGATAAAACTAGTTATTAATAATAAAGGTGGTCAAATTATAGAGGCTGAAATTAAGGACTATAAAACATATGATTCTTCACCTTTATATATGATAAAAGATAATAACGCTTCTTTTAACATCAATTTTGGTACAACAGACAACAGAATATTAAACACAAAAGATTTATTCTTTGAACCTAGTATTTCTAAAAACGGAGAAAGCACAATCGTTTCTATGAAATTAAAAGTTTCTGATTCTCAGTTTCTTGAATATAGATATGAAATGAACCCTAATGAATATATGGTAAATTTTGCTGTTCGTTCTCAAGGTTTAAGTACTGTAATAAATTCTTCTAACACAATTAATTTAGATTGGTCTTTAGATGGTTACAGACATGAGAAAAGTTTAAAAACTGAAAACACAATGTACTCTCACCTTTACTATAAAACAGAAGGTGATGTAGATTACTTAAATGCAGGTAATACAGAGGTAATAAATGATTTAGCTTGGGTTTCTTACAAACAACATTTCTTTTCATCTAGCCTATTATCAGATACTCCTTTTAATAATGCTACCGTTATATCTACGGATTTAGTAAAAAATGAGGAAATTGACTCTATATACACAAAACGTTATGAGTTAAAGGCTCCTTTAGTATTAACTAATGGCGAATTAAATTATAACATGAAATGGTTTTACGGTCCTAGTGATTATAATCTATTAAGTGGAGAACAATTTAAAGGAACAAATTTAGACAAAACAGCAGATTTAGGTTGGGGAATTTTCGGTTTCTTAAACAGAACTGTATTTTATCCTGTATTTAACTTTTTAAAAGGGTTCTTATCTAACTTCGGATTAATCATCATCTTAATGACCATTGTTGTTAGAATAATAATGTCTCCTTTAGTTTATAAATCTTATTTATCAAGCGCAAAAATGAAGGTTATTAGGCCTGAATTAACAGCATTAAATGAGAAATATCCTGGAAAAGAAAATGCAATGAAGCGTCAACAAGAAACCATGGCTATTCAGCGAAAAGCTGGAGTAAGCATGATGTCAGGCTGTATACCTGCATTGTTACAAATGCCTGTATTCTTTGCACTGTTTAAATTCTTTCCTACAAACCTGGCGTTAAGACAGCAAAACTTTTTATGGGCAAATGACTTATCTTCTTATGATATAATTTACAAATTACCTTTTAACATTCCTTTTTATGGAGATCACGTAAGTTTATTTCCAATATTAGCATCTGTTGCAATTTTCTTTTACATGAAAATGAATCAGAGTCAACAAGCAAACATGCAAGCGCCAACGCAAGAAGGCATGCCAGACATGGGAAAAATGATGAAGTATATGATTTACTTCTCTCCTATTATGATGCTGTTCTTCTTTAATAATTATGCAAGTAGTTTAAGTTTGTACTACTTTATTTCTAACTTGTTAACCATTACAATTATGTTAGTAATTAAAAACTACATAATTGATGAAGACAAAATTCATGCTCAGATTGAGGAAAACAAAAAGAAACCTGAAAAAGCAAAAAGTAAATTTCGTCAAAAAATCGATACAGCTATGAAGCAAGCACAAGAACAACAGGCACTTCAGAAAAAAAGAAAATAAAAATCATAAAAAAACCGAAACATTTACGTTTCGGTTTTTTTTATGACTTAAGTTTAAAATAATGTTTGTTTTCTTTATTTCTAATAAAAAGAAATTAATCTTATTTTTCCATATTTGTATCAGTATCTGTGTCAGAAATTTCTTTTTCCGTCCTAAACTTTCGTGTTCCTTCGTACAATTCGTATTTTACAAACTTACAGTTTAAATCTCCATTTTTGAGAGCAATTCTTTTAGATGTTCTTAAGCCTACACATTTTAAGGCATCTATATCTGAAGTTATTAGCCAAGCCATAGAACCAGGATAATTGTGTTTTAATGTATCTCCTATTTTTTTGTAAAATTCTTCTGTATCGATATTTAAACGCTCACCATAAGGTGGATTAAACAAAATGGTAGTGTTACCAAAAACTTCTTTTTTAGAGTTAAAAAAATTGACATGATGAACTCCTATAAACTCACTCAAATTGGCGTTTTCAATATTTGCTTGTGCTTTCTGCACAGCCGAAGGAGCTTTATCAAATCCCATAATTTTAAAATGGGAAGAACGAATTTTCTTTAATAGCGCATCTTGAATTGTAAAATACAAGTCTTCATTATAATCTTTCCAATTCTCAAAAGCAAATAATTTTCTGTTGATATTAGCAGGAATATTATTAGCAATCATTGCAGCTTCAATTAAAATTGTACCTGAACCACACATTGGATCGATAAAATTTTCTTCGCCTGTATAACCAGACAATAAAACCATACCAGCAGCCAAAACTTCGTTTATTGGAGCAATATTAGTTGCGGTTCTGTAACCTCTCTTATGTAAAGAATCTCCAGAAGAATCTAAAGAAACAGTTAACCATTCTTTATGAATGTGAATGTGAATTTTTAAATCTGGATAATCTAAATCTACATTGGGTCTTTTACTATATTTATGACGAAAATAATCTGCAATTGCATCTTTCGACTTTAAAGAAATATAATGTGAGTTTGATGTAAAGTTCTTTGAGTTTACTACTGCACCAATTGCAAAAGTACCTTCAGTTTCTAAATAGTTTTCCCATTTTATTTTCTGAATTGCTTCATACAAGTCTTCTTCATCGTAAATTTTACAAACTTTTATAGGTTTTAAAATTCTTACAGCAGTTCTTAAAGCAATATTTGCTTTGTACATAAAACCTGTATCACCTCTAAAAGAAACCACTCTGATGCCTTCTTTAACATCTTGAGCTCCAAGTTGTTTTAACTCATTTGCCAAAACACTTTCTAAACCAAAAAGTGTTGTTGCTGTCATTTTAAAATCTTTGTTCATACTCATAAAATTGATTGCAAAAATACATTTTATTAATAGGATAAATAGTAATTAAATTTTTCATTTTTTGAAACGTAAGATTTAGTTACTTTTACAGTCTTAAATTTGAGAGATTTGCAATTGGTCGTTAAAAGCAATTAGAAACCTACTTAATTATAGTTATAAAAATCAAATTATTGCAATTTTATAAAAATGAAAACAAAAGATTGGTTTACAAATTGGTTTAACACGCCTTATTATCATATTCTCTATAAAGACAGAAATGATGATGAGGCACAATTATTTATGAAGCATATCACTACTTTTTTAAATTTGCCAAAAACAACTCATATTTTAGATTTACCATGTGGGCGAGGTCGCCATTCTGTATTTTTAAATTCTTTAGGATATAAAGTTACTGGTGGAGATTTAGCTGCCAATAGCATTAAATTGGCTAAAGAATTTGAGAACGAGACTTTAAATTTTAAAGTGCATGATATGCGTGCCCCTTTTAATAATAAGTATGATGCTGTGTTTAATTTGTTTACCAGCTTTGGTTATTTTGAAGATGATAAAGAAGATATTTTAATTCTGAATAATATTAAACAAAGTTTAAAAAAAGATGGTTTCTTTGTGTTTGATTTTTTAAATGCTGAAAAAGTAAAATTAAATTTAGTTGCAAAAGAAACAAAAATAGTAAATTCGATTACCTTTAATATTAAAAGAGAAATTAAAGATGGTTTTATCTACAAGCATATTTCATTTTTTGCTGATGGAGAAAATCACACTTACACAGAACAAGTGAAATATTTAGATCTAGATAAAATGACGGCTTTCTTTGAAAAAGTTGGTTTTACAATTACAAATGTTTTTGGGGATTATGATTTAAATGCATTCGAAGCTAACACTTCTGAACGATTAATTCTTATTGCAAAATGAGTTATATTTTTTTAATAGCCGCTGTTCTTTTTGGCTCTTTATTGGTTTTTATTTTAAAACCAAACAGTAAATTGGTACATTTATTATTAGCATTTAGCGGAGCTTATCTTTTATCGGTTACCATCTTACATTTATTACCATTGGTGTATATTGAAACTACAACATATAAGAAAGTAGGGATTTTTATTTTAGCTGGAATTATTATTCAGTCAATTTTAGAATCTTTTTCTAAAGGCGCAGAACATGGTCATATTCATATTCATACTAATGGAAAAGAGTTTCCAACATTATTATTTGTAAGTTTATGCATACACGCTTTCTCTGAAGGCTTACCTATTCATAATGCCAATGATAATTTATTATGGGCTATTGTAATACATAAAATACCTATTGCTATTGTTTTAACTACTTTTTTAATTCAGACCAAATACCCAAAAAAAATAACTTATGTTTTTTTGATAGTTTTTGCATTAATGAGTCCTCTAGGAATATTATTTGGAGATAAAATTCTTTTTTTCACAACTTATACATTAGAAATTACTGCTCTAATTATTGGTGTTTTTCTTCACATTTCTACAATTATACTGTTTGAAAGTACCGAAAATCATAAGTTTAACCTAAAAAAGTTTATTGCTATTCTTTTAGGTATTTTATTAACCATTTTCACTTTATAGTTTTTTACCTAGATATAAACTATAAACTCTTGAATACATTTCGAGTATAAGTTTATTTTGATAAAATACTTTGCACATAAAAAGGTTTCTAAAGAAAACTATTCTCATTTTCTAAAATATTTATAAATAAAAGAAGGTTTTAGAACTGATAAAAAAATTTCAGAAAGAAAGCACGTCTTATTTAAAAATCATAAAAAAAGAGTAATTTGGCTTAATAATTGTTTTAGTCTAAAAATGAAAAAAGTTTATTTAATTCTTGTTATTATTCCTCTACTTTCTTTTGCAGCTCACAAGTATTATCTGAGTCTTACTCAAATAGAATATCGAAGCGAAAAAAAATCTGTTCAAATAACAATTAATGTTTTTATGGACGATATAGAAATTGCTTTAAATAAAAATTACAACATTGATTTAAAACTTCAGACAAAAAAGGAATTAAAAAATAATGATATTTACTTTTTTAAGTATTTAAAAGAAAAACTTCACCTTAAAATTGATAATATACCCAAAGAATTTAATTACATAGGAAAAGAATATGATGGGGATCTCGTCTATTTTTATCTAGAAATTGAAAATATAAAAGAAGTAAATAGCATAGAAATTGAAAATAAAATTTTAACGAAACATTTTTTAGAACAACAAAATTTAATCAAATATAAGGATGGTGATAAACATAAAAGCATTTTATTAACTGCCAAAAATGATAAAGGTTTATTAAAACATTAATTTTTTTAACTCTCGAAATCCTTAAATTTTGTACAATTAAAATCCAAACCCAAATGAAAAAAATTACGCTACAATTACTAACTGTTTTTTTTATTGGAGCATCTGTATCTGCTCAAGAAAAAATAACAAAGCAAGGTCATACAAATCAAAATAAGTTTAAGCAACTTAAAGATGAATTGGCAACTCCTAATAGTCAAAGAACTGCTTCTGGTGCTCCCGGTATAAATTATACCCAACAAAAGGTAGATTATATAATGGATATTGTGTTAGATGACGAACATCAAAAAATTACGGGTAAAGAAACCATTCTTTATCATAATAATTCTAAAGACGAATTAGCTTATTTATGGGTGCAATTAGACCAAAATGTAAGAGCAAAAGATTCTAAGTCTCCAGATATCGCAACTAACAGAGTTCCAAAAGTGATGAATAAAAAGTGGTTTGACCGCAGCTTTCCCTCGAATCCTTTTGATGGAGGTTTTAATATTATGAGCGTGACAAATATTGACGGAAGTAAACTCTCGCACACAATAAACCAAACAATGATGCGTATTGATTTACCAAAACCATTAGCGTCTGGAAAAACATTTTCTTTTAAAATTGAGTGGTGGTACAACATTAACAATCACAGAAAAGATGGTGGTAGATCAGGTTTCGAACACTTTACAGAAAACAACAATAATAACTACGTAATAGCTCAATTTTTCCCAAGATTATGTGTCTATGATAATGTTGAAGGTTGGCAAAACGACCAATTTTGGGGAAGAAGTGAATTTGCATTAGAATTTGGAGATTATACTGTTAATATTACAACACCTAAAGATCACATGTTAGGTGCTACTGGAGTTTTACAAAATGAAAAAGAAGTACTTACAAAAAATGAATTAAATAGGTTATCAAAAGCACGAAAAACGTACGACAAACCCGTCGTAATTCGAACTCAACAAGAAGCTACCAAAATAGAAAAATCCAAATCTAAAAAAACTAAAACTTGGAAATTTATTGCTAAAAACGTGAGAGATTACGCATTTGCAACTTCAAGAAAATTTATTTGGGATGCAATGGCAGTTGATATTAATGGTAAATCTGTAATGGCTTATTCTTTATATTCTAAAGAAGCAAATCCATTATACGGTGAACACTCTACAAGAGCGGTTGCTCAAACCTTAAAAACGTATTCTAAATACACATTTGATTATCCATATCATAAAGCAATTTCTGTTGATGGACAAATGGGAATGGAATATCCCCAGATTTGTTTCAACCCGGGAAGACCAAATGCTGATGGAACTTATTCTGATAGAGTTAAATACAGAATGATAAAAGTAACAATCCATGAAGTTGGACACAACTTTTTTCCAATGATTGTAAATTCTGATGAAAGACAATGGACTTGGATGGATGAAGGATTAAATTCTTATGTAGAAATGTTAGCAGAATTGGCTTATGACAAAAACTTTCCTATCACAAGGGGCTATCCAAAAAATATTGTCAAATATATGAGTGGAGATCAATCTAAAATTGCACCAATTATGTCCAAAGGAGACAATGTATATGAATTTGGTAATAATGCATATGGCAAACCTGCAACAGCCTTATGGATTTTAAGAGAAACTATTATGGGACACGAATTATTTGATCATGCATTTAGATCCTACTCGCAAAGATGGATGTTTAAACACCCAACACCAGCAGATTTCTTTAGATCTATGGAAGATGCTTCTGGAGTTGATTTAGATTGGTTCTGGAGAGGTTGGTTTTATACAACAGATGTAAATGATATTGGTATTAAAAGTGTAAAAAAATATCACACCAAAATAGTTGGAGATAACGTTAATTTTATTGAGGACAAAACAGAAGGATTAGGTTTTGGTGCTAAAAAAGGCAAAGACTCAAAATACCATTATGAAATTACATATAACAAACCTGGTGGATTAGTAATGCCAATTATTGTTCAATTTACGTATAAAGATGGATCAAGTGAAAGAAAAGTATATCCTGCTCAAATTTGGAGGTATAATGACAAAGAAGTAACTAAAGTATTCTCTACCTCGAAAGAACTTTCCAAAATAACAATAGATCCTCAACAAGAGACGGCGGATGTAGATTCATCTAACAATAACTGGCCAAAAGAAAGTAAGAATCAGTTTGAAAAATTTAAAAGCAAAATTAAAGGCTAAATTAAAGCCTAAAAATCTCACCAAAAATATGAAAGCGACATCTATTGATGTCGTTTTTTTTCTCCTCAATTCTGGTATTTAATAAATATTTGTTAAATTTTTAAACTTTTTAAACTTATTTATAACGATATCATTAGCTTCGCTAACACTATTAATTAAAAATAAAAAATGAAAAAAATATCTTTACTAATTTTTTCTTTGTTCTTCGTTGTTACTGCCACTATTTCGCAAGAAAAAAACGAGAAAAAGAAAACGCAACAAGGACACATTGATCAAAACAAATTCAGACAAATGAAAGATGTTTTGGCGACACCAAACGATCAGCATACAGCTTCAGGTGCTCCTGGACAACAATATTCTCAGCAAAAAGTTGATTATGTTATGGATATTCGTTTGGAAGAAAGTACCAACAAAATTTATGGTGATGAAAAAATAACTTATTACAATAATTCTAAAGACAATTTAGAATATTTATGGGTACAGTTAGACCAAAATATGAGAGCAGATGACTCTCAAACTCCATTAGCAAAATCTGGTGGTGCTGAGGCTTGGTTAACTCCTAGCGCATTTAAGGGTAAATATTTAAAAGAAAGTAAAGGTTTTGGTTTTAACATAGAAAAAGTTGAAAGTAATGGTAGACCTTTATCTCATTTTATCAATAGAACTATGATGAGAGTGAACTTACCAAAAGCTTTAGCTCCTGGTGAAAACTTTAAATTTAGTATCAAATGGAATTACAAAATTAACGACATTAATTTAGACGGAGGACGTTCTGGTTTAGAGACTTTTCCTGATGGTAATAACAACTACACTATTGCCCAATTCTTTCCTAGATTAGCTGTCTATAATAATGTTGAAGGATGGCAAAATATGCAATTTTGGGGACGCTCAGAGTGGGCTTTAGAATTTGGCGATTATGAAGTAAATCTGACAGTGCCAGCAGATCATATTGTAGATGCTACGGGTGTTTTACAAAACGAAAAAGATGTTTTAACGAAAACACAGCGTAATCGTTGGGCAACTGCTCGTAAAACCTTTGATAAGCCTGTAATGATTGTTACCCAAAAGGAAGCAGAAAAAGCAGAAAAAGTAAGAGCTACTGGCACAAAGACTTGGAAATTTAAAGCAGAAAAAGTAAGAGATTTTGCTTTTGCTTCGTCTCGAAAATATATTTGGGATGCAATGGCTACCAATATTAATGGTAAAACAGTGATGGCTGTATCTTTGTATCCGAAAGAAGGTAATCCTTTGTGGGAAGAGCATTCTACCAGAGCTGTTGCAACTACTTTAATTGAATATTCTAAATTAACTTTTGATTATCCTTATCCAAAAGCAATTTCTGTTCACTCAGAAAGACAAGGAATGGAATACCCAATGATCTGTTTCAACTATGGTCGTCCAAATGCAGATGGAACATATTCAGACAGAACAAAAAAAGGAATGTTAGGTGTTATTATTCACGAAATAGGCCATAACTTTTTTCCAATGATTGTAAACTCTGATGAAAGACAATGGACTTGGATGGATGAAGGTTTAAATTCTTTTGTAGAAATTTTAGCAGAAGATGTTTATGATGCAGAGTTATTTGCTTCTAATCCTGCAAAAGATATAACTAGATATATGGGAGGAGATCAATCTAACATCTCGCCTATTATGTCACAAGGAGACTATGTAAAACAATTTGGGCCAAATGCATACACAAAACCTGCTGCAGCACTTTACATTTTGCGTAAAACGATTATGGGACCAGAGTTATTTGACCATGCTTTTAGAACTTATTCACAAAGATGGATGTTTAAGCACCCTACTCCAGAAGATTTCTTTAGATCTATGGAAGATGCATCCGGTATGGATTTAGATTGGTTTTGGAGAGGATGGTTTTATACTACAGATGTTACAGATATAGGTATTAAAGAAGTAAAGCCTTTGTATTTAACTGATAAACCTAGTGAAAGAGTAGTTAAGTTAAAAACACAATATAAACAATACTTTGATAGTTTAGGTGACTTAGTCTTTATCACAGATAAAAAAGAAGATGCTAATCCAAAAGCAATGGATCAATATTTAGATGGGAAAAAGGCTCCAGGATACATATATTCGGTAGAGTTTGAAAAACCAGGTGGTTTAGTAATGCCTTTGATTGTTGAATTAACGTATGCAGATGGCACTTCGGAAAAACAAACTTTTCCATCACAAATATGGATGAAAGATGACAATACTGTTAAAAGAGTATTTTCTTCAACTCAAGAAATAAAAAGTTTTAAAGTAGATCCTGATTTTGAAACGGCAGATGTAGATGTATCGAACAATAGCTGGCCTAAAAATGAAGATAATAAATTTGATGAATTTAAAGCTCAAGTAAAAAATTAAACTTTTTTATAGTAAAACATACTTTAAAAGCCTTACAAATTTAGTTTGTGAGGCTTTTTTTATGTAAAATAATTGTTTTTACTGTTAATGTTTTACTCAAAAATAAATTTATTTCTATTTTAGTAAAACCCAGAAACGCGAAATTAATTGGTTAAAATTATCAGACTGAAAATCAAATTTATGAAATATCAACAATTGATATAGTATATAATTTTCAATCTTATATTCTAAGTGAGTAAAGAACCTTTCTTTTAAACAAACCCAACTTATTTCTTTAGTCATTCATCTTAAATAGAAAAAATAACCAATTATAATTCTGTTGGATTGTTATAACTTTTTTAGGAGAGTTTCTGGAGTAAACTGTTTTATAAGCACTCTTAAAATTAGAAATAATTTTATGCCCGAAAGTATTGTTTTAGTCCTTGAAAATATTAATCTGAAGTTTGATTTTACGGCAAATACAATTAAGAATAAAAGAGCTTATGCAATAAAATATGACGAAAAAGCTTAATAAATTTTATAAATCAAACAAAATAAATATTGAAAACGATAAATCAATTATAAAACTAAGCATTGAATCATTCAAATCAGTTAACAAATCAAAAAAAGCCTTGAAAATTAAGACCTTTTTTGTATGTAATACTATATTATTTTAAAATTTAAGAGGTCCAAAATTTTCGTTTTTTATTCAATTCTTCCTCTTCCCTAAGATATTCTTCGGCATCTTTTGGTGAAAGCACTTTTAAGAATGACTTATGTTGCTCAATCGAAAACTCAATTTTAGTAACTATATCTGTAATCTCCTCATTGTCGTAATCTATATCCAAAGGCTCTTTTATCACCATAGATTGCAAAACATTCCGTTTTTTTATTCTCAAACCCTTTTTATCAAAAGAACGTCTAAACCCATCAATTACAATAGGCACAACAATTGGTTTGTACGTTTTTATAATATGTGCCGTTCCTCTTCTAATAGGCCTAAAAGGAGTTGTTGTCCCTTGAGGAAACGTAATAACCCAACCATCCTCTATGGCTTTACCAATATTAGAAATGTCAGAGTTTTTAACTTGTCTGTTCACGTTTTTACCGGCACTTCTCCATGTTCTATCAATTGAGACGGAACCTCCATAAGCCATCAATTTTGGTAAAATACCAGAACGCATAGTCTCTCCTGCTGCAACAAAATAAATGTTTAATTTGGGGTTCCAAATATAACCAACATTCTTAATATTATCATCTCTACCTTTTAAAGAAGCATTGAAAACATGAAACATAGCCGCTACATCGGCAAAATAGGTCTGATGATTAGAAATAAATAAAACATTTCTATCTGGTAAATTTCTTAAAATTTCTGATCCTTCTATCTGTAAGCTATTAAATTTTCGATATCTACCGTGAGAAACAAGTCCGAAAATTCTAATAATTATTTTTTTAAAAAATAAAATTTGACCAAATATGTTCCTTTTCAATAAAGGCATCTTTTTTAATTTTAATTAGATTAAAAACAAACTTACAAAACCATTAACAAACATGCTATTTTAAGAGTTCTTTAATTTCAGAAAGTATCATAGCTGTAGCTCCCCAAACAATGTAATCATTTAATTTAAAGCAAGGTATATTTACATTATCCATATATGATGTACTCATGTTAATTGAGGTTATATTTGAATCATTTAATAAATCGCTTACTAAAACCTCAATTACTTTATCTACCTCGTAATTTAAATCAAAAACTGGTCTTTTGTCAACAAAACCAATAAAAGGTGTCACCAAAAAATTACTTGGTGGTATATAGACATCTGTTAATTCTCGAATAACATTAATCGATGATTCCAGAACGCCTACCTCTTCAAAAGTTTCTCTTAATGCTGCTTTTTTTAGATTTTTGTCCGTTTTATCAATCTTACCACCAGGAAAACTAATTTGTGCAGAATGAGTGCCATTATAACGAGCTCTTTGTGTTAATAAAAAACAAGCTTCGCCTTTTGTATTAGGATAAAATAAAGCCAACACAGCCGCTTTTCTCGGATTATTCGCTTGTATTGAAGCAGCATCATACTGTAGACGCATTTTTGGGGCTAGCCTAAATTGAGCTTCTAAACCACCTAAGGTGTTTGTTTGCAGAATAGCTATTTTATTTTTGAAATCGATAAAATTCAATAAGATTAATTTTAATAAAGGAAGTCATCATATCTTTTTCAAAAAAAAATTGCAATACCTCTTTGTTATTTTTTAAATAAAAACCCCAAACCTAATCTCGTTAAAAACTTTTTTTCAAAAGCCCAAAAAAATTTAAATTCTCCAAAGATCCAACCAACTAAAGGAAGGGTTAATTGATAAATGGGAAAAATAAGTAGGATTCTAAGAGGCCAATACAACCATGGGCTAATTATTTCTGGTGACAACCCTAAAAAATTAGTAACAGGCTTTGCAACCCAAGCTGCAAAAGAACCATTGATAGCAAAAACAATAAAAATTGCTATAATCGACCAATTCGTTTCTATTCCCCATCGTTTTTTCAATTTCTCCATATGACTAGTTTGCTATTTTTTTTGATTTTATAAACATAAGCCAAAAACCCACAAGCACTAATGGAACACTTAATATTTGACCCGTATTGAGAGAGTTTAAAACCCAATCTTCCCTACCCTCTACCTGAGCCTCTTTTAAAAACTCAATAAAGAAACGTAAAGACCAAAGTACTGCCATAAAAAGACCAAATAAAAATCCAATTTGTTGCTTTTTATGTGTTTTCCAATACAAGTGCCACATTACAAAAAATAATGCTAAATAACTAAAAGCTTCATATAATTGTGTTGGATGTCTTGCTGCTGTTTCTCCTGCTGCTTTAAAAATTACTCCAAAATTAGAACCTGTTTCTTTTCCATAAATCTCTGAATTGAAAAAATTACCAAAACGGATAAAAAATCCTGCTAATGCAACCATAATCGCCAATCTATCTAAAATAAACAACCAAGGCTTTTGTAAATGTTTTTTTGCATAAAAATATAATGCAATCGGAATTCCGATTGCTGCACCATGACTGGCAAAACCGGTGAAACCTGTAAACTTCCAACCCTCAATTAAACCAAATAAAGAATCATTTACACTTTCTTTTATTGGTAGAAATATTTCTAATAAATGATTTTGATAATAAGACCAACTATAGAAAAATACATCTCCTAAACGCATACCAACTAACATAGAAATAAAAACATACATAAATAATATATCCAATTTCTCCTCAGGTATTTTATCTTCTATATAAATTTTTTTCATCAATCTTAAACCTAATAAAAATGCCGCAACAAACATTAGGCTGTACCATCGAATTACAAAAAATCCTAAATCTATTCCTATTGAAGGATTCCATTCTATTGCTAAAAAACTCATTTATCTTCTTTATATATGCGGTCGACCAAGGTCTAGACCTGATTATTAAAATGTAATTCTAAAAAACCTCTCGAAAAACTGCATTTTCCAATTTAAATCAAAAATATGTGTTGATTTAAATAATATTCGAGGTAATAATTATTTTTCTTTTTTCTCTGGCACTGGATCATAACCACTTCCTCCCCAAGGATGACAACTAAATATTCTTTTTAAAGCCAACCATCCTCCTAAAAATAAACCATGTTTTTGCAAAGCTTCAATGGTGTAGTGTGAACACGTAGGGCTATATCTACAAGTTGATGGTGTAAATGGTGAAATTGCGTTTTGGTAAAAGCGAACCAACAATATAAATGGAAATGATAGTATTTTTTTCAATCTAATTTATTAAATAAGTTGTGCCTTCTTTTCCGTCTTTTAATTGAATGCCCAATGCAATTAACTCGTCTCTAATTTGATCCGACAATGCCCAATTTTTATTTTCTCTTGCTTCTTTTCTTAATTTGATCAACAACTCAACCACTCCGTTTATTTTTTCTGAGTTATTATGAGCTGCTTCATTCATCAACCCTAAAACATCAAATACAAAGCTATTCATTGTTGTTTTTAAAGTTTCTAAATCTTCTGAACTTAAAGATGCTTTTCCTTCTTTTATTTGATTAATTACTTTTACAGCTTCAAATAAATGTGAAACTAAAATTGGTGTATTAAAATCGTCATTCATTGCTGAATAACAATCTTTTTTCCATTTTTGAACATCAAAAGTAGATATTTTAGTTGCTGTAATTTTATCTAAAAAATTTATAGCTTCCATTAATTTAGCATGTCCTTTTTCTGATGCTAAAAGTGCATCTCCAGAAAAATCCAAGACACTTCTATAATTGGCTTGCATGTTAAAAAACCTTACAACACTTGCAGAAAATGCTTTTGGTAATATATTATTTTCTCCTGTTAATATTTGATTTGGTAAAATAAAATTCCCTGTAGATTTCGCCATTCTTTGGCCATTTAATGAAAGCATATTTGCATGCATCCAATAATTTACAGGAGTTACACCACTACAAATTTTAGATTGTGCAATTTCACATTCGTGATGTGGAAATTTTAAATCCATTCCACCTCCATGAATATCAAAACTTTCACCTAAATACTTTGTACTCATTACAGAACATTCTAAATGCCAACCCGGAAAACCATCGCTCCAAGGAGAAGGCCAACGCATAATATGACGTTCATCTGCTTTTTTCCAAAGTGCAAAATCTTGTGGATTTTTCTTATCTGATTGTCCGTCTAAAGTTCTAGTATTACTTATTAAATCTTCTACTTTTCTTCCAGAAAGAATTCCGTAATCTTCTATTTTATTATATTCTAGAACATCAAAATAAACAGATCCGTTAACCTCGTAAGCAAAACCTTTTTCAATGATTTCTTTTATCATTTCTATCTGTTCGATAATATGACCTGTTGCTGTTGGCTCTATACTTGGTGGTAAAAAATTGTAATTTTTTAATACATCATGAAAATCTACTGTGTAACGCTGTACAACTTCCATTGGTTCAATTTGTTCTAAACGTGCTTTCTTTGCAATCTTATCTTCGCCTTCTTCTGCATCGTTTTCTAAATGACCTGCATCTGTAATATTACGAACATAACGTACTTTATAGCCTAAATGCAATAAATATCTATACACAACATCAAAAAACATAAAGGTTCTAACATTCCCTAAATGCGCATTGCTGTATACTGTTGGACCACAAACGTACATACCAACGTAACCTTCTGTTATAGATTTAAAATTCTCTTTTTCTTTAGTTAAAGAGTTATATACTTTAAGTTGGTTTTCTTTGTAGAGTTCCATTAAAAAGGTGCATTTTTAGAGCTGTCAAAGATAAACACTTTATTGAGAATAGCGAAATGGAGTTTCTGAGAAATTTGAAAAAATAAAAAGTAATTTTACCCAACTATAAGATTACGTTTTGTAAGGTTCATTAACTATAATTTCCTGTGACATTAAATCTTTTATTATTGGTTTTTTTATTGATATCTTCTTTAATATTTAATCCATTCTTTACTTTATGAAAAACATGATTGTTACGGGTAGCCAATTCAATTGCTAAATTATCCAGTAAAAATTTGGTATTATCAATTAAAGCTTTAGAATTAGTTAAATCTTAATCGATTTCATTGAAATTATTATCAATTTTAGAAATCATAATTTGATAAAATTATTGTTAAATTTACACAACTATAATTATGACCGCTAAAAACAAATCGGCTTTATCTCAAAAAAAAGGTGTTTCTAAACCAAAAACCACCAACAAATCTGCTGCCGAAAAAATAAAATCAAACAGAGCGAAACAAAATTCTGTAGACACTTTTGTTTCCCAAATTTTAAAAGGAAATATCACCTTTTTAAGTCGTGCAATTACCTTAGCAGAAAGTACAAACCTAAAACATCAACAAAAAGCAAACGAAATCTTAGAACGCTGTTTACCTTATGCAAATAATTCTGTAAGAATAGGAATTACTGGAGTTCCTGGTGTGGGTAAAAGTACCTTCATAGAATCTTTTGGGAAACATCTAACTAAACAAGATAAAAAAGTAGCGGTTTTAGCTATTGACCCAAGTAGCTCCATAAACAAAGGCTCTATTTTAGGTGATAAAACTCGTATGGAAGAATTAGTGACTGATAAAAATGCTTTTATTAGACCTTCTCCTTCTGGAACATCTTTAGGAGGCGTTGCTCAAAAAACACGCGAAAGTATTATACTATGTGAAGCTGCTGGTTTTGATACGATTATCATTGAAACGGTTGGCGTTGGGCAATCTGAAACTTTAGTCCATTCTATGGTAGATTTCTTTTTACTTTTAAAATTAGCTGGCGCAGGTGATGAATTGCAAGGCATAAAGCGAGGAATTATAGAAATGGCCGATGCAATTGTAATTAACAAGGCTGATGGAGAAAACAAAAAAAATGCAAAAATTGCTAAGGTTGAATTTAATAGAGCACTGCATTTATATCCTTTAAAAGAAAGTAATTGGCAGCCAAAAGTTTTAACTGCAAGTGCATTAAAAAGTATGGGAATTGATAAAGTAGACGAAATGGTTAATGAATATATTTCTTTAACAAAAGAAAATGCCTATTTCAAACAAAAAAGAAACAAACAGAATAAATATTGGCTTTTGTCTACAATTGAGGAACAATTGAAAGCAGATTTTTATAATAGACCCAATTTAAAAACAGCTTTAGAAAAGGAAATTTCTAATTTAGAGAAAGGAGAAACAACTCCTTTTATTGCTGCTAAAAAATTAATTAATTTAAGATGATGAGATTATTTTATTTATTAAGTTTTAAAATTTTCAGTCACAATTTTCTTTATTTTTTTATTTAAGTATTTTAAAGAATTATAACTAGTATGTTCTAAAACAATCACTACCATATCTTCTTCTAAATAATTTGTTAAAGCTGTACTAAAACCGTTCCATTTACCATAATGATAAATATTCTTTTTATCACTGCTATCCAATCTAAAGCCAAAACCATAAGGAACTTTTCTTCCATAAATAGTTTCTCCTTTTGTATACATTAAATCTAAAGATTCTTGTGTTATTAGTCCTCCTGAATTTAATCCATAAGTCCATTTAAACAAATCCTCAAGAGTTGAGTAAACATTTTTATCTCCAACAATTGCATCGTTAACAGTATTTCCTATTTTTATATGTTTCCAACCTCTGTATAAACGATATCCCTTTAATTGGTTTTTTCTTATTGTATCATTCTGATAGCTATACACATAAGAATTCCTCATATTTAATGGTTCGAAAATATTTTTTTGAAGATATTGATTAAATGAAATTCCAGTTACTTTTTCTATAATAGAAGCCAAAACAAAATAACCTGTATTCGAGTAATCGAAATTACGGCCAGGTTTGAAAAAACGTTGTGCTTTTGATATTGGTAAAACTTCCATTAAATCTTTATTGGTAGGAGGCTTATTCTCTTTCCATTCATGCTCTGCAACCCAGAAATATTTTGGCAAACCAGATGTATGGTTTAACAAATTTCTGATGGTTATATTTTTATAAGGAAAATCTGGAAAATAAGCGTTTACTGAATCTGTAAGTTTTAATTTACTTTTTTCTTTCAACTGCATTATTGCAGCAGCTGTAAATTGTTTACTTACAGATGCTAGTTGAAAAACAGATTCGCTATTTAATGGAGTTTTCTTCCTAAAATCTGCGTAACCTACCTGATTTTGATACACTATTTTTTTATTTTTTGCAACTAAAACAGCTCCATGAAAATCATGTCTCTTATTAATTCTATTTAACAAAGAATCTAATTTATGACTTACATTTTTAGTACTATTTTTAGAATAGTGTTGAACAGGAATAGAAAATTTATCAAGTTTATCTTCCTTGATATTTTTATCTAATAATTCATTCTCTTTTGTATCATCAAAATTATTAAAAGCAATAATAAATATACTTAAAATAAGGAATAGACAAATGGATATATTTTTGATGTATTTCTTCACTGAAACAAAATTAACTTATATTACTCCATATTTTAGATGATTTACTCATTTTAACAAAAGCTTGGCTAATTGGTATATTCTCAACTTTTGAAAGATTTGGATCTTCTTGCAATAAAGCAATAGCAGTATTTCTTGCGGCTACTAAAATTTTCGAATCTTTTACAACATCAGCAATTTTAAGATCTAAAACGCCACTTTGTTGCGTCCCCATTAAATTTCCTGGGCCACGTAATTTTAAATCTACTTCTGCTATTTTAAAACCATCGGTAGTATCTACCATTGTTTTTAAACGTGTTTTTCCTTCTGGCGATAATTTATAACTAGAAAGTAAAATACAATAACTTTGGTCTGCTCCCCGTCCAACTCTTCCTCTTAATTGATGTAATTGCGAAAGTCCAAAACGTTCTGAGCTTTCAATAATCATAACACTTGCATTTGGCACATTTACACCAACTTCTATTACAGTTGTGGCCACCATAATTTGAGTTTCACCTTTTACAAAACGCTGCATTTCATGTTCTTTATCAGCCGGTTTCATTTTTCCATGAACAATACTTATTTGATATTTTGGCGAAGGAAAATCGCGTGAAATACTCTCATAACCATCCATTAAATCTTTATAATCCATCGTTTCAGATTCCTGAATTAACGGGTACACAACATACACTTGTCTTCCTTTTTTAATTTCATCTCTAATAAACTTAAAGACCGACAAACGATTGCTATCAAAACGATGTATAGTTTTTATTTCTTTTCTCCCTGGAGGCAATTCATCAATTACAGAAATATCTAAATCACCATAAACAGACATTGCTAATGTTCTTGGTATTGGTGTTGCTGTCATCACTAAAATATGAGGAGGAAGCCCATCCTTATTATCTAAGGTGTTTTTTCCCCATAGTTTAGAACGTTGCGCTACACCAAATCTATGTTGCTCATCAATAATGGCTATTCCTAAACTTTTAAATTTTACTTTATCTTCTAACAATGCATGCGTTCCAATTAGAATATCTAATGTTCCATCTTCCAAACTAGCATGAATTTCTCTTCTCTTCTTTGTTTTTACAGAACCTGTAAGAATATCAACATTTATGCTCATTCCTTGCAAAAGTTGTGAAACGGCGATAAAATGCTGATTTGCCAAAATTTCTGTTGGCGCCATTATTGTTGCCTGAAAACCATTATCTATAGCCAAAAGCATTGCTAGCAGAGCAACAATAGTTTTTCCTGAACCGACATCACCTTGTAAAAGACGATTCATGTGTGCCCCAGAAGCGACATCTTTTCGAATTTCTTTTAAAACTCTTTTTTGAGCATTCGTTAAATCAAAAGGTAAATGATCCTTATAAAAAGTATTAAAATTATCACTTACATTCTCAAAAATAAATCCTTGTATTTTTGTTTTATTGATGAGTTTCTTTCTTAATAATTGTAATTGAATAAAAAATAGTTCTTCAAACTTTAAACGGTTTTGCGCTTTTGTTAAATCTTCTTGACTTTTAGGAAAGTGAGCGTTTAATAAAGCATCACGTTTGGGCATCAATTTAAAATCTTCAATAATTTCTTTTGATAAACTTTCTTCAATTCTGTTTAAAAATTGTTTAAACAAATATTGAACATAAGTTCTCATCAATTTATTAGAAACTCCCGTATTTGTTAACCTCTCTGTAGATGGATATACGGGCTGCATTTTAGTTTGCAACTTTTTCTTGTATTCAGCAACCAATTCTAATTCTGGATGTGGAATACTAAAATTACCGTTATAATGATTTAACTTTCCATAAACCACATAAGGCTCGTTAATTTTAAGAGCATCTTTAATCCATTTTTGTCCTTTAAACCAAACTAACTCCATAGTTCCTGTGGCATCCACAAAAGTAGCTACTAACCTACTGCCTCTTTTTTGGGCAACAGATTTAACCCTAATTATTTTACCTACAATTTGAACGTCAGAAGAATTTGGTTGCAATTCTTTAATTTGGTAAAATTGAGTTTTATCAATATAACGATAAGGAAAAAAATTTAATAAATCATTACATGTTTTTATGCCTAATTCTGTATACAAAAGCGTTGCTCTTTGTACACTAATTCCTTTTATATATGTTATAGGATAACTTAAATTCAACTGTTGTAAATATTAATAACGAAATTACAGAATTCAAAAGTAAGAGAAGAAAAGAATTCTAACTTTTAATTAGAATAAAAGTTTGTGGGTTCTCTCTTTTTATGAATAGCTAAATTAAAATATTTTTCATCAATTAATAAATTACAAAATTTCAAGAATTAGAAGCTTTTAATGAATTTATTACCAAATAATAAAAAAGGAAATTAATAATAGTCAAGCACTATCAGTATATATAATCGAACCCAAATTAAAAATAAACCAAAATTCAATATACATTAGTTAGATTTCGTACCTTTGCGCCCCATTCCAAAGAAAAAAATGAGATTACACAGAAACTTAACTTTTGCAGTTATAGACAGCATCAGAGATATATTTAACGAAGGTGTTTACGCAGATAAAGCTGTAGAAAAAGCACTAAAACGTGATAAGCGTTGGGGTGCAAGAGATCGAAAATTTGTTGCAGAAACCATATACGATATTGTACGTTGGAATCGATTATACTCAGAAATTGCTGAAGTAAAAGTGCCTTTTGATAGAGACAACATCTGGAGATTGTTTACTGTATGGTGTATTTTAAGAGGAATTCCATTACCAGATTGGAATCAAATTGGTAATGTACCAGAAAGAAAAATTAAAGGTCGTTTTGATGAATTATCTAGAACGAGAAAATACAGAGAATCTATTCCCGATTGGATGGATGAAATGTGTGAGCAAGAATTGGGTGAAGAAATTTGGACGAAAGAAATTGCTGCATTAAATGTGCAAGCAAATGTAATTTTAAGAACAAATACATTAAATATTTCTAGAGAAATTCTTCAGAAAAAATTACATGCAGAAAATGTAATAACAGAAATTGTTCCGAATCATCCAGATGCATTAAGATTACCAGAAAGAGCAAATGTTTTTAAAACTGAAGCTTTTCATAATGGTTATTTCGAAGTGCAAGATGCGTCTTCGCAATTAGTAGCAGCTTATTTAGACGTTAAGCCTGGTATGAAAGTAGTAGACACTTGTGCTGGTGCTGGAGGTAAAACGCTTCATTTATCAGCTTTAATGGAGAATAAAGGACAAATTATTGCCATGGATATTTACGAGAGTAAACTCCGTAAATTAAAAGTAAGGGCAAAAAGAAACAAAGCACACAATATTGATATGCGTGTAATTGACTCTACAAAACCAATCAAAAAACTACACGGTAAAGCAGATAGAGTTTTAATTGATGCTCCTTGTTCTGGATTAGGAGTTATACGCAGAAACCCAGATTCTAAATGGAAATTGCAACCAGAATTTATTGAGAATATAAAAAAAATACAACAAGATATTTTACAACAATATTCTAAAATGGTAAAACCAGGAGGAAAATTAGTTTATGCAACTTGTTCTGTTTTACCATCAGAAAATCAAAATCAAGTTAATAGTTTCTTAACATCTGAATCGGGAAAAGATTTTACCTTTGTCTCCGAAAAGAAAGTATTGGCCCATATTTCTGGTTTCGACGGATTTTATATGGCACTTTTAGAAAAAAAAGAAAACTCATAATTTATTGCTAGATTAAGAGTTATAATTGCTGAAAAAGAAAGTATTTATTTATTCAATTTAAAATTAAACTAAATGATGAAAAAACTACTTTTATTACTTTTTATTATTTCATTTTCGGTTTCTTTCTCTCAAGAAGCTTATTATAATGATGTAGATAAAACTTTAACTGGGCTGGCATTAAAAGATGAGTTAGCTGCAAAAATTATTACGACACACACCAATCCTTTGCCTTATACAAGTGGGAGTCCTGATGTTTGGGATGCTACCAAGGCTACTGACGAAAATAAATCAAACACAAATGAAGTTGTATTATTCTATGGTTGGGAAAATGGCAGTGATCAAGATATAACGAATGATAGAACACGTGATAAAAATCTGCAACAAGGTATTAGTGGAAGTAATTTTGTTTGGAATAGAGAACATATTTTCCCTCAATCATTGGCCAATCCTGCAATGAATACTGACAATCCAGGAATAGCAACAGATGCTCATAATTTAAGAGCAGCAGATAGAACTCGTAATTCTACCAGAAACAACAGAAAATACGGTAGAGGAACTGGAAATTCTAATTTTTCAACTGATACTTTTCCTGGCTTAGATGGCCCAAACACCAATGCTTGGTACCCTGGTGATGAATGGAAAGGTGATGCTGCAAGAATGATTATGTACATGTATGTTCGTTACGGAAATGTTTGTTTACCCTCAGTTGTTGGTGTAGGAAATAATGAATTTACTCCAGATGACATGATTGACTTATTCTTAAAATGGAATGCAGAAGATCCGGTTTCTCAGATAGAAATAGATAGAAATACATATCACGAAAATACTTCTAACAATGCTGCTCAAGGAAATAGAAATCCTTTTATTGACAACCCTTATTTAGCTACAAGAATTTGGGGAGGAGATTCTGCAGAAGATCGATGGGGAATTTACACAAGTAGTGATACTGAGGCGCCTACAACCCCTACAAATGTTACCTTAAGTAATATTACATTGACAACTATTGATATTTCTTGGACGGCTTCTACGGATAATATTGGTGTTACCGGTTATAATATATATGTAGATGATGTTTTAACCGCACAAACAGCAAACACGAGTATAACAATCGAAAATTTAAAAACGAATACAACGTTTGCATTCACAGTTGAAGCGAAAGATATTATAAATAATAAATCTGCAAAGTCCTCTGTAGTTAATGGAAAAACATTACAAGATACGGTAGCTCCTTCAGTACCTTCAAACATTGTTGTTAATAACGTTTCAGATTCTTCTTTTAAAGTTAATTGGTCTGCTTCTACAGATAATAATGCTATCTCTGGCTACGAAGTATACATTGATGGTAATTTAACTGCATCAACATCAGAACTGTTTTATACTGTTACAGGGTTAAATTCATCAACAACTTATGGCGTACAAGTTTTAGCAAAAGATGTAGACAATAATAAATCTGCCAAAAGCTCAATAGTCAACGCTTTAACGACAGATGGGAGTTCTAACGGAGTTTCAGAATTATTTATATCCGAGTATGTTGAACCCAATGGAGGAAATAATAAAGCTATTGAAATTGTAAATTTATCGAGTGCTACAATTAGCCTAGCAGGTTACAGTATTCAAAAACAATCTAATGGAGGTTCTTGGGTAGACGACTTACCTCTTGACAAAGCTGAATTCTCTGCGCACAGAGAACCTATAACAGGCATTGTACCAAACGATGTGTTTGTAATTATTCATTCTGGTTCTTCAGAGGCAGAATTAACAGACAATGCAGATTTAATAGTTCCTAATAATCAAAATGCACCTTATAAATTTGCATCTCCTTTAAATTTTAATGGAAACGATCCAGTAGGTTTATTTAAAAATGGAGTGTTGATTGACATTGTTGGTGAAGAAAATAACACTAGTAAACATATTGAGAATTTAACTTTAAGAAGAAATAGCAACATATCTGTACCTAATACAACCTTTAATGAACAAGGTGAATGGACAGCTTATCCTGAAAACACTTTTGATGATATCGGTAGCCACACTTCAACATTAAGTACAAAAAGTAATATTTTTGAATCTTTTAAAATGTTTCCAAATCCTGTAAATGGAAATAGAGTTTATTTCAGTGTAACAGAAGATGCTACAATTAATGTATACAATGTTTTAGGTAAATTGGTGCAGTCTACAGAAGTTACAAAAAGTAAAAACAGTATTGACATATCAAAATTCACACCAGGTGTTTATCTATTAAAGATAAACTCAGGCAAACAGTTTATCACAAAAAAATTAATTAAAAACTAATTTATTTTTAACTTACACAATAATAAAAAACGACTCATTTTTTGAGTCGTTTTTAAATTCTAAAAAATGAAAAAACTACTACTTTTACTGCCTTTTATTTTAACATTTGCTGTCGCAGCGCAAGAGAGCTATTACAATGATGTAGACTTAACTGCCGAAGGAATCGCTTTGAAAGAAAATTTAGCAGCTAAAACAATAAGTGCACATACAAATATTTTATCTTATGGTTGGGGAGCATTTCAAGAAGGAGATTTAAATCCAGAAAATAGTTCAGAAGTTTTATTAATTTACGGATATTCAGCAAGTGGAAAAACCGCAAGAACCAGAGGTGTTAACCAAAATGGTGGAGGACCAAGGAGATTGGAACAGAGAACATACCTATGCAAAATCTTTAGGCACGCCCAACCTAGGAAATTCTGGTCCTGGTGCAGATGCACATCACTTAAGGCCTTCAGATGTTGATTACAACGGCGAAAGAGGTAGTAAAAAATTTGCTGATGGTTCTGGGAATTCTGGGAGTGTTTCTGGTGGATGGTATCCTGGTGATGAATGGAAAGGAGATATTGCAAGAATGATGATGTATATGTACATTCGTTATGGTGATCGATGTAAACCAAGCGGTGTTGGTGTTGGAAGCACTTCTTCTACTCCTGATGATATGATTGATTTATTTTTAGAATGGAATGCAGAAGATCCTGTTTCAGATTTTGAAAGACAACGCAATACATATCATGAAAATACAAGTAATACGTATGCACAAGGAAATAGAAATCCTTTTATAGACAATGCATATTTAGCTACAAAAATTTGGGGAGGAACTCCTGCTGAGGACTATTGGGGTATTTACACTTCAAACGATGATGAAGCTCCTACCACGCCAACTAATGTTAGCCTAAGTAATTTTACAACTTCATCAATCGGTGTTTCATGGACAGCCTCAACAGATAATATAGCTGTTACTAAATATGAAGTTTATGTTGATGGTAATTTAAACGGTAATAGTGCAAATACAAATTATACAATTTCAGGATTAAACTCAAATACTACATATGCAGTTACAGTATTAGCTAAGGATATTGCTAATAATAAATCTTCTCAATCTGCAGCTGTTAACGGCACAACAACAATAGATAACGATGCGCCAACTGTACCCACAGATATAACAATAACAAACCAAACTGGTAATGGTTTTAAAGCTAGCTGGACAGCTTCTTCAGATAATACAGCCGTGGTTGGTTATGACGTTTTTGTTGATGGAACATTTAATGCATCGACAGCAAATACTAGTTATAGTATTAACGGTTTAACCGAATCTACAACATACAGTGTTTCTGTTTTGGCAAAAGACGAAGCAGGTAATAAATCTGCTCAATCTACTGTTGTAAATGCAGTAACTACAGATGGAAGTAATAATATTGTTGAGTTATTTTTCTCAGAATTTGTTGAAGGATCACTTAATAACAAAGCACTAGAAATAGCGAACTTAACCAGTAATCCTGTCAATTTATCTGCTTACAGTATTAAAAAACAATCTAACGGAGCAGGAAATTGGATAAATGAATTACCCCTAAGCGGTTCGATTGGCGTAAATGATGTTTTTGTTATTATACATTTTGAAGCGGATGACGCCTATCTGGTAAATGAAGCTGATTTAATTGCGCCTGAAGGATCCAACTTTGGAGCACCAGTAAATTTTAATGGTAATGATGCCGTTGGTCTATTTAAGAATGGTGTTTTAATTGATATTGTAGGAGTACTAAATGAGACAGCAAAAAACTTCGCAGACATGACTTTAAGAAGAAAACTTACAGTTACAACTCCAAATACTACTTATGACGCAAACGAATGGGATCAATATGATCTTGGAGTGTATGATGGAATTGGAATTTATGATCCGAATACGGCAAGTGTTAATTCTTTAAATTTTGAAACAATTAAAATGTATCCAAACCCAGCTAACGGAAATAAAATATTTTTTAATCTTAAAAAAGATGTAAACGTAAATATTTATAATGTTTTAGGGAAGTTAATTACATCAGAAAAAGTAAATACAAACAACAATAGTATTGATATTTCTAATTTTTCTAAAGGAATTTATTTATTAAAAATTAATTCCGGTAAACGATTTATCACAAAAAAATTAATTAAAAACTAATTTTTTTCAATTACTTACAATAAAAAAACGACTCAAAAATGAGTCGTTTTTTTATTGCTATATTACCTTATAAATAACTCTTAAATTTCAATTAAAATAACCACAGATTTTAATTTGAAAAAAAGTAAATTTGCATTTCTAACACAACAAGCAAACAAGTAACTAAAATGATTCATTTCTTTGGAAGTAAAGACAGTAAAGTATTTGCTGTTCAAACAACAAAAGCTTTAACTAAAACAACCATTTCTAAACTAACTTGGTTATTTGCTAATCAACCAATTATTGAAGAGACATCTATTGATGCTTTTTTTGTGGGCCCAAGAGCAGCAATGATTACTCCTTGGAGTACTAATGCAGTAGAAATTACTCAGAATATGGGTATTAAAGATATCATCAGAATTGAAGAATTTATAAGTTGTAGTAAAGATTTTACTGATTTCGACCCAATGATTTCTGAGAAATTTAATGGCTTACATCAAGAATCATTTGATATAAATATCGAACCTGAAGCAATTTTAGATATTGAAGACATCGCTCAATATAACAATCAAGAAGGTTTATCTCTCAGTATTGAAGAGGTAGAATACTTAGAAAGCGTTGCTGTTAAAATCGGAAGAAAATTAACAGACTCTGAAGTATTTGGATTTAGCCAAGTGAATTCAGAACACTGTAGACATAAAATATTTAACGGAACATTTATTATTGATGGCGAAGAAATGCCAACATCTTTATTCAAAATGATTAAAGAAACATCAAAACAATTTCCAAATGATATTGTTTCTGCATATAAAGACAATGTTGCTTTTGTAAAAGGGCCAAAAGTGGAACAATTTGCTCCTAAATCAGCAGACAAACCAGATTATTATCAAACTTCAGATTTTGAATCTGTAATTTCTTTAAAAGCAGAAACACACAATTTCCCAACAACTGTGGAACCATTTAATGGCGCCGCAACTGGTTCTGGCGGTGAAATTAGAGATAGACTGGCAGGAGGAAAAGGGTCATTACCTTTAGCAGGAACAGCCGTTTATATGACTTCTTATTCTCGTTTAGAAGAAAACAGATATTGGGAGCATAAATTTGAAGCAAGAGATTGGTTATACCAAACTCCAATGGATATTCTAATAAAAGCCTCCAATGGCGCTTCCGATTTTGGAAATAAATTTGGACAACCATTAATTACAGGTTCTGTATTAACCTTTGAACATGAAGAAAACTCTTCTTCAAGTGAATCTAAACCAAGAAAACTTGGATTCGATAAAGTGATCATGCAAGCTGGTGGAATTGGTTATGGAAAAGCAGATCAAGCATTAAAAGACACACCAAAAGAAGGTGATAAAATTGTAATTCTTGGTGGTGAAAACTATAGAATTGGAATGGGTGGAGCTGCAGTTTCTTCTGCAGATACTGGCGAATTAGATTCAGGTATTGAATTAAACGCTGTTCAACGTTCTAATCCTGAAATGCAAAAACGTGCTGCAAATGCAGTTCGTGGAATGGTAGAAAGTGAAGAAAACTTTATTGTTTCTATTCACGATCATGGAGCTGGAGGACATTTAAATTGTTTATCAGAATTAGTAGAAGATACGGGAGGTAAAATAGATTTAGATGCTTTACCAGTTGGAGACCCTACTTTATCAGCAAAAGAAATTATTGGTAACGAATCTCAAGAAAGAATGGGATTGGTTATTGCTGAAAAACATTTAGATACTTTACAAAAAATTGCAGAACGTGAACGTTCTCCAATGTACACTGTTGGTGAAGTTACCGGTAATAATCGTTTTACTTTTGAATCTAACACCAAAGGAGACAAACCAATGGATTTAGCGTTAGAAGACATGTTTGGTTCTTCGCCTAAAACTGTTTTAACTGATAAAACGATAAAAAGGAATTACAAGAATTCGAGATATAAAGTTAAGAATTTTAAAAAATATTTAACTCAAGTTTTACAATTAGAAGCTGTTGCTTGTAAAGATTGGTTAACAAATAAAGTAGACAGATGTGTTGGTGGTAAAGTTGCAAAACAACAATGTGTTGGTCCGTTACAAATTCCGTTAAACAATGTTGGTGTAATGGCATTAGATTATAATGGAAACGAAGGAGTTGCAACTTCGATTGGCCACTCTCCCATTTCTGGATTAATTGATGCTGCTGCGGGAAGTAGAAATGCAATTACTGAATCTTTAACAAATATTATTTGGGCACCATTAAAAGATAATTTAGATTCAATTTCTTTATCAGCCAACTGGATGTGGCCTTGTAAAAATGAAGGTGAAGATGCTCGTTTATATAAAGCAGTAAAAGCAGTTTCAGAATTTTCAATAGATTTAGGAATCAATGTTCCTACCGGAAAAGATTCTTTATCAATGAAGCAAAAATATGCTGATGACGAAGTTATTGCTCCAGGAACTGTTATTATTTCTGCTGCTGGGAATTGTAATGAAATAAGCAAAGTTGTTGAGCCTCTTTTAAAAGTGGATGGAGGAAACATCTATTACATTAATATTTCTCAAGATGAATTTAAATTAGGAGGAAGTTCTTTCCACCAAGTTTTAAATACTATTGGAAATGAAGCTCCTGATGTAAAAAACAGTGCATTTGTAAAAAATACTTTTAATATAATTCAAAAGTTAATTAAGGCTGATAAAATTAGGGCTGGACATGATGTTGCTTCTGGTGGATTGATTACAACTTTATTAGAAATGTGTTTTGCTGATGTTAATTTAGGAGCAGATTTAAACATTTCTAATTTAAATGAAGAAGATTCTATAAAAATTTTATTCTCGGAAAACTCAGGAATTGTTTTTCAAGCAGATGCTTCTATAGAAACAATTTTATCAGAAAATAAGATTGAATTTTTTAATATTGGAACTGCAAACAGTTCTGGTACTGTAAACATTCAAAATAGTGAAGAAAACTTTACGTTTGATGTTGCTGAAATGAGAGATGTTTGGTACGAAACTTCTTTCTTATTAGATCAAAAACAAACAGCTAATAATTTAGCTCAAGATCGTTTTGATAATTATAAAAAACAGCCTTTACAATATACTTTCCCTAAAAATTTTAAAGGTAAATTACCAAAAATAAACACAAAAGAATCAAAACCTAAAGCAGCAATTATCCGTGAAAAAGGTTCGAATTCTGAACGTGAAATGGCAAATGCAATGTATTTAGCCGGTTTTGATGTAAAAGATGTACACATGACAGATTTAATTTCTGGTCGTGAAACGTTAGAAGACATTCAGTTTATTGGTGCTGTTGGAGGTTTTTCTAATTCTGACGTTTTAGGTTCTGCTAAAGGTTGGGCTGGAGCATTTTTATACAATGCAAAAGCAAAAAAAGCTTTAAAAGATTTCTTTAAACGAGATGATACATTATCTGTTGGTATTTGTAATGGAGCACAATTATGGATGGAATTAGATCTAATTAATCCAGAACATAAAGTACATGGTAAATTAGTTCATAATGATTCTCAGAAACATGAAAGTTCATTTACTTCTGTAAAAATTCAAGAAAATGATTCTGTAATGCTTTCTAGTTTAGCAGGAACAGAATTAGGGGTTTGGATTTCTCATGGTGAAGGGAAATTTAACTTACCAGAAGCTGAAGAAAACTATAATATAGTTGCTAAATACGGTTATGAAGGATATCCTAATAACCCCAATGGTTCTGATTTTAACACTGCTATGTTGTGTGATAAAACAGGACGACATTTAGTAACAATGCCACATATTGAGCGTTCTACTTTTCAATGGAATTGGGCCAATTATCCAGAAGGAAGGAAAGATGAAGTTTCTCCTTGGTTAGAGGCTTTTGTGAATGCAAAAAATTGGTTAACAAAATAATATCACAAAATATGTATCTAAAAGGGCTTATAAAAAGCCCTTTTTTGGGCTATAATCATTGATAAAATATTCTTAAGTTAATAAAAAGATGAAAGTTCCAGAGAAATATAAATTCATAATTGAATTAGGAAAAGCTCTTCATGTATACGGCATACCTTCCTATAAAATTCAATCTTACTTAACAGAAGTAGCTACAAAAAAAGGAATCACAGCAAGCTTTATGGATCTCCCAACGTGGATAAATTATGCTTTTTATGAAGACGAAAAATCTTATAATTATATTGAATGTATTCCTCCTGGGTATCTAAATTTAGGAGCCTTTTCTAGAATTGCCGAACTTATGAATAAAGTTATTGATTCTAAAATTGATGATGAAGCAATTACTGGTGAGTTAAATAGTATTCATGCTAAAACTAAAATAATAAATCACTATTATTTAACGCTATCCTATGCTTTTTCTGCAGGCTGTTTTAGTCTTTTAATTGGCACAAATTGGATTTCGTTTGGAGTTTCGTTATTTTTAGGATCACTTATATACCTTTTAGTATATTTAGCTACCAAATCGAAATATTTAGAAAACATTTTCGAATCTTTCAGTGCGCTTATTGCAACCACCATCAGCTGTCTTTTAACATTAATTTTTCCTGACCTTAATTTAGGCTTAACAATATTATCCTCTATCATTATTTTTATCCCAGGATTGGCAATTACAACTGCTTTAGAAGAAATAACTTCTAAAAGTTTAGTTTCTGGTGGAGCAAAACTGTTTGATGCTGTTATCTTATTATTTAAATTATTTTTTGGTGTGCTGCTAGGCCTAGGATTAATGTCTTCATTAATTGATATTGATTTAACAAACCATGCATCAGAAATACCTAGATGGATTCTTTTTTTAGCTGTGCCATTGCTTTCCATAACTCTATTACCTATATTTCAGGTAAGAAAAAAAGATATGATTTTTGGTGTCATAACAGGTGCTTTTGCTTTTTTTATAACCGTTTTATTATCAGGTTATGGTGTATTAGTAAGCACATTTATTGGAACCTTAGCTATCGTTGGAATAAGTCGTTTGTTTGGTGGAATTTCTAAAACTCCAAAAACAGTATTCTTAACTCAAGGAATTATAATGCTTGTACCAGGTAGTAAATCTTTTATGGGCTTAAGCAGTTCTTTTTTAAATTCTTCTATTACAGGTTCTACAAATTTATTTGAACAAGTAGTTTTCATACTTATGGGTATAATTGGTGGGCTACTTTTTGCAGGAACATTCAGAGAGAGAAAATCTAAAAAACCAGCTATTATCTCTAGAAACATTTGACAACCTGTGCCTATTGAAAAATAATAACCTTTTTCTTTATAGCTAGTTTTAAATTTAACAACTGATAAAAATCATTTTATTCCATAAATATCTATTATCATTTTTTTAAAAATTTACTTTTTTAATTATTTAAAGCGATGTAAACTATTAAAAATAAGCAGTTAAGTCTTTTTATAAAAATATTTCAAAGAACCATTTTAAATACATATAAATTTCAATATCAAAAAAGACCTAACCCACGACAAGTATTCAATCATTTTTATCAAAAAACTCTTTTCATAAGTATTTGTTAAATCAACAGATTTTGCCTAATTTCCCTCCCTCAAATTAAAGTTATGGCAATAAAAGTTACAAGATTATTCGATTTTCCTTATTATCAAATGGAAACTTATAATTTAGATAAAGCATTTACATCTAAAACAAGTGGTGAGTGGAAATCTATTACTTCAAAAGAATATATTGCCCAAGCAAATCAAATTAGTCGAGGTTTAATAAACCTAGGTGTAAAACCAAACGATAAAATTGCAGTTATTTCCTCTACTAACAGAACAGAATGGAATATTTGTGATATTGGTATTTTACAGACAGGTGCGCAAAATGTGCCTATTTACCCAACTATTAGCGAGGAAGATTATGAATATGTATTAAATCACTCAGAATCCATTTACTGCTTTGTTTCAGATAAAGAAGTCTTAAAAAAAATTAACAAAATAAAAACGAAGACTAAATTAATTAAGATTTTTACTTTTGACGATATTAAAGGAGAGGAAAGTTGGAATAAAGTCTTAGAATTAGGAAAAGATGTTAGTACTCAAATTATTGTTGAAGAAAGAAAAGATAATGTAAAAGAAGATGATTTAGCTACTTTAATTTACACATCAGGAACTACAGGAAAACCGAAAGGTGTTATGCTCTCTCATAAAAATATTGTCTCTAATATTTTAAGTTCTAAAAAATACGTCCCTTTAGATTATGGTAATTCGAAAGCACTAAGCTTCTTACCTATTTGTCATATTTTTGAACGCATGATTTTATATCTTTATCAATATTGTGGCGTTTCAATTTATTTTGCAGAATCTATAGAAAAACTAACGGAAAATGCGCAAGAAATAAAACCTCAAGTAATGACCGCAGTGCCCCGTTTATATGAAAAAATTTATGATAAAATAATTTTAAAAGGAGAAACACTCACTGGTATAAAAAAAGCATTGTTCTTTTGGGCTGTAAATTTAGGATTAAGATACGAACCAAATGGAGCGAATGGTTGGTGGTACGAAAAACAATTAAGTATAGCTAGAAAATTAATTTTTTCTAAATGGCAAGCTGCTTTGGGAGGAGAATTAAAATTAATGGTATCCGGAAGTGCGCCACTGCAACCAAGATTAACCAAAGTTTTTGCAGCGGCAGGAATGCCAATAATGGAAGGTTATGGTTTATCCGAAACCTCGCCAGTTGTTTCAGTAAATGACCAACGAAACAATGGATTTAGAGTTGGAACAGTGGGTAAAGTTATTGAAGGTGTTGAAGTTAAGATAGCTGAAAACGGAGAGATTTTAGTTAAAGGATCAAACATTATGCTGGGCTATTTTAAGGATATCGAAAAAACAGAAAATGTTATTAAAAATGGATATTTTCACACTGGTGATAAAGGAGAGTTTGATGAAGACGGCTTTCTAAAAATTACCGGAAGAACCAAAGAAATGTTTAAAACCTCAGGAGGTAAATATGTTGTTCCTCCGCTATTAGAAGGAGAATTAAAACAATCTTTATTCATTGAACAAGTAATGGTAATTGGTGAAGGCGAAAAAATGCCTGCTGCCTTAATTCAACCAAATTTTGAGTTTATTAGAGAGTGGATTGATCATAAAAAATTAGATATAGGAGATTCAAACCAGGATATTATTAGTTCTGAAAAAGTTATAAAACGTATTCAAAAGGAGGTTGATAAATGCAACACAAACTTCGGTAATTGGGAACAAATAAAACGTTTTGAACTGACACCAGACGTTTGGTCTATTGAAGGAAGACATTTAACTCCTACAATGAAAATGAAACGTGAAATTATAAAAGAGATCTATAAAGACTTATTCGACAAAATATATAGAGTCTAATTTTTATTCTTTAATTATTTAAAAAAACAGTTTAGGTATAAAACCTAAACTGTTTTTTTAAGCATAAAATGGGCTAATCATTTTATGTTACACCCACATAAACCTTACTTTCTTCAGTCAGATTTAAATACACGAAAGGTATCAACCAATTTTAGTAAATGGAAACATATTATCACATTATTTAACATGGAATTAATGTTTCAATAATTCTATGAAACATTGCAGAGAATATTCGCTGACATTGCCCCAAACCATTTTTATATTCTTTAATATAAATTAGCATAATGTTCTTTCTACTTTTAAAAGATATGAACAAAATATAAGTATTTAATAAAATTAGAAATATTCAAAAATCCATATCTACATTACAACAGATGGGGATTTTTTATTTTTAAAACTCAATTATATAATTCATTTAGAAGTATTAAAATAATCCTTAAATACCTTATTAACATAAATATCATATTATAAACAAATCACCACATTTCTATGAAGATTTAAGTAAGCCAAACATAGAGAAGTTAGAGCATCTTGATTAATTTCAGAACTACCTAAATTACGTTATCAGATTGAATTCTAGTTTTTTAATTGTATATTTAAGCCAATATGAGATTTTATTTACTTTCTTTTGCATTCTTTCTGATTTTTAGTGGTTTTTTGGTAGCACAAGAAACTGTTGTTATTTTTTCTATTAACGACCCTCACGGAAGAATCGATAACTTTCCGAGATTAAAAACACTTATTGAAAATGAGAAAGCTTTAAATGATAAAGTTTTTTTTGTAAGCGCTGGAGATATTTTTTCAGGTAATCCAATTGTTGATTATCATCCAAATAAAGGATATCCGATGATAGATTTATTAAATGATTGTGATTTAGATATTTCAGTTATCGGTAATCATGAATTTGACTACGGTCAAGATGTTCTAAATGCAAGAATAGAGCAAGCCGACTTCCCATTTATTTGCGATAATGTATATGGTGCAACTGGAGCTTTAAGCAATATAAATGGATATGAATTAATCACCAAAGATGGTTTCTCTATTGCTTTTGTAGGGGTCGTAGAGACTGGGAGTCCAGGTCTTCACCCATTAACGCATCCAAAAAAAGTTGAAGGTCTTACCTTTTCTGAGGGGCTCGAAAGTTTTCCTAATTATCAGAATTTAAAAACAGAACAAAATGCAGACCTTTTTGTTGCATTGACTCATTACGGTCAGAATAAAGACAAACAAATTTTGGAAAACTATCCCTTTGTTGATCTAGTAATTGGAGGACATACCAACAGAGAATATGGTTATTTTCATGAAAATGGTTACATGATTATGTCAGGGAGTTACCTAAATAAGGTCTCAAAAACAACATTAACGATTACCAACAAAGTTATTACAGATTTTCAATTTGAACTCATCGACTTATCAGACACATCCCTGCCAATGGATTCAGCAATGAAGGTTAAAGTAGATGACTACAACAACCAACCTGAATTTTATCAAGTAATCGGAAATGCTGAGACACATCATGATAAAAGTGAAGTAGGATGTTTATATACCGATGCTCTGCGAGATGTGACTGGTGCAGATTTTGTGATTCAAAATATGGGCGGCATAAGAGCAGAACTTGATCAAGGAGATATAACTCCTTATGACATTTACTCAATTGATCCTTTTGGTAATGGGCTCGATACTTTTCAAATGACGGTTACTCAATTAAGAAACTTCTTAAATGAATATCCATCTTCTTTCTCTTATTCAACTTTCCTTGAAATATATAAGGATCAAGTTGTAAGTTCATATGTGTAATAGCTTGCCGGGAAATATTCGGAGTATACATTTGATATGTAGTCATTTAAGCAAAAATCCACAATATCGTTATCACCAAGTAATACTCCGTTATCTTTAAATTGATAGTTTTGATTTGTTGTTTAAAATGGTGTTTTCGTTGCTTGGGGGTAAAGCTTTTTGCTTTCCGCTATCCCAATAATCTGGGTTGACAAAAATTCCTGTCGAGAATATTTTCCTACTTTTAAAATAAGTAATTCTGCACCGTATAGGGCATTTTCCCTGTTTATTAATTCTATTTCTTTGTAGCAAAATAAGATTGATAATTTGTAATTATTCATAGTGTTTTGTAGTTTTTAAATTATGGTGTACCCAAGTTAAAAATGGTGTACACCAGAAGTGTACACCTGAGAAGGCACACTTTGATTAATAATAAAGTTGAATTGAAATGATGTTTCAGAAATGAGTAAAAAATACCTGAAAACCCCATAAAAACTATATAAAACAAAAAAGCCTCACATTTCTGTGAAGCTTTAAGTGAGCCCTGAAGGATTCTGACCCAAACTTATAAAAGTTCGAACTTTATGGCAGAACTCAATTTAATTTTTGAAACTCATTTTAGGTTAAAAATTAACCCACAACTTTATGGGTTGAGGGTTCGCTTATAGACTCTATTGACCTTTATTCAAAACAAAATTTGCAATTTATTAAGAAGATAAGGGAGTAAAATCGAACTCTTTTGAAGATGATTTGAATAAACAAAACCAAACATGAACCCTAATCGATTATTTTCGAAAAGAAGATATAAGTAGCAATGTTTTTTTAGTCTGTTGTTCAATTTTATTATAATCAAAAGAACCATCGGTATGTTTAGCCATGAGTTTTGAGCCCATCCCAACGCAAGTAACACCAGCTTCAAACCAGCTTTTGAGGTTTTCTTCAGTTGGTGATACGCCACCTGTTGGCATGATACTGGTCCATGGTTGGGGTGCTAGCACTCCTTTGACAAAGCTAGGTCCATAAGTGCTACCGGGAAATAACTTTACAATTTCTGCGCCCATTTCTTCAGCCTTTGCAATCTCCGTTAGTGAGCCACATCCTGGAGACCAAAGCACTTTTCTGCGGTTGCAAACAATCGCAATGTCTTCTCTGAATACAGGCGTTACTACAAAATTTGCGCCGTTAAGCATATAAGCGGATGCAGCAGCTGCATCTGTAACCGAGCCTACACCCATAATCATCCCAGGGAGTTCTTTCACGGCATATTTGGTAAGCGCTGTAAATACCTCAAGAGCAAAATCACCACGGTTGGTAAACTCCATTAAGCGTGCACCGCCGTCATAACAGGCTTTGAGCACCTTTTTAGCTACTGATACATCGCTGTGGAAGAAAAGGGGCACCATGCCGCTCTCTTTCATCGTTTGTGCTACTTCTATTCTTGTAAACTGTGCCATATCTTTTGTTTTATCGGGCTACACGACCTGATGCGTCGCCACCCATGAGTTTTTCTACTTCTGCAACTGTCACAAGGTTGGCATCGCCTTTTATGGTGTGCTTCAAGCATGATGCTGCCACAGCAAAGTCCAGTGCATGTTGGTCGTTGTCTGGATATTTTAGTAGTCCATAAATAAGACCACCCATAAACGAGTCGCCACCACCTACACGGTCTACAATGTCTGTGATTTGATACTGCGTGGAGTCATACATGGTCTTTCCATCATATAACACCCCAGCCCATGTATTGTGTGATGCCGATATTGAACCGCGAAGGGTTGTTATTACTTTTTTAGCCTTTGGGAACTTCTCCATCATTTGCTTGCACACAGACAAAAAAGCTTCTGCTTTTACATCATGACCTTGCGTTTGTACTGTTAAGCCTTCGGGCTTTATGCCAAAGTGCATCTCCGCATCTTCTTCATTACCCAATACAATGTCGCAGAAGGAGGTAAGCTCTGTCATGATTTTTTCACGGTGCGCATCGTCGCAATACTTCCAAAGCTTGGCACGGTAGTTCAAGTCCGTAGAAATCGTAATTCCTTTTTCACTAGCGATCTTCACTGCTTCAAGACAAGCATCTGCTGCAGATTGTGAAATGGCCGGCGTAATCCCTGTCCAATGGAACCATTCCACGCCCTCAAAGGCTTTGTCCCAATCCACCATTCCGGGCTCAATCTCAGACATGGCCGAATGAGCTCTGTCATATACCACTTTACTGCCCCGACTTACAGCACCTGTCTCTAGAAAATAAATCCCCAAACGGTCTCCTCCACGAAGCATAAAATCAGTTTCAACACCACGCTTTCGCATTTCCATAAGCGCACATTCTCCAATATCGTTTCTAGGAACACGCGTGACATAACGTACAGGAACGCCATAGTTGGCAAGCGATACCGCTACGTTGGACTCGCCACCACCATAGATGACATCGAAAGAATTGGTTTGAGAGAAACGCAAATATCCAGGGGGCGCTAAGCGCAACATGATTTCACCAAATGTGACTACTTTTTCCATTTGTTTAATAGTATTTAATTAACAACTTAAATTATATTTAATTGTTTACAGGTTTTAAATTCTCATCTAAAGGAATCATTTTCGGCATTAATGCATGCACTATACCTAAGACTATGATATATGATGATCCGGCTATAAGAAATGCCCAGAAGTAGCCACTATTACCCGCTGAATCTAAAACCGACCCCAATACCAAGTCTGCAAGAATACCAGCTATCATGCCAACCATACCACCTATACCAACTACAGAGGCTATTGCCTTTTTAGGGAATACGTCAGAAACTAATGTAAATACATTAGCAGACCAAGCCTGATGACCTGCCGCAGCAAGACCTATAAGGAAAACAGCTACCCATTTACTTTCTGTAAAGGCCACAAAACTAACCGGCAGTATAATTAATGCACAAATCAATAATGTTCTTTTCCTGGCCTTATTGACGGTCCATCCTTTTCGTATGAAAGCGCCTGAGAGATACCCCCCCCAAACACTTCCAACATCTGCCAAAATATAAATAATAAAAAAGGGTAAGGCAATGTTTTTAATGTTCACCCCAAAGGAGTCTGCTAAGAATTTAGCTCCCCAAAAAAGATAAAACCACCATACTGCATCTGTAATTTTCGCTATAGAAAAAGCCCAAGTCTGACGTTTGTTAAGAACACTTTTCCATGGGAGTTTTTCTTCATTTTCCACTTCTAAATCTTCTTGAATATACGCTAGCTCCTCTTTAGTTACATTTGGATGAACTTCAGGTTTTTTATAGGTTCTAAGCCATAAAACAACCCAAATTGTACTTAAGACTCCAGTAATTAAAAATGGAATTTGCCAGTTTTTACCGTTTTCGTGAACAATCCATCCAATTACGAATGGAGCAGCAATAGCCCCAATACTTGTTGCAGCATTAAAAAGGCCTGTTGCAAAAGCACGATCTTTTTTTGGAAACCATTCAGCAGTAGTTTTTATTGCAGCTGGAAAACTTCCAGCCTCTCCAATTCCTAATCCAAATCGTGCAGCAGCAAACCCAATCACACTAAACCCAGGACGCACCAATGCATGTAACATTCCAAAAACACTCCAGATTACAATGGATAATGTATATCCTTTTTTAGTCCCTATGCGATCTATAATACCACCCATTGTCAAAAGTCCAATTGCATAGGCTACTTTAAAAGAAATCATAATATTAGCATAATCACTATTGGTCCATTCAAACATTTTTTCTAATGTTGGCGCCATCACACCTATAAGACTTCGATCAAAATAGTTGATAGTTGTTGCAAACATCAAAAGTCCTAATATTCTATAGCGATAGTTACCTATTTCTTGCTTCTTGTTCATGAAAATTTATTTGTAATTATTAAATTGAAAATAATTGACGGCATTGTTATAACAGATGTTTTCGATCATTTTCCCAATAAAAGAAATGTCATTGGGGACCAACCCTTTTCTAATGTCTTCTGCCATCAAATCACACAATATTCTTCTAAAGTATTCGTGCCTTGGAAAAGACAAAAAGCTTCTACTGTCTGTGAGCATTCCTATAAACTTACTTAGTAATCCCATATTTGAAAGTACATTGAGTTGTTTTTCAATACCGTCTTTTTGGTCTAAAAACCACCAAGCAGCGCCCCATTGCATTTTACCGGAAACACCTCCGGTATTAAAATTTCCCATCATGGTTGCAAAAACTTCGTTCTGTGCTGGATTTAAATTGTAGGTAATGGTTTTTGCCAATTGATCTGTACGATCCAAAGCATTTAAAAACTTCGACAATGATTCAATAATTGGATAATCTGCTATAGAGTCACAGCCAGCATCAGCACCAACAAGTTCATTTAATCGATCATTATTGTTTCTTATGACTCCTAAATGAAATTGTTGCACCCAACCTTTTTCGTGATACTTTTTGCTTAAATGCATTAAAAGACTTGACCTGTATTGTTGTATTTCAAGTTCTGTCAGTTTTACTCCCCTTAGGTTTTTATCAAAAACCGATTGTATTTCATCGTCATTAAAATCCACGAAAGAAAAAACACCACTAATTCCGTAATCTGATAGTTTACAGCCATTTTCATGGAAGAAATCTATTCTGTTATCAATGGCTTTTAAAAGATTTGAATAATTACTGATAGAGAAATTGACACAATCTTCAAGTTTTCCTAAATAGGTATCAAATTTTTGTTCTCCAATAAAAAACAAGTTATCCGGTCTGAAGGTGGGGTAAACTTTTGTGAAAAATCTAGCCTTTGCTATTTGTTTATGATATCTTAAGTCATCTGTGGGATCATCTGTTGTGCAGATTACTTCAACCTTCATCTGCTCTAACAATTGGGCAGGTGTCTTTGTTTCTAAAACCCTATTCGTTTTTGAATAAATCTCCAAAGCATTATTGGGTTGTAATATTTCATCAATATTAAAATAACGCTTCAACTCTAACTGTGTCCAGTGAAATAATGGATTTCTTAAGGTGTTAGGAACTGTTTCTGCCCATTTCATAAACTTTTTTTCTTTAGAAGCATCTCCGGAAATAAAGTTTTCTTCAACTCCATTGGCACGCATTCCCCGCCATTTATAATGATCTTCACTCAACCAAGCATTGGTTATGTTATTTACTGGTTTGTTTTCTGCAATTTGTTGAGCCGACAAATGATTGTGATAATCTATGATAGGCAAATCTTTTGCATATTCATGATACAGCACTTCTGCCTCCTGGGAGTTTAAGAGAAAATTGTCTGTTATAAAGTTTTTTGAATTTATTTGGCTCATAAGTTCAAACTGGTTTTAATTCCTAATTCCAAACCTCTAAGCTCTGCTAAACCTCTTAACCTTCCAATCCCTGAATATCCCGGATTGGTTTTTTTATGCAAATCATCTAACATTTGGTGGCCATGATCCGGACGCATGGGGATTTTCGTATCTTTTCTACCTGTTTCTAAACGTCTTTTTTGTTCCGTCAATACTTCCTTTATTACAGCATACATATCTACATCACCTTCAAGGTGATTGGCTTCATAAAAATTACCTTGTTCATCCCGCTTTGTGCTTCTTAAGTGCAAAAAGTGAACACGGTCTGCAAATCGTTTTAAAATTTGTATCAAGTCATTATCAGCTCTTACACCTAAAGAGCCTGTACAGTAGGTAATCCCATTAGAAATATCAGGAACATTATCAAATAAGTAAGCATAGTCAGCCTCTGTACTCACCACTCTCGGTAATCCAAGAATGGGATATGGAGGGTCATCCGGGTGTATACACATTAACACTTCATTTTTTGATGCTACCGGTATGATTTCTTTTAAAAAGGAAACGAGGTTTTCTCTTAAAGTATCTGCTTCTATGTCTTTATAAGTGTCTAAAATACCTTGAAACTGTTCTAGGGTATAACCTTCTTCTGCTCCAGGTAGACCTGCAATAATATTTTTTACAAGGTCTTTTTTACTTTCTTCTGAAAGTGATTTTACATATTCCTTGGCCAGTGCAATTTGATCGCTGGTATAAGTTGTTTCTGCACCAGGTCTTTTCAACAGGAATAATTCAAAAGCAGCAAAGGCAATTACATCAAAACGAAGCGCTTTGGATCCGTCCTGAACTTGAAACCCCAAATCTGTACGAGTCCAATCTAAAACAGGCATAAAATTATAGCACACAATATTGATTCCACATGAGGCTAGATTTTCAATACTTGTTTTATAGTTTTCAATGTAAGCTTGAAAATTTCCTGAGCGAGTTTTAATAGTTTCATGTACTGGAATACTCTCTACCACACTCCATGTTAAACCTGCTAACTCAATGGTTTTTTTTCGTTTTTGAATTTCTTCCACAGTCCATACCTCACCGTTAGGAATGTGGTGCAATGCAGAAACAACACCTGTTGCTCCAGCCTGCTTTATATCTAATAATGAAACGGGGTCATTGGGTCCGTACCATCTCCAAGTTTGTTCCATATTTATTCAATTATTTATAAATTAAATACCACTATACGCAGAGAAACCTCCATCAATAGGAATTACGATTCCCGTTACAAAAGATGAAGAATCATTACACAAGTATAAAGTGCTACTTACCAAATCTTCTGGCTTTCCATACCTTCCCATGGGTGTCTGATCTATAATCTGTTGTCCTCTTTGAGTTAAACTTCCGTCTTCGTTAGTAAGCAAGGTTCTATTTTGATTGGTCAGGAAAAACCCTGGGGCTAATGCGTTAACACGGATTCCTACTTTTGAAAAGTGCACTGCTAACCATTGAGTAAAGTTTGATATTGCTGCTTTGGCTCCGCTATATGCTGGAATTTTAGTAAGTGGCGTATAAGCATTCATAGAAGAAATGTTTAATACGCTACAGCCATCTCTTCCAACCATATCTTTAGCAAAAACTTGGGTTGGCAAAAGGGTTCCAATAAAATTTAAGTTAAACACAAACTCAATTCCTTTAGGGTCTAAATCAAAGAAGGTTTTG
>CALSOT010000003.1:0-75000 GCA_943788045.1 uncultured Polaribacter sp.
GGTAATTTTTTGAGAATATCCCATTATCCTCAAGACCCTGTGGTACTTGAGACTTGCGATAGATTAGGTATTTTAGCTTCGGTTGAAATTCCAATTGTTAATGCCATAACAGAATCTAAAGATTTTACTGAAAATAGTCTTTTTATGGCAGAAGAAATGGTGAAACAAAACTTTAATCACCCTTCTTTAATTATCTGGGCATACATGAACGAGGTACTTTTACGTCCACCTTTTAATGAAAAAACAGAGAAAGAACGTTATACCTTATATGCAAATAATATTGCAAAATTAGCCTCTGAAATAGAACAAAAAATAAGAGTATTAGACCCAAGCAGATATACCATGATTGCAAACCATGGAGCTATAACTAGGTATAAGAATGCAGGACTTACAGCCATTCCTATGCTTCTAGGATGGAATTTATATCAAGGATGGTATGGAGGCACTTTTTCAGGTTTTGACAAATGTCTTGATGAGTTGCATAATCTATTTCCCAATAAACCTCTTATCATCACAGAGTATGGAGCAGATGTACATCATAGATTGCATTCTTTTGATTCAGAAAGGTTTGATTATACGGTTGAATACGGTAATAGATACCATGAACATTATTTAAAAGCTATTATGGCTCGCCCTTTTATTGTTGGAGCTAATATTTGGAATTTGAATGATTTTTATTCAGAAACCAGAGGCTATGCCATACCAAATACCAATTTAAAAGGGATAACAACTTTAAATCGAGAAAAGAAAGATACTTGGTGGCTGTATAAAACCAAATTTTCGAAAGAACCCGTTGTGAAGTTTGGACAGAATGAATGGAAAATTCGAGGTGGAGTTGCAGAATCAGGAAAAGATTATTGTTTGCAGCCAGTTACTGTTTACAGTAATGGCGATTCGGTTCAGTTAACACATGAAGGTATTGTTTATGGCGCTGATTTTGAGGGTAATATAGCCCGATTTTCTATACCGTTTAAAAATGGAAAAAATAAACTTGAAGCACAAAGCACTATTCAATCTAAAATCTACTCAGATATTTTAGATGTTGATTTTAGACTTGTACCAAACAACTTTTCAGAATTTGAAGACAACTTTTCTGAATTAAACGCGCTTCTTGGCTCAAAGAGATATTATGAAGATCGAGAGAATAGTATCATATGGATTCCAGAACAGAAATATACTGCTGGAAGTTGGGGGTATTTAGGCGGAAAACCTTACCGACCAAAAACCAAATTTGGAAGCTTACCAAGTTCTGAATTAGATATTGAAGGCACTCAAGACGACCCTGTTTATCAAACCCAACGTGTTGGTATTGATAGTTTTAAACTAGATGTTCCAAATGGCACATACACCATTACATTACATTGGTCAGAACTTGAATCTGATGTAAAGCACGAAAAGTTAGCTTATAACCTGGGAAATGATCGCGTATTTGAAGGTTCATCAGACCGAATTTTCAATGTGCTCTTAAATGGTAATTATTTAGAGAAAAGCTTAAATATTTCTGAAAAATATGGAGCAGAAAAAGCAGTCACTGTTAAATACCAGGTAACCGTTGTGAACGGAAACGGAATCAATATAACTTTTGAAGCTGTTAAAGGTATACCGATATTAAATGCTATTCAAATTAGAAAAATACAATAGCTATAAACTCTAATAAAAAAGGACATTAAACTTTACAAACAAACCTTCAAATAATTAATGTTTGAGAAGGATAAACACATAAACATATTATAATGGCAAACTTTATTAAAATAAGAAAGGTCTTTTTATCTATAATAGCTGTTTCATCCTTTTTTGGTTATACTCAAACAGTAGAAAACACTAATAAAGAACAAACTATTAGTGCATTTGAAACTGATAAAACCGAACAAAAAATAGCAGATATTATAAGTAAAATGACCTTAAAAGAAAAGGCAGGACAAATGATTAATATTGGCTTGCCTGCTGTTCTTAAAGGTGGTTATTGGGATAAACGCGATACAGCTGTTTTTAATACTGCTAAATTTAAAAAATTCATAATCGATAATGCAGTAGGTTCGATTCATAACACGCCAAGATTCCCGGCTACTCCAATGGAATGGAATAAAATCATAAAAACGCTTCAAGATTCGGCCATGAGCCATACGCGTTTAGGAATTCCAATATTGTATGGTATTGATAACATTCACGGAGCCAATTACGTGCAAGGTTCGGTTTTGTTTCCTCATCAAATTGCCATTGCGGCAACTTGGAATACTGATTTATCTGAAATGTGTGGTAGAATTACTTCCTATGAATCCCGTGCTGCTTCAATTCCTTGGAATTTCAACCCTAATGCTGATGTTGCACCAAATCCATTATGGGGAAGAATTTCAGAGAGTTTTGGAGAAGACCCATACTTAGTAACAAAGATGGCCAATGCTTATCTCAAAGGATCACTTGTAGAAGGCTTGCAGGATTCACTGAGTTCGGCAGTTTGTTTAAAACATTTTTTAGGTTATGGAGCAGGAAGAAATGGAAAGGATCGGGCTAATGCAATTATTCCCGAGAATAGCTTACGTCAATATTTTCTACCTCCTTTTCAAGAAGCCATTGCAAATGGAGCTATGGGTGTAATGATAAGTTCAAATGCAGTAAATGGTTTACCATGTCATATAAATAAATATTATATCACAAACATTTTAAAAGGCGAACTGAATTTTAAAGGGGTCGTAATTTCCGATTTCAGTGATGTTGAAAATTTGGTTTTTTCACATCTTTCTACGAAAGATAAAAAAGAGGCTACTAAATTGGCTATTAATGCTGGTTTGGATTTAGTAATGAATCCGTTTAATATGGATGTGGCCAATTATATAGTAGAATTAACTGAAGAAGGTGAAATACCAATGAGTAGAATTGATGATGCCGTAGCACGAATTTTAAGGCTTAAGTTCTACCTCAATCTTTTTGAGAAACCATATCATGACTATAAAGAGTATTCTGATTTTGGCTCGAAAAAGCACATTGATTTAAACTACAAATCGGCAAGCGAAGCCATTACACTACTAAAAAACAATAACGACTTATTGCCATTAAGCAAGAATAAAAAAGTGTTGGTAACTGGATACACGGCTAATTCAATCAATTTATTAAACGGTGCTTGGTCGCGCACTTTCTCAGGGATGGATACACTTTATAACGATAAAACTAAATTGACAATAGTTGATGCCATTAAATCACAAGTAGGTGCCGAAAATGTTGATTATATAGAAGGCACAGATTATTTAAAAGATATTAATAGTGATGAAGCAGTTAAGAAAGCTAAAAATGCAGATTATATTGTGGTTTGTGTGGGCGAAATTTCTGCATCGGAAAAACCTTCCGACATCAATGAATTACCATTACCTGAAGTGCAACAAAAGCTAGTTGAAAAACTCTCAAAAACCAATAAACCAATAATATTAGTTATGGTTCAGGGGCGCCCGAGAATAATTAATAAAATAGAACCTTTAACAGATGCTATTTTAATGGCTTATTATCCAGGGCAAGAAGGTGGTCGTGCCATTGCCGATATCGTTTTTGGGGATGTTAATCCAAGTGGAAAACTCCCTTATACTTATCCAAAGTATACAGGTAATATGCTAACATACTATCACAAGAAAGCTGACATTCGTAACACTAATTGGGGTTATGATGGGTTTTACAGACAATATGATTTTGGCTTTGGGCTATCTTATACGGAATTTGAATATTCTAATTTAACAATAAGCAACGATACCATAGTTGGTAATAATAAGCTAAATATTTCTGTTGATGTTACTAATATTGGAAAGCGGGCTGGTAAAGAAATAATTGAATTATATATTAAAGATTTAGTTGCAACAATATCTCCTGATTCAAAACGATTAGTCAGATTTACAAAAGAAGCACTAAATCCAGGTAAAACAAAAACCATAAATTTTACTATTAACAAGCAAGATTTATCCTTTATTGATTTCACTAATAACTGGAAAATAGAAGAAGGTTATTTTGAAGTGCAAGCAGGAGGAGACCCTTCAAATCTATTAGTTGCAAAATTTTATTATCAGCAATAGTAGAAGCTTAAGAAACTATATATAAAAATATAATAAATAATGAGCAAAGTAATTGTAGTTACAGGAGCTGGTGGCGTGCTGTGTAGTACCTTGGCAAAGGCCCTCGCAAAAGAAGGGAATAAAGTAGCAGTATTAGATTTAAGAATTGAAGCTGCAAATAAAGTAGCCGAAGAAATAAATAAAGAAGGCGGTACGGCCATTGGTGTTGCTGCCAATGTATTAGAGAAAGCATCACTTGAAATAGCCAAAAGCATAGTAAATGAAAAGTTGGGAACCTGTGATATTTTGGTGAATGGAGCAGGGGGCAACCACCCACTGGGTACAACTTCTAATCCACATTTATTAGAAGAAGATCTGTTAAATACAACCGAAGGTTTTAAAACTTTTTTTGACCTGGATTCAAAAGGAATTGAGTTTGTTTTTAATCTAAATTTTATAGGAACATTATTACCTACTCAAGTTTTTGCTAAGGATATGGTAGGAAAAGAAGGGTGCAGTATTTTAAATATTTCATCTATGAATGCATTTACACCACTCACTAAAATTCCAGCTTATAGTGGCGCAAAAGCCGCAATATCAAACTTTACTCAATGGTTATCTGTGCACTTTTCAAAAGTAGGAATACGTGTAAACGCTCTAGCACCGGGGTTCTTTTTAACGGACCAAAATAGAGCACTGTTAACTACTGAGGAAGGTGAATTAACACCTCGAGGTAATACTATAATATCTCAAACACCAATGGGAAGATTTGGGGGTCCTGAAGATTTAGTAAGTACAACTCTTTATTTATGTGATGATAGGTCATCATTTGTGACAGGTGTTGTTATTCCTATTGATGGAGGTTTTAGTGCATTTAGTGGAGTTTAGAAAATAATAAAATGGAACAAACATGGAGATGGTACGGGCCAAATGATCCCGTTTCTTTATCAGATATAAAACAAGCAGGGGCAGCAGGAGTTGTTTCAGCATTGCACCATATTCCTAATGGTGAGATATGGTCTGTAGAAGAAATTCAAAAAAGAAAAGATATAATTGAATTATCAGGTTTAAAATGGAGTGTTGTAGAAAGCATACCAATACATGAGAACATTAAAACACGGTATGGAAATTTTCAAGAATATATTGACAACTACAAAAAGAGTATTGAAAACTTAGCTAAATGTGGTGTAAACATCGTATGCTACAATTTTATGCCCGTATTAGATTGGACGCGCACAGATTTAGGATTTCAGGTTGACGATGGGTCTAAAGCGCTTCGGTTTGATGTCACAGCATTTGCAGCCTTTGAATTATTCCTACTGAAAAGACCTAGTGCAGAAGAGGCATACACATCTGAAGAAATAGCAAACGCTAAGGTATATATAGAGACACTTTCTGAAGAGGAAAAAGAAGCTCTCATAAAAAACATTATAGCAGGTTTGCCAGGAGCTGAAGAGGGATATACCCTCGAACAGTTTCAAAGTATTTTAGATACTTATAAGGATATTAGCGCTGAAACTCTGAGAGAAAACCTTGTGGGGTTTTTAAAGGAAATAATTCCGGTAGCTTCAAAGAATGAAGTGCTTATGTGTATTCATCCAGATGACCCACCTTACACTATTTTAGGACTTCCAAGGGTGGTGAGTACAGAGTCAGATTACGCATATTTATTTGATAACGTACCAGATATGTCTAATGGTATCACTTTTTGTACTGGTTCTTTAGGAGTAAGAGCAGACAATAATTTAGTTCAAATATTTAAACGTTTTGCAGACCGTGTTCACTTTTTACATTTAAGGAGTACCAAGCGCGACGGACAAGGAAATTTCTTTGAAGCGAATCACTTAGAGGGTGATGTGGATATGTATTCAATTATTAAGGAAGTCTTGATTGAACAAAGAAAACGCTCAGGGTCAGGACGAAAAGACGTAAAAATTCCTATGCGACCCGATCATGGTCATCAAATGCTTGATGATTTACATAAAAAAACAAATCCAGGATATTCTGGAATAGGAAGATTAAGGGGCTTAGCAGAACTTAGAGGATTAGAATTAGGAATCAAAAAGAGTTTAAACCTATGAGCTTAATAAATTCTAAAAAGTTTATCACGGATGATTTCTTGCTTCACTCTAAAGAAGCTAAACTACTCTATCATGAGTATGCTAAAGATTTACCCATTATAGATTATCACAATCATTTATCTCCTAAACAGATCGCAGAAAACAAACTTATTGGAAACATTACTAGGGCTTGGTTAAGTGAAGACCATTATAAATGGAGAGGCATGCGAGCCAATGGAATTGAGGAAAATTATATTTCTGGCGATGCTTCAAAAGAAGAAAAATTCCAGAAATGGGCAGAGACTGTTCCCAATACATTGAGAAATCCGTTGTTTCATTGGACACAATTAGAACTTAAACGATATTTTAATATTGATGCTGTTTTACAACCAAGCAATGCTTCAGAGATTTATTCTGAAGCTAATAGTATTCTAGAAAATAAAACCCCTGCTCAATTGTTAGAGCAAATGAAGGTAGAGGTGATTTGTACAACTGATGACCCAACAGATGATTTAAGATACCATCAGCAAATAGCTAATTCAGGATACTTCACAAAAGTATATCCAACGTTTAGACCCGATGAGTTGTTTTTTATAGAAGAAGAAAAGTTTAATGGATATTTAGAAAAACTTGGAGCCTGTGTAAATTCTCAAATTACCAGTTACACTCAGTTGACAGATGCCATAGATAAGCGCATAGAATACTTTAATGAGAATGGATGTAAACTATCAGATTACGGAATTAGTGGTGAATTTTCTTTTGTTGATTTCAGTAACCAAGAACTCAAAGAAATATTTGATAAAAGGTTACAAGGCAAAGAACTTACAGAACTAGAAATGCAAAAATACAGGTCGAGCCTTTTGTTGCATTTAAGCAAAAAATACCATGAAAAGGGGTGGGTGCAACAGTTTCATTTTGGGGTAATCAGAAATAATAATACACGCTTAAATAAGTTAGTAGGTGCAGATGCAGGTTGTGACTCTATTGCAGATTATCCAATTATAGAAGGACTGTCTAGGTTCTTAAATGCTTTAGATACTACAAATCAATTAGCCAAGACCATCACCTATAATTTAAATCCAGCCCAAAACGAATCTTTTGCAACCATGATGGGAAACTTCAATACGGGAGGCATACCTGGTAAAATGCAATGGGGAGCTGCGTGGTGGTTTTTAGATCAGAAGGATGGAATCGAAAAGCAAATCAATGTGCTTTCAAACATGGGGTTATTAAGCAAGTTTGTTGGTATGCTTACAGATAGCCGCAGTTTTTTATCCTTTCCAAGACATGAATACTTTAGAAGAATTTTATGCAACCTGTTAGCAGAAGACCTTAGAAAAGGCTTGATTCCAAATGATGTTTCTTTTATAGGCAAAATGATTGAAGATATCTGTTACAACAATGCAGTCGAATATTTTCAATTTAACCAAAACAATTAAGAATTATGAATAAGACTCAAAAGATAGGAAACTATAGATATAGGATTTTAGGGCTTTTAATGTTCGCTACAACTATCAATTATTTTGATAGAAGCCTTATAGGCGTTATGGCGCCTACATTAGAAAAAATGTTTGGATGGACCAATAGTGATTATGCCAATATAATGATATCCTTTAAAGTTGCATATGCCCTAGGATTGCTAACAATGGGTGGATTGATAGACCGTTTAGGTACTAAAAAAGGGTATACCTTATCTATTGCTATTTGGAGTCTTTTCGGAATGTTACATGCCTTGGTTCGTCCTAGTTTTAGTGTTGTTGGATTTGCAGCAGCTAGATTTGGTTTAGGTTTTGGAGAGTCTGGTAATTTCCCTGCTGCCATAAAAACGACTGCTGAATGGTTTCCTAAAAAAGACCGTGCTTTTGCAACAGGTCTTTTTAATGCTGCTACAAGTGTTGGAGCTATAGCAGCACCTTTTGTTATAGGGTGGATAGTTCACGAAAGCGGGAAAAATTGGCAAATCCCTTTTTTAATTACAGGAGTATTAAGTGCTGTTTGGGTGTTTTTATGGCTTCGCACCTATAAAAAACCAGAAGTACATCCTAAAGTTTCAAAAGAAGAATTGGCTTATATACAAGGAGATTCAGAAGCAGAAAATGATGAAAAATTACCTTGGAAAAGTGTTTTGGATAAGCGCCAAACCTGGGCCTTTTCATTGGCAAAAGTTACAGATGCTGTTTGGTGGTTTTATCTTTTTTGGGGCGCTAAATTTTTGGCAGACACATTTGATGTGAATATCAAAAATATAGCATTACCATTCTTTGTAATCTATATTCTAGCTGATGGCGGGAGTATATTTGGGGGATATCTTTCAGGTGCTTTAATGAGAAAAGGATGGACAGTTAATAAAGCTAGAAAAGTAACACTGTTAATCTGTGCTATAATTATACTTCCTGTAAGTTTTGTTGCTATAACAGATAGTAAATGGATAGCTATATTCCTAATTGGTTTGGCTGCTGCTGGTCATCAAGCATGGTCTGCTAATATATTTACATTAGTTTCCGATGTATTCCCTAAAAAAGCAACAGCCTCAGTAGTTGGAATTGGTGGTATGGTTGGTGCTGTAGCCGGTATTCTTGCCGATATAGTATTGGGGTCAGTATTAGATACAGCAGGTAATAGCGGGTATTTTTGGGCATTTTTGATTGCAGGTTCATTGTACCTTGTTATTTTAGGTTTAGTGCATTTATTAATGCCTAAAATGATTCCGTTGGATGAGAATTTAAAACCTATAATTGAATAGTTTTATTTGAAGCTTTTGTGAATTTTTGAATGAAAAAATAAAATATAATAAAAATGAAAAAAGTAGTAACATTCGGGGAAATCATGCTAAGGCTAGCGCCCCAAGAATATTTGAGGTTTTCACAAGCGAACAACTTTGATGTTGTTTACGGTGGAGGTGAGTCTAATGTAGCTGTTTCCTTAGCTAACTATGGTGTTCCCGTGGATTTTGTAACGCGTTTACCTAAAAACGATATTGGTGAATGTGCTATGATGGAAATGCGTAAACGTGGTGTTGGTGTCGATAAAATTGTTTGGGGTGGTGACCGTTTAGGGATTTACTTTTTGGAAACTGGTGCAGTATCTAGAGGGTCTAAAGTGGTTTATGATAGAGCACATTCTGCTATTTCTGAAATAGAATCTGGAATGATCGATTGGGATAGTGTTTTTGATGGTGTTGAATGGTTCCATTGGACAGGTATTACACCTGCAATCTCTCAGGGTGCAGCAGATGTATGTCTTGAAGCTGTTAAAGCAGCAAGTTCTAAAGGCATTACAATCTCTACAGACTTAAACTATCGTGCTAAACTTTGGAAGTTTTGCGATGCTTCTCACAGAGAATCTATAATGACAGAACTTACTTCCTATTGTGATGTAGTTCTTGGTAACGAAGAAGATGCTGAAATGCACTTTGGTATAAAACCAGAAGGTATTTCTGTACAAACTGAAGGACACAATGTAAAAGCAGAAGCTTTCCTTTCTGTGTGTCAACAAATGATGACTAAATTCCCTAGAGCTAAAAAAGTAATTACAACACTTCGAGGATCAATATCTGCTTCTCATAACACATGGGCAGGTGTACTTTACGATGGTAACAATATGTACGAAACACGTCAGTACCAAATTACCGATATCGTTGATCGTGTTGGAGGGGGTGATTCTTTTATGGGTGGATTAATCTATGGTTTATTAAAATATCCAGAAGATGATCAAAACGCACTTGATTTTGCAGTAGCAGCTTCATGCTTAAAACACACCATTAAAGGAGATGCAAACCTTGTTTCGATTGCAGAAGTAGAAAAGTTAATGGGTGGCGATGCCTCGGGTAGAGTCGCTAGATAAATTTTATATAATTAGTTGCTGAGTTAGTAAAAGTGTTGGGTTGAGTTATTCAACTCAGCACTTTCTTAAAAATCAAAAAACATATAAACAATGTCACAATTTTCAAGAATAGAAGTTGCAACAGCAATGAAAGAAACGGGGATGATTCCTTTGTTTTTTAATAGTAATACCGAATTAAGCAAAAAGGTATTAAAAGCATGTTACGATGGTGGAGCGAGTTTAATGGAGTTTACGGCTCGTGGAGATTTTGCTCACGAAGTTTTTGGTGAACTTACCAAATATGCAATTAAAGAATTACCAGGAATGATTATGGGTGTAGGTTCTGTTACAGATGCAGGAGCTGCTTCTTTATATATGGCTTTAGGCGCTAACTTTGTAGTTACTCCTGTTTTAAGAGAAGACATCGCCATTGCTTGTAACAGAAAAAAAGTACTCTGGTCTCCTGGTTGTGGTACACTTGCCGAAATCACAAGAGCTGAAGAATTAGGTTGCGAAATTATTAAACTATTCCCTGGTGATATTTATGGACCACAATTTGTAAAAGGTGTTAAAGGTCCTCAACCTTGGACTAGTATTATGCCTACAGGTGGAGTCTCTCCTACCGAAGAGAACCTTAAAGCTTGGTTTAATGCTGGTGTAACCTGTGTTGGTATGGGATCGCAATTAATATCTAAAGAAATAATTGCAACTGAAAACTACACACAGTTAGAAGAAAATGTAAGAAATACATTAGCGGTTATTAAAGAAATAAGGAATTAATAATTTAAGTATTATAACCAATAAAGATTGTCAACGTGTTTATAACGAAACTATAGTTTTAGATAGTCACTAGTTCGTATATCCTAACCCGATAAAAAATAATATTATAAACATTAATTCTGTTGAGTTTTTCGAACAAGTGTAAATAGTTTGAATGTAACCGTTGGTTCAGGGCAAGTATATTATTGGAAAGTTATAACGACCGATTCACTTGGAAATGAATCGCACTCTCAGACATTTCAATTTAGAGTAAACTAAACTCAGTAAAAAAGTTTAGTATATGCCAATAATTAGAGGTGTTAAATTCAATAAAAATGGAAACTCTTAAACAACGTGTGCGAGACTATTTGGAAGCACAACGGTTAGATTATGGTAATGAAGAAGTGGAGGATAGTTTAGGGATTTTAGAAATGCAAAACGATGACTTGTCAAGCATGGGGTCATTTCACAAAATGTTAATTTTAAGACTTATTGATGATAATGAATTATTCCTTGCTATTGAATCTGCTTTTTCAGAAAATGAATTTTAATAAATTATTTAATTAAAGAATATTCAATTATGAAAAAAACTTATTGTTACTATTTGCGTAGTTTCTTAATTATCATCTAAAATTTAAGGTTCCATACGATTATTGCTATTGATTTTCCGATTTTTAGTAGCAATGTCCAATTGCAACCTTCAGGTATTAGACCTTCAAAAAAAGAAAATAATCTTTTATAGGTATATGGTTCATTTTAACAGGCCTAGTAAACGTAAAAAATGCAGAAGGATGTGACTTTACATAAGTATCATCATACTGAAATATATAATCACCCCCGTCCGTTTCAGTAATAGTCTCCGCTAGATTATCCTTATAAAATACCTTACCTGGTGCTAACTTTACTAAAATCTATAACCCCATTATAACTAGTTCCTTTTGATTTAAGATATCCATCTTGATATCCTTTTTTATATACCATTTTAAATTCTTCCTTTTGAATTTGCCCAAATAAACTAAAAGAAACAAGTAAAGCGAATGTAAATAGTAAGTTCTTCATAATCATTTAATTTATTTAAATATAATAAAATTTAAAAAATTAATATTTAATTAGAACTAATATTTTAAATCAGTTTGATTTTACTACCCCCTACTTCATAATTAAAAACCTACAATAATTACTCAAAAAAACGCTTTGTATTTTTTGGCAACTACTTCCGCATCTAATTTTAGGTATTTAAGAAACGAGCGCTCGCTGCTATGACCAGAAAATTTCATAATCACAGAAGCGGGGAGTCCCTTTAGAAATTTATTAGTACAAAAAGATCGACGCGCTGTATGTGAACTTACCAGTTCATATTTTTTTGAAACGAGCTCACGAGTTCCATATTTGCTTACTTTCTGTACTAAAACCTCTTGGTCTATGCCCGCTTTTTCGCACAACGGCCGTAGGGTTTGATTGAAAACAAACGCATTGTAGGTGAGTTTTGGGAGTTCGTAATTATAAGAGCTGGCAATCTCTCGATGCAAATCGCTTAAAGGAATGATGAGTTTTGCTTTGATTCCCGAAGACTTTACTTGAAAGAAAATTAATTGGTCGTCTTGGTAGTTTGCTTTTTTAATCTGAGTTAAATTTTTAAAACGCATTCCGGTTTCACATGCAATTAAAAATAAATCACGGGTTTCCTTTTCTTTAGTTGATAAATCGTGAAGTGCATATAGTCTCTGTATCTCCTCTTCGGTTAGATAAACTTTATCAGCTTCTACTTGTTCTACAACCATATGTTTTAGAGGAAAACGGGTACATACCTCTTTGTCAAAACACCAATGTAAAAATGCTTTTAGGTTTTTTACATTTTTCCCCACGGTATTTACAGAAAGTCCTTTATTACCCTCTTGGTTAATAGCTTCATAACTTAGGTATTCATAAAATAGGTCGTAAAAACTATCACCTTCTTGTTTTAAGCAAGAAAACTCTGCGAAACGCCCATACATTACCTCTGTTGCTTTTAAGTGCTTACGGAGTGAATAATGATAGTCTCTATAGACATAACTAGACTGACTCTTTTTCTTAAAGGCTACAAATGCATCAAAATAATACCAGAAAGGTTTTCCGTCTTTCACGTAGGAGGGAAGTTGTGCTTCTTTTTTAATACGTTCTTTAAATTCTTTTGCACTAATTGTTGTCTTTTTATCAATTAGTTCATAAGTAATTTTTTGAAAGGAAGCTTCAAAGTCATGGAGTCGCTCATTCATTTTCTTTGCCTCGGGAAAAGAGCTATGAACTCTGGCTCTCATTTGCTTTTGAATCCACATACTTGGTTTAACGGTAAGACCAGTTGCCATCTTAATACGCAGGTTGTTAAAACGACAAACTAATTGGATGCTCGTAGCATAATTAGCATGTGGGTCTCTAAGATAGAAGCTCGTTTTCCGCATAGCATATGGTTTTATAAGTACAAAAGTACAAAAAAATCGGGGGACTAAACCGGGGACTGTTTTTGCTTAGCAACTTTTGTTAAAATATTATTTTTGGAAATAACTTATTGTTCTTCAGGTAGTTAAATGGTGTTTTTTGGGAATATTTTTTTATGCTTAAAAATAATATTTTAAAAACTTATTGTATTGATAGTCAATAAGTTGAGTGTTTTTCTAAGTCCCGTCCAGACCGCTTTAAAAACCTTAACAATTTCAAGTTGTTAAGGTTTTTTAGTTTTCTATAAATATCTTTTATTTCATAAGTTATGTTTTTAGTATATATGAGTGTGATTTCATTTTTTTTTTTAAACGTACAATAGATATTTCCTTAATTAATTATATGGATTGTTTAGTTCAAAGTTAATTTATAACTACTTTAGGGTTTCTTGATTTTAAAATTTTATATCTTTTTCCTATCTTTTTATAAATCAAGGAAAAAAATAGTAATCTGATCATGTTAAATCTTTAAAATGCCAAGTATTTATTATGAGAAAAACGATATCTTTGATGACCATAAAATAATGTTACTTTAATGAAGTTAAATTACGTTCGACTCTGTTTTTTTTGTGTTTTATTTTTCTCTGTCAAAAATTATTCTCAAGAAACATTACCTATATATCAAGATTATTTATCAGATAATGTGTTTTTGATTCATCCATCTGCCGCAGGAATTGGTAATTCAAGTAAGCTGCGTATGACTGCAAGACAACAGTGGTCTGGTATGTCGAACGCGCCAGCATTACAAACTTTAAGTTTTCATACAAAATTTGGAGAAGACTCGAAGGCTGGGTATGGTTTTATTTTATTTAATGATAAAAATGGATATCATTCACAGAAAGGTATTCAAGGTACCTATTCTTATCATTTACCACTGAGTGCAGGGCGTCTTTTTGAGCAGCTCTCTTTTGGTTTAGGTTTTACTGTGGTTCAGAATCAAGTAGATCAAAGCCTTTTTTCGGGAGATCCTGCGGTCGCACAAATTAATCAAAATTCAAGCTATTATAATGCAGATTTTAGTCTTGCATACCACAAAGGAGGGTTTTCTTCTTATTTTACAGTAAAAAACTTACTTCCTACAGTTAAAAATAATTTAAATGTTCAAGAGCCTTTGGATCTAAGTAATATTATCTTGTCTGCAGGGTATTATTATGGTGAGGATAACTTCATCCAATTAGAACCCTCTTTTATGGTTCAAATACGAGAGAGCACTGGTGAAAGAACAGCAGATTTTAATATTAAAGCTTATAAAACTATTTCAAATACTCAAATATGGGGGGCAATATCTTATAGGCAAAGTTTTGATACAAATGCGATTGAAAATACTAAGTTTGTATCACCTATAATTGGAGTAAACTTTAAGAACTTTATGTTTTCATATACGTATACCAATCAGATGAATGAAACTGTTTTAACAAGTTCAGGATTGCATCAAATTTCTGTAGGTCTTAATTTATGGACCAGAAAACAAAGAGGGGCAGCTTGTCCTAATATTAGTACTGGTTTTGGTAGTTTTTAAAAATCATCATTTAAAATTTCTATTTTTGTAACATTATTTGATAGTAATATTTCTAGTACTTTCTTATCATGATTAATGTAAAATTGGTGACTTTTTTTTTCTTTGTGATTATTTGATAAGAGATATTTTTCTAAAATAGCTTTAGTTTGTTTCGCAACAGCTTCACCAGAATCGATAATCTGAATTCTATCTCCAACAAGTTTCCTGATTTGTGGAATTAAGTACGGATAATGAGTGCAGCCTAAAACTAAACAATCTACCTCGGCTTTTATCAATGGGTTGATATAGTATGAAAGTAGATTCGTCATTTCTTCAGAATATAGTTTACCAGCTTCAATAAGCTCAACTAATCCTTTACCAATAATTTCTTTTCTAATAATTTTTTGATTGATAGAACTCGAAGTTTTTTCAAATAATTCGCTGTTTAATGTTCCCTCTGTCGCTAGTATACCAATGATATTTGTTTTTGTCTTTAGGGCAGCAGGTTTAATAGCGGGTTCTATTCCTATAAAAGGAATATCGTAGTTTTCTCTTAAAATTTTAATGGCATTTGTGGTTGCTGTATTGCAGGCAACAACAATTATTTTGCAATTTTTCTTCAGGAGGTACTCGGTATTTTTAATAGCTAAATTTATGATGCTTTGTTTACTTTTATCACCATAAGGTGCATTTTTACTGTCAGATAAGTAAATAGTATTCTCTAAAGGTAGAAGGGTATTAATTTCTTTCCAAATAGAGGTTCCTCCAACACCAGAATCAAAAATACCAATAGAAAATTTATTGACGTTTCGCATATATTGTAAAAATAAAAAAACCTACTGAATTTCAGTAGGTTTTAATTTTATTATTAATAAGGTTTATTAAAAACCTAATTTAGTTTTTACAGCACTATAAATATCTTCACCTTTCTTTACTAATAAACCTTTTCCTACAGACGCGTCTAATACATATAAGATACCTTTATCAGCAGCTACTTCTTCAATAGCTTTTTGCGCTTTCTCAATAATAGGTTGTAACCCATCATTTTGTCTTTTTTGCATATCTTGATAAGCGGTTCTTCTTAGTTGTTCTAGTTTTGCAGCTTCTCCCTGAAGTTCTTGAGCTCTTTCCTCATTTTTTTGCTGAGTTTGAGATTGAGATTCAGCCATGTATTTTTTCTGAGTAGCTTCAATTTTTTTACCCATACCTTCAATGTCATCTTGATAGGTTTTACCAAGCTTTTCTATATCAGATTTCAAGGTTTTTGTTTGTGGCATTTCGGCAACTAATTTCTCAAAGTCTATATGACCTACTTTTTGTGCATTTGAAACACCAGCTACACCTAGAGTAAATACAGCAATTAATAGTAACGATTTAAAATTTTTCATTCTTGTTTTAATTTAATTATTATTCTTATTTTTTTTGTTCTTGTTCCTTTTTCTTTCTTAAAGCTTCTTTTTTGTCACGTAAAATTTGTCTCTTTTCCTCACGTTGTTTCAATAGAGCCTCTCTTTTTTCTGCTATTATTTTCTTCTTTGCTTCGGCGTCAGCAATTTTCTTTGCTTTCGCACTTTCTTTTTTAGCAACTAATTCTTTTTGTTTGGTCGTTAATTCTTTTTTTGGAAGAATTTTTTTCTTGTTATTTTCACTCGTTTTTTGTTTTTTATTATCTATTAATCGAGTACGATCTATAGTTGCTAAAACAAGTTCGCTAATATCGTATTTTTTATTTGAATAAAGCATTACTAAGTCACTAGATTTATCAAAAACAAAATCATATTTTTTTCTTTTCGAAATACTTTGAATAGCGTTGTAAACTTGGTCTTGAATTGGCTTAACTAATTGTTTTCTTATGGAAAACATATCTCCTTTAGGTCCAAAGTATAAGGATTCAAGTCTTCGCAGTTCTACTTGTTTAAGATTAATTTCTTCTTCTTTTTCTTCAATTAAATCTTTTGTAAGAATGGCTTTTTCGTTTGCTAAATCAGTTTTTAATATTTCAATATGTCTTGCTTGGTCATCCAGTTTTTTTCTCCATTTAGATATTTTTGCGTCTAGAGTATTTTGTGCTTCAAGATATTCAGGCACATTTTCTAGAATATACTCCATATCGATGTAAGCAATTATTTGATTTCTTTGAGACCAAGAAAAACCACAACTAAGTAAAAGAACGACTAATAAAAATATTTTTTTCATTTGTTTAATGTATTTAGAAAAAACCGTACCAAAAAAACTTTTACTTTTAGAGTGTTTCGGTTCTTTTAGAATTGTCTTCCAATAATAAAATGTGTTTGCCAACCAGATTTAATAGTTTGTCCAGGTAATGGATCAAAACCATGTGCAAAGTCTATACCTAATAAACCAAATGCAGGCATAAAAATTCTTACACCGAGTCCAGCTGATCGCTTTAAATCAAACGGGTTATATTCGTTAAAATTGTTATATGCATTACCAGCTTCTAAAAACCCTAGTGTGTAGATAGATGCTGAAGGAGCGTCGGTAATAGAATAACGAAGCTCTAGTTGAAACTTATTATACATTGTTCCTCCATAGGCAGATGATAACCCGCTATTCTCATAACCTCTTAATCCTATTGTTTCTCTACCGTCTAATTGAAACTGTGCAATACCGTCACCACCAACAAAATAGCGTTCAACCGGGGTATCACCAAGTTTACTGTTATAATGACCTAAGTAACCTACTTCTGCATTTGTCATTAAAACTAATTTGTCTGTAAAAGCAGTGTACCACTTCCCTTTAAAATTGAATTTATAATATTCTAGCCATTTATATTTTTCAGTATCCTCTAAGTCTGGGTCAGAATAGTCTTTGTCACTTAATAAAGAGTAAGGAAAAGTTGCTTTTGCACCAATAGTAAATTCTGAACCATAGGTAGGGAAAATTAAACTTGGTCCTGCTGAATTCCTGGATAACGAAATATTGTAAGATAGGTTATTTAATGTTCCGTTATTTAAATTTAAACCAGCCAATCCAAAACTATAATCACTAGATTTTAAGGCTTGATAGCTTATTGACTGTGATAATTGAAAATAATCATCTGGCCATTTTAAACGTTCTCCGAGACCAACAGAAGCTCCAATAATACTTAAACTTTGATTTTTATTTACATCACCAGTTTGAAAGTTAAATTGATATTGATTTGATGAATAGACAGAAAAAGATAGTGATTTAGGTTTTTTACCACCTAACCACGGTTCTGTGAATGAAAAGCTATATGTGCTATATGTTCTGCTTGTTTGTAGTCTTAAAGATAGTGTTTGACCATCTCCCATTGGTAATGGTTTGTATGCTTTCTTATTGAGAATATTTTTGATTGAAAAATTGTTAAAAGATAATCCTAAAGTACCTATAAAAGAACCACCACCATAACCACCTTGTAATTCTATTTGGCTTCCACCTTTTTCCACAACCGTGAAATCTATATCTGCGGTTTTATTTTGATAATCAGGAATAACATCTGGAGTTACATTTGTATCAAAGAAACCTAATTGGCCGATTTCTCTAATTGATCTAATAATTGCACTTCTGCTAAATAAATCTCCTGGTTTTACACGTAATTCTCTAAATAAAACATGATCATTAGTTTTCTCATTCCCAGAAACAGTTACCTTTTTTATACGTGCTTTTTCATCTTCTCTAACTCTTATTTCTACCGTAATAGAGTCATTTTTCACTTTAGTCTCAATAGCATCTACAGAAGAAAATAAGAACCCATTATCTTGGTATAATGTAGAAATATCTTGAGAAGTAGGAGTTCCATCTCCTTTGACACGTTCTTTTAAAACACTCGCATTGTAAACATCACCTTTTTCAATTTTTAAATAACTTTGAAGTTGTTTGTCTGTGTATTCCTTGTTACCAACAAATAATATTTCAGAAAAGCGGTACTGTCTTCCTTCTTCAAGGTCTATATTAATGTTTATAGTATTGTTGTCATTCCAAGAAATTTCATCACTAAGGATACGTGCATCTCTATAACCGAGTCTGCTATATACATCTAAGATGCTTTCTAAATCTTCCTGATAATCTTCTTCTATATATTTTGATCCTTTCCAAAAACGTCCGATCAATTTTTCTTTGGTATTCTTCATGGCTTTTCTCAGTTTCTTTCCGGAAAGCGCTTTGTTACCTTTAAACGTTATGTCTTTAATTTTAATTTTGACACCTTTATCAATAAAAATATTCATGTTAACTGTGTTAACATCCGATGTGTCGTTTTTTACATCTAAATTAACTTTAGTTTTTAAAAAACCTTTATCAGTGTATTTTTTTGTGAAGTAATTCTTTGTTGTAACAATCAGGTTATCTGTAACCATTGCCCCTTGTTTAAGTTCAGCCTCTTTTTTTAGTTCTTTAGCTTTCCCTTTTTTAATTCCCGTAATCTTTATGTTGTTTAACTGAGGTAATTCTAAGACATCAAATAGAAGGTAAACGGTATTGTTATCTATTTTAGAAAGATACACATCTACATTGCTAAACTGTTTACTTTCGTAAAGTTTCTTAATTGCGCTTGTAAGTTTGTCTCCAGGAAGTTTTATGAGTTGTCCGTTGCTTAAACCTGTAAAAACACGAACGGTTTCTTCGCTAAACTTTTTTAAGCCCGAGACAGTTATACCTCCAAGAATGTATTCTTTGCCTTTTTCAAAGGAAGCTTTGTTAGTTATAATAGTATCTTTTTTTACAATTGATAAACTATCTTTTTTTGTTTGTGCGGTTGCACTAAAATTGAAAAATAATGCTGTAAACATTATTGTAGCAGAAAATAATTTCATAAAAAATTTATTCTGTAATCTGTTCGCTTGTTTTTCCAAATCTTCGTTCTCTATTCTGATAATCTATAATTGCATCATAAAAATGCTCTTCTCTAAAATCTGGCCAAAGTATATTTGTAAAATATAATTCGGCATACGCCATTTGCCATAATAAGAAATTACTAATGCGCTGTTCACCACTGGTTCTTATCATTAAATCAATGTCGGGCAAATTAAACGTATATAAATGGTTATTTATAGTTTTTTCGTTAATTTCTTCTATATTTAGTTGTTTATTAACAACTTTTTTAGATATATTTTTAATTGTGTTAACAATTTCCTCTCGAGAGCCATAACTTAAGGCAAAAGTCAAAACAATATCTTTATTGTTTTTTGTTTCAGTAATCACATCATTCAACACTTTTTGAGCTTTCTTTGGTAAATTCTCAATTGCTCCGATTGAATTAATTCTGACACCATTCTTCATAAAATCGGGTAATTCTTTTTTTAAAGAATTTATCAGTAGACTCATTAAGGCATCTACTTCTAATTTTGGTCGGTTCCAATTTTCGGTAGAAAAGGCGTATAAAGTTACGGCTTCCACATTTACTTGTGAGGCTGCTTTAACAGATTCTCTTATCGCAGTTAGCGCATTTCTGTGTCCAAAAATTCTATTCATTCCTTTACCTTTTGCCCAACGCCCATTGCCATCCATAATAATAGCAACATGTTTAGGTGTATTTTGTAAATCGATAAGTAGTTTTTTATCCATAATGTCTATAATCCTTTTGCGTAACAAGCAGGTCGACCAAAGGTGTAAATCAAAGAGAAACCGGTAAACATATACCAATCATTACCTGTTCCTTCTAAAATTACATTAGGTGTTTCTCTATCAGTGTAATCTAAATCGTCTTCAAAGGTATATCTAAATTTGGCTTCTAATGCGAACGCTAAAGTACCATATAATTTCGATTTATATCCAATTCCGAAAGGAATTGCATACGAGGTTTTATTTCCGAAATTTATTTGTCCTGGATTAGGATGAGATTTTACGTTTGTATAATTAAAACCAACTAACTCTAACAGTAAATATGGTGTCCATGTCTTGTCATCTGAAGATAAATCAAAGTCATAAAAATTATACTCAAGCCCCAAGGCTATTTCATTAATAGTATTTGAAAAAGGAGGTAAGCCTCTATTTTTTCTAAAGTCAGTATTAGAATCTAAGTCGTTTCCAGAAATTGGCAAGTAGCTATAAGTTGTTCTTAAAGCAATTCTTGGATTCCAATTATATTTGTAGAAAATCGCTCCTGCTGGCTTATTTGGGTAAATGTAATAATTTGCACCAATATCACCTACGTAGTTTGATCCTCCAAAAGAGATTCCAACTTCATGAAGTTGTCCCAATAAAATTGAGGTAAAACTTGCAAATACAAAAAAGAGTATATTTTTCTTCATTCTAAAATATCGGGCAAATATAGAAATTTCAATTAGCTTAATAAAGTTAATAATAAGTCTTTTTTGGATAACAACTTTTTTGAAGAAATATTGTGGAAAAGCATTTAAACATTGTTACTGTTTCTTACATCTTCACCCCATAATAGTTTGCTTCTTAGTGTCTTAATAAAAGATTGGTTACGAGGTAAAATACTTTTAATGGTAAAATCAGTCTTTTCAATAAAAATTTTAGTTTCTTTTGGTACCGTAGTAACTCTTGAGTCCAATGATATTAAAAAGCTTTTCTCTCTAGAGTTCACCTCTAATTCTATTTTAGTTTCGTCAGAAATTACCACGGGTCTTGCATTTAAGTTATGCGGAGCAATGGGAGTAATGACTAAGTTTTTTGAATCAGGTAATATAACCGGGCCATTACAGCTTAAGGAGTAACCTGTAGATCCTGTAGGAGTTGCGATAATTATGCCATCAGCCCAATAGTTGGTGAGATATTCTTCATTTAAACTTGTTTTTACCCCAATCATAGAGGTTGTGTTTTTTTTTGCAATTGTAACTTCATTTAAAGCGAAGTTTAACTCAGAAAAATCTTTAGTTTTAGGTTCTGTTTTTACTGATATAAGTGTTCTTTCTTGAATTGTAAAATCACCATTAATAACTAACTCAACACTTTCTTCTATAAGATCTTTGGCAACAATTGCTAAAAAACCTAGCCTTCCTGTATTTATTCCTAGAATAGGGATGTTTAAATCTCTAATATGTGTTGCAGAGCGTAAAAAAGTTCCATCGCCACCAATAGTAAACATAATATCAAAAGAACTGTCTAAATCATTAAAACTGGCAAATGATTTATAGTTGTTTTGTAAAATATTACTTTCTACTAAAAGAGTGTAAAATTTACTTTCAATAAAGAAATCAATTTTATTTTTTTCTAAAACCTGTAATAAAGTTTTAATTTCCTTTTCTGATGAAATGGCGTACGATTGACCGTAAACAGCTGCTTTTTTCAATATATAACGTTTTATTTAAGACCTTTTAAGGACTTACATATCTAAATATTTTTTTAAATATTCAGATCTATTTTTTAAATCTTCTAAATAAATATCATTCTCGTGCATAGATATAATTTTATAATCATATCTCCTGAAAGTTTGCATAATTTCATTAATGTCATTAGAAATTATTTTTATACTAACTTGAATGATATCTGTGTTTTTTTCTGAAATATACAGGCCTAATAACTTTCCGCCATTAGATTCTATAATTTGAACAATTTGACTCATAGAATAGTCATTTCTCATTTTTTCTATAATCAAATCTTCACTTTGTTCAACCATAAAAGGGCTGCTAGAAAAAACATCTAAAACGTCGCGCAAATCAAAATAACCTATATATTCTTTTTGTTTGTTTAAAACCGGAATGATATTGGTATCATTATCTGCAAAAAGTTTTAATAATTCTAAAATAGATGCTTTCTCATCAGCATAAAATGGGTTTAACAAATGACTGTAATTAACTAATTTATCCTCTTTTTTTTCGATAGTTTGAATGTCATTTTCAGCAAAAGAACCTAATAGTTTATTATTCTCAATTACCGGAAAGTGAGTAATAGGGTTGTTTTTAAAAACCTTTTGAGCACCTTTTACAAGACCAGTTAAATGAAGTGGTTTTATTTCTTCTAATATAAATTGGTTGATATTCATGCCTTACGAATATAGGATAAAATGATTTAATAAATTATATTTGTAGCCTAATTTTAGACAATGACAAAGTTAAGTGTAAATATTAATAAAATTGCAACTTTAAGAAATTCTCGTGGAGGAAACGTTCCTAATTTATTAAATGTAGCAAACGATATTGAGGGTTTTGGAGCTCAGGGAATTACAGTGCACCCAAGACCAGATGAAAGACATATTCGTTATCAAGATGCAAAAGATTTAAAAAATACTGTAACGACCGAATATAATATTGAAGGAAACCCTATAAAATCTTTTATGGATTTGGTTTTAGAAGTCAAACCAACTCAAGTTACTTTAGTGCCAGATTCCATAAATGCAATTACTTCTAATGCTGGTTGGAACACAATTACTCATCAATCTTTTTTGCAAGAGGTAATTAAAGAGTTTCAACAAAACGGAATTAGAACTTCAATTTTTATTGATACGGATTTAAAGTTGATTGAGGCTGCTGCAAAAACAGGGGCTGATAGAATAGAATTGTATACAGAGGATTTCGCTACACAATTTGATTTAGGCAATAAAGAAGCTGTAAAACCATATACTGAAGCCGCAATTTTAGCTCATGAATTAGGTTTAGGAATTAATGCAGGTCACGATTTAAGTCTGGAGAATATTAAATTCTTTAAAGAGAATATTCCTAATTTGGCAGAAGTATCCATCGGACACGCTCTTATTGCAGAAAGTTTGTATTTAGGGTTAGAAAATGTTGTGAATATGTATTTGCATCGATTGAAGTAAAAAAGTTCCAATATCATTTCGAAATCAGCTTTTTTTAACAATAGAGAAATCTATTAATCCAGTAACATAAATGTCTACTAAAATATTACATTCAACAATAAAAGGATCGGGAAAACCACTTTTAATTTTACATGGTTATTTTGGGATGTCTGATAATTGGAAATCTTTAGGAAATCAATTTTCTGAAGAGTATCAAGTTCATTTAATAGATCAAAGAAATCACGGACGTAGTTTTCATGAAGATGAATTTAATTATGAAGTTTTAGTTGAAGATTTACGCAGTTACATAGAGCATTATCAATTAGAAAAAGTTTATATAATTGGGCATTCTATGGGAGGGAAAACAGCGATGCTATTTGCGGTAATGTATCCTAAATTATTAGAAAAGCTAATTGTTGTAGATATTTCGCCAAGAATGTATCAACCTCATCACAACGCAATTTTAGCAGGTTTAAATTCTATTGATTTTTCTGTTCACAATACGAGGAATTTGGTGGATGGAAAACTATCTGAATTAATTCCAGAACTAGGTGTACGTCAGTTTTTGTTAAAGAATGTCTATTGGAAGGAAAAAGGGCAATTAGATTACAGGTTTAATTTAGAATCGTTAACAGAAAACAATCCAGAAATTGGTGAAGCTTTGCCTTCTTTTACTGTTTTTGAGAATAAAACATTGTTTTTAAAAGGTGCAAATTCGGATTATATTACCCAAAACGAAGCGCCAATTATAGAAGCACATTTTCCGAACTCAAAAATTGTGGAAATTAAAAATGCGGGTCATTGGTTACATGCCGAGAATCCTAAAGATTTTTATATTGAAGTTTCTGATTTTTTAAATTAATTAAGAGTAATGAAAAAAAGTATATTTTCTCTAATGTTTCTTTTTGTGTTTTTATTCGCTCAAAGTCAGACTCAGACAGTGGTGGATAGTCAAAATCAAGAAAGATCTATAAATTTCAAAAAAGATAGAAATTTATGGCAAACATTTACATACGATTTAGGTAACATAGCAGGAGGAATGGGTTACGCTTATAGTAGGCCTTTGTACTGGAAAAGTAATCAGTTAGCTCATTTTGGATATGTTGCTGCAGGGACTTCTGCTTTATATTTGGTGGATGATCATGTTGATAATTGGGGAGATAATTGGAGGGGAAATGTACCTCGTTGGTTGACAGATTATGGAAATGAATATGGAAGTCCGAATAATAATTTTATGCTAACAGGTGCTGTTTACGTAACGGGTTTGTTAACTAAAAATCCAAAATTAAGAAGAACAGGAGTTTTATTAATTTCTTCAGCTTCAGCTTCTGGTTTGTTACAACAGGTGTCTAAAAGAATTGTTGGTAGAGCAAGACCAAAAGCAAATGTAGGTAAAAGCACATTTGATCCTTTGCATTTTGATAGGGTTTATAATTATGATTCTTTTCCTTCAGGACATGTAATGTTAGGCTTTACAAATGCTTATGCTTTAGCAAAACATTTTGATAGTCCTTGGATTAAAGCAGGTTTATATACTGTAGGTTCTATACCTGGTTTTGCTAGAATTGTAGATCGTTTTCATTGGTTATCTGATGTTGTTTTTTCTACCGCTTTAAGTATTTTTATTGTGGAAGCAATAGATAAATATTTAGATAGAAAGTACGACGAGAAATACAATGACAAACGAGAGACAAAAAAAGTTGCTTGGGATTTACAATTTACGCCACAAAGTTTTGGTGTTGTAATGAATTTTTAAAGTAGATAAACAAACAAAACTATTTTAGTAACTATATCTTTGAATCTTTAATCATTTAATAAATAAAAATGAACATAGAAAACGCACAGAAACAAGTAGACGATTGGATTAAAGCTCATGGAGTTCGTTATTTTAACGAGCTAACAAATATGGCGCAATTAACGGAAGAAGTTGGTGAAGTTGCGCGTATTATTGCCAGACGTTATGGCGAGCAAAGTGAAAAGGAATCTGATAAAAGTAAAGATTTAGGAGAAGAATTAGCAGACGTTATGTTTGTTGTTTTATGTTTAGCAAATCAGACGGGAATTAATTTACAAGAAGCTTTCGAAAAGAAAATAGATATTAAAACAAAGCGCGATCACGATCGTCATCATAACAATCAAAAATTAAAATAATGAGTTTTTTAGATAAAATAAAAGAGCCAATATTTTGGACTTCCTTTGCAAAAGTTGCCGTTCCATTTTTTATAATAGTGATCGTTATTTCTTTGTTAATGAATAGTTTTTCAGAGATTTTTTCAGGTGATTTTGAAACGGTTAATCAAATTAATTTCGCTGATGGTAAATGGAAAAACTTTTTTGGTTTTAAAATTGTTTTTAGCACTGTTTATGGTTTGTATACAACTAATAAGAAAATGAAGTAAGACTATTTTAATGCCTTTTGAAAGCTTTTATTCCAGCTTTAATTTCTAAATCTAAATGATTTTTTCTTGGAGTTAAGGGGCAAGAATATTTATCATTATAAGCACAATAAGGATTGTATGTGTTGTTGAAATTTAATAACACGGTATTTTCCTCAGTTATATCTGTGGTCATTAGGTCCATATAACGTCCACCGCCATAAGATTCGTTTCCAGAAGTGTCATCTGTAAAAGGTAAAAATAAATAATCTTTATATTTTTCATCACGCAAATCATCTTGACTTTGATAAATGGTTAGTTCACATTTTTTTCCATTCAAAGTAAAGTTTAATAATCCATATTTTTTATACAAAGGTCTTCTTTCTGTGGTTGTTGCCATTTCAAAAGTCGGTGCATTTTCAATTTTGTTAAATTTTGCTTTTACAATAAAAGTTGAGTCTACTTTAAAAAAATCCAATCCATTAAATTCTCTTAAATCTTTTTTCTTTAAAGGTGATTTTGATGCGTCTTTATAACTAGCATTTAGTTCTTTTTGATAATCTGTATCTCCCATTAAAGGACGTTTTCTCTGTGAAATACAAGAAGTCATTATTAAAAGCAAAGTGTATATAAGTAACAGTTTTTTCATTTTAATAAATTTACACACCAAAAATACAATATTCAAATATTTTATGTAGATTTGAATCATTATTAAAATATAAAATGAGGAAAGTCTATTCATATATTACCAAGTTATCTTGTAAAAAGCGAGAAAGTCGGTGTGTTTATATGTTTTGATGATACCAATATAAAATATCAAGCAATTATAAAAGTCCGACTCTACAGTCGGACTTTTTTATTTTTAATGCACTTTGTATTCAATTAATCTCCCTAAATAAATTTCCCAAACTATGAAAAAACTTTACAATAATTATATAAACACCTTTAGAGGACTCTCTTTAGAAGTTTGGTGGCTATCATTAATCACTTTTATCAATAGATCAGGTACAATGGTGATTCCTTTTTTGTCTTTGTATTTAAATGAAGATCTTCATTTTTCGTTTCCGGATATTGGTTGGATTATGTCTTTCTTTGGTTTGGGATCTGTATTTGGTACATGGGTTGGTGGAAAATTAACAGATAAAATAGGATATTATAAAGTAATGTTACTAAGTCTTATTTTAACAGGATTTCTATTTGTTTTTCTCCAATATGCAACAACTTTTAATCAATTTTGTTTAGGTATTTTTGTGGTAATGTTAGTTGCTGATGCTTTTAGACCTGCAATGTTTGTTGCTTTAAGTGCTTATAGTAAACCAAAAAATAAAACACGTTCTGTAACCTTAATACGTTTGGCAATTAACTTGGGTTTTTCTGCAGGACCTGCAATTGGCGGCTTAATAATTACAGGTATTGGCTATGAAGGATTATTCTGGACAGATGGAATTACATGTGTATTAGCAGCTTTTTTATTGTTAAAAGTTTTACACCCTAAAAAAGTGAAAGTTTTAGATGAAGTAAAAGTAGAAAACCCTGTTTCTGCTTATGAAGACAAACCATTTTGGATATTTTTTATAGCTATGTTTATTTTTGGATTTGTGTTTATGCAATATTTTTCTACGATGCCTTTATATTATAAAGACCATCACTTTTTGTCTGAACTAGAAATTGGTCTGTTAATGGGGTTAAGTGGGCTTTTTATTTTCTTATTTGAAATGCCATTGATAAAATGGTTAGAGGACTCTAAAGTATCTAAAGTTAAATTGATTGCTCTTGGTTTGTTTTTGGTAGCTATTAGTTTTATAATTTTAAACTTAACGAGTTGGGTTGGTGTATTAATTATTGGAATATTATTAATGTCTACAGGAGAAATGATTGCTTTTCCATTTTCAAATGCTTTTGCAATTGAAAGAGCAGAGAAAGGAAATCAGGGAGAATATATGGCTTTTTACAGCATATCATTTTCTTTAGCGCATATATTTAGTCATAATATAGGTATGCAAATGATAGACAAATTTGGCTTTGAAACTAGTTGGACAGTAATTACACTATTGTCGTTTATAGGTGTTTTAATTTTGTTATATCTCTTGCATTTTTTAAAGAAAGAAGTCATTTAAAAAAGATCCATCAATTGGCTTGATGGATCTTTTCATTTGTTAAAGTTTAATTATTTTAAAACAGAAAATTCAATCGAAGAATCTGTAAAAACAGTATGTGTTTGCGTTTTAAAATCTTTCTCGTCTGCTTTGTATATGTTAGCTACATATGTTTGAGGATTTAAATCTATTAGAGGAAACCAAGTACTCTGTATTTGTATTTGTAATTTATGTCCTTTTTTAAACGTGTGAAAAACATCTTGTAATTTGATGTTAACAGCTGTTTTTTTGTTTGGAGTAAAAGGTTCTGGTTTTTCAAAACTATTTCTAAAACGTCCACGTAAAACTTCACTTCTAACCATTAAATGATAGTTGCTCATTTTTAAATGATCTTGTAACTCATCGTTATTCTCTTCTGCATTCGCAGGATGAACATCTATAACTTTTACAATCCAATCTGCCGCAGTTCCTGTAGTTGCAACTTTCAGTTTTGCTAAAATATCTCCGGCCAACGTATAGTTTTCATTTAAAATAGGTGTTTCAAATAGCAAAACATCAGGTCTTCTTGCGGCAAAACGTTGATCATCTGTCATATATTTTCTTGGTGTAAAAACGGTTTTAATGTCTTCGGAATATGGAACAGGATGTTTAATGTCACTAATAAATTTAATTTCACTGTGTAAATTTATCATCTTGTGTTTTTGCTAAACTTTGATTTTCATTCAAAAACCAATTTTCTTTTACTACACTTTTAGGAGGCCAAGAATCATACGATTTCCATTCTTTTTTACCAGAATCAAAAACATAGGCTTCAGGTAAACCAGAATTTTCACCTCCTTTTCCTTTTAAAAAATGATTAAAGAATTTAGTTTCAATGTGTTTTTGGAATTTTAAAGAAATAGAATCTCCAAAATAATAATTTCCAACAGAATTTTTCACAGCATTTCTTGCCCATTTTCCGTGATCCCAAGGGCCAAAAACTAGAGTGTTGTAGTTATTTTTTCCGTGTTTTTCGATTGCTTTATAAGTTTCTAAAGGTCCGTATAAATCTTCAGCATCAAACCAACCACCAACAATCATTGTAGCCACAGTGCTTGGCACTTTGTCTAGGTGTTGAATAATTCCCTTGCTTTTCCAATTTTCGTCATAATTAGGGTGTTCTACAATTTCTTTCCAGAAAAAATCATCAATTTTATCATTGTTTTTAGCTGTTTCTATATCAAGTTTATCGTATTGAAAATATTCGTTTAAGTTTTTTAATGGACCTTTGTCTAAGAAAAATTGATATTGATCTTTAGAATCCATTTGAGGAAAAGAATACCAGGCAGAATCTGTGGGTGTATCCTTATAAGTTCCGAATAAAGAAATTGCTCTAAAATAACTTAATAAAAAGGCGCCGTTATGATGAAAATCATCAAAGAAAAAGTCGCCAATACAAGCTTGTGGAGAAGCTGCTTTTAAAGCAGGGTGTGCATCAATAGCAGAAATAGTTGCGTAATGACCAGGATAAGAAATTCCCCATGTACCAACATTTCCATTATTATTTTTAACGTTTTTTACCAACCAATCAATTGTATCATATGTATCTGAAACTTCATCTGATTGGTTTTCTTGTTTATTGGGAATATAAGCACGCATATTATCATAGACGCCTTCACTCATCCAACGACCACGAACATCTTGATATACTATAATGTTACCTTCTTTCATTAAGTGAATATTCGGGCCAATATTTGTTCTCATTCCATCTCCATAAGGCCGCGAACTGTAAGGTGTTCTTTGCATTAAAATGGGATATTCTTTACTAGTGTCTTTTGGAGAATAGATAGTTGTGTGTAGTTTAGCACCATCTCTCATTACAATTTCCACTTCTTTTTTTGAGTAATTGTCAGTGACATAGCTATCTTTTTTAGCTATTTTTTCTTTTGGTGTTTTAGTGCAATTTGTGATTAGATAAAAAGTAAAAAAAAGTATTATATATTTTTTCATGTAAGGTTTTATTTATTTTGATGTTAAAATTACAAAACAAAATATTGTTAGTAAAAAAATGAATGAACAAAATGGATTTCATTATCTCTTATTTTTGATATTGCGACTTTATGTAGTAATCTCATGAACTAGAGCGAATACTTAAATAACCGGATTTTTCAATTGTTCATGTTTTATTCATTTCGAAATGACGTGTTGCTTGTAAACATTTATAGCCCTGATTGAACGGTTTGTTTGAGCTCTTTTTGAAGAATGAAAAAAAGCGAGTAGTGAAAGCAGGAAATAGCTTCTAAAAAAAAGTGTTTTATTCAATTAAAATTGGTGTATTTTTGCAAAATATGGAAGGCATAAAGAAACATCAGTTAACAGATTGGTTACCAACTACAAATAAGGAGGTTAAGATTCGTGGTTGGGAAGAATTGGATGTAATTTTATTTAGTGGAGACGCTTATGTAGATCATCCGTCATTTGGGCCAGCGGTAATTGGTCGTATTTTAGAAAGTTATGGTTTGCGCGTGGCAATTGTGCCGCAACCAAGTGTAAATGATAATTTGCAAGATTTTGAGAAATTAGGAAAACCTCGTTTGTTTTTTGGTGCAACTGGTGGATGTATGGATCCGATGGTTTCTAATTATACAGCAAGTAAAAAGAGAAGAGATAAAGATGCATATACACCAAATGGGGATAAGGGTTTTAGACCAGATTATGCAACTTCTGTGTATTCAAAAATACTAAAAGAAAAGTTTCCTGATGTTCCTGTTTTAATTGGTGGAATTGAGGCTTCTTTAAGGCGTGTAACGCATTATGATTATTGGTCAGACAAGTTGTTGCCATCTATTTTAGAAACGTCTAATGCAGATATGTTGGTTTATGGAATGGGAGAACAACCTTTGCGTGAAATTGTAACATTATTGCAAAAAGGGGTTCCGTTTTCTAGCTTAAAAAATATTAAACAGACCGCTGTTTTTATTGATCAAAAGGAAGAAAAATTACCAGTTGTAAATGGTTGGGAAGATGTAACAATAAATTCTCATGATGCATGTTTAAAAGATAAAAAAACATTTGCTTCTAATTTTAAAGTTATTGAGCAAGAATCTAATAAATTAAAAGCGCGAAGAATTTTACAAGATGTTGAAGGAAAAACGTTGGTGATAAACCCACCTTTTCCTACAATGACTGAAAAGGAAATTGATGGTTCTTTTGATTTGCCTTTTACACGGTTACCACATCCTAAGTATGATAAACGTGGACCAATACCTGCATTTGAAATGATAAAATTTTCTATCAATATTCATAGAGGTTGTTTTGGGGGATGTAGTTTTTGTACGATTTCTGCGCATCAAGGAAAGTTTATTGCAAGTCGTAGTCAAGAATCTGTTTTAAAAGAAATAGATAAGGTGGCGAATATGCCAGATTTTAAAGGGTATTTATCTGATATTGGTGGGCCTTCTGCAAATATGTATCAGATGAAAGGAAAAGTACAATCTATCTGTGATAAATGTGTTGCTCCTAGTTGTATTTCGCCTGTAATTTGCTCTAATTTAGATACGTCTCATAAACCTTTAACGGAATTGTATCAAGCAGTTGATAAACATCCGAAGATAAAAAAATCTTTTATAGGAAGTGGAATTAGACATGATATGTTGGTGCCTGAATTCAATAAAAATGCCGATCCAAAAGAATTAGATGCGTATACAGAGGAAGTAATGACAAAACACGTATCTGGACGATTAAAGGTTGCGCCAGAACATACTTCTGATCCTGTTTTAAAGCTGATGCGTAAACCATCTTTTGAATATTTTCATAAGTTCAAAGAGCGTTTTGATAAGATAAACATTAAAAAGAAATTGAATCTTCAGTTAATTCCGTATTTTATTTCTAGTCACCCCGCAAGTGAGGTAGAAGATATGGCAAACTTAGCTGCAGAGACAAAAGATATGGGCTTTCAGTTAGAGCAAGTGCAGGGTTTTACGCCAACGCCTATGACTGTTGCAACGGTTATTTATTATTCAGGATTTCATCCTTATACTTTAAAACCAACTAAAACTCCGAAAACTAAAAAAGAACGTGAAGATCAGCACAAATTTTTCTTTTGGTACAAAAAGGAAAATAAAGATTGGATTCGTAAAACGTTAAATAAAGTTGGAAGGCAGGATTTATTGCAAAAATTATTACCAGAGAATAATTCTTGGAAAAAGAACAAAAAAGCGAAGGAAGTAAAGAATACTTTTGATGATGCGGTTCCTTTTAATAGAAGAAAGAAAAAAGCAAATAGAACTGCTTCTAGTAAAAAAAGAAGGAGATAGTTTTAGTTGTAAACTAAAAAAAAATAATAACAGAGAGTCATGGTTAAAATACGATGGCTTTTTTTTAATTTCGGTGTTTACCTCTCGGTCCATCACCTTCATAAAGTACAATTTTAGAGTGTAATAATCTTGCTGCTTCTGCTGAATCGTTTACTTTTGAAGCGCTTCGTTTTAACATTTCTGCTTCAAACTTATTTAATACACTTTCTCGTATTCCTGTTTTTTTCCATTGAGATAGGGGGTTACATCCTTTAGCTATTTCTCGAGCTAATGACAACGCGTCTAGCAGCGCTTGATTAGCACCTTGTCCTTTAAATGGGCTCATCGGGTGGGCAGCATCTCCTATTAGTGTTGTTTTTGTTCCTTTTTTTAATAACTCAGGTGTTAATAACTTTCTATCATATACAGGATAACCAGAAATTTGAGTTTTTGGGGTAGCTTCTAAAACCTGAGGAACAGGACTATGCCATTGCGTTCTTTTACAGGCTTCTTCTTTTAATGCTTTGACTCCTTTAGCGCTCAGTTCTTTTGCTTTATTTTCTGATAAAGGAAAACTAAGTTGCCACATTACAGTATCTGTGTCATAAGGCATCATATAGATTCGCTCATTTCCATTGGCAGTTTGAAATACGGTAGCAGAATCTAACAAAGAACTTTGAATGTCTTTTAGATTCTTTAAAGGACAAATTCCCAAAATTACAATACAACCTAAATAGTTTAAAGGAGTAATATCTTCACCAATTATAAGTTCTCTCACTGTACTTCGAATTCCATCTGCTCCAACTAAAAGATCTGCTTTTGTGCTTTTTATTTCGTTATTTACTTGAAAATTTAACTTTACACCTTTTTTAGATTCTTTAAAATCTAATAATTGATGTCCCCATTTTATAGATTCATGTCCATTAAGTTGTTCTAATAAAGCTAATCGTAAAGATTGTCTTGCAATGTGTATGTTTTTTCTTTTTGGTGATATTTTTGAATCTGATCTTCCCCATTTTCTAATTCCCCATTCTCCAATCACTTTTCCATCAGTAGTGTGAACCACGTGTCTGGTTGAAGTTACTCCTTCTTTCAAAGATGAAATTCCAAATCCATTAAGTGCTTTACTTGCCTGTTGTAAAGTAAGTCCATACCCTTGAGACCGAGATTTAAAGTCACTATCTCTCTCATAAAGGGTAAAGGGAATTCTTCGATGTAAACAAGCTACAGCAAGCGCAGTTCCTCCAATTCCGCCACCAATAATGGCAACATGTGGGTAGTTTTCTTTATTGGGTAAAGGTTTGTTCTTTGCACTAACTATACCAGATCCTTTACAGTTCAGGCATATTTGCATTTGTGCTTTTGGAGGATCGGGAATTAGTCCTTCAAAATTTGTTTTTTTAGATTGTTCTAACGCAGTTTGATGGTTGAGTCTTGTTTTTTTTCGAATCCTCTTTTTTCTTTTGCCATTTCCTTTGCAGCTTTCGCAAATAACCCAGTTTCTATCTTTATTCTCTGCCTTTTCCACCTATCATAATTTATTATATTTTTGGTTTAATAGAAGCTCAATTACTTTTTTACAGCAATCATCATATGAGGACTAAAAGGTAATAAATATTCATCATTTTGTGTAAGATTTTGCAATGCTTTTAAGGTTTTAGATTTCTTTTTATCTAACATGTTTGCAAAATATTCGCTGTCTAACCAAATCATTCCTTCTACAGCAAGAAGATCTATAAAGCTGAGGTTTTGTTCTAAAAATTCAGTTTTTAATCCTTCTGGTTTATGGTAAAAAGCATCTGCTAGCAAAAAAGGAAAATCTTTTGGAGCATTATGAATTCCAGTTGTAAGTTCTTCTTTACACATATCAAAGAATGAGTTTGCGTGTATCATTCCGTTCATTAAACCAACTAAAGTAGAGGCAGTTGCGTTAATTGCAAAGCCTAAAATAATTCCACCTTTTTTAAGTACTCTTTTTGCTTCAATAATTGCAGCAACTCTTTCTTCTCTTTTTTGTAAATGATATAAAGGGCCGTGCAAAATTACCAAGTCGGCAGTATTACCTTTAATAGGTAGCTTTTTTGCTTCACCAATAGTAACAGAAAAAGGTTTTTTAAGCTTTTTCGATCTTTTTTGGGCAAGTTTAATATGTTTTACAACAGGTTCTATTAAATGTACCGTATGATTATTTTTTGCTAACCATTCAGAATATTTTCCTGTTCCTCCACCGACATCAATAATTGTGCTATTTGGTTTAGAAATATGTTGTTCTATCAATTCTTTTATACGTTCAAATTCAAAAATCCCCATTCCTTTTTCAAGTCTGGTTTCTTCCGAAGCTTTGTTGTAAAAATCGTCTAGTTCTTTACTGATAAGTTGTTTGTTTTTCACCTTAAGTATTTAAAAAGATAAAAGTACTTAAATAAAAGTGAAAAAAGATTTTTGGAGAAACAGTAATGAAAAAAGGTTTATTTAGCCAAAAATACTTGCTTAGTGTTTTTTTCTTAAAATTAAACAATAGAATTAATTGATCAATCTTATTTATTTCTGATGTTTTTTAAACCCATAGAGGTTTTGATTAATAAAATCAGTCGGAAATTTATCATCGCCTTTAAAGCCAATTTCAATAGTTCCACTATCTTCAGGAATGTAATTTGTTTTAAAAATATAATCCCAAAGACTTAGGCTAATGGCATAATTCATTCCATGTTTTCCTTTTGGGATTGCATATGCATGATGATATAAATGCATTACTGGATTATTTATTACATATTTAAATACTCCCCAAGTAATTTTAATATTAGCATGATTAAAATGACCAATTGTAATGGCTATAAAATGAACAATATACGCTTGTTCTGGTTCAAAACCACCAATAATCATTACTCCAAAAGTTTTTAGAGGTTTGTATAAGATATTTTCCATCCAATGGTATCTTAAATGTGCTGCAAAGCCCATTTCTTTTACGCTATGATGTACTTTGTGAAATTTCCATAAAAAAGTGTACTTGTGCAATAATACATGCGTAAGCCATTGTAAAAAATCAAGAACTATAAAGAAAACTAGTAATTGTAACCAATGAGGCCAATGTAAAGTATTTATAAGCGATAAACTTTTTGTTGTGATATTAAAGTTATTAAATAGTAATTCTAAGACTTCATAAACACCACTAATTACAATAGAGAAAATAAAGAAATTGGAAAACATATAAAATACATCTAACCAAAAATCTCTTCTAAAAATCGCTTGATTTTTTCTCCAAGGGAAAGCAATTTCTAAACACCAAACAAAAAGAGAAATAATAATAAGTCCCCAAAAATAATTGGTGTACCACTGCACTTCAAAAATGATAGATTTCCATGTCCAATCTATTGTTCCGTTAAAAGCATTTATAAATGTGTTTAAATATTGTTCCATTTGCATAAATCTTTCCTAGATTGACTTTAGTGCTTTAATAATAGATTGTGGTTTATTCACAAACCTTACAATCTTCTTTTTCTTTGATTTCGCCAACTAAATTACCTTTTTTATTAAGCACAAAACCGCAACAATCCATAAAACCTTTCGCGATTAATTTTCTTGCACGTTGAATTTGAGATTTTGTTGTTGGTAAATTTTGTTTTAATTGGTCTGCAACATCTTTCTGTTTTAGTCCTTTTATATCTGATAACATTAAAGGATCTCTATATTTTTTTGGAAGACCTTTTATAATTCCTGCAAGGCAGTCTATTTCTGTATGTTTATTTTTTAGTATTAAAGTTTCTTTTTCAAAATTAACAATTTCAATTGATTTGTTTGTGGATTTCCAATAATTTAGAATAGAATTTCTAGCAACTGTAAAACACCAGGATTTTAATTTTGTAATGTCTTTTAATGTATGAAGTTTGGTGTGAATTTTGATAAATGTATTTTGTAAAATATCATCAGTAATAGAGGTGTCTTTTACTTTACTGTTGATAAATCTTTTTAAATCGTCAGAATATAAGGCCCAAACTTTTGTTGTTGTCATTTTTTTTAAAATATAAACAGAAATTATTCTTTATAAAGTTAAGGATAATTTCTGTTATAGGTTAATAAATAGATTGTTAACAATCGCAATTAGAACAAGAGCAGTTTTCGCAAGTACAATTGGCACAGCTTCCTGTTTTGCAATTATCACAGTTACACATACATTCTTTGTTTATCATAATTTTATTTTTAGTGTTCATTTAATAGACATAAAAAGTTTTAAAAAGATGCAATTAAAACATGTTATTTATGCTTCAATAATTATCTGAAATTTCAAATACAATAGCATTTTACATATTTCTTCGATATTGCCCACCAACTTTAAATAAAGCTTCTGTAATTTGTCCTAAAGAACAAACTTTAGTTGCTTCCATTAATTTTTCGAATAAATTTTTATTTTGAATTGCGGCTTCTTGTAAAATAGCAATTTGTTCCAAAACTTTATTTGGATTTGCTTTATTTAACAATTCTTTCGTTTTAATTTGATACTGCTTTTCCTTTTCCGTAGCACGAATAACTTCTTCGGGCTGAACAGTTGGTGATCCTTTGGAACTCAAAAAGGTATTTACACCAATAATAGGGAACTCACCATTATGTTTTAATGTTTCGTAATACAAACTTTCTTCCTGAATTTTAGAACGTTGATACATCGTTTCCATTGCTCCTAAAACACCCCCACGTTCTGTAATTCTATCAAATTCTTCTAAGACTGCCATTTCTACTAAGTCTGTTAATTCTTCAATAATAAAAGCTCCTTGAATCGGATTTTCATTCTTAGTTAAACCTAGTTCTTTGTTAATGATCAACTGAATTGCCATTGCTCTTCTCACAGATTCTTCAGTCGGTGTTGTAATTGCTTCATCATACGCATTGGTATGTAAAGAGTTGCAATTATCGTTAATTGCATATAGCGCTTGCAGCGTTGTTCTAATATCATTAAAGTCGATTTCTTGCGCATGTAAAGAGCGACCAGAAGTCTGAATATGATACTTTAACATTTGAGCTCTAGAATTTGCTCCGTATTTATTTTTCATCGCTTTTGCCCAAATTTTACGAGCAACTCTTCCAATTACGGAATATTCTGCATCAATTCCGTTTGAGAAGAAAAACGATAAGTTTGGACCAAATTTATTAATATCCATTCCACGACTTAAGTAATACTCTACATAGGTGAAACCGTTAGACAAAGTCAAAGCTAATTGTGTAATTGGATTTGCGCCAGCTTCAGCAATATGGTAGCCAGAAATAGACACCGAATAAAAGTTTCGTACTTGTTTTTCGATGAAATATTCTTGCACATCTCCCATTAAACGCAATGCAAATTCTGTAGAAAAAATACAGGTATTTTGAGCTTGATCTTCCTTTAAAATATCAGCCTGTACTGTTCCTCTAACTTGTGCTAAAGTATCTTTTTTTATTTGTTCATAAATAGCAATAGGTAAAATTAAATCTCCGGTCAAACCTAAAAGCATTAAACCTAACCCATTATTTCCTTCGGGCAATTGCCCTTGATATTTTGGCCTTTCTAAACCTTTAGATTCATAAATTTCTTTAAACTTAGCTTCAACTTGTTTTTCTAATTTGTTTTCTAAAATATATTTCTCACAGTTTTGATCGATGGCTGCATTCATAAAGAAACCTAACAACATTGGTGCTGGCCCATTTATTGTCATAGAAACAGAAGTCATAGGGTGGCTTAAATCGAAACCAGAATATAATTTTTTAGCATCGTCTAAACAGCAAATTGAAACTCCTGCATTTCCGATTTTTCCATAGATATCCGGTCTTTTACCAGGGTCATTTCCATATAAAGTAACAGAATCGAAAGCTGTAGAAAGACGTTTTGCATCCATTCCAAGGCTTACGTAATGAAATCTTCGATTAGTTCTTTCTGGGCCTCCTTCACCAGCAAACATTCTTGTTGGGTCTTCACCTGCTCTTTTAAACGGATATAGACCTGCTGTGTACGGGAATTCTCCGGGTACGTTTTCTTGTAAATTCCAACGTAATAAATCTCCCCAAGCTTGGTATTTTGGTAACGAAATCTTAGGTATTTTAGAATGTGACAGTGATTCGCTATGTGTTTCTATTCTAATTTCTTTATCACGAACTTTAAATGTATAAATTGGGTCTTTATATTTCTGAACTTTCTCTTGCCAGTTTAGAATGATTTCCCAGTGATGAGGGTTTAGATTTAATTTTATTTTTTCGAATTGATTAATAAGCAATTTTACAAATTGATGATCGTCATGCTGAACTTGTTTTAAAATCTCTTCAGAATCTAAACCTGTTTTTATAATTGCTACGGATGCATTTGCTATTGACTCTATACTTTGATGAATTCCATATAATTTTTGAGCGACAATAACTTGGTCATCAACTTTTTTATCATATGCTCTGTTGCTTTCTGCAATTTCAGATAAATAACGAACTCTTGCTGGCGGAATTACAAATATCTTTTCAGACATTTCTTCGGTGATTTTCATCTTCGATTTTAAATCCACTTCAGTTTTTTCAACCAATTTATCCATAATACTTTTGTATAAAGTATTCATTCCTGGATCGTTAAATTGTGATGCAATTGTGCCATAAACGGGTAAATCGTCTTGATTGATATGCCACAAATTATTATTGCGCATAAATTGTTTTTTTACATCTCTAACAGCATCTAAAGCCCCTCTTTTATCAAATTTATTAATGGCTACTAAATCAGCATAATCCAACATGTCAATTTTTTCTAATTGGGTTGCAGCACCAAATTCTGGTGTCATTACATATAAAGAAGTATCAGAGTGTTCTATAATTTCTGTGTCAGATTGCCCAATTCCAGAAGTTTCTAAAATTATTAAATCAAATTCCGCGGCCTTTAAAACATCTATAGCTTCGTTTACATGTTTAGATAAAGCTAAATTAGATTGACGAGTTGCTAATGAACGCATATATACACGTTTATTATTAATGGCATTCATTCGAATTCTGTCGCCTAAAAGAGCGCCGCCAGTTTTTCTTTTTGATGGGTCAACAGAAATTAAACCAATTGTTTTTTCAGGGAAATCAATTAAAAAACGACGAACCAATTCATCAACCAAAGAAGATTTTCCTGATCCACCGGTTCCTGTAATCCCTAAAACAGGAGTAAAGGTTCCTTTTAAATTTTTTGAAGAGGAAAAAAGTCTATCAAATTCTGAATGTTGATTTTCTGCAAAAGAAATTAATCTTGCAATTGTATTTACGTTTTTTTCTTTTAAAGATTCTCCTATTTTTTTTTCTTTTGAAAGATTTAAGGCCGGTATTTTAAAATCAGAAGTTTTAACCAAATCATTTATCATGCCCTGTAAACCTAGTTCACGGCCATCATCTGGAGCATAAATTCTTGTAATTCCATAATTCATCAATTCTTTAATTTCTTCAGGTAGAATTACACCTCCACCACCACCAAAAATCTTTATATGTCCCGCGCCTTTTTCTTGCAATAAATCATACATATATTTAAAATACTCATTGTGTCCTCCTTGGTAAGAAGTAATTGCAATAGCATTAACATCTTCTTGAATAGCACAATTAACCACTTCTTCAACACTTCTGTCATGGCCTAAATGAATCACTTCAACACCTGTAGATTGAATAATTCTACGCATAATATTTATGGCAGCATCGTGTCCGTCAAAAAGAGCAGCGGCGGTTACAATTCTTACTTTGTATTTAGGTTTATATGTGTTTATTTGATTCATTCGTAATAAATGTTTATTTTTAAGCTATAAATTTACGAAATTCTTAAAAATATATGATTATTATTTTAAATAATTAAAGATGTTTTTGTGTAATCTGAGATTTTTTTACTTTTTTTTTAGATGATTTTTTAGTGAAGTAGGAGGATTTGGTCTTGTTTTAAATCTTCCTTTTTTAACAAATTAAAAGTGAAAACATAATTCCCAATGATCATTTATAATCATATGTTTAGAAATGAAATTTATAAATAGTTTAAGAAAATAAATATATTTGTTAACATACAAAAATAAGGTTCGTAATGACATTTAAAGAGCAAATTCAACAAGGAATCCCTGACATTTTACCAGCTAAAAAAAAATATGATTTAGAAATGAATCATGCTCCAAAACGAAAAGATATTTTATCTATTGATGAAAAAAAGTTAGCCTTAAGAAATGCTTTGCGTTATTTCGATAAAAAACAACATGCTGAATTGTTGCCAGAATTTTCGAAAGAGTTAGAAAAGTATGGTCGAATTTATATGTATAGATTTAAACCAACTTATAAAATGTATGCAAGAGACATTTCTGAGTACCCAGGAAAATCAGAACAAGCAAAAGCAATTATGCTAATGATTCAAAATAATTTAGATGATGCGGTTGCTCAACATCCTAATGAGTTAATAACCTATGGAGGAAATGGAGCTGTTTTTCAGAATTGGGCACAGTATTTATTAACAATGAAATACTTGTCAGAAATGACTGACAAGCAAACGCTAACAATGTATTCTGGTCATCCAATGGGATTATTTCCCTCAAATAAAAATGCGCCGAGAGTTGTGGTAACAAATGGAATGGTAATTCCTAATTATTCAAAACCAGATGATTTAGAGAAAATGAATGCTTTGGGAGTTTCTCAATATGGACAAATGACAGCTGGTAGTTACATGTATATAGGTCCTCAAGGAATTGTTCATGGAACAACAATTACAATTTTAAATGCATTTAGAAAAATTAAAAAAGCACCAAAAGGAAGTTTATTTGTAACTTCAGGTTTAGGAGGGATGTCTGGTGCACAGCCAAAAGCAGGCAATATTGCCGGTTGTATTACAGTTTGTGCTGAGATAAATCCGAAAATTACAAAAGTGCGTCTAGATCAAGGTTGGGTTGATGAAAAAATTTCGAATTTAGAGGAATTAGTTACTAGAGTAAAATCAGCAAAAGAGTCGAAAGAAACGATTTCAATAGCATATCTTGGAAATATTGTTGATGTCTGGGAAAAATTTGATTCAGAAAATATTCATATCGATTTAGGTTCTGATCAAACATCATTACATAACCCTTGGGCTGGTGGTTATTATCCAATGGATATTTCTTTTGAAGAGGCCAATGTAATGATTGCAGAAAAGCCGAAGTTGTTTAAAAATAAAGTAAAAGAAACTTTACGAAGACATGCATCCGCAATAAATAAACACGCTATAAAAGGAACTTATTTTTTCGATTATGGAAATGCTTTTTTATTAGAGGCTAGTAGGGCAGAAGCAGCAGTTTATAAAGATGAAGATGGGAAATTTTGTGGGATAAATGAGGTAAAAGTTAAAAGCGATGATTTTGCCTATAATAGTTATGTTCAAGATATTATGGGGCCTATGTGTTTTGATTATGGTTTTGGACCTTTTAGATGGGTTTGTTCTTCAGGAAAACAAGAAGATTTAGTAAAAACAGATGCAATTGCTTGTAAAGTTTTAGAGAAAATAAAGAAGAATTCTCCGTTAGAAATTCAGCAACAAATGACGGATAATATCCAATGGATAAAAGGTGCCCAAGAAAATAAATTGGTAGTAGGTTCTAAAGCAAGAATTTTATATGCAGATGCAGAGGGAAGAATTAAAATAGCAAAAGCATTTAATAAAGCGATTAAAAAAGGAAAGATTGGTGCAGTTGTATTAGGAAGAGATCATCATGATGTTTCCGGTACAGATTCACCTTACAGAGAAACATCTAACATTTATGATGGTTCTAAGTTTACTGCAGATATGGCGATTCAGAATGTGATTGGAGATAGTTTTAGAGGAGCAACTTGGGTTTCTATTCATAATGGAGGTGGCGTTGGTTGGGGAGAAGTTATAAATGGAGGATTTGGCATGCTTATTGATGGTTCTAAGGAGGCATCAATGCGCATAGAATCAATGCTTTTCTGGGATGTAAATAACGGAATTTCACGAAGAAGTTGGGCAAGAAACAAAGAAGCTGTATTTGCGATTAAAAGAGCAATGAAGGCTGAAAAAAAGTTACAAGTTACATTACCAAACCTTGTTGATGATGCTTTAATAGATTCAATAAATTAAAATAAATATTATGAAAAAAGTTGTTCTTTTATTGTTAAGTATCATTTTGTTATCTTCTTGTAGCGCTGTGAAAGTTATAACGGATTACGATTCAAATGTAGATTTTAATAAATATAAAACGTTTGCTTTTTACAAACCAGAAATAGATAAAGCAAAAATTTCCGATTTGGATAAAAAAAGAATTCTAAGGGCTATTGAAAGTGAATTGCTAGCTAAAGGGTTCACTAAATCTAATAAGCCAGATATGTTGGTCGGTATTTTTACAAAATCTAGAGAGAAAGTAAATATTAATCAGAATAACAATTTTGGTTTCGGTTTTGGTTGGGGATTTAACCCTTTTTGGGGAGGAATGAACAATAATCTTACTGTTAGTCAATATTCTGAAGGGACTTTGTTTATCGATTTTATAGATAAAGAAAAGAAAGAGTTGGTTTGGCAAGGAGTTGGCACTGGAGCTTTAAAGCTTAATAATAGAGCTAAGAAAGAAGAAAGAATTAATTTGTTTGTTAAAGAAATCATTTCAAGGTTTCCTCCAGAACAAAAAAAATAAAAATTGAAATTAGCGTTCTTTAGAGCGCTTTTTTTATGGATTAAAATGATATTTTTGCAACGTGTATAACAAAAGGGTAGAATTAGAAGAAGGTGACTTTTATGTAAACGAACAGGGTTACAAAGTCTTTACAGAAAAGTTTCATTTAAAAAGAGGTCATTGCTGTAAAAGTGGTTGTAAACATTGTCCTTATGGGTATGATAAAAAAACAGATACTTTTAAATAGAAAGTGACTTTTAGTCGAAAATAGTTTCATAAATTTTTAAAAAAATGATAAAAAGAATTTTAATTTTAGTAGTTGCAATTCAATTTACAGGATGCGCAGAATTACAAAATGTAGTGAATCAAGTTGCAAAAAGTGGTGTTTTAAGTCAAGAACAGATTGGTAATGGTTTACGTCAAGCTTTAGATAACGGAATAAAAAACCAAGTTTCTAAATTAACGTCAACGGATGGTTTTTATAAAAATGAATTAGTGAAAATTATGCTGCCAGAAGAATTGCAAACAGTAGATAAAGGTCTACGTAAAATAGGTTTGGGTAATTTAGCAGATGAAGGAATTAAAGTTTTAAACAGAGCAGCAGAAGATGCTGTGAAAACTGCGACTCCAATTTTTGTAAATGCAGTAAAAAATATGACATTTACTGATGCTAAAAATATTCTTTTGGGTAGCCCAAATGCTGCTACCTCATACTTGAAAGGTAAAACTTCTGATAATTTGTATGCAAGTTTTAGTCCAGTGATAAAGAATTCTTTTTCTAAAGTTGGAGCAGATAAGGTTTGGAGCAGTTTAATTAATAAGTACAATTCTATTCCTTTTGTGAAAAATGTAAATCCTGATTTAACAATTTATGTTACAAACCAAGCTTTAAAAGGTGTGTTTACAATGATTGAAATTGAAGAAAAAGGAATTAGAGAAAAAGTAGGTTTACGAAATACTGCATTATTACAGCAAGTATTTGCTTTGCAAGACAAAAAATAAAGTTTTTATTAAAAATATTTCTAGACTCTGTATTTAACAATACAGAGTCTTTTTTTATGATGTATAGCTTAAGTATAGGTTATTATTTTGTAAAATGATTAAGATGGTGTTTTATTTGAAAATCAAAACCAAAAGTAATTATGAGATTTCTTTTAACCTTTCTGTTTTTATCAATAAATTTATTTTCAGAAGCACAAACTGTTGAAGATAATTTTGAAGGAAATGGAACTATTTCAACTTGGTATGGTGATCATTGTAATATAGATACTTCATACGCTAATCCATTTAAAATAGGAGTTAATACTTCAGCTACCGTATTAAAATATTCAGATATTGGAGATGCTTATGCAAATATTAGATTTGATATTCCTGTTAATTTTGATTTATCTGATAAGTATACTTTTTCAATAAAAATATATGTTCCTTCAAATGGAATTACGGGTTCAGAAAACAAACAAGTTTCATTAAAATTACAAGATGGAAAATTGAATTCACCTTGGTCTAATCAAAGTGAAATAATAAAATCAATTGTTTTTGATGAATGGCAAATAATTACTTTCGATTTTAAAAATGACAATTTTATAAATTTAGATCCAAATTCAATAGATCCAACTTTAAGAAAAGATTTTAACAGAGTTTTATTACAAGTTAATGGCGAAAATAATTCTAGTAGAGTTATTGCTTATATTGATGACTTTCTCTATGATGGAATTTTAGAAGAAGAAGATAACTCAGGTCCTGTTTTTAATAATTTAGTTTGGTCTGACGAATTTGATGGAAATGGCGTAATAGATACAGATAAATGGTTTCATCAAACACAATTACCAAATGGAGATAGTTGGTATAATGGCGAAATACAGCATTACACAAATAGAATAGAAAATACTTATAAGAATGATGGGGTTTTAATTATTGAAGCAAAAAAAGAGTCTTATACAAATCAAGGAGTAAAGAAACAATATACATCAGCTAGATTAAATTCAAAATTTGCTTTTCAAAATGGTAGAGTAGAAGTTAGAGCAAAATTACCAACAGGCGTTGGGACTTGGCCTGCAATTTGGATGTTAGGAAAAAATATAATAGAACCTGGAGGTTATTGGACAAGTAATTATGGAACAAAACATTGGCCAGCTTGTGGTGAAGTAGATATTATGGAGCATTGGGGTTCTAATCAAAATTATGTTCAAAGTGCAATGCATACACCTTCAAGTTTTGGAGGTACAGTAAATCACGGAGGTCAAAATATTACTACTGCATCATCAGAATTTCATGTGTATAGTTTAGACTGGTCTTCAGAAAAAATGGTTTTTAAAGTAGATGGATTAGAGCATTATACTTACAATCCAGAAACTAAAAATTCAGATACTTGGCCTTTTGAAGCAGAACAATACATATTATTGAATATTGCTATTCAGCCAGGGATTGATGCAAATATTACTTCGAGCAAAATGGAAATTGATTATGTAAGAATTTACCAAGAATCTACAGCTTCTTCAATAAAATCTAGCTCAGAAAAAGTTAAAATGTTTCCTAATCCTATAAATGATAAATTAACAATTACTACTCCAAGAGAATTTGAAGGAGCAAAAGCAACAATTTATTCAGTTTCTGGAAGTAAAATAAAAACTTTTTCTATTATAGGTAAGACTCAAATTATTGATTGCACTAATTTATATAAAGGTTTTTATATTTTACGATTAGAAGGGAATGATGGATTAGAAACTTATAAAATACTTAAAAATTAAGTAATTTAAACTTCTTCTAAAATAACAGCCATTTCTTTTTGTAACTCTTCAGCTTTTATTGCTGCTTTAGCGGCAAAGTCAGTGTTGTTTGAAGCGTAAATAATTCCTCTTGAAGAGTTAATTAGTAAACCAACATGTTCTGATAAGCCATATTTACAAACATCTTGTAAATTACCACCTTGAGCACCAACACCAGGAACTAATAAAAAAGATGTAGGTACAATTTTTCTGATTTCAGCAAAATATTCAGCTTTTGTAGCTCCAACAACATACATTAAGTTCTCCGAGTTTTTCCATCCTTTCGAAGTCTCTAAAACTTGTTTATATAACTCTTTTCCATCAACCTCTTTGGTTTGAAAATCGAAAGCACCTTCGTTAGAAGTTAATGCCAACATAATAGTATGTTTGTTATCAAAAGCTAAAAAAGGTTCTACAGAATCTTTACCCATATAAGGAGCAACAGTAACAGAATCAAAAGCTAAATCTTCAAAAAATGCTTTTGCGTACATAGTTGAGGTGTTACCGATATCTCCACGTTTAGCATCTGCAATTGTGTAGATCTCTGGATAATTACTATTTAAATATTGAATCGTTTTTTCTAGAGATTGCCAGCCTTTTATGCCATAAGCTTCATAAAAAGCGGTATTTGGTTTGTATGCAACACACAGATGATGAGTAGCATCAATAATTGCTTTGTTAAAGGCAAAAATAGGATCTTCCTCTTTTAAAAGATAAGTTGGAATTTTGTTTAAATCCACATCTAATCCAATACATAAAAATGATTTTTTCTTTCTAATTTGGGCAATAAGTTCTTGTGTTGTCATTTGTTTTCTAAAAGTTGTGTAAAAGTAAGTATTTTTGTTTTTAAATTAAGTGTCAATTTGTAAGTAGTGGATTTACCTTAGAACAAAAAAAAATAAGAATTAATATGAACAAAATAGTACCAATTTTAGTTTTACTCTTCTTTTTTACAAGTTGTAGTTTCGAAGTTCCGAAAGAATTTTCCGATAAAGCTTTAAATGAAAAATTATATAATTTAAAAGATATTGATGCAACACTGCAAGAAGTATTGAGTCAATACAAAGGTAAAAAGGTTTTAATTGATGTTTGGGCTTCATGGTGCAGAGATTGTATTGCAGGATTGCCGAAAGTTAAAGAGATTCAGAGAGAATTTAAAGAAGTTGTTTTTTTATTTTTATCTGTTGATGAAAGAATTGACTCTTGGAAAAGAGGGGTAAAACGTTATAATATAAAAGGAGAACATTATAATTTACCAAAAGGAATGAAAAAAGGAGATTTGGTAGAATTCTTAAATATTAGTTGGATTCCTAGGTATGTTGTTGTGAATGAAAAAGGAGAAATAACGCTCTTTAAAGCCACTGATGCCTCAGATAAAGATATTATAACAGCTTTAAAAAAAGTTATATAAAACGATATCGTAACTATTTGTTTTTCTCATTGATTCTTGACTTTCCATTTCATAAATTTACATTAAAATTAATCAGTTAATAATAGTGGCCTTTTGGGTGATAAAATTAAAATTATGAGAGCAAAAATAGTAGCGGGAAACTGGAAAATGAATAATGATAGGGATGAAAGTAAAGAGCTTATCAAAGATTTAAAAAAAGCAATAAAAAAAGAGGAATTAAAAAATACTCGTGTTATTGTGGCTCCTACTTTTGTGAATCTTTCTTCATCAATAAAGGCGGCTAGAAAATCTAAAATAGAAGTGGTTGCGCAAAATATGCATCAAGCTAAAAATGGTGCTTATACAGGTGAAATTTCTGCTGATATGTTAAAGGCAATAGGAATTAAAACAGTTATTTTAGGCCATTCAGAAAGAAGAACTTACTTTAACGAAACTGATGTTTCGTTAGCTGCAAAAGTTGACGCGATTATAGCAAATGATTTAGAAACTATTTTTTGTTTTGGAGAATTATTAGAAGATAGAAAATCTGAGAATCATTTTGCGGTTGTAGAAAGTCAAATTGCAAATGCATTATTTCATTTAGAGGCAGATGCTTGGAAAAGTATTGTTTTAGCATACGAGCCAGTTTGGGCAATTGGCACAGGAGAAACAGCAAGTGCAGAACAAGCGCAAGAAATGCATGCATTCATTAGAAGTACAATAGAAAAAAAATACAGTAAAGAAGTTTCTGATAGAATATCAATTTTATACGGAGGAAGTGTAAAACCTGCAAATGCAAAAGAAATTTTTTCTAAACCAGATGTAGATGGAGGTTTGATTGGTGGAGCAGCTTTAAATGTTACTGATTTTACGGGAATTATTAAAGCTATTTAAGTATCGTATTTAAAGATATTTACAATAAATTTGCATCGAGATTTTAAAAATTTCGATGCATTTTTTTTTTACAATAATTTATGGATAATATATATATAGAATATAATTTTACAATAACACCTAAAGAACCAGCAACAGAGATTTTAATTGCAGAATTAGGAAATGTTGGTTTTGAGAGTTTTGTTGAAAACGAAAATGGAGTTACAGCTTATATTCAAAAGGAAGATTGGAACTCTAATATTCTAGAAAATATTTTTATTTTAAGTTCGGATGAATTTGAAATTGAGTATAGTCAAAACGAAGTTGAACAAACTAATTGGAATGCGGAATGGGAAAAGAATTTTACACCTATTCAAGTAGAGGATATTGTTAGTATTCGTGCGCCATTTCATGAAAATCCAAATTTAAAATACGATATTATAATTGAACCAAAAATGAGTTTTGGTACTGGTCATCATGAAACTACACACATGATGGTTCAGCATTTATTAGCTTTAAATTTAGAAAATAAAAAGGTGTTAGATATGGGGTGTGGAACTGGAATTTTGGCGATTTTTGCTGAAATGAAAGGAGCAAATCCAATAGATGCTATAGATATTGACAATTGGTGTTATGAAAATTCAATAGAAAACGCAGAAAGAAATAACTGTAGAAATATTTCTGTTTACGAAGGCGATTCATCGCTTTTAGTAAATAAAAAATATGATGTTATTATCGCTAACATTAATAGAAATATTTTGTTAATGGATATGAAAGTGTTTGCAAATTGTTTAAATGAAAAAGGAGTATTACTTTTAAGTGGTTTTTATCAAGAAGATATTCCTATTATAGATGCAGAAGTTTCTAAATATGATTTGAAATTAGAAACTTTTATAGAGAGAAATAATTGGGTTGCATTGAAGTACAATAAATTGTAAATTTGTGGTTATGAGTACGAAAGAAAAAATTCAGGAGGATGTTGATGTCTTAGAGCAAGAAACACATCAGCATGAAATCGTTTTACATAATGATGATGTGAACACATTTGATCATGTAATTGATTCCTTAGTTGATGTTTGCGACCATTCATTCGAACAAGCGGAGCAGTGTGCAACTTTAGTTCATTACAAAGGAAAGTGTACTGTAAAGTCTGGTGAGTATAAATATTTAGAACCAAGATGTTCTAAGTTATTGCAACTAGGTTTGTCTGCAGAATTGATTTAGTAATGGAGAATGTCTTTAAATATTACGAGTTTTCTACTTTTTTTTTAGATCGATCAGGTACATTTTCTGGTAGCGAAATCTGTTACACTGTCTTAAATGAAACTCATTTTTTAATTTTCGAAAAGAAAAACTCGACTTATAATCTGTTTGTTTCTAGATATAAAACTAAAAATGATATAGGTATTAAGTCTCCAGAAATCTTAGAGTTATTAGTAGAAAATTACGACAAAAGTATTCCTGCACATCGTATTGCTATTAAGCAGTATATCGACTAAAACGGAATATTTTTAAATAAAGTCGTTTTTATAATTTCTGGCAGTCTCCACAAACCTTTTTTCAAAGCTATGTGTTGGTTTCATTTATAACTAAATTCAATGAGTTTAATTTTTTCAATCTAGAACATTTAGTGTTTACTTTAGTCATCTTCTAAATCTAAAGGTTAAAGTTTAACTTTTACTGAATAATAGCCTTTTTGAATAATGTGATATTTTTAAGAAGTCCAATTGTAATAATTTCATATTAACCTATTGAGTTTTTACTGTATTAGGAAATCCTTAAGAGTTGTAATATACACTAGAAAGGTTTATGTGTGAAATGTTGATAATTATTGCTTTTTACTAAAAAAAAAACAATTTTTGTAATTCCTGATGTCGCTTTAAAAATGTCTATTATCTTCAATAAATAGTACTTCGTCGAAAAAAATATATAAAACATAACTTTCTTAATAATTTAAGACTTATCAAAACGAACTAGTATAATAAAAGTAGTTTAAAAAAATACTAATAACCAAAAGAATAATATTGTTATTTCACTCATTGTTATGTTATTAATAGGTTAGATGTCTTAAGAAAATGATACTTGATTTATTTTCAGAAAGTAATATAATCGTTTTGTTTTTAATATTGATATATGAGTCTGTAAAGACTCCTAAAGATAGTAGTAGTTAGTTTTTAAACTAAGTTTGGTTAGGTGAAAAGACTTTGAATTTTTATTCAGGGTCTTTTCTATTTTATCTTAATATTGTTTAATAAAAAAAAACTCATCTTTGAAAAAAGATGAGTTTTTGTGACCATGCTAGGATTCAAACCTAGAACCTCTTGAGCCGTAATCAAGTGCGCTATTCAGTTGCGCCACATGGCCGTTAAGCGGGTGCAAATATAATAGCATTTTTTTAAACAAAGAAATCTAAGGAGTTTTTTTATAAATTAATTTTTTCTTTATACGCTTCTATGATCGGTGTTGCCATTTCTAAATCAGTATTTAGAACAAACAATTCAATTGAATTTATAGGAACACCAAATCCTGCTAATCTAGCAGATTCAACTCGGTCTCTTATTTTAGAGTTAATTTCGACTTCTTTTAATAAGGTTTGTAACCTATTTACAAGTATAGAATCATCAGTGAATACTTTGGTATAATCTTCTGACATAATTATTGATTTTAGTTTAATGAATTTATAGTTACAAAAGCTCTCCACCCAACAATAGCAAGTTGAAATTTGGATGCTTTAGAAATATCCAATCCTTTCTTAGTGAAGGAAGGCAAGATCAACCTGTTAATCTTTGCAAGAACTTTAAAAGCTTGTTTTTTCATTAGTCGTGAATTAGTGTTTAATTTTACTACATATAACAATGCACTCATAAAAAATAGTATGTTTAGACATAAGCTACTTTTGTTTCTCTGGTGTATTGTGATTTTTTGAAATAAAATCTGAAGTTTAAGTTAAGACATTTTTTTTGATTACAACGATTAAATTAACACACAAAATGTTTTTTTATTTAGTGTGAAATAATTTTAATTTTGTCTGATTAATAATTAGCTTCTGTTGATTGTTTCACATATAGAATAATACGTGTCATTTATTTTTAATGTTCTGTGAAACCTAATTTTAATCTATGTTAAAATTTTTTCTGCGTTTATTTGGGAGTGAATAGTTTAAGAGGTAAAATAAATTAGCACTCTTTGTAAGGCTTTTTTTAGCCTTTCTATATTTTTCAACTCCCGCTAAAGTGATAAAAATGTATATTCGTAAAAAATTATAATTCATGAATTTTTTATTCATTATTGGAGGTATAGTCTTATTGATTTTAGGAGGTAATTGGTTATTGAAGTCAGCCGTTGCTTTATCCTTAAAGTTGGGTATCTCTAAAATAATTATTGGTATGACTGTTGTTTCTTTTGCAACTTCAGCTCCAGAATTAATTGTTAGTATAAATGCTGCTTTGAGTGGTGCCTCAGATTTAGCTTTAGGAAATGTGATAGGTTCTAATATTGCTAATTTAGGATTAGTTCTAGGGATAACTTTATTACTTGGAACAATGCATGTTCAAAAAAGTTTTTATAGGACGGATTGGCCGGTAATGATGATAGCATCATTATTATTGTATTTTTTTTTAAGTGATGATGAGGTTATTACTCAGAATGAAGGAATAATTTTGTTCTCTTTTTTAGTGGGTTTCTTGGTCTATCTTTTGCGTTTTCAAAAGACATCTGCTCTTGAAGAATTACCCGAAGAGGATAAACCTATGCCTGTTTATAATATTTTATTCTTTTTTGTACTAGGAGGTCTTGGACTTTGGGGAGGATCAGAGTTATTGATAAATGGTGCAACTTCTATGGCTTTACAATTTGGAGTAAGTGAGCGTATTATTGGTATTACTATTGTATCAATCGGAACAAGTGTTCCTGAGCTAGCAGCATCAGTGATAGCCGTTTTAAAGAAAGAAAAAGCAATTTCCTTGGGAAACCTTATCGGTTCTAATGTCTTTAATATTTTAGCCGTTTTAGGAATTACTTCAATAATTACTCCTGTTAAATTGACTGATTTAGGTTTGTTAACAAGTGATATTTTTTGGATGTTAGGAATTTCTTTTATTGTATTGCCTTTGGTTTTTATTCCAAAAAGATATCGCTTAGGTTGGCGAGATGGTGTTCTTTTATTATCTGCATATGCAACTTTTATTTATTTTACGATTTAGAAGAAAATAGTTCTATTAGAAAAAAAATATCCTTTCAATTTAAATGAAAAAGAAATTAAAACTTTTTAATCTTATAATTGCTACAAAGAGGATGAAATCTAATTTTGATCTTGATTAAATTTATTTTTAAAATATGATTATGTAATGGGTTATTAGCATATTTATTTAATGCAAATGCCTTAATTAATGCATTAACTTTTGATATAAAATTAAAAACAGCATAAAAAAAAGCCAACACATTAATGTTGACTTTTTTTGTATGATAATCGCAAGATTATTTAATTGGTTTAACCGTTTTAATAATTCTTGCAGCAATTTTATATGGGTCACCATTTGAAGACGGACGACGATCTTCTAACCATCCTTTATATCCTTTTTCTACTGCGATAATTGGAATACGAATAGATGCTCCTCTATCTGAAACTCCCCAAGAGAAATCGTTTATCGATGCAGTTTCATGATCTCCTGTTAAACGCTGGTCGTTAAATTCACCATAAACAGCAATATGTTCTTTTGTTACAGGTCTAAATGCTTCACAAATTTCTGCATATTTCTCTTTAGAACCACAAGTTCTTAAAATTGTGTTAGAAAAGTTTGCGTGCATTCCGGAACCATTCCAATCTCCTTTAATAGGTTTTGGGTGATATTCAATATACCATCCATACTTTTCAGTTAAACGGTCTAATAAATAACGTGCAACCCAAATTTCATCTCCAGCTTTTTTAGCTCCTTTTGCAAACAATTGGAATTCCCATTGTCCAGATGCAACTTCTTGGTTAATTCCTTCAAAATTTAAACCAGCATCAATACATAAGTTAGCGTGTTCTTCAACAAAATCTCTACCAAAAGTATTTTTCCCTCCAACAGAACAGTAATACATTCCTTGTGGACCTGGATAACCACCAACAGGGAAACCTAAAGGTAATTGTGTTTTAGAATCCATAATAAAGTATTCTTGTTCGAAACCGAACCAGAAATCATTATCATCATCTTCAATTGTTGCTCGACCATTAGAAATGTGTGGAGTTCCATCTGCATTCATAACTTCCGTCATTACCAAATATCCATTAATTCTTGATGGATCTGGGTAAATTGCAACTGGCTTTAAAATACAGTCAGAAGCGCCACCAGAGGCTTGTTTTGTAGAAGAACCATCAAAAGACCAAAGTCCTAATTCTTCAACTGTTCCCTTAAAGTTTTCGTGTTCTTCAACTTTGGTTTTACTTCTCATGTTCTGAGTAGGGAAATATCCATCTAACCAAATGTATTCTAATTTAATTTTTGCCATAATGTTTAATTGTTTATGTGATATTCGAAATACAAAAGTGAAATATTTTCATCTCATATCAAAAAAAAGAGGGGTAAAATTTTAAAAATGAATAAAAAATAATTTTATCCCTAATTTTGAAAGGGTATCTTTGCTTAAAGTTAAAAATAAGTAGAAAATATTAATAATATGTCAAGGATTAGATTCAACGCTTTACAAGAAACATTGCAGAGAAGCCCTATCAAGGTAGTTCAAAACGAAAAAAGATCAACACTTTTTGGTCAAAACGTCTTTAATAAGTATGCTATGCAACAGTATCTTACACGAGCTGCTTATGAAAGTGTGATGAATGCAATTGAACATGGAACTAAAATTGATAGAAAAATTGCAGATCAAGTTGCGGTAAGTATGAAAGATTGGGCGATGTCGAAGGGAGCAACTCATTATACTCATTGGTTTCAGCCACTTACAGGTGCAACTGCAGAAAAACACGATGCTTTTTTTGAATCTATTAATGGCAGTTTAGCTATGGAAAAATTTGACGGCGAACAACTGGTTCAGCAAGAGCCAGATGCATCAAGTTTTCCTCATGGCGGAATTAGAAATACTTTTGAGGCAAGAGGTTATACAGCCTGGGATCCAACCTCCCCAGCATTCATTTATGAAACAACTTTATGTATTCCAACAATTTTCGTTGCTTACACGGGAGAGGCTTTAGATAATAAAACTCCTTTATTAAGGGCTTTACAATCATTAGACACGCATGCAACGGCAGTTTGTAAATATTTTGATAAAAACGCAAATAAAGTAAGTGCAACATTGGGCTGGGAGCAAGAGTATTTTTTAATAGATGATGCCATGGCGCTTTCGAGACCTGATTTGCTACTTACAGGTAGAACTTTATTGGGCCATTCTCCGGCAAAGGGACATCAATTAGATGATCATTATTTCGGAACAATTCCGGGAAGAGCCATGAGTTTTATGCAAGATTTAGAACAAGAATGCATGTTGTTGGGTATTCCTGTAAAAACAAGACACAATGAAGTTGCCCCGAATCAATTTGAAGTTGCTCCTATTTTTGAAGAAGCAAATTTAGCGGTAGATCATAATTCATTGTTAATGGATGTAATGAAAAAAGTGTCTCGAAGACATAAATTTAAAGTATTATTTCATGAAAAACCGTTTGCAGGTATCAATGGTTCTGGGAAACATAATAATTGGTCATTGTCTTTAGATGACAGAACCAATTTGTTAAGTCCTGGTAAAACACCAATGAAAAATTTGCAATTTCTTACTTTTTTTATAAACACTATAAAAGCCGTTCATACATATGAAGAGTTGTTAAGAAGCTCCATAGCATCTGCTAGTAATGAGCATCGTTTAGGTGCAAATGAAGCACCACCTGCAATCATTTCTGTATTTATAGGTAATCAGTTGTCTGCTGTTTTAGATGAATTAGAAAATGTAACGAAAGGAAAGCTTTCTCCTCAAGAAAAGACAGATTTAAAACTCAATATTATTGGTAAAATTCCTGAAATTTTATTAGATAATACTGATATAAATAGAACTTCACCTTTTGCGTTTACTGGAAATAAGTTTGAATTTAGAGCTGTTGGTTCCTCGACAAATTGTGCAATACCGATGACTATTTTAAATACAATTGTAGCAAAGCAATTAAAAGAATTTAAAATAGAAGTAGATGCTTTAATTGAAGAGAAAAGTCTAAAAAAGGACGAGGCTGTTTTTAATATTCTCAGGGAGTATATTAAAGATTCAAAAGCAATTCGTTTTGAGGGAGATAGTTATGGAGAAGCTTGGGAAAAAGAAGCTAAAAAACGGGGATTGAGCAATAATAATGCAACTCCTGAAGCTTTAAAAATAAAAGTTTCGGATGAAACAGTCTCTTTATTTGAAGAAATGGAAGTAATGAGCAGGGTAGAGTTGGAGGCTCGTTATGAAATAGATTTAGAAGCTTACACAAAAAAAGTACAAATTGAAGGACGTGTTTTAGGTGATATTGCAAGAAATCAAGTTGTACCTACAGCCATTATTTATCAAAATACCTTATTGGAAAATACTAAAAACCTAAAAGAGATTTTTGGTGATGAATATAAAAATATCGCCAAAGAGCAGATAGAATTAATTATGATTATTTCTAATCATATCACCAAAATAAATGCTTTAGTTATTCAAATGGAGGCAGACGAGGCGAAAGCAAACAAACTAATTGGTTTAAAATTAGCAAAACACTACAGCGATAAAGTGAAACCATTTTTTGTCGATATAAGATATCATTGCGATCAATTAGAGGCAATGGTAGATGATAATTTATGGCCACTCACAAAGTATAGAGAATTGCTTTTTACTAGATAGATTATTCTTTTTATTCGGTCGTTTAACAAGCTTTCCTTATTTTTTTTAAATGTTTCTAGAAAAACCGAATAAACAAAGTTTAACAAATCGTTCAATATTTTAAATCTAGTTCAACCAGAAAAAAATATAAGAAGTAATAAATTGTACTTTAGTTTTTAAAATTTTTAGAGTTGTAAATACTTTGTTTTTGGTTAAATAATTCTGCCATGTATTTAATTACTTATTTTTTTCGATAATTTCATTTTGTTTTTACTCAAAAGACTAAATTTGCAAGCAACAACAACACAACAACATGAGTCAAGAAGTTTCCAAAAGATACGCGAAAAGAGGTGTTTCTGCATCAAAAGAGGATGTTCATAATGCAATTAAGAATATAAATAAAGGTTTGTTTCCTAAAGCATTTTGCAAAATCGTACCGGATTACTTAACAAATGATGATGATTATTGTTTAATTATGCATGCAGATGGTGCAGGTACAAAATCTTCTTTAGCATACATGTATTGGAAAGAAACAGGAGATATTTCTGTTTGGAAAGGTATTGCTCAAGATGCCTTAATTATGAATATTGACGATTTGCTTTGTGTTGGTGCAACAGATAACATTATGTTATCCTCTACAATTGGTAGAAACAAAAGTAAAATTCCGGGTGAAGTTTTATCGGCAATTATTAATGGTACAGAAGAATTAATCGAGGATTTAAAAAGATTTGGGGTTAGCATTCATTCTACCGGAGGTGAGACTGCAGATGTTGGCGATTTAGTTCGTACAATTATTGTAGATTCTACTGTAACGGCAAGAATGAAGCGTAAAGACGTTGTTGATAATGCAAATATAAAAGCAGGTGATGTAATTGTTGGTTTAGAATCTTTTGGACAAGCAAGTTATGAAACTGAATATAATGGAGGAATGGGGTCTAACGGATTAACTTCTGCAAGACACGATGTTTTTCATAAATATTTAGCAGAAAAATATCCAGAAAGTTTTGATGCCGCCGTGCCTGAAGATTTAGTGTACTCTGGTCAAACAAAACTGACTGATAAAGTAGAAAATTCTCCTATTGATGCAGGTAAATTAGTATTGTCTCCAACAAGAACATACGCGCCAATAATTAAGAAAATTTTATCAGAATTTAATTCTGAAACTATACACGGAATGATTCATTGTTCAGGAGGTGCACAAACAAAAATATTACATTTTGTAGATAACTTACATATTGTAAAAGACAATATGTTTTCAATTCCACCATTATTTAAATTGATACAAGAACAATCGAATACAGATTGGAAAGAAATGTATCAAGTATTTAACTGTGGCCATAGAATGGAAATTTATGTTTCTCCAGAAATTGCAGCTGATATTATAGCAATCTCAAAATCATTTAACGTAGAAGCCAAAATTATTGGTAAAGTAGAAGAATCAGCTACTAAAAAGCTTACTATAAAGAGTGAGTTTGGAATTTTTGAATATTAAAAAAGGACAAACTTGTAATAAATTACTCAGCATATTTTATTGAAGCATCTAATAGCCAGTTTACCGCAAATAATATAAGTTTTTGAAAGTTCTTATCTTTCGTTACCGCAGGGCTATGTCCTAAAGCGGTAAAAAAGACCTTCCCCTTTCCATATTTTTTAACCCACGCCATTGGGGAATACTTTCCTTTGTAACTTGCTTTTAACAAAACTTTATTACTTGTATTGTAGTTAGAATAATAGTACAATTCATCATGTAGAGCGTAATTCGCAAAAGATTCGTCTAAAATTCCATTATTTTCCTCTAATTCTATTTGAAATGTATGCATCTTCGGATGGTGGTCAAATTTACCTCCAAGCATATTGTAAAACTCAGGTCTCTCTACTTTACTTGTTCTTCTAAATGAGGCTGAAGCAGCGTGAATTCCGAGTACAGGCAACCCTTTTTTGATGGCTTTAAGTAACCCTCTGTATTGTTTGTTGGTAAGTCGATTAATTTTTGTGTTGATAAGAATCAAATCATATTCCTTGATTGATTTAATGAAAACATTATAATCTTCGGTATAACTAACATAATAATTATTGTCAACCTCTAGTAGTTTTCTTAAAATTGCCGCTTTTCTTAAATCATCATGATAATCACCACCTCCAATATAAAGTATTTTTTTTCGTCCTTCATCCGATCTCATCTTGTAAACAGAAACATAAGGATCAAACTTCTTAACTTGAGAAAAAACAGAACTGCTTAAAAATAACACTAAGAGAATACTATATATTTTCATTATTTTAATATTTTTAATTGAATATCTTTAAAAGCTATATCTATATCATGTTTTTTGTGTAATTGAAAAGCAATAAGTCCCTTTAATCCCACTCCTTTTTTTTGGTGTAAAGTATCATTTAAAATTCCTTTTCCATTATAATTGGTAATTGTAATTCCATTTAATTCAGTAATTATTTTAGTTCCCATGCATTTTATGTACAATTCATTCCATCCATTTCGATTGTACTTCCAGTCTTTTTTATGAGTATAATCTTCAAGTCTCCAGCCTTTAGTTAAAGGAAATAACCAGTGTTTAACACCATCTGTTTCATCATAAAGTAAGCCTGTTCTAAAAGGTTTTGGAGGGTGTATGTCGATTTGTGGTCCTTGCATCTTATTATTTGGTAAATCTAAGGAGCTTCTTAAGTGTACACCACTATTTCCTTGTAAACTATGATCTGATTTAAACTTAAGTTTTAATTCAAAATCTTCAAGTTCTTTATTGTATACAAGCCAACTACCGCTGTGATTTCGGTTGCCATTAGTTACACAATGTATGGATTGATTCTTTATTTTCCAGAAATTATTGGAGGTATAATTATCTATACTCTCAACAGTCCATCCGTTTAAATTGGCGCCATTAAAAATGGTTTCCCATTTTGAGCTGTTACTTTCACCTGTTTTACAGGATGTGTTTATAAATAAAACGGTTAATAATAAATGAACACTAAGAATTTTAGACAAATTAGGGAGATTTTTAATCATTTTTATGCTTTTAATTGTATCAAAAATAGGAATTAAATTTGGAGTTTAGTTTGTATTTTGTTCAATAAAATGAATTGTAAACAGTTGCCTTTAAAATCATTTTCTGTAATAATATCATCTATTCCTATATAATCCTTACTCTAGTTTTTATAGTTTCTATGTATTTGTTTTTCATTAGTTTGTGGGCATTTCTCAATTATAAAAAGAATTGTTCGTTTTTGTTTTTTTCTTACTTGAAAGAAACAATGAATAATTAACAAAAGTTATAAAGCAGTAATTTTATAAAAAAAGTTTGCTTTCTTCAAAAATACTTATAAAAATTGTAAATTCGCAATCCAAGAAAAGATCGAAGATGTTAGATAAATTAAGAATTGTTAAGCAGCGTTACGATGAGGTTTCTGATTTGATTATTCAACCAGAAATTATCATGGATCAAAGACGTTATGCTACATTGATGAAAGAATACAAAGATTTAGGTATTGTAGTTGAAAAAGGGAATGAATATCAAACATTGACAAACAATATTATTGAAGCAAAAGAAATTCTTGCTGATGGTTCTGATGCAGAAATGAGCGAGATGGCGAAGATGGAAATTGATGAAGCCAATGTTAGAATACCTCAATTAGAAGACGAAATAAAAGTATTATTAATACCAAAAGACCCCGAAGATTCTAAGAATGCCGTTGTGGAGTTAAGAGCGGGAGCGGGAGGAGATGAAGCAAGTATTTTTGCCGGTGATTTGTTTAGAATGTATACCAAATATTGCGAAGGCAGAGGTTGGAAAGTTTCTACTGTAGATTATTCAGAGGGAACAAATGGAGGTTTTAAAGAAATTCAGTTTGAAGTTTCTGGTAATGATGTTTATGGAATTTTAAAATTTGAAGCAGGTGTTCACCGGGTTCAAAGGGTTCCTCAGACAGAAACGCAAGGACGTGTTCATACATCCGCTGCAACTTGTATGGTCTTTCCTGAGGCAGAAGAGTTTGATATAGAAATCAATCCAAAAGATGTAAGAATTGATTTTTTCTGTTCTTCAGGTCCTGGTGGTCAGTCCGTAAACACTACTTATTCTGCGGTACGTTTAACACATATTCCTTCTGGTTTGGTTGCACAATGTCAAGATCAAAAATCACAACATAAAAATAAAGAGAAAGCATTTAAAGTTTTACGTTCTCGTTTGTACGATATGGAACTAGCAAAGAAAAATGCAGAAGACGCTTTAAAACGCGGATCTATGGTTTCCTCAGGAGACAGAAGTGCGAAGATTAGAACTTATAATTACGCTCAAGGAAGAGTGACAGACCATAGAATTGGTTTATCATTGTATGATTTACCTAATATTTTAAATGGTGATATTCAGAAAATTATTGATGAGTTAATGCTTGCTGAAAATACGCAAAAATTAAAGGGATTAGCTGACGGAATTTAGTTTTTCATAACTATAAAGAAAAGCCTCAAAATATTTTTTTGAGGCTTTTTTTTGAAAATTAAACGTAAATCACAAAAAAACCGATCATAGTTTATCGTGGTTATTGATTATTTTTAGCGTTAAATGAATATTTAAACAATCCTCAATATTTAATAAATTTAAAGTGTAAGATTACTTCTATTAAAAATATATAGCAGTATTATAATATGCAAAACACCCATTTGTCGGGTGTTTTTTTTTGATTTTTTTCTTAAGGGAAAATTTAATAAAAGCAATTAATGTAATAGTTATTTACCTACCAAATGTAACTCATTAAACTCTTTATCTATTAGTATAGATTGTTTTTTACCCGTGTTAAAATTATCTATTGGTATTTCTACATTATCTATTTGAATAGAAGTAATTGAGAAAGGTAAATTATGGAATACAATATGAAACTTGTTATAATCTGCGTTAAAGTCTCCACGCTTATGTTGTTGTATTATTAATTGCTCTTTTTTACCAGTAACCGTAAATGTTCGTAAACTAAATCTTCCTTTTTTATAATCGTACCCATCATGAGCGTCATCATATAGTTTGGAAGATTCTTTCCCTTCTTTATAATAAACATCTAATGTTATGTCATCAAATTTCTTTTCACCAACATATTGTTGCACGGGATATTTAGGAATAACAGCGCCTTCTTTAATAAAGATAGGCATACTTTCTAATGCTGCATCTACCCACATTTCTTTTCCTCCTTCAACTAATTCATCAGTCCAGAAATTATACCATTTCCCTCTAGGAATGTACATTCTCCTCCCTCTTGCATTTGGTTCTTGTATTGGGCATACTAAGATTTGTTCTCCGTAGATAAACTCATCACTTCTGTAATATGTAGCTGAATCTTCTTGGTCATATAAAACTAGCGATTTTAAGATTGGTGTTCCGTCATTTATATAATTCCAAAAAGCAGTATATAAGTATGGTAGTAATTGGTATCTAAGCTCAACGAATTTTCTTACAATATCTGTAATTTCTTCACCAAAAACCCAAGGTTCTTGATCTCCATGGTCACCAGATGAATGCACTCTGCAGAATGCATGGAATATTCCTAATTGAATCCAACGAGCAAATAATTCTCCGTGTGGTTGTTCTGCAAAACCACCAATATCAGAACCTGCAAAAGAAAATCCAGACATTGACATTCTTTGAGCTTGGTTATTTGCAATTGCCAAATGTTCCCAAGTAGCAACATTATCTCCCATCCAAGTAGATGTATATCGTTGTGCTCCTGAATATGCTGATCTTGTGATTACAAATGGTCTTTTTGGATATGCGTATTTCTTTAAGCCATGATAGGTTGCACGTGCCATTTGAGTTCCGTAAATATTGTGCGCTTTTCTATGAGAGCAAGGGTTACCATCATAGTCATGACGGACATCATCTGGGAAAGATTTGTTCGGTACATCCATTACAGCTGGCTCGTTCATGTCATTCCAAACTCCTTTTACGCCAATATCTTCAATTAGTTCTTTAAACAAACCAGCCCACCAATCTCTAACTTCTGGTTTTGTGTAATCTGGAAAATAACATTCACCTGGCCAAACTTTACCTTTCATATAGGGGCCATCTGCACGTTTACAGAAGTAATCTTTGTCTAATCCTTCTTTAAAAACATCGTATTCTAAATCTATTTTAATCCCTGGATCTATAATCACAACGGTTTTAAAGCCATCATCTTTTAATTCTTTTACCATTTTTTTTGGATCAGGAAAATAGTCCTTATTCCAGGTAAAACAGCGGAAGTCATCCATATAATCAATGTCTAAATAAATGGCATCACAAGGAATTTTTAAATCTCTAAATGTATTTGTAACTTCCTTTACGTTAGCTTCAGGATAATAAGACCATTTACATTGGTGAAAGCCCAAAGCCCATAGCGGAGGTAGTGCATGCGGTTTACCTGTTAAGTCGGTGTAGTTTTTTACGACATCTTCCATCTTTGGACCATACATGAAATAATAATTCATTTCACCACCTTGAGCCCAAAAACTAGTTACATTTCTTCTTTCATGTGCAAAATCAAAAGAAGTTTTGAATGTGTTGTCAAAAAATATTCCATACGATTTATTATCATGCAGGGCTGTGTAAAAAGGAATTGCTTTATAAATTGGGTCTGTATTTTTACCAAATGCATAAGAATCTGTTGCCCAATTCTCAAAACGTTTTCCTTTTAAATTTACATCCACAGGTTTATCACCTAAACCATAATAACTTTCAGCTTTTTGGCAGGCTTTACTCATTTTTACAATGTCTCCTCCATACTCATAACTTTCTTCCCAATGAAAGCCTATTTCATCCTGGTTAATAAGTTTTAAGTCTAAAGCATCGAATAAGCTCACTTGTAAACTTAGTTTTTCAACTTTACAAATTAACTTAGAAGTAGTAATAATGTAATGTTTTTCATCTTCAGTTACATCTAAAAAATGGTAACCTCTACTTGCGTGTATGGTCACTCCATAAGAAAAATCATTTTCAAACTTACCTGTTGTAGAATATCTAAACCTAATGACACTATCTCTAACAACTGTAACTTGTAAAACAACATTATTTTTAGTTGTAAACTGCAGCGTATCGATGTCTTTTTTGTAGTTTATTATTTCTGAAGGAAACAAATTTCCTTTTTGTTCTAGTTCTGTATTAACAATCATATGTGTTAGATTTTTGGCAATGTTAAAATTGTAAAACTTTGTAAAACGTTGGGGAGTTTTTTTTTGATAAAATTTGAATAAAAATGTAAAATATTAGATAAATTTAAATGCTAACATTGCTAATGGAGGTAAATTTAATTCGATCGAATTCTCTCTGTTATTCCATTCTTTAGCATTAGAATTTAAGTTTTTATTTTTATAATTACCAGTTCCATTATACACGGAAGCATCACTATTAAATACTTCTTTTAAAATTCCAGCTTTTGGTAATCCTATTCTGTAGTTTTCTCTTGGTACAGGCGTTAAGTTTAATACAATAATTACATTTTCCTTTTTATTATTTCCTTTTCTAATATAAGACAGAACAGAGTTTTCATGATCACCGTGATCTATCCACTCAAAACCGTCATGAGAAAATTGTTTTTTATATAATGCAGGCTCTTTTTTAAATAGCTTATTTAAATCTCTCACCAAATTTTGTGCACCTTTATGAACTTTGTGTTCTAACAAATGCCAGTCTAAACTTCCGTTAAAATTCCATTCAGATGTTTGTCCGAATTCACTACCCTGAAACAATAGCTTTGTTCCTGGATGTGTATACATGAGGCTATATAGCAATCTTAAGTTTGCGAATTTTTGCCACTCATCACCAGGCATTTTATCTACAATTGCTTTTTTACCATACACCACTTCATCATGAGAAAGGGGTAACATAAAGTTTTCTGTAAACGCGTAGTTTAAACTAAATGTTAATTCATTTTGATGATGTTTTCTGTAGATAGGTTCTTTTGCAAAATAATCTAAAGTGTCATGCATCCAGCCCATCATCCATTTCATTCCGAAACCTAAACCGTTAGAAAACACTGGGCTTGAAACCTTTGGGAATGAGGTTGATTCTTCGGCAATGGTTTGAACATCAGGGAAATTTTCATAGACGGCAACATTCATCTCTTTGATAAATGATATGGCATCTAAATTTTCTCTTCCCCCGTATTCATTTGGTTCCCATTCACCATCTTTTCTTGAGTAATCTAAAAATAACATTGATGCAACTGCATCTACACGTAAACCATCTGCATGATATTGATCTAACCAAAACAGTGCATTACTTATTAAAAAAGATTTTATTTCGTTTCTTCCGTAATTAAATATTAAGCTTTTCCAATCTTGATGATATCCTTTTCTTATATCTGGATGTTCGTATAAGGATGATCCATCAAAATTACCTAAACCATGAGCGTCAGAGGGAAAATGTGAAGGAACCCAATCTAGGATTACACCAATTCCTTTTTCATGAAATTTATCAACCAGAAATTTAAATTCATCTGGGTAACCAAAACGAGAAGTAGGTGCGAAGTAACCCGTTAGCTGATACCCCCAACTTGGATCGTAAGGGTATTCCATTATTGGCATGAATTCTACGTGTGTAAAATTCATTTTTGCAACATATTCTACTAGTTCTGTGGCTAATTCTGTATAACTTAAAAACCTATTTTCTTGGGTGTGTTTCTTCCAAGAACCTAAATGAACTTCATACACAGAATAGGGAGCATCTAATGCGTTATTCTTTTTACGAGATTTCATCCATTTTTGATCCTTCCAACCATAATTATCTTCCCAAATTATAGAAGCAGTTTTAGGTGGGTGTTCACATCTTCGTGCATATGGATCTGCTTTTTCAGTAATAACATTATTATTGCTACTTTTAATCTTATACTTATATAGAGTTTCCTTTTCCGATATGTGGAATAAAACCTTCCCAAATACCACTAGAATCCCATCTGACATTAAGTTGGTGCTCTCCGTCATTCCAAAAATTAAAATCTCCTATTACAGAAACTTCTTTAGCGCTTGGAGCCCAAACAGCAAAATACGTTCCTTCAATACCTTTTACAGTAGTGATATGAGAACCAAATTTTTCGTATAATTTATAATGTTTACCAGCTTTAAATAAGTTGATGTCAAATTCTGTGAATAAACTATGTGCTATAACTTTAGACATATATTGTTTTTGGTCATCGTGAAATTTATTAAATAACTGTTCCTTTTGGTATCGTAGCACCTTTTTTGATCACTACAATTCCGTCTTTAATCAAATAACTATCTGTTTCTGTATCTTTTAGGTGGTTTCCACCATTAATTCGAACATCGTCTCCAATTCTGCAGTTTTTGTCTATTATGCAATTGTTTATGTAACATCTATCTCCGACTCCTAAAGGGTTATCGATTTTATTTGTTTGCACTTTTTCTATAGATTCGTAATAATCGTTACCCATCATATAGGTGTTTAAGACAGTAGATTCTTTCCCTATTGTAGAGCGTATACCAATTACACATCGTTCTATTTTTGCAGCTTTAATAATACAACCATCTGAAATCACAGATTTGTTTAACATTGTTCCAGAAATTTTTGATGTTGGTAAAATTCTAGCTCTTGTGTAAACTCTATTTTCATCATATAGATTAAACTTAGGAATATCGTCCGTTAAACCTAAATTTGCTTCAAAGAAAGATTCTATTGTTCCTATATCTGTCCAATATCCTTCGTATTGATAACTGACTGTTTTATGATTATGAATTGATTGCGGAATAATTTCACCACCAAAATCTATGGTGTCAGGGTTTTCCATCAACTTAATAAGTAAGTCTCTATTAAAAATATAAATTCCCATTGAAGCTAAGTAGTTTCTACCTTCACTTTTCATATCATCACTCACCTCAGAAGTCCAATCATTTAATAAATCGACAGAAGGTTTTTCTATGAATGATGTAATTTGGTTTTCGTTATTGGTCTTTAAAATTCCGAACCCAGTTGCATCTTTCTTATTAACAGGATATGTTGCTATAGATATTTCAGCATTACTCTCTTTATGCTTTGCAATCATATCTTTAAAATCCATATTATATAATTGATCTCCAGAAAGAATTAAGGCATATTTAAAATCATTCTGTAAAAAGTGATGCATGCTTTGTCTTACCGCATCTGCGGTTCCTTGAAACCATTTATCACTTTGCATAGTTTGCTCTGCAGCTAATACATCCACAAAAGCGTGACTAAAAAAACTAAAGTGGTAGGTGTTTTTTATATGCCTATTTAAAGAAGCAGAGTTAAACTGAGTTAACACATACATTCTTTTAATGTTAGAATTAATACAGTTAGAAATTGGTATATCTACCAACCTATATTTACCTGCTATTGATACTGCAGGTTTAGATCTATCTGCGGTTAAAGGGTATAATCTGGAGCCTTGTCCGCCTCCTAAAATAATTGATAAAACATCGTCGTTATTCATAGCTTATTTTTTTAAAGATTGGTATAATTTTACATATTCTTGAGCAGAATTGTTCCAAGAATAATCTATTTTCATTATTTTTTTTATGTTTTTTTGATAGCGACCTTTCTCTTTATAGAAATTATTTGCTTTAGAAATAGCATTACAGACTTTTTGTATTGATACTCCATCATGACAAATACCATAGCCATTATCATCAATATCAATTACAGTATCTCTTAATCCGCCAATAGCATTAACAATAGGGGTTGTACCATAACGTAGTGCATACATTTGATTTAGTCCACATGGCTCTACTCTAGAAGGCATTAAGATAAAATCTGAACCTGCATAAATTTTATGGGCTAATTTTTCATCATAACCAATAAAAGAATTATACTTTTTATTATCTCCTATTTCTTTAAGTTGTGCTTCCGTTTCTTTGTTTCCAGAACCTAAAAGTAAAATTGAAATATCATTTTCTTTAAGGGCTTTTGTAAATATTGAAGAAAATAAATCTGCACCTTTTTCACCTACTAATCTTCCTATAAAACAAAAAAGAGGTTTATTTTCATCAAGGTTAAATTTTTTACACAACCATTTTTTGTTGGCTTTTTTTCCTGAAATAGCTGTAGATATGGAAAAGTTTTTAATAATTGTCTTATCTGTCTCAGGGTTCCAAACATTCCAATCAATACCGTTTAATATTCCTATGCATTTTTGATGTTCATGGTTAAGTAATGATTCTAAACCGTTTGCATTTTGTTTCAGCTCTTCCATATAGCTAGGAGATACTGTTGTAACTCTCCAAGCACATTTTATTGCTGCTGCTAACGGGTTAATATTTCCTCCCCAGTCTAATAAACCAACATTTCTAAAGTTAAATGCAGGGATTAACGATACTTTATGATGAGGAAACCAACCTTGATATTGTGCATTGTGGATAGTAAGTACAGTTGGTATATTTTTGAGAGACTCATATTTATGGCTTTGTGACATCATAAAAGGAATTAATCCGGTATGATGATCGTGAGTATGAATCAATGTAGGCTTTTCATCAAAAGTCAAGAGCCAATCTAGTGTTGCTATTTGAAATGCTAAAAAGCGCTCAGTATCATCGCTGGAGTATACATAATCTTTGTATAGTAACTTCGGTACATCAACACAAAATACATCAAAGCCTAATTTACTATTAAGAAGTTTTAAAATACGGAAATCAAAATAATCATTTCCAAGCTTTATATTGCTTTTATATATTTCTTTAAAATCATTTTTTTTGCTAAAGTCTTTGTTATAATAAGGTATTACAACGTTACTATTAACTCTTAATTTTTTCTGATAATTAGGCAATGCACCTACAACATCAGCTAAACCTCCAACCTTAGCAATAGGAAAACATTCAGCACTTATATGTAATATATTCATTGCGTATATTTAATAGATTGAGAAGATAAATTTACAACATATATGTGCGGATAAAAAACGAATAGAAACAATTAATGTAAATGTAATAAACAGGTGCTAAAATTGCGATATTTTCACATATGACACGAAATAATAGGGGTAATTATAAATTATGAGTTTCTCTGTTTATTAATCTCATCTTGAAGTTTTCTGCGTAATTTTTGTTCTCTTACTAATGTTTTTTTTCTGTGCTGTTCAAATTCTTCCTCAATATCCAAGAGGTTATTTTGAGCTTCTTTTGTTAGGATATTACTTCTAAAGAATTTAAAAATAAAATAAGACAAACCTAACAGTAATGAAACTATAATACTCCAAAGCAATAGGTTGTATGCTGTTTTACTTAGTTGAATTCCTAAAACATCAATAGAGTTCTCTTTTTTTAATGCGGTATTTAAATCTATTTCAGCCTTCGCTAATAGCCTTTTTGTTTCTTCAATATTGGTTTTTTCTTTCAGTAATAAGCTTTCTTTGTGAGTAATTGTTTCTTTTAAATTTTTCAGAGAATCTAAAATATTTAGTTTCAATCGTTGATATTTATCTTTGCTAATTACTTTATAAATTTGGTAAGTACTTGATTTTTTGTAAAGTTCTTCAAATTGATTTTCTATTGAATTAGTATCTTTAAGAGTTGTTTCTTGGGTAAAAGAAACTGATGAAAGTAAAAGAGCTATAAGAGTTAATAAACGTAATTTCATGTTTTTAGTTTTATGAGGGGTTATTAAAAGAATAAAAGTAATAAAAAAACCCAAACGAATTCGTTTGGGTTTTTATTATAAGCAAGTAATTTATAATTATTTTATTTTCTCTACAACTGCCTTAAAAGCGTCTGGGTTGTTTACAGCTAAATCAGCTAAAACCTTACGGTTTAATTCAATTTTATTAGCTTTTACTTTCCCCATAAACTGAGAATAAGACATTCCGTGTAAACGAGCTGCAGCGTTAATACGTACAATCCATAAAGAACGAAAGTTTCTCTTGTTATTTTTGCGGTCACGGTATGCATAAAGCATTCCTTTTTCAACTGCGTTTTTTGCTACTGTATAAACGTTTTTTCTACGTCCAAAGTAACCTTTTGCAGCCTTCAATATTTTTTTTCTTCTTTTTCTTGAGGCTACTGAATTTACTGATCTTGGCATAATTTCAATGTGTTTTGTAGTAGGCGATTCAATTAAGAATACTTTTTATTTTTTGCCTAACTCCATGGTTAATAATTAAATTCCCTTGTTAAACTTACTTTAAGGTTAACATTTGCTTAATGTTAGGCTCATCTGCTTTATGTACTAAACCATCATGAGTTAACTTTAATTTACGTTTTTTAGACTTCTTTGTTAAGATGTGACTTTTAAACGCGTGCTTTCTTTTGATTTTTCCAGTACCAGTAACTTTAAATCGTTTCTTGGCGCTAGATTTTGTCTTCATTTTAGGCATCTTTCCTTCGTTTTAATCTTGCTTATAAGATTGTTTATGCTGAACTATTAGTTCAGTACTTTTTTAGAATTTATAAAATTCTAATTATTTTACTTTTTTAGGTGCGATAAACATAATCATACGTTTACCTTCTAGTTTTGGTAATTGTTCAACTTTACCGTATTCTTCTAGTTCTTGGGCTAATTTTAATAATAAAATTTGTCCTTGTTCTTTAAAGATAATTGAACGTCCTTTAAAGAATACAAATGCTTTTAATTTAGCTCCTTCTTGTAAAAACTTAATAGCATGTTTCTTTTTAAATTCGTAATCATGCTCGTCTGTTTGAGGTCCGAAACGTATTTCCTTAATAGTCACTTTTGTTGCTTTTGACTTTAAAGTTTTTTCACGCTTTTTCTGCTCATACAAGAATTTCTTGTAATCAATAATTTTACATACTGGTGGTTTAGCTTTCGGAGAAATTTCTACCAAATCTAATTCCAGTTCAGCAGATAGTTCCTTAGCTTTATCTAAAGAATATACACCAACTTCTACATTATCGCCCACAAGACGAACTTCGTCAACATATTTTATTTTCTCATTAATCCTATGCTGATCTTCTTTGATTACTCTTAATGGCCTTCTTGACCTGCTTCTACGTATTGCTATGACCTAAATTTTTAAGTTTAACTAATGGTTGCTTGCCAACCTTTTATTTTTTGTAATGAAATTCAAATTTAATTAAAATTTCTTCAATGTTTTACTTTCTTCTGTTTTTATTAAAGATATAAATTCTTTAATTGTAAATGTTCCGAGATCTCCCTCCCCATGCTTTCTTACTGAAACTGTACCGTCTTTTTCTTCCTTTTCACCGACAATAACCATAAAAGGTATTTTGTTAACTTCAGCATCTCTAATCTTACGACCAGTTTTCTCACTTCTATTGTCTACGAGGGCGCGAATTTCGGAATTTTCTAACGATTCTAAAACTTTTTCTGAATATTTTTGATATTTATCACTGATTGGCAGTAAGATAACTTGGTCTGGTGTAAGCCAAAGTGGAAAGTTTCCCCCTGTGTTCTCTAGCAATACTGCAATAAAGCGCTCCATAGAACCAAACGGTGCTCTATGAATCATTACGGGTCTGTGTAACTTGTTGTCAGCTCCTTTGTAGGTTAAATCAAATCGTTTTGGCAAATTATAGTCAACTTGAATCGTTCCAAGTTGCCATTTTCTACCCAAAGCATCCTTAACCATAAAATCTAACTTAGGTCCGTAAAAAGCAGCTTCACCTTCTTCTATTACAAAATCTAGACCTTTATCAGTAGCTGCACTTATAATTGCCTTTTCGGCAATCTCCCACGTTTCAGCATCACCGATGTATTTATCTAATTTTTCCATATCTCTGATGGAAACTTGAGCAGTAAAATCCTCAAAACCCAATGATCCAAAGACATAAAGAACTAAATCTATAACTTCTTTAAACTCCTGGTCTAATTGCTCTGGAGTACAAAAAATATGCGCATCATCTTGAGTAAACCCTCTAACACGTGTTAATCCGTGTAATTCTCCACTTTGTTCATATCTATATACAGTACCAAATTCAGCAAAACGTACTGGTAAATCTTTATAAGAATAAGGTTTAAAATTATAAATTTCACAATGGTGAGGGCAGTTCATTGGTTTCAATAAAAACTCTTCGTCCATTTTGGGAGTTCTTATAGCTTGAAAGCTATCTTCGCCATATTTTTCATAATGCCCAGAGGTAACGTATAATTCTTTCTGTCCAATATGCGGAGTCATAACTTCTTGGTAGCCCGCTTTTTTTTGTGCAACTTTTAAAAAGTCTTGCAAACGACTTCGTAAAGCGGCTCCTTTTGGCAGCCATAAAGGTAACCCTTGACCTACTTTTGAAGAAAATGTAAATAACTCTAGTTCTTTACCTAGTTTTCTGTGGTCTCTTTTTTTAGCTTCTTCTAATAATTCTAAATATTCAGTTAACAACTTCTGTTTCGGAAAACTAATTCCGTAAACACGTGTCAGTTGATTATTCTTTTCATCACCGCGCCAATAAGCACCAGCAACACTCATTATTTTTATTGCTTTTATAATTCCCGTGTTGGGTATGTGCCCTCCTCGACATAAATCGGTAAAGTTGCTATGATCACAAAAAGTAATTTCACCATCAGTTAGGTTCTCAATTAATTCAACTTTATACGGATTGTTTTCTTTTTTGTATAATTCTAGGGCTTCGTCTTTAGAAACAGAGCGTAATGAAAATTCATGTTTACCACGTGCAATCTCTAAAAACTTAGTTTCAATTTGTTTAAAATCTTTATCAGAAATCACTTCATTACCTAAATCTATATCATAATAGAATCCATTATCAATTGCAGGTCCAATAGTTAATTTAGCATTTGGGTGAAAACTTAAGATAGCTTCTGCTAAAACATGTGCAGAAGAATGCCAAAAAGCTTTTTTTCCACCATCATCATTAAATGTATATAAAATTAGTGAACCATCGGTGGTTAATGGGGTGCTAGTTTCAACTGTTGTTTCGTTAAAATTTGCAGATATCACGTTTCTAGCAAATCCTTCACTAATGCTTTTTGCAACATCCATCGGAGTACTGTTTGTAGCAAACTCCTTAATAGTTCCGTCAGGTAAAGTAATTTTAATCATTTAATGTTTCCTATTTAAGAATGCAAATATATTAGAAAACAATTTTTCCCACAATATATATTGACATATTATGATTGGTGTTTTTATTTTTTTTGGTGTTGTTATTTTTTGAGAAGTTTCCTTAATTCACTCGGAGTTATTATAAGGTAAAACTGTTTATTACTTTGCGCTCTTTTTTGAGGATATAGAATATAAAGGTTGGTTGTTGCAATTTTGATTATCTTTTTATTATGTATTTTAAATTTTCAGGAGTATATTTTTATTAAAACCTTAAAATTAAATATTTTTTTTCAGTAAGTAATCTGCTTTAAATAAATGGATTAAGAGTTGTTAAAGAATTTGTTTTGAAAAAGTTTATTAAAACAGTTGTGAGATTGAAAATACAATGTATATTTGCAGCCGCTAACGGGAATATTAAAGTGTTAGTTTAGTTCATTGAAGGTTTGTTTGTGGTTGTCAATAGAAAAATACTAGGTTGTTAAAATCGTTAAGATTTTTATTAATTTATTTTCATTTTTTCATTGTCAGATTAGAAATAGTTTGTATGTTTGCAGCCGCTAAGAAAAGGAGTAAAAAAGTTCAGAGATTTTTGGTAAGGGTTTTGGGTTTGCTTAGGTAGTTTAGGTAAAAAAAAATCATCTAGTTCGATTCTAGAGTTTCTACAATTTTGGGTTTAATAATTTAGGTTATTAGGTTTGATAATAGTTCATTGAAAATATTGAAATTGACAGCGTAAACAAAGAGTAGAATAACCATAACAATTAATTTTGTTAAATTCTTTTGAAACTTATTCATATATATTATTTACAATATACAATGAAGAGTTTGATCCTGGCTCAGGATGAACGCTAGCGGCAGGCTTAACACATGCAAGTCGAGGGGTAACATTGTGCTTGCACAGATGACGACCGGCGCACGGGTGCGTAACGCGTATAGAACCTACCTTTTACAGAGGGATAGCCTTTAGAAATGAAGATTAATACCTCATAGTATTGCGACTTGGCATCGAGTTGTAATTAAAGATTTATCGGTAAAAGATGGCTATGCGTCCTATTAGTTAGATGGTAAGGTAACGGCTTACCATGACTATGATAGGTAGGGGTCCTGAGAGGGAGATCCCCCACACTGGTACTGAGACACGGACCAGACTCCTACGGGAGGCAGCAGTGAGGAATATTGGGCAATGGAGGCAACTCTGACCCAGCCATGCCGCGTGCAGGAAGACTGCCCTATGGGTTGTAAACTGCTTTTATACAGGAAGAAACACTAGTACGTGTACTAGCTTGACGGTACTGTAAGAATAAGGACCGGCTAACTCCGTGCCAGCAGCCGCGGTAATACGGAGGGTCCGAGCGTTATCCGGAATCATTGGGTTTAAAGGGTCCGCAGGCGGTCAATTAAGTCAGAGGTGAAATCCCATAGCTTAACTATGGAACTGCCTTTGATACTGGTTGACTTGAGTCATATGGAAGTAGATAGAATGTGTAGTGTAGCGGTGAAATGCATAGATATTACACAGAATACCGATTGCGAAGGCAGTCTACTACGTATGTACTGACGCTGAGGGACGAAAGCGTGGGGAGCGAACAGGATTAGATACCCTGGTAGTCCACGCCGTAAACGATGGATACTAGTTGTTGGGCATTTGCTCAGTGACTAAGCGAAAGTGATAAGTATCCCACCTGGGGAGTACGGTCGCAAGACTGAAACTCAAAGGAATTGACGGGGGCCCGCACAAGCGGTGGAGCATGTGGTTTAATTCGATGATACGCGAGGAACCTTACCAGGGCTTAAATGTAGTATGACAGGTTTAGAGATAGACTTTTCTTCGGACATATTACAAGGTGCTGCATGGTTGTCGTCAGCTCGTGCCGTGAGGTGTCAGGTTAAGTCCTATAACGAGCGCAACCCCTGTCGTTAGTTGCCAGCATGTTATGATGGGGACTCTAACGAGACTGCCTACGCAAGTAGAGAGGAAGGTGGGGATGACGTCAAATCATCACGGCCCTTACGTCCTGGGCCACACACGTGCTACAATGGTATGGACAATGAGCAGCCATCTGGCAACAGAGAGCGAATCTATAAACCATATCACAGTTCGGATCGGAGTCTGCAACTCGACTTCGTGAAGCTGGAATCGCTAGTAATCGGATATCAGCCATGATCCGGTGAATACGTTCCCGGGCCTTGTACACACCGCCCGTCAAGCCATGGAAGCTGGGAGTGCCTGAAGTCGGTCACCGCAAGGAGCCGCCTAGGGTAAAACTGGTAACTAGGGCTAAGTCGTAACAAGGTAGCCGTACCGGAAGGTGCGGCTGGAACACCTCCTTTCTAGAGAAAGATGGTGAGTTACAAAAGGAAGTTTTACTCTTTGCTGTTAATTTTAAAAAATAAGTATTAAGCTATTCTAGTCTCGTAGCTCAGCTGGTTAGAGCGCTACACTGATAATGTAGAGGTCGGCAGTTCGAGTCTGCCCGAGACTACAAAAAGCAAATACAAAGGAAATTCTGGAAGTAAGAGGATTCTACATTCATAATTTAGGATTTATTCTGAATTTCACAATGGGGGATTAGCTCAGCTGGCTAGAGCGCTTGCCTTGCACGCAAGAGGTCATCGGTTCGACTCCGATATTCTCCACTGGTGTCAATTTAAATAGATTGGCCACAAGTTCATTGACATATTGGTAAAATGATATCGTAAGAATCAAATAGATAGAGAACGTTTAGAATATTTATATTCTAGGCAAAAATTTTTTTATAAAAATATAAAAGAGTTCATTATAGTATGAAAATACTGTAGCAAAAAGTACAATAAGTTAAGTAAGGGCGTATGGCGGATGCCTAGGCTCTCAGAGACGATGAAGGACGCGATAAGCTGCGAAAAGCTACGGGGAGGGGCACATACCTTTTGATCCGTAGATTTCCGAATGGGGCAACCCGGCATGTTGAAGACATGTCACCTAGTGATAGGGGTAAACCCGGTGAACTGAAACATCTAAGTAACCGGAGGAAGAGAAAACAATAGTGATTCCGTTAGTAGTGGCGAGCGAACGCGGATTAGCCCAAACCAAATTTGTTACGGCAATTTTGGGGTTGTAGGGCCACGATATTCGAAGATAAGTGAATCAGAACTGTTTGGAAAGACAGACCATAGAGGGTGATAGTCCCGTAAGAGTAAGCGAATTTTAGATAGTGGTACCCTGAGTAGTGCGGGACACGAGTAATCCTGTATGAATCCACCGGGACCATCCGGTAAGGCTAAATACTCCTGAGAGACCGATAGTGAACTAGTACCGTGAGGGAAAGGTGAAAAGAACCCTAAGTAAGGGAGTGAAAGAGATCCTGAAACCGTACGCCTACAAGCGGTCGGAGCAACTTTTAGTTGTGACGGCGTGCCTTTTGCATAATGAGCCTACGAGTTACTGTTTCTAGCAAGGTTAATTGATTAAGTCAAGGAGCCGTAGCGAAAGCGAGTCTGAATAGGGCGCTTTAGTTAGTAGTAGTAGACGCGAAACCGAGTGATCTACC
>CALSOT010000003.1:77500-109344 GCA_943788045.1 uncultured Polaribacter sp.
TAATCAATGAGTAAAGTACCTTCGTTTTTAGAAGTGTATTAATAGTTGAATTCCTTATTTAGAAAATTAGAAGTTGAAAGGGTAAATTGTTGAAAATTCATAGCTTTTTTATTTTTTCTATAATTTTCGACCAATTAATAATAGCCATTGGTTATAAAAAATAAAAAGCCCATCATTATGTATTTGATGAGCTTTATATTTGATTATAGATATATCAAAAGGCATTACATCGGTACTAAATCCCCAGTAATATCTTTTGAAGGTAATTCTGATTTTCCCATTAAATAGAGATCCACTTGCCTTGCTGCTTCTCTTCCTTCAGAAATAGCCCAAACAATTAAAGATTGTCCTCTACGCATATCTCCAGCTGTAAATATATTTGGAACATTTGTTTGGTACTTTCCATATTCTGCTTTATAGTTAGAACGGGAATCTTTCTCTAAACCTAATTGATCTGCTAGCGTATTTTCTGGACCTGTAAAACCTAGAGCTAATAGAGCTAAATCACAAGGCCATGTTTTTTCTGTTCCTGCAATCTCAATTAATTGAGGTCTTTGTCCGGGGACCATTTTCCATTCAACATTCACGGTTTTTAAAGCAATTAGCTTTCCATTTTTGTCTTTTACAAACTCTTTTGTATTGATTAACCAGTTACGTTCTACACCTTCTTTGTGAGAAGATGATGTTTTTAATTGTAAAGGCCAAAATGGCCAAGGAGTAGTTGGCGATCTATGTCCGGGTGGTTTTGGCATAATTTCAAAGTTGACCACAGATTTTGCTCCTTGTCTATTTGATGTACCAATACAATCTGAGCCTGTATCTCCACCACCGATAACAATTACATCTTTATCTGTAGCTAATACTTGGTCTTTTACTTCTTTGCCAAATACTACTTTTGTTTGTTGTGTTAAGAAATCCATTGCCTGTACAACACCATCAGCATCAACACCAGGTGTTGGTAAACTTCGTCTCTCTGTTGCACCACCACATAAAACAATACTATCAAAAGCTTTTAAGTCTTTCACATCATAATTAACACCAACGTTGACATTTGTTTTAAATATAATACCTTCTGCTTCTAGGATAGCAATTCTTCTATCAATGATTCCTTTTTCCATTTTGAAATTAGGAATCCCATAACGCAATAAGCCGCCTATTTCGTCATCTCTTTCAAAAACAGTTACGCTATGACCTGCTCTATTTAATTGTTGTGCTGTAGCTAATCCTGCAGGACCAGAGCCAACAATTGCAATTGTTTTACCTGTTCTGCTCTTTGGGGGCTGGGGTTTAATCCAACCTTCTTTAAATGCACGTTCTACAATATTTTTTTCTATGTTCTCAATAGAAATAGGATCTTCAATAATACCTAATACGCATGATTGTTCACATGGAGCAGGACATAATCTACCTGTAAATTCCGGAAAATTATTTGTAGAATGTAATATCCATGAAGCTTTTTTCCATTCACCTTGATGTACCATGTGGTTGAAGTCTGGAATTAGATTTCCTAGTGGACAGCTACTATGACAAAATGGAATACCACAATCCATGCAACGTGAACCCTGTTTTGTAATTTCTTTTTCAGAAAGAGGAATTGTAAATTCTTTATAATCTTTTACAGCGATTTTTTACAGAAGTATATTTTTCATCTTGTCTTTCAAATTCTTTAAATCCTGTTACTTTTCCCATGACATTATGCTTTAATTAATTCTTCAAACATTGGTTCTTCTGTTTCTAAACGTATCAATGCTTTTTTATATTCAGTTGGCATTACTTTTACAAAGTTGTTCAAACTTCTATCCCAATTTGCTAAAAGTTCAGCACCTCTCTCACTATCAGTATATAAAACGTGTTTTTCTATAATTGCTTTTAATTCAGCAGCAACTTCTTCAGAAATTTCCTCAAACTCAATAGTTTCTGTATTACAAAGGCCATTTACAAATTTATTTTCTGGATCATATACATAGGCAATACCTCCACTCATACCTGCAGCAAAATTTCTACCTGTTGTTCCTAAGCACAATTACTTTACCTCCAGTCATATATTCACAACAGTGATCTCCTACACCCTCTACAACCGCAGTTGCACCAGAATTACGAACAGCAAAACGTTCACCTGCAATTCCATTAATATATGCTTGTCCATCTACGGCTCCAAATAAACATACATTACCAATAATTATATTTTTTTCTGCTGAAAAGTCTGCATTGGAAGGTTTCTTTATAATTAATTTTGCTCCAGATAAACCTTTACCTAAATAATCATTTGTATTACCATCTAAATTAAATGTTAAACCATGTGCTCCAAAGGCACCAAAACTCTGTCCTGCGGAACCGGTAAAGTTTATACTTAAAGTGTCTTCAGGTAAACCTAAATGACCGTATTTTTTTGAAATTTCATGACTTACGATAGCCCCAACAGTACGATTTGTATTTTTTATTGGATAGGATAGTGTCATTTTTTCTTTTCGATATAAAGCCCTATGCGAGTCTTTTAATATAGAGAAATCTAAAACACTTTCTAAATTATGATCCTGACTTTCGGTGTTTTTTAGGGTCATACTGTTATAAGCATTTGGCATGTGTAAAATACTAGATAAATCTAAACCTTTTGCTTTATAGTGTTTTATGGCTTTATTCGAATTAATTTTATGAGTCTGCCCAACCATTTCATCCAATGTTCTGAAACCAAGTTGTGCCATAATTGCTCTCAATTCTTCTGCGATATAGAAGAAGAAGTTAATAACGTGTTCTGGTGTTCCTTTAAAGTTTTTACGCAACTCTTTATCTTGTGTTGCAATACCAACGGGACACGTATTTAAATGACATTTACGCATCATAATACAGCCAGAGGCAACTAAAGGAGCGGTAGCAAAACCAAATTCTTCAGCTCCTAGTAATGCAGCAATTGCGACATCTCTACCTGTTTTTAATTGACCATCACATTCTACTACAATTCTACTTCGTAAATTATTCAATACTAAAGTTTGTTGAGCTTCGGCCAAACCAAGTTCCCAAGGTAAACCTGCATGTTTTAGTGATGTTAAAGGAGAGGCTCCAGTACCACCATCGTAACCTGATATTAATACAACATCTGCTTTGGCTTTAGCAACACCTGCAGCAATGGTACCTACACCTACTTCAGAAACTAATTTTACATTAACTCTTGCTTCACGATTTGCATTTTTTAAATCAAAAATTAATTGTGCTAAATCTTCAATTGAATAAATATCGTGATGTGGAGGCGGAGAAATTAAGCCTACAAATGGCGTAGAGTTTCTTGCATCAGCGATCCAAGGTAAAACCTTATAGCCAGGTAATTGACCACCTTCACCAGGTTTTGCTCCCTGAGCCATTTTTATTTGAATTTCTTTTGCGCTTGATAAATAATGAGAAGTTACCCCAAATCTACCAGAAGCTACTTGTTTAATTGCGGAATTTCTACTATCCCCATTCATGTCTTTTTGAAAGCGGGTTCTATCTTCACCTCCTTCACCAGAATTAGATTTTCCTCCAATTCTATTCATCGCAATTGCTAAATTTTCATGTGCTTCCCTAGATATAGACCCGTAAGACATTGCACCGGTTTTAAAACGCTTTACAATATCTGTCCAAGGTTCTACTTCTTCTAAAGGAATTGGGTCTAAGTTATCGAACTCGAACAAACCACGAATGGTCATTAAGCTTTCTGACTGTTCATTTATTGATTTCGCATATATATCATAACTTGCTTGATCACTTAATCTTACAGCTTGTTGTAATTTAGATACAGATGTTGGGTTAAATAAATGGCGTTCTCCATTTCTTCTCCATCTGTATTCTCCACCAACATTTAAGCCTAAATTTTTATCAATTTTGTTATCAGGATAAGCTTGTTTATAACGTTGATCAATTTCTTTTTCAATTTCATAAAGCCCAATACCTTCAATTCTTGAAGCAGTATATGGAAAGTATTTTTCTACAAATTGGGAGTTAAACCCAACAATTTCAAAAATTTGAGAACCTCTATAAGAATGTAGTGTGGAGATTCCTATTTTATTCATTACTTTAAGGATTCCTTTACCAATAGCTTTATTAAAATTATCAACAGCTTCTTGCTCATCAATACCAGTAATGAAACCATCTTTCACTTGTGTTCTTATGATTTCATTCACCATATATGGATTTATACCACTGGCTCCATACCCAAATAAAGTGGCAAAATGATGTGGTTCACGAGGTTCTGCAGATTCAATAATAATATCGAAATAAGAGCGCTTACGTAAACGATTTAATTGATGATTTACAAAAGAACATGCAAGTAAAGCCGGAATAGGAGCAAACTCTTGGTTTACGCCTCTATCCGAAAGAATTATAATATTTGTTTTTCTTTCTAATGCTTTTTCAATCTGAACAATAATAGCATCTAAAGCATCTTCAAGGCCATTTAAACCTTTTGCTTTTGGATATAAAATTTCAATAGTTTCTGTTTTGAAACTTTCAATATTTATATTTCTAATTTTTTCTAAATCAGCATTAGAAATAACAGGATTTTGAATTCTTAACTTTCTACATTGTCTATTTGTTATGCTAAAAATATTTCTATCTTTTCCTAAATTTAAACTAATATCCGTCACAATTTCTTCACGAATACCATCTAAAGGAGGGTTTGTTACTTGTGCAAATAATTGTTTAAAGTAGTTAGAAATTAACTGTGGTCTATCGGATAATACAGCTAAAGGAGTATCAATTCCCATTGATCCTAAAGCTTCCTTACCCACTTGTGCCATCGGTGTAATTACTTCTTGAATATCTTCAAAAGTATAATTAAATAATCGTTGGCGTGTTTTTATATCAATTGATTCTATTGGGCAAGTTTTACTTGTAGAAGGAACATCTTTTAAATGTAAACGTGTCTTATCTAACCATTCTTGATAAGGTCTTTCTGAAACAATTTTACTTTTTATTTCTTCATCCTCAATGATTCTTCCTTTATTCATGTCTACCAAGAACATTTTTCCTGGTTCTAATCTACCGTGTTCTTTTACATCTTCTGGAGCAACATCTACAACACCAATTTCTGAAGACATAATTAAACTACCGCTTTTGGTAACGGTGTATCTTGAGGGTCTTAAACCATTTCTATCTAATAAAGCTCCAATATAGTCCCCATCTGTAAAGGGCACAGAAGCAGGTCCATCCCAAGGTTCCATTATGCAGCCATTGTATTCATAAAAAGCTTTGCGCTCTTTAGACATGGTTTTGTGTTTTTCCCAAGCTTCAGGAATCATCATCATCATAATTTCTGGCAATGAACGCCCGTATGAGTTAACAATTCCACAACCATATCCATTGAGGCAGAATCTGATTTTCCAGGTAAAATAATTGGAAATAATTTATCTATTTGCGGCCCAAAAACATCACTTTTCATGATTTCTTCCCGAACACGCATTCTACTAACATTACCGCGCAACGTGTTAATTTCTCCATTTTGACACATATGTCTAAACGGTTGTGCTAACTCCCAAGTAGGCATTGTATTTGTAGAAAAACGTTGGTGAACTAATGCCAAACGTGTTACTAGATCTACTTCTTGTAAATCTTTATAATAAGGTCCAATATCTTCCGGCATTATAATACCTTTATATATGATAGTGGTTATTGATAAACTTGGAATGTAAAAGTAATTACTTTCAGATATTTTAGAGTTTCTAATCGTATGCTCTGTTATTTTACGCGCAGCATACAATTTCGCTTTAAAAGTAGCTTCATTAATGTCATCTGATTTGCCAACAAATAATTGCTCAATATTAGGTTCTGACGCTAAAGCGATTTCTCCTAATTGACTTGGGTCTACAGGAACCTCTCTCCATCCTAAAATGACAAGTCCTTGAGCCTTTATTTCGTTTTCAAACGTGGTTTTGCAGTAACTGTATTGATTATTATTTTTTGGAAGAAACGCCATTCCAACAGCATATTCTCTTTGATTTGGTATTGGAAAATCACATACACGTTTAAAGTAAGTATGAGGAATGTCTATTAATAAACCAGCACCGTCACCTGTTTTTCCATCTGAACTAACACCACCTCTGTGCTCTAGTTTTACTAGTATTTCTAGGGCATCATGTATAATTTGATTCGTTCTTTCTCCATTCAAATTACAGATGAAACCAGCACCGCAATTTTCGTGTTCAAATTCTGGTAAATATAATCCTTGTTTCTCCATATTCTATTCAATTATATTGGCTAAATTAGATTTTTTTCTAGGAAAACTTTAACGGTTTTAGGTTTTTAATGTAATTTTTATGATGAAATTAAAAAAATGCAACAAATAATTCAATTATAATAATAAAATCTTTTTTTACTGAGAAAATGATAATAAACACAAATACCTGCAAATTTTTTAAATTTGCAGGTATAAAATGATGTTTTTAAGATGATTAATGATCGTTTAAGCGGAAGTCTGAATAAGCATTCATACCATGTTCATGACTATCTAAACCTTCTAATTCTTCTTTTTCACTTACTCTAATACCAACCGTTTTCTTCAGTGTAAAGATTATTAAGAAAGAGGTCGCTAAACAAAAAACAGCGTAACAAGCAACGCCTGTTAATTGAATCATAAAAGTGTGTTCTGGGTTTGTAGAAAAGATTCCCACAGCCAATGTTCCCCATATTCCACAAATTAAATGCACGGCAATTGCACCTACTGGATCGTCTAATTTAATCGCGTCTACAAGAGCAACAGCAAATACAATGATAGCTCCTGCGATACCACCAATAATGATAGCGCTTTCCGGAGTCATAACATCTGCACCAGCGGTAATACCCACTAAACCACCTAAAATACCATTTAAGAACATTGTCAAGTCTAAATTTTTGTATTTAAGAAAAGACACCAAAGCGGCAACAACACCACCAGCAGCAGCAGCTAAACAGGTAGTAACTAATGTTAATGAAGTTAATTCAGGATCTGCAGACAATACAGAACCACCATTAAAACCGAACCAACCTAACCAAAGAATTAAAACCCCTGCAGTTGCTAATGGAATGTTATGACCAGGTATTGCTTGAGGCTTACCGTTTTTGAATTTTCCAATTCGAGGACCTAGTAACCAAACAGCAACTAGAGCTGCCCATCCACCCACAGAGTGTACTAATGTAGAACCAGCGAAATCATAGAATCCCATTTGGTCTAAAAATCCGCCACCCCATTTCCATGATCCAGCTATTGGGTAGATTAAACCTACGTATATCAGTGTAAAAATCATAAATGGTCCGATTTTCATTCTTTCGGCCACAGCACCAGAAACAATGGTTGCAGCGGTAGCAGCAAACATTCCTTGAAATAAGAAGTCTGTCCACCAAGTATATCCTCCATCTGCGTATTCTGCAGTCATTCCATTTTCTGGTGGTGCAATTCCAAAACCAGCAAAATCGATGAATCCTGCTGAACCTTCTGCAAAGCCAGGGTACATTAAGTTAAAGCCACCAATATAATACAGCAATAAACCAGCGGTAATAATAAAAATATTTTTGAATAAAATGTTTATTGTATTCTTTTGTCTTGTCAAACCAATTTCTAAAAATGCAAAACCAGTATGCATAAAGAAAACTAAGGCTGTACAGATCATCATCCATACATTGTTCGTTGTTAATAATTCCATAATTGTATATTGTAATTGATTAGTTTAAAGTTTCTCTGCCTTTTTCTCCTGTTCTAATTCTGTAAGCTTCATTAATGTCACTTACAAAAATTTTACCATCACCAACTTGTCCGGTAGAGGCTGCTTCAATAATTGTTTTAATCGTAATTTCCTCGAAATCGTCGTTTACAACAATTGCTAAGTGTCTTCTTTGAATATCGCTTGTGCTGTAGCTAACCCCTCTGTAAACATGACCTTCTTTTTCGTTACCAATACCTGTAACATCCCAGTAAGAGAAAAAGCTTACCCCAACTTCTTGTAGAGCCTCTTTGACTACACGATACTTAGATTTTCTTATAATTGCTTCGATTTTTTTCATGATAAAATTAAATTTGTTATTAATAATTAGTTGATTGCTTTTAAAGATTGCGAAATTAATAAAATAATTGATAACACAAAATCACACAACTTAAAGAACTAAGTTGTGTGATTTCATACTACTAGTTATATTTAATGAAATAAATATATTTTATTCTTCTTCAAAATCTCTTTGTCTTTTTCCAGGATAAGCAATAGAACCATGTTCTGAAATATCCAATCCTTCGATTTCTACTTCTTTAGATACACGTAATCCCATAGTTGCTTTTAAGATTCCAAGAACTATAAAAGATAAACCAACTGACCATGCTGCATATGCCAAAGCTCCAATTGCTTGAGCTCCTAATTGAGAAGCACCACCACCATTGAATAATCCAATTGCAGTATCACCATCAACACCCCAAAGACCAATTACTAATGTACCCCATACACCAACAACACCGTGAACAGAAGCTGCTCCAATGGCATCGTCAATTTTTAATTTCTTTTCTATAAATTCAATAGAGAATACTACAATGATACCTCCAATTAAACCGGCAACTACAGCACCTACAGCAGTCATGTTTCCACAACCAGCAGTAATACTTACCAAACCAGCTAAAGCACCGTTTAATGTTTGTGCTAAGTTTGGTTTGCCATACCAGATCCAAGTTGTAACTAATGCTCCAAGTCCACCTGCAGCTGCTGCTAAGTTTGTAATTAATACAACGTTAGAAGCACCAATTGCATCTGCACCACCCCAAGCTAATTGAGATCCACCGTTAAAACCAAACCATCCTAACCATAAGATGAATACACCTAAAGTTGCTAATACTTGATTGTGTCCCGGTATTGGTAATACTTTACCGTCTACAAATTTTCCGATTCTAGGACCTACCATAAATGCAGCTACTAAAGCAGCCCATCCACCAACAGAGTGTACAATAGAAGAACCAGCGAAATCGATAAACCCTAAATTGGTTAACCATCCGCTTCCTTGCCATTGCCATCCTCCAGAAATAGGGTAAATAATAGCGGTCATTACGATAGAAAAAATAATGTAAGTAGTATATTTTGTTCTTCCTGCGATTGCTCCAGATACAATTGTTGCAGCAGTTGCAGCAAACATTGTTTGGAAGAATAAATCAGCGCCTTCACCTTGGAATAAACCACTCCAGAAAAACCATCCGTTTGAAGTATCTCCATACATTAAAGAATATCCAACTAACCAGAAACTTAAAGATCCTACACAGATGTCTAGTAAGTTTTTCATAGCGATATTTACTGCATTTTTCGATCTGGTCATACCTGATTCTACTAAGGTAAATCCTGCTTGCATAAAGAATACTAAAATACCCGATAAAAGCATCCAAAGCATTCCCATGTCGCCATTTATTTTTTCAATAGCTTTTGTAACTTCTATCGATGTAGTGTCTTGAAGTAGTGTTAAAAATAAACTCATAATTGTGTTTTTTAGTTAATATTTTTTTGAAAACCTACGAGAAATGAATCTCGTAGGTTACTTTATTTCTTTTCTTAGAAAGAGTATACCGCTGCTAGCGCAAAAGAACTTAAAGATTTGTCACCTACAAATGCTGCCTCAGAAGCAGAGTCTAATCTTAATTCAGGAATTATTGTTAAAGCTCCAATTGAGTAATTACCTGTTAGGGTAGTTGCAAAAACACTTGAATCAGCTACGCCAGTTCCAATAGCTCCAAAACTTCCATCTTCTACAAAGTATTCTGTTCTTAAACCGATTTTAAAAGAATCAGAAGTTGCAATCTGTGGATATAATGCTGCTCCATAGAATCCTGGAGCGTCATCTCCTGAAAAGTATGCTGCATTTACACCTAGAAAGAAAGTTTCTGATAAATCAAAACCACCTGTAAAGTCTATTTCGTAAGCACCATTGTCTAATAAGAAATTGATGTACTGTCCAGAAAAGCCTAATTGAGCACCAAATGCATAATTACCAGTTGGGTTAAATTCAGTAGCATCCGTAGGGTTCATAACAGCTAACATTAAAGAAGTGTTTTCTGACAACGCAATATCTGCTTTAATACCTGTATGGCTAAATGGGCCATAAGAGAATAGGTAAGATGTACTGTAGTTAAAGTTTGCGGTTGGAGAGATAACTTCATACCCTAAAAATGTGTTGAAGTTACCCAGTGTAAAAGTTACTTTTTCACTTACATTCCAATAAGCATACAATTGATTTACGATTTGTGCGCTACCTGCAGGTGAGCCAAATACTGCGTCTGCACCTCTTGGTCCGTATACCATGTCAGCAACAAAACCAACTTTTTCTCCTTCGTATCCGGCAACTAAATTAATCATACCGAGCGCAAAACCTGGTTGGTTTGCAAAAGAGCTACCTGGAGCAGTGTCGTAGTTTCCACCACTAATGTTACCTCTAAAGTATGTGTCTACACTACCGCTTAATGTAAATGTTTTTTCTTCTTTTTCTTGTGCAGTTAAAATTAAACTGCTTGCAATTAACAAAGTAAAAATAATTTTTTTCATAATGTTCGTTCTTTTAGTGTTGATTAATTTTTATTCATTGAACTGGTACAAAAGTATGTTTTTAATTTAATTACACAAGGGGTGTGTTTTTTTAAATAGCTTATTTTGGGTGTTAACCCTCAAAAAAAAGGGGTATATTTTAAGATAAGTGTATTTTTTTATTTTTTAAGGGGTTTAAATAGGGTGTTTGGTAAATAATAAAGCTATAATATTGTAAAATTCATAAAAATGCATGTTTTGTAAAAAAAAATGTAATTATTGTACATTTGTGCCTATGAAATATCCATTTTCTTATATCGTAAAGCTGCAGTTTTTAGGTTTTCGCTTTTCTGGATGGCAAAAGCAAACAAATGCAAAAACTTTGCATGATATGGTTGATAAAACCCTGTCATTTGTCTTTGAGGATGTCAATTATAAAACAATAGGTGTTGGAAGAACAGATGCTAAGGTTTCTGCAAACACCTATTATGTGCAGATGTTTACAGACAAGTTGGTGGATGAAGTTTTCTTTATAAATTCTTTAAATTCTAATTTTTCTCCTGATTTTAGGGCGATTTCTATTCAGAGTGTAGATAGAGGGTTTAATATTATTAATTCTCCAAAAATTAAAGAATACCATTACTACTTCTCTTTTGGTGATAAAAATCATCCTTTTGCGGCTCCTTTTATTATTAATATTGATGAGGATATTGATATTGATGCGATGATGAAGGGTGCAAAATTGTTTGTAGGAGAGCATTATTTTCACAAATATTGCACAAAGCCCTCGGAAAATACGATTTTTAAACGAGTGATTGATTCTTGTGAAATTGTGGAGAATGATATTTTAACAGCGAATTTTTTTCCAAAAAAGTCTTATGTTTTTAAGGTAAGGGGAAAAGGATTTTTACGTTATCAAATTCGATTGATGATGGCAACATTGTTTGAGGTTGGTAAGGGTAATCTTGATTTGCAATTTATTGAAACTTCTTTAAAGGAGGATAATGATAGAAAGTATATGAGAAACAATGCACCTTCTTCTGGTTTGCAATTGTATGATATTGAATTAGAGCTCTAGTTTTCTTTGAGGCATGCGCAAAGGATTGAAGCAGATGTTTGAGCTCTTTTTGTTTTTACAAAAAAGCGAGTGCGAAAAGCCTGACCTGAAAGGTTGCGCCCTAAAAAAAATCTACCTTTTAAAAAGATAGATTTTTAGAGACTATATATAAGGAGTGATTTATCCTTTTATAATTCCACGAGAAATTACGATTTTTTGAATCTCGGAAGTTCCTTCGTAAATCTGTGTAATTTTTGCATCGCGCATTAAACGCTCTACATGATATTCTTTTACAAAACCATTTCCACCGTGAATTTGAACAGCTTCTACCGTGTGTTCCATGGCAACTTTACTTGCGTATAGTTTTGCCATTGCGCTAGACATGTCATAATTATTGCCTTGGTCTTTGTCCCAAGCCGCTTTCATTACTAACATTCTTGCTGCTTCAATTTCTGTATACATGTCAGCCAATTTAAAAGCAATGGCTTGATGGTTGCAAATTTCTGTACCAAAAGCTTTCCGTTCTTTAGCATATTTCAATGCCAACTCATAAGCTCCTGATGCAATACCCAGCGCCTGTGCTGCTATACCAATGCGTCCCCCAGAAAGTGTTTTCATGGCAAATTTAAAACCAAAACCATCTTCACCAATTCTATTTTCTTTGGGTACTTTTACATCGTTAAATTGCAAAGTATGTGTGTCTGATCCTCGAATTCCTAATTTGTCTTCTTTTGGGCCAATATGAAAACCTTCTGTTCCTTTTTCAACAATAAAGGCGTTGATTCCTTTGTGCCCTTTTTCTCTGTCTGTTTGTGCAATGACTAGGTAAACGTCTGAACGTCCACCATTAGTAATCCAATTTTTTGTGCCGTTAATAACGTAATGATCTCCTTTATCTATGGCGGTCGTAGCTTGTGAGGTGGCATCAGAGCCCGCCTCTGGTTCACTCAAGCAAAAGGCGCCAACAAATTCTCCTGTTGCTAATTTTGTTAAATATTTTTGCTTTTGTTCTTCAGAGCCATAAGTTTCTAAGCCGTAACAAACTAGAGAGTTGTTTACAGAAACAATTACAGAAGCAGAAGCATCAATTTTAGAGAGTTCTTCCATGATTAACACATAAGAAAGAGTATCCATTCCGCTTCCTCCGTATTTTGGGTCAACCATGATTCCTAAAAAACCAAGTTCTCCCATTTTTTTAACCAATTCTTGCGAGAATTCTTGCTTGTTGTCTCTTTCAATAACACCTGGTAATAATTCTGTTTGTGCAAAATCTCTTGCGGCATCCCGAATCATGATGTGTTCTTCTGTAAGATTAAAATTCATAGATTTTTTTATTGTATTCGTAATTATTTCCTCCAAAGATATCTATTTCGTAACTTATTATCAATAAACTTTTGTTAATTTTACGATTATGAATACAAATGAGGTTTTTGTTGTAGGAGTAATGTCGGGAACATCTTTGGATGGTGTCGATTTGGTGTATGTGAAGTTTTCAAATAAAAAAAACCAAGATTTTGATATTTTATATGCACAAACTGTTGGGTATTCAAAAAAATGGAAATCGAGATTGCAAGATGCCATTAATTTTTCTTCAGATGATTTAGAAACCTTAAATAAAGACTATGGTTCTTTTTTAGGAAGTGTAATTCATACTTTTATGGATAAATTTCTAATAAAGGAAGTCGATTTCATTGCTTCTCACGGTCATACGGTTTTGCATGAGCCACACAAAGGGGTGACGCTTCAGGTTGGCGATGGCCAAACAATCGCAAACCATACAAAACAAAAAGTTATTTGCGATTTTAGGACACAAGATGTAATGCTCGGAGGGCAGGGAGCTCCTCTAGTGCCGATAGGTGATGAGTTGCTCTTTTCTGATTATGATTATTGTTTAAATCTTGGGGGTTTTTCTAATATCTCTTTTCATAAAAACGGAACAAGAATTGCTTTTGATATTTGTCCTGTTAATATTGTACTCAATCATTATGTAAATAAATTGGGTTTAGATTATGATGACGCTGGGGAGATAGCCTCTAAAGGAAGTTTGAATAAGCAGCTTTTGACAGCATTAAATTCCATTGATTTTTATTCACAAAAACCACCAAAATCTTTAGGTTTGGAATGGGTGAAAAAGAATATTTTTCCATTGATTGATTCTCTAGAAACAAATATTTCAACGATTCTCAGAACTTTTGTAGAACACGTAGTTATTCAAATAAGTAAAATAATAAAAGGGAATACTGCTGTTTTAATTACGGGTGGTGGTGCTTTTAATTCTTTCCTAGTGAATCGAATCCGAGAGGTCTCTCAAAACGATATTATACTACCTAAAAACCAGTTAATCGATTTTAAAGAAGCATTGATTTTTGCTTTTCTGGGGGTGTTAAGGTCTCGTAATCAGGTAAATTGCTTATCAAGCGTTACTGGTGCTTCTAAAGACCATTCATCGGGAAGCGTTTTTTTACCCATGGAAATTTAATAAAAATTTGAACAATCGATTTTTTACTGTAAGTTTGTGCGACATCAATCAAATGCTATTTCTAAAATACACGATACAAATGAATCAACTTTAACTCTACCCCTGAAGGGGATTTCAATGCAAAGAAAAACTGTGAGTAACAGAAAAGACGAAGTTAATTTATTTTAAATTTTAGTATGAAAGAATTATTAAAGAGATACGAAAACAAGCAACCAGAAATAGTTTTTAATTGGAAAGACTCTGAAACAGAGGCAGAAGGTTGGACGGTAATAAACTCTCTAAGAGGAGGTGCAGCAGGTGGCGGAACAAGAATGAGAGAAGGCTTAGACATGAATGAAGTGTTGTCTCTAGCCAAAACAATGGAAGTTAAATTTACAGTTTCTGGCCCTGCCATTGGTGGTGCAAAATCGGGTATAAATTTTAATCCAGCCGATCCGCGTAAAAGAGGTGTTTTAGAGCGCTGGTATAAAGCTGTTTCTCCCTTGTTAAAAAATTATTATGGAACTGGAGGCGATTTAAATGTCGACGAGATTCATGAAGTAATACCAATGACCGAAGATGTTGGGGTTTGGCATCCACAAGAAGGAGTATTCAATGGTCATTTTAAACCCACTGAGGCAGACAAGATTAATAGAATTGGCCAGTTAAGGCATGGTGTGATAAAGGTGATAGAGAGCGAAAAATTTTCTCCAAATATTTCTTCGAAATACACCATAGCCGACATGATTACGGGGTTTGGTGTTGCTGAGGCGGCGCGTCATTATTACGAGATTTATGGCGGAACAATTGTTGGTAAAAGAGCCATTGTACAAGGTTTTGGAAATGTAGGATCGGCAGCGGCCTATTATTTAGCGCAAATGGGTGCTAAAGTTGTGGGTATTATAGATGTTGTTGGAGGAATTATTAACGAAGAAGGTTTTTCTTTTGAAGAAATAAAAGAACTCTTTTTGCGTAAAGATGGTAATACACTAGTGGCTGATAATATGATTCCATTTGAAGAGATTAACAGTCGAGTTTGGGGTTTGTCTTGTGAGGTTTTTGCACCATGTGCAGCATCAAGGCTGATAAAACAAGAGCAGATCAATCAAATGATTTCAAAAGGCTTAGAGGTTATTTCTTGTGGCGCAAATGTTCCGTTTGCAGACAAAGAAATTTTCTTTGGATCAATCATGGAAGATACTGACAAAAAAGTAAGTCTCATTCCAGATTTTATTTCCAATTGTGGTATGGCAAGAGTGTTTGCTTATTTTATGGAGAGAAGAGTGGAAATGACAGACGATGCTATTTTTGAAGATACTTCGAACACAATTAAGAAAGCATTACAGAGAACCTTTGCAAGAAGTGCATCGAAAACAAAAATAAGTGAAACTGCGTTTGAAATAGCGCTAAAAGAGTTGATATAAATTAAAATAGATAGATGGAATCAGTAATTATTATTGTATTTGTAATGGGCTATTTGGCCATTACTTTAGAGCACAATTTAAAATTAGATAAATTAATACCAGCCTTAATGATGATGGCGGTTTGTTGGGCTTTGGTAGCGCTTGGGGTTGATAATTTCACGCAGTGGTTCGATTCTAGCAAACATGGTTTGGTAGACGGTTTTGCGTCTCTGGTTCATGACGATAAACTGCATTTAGTTGAGGAAACGTTGTTACACCACTTAGGGAAAACAGCAGAGATTTTAGTGTTTCTTTTGGGGGCCATGACAATTGTAGAGATAATAGATTACTTCGATGGGTTTTCTACCATTAAAGGTTACGTAAATTTTAAGAGTAAAAAGAAACTTTTATGGATGTTTGCTATTCTAGCCTTTATTTTATCTGCAATAATAGATAATTTAACAGCTACGATTGTATTGATTTCAATCTTACAGAAAATCATTAAAAAGAGAGAAGATAGAATTTGGTTCGCAGGTTTAACAATTATCGCAGCAAATGCGGGTGGTGCCTTTTCGCCAATTGGAGATGTAACAACAACAATGCTTTGGATCGGAGATAAAGTAAGCACAGGTATGTTGTTTGTCTATTTATTTTTACCTTCATTATTATGTATGGTAGTGCCTACTTTTATAGCAACGTTTTTGTCTGCATTTAAAGGTGATATTGATGCTGATGATAATGAAGTTGAAAAACCAAAAAGCCAACACAGTGCAAGAATGCTGTATTTAGGTTTGGGGTCTATTTTATTCGTTCCTATTTTTAAGACAGTTACGCATTTACCTCCTTATGTGGGTATGATGTTATCTTTAGCAGTAGTGGCAACTTTTGCAGAAATTTATAGTCGTTCTAAGTTTTCTATGACAGATTATAATTCAGAAGAGTCAGATGATCATGCGCACCACAGTCCAGTACACCATTCTTTATCGAAAATTGAAATGCCTAGTATTTTATTTTTCTTAGGAATTTTAATGGCAGTTGCAGCGCTGGAGTCTTTGGGTATTTTATTTAATTTTGCAGATAGTTTAAAGCAAGGAGTTCCATTAATTGGTTCTGAATTAAACGGCACAGTAGTATCAGATTTAGTGGTGCTATTATTAGGTGTTGGTTCTGCGGTTATTGATAATGTGCCTTTAGTGGCAGCAAGTTTAGGAATGTTTTCTGAAGGGATGGACAATCCTTTATGGCATTTTATTGCATTCTCTGCAGGTACAGGAGGATCTATGTTAATTATTGGTTCTGCTGCGGGAGTAGTAGCAATGGGAATGGAGAAGATAGATTTCTTCTGGTATTTTAAAAAGATCTCTTGGTTAGCTTTAATCGGTTTCTTAGTCGGGTCTGCTGCATTTGTAGTGATTAGAATGTTTGTGTAGTTGACGTAAAATAATATATAAAAATGTCATTTTGTGAAATTACAGAATGGCATTTTTTTTGATATAAAATAAAAACGATTGTTTTATTTTTAAACAATTTTAAAAAAGAATAGTCGTTACTTAAATAGAACTTAAAAAAAGAATTGCATGTTATCATTTATTCAAGAAAATACAGATCTTTTAGAAGAAGTCGTCTCAGAAGAAAAAACACTTTCTATTTATAATTTAATTATGGATGGTGGCGTAGGAGGACAAATAATAATCGCTATTTTATTCGTGCTTTTAGCGGTGGGCTTATATATTTATTTCGAACGTTTTTTTGCTATTAAAGCGGCAGCAAACATCGATATCAATTTTATGAATCAAATAAAAGACTTTGTGTCTAATGGTAAATTAGAATCTGCCGATGCACTCTGTAAGAGTAAAAATACACCAACGGCGCGATTAATTGGTAAAGGAATTTCTAGAATAGGGAAGCCTTTAGATGATATTAACACAGCCATTGAAACGGCAGGAAAGTTAGAGGTGTATCAATTAGAAAAAAATGTAAGTGTGTTGGCTACTATCGCAGGAGCAGCACCAATGATTGGTTTTTTAGGAACGGTGATTGGTATGATTGTTGCCATTCACGAAATAGCAAATGCGGGTGGTCAAATAGATATTAAAATGCTTTCAGACGGGTTGTATACGGCAATGACAACAACGGTTGCAGGTTTAATTGTGGGGATTATAGCCTACATAACGTATAACCACTTAGTGGTAAGAACAGATAAGGTGGTGTATCAAATGGAGGCAAAATCTGTTGAGTTTTTAGATTTATTAAACGAGCCTGTATAAATGAATTTACGCGGAAGAAACAAGGTAGATCCAACATTCAATATGTCGTCCATGACAGATATTGTTTTTTTATTGTTGATATTTTTCATGCTTACATCAACTTTAGTCACGGTAAGTGCTATTGATGTTATCTTGCCAAAGGCAGGAGGAAAAACAGAAAACAGTAAATCTGTAGCCGTAACAGTAACAGAAAAGGCGTTGTTTTATATTGATAAAACAAAGGTCAGTGCTTCGAAGCTAGAAAGTGAAATTTTAAGAAAAGTAGGCACTGATAAAAAGAAAACCATTGTTATCAGAGGACATAAAGACGCCTCTTATAAAAATGTGATGAAAGTAATTGACATTGCGAATAAGAATAAATTAAAAATGATTTTAGCTGTAAAAGGAAAATAAAATGTCAGTTTTAGATACCAAACATAAACGTAAATCGGCGCTCATTACAGCGTGTATTTTGGCATTGCTCATTTTCGGTATTTTCAATTATGGAATGCGATATTTAGATCCGCCAGAAGAATATGGTTTGGCAATTAATTTTGGAAGTTCTGAGGTAGGTAGTGGCGCGCCCATAGAAAAAGTGAACAAAGTCTCAGAACCGACTGTTGTGGAGCAACAAGAAGTTGTGGAAGAAGAGGTAAAAGAGGTACAGAAAGAAGTTGTACAAGAAGAAATTATTACATCCGATACTTCTAAAGAGGTTCCTGTTGTAGAAAAAGAGAAAGAAATCAAAAAAGAACCTGTTAAAAAGGTAGAGAAGGAGATTGTAAAAAAAGAAATTCCCAAAACCCAAGCCAAAACCCAAACCATCAAAAGAAACGCAAGACGCTCTCAATAATTTACTAAACGGAAACGCATCCAACGGAAAACCAAAAGGCGAAGGAGATGATGAAGAAGCGGGTATAAAGGGAAAAAAGAATGGAGATGCCAGCGCTACAAAGTATTATGGCAATACAGGAAGTGGTTCTGGAGGTAATTATAATTTAGCGGGTAGAAAAGCACTTTCAAAGCCCAAAGAACAACCCGATTGTGAAGAAGAGGGTACTGTTGTTGTACAAATTCAGGTAGATAGAAATGGAAAGGTGGTGTATGCAAAAGCGGGGGTGCAAGGAACAACAAATTCGAACCCTTGTTTGCTAAAGCCAGCAAAACAAGCGGCATTAAAAACAAAATGGAGTGTGAGTACTAAGGCACCTGCAAATCAGGTGGGAACTATTATTTATAAATTTTCTTTGTCTAAATAGTTGGTAATATAAGCTTTGTGTTATTTTTGCAAAATAATAAGGAAGCATTTGCTTTTAATCACTGAACAATAGTAACTGGTTTACGATACGTATGCTTTGTTTTAGACATGTATTAGAGTGAGTCCATCAGATAAGAATTAGATAAAAAACAATTAAAAATAAAAATGAAAAAACGTGCAATTATAGTTTCAGGATATTTTAACCCGATACACAAGGGGCATTTAGAGTACTTTAACAATGCAAAGGCTTTGGCAGATGAGTTGTTTGTAATTGTGAATAGTGATTTGCAAAGAGAACTGAAAGGCTCTAAAGAATTTCAAAAAGAAGCAGAGCGCTTGTTTATCGTGCAAAATATTAAGGCTGTAGACAAAGCAATGATTTCTGTTGATAAAGACAGAACGGTTTGTGAATCGATACGTAGTCTTTTTGAAACCTATGGAGAGGAGTATCAATTGGGGTTTGCCAACGGAGGAGATCAAGACAACAATTCTATTCCTGAAGCGCCAATTTGTAATGAATTAAAAATTGAGTTGATAGATGGTCTAGGAGATAAGATACAATCTTCCTCTTGGTTATTGAATAAAGAATAAGAATAAAAATGAAAATGATGAAAATAGGAATTACTTTTAGTGCATTTGATTTGTTGCATGCAGGTCATATAAAAATGTTAGAGGATGCAAAGCGCCAATGCGATTATTTAATTTGTGCCTTGCAAACAGACCCCACTTTAGATCGACCAGAAAAGAACAGACCGGTGCAGTCTGTGGTTGAAAGATATATTCAATTAAAGGGGTGTAAATTTGTAGATGAAATTGTGCCGTATGCTACAGAGCAAGATTTAGAAGATGTTTTGCGTTCTTTTAAGATTGATGTAAGAATTATTGGCGATGAATACGCGAGCAAGCAATTTACAGGAAGACAATACTGCGAGGAAAAAGGCATCGATTTGTACTTTAACAAAAGAGAGCATCGTTTCTCTAGCAGCGGACTTAGAAGAGAGGTTCAGGAAAAAGAAAACCTAAAGGTAAAAAGTAACTAGGTATAAACTTTTTAGTTTTTGCAACACGTATAAAAGTTGGTTATGAAAAGTAATGAGGCTGTCATTTTTTTATGTAAAAAATACAGACTCATTACTTTTTTTGTTTTAACCAAACAGAAGGAGTCTTACCATTTATTCAGCACTTTATGACATATCAACAAACATTAGATTGGATGTTTGCCCAGTTGCCCATGTATCAAAGAGAGGGCAAGTCTGCGTTTAAAAAGGATTTAACAAACATTACTGCGTTTGCTGAGGTCTTGGGTTTTCCTGAGAGTAGGTTTAAATCAATTCATGTTGGTGGCACAAACGGAAAAGGGTCTACTTCTCATATGTTGGCCTCTATTTTACAGGAAGCAGGTTATAAGGTAGGTTTGTATACATCACCACATTTAAAAAACTTTACAGAAAGAATTCGTGTGAATGGCCATGAAATACCAGAGCAGGAAGTTTCATCATTTATTAACAAGCACAAAGATTTTTTAGAAAAAGAAAGATTGTCCTTTTTTGAAATGACTGTCGGCTTGGCGTTTGATTATTTTGCAAAAGAAAAAGTAGACATTGCCATTATCGAAGTCGGTTTGGGCGGCAGGTTAGATTCCACAAACATCATTACTCCAGAAGTTTCTGTAATCACCAATATCGGTCTAGATCATACCCAGTTTTTAGGAGAAACCTTACCTGAAATAGCGGCTGAAAAGGCCGGAATTATCAAAAATAAGATTCCCGTTGTTATTGGAGAAGAACAAAAAGAGGTGAAAAATGTTTTTGTGAAGAAAGCAGATGCGCAGCAAGCGCCCATTTATTTTGTTTCCGATAATGATAAAAACTACCAAACAGATTTGTTGGGAGATTATCAAAAGAAAAATACAAAAACGGCAGTTGCCACCATTAAAAAGTTAGCCGGATTTTCTGTTTCGGAAGAACATATTAAAGAAGGATTATTACATGTCGTGAAAAACACAAGCCTAAAGGGCAGGTGGCAGGTTTTGCAAGAACATCCCAAAGTAATTTGTGATACTGCTCATAATAAAGAGGGGTTGAGTATCGTGTTACGTCAATTAGAAAAAGAAGTATTTAAAAAGATACACTTGGTGTTAGGTGTTGTTTCGGACAAGAAATTAGACGAAGTTTTACCACTTTTTCCAAAAGAAGGCCATTACTATTTTTGCAAACCAGACATTCCAAGAGGCATGTCTGCAGACTGTTTTAGAACAAAAAGCAACGATTTTTGGTTTGAAAGGTGAAAAATATGCCTCTGTAAAAAAAGCTTTTGAAACGGCCTTACGCAATGCAAATCAGCAAGATGTAATTTATGTAGGCGGTAGTACGTTTGTTGTGGCAGAAATTATCTAAAGAAATTATGATTTTTGTTTGGTAAATGTAAATTCTGTGTTATATTTGCAACCGCTTTAGGGCAATTAGCTCAGTTGGTTCAGAGCACCTCGTTTACACCGAGGGGGTCGGGGGTTCGAATCCCTCATTGCCCACATCACTTACAATCCTGACGATTTTTCGTCAGGATTTTTTGTTTTGCAAAAATTAGAAGCTTGCTTTGTCATTTTTTCAAAACAAAAAATACGCCAAGAGCTCCGCTCGTAAGGATTGTATTTGCAGGAGTGGTTTCATCAGGGGATCTATAATCCTGGCATTGCCCACCACAGCAAAAACGCTTCAAATGTTGTAAGCGTTTTTTGTTTTTAAAGAGGTGTTCATTTAAATAGAAATCTATGGTGCTTTTATTTGGAATATCTAAAATCTATGTTATATTTGCACCCGCTTAGGGCAATTAGCTCAGTTGGTTCAGAGCACCTCGTTTACACCGAGGGGGTCGGGGGTTCGAATCCCTCATTGCCCACATCACTCACAATCCTGACGATTTTTCGTCAGGATTTTTTGTTTTGCAAAAATTAGAAGCTTGCTTTGTCATTTTTTCAAAACAAAAAATACGCCAAGAGCTCCGCTCGTAAGGATTGTATTTGCAGGAGTGGTTTCATCAAGGGATCTTAATCCGGCATGCCCACCAAGGTAAAATCCTTCACAATTTGTGACGGATTTTTTCGTTTTAATCACTTTGTAGAAGGAGTTAGGTTCTTCTTTTTTAGTATATTTGACTCCTTTAAAAAGAGCAAAAAAAGCGCTTCTAAATGAATATAGAATTATCAGAAAAGAAAATACTTGTAACAGGTGGCGCTGGTTTTATTGGTGCTAATCTTTGTGAGGTATTATTGAATAAAGGAAATATTGTTATTTGTTTAGATAATCTTTCAACAGGCAAAAGAGATAATATTTCTTATTTTTAGAGAACCCAAACTTTCAATTCATAGAGGGAGACATTAGAAGCCTTGATGATTGTATGCAAGCAGCTTCAGGAGTAGATTTTATTTTGCACCAAGCAGCTTTAGGTTCTGTGCCACGATCTATCAAAGACCCAATTACTACAAACGATGTAAATATATCTGGTTTTTTAAATATGCTGGTCGCAGCAAGAGATAATAATGTTAAAAGGTTTGTGTATGCTGCAAGCTCTTCTACATATGGAGATTCTGAATCTTTACCAAAGGTAGAAGCCGTAATTGGGAAACCATTATCTCCCTATGCGGTTACAAAATATGTGAATGAATTGTATGCAGATGTTTTTTCAAAAACATACGGTTTAGAAACAATTGGTTTGCGTTATTTTAATGTTTTTGGTAGAAAACAAGATACTAATGGTGCCTATGCTGCTGTAATACCAAAATTTGTAGGTCAATTGATGGCAGGTGAAACTCCTACAATCAATGGCGACGGAAATTATTCAAGAGATTTTACGTATATAGACAATGTAATTCAAGCAAATTTATTAAGCTTGGTGGCTGATAAAAAAGCAATAAATACAGTATACAATATAGCTTTTGGAGACAGAAATACATTGAATGATTTAATGGGGTATTTAAAAGAATACCTATCTGAGTTCAATCCTAAAATAGCAGAGATAGCTGCTGAACATGCTCCGAATAGAACGGGAGATATACCACATTCTCATGCAAGCGTAGCTAAGGCGAAGAAATTTTTAAAGTACGATCCTCAATTTTCATTACAGCAAGGTTTAAAAGAAGCTGTAAAATGGTATTGGGAAAATTTATAGGTTGTTGACGTTGAAATTGACGAAGAGCGAAGACAAAAACCAAGACGAATGCAGTCAAAGTTTTAGTCAAAGTAAAGTAATAAAAGAAAATGAGTAAACCAAAAATAGCAGTTATAGGATTAGGTTATGTAGGCTTGCCTTTGGCAAGACTTTTTGCGACGAAGTATCGTGTTGTTGGTTTTGATGTCAATAAAAAAAGAATTTTAGAATTAAAATCAGGAGTAGACAAAACGTTAGAGGTTGATGAAAAAACGTTGCAAGATGTTTTGGTGGAAAAAAATGCAGTTGAAAAAGGACTTTTTTGTTCATCATCAATAAGTGATTTAAAGGACTGTAACTATTATATAATTACCGTGCCTACGCCAGTAGACAAAAACAATAGACCTGTTTTAACACCTTTAATTAAAGCAAGTGAAACGGTAGGGAAGGCTTTAAAAGAAGGAGATATTGTAGTTTATGAATCAACGGTTTATCCGGGCGCTACAGAAGAAGATTGTGTTCCTATTTTAGAAAAAGTCTCAGGATTAAAGTTTAATAAAAACTTTTTTGTAGGCTATTCTCCAGAAAGAATCAATCCGGGAGACAAAAAACACACAGTAGATAAAATATTAAAAGTAACATCTGGTTCAACAAAAGAAGTAGGTAAAAAGGTTGATAAGCTATATGCATCTGTAATTTCTGCAGGAACACATTTGGCGCCGTCAATTAAAGTTGCAGAAGCGGCAAAGGTTATAGAAAATTCTCAACGTGATATAAATATTGCGTTTGTCAATGAATTGGCTAAGATTTTTGGGCTGATGGACATCAACACACAAGATGTACTCAAGGCGGCAGGTACAAAGTGGAATTTCTTGCCTTTTCAACCAGGTTTGGTTGGTGGGCATTGCATTGGGGTAGATCCTTATTATTTGGCACAAAAGGCCCAAGAATTTGGATATCATCCAGAAATTATTTTGGCGGGTAGAAGAGTAAATGATGGAATGGGAAAATATGTAGCTTCAGAAGTTGCAAAATTGATGATTCAAAATGATGTTGAGGTAAAAGGAGCTGATATTTTGGTTTTAGGAATTACTTTTAAAGAAAATTGCCCGGATGTTAGAAACACAAAAGCAGTGGATGTCATTCATGAATTACAAGACTATGGGGCAAATGTTACTGTTTTTGATCCACATGCTAATGTGAATGAGGTGCAATCAGAATATAAGTTAGTTTCAACTCAAGTATTGCCTAACAAGAAATTTGATGCGGTGGTATTAGCAGTTGCTCATAAAGAGTTTTATGACTTAAATTTGGAAGAAATTAAAAAAGAAAAATCAATTGTATATGATGTTAAGAATTATCTAGATTCTAAACATATAGATAAATCACTGTAATCAATGAAGAATTTTGCCTTAATAGGTGCTGCAGGGTACATAGCACCAAGACATCTAAAAGCAATTAAAGATACGGACAATCAATTAATTGCTGCCTTAGATAAATTTGATAGTGTGGGTGTCATGGATAGTTATTTTCCAAAAGCAGATTTTTTTGTTGAATTTGAGCGGTTTGATCGGCATATCGAAAAATTAAAAAGAGGGGGCACACATTTAGATTATGTGAGTATTTGTACCCCAAACTATTTGCATGATGCTCATATTAGAATGGCTTTAAGACGTGGAGCCGATGCTATTTGTGAAAAACCTTTGGTATTAAACCCATGGAATTTAGAGGCTTTAAAGGATATTGAAAAAGAGTCGGGGCAAAAAATAAATACCATTTTACAATTAAGACTGCACCCAAGTATTATTGCTTTAAAAAATAAAGTGGCTGCTGCCGGTAAAAACGGAAAGTACGATGTAGACTTGACTTATATTACCTCAAGGGGAAATTGGTATGATGTGTCTTGGAAAGGAGATGAAAGTAAATCAGGAGGAATTGCCACCAATATTGGTGTTCATTTTTATGATATGTTGTCTTGGATTTTTGGCGAAGTACAAGAAAATATAGTACATCTAAGAGAAAAAGAAAGATCTGCAGGATATTTAGAGTTTAAAAACGCTAGAGTACGATGGTTTTTGTCTATTGATGAAAATGATTTGCCAACAGCGGTAAAGGAAAAAGGGCAAAGAACGTTTAGATCCATTACCATAGACAACCAAGAGTTAGAGTTTAGTGCTGGGTTTACAGATTTACACACTGTAAGTTATCAAGAAATCTTAAAGGGAAATGGGTTTGGTTTAAAAGAGTCTGAAGAATCTATTAAAATTGTCCATAAAATTAGGAATATGGACCTTAGTAATAGAGGTGAAAAACACCTGTTTTTGAAAACATAAATACATCTATATTTGTAAAAAGAAAAGATTCAAATATTTTCAAATAGGAAAATAGCAGAATTTCGTTTTTCGTTCATCGATTTACGAACAACGAACAACGAACATCATTTCTCGTCCATCGTTTAGTGTCCATCGCATAACGAGCAACGAAAATCGAACTAACGCATTGCTTATTCACTTTTTATTGTTGTTTTTCCACCGTAAAACCTAAATTTTGTCTCTTTTCAATATTTCGAATAGCGCCAATCATTCATCGAATTCTCAATACAGGCTTCAAAAAAAAGTAAATTTTACATGCGTTGTAAGTTCGTTTTAAGAATAAAAAAACTTTTTTTAGTGGTTAAAAACTATTGGTGTTTTGTGAATAACTATCGCTTTCACAGGTCATAAAATAAGACTAATTTTAATTTGAAGGAAATCTTGATTTTCTTACAAATAAAAAAGCCTCAAAGTTGGTGCTTTAAGACTTTTTAAAAACGGTAACACTTTAAGAAGTGTTTGTTTTGATCTTACAATTCAAAATTACAATACTTCTTAAAGCTTACCAAAAAAATTAGTATAATTTTTAATGCAGTGCACCAAGCTGCCTGGTAAACTATGATTTAATTTCAGACGTATGTACTCCGTTAAGTAATTGTTTCTTAATGTTTTGTCGCTCAAAATCGTGAGTGATGGGGTGCTTTGCACAGAGTTTTTAACGCGAATCAGAAGAGAGGCATCCTATAGCGGTCTCTTTAAATAAACGTTGTATTTTTTTTGAATTTTTAAAATTTTTAATTGTTATGGTGAAGATCAAATCGATTGCACGTCCAAATCCGCTGGACAGAGAAGCGGACAGTAAATTTTATGCACAAGCAGTGGCAACAGGTAGTACCGATTTAGAAAGGTTGGCGTATTTAGTCTCCAATCAAAGCACGGTAAGAGAAGCTGATTGTTATGCTGTTTTATTATCATTGTTGCATAATGTGACGGATGAGCTGGCGCAGGGTAAAATTGTAAAGTTAGATAAGTTAGGTTCTTTTCAAATAGGAGTAAGCTCTAAGGGGGTTGCTTTAGAAGAAGAGCTAACGGCAAGTGCCATTAAAAAGGCACATATTAATTTTAGACCAGACAAGCGTTTTCGTAAGATGCTGAAGAATGTAGATTTTACATTCAAGGAATAAGTATTATTTGTTATTTGAGAAATCCCGATGTAAAAATCGGGATTTTTTTTGTTCATTTTCTAAAAAAGTAACGATACTTTTGGTAAAAACATACAATACTTTTCGTTAAAAGTAACGATACTTTTGAGTAAAAGAAACAATACTTTTTAAAAAAGAATCAATACTTTTTTTGTTTGTTCCTTTTGGGCTGTTTTTTTGATTTTAAAGGTCGTTCTTCTTGCTTTCAAAATAATATTTAATTTTAATAGATAGATTATTATCAATAAAGTCAGAATTTAAACCGACCTATTTTATTTTTCGTTAAAATTCAATTTCTATGAAACGGCAAGAATCCAAAGAGCTTGCGGTCTGGATTCGATAGTGGAATGGAAAGTAGAATTTCTGTATAAATAAAAGTGAGTCTTGATTTTTTGAATACTTTTTTATCAAGCAAATGCAGCGCATTCATGAATACCGATTAAAAACAATATAAATGAATGAATAAAATGTATTAGAATAAAACATCGCAACATCGCTTATTCTAAATATATTTATTTCTAGGTTAGTTCATAAAATCAGGTATTTAAAATTATTCTCTCTTCTTTTACCTTGATGTAAAAGAAGCAAAAGATCAAGATAATCCCTATGAAATTGCTCCGCATCATGATCTATTGATATTCCATGCGTAGCGCTTCGCGCCGCACTTCCATATCATAGCTCATTATTTCTTGGGATCACGGAGTGCATTGAAATCTAGTTTTATTTAAAAATCTGTTCTTGTATAGTGAGGGTTATAAAATAAAATCAGAGTTTAAAATTATCTCTCTTCTTTTACCTTGATGTATTCCGAATGTAAGTTCGGAGCAAAGCAAAACATCAAGATAATCTCTATGGCATTGATCCCTCTTTTTAATAAAAATAACGCTGAGAAAACAGGGGTTTTTACACTTTATCGATAGTTAAAAACACAAATTACAATTTACAGACATCAACTAGTCATTTAACTATAGATAAATTATACCCAAGCTATACAAGGGATAAGAAGGACTTATAAAGCGTAACTTTTCCAAAAGAAGTAGTCAGAAAGCCTAAGAATTATATCATCAAATTGATTTTTATACAATGGCATTTCAATACTTAAAACTAACCATTTTAAATCTCTAAGTTATGAAAAAAGCATTATTATTTATCTCGGTAATTACATTTTTAAGCACAACAGGACAAACTATAATTGATAAAGAATTTTGGAAGAAAAGTCACCAAGAGAGGGTCACTGTGTTGGGGTTTTTACAATTAGTTCTGCTACGTATGCATATTTATCCATTCATAAAAAGCATAGAAACCTGAGCGAATTCCAAAAAAGACTAATTTCTTTCTCTGCGGGTATGTTTGTCGGAGTTTTAAAAGAAATTGGAGATAGTATGGAGCCAAATAATCGTTTTTGTTGGGGCGATATGCAAGCAAATGCATTAGGGGGTGCAGCTTTTCAAGTAGCTGTTACGATTCCTTTAAGCTTCAAGAAAAAGAACAAAAGAAGATGGGACATTGCAGAGAATACGCATTAATACTGTCCAAAATCGTTAGCTTTCTATTTTTAGGAAGAATTAAAATCAAAACTATCAATTTAAAGATAACGGAGTATTTCTTGGGATTAAGGGGCATTGAAATCTAGTTGTTTTATAATGTCTTTGTATCGTATTTATAAAATAAAGTCAGAATTTAAAACTGACCTATTTTATTTTTCGTTAAAATTCAATTTTTATGAAACGGCAAGAATCCAAAGAGCTTGCGGTCTGGATTCGATAGTGGAATGGAAAGTAGAATTTGTGTATTACCAAAACCAAAATGTATTTTGGTTGTAGGTAGCTCGCGTAGCGATAAAGTGAGTCTTGATTTTTTGAATACTTTTTTATCAAGGCAAATGCAGCGCATTCATGAATACCATTAAAAACAATAAAATGAATGAATAAAAAGTATTCGCAATCATCGTTCCTTGTTCCCTGAGGTTATGGGTGTATTGAAATCTAGGTTTTTTCTAAGATTTATTTTAGTGTTGTATTGGCGTAAAAATTATTCTCTCTTCTTTTAACTTGATTTAAAAGAAGCAAAAGATCAAGATAATCCCTATGAAATTGCTTCGCATCATGATCTATTGATATTCCATGCGTAGTGCTTCGCACCGCACTTCCATATCATAGCTCATTATTTCTTGGGATTACGGAGTGCATTGAAATCTAGTTCTATTTAAAAATCTGTTATTATATAGTGAGGGTTATAAAATAAATTCAGAGTTTAAAATTTATCTCTCTTCTTTTACCTTGATGTATTCCGAATGTAAGTTCGGAGCAAAGCAAAAGATCAAGATAATCCCTATGAAATTGCTTCGCACCATGATCTATTGATATTCCATGCGTTGTGCTTCGCACCGTCACTTCCATATCATGACTCAGTTATTTCTTGGGATTACGGGATGCATTGAAAATGAGGTGTATTTTGAATATTTAGACCTATCAAATCGGCAATAATAAGACAAAGTAAGTGTCTAAACCTTAGTTTTTTAGAGTTTATTTTCGGGTTTACAGTGTTGTATACTAAAAATTATAAAGAAAAATGAAAAGGAAACGGGGTTTAGATTGTAAAAGTTTAATGAAATTATCAGAATTGTTCAGAAAATTAAGGATATCATAATTCTAAAAACAAGTAAAAACACCTGTTTGTATGCTGAAAAAATACACCTACATTTGCAAAAAAAAAGCTATTTATGAAAGTAGGAATTACCTTTAGTTCTTTCGACTTGTTTCATGCCGGACATGTAAAAATGTTAGAAGATGCCAAAGAACAATGCGATTATTTAATCTGTGGTTTACAAACAGACCCTACCTTAGATCGACCAGAAAAAAACAAACCCGTACAATCCGTAGTAGAAAGATACATTCAGTTAAAAGGATGTACCTATGTGGATGAGATTGTACCCTATGCAACCGAGCAAGATTTAGAAGATATTTTAAGGTCTTTTAAAATAGATGTGCGTGTTATTGGCGATGAATATGCTAGCAAACAATTTACAGGAAGAAAATATTGTGAGCAAAAAGGCGTTATGTTATATTATAACAAAAGAGAACATCGTTTTTCTAGCAGTAGCCTAAGAAAAGAAGTGCAGGAAAAAGAAAATGTTAAAAGACAAGACAAGTAAATAGAAATGCTACTTTGTTTGGCCTGGCTATGTGGCTATGGGACATAGAATACATAATAATTATTTTTAATAATATAGGTGAATAGCGTATAATATAAGTTTAATTGCATACATTTGAAGGCTAAGAAGAATTAAAAAAGATAAAAAATGAATATTGCTGTTGTTGGCTCAGGGTATGTGGGCTTGGTCTCAGGAACTTGTTTTTCAGAAATGGGTAACAAAGTAACTTGTGTTGATATTGATCCAAAAAAAATTGAAAAATTAGAAAACGGAATCATTCCTATTTTTGAACCAGGTTTGGAGCCAATGGTTCTTAAAAACGTAAAAAACAAGAATTTATTTTTACAACAAACTTAGGAGAAGCCATTAGCGATGCTAAAATTGTTTTTATTGCTGTGGGTACGCCTATGGGCGATGACGGTTCTGCAGATTTACAATATGTTTTAGCGGTAGCCAAATCCATTGGAGAAACCATGGTGAACGAGTTGGTGGTTGTAGATAAATCTACGGTGCCTATTGGTACAGCAGACAAAGTAAAAGCCACCATTCAAAAAGAACTAGACAAAAGAGGGGTTCAAATCAAATTTCATGTCGTTTCAAATCCAGAATTTTTAAAAGAGGGAGCGGCTATTAATGATTTTATGAAGCCAGATAGAGTGGTGATTGGGCAGATTCTGATATGCTTTTGAGTTGATGAAGCAATTGTACTCTCCTTTCTTTAGAACTCACGATCGTTTTATTAGCATGGATATTCGTTCTGCAGAAATGACAAAATATGCTGCAAATGCCATGTTGGCCACAAAAATTTCATTTATGAATGAAATTGCAAATATTTGTGAAAAAGTGGGTGCCGATGCAAATCAAGTAAGAATAGGTATTGGTTCGGATGCTAGAATAGGGTATAGTTTTATTTATCCCGGTGCTGGTTACGGAGGTTCTTGTTTTCCGAAAGATGTAAAAGCATTAAAGAAAATTGCTGAAGAAAACGGGTATAAAGCAAATTTAATCACTGCTGTAGAAGATGTTAATGATGCTCAGAAATTGGTAATTGCTCAGAAAATTGTGAAACGATTTGGAGAGGATTTAACCGGTTTAACCTTTGCCCTTTGGGGATTGGCCTTTAAGCCAGGAACGGATGATATGCGTGAAGCACCAGCAATTTATGTTGTAAAAGAATTGGTAAAAAGAGGGGCTAAAGTGCAAGCGTATGATCCTAAGGCAATTGAAGAGGCAAAAGAGTGTTATTTAAAAGGTGTGGAAAACATAACGTATTTAGAATCGAAATATGACGTTTTAAAGAAGGCAGATGCTTTAATTCTTATTAACAGAATGGAAAGAATTCCGTTCTCCAGATTTTGAAGAAATAAAAACCAATTAATAGCACCTGTTATTTTTGATGGTAGAAACCAATACAATGCCTTTCGTTTAGAGGAGAAAGGATTCGAATATTATCAAATAGGAAAATAGCAGAATTTCGTTTTTCGTTCATCGATTTACGAACAACGAACAACGAACAACGAACAACAAGAAAAAAGCTAGTATAAAGAGTAAAAAGAAATGAATAAAAGTACAAAAATATACATCGCAGGCCACAGAGGTATGGTCGGTTCGGCAGTTTGGAGAGCTTTAGAAAAAAAGGGCTACACCAACTTAATAGGAAGAACGAGCAGAGAGTTAGATTTAAGAGACCAAGAAGCGGTTAAACATTCTATGCCACTGAAAAGCCGGCAGTTGTTATTGATGCTGCCGCAAAAGTGGGCGGTATTTTAGCGAATAATGATTTTCCGTATCAGTTTATCATGGAGAACATGCAGATTCAGAATAGCTTGATAGATGGCGCTCTAAAATCGGGAATAGAAAAGTTTATTTTCTTAGGAAGCTCTTGTATTTATCCAAAGTTTGCGCCACAGCCTTTAAAAGAAGAATATCTGTTAACAGATGCTTTAGAGCCTACCAATGAGTGGTATGCCATTGCTAAAATTACAGGTGTAAAAGCTTGTGAGGCCATTAGAAAACAATATCAAAAAGATTATGTAAGCTTAATGCCAACCAACTTATATGGTACGCATGATAATTTCGATTTAAAATCGTCTCATGTATTGCCAGCGATGTTGCGCAAGTTTC
>CALSOT010000004.1 GCA_943788045.1 uncultured Polaribacter sp.
AAGGGAGGTGCTCTATCCAGCTGAGCTAAGAGCCCGTAGTTTTAAAGTTGCTACGCACAACTGTGTCGGGGTGGCAGGATTCGAACCTGCGACCTCCTCGTCCCAAACGAGGCGCGATGACCGGGCTACGCTACACCCCGAGTTACATAAAAATTGCGGAGAGACAGGGACTCGAACCCTGGCGACAGTCACCCGTCGACAGATTAGCAATCTGCTCCATTACCACTCTGGCACCTCTCCTTTTTATTGAACTTAACAGCAATTATTTCAATTGCGAGTGCAAATATAACCTAGATTTAAGTTCTAACAAACTTTTTTAAACCTTTTTTTATATTTATTTTTTACTCAGGATATTCTACTCTCAAATGATAAATATTCATCAACTTTTTCTTAATAACTTTCTTTATTATTTCAATTTCTCTAAAAGTTATATTTGAATTTAAAAATTGATTATCAGCCATTTGCTTAGCAATAATTTTATCTATTAGGTTACTTACAGATAATGCCGTAGGTTTAGTTAAACTTTTTGATGCTGCCTCTGCAGAATCACACATCATTAAAATTGCTGTTTCTTTTGAAAAAGGAATTGGTCCTTGATATTGAAAACCCTTAATATCTAATTCTGTATCGGGGTTCAATTCTTTCTCTTTCATATAAAAATAATAAGTTAAATTAGTTCCGTGATGCGTTCTAATAAAATCTATAATTCTATCTGGCAACTTGTATTTTTTTGCCAACTCTATTCCTTTAATAACATGATCTGTTATAATTCTTGAACTATCTCTTGGAGATAAATCATTGTGAGGGTTAACTCCTGTTGATTGATTTTCTGTAAAATACAACGGATTTAATATTTTACCTATATCATGATATAGGGCTCCAGTTCGGACTAACATAGAATTAGCTCCGATTTCATTTGCTGCTGCTTCAGCTAAATTGGCAACCTGCATAGAATGCTGAAATGTACCTGGCGCTTTTTCATTAAGCTCTCTTAAAAGCTTTGTATTTGTATTAGAAAGTTCTAATAAAGTAACATCAGAAACTAAATCAAAAATTTTCTCATAAATATAAATGATTATAATTGATAAAAATGATAATAAACCATTTGCCGCAAAAAGCATAAAATATGTCCAATTTATCTGAGAAGCATTTCCTTCTTTTATGATTGAAAAAGCAAAATATGTTATCATATAAATCAGTGTTATTTGAGCTACTGATATAAAAAGACTTGCTCTCTTGTATAATTCTGAAACGGAGAGTATTGTTACAATACCAGCAATGATATGCAAATAAATAAACTCAAAACTATCAGGGACAATATATCCTAAAAGTAAAACAGTTAACACATGTGTAAATAATCCTAAACGGGCATCAAAAAATGCTTTTAAAACAATTGGAAGTATACTTAAGGGGACGACATATAAATAATCTAAATTTAACTTTATAACCAAAGTTTGTATAAAAATCATTGCAAATACGTTGAAAAATATAAAAGTTACTTTATTGTTGTTTTCATAAATTTCTACTCTGTATTTTTTTAAAAACAATAACAGCATTAATAGTGCAAGAGCCACTAAAATTGTGTAACCTAAAATAATCCAATTATAATGTGATTCGGTCCAAACTTGAGATTCAGATTCACTTTTTAACGAATTTAAAATCGCTAATTTTTTTCCCTCTACAAAATCACCTTTTAAAATAATTAGTTTACCAGCCTCAACTCTGCCTTTGGTGTAAGAAATATTTTTAATTTCATTATCAATTATTTTTACTGTGTAGTCATTATCAAAAAACACATTTGGCTTAATAACTTCAGATAATAAATCAAACATTATTTTTTTACCATAAAGAGTATCTTCTTTTTCGAAATTAATCCTAATTACCTCTAATACATTTTTTGTAGTTAATAAATTTTTAAAAATAAAATCTTCAACTTCATTTCCTTTTCTTACGGCAACTATTTCATTTTTATTAGCAACTCTATCTTGACTTACTGACTCTAAAAAACCTTTACTGTATATTATATTTATAACTGTTTGACCGACTCTTGATAACCTAGAAATTTGATCTAGGTTTAAAGAATCTGACTTTTGTAACAAAGAAACCCTCTTCTTATAAACCTCATTAACACTTTTTTCAATATCAAAATCATATAAAAAATATAACTTAGAATTTACATCAATTTCTTTTTTTTCGATAACAATTTCTTCATCTGTTTTCTGAATAGCAAAATCAAAAGGGGCGTATAAATTATCATATTTCCACAACTGACCATTATTAAAGTCATATTTAAATTGCCCTCCTTTAGGAAACAAATAAACAACTGAAATAGTCGTGATTAAAAACAAAATCACCTTGTAAATAATGGTATTGTTTTGGTACAATTTATTAAATAGATTACTCATAGACTTTATCTTCTAATAACAAACTTACCATAAAATATTCAAGGTCAAAAATTCAAGTAGAATAATAAAACTTAAATTGATTTAAAATAGTTAATTTAGCACAACAAATTTTAGAAAAAGTAAAATACATTTATGAAAGAAGTTGTAATTGTTTCTGTAGCAAGGACTCCTATTGGAAGATTTATGGGTAGTTTATCTACAATTCCAGCTCCTCAACTCGGAGCTATTGCCATAAAAGGCGCTTTAAACAAAATAAATTTAGAACCAAATTTGGTTGAGGAAGTTTTTATGGGTAATGTTGTTTCTGCTGGTTTAGGTCAAGCTCCAGCAAAACAAGCAGCAATATTTGCTGGAATTCCAAATACGGTTCCTTGTACAACTGTAAATAAAGTATGTGCTTCTGGGATGAAATCTATCATGTTAGCCGCTCAAACAATTTCTCTTGGAGATGCAGATATTGTTATTGCTGGCGGTATGGAAAATATGAGTTCTATTCCTCATTATCAAAATGCAAGAAAAGGCTCAAAATTTGGATCAATAACCATGGAAGATGGTTTACAAAAGGATGGTTTAGTAGATGCTTATGAGAGCGAACCTATGGGTGTTTATGCAGATGCTTGTGCCAATGAATATAATTTTTCAAGAGAAGAACAAGACAAATTTGCCATTCAATCTTACAATCGTTCTGCACAAGCTTGGAGTAAGGGAAAGTTTGACGATGAAATTGTACCCGTAGAAATCCCACAAAGACGTGGAGAACCTATTATTTTCTCTGAAGATGAAGAGTATAAAAATGTAAAAATAGAGAAAATCCCTGCTTTAAGAGCTGCTTTTACAAAAGAAGGAACTGTTACTGCTGCAAATGCTTCCACGATTAATGATGGTGGAGCTGCATTAGTTTTAATGTCTGCGGAAAAAGCAAAAGAATTAAATATAACTCCAATTGCAAAAATAAAGAGTTTTGCTGATGCTGCTCATGAACCAGAATGGTTTACAACTGCACCTGCCAAGGCATTACCAAAAGCTTTAGCAAAAGCAAATATATCTATAGGTGATGTGGATTATTTTGAATTAAACGAAGCCTTTTCTATTGTTGGTTTGGCAAATATGAAAATTTTAGGGCTTACTGACGATAAAGTAAATGTCAATGGTGGCGCCGTTTCTTTAGGACACCCTTTAGGTGTCTCTGGAGCAAGAATTGTGATTGCTTTAACTTCTATTTTAAAGCAAAATAATGCTAAAATTGGAGCGGCGGCTATTTGTAATGGTGGTGGTGGTGCAAGCGCACTCGTTTTAGAAAGAATTTAATTTTATTAATAAAAACAAGATCGAATTTTATGCTTTATGGCATTTGTAATTTAAGTATTGTTGCCTTAAGAGCAGCAACTTCTGACACATCAGAGATGGTAAATCAGGTTTTGTTTGGTGAAACTTTTGAGGTTATTGAAAAAGAAAAAGAATGGAGTAAAATTCGTTTAACTTTTGATAACTCCGAAGGCTTTATTGATAATAAGCAATATATAAATATTACAGAAAATTTCTTTTCAAAATTAAAATCTGAAAAACAATATTTTTCTGGAGAGATTATTGATTTTGTTACGAATGATAAAAACGAATTAACAACAATTCCTTTAGGCTCTAATTTACCTTTTTACAACAATGGTAATCTACAAATTACACCAGAAAAAAAATATGTTTACGAGGGCACAGTATTATCAAAGCAGAAATCTAAAAAAGAAATTTTGCAAATTGCCTTTACATATTTGAATACTCCTTTTTTATGGGGAGGGAAAACTCCTTTTGGTGTTGATTGTTCCGGCTTTACACAAATGGCCTATAAACTATGTGGACATCATCTTTTTAGAGATGCAAAACAGCAAGCTACACAAGGTAAAGTTTTAAGCTTTATAGAAGAAAGCGAGCCCGGTGATTTAGCTTTTTTTGATAATGAGGAAGGTGAAATTATTCATGTAGGAATCATTTTAAATGATTACCATATTATACACTGCCATGGTAAAGTAAGAATTGACACCTTAGATCACAGTGGTATCTTTAATAAAGATATACAAAAGCACACCCATAAATTGAGAATTATAAAAAGAATTATTGAATAATATCTCTTAAATATAAGAAATAAAAAAACCGAGAATTTTTAAAATAAAATCTCGGTTTTTTTACGCGATATAAACACTTATTGTTTACTTCTCATTTCTTTATAAATAGGTCTTAAAGCATCTGCCTTATCATTTATTTCAAGGATATCATAAAGATTTAAAAGAGCTCTTACAGACTCTATAGATCTATCTAAACTATCTGCTTTTTCTAAAGACGGTAGTGCTTTTCTATATAATTCTTTCTGTTTAATCTCCAATTCTTCATACTTCTTGTAATTATTCAGATTTTCATTCATTTTATCTATAATTGCCTTTTCTTCAGACATTATAGCTACATGTAAATTCATATAAGCATCAGCATAATCAGGTTTTAACTCAATTGCTTTATTATAAAATTCAACTGCTTCTTTAAATTTATTCTCATTGGCATTAACTACCCCTAAATTAAAAAATAATGTTGGGTTCGTAGGGTTTAATTTTACAGCTTCTTCCATGAGCTCACCAAATTTTTCCATTTTATCAAGCTTAATATACATATCAGCTTGACTTAAAATTAAGTTTAAATTTTTTGGATCTGATTTTCTTGCTTCTTCTAAAGCCGCAATCGCTAATTCTGGTTTACCTTGAGTTACATAAATATACCCTATATTTTTAATAATATCAGGTTGTTTAGATTTAGAGACTTTTTCGGTTGGATTAATGTATTGACCAAACTTAACCATAGTATTTCTATTCGACTTACTTCCCAAGTTCTCTTCCACTCCCGTTGCTTTATTTACGGCTAAATATTGAGTAGCTATTCCAGTATATCCTATATCTTTTAATTCATCATAATACTGCAAAGAAACGTCATAATCCTTTGCTAAAGATGCACTCACTGCTGCATTATATAAAAATGAAGTATCCTTAGGACTTAACCTGTAGGTCAAAGAAAAATTATCTGCAGCACTTTTGTAACTCTTGTCACCGTATTGCGCAATTGCTTTTTTAGAAACAAATTGAATAAGTTCACCCAGTTTAGGTTTAGCCAACTTTGTGTACTTATATTTCCCTTGTTCTTTTTCAAAAGCGAATAAATCGTTGTAAGCATCTGCTGCTTTTTTAACATCAGACTTACCATAGGCAGATCCCTTTAAATAATAATACTTTGCTTTTAACTTCGGATCCATTGAATTTTCACTAGACTCCAGAGTAGCAATAGTTGCTATAGCTTCTTTAGACTGACCTTTCTTTATAGCTTTCTCAACTAATTTAAGTTCATTTTTTTGCGCAAATGAAGCTATAGAAAATAAGCCTACAGTTAACGCTAATATTTGGTTTTTCATTTTACTATTTGTTAATTTATTGTTACTCTTGATTTTCATTTGAATTATTTTCAATTTCTGTGCCTTTTTCTAAATTCTCAATATTTTCTTTAGAATCTTCTTCTTCAACTACTTCTTCATCATGCATTACTTTAGCCACTGCAGCAATACTATCAGAATCTTTAATATTTATTAAACGAACGCCTTGTGTTGCACGTCCCATTACTCTTAAGTCTTCAACAGCCATTCTGATAGTTAATCCAGATTTATTAATTATCATTAAGTCATTAGAATCATCCACATTCTTAATCGCTACTAAACCACCTGTTTTTTCAGAAATATTTAAAGTTTTAACCCCTTTACCTCCTCTATTGGTAATTCTATAGTCTTCTAATTTAGAACGTTTTCCATATCCTTTTTCAGAAACAACAAGAATATTACTTTCCATATCATTAACAGCCACCATACCTATTACCTCATCATTTTCATGCTGTAATGTAATACCTCGAACTCCTGAAGCAGTTCGGCCCATTGGGCGTGTTTTAGCTTCTTCGAAACGAATTGATTTACCTGATTTTAAAGCTAACATTACTTGACTATCTCCTGTTGTTAATTTGGCTTCTAATAATTCATCACCTTCCTTTATAGTAATTGCATTAATACCATTTGTTCGTGGACGTGAATATTGTTCTAAAGAAGTCTTTTTAACTTGACCCTTTTTAGTTGCCATAATAACATAATGACTATTAATGTATTCTTCGTCTTTTAAATCTTGTGTTACTAAAAATGCTTTAACTTTATCATCTTGCTCAATATTGATTAAGTTTTGCATTGCTCTACCCTTGGTGTTTTTACCACCTTCAGGAATTTCATAAACACGCATCCAGAATACTTTTCCTTTTTGGGTAAAGAACATCATATATTGATGGTTTGTACCCACAAATAAGTGCTCTAAGAAATCTTCATTTCTCGTAGTTGCTCCTTTTTGTCCTCGTCCTCCTCTATTTTGAACTTTATACTCTTCAAGATTTGTGCGCTTTAAATAACCAGCATTCGAAATAGTAACCACAACTTTCGTATCAGGTATCATATCTTCAATGCTCATATCTCCACCAGCATATTCTATTACAGATCTTCGGTCATCACCATATTTATCTCTAATATGAAGTAATTCTGCTTTTATTATTTCATAACGTCTTGGTTCATTTGCAAGAATATCTTTTAAATCGGTAATTGTTAACATAATTGCGTCGAACTCTGCACGTAATTTATCTTGCTCTAATCCTGTTAATTGACGCAAACGCATTTCTACAATTGCTTTTGCTTGAATATCAGACAAAGCAAATCGCTCAATCAAACTTTCTCTTGCTTCATCTGCATTTTTAGAAGCTCTAATCATTTTTATTACTTCGTCAATATTATCAGAGGCAATAATTAATCCCTCTAAAATATGAGCTCTTGCCTCTGCTTTCTTTAAATCGAACTCTGTTCTACGAACAACAATTTCGTGTCTATGTTCAACAAAATAATGAATTAGCTGTTTTAAATTTAATTGTTCTGGTCTTCCTTTTACTAAGGCAATATTGTTTACACTAAAAGAAGTTTGTAATTGTGTATATTTAAATAGTTTATTTAAAACGATATTAGAAATTGCATCACGTTTTAAAACGTATACAATGCGCATTCCGTTCCTATCAGATTCATCTCTAATATTAGAAATACCTTCTATTTTTTTGTCATTAACTAGTTCAGCAGTTTTTTTTATCATTTCTGCTTTATTCACTTGATAAGGAATCTCTGTAACAACAATACACTCACGTCCTTTTACTTCCTCGATAACAGCTTTAGCTCGCATTACAATGCGTCCTCGACCTGTGTGAAAAGCATCTTTTACACCATCGTAACCATATATAATTCCACCTGTAGGAAAATCTGGTGCTTTTATATGCTGCATTAACTCATCAATCTCAATATCTCGATTATCAATATAGGCCATCGTACCATTAATAACTTCGGTTAAGTTATGTGGTGCCATATTGGTAGCCATACCCACAGCAATACCTGAAGCTCCGTTAACTAATAAATTAGGAATACGAGTAGGTAAAACCGTTGGTTCTTGCAAAGTATCATCAAAATTTAAACGATGATCTACAGTGTCCTTTTCAATATCAGCTAACATATCTTCCGATATCTTTTGCATTCTAACCTCAGTATAACGCATTGCTGCTGGCGAATCTCCATCAACAGAACCAAAATTCCCTTGACCATCAACCATCATATAACGTACACTCCAGTGTTGCGCCATTCTAACCATTGAATCATATACAGAAGTATCACCATGTGGATGAAACTTACCTAAAACTTCTCCAACAATTCTTGCTGACTTTTTATAAGACCCAGTAGCTTTAATTCCTAACTCGTGCATACCAAATAAAACCCTTCTATGAACGGGCTTTAACCCATCTCTTACATCTGGTAATGCTCTAGAAACAATAACTGACATCGAGTAATCGATGTAAGCAGCTTTCATTTGCTCTTCAATGTTAATCGGAATTAACTTTTCTCCGTCTGCCATATATATATTTGATTAATTTTAGTCATTTTTTAAAAACAAGGCAAGATACTATTTCTTATATTACCTGCAAAGATTTTAACCTCTGTAATTGAGTAGAGTTATCAACATTTTTTCATAATTTTTAACACTTTTTTATTTGCTTTATTTATAATAGTTTTTTAACTTGGTTACTCGGTTAATATGTCAATATTTTGCCATTGGCATATTTTTTGCCCTTATCAATAAAAAAATAAGTAAATTTACAAAACCTCAATTATAGACATAAAAAATATGGACGATAATTTTTCACCAAAAGTCAGAGATGTAATAACTTTCAGTAAAGAAGAGGCGCTGCGTTTAGGCCATGAATTTATTGGAACAGAGCATCTTTTGCTAGGTCTAATAAGAAAAGGAGATGGAAGAGCAATAGAAATACTAACGGCATTTGATGTTGATTTAGTTTTATTGCGTAAAAAATTAGAACAACTAAACCCTGCACCCCCTGCTTTTCTTGAAAACACAGACAAACCGAATTTACGATTAACAAGACAAGCTGAAAAAGCCTTAAAAACAACTTTTTTAGAAGCAAAGTTATATCAAAGTGATTCAATCGATACCGCACATTTACTAATGTGTATCTTAAGAAATGAGAATGACCCAACGACAAAACTGATTCATAAGCATCATGTAAATTATGACGAAGCAAAGTCGCTTTACAAAGAATTACATGTTGAAGATAAAGATGAATCAGAAAACCTGAATTTACCAAAAAATCCGATTGCAGAAACACCCTCGGATAATGATTTTCCGTCAAAAAAAACAAATCCTTTTGATCAACCTCAAAAAGAAAAAAACGTTAAAAAATCTAGAACGCCAGTTTTAGACAACTTTGGCAGAGATTTAACGAATTTAGCAGAAAACGGAAAACTTGATCCTGTTGTTGGAAGACAAAAAGAAATTGAGAGGGTTTCCCAAATATTAAGTAGAAGAAAGAAAAATAATCCAATGTTAATTGGTGAACCTGGAGTGGGTAAATCTGCTATTGCAGAAGGATTAGCTCTGCGTATTATCGAAAGAAAAGTATCAAGAATTTTATTCGACAAACGTCTTATTTCTCTAGACTTAGCAAGTTTGGTTGCGGGTACAAAGTACCGTGGACAGTTTGAGGAACGCATGAAGGCGTTAATGAATGAACTTGAAAAAAATGATGATATTATTTTATTCATAGATGAAATTCACACTATTGTGGGCGCTGGCGGTGCAACAGGTTCTCTAGATGCTTCTAATATGCTAAAACCAGCACTTGCTAGAGGCGAGATACAATGTATTGGTGCCACTACACTTGACGAATTTAGAACTAATATTGAGAAAGATGGTGCCTTAGAACGTCGATTTCAAAAAGTAATTATAGATCCAACCAGCGTAAAAGAAACGATACAAATTTTACATAATATAAAAAGTAAGTACGAAGAACATCATCATGTAAATTACACAGACGAAGCAATTAACGCTTGTGTAAAATTAACGAATAGATATATGACAGATCGTTTTCTACCAGACAAGGCTATTGATGCTTTAGACGAGGCTGGCTCTAGAATTCATATTACAAACATTGTTGTTCCCCAGCAGGTACTTGAATTAGAATCTCAGTTAGAAATCATCAAAGACCACAAAACAAAAGCGGTAAACAGTCAGAAATACGAAGAAGCTGCCAAACTGCGTGATGATGAGAAAAATATGGAATCTGCTTTGGCTTCCGCTCAAAATCAATGGGAAGAAGACACTAAATTAAATAGAGAAGTTGTAACAGAAAATAATGTGGCCGAAGTTGTTTCCATGATGACAGGAATACCTGTTAATAGAGTTGCAGAAGCAGAAACGAACAGGTTGCATGAATTACCCAAACTAATAAAGGGAAAAGTAATTGGACAAGATGAAGCCGTAGTGAAAGTTGTAAAAGCAATTCAGCGTAACAGGGTTGGTTTAAAAGACCCAAATAAACCTATTGGGTCTTTCATTTTCTTAGGACAAACCGGTGTTGGTAAAACACAATTGGCAAAAATTTTAGCACGTGAGTTATTCGACTCTGATGATTCTTTAATTAGAATCGACATGAGTGAATACATGGAGAAATTTGCTGTTTCACGCTTAATTGGCGCACCTCCTGGATATGTTGGTTATGAGGAAGGAGGCCAATTAACCGAAAAAGTTAGACGAAAACCTTATTCAGTAATCTTATTAGATGAGATTGAAAAAGCACATCCTGATGTGTTTAATATGCTGCTACAAATTTTAGATGACGGACATATTACCGACAGCCTCGGTCGTAAAATAGATTTTAGAAATACAATAATTATAATGACTTCTAACATTGGTGCTCGTCAATTAAAAGATTTTGGGGGTGGTGTTGGTTTCGGAACTTCGGCAAAAAAAATACAAGAGGATGCACATGCCAAATCTGTAATCGAAGGCGCTTTAAAGAAATCTTTTGCTCCAGAATTTTTAAACCGAATTGATGATGTTATTATCTTTAACGCTTTAGAAAGAAAAGATATTCACAATATAATAAATATTGAACTAGATAAATTATTAAAAAGAATAGCAGACTTAGGCTATACATTAAACTTAAGCGACAAAGCAAAAGATTATATAGCAGACAAAGGTTTCGATAAAAAATACGGTGCAAGACCACTTAAAAGAGCAATACAGAAATACATTGAGGATGCTTTGGCACAAGAAATTGTAAACTCTAAACTCTATGAAGGAGATACCATAAATATGGATTTAGACGAGAAAGAAAACAAACTCACTATTAAAATAGAAAAAGGCGAGAAAAAAACTGAAAAAAGACCAGAAGCTAAATCTTAATTTACAGAAATCCCAGACAAAAGTTTGGGATTTTTTAACTTTTAATAAAAGGCTTTCGAAATTGCCAACTTATTTTCGTTTTTAGGTGTAGATCTTAAAAATAATTTAAACTATAATTTTTAAGCCATCGTAAGCTAAAAAAACATTTTTTGGAAGTGTTTCAGACACAGTTTCATGAAAACCTAACATATGGCTTATGTGTGTAAAATATGCTTTTTTTGGTTTAACCTCTGATACGAAATCTAATGCCTCCTGCAAGTTAAAGTGCGTAGGATGTTCCTCTATTCTTAAAGCGCTAACAACCAAAACATCTAAATTTTGTAACTTTCGCTTTTCTTTATCAGAAACGGTTTTAACGTCGGTTAAATAAGCAAAATTGCCAAGTCGATAAGCTGTAATCGGAATATTTCCATGCATAACTTCTATTGGCGTTACTTCCAAGTCATCAACAATAAAAGTGTCCTTATCTATCACTTTCGGCATAACACTTGGCGCTCCAGGATATCTATTTTCTAACTTGAAAATATATTCAAATCGCTTTTCTAAACTCTTTAAAGTTCTTTTATTTAAATAAATAGGCATCTCTCCTATTTTGTAACAAAAAGCCCTTAAATCATCCAAACCACCAATATGATCAGCGTGCTCATGCGTAAAAAAAACTCCATTTAAAGATTGTAATTCTTCTCTTAACACTTGCTGCCTGAAGTCTAAACCACAATCTACTGTATAAGAAACATTATCCCAAGAAATTAAAATAGAAGAACGTAACCGTTTGTCTTTTATATCTTTAGACAAACAAACAGGATGTTTATTGGCAATCATAGGAATTCCTTGAGAAGTACCAGTTCCTAAAAAGGTTATAGTAAGTTGCTTTTTATTGTGTTTCATTATAACAAAAATAAGATAAAAATTGACTGATAGCTTTCTATTTTAGTACATTTGTTTTACGCAAAAATAATATCACATGGCAGTATCTTTAAAAGGAGATAAAATGATTAGTAGTGTTCCTACAACTAAAAGCAAAGCTTTAAGAATTAATTTAAACTCAGATATTTACGGAACCTTTGCAGAAATTGGTGCAGGACAAGAAACTGCTCGTAATTTCTTTAGATCTGGTGCTGCTTCTGGGACTATTGCAAAAGCAATGAGTGCATATGATAAAGATTTTTCTGATGCTATTTATGGCACAGAAGAAGATAATCGCTACGTTACACAGCCACGTTTGAAAAAAATGTTAGGTCATGAAATTGATCTAATGGAAGATCGTTTAAGTAGACAAAAACATCCTAATAAATTATTTTTTAGTTACGCAAATACGGTAACAACTATCGATTTTGCTAAAAAATTTAAAGGACATGGATGGGTTGGTATTCGCTTTCAATTAGATCCTTTAGAGGATTATAATGAAATTGTTTTACACCTACGTTTTAAGGAAACGGATACTCGCTTGCAACAAGAAACTCTTGGAGTTTTAGGTGTAAACTTAATATATGGTGCCTTTTATTTAAATGACGACCCAAAGGATTTAGTAAAATCTTTTTATGATAATATAAATAATGATCAGCTAGAAATTGATATGATCAATTTCTCAGGTCCTCGTTTTATGTATGTTGACAATCGTTTAATGAGCTTACAATTAGTTAAAAATGGTATGACTAATGCAGTGATGTTTGGACCTGATGGAAATAATCTTTTACCAGCTCAAGTGCTATATAAAAAAAATATACTTGCATTACGAGGTAGCTTTAGACCAGTTACAATGGTAAACATGGATATGTACGAGAAGTCTAAACAACTCTTTTTGGAAGAAAACAAAGTATCAGAAAGTAAAACACAAGTAATTTTTGAAATTACTTTAAGCAACTTAACTTCAGAAGGAAAAATTAATGAACGAGATTTTCTCGATAGAGCAGAATTATTATGTTCTCTTGGGCAGAATGTAATGATTACTAGCTTTCAACAATACTTTAAACTAGTAGAATATTTTAGCGAATTTACAAAAGAGAGAATGGCACTAGCTATGGGGGCTCAAAATCTTATACAAATCTTTGATGAAAAATATTATCGTAATTTAAGTGGAGGAATTTTAGAGGCTTTCGGAAAATTATTCTTCAAGGACTTAAAAGTATATATGTATCCCTCTCACGATCCTATTAACAAAGAATATATTACAAGTGAGAATCTAAAGGTACATCCACGAATGAAAGAATTATACAAATTCTTTAAAAACAATGGTAAAGTTTTAGACATTAAGGTAACTGATAAAGATATTCTTGATATATTCTCAAGAAAAGTTTTAAAAAAGATCATTAAAGGAGAAGAAGGTTGGGAACAACTACTACCAGAAGGAATTTCAGACATCATTAAACAAAAAAGACTTTTCGGTTATTCTAGACCTCGGGTAAAAAGCAAACATTAAACCTTTTTAAATATTTTAAGTCTATAAGTTATAAAGTATATACTTGACAGATGAAGCTATTTTAATAGAGCAATTAAAAAATGTTCAAACTAAAGAAAAGGCGTTTAGAGAACTAATTAAACTCTACAAAGAACGACTTTATTGGCATATCCGTAAAATCGTTATATCTCATAACGATGCGGATGACGTGCTGCAGAATACATTTATCAAGATTTTTAAAAACATTGATAAATTTAACCAAAAAAGCAAGTTGTTTTCCTGGATGTACAGAATTGCAACTAATGAGGCCATTACCTTTATCAATAAGAGAGCAAAACGAAATAATATAAATATTGATGATTATCAAAAAGAATTAACTTCGACTTTAGGTTGTGATAATTTTTTTACTGGTAATGAAATTCAACTTATTTTACAAAGGGCAATTGCTACCTTACCACAAAAGCAACAACTTGTTTTTAACATGAAATACTTTGATGAACTAAAATACACTGAAATGTCTGAAATTTTAGAAACCTCTGTAGGATCATTGAAAGCCTCATATTTCCATGCGGTTAAAAAAATTGAACTCTTTATTAAAAAGAAAACTAATTAAACCTTTCTATATAATTAGGGTCTAAACATAATAATGAAACATAATATAAAAATTAGCGAAGCGTATTTAAACTCTATTCTTGAAAAAGAAAGTGGTTTTTGCACGCCTAAAAACTATTTTAATAAAATTGAAGATAGTTTTGAAGTTAAATTAATTGAAGAAGAGTTTAAACTAGAAGAAGGGTTTACGCTCCCTTATTCATATTTTAACGAATTAGAAAATGAGATTTTAGCGAAGGTTTTGTCCAATAAAAAAGAAACAAAACTTATTTCTTTCAAAGAGAGAATATTAAAATTCATTCCTATGACAGCTGCAGCTATTGTAATATTATTTGTTGGATTAAATTCTTTTGTATTTAATACTACTGAAGAATTTACCTCAGATTCTCTTTCGGAAATTGATATTGAATATTGGTTAGACACCAGTACTATAGATACATATGAAGTTTCAATTACCATTGAAGATGTTCTTTTAGACGAAAATGATTTTTACTTTACTAATCTAGAAGATAAAACCATTGAAGACTACATCAACTCCATTGATAACAACTCTATATTTGAAGAATTAGACTAAAACTAAAATTATGAAAAAGTTACTAACCTTTCTGTGTATTATCATTTTTTGCACTCTCTCTAGCTACTCTCAGGAAAAAAAAGGAAGTAAAGAAAAAATAAGAACACTTAAAATCGCGTACATTACAGATCGATTAAATTTAACACCAAATGAAGCTGAGAAATTTTGGCCTATTTACAATACTTATGATGAAAATCATCGATTATTAAGAAGTAAACTCAGATTAGAAATAAAAAAAAGTATTAAAGAAAAAAAGTTAATAGATACACTTTCAGAAAGAGAATCCCAAAGGTTGGTTTTATTAAAACAAACTATTGACAACCAAATTTATGAATCTAAAAAAAAATTTATTGAACAAATAAAAAAGGTTATCTCTTATAAAAAGATTATTAAGTTACACCTTGCAGAACTAGATTTTGGTAGAAACTTAATGAGAAAATACAAAAATAGTAGAAGAAATTAAGAAAAGTTAAGTTACGTCTTTTCTTTATTTGTTAATTAAGGCTAAGTAAAGGTGTAATTCAGGTTTATTAGAAGTAAATTGTTTTAACCAAATTGTTAATTCATCTATCTCATAAGGTAGTAATCTACATAAAGCCTTTTCTACCTCCTTACAAAACAAATCAGAATTAAAACTCACCTTTTTTAGCACAGTTTTAGTGTACTCAAACATTGCTCTAGCCATTTTTTTTTATTAGATTCTACTTATAGAACGTTTACTAAATTGATTTTAGTACACCAAATCTAATAAAAAAACCATCATTTTTTAAAATGATGGTCTTAAATTTTGCTTAAAAATTTGTTAAGATTATAAAGTATTAATCTTTTCCACTAAACCTTTAGCTTTTTCTTCTAATTCTGCATTAATCGCATTAAAATGCGCTTTCTTATTTTCAACATTTTTACTGTTCACTTTAGCAACTAAAATATCAAAAGTTGAAATAGCCTCATCAATGATAGCGTCACCTTTTTCTGGTGCGTTTTTTAAAATTGAAACATCTAATGCATATTCGATAACATCACCTAAAACGTAATTGATATCTTTTTTTAAGTTTTTAATACTTGCCATAACTTATTATAATTTTAATAATGCAAAACTAATTCAATTTATCTAATTCTAACTGAAATTTCTTAAAAAACTGCCCTACATGATATCCATCTACTAAAGCATGGTTCACATTGATTGATACAGGCATTAATATTTTCCCTTTTTTTTCTTTTACACCTCCAAAAGCTAGTCGTGGTACACTATCATCTTTATTACCTGAATTTGGTTCTTTATGACTTGTAAAAGAAATCCATGGCAAAACAGAGCAATAAATACAGCCTAAAGATTTTATTTGAGGGAATAAATTAGTAGAATTTTGAATTCTTTTCTTCTCTTTCTTAAAATTTTCATTAAAAACAGTAAAATTTTCAGAAAAATCTATAAACGAAAATCCATAGGTAGTGTCTGCCCTTGCAATCGTTGCAGACGCATTTATTACATCATATATTGCTATTTTATTGTCTTCGATTCTATATTTTAAATTTTCAACAGAGTTTATTGCTTTCATACAGGCATATAAATATTTTACAAAAAAAGAAGATGTTGTTTTTCCTACGAATTGATATGCTTTTGTTACATCTACATCTACTACAACAGCAAAAGTCGGGTCTGCCAGAGTTCTAAAGTATTGAAAGACTTCCTTTCTATTCCAAGTATCAATGTCTACATATTTTTTCATAAAAGGTCTAAAACATCCTTTAGTTTATTTATCGTGTTGTAGTTTAATTTAGATTTTTCTTCATCGGATACTTCTTCATGAACCCAAGTTGTATGAAAAGGAACATGTATTGCAGAAGCTCCTATTTCCAATAAAGGTAAGACATCTGACTTTAAAGAATTACCTATCATTAAAAGCTCGGATGGATGAATATCTAAATGCTTAATTAATTTTAAATAATCTTTCCCTTTTTTATTACTCATAACTTCTATGTGATGAAAATATGATAATAAATTTGATTTCTCTAATTTTCTTTCTTGATCTAGTAAATCTCCTTTTGTTGCAACAATTAATTTATACTTTCCTTGAAGAGATTGTAAAACCTCCTCTACACCATCTAACAATATTATTGGCTCTTGCAGCATTTTCTTTCCAATATTTAAAATAGCCTCAATTGTTTTTTGATCTATCTGATAATTAGATAAGTCTAAAGCGCATTGCAGCATCGATAAAACAAAACCTTTTATGCCATAACCATAAATTTCTAGGTTCTTGATTTCCGCCTTAAAAAGCTCTTGATTAATTTTATTCTCAGTTTCGTATTTTGCTAATAATTTCGCAAATTGGTGTTCTGCATCTCTAAAATAAGTTTCATTTATCCATAAAGTGTCATCAGCATCAAAAGCTATTACCTTTACATTTTTACTTATTTTATTCATTCTTTACGATTTCAAAAACTGAATTGCCTTTTCTAAATCCTCTGGAGTATCGATACCTACAGCTTCAATATCTGTCTCTACCATTTTAATTTTCTTACCAATTTCTTGATATCGAATAGCTTCTATTTTTTCTGCTGCTTCTAGTGGCGTTATTGGTGTTTTATAAAAATCTAATAACGCTTGTTTTCTGAATGCATAAACCCCTTTATGTTTGTAGTATTTTATATTTATATCCCTATCTCTATGAAATGGAATTACACTTCTTGAAAAGTAAATAGCTAAATTATTAACATCTGTAATGACCTTTACGTTATTAGGATTTTCAATTTCTTCTTTACTGGTAATTTGCACTTTTAAAGAAGCCAAATCAATTTCTTTTTCATCGTCTTTTTTAAAAACATCAATTAATTTAGCTAATGAAACAGCGTCTATAAACGGTTCATCTCCTTGCACATTAATCACAATATCTGCTTCAATATTTACTACAGCTTCTGCAATTCTATCAGAACCACATTCATGGGCTGTTTTACTAATTATTGCCTTACCCCCAGCATCAATTATTGTATTGTAAATGACATCCGAATCTGTTACAATATAAACGTCATCAAACAATTTTGTTTGCAATGCAGCTTGGTAAGTTCTTAAAATAACAGGTTTTCCTCCTAAATCCTTCATCAACTTTCCTGGGAAACGAGAAGCATTATAACGAGCCGGAATCATAGCAATTATTTTCATAAATTATATTTACAGGAAACGTTACAGTTATTACTCTCCCGAATAACGAACAAAATTCCTTCGTGTTTCGTATAAAGTTATTTCTAATTCTAAATGTGCTGGAATGTGTGGTCTTAATTTATTGTAAATAACGATTGAAATATTTTCTGCGGTTGGATTTAAGGTTTTAAATTCAGCTACTTCAATATTTAAGTTTTTATGATCTAAACGATCTTCAACTTCTTTTTTTATCAACTCTCTTAAAACACCTAAATCGTAAACAAAACCTGTAACAGGATCTACCTCACCATACAAGGCCACTATCATATCGTAATTATGTCCGTGGTAATTTGGGTTGCTACATTTACCAAAAACTTCTACATTTTTATCATCAGACCATTTTGGGTTAAACAATCTGTGTGCTGCATTAAAATGAGCTCTTCTATAAACTTTTACTTTAGGCATTTGCTAATTTTTCAAAAGATTTATCAAATATAATTTTAAACCAAGCAGTGTAAATATCTGGATTATTTTTAATATCAGATTTTAAGTCTTCTAAATTCATCCATTTATACGATTCTACTTCTTCTTTATTAATGCTAGGTGCACCTTCAAAAGAACCAACCATAACATGATCTAATTCATGTTCTGTTAAACCATTATCAAAAGGTGCTTTGTAAATAAACGAAAAAACTTCCTTTATCTCTGCTATAAAGCCCATTTCTTCTTGTAATCTTCTTTTACCCGCTTCTAAATTAGTTTCTCCATCTCTTTGATGAGAACAGCAAGTATTTGTCCATAATAAAGGCGAATGATATTTACTTGCAGCTCTTTGTTGCAACATTAACTCTCCTTTTTTATTAAAAATAAAAACAGAAAAGGCTCTATGTAAAAGTGCTTTTTCATGTGCTTCCATTTTTTCCATCAATCCAATCGGATTATCCTTTTCATCAACTAAAACAACTTGTTCTTCCATAATTACAAAAATACTAAAATCTAAGAGAGATAAATTATAAAATATTTATAAAACCAATGAAACTTTTCTATTGTTTTATTTTGATGCTATATCTTTGTATTCAAGCTAACCGAATTTCTTTCATGAAAAATTTTCGAATATTATTTTTACTTGCTGCATTTATTAACTTTTATCAATGTAAAGAAAAAAATAAAACAGTAAAATCTACAACTCAAAAAAAAGAAGATTTCAAAATTAAAATAAAGGCGACAAAAGAAAAAGAAATCGTAAAACCTTGGGATAGTTTAAATAGACATAATGTAGAGGCTTTTTTAACTGAATTCGGTAAACAAAACCCTGAAACTAAAGTATTAATTAAAACAGATTTTGGTAATATAAAAATCCTTTTGAACAAGGATGTACCATTGCACAGAGCTAATTTTATTTTTTTAACGAAAATAAAATATTTTAATACAACGGTTTTTTACAGGGTAGCGAAAAACTTTGTAATTCAAGGCGGTAATTCGGATGAAATGTTCACTCAAAAAGAGAGAAACAAATACGGAAACTATCTTCTAAAACCTGAGTTCCGAAAAAACAGAAAACATAAATATGGAGCTTTGGCTGCTGCGAGAGAATGGAAACACAATCCAAATAAGTTATCTAGTCCGTTTGAATTTTATATTGTTCAAAAAAAAAGCGGCGCACATCATTTAGACAACGAACATACTGTTTTTGGTCAAGTAATTTCTGGTTTTAATACGATGGAAAAAATATCTAAAGTAAAGGTTGGTGTTGATGAATGGCCTGTTGATGATATAAAAATGACTGTCGAAATTTTAGATTGATATTTCTCTTAGTAAAACCTATCTTTGCACCTCAAATTTTTTAGATGACATTCTTAGAAGAAATAGCGCGTAGAAGAACCTTTGGTATTATATCACATCCAGATGCTGGTAAAACCACACTGACAGAAAAATTATTACTGTTTGGGGGTGCTATTCAAGAAGCTGGTGCTGTAAAAAATAATAAAATTAAAAAAGGAGCAACTTCCGATTTCATGGAGATTGAACGTCAGCGTGGTATTTCTGTTGCAACTTCTGTATTAGCATTCATCTATCAAGACAAAAAAATAAACATTTTAGATACTCCGGGTCACAAAGACTTTGCTGAAGACACTTTTAGAACTTTAACTGCTGTAGATAGCGTTATTGTGGTAATTGATGTTGCAAAAGGTGTAGAACCTCAAACCGAAAAACTGGTTGAAGTTTGTAGAATGAGAAGCATACCAATGTTGGTTTTTATTAATAAATTAGATAGAGAAGGTAAAGATGCTTTTGATTTATTAGACGAAGTTGAACAAAAATTAGGTTTACGAGTTACACCAATGAGTTTCCCTATTGGAATGGGATATGATTTTAAAGGAATTTATAATATTTGGGAAAAGAAATTAAATCTTTTTTCTGGTGATAACAAAACCACTATTTCTGATGGTGTTCAATTTGATGATTTATCAAACCCAGAATTAGATACGATTGTTGGCGAAACTGCTGCAGAAACTTTGCGTGAAGAAATAGAATTGATCGACGAAGTATATCCAGAATTTAATAGAGATGAATACCTAAGCGGTTCGCTTCAACCTGTATTTTTTGGCTCAGCTTTAAATAACTTTGGTGTAAAAGAACTATTAGATGCGTTTATTGAGATTGCTCCTTCTCCTCAACCTAAAAAAGCTGAAGAACGATTAGTAGACTCTAAAGAAGAAAAACTGACTGGTTTTGTATTTAAAATTCATGCAAATATGGATCCTAAGCACAGAGATAGATTGGCTTTTATCAAAATTGTTTCTGGTACTTTTAAAAGAAATGCACCTTATCTACATGTTAGAAACGGTAAAAAAGTAAAATTTTCTAGCCCGAATGCATTTTTCGCAGAAAAGAAGGAAATTGTAGACGAATCATTTCCAGGAGATATTGTAGGTATTCATGATACAGGTAACTTTAAAATTGGAGATACTTTAACACAAGGTGAACAATTGAATTTTAAAGGAATTCCGAGTTTTTCACCTGAACACTTTAGATATGTAAATAATGCAGACCCTATGAAATCTAAACAGCTTTATAAAGGTTTAGATCAATTAATGGACGAAGGTGTTGCACAATTATTTACTTTAGATATGAATGGTCGTAAAGTAATTGGTACTGTTGGGGCTTTACAATATGAAGTTATTCAATATAGATTAGAGCATGAATATGGTGCAAAATGTTCTTATGAAAATTTAAGCGTTCACAAAGCGTGTTGGGTAGAACCTGAGGATATAAAAAATGAAGAATTCATAGAATTTAAACGTGTAAAACAACGGTATTTAGCGAAAGACAAACAAGGTCAATTAGTATTTTTAGCAGATTCTGAGTTTACCATACAAATGACACAAAGTAAATATCCGTCTGTAAAATTGCATTTTACAAGTGAGTTTAAAAATTAAGAATTATGAAAAAATCACTCTTAATAATATCTATATTTTTAGGCTTTCAAAGTTTTTCTCAAAATTATAGTCTTTCTGACTTTGAGCCAAAAGAAATGTATAACAGCATTCGTTTAAATTACTTAATGGTTCACCAACCTGTTGATAAAGTTGGTTATGGTTTGGATCCTAAAATGGGTTTTGTTGGCTTTAACTATAACATTCCTATTAATGATTGGTTATATACTGGTGCAGGATTTCATGGTGCAATAACTGGTGATCAAGGTGGTTTATTTACTTTAGGTGTTAATTTAGGAATTAATCTTCCTGTTTATAAAAACATCTTTTTTGACGCAAACTTGCACTTTGGTGGTGGCGGCGGATATAGATCACTTGTTAATGGTGGTGGAATAATGATACCAAATATTGGTTTTCAATACAAAAAAAACAACTACTCTTTTGGGGTTCAATATACTTATGTAAACTTTTTTACTGGAATTCAAAAAAATGACAATGTTTCCTTTTTTGTGGAAATCCCGAGTTTATTAAGAACATCTTCTTATGCTGATGCTCAAAAACAATTTACTATTGATAACGAATCTAAAGATGAGTTTTGGCAAAAACCAGCAGTAAAAAGTGTACAACAAATAACATTTGATTATTTTTTTCCTTTCGGAAATTCTAGAACAGATGCAAGTACTACTCCAAAATACAAACCAATAGATCATACTTTATCTATATTAGGTTTTGAATATCAACGTTACTTAACTAATAATACTTTTATTTATGCCCATGTAGATGCTATGTATGGTGGTTTAACTGCTGGTTTTATGGATGTATTTTTTGGAGCAGGAAAAAATTTTATAGAAACAAAGTATGTAAATTTCTTTGGTAAACTAGGGATTGGTGCTGCAGGAGGTAGAATTTATCCAGAAGGAGGACTTACATTATACCCAAATATTGGGACAGATTTAAAAATAACCGAAAAATTTGGTTTAAGTGTTCATGGAGGATACCATAAATCATTAGGAGGAATAGCTAGTTTTGAAGCTATTACAGCTGGTTTTAGTTTAAAATATTATGGTTTAAGTGGAGGTATTTCTCATCCTTTTTCAAAGGAAAAAATAACAAAAATTAAAACTCAAGGTATTCAAATTTCTGCTCAGAATCAGATATACTTTGATGTTGCTAAATTTGGAATACCTGCAAGTGACCTGCAATTAATTGCTCTAAAAGTAAATTATGATTTAAACCATCGTCTTTATATTGCAGGGGAAGCATCATTTGCCCATAAAGGAAAATCTGGAGGTTATGCTCATGGAATTTTTGGTTTAGGTATTAAATCTAATAAATTTGCAAACGACAAATTATCTTTATTCGCGGAAGCTGCTGCTGGAGTTGCTGGAGGAGGAAGAGTTGATTCCGGCGAAGGTGTTTTAGTAAGACCAACATTAGGAATTAATTATCACGTTAGTAATGATTTTTCTTTTAATATTGCAGGCGGACAAATGTGGTCACCATTTGGAAATGTAAATTCATCAAATATAAACATTGGTTTATCTTATGGTTTATCAATTTTAAATGCAAAAAATTAATTTTAAGTATACCCATTTCATAAATTACACGAATAACAACGATTAAATAAGAATACAATGAATAACGGAATCTACGCAAAATTCACTACTTCAAAAGGTGACATTTTAGTACAATTAGAACAAGAAAAAGTACCTGGAACTGTTGGTAACTTTGTGGCTTTGGCAGAAGGAAATTTAGAAAATTCTGTAAAAGACCAAGGAACTCCTTATTATGATGGATTAAAATTCCATAGAGTAATTCCAGATTTTATGATTCAAGGTGGTTGCCCACAAGGAACAGGAACAGGAAATCCTGGTTATAAATTTGATGATGAATTTCATCCAGACTTAAAGCATGATGCTCCGGGTAAATTAGCAATGGCTAATTCTGGTCCTGCAACAAACGGAAGTCAGTTTTATATTACACACGTTCCTACGCCATGGCTAGATGGTAAACATACAGTTTTTGGTTCTGTAGTTGAAGGGCAAGATATTGTAGATGCTATTGCTCAAGGTGATGAATTAACAGCTTTAGAAATTATTAAAGTTGGTGCAGAAGCAGAAGCTTTTAACGCAGTTGAAGCTTTTAGAACTTTTGAAGGTTCTAGAGAAAAGCGCGAAGCAGAAGCTAAAGCTGCTCAAAAAGAAATGTTAGACAAAGTTGCTGCCGGTTATGATGAAACTGCAAGTGGTTTGCGTTATCAAATCTTACAAAAAGGAGAAGGAAAAAAAGCTACAAAAGGAGCAGGTGTTTCTGTACACTATAAAGGTCAATTATTAGACGGTACTGTTTTTGATTCTTCCTACAAGAGAAAACAACCAATCGATTTTAATGTCGGTGTTGGTCAAGTAATCTCTGGTTGGGATGAAGGAATTCAATTATTACAAGTTGGTGATAAAGCACGTTTTGTAATACCTTCTAATTTAGCTTACGGTTCTGCTGGTGCAGGAGGAGTAATTCCACCAGATGCTACTTTAATTTTCGATGTAGAATTAATGGATGTAAAATAAAACATCAATATATCTATTTACAAAAAAGAATAGCTCTCTGGTTTCAGTGAGCTATTCTTTTTTTCAATAACTATGTTTTCTTTAACGTAAATCAAAATTTAACTTTAATTAAAAGATGATGATATAAAAATCATCTTACTTTTTCTTTAAATGCCCTTCAATATCGGCGATATGATGTTGTAATGCTTGCGTAGAAATTTGTATTTCTTTAATCAACAAAGACAGAGAAACAATCAATAATATTAAAGCAAAACCAAATACCCAAACTGCTGTTGTATTTAGATGTACATATATCAAAAACATAGTTAAAACACAAAACAGTAAACTAGAAATACCAAAAATCTGCATCCACTTTGTTAGAGTTAAACGGAGTTTTAGGTTCTTAATTTGTCTTAATAAAGAAACCTCTTTCTTCTTTAAATAAATACCATGTAAGTTTCTAATAACAGCTGCATAAGCTAAAAATCGATTAGTATATGCCAACATAATTAAAGAAATTGCAGAAAATAAAAGCGCGGGAGTTGTTAATGTTAATTCTTCCATATAAATACCAAAATTAAGTAATAATAATCATCAATTAAAAAAATAACATATAATATTTAAGTCTTCTGAATTAATCTAGAATCTAAAAACCATTCGTTTCTAAACCCAACAAAAATGTTACATTTGCAAACATGCGAATAGATATTATTTCAGTTGCCCCAAATTTATTAGAAAGTCCGTTTAACCATTCTATTGTTAAAAGAGCAAAAGATAAAGGTTTGGCAGAAATTGTAATTCACGATTTACGTGAATATGGTTTGGGTAATTACAAACAGATTGATGATACACAATTTGGCGGCGGTGCTGGCATGGTTATGATGATAGAACCTATTGCAAATTGTATTAAAAAACTACATGCTGAAAGAACATATGATGAAGTTATTTATATGACTCCAGATGCACAAACATTAAATCAAGGAACCGCAAACACCCTATCTTTAAGAGAAAACATCCTTATTTTAACTGGGCATTATAAAGGTGTAGATCAACGAATTCGTGATAAATATATCACTAAAGAGATTTCTATAGGCGATTATGTTTTGACTGGTGGAGAATTAGCAGCTGCAGTGTTAGTCGATGCAATTGTTCGTTTAATTCCTGGTGTAATTGGTGATGAACAATCTGCATTAACAGATTCGTTTCAAGATAATTTATTATCACCTCCTGTATATACAAGACCCTCAGAGTTTGAAGGGATGAAGGTTCCCGATGTTTTATTATCTGGTAATTTCCCTAAAATTGATGAATGGAGAAGCGACCAAGCTTACAAAAGAACTGAAGAAATAAGACCCGATTTATTAGAAGAATAAAACTCTTAATCATTTTCAATTACAAATTTCAGAACGATAAACTTTGGATTCAATTAAAACATTATTAAAAAATAATAAAGCCATATCTTGGGTTTTAGGATTTCAATTATTTAGATTGATATTACTTCCATTTATGGGCTTAATGCCACAAGACGCATACTATTATTTATACGGACAAAATTTATCGCTTTCTTATTTTGATCATCCTGGAATGATTGGATACATTTTAAGAATATTTACAGATGTTTTTGGACAATCTATTTTCTCAATCAAATTGGCTGATTTTGTAATTACCTCTTTCACTATTATAAGTTTCTATAAATTAGCTTCTTACTTTTTATCAACACAAAAATTACAAAAAGCTATAATTTTATTAGCGTCTTCCATATTTATCTCCATTTTATCATTTAACTCTACACCAGATGTTCCGCTTTTGTTATTCTGGACATTGAGTTTAATTTGTTTGTATAAAGCAATTTTTGAAGAAAAAAAATGGTTTTGGATTTTAGGCGGAATTGCAATGGGACTTGCTTTTGATAGTAAATACACCTCTCTATTATTACAAATAGGACTAATTGCTTTCGTTATTTTCTCTAATAAATACAGAAAATTATTAGTTTCTCCTTGGCTTTGGGTTTCATTAATAATATCTGTAGCGGTAACATTTCCGGTTTGGTATTGGAACTATCAAAATGAATTTGCATCATTTGCTTTTCAATCATCAGAAAGAACAAGCTCCATATCGGAGTTTAAAATATCACCTAAAAAATTCTTTGGCGCAATAGGACATCAAATGTTCTTGTTACTTCCTATTTTATTTTTAATTTTTATAACGTTTACTTATAAATATGTAAAAAGAGCGGTGTTCTTATTTAAAATTCCACAAGCCAAAACATTGTTTTTATTGGCGTTTTTTATCCCAACTTTTGTTGGTTTCTTTATCCTTACTCCTATTTATTGGGTAAAACTAAACTGGATGATGCCTTCTTATATTACAGGAATCATTTTAGCAGGAATGTTTATCAATAAGAAATTGTTAAAAATTCAAATTATATTTTCAATTGTCTTTCACGTATTGGTAAGTCTTCAAATCTTATTCTATTTAGTACCTATAAAAAGTGATGATACATGGGTTGGTTGGAAAGAACTAGCAATAGAAACCGAAAAATTACAAGAGAAATACCCCAACACATTTGTGTTTTCTAATGATAATTATAAAACATCTGCTTGTCTAAACTTTTTTATGGATGACAAAGTGTATGCGCAAAACATCATCGGGTTACATGCTTTGCATTTCGATTATTTAGGCGATGATTTATCAACATTAAATTTTAAAAATGGATTATTTATAGATTCAGATAAACGTTTTAAGAATAAAGAGCAAAAAAAGAAATATCACCCTTTATTAAATAGTTATTTTGACAATGTAACAGAACTAGAACCAATCATCATTAAAGTTAATGGTAAGGAGTCTCGTAAGTTCTGGGTTTTTTATTGTACCAATTATCACGAAAAAAAATAATTAGATTTAGTTTTTTCAATAAAAAATAATGTTTACTTTTGCAAACGCTAAAACAACCTCTGACGAAGAAATCGTGTATGTTGCTTTACAAAAAAATAAATATTAAAATATGGAAGCTTTAGTAAAGTTTGTACAAGACGAATTCGTAGCAAGAAAAGAATTTGCAGAATTTGCAGCTGGTGATACAATCACTGTTTATTACGAAATTAAAGAGGGAGAAAAAGTACGTACTCAGTTTTTTAGAGGTGTAGTTATTCAGAGAAAAGGAGTTGCAGCTTCTGAAACATTTACAATCAGAAAAATGTCTGGTACTGTTGGTGTAGAAAGAATATTCCCTGTAAACCTGCCATCTATTCAAAAAATTGAAGTTAACAAAAGAGGTAAAGTGCGTAGAGCTCGTATTTTCTACTTTAGAGGTCTTACTGGTAAAAAAGCTAGAATTACTGAAAAAAGAAGAAAATAATCTCTTTTTACATAGATATAAAAAAAGCGTTGTGTTCATTCACAACGCTTTTTTTGTAACAGAAATCCACTTTTTGAAAATACTTAAATCAAAGTTAAAATCATTTTATAATTCTTACAAAATTTGAAGAAATACTCTCTATTTATTTTAGACCATAAATTAACCCTTTTCTAATAATTTCATTTAAAAATTTATGCTAATTAATTTATTATTAAATACTCATAAAAACCCCATAATTATTAGCTATTAATCAATATAAATATCACTTTAAATTCATAAATTTGCTTCGCTTTTTTACAAAAATTATTTTGATAAAAAAATAACAACTAAAAATATAACTCATAATGAGCAAAACAGCTAAAATTGTATACACAAAGACTGATGAAGCTCCTGCTTTAGCTACTCGTTCTTTCTTACCCATTGTAAAAGCTTTTACAAAATCTTCAAATATAGAAATTGAAGTAAAAGATATTTCTTTAGCCGCAAGGATTCTTGCTAATTTTTCAGAATATTTAACTGAAGATCAAAAAGTTGAAGATGCTTTAGCTTTTCTGGGTGATTTAGCTAAAACGCCAGAAGCAAATATTATTAAATTACCAAACATTAGTGCTTCTGTTCCTCAACTAAAAGCTGCAATTTCTGAATTACAAACGTTAGGTTATAAGTTACCTAATTACCCAGAAGAAGTAAAAACAGATCAAGATAAATCTGTTTTATCATTATATAATAAAGTTAAAGGCTCTGCCGTAAATCCAGTGTTAAGAGAGGGGAACTCGGACAGAAGAGCTCCAAAAGCAATTAAAAATTACGCTCGCAAAAACCCACATTCTATGGGAGTTTGGAGCTCTGATTCTAAAACTCACGTTGCAACTATGAGCGAAGGAGATTTTGCTCATAATGAAAAATCTGTTACCATAGAAAAAGCAACAAATGTTCACATTAAGCACATTTCTAATGACGGTACAAAAACAACATTAAAAGGTAATTTACCTCTTATTGATGGTGAAATTATAGATGCAACTGTTCTAAACAAAAAATCACTACTAACTTTTTTAGATAAAGAATTTACAGATGCAGCCGAACAAGGAGTCCTGCTTTCGTTACATATGAAAGCTACTATGATGAAGGTTTCTGACCCAATTATTTTTGGACATGCGGTAAGAACATATTTCAAAGAATTATTTGAAAAGCATAAAACTACTTTTGATAAAATTGGATTTGATGCAAATAATGGATTTGGTAACTTAATTAGCAATCTTGACGAAGTTTCTGCTGATAAAAAAGCTGAAATTTTAAAAGATATTGAGGCTGCTTTTGAAAAAAATGCAGATTTAGCGATGGTAGATTCCGATAAAGGAATTACTAATCTACATGTTCCTTCTGATGTAATTATCGATGCTTCTATGCCAGCAATGATAAGAACTTCTGGACAAATGTGGAATGCTAAAGGAGAATTACAAGATACTAAAGCAGTAATTCCTGATAGCTCATATGCAGGTATTTACTCTGCCACAATAGATTTTTGTAAAAAGAATGGTGCTTTTGATCCTACAACAATGGGTACAGTTCCTAATGTTGGTTTAATGGCTCAGAAAGCTGAAGAATACGGTTCTCATGATAAAACTTTCGAAATTACTTCTGCAGGGAAAGTAATTGTTGAAGATGCTTCTGGAAATGCACTTTTGGAGCACGCTGTTGAAGAAGGTGACATCTGGAGAATGTGTCAAGCTAAAGATTTACCAATTCAAGATTGGGTTAAATTAGCAGTTACTAGAGCAAGAGCGTCACAAACACCAGCAGTTTTCTGGTTAGATGAAAATAGAGCTCATGATGCAGAAATCATTAAAAAGGTAAATTTATATTTACCAACACATGATACTTCTGGTTTAGATATTAGAATTTTATCGCCAATAAAAGCAACAGAATTTACTTTAGAGAGAATTGTTAAAGGAGAAGATACTATTTCTGTTTCGGGTAACGTTTTACGTGATTACTTAACAGATTTATTCCCAATACTAGAAGTTGGTACTTCTGCCAAAATGTTATCAATTGTTCCATTAATGAATGGCGGAGGATTGTTTGAAACTGGTGCAGGTGGCTCTGCTCCAAAGCATGTACAACAATTTTTAAAAGAAAATCACTTACGCTGGGATTCTTTAGGAGAATTTTTAGCATTAGCAGTTTCTTTAGAGCATTTAGGAAATTCTAATAATAATTCAAAGGCCTTAGTTTTAGCTGAAACTCTAGAAGACGCAACAGATAAGTTCTTAGAAAATGATAAATCTCCTTCAAGAAAAGTAGGCGAAATCGATAATAGAGGAACCCATTTTTATTTAGCAATGTACTGGGCAGAAGGTTTAGCTAATCAAAATAAAGATACAGAATTAAAGTCTTCTTTCTCTATAATATCAAATAGCTTAAAAGCAAATGAAGATAAAATAATTAATGACTTAAATAAGATTCAAGGTAACTCGAATAGCATTGGTGGCTACTATCAACCAAATGATAGTTTAGCAGATACAGCAATGAGGCCTAACGCTACTTTAAATAGTATTTTAGAATCCATTTAGATTTTAAAACCAATATACCTTTTATAAAAGCCGATGTTATTCATCGGCTTTTATTGATTTTAACAGTTATTTAAAAACCTTTTTTATAATTTATTAAATTTAATACTGTATTTTTGTTTATGATATTGTCTTAATAATTAAACAAAATAAATTAATATTTTATCACGTATTTATCAAATAACAAACATATTATTAGCTATTAAATTTTTACAAAAGAAAAAAGAATGCCGCATCTAAAAAAAATTATCTCTTTTTTATTCTTAATTAGTTTCACTGTATTTAGTCAAGAAAAAATGACAATTAGTGGTACTGTATATGATAAAGCCAGTAATGAAACATTAATAGGAGTTTCTATTTACTTTCCTGACATCAATATTGGAACAACAACCAATGAATACGGATTCTATTCTGTTACATTACCAAAAGGAACTTACAGAATACAGTTAAGCTCCTTAGGTTATTTTTCAATTAATAAAACTGTAGATTTAGAAGGAGAGCTATCTCAAAACTTTAATCTAAGCGAAGAAGCTGAAAGTCTAGATGAAATTATTATAGAGGCTAATATCGAAAATTTAAATGTAAGAACTCCACAGATGAGTGTAAACAAACTTACATCTGCAACGATTAAACAAATACCTGTTGTACTCGGTGAATCAGATATTATAAAATCTCTAATTTTATTACCTGGAGTTACAAGCGCTGGTGAAGGAGCCTCTGGATTTAATGTAAGAGGTGGTGCCGCCGATCAAAACTTAATTTTATTAGATGAAGCTATCGTCTTCAATTCTTCTCATGTATTCGGATTTTTCTCTGTATTTAATCCTGACGTCATAAAAAATGTAAATTTATATAAAGGAGGAATTCCTGCAAAATACGGAGGAAGATTGTCGTCTGTTTTAGATATTTATCAAAAGGAAGGAAATAGTAAAGAATTAAATGTTACTGGAGGAATTGGATTAGTTTCATCTAGATTATTGATTGAAGGTCCAATAAAAAAAGAGAAAATTTCTTTTTTAGTTGGTGGTAGATCTTCTTATGCACATTTGTTTTTACCGTTGTTTAATAATGATAATAAAGCTTATTTTTATGATTTAAACACCAAACTAAACTACCGAGTTAATGATAGAAACAGTGTTTTCTTTTCTGGTTATTTTGGGAAAGATGTGTTCGGTATTAGTGATAATTTTGTTAACACCTATGGAAACAAAGTTGCTAATTTACGCTGGAATCATCTTTTTTCAGACCAATTATTTTCTAACTTATCGTTAATCTATTCTGATTATTTCTATGGATTAACTCTTGATTTCGTTGGTTTCGAATGGGATTCGGGTATTACAAACTATAATCTCAAATATGATTTTAAACATTATTTAAGCAATAAAATCAAATTGAGCTATGGGATAAACAACATATACAGTAAATTTAATCCAGGAGAAATAAAACCTAATAGAGAGGATTCCGGAATTGTTGCTGAGAAATTAATAGACAAATATGCCAACGAATTTGCTGCATATATCGATGCTGAACATAAAATTAACGATAAACTTCAGTTGCAATACGGAATTCGTTTTAGCAATTTTACAAGGCTAGGCCAGGATGAATTAAATATTTATGCAAATGATGAAGCGGTTATCTATAACAGTGAATTCAAAAAGTATGAATCCGCTGAACCAATTGGTTTAGACACCTTTAATAAGAGTGATGTGATTAGTACTTTTAACAATTTCGAACCGAGAGCTTCAATATCTTATCTTTTAAGCGATAATACTTCTGTAAAAGCGAGTTATAACAGAATGGCTCAGTACTTACATTTATTATCTAACACAGCTTCTCCCACTCCACTAGATGTTTGGACACCGAGCGGAAAATATATAAAACCACAATTGTTAGATCAATACGCAATCGGTTATTTTAAATCTATAAAAGACGGAGAGTACTCTCTAGAAACAGAAACCTTTTACAAAGATATTCAAAACAGAATTGACTACATAAACGGAGCAAATTTAGTAGCCAATAACGAAATTGAAACTGTTATTTTAAATGGAAAAGCAAGAGCTTACGGTTTAGAATTGTTATTTAAAAAAAATAAGGGAAAACTGAAAGGTTGGTTAGCCTATACATTCTCTAGATCAGAACAGCAAACCTCAGGAAGAACGGAAAATGAACCAGGAATTAATAGCGGAGAATGGTACAATACACCGTATGATAAAACCCACGATTTTTCTATAAATGCAAGTTATAAATTGAATGAAAAATGGAAGTTCAATACCAATTTTGTTTTTCAAACTGGCCAGCCCACAAACTATCCAGTAGGGCAATATGAAATAAAAAATCTTAATGTGCCAATTTATGACGATAATAGAAGAAATGCAGATCGACTGCCAACATATCACAGGTTAGATATTTCTGCAACTTTAAAACCAAGAAAGAATAAAAATAGAAAATTACAAACAGAATGGATCTTTGGTATCTACAATTTGTATGGACGCCAAAACGCGGCTTCTATAAGTTTTATACAAAACAGAGAAACCTATAGAAACGAAGCCATACAAACCTCTATTTTTGGAATGGTGCCCTCTGTTACATATAATTTTAAATTCTAAACCTTTTTAAAAGGTATTAAGTATATCACTCTTATGAAAAACATAAAAATAATTTCCCTTTTATTAATAGTACTTTTTACAAATTGTGAAAAAGTAATCGATGTTGATGTTCCTTCAATTGAGCCAAAACTGATTATAGATGCTACTTTTGAAGTTTTATTTGATGAAAACCCAGTAGTCGCAAATACTTTTGTTAAACTCAGTCTATCTGCAGATTATTTTGACGATACAATTCCACCAGTAACAAATGCTTCTGTCTTTTTAACCAACTTATTAGACAACTCTATTATTAATTTTACTGATGAAAATGAGGATGGAAATTATGAACCCATAATTTCATTTATACCTGCTGATGATGTGGAATATGAACTGACAATTATTTATAATAACGAGACATATAAAGGAAAAGCTACGAAAGTTAAATCGACTCCTTTTACGGATATTATTCAGGGTGATGAAACGTTATTTTCTGGAGATGAAATTGAACTAAAAATATCATTTACAGACAATGTTGATGTAGATAATTATTACCTATTTAATATAGATACCTATAATTTTATAACGATTGAGGATCGATTTTTTAACGGAACCGATTACAATTTCTCTTATTTTTATGAGGATGAAAATATTGAATTACCCAAGAACATAATGTTAAAAATGTCTGGTATGACAAAAGAATATTATACTTATTTTGAAATTTTAGTGAGTCAAGGAGGACAAAACGGCGGTGGACCTTTCCAGGCTATACCCTCATCATTATTAGGAAATATGATAAATAAAACAAATGAAGAAAATTTCCCTTTAGGCTATTTTCATATATCTGAAACTGATACTTTTAATATAGAGTTAGTTGAAAAAAACTAAAATGTTTTTATTTAGTAAGTACATATTCTAAAAATGTGAAATATAAGCTTTCTTAACTCATTTTTTTGGAATAGTAAGCATCCAACAAATCTTTTTAAAATATACAGATATAGTGTAAATGCCTTTAAATCGACCAAAAGATAATTCCGTTTATTACATAGAATTCTGTATTTTTGGGTAATGACTTTTATAAAAACTACCGAACAAGATTCTCAATACAATCATCTAGAAAAGATGTCTGTATCTAACCTGCTAAAAAATATAAATAACGAAGACAAAACAGTTCCTTTAGCTGTAGAAAAATCTTTACCTCAAATTACAGCCTTAACCGAGCAAATTGTTAGGAAATTACATAAAGGTGGAAGGCTTTTCTATATCGGCGCAGGTACTTCAGGTAGATTAGGGGTTGTAGATGCCTCTGAATGTCCGCCAACTTTTGGTGTTTCTTACAATTTAGTTGTTGGTATTATTGCTGGTGGAGATATCGCCATTAGAAAAGCTGTGGAATTTGCAGAGGATTCTAAAAACCAAGGATGGTTAGATTTGCAAGAGCACCACATTACAGACAAAGATGTCGTTGTTGGTATTGCAGCTTCGGGTACAACCCCTTATGTAATTTCTGCATTAGAAAAATGTAATAAAAACAACATTATTACTGGTTGTATTACTTGTAATAAACACAGTCCTTTAGCCAACACTTCTAAATTCCCTGTAGAAGTAATTGTCGGTCCAGAATTCGTTACAGGAAGCTCTAGAATGAAAGCAGGAACTGCACAGAAATTAATATTAAACATGCTTTCTACTGCCACAATGATTCAATTAGGGAAAATAAAAGGGAATAAAATGGTTGATATGCAACTTTCTAACAATAAATTGTTAGAAAGAGGACAAAAAATGTTGGCTCAAGAATTAAATATCGACGTAACTAAAGCAGGTGTATTATTAGCGAAATTTGGAAACGTTAGAAATGCGATTAAAAATTACAAGAAATGAGTACTGATATAAATTTATTAGGAAAAGGATTAAAATATTTAGGCTTTTTAGTTTTGCTATTTATTGCTTCTCCAATAACACTTACCATTGGTTTTAAGGCCTTGAAAAAATTTGATAACACTCCGAAAGAGTTTCTATCATATATCATTTTGATAGTAGCAGGGATTTTAATGATTTTCACTATTTATTTCGCGTTTAAAACCTTTAAAATATTACTAAAAGCCATTTTTAATAATTAATGAAACCACAAAATTCTGATGGAATCATTATCATATTATCTTATCCTGATACAATTGTAAGACCTGCATATTGCGAACCATTTAATAAACTTTGGCTCATAGTAGATATTGGTGTAAACATGCTGTAAAAGCAGGTCATTCCTTTCTTTAAATTTTTCTCAATAGCATCAATCATAAAAAATATTTGATTTTTGTTGTTAAAACCGATTTCAACTTACAAGTTATTTCTCTTTTTTATCCATTATTCGAATAAAATATAAACAACTAAAAAACAACCATTAATAACATATAATTAAATGATTTATACAAAAACTTATCAAATAAATATTTTTTTGGCACAGTCTTTGAATTTGCAACAGTCAAATACGAAAGCCGAAAAGTAAATTAGAGTAGGCGAAACCCTAAAATCATACATTATGAAAAAAGGTATACTTATCTTATTGGGAGTGTTTATAATGGTTTCAACTACTGAAGCCAAACACGGAAAAAAATTATCAAACAGGATTAGTTTTAATTACTCCTATCAAAATGCTGTGAATTTTGAAGAACAAGGAATTGAATTCTTCATTTTCACAAATGGTGAATTTGACTTTAATTCAAATAATAATTACTACGATAGTCATTTAAATCGAGAAAGAGGAATATATAGAGATTACAAAGGTCGAATTACACGAATAGGAAACTCATTTATTCGATATGATAGTTATGGAAAAGTAATCCGAATTGGAAACATTTTTATGAAATATTATAGAGGTAAATTAACAGATGTTGGTCATTTAAAAGTAAGATATGATTATTGGGGAAATCCTACTTTTTACGGTAATGTAAGAAACAATTATTACCATTATAAAGGTCTAAGAATTAATTTAAACATTGGAGATATCTGCAGTTATAGGGATCCATATTTTTATGAAAATCACTTTAGAATAAACTACTCAAGAATTAGAGAGGATAGGAATTACTATTATTACAAAGCAAACACAAATGCTAAAATTGGTAAAAGAAGCAGAATTTTAAGAAGAAGGAAACCAACTTTAATATCTTCAAAGAATACCCCAACAAGAAATGTTAATAACTCTTATAGAAAACCATCTAATGTAAATATTGTAAGAAATGTAACACCAACTTCAACTATAACAAGAAAAACAAAAAACAATACTAGTTCTTACAGACCTCATAATAAGGTAACCATTAGAAGTGTAAAACCTGTAAAAAGAAATACTAGAGTGACAAATAAACTATCTAATACCGTTGAAAGAAATGTAATAAACGCAACCAGACAGAAACTAAGAGTTAAAGATAGATAAGTAATAATTGGAAGAAATTAGAAAAACAGGTATTTCTACGTATTTTTCTTTAAATATAGTTCTCTAATTTTGCAATAGCATTATTTGAATAGAAATTTATCTAATTAAAAAGTTAATTGGGATAGAAAAAGTAGAAGTTAAAAGCCTCATTTCTTTATAGAAATGAGGCTTTTTAATGAGAGTAACTGATGTAATATTCAAGATATTATCGAATCAACTTTCTGTATTTAATTCGTTTCGGCATTAAATCTCCACCTAAACGTTTCTTCTTGTTTTCTTCATATTCAGAAAAACCTCCTTCAAAAAAGTAAACTTCACTATTTCCTTCAAAAGCTAAAATATGTGTACAAACTCTATCTAAAAACCATCTGTCGTGACTAATTACAACTGCACAACCTGCAAAGTTCTCTAAACCTTCTTCCAAAGCTCTCAGTGTATTTACATCTAAATCATTTGTAGGTTCATCTAGTAAAAGAACATTTCCCTCCTCTTTTAAAGTCATTGCTAAATGCAACCTATTGCGCTCACCACCAGAAAGTGTATTCACTTTCTTGTTTTGTTCACTTCCAGAGAAATTAAAACGACTTAAATATGCACGAGAGTTTACTTGCTTTCCTCCCATCATGACCAGATCTTGTCCATCAGAAAAGTTTTCCCAAATTGTTTTTTCTGGGTTAATATCTGAATGTGCTTGATCTACATATGCAATTTTAGCGGTTTCACCCACATTAAAATTACCATTATCAGCCTTTTCTTCACCCATTATCATTTTAAAAATTGTTGTTTTACCAGCTCCATTGGGACCAATAATACCAACAATTCCTGCTTGTGGAAGATTAAATTCTAAATTATCATATAATAATTTATCTCCATATGCCTTAGAAACGCCAGTAGCTTCAATTACATTTGTTCCCAAACGCGGTCCATTAGGAATATAAATTTCTAATTTCTCATCAACTTGTTTCTGATCCTGACTCATTAATTTGTCATAATTCTTCAAACGGGCTTTTTGCTTTGTTTGACGACCTTTTGCTCCTTGACGAACCCAATCTAATTCTCTTTCTAATGTTTTTTGACGTTTAGAGGCCGTTTTGCTTTCTTGAGCCATTCTTTGAGACTTTTGATCTAACCATGAAGAGTAATTTCCTTTCCAAGGAATTCCCTCACCTCTATCTAACTCAAGAATCCAACCAGCAACATTATCTAAGAAATATCTATCGTGCGTTACCGCAATAACAGTTCCTTTATATTGTGCCAAATGCTGTTCTAACCAATGTACAGATTCTGCATCCAAGTGATTGGTAGGCTCATCTAATAATAATATTTCTGGCTCTTGTAATAACAACCTACACAATGCAACACGTCTTTTTTCTCCTCCAGAAAGTACTCCAATCTTCTTATCAGAATCTGGAGTTCTTAAGGCATCCATTGCTATTTCTAATTTAGTATCTAATTCCCAAGCGTTAGCAGCATCAATTTTATCTTGCAATTCTGCCTGTTGCGCCATCAATTTATCCATTTTATCGGCATCAGAATAGACTTCCTCTAAACCAAACATGTCATTGATTTTATTGTATTCATCTAGAATTGCAACTGTTTCTGCAACTCCTTCTTTTACAATTTCTAAAACTGTTTTTTCTGGATCTAATTGTGGTTCTTGTTCTAAATAGCCAACTTTATAACCTGGAGAAAAAGTTACATCTCCTTGATAATTTTTTTCTACTCCTGCTATAATTTTTAATAACGTTGATTTTCCTGATCCATTTAAACCTAGAATACCAATTTTTGCTCCATAAAAGAAACTTAAATAAATATCTTTTAAAACCTGTTTCCCTGTTGATTGATAAGTTTTAGACAACTTATTCATCGAAAAGATTACTTTCTTATCGTCGCTCATTATAATATATTGTTTGAAAATTTATTGAAAAAACTGTAGTCTTTTTTTACATTCTTCCCTTTAAGGCATTAAAAACCCAAGCGTTTGCGAAGAAACCAACACCAACAGCGGCAAAGCCCCAAGCAGAAACTTCTCTGTATTTAAAAATTCCAATTGCAATTAATCCCAAACCTACAATTATCATTATTAATGTTGCCCAGGCAAGCACTGTATTTTTATTCATTCCCATAATTTGTAATTAGTTAGTTTGATGCGCAAATATCGTTAATTATTTGGTACTTTCAAATTATAGATTTGGTGAAAAATCTTTAAATATTAGATAGCTTAGAAAAAAGAGTTAAAGACTTAGTTTCTTGCAAGTTTACGTATAGCCACCCATTGTTTCATTTTTTCTCTAGAATCACAAGCAGGGTAACCTAGTACTGTTTTACCAGCTTCAACGTCTGCAATTACACCTGAACCAGCACCAACTTTTGCGCCAGAATGTATGGTAACATGATCTTTTATAGAAGCACTTCCTCCAATAATTACACCATCTCCCAATGTTACAGAACCTGCTAATCCACTACTTCCAGCCATTATGCAGCTTCTACCTAAAACTGAATTATGACCAATTTGTACTAAGTTATCAATTTTACATCCATCTCCTAAAATAGTCGAACTAAATTTACCGCGATCAACACAAGAATTAGCACCAATTTCCACACCATTCCCAATAACAACATTTCCAATGTGTACTATTTTTACTAAATGACTACCATCACTACTTGGTCTGTATCCAAACCCATCAGCTCCAATACTAACATTTGTATGAAAAATACAATGACTTCCAATTTTACTTCGTTCTCTAATGACTGTTCCAGACCAAATTATGGTCTCATTTCCAATTGTAGTATCATCAAAAACTGAAACATTAGGATAAATTATTACATTATCACCTAAAACTACATTTTTACCAATATAAGAATTCGCACCAATTTTACATCCACTTCCCAATTTTACAGTTTTATCTATAACCGCTGTAGGATGAATATCTGTTTCGAAAAAAGGTGATTCTGGTTCAAAAACTTCGAGTATAATGGCCATTGCTAAATCAACGTTTTTTACTTTTACAAAAGCTCTGCCTTCTCCCGGTAAAATTTTTATTCCTTGAGAAACAATTGCTATACTTGCATTCGATTTTTCCCATAAACGAGCATATTTAGAATTTCCTATAAAAGTAACATTACCCTTAACTGCATTTTCAATTTGCTCTGGTGCATAAATTTCATCGGTACATAAACCAATTTGTTCACCGTTAACAAGTTTTGTTATTTCTTTAATAGAGAATGATATCATAAAATAAAATATTTAGTGTTTGCCGAAAGTACTCTTTTATTTTAAAAATATATTTTAATTTATAAATATTTACTTACTCTTAAAAAACATTACAAAACAGCAGCTAACCTACTACCTTGATTAATAGCTCTTTTAGCATCTAATTCACTTGCAAAATCTGCACCGCCAATTACATGAACTTTTTTACCTGCATCTAGCAGTGGTTGGTAAAGCTCTTTAAAAGGGATTTGACCTGCACAAATAACAATGTTATCTACTTCTAAAATTTTTGCTTCTTCATTCTGAATATAATGCAAACCTTTATCATCAATTTTTGTGTAGGAAACTTCGCCTATGAATTGCACTTTCTTCTTTTTTAAAGTTGATCGATGTATCCAACCTGTCGTTTTACCAAGATTTCCACCGAATTTACCTTTACTTCTTTTAAACATAAATACTTCTCGTGGGGATGAATGAAAGGTTAAATTTTGATTTTCAATACCCGACCTAGACTTCAAAGACTTATCGATTCCCCATTCTTTTAACCATGCATCTATATTTAGCGATGTCGATTCTCCTTGGTGCGTTAAATATTCTGAAACATCAAAACCAATTCCTCCTGCTCCAATTACTGCAACGCGCTTTCCTACTGTTTTTTTATGTTTTAAAACATCGATATAACTCATTACTTTTTGATGCCCAATTCCTTCTATTTTTAATTCTCTAGGTTTAATTCCTGTTGCGATTATAATTTCATCAAAATCAGATTTTAATAAATCATCTTTAGAAACTTTTGTATTTAATTTTATCGTTACATTATGCAACTCAATTTGCTTGTTAAAATAACGTAAGGTTTCATAAAATTCTTCTTTGCCAGGGATTTGTTTAGCAATATTAAACTGACCTCCAATTTCTTTATCTGCATCAAATAAGGTAACATAATGACCTCTTTGAGCTGCAATTGTTGCTGCTGATAAACCTGCAGGCCCTGCACCAATTACTGCCACTTTCTTTTTATTTTCTGTTTGATTATAATTTAATTCTGTTTCGTGACAAGCCCTAGGGTTTACCAAACAACTCGCTACTTTTTGTTCAAAAACATGATCTAAACACGCCTGATTACAACCAATACATGTATTTATTTCATCTACTTTTTCAGCCTTAGCTTTATTTACCCATTCTGGATCTGCTAAAAAAGGACGTGCCATAGAAATCATATCTGCATCTCCTTCTAAAAGTATTTTTTCAGCAGTTTCCGGCATATTTATTCTGTTAGACGTTATCAACGGAATTGATAATTCTTCTTTCATTTTTTTTGTTACCCACGTAAATGCTGCTCTTGGAACAGATGTTGCTATTGTAGGAATTCTAGCCTCGTGCCAGCCAATTCCTGTATTAATAATTGTTGCACCCGCTTTTTCAATTTCTTTCCCTAATTGAACAACTTCTTCCCAAGAACTTCCATTTTCTACCAGATCTAGCATTGATAATCGGTAAATAATAATAAATTCTTTTCCAACAGCTTCACGTGTTTGTTTTACCAATTCTATTGGTAAACGCATTCTATTTTCATAATTTCCTCCATAATTATCTGACCTCTTATTTGTTCTCTTAACAATAAACTGATTGATTAAATACCCTTCGGATCCCATAATTTCTATTCCATCATAACCAGCGATTTTAGATAATTTTGCACAATTTACAAAGTCACGAATTGTTCTTTTAATTCCTGATTGGGATAATTTAAATGGCTTAAAGGGTGTTATTGGAGATTTAATTTTAGAAGGTGCAACGTTAAAAGGGTGATAACCATAACGTCCTGAATGTAGAATTTGCATACATATTTTACCCCCTTCGTTATGAACTGCCTCTGTTATTTTTTGATGATGTATCGCGTGCTTCTTTGTGGACATTCTTGCAGAAAAAGGAGCTGTCCAACCTTGAATGTTTGGAGAAATTCCTCCTGTCACAATTAATCCTACTCCACCTTTTGCTCTTTCTGCATAATAAGTTGCAATTCTATCAATTCCGTTTTTTTCTTCCTCTAGGCCTGTATGCATAGAACCCATTAAAATTCTATTTTTTAAAGTTGTAAATCCTAAATCTAATGGTTCAAAAATGTGTTTATATTTCATAATTTTGGAATTGAATTTATTATGCATGCATAATACTTTGCAAGATATGTTTATTTATTGAAATGAAAAAACTCAAGATAAATGATAATCTTGAGTTTTTTTAAAGTAGCCAAATAAAACACAACAAGCTTATAAACAGTGTTAATATAAATAACCCATTTTACCTTGCTCGTAATCACGCATTGCCTCTAAAATTTCGGTTTGCGTATTCATAACGTAAGGTCCATATTGAGCAATTTTTTCATGAATTGGTTCACCGGATAAAATTAACAGAGTACTTGTAGTTTTTGCTTCAAAATGAATTGTATTTCCCTCTTGTTTGAAGGTTATCATTTGTGATTCCCCCTTTTCTAAAACTTCTAATTTATTTACTATAACTTTACCATTTAATAGATAAACTAAAGATTGATGGCTTTCTGGAATATTAATTTCCATTTCACCACCTTTATCAACAGCTGCCGTAAACACATTCACTTCGGTTTGTGTTTTAATTAAACCAAATTCTTCATTTTGATTACCTGCAATAATATTTAATTGTACTTTTTTATCATCAGAAAATAAATTAGGAATTTGTTTTTCTTCTAAATGTTGATAATTTGGCGGCATCATTTTATCCTTTGCAGGAAGGTTTAGCCACAACTGAATACCTTCTAATTCACCACCTTTTTTAACAAATTCTTTGGTTGGCCCTTCTGAATGAATAATTCCACAACCAGCCGTTGTCCATTGCACATCTCCTGCTTTTACAACCATTTCGTTCCCTAAAGAGTCTCTATGTAATTGCTCTCCTTTAAAAAGTAATGTTATTGGTTCAAAACCTCTGTGAGGATGCGGCCCTAAATCAAAAGGATTATTAAATTCAGAAATTACATAAGGTCCATAGTGATGTAACAGTAAAAATGGGTCTACATTTTCAATTCCCTTCGTTGGTAATGGTTGACGTAATTTTATTGGTCCCATATTTACTAAAGGACTAGTTACTTTATGCTGTATTGTTTTATACATTTTCATTTGATAGTAAATTCGATTAGTTTGTGATAATAAAATTTCTGATAAATTTATCTATCTAATTTTATCTAATAAATCACTTAAAGTAATCGCTTCTTTTTCTGTAATATTCTCTAAAAAAGAAAGGTTTTCATTGTTATCTATCGTTGATAATAATTCTAACCCAGTTTTTATAATTTTTACATAAACGACTCTTCTATCATGGTCACAACGCTCTCTTTTAATTAAGCCTTTATCACATAATTTATCCATCAAACGGGTTGCATTAGGGGCTCTTTCTATCATTCTATCTTTTACGATTTGCACCTTTATCTTGTCCTTTGCACCACGCAAAATTCGTAAAATGTTATATTGCTGAGGGGAAATACCATAAGGTTTAAAAAAATCATTTTCCTTACTATTTAGCCAATTAGCAGTATATTTTATATTGATTAATGCTTTTAATTTATTGCTAACGAATTTAGAGTTGATGTCTTTAGAAATATCCCCCATTTTATTATTTATTTACAGCGTTTTCAAACTTAATAACTTGTTCTTTAAATGATTTGAATAATTCTTTCTCTATAATTTTACCTTCTTTAAAATTGTCATAAAAACTAGGAAATGAAAAACTAATTAACTCTTTTGCTCCCATTCTAGAAAATCTTTCACTTCCTGCTTCTAGAACTGATTGTCCTCCTCTTTCTCCCGGTGAAGTTGCCATTAGTAATAACGGTTTATCTCTAAACACATTTGATTCAACCCTAGAACTCCAATCAAAAATATTTTTGAAAGCAACAGTGTAAGAACCATTATGTTCTGCCAATGAGAGGATGAATCCATCATAATTATCTAACAAAGATGAAAATTTCTTAGCATCTTTTGGAAAACCATTTTTCTCTTCATCCTCGCTATAAATAGGTAAACTAAAGTCACGTAAATCAATAACATCAAAAGAGGTGTTTTCTAAATTCTGTGCAGCAAAAGTTGCCAATTTTTTATTAATTGACGTTGAACTTGTACTACCTGCAAATGCTAAAATTTTTTTCATATTTTACGTTGTTTGTTTGTTTGTTTGTTTGTTTAAAATTGGAAATCTATCTTTCTCTGAAAATAGCTCACTTTTGCTTCTGGTAAATAATGCAATAGACAGCAATAAATAACTCTGCTAGGGTTTTCTTTAAAAATGTTTTTACCCAATTACAAAGTTACAAAATAAAAAAATATATTCCAAGGAAAATAAATCCAAGGAAATATATAGAATAATGTTATTTTTTTATATTGAATCAATAAGAAGTACACCACTATATTTTTTAGGAAAAATGAAATAAAAAAATGAGTTTTAAAAATATTTAACCAATAAACAATCTTTACTACAATAAGTTTACTCTTTTTGATATTCTTTATTAATTTCTTGCTATTTTTAACAATTAATTATTTTTTTTAAATACTCTATGCTAAAATCCAAATTATCAGTCCTCCTCATAGCTATATTTAGTCTAATGTTTATTGCAAATATTGAAGCTCAATTGAGTAAAAAGCATTTCATTCCACCTTTAACATATGCAGAAAATGGTAATGCAAATCCAAATGAACAGTATTTTTACATTTCTACACCCAGTAATAAAAATGTTAGTTATACAATTAAACAAATAGGTTCTCCTGGTAGTGATATTACCGGTTCTGTGTCAAGTACTTCTCCCGTAGAAATTTTCATAGGAGATGGTGACAGTCAACTTTTTGTCGATTCTACAACTACAAGTGTTGTTTATAATGATAAGGGATACATAATTGAAGCCGATGACGTAATATATGTCTCTATACGTGTTTTAGCAGGTGGTGAAAGTGGCAGTGATAGTCCACAAGCTGGGGCTTTAGTGAGTAAAGGTGCTTCTGCATTGGGTAAAACGTTTAGAGCAGGAATGTTTACAAATGAGAATGGAAGAAATTTTAATTATTTAAATTTTATTTCAGTGATGGCATCAGAAAATAATACGCAAGTATCTTTTGATGGTTTGCCAACAGGCTTAGAAATTAAAAATTATATGGGCTCTTTTCCTATTTCTGTTACTTTAAATGAGGGTCAAAGCTATATTTTAGCCACAAATGCCTCAGATAATGATATAAATAAGGACGGACTAATTGGTGCATTAATTACATCAGACAAACCTATTGTTGTAAATTCTGGTTCTGCCAATGGTAGTTTTCATAATGGAGGCGGAAGAGATTATGGAATAGACCAAATTGTAGGTCTCGAAAAAGTTACTGTTGCCAATAAAACTGGTGCTGAATATATTTTTGTAAAAGGTGATGGTTCTAATGATTGGGAAAACGCTTTAATTGTTGCACATGAAAATGATACTGATATTTACATAAATGGTAATTCTACAAAAACTACAACCATAGATGCAGGAGGATATTATTTAATTGAGGGAGACGAATACAATAGTAATGGAAATCTTTTTGTAGAAACGTCTAAACCTGTTTTTGCATATCAAGGAATTGGCGCAAATGCAAGTGAAGCAAATCAAGGTTTATTTTTTGTACCTCCTTTAAGTTGTGAAAACAGAGGGAAAGTAGATAATATCCCTACAATAGAAAACATAGGAGCAGTTAATTTTACTGGAGGAATTACGATTGTCACCAATAAAGGAGCTGCAGTAAATATTAATACGCAACCAATATCTAATTTTAATACATCTGGGCCTTTTGATGTTGATGGAAACTCAGATTACGTTACTTATAAAGTAACCGATTTAACAGGTGATATTTCTATTGAAAGTTCAGAGGAGTTATATTGTGCCTATTTCAATCTAAATGGGGCAGCAAGTTCTGGTAGTTTTTATTCTGGATTCCCTTCATCGCCAGAAATTATTTTTAATAATGGAGTCTCAACGTTAGGAAGCTGTATTCCAAATGTAACTTTAGAAGCTGCAAATACTGATTTATTTGACAGTTTTGAATGGCAATATTTTAACGAAACTACATCCAGTTGGGAGACTAGAAGTACCAATTCCAGTTATAAGCCTTTAGAGTCAGAGCCGGGAACATACAAACTAATAGGAAAAATAGATTGTACAAATGCAACTTTTGAATCTATTGAAATTCCAGTAAGCAGATGCCCTGATGATTATGATGGTGATTTAATTATAGATAATTTAGATAACGATATCGATAACGACGGAATTCTAAACTGCGATGAATCAATTGGTAATGCAAACCTTAATTTAACTGACATAAATAGTCCTAGTATTATTTTTGAAGATAGCTCTACAAGCAATTCAACAATAAGTAACTACACAGAGACTGAAACTAGTAATACTCTCTCTGGTGATAATATCGGTAATTTCGAATCTGTTATTAATCCAGCTACAAATACTCAGCTGGACTATGAACTTACATTTTCTCAAAATGTAAATTTAAGATTTACCCAAAATCAAACTACAGATCATACAATATCAAATGGAGAATTTTTTATAATCAGAATAGGTCCAAACAATAAAAATATTACTCTTTTAGACCCAGATGATCAGCTTCTAATTGATACAGATTTTGATGGTGTTTTTGAAACTGGTATTACCAATTTATCTGCTTCTGAAATTCATTTTAAATACAAAAGCGATTTAATAGGAGGATCAAGAACTTTTGAATTCTTAGCGAATCAAGTAAACCAATTTTATTTCTCACATCAATCTGCGGGAATTACAACTCAATCAAACTTTAACGGTAATATTCAATTAACCTGTTTTTCTAAAGATTCAGATAATGATGGGATTGAAGATATGTTCGATTTAGATTCAGATAACGATGGAGTTCCTGACTTTTTTGAAACAGCAAATGACACCGATAATGATGGTGTATTGAATTATCTAGATTTAGATTCTGATAATGATGGAATTTATGATTTATTTGAAGCTGGTCATAATTCAGCCGATACCGATTTAGACGGAGTTATCGATAATGCCAGCACTGCAATTGGTATTAATGGTTTGGTTGATGATTTAGAAACAATTCCAGATGATAAAATACTAGTTATAAATTATATAATAGCTGATTCAGATGGTGATACCGATTTTGACTTTTTAGAATTAGATTCTGATAACGATTCTTGTTTAGACGTTGTTGAAGCTGGCTTCACAGATGAAAACAATGATGGTCTTTTAGGAGGAGATTCACCAATTCAAATTAATTCAGCTAATGGAAAAGTAATTAATACAACAGATGGATATACAACCCCTAGTTTAAATTACACAACATTTGCTTCTATCATCATAAATACACCTTTTAATGATGTTCTTTTTTGTGAAAATTCAACCGAAACAATTTCTATTGACATCCAATGCAGATGGATATCAATGGGAAACTTCAACAGATGGGATAATTTGGAATACAATTACAGATAATGCTCTTTATAACGGAGCAAATACTAATAATCTACAGGTTTCGAACATCACTTTAGCCTACAACAATTATCAATACAGAGTTGTTTTAACTAAAATAGGATATAGTTGTGATAAAACATCAAACTCAATAAATTTAAAAGTAAACCCATTACCAATTCCAAAAGAAAATCCTACAGAGTTAAAACAATGTGATTCTGATCCCGACAAGCAAACAACATTCAACTTAACTTTAGCAGAAAGTAATATTTCTGACAACATAAAAGATACTTTTGAATATTTTGCCACAGAAGTTGATGCAAATGCAGGAACTCCACAAATAGCAGACAAAATAAGTTATTTTGTAGATACAACTGGAGAGGCTTGGGTAAGAACATACTCTGAATTTGGTTGTTACACTGTTTCTAAAATAAACTTAATAGTTAGCTACACACCGAACGAACCTTATGAAGAAATTTTTATTGAATGTGATGATTTTTTAGATAAAGATGGTAACGATACTACTTTAAACTCAGATACAGATGGAATTACTTTCTTTGATTTTAGTTCTGCTCCTAGTCAAATTTCTGCGGACCCTGATATTAAAATTGAATTTTATGAAACTGAAATAGAAAGAACACAGTCTGTTAATGAAATTCAACTCTCGCAAAATATTTCTCAATATAGAAACAAGAATATTCCAAATACAACTGGAAATAAATTTCCTATATTTTACAAATTAATTAGCAAATCTAATAACGATTGTTCAGGCTTAGGACAATTTTATCTGCAAATAAAACCAGTTCCTTTAGCAAATACTCCTGATGATTTCATTTTGTGTGATGATGAGTTCTCAGGAACGACAACTGACGGACAAAATTCAGGAATAGATCTTAGAAGTAGAGTTGATCAGATTCTAGGTAGTACTCAAACTGAAACAGATTATATCGTTTCTTTTCACACCTCTGCAGCAGGCGCAAAAATGAATACTGATATTATTATAAACGATACTGATTTTACAAATGAAGCCGGTTTTATTGCAGGAAACATTAGCGAACAAACTATTTATGTGCGTGTTCAAGATAGAAACGGACCTTTAAAATGTGTTAAAAACCCTGTTTCTTTTAAAATAATAGTAAATCCAATTCCTGCAGTTTCTAATACAATTAGTCCTTTTGCTGTTTGTGATATTGCTACTTCTTCTGATAGCGACACTAGGAATAGAATTGCTCAAAATATTGATTTAACTTCTAAAGACAGTGAAATTTTAGCGGGTAAAACAAATCATAGAGTTGCCTATTACGCAACACAGCAAGATGCGCAAGATGGGAATGAAATTGCAAATCCAACAGATTTTCAGAATATAACGAGTGAAACTAATTTCCCTGCAGATTTTAATACAGATAATCCAGGGGTTGAAACCATATTCTTTAAGGTATTTGATTTAGGTGGAAATCAGTGTGAGTCTATCTTTGCAACTTTTCAGCTATTAATCTATCCAGAACCAAATATCCCTATCAATATTTCTGATTATTCGGATTGTGATAATACTTCTGATAGTTTTGCTAATGATGCAAATGGAATTAATGGAGACATCACTTTAAAAAATAAGATACCTGAAATTCTTGCTAATTATCAGCCAGCTGAATTTGCAGATTTCTCTGTTACTTTTTACACGTCTTTAACAGATGCTGAATCAGGAAATACCGCCCTAGCAATTGATGAAAATATCTTTGAGAATGACGCAAACAATCAAACTATTTATGTGCGTGTAGAAAACACAAAGAATACACCTATTGCTTGTGTAAATACAAAATTATCTTTTAACATCAACATAAAATCTCTACCTAGTTTTACAGTAATGGGTGAAGAAAATATTGATGCTCCACAAATTGTATGTTTAAATGACACTCCTCTTACTCTTGAGGCTGAAAATCCAGCGGCAACCTATGATTATATCTGGACAAATGAAGCAGGAACTACTCTAGGTAATAATGCTACCTTACAGGTAACAACTGCAGGAAAATATACTGTAATTGCGAATGATCAATCTCCTGATGGATGTTCTAGAGAAAGAACAATAGTGGTCAATGAATCTAATATTGCAACATTACTAGAGAGTTTTATCACCATTATTGATGAATCTAATAATCTTAGTAGCAACGACAATATTTCTATTTCGATAGATACTTTAAGTAATGATTTAGGTCCGGGTGATTATCAATTTGCGCTTAAAAATGATGATAATCGGAGATCGTTTTCCTTCAATTGGTTTTCAAGATGAACCACTTTTTGAAAATCTTGAAGGCGGAATTTATACCATTATTGTAAATGATAAAAATGGATGTTCGCCAGATACTACGCTACAAATATCTGTCATTCAGTTTCCAAAATTCTTTACACCAAATGGTGATGGAAAAAATGATACCTGGGGCGTTAAAGGAGCTAACAAAATATTCTATCCTAATAGCAGTATCAATATTTTTAACCGATTCGGAAAATTAGTTGCACAAGTGCCTATTGACAGCCAAGGATGGAACGGAACTTATAATGGTAAAACATTACCTTCTGATGATTACTGGTTTAATATTCAGCTAATCCCAGCAGATACCAGTAAATCTCCAATACTCAAAAAAGGACATTTCTCTTTACTGAGAAGGTAAAGTTCACTTTTAAAAATAGTAAGCAGTGATAAATATTTTTTAATTTATCTCTGCTTTTTTTTATGATTTCATTCAGAAGAATATTTCTTAATTTAGCATTAAAATAAGAACCCAATTCCTATGGATATCAACTTCAATAAAAACGAAGATTATAACAAATTATTAGTTTCAGGTTTACGTAAAAAATTTGCTAAAGTAAAATTAGGTGGAGGTCAAAAAAGAATTGACAAACACCATTCTAAAGGTAAAATGACTGCGAGAGAAAGAGTTGATTACCTTTTAGATAAAAAAACTAAATCCATAGAAATTGGTGCATTTGCCGGCGAAGATATGTACGCAGAACACGGAGGATGTCCTTCTGGAGGAGTTGTGGTGAAAATTGGTTATATAAAAGGAAAACAATGTGTTGTTGTTGCCAACGACGCTACTGTAAAAGCAGGTGCTTGGTTTCCCATCACAGGAAAAAAGAATTTACGAGCACAAGAAATATCCATAGAAAACAAATTACCAATTATTTATTTGGTTGATTCTGCGGGTGTTTATTTACCAATGCAAGATGAAATTTTCCCCGACAAAGAACATTTTGGACGTATTTTTAGAAACAACGCCGTAATGAGTTCAATGGGAATTACACAAATTTCTGCAGTTATGGGAAGCTGTGTTGCTGGAGGTGCATATTTACCAATAATGAGTGATGAAGCTTTGATTGTGGATAAAACAGCTAGTATTTTTTTAGCAGGAAGTTATTTGGTAAAAGCAGCAATTGGAGAATCTATTGATAATGAAACTTTAGGAGGAGCAACTACACATTGTGAAATTTCTGGGGTTACAGATTATAAAGCCAAAGATGACAGAGATGCTCTAGATAAAATTAAGTTTATTGTTGATAAGATTGGAGATTACGACAAAGCTGGTTTTAGTAAAACCGAAGCTTCTCCTCCAAAAGAAAATGAAGATGATATTTTTGGAATCCTCCCAAAAGAAAGAAACGCACAATATGATATGTTAGAAATCATTAAGCGTTTAGTTGATAAATCTGAATTTGAACAATACAAAGAAGGTTATGGACAAACTATTTTAACAGGTTATGCAAGAATTGACGGTTGGGCTGTGGGTATTGTTGCTAATCAACGAAAGCTAGTTAAAACAACTGCTTCAAAAACAAAACCAACAGAAATGCAATTTGGAGGAGTTATTTACAACGATTCTGCAGATAAGGCTACGCGTTTTATAGCCAATTGTAATCAGAAAAAAATACCATTAGTTTTTTTGCAAGATGTTACAGGATTCATGGTTGGGTCTAAATCTGAGCATGGAGGAATAATAAAAGATGGTGCTAAAATGGTAAATGCTGTGAGTAATTCTGTTGTGCCAAAGTTTACGATTATTATAGGAAACTCATATGGCGCGGGAAATTATGCGATGTGTGGTAAAGCATATGATCCGAGATTAATAGCTGCCTGGCCGAGTGCAGAGCTTGCTGTAATGAGTGGTAATTCAGCAGCAAAAGTTTTATTACAAATAGAAACCGCTTCATTAAAAAAGAAAGGCGAAAAAATTACACCTGAAAAAGAAGCCGAATTATTCGATAAAATAAAATCTAGATATGACAAGCAGATCTCACCCTATTATGCTGCTGCAAGACTATGGACAGACGCTGTAATTAATCCATTAGATACAAGAACATGGATTTCCATGGGAATCGAAGCCGCAAACCATGCTCCTATTACAAAGCAATTTAATATGGGAGTTTTACAGGTCTAAATATTATTTTAACTACTTATATAGTTTTTTTTTATGGCTTATTTCCACAACACAAACTTCAAAAAATGAGTAAAGCAATTTATGTAACAACTATAGAATCAAACAGTGGAAAATCTTTAGTTTCTTTAGGATTATTAAGAATGATGTTAACAAGATCTCCTAAAGTAGGATATTTTAGACCTATCATAAATAAGACTAAAAATGATGCATTTGATAACCATACGAACACAGCCATCAACTTTTTTAATTTAGACACAACTCACGACGAATGTTTTGCTTATCATCAATATGAAGTAGTAGAATTATTAAGTGAAGGTAAAGAAGATGAAATTATACACAATATCATTAAAAAGTATAAAGAACTTGAAAAAAAGTTTGATTATGTACTCGTAGAGGGTACAGATTTTTCTGGTGAAGGTGGTTTTACAGAAGTAGATGTGAATCTAATGATAGCCAAAAATCTAGGAATTCCTGTTTTAATTGTTGGTGCTGGCAATGGAAAAAAGAAAAAAGACTTCATAAATACCATGCAGATTACTTACAACTCTTTTATGCAGAAAGAAGTTGATGTTTTAGGGGTTATTGCCAATAAAATTGAAGCAGATGAAGTTGAATTCATAAAAAATGAACTTAATAGTTTTATTCCTAAAAAGGTATCTATAGATATCATTCCAAATATCAATTTATTAGCATATCCAACTGTTAAAGAAGTTGTAGATTCTTTAGAAAGTAAGATTCTATTCGGTAAGCAATTTATCAATAATGCAATAGGAAGTTATAGTACAGGAGCCATGCAGTTGCGTAATTATTTAACCAGAATTCAAGAAAATGCTTTGGTAATAACTCCTGGAGATAGAGCCGATATCATTTTAGGCGCATTACAAGCAAATGCCTCTAGCAACTATCCAAAAATTTCAGGAATTATTTTAACAGGAGGATTAATTCCTGAAGATTCTATTTTAAAATTAATTGAAGGTGTACAATCTACGATCCCTATTATCTCTGTAAATGGCGGTACTTTTAATATTACCAATAAAATTGGAGCCGTAAAGCCTAAAATATACGCAACAAACAAACGTAAAATTTTATTAGCTTTAGATACATTTGACAACTACGTAAATATAGAAAGATTAACTAATATACTTTCTAGTTTTCAATCTGACAGACTAACACCAAGTATGTTTCAATACAACTTGTTACAAAAAGCAAGAGCACATAGAAAACATATTGTTTTACCTGAAGGAAATGACGAACGTATTCTTGAGGCTGCAACCCGTTTACAACTATTAAATATTGTTGATTTAACTTTATTAGGAGATAAAAGAGAAATTCAATTAAAATGTGATCAATTGGGATTACAAATTGATTTAGAAAAAATAAAAGTCTTAAATCCAGAAGAATCCATCCATAATGAAACTTTTAGCAAAACTCTTTTTGAAGCGCGAAAACACAAAGGGATGACAGAAACTACTGCAAACGATTTAACTAGAGATGTTTCTTACTATGGTACATTAATGATTTTAAATGGTTTAGCAGACGGAATGGTTTCTGGTGCTGTGCATACAACTATGCATACCATAAAACCTGCATTACAAATCATTAAAACAAAACCAGGAGTTTCTGTGGTATCTTCTGTATTTTTTATGTGTTTATCCGATCGAGTTTCAGTTATGGGAGATTGCGCTGTAAACCCTAATCCGAATGCGGAACAATTAGCTGAAATTGCAATTTCTTCTGCACAATCTGCGGAGGCTTTTGGCATAAATGCAAAAATAGCCATGTTGTCTTATTCTTCAGGAAGTTCAGGAAAAGGTGAAGAAGTAGAAAAAGTAAGAAAGGCTACAGAAATTGTAAAAGCTAAAAAACTTGGTTTAGAGATTGAAGGGCCAATTCAATATGATGCTGCCGTAGATATGTCTGTGGCAAAAACCAAAATGCCAGATTCTAAAGTAGCAGGACAAGCATCTGTATTAATTTTCCCTGATTTAAATACAGGAAATAATACTTATAAAGCCATTCAAAGAGAAACAGGCGCATTAGCAATTGGACCAATGTTACAAGGCTTAAATAAACCTGTTAACGATTTAAGTAGAGGTTGCACAGTTGATGATATTTTCAATACTGTCTTATTAACAGCAATACAAGCAGAACAAGAATAATATGAATATTTTAGTTTTAAATGCAGGGTCATCATCTTTAAAATATCAAGTGATAGAAATGCCTTCAGAAAATATAAAATGCGCTGGTTTAGTAGAAAGAATTGGTGAGTTAGATGCCATTTTTACACATAAAATAGGAGAAGAAACACATTCCAAAGTTTTGTCAATTTCCAATCATAAAGAAGGCTTAAAAAAAATTACAAGTACTTTATTAAATGCCAAAATTGGTGTTATAGATAATGTTGACGAGATAAAAGCTGTTGGCCACCGAGTTGTGCATGGAGGAAATAAATTTAGTAAAACAACAATTATAAACACAGAGGTTAAAGAAAGTATTAGAGAGTTATCTGATTTAGCACCTTTGCACAATCCTGTAAATTTAATTGGAATAGAAATAGCGGAAACTATTTTTACAAATGCTAAACAAATTGCGGTTTTTGATACTGCTTTTCATCAAACAATGCCAAAAGAAGCTTATCAATATGCCATTAAAAATGAGTTTTTGAATAAACATAACATCAGAGCTTATGGTTTTCACGGAACAAGTCATAAATATGTATCTGAGAAAGCAATTGAATATTTAGGTAAAGAAAAGTCCAAAAATATTATTACGATTCATTTAGGTAACGGTTGCAGCATGTCTGCCATTAAAAATGGAAAAAGTATTGAAAATTCCTTAGGTTTTGGACCAATGAATGGTTTAGTTATGGGAACTCGCTCTGGAGACATAGATCAATCTGTAATTTTCTTTTTAATGAAAAATCTTAATAAATCTGCTGATGAAGTAACTAATTTATTAAACAAAACTTCAGGAATGAAAGGGCTGACAGGTTTTTCTGATTTACGAGAGATTTCCGAAAAAGCAGAAAATGGAAATCAAAACTGTAAAAATGCTCTCAATTTGGCGGGTTATAGAATCCGTAAATATATAGGCGCTTATTCAGCTGCCTTAAATGGCCTAGATGCAATTGTATTTACTGCAGGAATTGGAGAAAATTCTGCTTTAATGAGAGAATTATCTTGTAAAAATTTAGAATTCTTAGGCATCAAATTAGATTTTGAAAAGAACAAAATTCATTCCAAAGAAGCAAGAGAAATACAAGCTTCGAATTCAAAAGTAAAAATACTAATTATTCCAACTAATGAAGAAATTGAAATTGCTCTACAATCATACAAGCTTTTAAAATAAAAGATATTTATACCTCAATTATCAAACATCACAATTCAGGCATAAATATCTTGTTTTAGGTTTCTATTTTTTTAGAATCCTTTTTGTGGCAAATTTACCACTTAAAGTTTCTACTTTTAGCAAATAGACTCCTTTATCTAAGTTCTCAATATTCAATTTATTTTCAGTAGTTGAAAGTAATTTTTGCCCGATAAGATTGAAAATCGTCATATTTTTCAAAGAAAAAGAACTATCATCAACTTTTATAACAGACCTAACTGGATTTGGATACAAAGAAAATACTGATGAATCAAAATCTTTAATACTTGCAGTAGACTCATCATAGTTAAAGGTTGTTCTCTGAGAATCTGTTTCTGTAATAGTTAGTATTTTATTTATAAAACCAAATGGGTCTATTAAATAATCTATGCCTGACTTATCATTAAAAGGGTGTATATAACCTAGACATTAACTCGGCAGTATCAAAAGTAGCTGTTTCTTCCGAATCAAGCTCAAAAGTTCCATTTTCAAAATCGAATTCTTTTTGTGAAATTAAATTTCCATTGGTGTCGTATGCAAACTCAGTTTTCGAATCATCTTCGAAGGTAGAGCCATTCCAAGCATATCTTACCTTAGAAATTAAATTATCACTTCCATCATAAGAAAAATTAATACCACTTTCGTCAACCCAACCTGATCCATCCCAGGTAGCAAGTGCAAACGACTTAATCGTTTCATTGTCATTGTAAACTATGGTTACATTTTCAACTTTACTCCAATTATTGTCAACCCATTCGTAACTTAGACCACCTGAAACTAGGTTGCCGTTATATGTCAAATCAGTTTTAGAAGAATTTTCCCAAGCAGAACCACTCCAATCTTGATCTAGAAACTGAGTTAAATAACCATTAGAATCATAAGTATAATTTGTTCTTGATGACGCTTTAAACGAATCTGTGTTCGTTTCAAATTCTTCATTTAAAGCAACAATAACTTTGTTATTTGTGTTATAACTGTAAGAAATTTTATTTGCCTCCGTCCACTGGGATTCGGATGTTTGCCAAAAAAATTCTATTTCCTCAACTACATTGCCATTAGCTTCATAACTATATTCAATTTTATCACTATTTTGCCAAGCGCTGCCATCATAACTTTCAGTCAAGGTAGACGATAGTTTTTTTTGAGCATGCAAAGACAAGCCAATTAATGTAAAAAGTAAAAGCGCAATTTTTCTCATAATATATTTTTTTTAGATTTCAATTCGACAAATGTATTAAATTTTAGATGAAGCAATATCTGTAATTTATATTATCACAAGAAAATCAACCTTTAAAAAATTGGTCATCAGTATACAAATTTTTACATTTGTGAAAATGTAATTAAAAACACTGACATTAATGGGTAGAGCATTTGAGTTTAGGAAGGCAAGAAAAATGAAACGTTGGTCAGCAATGGCTAAAACTTTTACCAGAATTGGTAAAGACATTGTTATGGCTGTAAAAGAGGGCGGTCCAAATCCTGATACTAATTCTAGACTACGAGCAGTTATGCAAAATGCAAAAGCTGCTAATATGCCAAAAGATAATGTAGAACGAGCAATAAAAAAAGCAACTGACAAAGACACTGCTAATTACAAGGAAGTACTTTTTGAAGGTTATGCACCTCATGGCGTTGCGGTTTTATTAGAAACAGCCACAGACAACAATAATAGAACGGTTGCCAATGTCAGAGCGGCTTTTAATAAATGTGACGGAAATTTAGGCACTTCTGGCTCTGTAGTTTTTATGTTTGACCATACATGTAATTTTACTATTAAAAAAGAAGATATTACAATGGATATGGAAGAATTAGAATTGGAATTAATCGATTTTGAGGTAGAAGAGGTATTTGATGATGAAGATGGTATCATTATTTACGCACCTTTTGAGCAATACGGCTCAATTCAATCCTTCTTTGAAGAAAATAATGTTGAGATTTTATCGTCTGGCTTTGAGAGAATACCAACAACTAGTACAACGCTGAATGAAATGCAGCAAGCTGATGTAAATAAACTCTTAGAAAGGTTAGAAGAAGATGATGATGTTCAAAATGTATATCATTCAATGCAAATTTAGAATTTAATACTAAAATCAATAAAAAAGATGAAAAAACTCATAATATTTATTTCCGTAACATTAATATTTGTCGCAAATATCAATGCCCAAAAAGAATTAGATTCTCTAAATTTCAAAAACACACAGGATATAAACTTTTTTAAAACAATTAAAAACAGAACTTTAGTAAAAAAATATACAACAGAAAGTGGTAATATTATTAAAATAGGTGATACAATTGTTTTAGGTGCTCCTACTTCTATGGAAATGTCTACAAAAACATTATCTGGAAGTTATGGCAGAACAGCTAGAGGTGGTGTGTCGAAATCTAGAAGTACAACAAAAAAAACTTATGAATTTATTAAAATGGGGAGACCTGCAGGTTTTGGTTCTATAATGAGTTCTTTAAACGGAGATGACGCAGCAATGGCCTCTAATTCATTAAAAAACTCAATTGCGGTAGTAACCGAAATCAAAGCCTATCATAGAGGTAGTAAAAAGAAACCTTTATACTTAGTAATGGTTTTAGGAGAAGTTAATGGCAGAGCTTTTGGAATTAATAAGTACCTAAGCGTAATGGATACAGAATTAGCCTTAGAATCTGGAGAAGTTTTATTAAAAAATAGAAAAAAAACGAGAGCAGAAGCAATACAAGAGCTCAAAGAAGCGAAAGAGTTATTAGAGATTGATATAATGACTAAAGAAGAATTTGAACTTTTAAAAAAAGAATTAGGTCCTATTATTAGAGCTAAAAAATCTTAACTAATTTTATAGTAAAGCTTAAATCTTATTTTTAAAGCAAAACTATTTCATATCAACAAAGAAGATATTAAAGCATACTTCTTCAAAAAAAATAAACCAGCGTTCCAATAGCGCTGGTTTTATTTTATATGACTTTTAATTATTGAGTTGAATAATTTTTGTTCTCCTATAAAAGAAGTCTGTATTCCTAAATAAGAGAGATTTTCTATGGAACTCTCTAACCGAACATAATCTTTCTCTGTTGTTAAGATTAACTTTTTAGAGGCATTTAATACATCATATTCTTTTTTTATGTTTTCTATTTCTTTGTCTGTAAAATTATGATGATCTGAAAATTTTAAATGTTTAAAAATTACATTTCTTTCTTTTAAAAAAGATAATAAAGGCTGTGGATTTGCAATACCAGTAATTAATAAAACTTCGAAGTCTTTTAAATCATCTACTAAAATACTTCTATTACCAGATGTTTTTACATCATAAGAAATTGTAGTAAAAAACACATTGGTATTGTATTTTTTTAATTTATCTCGAATTTTAATTTTAGAACTTTCCGATAAATCAATAGGACATTTAGTAACCAAAATTATATCTGCTCTTTTTGCTCCTACTCTACTTTCTCTTAAATTTCCTGTCGGTAATAAAAAATCATTCGTAAATAAATCATTATATTTTGTTAATAGAATATAAAAACTTCCTTTAACTTTTCTGTGCTGAAATGCATCATCCAGCAAAACAAGATCAGGAGATGCCTCAGTAATCAATTTCGAAATTCCCTGCACTCTATTTGCATCTACGGCAACATCAATACCTTTAAATTTTTTAAAATACTGTAAAGGTTCATCACCCACATCTTCTGCAGAATGCGTGTCATTTAACAGCACGAAACCCTCGGTTTTACGTTTGTATCCTCTACTTAAAACCGCTGTCTTAAAACCATCTTTTAACAAACGAATTAAATATTCTATTTGTGGCGTTTTACCTGTCCCTCCAACACTTAAATTACCAACAACGATTATAGGTAGATTAAAAGAGGTTTGTTTTAAAAAACCAACTTCAAAAAATAAATTACGAACCTTAGTTATCAGATCATAAATGAGTGCAAAAGGAAATAATAAAAAGCGTAGAAATTTCATTAATACGAAAATAAGTCATTTTTATGGATTCATGAATGGAAAATGTTAACTTTGGTTTTCGATACAAAATGGTTCTATGATAATAAAAGACATCACAAATTATTTAGAGGAGTTAGCTCCTTTAGATTATGCGGAAGATTTTGATAATGTTGGTTTATTGGTTGGTAATTATAATACCGAAGTTTCAGGAGTCTTAATAACTTTAGACACGCTTGAAGAAACAGTAGATGAAGCAATCGAAAAAAAAACCAATTTAATTATAAGCTTTCATCCTATTATTTTTAGCGGTCTAAAAAAACTGAATGGAAATTCTTATGTAGAGCGTGTTGTTTTAAAGGCGATAAAAAATGATATTGCCATTTATGCAACTCATACTGCTTTAGATAATTCTAAAAATGGAGTTTCTGCTAAAATGTGTGAGGTATTAGGTTTAGAAAACACCAAGATTTTAATTCCTAAAAAAGGAATCATAAAAAAACTAACCACTTATATTCCTTCAGATAATGCTGAAGATTTAAGAAATTCACTTTTTAATGCTGGCGCAGGAAGTATTGGCAATTACGATAATTGTTCTTTTAATACTATTGGAGAAGGAACGTTTAGAGGAAATGAGAATTCTAATCCGGTTATAGGAAAAAAAGGAAAGTTACATACAGAAAAAGAAACTCAGATTAGTGTTGTTTTTGAAAGTAAAAATGAAAGTGCCGTCTTAAAGGCTTTACAAAATAATCATCCTTATGAGGAAGTTGCCTACGAATTAATTACTACAGAAAATATTCATCAAGATATTGGTATGGGAATGATTGGAGAGTTATCAAATGAAATGGATGAAACAGCATTTTTACACTATTTAAAGAAAACGATGAAAACAGATTGCGTCCGTCATTCTCCACTTCTTCGTAAAAAAATTAAAAAAGTGGCAGTTTTAGGAGGTTCTGGAAGTTTTGCTATTTCAAATGCAAAACGAGCAAATGCAGATGTTTATGTAAGTGCCGATTTTAAATATCATGAGTTTTTTAAAGCAGAGAACAAGATCCTTTTAGCCGATATTGGCCATTATGAGAGCGAACAGTTTACAAAAAATCTTTTGGTAGCTCATCTTACAAAAAAATTCAGTAATTTTGCAATCATTTTATCTAAAAAAAGTACAAATCCTATATACTATATATAAACATGGCAAAGAAGAAAGAAATTTCCGTTGAAGAAAAATTAAGAGCTTTATACGATTTACAATTAATCGACTCAAGAATTGATGAAATTAGAAATGTTAGAGGTGAATTACCTTTAGAAGTTGAAGATTTAGAAGATGAAGTTGCCGGATTAAACACTCGTATTGCAAACTTAAACCAGGATTCAGAGAACTTAGAAACTGACATTAACAACAAAAAATTAGCTATCGAAGAGTCTAATGGATTGATAAAAAAGTACGACGAACAGCAAAAGAAAGTTAGGAATAATAGAGAATTTGATTCTCTTTCTAAAGAAATTGAATATCAAGATTTAGAAATTCAATTAGCTGAAAAAAGAATTACTGAGTTCAAGGCAAAAATTGCTCAGAAAAAATCAGTAATTGACGCTACCGTTGAAAAATTAGAGAAACAAGAAAAACATTTAAGCCACAAAAAAGCTGAATTAGATGCTATCTTAAAAGAAACTGAAAAGGAAGAAAAATTATTAGGTGAAAAATCTAATGAATTTGCTAAAACTTTAGACGCACATTTATTTACTGCTTATACCAGAATCAGAACTAAAGTTAAAAATGGTTTAGCAGTGGTTGCAATTGAAAGAGGAGCTTCAGGAGGTTCTTACTTTACAATACCACCTCAGGTACAATTGGAAATAGCAAATAGAAAAAAAATTACTATAGACGAACATAGTGGTCGTATATTAGTTGATGCTGCGTTGGCTGAAGAAGAAAAAGTAAAAATGGAAAAATTATTTTCTTAATTTCTTAAATAAAATCATAAAAAACTCGAAGCATAGCTTCGAGTTTTTTAATACATGAAACTTTAACTATTTATAAACTAATTCTTTACTAAAATTCATATTATTAATTTTAAATATAGAAATACTACAAAACTAGTTTGTAAACATTAAAATTTTATTGAAACAAAAAAAAACTCGAAGTGAAAATCTTCGAGTTTTGAATTTTATAAAAATGAATATTATTTAGTAATCAATTTTTTTAATATAACTTAACTTTTCTTTCCAAAGAGTTAAATCTTCTTTAAACTCATTAACTCTCTTTTTTACATTTAATACTAATGGATTGTCATCTTTCGCATTAGAGAAGAATCCTAAATTATTCTCTAATTGTTGAATTTCTTTTACAACTTCATCAATTTTCTTTCTTACAAATATTTGTTCCGAATCTATTTTTCGAACATCTTCAGTGGCAACTAGGCCATCTATAACATTTGTGAATTTAAGCATAGAAATTTCATTCTTCTCCATATCTAAACCTTCAAAAGTCCGATCTATCAGTTTATTAAATTTACCATCTAAATGCCTTGCATTTCTGGGTAATGTGCCTAGTTCTCGCCAATTAGTAATAACCTCTAAAATTTCATCTTTAGTGGGTTCCTTTAATTCTTTTATAGTCTCTAAAAAAGCTTTCTTAGCATCTACAACAACTTGCTGCTCTTTATTCAAAGAATTTTTCTGCTCGTGATATCTATCAAAATAGTGATTACAAGCAGCTTTAAAACGTTTCCAAATATCATCAGAAAACTTGCGAGGAACATGACCAATTCTTTTCCAATCGGCTTGAATTTTCTTTAAGGTATTTGTTGACGACTCCCAATCACTACTTTCCTTTAGGGATTCGGCAAGCTCAATAAGTTCCATTTTCTTCTTTAGATTTTCTTGCTGTTCATTTTTTTCATGTTTGTAAAAAATATTTTTAGCACTATTGAATTTCTTTGTAGCACCTTTGAACTTTTGCCAAACTTCTTCACTTTTAGAATACGGAAGTTTACCTGAATTAAAATATTCTTGTCTTAATATTTCGATCTCTTTAATACTTTTTTGCCAATCCTTATGAGACTTATTGTTAGATGTATCATAAGCATTTAGTTTTTCAACAATTACTAACTTTTTCTCTATAATCTCTTGATATTTAGAGCGCATTTCTCTGTAATAATCATGTCTTCTATCATGAATCTTTTTAGTTGCTGCACTAAATTTACCCCAAACCTCTTCTCTCATATCTTGAGAAACAGGCCCAATGTCTTCTTTCCAAATTTTATGTAAATCTTGCAACTCTTTAAACGCACCATTTATATCTGACTCTTTGGCTAAAGCTTCTACTTTATCTATAATTTTTAATTTTTCTTCTAAATTATGTTTAAAATCTAAATCTCTAAAATCGTTACTTAAATGAAGTAAATCATAAAAACGCTCTACATGGTGATGAAAAGTTTTCCAAGTATCGTTATAATGATTCTTAGAAACTGGTCCAATAGCTCTCCATGTATCTTGCAGCGCTCTGAAGCTTTTGTACATCGTTGCTGTATCAGCATTTTGAATTAAATCTTTTAATTGTTCTATAACTAAAAGCTTTTTTTCTAAATTTTCAGCTAACTGTTTATCTAAATCTTTATAATGAGCATCACGCTGCTTTTTATAATCGGTTAAAAGACTGTTATATTCAGATTTAATCGGACTTGAAAATTGAAAGTCAATAGAATTTCCGCCAGATTCAATAAAAACGGCCTTCTTTTCTGCTAATAATGCTCCAAATTTTTGATTAAAAGCACTTTTAACACCTTCAACTTGGTTCTTTATTTTGTGAATAGGATTGTTTGAAATAGTTTTACTGAGTTCTTTAACTAATTCCTCTAAAGATAATATGGAATAATTTACAACATCAGATTCCTCTTCTTTCTGATTACCTTTTTCTGCATCAATAGCAATAGACTTCTCTATCAATTCAACAGCATCCGTGGTATCGTCTGTTTTCAAAATAACTTTTTCTTCATCAATTGTTTCCGCATCCATTTTTTTTTCATCACCCAATGTATCAGAATTATTTACAACTTCTTCTACTTTCGTTTCCGTCTTTTCAACGTTTTCATTTTTATTTTCTAACATATCTACAATGTTTAAGGTCTTAAATAATAGTACTATTATATATGCATAAAGATACAGACAACTTACTCAATTTGCAAGCTATCCAACTATAAAAACGGGTCTAACTATTGTTCCAAATATTCCAAGATTCTTCTGCTTGCAATTGTAACATTTCAAAACCATTTTTAATATCAGCTCCCTTATCCCTTCCTTTTGCTAAAAATGCAGTTATTTCTGGATTGTAGATTAAATCGTACAATAGATGATTTTTTGTTAAAAATTGGTAGGGAATATCTGGATATTTATCAATATTTGGTGAAGTTCCAACAGGTGTAGAATTTATAATAATTTGATATTTATGAAGAACTTTTTCAGTTAAATCATGATATGAAATTTCTTTTTTCTTCATCGGATTTCTAGAAACAAATTTAAATTTAATACCATTCTTTTTGAGTGCATAGGCAATTGCCTTAGAAGCACCACCTGTTCCTAAAATTAAAGCACGTTTGTGACCATCATTTATGAGAGGAAGTAGTGATTTTTCAAAACCAACAATATCAGAATTGTATCCTTTTAAATTTCCTCTTTTTGTAAATTTAATCGTATTTACTGCCCCTATTTTTTTAGCTGTTTTATCTAATTTATCTAGATATTTTATTACTTCTTCCTTGAAAGGAATGGTAACATTCATACCAATCAAATTTTTACCCCGGGCTTTCACTAAAGCCGGAAATTCTGCGATATTTTCAAGATCAAAATTGACATATTTATGATTCTCAAGCCCTAATTTATCGAACTTTTTAGTAAAATATCCTCGTGAAAATGAATATTCAATATTTTTTCCTAATAAACCAAAAATTTTATTTTTTCTTTCTTCCATAAAAATCTATCGATAAAATCAACAAAACACCTGTAACGATATAAAATACTGCAAACCAAGTTTCTAAACTTAAAAAATTGGGAACGAATCGTTCATAGTTTTCAACGATTTTATTTCCCTTGCTATCTAGTGAATAATTTCCTTTTTCTTGTAAATAAATTATTGTTTTCCATGGCCAGACAACACCTAAAGAACCTGTAATAAAACCTATGATAATTGCATTAACTATCTGATACCATCGCTTAAGTACATATCCTAATATATGACTTACAGAAACTAATCCAAAAGCTGAACCTGCGGTAAAAACAGCTATTATTTTTAAATATCGGACTTTGATTGGGTCTGATAAAACTTTAAAATCTCCTTCTAAAAGACTCATGATTACGTTAAATAACACATTTACAGAATCTACCAACAACAATACGTAATTCCCTAAAAGAATTAAAATAAATGAACCTGAAAGCCCTGGAAGCGTCATACCAGAAACACCTATAATTCCGCATACAAAAACAAACCAAAGATTATCATTTTCTTTTGCGGGTGTTAAAAAACTTATCCCTAAACCAATGGATACTCCAACAATCAATGAAATACTCTTTTCTAGATTCCAATCTCCAAAATCCTTTCCAATATAATAAATTGAACCTATAATCATCCCAAAAAACCAACTCCAAACGTAGAGTTCATAGTTTATCAGTAAATAATCTAAAAGAAGCGAAATAGTGAAATAACTAAAAATACTTCCTCCCATGATTAATATAAGAAACTGACCATTTACATATCTGTAAAAACTTATAAATCGTCCATTAAAAAATAATTTAAATGCTTTAAAATTTATCTTTCTGAACGAATAAATCATTTCTTCATAAAAACCAAAAACAAAAGAAACTGTTCCGCCAGAAACACCAGGAACTTTATTTGCAGCCCCCATAACCAATCCTTTTAAAAAAAGGATTAAGCGCTGTGAATAAGTTCTTTGTTGTATCATTTATTTTTTATGAACTGCTAGTTTTTCCATTCCTAAAATAATAACAAACCCAACAAAAGCAAGCGCAACTGCCATTATTAATTGAGCATCACCGTCAAAAGTAAAAGGAGATACACTTTGTTGATTAAATGGGACTTCTACTCCATGAGAATTTGTACGCCATGTTAAGGTTTCTTTCCAAGGCCAAATTTTATTTAATGAACCAATTATAAAACCTGTTAAACATGCTAATGTTATTTCTTTATAATGTTTAAACAACCATTTTAAAATTCTAGAAAAGGTTAATAAACCAACAATTGCACCCGCCATAAAAATTAAAACAGTCTTAATATCTTTATTGTTTAAAGCATTTAAAACAGGTTTATATGCACCTAACAAAACTAATATAAAAGAACCTGAAATTCCAGGTAAAATCATTGCACAAATTGCAATTGTACCGGCTATAAATATAAATATATGTGAAGAATTTTCTGAGACTAACGGATTTAATGTTGTTATGTAATAAGCTAAAAAAGCAGCTATAATCAAGACTATAAATGAAAGTATATTCCATTTTTTAATTTGTTTAGCAATATAAATAATACTTGCTAATACTAATCCAAAGAAAAAGGACCACAATAAGATAGGCTCATTTTCTAATAAATATTTAATGGCTTTTGCCAAAGAGACAATACTGATAAAAATCCCGAGAAATAAAGACGCTAAAAAACCACCATTTAATTGTGCCCAAGCAGCTTTAAAACCCTCATTTTTTAAAGTTTTAAATAATCCTAAATTTACATTACTGATAGAGCTCAACAATTCTTCATAAATGCCCGAAATAAAAGCAATAGTGCCGCCAGAAACTCCAGGAACTACATCTGCTGCTCCCATTGCTAATCCTTTGAAACTAATAACTAAATAGTCTTTTAATTTTCTACTCATTTTAAGTATCTTTTTTTTAGAAAAACGAAGATAATAGAATTTTGATGATAAACAGAAATACTGCTTTAATTTAGTTATTTCTGAGTTTTGAAAAAAATTGCATCAGGTAAAACACTATATAGTTTGGATCTCAATTTTTAGTAATTTGTAAAATCTTGAAGTTATTCTGAATCGATTACAATTAAACGAATTAATAGTAAAAAAGTTAACAACAATTAAGTTAAAAAAATGAGTGTAAATTGAGATTAAAATCGATTAATAAAAAAGCGAATGCTACTCCATTGCCTTTTTAAAATTAATCAAAAGTTTTTGAACTTTTTTATTTTCATACACAATTGGATATAATTCTTTTAGAACAACATTATAATCATAATCTATTTTTAAAGCTGTCACTAAATGGTTAAATCCGAGTTCTTCTTTCCCTAGAAGAAAAAATACCCCTGCTAATCTATATTCAATTTCTGCAAAATCATTATAAAGTTTTTTGGCTTTTAGTAAAGTGCTGTGTGTAGCATCGTACTCACCTAAAAAAGACAATACATCTATTAAACCGATGTATACTTCTAATCCATTGTCATTTAAACTTAAACATTTTTCATAACCAGCTATAGCTTCTTCATAAAAGCTTAATCTCAAATTAATTTCTGAATAACGTCTCCAATACAAAGTATTTTCTTCTTCAATTTTTAGAGCTTTAGAAATATAATACGACGCTTTTTGATAGTTCTGATGGCTATAATAGATATTCGTTAACATCATCCAACCTTTATCTAATAATGGATCTTCATGAACTGCTTTTTTATAAAAGGATATAGCTTTTTCAAAATTACCCAACTTTTCATAACACTCACCTACACGCATACAAACAAAGGCTGTAGCATCATCCAATTCCAAAGTAATTAGATAATTATCAATTGCATCTTTATATTGCTCTAATTGTTCTAGCGTTTTTGCTTTTTCTAAGTAACCACCAATAAAAGATTCATCAATAATAACAGCATAATCAAACGCTTCTAAAGCTTTTGAATAATTTTCTAATATATAATATTGTCTTCCTAATTGATGCCAAGCAACTTCACAATATGGATTTATTTCTATATAGTCATTTAAATATTCTATTGCTTCTTCATGTTGTTTTTCCATATCAAAGCAATAAACAATATTGTACAAAGCAGAATAATCTTCAACATCTACTTTGACACATTTTTGAAAAGTTAAACGAGCATCTCTAAAGTTGTCTAAATACAAAAATTCCATTCCTAAAAGAGACCAAACATCTACTTTATCATCTGTAAAATTTAATGCTGTTTTCAATAACTCTATCGCTACTTTGTGTTTTCCTTTTTTAGAATTTATTGTTGCTTTTTGTATAAACACCTCATCATTATTAGGTTCTAAACGCTCAATTATTTTCAGCAACAACTCCGCCTTAACCAACTCATCTTCAAAAACATATATTTCTACCTGTAGCAGTTTTAAGTCTACCGAGGCAGGATGCTGTTGTAATCCAAGTTTTACTGCTTTTTTAGCTAAAGCATGTTTACCTGCATCTAAATAATGAACAATAATTTCTTCAAACTCGACCAAATCAAAAAAATAAATGGCATTGGTTTTGAGCATGGATTCAAACTTTAATAGAGACATAACTATGCTATTTGATTTAGTAAAATAAAGATACAACAACTCCAATATTACATTTAATTTCAATGATTTTGTTTTCAACAATTTAATTAACATTAAAACAAGTAAGACTTTTAATACTTTAAAATTTTGCCCCTAAATTTATTTACGTTAATTTTGAACTACAATAACTATCAATCTAATTTGATAGCTTTCTTATGAGCAAAAAAAACTTACTTAACTCAAAAGATATTGAAATAATCCTGCATCGACTGGCCTGTCAGTTAATCGAAAATCACAACGATTTTTCTAATACAGTTTTAATTGGGTTGCAACCAAGAGGAAGTTATCTGGCTAACAGATTAGCCGAGTTATTAAAAACATCTTACCATATAAAAGACTTAGAACTAGGGCTTTTAGACATTACCTTTTACAGAGACGATTTTAGAAGAAGAGATGCTCCTTTAGAAGCAGCTTCAACTGAAATGGATTTTTTAATTGAAGGTAAAAACGTGGTGATTATTGATGATGTTTTATATTCTGGAAGAAGTGTAAGAGCTGCATTAACTGCAATGCAGTCTTATGGAAGACCTGAAGCTATAGAGTTACTGGTATTAATTGACAGACGTTTTAGTAGACATTTACCTATCCAGCCAGATTATAGAGGTAGACAAGTAGATGCAATTAACGAAGAAAAAGTTTTAGTAACGTGGACAGAGACCCATAAAAAGGATGCAGTTTATATAGAATTTAAGTAATTATGGCAGAATTAAGTGTAGAACATTTATTGGGAATAAAGTATCTAAAAGAAAAGGATATTAATCTCATTTTTAAAACTGCCGATCATTTTAAAGAGGTAATTAATAGACCTATCAAAAAAGTACCATCGCTTAGAGATATTACGATCGCTAATTTATTTTTTGAAAACAGCACAAGAACAAAACTGAGTTTTGAATTGGCCGAGAAGAGACTTTCTGCAGATGTAATAAACTTTTCTGCGGGTCAATCTTCCGTAAAAAAAGGAGAAACTTTAATAGATACGGTAAACAATATCTTAGCCATGAAAGTAGATATTGTTGTTATGCGACATGCAAGTGTTGGTGCTGGTGTTTTCTTATCAAGACATGTAGATGCAAAAATTATAAACGCTGGTGACGGAACTCACGAACATCCAACGCAAGCTTTATTAGATTCGTACTCCATTCGTGAAAAATTAGGAAACGTAAAAGGTAAAAAAATTGTTATTGTAGGAGATATTTTACACTCCAGAGTTGCTTTATCAAACATATATGCTTTACAATTACAAGGCGCTCAAGTAAAGGTTTGTGGGCCAACAACATTAATTCCTAAATACATTTCTAGTTTAGGTGTAGAAGTAGAAACCAATCTTAAAAAAGCTTTAGAATGGTGCGATGTTGCAAACGTTTTACGCGTTCAAAATGAAAGAATGGATATAAAATACTTTCCTTCTACTAGAGAATACACACAACTTTTTGGAATCAATCAAGACATTTTAGATAACCTTGGTAAGAAAATTGTAATTATGCATCCAGGACCTATAAATCGTGGAGTTGAAATTACAAGTGATGTTGCAGACTCTAATGAATCTATCATTTTAAACCAAGTTGAAAATGGTGTTGCAGTTAGAATGGCTGTTATCTATTTATTAGCACAACAGGTTAAAAGGTAGATTATGCAAATAGAAAAAAAAAAAAATTATACATGTATTTTGAGCGATGAAGAAACGTTCTCTCAATTTTATAATTCATTCTTAATTGAAAATAAAAAATTTCAAAAAGAGAATCTGATCATTGTAATTTCTGATAATTTTACTCCTTCTCTCGAAGAATTTTCACTATTTGTAAAAATATCTGAACAAAAAAAAGAGAGTGGTAAATCATTTGTAATAGTTAATCCGAACATTGATATAGACGATTTTCCAGATTACTTTAACATCGTTCCTACATTGCAAGAAGCAGAAGATGTTTTAGAAATGGAAGCCATAGAGAGAGAGCTAGGATTTTAGATAACCAGCTAATAATTAAAAATAGAATATTATTCTATTTTTAATTATTAAAGCTTTTTAGAACCCTCTCAAGTAAATCTTGTTAGGTGGTTTATCTGCTTTACGAAGTTCGTTTATAAATTTAACTGATAATAGCTTTGCCTAAAAATCAAAATTAGATATTCTTTTACTGTTAAAAATACTCTAAAAAATAGTTGCAATAAAGCCCCGTTAAAGAAATATTTATAGTAAGACAGATAAAAATAAATACAAACGATTCCAGATTAGATGAGTATAACCCTAACTATTTTAGGTTGCCATTCAGCAACTCCCAGAATAAACGCCTTTCCAACTTCTCAATATTTAGAAATTAACAACAGTCATTTTTTAATTGATTGCGGCGAAGGAACTCAACGTCAAATGCGTAAATATAAAGTTGGTTTTTCTAAAATAAATCATATATTTATTTCTCATTTACATGGAGATCATTTTTATGGTTTAGTTGGTCTACTGTCTACATATGGTATTTTAAATAGAGAAAAAGAGCTTCACATTTATGGCCCAAAAGGAATTAAAGAAGTTACTTTATTGCAGCTGAAAATTTCACAATCTCATGCAAAATATAAAATTATTTTTCATGAGTTAACTTCAAGAAAAAGTGAACTTATTTTTGAAAATGATAACGTTTCTGTTACTACAATTCCATTAAATCACAGAGTTTATACAAATGGTTATTTATTTAAAGAAAAAGAGAAACCAAGAAAATTAAACATGTTAAATATCAGTGGTTATTCAGAAATTGGAAAAGCAGATTATTTAAATTTAAAAGCAGGAAGAGATTTTACATTAGCTTCTGGAGATATTATACCAAATACCGAATTAACATTAAACCCCCAAAAACCCTTGAGCTTTGCTTTTTGCAGCGATACAAGATATAAACCAGATATTATACCTATTATTAAAAATGCGGATTTACTCTATCATGAGGCTACATTTTTAAGTGACAAAGAAGATTTAGCCAAAAAAACAAAACATGCCACATCGAAACAAGCTGCCCAAATTGCAAAAGATGCAAATATACATAAGTTAGTTATTGGACATTATTCGAGTAGATATAAAGATATTTCCTTATTTAAAAAAGAAGCAATAGAAACTTTTAAAAATACAGAACTAGCAGAACCAGGAAAAGTCTTTACAGTATAAATTTATAAAAAAACAAGTACTAAAATTAACTTCTAATATTGATTTGTGCTAAGTAAAACTAATGTACAAGCTATTTCATGTTCAATATTATTGGCTTGCAACAACTTTACAAGTTCTTTATTTTCCGTTCCCGGATTAAAAATAACTCTGCTAGGATTCAGATTAATAATATAATCATAATACAGCTTTTGTCTTTTGGGATTTAAATACAACGAAACTGTTTCTATGTTTTTATAATCTTTCATTTCAGTCTCAATTACAACGCCAGAAATCGTTCCTTTCGTTATGCCAATTGCAGCAATTTGTATTTCCTTTTCTAGCAACCTCTTAATAACAATATTTGAATATCTATCGGGGTTAATTGATGCCCCAAGAACTAATGTAACGTTTTTCATATTGTTAAAGTTATGTTAAACAAATTTATGATACGTAACAAATATAAACTTTAAGACGTCTATATAGCAATCAAACACTAAAATTAAATAAATCATAATGAACAAAATATTACTCATAGCAATGCTATTAATTTCAGCTAGTTCATTTGCACAAATGCCCAAAAAAAAATTACCAACACCTGGTAATATAATAGGTAAAGTAATAGATAAAAAAACCAAAGAGGCTTTACCCTATGTAAATATTGTTATTAGAGATACGGTTAATAAAATTATTACTGGAGGTATTACCGATGAAACCGGAAACTTTAATGTTAATGACATTCCTGAAGGAAATAGTATCATTGAAGTACAATATATTGGCTTTAAAATCTATTCTAAAAAAATTAATATTACCAAAAAAGCTAAAATTATTAATTTAGAAACTATTGCTTTAGAAGAAGACAGTGCAACTTTAGACGAGGTTGTAGTTAGAGCAGAAACCTCTACTGTAGTCCAAAAAGTAGATAGAAAAGTAATTAATGTTGGTAAAGACTTAACATCTGCAGGAACATCTGCTTCAGAACTTTTAAACAATATACAATCCGTAAATGTAGACAGTCAATCTGGTGATATTAGTTTAAGAGGAAATGGTAATGTTCGTGTTTTGGTTGATGGCAAACCTACTAATATTTCTTCTGCACAATTGTTAAAACAAATTCCATCTACTTCTATAAAAAGCATTGAATTAATTACAAATCCTTCTGCAAAGTACAATCCTGAGGGAATGAGTGGAATTATCAATATAATCTTAAATAAGAATGCAAACATGGGGTTTAATGGTTCTTTAGATACAGGAATCACTGTTGGTCATTATGCACGTTATAATGCATCTACAAACATAAATTATAAAACCGGAAAAGTAAACTTCTTTGCAAACTATGGGTATAATGGAGGTGATAATTTTAACAAAGGATTTGTAAATAGAACCGATTCTAGTATTTTACAAAACTTTCAATTTATCAATAAAAATCAATCTCATTTAATAAAGATTGGTGCTGATTATTATATAAACAATAAGAATACGTTATCTTTTTATACAACTCAGAATAGATTTGTAGGTGGTGGAAATGGATCTACAAAGATTACTCAAAACCAAACTTTAATTTCTAATGCAATAAATGTACAAGATCAAAAAACAAATACAGGAACATACAATTTAAATTACAAAATAGATTTCGAAAAAGAGAGACATAATTTAGAGTTTGAAGTTACATATTCTAAAACAGACAATCCTGAAGATGCTATAAACAGAGATTTTACACGTTCCTCCAATGACATTGATTATAAGTTACTGAATTACACTAATGAAATTGAAAACTATAGAAATAATACTTTAATTAATATAGATTACACAAATCCGGTTTCAAAAAATGGAAAATTAGAATTAGGTATTGAATACCGAACAAACAAAACCGACAATAATAATATTAGCACACAAGATGAATACAATTCTGACGGCTCGTTATCTCCTTATAAAAATTCTTCATTTAATTATGATAGAAAAATTTTATCTTCATACTTAAATTACGATCATAATTTCGGTAAACTAACCATGCAGATAGGAACTCGAATTGAGCAATTAAACGTAGATGCAGATTTTTATAGAACAAAAGAAAATCAAGTAAAACCATATACAGACAGTCAACTCAACATATACCCATCTGCTTTTTTTACTTATTCTCCTTCTGAAAAAAATCAATGGCAAGTAAGTTATAGCAGAAGAGTAGATAGGCCTTCAATTCAACAAGTAAATCCAATTAGAGAATGGAGTACACCAATAATTACATCAATCGGTAATCCTATCCTAACTCCGCAATTCACAAACTCTTTTGAGTTAAATTATACACGTCAAATTAAGAATGGATCTCTAACTGTTGGAACTTTTTATAGAAGAATTAATGACGTTATTTCAAGAATCACTTATAGAGATATTTTAGACCCAAATAATAGAGGACAAATATTAAGTTTTACAAATTTTGATGATACAAGTTCATATGGACTAGAATTTTCTGCAAACTATAAAGTAAACAATTGGTGGAGAATTAATTCTAGTATGGATTTTTACTCACAAAAACAATTTGGTATTACAGATTTAAATAATCCAAATGCATCTAGAATAGACATACAAAACGAAGTTTTTAATGCAAGAATTAGCAATAGCTTTAAAGCATCAAAAAACTTAAAATTACAATTATTTGCATTGTATAAAGGTCCTTCTGAAGATATTCAATGGAAAGTAGAAAGCATGTGGATGGTAAACACAGGTGCAAGTTTAACTGTTTTAAAAGGGAAAGGAACTGTTAATTTTAGAGTAAATGATATTTTTAAAGGAATGAAATTTGCATTTAATTCATCTAGTCCATTTGTGCAAAACGGAAAATTCAATTGGGAAAGCCAAACGGCTTATTTAGGTTTTAATTATCGTTTTGGTAACGGAAAAAACAAAGCAAAAAGAAGAAGACAAAGGGATGATAACACCAAACAAAATAGTGGTGGATTTTAGTGAAAAAATAATTATTTAGATTCTAAAACTTGAATTTTGCATTGCAAAATTCAAGTTATTTTTTTAGCTTAAAAAAACATTTAAAGACAATTTATAATTACCATCTCATAATAACAGATCCCCAAGTAAAACCGCTACCAAAAGCAGCTAAAACCACTAAATCCCCATCTTTAACTTTGCCTTTTTCCCATGCTTCTGTTAATGCAATAATTACAGAAGCAGCGGTTGTGTTTCCGTATTTTTGAATATTATTAAAAACCTGGTCATCAGACAATTGAAACTTACGTTGTATAAATTGTGCAATACGAAGATTCGCTTGATGAGGAATTAACATATCAACATCTTCTTTTTGTAAATTATTAGCTTCCAAGCCTTCTACAATCGCTTCAGAAAAACGAGTAATAGCATGTTTAAACACAAATTGTCCATTCATATAAGGATAATAAGAAACATCCTCTGGATCATTTTTTTCTAAAATCTCAGGAACCCATCTTCCTGTAGAAGGCCCTTCTAAAACCAATTCTTTTGCGTGCTTACCTTCAGAATGTAAATGCGTAGATAAAATTCCTTTACCTGCTTCTTCAGATCTAGAAAGTATTGCAGCTCCTGCTCCATCACCAAAAATCACAGAAACATTTCTTCCTCTTGTAGATTTTTCTAATCCTCCAGAATGATTTTCTGAACCAATTACTAAAATATTTTTATACATTCCCGTTTTTATAAACTGATCTGCAACAGACATTGCATAAATAAAACCAGAACATTGGTTACGAACATCTAAAGCACCAATTGTTGGCATATCTAACATATCTTGCACTTGCACGCCTCCTCCTGGAAAATACATATCTGGACTTAAGGTTGCAAACACAATAAAATCGATATCATCTTTTATTAAACCAGCTCTTTCTATTGCAATTCTAGCTGCTTTTGCACCCATAACAGCAGTTGTATCTTCTGTTTTTGGATCAATCCATCGTCGTTCTTTAATTCCCGTTCTCTCCTGAATCCATTCATCAGATGTTTCCATAAACTCCTTTAAATTGTCATTAGTCACAATGTTATCAGGAACATAATATCCAAGTCCAGTTATTTTCGAATTATACATAAATCAATATTTTAAATTATTTGTCTGTTTGAGTATAGCTAATTTAAGATTTTTTTTTGTTTAAAACTGACGAAAAGCATCAATTTCTGTCATCTTGTCACAATAGGCTCTTTGGTATTTTTTTTGACTAAACTACGTTATATAAATAAATTAAATAAACAGATATAAAATGGCAAAAGGAAATATTAATGTATCGGTAGAAAACATTTTTCCACTGATTAAAAAATTCTTGTACTCTGATCACGAAATATTTTTACGTGAACTTATTTCTAACGGAACGGATGCAACCTCTAAACTAAAACACTTAATCGCTATCGGTGAAGCTAAAACTGAATTAGGTGATGTTAAAATTGAAATAAGTATCGATAAAGATGCGAAAACAATTACAATAAAAGATCAAGGTTTAGGAATGACTGCTGATGAGGTTGAAAAATACATTAACCAAATTGCATTTTCTGGAGCAGAAGAGTTTTTAGATAAATATAAAGATAACGAAGCAGGAATTATTGGTCATTTTGGTCTTGGTTTTTACTCTGCTTTTATGGTTGCTGACAAGGTTGAATTAATTACAAAATCTTTTAAAGATGAACCAGCCGCTCATTGGACTTGTGATGGATCTCCTGAATTTACTTTAGTTGAAAATGATAAATCTGACAGAGGAACTGAAATTATTTTACATGTTGCTGAAGATTCTTTAGACTTTTTAGAAGAAAGTAAAATTGAAGGTTTGTTAACAAAATACAATCGTTTTAATCAAGTACCAATTAAATTTGGAACAAAAGAAATTAACGACCCTGAGTTTACGCCCAAAACAACAAAAGATGCTGAAGGAAAAGAAACAACAGAACCTCACAAGCAAATTACAGTAGATAAAATAATTAATAATACAGAACCTGCATGGACAAAAGCTCCTGCAGATTTAAGTGATGAAGATTATGAAAACTTCTACAGAGAATTGTATCCAATGCAATTTGAAGAGTCATTATTTCATATTCATTTAAATGTTGATTATCCGTTTAACCTAACGGGAATTTTATTTTTTCCTAAGCTAAGTCCTTCCATGGATATGCAAAAAGATAAAATTCAATTGTACCAAAACCAAGTATTTGTTACTGATAATGTTGAAGGAATTGTACCTGACTTTTTACAAATGTTAAAAGGTGTTATCGATTCTCCAGACATTCCATTAAATGTGTCTCGTTCTGGTTTACAAGCAGATGGAGCTGTAAAGAAAATATCTGGTTATATTACTAAAAAAGTAGGTGATAAATTAGCTTCTTTATTCAAAAAAGACAGACCAGATTTTGAGAAAAAATGGAATGACATTAAAGTAATTATTGAATACGGAATGTTATCTGAAGACAAATTCTTTGACAAAGCTAAGAAATTTGCATTATACCCAACAGTTGCAGATACTTATTTCACATTTGATGAATTAATTGAAAAAACAAAAGATTCTCAGACTGACAAAGAAGGAAATCACGTTATTTTATACACATCAAACAAAGAAGCACAGCACAGTTACATTCAAGAAGCAACTGCTAAAGGATATGAAGTGCTTTTATTAGACTCACCTATTATTTCGCATTTAATGCAAAAATTAGAGGGTGCAGGAGAAAAAGTAAAATTCTCTAGAGTTGATGCAGATCATATTGATAACATCATTAAGAAAGAAGATAACGTAATTTCTAAACTATCTGACACAGAAAAAGAAGCTTTAAAGCCAATAATTGAAGCTGCTGTCCCTACAAAAACGTATACAGTTCAATTAGAAGCTATGGATTCTGCTTCTTCTCCTTTTATGATTACAGTTCCAGAATTTATGCGCAGAATGAAAGAAATGCAAGCTTCTGGTGGTGGCGGTGGCATGATGGGAATGGGCAATTTTCCTGACATGTACAATTTAGTTGTAAACACAAATAGCCCATTAGTTTCTGAAATCTTAAATAATAAGGATGAAGTTGCACAGAAAAGTTTAATTTCTCAAGCTTTTGATTTAGCAAAATTATCTCAAAACCTTTTACATGGTGAAGATTTAACTAATTTTATTAAACGTTCTTACGAATTAATTAAATAAGATTAATACTATATTTATAAACTCAAACCTCCTTGTTCAAACAAGGAGGTTTTTTAATTTTAATAGTATAATATTACAAAATCTATAAAAAGAAAAAACACTTCTTCGTTTTTAGTTTTAATGATAATTGGAAAGCTTTAGATACTTTAATTTTAAATCTAATTTAGAGGAACTAAAAATTTTGATCTATATCCCAAGCTTCTAGAATATCTTTTAAAGTTTTAATAAACATTCCACCGAGAGCTCCATTAACTACCCTATGATCATAAGAATGCGAAACGAACATTTTCTGACGTATTCCTATAAAATCTCCTTCAAGAGTTTCTATAACCGCTGGAACCTTTCTAATAGCTCCTAAAGCTAAAATAGCAACTTGTGGTTGGTTTATAATTGGAGTTCCCATGATAGATCCAAAACTCCCTACATTAGTAACTGTGTATGTCCCATCCTGAATATCATCAGGATTTAATGCATTATTTCTAGCTCTATTTGCCAAATCATTAACTGATTTAGTCATACCTACCAAGTTTAACTGATCAGCATTTTTGATTACAGGAACAATTAAATTACCATCAGGCAGAGCAGCAGCCATTCCTAAATTTATGTTTTTTCTTTTTATAATTGAATCTCCATCTAAGGCAATGTTTATTAATGGATATTTTTTTATTGTAGAAGCGATAGCTTGCATAAATATTGGCGTGAAGGTCAATTTTTCTCCTTCTCGACTTAAAAAAGCATCCTTAACCCTACTCCTCCATTTTACAATATTGGTAACATCTATTTCAATAAATGATTGCACGTGAGCGGAGGTCTGTAAAGAAGACACCATGTGTTTTGAAATAAGCTTACCCATTCTACTCATTTCAATAATTTCATCACCTCCATTATTAGAAACAAGTGCAGGTTTTGCTACATTTTCCTTAATATTTTTTGGTGTTTCTTCATTTACAGGGGTTGGAGCCCTATTTAATTGATTTGGGTTTTGTTTATTTTCGATATAAGATAAAATATCTTCTTTTGTTACGCGATCATCCTTACCTGAACCAATAATAGTCTCTAATTCATTCATAGAAACCCCTTCCGTCTTTGCGATGTTTCTTACTAAAGGAGAATAAAACTTACCAGATTCAGAAATCTTAGTAATTGGATTGGCAATAGCATCATTAACCTTTTCAATTGATTTTTCTATTTCTAAAATACTAGATTCTTCTATAACTTTAGAAATTTCATTTTTGACAGGAGGAACTATTACTGACTCTTGCTCTTCTGTTTCTATAACTGCGATTGTAGCTCCGACAGCAACGACATCATCTTTTTCAAATAAAACTTCAATTAGAGTTCCTTCAACTTCACTCGGAACCTCAGAATCTACCTTATCAGTAGCTATTTCTACAATTGCCTCATCTAATTCAATGGTGTCTCCAACTTCTTTCAGCCAAGAGGTTATTGTTGCTTCCGCAACACTTTCTCCCATTTTAGGTAACTTCAATTCGAATCTAGCCATTATTTATATCGTTTTAAGTATGCGAAAGTAATAAAAAATGAATGATTTTTCACTAACTTATTAAAAGAAGAATAAACAATCATAAAATAATTATTTACAAAAAATTCATCAATAAACTAAAAATAGAAGTTAAAATTACGAATTATACATAAAAAATCACTACTTTACAAAAATATTAATAAAAATATTACATAGATCTTCTAGTGCTTTTTGCTAAAGAAACGTTTCTATTAGTTGAATATCTCATTGATTTGAAAAGTTGAAATGCCTTCAAGATGAATTGTTAATAGCCGTTTTGAAACGTGTCCAAAGCCAACTTCTTAAAAACAAAATCACTATATCTTTAATGACACCATCCCACAATCCATTTCAAACACTTGTCCAGAAAAAGCCATTGCTTTATCTGATATGATAAACTTTGCCATTTCTGCAACCTCATCAGATTGCAAATATCTTTTTAAAGGATGCACACCTGCTCGCATCTCTTTTAATTTGTCATTACGCAATAATTTAGATGCTAAGGGAGTATCTGTAAGTGTTGGAGCAATCGCATTGACTCTAATAGTTGGTGCGAATTCAGCAGCTAAAGATTTCACCAAACCTTCCACCGCTCCTTTAGATGCAGCCACACTAGCATGAAAAGGCATTCCCATTTTAACAGCAACTGTGCTAAACATCAAAATACTTGGATTGCTGCCGTTTTTTAACATAGGTAAATAGTGTTGAACGACCTTCACAGCGCCGAGTACATTAATGGAAAAGTCATTAGAAAAATCTTCTTGGTTTAGCCTACTAATGGGCTTCAAGTTTATACTCCCAGGACAATACACAATCGAATCAACAACTGCAAGTTCGGGTAAAGTATCATTGAGCACATCACAAGTGTACTCTGTTAAATTTGGATGTGTTATTTTTGAGGATGTTCGGCTAATAGAAATAACCTTTGTTTTTTCTAGCAAAATATTAACTAATGATTTCCCTATACCGCTACTTCCTCCGACAATAAGAACTGATTTCATGTTTTATTTTTTAAATTTAAATCAAATCTACTAATTTTGTTTAACTTAATTGCTATTATGTTAAACGTTTTGTATATTTGAACAAAATTAAAAGACATGTCAGCCAAAGAAAAAATAAACGAAATACAAATTGTAACAAAGTTCATCGACACCTTACTAACAACTGGTAAACCTCCAAAATCCATTTATGTATTTAGTAAAGAACTGGCTATTGAAGAAAGTGAATTTTACACCTATTTTAGTTCTTTTGAACACTTAGAGGAAAGAATATTTACATTATTTTTTGAGAATGCGATGGCTGTTCTTGAAAAAAACGAAGATTTTGGTGAATACGACTCTAAAAATAAAATTTTAAGCTTGTACTTTACTTACATAGAAATTTTAACTGCAAATAGATCTTATGTTTTGTTAGCTTTTAAAGGTGCAACAAATTCATTGCAATATGGAAAAAAATTAAAAGGATTGAAGAAGGAATTTGGAAATTTCACAAAAACACTAGTGATAGATAAAATAGACATTGGACAAGAAACCATAGAAAAAATACAAGACAAAGGAATTCAAGAAGGATTTTGGCTTCAATTTTTAATGATTATAAAATATTGGATAGAAGATACTTCTTCCTCTTTTGAAAAGACAGATTTATTTATCGAAAAAAGTGTGCTAGCTAGTTTTGACGTGCTTGAAACCAAACCTGCCAAAAGTATTATGGACCTCGGAAAATTTTTGTTAAAGGAAAAGATGAATTTCAAAATGTAATCAAAACTCATGAAAACAATAGATCGTATTCCCACATCAAAGATTGAAAGAGCTACAAAATTATTTCAAACCGGTGCAAAGGTTGGTATTAATTATGTGAAATACTATGGCGAAAAAATAATTAGCACAGAAGAAAAAGCCCAAGAAAATTTAAATGAAGCAAATGCAGAAGATATTTATAATGGCTTAAAAACAATGAAAGGAAGTGCTCTGAAGGTAGCTCAGATGCTCAGTATGGAAAAAAGCATTTTACCTCGCGCTTATGTTGAAAAATTTTCACTTTCACAATTTTCCGTACCACCATTATCAGCTCCTCTAGTTGTGAAGTCTTTTAAAAAATATTTTGGAAAACATCCTTCAGAAATATTTGACAGCTTTAATCTAACATCAGTAAACGCAGCAAGCATTGGACAGGTTCATCAGGCAGAAAAGAATGGAGAAAAACTAGCTGTAAAAATTCAATATCCAGGAATTGCGAAAAGTATTTCTTCAGATTTGGCCCTTGTAAAGCCAATTGCTATGAAGATGTTTAATATTAAAGGAAAAAACTCAGATCGTTATTTTAAGGAAGTTGAAGAGAAATTAACAGAAGAAACTAATTACATTTTAGAGTTTAAACAAAGTGAAGAAATAGCTGAAGCTTGTAAACACATTCCTAATTTAAAATTCCCAACATATTATAAAGAATTATCGTCTGATAGAATTCTTACTATGAGTTGGATGGAAGGGATACATTTATCAGAATTTACTGCTAATGAAATCAACCAAGAAATCTCTAATAAGCTTGGACAAGCATTATGGGATTTTTACATGTATCAAATGCATCACCTAAAAAAGGTGCATGCAGACCCGCATCCAGGAAATTTCTTAGTAAACAGTAAAGGACAATTAATAGTTATTGATTTCGGGTGTATGAAATCGATTCCAGATGATTTTTACATCCCTTATTTTGAATTAGCAAAAAAAGAGCATATTGATAATCCAGTATATTTTGAACAAAAGCTTTACGAATTAGAAATTTTAAGAGAAGACGATTCTGCGCAAGAAATTGTCTTCTTTAAAAATCTCTTTCACGAAATGCTAAGCTTGTTTACTCAACCGTTTCATCAAGATGAATTTGACTTTTCTGATCCTGAATTTTTTGAGAAAATTGCTAGCTTAGGCTCTAAATACGCTAAGAGCTCTGAACTAAAAGAAATGAATGGAAATCGAGGTTCTAAACATTTTATTTATATCAATAGAACATTTTTTGGTCTTTACAATTTAATGTTTGATTTAAAAGCTAAAAATGTAAAAATTAATAATTACAGCACAAAGTTATGATTACATTTGAAAAGAAAGATATAGAAAAACTACCTCACCTGAATAAAATAAACCTCATTAACTCCGCTACAGGATATAAGTCTGCGAATTTAATTGGAACAAAATCGAGAGATGGTATTTCAAACTTAGCCATATTTAGTTCGGTAACACATTTCGGTTCTGCTCCTGCTATTTACGGCTTCGTGCTGCGCCCAACCACAGTAAGAAGAAACACGTATGACAACATTATGGAATCTGGTATTTTTACACTAAATCCTGTTTTCGAAGAATATATTGCAGACGCACATCATACATCTGCAAAATACCCCATAGAAATTTCTGAGTTTGATAAAACGAATTTCGAAGAAGAGTATAAAGACAACTGTTATGCACCGTTTGTTAAAGGCGCACCGCTTCAAATAAGAATGAAGTTTTTAGAGGAAGTTCACATTAAGGCAAACGGAACACTTTTAGTATTGGCAGAAGTAGAAAAAATATATGTTCGGGAAGAAATGATTTCTAACGATTTTTTTATAGACCTAAGTAAAGGAAAAATTGCAACAGTTACGGGCTTAGACGGATACGCTGTGCCTAATTCTATTGAAAGGCATTCTTATCAAAGACCTAAAAAATAAAAACTACTATACCCAGTTTATCGGCTTAGCTAAAACTTTTAATAATCTTTCCTCCTCTGAGCCATCCATTGGCTTGTGATTATAGACCCATTGGACCTTTGGAGGCAAGCTCATTAAAATGCTTTCGATTCGGCCATTCGTTTTTAAACCAAAAAGAGTTCCTCTATCATGTACTAAGTTGAATTCTACATAACGTCCACGCCTTACCTCTTGCCAATCTTTATGCTCTTTTGTAAACGGAGTTTCTTTTCTTTTCTCAACTATAGGAACATAACTATCCAAAAAACTAGCCCCAACTTCTGTAACAAAATTGAATCTATCCTCTATAGAAAATTCTTCTGTTTCCTTTTGATAATCAAAAAATAAACCTCCAATTCCCCGAGCTTCATTTCTATGGGAGTTCCAAAAATATTCATCACAAACTTTTTTAAACTTCGGATAAAATATTGGATTATGTTTGTCACAAGCAGTTTTACATATTGTATGAAAATGAATGGCATCTTCATCAAATAAATAATAAGGTGTTAAATCTTGCCCCCCACCAAACCACTGGGTAACAATGTTTCCTTCTGAATCATACATTTCAAAATAACGCCAATTTGCATGAACCGTTGGTACAAATGGATTTATTGGATGTAAAACTAAACTTAATCCACAAGCAAAAAAGTCACCTTCTTTTACTTTAAATTGATTTCTTAAAACTTCTGGTAATTCTCCATGAACCGCAGATATATTTACACCTCCTTTTTCAAAAACATTGCCGTTTTCAATAACACGGGTTCTTCCTCCACCGCCCTCTTCTCTCTCCCAAATGTCTTCTTCAAACTTTGCAAGACCATCTACTTTTTCTAATTTAGTAGTAATTGTATCTTGTAAATTTTCTATGTATTTATAAAACTGAGCTTTCATTCTCTTCATTTAATAATTCAACTGTTTTTATACTTGCTATTATTCCTGAAAGTATGTTTTTAATCATCAGCATTTGTTTACGTTATCGATTGGAATGGCATCCTTTTCTGTATTAAACTAGGTTCAGTAACTATTAAAAATTTTTAAGTTCCTTTATTATAGAAAAGATACTGAAATAAATTCAATAATAAGAAAGATATAATGAGTAGCATTACTTTATACCGATTTTTCAACAACATAAAGTAAGGCCCAAATATCTTACTCTTATATCATAGATTTATTAAAATAAGAAGCCTTATCAAAATCTCTAATATTAATTGAAATAACTGGTACTTCTGGAAATAACCTACTTAAAGTAACTACAATTTCACGCGAAAGTTCAGCTTTTTGATCTGCTGTTCTTCCTTGCATAATATTACCAAAAACGTGAATAAAATCTGCCTCCTCACTTTGTACTAAGGAATATTTATAAGGATTTAAGCGCACTTTGATATCATCTCTATCAAACAAACTCGTAGAAAAAGCAGTCTCAAAAACTGCTTCAATTACTTTTCTCGGATTTTGTTTTTCTAAAATATTCTCTGAACAATCTAAAATAAAATGTGGCATTTTAGTTGGCTTTATATTCTTTTACAGCATCTATAAATGCTTTTGCATTTTCTAATGGAATGTTTGGTAAAATACCGTGTCCAAGATTTACAACTAATCTATCCTTACCAAATTCATTAATCATTTGATGCACCATTTTTTTAATAACTGCTGGTGGCGAAAATAATCTTGTTGGATCAAAATTACCTTGTAAAGTAATTCTTCCTCCTGATAAATAACGAGCATTTCTTGGTGAACAAGTCCAATCCACACCAAGAGCAGAAGCTCCAGATTTAGACATCTCGTTTAAGGCAAACCAACAGCCTTTACCAAAAGCTATTACTGGAGTAATGTCTTTTAAAGCATCAATAATTTGCTGAATATATTGCCATGAGAATTCTTGATAATCGACGGGAGACAGCATTCCTCCCCAAGAATCAAAAACCTGAACTGCATTTACCCCAGCCCCAACTTTTGCTTTTAAATACTCAATTGTTGTATCTGTAATTTTTTGTAATAAAGAGTGTGCTAAAACAGGATTTGTGAAACATAACTCTTTTGCTTTATCAAAATTTTTAGAACCTTGTCCTTGCACACAATAACATAGGATTGTCCAAGGTGAACCAGCAAAACCGATTAAAGGCACTTCGTCATTTAGTTTTTCTTTGGTTGCTTTAATTGCTTCCATTACATAACCTAGTGACTCATGAACATCAGGAGCAATTACATGATCTAAATCTTTTTGAGAACGAATTGGGTTCGGTAAATAAGGTCCGAAATCTGGTTTCATTTGTACCTCAATATTCATTGCTTGAGGAATAACTAAAATATCTGAAAACAAAATTGCAGCATCCATACCATATCTTCTAATTGGCTGCACTGTAATTTCTGACGCTAATTCTGGAGTTTGACAACGTGTAAAGAAATCGTATTTCTTTTTTATTTCCTGAAATTCTGGTAAATACCTTCCTGCCTGACGCATCATCCAAACTGGTGGTCTATCAACTTTTTCTCCTTTTAATGCTCTTAAAAATAAATCGTTTTTAATCATAGTATTCTTGAACGTCATTGCAATTTGAATGACAATTTATTTACATTTTTGAAACAGCCAACATACTTTTGTCTATTGCTTCTGATATTTTTTTAATATCCTTATCTGTTAAAGCAGAAGATAAAAACCATGCTTCAAATTGACTTGGAGGCAAGAAGACTCCATTTTTAATCATTTCCCAAAAGAAAACAGCAAATTTACCTGTGTCAGATAATTGAGCTTCTTCAAAATTAGTAACTTTACCCTTTGTGAAAAAAGGATTCATCATGGAACCAAACCGATTTACAACCAAATCTAAATTGTATTTCTTAGCTGTTTCTAATAAAATTACTTCTAAAATATTCCCTTTTTCCTCAAATTGGTTGTACGGATTTTGCCTTTTTAATTCTGTTAAAGTAGCAATTCCTCCTGCCATTGCAATTGGATTTCCGCTTAACGTTCCTGCTTGATACATTCCTCCTAAAGGAGCAACTTCTTGCATAATTTCCTCTCTTGCACCATAGGCTCCTACAGGAAAACCTCCACCAATTACTTTCCCTAAACAGGTAATATCAGCAGTTACACCTAATAATTCCTGCGCTCCACCAAATTTAGAACGAAAACCTGTCATCACTTCATCCGCAATTAACAATGCTCCTTTAGTTTCTAAATAATCTTTTAATTCTTTTAAAAAATTATTTTCCGGAATTACAACTCCCATATTCCCTCCTATTGGCTCAATGATTACACCTGCAATGTTCTCGTCATTATCAAAATGTTTTTTTACACTTTCTAAATTATTATATTCTGCAATTAACGTATTTTTTACTGCACCTTCGGGTACTCCTTTTGAACCCGGTAAACTTAAGGTAGCTAAACCAGAACCTGCGGCCACCAATAAAGCATCTTGATGCCCATGATAGCAGCCAGCAAATTTTATAATTTTATCTTTACCAGTAAAGGCCCTTGCCAAACGAATTCCGCTTAAAACAGCTTCTGTCCCTGAGTTTACAAAACGAACCTTATCCATTTCTGGAAAAGCGTCACAAACTATTTTAGCTAATTTGATTTCTGCTTCAGTCGATGCACCAAAAGAATAACCATTTTTTAAAGCTTTTTTTGCGGCTTTTTCCACTGATTTGTGTCTATGTCCTAAAATCATTGGACCATAAGAAACTACTAAATCTATATATTCATTTCCGTCAACATCATAAATTTTACTTCCTTTTGCTTTTTTTATAAATAAGGGATTACCACCAACTGATGAAAACGCTCTTACTGGAGAATTGACAGCTCCAACAAGATTTTCTAGACCCTTTTTATATAGTTTATTTGATTTTTTGAATTTCATCTACTTCAACTTTTAGAATAAAATAGTTGTTACTTATTTAATAACCTTGCAGCTTCCTTTGCAAAATAGGTGATAATAATATCCGCCCCAGCTCTTTTTATGCTTAACAAACTTTCCATCATTGCTTTTTCACCATCAAGCCAGCCTTTTTCATCAGCAGCTTTAATCATAGCATATTCACCGCTTACATTGTATGCTGAAATGGGAACATTATAATTATCTTTCAATAATTTTATGATATCTAGATAAGCTAAAGCTGGTTTTACCATAATCATATCTGCTCCTTCCTCTATATCTAAATCAGCCTCAATTAATGCTTCTCTAGTATTTGCAGGATTCATTTGATACGTTTTTTTATCACCAAATTTAGGTGCTGAATCTAAAGCATCTCTAAATGGGCCATAAAAAGCACTCGCATATTTTGCTGTATAAGACATAATGGATACTTGTGAATACCCAGCTTCATCCAATACTTTTCTGATATATCCCACGCGACCATCCATCATATCTGAAGGACCTAAGATATCTGCACCTGACTTTGCTTGAGCTATAGCCATTTTCCCAAGAACATCTAACGTTTCATCATTAAGGATTTCTCCATTTTCTACAATACCATCATGACCATCACTAGAGTATGGATCCATGGCAATATCTGTCATTACAACAATATCTGTAAACTGTGTTTTAATTTTTAACAATGCCTTGTTGTAAAGACTATCTAAATTATAACCTTCTGTTGCATATTTATCTTTTTTGTTTTCCCCCAAAGAAGGAAACACACAAAAACTTTTAATACCTAGATCTATACATTCTTGAATTTCTTTCAACAATAAATCCAAAGAAAAACGATAAATACCTGGCATTGAAGTAATTTCTTCTTTTTCCCCTAAACCTTCAATTAGAAATAACGGATAAATAAAGTCATTTACTGATAAAGTGGTTTCCTCTATCATTGCTCGTATTGAGGCAGATTTCCGATTTCTTCTTGGTCTTCTAATATTCATCTACTAAGAATTATAATATATTTTCACTAATTCTAATAAACTCTCTGCACTAGGCATGTTCGCTACTTTAACATTTTTAAAATGTTTTCTTGCCTCTGAAGCAGTAGTTTCTCCGATACAAAAAGCAACTTTATCTGTTGAGTTTTCTTCTAAATAACTTTCTATTCCTGATGGACTATAAAATAAAACTCCAGAAACTTGATCATTAATTTTCTCTGAACTGAACATTGTTTTGTAGGCCTCAACTTCATGTACAATTATACCTTCATCGCGCAAAAAAGTTGGTAAAGCATCTAACCTAAGACTACTGCAGAAATAAGTTACTTTTTTATTTTCTAATTGATTGGCTAAATATTCCCCTAGTTTTTGTGCATTTTTAGCAACATGAGCAACTTTACCAATCCTTTTTTCGATCAATTTTTTTGTTCTTCTACCAACACAATAAATATTCTTAAAATTCATTTCATCTTTTGTGAAAGAATTTAAAAGCGCTTCTACTCCGTTTTGACTTGTAATAACAACGTTTTCAATTTCACTTCTTATTTCCTTAGGTGAAATTCTATTAAAACGTATTTTAATAAAATCACTATCTTTTATTCCAAATGTTTCTGGTAATGTTTTCTTTTGAAGTTCAGAAAGTTTTTTGGTGGAGTAAATATTATGTAACGGAGCTTCGATATTTTCTTCATCTTCTGTCATTAATTCTTTACCGCCTCTGTTAATAATATAATCTGCACAATCTTTTGCCAAATATCTGTGACGCCCAACCGGTGCTGTTTTATTAACTGTAATTTTTTTAGAGCCGTCTTTTTTTAATAAAACTCCTTTAAAATTAATTTCTTCAGTTTTAGCATCAATATAGGCTAAAGCTCCTATTGGTGCCGAACAACCACCCTCTAAAAGATGTAAAAACTCACGTTCTATTGTTGTACAAATATTTGTTTCTTTGTGGTTTAATTGTTCACAGGCATCGAGAGAATAATCATCTTTAGCTAAAGTTGTAACCATAATTGCACCTTGTGCAGGAGCGGGAATCATCCAAGAAAGAGTAATTTTGTTTTCTTCTTTTATCCCCAAACGATATAAACCGGCAGCTGCAAAAACAGCACCATTCCAATCACTTTCGTCTAATTTTCGCAAACGCGTGTTTACATTTCCTCTTAAACCAACTACTGTATGAGTTGGGTAACGATTTAACCACATTGCCTTTCTTCTTAAACTACCGGTGGCAATTACTGCGTTTTGTTCTCCAAAGAACTCCTCAGATCCTTTATATAATAATACATCAGAATAGTCATCACGTTTTAAAACTGCAGCTTTTACAATTCCTTCAGGTAAAACTGTAGGAACATCTTTTAGTGAATGTACAGCAATATCTATATCACCATTTAACATAGCAACATCTAAATTTTTTGTAAAAACACCTACAACCCCAAGTTCGTACAAGGGTTTGTCTAAAACAATATCACCTAGAGATTTTATAGGAACAATCACTGATTCATAACCTAACTCTGTTAATTCTTCACGTACTCTATTAGCTTGCCAAAGAGCCAATTGGCTATCGCGAGTTCCTATTCTTATTGTTTTTTGCATTAAGTTATAATTAAGATTGAAACACTTTTTTAATAACATCTATACTTTCTGAAACAGAAGTATTTTCGTCTTTTAAGTGCTTTACAAACTGGGTGGTAATTTTTTGTATAAATCGTGAGGTTAATACTTCTGCTTGATTTTCATCAAAATTATTAATCTTTTTTTTCTGAAAATTAATTTCATCTTTTTTAATTGTCTCTAAAGACTTTTTTAGAGCAGCAATCGCAGGCGTAAACCTTCTCTGATTTAACCAATCGTTAAATTCTAATTTATGTGTTTCTATAATATCTTCGGCATAAGGAATTTCTGCTAGACGTTTTGCCAAAGTTTCATCTGTTACACGAGATAATTCATCTATATTCACCAAAGTTACATTTTTATGGTGCGCAAGATTATGCGATACATTTTCTGGCATTGATAAGTCTAAAATAAGGATTTCTTTACCATCAACAAGATGCTCTTCAGTAATTGTGGGTTTATCTGCTCCTGTGGAAACGATTAAAACATCTGTCTTTGCTATTTCATCCTTTAAATTTCCTATTACAGATTTTCTAATTGATAAATGGTCTTTAATAAATTCTGTTGCTTTTTCTTCAGTTCTATTTATCAAACAAACTGATTTATTTTGAGTGTATTCAGCAAGGTTCTTACACGTATTCCTACCCATTTTACCTAAACCATAAACCAAAATATTCTTAGAATTATGATCGGATAAATTTCTAATAATATATTGCACTGCTGCGTAAGAGACAGAAGTTGTACCAGAACTTAATTTTGTTTCATTTTTGACACGCTTACTAGCCTGTAAAACACTATTTGCCAAACGCTCTGTAAACGCATTTATAGTTTTATTTTCTTTTGCAACTCTAAATGATTGTCTTAATTGACCAACAATCTCATAATCCCCTAAAATCTGACTTTCTAAACCTGTACCAATTCTAAATAAATGGTTTATTGCAGATTGGTCTTTGAATACAGTTGAGATTTCCCTAAATTCCTGAGAATTTCCTTCAGAAAAATCACATAGAAGTTCTATTAATAAACAAGGTCTATTTACAAAGCCAAACACCTCTGTTCTATTACAAGTAGAGATTATAAAGACACCAGAAACACCTTTATTTTTTGCAGCTTGCAAAAGAGCTACTTGATTTTCTTTTGAAACAGAAAATTTACCTCGCATTTCTGCATCTGCTTTCTTATAACTAACCCCAATATTGTAAAAGTGCTCTTGCCCCAATTCTCCCATAACTTTTAAAGTGGTACAAAAGTATAAACAAGAAATTAATAAAAATATCGCTTAAAGAACTTTTTATAACGTTAAATGTTTTTTTACGAATATTCTTCATAAAAATGTAGAAAATCCTTATTTTTGCGGTACAACAAAGGCTTCTCTATATTTTAATATAGAACGATTCTAAATAAAAGAATTATAATTTTAAATTAAACTATGATTAAAAATGTCGGAGAAAGTACTTTTCAAGAAATTATTTTAGATAAAGGCTTTTATTTACTTCATTTTCAGAATGAAAGTAACACTATTCAAAATTTTGAGAGAGAAATTAACAGCAATTTTATTCAAATTCATTTTTGTATAAAGGGAAAATCTAAATTTATATTTAATAATAATTCTTACTCTTTTGATGTTTTAGACAATAGATCTATCCTTTTGTATAATCCACAGAGAATATTACCTATAAATCTTGAAACTCAACCCAAAACAACATTAGTTTCATTATTAATTTCGATTGAAAAATTTCACTCTCTATTTTCCAAAGAATCCGGATATATACCCTTTTTGAGTGATGAGAATAGTAATAAAAAATACTATGACGACACAGAAACAAAACCTACCGTTTCAATTGTTTTACAACAAATCATAAATTCTAATATTAATAGTTCTATTCGGAATTTATACGTTAAAGGAAAAGTATATGAATTATTAAGCCTTCATTTTCAAAAAGAAGAAAACACAGAGGGTCAATATTGTCCTTTTTTGGTTGATGAACAAAATGTACTAAAAATTAGAAAAGCGAAGGAAATTATTATCTCTAGAATGGCAGAACCACCATCCTTACAAGAATTATCGACTGAAATTGGTCTCAGTTTAAAAAAGTTAAAAGAAGGTTTTAAGCAAATTTACGGCGATACGGTTTATAGTTTTCTATTCGATTACAAAATGGAACATTCTAGAAGGTTATTAGAAAGTAATCAATTTAATGTAAATGAAGTGGGTTTAAAGGTTGGCTACAGCACATCTAGCCACTTTATCGCGGCATTTAAAAAGAAGTTCGGTACAACACCGAAGAAATATGTAATGAGCCTAAACAAAGAACAACTATAATTTGGAACAACTTACACATTACGACATAAAAAACAATCAGAAACAATTCCCAATAACCATTGTTTGCGACGCCATTAGAACACCCGAAAATATTGGTATGTGTTTCAGAATATCTGAAAGTTTTGGTGTACAGAAAATTTATTTTCACCATGTTTCACCGTCTTTGGAAAACAGAATAGTCAAAAAAACTGCAAGAAACACTATAAGCCAAGTCTCACACGAGTATTATACAGATTTTGAGGAAATTATTGAGCAGTTAAAAGCAGAGGGCAATACAATAATTGGTATAGAAATTACTAATAAAAGTATAAATATTCAAAATTTTAAATTTAATAAACACGAAAAAATCGTCCTACTTTTGGGTAGTGAGAGAAACGGAATCGAAAACATAAATCTTGTAGATAAAACTATTGCAATACCAATGTTTGGAAGAAATTCATCTATGAACGTAATACATAGTTTGGCGATTAGCTTGTATGAGGTTACAAACCAATTATCAAATTAAAAAATAATTAAATATAACAGTTCAATCTTAAAAATTTAAAGTCTTTAAACTTTTACTAAATGAAAGGAATTTTATTAAACAATTTAGGATCGCCAGATTCTACAGAAACAAAAGATGTAAAAAAGTACCTAGGTGAATTCTTAATGGATGAGCGCGTCATAGACATTCCATATTGGAAACGATGGCTACTAATTAAAGGAATTATACTCCAAGTTCGTCCAAAAAAATCTGGTGCAGCTTACAAAAAAATTTGGTGGAAAGAGGGCTCTCCCTTGGTTGTAATCTCAGAAAAGTTTGCAAAAAAGGTCGAAGCAAAAATGGATATTCCCTTAGAATTAGCAATGCGATATGGTTCTATGTCGATGGAAAAAGGAATTAAAAACTTAATAGATAAAGGCGTAACAGAAATAATGTTAGTCCCTTTATATCCGCATTACGCCATGTCTTCTTATGAAACTGTAGTTGTGCAAGCAGAAGAAATTTTAGCAGAAAAATACCCACAAGTAAAACTAGATACATTACCCCCGTTTTACAACAAACCAGATTATATAAAAGTGATGAGTGACAATATTGCTAATCATTTAAAAGGTTTTGATTATGACCACGTATTGTTTTCTTATCACGGAATTCCAGAAAGACATATTAAAAAATCTGACCCAACAAAAAGCCATTGCAAATTAGATGGTTCTTGTTGTGAACGTAATTCTGTTGCCCATCACACTTGTTATAGACATCAATGTTTTGAAACAACTAAAGGAATTGCAAAACATTTAGGATTAGACGAGACAAATCATAGTAATTCATTTCAATCTCGATTATTAAAAGATCCATGGTTAAAACCTTACACAGATTTTGAATTAGAGAAATTTCCAGAAATGGGAAAGAAAAAAGTTGCCGTTATTACACCCGCCTTTGTTTCTGATTGTTTAGAAACTTTAGAAGAAATTGCAATGGAAGGAAAAGAAGATTTCTTAGAGGCAGGAGGAACAGATTATAAGCATATTCCTTGTTTAAATGATAATGATGACTGGGTAGATGTCATGGTTTCTTGGATTAATGATTGGAAAAATAAATAATTTTATAAGGAGCTATTTCCTGCTTTACATTATATCTTTTTGTAAAAACAAAAAGGATGTCATTTCAATCAGGGCTAAACTTGTTTACTAAATAATATCAAAACTAAAAAAGTCAATACATATCTATGGATTTCCTTTACATAAAAGCATTACATATTATTTTTATTGTCACTTGGTTTGCAGGCCTATTTTATATAGTACGTTTATTTATGTACCATGTAGAAGCAGAAAAAAAAGAAGAACCAGCTAAAGATATTTTACAAACGCAATACAAATTAATGAGTAAAAGGTTGTGGTACATAATTACTTGGCCGTCTGCAATTTTAGCAAGTATATTTGGTTTTTGGATGCTTTATAAAAATCCATATTATTTACAAATGCCTTGGATGCACATAAAACTTTCTTTTGTTTTAGCATTGTATTTCTATCACGGATTTTGCCACAAAATATACAAACAATTACAAAATGATATTATAAAATACACAGCATTCAAATTAAGAATTATAAACGAAGCACCAACAATTATACTATTTGCTGTGGTCTTTTTAGTCACATTACAAAATGCGATTAATTGGATTTGGGGAGTTGTGGGTATTATTCTTTTTGGTTTTTTACTTATGTTAGGAATTAGACTTTATAAAAAAATAAGAGAAAAAAAATCTTGGGAAAAAGCAGAGAAAGAGATTTTAGAAAGTGATAAAAATAATAATTTAGATAATTAACTTCTAATACTCTGCTCAAAAGGAATGCGATTCACAATACTTCTACCCAAGGTAACTTCATCTGCATATTCTAATTCATCACCAACCGAAATTCCTCGTGCAATTGTAGAAGTTGTAATTTCAAATTTTTCAATTTGCTTAAATATATAAAAGTTTGTAGTATCTCCTTCCATAGTAGAACTTAAAGCAAAAATAAGTTCTTTAATTTCTCCTTCAGAAATTTTTCTAATCAAAGACTCTATTTGTAATTCCTGAGGCCCAATTCCTTCCATAGGAGAAATTTTACCACCTAATACATGATACAATCCATTAAACTGAGACGTACTTTCAATTGCCATTACATCTCTAATATCTTCAACAACGCAAACAATTTCAGAATTTCTTTTTGTGTTACTACAAATGTCACACAAAGTCGTATCCGAAATATTATGACAATTAGAGCAAGTCTTTATATCATTTCTTAAATGTAATAAGGCTTCCGACAAAAACTTTGTATTTTCAGATGGCTGTTTTAGTAAATGCAAAACTAAACGCAAAGCAGTTCGCTTTCCAATTCCTGGTAAACGAGACACCTCATTAACCGCATTCTCTAATAATTTCGATGAAAAATCCATAGTCAACAAAATTACGAATTACAAATTGATTACTAATTATGAATTGAAGGTTATGATTTATGTATATTCGTATTTCTTAATTAAAGATTTGTAATTCCTCTATGAAACCAGCATATATCATTTTATTAATAGTTACTTATTTTTCCTTATTAATTTTCATTTCATACATTACAAGTAAATCCGCAGACAATAAAACATTTTTTAAAGCAAATAACTCATCACCCTGGTATTTAGTTGCTTTTGGAATGATTGGCGCGTCACTTTCTGGAGTAACATTTATTTCAGTTCCGGGTTGGGTAGAAGGCTCTAACATGAGCTATTTTCAAATGGTTTTAGGTTACGTAATTGGTTATGCCGTTATTGGTCTCGTGTTACTTCCACTCTATTATAGATTGAATTTAACCTCAATTTACACGTATTTACAAGATCGTTTTGGTAACTATTCATACAAAACCGGGGCTAGTTTCTTTTTGCTATCTAGAACAATCGGAGCTGCTTTTCGGTTATTTTTAGTCGCAAATGTGTTGCAAATAATTTTATTTGATGCATATGGTGTTCCTTTTTGGGCAACCGTTTCCATTACTATTTTATTAATTTGGTTGTACACTTTTAAAGGAGGTATAAAAACTATTGTTTGGACAGATACTTTGCAAACACTTTTTATGTTGATTGCGGTTGGCGTTTGTATTTATACAATATCTATCGAAATGAAAATAGACAATTTATTTTCTTATGTTTCAGAAAATCAACTATCTAAAACCTTCTTTTTTGAGGATGTAAATGCAGGTAATTATTTCTGGAAACAGTTCTTAGCAGGCGCTTTTATTGCAGTTGTTATGACAGGTTTAGACCAAGATATGATGCAGAAAAACTTAACATGTAGAAATCTAAAAGATGCACAGAAAAACATGTTTTGGTTTACAATTGTTTTGGTAATCGTAAACTTTTTCTTTTTAGCTTTAGGTGTTTTATTGACAGATTACGCACAAAAAAACGGGATTGACGCACACAAAGATGAACTATTTCCAATTATAGCAACCAAAGGAACTTTAGGTTTAGCAACCGCTACATTTTTCTTACTTGGTTTAATTGCTGCTGCTTATTCGAGTGCAGATTCGGCTTTAACATCTTTAACGACATCTTTTAGTATTGATATTTTAGAAATTAACAAAAAGAAAGAAAAAAGAGCGCAAGAAAAAATTAGAAAAAAAGTGCACGTTATTTTCTCTTTTGTATTGATTGCAACTATTCTCGTTTTTAAATACTTTATTGCCGATGCTAGTGTCATTGCAAAAATATTCACATTTGCGGGTTATACATATGGTCCTTTACTGGGTTTATATACTTTCGGACTGTTCACCAAATACAATTTAAAAGACAGAAGTTGTACCTGTAATTTGTTTAATTACACCAATTCTTACATATATAATTAGCTATTATTCCAAAGAAAAATTCGGTTTCGATTTTGGATTCTTTGTGTTGGTTTTAAATGGATTTATAACCTTTTTAGGATTAATATTAATTAAGAAATAATATGATTTGTTCCTAAACCTAAATTCCAATATTAAATAAACGTGTGAATGGAAAATAAAATCTCGAATCTTTTAGTCGAATATTTTCGATATTTCATAAATGGTCTGAACGTTTTAATTAATGAATACTTAATTATAATCGGAATTATTCTTTTTTCACTTGGTATAAAGGGTTATTTAAAAATGCTTGAAAAGGAACCAATTGATTACAAGACTACACCTGCGAAAAGAGAAACTATCTCGGAAATTAGGGACAGAAGTGTTCAATGGGAATGGATAATTTTTGCAATAATATTAGGTATTTGTTTAATTATAGAGAATATTGAATAAAAAAGAGTGAATTTATAACTTACAACAATAGTAATCGTTCATAAGCTATGGAGAGAAAAAACACCTCTATTAAGTTACTTAATTTATTGGAGATCGAATACATAAATAGAATGAAAAAAACAATTTCCATTATTGGAAGCGGACCTTCTTCTCTCCTTTTAGCTGCATTCCTCGATACTAAAAAATTTGATATTACGATATATGAAAAAAATAAAACTGCTGGTAGAAAATTTTTAGTTGCAGGAAAAGGTGGTTTTAATTTAACACATTCTGAAACGATTTCTAATTTTATTGAACGTTATACACCACGTGATTTTTTAAAAGATTCTTTGTCAAGTTTTACGAATGATAATTTTCGAGATTGGTTAAAAGATATAGGTATTCCCACTTTTATAGGAAGTAGTAAAAGAGTCTATCCCGAAAAAGGTATAAAACCAATTACCGTTTTAAATACCATTCTAAATCATTTAAAAAAAAGAGGAATTTCTTTTAAATACAATCATACTTTTTCTGGATGGGATGCTAAAAATAATATCATAGTAAATAATAAAACAGTTGCATCTTATTACACTGTATTCTCTTTAGGAGGAGGAAGTTGGAAAATTACAGGTTCTAATGGAAATTGGATTGATACTTTTAAAGAAAAAGAAATAAAAACAATTCCTTTTGAAGCATCAAATTGTTCTTTTAAAGTTGATTGGAAACCAAATTTCATCAACCAAAACGAAGGAAGCCCTTTAAAAAATATTACTATTTCTTGCGATGGCAAAATACAAAAAGGTGAAGCCATTATTACGAAATTTGGTTTAGAAGGAAATGCTATTTATGGTTTAAGCCCACAAATTAGAGCAAAATTAAAATCCGAAGAAAAAGCACATATTTATATCGACTTTAAACCAACGCTTTCAGCAGAAAGTGTTACATCTAGGATTAGAAATTCAAGTTTTAAAAATACAACACAAACTTTAAAAAAAGATTTGAAATTAAGCACTTCTCAAATAGATTTATTAAAAATATACATCTCAAAAGAAGACTATTTAAATTCAGAAATTTTAGCAAAATACATTAAAAAATTTCCACTAGAAATTACTGCTTTAGGAATTTTAGACGCAGCAATTTCTACTGTTGGCGGAATTGATTTAGACGCTGTTGATACTAATTTTCAATTGCAAAAAATAAAGAATCAATTTTGCATTGGTGAAATGCTAAATTGGGATACACCAACTGGAGGCTATTTAATACAAGGCTGCGTAAGTTCTGGAGTTTACCTTGCAAAACATCTAAATAAAATTAACTAAAAACTTTAATTTTCAGTAATTGTACTATTATAATATTCTGTATTTTTACTTTATTAAAATAAACTAAATGTCTAAAGACTTAAGTAATTACCGAAAATCTTACGAAAAACAAGAACTTTTAGAAAGTAATTGCCCAGAAAGCCCAATGGAATTATTCCAAAATTGGTTTATAACTGCAGATAATTCTCAAATGGTAGATGAAAGTAACGCCATGACAGTCTCATCTATTGGCATAGATGGTTTTCCAAAAAGCAGAGTTGTTCTATTAAAAAAGTATACTTCTGAAGGTTTTATTTTTTACACAAATTACAATTCAGAAAAAGGAAAAGCAATTGCAAATAATAATAATATTTGTTTATCTTTTTTTTGGCCAGCATTAGAACAACAAATAATTATAAAAGGTAATGCAGAAATTTTAGAAAAAAAATTATCTGATAGTTATTTTAAATCTAGACCAAATGGAAGTAAACTAGGCGCGTGGGCTTCTAACCAAAGTAAAGTTGTAAACTCTAGAGAGGATCTTGAGCAAAGTTTAAAAACTTTTGAGAAAAAGTTTGAAGGAAATGAAATTGAAAGACCTAAACATTGGGGAGGTTATTTAGTAAAACCTATTTCAATAGAATTTTGGCAAGGAAGGCCTAATAGAATGCATGATCGAATTAGATATACTTTAGACGAAGATTTTTCTTGGAAAATCGAAAGGTTAGCACCATAAATTCTCTATATTTACCACTCAACAATTAAAATTGGATGAAAACTTTATACATTGTTAGACACGCAAAATCTTCTTGGGAATATTCTGGAATAAAAGATATTGACAGGCCTTTAAAAAAAAGAGGAATAAAAGATGCACATTTAATCTCTAAATTTTTATCAAAAGAAATTGACAGACCAGACGTTTTCGTTTCTAGCAGTGCTAACAGAGCATTACACACTGCAGTAATTTTTTGCGAAAACCTAGAATACCCTTTGTCAAACCTTAAAATTAAAAAACAACTATACAGTTTTAGTGATGGCTATTTAGTTAAAACGGTTAATGCTTTAGATGATGGTTTTAATTCTGCAATTATTTTTAGTCACGATCACGGCATCAACTCATTCGTAAATAAATTTGGTAGTATACCTATTTCTCATGTGTCTACTTGTGGAGTAATCGGAATTAAGTTTGAAGAAAAACATTGGAAAAACATAAAAAAAGGGAAAACTTTTATAACAGAATTCCCGAAAAATCATAAATAAAGTAGTTTGTTAGAAATTAAAAAATACGGCGCCATAGATATTGGGTCAAATGCAGTTAGATTACTAATTTCTAATGTTATTATATCTGAGGAAAAAGAACCTAAATTTAAAAAGTCTTCTTTAATACGTGTCCCTATTCGTTTAGGAGCTGATGCTTTTGTCAACGAACTTATAAGTAATGAGAATATTATAAGAATGATTAATGCTATCGAAGCATTTAAATTACTGATGGATGTTCATGGCGTAACAAAATATAAAGCATGCGCCACTTCTGCAATGAGAGAAGCCAAAAACGGAAAAGAAGTCGTTGAACAAATTCATAAAAAAACAGGCGTAAAAATTGATATTATAGGAGGTAAAGAAGAAGCTGCAATTATTTCTTCTACAGATTTAAATGAATTAATTGAAGGAAATGATTCTTATTTATATGTTGATGTTGGGGGCGGTAGCACGGAAATCACTGTTTTTTCTGCTGGAAAAATAATTACCTCAAAATCTTTTAAAATAGGGACTGTTCGTTTATTAAATAATAAAAAATCTGTAAACAAAGAGATTTTTGCCAATGTAGAAAAATGGGTAAAGAAAAACACGAAAGGATTAAAAAAAATATCCTTAATTGGTTCTGGAGGTAACATTAATAAGCTATTTAAAATGTCTGGACGAACTGAAGGAAAACCTATTTCTTATATTTATCTAAATGCTCAGTATCAATTTTTAAAAAAAATGTCTTTTGATGAAAGGGTTTCTGAACTGAGTTTAAACCCAGATAGAGCTGATGTCATTATTCCTGCAACAAAAATTTATTTATCCGCAATGAAATGGAGTGGAGCACGAAAAATTTATGTTCCTAAAATTGGACTTTCAGATGGAATAATTAAAAGTCTTTTTTACAACAAGCTCTAAACCTTAATTTCTGCTCTAACTTAAACCCCTAAAATAAATAAATACTATTTTTTAACTTCCATCAGGTTTATTTAATGGCAACATATCAATATTTATATGAGATTTTTTTATATTGAGATTAAGGTATAATTAAATCGAGTGTTTTTTTACGTTGAATCTTTTTTGTTTCCGTTTCTATAAAATTATTTAGGAAATAAACTTCTTTCGGAATTTCGAATTTTGATAAATTCATGTTCTTTATTTCTATTGGTGTAGATTTACCTTCAATTATTAAAATTAACTTCTCACCAAGTTTTACATCAGAAACACCAGCAACAAAAAAACGTGAAGTAATTATTTTTGAGAGTTCCGCTTCTATTTTTTCCGGATACAACTTAACTCCTCCAGAATTTATTATTGAGTCAAAACGCCCAACCCATTCAAAGTGGGTCTCAGAAATTAAATGAACAATATCATTTGTACAAACAATATCATTAGAAAGTTCTGGGGCATTAATTATTAAACAATTCCGAACATCTTTATAAATTTCTATATTTGGCAAAATTTCATAAAAATTAGGGGTAATATTAAAATTATTTAGCTTTTTCACTGCAATATGAGTTATTGTTTCCGTCATTCCATAAGTAGCAAAAACTTTTGATGAAACTTCTTGTAGTTTATTCTGAAGTGGCCAAGATACAGCACCACCACCAACAATTAGTGTTTTTATAAGATTTAATGACTCTAGAGAATTTTCTAATTGTAAAGGAACCATTGCAGAAAAATCATATTCTTTAAAAATATGTTTTAATGGATTAGAACTTGCCTCTACAACATCTAAATGCCAGCCTAAAGTTAAGGATCGCACTAGCATCATTTTACCCGCGATGTAAGTTATTGGTAAACATAATAAAGCCGAAGTATTTTCTATTAAACTAAAATATTTACTAGTAGCAAAAGCAGAATTAATCATCTGTACTTTTAGCAATTTAATTTCTTTGGGAATACCTGTTGAACCCGAAGTTTTTACACAGATAAAATTTTCCTGAGAAAACCAACTTTTTAAAAATTGATAAATCTCATCAGAAAAACCGCTAGTATATACAAGCAACTCATCAACAGAGGTAAATGATAAATTATTTAATTTAAAGTTTTTATGAAATTTATTTAGCTTCATTATTATCTAAAATGCCCTAATCGTCTATAATGTTTGTAGGTTCTTCTATTTTTCCAGTTAATTTTTGAACCCAATTTTTCCATCCATATTTTTTAGAAAAAATGAATAACATCATTGGGTATAATACTAATACAGGGAAAAACATTTCCCAACCTACAGAGGGTTCTGAGGTATCAACATACAAAGCATCAGTTTTAAAAACAGCCCAATTTGTAGTTACAAAGAAAGCAGCTACAATATTATTAATTGCATGTAAACCAAGTGATAATTCAGTTCCTTCGTCCATTAAAGTAGTTACTCCGTAAAAGAGACCAGTACCAATATAAAATACCATAGAAATATACCCTAATTTTTCAACTTCTGGATTTGCGCCATGCAATAAACCAAAAATAACAGAAGTTAACACTAAAGGCAACCATCTATTTTTTGCCAAAATTCCAAGACCTTGCATAAAATACCCTCTAAATAATAACTCTTCTAAAGAAGTTTGAAAAGGCAAAAATAAAAACGACACTGCCAATAATGTATAAAATGGGATCGGCTTAAAGTTCCAAACATAATTTTCTGGTGATAATTTAATTCCTATAAAAATTACTATAGATGCGATAATCCCCCAAGTTATAAAACCAAACCAAAACCGTCTCCAATCTATTGATTTTCTGCTTGTAACTAAAGATGTAAATGTTCTTTTATGTATATATTTAACCCCTACAAAAAGGCTTATTAAGCCAAATATAAAAGTCAATATCATAAAGAAAAGGAATAGATTATTATCTATACCCAAATTCATAAAATTACCCTCTGCGGCCTTTGTAAATTCAGTCATATTTGCTGAATTCATAATAGCAAGCCCCATTAAAGGCAACACCCCTATAACTTGCCAACCAAAAAACACTAACAATATCGTAAAGACCCAATGAAACCATTTAATTTTTCCTGTATATGCTTGTTGTATATAATTCATGTGTATAATTAAAACCTTATGACAGAGCGTAAGGTGGTATTTAAATCAATTTAAAATTCCAATTTCGATTTGGATTGTATTGCAGTGTTCCTCTACTAACTTCTAACGGACTCACAAAATTATTAGTAAACAAACCTCCTGTTCCTAATCCTTGTGGCAAATCGCTTTGCAAAGTATCTGTAAATTGAGCAATTGCATTCAAGCCAATATTACTCTCTAATGCAGAAGTAATCCACCAACCACAATTAGTATCATTTGCTAAATTAACCCATTCTTTACTACCAGCAAAACCACCTATTAGACTCGGTTTTAAGATAATGTATTGAGGTTGAATCATCTTTAAAAGCTTCTTTTTTTCTTCGAATGAAAATATACCTATTAATTCTTCATCTAAGGCAATTGGCAAAGGGGTTTTAGCACATAATTGAGCCATATCATTAATTTGACCTTGTTTGATAGGTTGCTCTATAGAATGAATTTCTAATTCTGATAATATTTCTAATTTTTCTAGAGCATTCTTGGGATTAAACGCTCCGTTCGCATCTACTCTTAACTCAATTTCATTAGATGAAAATTCTTTTCTTATCGATTTTAACAATTCAATTTCTGTATCAAAATCTATAGCACCAATTTTCATTTTGATACAAGAAAAACCAATACTGAGTTTTTCTTTAATTTGGTTTTTCATAAACTCTTTATCTCCCATCCAAACCAAACCGTTAATTGGAATTGATTTTTCTCCTCTTGTAAACTGAGAAGGAAATAATTCAAATTTATCTTCACTATTTAGTGATAAAAAAGCTTGTTCTAATCCAAATTGAATCGAAGGAAACTCGTAAAGAGCTTTTAATAAATTTTCTAAACCAAGATTGATATTTTTACAAACCCAAATTAACTTTTCTTCATAGTTAGGAATATCATCTATACTTAAACCTCTAAACAAACCTGTTTCTCCAACTCCTGTTTTACCATTTTCTTCTAAAATAATAAACCACGTTTCTTTAGTCCTTAAAATTCCTCGCGATGTTCCACTAGGATTTTTAAAATTAAGGATGTATTTTTTGTAGTTAGCTTTTATCAAAATAAATTATTATTCTTTTTCAGCAAACGCTTTAAAATTATTTAAGTATGATTGATCTTGCTTTTGGAGAGTACCCTTAAAATATGGGAAAATACATGCCAATATGTATGAGTCACTCTGACAACTTGTATTTAATGTAACTACAGTAACTCCATCTTTTTCTTTAAAAATATAGTCATCACGCTTCAGCATGCCTTCTGCATCAAAAAATAATGTAACCTTTTCATTTGGTACATATGCCATCACTTTTTCTGTCATTGTAACCTCTTGTCCTTTATTATCAATAACAATTTTATAAACACTTCCTGTTTTACTAGGATTATTATTTACAACCTCAAAAGATTTTACCTCCGGAACCCAATTTTTTATATTTTCTGAATTATTAAAAATTTCAAAAACCTCTTTTATCGATTTATTTACGGTTACCTCAGCTCTATAAGTTGTTTCTTTTACAAATAAACCTGTTAGAAGAAATACGACTACTATTGTTGAAATTATTATTAAAATAATTTTGATTTTTTTCATTTTATAAGTTTATTTTTTCTCCTATTTCTAGAATTATTAATTCTTTGTCTTTTAAGGAAAATTTAGTTTTCGCATCATTAACATCTATTTCTATTGGTGGAAAAGTATTAAAATGACATCCTATTACTTTGCTACACTGCACTAAATTACTTGCAATAATTGCATCATCTACTCCCATTGTAAAAGTATCGCCAATAGGAAAAATAGCCGCATCTAACTTTAGTAACATCGGAATTAATTTCATATCCATGGTTACAGCTGTATCTCCTGCAACATACAAATTTTTATCTTTTGATGAAATTACAAAACCACCAGGTTCTCCTCCATATGTGCCATCTGCGAAAGAAGAAGTGTGAATTGCATTCACATACTTCGCTGAAAAATCATCAGTTTTAAAAGTGCCTCCATGGTTTAGTGCTTTTACATTTAAACCTTTTGATCCATAATACATGGCTATCTCATAATTAGAAACTATAACCGATTTCGTTCGTTCTGCAATAACCTCTACATCTAAAACATGGTCTTGATGCGCATGTGTTAACAATATAAAATCGGCTCTTAAATTAGATAGATCAATATGAGCCGCTAAAGCGTTTCCAGAAATAAATGGATCTATTAAAATCGTTATTTCATTTATCTCTAAAGAAAAACAAGAATGTCCTAAAAACGTAATCTTCATATGCTTTAATTATATTTAATTTCTACAATACTAGAGTTTGCCCAATTCCCAAAAGAATTGCAAATAAGAATGTGCTTAATGCAACTTTTTTTAATTCGCTGTCTAATTCTGCAGGAATTTTGTTCTGTGAAACTGTTTTTACATTCTTTAATAATGGAAGAAATGCAACTAAAAAGAGAAACTGATATATTGTTTTAAAATCTAACAAAACATAAGTTAAAGCAGCTACTAATGCTCCAAAAATTAAAAAATAATGGTATCTCTTTGATTTTTCGATTCCTAATCTAACAACCAAAGTATTTTTATTGTTTCTCTTATCTTCTTCCCTATCTCTTAAATTATTTAGGTTAAGTACAGCTGCACTTAATAAACCAACAGAAATTGCAGGTAAAAGAATTTCAAAATCGAGATGTTTTGTATAAAGGAAATAACTTCCCAAAACACTTAACAATCCAAAGAACAAAAAAACAAAAATATCTCCAAAACCACTGTATCCATATGGAGAGTTACCAACAGTATATTTTATCGCTGCTACTATTGATAAAACTCCTAAACCGAAAAACAACAATGAAAATCCAAAATTTTCTCGTCCAAATGCAAAATAAATTAACAACAAAGCTATCACTAAAGTGATAATTGCCGTAATTATCATTGCAGACTTCATTTGATTTGGGGTGATGGCTCCTGATGACACCATTCTTGCTTCTCCTTTTCTATTCTTATCAGTACCTTTTATCCCATCACCATAATCATTCGCAAAATTTGATAAAACCTGAAAACCAATTGTGGTTAGTATTGCAAACCAAAATATTGGAGTCATCCAAATAACTAATCTAGGATTACTTTGGGAAATTGAATTTAAAGAATCAACACCTAAATACGAACCAATAATAATACCTGAAATTGACAAAGGCAATGTTCTCAACCTTGCTGCCTTTATAAAACTTTTTATATCCATGAAACAGTGCTGGTTTCTATAATATATAATGAGTGATTGTAAATCTTTATAGTTATCATGTAATCAGCAAAAAGAATTTTAATTTTTCTTGATGCAACTTGCAAATAACATTTGGCATATTACTTCCTCTTTGAAAAATAGTTTGTTCATTTCAATATTTTGAAATCTAAAATATCATGAAATTTTAAATCCTTCTCTTATAAATATTTTATAGAGCTTCTAAAATAGAAATTGGTTGTTCATTTTTTAATGCCTGTATAAAAGCATCATTGTATTCATTTAAAATTTGTGTTCTAAATTCTCTAGCTTCTTGATAGGTTTCAAAATTACCTAATCTGTATTTTGTGAGATCATTTTCATAATAGACTTTTATGCCATCAATATATTCCAAGTCTTCACTCTGGTTTTTTAGAGCTGCTATTTGGACTGTAAAAATAAGAACAGGAATTTCCTCTTCTAATTCAGGTGAAGTTAACTCATCAGCCTCATTAACAGGGACTTCTACTTCAGATTCATTAATTTGTTCACTCCCACTTTTTACGTCTTTTTTTCCACAAGAAAAAACTAATAATAGGGTTAAAGTTAAAATTGATATCTTCTTCATAATTTATTTATAGGTTATTTGCTTCCGCAATTAATTCAGCAATGTCTTTTACAAAAACTTGTTCTTCTTTTTCTTTAAATTTTATACCATCAGTCATCATTGTATTACAATAAGGACAACCAGTTGCAATAATATTTGGTTTGGTTTCTAAAGCATCTTCTGTTCTTAAAACATTAATTTCTTTATCACCTTTTTCTGCATCTTTAAACATTTGTGCTCCGCCAGCACCACAGCATAAAGCTGAAGATTTATTGCGTTTCATTTCCGTTAAATTAACACCTAATCTTTTTATTAATTCTCTTGGAGATTCATAAACGTCATTTGCTCTTCCCAAATAACATGGATCATGAAACGTAACTCTTTTTCCTCTTAATGTAGTATTATCAATTTCTAACCGACCCTCAGAAATTAAGTTATGTATGAATTGTGTGTGATGAAAAACTTCGTATTTACCTCCTAAACCTGGGTATTCATTTTTTAGTGTATTAAAAGAGTGAGGATCGCAAGTAACAATCTTTTTTACTTCATAACCATTTAATACTTCAATATTCATCATAGCTTGCATTTGAAAAAGAAATTCATTTCCTGCTCTTTTTGCCGCATCACCTGTAGACGATTCTTCAGTTCCTAAAACTGCAAAATCTACATTTGCTTCATGTAGTATTTTTACAAATGCTCTTGATATCTTTTTTGCTCTATCATCATAACTTCCCGCTGCGCCAACCCAAAACAACACCTCCGGTTGCTTCCCCTGCGACATCATATCAGCCATTGTTGGTACTATCATAAATTAAAAATTTTGAATTATGAATTAATCAATTATTTACTCTTCGTTTACCCAATTCAATCGATCCTGTTGATTGTATTGCCAAGGCGCTCCATTATTCTCTACGTTAGTCATCATCATATTTAACTCTTGTGGCGCTGCACTTTCTTCCATTACTAAATACCTTCTCATATCTAAAATAATTGATAAAGGGTCTATATTTACAGGACATTCTTCTACACAAGCATTACAACTAGTACATGCCCAAAGTTCTTCTGGTGAAATATAATCGTTTAACAATTGTTTTCCGTCATCTACAAAACTTCCTTTATTAGCATCAATGTTTCTTCCAACTTCTTCTAATCGGTCACGAGTATCCATCATAATTTTTCTTGGCGACAACTCTTTGCCTGTTAAGTTGGCAGGACAAGAAGAGGTACATCTACCACATTCTGTACATGTGTAAGCATTTAATAACTGCACCCAATTTAAATCGGTTACATCACTAGCACCGAATTTTTCTGGCACAGCTTCCTCTGCATCATCCTCTGGTATTGCATAAGGATCTGCGTCGGGATCCATCATTAATTTTACTTCTGCAGTAACAGATTCTAAATTATTAAACTGTCCTTTTGGATTGAGATTTGCAAAATAAGTATTTGGAAACGCCAATAAGATATGTAAATGCTTAGAATAATATAAATAATTTAAGAAAACTAAAATTCCTAAAATATGACTCCACCAAGCGGTTCTTTCAATAATATGAATTGATTCTGAGGAAAATCCATCAAAAAGAGGCACAATTAACTGACTTATTGGATTTCCTATTCCTACTTGTTGAAAAGGAAGGTCTGAAGCATTCATAACAAGAAATAAAGTCATCAAAACCATTTCAAAATAAAGAATAATATTCCCATCATTTTTTGGCCATCCCTTCATTTCTTTGCTCAAGAAACGTTTTATATTAGAAACATTTCTACGCAACCAAAAAATGACGACAGCAACAAAAACTAAGGCCGCTAAAATTTCAAAAGTACCAATTAAAAATCCGTAAAATCCGTTTCCTAAAACACCTTTAAAAACTCTATGAGTGCCAAATAAACCATCAATAATAATTTCTAAAACTTCTATGTTTATAATAACAAAACCTAAATAAACTATTATGTGTAAGAGCCCTGAAAAAGGTCTTTTAACCATCTTTGATTGCCCAAAAGCAATCATCATCATATTTTTAAATCGTTCTTGTTTTTTGTCTTTTCTGTGTGCATCTTTCCCCAATTTAATATTTCTGGACAACCTACGAATGTTCATCGCAAAAAAACCAAAGCCCAACGCTAAAGCTAAAGCAAAAAATATATTTGGTAAATATTCCATATTCACTGAAATTTATAAAAAATTATTTATTCTCCTCTTTCTCCCTTCTCTGATAATGTTTCTTTATTTGGAGTATAAGGTTTTGCTTTTTTTCCAAATAAAGAAAAATGTACAAATCTTTTTGGATTTAATTTCATTTCTCTTAACAAGCTTTCTAATTCTTTCGACATTGCTGCAATATTATTATACAACTTATCATCTGAAACTAACTTACCAATTGTTCCCTTACCTTTATTAATTGTTTCTAACATTTCATTAGCTGAATTCAGAGTAACTTCGGCTTTTCTCATAATCCTACCAATATTCGCATTCGCTAAAGTATCTGAAACTTTTGAAAAATTCTCGGTAATTAACCTCGTATTCTTTATGCTCTTTTTTAAATCTGTAGATGTTGAATCGATTAAACTATTAAAAGACGACATCATACTCTTTACTTCCTGAAGAGTACTTTCTAAATTAAGAACAGATCCTCTTAAACTCTTTTGTGTTCTTAAATCTAATACATTGTTTACATTTTTAAATAAAGAATCAGCACTAACCATTACCTTTTCTAACTTTGACTGAATAGGATCTAATCGTTCTCCGATAGAGGTAAATAAACTAGACTCAGTTTCACCTTTAAGAGTATCACCAGAAATAGCATTTTCAGCTTGATAATCAGGTATAATTGCTAAATTTGATGGGCTTAAAGGACTTGGTGAATATATTTTAACAATACTGTTTTTTGAAAACGGAAAATCTTTTTCAACAGAAAACCGAACAATTAGATGCCCCATTTTTTCCGGTTCGTTATTAAAATCTATTTTATCTACCTTACCTACTTTTAACCCATTTATGGTTACAAAACTTGACTTTGTAAGACCAGAAATATTGGCATACTCAACCTTAAAATAGCGAGTATCTGTATCAAACAAATTTTGCCCTTTTAAAAAGTTATACCCCCATATAAATATAGCAATTACGATAATGGCTACACTTCCTGTTTTTAATTCTTTCGACATCAATTAAAATTTAATAACAATATTACTAATAATTTTTGGTTGAAACCTTCTAAACTATTGCAATTTAATGGCTTTTTGAACAGATATTTTTTCACCATTAAGAAAAGATACAACAAAAGCAGATTTATATCCTTTTGATCTTGCTATTTTTAAAGATTTTTTTACTTGACTATAATTAGAGGTATTTCCATAGTAATACCTATAAAATTTCCCTGCATCAATTCGTTCTACTTGCTTTAAGCCTTTAAAATTATATGATTTTATTGCAATTTTGTTTTTTCCTGATGCAATCTGCACTTTATACTCAATGTTTGTTAATTCATTATTCTCAACTAATGGAGCAGTTACAGTATTTAATTTTAAATTTTCAAAATAATTTAAAACAGCTTCTATAATCGCATTTCCCATTTGATCTTGACCTTTTTTAGAATTGAGATATCTTCCTTCCTCCTTGTTTGTCAAAAAACCTAACTCTACCAAAACACTTGGCATAATAGTTTCACGTAAAACCTGAAAATTATCTTGCTTTACGTTTCTATCATTTCTCTTTAATTTAAAAGCAAAATTATTTCGAATTAGACTTGCTATGGCTAAACTTTTATCTAGATTTTCCTCTTGTAAAAGAGATAAACCAATAACGGATTCCGCGGAATTTGGATCAAATCCTTTGTATTTATCCTTATAGTTGTCCTCTAAAAGAATAACTGCATTTTCTCTTTTTGCAATTTCTAGATTTTTTTTATTTCCTCTTAAACCCAGCACAAAAGTGCCTGCTCCAAAGGCATTAGAAGTGTGTGAATCACAATGTATAGAAATAAATAAGTCTGCTTTTGCTTGATTAGCAACATCTCCTCTTTTCCATAAATCTATAAAAACATCTTTACTTCTTGTGTAAAGAATCTTCATATCTTTCTGTTTCGAAAGTTTTTTACCCACAATTAAGGCTACTTTTAATGCAATATCCTTTTCTTTATAACCATTCCCTAAATTACCTGGATCTTTCCCTCCATGACCTGCATCAATAACAATTACGTATTTTTTTTGCCCTAGTATTGATGATGCATTCATAAAAAAAATGAAAGAGCACATAAAAACAAGAATATTTCTTGCATTGCCAATAATTTTGTGATTTTCTATAAATCTCATCAATAAATTTTAACTAATTTTGGCTTTGTAAATTTGGTGCTTCAAATATTGAGCCATATTTTTAACCTTAATACAAAAATAGCATTTATAGCCTTGCAAACAAACCTATCATACATTCTTTTAATTTGCATTATCTTTTTAACAGAATTAGGCTTTTCTCAAGACCTTAAATCCAAAAATAAAAAAGGAGTTGATAACGTTAAGGAAGATAACATCCTGAAAAAAGATTCTTTAATCTTAAAAAAAACAGATACTCTTGCTTTAGATTCTATTAAACCAAAAGAAACTATAGAAGATATTATTTTACATGTTGCTAAAGATTATACAATACAGAATGCTAAAGATAAAAAGGTAACACTTTATAACGAAGCTCACATTACTTATACTGATATCGATTTAAAAGCAGGTATAATTGTGATAGATTACAAAAAAAACAAACTTTTTGCAAAAGGAATAATTGACAGTACAGGTTACATACAACGCCCAATTTTCAAACAAGGAGGACAAGAATCTGAACAGGATTCTATTATTTACAACTTCAAAAGTAAACGCGCTTTAATTTATGGATTAAAAACCAAACAAGGTGAAATGTTTACCTATGGAGAAAAGACAAAACGTTTAAATGACTCTACTATTTATGTTAGAAAAATAAAATTCACGACTTCAGAAAAGAAAATACCAGATTATTATATTACAACGAATAAAGCCAAATTAGTTCCTGGCAAAAAGATAATTGTAGGTGCCAGTAATTTAGTTCTTGCAGATATCCCAACTCCTGTTTTTCTTCCTTTTGCCTATTTCCCGATAAGCGAAACGAGTGTTTCTGGTTTTTTAATCCCTGCCTTTGATACGGGTAGTAGTAAAAGAGGTGTTGGCTTTCAAAACGGTGGTTACTATTTTGCTTTAAGCGACTATATGGATTTAACTGTTTTGGGTGATGTATATTCTAATGGAAGTTGGGGTACAAGAATATCATCAAACTACAATAAACGTTATCGATTTAATGGTAATTTTAGTTTTAATTTTGAAAACAATATTAATGGTATTAGAGGTTTTGATGACTATAATAAAACGAATAGATTCAACATTAGATGGTCGCATAGTCAAGATTCAAAAGCTAGTCCAAACTCAAGATTCTCTGCATCTGTAAATCTAGGTAGTAGTAAATTTTTTAGAGAGTCTCAAAATCAATTTAATGTCTCCCAAACATTAACAAACACCCTTAATTCCTCTATCAATTACAGTAAAACATTTGTTGGCACGCCTTTTAACATGAATCTTACAGCAAGCCATCAACAAAACACAAATACAGAGAAAATTACAATGACGTTGCCATCTCTGACTGTAAACATGAATAGAATATATCCCTTTGCAGGAAAAAATGGTGTCCAGAAAACACCAATCCAAAAAATGGGGTTTAATTACACAATGCAAGGTCAATATTTAATTAATACTAACGATGATGAGTTTTTTACGAGTAAAATGTTTGAAACAGCTAGATCTGGATTACAACATAAAACTGGAACAAATACAAATATAAAAGCCTTTAAATTTTTTACTTTATCACCAAGTGTTAATTATGAAGAAACTTGGCAGTTTGATTACATACAAAAAGAATATGACATCACAGATAATGTAATTGTAACCGACACCATAAGAGGATTTAAAAGTTACAGAGAATACAATGCTGGAATTAGTTTATCTACAAATATTTACGGAACTTTTAATTTTAAAAAAGGTAGACTAAAAACACTAAGACACACTTTTAGACCTTCTGTTTCTTATTCATATAGACCGGATTTTAAAGACAAATACATTCAACAAGTACAACAAAGTGCAGATGCAACAGACTTATTAGATTATACGGCTTTTGACCAAGGTATTTATGGCAGTCCGTCTTCTGGACTGAGTAATTCCATCGGAATTTCTCTAAACAATGTTTTAGAAGCAAAAGTGGCTCCAAAAGAACCCGACAGTGATGAAGAAGATGAAAAAATTACAATATTAAATAATCTAAATTTCAGTAGTTCTTATAACATTGCTGCCGATAGTTTACGTTGGTCACCAATTAGTTTTTCTGCAGGAACACGCTTATTTAAAGATAAATTAGCAGTTAATTTAAATGGCTCTCTTGACCCCTACAAAGTAGCAGAGTCCTCAAATGGAGCAATAACTAGAATAAATGAATTTAATCCAAATATTTTTAGATTAACGAATGCGAATTTAACAGCAAATTATTCCATTTCGAGTGCAGATTTTGATAAAGACAGTAAGAACAATTCTAAAAACAATGGTAACGGCGCCCAAGATAGTGGAGACATTATTGGAGCAGACATAAATCCAACCGATAGGTTTGGACAAAAAAATAATATTAATAGTGAGAAAGGTGAACAAAATAAAAAAACAAAATTATACAACGCAGACATACCTTGGTCTATAAATTTGGCATACTCTGCAAATTATAACAATAACGGTATTGATGGCGGAAGGATTGGTGTACATAGTATTATGTTTAGTGGTAATTTAGAATTATCTCCTAAATGGAAAATGGGTTATTCCTCTGGATATGATGTTGAGGGTGGTGCTTTTACCTTTTCTCGATTTAATTTCACTAGAGATTTAGATAGTTGGCAGTTCAACTTTAATTGGGTTCCTTTTGGAACAAATTCTTCATACACGTTTTTTATTGGTGTAAAATCTTCTGTTTTATCAGACCTGAAATGGGATAAAAATAAGCCGCCAGATAGAAGGCTGTTTTAGTATGGTTTTTTTTATAATTTATGGAGTATTTTGGTCTTAAAAAACAAGCAAGAGTAATTAACATTAGAGAAGAATTAAGTCCGCAAATGGATGATGATTTTGAAAACTCCCCAACTTATTATTTTACTGTAAGTTTTAAAGATAGAAATGGGCGCATTATTGAACAAGAAATTGAATTTGGCATACATAAAAAACCAAACAGACATCCACCTTTTTCAATTGGTATAATTTATTATATTGATGAAAATAAAAAAATTGAAATAATTTTAGAAAATAACAAAAGAACAAAACTTGAATTTTATTCGTTATTATCAGTGGGTATTTTAATTCTTTCTTTTGTCGCCTATAATTATAATGATCAAATAGATTTAATAATTGATATTTTAATAAATATATTTACATGAAAAAAATAATAACTACTGCAAAAGCGCCTGCTCCAATAGGTCCATATAGCCAGGCTGTATTAACTGGAAACACTTTATATACGTCTGGACAAATAGCAATTAACCCTAAAACCGGAGAATTGGTTTTAGAGTCTATTAAAAAAGAAACTAAACAAGTAATGGAGAATTTAAAAGAAGTTTTAGCTGCTGCTGAAATGACTTTTGAAAACGTGATTAAAACATCAATCTTTATTTCTGACATGCATAATTTTGTTGAAATAAATGAAATTTACGGAACTTACTTTAATGAAGAAACGGCACCTGCAAGAGAAACTGTTGAAGTAGCGAACTTACCTAAGTTTGTAAATGTAGAAATTAGCGCAATAGCAATTAAATAGTATACTTTTATCATTGTACAGAAAAAGTGTTTCATAAAAAGTAAAAACCCCGATAGTTTAAACTATCAGGGTTTTTTATTTTCAAATTATTTATATTATAAAGAGGCAGCGTATTCAATCAAATCAACGATTTTAGTTGAATAACCCATTTCGTTATCATACCAAGAAACAACTTTTACGAAGTTATCATTTAATGCGATACCAGCGTTAGCATCAAAGATGGAAGTACGCGTATCTCCAACAAAATCTTGAGAAACTACCATATCTTCAGTATATCCTATAACACCTTTCATAGCTCCACTTTCTGAAGCAGCTTTCATAGCAGCACAAATTTCTGCATATGTAGCTGGCTTTTCTAATTTAACCGTTAAATCTACAACAGAAACATCCATAGTAGGAATTCTGAAAGCCATACCAGTTAATTTTCCATTTAACGCAGGAATTACTTTTCCAACAGCTTTTGCAGCTCCTGTAGAAGAAGGAATCACGTTACCAATAGCAGAACGTCCACCTCTCCAATCTTTCATAGAAGGACCATCAACAGTTTTTTGAGTTGCAGTTGCAGCGTGTACAGTTGTCATTAAACCTTCTGAGATTCCCCAGTTGTCATTTAATACCTTAGCAATAGGAGACAAACAGTTCGTTGTACAAGATGCATTAGAGAAAATTTGTTGATCAGCTTTTAATTCTGTATTATTTACACCCATAACAAACATTGGTGTATGATCTTTAGATGGAGCAGATAAAACTACTTTTTTAGCACCCGCCTCTAAATGTTTTCCTGCAGTTTCTTCAGTTAAGAAAAATCCTGTAGATTCAATTACATATTCTGCACCAACTTCATCCCATTTTAAATCTGCTGGGTTTCTTTCTGCTGTAATTCTAATTTCGTTTCCGTTAACAACTAATTTACCGTCTTTTACATCAACAGTTCCATCAAAAGCTCCATGAACTGAATCGTATTTTAACATATAAGCTAGGTAATCTACTTCTAATAAATCATTAATACCTACTACTTGTACATCTTTTCTATTTACTGCAGACCTGAATGCTAATCTTCCAATTCTACCAAACCCGTTAATCCCTATTTTAATCATCTTATTAGTTTTTATTTAATTTCTTTATGTTGTTATAATATCCGAAATTCTAAGTAGCTCATAATTTATTGAATGACCACCAGAAATTGCTTCTTTTATATCTGTACTTATTACTACATTATCTTTTAAACCTACCATTAAATTTGTTTTACCATCTAATAGTAATTCTACTGCCTTTACTCCCAATCTACTTGCTAAAACTCTATCAAAACAGGAAGGAGAACCTCCTCTTTGCATGTGACCAAGAATACTTACTCTTACATCATATTCTGGTAAGTTCTCTTCAACATATTTAGCTAATTCATAAACGTTTTTACCAGATTTATCACCTTCTGCTACAACAACAATACTTGATGACTTTCCAGCTCTTCTACTCTTTTCTAAAGACTCTAACATTCGATCTAATCCTAAATCCTCCTCTGGTATTAAGATTTCTTCTGCACCAGCACCAACACCCGCATTTAAAGCAATAAAACCAGCGTCGCGCCCCATTACCTCAACAAAAAACAATCTATTGTGTGAAGACGCTGTGTCTCGAATTTTATCTATTGCATCTACTGCTGTGTTTAAAGCTGTATCATAACCTAGAGTATGTGTTGTGCCGAAAATATCATTATCAATTGTACCTGGAATACCAACAACAGGAAAACCAAACTCTTCATTGAAAGTAACCGCTCCTGTAAAAGAACCATCACCACCAATTACAACCAAAGCATCAACTTCGCGTTGAACTAAATTTTCGTAAGCTTTTTTCCTACCTTCTTTAGTTCTGAACTCTTTAGATCTAGCCGATTTTAAAATTGTTCCTCCTTTATTTATTATGTTATTGACACTTCTTGCTCCTAAATCCACAATATCGTCTTCAATTAACCCTTCGTATCCTCTGTAAATTCCTACACAACCTAGACTATAATATGCACAAGATCTAACTACAGCTCGAATTGCTGCATTCATCCCAGGGGCATCTCCCCCAGAAGTCATAACTGCTATTTTTTTGATTTTTTTCATAAATTATCTTGTAAAATTACTGCTTTATAACCATTTAAAATAATAAAACTACGAAATCGTTTTAGGCTAATTTCCGTATGTATGAGTGAAAAAAAAATAATTTTTTAGTGTTTATTTTTTAAGGTCTTAGCTCTTATTTTGTAATTTTATTTAAAGCAAAAACAACCATCTAAATAAAAAAATACATTAAAAATTAAAAGTAAAAATTATTAATTTCCTTCAAAATTAATTATACCATTTTTTACCTTTTTGATGGAATCAATAATAACAATATTCTTTGCCTTAATTTTTGTTTTATTTGTTTTATTTTGTTTATTAATTTTCTTTAATAAACCAGAAAGTGTGTTAAAATTCACTTGATAAGAAAGTCCAACACCTTGCGTATATCCTTCTTCCTCTGTTGAGTATTGTATTTCATTTTGTCTATTAAAAATAACTCCTCTAAAATTACCCACTTTATTTAATAATACTTCAACTTTTACTTCACCGACAACACTAGACTGAGTTTGGGCTCCTACAGGCACTCCTACTTTTCCATTAATAATAACTCTATCGCTTACCTGAGTACTTACAGAAACATCAACCTGATTATCAACATTTAAACTTTCTATATCATTACCACTATCTCCTTGCTGATAATCTAAGCCTAATTGAAATTTACCATTAGGATTATTCAAGAGACTTGAAAAAGCGGCAGCAACTGCACTAGAGGCAGTATTTGAAATGGTTTCACCTGCATTAAAATCTACTTTATCTGGATTTGCAAAATTGCCAAAAGCCAGTAATGATATAAACTGAGTTGTTTTCTCGTTTACATTATTATCATTTAAAATAAACTCTAGCTCACTCGCAATTATAGGATCAACATTTGTTAATTGTATGTCTAAATCTTGTTTAGAACTAAATAACCCTCCAGTAATTTTGGTAACTAAATCTACTTCAATCTTTCTATTTGAATTAAAATTTTGTAAAAGTACTCCTGGATTTGCTTTTGCCTTATAGATAGCTGTTACATCTAAATTTGCCGCATAAGGATCTCCATTCCATGAGATGGCACCTCCTTTTTGTATTAAAAATGGTTTATTCACAATTCCTCCATATTTAAAATCATAGACACCATTGTCTATTGTATAATCTCCATACATTTCAAACTTACCACGCGTATTTATTCTAATATCCAAATTACCCGAACCATTACCCGATAATTGACTACCATAAATTTCATCGATTACTACTTGAGCAGTTGCATCCTTAGTTACCTCTAAATTTATATTTAACGAAAGTCCTTTTATTGCCTCTAAAGCAATTTCATTCTGATTTTTTTTAACCGCTGCATCAATAGTTTTAAAATGAATTAAGCTATAATTATCTACAGTTTCAATGTCTTTAAGAGGAACTACAAAATTGGTTCCAGATTTTGTTTTAGCATTAATATCGATTGTTAACTGATCGGTTAAACCCGTTATACTTGCATTACCATCAATAAATGCAGAACCATAATACAATGCTTCCTCTGTATTTTCAGTATCTAAAACTAACAAGTTATCAGCTTCAATATTAATATCCAAGAACCATTTATTAAAGTCTTTATGAGAAATGCTGCCCACTAAAATACCTTTTGTGTTATGCCTTGTGTCCAATAAAGAAAAATTCTCGAAAATAAAAGATTGTTCTTGCAGCGTAATTATTGATTCTCCTTCGAAATCATAATCTACATTTAGATAAGGAAATTTTAAACCTGCATTTTTCAGGCTTAATATTCCTTCCATTTCTGGATTTCCTAGAAACCCTCGTAAATAAAAATCGCCAGAGGCAGCCCCTCTAATAGAGGACAAAACATCTTGACCAAGAGGACTAAAGGCCTTCAAACCAAATTCTTCTAAATATACCTCTAAATCTATTAAAGGTCTTTCTTCTGAAAAATCTAAAGAACCAGAAGCCGCAATACTTTTAACTTTTTCATTATCAATAGATAAATCTACTTTATATTTTTCGTATGAATTATCTCCTTTTACCTTTAAAGAAAGATCCCCTTGTTTAAAATCGTTTACTTGAAAATCTTTTACAGATAGTGATGCCTGAGGACTATATATTTCATCTTTTTGAACAAAATCTAAACTACCCGATAAAACTCCTTTCAAAGCTAAACTATCTATTTTAGGTAAAAAACTCTGTAATTTGACTTTGGTAAAATCTACGAATAGTTTTTTTTCTGATTCTCCCTTTAAACTTCCCGAAAACGCTACTTTTTGCTCTCTCGAAACTAATTTAAATTGACTAAATTTAAAATCATTTGATTTTAAATCGAAGGTAACTTTATTGGCGTTTAATTCATCGGGATTAATATCCCAAACATTCTCTTTAAATTTAAAAGATGATTTTTCTAAACCAACTACAGATTTTCCTTCCGGATTAAATGTATAGAAAAAATCGAGATTAAAATCTTCATTTTTTTTCTTACCCCCCGCAAAAACAGATTTAAAATACAAAGTGTCATTTTGATTTAAACTCAATAAGTTTAACTTAGAGACATTGTAATATTTTGTATTGATTTCAGATGCTGTTAAATGCGAGTTATAAAGTGGATTTTGATTATCTGTTCTTAACAAAATATCTTTTATCTCATTGCCATAAACATCAATTTTAGGTGATGAAATAGTCAATTTTAATTGATTTTGATTCGCTTTTACTCTTCCTTTAACCTTCGTATTATCATCAATAGATATATCAGGAAAAAATACTGTGACAATTTGATTATAAATAGTAAAATTAAAATCTAAATATTGATTTGGTTCAACAATATAAGGAGTATAATTTGTATAAATACTACCCAAAGCATTTTGAGCAACTGGTAACAATTCTGAAAAAGAAAAATTACCAGAAAGGTAACCATTTGCAATGTCTTTAGAAGACACTTCTATTCTCTTAACATTATTTTTTAAAGAGGAGGTTATATCAAATTCTTTAAAAATATATTCTTCTTTTTGGTTCGTGTACAAGATATTGTTGAAAGTTGCTTTTCCTGTAATATCATCAAACGTATTTCCTTCTATATCTAATTCAACTTGTCCTTTTAAAACAGCAATACTATCTCTTGTGAAAAGATTTGTTTCTTTTAAATCAAGATATTCAATATCAGATTTAAAATCGAATTTATTTACCTCTGATGATAAATCTGCCAAACCAGTAAAGTTCATTTTAAAGTTTTCATCATCAATTTTTAAATCTCCATCAAATTTATTGTTTTGATATTGCCCATTTGCATCAATCTCATTATACGTATAATTCTTAAAATTGAGTTCAGAAACTTTACCGTTAAACGAAGTATTAATGTTTTCTAATTTAAAACCACTTCCTTTTACATCACCTTTTAAAGAGGTTTTCCCGAATAAGGGATTGTTTAATAATACACCAATATTTAATTTGATCAGTTCTACTTCTCCATTGTAACTCGCATAATCAATGTCATCAATGTTAGAGATTTGTAAATCTGAAACAATACCTCCTATTTTCGATTTTAAATTTACTTTAGCATCAATTTGTTCAGAAGTAATATGTACTAAACCTTCAGCCGTAAATTCTCCGAATTTTCTAAATTCTGTTGGCAATCTCTTTCCCAAAACATTAGGTAATATTGTTTTTAACTCATTATAAGAGGCGGTAACATTTTTTAGATCGCCTTTAAAAACAAACCCCCTTTCAAAGTTAACTGCATTTACGAATTCTAAATCTCCATTTATTTTAATGCCTTGTTTTGAATTTAAACTAAGTTTGTTTAAGTGAAAATTATTTAATTTTCCGTCTAAGTTTCCTGAGAAATTAACTTCATCATTACCACTTAACTCACTATAATATTTGTTTAAATCTGATACTGCAATTTTACTCTTATCAAAAATTGCTTTAACATTTACTTTATCATTAAATGATGCCAAATCTTTCCTTTTGTAGGTGAAATCAATATCTGCTTTAATATGAGATTTTCTTGTTTTCAATCTGGTATTTTTAAAATGCATTGCGGTTTTAGAGTAAGAAAAATCTGTTGTTAAACTAGTAACCTCTAAACCCATATTATCTGCAAAATAAAGCCCTCTTATTTTAGCAGAAAAGTCTGGCCCATAAATAAGCATATCTTGTAAGCTTCCTCCTATATTTTTTGCTGAAAAAGAAATTGGCTCTTTGTTGTTAAAATTAATCAACTTATAATGTAAATCATTTAGATAGACATTAGAAGACCTTAAAGTGAAAGGTTTTGTTAAAGAATCTTTTGGAGAACTATCACCAAAACTATCTATAAAAATAGCCATATTATCATCCGTTTCCCCTTTATAGGTTTTCATATAAACATAAGTTCCATCAATAGAAATACTTCCTAAATTGACTTCATTGTTTAAAACTTTTTTTGCATTTAAAAGAGAGGTATTAAGATTTTTTACAAAAATTAAAGTGTCTTGGTGATGGTCCTTAATTTCTACTCCTTTTAACTGAATGTTTCCTAAAAGAGATAAATCTATTTTTTTTATAGAAATGGTAGTGTTAAATTTTTTTCTTAGTTTTTGAGTCGCGTAATTTGCTAATTTCGATTGAACTGCTGGAATAGAAAATAAAACACTCAACAATAATAAGAAGAGTACAAAGTACCCTAACCATTTCAGTATTTTTTTTCCAACTTTCTTGATAACCTGTTCTATTTTTATGAATGGAATAATCTGATACATACAAATCAAAAATATTGCCAATTACTACAAAGAACGTGCAAATTTAACAAAGTATTAAATTTCTATTCTTAAAAAAGAGAGACAACATAAAATTATCCTTAATTTTGCCTTAAATTATTGTTTTAATGGAAAAACCTGTTTACATATTAGGGATTGAATCTTCTTGTGATGACACTAGTGCATCTGTAATTTGCAACGCAAAAGTGTTGAGCAATATTGTTGCAAATCAAGAAATACACTCAAAATATGGCGGAGTTGTTCCTGAATTAGCGTCTAGAGCACATCAACAAAATATCGTTCCTGTTGTTCAACAAGCAATTGAGCAAGCAAATATTACTAAAGAAGATTTATCTGCAATCGCATTTACCCGTGGTCCGGGATTAATGGGATCTTTGTTAGTGGGTACTTCCTTTGCAAAATCATTGGCTTTAGGTTTAAAAGTTCCATTAATTGATGTAAACCACATGCAAGCCCATATTTTATCACATTTTATTGAAGACGCTAGTAGTAAAATGCCGCCTTTTCCTTTTATTTGTTTAACCATTAGTGGAGGACATACTCAAATTGTAAAAGTGACAAATTATTTTAAGATGGAAGTTTTAGGAGAAACAATTGATGATGCTGTTGGGGAAGCTTTTGATAAATCTGCCAAAATTTTGGGATTAAAATATCCTGGCGGACCTTTAATTGATAAGCATGCTGCATTAGGAAACCCAAAAGCATTTGCTTTTACAAAACCAAAAGTAGGAGATTTAGATTTTAGTTTTAGTGGATTAAAAACTGGAGTTTTATACTTTATTCAAAAACAAGTAAAACTAAACCCAAAATTTATTGAAGAAAATTTAAATGATATTTGTGCATCCATCCAATATACTATTGTGGAAATTTTAATGGATAAATTAAAAAATGCTGTAAAACAAACTGGGATTAAACATATTGCTATTGCTGGTGGAGTTTCCGCCAATTCTGAAATTAGAAATCGATTACAATTAGCCGAAAAACATTTCGGTTGGACAACTTACATTCCGAAATTTGAGTATACAACAGATAACGCTGCAATGATTGCAATTACTGGATATTTAAAATTTTTAAACAACGATTATTCTGGTGTTGCTGTTACAGCAAAAGCACGTTTAAAAGTTACAGAATAATCTATGAAAAATTTTAAAAAAAGACTCTTATTTAATGTCTACTATTTTGTTTTATGGGTCGGTTATTTTATTTTTTTACGTCTATTCTTCTTACTTTACCATATTGACAAAACAAAAGAACTAGACCTTTTTACTACAATAAAAACATTTTTATACGGATTACAATTAGATATCGCTTTTACTGCATATCTATCCATTATTCCGTTTTTATTTATGATATTATCCGTCTTTATCAGCTCAAAAAAAATTGGAACAATTATAAAATTTTACTCTTATATACTATTAGTTTTCATCAATTTACTTTTACTTATAGATGCGGGGTTATATCAATCTTGGGGAGTTCGTTTAGACACAAGTATACTTCCTTATTTAAACACCCCACAATTAATGATTGCTTCTGTTTCTAACTTTCAACTAATTTTAGGAATGCTTTTTTGGGGATTATTTTCTTTTATCACAATAAAAATATTTAAAAATATTATCAGCAAAAAAATCGAAAAAGTAAGTGTTAGTCATTGGATACAAATACCTGCTTTTTTATTAATAACCGCTAGCTTGATTATACCTATACGAGGGGGTTTTCAAACAATACCAATTAACCAAAGTAATGTATATTTTTCGAATCAAATGTTTGCAAATCATGCAGCGATAAATTTTACATGGAATTTTTTCAATACACTTACACATAAAGTTGATGGAAAAAATCCATATAAATATTTTGATGATCAAGTTGCTAAAAAAATTATCACTAAAAATAGAACTCAACTTTTAAATGCAAATACGGATAGCATTCTAAATAATCCAAAACCAAACGTAATTTTAATTATTTGGGAAGGATTAACAGCGAAAGTTGTAGGATCTTTAGGAGGAGAGCCAACTGTGACACAAAACTTAAATAAACTTTCTGAAGAAGGTATTTTATTTACGAACTTTTATGCCAACGGAGATAGAACAGATAAGGGAATTCCTGCAATTCTTAGTGGTTATTACCCACCGCCTGTGAAAAGAATTATGAGAATGCCTAATAAAACGAGAAGCTTGCCAATGTTGCCGAAAAAAATGATTGATTTGGGTTACAAAACATCTTTTTATTATGGTGGTGATTTAAATTTCGGTAATATGAATACGTATTTACGAAATGCTGGAATTACAAATTTTGTAGATGGAAGTGAGTTTGATAAGGAGGATTGGAATTCTAAATGGGGAGCTCACGATCACGTTTTGATGAATCGCCTATCTAAAGATTTAGAAGGTGAACAACAAACACCTTTTTTTAAAATTGCATTAACATTAAGTAGTCATGAGCCTTATCAATTTCCTGATGAATATAAATTTGGAAAAGATAATGAGGATAATAAATTTAGAAGTTCTCATGTATACACAGATAAAACGATTGGTAAATTCATTGAATCTGCAAAGAAACAATCTTGGTATAAAAATACTTTAATTGTTATTATGGCTGATCATGGACATAGTTCTCCTAAACACGAAGGACCGTTTAATGCCTCTATACGATATAAAATTCCGATGTTGTGGTTGGGTGGTGCAGTACATAAACCTGGTTTAAAAATCGATAACTTTTCTAGCCAAGTAGATTTCCCTTACACATTGCTAAATTTATTAAAAGCAGATAATTCTGATTTTACTTTTAGTAAAAACATCTTTAACACATCTGATCATCAATATGTGCATTATCTTTTTAACAAAGGTTTTGGTACAATTACAAAAAATGGGGCTTATATCTATGATTACGTAAGTAAAAAAGCCATTTTAGAAAAAGGCACAGAAACGACAAAATTAGATTCTTTAGGAAAAGCTATTTCTCAAAATTCTTTCCAAGATTTTATGGACAGAAAATAAATGTTTTTTACTCTTAATATTCTTACGCAAAAAACTAAACTTAGTGGGTTACTTTATAAGTTCTTTAAAACAAAATTATATCAGTACTAAAATTATAACTAGTATTCCAAACCAATAATATCTCTAACAGAATCTAAGGTTTTAATCAAATTCTTAGAGAACTCGAAAGTCATAAAATCACTTTCTTTTTTATTGTTTCTTAAAAGGCTATTGAAATGTTCTATTTCAAAATTATAGCCAATTGTATTTGTTTTAAAATCGATAGTCTCTTCTTTGCCATTTTTTAAAATGGTGATTGTTGATGGCTCATGAAAACGTGTATTCATTTTTACATTTGCATTCTCAAAAGTAAAAATAGCATGTGTTGGTGTTTGCTCTAATAAAGAACTTTTTAAAGTCGCTTTTGCATTTTTATAAGTAAAAGTGATGTTACATTCTGAGTCTGCTCCGTTTTCAAAAAAAGTAGCATTTGCATCAATCGTATCAGGTTTACCTAAAGTAGCTAATGCCGCAAAAATTGGGTAAATACCAATATCTAATAAACTACCTCCACCAACTTCTTTTTTAAAAACTCTGCTATTTGTATTGTATTTGTTGTAAAAACCAAAATCTGCTTCAAGTGCTATTAATTTACCAAACTTTTCACTTTTAACAATGTTTACAACATATTGAAAATGAGGTAGGAAATAGGTCCACAATGCTTCCATTAGCAAAACATTATTTTCTTTCGCAACAGTAATCATTTCAGTAACTTCTTGCAGATTCATCGCAAAAGGCTTTTCACATAAAACTGCTTTTTTGTTTTGTAAACAAAGTATTGCATGTTCTTTATGAAAACTATGTGGCGTTGCAATATAAATAGCATCAACCTGAGTATCTTTGGCTAAATCTAAATATGAATTATATGCTTTTGTTGCGTTGTACTTTGTTACAAAATTATCAGCATTTTGTTTACTTCTAGAGGCCACAGCAAATAATTCTGCATTTTCTAAAGTTGCTAAATCAGCAGCAAATTTATTAGCTATTTTACCAAGACCGATAATTCCCCAGCGTATATTTCTTGTATTATTACTTTTCAACTGCAATTGTTTTATCTATATTAAAATATCCTAAAAAGAAGAACAAAATTATTAAAGAAACTACATGAGTAATACTTAAGGAAACATCATTTAAAATATCATAAGAAATTTTAAAAATCACTAACGAAGTAATGATTAAAGTAATTTTGCTTTGTTTACTTATCGACTTGAAAACAAACAATAAAGACAAAAATGAAACCAAAATACAACCAATAAAGTTTAACCACAAATAACTAATAATTGGATCTAAACCTTGTACTTCTAAATTATAGATTCCGAAGTAAAAAATTAAACAAATTAATACTTGTGTAATTAAAGCTGCTTTAAAAACAGCATTTCCGCTAACTTTTTTAAAGAAAAAAGCAAGTAGGAAAATTCCTAAAACATTTCCATAGAAAATAGAACCAATAATATTTACCAACTGAATTAAATTGTCAAATAAATTTGCCACACAAGCCACCGAAATGGCAATTACTCCCCAAGCCAACGTAAACCATTTAGAGGCCTTTACAAAATGCTCCTCGCTTTTGTTCCCTTTAACATTTCTCTTATATAAATCAATGGCGGTTGTGCTTGCCAACGCATTTAATTCTGATGCCGTAGAAGACATTGCTGCAGATAAAATTACCGCTAATAAAAGGCCGATCAAACCCCTTGGTAAATTGTTTAAAATAAAATGAATAAACACGTAATCTTTATCGTTAGATTCTATTTTATCTATTGATTTTTCATCCACTTTTTTTATAATATCTTTTGCTGCTGATTTTAACGCTAAGTCTCTTGCATTTAACTCTAGAATCCTAACTTTTTCTTCAACCTGAAACCCATCAGAAAACAACAACCTTTTATCATTCTCTATAATCGAATGTTCATCCTCCAAGGCTTGATATTCTTTTACAAATTCAGAATTTGAAATTGCATCATTTACAATAGGATTAAAATTTAAAGGAGAAGCATTAAATTGATAAAATACAAAAACCATAACACCAATTAACAAAATAAAAAACTGCATTGGCACTTTTAATAATCCGTTAAAAATTAAACCTAATTGACTCTCTCTAATAGATTTACCTGATAAATAACGCTGTACCTGACTTTGGTCTGTACCAAAATAAGATAACATTAAAAATGTTCCTCCAAGAATACCGGTCCAAACGGTGTATCTATTACTTAAATCAAAAGAGAAATCTAACACTTCCATTTTATTACTTGCACCAGCAATTTCCAATGCATTCGTAAACGTAATATTTTCCGGAAGCTGACTCATAATCATAAAAAACGCGATTAACATTCCAATAAAAATGATAATCATTTGTTGTTTCTGAGTAACATTTACTGCCTTTGTTCCTCCGGAAACAGTGTAAATAATAACTAAAAAACCGATAATAATATTCAACGTTAATAAATCCCAACCTAAAACTGCCGACAAAATAATTGCAGGTGCAAAAATGGTAATTCCTGCTGCCAAACCTCTTTGAATTAGAAACAAAATTGCAGCTAAACTTCTAGTTTTTAAATCAAATCTTCCTTCTAAAAACTCATAAGCTGTGTAAACTTTTAACTTGTGATAAATAGGTATAAAAACCACACAGATAATCACCATAGCAATGGGCAATCCGAAGTAAAACTGAACGAAACCCATTCCGCTATGAAAAGCTTGTCCTGGAGCAGATAAAAACGTTATTGCACTCGCTTGTGTTGCCATTACAGACAAACCAATCGTCCACCATTTTGAGTCACTTCCTCCTTTTATGTAGTCAGTAACATTGTCGTTTTTTCTAGTTACGTAAGTTCCGTAAGCAACAATAAAAATTAGTGTAATAGATAAAATAATCCAATCTACTGCGTGTAATTTACTTTCTATTTCCATCAACTAAACTGTAAAATAATTAGAGATAAAATAAAACACAATCATGTAAACGATATTGGCTATTAAAACCAATGAATACTCTTTTTTCCAGGTATATTTTTGTTCTTTCATTCTATTATATTTTTTTTGAAGCTATTTCCTGCTTTCGCTACTCGCTTTTTTTATCCCGAAAAGGGAATAAAAAAGAGCTCAAACAAACCGCTTAATCAGGGCTAAACTTACCCGCTTACTTTTTGCAACTCTTCCAAGGTAGAAGTAGCAACATTGTTACATTTATAATTTACTCTTTCTTTCCAACAGATAACAAATTCGCAAATAATTTATAGGCTCCAGAAACTCCAGCAGGCAATTCTCTAAAGAAACTTAAACCTGTGTAGATATAATTTCCCTTGCCATATTTAGCTATTAATAAACTTCCATTTTTCGCAGTTTCGCCTTTATCATTCATTGATAAAATTGGCGTATATTCTTTACTCCAATAATCTGGGAAATACAAACCACGTTCTTGTACCCAACCTTTAAAGTCTTCCTCAGTGATTTTATTCGGGAAATTTAAAAGTGAATTATTTCTATCTAAAATTCTAATTTCTGAAAACTCATCGGTAACTCTATCTCTCGATAGTTCTAATGAAAATGGCGCTCCAACATTTACACCTCTATTTGTGTTATATTGTACAATCATGTTCCCTCCTTTTTCTACATATTCAAGCAAAAACTTCTGTTTAAACTTCAACTCTTTTACCACGTTATAAGCTCTAACACCTATAACAACAGCATCATACTTTAATAAATTTTTGTCATTTATTTCTAAAGGATTTATATTCTCTACAGAATAACCAATCTGACGTAAACTTTCTGGAATTGCATCACCTGCTCCTTTGATATAACCAATCTTATCTCCTACTTTTTTAATGTTTAAACGAACAATTTTAGCTTCAGATTTTAATAAAACAGATTGTTTAGGAATGTGATTGTAATTAATCTCAACCAACTCATTTTTGTAAGTTTTACCCTCTGAAATAGCTATTACTTCTAACTTTCCTTCAGATTGATTTTTAGGAGGAGTTACCGAAAAAGCAACTGTTTGTTTATCTTTTTTCTGATCAATATTAAAAATAATTTCTTTAGGCGACACAATCCAATTTTCTGGAACTTTCAAACTCACTTTTCCACTTACAAAATTATCACCAGCCCTTACCTCTAGATTAATAGTTTTAGGGATGCTATCAGAAAAAATAAGCACCTTATTTTTTAGTTTAGTAGTTACTCTTGGCAGAATTTCAAAAGGTTCATAAATTTCTCCTTTATCTCTTTCTGAATACCTCATAACAACATTTTTCGAGATTGTTATTGGTAAATAATTTATAACAAGATTAAAATCTACTTTAACTACTCTAGGCGTTTCTGGTTTTCCTATCAATTCCTGGCTATCTACTTTATACATTCCTAAAGATGGCTCTTTCTTTAACCAATATGGATCTGAAAATGTATTTGTATATAGTAAAATCTGTTCTTTGAAATTTAGCTTTTTATTTTGCTCTAAATCAAAACCCTTATAAATTATTTTTTTATCAAGCGTAGATGTAATAGATGTCAATATTATGGGAACATTACTTCTGTTTAATACTTCGAAATTAACATCTGTTTTAGAGTTTGGTGTTCCAGAAGAACTTACTGCAGAAACTTCTAAATACAATCCTAAACAAGCTTCAATAATTATTTTAATTTGTTCTTCCTTAATCACCCTCCAATGAGCGTCTTCTAATTTTTGAATCAATAGATATGCTTCCATCAATTGAGGTAAATGTTTTGACGGATTTACAAAATCGAAATTATTTTCAACTTCGTATAAAATATCACCAATTTCTCCACCATTTGTTATACGATTCCAAGTTGTATTTATACCTGAAAAGATATCCGTTTTATCTTTTAAAGGAGCTCCTTTTAAAAACTCAGCATATTCAGTTTGCTCTCCTCTTGTTGTTAACCTGCCAAAACCCTGGCATAAATGTTGGCTACTTGCCATTGAAGCCAGCTCGTTGTTGGAAACTCCTTTAAGCGGATAATACACCCCAATATCAAATTTAGTAAAATCTTTCGCTGCTGCTTTAAATTTTGATTTATCACTATAAAACCAAGAAGATGTATTTTGAAACAAACGTTTCGGTTGCCAAACACTCGTGTATTCAAGTTGACTTGCAAACTTTGTTTTATCGTTTGCAAGATCAAAAGCTTCAACACTTAGCATAGCAGAAGCTGTATGATGACCATGTGTAGTTCCTGGAGTTCTATGGTCGAATCTATTAATAATTACATCTGGTTTAAAGGTTCTAATTGCCCAAACAACATCACTTAAAACTGCTTGTTTATTCCAAATCTCCAAAGTCTCATCTGGATGTTTAGAATATCCAAAATCATTTGCCCTGCTAAAAAGCTGTTCACCTCCATCAACTCTTCTCGCAGCTAATAATTCTTGAGTTCTAATTACCCCTAACAGTTCTCTGATTTCTGGACCAATTAAATTCTGACCACCATCACCTCTTGTAAGCGATAAATAACCCGTTCTTGCCTTTACCTTATTTGCCAGATAAGCAATTAGTCGTGTATTTTCATCATCTGGATGTGCTGCAATGTATAACGCAGTTCCCAAAAAATTAAGCTTTTGAAGTTTCTCATAAATCTGATTTGATGTTAATTTTTGAGGCTTTTGAGCGAATAAACTCAATGATATCAAAAAAAATAAAAATCTAAATAAAGTATTTTTCTTCATGTTACTGGTTTGGTCTTACCCACAAAAATAGGTTTTTTCTGTGCCGAAAATATTGAATTAACATAATTATAACGTTTATGAATCCATCAATAAAATGCTAATAACCTGTTGATAAAATAATTTTAAAAGTCACTTATTTAGAATATATTTGTAAAACAAACAAAGAAAATACACTACATGAAATTTATTGTATCTAGTTCGCAATTATTAAAACAATTACAAGTTTTAGGAGGCGTTATAAATAGCAACAACACATTACCCATTTTAGATAACTTTTTATTTGAATTATCTGAAAATGAACTAAAAGTTTCTGCATCAGATTTAGAAACAACTATGAGTTCTGTCGTTGATGTAGAAAGTGAAAGCTCTGGTTCTATAGCCGTATCTGCCCGCTTATTACTAGATACTTTAAAAACATTTCCTAATCAGCCTTTAACGTTTAAAACAGAGGGCGAAAACACGATTGAAATTAGTTCTGATCAAGGTAAATATGACATGGCTTATTTTGGAGGTGATGAATTCCCAAAGTCAGTTTCTTTACCATCACCAAGCAAAACAGTCATACCTGCAAGTATTTTAGGTACTGCGATTTCTAAAACAATATTCGCTGCTGGAAACGATGATTTACGCCCAGTAATGAGTGGAGTATTCTTTCAGTTTAGTTCACAAAGTTTAACCTTTGTTGCAACAGATGCTCATAAATTAGTAAAGTACTCAAGAACGGATGTTACTGCAGATCAAACTGCAGAATTTATTATGCCTAAGAAACCTTTAAATTTATTAAAAGGGATATTAGGTGGTTCTGATAGTGAAGTTACGATAGAATATAATGACGCAAACGCAAAATTTACTTTTGATAATATCGTTTTAGTTTGTCGTTTAATTGATGGAAAATACCCGAATTACGAGGCTGTAATTCCTAAAGAAAACCCAAATAAATTAACCGTTGATAGAGCTTCTTTCTTAAACTCTGTGAGACGTGTTTCTATTTTTTCTAGTAAAACAACTCACCAGATTCGTTTAAAAATGGCGGGTACAGAATTAAATATTTCTGCAGAAGATTTAGATTTTTCGAACAAAGCAGACGAACGTTTAAGTTGCGATTACCAAGGTGATGATATGCAAATTGGTTTTAACTCTCGTTTTTTAAGTGAAATGCTAAACAACTTAAATTCTAGCGAAGTTTTAATTGAAATGTCTTTACCAAACAGAGCAGGAATTTTAACACCTATTGATGGCACTGATGAAGGAGAACAAGTTACAATGCTTGTTATGCCCGTTATGTTGAATAATTAACACGTAATGTGTGTTTTTGTATCAAAATTATCTAGCATTTTTACATAATTAGGATTCTATAATATAATAAAACCACAACTTTTAAGTTGTGGTTTTTTGTTTACATTTATCAAATGAATTTCTTAGCGCACTTGTACCTATCACAAAACAATACCAATATTATGATTGGCAATTTTATTGCAGATCATATTAGAGGAAACAACTATAAGGAATACTCTAGAGAAATTCAACAAGGTATTTTCTTACATAGAGAAATAGATTCGTTTACAGATGCTCATGAAGTTGTTAGAAAAAGTAAAAGGCGCTTGCACCAACGTTATAGACATTATGATGGTGTAATTATAGATATTTTTTACGATTTTTTTTTAGCAAAAAATTGGGCACACTATTCAGCCATTCCATTAGATATTTACACTCAATCCGTCTATCATTTATTTGATGAAGCAGCGCCGAAATTACCGCTAAAGTCTCAGCAATTTATTAAATATATGATTGAATATAATATACTTTTCAATTATCAATTTGAAGAAGGAATTGCTAAAGTTTTAAACGGAATGAATAAAAGAACAGAGGGTAAATCTCAAATGAATTTAGCTATTGAGGATTTAAAGAATTTAGAATCAGATCTAGAATCAGATTTTATCATTTTTTTTAAAGATTTAATAGAATTTACAAATCAAAAAATTAAAGAAATTAAAAACAAAATATGAGGAAACTAATTTTATTATTTGGACTTTCTATGCTATTGGCAAACTGTGAAGTATCAGAAGAAAAAGGTTTAATTGTTGATAAAGCTATGGTTGTTTCTGCTAGACAAGAAGCCTCTAAAATTGGTTCTGAAATCCTCAAAAAAGGTGGAAACGCTTATGATGCGATGATTGCAACACATTATGCTTTGGCTGTTGTATATCCTGTTGCAGGTAATATTGGTGGTGGTGGTTTTATGGTTTACAGAGCTAATGATGGCAAAACTGGTGCTTTAGATTTTAGAGAGAAAGCTCCAATTACTGCCCATAGAGATATGTATTTAGATTCTTTAGGCAAGGTTGTTAAAAATAAAAGTATTTTAGGAGCAAATGCTGTTGGAATTCCTGGCTCTGTAGCTGGTACTTTTGAAGTGCATGAAAAGTTTGGAACTCTACCCTTTAAAGAGTTAATTCAGCCTTCAATTGATTTGGCTAGAAACGGATTTAAAGTAACAGAGAAACAAGCAAAATCTATAAATAGTGCTACAGAGAAAATTAATAAAGTAAATAATTATACAACTTTATTTGAAAAAAAATGGAAAAAAGGAGACTTACTCAAACAAGAGGAGCTAGCTAAGACATTAGAAAGGATTCGTGATTTTGGAAAAGACGGATTTTACAGAGGAGAAACAGCTGATTTATTTGTAAATTATGTGACTAATTTAGGTGGAATTGTTTCCAAACAAGATTTAGAAAAATACGAAGCAATTTGGAGAAAACCTATATCTTTTGATTATAAAGATCATAAAATAACTTCTATGACTTTGCCTGCAAGTGGTGGAATTTGTTTAGCACAAATCTTAAAATCGATAGAGCCTTTTGATTTGTCGAATATTGATCATAACTCTACTAAATACATTCAATTATTAACAGAAGCAGAAAGAAGATCTTATGCAGATAGAGCAAACTTTTTGGGTGATGTTGATTTTGTAAAAGTACCTATTGACAGTTTAACAGACACCAATTATATCAATCAAAGAATGGCTTCTTTTTCTTGGGATAAAGCAACGCCTTCATCAGAAGTTTCTCATGGAAAAGTTTTAGGATATGAAAGTAACGAAACTACGCACTACTCTATTGTAGATCAATTTGGAAATGCTGTTTCTGTAACCACGACTCTAAATACGGGTTACGGCTCAAAAGTATTAGTAAAAGGCGCTGGTTTTTTTTTAAATAATGAAATGGATGATTTCAGCAGTAAGCCTGGTGTACCAAATGTCTATGGTTTAATCGGTTCTGAAGCTAACTCAATTGCATCAGAAAAACGAATGCTAAGTTCCATGACACCAACAATTGTAGAAAAAGATGGCAAATTAAAAATGGTATTAGGAACTCCTGGAGGTTCAACCATAATTACTTCAGTTTTACAAAATATTATAAATGTTGTAGATTATAATATGGGTATGCAAGAATCTGTAAATCAACCTAGGTTTCATCATCAATGGTTACCAGATATAATTAAAATGGAACCTAATGGATTTAAAAAAGAAACTAAAAGAAAACTTAATACTTTGGGTTATGAAATTTTAGAAAAAAACTCTTTAATAATTGGTAAAGTGGATGCTATTCTCGTTTTACCCGATGGAAAGTTAGAGGGTGGTGCAGATAAAAGAGGCGATGACACTGCTGTTGGGTTTTAATTAACTGTCAGCAAAAATAAAAACTTTGAAACTTAACAAAATGCAAACACAACCTTTTCATTTGGCAATTCCTGTAAAAGATTTAGGGAAATGTAGAACTTTTTACAGAGATATTTTAAACTGCGAAGAAGGCAGAAGCTCTGAAAATTGGGTAGATTTTAATTTCTTTGGACATCAATTAGTAATACATCAAAAAAAAGATTTTAAACACAAGAGAATCTCTAATCTTGTTGACGGTCATGATGTTCCTGTTCCGCATTTTGGAGTCGTTTTAACTTGGGATAATTGGCATACTTTAGCAGAAAATTTAAAGACTACTAAAATAAAATTTGTGATTAAACCATGTATTAGGTTCAAAGGAAAAGTTGGTGAACAAGCTACTATGTTTTTTAATGATCCGGAAAATAACGCTTTAGAGTTTAAAGCTTTCAGAGACCTGAGTCAATTATTTGCTAAATAATGCAATTAGTAGAAACTCATATTGCACAAAAACTAGAAAATCCAATTCGATTCCAAGAATATGGCGTAGGAATTTTTGATACAAATCCCACAAAATCAGGCATTAAAAAAGCCATCAAAAAAGGACTTATTTTTATTGATGAAAATTTAGCAACAACTTCTAAATATATTTCTGGTGGAGAAAAAATTGAACTTTACCAATCAGAAAAATCATCAACTTTTGAAAGATTAAAACTCGATTTAGAAGTTTTGTTTGAAGATGCTTATTTAGCTATCATATACAAACCAGCAGGAATTTTAGTCAGCGGAAACAAGTTTGTAACAATTGCAAATGGTTTAGCTCAAAACCTTAAAAAAAGTAATCAATTTGATGCTGTAAAACCACAACCTATTCATCGATTAGATTATCCAACAAGTGGCCTTTTGTTAATAGGAAAAACTAGTAATTCTATTACTACATTAGGGAAATTGTTTAAAGAAAAGAAAATTCAGAAAACCTATTTTGCAGTTACTATTGACAAAATGAAGAATAAAGGATCCATAAGTTCTTCAATTGATAATAGAGAATCACTCACAGATTATGAAGTATTAGAATCTGTAAAATCTGAACGATTTAAGTTTTTAAACTTGGTTAAATTATCACCAAAAACAGGAAGAAAGCATCAACTGAGAATTCATCTACTATCAATAGGAAATCCTATTTTGGGTGACAAAGAACATTACTTAGAAAATAAAATTTTAAACGGTAAAGGTTTGTATTTACATGCAGCTTCTTTAGATTTTACACATCCGTTTACGAGAGAAAAATTGACTATTTCTAAAGAATTACCCAAAAAGTTTACAAAGATTTTTCCTGATTTTTAACATGAGATAAATGAGTACGAAAATGAAAAAACGTTTTTTATTTATTAAATAAAACTAAAATTTCTAGACGCATTTTAGATTATTCTTGAGCTCACAAATAGTTTCTTATTTTAAAAAATGATATTTTAGCCCCTGATTATTCAACTCACAAAAAATGAAGAAGACTTTTAATTTTATTGGAATTCTTTTATTGCTATTAATTCTTGTTGGGAGTCTTTTTTACTTTATAAATAATGAACCTTTACCTGAAGGGAAAAAAGGAAAAGCTGCTGATGCATTGGCTATAAAAATGTTAAAAGCTTTAGATGGTAATGCTTTTGAAAACACCGAAATTTTAAAATGGAGTTTTAGAAACAAGCATTTTTATACATGGAATAAACAAGAAAACATTGTTCATATTTCTTGGGCTCAATACAAAGTAACTTTACACACAAAACAGCCAGAAAAATCTGAACTTTATATTGAAGGAAAAATTTCTAATAATCAAGAATTAATTAAACAAGCCCAAAACTTTTTTAATAATGATTCTTTTTGGCTAGTTGCTCCTTATAAAATATTTGATTCAGGAACAGAAAGACGCATTGTAAAACATAAAAATAAAGATGCTCTTTTAATAACGTACACTTCTGGAGGCTCTACTCCTGGAGATTCTTATCTATGGATTTTAGATGATAATTATTTACCAACTTCTTTTAAAATGTGGACAAGCATTATTCCTATTGGTGGCGTTTCTGCAACTTGGTCTGATTTAAAAAGCACAAAATCTGGAATAAAATTACCTACAAACACAAACTATCGATATTCGGAATGGAGATAGATATGGGAAATGTTAGAGGTTATAATGAAAAAGCAGATGAATTAGCTCATAAAATTTTGAAAGCAATAAAACATGAAAAATATAAAAAAACACGTTATTTAGAATGGAGTTTTGGAGGAAGAAGACATTTTAAATGGGACAAAGTAAAACATATTGTAGATGTTTCTTGGGATACAATTCGTGTGAATTTATTTACCAAAGTTATAGAAAAAAGCACTGTTTTTTTCAATGAAGAATTGCAAGAAAAAGCAGATTCAATAATCGTAAAAAAAGCTTGGAACATTTTTAATAATGATTCTTTTTGGCTCGTTGCTCCTCATAAATTATTCGAAAACGGAATTTTAAAAAGCATTCAAAAAGTTAATGGCAAAGAGGCTCTTTTAGTAAAATACACAATTGGTGGATCAACTCCTGGAGATTCTTATCTTTGGACTTTAGATTCTAATTATATTCCTAAAAGTTATAAAATGTATGTTCCAAGTATGAAAATGAATGGAACTTCTGTAACTTGGGAAGATTGGATTACAACAGAATCAGGAACATTATTACCAACAAATCATAAGTTTTCTAACGGAAGAAATTTAAGTATGGGAACTGTAAAAGGATACAACTAATGACTTCAAAAATATTAGCAAACGGAATTTTAAGAGCTTTAGCAATTCTTCTAGGAATTTTTCTTTTAAGCTATTTTTTATATGCAATTCAATCTGTAATCATCTATATCATTATTGCAGGTATTTTATCATTAATTGCAAGACCTATCATTCTATTTTTAAGAGGAAAATTAAAGTTTCCTAATACAATAGCCGTAGTTTTTACAATGGTTTTAATGTTAGGGCTTTTAACAAGTTTAATTGCAATGTTTATACCCTTAATAACAGAACAAGGAAAGAGTTTGTCTCTATTAGAAGTAGATAAATTACAAGAGAATGTTCAACAAATATTTAATCAAACAACGGCTTATTTCTCATCCAAAGGAATAGATGTATTAAGTGAATTAAAGAACGTAGATTTTGTTTCTCAATTTAAAGAAATTCCGAATTTACTAAACTACGTTTTAGGGACTGTTGGTTCTTTAAGTGTTGGCTTATTTTCTGTTTTGTTTATCTCTTTCTTTTTTATGAAAGATAGCCAATTGCTCAAAAAAGGTGTAATGGCAATTATACCAAACGGAACTGAAGGACGATTTTCAAAATCATTAGAAACCATTAATGATTTACTATCAAGGTATTTTATTGGACTATTATTTCAAATTACAATCTTATTCATCTTATACACTTTAATATTATTAATTTTTAATATTGATAATGCTGTCGTTATTGCTTTTTTGTGTGCCTTATTAAATCTGATTCCCTACATAGGTCCTATGATTGGTGCAGTTCTAATGTTTGTACTGTCGATGATCAGTAATATTGGTTTAGACTTTCAAACAGAAATATTATCAACCTCTTTATGGATACTATTTTGGTATTTAATTGCTCAAATTGTAGATAACTTTGCAAGTCAGCCTCTTATATTTTCTAAAACAACAAAATCTCATCCTTTAGAAATATTCTTGATTATCATTATTGGTGGTTTACTTTTTGGAATTGTAGGTATGATAACTGCAATACCAATGTATACTGCATTGAAGGTAATTTTAAAAGAGTTTTTGTCTGATAACAAAATAGTAAAATCTTTAACCAAAGACATTTAATTTTCATTTGAATCTGGCAATATTACATAAAGAAATTCAGCAATTTATAAATGATAATTTAAAATCTAACGTCACAAAATTAATTTTAAAGGGAAGCCCTTTTGATAATATTTCTATACAAGAATTAGCGAATCAAATTATTGCAAAACAAAAATCTGAACAAAAACTATATTCATGGTTTCGCACAAACAACATCTATTATCCACCAAAAATTAGCATTGAACAAAGCTCATCAGAAATTACAGCAAATTATAAATCAAACTTAGTAAAAGGAAATTCTATTATTGATATTACTGGTGGTTTTGGTGTAGATTGTTTTTATTTTTCTAACTTCTTTAAAGAAGTTACCCATTGTGAAATTAACGAAGGTTTATCAACAATTGTAAAACACAATTATCAACAATTAAAAGCAAAAAACATCACCACTTTTTTTGGTGATGGTCTCCAATATCTAAAGGATTCTAAAGAACATTTTGATTGTATTTACATAGATCCATCAAGAAGAAATGACATTAAAGGAAAAGTTTTTTTATTGGATGACTGCTTGCCTAATGTCCCAGAAAATATTGATTTTTTATTTTCAAAAACAAATCAAATTCTTATAAAAAACTCACCCATTTTAGATATTACAAGTACTATTAATGAGTTGAAATTCGTAAAAGAAATTCATGTTATTGCAATTCAAAATGAGGTAAAAGAACTATTATTTTTACTAAAAAAGGATGATAACAAATCCATAAAAGTTAAAACAGCAAATATTGGTAAAAATAATATTCAATCATTTAATTTTAATTACAAAGAAGAAGTAATCTCAGAATATTCAGAACCCCTCAACTATTTATATGAACCCAATGCTGCTATTTTAAAATCTGGTGCGTTTCATCAAGTATCACAAAGATTAAGTGTATTTAAATTGCATCAACATTCGCATTTATATACTTCAGATAAATTAATTGATTTTCCTGGAAGAATTTTTAAAATTCAAAATGTGATTCCATATAACAAAAAGAAAATCAAAGGTTTATTACACAATAATAAGGCAAATATTACCGTTAGAAACTTTCCAAAAACGGTTGATCAGATTAGAAAAGAGACAAAAATTAAAGATGGTGGAGATTCTTATTTATTTTTTACCACATTGAAGAACAACGATTTTATTGTTGTTTTTTGCAAAAAAACACGTTAATAATGTTAGTCGCTAGAATTATTTTCTTTAAACAACTATACTCATAGCATTTTGATCTAATAACTTTATTTATCATCTTAATTAATAATTTAAGTTTAAGAACTTAAATCACCTAAATAAAAAGTCTCTAATTCAGTTTCTAGGCTTTTGTTTTTTACCAACTACTTTTTTCATTAAGTTTGTATTGAAAGCATAACTTTCTATTCATGCAAACAATCACCTACCAAGCTTTAAAAATTAATAAAAATACCCAAAATACTATTCAAGACGTTTTGGTTGTAGAGGCTGCATTGCAAATAAACATTAACAACGAACCTTATACAGTTGTTATGAGAACTCCCAATAATGACAAAGAATTAATAAGAGGGTTGCTTTTTGCTGAAGATATTTACAAAAGTGATGAAACTTTAATTTTTAATATAGAGAAAGAAGATAATGACATTCCTACAATAATAAATGTTTCTATCTCAGAGGGTTTATTAGGAAAAGGGTATCTTAATAAAAGAACATTACTCTCAGTTTCTTCTTGTGGAATTTGTGGTAAAAGAGAATTAAAAGATATTAAGGTTGATGGAAAAAAACTAACACCACAAAATGTTTTTCCTATTGATCTAGTTCAAGAAATGCTTTCTAAAATGAATAGTTTTCAGCATACTTTTAAAAAATCGGGAGGAAGTCATGCTGCGGCTATCTTTAATAAAAACCATGAATTTATAAATATCAAAGAAGATATCGGTAGACATAATGCTGTTGATAAAGTTATTGGAGACTTGTTAATAAATGGATCTTTGAAACAAGCAAACTTTCTAATAGTAAGTGGTCGTGTTTCTTACGAAATTGTGTCAAAAGCATTCATTGCAAGAATACCTGTCATTATTGCCGTTTCTGCTTGCTCTTCTTTAGCTGTAGATTTTGCAAAAGAATTTGGTATTTGTTTAATAGGATTTACCAGAGAACAAAAAATGACGATTTATTCTAATCCCGCATTTATTAAAGCTAAAATTGATTATGTCTAAAACCCCAAGTGAACAACCACCTGAAAAGCTAACAGGAATTCGTTTAACCGAAGCTCCAAAAACTGCTGTTGGAGTTAAGGCAATTGTTTCTGCTTTAACTCACGTTAAAAATGAAGTTGGTGTTGCTAAAGGAATTCAACTATTGTCAAAAATAAATCAAATAAATGGTTTTGACTGCCCAGGTTGTGCATGGCCAGATCCAGATGAAAAAAGAGCCTTTTTAGCTGAATATTGCGAAAATGGAGCAAAAGCTATTGCGGAAGAAGCAACAAAAAACAAAGTTTCCCCAATATTTTTCGCAACAAATTCTGTGCAAGAATTATCTGAATTATCTGATTATGAAATTGGTAAAAGTGGGCGAATTACGCATCCAATGTATTTGCCAGAAGGAAAAGATAATTACGAAGAAATTTCATGGGAAAACGCATTTAAAATAATTGGGGAAGAATTAAATTCTTTAGAGTCTCCTAATGAGGCTATTTTTTATACTTCTGGAAGAACCAGTAATGAAGCTGCTTTTTTGTATCAATTATTTGTGCGCCAATTTGGAACAAATAATTTGCCAGATTGTTCAAACATGTGTCATGAATCTAGTGGAGCTGCTTTATCTGAAACACTAGGAATTGGAAAAGGTTCTGTAACTTTAGATGATTTTAATCATGCTGATTTAGTAATTGTTATTGGACAAAACCCAGGAACAAATCATCCTAGAATGCTTACTGCCTTGAGTGATACTAAAAAACAAGGAGGTAAAATAATTACCATAAATCCATTACCCGAAGTTGGGCTAATGAAATACAAAGACCCGCAAAACCCTTTAAAATGGATTGGTTCTGGACAACAATTGACAGACTTATTTCTTCAAATAAAAATAAATGGTGATGTTGCTTTGCTTAAAATCATCTTAAAATTGATGAAAGAAAAAGAAGATGCTGAGCCAAATTCTGTCTTTAATCATCAATTTATCAAAGAAAAAACAGCTGGAATTGATGAATTATTAAAAGATTTAGACAACTATTCTATCAATGATTTATTACCACAAACGGGATTAGAATTATCCGAAATAAAAAAAGCAACAGAGCTCATTATTAATAATGATAAAATTATTATTTGTTGGGCAATGGGTTTAACTCAGCATAAAAATGCTGTTGATAATATTCGTGAACTTGTAAATATTTTACTTCTAAAGGGAAGTATTGGTAAAAAAGGAGCCGGAACTTGCCCTGTTCGTGGACACTCAAATGTTCAAGGAGATAGAACAATGGGAATTTGGGAAAGACCAAAAGCATCATTTTTAGATAGTTTAGAAAAAGAGTTTAATTTTAAAGCTCCCAAAAAACATGGTTTTGATGTTGTTGAAGCCATTGAAGCAATGCATCAAAAGAAAGCGAAAGTATTTTTTGGAATGGGTGGTAATTTTATTTCTGCAACACCGGATACTACTTTTACTGCAGAGGCTTTACGCAAATGCGACTTAACGGTACAAGTATCTACCAAATTAAATAGAAGTCATTTAATTACAGGCAAAAGAGCCATTATACTGCCCTGTTTAGGTAGAACAGAAAAAGATTTTCAAAGCTCTGGTGAACAATTTGTTTCTGTAGAAAATTCGATGGGAGTTGTTCATCAGTCAAAAGGAACATTACAACCTTCTTCTAAAGAATTATTAAGTGAAGTAGCCATTGTTGCTGGTGTTGCAAATGCAACTCTAAGAAAATCAACTACAAATTGGTCTGAATTAATTTCTAATTACGATTTGATTCGAACTAAAATTGAAGCTACAATTCCCGGTTTTGAAAACTATAATAAGCGCATAAGAATCAAAGGTGGTTTTTATTTACCAAACAATGCCCGCGAAAGTGATTTCACTCCTACTAAAACTGGTAAAGCAAATTTTAGTGTTAATAAACCTTCAGAAATTGAGTTAGAAAAACATCAATTTATGATGATGACCATAAGAACTCATGACCAATACAATACTACTATTTATGGTTTAAACGATAGATATAGAGGTGTATTAAATGAAAGACGAATTATTTTTATGAATGAAAATGACATGAAATTACTACATTTAAATAAACTAGATGTAGTAGATTTAACAAGTCATTTTAAAAATGAGAAAAGAGAGGCAAAAGGTTTTTTAGCCGTTCCTTATAATATTCCTAAACAATGCACTGCTACTTATTTCCCAGAAGCAAATGTATTAGTACCTTTGAAAAGTAAAGCAGACATAAGTAATACGCCTGCCTCTAAAACTGTAATTATTACGATTAAAAAAAGATAAATTCTACAAATGAAAAAGTATATTTTTTTATTTACGCTTCTTATTTCAAACCAGTTTATATTTTCACAAATAGAAAAAATTCCTAAAAAAAATACTCAAAAAGGATTTGCAAAAATAGATTTCCTTTCGATTGACATGCCTATTACAAGTATTCCAAATGAAAAAAATATGGGATATACAGGAATACATTACAACTTGCTCTTTAGAAATTCGTTTTATACAGGTCTCGGTATTTATGGATCTGTAAGCGGATACAGAGGTGGATTTTTTACATTAGGTGTGAACGCAGGTATTAAAAAATATTTTTCTAGTGATTTTTATTTAGACACTGGTTTTCATTTTGGTGGTGGCGGTGGAGCTGGTGCACCTGATGGTGGTGGTGCATTTATTTTACCTCATTTTAATTTAGGTTATCATTTTAAAAACTTTTCTCTAAATAGTGGTTGGAGTTATGTTAACTTTTTTGATAAAGGACAAATCAAAAGTCATCAATTAAATTTAAGTATTGAAATTCCTTTAGATTTTGAGTATGCTGATTATAAAACTTCTGAAAAAGAGATAAGCATTGATAATTTTAAAAATTCTGATTGGAATCAAAAACCTAAAAGAAATTCTTTGATGTTGCATTTAAATAACCTAAAAATAAATGGAAATACCCAAGGGATTAATAATGGAAAAACTATTAAACTAGCTGGATTTGAACTTACATCATATATCAATAAAAAGTGGTTTACATTTTTAAAATTAGATGGGGCTTATGATGGCATCAGAGCAGGTTATATGGATGTTCTTTTAGGTGGAGGATATCACTTATCAATGAATAGAAACAAAACCAACATTTTAGCCAAATTTGGTATTGGTGCAGGTGGTGGAGGTGGCGTAGACACAAAGGGTGGTTTTTTATTATACCCAGATATTTCTATAGAACAACAAATATTTAAAGACATTTATGTTTCTATAAATAAAGGTTATTTACTAACACCTAATAAACATTTCTATACTTCTAGCTTTGGTGTTGGAATTAAATACTATTTAGAACGAAATGGAATAAAATCAAATAACAATTCTTTTACAAAAGGTAAATTTAAAGGTTTTGATGTGATTGTAAAACATGACCTGTACTTCAGCGCTAAAAGAATGACTGAAGCAACAGAAAATTTACATCAAATTTCAGTACAAGTAAATTTAGATTTAAATAAAAATATATTTGTTGCAGGGCAAACTTCTTTTGCCAATTTTGGTAATGCAGGCGCTTATGCAGAAGGCTTAGTTGGTTTGGGCTTAAAAACAGCTTCTTTATTTAATAACTCAACAATATTTTTTACCCAATTTTTAGGGGGTGCTGCAGGTGGAGGAAATATAAGTACCGGAGAAGGATTAATAATTAAACCTAGTTTTGGATTTGATTATAAGCTATCAAACACATTAAAACTGAGAACATCCGGAGGTTATGTTAAAGCTAAAGGAGGTAAATTAAGCAGTACTTTTATTAATTTTGGTATAAAATACAATATAGCTTTCTTAAAATTAAAATAAGCTCGCCATGAATGAACCTATGAACAAGATATTCATAGTATAAGCTAAGTTTAAATCACTAAATCTTTTAAACAATACCCTTAAATCTTATCTTTTTTATTTTTTTAAACAATCGACTACATAATCAATATCTTCCTTTGTAGTATATTTAGAAAATGAAAATCTAATGGAAGTATTATTTGTATTACTATCATTTAAAATTTCTGCTAATACATGCGATCCTCTATTACTTCCACTTTGGCATGCACTTCCACCTGAAACAGCAATTCCCGCCATGTCTAAACTGAATAAGAGCATATCGTTAGTATAAGGAAAACGTACATTTAAAATAGTGTAACTACTTTTAGTAAAGTTTGATGAAAGCCCATTAAATTGAATTGCGTCTGAAATATTTTTTAATCCGGAAATAAAATATTTTTTTAAACCTTCTATATAAATTTTATCTTTCTCTAAATTAGAAACGGCAATACTTAAAGCTTTCTCCATTCCTAAAATAGAGTGCACATTTTCGGTACTTGATCTTGCTCCCATCTCCTGCTCACCTCCATGAAGCATCGGTAAAATTCCAAATCCTTTTTTAAAGTAGGCAAAACCAACTCCTTTTGGTCCATGAAATTTATGAGCACTTGCAACAATAAAGTCAATAGGAGTTTTTTGTAAATCTATGGGATAATGCCCAACAGCTTGAACTGTATCTGAATGAAATAACACATTATTATTCTTACAGATTTCAACAACTTTTTCTACATCTAAAAAATTACCAATCTCATTATTTATTAACATTAGACTTACTAATGTTTTAGTTGCTGAACCAGAAAGTAATTGTTCTAAATGATTTGTATCGACAGTCCCAAATTCATCAACGTCAACATAATCAACAATTATATTATATGTCTCTTTTAAATGATTACATGTGTGAAGAACTGCATGGTGTTCTATTTTAGAGGTAACAATTCTTTTTATGTTTAAGTTTAAAACTGCATTCTGTAAAATTAAATTATCGGCTTCTGTACCGCCAGATGTAAAAATTATTTCACTGGCAGTAATATTAAAATACTTGGCTATTTTTTTTCTAGCGGTTTCTACTGCTGATTTTGCTTTTCTTCCAAATTGATGAACCGAAGAGGGATTTCCAAAATTTCCTCTCATAGAAGAGTGAATCTCTTCAATTACTTCTTCATCAATTTGTGTGGTTGCCGCATTATCTAAATAAATAGTTTTCATACCGTAAATTTACAATTAATTAATTCTGAAATATATAAACCTCTGTTGCCCCTAATCCATATTTTTTATAGGAAGCATCGTAATGCTTTACTGGATATTTATTTAATAAACTTTGAAGTTCTGATTTTAAAATACCTTCTCCAACTCCATGAATAAATACAATTTTTAAAATCCTTTTAGAAATAGCAAACTCAATTTTACTTTTGGCGGTATCTAATTGAAGATTTAGAATATCATAATTATCCAAATTCCTTATAGACTTCACCAACTTATTAATATGCAAATCTACTTCTAAAATAACTTCTTTTTTTTCCTTCTTAAATAAGCTCTTCTTTGCAGGATTTTGAGAAATTTTCTCTTTTAAGAGCACGTTATTTATATCGCTAAACTTTGATAATTCGTGTTGTTCAATATCTACTTTTACTAATTCTGATGAACTAAATTTAAAAATCATACCATCAGTTGTTTCAATAGAAATTTCATCACCATTAATTGCAATGACCATTCCTTTTAAAACATCATCTAAAACCGCTACTTTATTTCCAATTTCTAAACACATTCTTAACCTTATATTTATTTGTTTTCACTTTTAAGGATAGTATATTTGCTACAAAAATAACAAGATGATTATGACTTCAGCTATTTCTAGTGAAAATTTCTTTTTAAATGCTTATAATAAAGTTACTTTAAGTGATGATAGAAAAAATTTACTTTTAAAAATATCTAAAGGAATCACAGAAGAATACCAAAAAGAAGGAGTTGTTAATTTAAATTTTATTTGCACTCACAACTCTAGAAGAAGCCAATTAGGTCAAGTTTGGGCATTTTTTGCCGCTAATTATTTCGATCTAAATATTCATAGTTTTTCTGGAGGAACAGAAGTTACTGCTTTCTTTAAAAATACCGTAAAAACTTTACAAAAAGTAGGTTTTACATTTCATTTAGAAAATTTTTCGCATCAAAACCCAAAGTATATTATTACTTTCGATGGAACCACTAAATCTATTTTAGGTTTTTCTAAGAGGTATGATGATGTTGAAAATAAAAACCCTTTTATTGCTATCACCACGTGTAACAATGCAGATACAAATTGTCCTTTTATCACTGAAGCAGTGCATAGATTTCATTTACCTTTTGTAGACCCAAAATCTTCTGATGATACAGAATTACAAGACGAAACCTATTTAAAAACAAACCAACAAATTGCTGCAGAAATCTATTTTATGCTCGCTGAAGTTAAAAAAGCACTTGTTTAAATATTTAAATCTTTATCGTAAGGAATACTATCTAAAATGTGATTAATAACATTTATACGAGCTTCCGTTTTTCTATTGGCCCTTATAATTTTCCACGGAGAAATTTCAGTGTTTGTTTTTTCGAACATGGCTTTTTTATACACCGTATAATCATCCCAAAAAAACTGAGCTTTCTCATCTAACTTTGTCATTTTCCATTGTTTTAATGGATCACTTTTTATTTCTTCAAAACGTTTAGCTTGTTCTTTTTTAGAGATCGACATATAAATTTTAACTACATGAATTCCTGATTGCAAAATCATTCTTTCAAAGTCATTCACCTGATCCATAAATATTTCGTACTCTTTTTTTGTACAAAATCCATTAACGGGCTCTATAACCGCTCTATTGTACCAACTTCTGTCAAAAAAAACAATTTCTCCTGCTTTAGGAAGTTGCTCAACATATCTTTGAAAATACCATTGAGATTGTTCATCTTTCGTTGGTTTAGATAAAGCTACGATCCGCATATGTCGTGGATTAATACGTTCTGTCAATCTTCTTATTGCTCCTCCTTTGCCTGCAGCATCTCTTCCTTCAAAAACAACAATTATTCGCTCTTCTTTATTAATTGCCCATGTCTGTAGGCGAATCAACTCCGTTTGTAATTGTTCTAATTTTTTTTGATAATCTACGTATCTAATTGCCCTTTCAATATTTATAGGTTCTTTAGATAAAAGAGCTAATAACCCCTTTTTAGAATTGAGTTTTTTTAAATTTTTAGTTGATAATCCGTCCATAAACTTAATCTATTTGATTGTTAGATCTATAGTAACGCATTACAATATTGGGATCTGGGTTTAAAACTGTTTTTGCCGATTCTTTATCATCATAATCAAACTGAGATAATACGTGTCTAATTGCTTCTAGTCTAGCTACTTTTTTATCATTTGTTTTTACCATTATCCAAGGACTGTAAGATGTGTGCGTTTTAGAAAACATCTCTTCTTTGTAATGGGTATATCTATCCCATAAAATTTGTCCTTGCTTATCTACTGGGCTAAATTTCCATCTTTTTAAGGGATTCTCTTTTCTTCCTTCAAAACGCTTAAGTTGTTCCGCTTTAGTTATTGAAAGCCAGAATTTAATTATAATTACTCCATCTTCATAAATCATGTGCTCAAATTCCGGAACTTGTAAAAGAAACTCTTTATATTGTCTATCTGAACAAAAATCCATCACAGGTTCTACTACAGCCCTATTGTACCAACTTCTGTCAAAAAAAACAATTTCACCCGGATTAGGAACTTCTTTAATATAACGTTGAAAATACCATTGTCCTTTTTCTATTTCAGTAGGTTTGTTTAGTGCAACCAATCTACTCGAACGTGGGTTTAGATGTTCCATAAATCTACGAATATTTCCTCCTTTGCCGGCAGCATCTCTTCCTTCAAAAATAATAGCAACACGCTTATTGTTATTTGATATCCATCTTTGCAACTTAACGAGTTCTATTTGAAGCAACCTGAGTTCTTCATTATATATGATTGTTTCTTTTACTTTCTTAAAAGATTTATTTTTATCTTTAATGATATCTAATAATTCTTTTTTAGTTTTAACCGTCTGAAAGTCCTCTGAACTTAATCCTTCTTTAATCTCCATTAATTATTTTTACTAGGTCTAAAAATAGGTCTTTTTTCACAAATCAGTGAAAAAAATGTCATTTTAATTTAGTTCTTTTATATTTGCGCACTATGAAATATTTTCTGTTTTTAATTCTTGTATTTGCACCTTTATTTACAATATCGCAAGAAAAGTTTTCTCAAGAGATAAGCTTTATCACAGAAAATGACCTCTATACTTCTGTTGTGAGAGACAGGTATTATTCTAGTGGAATTTTTTTAGTCTATCGGTATCTTTCCAATAAAAAAAATAAATCTTTAGAGAAACGTATTTTAGAATGGAAACTTGGACAAGAAATGTATACTCCTTATAAATCAATAGTAAACGGGATTAATGAACATGATAGACCTTTTGCAGGCTATTTATATGGCAGTTTTGGTATTAATAGAGTTTATAAAAAAAATCAAATTTTAAATACATCAATACAAATTGGTGTGATAGGTACTAATTCTTATGCACAAGAACTTCAAGAATTTATTCATGATATTTATGGCTTTAAAAAAGCTGTTGGTTGGCAATACCAAATAGAAAACGCATTTACTGTAAATTTTAATGTCGAATACTTAAAAACAATCTTAAAAACAGAAAAAAATGGTTTTGATATTACTTGGACGAATAACTTTAATTTAGGTACAGTCTACACAAATATTTCAACAGGTTTTAATGCTAGAATAGCTATTAAACCTTTACAGAACATATCTAATTCAATTGGTTTTAATACGAATTTAAACAATGAACTAAGTAACTCTTTTAAAGAAATTGAATCTTTTCTTTATATAAAACCTAAACTACGTTATGCTGTTTATGATGCAACATTACAAGGAAGCTTTTTAAACACGACAAGCTTAGTTACTAAAAAACTCATACCGGTAGTTTTTGATATTGAATTAGGTATCAAATTTACTTCTAACCGTTTTAACTTTGGTTATGCTTTTATTTACAATACAAGTAAATCAGAAGGTTTAAGACACACTTATGGTCATAAGTATGGAAATGTTACAATTAGTTATTTACTTCGTTAATCATTAAAAAAATCATCTTTGAAACCAATTAAATACAACTTTTCTTGTGCTCGTGTTAATGCTGTATACAACCATCTAAAATACTCTCTAGAAACCCCTTCAGGTAAATAGGGTTGTTCAATAAAAACAGTTTTCCATTGTCCTCCTTGAGATTTATGACATGTCATAGCATAAGAAAATTTTACTTGTAACGCATTAAAAAAGATATTCTTTTTAATTGCTAGAAACTGTTTAGATTTTGATTTTTCAGTTGCATAATCTTCTTTTACTGCATGATACAATTTATTGGATTCTTCGTAATTTAAAGAAGGTGTTTCGCTAGTTAAAGTATCTAATAATAAAACCGTTTCGAAAGGTTGCATATCAGGGTAATCAATCATTCTAACCTCAACTTCAGCAAATTTAAAACCGTATAACTCTTTGATGGAGAAAATTTTAAGCACCTCACAAATATCACCATTGGCAATAAAACCTGCAGCAGAATTTTGTTTTAACCAAAAATAATTATTTTTAACAACCATTACATAATCACCTGCAGATATTTCGTTTTCTTGACCACGAACTTGCATTCTAATTTGTTGATTGTATTGATTTGCTCTTTTGTTAGATCGCACAATAAAAGCGGTGTCCTCTACTCCATTATTATCATATGCAGACACCAAAGCATCTTCAATATCATAACCATCATCCAACCTAATAATATCTGGAAAATCAATATTAAACTTAAAATCGGTAGAGCTATTTTGAACCATCAACCTTAAAAAAGTTGCATTTGCAAGTATGCCAGAATCTTCATGCTGACGCATTACCTCATCTAATTCTATTTCAATAACATTTTTTTGAAAATCATACTTTAATGTATCCTGTTCTAAAGCAGGACTAATATTTAACTTTACCGGAGGTAACTGAGCTGTATCCCCAATGAAAATTAATTTACATTGATAACCACAGTATACATATCTTATTAAATCATCTAATAAAGAACCCGATTCAAACAATTTTTGATTTTGTCGACTATCCGGAATCATTGAAGCTTCATCAATAATAAAAATTGTGTTTCTATGCTTATTGGTTTGTAAAACAAAATCTACAGAACCATTAGATTGTTTTTTTGGAAAATATATTTTTTTATGAATCGTAAAAGCCTGTTTTTTTGAGTACATAGAAATTACCTTAGCTGCTCTTCCTGTTGGAGCTAAAAGAACTGCTTTTTTACCAGCAATTGCCAAACTATTCACAAAAGCACTAATTATTGTTGTTTTACCTGTACCCGCGTAACCTTTCAATAAAAACAAATCATCTTTTTCCTCTCTAAATATAAAATCGCTTAAAAGACGTAATAACTTATTTTGCTTAGAAGAAGGAGAATGTTGAAATTTAGTTAGTAATTCTGCGTGAAATTCTAATGGTTTTTTTATCATAAAAAAATTAATTTAACAAAGATACATTGATTTGTAAATAAAAATTTTTATCATTGAAAAAAAATTGTAGATTTGCTCGATACTACTAAAAATTAAATAAAAAATGGGATTATTCGGAATGATTTTAACAGCAGTTTTAGCTGCAGTGCTTTTAGCTATCGTAATAGTTAAATATTTACCTTTAAAATTAAGATGGATTGCATCTATTTTACTAATGGCATTATCAGTATTTCTAATCTATAAAATTTACTATGGAATAATGCAACCAATTATTTTTAACAAACAAAAAGTTACAAAATTTGCAAAAGTTGTTAACCAATTAAAAATAATTAGAGACGCAGAAGTGAAGCATTTAGAAGTATTAGGTCGATACACTAAAAATAAAGATAGTTTAATAAGATTTATTGATTCTGCACAAGTTGCTTTAACAGAAACTAAAACTATTGTTGAAAAAGAAGATAGAGGTGGTGGAATAATTATTGATGTAGAAATAAGAAAAACAGATACAATTGGTTATGAATCTGTTGCAAAATATTTCGAAGGCAGAAATTATAAAGACATGTTTAATGTTCCAGGACAAGAAGGAAAAGAATTCGATATTGAGATTGGAACTGTTGAAAAAGTACAAGGATTAATAGTACCTACATTCTTGGTTAAAACAGATAAAGAAGGTATTTTAAAAGGAATGGATAAATCTTTAATTAAACAAGAATTAGAGGCAGTTGCTACAGACCAAATAAAAGGAGAGTTTGTCTCTGTTGGTTCTTTAGATGAAGTTTCAAATGGAGGTAATTGGCCTCCTTCTTATGACAAACAGAAAGGTGATAAAAAAGAATAGTAATACTACTTTAACAAACATTAAAGACACGAAGTTATCCATCCAATTTAATTTGGATGGATTTTCTTTTTGCATAACTAATAATGCCACAAAAGAAGTTGTATATTTTTCAGAATATATATTTGAAGAAAAACAAATAACTCCTGAAAATTTATTACAGAAAATCGAAAAAATCTTTAAAACAGACGAATACCTCCAAAAAGATTTCTCCTCTGTATTAGTGATACACCAAAACAGTTTATTTACTATAGTTCCTACCCCTTATTTCTCCGAAAATAAGCTTTCTGAATATCTTAATTTTAATATTAAAACACTTGCTACAGATTTCATTGCTTTTGATGATATAGAGGTTATAAATGCAAAAAATGTATATGTACCTTATATAAACATTAATAATTACCTATTTCATAATTTTGGAGATTTTGAATATAAACACCACCTTACTGTATTTATTGAAGCAATATTATCCATAAGTAATTCTGATGAAAAAAAGGTGTATGTAAATGTTTCAAAAAATTCTATTGATATAGTAGTAATAAAAAACAAGCAATTAGAATTATCAAATTCTTTTAACTTTGAAACTAAAGAAGATTTTATTTATCAGATACTATTTACATTTGAACAATTAAAATTAGATGTAGAAGAAGTGCACTTATATTTTACTGGAGCTATAGAATTAGAATCAGAAATCTACACTATTACTTATCAATACATAAGAAATATTTTCTTTTTAGAAAGCAATCATAACATTTTCAGTAAATTAGACGCTTCTAAACATTCAAATTACACCCTTTTAAATTCATGAGAATAATTTCAGGAAAACACAAAAGCAGACGTCTACAAGCACCAAAAAATTTACCCGTTCGCCCAACAACAGACATGGCAAAAGAGTCGTTATTTAACATTTTAAATAACACTTATTATTTTGATAATATATCGGTAATAGATTTATTTTCTGGCACAGGAAATATAAGTTATGAGTTTGGCTCAAGAGGTACTGAAACAATTTATGCTATTGATGCTCACTTTGGATGCATTAAATACATAAACGAAACTGCAAAAACATTAGATTTACCTATAAATACATTTAAAAGTGATGTCTATAAATTTCTAGAAAAAACATCTATACAAGGTGATGTAATTTTTGCCGACCCACCATATGATTTTGAAGAGGAACAGTTTTTAAAGATAGTAGATTTAGTTTTCAGTCAAAATATTTTAAAAGAGGAAGGCATATTAATTATAGAACATTCTAAACATACCGATTTATCAAAGCATAAAAATTATATTTATGATAAACGTTATGGCGGCAATGTTTTTAGCTTCTTTGAAAATCGAGAGATTTAATTATCGCTTAGTTTTAATCCTAATTTACCGCATATTAATAATGGAAGAAAAAACCAAAGGAATTTTTCTTGTATTATAAATTATTTTGTGCTAAAAAACAATTTCTTACAAGAGCGATTTTATAATATCAGAAATAGTAACACCCTCGGCCTCTGCTTTGTAGTTTTTCACTATTCTATGAGATAAAATAGGAACAGCTACTGCTTTAACATCTTCTATATCAGGAGAGAACTTTCCATTAACAGCTGCATACGCTTTTGCAGCTAAGATTAAACTCTGAGACGCTCTTGGACCTGCTCCCCAATCTAAATAAGATTTAACTAATTGTGTGGCTTCTTTAGATTTCGGCCTTGTTTTACCAACTAAAGCCACGGCATACTCAATAACATTATCAGCTAATGGAATCTTACGTATTAGTTTTTGTACTTCTAGAATTTCTTCTGATGAAAATAAAGGAATTACTGTTTCGCTTTTATTACCTGTAGTGCTTTTTACAACTGCAACCTCCTCTTCAAATGAAGGGTATTCCAAATAAATAGAAAACATAAACCTATCTAGTTGAGCTTCAGGCAATGGGTAGGTTCCCTCTTGTTCAATTGGGTTTTGAGTTGCTAACACAAAAAATGGTAAATCTAATTTATAATGATTTCCAGAAACAGTTACGGAACGTTCTTGCATTGCTTCTAATAAAGCTGCCTGTGTTTTTGGAGGTGTTCTATTAATCTCATCAGCAAGAATAATATTAGAGAAAATAGGTCCCTTTATAAATTTAAAATGTCTGTTTTCATCCAAAATTTCACTTCCTAAAATATCAGAAGGCATTAAATCTGGTGTAAACTGTATCCTTTTAAAATTTAATCCTAAAGCGTCTGAGACCGTATTTACTAACAAAGTCTTGGCTAAACCTGGCACACCAACCAATAAGGAATGTCCTCCACATAATATAGAGAGTAAGGTAAAATTTACGGCTTCATGCTGACCAATTATAACCTTGCCTATTTCAGCCTTTAAGGCATTGTATTTAAGCACTAAATCATTTAAAGCTCTAACGTCAGACATTATTTACCTACTTCTTTTTTCCAGTTCCTATCGAAAGTACAATTTGCGTGAACTTTTCCGATTTTAATATAAGTATCTTTTATTTTTTCTTTAGACCAATTTGTAATGGTTTCTTCTTTCTTTTTTTGCAGGGCTAATTGTTGTATTTTAACATAATCTTCAATAATATCTGCTTTATGGGCATCTGTTCTGCCTTTCATTAAAATAAATTTAAACATCTTATCTCCAGATCTTTCTTCTTCATAAAAAGGGTCCGTCATTTCACCTTTTTTAAGATCACTCACTCTTGCATAAAAAGTAGGATCCATTCTGGTTAAATCGAACTTTGATTCTCCTGTGGATGGGTTTACAATAATTCCGCCATTACTTTTAGTATCATCATCAGAATATTTAATCACAGCTTCATCAAAAGTCAACTTACCTTCTCTTATATCTCTAATAATTTTTTCAGCTTTAGCTTTAATTTCTTTTAATTTTTCTTCAGGAACTTCTGGCTGCATTAAAATATGAGATGCAACTCTTGTATTTCCTTTAATTTCATGTAACTGCATAATATGATAACCAAACTGAGATTTAAAGGGCTTTGAGACCTGACCGACGTCTAATGTAAAGGCCATTTCTTTAAATTCTTTAATAAAAGCAGATTCCTTAGTTACGGTATATTGTCCTCCATTATTTGTAACTCCCGGATCATCAGAATTAATGATTGCTTTCATTTTAAAACTAGAACCTTCTTCAATTTGGTTTTTAATCTCTGTTAATTTAGCAATAATTCTTTCTTTTTCTTCCTCAGTTGGTATAGCTTTTAAAACAATTTGTGCAAGTTCTATTTCTGCTGGAAATTGAGGTAGTTCTCCTTTTTCTTTCAGTCCTACATAGTATAAACGAACTTCTTCTGGAGTTACATCTACTTTTTCTGTAACTTTTTGTTGCTCTTTTTCAATTAAAACATTTTCTGTTTGAACGGTAGTTAATTCTTTTTTCAAATCTTCTAAGTCATTAAAACCATAAGCCTTAACTACTTTTTCTATACTACCATATTGCTGCGTAAAATATTGAATACTTCTATCTACTCTAGATGTAATCTCTGAATCTGCAACTACAACACTATCTATAATTGCATGATGCGCCATTAATTTCTGTTGCATTAACTCCTCCAACATTTCACAGTCAGTAATTTTTACTTTCCCTTCACTTCTTAACTCAACTTCTTGCTTAAACTTAGCAATATCAGAATCTAGAACAATGTTTTTACCTATAACTACAGCTACTCCATCTATTTTAACTTTCTGAGCAAAAACTTGTAATCCTATAAATCCGAAAAAAAGGGTACAAACGAATAATTTAATATATTTTGAAATTGTTGTTCTGTGTTGCATCTTTAACTATTATTTTTTCTATATCTCTTAATAATTCAATTTTACGCTTGTGTAAAATCATTTGTTTTATTGTCGATGTTATATAGCTTATAGGTGCTATAGAATTACGTGGTAAAACATCTTTTATGATTGCCAAATATAAACCTATTGAATCTTGTTTTTGAATGAATTTTGTTTTTTTTAACAGTTTGTCCTTTGAAAAAGGCAGTTTTAACAAAACCTTGTCTAATTGAGTCCAAATTGAATCATTGAATTGATGAAATTTAAAGCTTAACTCTTGTTTTTCTAATTCCTCCAAGTCATTTATATCATTTGATCTAAAAAGAGATAAAATTTCACTTTCATCAATCAAATTATTATCAATATGCAAGTACCTTATTTTAACTAATTCTTCATTCAGTTTGAAATTCTCTTTGTTCAAAAGATAATATTCCCTTATTTCTTCATCAGAAACGACCGTATCTAATTTTTGTTTAACAAGTTTCTCTTTATAATTGTTGATTAATAAACTTTCTTTATAATCCTGAACTAAACCGTCTATTTGGTTAACTGTTTCTTGAGAACTATTATTTTTTGCTTTTGCCAATAGAAGTCTTTTTATCGCCCAATTCTGGATATAGCTATTGGCCAAAACAAGACTATCTGCTTTATTAATATTTTTTGGCAAAACACTTGTTACATCTATTCTAAAAAGTTTTTCTGTATTAACAATCGCTAAAATTTCTGAAGTATTCTTTTCTTTTTCTTGAATTTTAAACAGATCGCACGATGTGAAAACAACAATAGTAAATATGAAAAGAAAGTACTTCATTAATTTTGTCCGTAAAATTTAATTAGCTTCTTTAATTGTTTCTTTTCAACTTTAATTTCACTGTTTTTTCTTAACTCTGATATCCAGTTTTTCTCTAAAAAGTTTTGATAATCATTAATCACCTGACCTTTTATCGCTTTTAAATCATCTGTCTTGTAATTTTTAGAATTCGTTTTAAAATACTTTTTTAATCCAAGACTATCTTTAGTTGACTTTGTCCAAATTTTTTCTTGCATTAATTCGAAAAGCAATAAACCATCTTCATATTCTTTTAGTGTATATGCATATTCTGGTTCAGTATGAATTAGATTTTCTTTATAATATTTGATTATCTGATCTTCTTTAAACATCTCAAAAAGTTTAAAAACGGCCAAATGCCTTCTATTTCTGATATAATTAACAAAATCCTCCTGCGTTACTTTTTTATCATTAATACGAATAATTGTATTTTGCAGAGAATCTTTTGGAATCGATCTTAAATTTTTTCTTTCTAAAATCTTTTTAGCTTCTTTAAACTCTGTAATAGAATATTCTTTTTTTAATTTATTTACAACTGCTTTTTCAGACAATTGCATTCTAGAACTTTTTTTAACTTTGACTTTTAAATCTTTTTTCATCTCATCAAAAGATTTAATCGGATGTTTCTTTATTAACTTCACAATATGCCATCCAAAACGAGTTTTAAACGGCTCAGAAAAATCATTTACATTCTCTAGAGCAAAAGCTGCATCAGAAAATGGCTTTACCATTCTACCAGCTGCAAACTTACCTAAATTACCTCCTTTGTTTTTAGAACCTGGATCATCAGAATATTGTTTCGCTAAATCCTCAAACTTTTCTTTTGCTATTAACTTCCCATAAATACTCTCTATTTTCGTTTTACTGACAGCAGAAGTATCCTTTACTAAAATATGTGCAGCTTCAATCTCTCCATCAGATTTTTTAAAATCATCAACTTGTATTATATGATAACCAAACTGTGTTTTAAACGGCATTGAAATTTCATTGATTTTAGTGTTGTACGCGGCAACCTCAAAAGGGTACACCATATTAAAAGCTGAAAAATATCCTAAATTTCCACCATTTCCTTTTCTACCTGTTTTAGCATCATCCTGTGCAGATCTGTCTTCAGAAAACTGCGCGGCAATTACTTCAAATTTTTCACCATTTAAAATTCGCTCCCTTAATTTTAAGATCTTATTGTATGCGAATAAAGTATCTTTCGGAGTGGCGTCTCTAGATATTCTAATTAAAATATGTTTTGCCTTTACTGAATTCTCAGTCCTGAAGTATGCGTCTTGTACTAATTTATCGATAAAAGTTGTGTCCTGTAAATAAGGCGCAGAGAGTTGGTTTCTATAAGTTTCCATTTCTCTTTTGTAAGAAGGAAAAGTATCTAATTTAATACTATATGCTTCTTTTACTTTTAACTTATAATTTATGTAAAGTTCTAAGTTTTTTGTAACACTTTTAGCGTCTTCGTTATCTATAGCATCTAAATTTTTTTCATAAACTCTTTTAAACTCTGCAATGGTTGTTTCTTCACCATCTATTGTAATTAATTTTTTATCTTTCCTCTGGCCAAAACCAGATATTGATACACTTAAAACAAATAATAAAACTATTTTTTTCATAAATATTTAATTATAACGAAATTATTCCTTTAATTTTTTCTGCTCTTTTGTAATATGAAATTACTTTATCTGAACTTTCTATCTTTAATAATATAGAAACGCTAACATATTTTCCAGTTTTTGATTTTTTTTTATTGATTACTGCTCCAGAATTATTAAAAATTGTTTCCACCTCAGCTACCTGATTTGCTTCGGTAGGTACAATAAATTTATAAAGATAATCGGCAGGAAAGTTAGTTGTATCATCTAACTGGGTTTTCAACTTTGTATAAAACTCTTTTTTATCGCTCATAAAAATAGCTGCTGTTTTCTATTTTAATTTAAATTAACAAGACACAAAATTACATTAAAAATTAGTTTTATAAAGAGAATCATTTATTTTTGTCACATGCAGCAAAAAATTCTATTAATTGGCGGACCAGGAACGGGAAAAACCTCGGTTTTAAATGAGTTAATAAAACGAGATTATTTTTGCTTTCCAGAAATTTCTAGAGAAGTAACCTTAAAAGCACAGCAACAAGGTATAGAGCAAATGTTTTTAGCACAACCTCTGTTATTTAGTCAAATGTTACTAGAGGGCAGAGAACAACAATTTATAGATGCTATAAAATCTGATTCTAAACTTGTTTTTTTTGATAGAGGAATTCCTGACATTCATGCATATATGGATTATTTTAAAACAAAGTACCCAGCAATTTTTATAGAGAAAAGCAAACAATACATTTACGACAAAGTTTTTCATTTTTCTCCTTGGAAAGATATACATGAAACTGATAATGAGCGTTATGAAACCTTTGAAGAAACGAAAGCAATTGACGTTTTTTTAATGAAGTCTTATTTAGACTTAGGATACAATATTATTGATGTTCCTTTTGGCTCAATAGATGAAAGAACAAATTTTGTTCTTAATTCGCTTTCTTCAAACTTATGATTTCTTCAAAAGAAATATTAAAAAAATACTGGGGTTTTTCTGAATTTAGAACACTACAAGAAGAAATAATTACCTCTGTTTTAGAACAAAGAGATGTAATTGCACTCCTGCCAACAGGTGGAGGAAAATCTATCTGTTTTCAAATCCCTGCAATAGTAAAAGAAGGAGTTTGCTTGGTCGTTTCTCCTTTAATAGCTTTAATGAAAGATCAAGTAGAAAGCCTAATACAAAAAGGTATTAAAGCTGCAATTATTAAATCAGGATCAACTCAAGATGATATTATTACTTTATTTGATAATATCAAATTCGGAGGAATTAAATTCTTATATATTTCACCAGAAAGGTTGCAATCATTTTTTATTCAACAGAAAATAAAAGAATTAAATATTAATTTAATTGCAATTGATGAAGCGCATTGTATCTCTGAATGGGGACACGATTTTAGACCTTCATACCGAAACATTAAAATTTTAAGAGAATTAAAACCAAATGTTTCTTTTATCGCCTTAACAGCAACTGCAAACCAAAAAGTTCTTAACGATATTTCTAAAAACCTCGATTTAAAAAAGCATCAGCTTTTTAAAAAATCTTTTTCTAGAGAAAATTTAGCATATCAAATTTTTACAGTTGAAGATAAATTACAGCGCTTAATTCAAATTTTCACTAAAACAAAAACACCAGCAATTGTATATGTTAATTCTAGAAAGAAAACAGAACAAATCGCTGCCTTTTTAAATGCAAACAACTTTAAAAGCTCTTTTTATCACGGCGGACTCTCATCCATAGAAAAAAACATTTCTTTTCAAGATTGGATGACAGAAAAAACCCCAATTATTGTTGCTACGAATGCATTCGGAATGGGAATTGACAAAGCAAATGTTGGCTTAGTAGTGCATTTAGACATTCCATCTAGTATAGAGAATTACGTACAAGAAACAGGCAGAGCTGGTAGAAATAATAAAAAGTCATTCGCCGTTTTCTTATGTAATAAAAACGACATTTTATTATTTAAAGAAAGAATAGAAAAAACACTACTAAGTATAAAAGAAATTAAAGAAATTCATAAAAAATTATATCAACATTTTAGAATTTCTTTAGGAGAACTAATCGAAGATTCTTTTAGTTTTAATCTTTTAGAATTCTGCAAAAAATATAATTTTTCTGTTTTAAAAGTAGATACCGCTCTTAAAATTTTATCTAACAACGGAATTATAGAAATTGACAGTCATTATAATAAGAAATCTACCTTACAATTTATCGTAAATAGTAGAACGGTTTTAAATTACCTTGATAAAAATGACTTTATAAAAAAATTTACAAATTCAATTTTAAGAACTTATGCTGGTTTATTTGAGCAACAGGTTCATATTGATGAATTTTTTATTGCTAAAAAAGCAGGAATTACAACCAACCTTGTGTTATCAAATTTTCAACGCTTACAAGAAGATAATATTATTGAATATAACCCTGTAAAAAATGAAGCTGAACTGACATTTTTACTTCCCAGAGAAGATGATTACACTATAAATAGGGTATCTAAAGAAATAAAGCAGTTTATAAGTCAGAAAAAAAATAAATCTGATGACTTAATTCAATTTATAAACAATAAGGCTATTTGTAGAAGTATTCAAGTTTTAAGTTATTTTGATGAAGTACAGAAAAAAAAATGTGGTATTTGTGATGTTTGTATTTCAGAAAACAGAATGTCAACTTTAAATTTATCTTCAAAAATCATTGAACTTTTAAAGATAAATAAATGCTTATCATCTTCAGAAATCAGTCAATTTTTAATAGCGAATGAAAAAGACATTTTAATACATTTGCGTCAATTATTAACAGGTGGTAAAATTAAAATCAATCATCAGAATAAATATCAACTAAATTTATAATTATGAAAGACTTACGTATTGTTTTTATGGGAACTCCAGACTTTGCTGTTACTATCTTAAAACACTTAGTAGAAAATGATTATAATGTGGTTGGTGTTATAACAGCATCAGATAAACCTGCAGGAAGAGGAAGAAAACTAAATGAATCTGCCGTAAAAAAATATGCAACTTCAGTAAAATTGCCAATTTTACAACCTACAAATTTAAAAAACGAAGAGTTTAATAAGGAGTTAAAAGATTTAAAAGCAGATCTACAAATTGTAGTTGCATTTAGAATGTTACCCAAAATAGTTTGGCAAATGCCTAAATACGGTACTTTTAATTTACATGCTTCATTATTGCCAGAATACAGAGGTGCAGCGCCTATTCATTGGGCAATTATAAATGGAGAGACAAAAACAGGTGTTACTACATTTTTTATTGATGATAAAATTGATACAGGTGAAATTATCTTACAAGAAGAGATAGATATTTCAATTACTGAAACCGTTGGTACACTTCATGATAAATTGATGAATTTAGGCGCTATCTTAGTTTCAAAAACAGTAGATTTAATTTCAACTAAAAAAGTAAGCACAATTAAACAACCAGATTTAGAGAATAAATCTGCTTCCAAATTGAATCCAGAAAACTGTAGAATTGATTGGAACGATTCAATAGAGAACATATATAATAAAATTAGAGGATTAAATCCTTTTCCAGCAGCTTGGACTATTATAAAAAATGAAAATGAAGAAATCGCAGCTAAAATTTATGCCGTTAGAAAGGAAAATGAAACACATAATTTAGCTATTGGTAAAATTATTAGTACAAAAAAAGAATTAAAAGTAGCTGTTAATAAAGGGTTCATAATAATTGATGAAATTAAATTGTCTGGAAAGAAAAAAATGGAAGCAAAAAGCTTACTAAATGGCTTTACTTTTTCGTCTGAAGCTATATTCTTGTAAAGCCTTATATAGTAAGGTTTTTACAGTTTTTCGTATTTCGCAACTGCCTTTATTAACAATTCGCATCGTTTTATTAACAAAAAGGCACTTTTTTCACCCTCAAATTTGCGTAAGGCCTTAATCCGTCTATATTTGTTAAGCTATTAAGCAAAAATATTTATTTAATTAATCTTAAAAATCAATTTATTATGAACAAGTCTGATTTAATCGATGCAATGGCTGCTGACGCAGGAATCTCTAAAGTAGCAGCTAAGGCAGCATTAGAATCTTTTACAGGTAACGTAACCTCTGCTTTAAAAGGTGGTAGTAAAGTTGCTCTAGTTGGTTTTGGTACTTTTTCTGTTTCTCACAGAGCTGCTAGAACTGGTAGAAATCCTCAAACTGGTAAAACTATTCAAATTGCTGCTAAAAACGTAGCAAAATTTAAAGCTGGAGCTGGTTTAAGCGAAGCTGTAAACTAAGACTATTAGTTTAGAACAATATTAAAAACTCTCTTTTAAAGAGAGTTTTTTTTTATCATTATTTTTATTATATTTAAAGAACAATTAATTTTAATAAAAATAATTTGAAACCAACTAAGGGTAAATTACTAATTGCAGAACCAGCTATTTTAAATGACAGCTCGTTTAATAGAACCATCGTTCTGCTCACAGAACATACTAATCAAAGTTCTGTTGGTTTTATTTTAAATAGACCTTTAGATTACACTCTTAAAGACTTATTACCAGATATCAACTGTAATTTTCTAGTTTATCAGGGTGGTCCTGTAGAACAAGATAATTTATATTTTGTACATAAAGTACCACAGTTACTGCCGGAGAGTATCGAGGTTGATAACGGAATTTTTTGGGGAGGAAATTTTGAGTCCTTAAAAGAATTACTAAACAATGAAAAAATAAAAACTTCAGACATTCGATTCTTTTTGGGATATTCAGGTTGGGGAAAGAAACAACTTGATGAAGAGATGAATCAAAACTCATGGTTTGTAGGAGACAATGATTTTGAAAATATTTTTTCTGTGGATGATGGAAGATCTATGGAAAAATAAGTTATTACAAAAAGGAGGCAATTACAAGCTCTGGGCGAATGCACCGAGTAACTTTAACTTAAATTAATTACTAGCTATTTGCAATATCCTTAAATTACTAGCAATCTTCTTTCCTATTTCAGTAGTAAATGTTTTTTTCTTATAATTTGTTACAGGCTGCACTCCAATAATAGCATTTGTTATAAACACTTCGTCTGCTTTTTGTATTTCGAAGGGAGATATTGAAGTTTCTTCAACAGTTAACTCCTTATTTTTAAAAAGAATCTCTAGCACTTTTAGACGCGTAATACCTTTGATACACCCTTCAGTTAAAGCTGGTGTTTTTACGACCTTACCTTTCACTACAAATATATTTCCGTTCGTTACCTCTACAACACCTTTCTTTTCATTTAATAAAATGCAATTATCTAAATCATTTTCATCAGCAAAAATACTAGCCAACGTATTAACCATTCTGTTATTGGTTTTTATAGTTGATAAAAGACCCGAATAATTATAAAAGTCTTTGTAAACATCTAAAGAATAAAAATCCTTGATTTGATAAGTACTCTCTTTTACTTCAATAGTAAAATCTATTTTATTTGTTTTTGGAGTATATAAACCTCCATCCTTTCTAAAAATATTTAATCTAATTCTGTATGCATTTGCTTCCTGTTGCGCTGCCACTGTTTTTAAAATTTCTTGTTCTAAAAATTCTAAGGTGAACTCTATTGGAATTTTCATGCGAAGCATTCTCATAGAAGCCATTAATCTAAAATAATGATCTTCCCAAAAAACTACTTTTTTATTTAGCACTTTTACAGTTTCAAAGATGGCATCTCCATATTTAAAAGCTCTATTTTCTAATGATAATTTTATGTTTTCTGAAGATATTAAAACTCCATTGAAGTTAACCATAACTCATAATTTAAATATGCAAAATTAGTATATTTTTAAATATTTAGGCGTAAAAAAACTCAACAAAAGTGTTGAGTTTTAAAATTTTATAAAAAGTTATTTTAGGCACCTATAGTGTGTCTTAATTCATCAATTTGATTACGCCACAATTGCCTAGACTCTTCTACCTCATCGTCATCATCTGCAAAATCAGTAACAATTAAAGATACATCTTTTGTTAATGCATCTACTTGAATTTTAATTTCAAAAAAACTGTCGTCATCTTCACTTTCTAACCATTTCCAACGAATTCTTTCGCCTGTTTTTTTTGTAACTAACTCCGCTAATTCTTCTGTGCCTTCCCAGACAAAACTAAACACTTTTCCTCTAGAATTAACCTTGTCTGCAAACCACTCTTGAAGGTTTGATGGTGAAGAAATATATTGATACAACATATTTGGAGATGCATGAATAGGGATTTCGAGCTCAAATTTTATTTTATCCATTATTATTTTCTTAGGATGACAATATAGGTATTAATTCTATTAAAAAAAAAATAAAACACTTCTTGCTAGTTTGTAAATTTAAATTATATTTGCAGCCTTAAAAGAATGGCGAGGTAGCTCAGTTGGTTAGAGCGCAGGATTCATAACCCTGAGGTCACGGGTTCAAATCCCGTTCTCGCTACAACTTTAAATTACTACAAAACAACAGTTTAGGTCTCTAAACTGTTTTTTTATACAATATATTTAAGACTACCCTTGCGCTTAGGTAAGAAATTGAATACGATTAAGCAGTTTTACCTCAATTTTTAACATTCAAAAAATTATACAAAAAAAGTAGTATTCTAAACTAAAGACTTTTTCAAAAGCTCTAACTCCACTCCTAACCCATTAAACATTTGTATAATACTACTTAATTTCAGCTCATGTTCATCATACTCCTGTGTATTAATACTACATGTAAATTTCCAAAGTTCTAAGACTTCAGAAATAGGAACTTCATAAGATTGATATTCTCTATTATCTGGTTTTAAAAGCAAACTTCCCTTCTCTTCAATTTGATTATAAACGCGTTTGTAAGTCATTCCATCATTTTTAGTAACTATAATGTAAGAAGTCCCATTTTTAACATCTAATATGTCTTCTACAAACTCTGCAACCACATAAGAATTATCTTTCATAGGTAACATAGAATCTCCTTTTATTGGGAAAGCCCTATGTTTTCCTGTTGGTAAAAAAGGTAATTTAATTTTTTCTAATTGCTCTATATATTCCGGATCATCGTACCCTAATAAATAACCTGCAGATGCCTTTGTAGAAACAACTTCAATTAGGTTTTCATTATGTTCGTCAACTATTATTGGAAATAAAACCCTCTTTTCTCCAACTTCTATAAACGAGACATCTTTGGTTTTTGTTAAATCATTTTTCAATAGAATATCAATGGGTATCTTAAAGTAATTAGAGAAATCTATTAAAAAATCTAATGTTGGTGAAGAACGATTCTCTTCATATGAACCAATTCGAGATCTAGTCACCTTTAATTCTTCTGCCAAACCTTCTTGAGAAAAGTTTTTTAATGTTCTCAGATGTTTTATATTTTTTGATACAATCTTCATAATACTACAAATATAAGCAATATATGTTTGTTATTGTAGTTAATTTTGTAATGTGAAAAAAAATATTTTACATCTAGATTTAGATACATTTTTCGTGTCTTGTGAACGACTGATTGACAGTCGTTTAAAAAACAGACCATTATTGGTTGGTGGAACAGGAGATCGTGGTATTGTTGCTGCTTGTAGCTATGAAACTAGACTTTTTGGGGTGCATTCTGGCATGTCTATGAAAGTTGCAAAGCGTTTGTGCCCAGAAGCAGTAAGTATAAGAGGTAATACATCTATTTATTCAAAGTACTCTCAAATGGTAACTGAAATAGTCAAAGAAAAAGTACCGCTATTTGAAAAGGCAAGTATTGATGAATTTTATGCTGATCTAACAGGAATGGATACTTTTTTTGGGAGCTACAAATATGCATCAGAATTAAGACAACGAATTATAAAAGAAAGTGGACTTCCTATTTCTTTTGGATTATCTGGAAATAAAATTGTTTCAAAAGTTGCAACTGGTGAAGCTAAGCCTGATAATCAATTGTTAATTAATGAGGGGTTTGAAAAAGAATTTATGGCGCCTTTATCAATTCGAAAAATTCCTTCTGTTGGAGAAAAAACATATCAAATTTTAAGAAATTTAGGTGTAGAAAAAGTAAAAGTGATTCAAGAAATGCCAGTAGAGATGTTAGTAAGTGTTCTAGGGTTAAATGGCAGAACAATTTGGAAACGCGCCAACGGAATTGATAACCCTCCTTTAATTCCGTTTCATGAAAGAAAATCTATTTCTACAGAACGTACTTTTAATAAAGATACTATTGATATGAAAAAACTGTCTGAAACTATTTTTGCAATGGCAGAAAATTTAGCATATCAACTCCGAAAAGGAGATAAATTAGCATCGGTAATTGTGGTGAAAATTAGATATTCAGACTTTAACACCTACACAAAGCAAATTAAAATTCCATACACAAGTGCAGACCATATCATCATACCAGCAGTAGTAACACTTTTTAAAAAACTATACCAGAGACGCTTGTTAATACGATTGGTAGGTGTAAAAATAACAGACATTGTTAGTGGTAATTATCAAATTAATTTATTTGATGATTCTGAACAAATGCTTAATTTATATAGCGCTATGGACAGCATTCGAAATAAATATGGTGAGCAAAGTATTACAAGAGCTGCTTCCATGAATGCAAAAACTATTGGTAGATTTAGCAACCCGTTTAATGGCGAACCACCAACTCTTTTAGCGCATAGAAAACAATAATGTATTTAAACTGTCATTCATATTACTCTTTACGTTATGGTACATTTTCTGAAGTTGAATTATTAAAACTCGCAAAAGAAAATAATATTGATACCATTGCACTTACAGATATCAACAATACTTCTGCGTGTTTAAACTTTATTCAACAAGCTAAAAAACTCAATATAAAACCTATTGTTGGTGTAGATTTTAGAAACGGAAATACCCAACAGTTTGTTGCAATAGCAAAAAGCAACAAAGGCTTTGAAAACATCAACAAGTATTTGTCTATATTTTTAGAATCTAAAACACCAATTCCAGATCAACCAGAATTTTTAGAAGATGTTTTTATAATTTATCCTTTTGAGAAAATATTAGAACTAAACTTAACTTCTTTTAAGGAAAATGAATTTGTAGGTATTTCTGTTGCAGAAATTAATAAACTCCGATTTTCATATTTAAAAAAATATGAAGATAAATTGGTCATACAACAACAAGTTACAATTCGAAATAAAAAAGATTTTAATGCACATAGATTATTACGTGCAATAGATAAAAATACATTATTAAGCAAACTACCTACAAAAGAGCAGTGCTTAGAAACAGATAAGATGTACACTGTAAGTATTTTACAAGGTTACTTTAAAGAATTTCCTAATATAAGCTTAAATACCAGTGCATTGTTACAGCAATGCAGCAGTATTCAGTTTGGATTTGGCAGTGATAGACAAAATCAAAACAAACAATATTATTGCAATAGCTTTAAAGAAGATTGCACAATGCTATTACAGCTTTGCAAGACAAACATCAACAGACGGTATAAAAAAGTAACGCAAAAAGTCACTGATAGACTTCAAAAAGAATTGAAAGTTATTATTGAATTAAAATTTGTTTCCTTTTTTTTAATCAATTATGATATTGTTAATTATGCAAAAAGTAAAGGATATTTTCATGTAGGTAGAGGTAGTGGTGCAAATAGTATTGTTGCATATATTATTGGTATTACAGATGTAGACCCTATTGAATTAGACTTGTATTTCGAACGATTTATAAATCCATTTAGAGCATCTCCACCAGATTTTGATATTGATTTTTCTTGGAAAGATAGAGATGATGTTACCAGTTATATTTTTAAACGTTTTAAAAACACTGCACTTTTAGCTACTTACAATACATTTAAATACAAAGCCGTAATTAGAGAATTAGGAAAGGTTTTTGGACTTCCAAAAGAAGAAATTGACAAGCTGAGTAAAACATCAAAACAAGAAAAGACATTTCTTAGAAATAGTATTTCTAAATACTATAATAAACCAAAAACAAATAGTAATGCTACAACATATCAACAAAAAGAAATAGACAGTATTGCCCAATTAGTTTTAAAGTATGGTAAGTTAATTGAAGGGTTTCCAAACTATATAAGTGTTCATTCTGCAGGAATATTAATTTTAGAAAAACCTATTCATTATTATTCTGCAACAAATCTTCCGCCAAAGGGATATCCTACTGTTCAATTTGATATGAATATTGCAGATGATGTTGGTGTTTTTAAATTTGATATTTTAGGTCAACGTGGTTTGGCTAAAATTAAAGAAGCGCTTAATATTATAAAAAAAAATAAACCTAATGCTCCACCAATTGATATTACAGATGTAGAAAAATTTAAAACTGATAAAAACATTAATCACTTATTAAAATCTGGTGGTGCAATTGGTGCATATTATGTAGAGTCTCCTGCAATGCGTGGGTTAATGCAAAAATTACAAACACAAGATTATTTGGGTTTGGTAGCTGCAAGTTCAATTATTAGACCAGGAGTTTCTGGCTCTGGAATGAAAGATGAATTTATAAAAAGACATCGCTACCCTGCAAAAAGAAAAGATGCAAACCCTATTTTATTAGAGATTATGCCAGAAACTTATGGTGTAATGGTATATCAAGAAGATGTAATGAAAGTAGCTAGCAAATTTGCAGATTTAACACTCGGTGAAGCAGATGTTTTAAGAAGAGGAATGAGTGGAAAATATCGCTCTGTTAAAGAGTTTAAGGCTGTGGAAGATAAGTTTATTAATAATTGTAGAAAAAAAGGACATACAGAGGCCTTAATTTTTGAAGTTTGGAATCAGATTAAAAGTTTTGCAGGATATGCTTTTGCAAAAGGACATTCTGCTTCTTACGCAATAGAAAGTTATCAAAGTTTATTTTTAAAATGCTATTATCCAATAGAATTTATGGTAGCGGTTTTAAATAATGGAGGTGGTTTTTATTCTGCAGCGCACTATATACATGAGGCTAGAATGAAAGGTGCAATTATTGAGCTGCCTTGTATAAATAATAGCAACCACCCAAACATTGTTATTGACACCTCTATTTATTTAGGATTTGGTTATTTAAAAAGTTTAGAACATTTGGTTATCAAACGTCTATTAACCGAACGTCAATTACACGGAAAATTTACATCTTTAGATGATTTTATAGATCGTGTTACTATTAGCATAGAGCAACTCACTATTTTAATTAGAATTGATGGGTTTCGATTTACAGGAAAATCTAAAACGCAATTATTATGGGAAGCTATTTTTAAATTGAATGCAACAAAACAAAAAACAAAACAATCGCAACTTTTTAAAATTCAACATAAAAAATACGAATTGCCAAAACTAGAACCTCATTGGATTGAAAATGTCTATGACCAAATAGAATTGTTAGGGTTTACAATTCATAATTATTTTAAACTTGTTGCAGAGACTTATTTACCGAGTATAAAAGCTAAACAAATGATTGATTTTACAAATAAGAATGTTTTAATATATGGTTTACTGGTTACTACTAGATACAATAAAACGTCAGAAGGAAAATTAATGAGATTAAGCACCTTTGTTGACAAGGAAGGCAACTATTTTGATGCAGTGCATTTTGCTGATGTTGTACACTTATATCCTATAAACGGAATTGGTATTTATGCTTGTTATGGTAAAATTAACAATCGATATGATTTTTGTAGTATGAATATTATTACATCTAAAAAAATGAGGATTTTAGTTGATCCAAGAGGTTAAAGTACCAAATAAAAAGAGCTAGTTTTATTTTCTATGAAAAAAATAATTCTTAAATCCACAAAAAATCAGCAAATAAAATGATCAGATTAAAAACTATATATATCTACTATCATAAAACTATAAATAATGCCGCTGTTGATCATTATAAACCCATACCTAACTTAAATTTTATTTTTTCAATTTAGAAATTCATCACTAAAAAAACGCATCACTGCTTAATATTTTTTACGTATTTTTGGCCCCAATTATAATCTAAGTTTTACACATCAAAAGTGCAACAATAATAGTTGTATTTGTTATAGAATTAGCTACTGAGTAAATCTACTTTCAGATTTTTGAATCGCATTAATTATAACTATGGAATACGCCAAAAATATCCTTGAAACAATTGGTAATACGCCACTTGTCAAAATCAATAAGATTACTGAAGAACTACCTTGTTTAGTTCTCGCTAAATACGAAACTTTTAATCCAGGTAACTCGATTAAGGATCGTATGGCATTAAAAATGATTGAAGATGCAGAAGCGGATGGCAAATTAAAACCTGGTGGAACTGTCATTGAAGGAACTTCAGGAAATACGGGGATGGGGTTGGCATTAGCAGCAATCGTAAAAGGATATAAATGCATTTTTGTTTTAGCAGACAAACAGTCAAAAGAAAAGTGCGATATTTTAAGAGCAGTAGGTGCTGAAGTTATTGTATGCCCAACAGCAGTAGAACCTGAAGACCCACGATCTTATTATTCGGTTTCTAAACGTTTGGCCAAAGAAATACCAAATAGTTGGTACGCAAATCAGTATGACAATCCTAGCAATGCGGAAGCACATTACGAAAGTACCGGACCAGAAATTTGGAAACAAACCGATGGAAAAATTACTCATTTTATAGTCGGTGTCGGAACAGGAGGAACAATTTCGGGTGTAGGCAAGTATTTAAAAGAACAAAATCCAAATATTAAAATTTGGGGAATTGACACCTACGGAAGTGTGTTTAAGAAATACCATGAAACAGGAATTTTTGATCAAAACGAAATTTACCCTTATGTAACTGAAGGAATAGGTGAAGATATCTTACCAAAAAATGTTGACTTTAGTATCATTGATGGTTTTACAAAAGTAACCGACAAAGATGGTGCGGTTTATACACAGCGTTTAGCAAAAGAGGAAGGTATGTTTTTAGGCAATTCTGCAGGATCTGCAATAAAGGGAGTTTTACAACTAAAGGAACATTTCACAAAAAACGATGTGGTAGTGGTATTATTCCATGATCACGGAAGTCGTTACATAGGTAAAATGTTTAATAACGATTGGATGCGCAAGCAAGGATATATAGAATAGTCTTTCTAGAAAAATCCCTTACAATGTTTCAATAAACTTTAAAAAAACTTTTTTATGAAGCTCAATATCCATTTGAGGTGATAGAGACACTCTAGCAATGTAATCTTTATGATCTTCTTTAGTCGTTCCTTGAGTTGATGTTGCTGGTATTGTCCAATAAGATCCTTTTAACTGCCCATAACTCACACAGTTTTTGCTTTCATTAGGAATTTCATTAATCATCATATTGATTAATTTAAGATTTAGATTTCTTTTGTAAGCCTCTTTTTCCTCATCTGTATTACCTTTTGTAGGCAGATCTAATGAAAAAACAGATGGTGTGAATCCTGCTTTAGCCAATTCTTCTGAAACAAAATTAATTTTAGCTTCTGGCAAATTATCCTTAATAAAGTTTACAAAGTCACGAGTATTCAGATAAGCGTCATGAATTCGTTTTTTCATTGATGGTAATTGCTTTGCTAATAATTCCATTTGAAAATCTGTAGCTTCGTTATCACAAAGTTTTAAATGTAAATCTATTTTATCTATTAATATTTCTCCTTTTTTATTTGCTATACAATAGCCTGCTGTACACAACCCTCCACTTGGAAATTTTGACCCGCTAGCAAACGAGATTGTTTTAACTGTTGAAAGTATATCGGCTTCACCCAAAAAATGTAAATTTGGGCAAAATGTTTGATCCAAAAGAAAAACCGGAGCGATAGCTAACTCTCCACTTTCAGTTTTACGCCTTGAACTCAATACATTTCTTAATTTTACAAGATCTGGAACCTCAACTCTTGGATTTGTTGGAATTTCAGCGATGACATAAGGAACAGCATCTTCAGCTGCAATTTTATTTAAAATGAAATCAAGACTTTGAACCATATCGTGATCACCATCAACTAGTAAATCCATTATTTCAATAGTTTCAATACAAGCAGCAGCGCGTCTTACTTGATCGTTTGTTCCTCCGTAGCAATTTGGAGGAACAATAATTTTGATTGACTTTCCTTTATGATATTCCTTAGCATAATCAACCAACCCCATCAAAATAGCATATTGAATGGATAGCCCACTTGAAGCTACAAGCGGAGTTGTAGTTGTATTACAAACCTCCTTAATTGAATCCAATACAGCTATTTTATTGGCCGCTGCATCGGCTTTGATAGTTTTAAAAGATGATTGATTTAATAAAATATTTAGAACTTCAAAGCAGTTTTTAGGTGTCATTGCAATAGTTTCCCTTCTCCTAACATGCTGAATTTCTGAAATATAATTTTTATTTTTTTCACCATTAACCAAAACTATACTTCCGTAATTAGCATGAATATTTATAAAAAAATCAATATTTGCATTGAGATCAATAGAGAATAAATCTTGTTGCGAAATAAAAATATTACTACCGTTAAATTCCGATATTTCTGAGGCATTATCAACTTGATTTAATTCAAACTTATAGCCATAAATACTTCTTAAAATTTCAATATCAAAATAATTAGGTAATTTACCTGTGTAATTGATTTGAGTTTTTTTATTTTCTAATAAATTTTTTCTTAAAATTGCCAAAACAGGCATTGTCTTTGATGAAAAACTTATTACCCCTTCTGCTGATAGATTATTCATTTTAGCAATTAACCATTCTAACACACAAGATAATGGGTGACCTAGTCGGATATAATCGAAAGCAGTAGGCAATTCATTGAGTGCAGAATAATTTGAGGTATTTTCATTAGCTAAGATTTCGAAATGTTCTAAAAATTGAACTTTTGCCAATTTTTCGTTGTAAATATCTAGTCGATGTGTTGTAAGACCCAACCAACTTGTTGGCATATTTTCTAACACCTCTTTAATATAATCGAGCATTTTATTAACTACCATAACTTTCATCTTTAGAAAGTGCAAAAATACATAATAATTGGATTTAAACTATTATGATGTGTTTTGAGGTGTTACATACATTCAATAAAATAGACAAAAATTCAGATCAACAGAAATAATGTGTTTAATACATTTAAATACAATCTATTCTCTAAAACTCATAAAATAAAATGTGTGAGTTAAAATATCAGCACTTAAAAACTAGTACTTTAACTATACGTTAACCTTAAAAATGAATTATCAACTAAATGCAATAATTAATGTTCTATTTTTGTAAAGTCCTAAATTTTTCGGAAATTTGTAGTATATTTTTATTTGTGCAAATTACCCTGGATATGCATATTATTTGTACTCAAAATCATTAGATGTAATAAAAAATGAAATTTGAGCTCACGTTAATTACCGCATTTTCATCCTTTTGACCAATTACAATCAATTGTTAAATGATAAAATATCATAATTTTATTTATATGAAATAGAATATGAGTTTTATAACGATGCGCCAACAATCAAATTTAAAAATACTTAAAATTGCTTTTTAGGAATGTACGCAAAAATAACAGATAAAATTATTCAAGGATACAAGAACAAAGCACAATGAATAAAATACAGCAAATAGAAAATCAAATTTCTGGACTAAGAGTACAATTACAGAATCATAAACTTTATGAAAACCTTACTAATATGAATGATATTAAGGTTTTTATGGAGAATCACGTATTTGCTGTTTGGGACTTTATGTCACTTTTAAAATCTCTTCAAATAGAATTAACAAATGTTGAAATTCCTTGGGTTCCATCAAAAAAACCTAATCTTGCTAGATTTATAAATGAAATCGTACACGGAGAAGAGAGCGATATAAACGAACTAGGAGAACCTAAAAGTCATTTTGAAATGTATTTGGATGCCATGACGCAAGCCAATGCAAGTACAACCGAAATTAATAATTTTATAAGACTAATTGAATCAGGAAATTCAATCGAGTATTCATTAAATGAAATAAATATTGATAAAAGAATTGCTGACTTCGTAAAATTTTCTTTTTCAATTATAAATACAAACAAACCTCATCTTGTTGCTGCTGCATTTACATTTGGTAGGGAAGATGTTATCCCAGATATGTTCATTGAAATTTTGAGAAATTCTGATTCGGAAAACAAATCATATGACAAATTGAAGTATTACCTTGAAAGGCATATAGAATTGGACGGAGATGAACACGGACCTTTATCTCTAAAAATGATTTCTGAACTTTGCGATAATGATAATCAAAAGTGGGTTGATACTCTATCAGTAGCAAAACAATCATTGCAGAAAAGGATTTCGCTGTGGGACGCTATTAGTGATTTGATTCAAAAAGAAAAAACAACATATAACGCAGTATTCAATAAATAAAGCCCGGAGATTTTACCAAAACTCAAATACATAGCTTAAGTTCATCTTAAATCAAAAGAGTTATGAACTTCCTAATGCTATTCGCTCATACCAAACATCCTCCTATTTTAGGGATTTGTAAGTAGTAAATATGTTTTATCCATAAAATATTTGTGTAAAATCTTTGTCACGATAATATTTTGTTTAACTTTATTTTATTATTTTTAGACAATTATAACAAAAATGAAACATTTCATACTTACACTAATTTTACTACAAGGAATAAGCGCTAAAATGATTTTTGATTTTAACATTAACTCAGATATACAAAATTGGAATATTGTTGATGACACCGTCATGGGAGGAAGATCATCTAGTCAATTTAAACTCAACTCTGAAGGATTTGGAGTTTTTAAAGGAGTTGTATCGTTAGAAAATAATGGTGGTTTCTCATCAGTAAGATATCGATTAAAAAAAACTGAAGTCAAAAAATACACAAAAATAAAACTTAGGCTAAAAGGTGATGGTAAAAATTATCAATTTAGAATTAAGAATAATTCAAGAGACTATCACTCTTATATTGCGACATTTTCAACCACAAATGACTGGCAGAATATTGAAATAGCATTGAAAGACATGTACCCTTCGTTTAGAGGAAGACGACTTAATATTCCTAATTTTTCACATGATTTCATTGAACAAATTGTATTTTTAATTGGTAATAAAAAAAATGAGGAGTTCAAACTTATGATTGATACAATAGAGTTGATTTAAATTAAGTTATGATAATAAGATAGCCATAGAAGACTTCGTGTAATTAAAGTTACGAATAAAATTCTAAAAAAATAACTTTACTTAAAAATGATATTTAATCATATGTTTCTCTGTAATATAAAATTTTAATAGCATGAAAATTCTACTAACAGGTGCAACCGGATATATAGGCAAGCGACTACTACCAGTTTTAGTAGAACAAGGTCATGAAGTAATTTGTTGTGTAAGAGATATAAGTCGATTTAACCCTCCTTCTTCATTAAAACCAAAAATTAAAATTATTCAAATAGATCTATTAGATAAAGACTCTTTGAGTAAAATTCCACTAGATATTGATGCTGCCTATTATTTGGTTCATTCCATGTCTGCATCTTCTAATTATAAATCTCTCGAGCAACAGTCGGCAATTAATTTCAAAAATGCATTAAACAACACTACTGCGCAACACGTTATATACCTTAGTGGTATTACGAATGAAATTGAATTGTCTGAGCATCTAGAATCAAGAAAAATAGTTGAAGATGAATTAAATACTGGAAATTATAGTTTAACGACATTAAGAGCCGGAATCATAATTGGCTCAGGTAGTGCTTCTTTTGAAATTATAAGAGATTTAGTAGAAAAACTGCCTATTATGGTTGCACCAAAATGGTTGAATACCAAATGTCAACCTATTGGAATCGCAGATGTTATCAAAATCTTATCTAAAACCCTTTTGAATAAGACAACTTATAATCAGAATTTTGATATCGGTGGCCCAGATATTCTAACATACAAAGCAATGCTTTTAGAATTTGCTAATGTTAGAAATTTAAAACGACAAATTTATACAGTACCAGTTATGACACCTAAACTGTCATCATATTGGTTGTATTTTGTAACATCAACTTCGTATAAACTAGCTGTAGCTTTAGTACATAGTATGAAAGTTGAAGTTATTTGTAGAAAAAACAACTTAAATAAAATTTTAAATATTAAACCAATAAAGTATCATAAGGCACTAAAAAATGCTTTTGCTAAAATAGAAAAGAACCAAATTATGTCTAGCTGGAAAGATGCTTACATAAGTAGTGGTATAAATAGCCATATTTCTGAATTTATAAGAGTACCTACTTTTGGATGTTTTATTGATCAACGTAAACAAAAATTTAAAATTAGGGAAAATTGTATTGATAAAATCTGGAAAATTGGCGGACAGAATGGATGGTATCACAGTAATATATTATGGGAAATAAGAGGGTACTTAGACAAACTATTTGGAGGTGTTGGACTTCGCCGTGGACGCACAAATCCTGACGCATTGCAAGTAGGTGATGCTTTAGATTTTTGGAGAGTTTTATATGCTGACAAACAAGAAGGACGATTACTTTTATTTGCTGAAATGAAATTACCAGGTGAAGCATGGCTTGAGTTTAAAATCGTTGGGAATCAATTAGAGCAAACAGCCACATTTAGACCATTGGGTGTTTGGGGAAGATTATATTGGTATGCCGTATTTCCATTTCATGGTATTTTATTTAGAGGAATGCTGAATAAACTAACAAAAGCAGAACGATAACTTAAAAATTAACTACTAATTATAGTCATAAATTAAACAATATTTAAAGGTCAGTAAATCAATCTACATACATCACTATTTTTCATATCTTAAATTTGAAACAACAAGCTTTTGATTAAACTCTATTACTAGGCAAAGCATCTGTAAAAGTAGATACACTTTAAGAGTAAAAATCTAATATAATTAATAAAATTATTGAGTAAGCTATATAATTAAACTTTCGTAGTTAATTAATTCAATAGCCGGTTATCCATCTTAAAAGGCAAAATTATTTAGTTATAAAACCAAATCTAAATATGCACAACTCTTCATTTCATAGACTCTATAATGATAAAGATTATAACATTTTTAAATTATATTTTTAGAAAGCATTTAGTACTGAAAAAACTTTATTTTTTTTTCTAAAACAGTTGTAGAAGTCAAAAAACATGCTATATTTGTATCTCTTTACCACGCGAAAGTAGCTCAGTTGGTAGAGCGTCAGCCTTCCAAGCTGAATGTCGCCAGTTCGAACCTGGTCTTTCGCTCAAAAGACTTCATAATTTTTTATGGAGTCTTTTTTTTATCTGAAATTTTGTAAAGATTTAAAAAAAATATACTAAAATCAGATAATAGAAAAAAGGTAAGTAACTCTGATTAAATTAAAAAAACCGAAACTCTATAGTCTCGGTTTTATTCATTTATAAGTTTCTTAATTTTTCTCCAAAAAACAGTACCAATATAATGGGGATTCCTAATGCAATTACCAACATCATATTTGTAGAAAATATTGAAGGATATAAAAATATTGTTAATACAAAACCTCCCATTGATCCTCCTAAATGCGCAGAATGACCAGTATTACCCAACTGTTTTTTCATTCCGTAAATAGAATACAGTAAATAACCAACTCCAAAGATATACCCCGGAATTGGTATTGGAATAAAAAATAGATACAACTCCATAGCAGGATATAAGAGTATCGATGCATAAACAATACCAGAAACTGCTCCAGAAGCACCAACAGCACTATAATAAGATTCATTTTTATGATATTGAAGAGAATACAAACTACCAGCTAATAGGCTACCAAAATAGATAATTAAAAAACTTGGTATACCTAGAACTCTCGCAACAATATCCCCAAAAAGATATAACGCATACATATTAAAGCCTAGGTGCATCCAATCTACATGTAAAAACCCAGATGTTAGTAACCTTATTTTTTCACCTGAGAGAATTTTACCTACTTGAAATTTATATCTTTCTAAAAAAGAATATTCTTTAAAACCTTTCATAGAAACCAAAATGTTGGCTACAATAAGAATTAAAACTGCTTGATTTATATTGTTCATCATAAAACAAACATACTAAAAAACAGATAACTAAAACTATATCATTTTAAATTTATATACGATATTTGTGGTAACAAAAGTATTTTATGAAATTTATAGTCTTTGCTATTACTTACCCTGTTATTTGGGCTCTTTCTAGATTACCAATGAGGATTTTATATATAAAATCCGATTTACTTTATTTAATAATGTACTATATAATCGGTTACAGAAAAAAAGTCATTTTAGAGAATTTAAAACTTTCTTTTCCTGAAAAATCTGATAACGAGATAAAGAAAATTTCTAAGAAGTTTTTTAAACACTTTATAGACCTAATAATGGAAAGTATAAAAGCTTTTTCTATTTCAGAAAAACAAATTTTTAAGAGATATAAATATTTAAATCCCGAATTAATCAATAAGTACGCAAAACAAGGGAGGAGTATTGCATTAGTAGGTGCACATCAAGCAAACTGGGAATGGTCCTTTGGTATGCCTTTAGTTATAGATATTAATAGCTTTGGTGCTTATACTAAACTAAATAATAAATTTTTTGAGAAAGTAATAAGAAACTCTCGAGAAAAGTTTGGTTTTAGAGGTTATAAAACTTCTGATTTGATAAAAGGGATGCAAAAAAACTTTAAAGATAAAAATCAAGGATTGTATCTTTTGTTAAGTGATCAATCTCCACAACCTCATAAAACCTATTATTGGAGAAACTTTTTCAACATAAAAGTACCTGTTCACACAGGTGCAGAAATGCTGTCCAAACGTTTTGATCTAGTGGTAATAAATTATGTTGCAAAAAAAGTTAAAAGAGGATATTACGAAGTGGAATTTCAATTGATTACGGATACTCCCAAAGAATTTGAAAATTATCAAATTACTGATAAATATACCAAATTGACTGAAGATTATATAAAGCAACAACCTGAATTATATTTATGGTCTCATAAACGTTTTAAACACAGAGATAAAGTACCAAAAGAGTTCTCTTAACAAATTTACATCGAAAAAGCTTCTTTGGTTTAAAGATAGTAATGCATTTCATTTAAATTATTAATTATCAAAAACAACTTTTACTTTAAAGATTTAGACTTCTTGAAATATAGTTTTGATTAGATTATAAACACCTAATTAATTTAAAACAATTTAAATCTTCCTCCAATTAGAATATTGTTCTGTAAGAATAAAAAGCTTTGTGATGCAGAATCTAAAGGATTTAATGATGTTTTAATATCAGACATATTTATATAACCAGCTTTAACGTCAGTTTGTATAAAAAAGTGTTTTAAGAATGTAATATTTAAACCGAAGCCAGCGGAAACTCCGAAGCCAGAAAGATGAAAATCATCATGTCTTTCATTACCTAATAAGGTTGTATCTGTTTTTGGGTATAAAACTCCCATACCAATACCTTCAGTTAAATTTATTTGAAGATTATCAGAGCTTAAACCAAACCAACTACTTATATCGTCAAAACGATATAATTGCACATTAATATAATTCAAACCATCCGTATGTTCTAAACGTAAAAAATCTTCTGTTAATTGAATCTGCTGTGCATTATAAGTTCCATCATATTTTGAATTACCTATATTTATATTTCCATCTATACCTACAAACTGATCGTTATTAACAACATACTTCATATGATCTATACCTATTGAAATTGTATAATTTTCTTTAAAAAAATAACCTATTCTTGCATTTGTTTGTGGTTTGGTAATATTTGTTATGCCAAAATATTTTTTAAACGAAAATTCTGATGGAGTGTCATGTGATTTTACATTTCGTAATGTAAAGTCATAATTATTTCCTTTAAACCGGATATCGGAATCTGTATAACTCGCCCAGTTCCATCCCCAATAAACAAAAAACTTACCTTTATTTATTACTTTATTTTTTTTAGTGAGAACTGTATTTTCTTGACCTACTAAAGAATTTGTAGAAAAGAATAAGGCGACTAAAATAAATATATATTTATTCAAAATTTCTAAATATTTATTTAATGATTGCTTTAATTTCATTTATAAATCTTACTGCTAAATCATCTGCGTCTTGCTGAGATTTTGCCTCTGTATAGATTCTAATAATTGGCTCTGTATTAGATTTACGCAAGTGAATCCATTCTTCTGCAAAATCAATTTTTACACCATCTACTATATTTACATCTTCATTCGAATAAGTGGAGGCCATCGTTTCTAAAATAGCATCAACATCTATTTCTGGAGTTAACTGTATTTTATTCTTGCTCATAAAATAACTTGGGTAAGAATCTCTTAATTCTTTACAAGACATTTTTTTATTTGCCAAATGTGATAAAAATAACGCAACACCCACCAATGAATCTCTACCATAATGAGAATCTGGATAAATAATTCCTCCATTACCCTCTCCACCGATAACTGTATTAGTTTCTTTCATTTTAATAACAACGTTTACTTCTCCCACAGCAGAGGCGGTATAAGTTCCTCCATGTTTTTCTGTTACATCTCTTAACGCTCTTGAAGATGATAAATTAGAAACAGTATTTCCTCCTCCTAATTTTCCTAAAACGTAATCTGCACAGGCAACTAACGTATATTCCTCTCCGAACATAGAACCATCTTCAGAAACTAATGCTAATCTATCTACATCTGGGTCTACTACAATACCAAAATCTGCTTTTTCCTTCACAACAAGTTCAGAAATATCTGTTAAATGTTCTTTTAAAGGTTCTGGATTGTGAGGAAACTGTCCATTTGGAGTGCAATACAACTCTACACATTTAACACCTAATTTTTTTAATAAAGCTGGAATAAAAATTCCTCCAGTAGAGTTTACTCCATCTACAACTACTTTAAATTTTGCTTTTTTAATTGCCTTTACATCAACTAAATCAAGATTTAAAACTTCTTTAATATGCTTTTTTAAATATTTCTTATTCTTTTTATAGGAACCTAAATCATCAACATCTGCAAAAGAAAAATCTTCACTTTCTGCCAAAGCTAAAATTTCTTCTCCTTCTATACCATTTAAGAATTCACCTTTTTCGTTTAGTAATTTTAAAGCATTCCATTGCTTTGGATTATGAGACGCTGTTAAAATAATTCCGCCATCGGCTTTTTCTAAAGGAACAGCAATTTCTACTGTGGGAGTTGTTGATAAACCTAAATCTATAACATCAATTCCTAAACCTACTAAAGTATTAGCTACTAAACTAGAGATCATTTTACCAGAAATACGAGCATCTCTACCAATAACTACTTTTATTTTTTTCTTATCAGCATTTCTACCTATAATAAATGCTCCATAAGCTGAAGCAAATTTTACTGCATCTATTGGAGTTAAGTTATTAGCAGTTTTACCGCCAATTGTTCCTCTTATTCCTGAAATTGATTTTATTAATGTCATATTGTTTTATTGTCTTTTTTTCGCTGAACAAATATAATTTATTCTTATTTAGTAAATTAAGATAAGTTAAAAAAAAGCCTTTGGATTGGCTATTAACAAAGAATATTGCAAAAAGTTGGCAAATGAACTGCGTTAGGGATTGAAGTCGTTGTTTGAGCTCTTTTGTGAGGTACGAACAAAAAGCGAGTGCGAAAAGCCCGACCTTTTTAGGGAACGCCAAAAAAAAGCCGATACAAATTGTATCGGCTTTCTAATATGTTAAATGGTTTTAGATACTGAAATAAATTCAGCCCAAAAGTAAATTATTATTTACCTTCTTCCATTTTCTTCTTTAATGCTGCAAGACCACCAATATCTCCTAAGGTAGTTTTTTCTGCTTCGGCTGCTTTCTTAACGGCTGCTTTTACATTTCTTTTTTCTTGCTCTTTAAACAAAGATGTGTGAGATACAACAACTCTTCTGTATTCTTTAGAGAATTCTAAAACTACAAATTCGATTGCGTCTCCTTTTTCTAATTTAGTACCGTCTTCTTTTTCTAAGAATCTTGTTGGTGCAAAACCTTCAACTCCATCAGCAAAAGTTACAACTGCTCCTTTGTCATTCTTTTCTTTTACAGTACCTTGATGTTTAGAACCAATTGCATAAGTAGCTTCATGAGCATCCCAAGGGTTATCTTGTGTTTGCTTATGACCTAAGTTTAGTTTTCTGTTCTCAACATCTAATTCTAATACTTGTACTTCTAGTTTATCACCAACAGTTACAAAATCTGAAGGATGTTTCACTTTCTTAGTCCAAGATAAATCAGAAATATATACTAAACCATCAATACCTTCTTCTAATTCTACGAATACACCAAAGTTTGTGTAATTTCTTACAGTACCAGTGTGTTTAGAACCAATAGGGTATTTAGCTATAATATCTGTCCAAGGATCTGGATGTAATTGTTTGATACCTAAAGACATTTTTCTGTCTTCACGATCTAAAGTTAAAATTTGAGCTTCAACTTTATCTCCAACTTTTACGAAATCTTGTGCAGAACGTAAATGAGTTGACCAAGACATTTCAGAAACGTGAATTAACCCTTCTACTCCTTGTTCTACTTCTACAAATGCTCCATAATCAGCTAAAACAACAACTTCACCATTTACTTTATCTCCAATTTTTAAATCAGCGTTTAAAGCTTCCCAAGGGTGAGCAGATAATTGTTTTAATCCTAATTGAATTCTAGATTTGTTATCATCAAAGTCTAAAATTACAACGTTTAATTTTTGATCTAATTCAACAACCTCATTCGGATGGTTGATTCTTGACCAAGATAAATCTGTAATATGAACTAATCCATCTACACCACCTAAATCAACAAAGACACCATAAGAAGTAATATTTTTAACAATACCCTCTAATACTTGTCCTTTTTCTAATTGACCAATAATTTCTTTCTTCTGTAATTCAATATCAGCTTCAATAAGCGCTTTATGAGATACAACAACGTTTTTAAATTCGTGGTTAATTTTAACAACTTTGAATTCCATTGTTTTCTCAACATATTGATCGTAATCTCTAATTGGCTTAACGTCAATTTGAGATCCTGGTAAAAATGCTTCGATTCCGAAAACATCTACAATCATACCACCTCTAGTTCTACATTTAACGAAACCGTTAACTACTTCACCAGTTTCATGAGCATTGTTAACACGTTCCCATGCTTTAATAACTCTTGCTTTTTTGTGAGATAATACTAATTGACCAGAAGAATCTTCTCTTTTGTCTACTAATACTTCTACTTTATCTCCTTCAGCTAAACCTTGGTTGTAACGAAATTCGTTTAAAGAAATAACTCCTTCAGATTTAGAATTGATGTCGATAATTGCATCTCTATCAGTAATTCTGATTACAGTTCCTTCAATCACATCGCGCTCGTTTACAAAACCTACAGTTCCTTCTAACGCTTTTTCAAACTCAGCTAATTTATCTTCATCAACAGCTTCAATACCTTGTTCGTATTTGTGCCAGTTAAAATCAGCTAAAAATTGTGTTGGATCTACAGCTGGAGTAGCTGTTTCTTGTACTTCAGTAGCAACTACTTGCTCTTCAGTGTTTTTTGTTTCTTCAGACATTCTGAATATTCTTTGTATCTTATTGTTTTTCAGATTATTAACGATAAAAACGCAAAGAGTTGTTTTTATAAATTGTTTTATAAGTATCCTTTTATAAATCTGTTATCGTAAAAAGGAGTGCAAATTTACAAAAATCATTTGATTATAAACACTTTATAATTAAATTATTATTCTTTTTATTCTTGATAGACAAAAAACTACCTTTGCAACTTTAAAACCTTTTTGGTTGATTTTAATAACGATGGATAAAAAAACAAAAGATTTAGTAAATAAAGGAATAATGCTTCCCTTAATGGAAGAGTTTTATACAATACAAGGAGAAGGTTCTCATACAGGAACTGCTGCTTATTTTATTAGAGTTGGCGGCTGCGATGTTGGTTGCCATTGGTGTGATGTTAAAGAAAGTTGGGATGCTAACTTACATCCACCAACATTAGCAGATACCATTGTAGACAATGTAAAAAAATACGCTAAAACTGTTGTTATTACTGGTGGTGAACCCTTAATGTGGTCTATGGATTATATTACAGAAAAACTTCAAAAAAGCAATATAAAAACACATATAGAAACTTCAGGAGCTTATCCATTCTCAGGTAAATGGGATTGGTTTTGCCTGTCTCCAAAGAAAACAAAATTACCTTTACAAGAATGTTATCCAGAAGCTGATGAATTAAAAATGATTATTCAAAATAAATCAGATTTTGATTTTGCAGAACGAGAAGCCGCTAAAGTTGGTAAAAATTGTCATCTTTATTTACAACCAGAATGGAGTAAAAAAGAGAAAATGACAGCACTTATTGTAGATTATGTGATGAAAAATCCGAAGTGGAAAATTTCTTTACAAACACATAAATATCTAAATATTCCATAATATTAAGATACTTACCTTACTTAGAAGCTATTTCCTGCTTTCACTACTCGCTTTTTTTCGTACCTCAAAAAGAGCTCAAACAAACCGTTCAATCAGGGCTAAACTAATTTATGAATAATAGCATTTTATCAAATAATCCGATCTATCAAAGTACAAATTCTTTCAAACTGTTCTTTAATTCCCATATCTGAATTATCAAACTCAATAGCATCTTCTGCTCTTATTAAAGGAGAATCTTCTCTTGTAGAATCTATTCTATCTCTTTCTTCAACATTAAAAAGAATATCTTTATAGTCAACTATATCTCCTCTATCAATCAATTCTTTATAACGTCTTCTTGCTCTTTTGTCTGCAGATGCAGTCATAAAAAGCTTCAAGTCAGCATTCGGAAAAACAACAGTACCAATATCTCTTCCATCCATTACAATTCCACTATTTTTTCCCATTAGTTGTTGCTCAGCAACCAATTTACTTCTTACTTTCGATATTGTAGAAACTTTACTGACTAATTGAGAAATTTCTAAAGTTCTAATTTTTTTCTCAACATTTACATTATTCAAATACATTTCTGCAAAGCCTAAATCCTTATTGAACTTGAATGAAAGTGAAATATTTTTTAAGTTTAAAACAAGCTTTTCTTCATCTAAAAAATCTTCACCAACAAAATTATTCTTTTTTGCAAATAAAGTAACAGCTCTATACATTGCCCCAGTATCTACATATATATAATTATATTTATTTGCCAATAATTTAGCTATAGTACTTTTACCTGTTGACGAAAAACCATCAATTGCGATTATAATTCCTTTACCCATCTTATCTTCTTCTATCTAAATCAATTAATAAACTAAACGTGCTTGCATTTGCTGCTGAATGAAATTTAGAATATGCATAATTAAATTTTAATTTATTCATTTTAATACCAAAACCATAAGAAAAACCACTAAAAGTTCTTACGTTTTGTAATTTTAATTCTGCCGATCTTCTAAAATTATAACCTAATCTAATATTTAAAATACTTTCCGGAAATAATTCAGCACCTATTACAAAATGTCGCATTGCATTTCCGAAAAAACCTACATTTTTATCAGTAATAGTTCCATCTAAACCTGTAGTCTGATCAGATGGATTTGAAACCGAAATATTCCATCTTTGTAGATTATCTATAGTTCCATACCATTTTAAAGGAACATGTTCTAACTTATAAGATCCTCCTAAAGCTAAATGAAAAGGCAAACTCTCTTTCTCACCGTTAAATGTTTGAATCTGTGTACCAATATTTCTTGCTACAAAGGTAATTACAAAAGGTTTGTAAGGATTATTATACAGAATAGCAAAATCAGTAGAAACACCCGTGGATGAAAAGTTTGATATGTTAGAATTGATAATTCTAATATTAGAACCAATAAAAAAATTTGTATGAGGTATATTTATAGAATAACCCACAGAAATAGCAATATCGCTTGCATTAAAATTACCCGTTTCATTTCCTAGTTCATCAGCACCGATTAAAGAGCCATAATCTATATATTTAATACTACCATGAATAGTTCCAAACCTTCTAGATACAAATTTGGCATAAGACAAAGAACCTATATTTATTCCAGCAAGATAACTAGTATAATTAACAGAAATATTATTATCTATATCTTGATTTATAACAGATGGATTCCATATAGGCTGATTAACATCATCCAATAAGGTAAGAACTTCACCTCCTAAAGCAATTTGTCTAGCAGAAGTAGATAAGTTTAAGAATTGATATATATCCTCACCTCCAACTTGTCCTTTTATAGAAGAAACCGAAAACAAAAAACAATAAAAAAAGATATTTTTTAGAATCATTTAATAATAAACAAATGGTTATATATTACAACGAAAATAAGATATATTATTACAATAAAATATAACTTTCTTGTATAAAAAAACCTCATTCTTTATCGAATGAGGTTTTAAGATCTTGATAATTCAAGATTAAAGAAAGGCGGCGACCTACTCTCCCACATAAATGCAGTACCATCGGCGCTATTGGGCTTAACTTCTCTGTTCGAGATGGGAAGAGGTGAGCCCCAATGCTATAACCACCCTAAGTTTTTCAGTTAAATTAATTTAACTGTATAAGTTAACATATGGTAAAATAATTCTGTAAGTTTTTAATAAATAAAGAGTGTCTCCCCCGCTATTGCTAGCGGGAGAAGCGTACATAAGTCTATGGGTTATTAGTATCACTTGGCTATGACATTACTGCCTTTACACCTATGACCTATCAACGTTGTAATCTCCAACGACCCTTTAAAGAAATCTCATCTTGTGGTGGGTTTCGCGCTTATATGCTTTCAGCGCTTATCCCTTCCCGACGTAGCTACCCTGCTATGCTTCTGGCGAAACAACAGGTACACTAGAGGTCAGTCCAACTCGGTCCTCTCGTACTAGAGTCAGATCCACGCAAATTTCTAACGCCCACAGCAGATAGAGACCGAACTGTCTCACGACGTTCTGAACCCAGCTCGCGTGCCACTTTAATGGGCGAACAGCCCAACCCTTGGGACCTTCTCCAGCCCCAGGATGTGACGAGCCGACATCGAGGTGCCAAACCCCCCCGTCGATATGAGCTCTTGGGGGAGATCAGCCTGTTATCCCCGGAGTACCTTTTATCCTTTGAGCGATGGCCCTTCCATGCGGAACCACCGGATCACTATGCTCTTGTTTCCAACCTGATCGACCTGTATGTCTCTCAGTCAAGCACCCTTATGCCATTGCACTCTACGTACGGTTACCAAGCGTACTGAGGGTACCTTTAGAAGCCTCCGTTACTCTTTTGGAGGCGACCACCCCAGTCAAACTACCCACCAAGCACTGTCCTCATCTCTGAGTTAGACTCTAGATAAGCAAAGGGTGGTATTTCAAGGACGACTCCACAACGCCTAGCGACGCCGCTTCAATGTCTCCCACCTATCCTACACATTACTTATCCAAAGCCAATACTAAGCTATAGTAAAGGTTCACGGGGTCTTTTCGTCCCGCTGCGGGTAATCGGCATCTTCACCGATACTACAATTTCACCGAGCTCATGGCTGAGACAGTGTCCAGATCGTTGCACCATTCGTGCAGGTCGGAACTTACCCGACAAGGAATTTCGCTACCTTAGGACCGTTATAGTTACGGCCGCCGTTTACTGGGGCTTCATTTCAGATCTTCGCCGAAGCTAAACCCTCCACTTAACCTTCCAGCACCGGGCAGGTGTCAGGCCTTATACATCATCTTTCAATTTAGCAAAGCCCTGTGTTTTTGATAAACAGTCGCCTGGACCTTTTCACTGCGGCCCTGCTGTAAAGCAGGGCGACCCTTCTCCCGAAGTTACGGGTCGATTTTGCCTAGTTCCTTAGCCATGAATCTCTCGAGCACCTTAGAATTCTCATCCCAACTACCTGTGTCGGTTTACGGTACGGGTTCTTATAACCTGAAGCTTAGAGGTTTTTCTTGGAAGCCTTTAGGCACACTATCAACGCATCCGAAGACTTGTTGTACTATCACACTTCAGCTAGATCCACGGATTTACCTATGGTTCCAATACCTAAATGTTTCAACGAACTATTCCGTCAGTTCGCGGTGCTTTCATTACTCCGTCACCCCATCGCAATTATAAGAAGTACAGGAATATTAACCTGTTAGCCATCGACTACTCCGTTCGGATTCGCCTTAGGACCCGACTAACCCTCAGCTGATTAGCATCGCTGAGGAAACCTTAGTCTTTCGGTGTGGGGGTTTCTCGCCCCCATTATCGTTACTTATGCCTACATTTTCTTTTGTAACCACTCCAGCATGCCTCACAGCACACCTTCTACGCAGGTTACAATGCTCCCCTACCACTTTCGTATATTTCAACGTAAATCCATAGCTTCGGTAATATGTTTATGCCCGATTATTATCCATGCAAAATCGCTCGACTAGTGAGCTGTTACGCACTCTTTAAATGAATGGCTGCTTCCAAGCCAACATCCTAGCTGTCTAAGCAATTTCACTTCGTTAGTTCAACTTAACATATATTTGGGGACCTTAGCTGATGGTCTGGGTTCTTTCCCTCTCGGACATGGACCTTAGCACCCATGCCCTCACTGCTGAGAAACATTTTATAGCATTCGGAGTTTGTCAGGAATTGGTAGGCGGTGAAGCCCCCGCATCCAATCAGTAGCTCTACCTCTATAAAACTTTTACTCAACGCTGCACCTAAATGCATTTCGGGGAGTACGAGCTATTTCCGAGTTTGATTGGCCTTTCACCCCTACCCACAGGTCATCCAAAGACTTTTCAACGTCAACTGGTTCGGTCCTCCACTGTATGTTACTACAGCTTCAACCTGCCCATGGGTAGATCACTCGGTTTCGCGTCTACTACTACTAACTAAAGCGCCCTATTCAGACTCGCTTTCGCTACGGCTCCTTGACTTAATCAATTAACCTTGCTAGAAACAGTAACTCGTAGGCTCATTATGCAAAAGGCACGCCGTCACAACTAAAAGTTGCTCCGACCGCTTGTAGGCGTACGGTTTCAGGATCTCTTTCACTCCCTTACTTAGGGTTCTTTTCACCTTTCCCTCACGGTACTAGTTCACTATCGGTCTCTCAGGAGTATTTAGCCTTACCGGATGGTCCCGGTGGATTCATACAGGATTACTCGTGTCCCGCACTACTCAGGGTACCACTATCTAAAATTCGCTTACTCTTACGGGACTATCACCCTCTATGGTCTGTCTTTCCAAACAGTTCTGATTCACTTATCTTCGAATATCGTGGCCCTACAACCCCAAAATTGCCGTAACAAATTTGGTTTGGGCTAATCCGCGTTCGCTCGCCACTACTAACGGAATCACTATTGTTTTCTCTTCCTCCGGTTACTTAGATGTTTCAGTTCACCGGGTTTACCCCTATCACTAGGTGACATGTCTTCAACATGCCGGGTTGCCCCATTCGGAAATCTACGGATCAAAAGGTATGTGCCCCTCCCCGTAGCTTTTCGCAGCTTATCGCGTCCTTCATCGTCTCTGAGAGCCTAGGCATCCGCCATACGCCCTTACTTAACTTATTGTACTTTTTGCTACAGTATTTTCATACTATAATGAACTCTTTTATATTTTTATAAAAAAATTTTTGCCTAGAATATAAATATTCTAAACGTTCTCTATCTATTTGATTCTTACGATATCATTTTACCAATATGTCAATGAACTTGTGGCCAATCTATTTAAATTGACTCCAGTGGAGAATATCGGAGTCGAACCGATGACCTCTTGCGTGCAAGGCAAGCGCTCTAGCCAGCTGAGCTAATCCCCCATTGTGAAATTCAGAATAAATCCTAAATTATGAATGTAGAATCCTCTTACTTCCAGAATTTCCTTTGTATTTGCTTTTTGTAGTCTCGGGCAGACTCGAACTGCCGACCTCTACATTATCAGTGTAGCGCTCTAACCAGCTGAGCTACGAGACTAAAATAGCTTAATACTTATTTTTTAAAATTAACAGCAAAGAGTAAAACTTCCTTTTGTAACTCACCATCTTTCTCTAGAAAGGAGGTGTTCCAGCCGCACCTTCCGGTACGGCTACCTTGTTACGACTTAGCCCTAGTTACCAGTTTTACCCTAGGCGGCTCCTTGCGGTGACCGACTTCAGGCACTCCCAGCTTCCATGGCTTGACGGGCGGTGTGTACAAGGCCCGGGAACGTATTCACCGGATCATGGCTGATATCCGATTACTAGCGATTCCAGCTTCACGAAGTCGAGTTGCAGACTCCGATCCGAACTGTGATATGGTTTATAGATTCGCTCTCTGTTGCCAGATGGCTGCTCATTGTCCATACCATTGTAGCACGTGTGTGGCCCAGGACGTAAGGGCCGTGATGATTTGACGTCATCCCCACCTTCCTCTCTACTTGCGTAGGCAGTCTCGTTAGAGTCCCCATCATAACATGCTGGCAACTAACGACAGGGGTTGCGCTCGTTATAGGACTTAACCTGACACCTCACGGCACGAGCTGACGACAACCATGCAGCACCTTGTAATATGTCCGAAGAAAAGTCTATCTCTAAACCTGTCATACTACATTTAAGCCCTGGTAAGGTTCCTCGCGTATCATCGAATTAAACCACATGCTCCACCGCTTGTGCGGGCCCCCGTCAATTCCTTTGAGTTTCAGTCTTGCGACCGTACTCCCCAGGTGGGATACTTATCACTTTCGCTTAGTCACTGAGCAAATGCCCAACAACTAGTATCCATCGTTTACGGCGTGGACTACCAGGGTATCTAATCCTGTTCGCTCCCCACGCTTTCGTCCCTCAGCGTCAGTACATACGTAGTAGACTGCCTTCGCAATCGGTATTCTGTGTAATATCTATGCATTTCACCGCTACACTACACATTCTATCTACTTCCATATGACTCAAGTCAACCAGTATCAAAGGCAGTTCCATAGTTAAGCTATGGGATTTCACCTCTGACTTAATTGACCGCCTGCGGACCCTTTAAACCCAATGATTCCGGATAACGCTCGGACCCTCCGTATTACCGCGGCTGCTGGCACGGAGTTAGCCGGTCCTTATTCTTACAGTACCGTCAAGCTAGTACACGTACTAGTGTTTCTTCCTGTATAAAAGCAGTTTACAACCCATAGGGCAGTCTTCCTGCACGCGGCATGGCTGGGTCAGAGTTGCCTCCATTGCCCAATATTCCTCACTGCTGCCTCCCGTAGGAGTCTGGTCCGTGTCTCAGTACCAGTGTGGGGGATCTCCCTCTCAGGACCCCTACCTATCATAGTCATGGTAAGCCGTTACCTTACCATCTAACTAATAGGACGCATAGCCATCTTTTACCGATAAATCTTTAATTACAACTCGATGCCAAGTCGCAATACTATGAGGTATTAATCTTCATTTCTAAAGGCTATCCCTCTGTAAAAGGTAGGTTCTATACGCGTTACGCACCCGTGCGCCGGTCGTCATCTGTGCAAGCACAATGTTACCCCTCGACTTGCATGTGTTAAGCCTGCCGCTAGCGTTCATCCTGAGCCAGGATCAAACTCTTCATTGTATATTGTAAATAATATATATGAATAAGTTTCAAAAGAATTTAACAAAATTAATTGTTATGGTTATTCTACTCTTTGTTTACGCTGTCAATTTCAATATTTTCAATGAACTATTATCAAACCTAATAACCTAAATTATTAAACCCAAAATTGTAGAAACTCTAGAATCGAACTAGATGATCTTTTTTTACCTAAACTACCTAAGCAAACCCAAAACCCTTACCAAAAATCTCTGAACTTTTTTACTCCTTTTCTTAGCGGCTGCAAACATACAAACTATTTCTAATCTGACAACAAAAAAATGAAAATAAATTAACTTTTTTTTTACAACTTAAAAAAATGAACTTTTTCCGAAAATTTCGGACTGCAAATATAAACCTTTTTTTAACTAGTATCCAAATTAAAATATAATTTAATTTTAACCAAATCTTTATACCTACAAATAAATGAAAACACCCATTTTAACATCATGGAAAATCTATAAATAAACTAAATACAAAAACGATACTATGCCTAATATGTGAAATAGTAAATCACTTTTAATATCTCAAACCTTTTTTTAATTAATCTTTAATAACTAATAAACACATTGTTCATTATACTCTGTTATATTATGATATTTTGTGGGTTTTAATTATTATTTTTAATAAATCCGTTAGATTCTGCATGCAAACATTTTTTACTTTCATATACAAAAAAGCAATGGGTTTATAAAAAATTCTAGTAGAAATTAAACTTAAAAAATATAGTGAAAAACCCAGACTTCTATTATTCTTAAATTCTTTATTAAAATATTGATTTTTTAATAAATGGGTCTGAAATAGATGAAGAGTTTAAAAAAAAGAAACACCAAAACAAAATCAATTCTTCTTTTTACGTTTTTTCTTTTTTCGAATCTTGGCAAACATCAATTTATAATCTTCTACATTTATCTCTGCTTTTCTTTCTGCTAAAATTTCATTAAAATTAAAAGTCAATTTTGATGCTTGAACTTTTAGCTTATCATCTTGGTAAGCTCGTTGTAAAACATCCTCTATCAAAAAGTCTTCATTATCTGATTCTGGATGGTACTCTGTTTTTAAGGAAAGTTTGAAAACATTTGCAGTTGTATTATACCAAAAAGCTTTCCAACCACTTCTTAAAACCTTGATATTTTGAAATGCTGTTTCTCCCGTTTGACGATGAATAAGTTTAATTAAGATTCTACCCTCTGTGGTTGTCATCTTTTTAATTTGGTCTGTAAACTCACCTTCTATAAATTTTTGAACTAACTTCGTATACTTTCTTCGCTTACTTTTTGATTTTATTCTCTCTAGTCTTACATTTAATGAATCTAATCTTTTTGAGGCAATTTGGGCAAAAGGATAAGCTTTATACACTTTTCTGCGAAACCATAAATAATATCGAATATCATTTCTAGATTTAAACTTGTGTTTTGGAAGCAGTGAAAACTCATTAAGTTTTATTGTTAAAGTGTCTCCAGGGTTTACAAAAACATAATCTTCAATGTTAAATAGCAAAGAATCTATTTCCTTTTTTTGAGAAAAAGATATTGTTGTAATTAGTATAAAATATATGTAGAGAAGTTTTTTCAAATTCTTATTTTATTTACCACATAGAAAAATTAGAAACCCAAAGCTTTCCTGATTTATATTAATGTCTGACTATTAGATATAAAAGCTGTTTTTTAACTAATTTTATCTATAAAATCTTGTTCAGAAATAATTTCTACTCCTAAATCTTGTGCTTTTTTTAATTTTGATGGCCCCATATTATCTCCCGCAATAATAAAATTTGTCTTTTTAGAAATGGATGAACTTACTTTTCCTCCGTTATCTTCTATCGCTTTTTTTAGTTCGGTTCTACTCAGTTGATGAAAAACGCCGGAAACAACGAATATTTGTCCTTTTAACAATTCAGTTTGATTTTCTAAACTTTCTGCAGAAACCTCAAATTGCAATCCTGAGGCTCTTAAACGATTTATTAGCTGAATATTTTCTAGATTGGAAGAAAATTTCAAAATACTTTGCGCTATTCTTTCTCCTATTTCATCAACGGCAACTAATGTTTCTAAATCTGCAACCATTAAATTATCTATAGACTTAAAACTCTTTGCTAATTTTTTAGCAACTGTTTCACCTACAAAACGAATTCCTAGAGCAAATAATACTTTTTCAAATGGAATTTCCTTTGATTTTAGAATTCCATCCATCATGTTTTGAGCAGACTTTTCTGCCATTCTTTCTAATGGAATTACTTGATTTACATCTAAATCATATAAGTCTGCATAGTTTTGTATGAGCCCTTCTTTACGCAATAAATCTACAGTTTCTCCTCCTAAGCCATCAATATCCATTGCTTTTCTACTAATGAAATGTTGAATTCTCCCGGTTATTTGAGGTGCACAACCAAACTCGTTAGGGCAGTAATGTTTTGCATCGCCCTCTGTTCTTGATAATAGAGTATTACATTCAGGGCAATTTGTAGCATATATTGTAGCTTCTGAACCTTCTGGACGTTTCGTAAAATCTACTGCAATAATTTTTGGAATAATCTCTCCTCCTTTTTCCACAAAAACAGTGTCACCTAATCTAATATCTAATTTTTCAATTTGATCTGCATTATGAAGCGAAGCTCTTTTAACAGTGGTACCCGCTAATTGCACTGGTTCTAAATTTGCAACTGGCGTTATTGCCCCTGTTCTGCCAACTTGATAAGTAATTTCATGCAATACTGTTGAAACCTGCTCTGCTTTAAATTTATAAGCAATTGCCCATCTTGGAGCTTTTGCTGTATATCCTAATTCTTCTTGTTGTTGTAAATTGTTAACTTTTATCACAACTCCATCTGTTTCGTATGGTAAATCATGACGTTTAGCGTCCCAATTATTTACAAAATCGAAAACTTCGTCTAATGATTTTGCTAAAGAAATTGTCTTTGGAACTTTAAACCCTACTTTTCTTGCATTTTCTAGACTCTCAAAATGTGTTTTATATTTACGTTCTTCAGTAACTACTTGATATAACAAACAATCTAAAGGTCGTTTTGCCACTTCTGCACTATCCTGTAGTTTTAAACTTCCACTCGCAGTGTTTCTTGGATTTCTATATTCTTCTTCTCCATTTAAAACACGTTCTTCATTCATTTTATTAAAACCATCTATTGGTAAAATGATTTCTCCTCGCATTTCAAAATTGGAAACAAAGTCCTCTTTAGGTGTTAAAGGAATAGAAAGAATTGTCTTAATATTTGAGGTAACATTATCTCCCTGAAAACCATCTCCTCGCGTTACAGCCTTTACAAAATTTCCATTTTCATAGGTTAAATTGATAGAAGCACCATCGAATTTTAGCTCACAAGTATATTCTATTTCTGTAGTGCCTAGTAATTTTTGAACTCGTTTTTCCCAATCGATCAAATCTTCTTTAGAGTATGAGTTATCTAAAGAATACATTCTATTTTTATGGATAATTGTTTCAAAATTTTTCGTAACAGTACCCCCTACTCTTTGCGATGGTGAATTTGCATCGAAAAAAGTTGGATTCTCTTTTTCTAGTTTTTCTAACTCTTTTAGTTTTATATCAAAATCAAAATCTGAAATAGTTGCTCTATCTAACACATAATAGTTGTAATTATGCGTATTTAACTCATTACGTAGTAATTGTATTTTTTGTTGGATTGTCATTTAAAGATATCGTTTGCTTTTTAATATGAAACACATCAGAACAGATTCAAAAATAAGATATTAAATGCATACTAAATAAGTTAAATTTATAAATTCGCTGATAAAATACCTCAGTCTAAAACTGTTATTAAAGCTTAAATAAATAACCTAAAAGAAAAAATGGCCAACAAAAAATAAAACCCAAAACAACAAGGTTTTGGATTTTCAATAAAAACGATAGAATATTTTTTAACCTGATTTTCATCCGGAATTGTTCAACGCTAAATTTAAAATACTTTAAAATTGAATTTCATTAATAATACGTATACCTTCTTACTTTTGCAATGTGCTTTGCTAAACGCATAACTTGATGAGAATAACCATATTCATTATCATACCAAATATAAATCACGATAGTTTCTTTGTCGGTTATTGTTGCTTTACTATCGAAAATTGATGGTGCAGTTGAACCAATTATATCTGAAGAAACCAATTCATTATCTAAAGAATATTTAATTTGTTCGACTAAATCTCCCTCTAAAGCGTATTTCTTTATAATTGAATTTATGTGCTCTTTAGAAACCATTGTTCTTAGCTGTAGGTTTAAAATAGCCAAAGACCCATTGGGCACAGGAACTCTAATTGCATTCGATGTTAATTTATCTTTTAAAACGGGGATTGCTTTCGCAACTGCAGCTCCTGCGCCAGTTTCTGTAATCACCATATTTAAAGCAGCTGCTCTCCCTCTTCTGTACTTGCTATGCATATTATCTACCAAATTTTGGTCGTTTGTATATGCATGAATTGTTTCTAAATGTCCTTTTTTGATTCCAAAATTATCTTCTAAAACTTTTAAAATTGGTGTAATTGCATTGGTTGTACAAGATGCTGCTGAAAAAACATCTACATTATTAGGATTGTGTTGTTTATGGTTTACTCCATGAACAATATTCGGAATTCCTTTTCCGGGAGCTGTTAATAAAACTTTGCTCGCCCCTTTTGCTTTTAAATGTCTGCTTAATTCAATATTATCTCTAAAAACACCTGTATTATCTATTATTAATGCATCATTAATTGCAAATTCAGTGTAATCGATATCTTCTGGTTGTTTTGCAGAAATCATATGAACTGATGTTCCGTTTATTATTAAAGCATTGTTTTCGACATCTGTTTCTACAGTTCCCAAAAAATCTCCATGCACAGAATCTATACTTAAAAGAGAAGCTCTTTTTTCTAAAACAGTTTGATTAATTTCTCCACGGGTTACAATCGCTCTTAAGCGTAATTGAGAGCCTTTACCCATTTTTGACATTAATTCTCTAGCTAATAAACGGCCAATTCTACCAAAACCATATAAAACAACATCTTTTGGTTGAATGTTTACAGACTCTGTTGCTCCTTTTAACTTGTTTTTTACAAAAGCAACCTTATCCGATCCTTTTTCAATATTTAAATAGCATTCATAAGCTAGTTTACCAATATCTAATTTAGCAGATGGCAAGTCTATTTGCCGAATTGCTTTTGCAATATCTAATGCGTCATGAATAGAAATTGGTTTATTTACAAATTCTTTTGCATAATTTATTAAATTTAAAACTTCATTTGCTCTTTTATCTATTAAGGGGTTTCTAAACAAAACTAATTCTATCGATTTATCATACCATAAATCATTTACAATAGTTATAAACTCTACAGTAGCCCTTCTTGTTTTAGCTTGAGATAAAACTTCTTCTTCGTAATTTAAGATTTTTGCCATTGTTATTTAACTTAATTTAAAAATTTTCAACAAAAGTATTTCTTTTTTCGAAAATACGAAATCGATTTCGTAAAGTTTTCGCAAATAAAAAAATCCTGATAAATTATCAGGATTTAAAAAAATAAATTTTTCAATTTATTTAGAAACGAAACCTTTCTCTTTCTCCCTTTAAGTTTATCATTTCTATAATATTATAAGAGTATCGATTGCTAGATAAGGAGTCAATTAATTTTGCTGTATCACCTGCATTATTAACTTTTGCTATCATTTATTTTTGTGATTATGAAACCACTTAAATCATTTCTACTATCACTAGAATTAACAATTTTTACCCCGTTTTCGATACTTTTAGCCTTCAACTCTTTTTTTGATAAATCTTTGAGCTCCCATCCAAAAGATTTAGCCAAAATCAATTTTATTTTTTTTCCAAGTTTTATCTTTTTGATAATAAACTCGCCATCTCTATCCAATGTTATATTTACAAAATCTCCTGGTCTTTTTGCCGTTAATTGACCTCTTAAATCAGAGAATTTAGAAATCTTAACATCATTAATTTTCTTTATAATATCTCCAGATTTTAAGCCTCCTTTCTTCGCACCTCCTTGATCATTTACTGCAGCTATTTTCACCCCATCAATATCTGAATCTCTTCCATCAATATTTATTCCCAAGATAGCCTCTTGCACTGCGCCATACTCCAGTAAATCATCTATTACTTTTTTAGCAATATTTGACGGCACTGCAAAAGAGTACCCAACAAAAGAACCTGTTTTTGATGAGATAGCTGTATTAATTCCTACTAATTCACCACGCGTATTTACCAACGCACCTCCACTATTTCCAGGGTTTACAGCAGCGTCTGTTTGAATAAAAGAATCTATTGCAGAATTACCTTCTAAATCTCTTCCTTTTGCACTTACAATACCTGCTGTAACGGTAGAAGTTAAATTATAAGGATTCCCAACAGCTAATACCCATTCTCCAATTTTAATGGTATCAGAATTTGCAAACGGAATATATGGTAGGTCTATTTCAGAATCAATTTTTAACAAGGCAATGTCATTGTCTTTATCGGCGCCAATTATCTCTGCTTTGTATTTTTGTCTGTTATTTAAAGTAATTTCAATTTCTGTTGCGCCATCAATTACATGATTATTAGTTACAATATAACCATCCTGAGAAATAATTACACCACTTCCTGTACCAACTTGTTCAAATTTTCTTCCATTACCTCTATTTCCAAAGAATATATCAGCAGGACTAGATTGTGTTCTAATCGATATATTTTTGACATGCACTACAGCATTCACTGTATTGTCTGCTGCAGTTGTAAAATCTACAGAGTTTGAAACTAAATTGGCTTTATTTAATGCAGGATTGTAATTTGCTGTAATCGTTTGTATTGGTTCAGAAATGGTTTTTTCTACAATTACTTCGTTTTTAAAAAGCATTTTATAACCACCGAGAGCAATGATTCCTCCCAAGATTGCAATTCCTAATAATTCTAAAATTTTCTTCATATCCTTAAATGTTATTTCTCAAATGTACAATTTTAACAATTTTAAAAATTCTGTTTAACTTCATTTTAACTCACTTTAACCCGTTTTTAACATTCATTTTATCTTCATGAAATAACTATATTTGTTGTAATGAATTTAGAATTTTACAAATACCAAGGAACAGGAAATGATTTTATTATGATCGATAATAGATCAAAAAAGTTCCCAAAAAAGAATATTGCTTTAATAACGAAACTTTGTAATCGAAATTTTGGTATCGGCGCAGATGGTGTTATTTTAGTTGAAAATGACTCTACTTTTGATTTCAAAATGATTTACTTTAATGCTGATGGAAGTCAGACTTTCTGTGGAAACGGAGGAAGATGTGCTGTAGCTTTTGCCAAGTATTTAGAAATCATAAACACTGAAACAAATTTTATTGCCGTTGATGGAGAACATTTGGCAACGATAGAAAATGGGATTGTTTCTCTAAAAATGATTGATGTTGATAAAATTGAAGTCAAAAATAATGCTGTTTATGCATATACAGGCACTCAACATCATGTAGAAATGGTAGATAGTTTAAATAATTTTCCGGTCTTTGAAAAAGGAAAAGAAATAAGGTATTCATACGACGAACCTGGAAGTAATGTGAATTTTGTTGAGCAAATAAACGATTCAAACTTTAGAGTTCGAACTTATGAAAAAGGCGTTGAAAACGAAACCTTAGCTTGCGGAACAGGTGTAACAGCAGTAGCCATAGCAATGCATAAAACAGGAAAAACAAAAAACAATTCAATTTCATTACCTGTAGAAGGAGGGAATTTAGAAGTTTCATTTACTGAAGAAAACGGGATTTATACAAATGTATTTTTAAAAGGACCCGCTACTTTTGTTTACAAAGGAAATATAAATATCTAATGAATACACTTTTAGGTGAAAAAATAAATTTACGCGCTTTAGAGCCAGAAGACTTAGATTTTCTGTATCAAATAGAAAACAATGAGTCTTTTTGGGAAGTGAGCCATACACAAACTCCGTTTTCTAAATATATTTTGAAAAAATATTTAGAAAATGCGCATTTAGATATTTTTGAAGCAAAACAATTACGCTTATTAATTGAAGAAAAAAGAACAAAAAAGCAAATAGGCATGATTGATTTGTTTGATTTTAATCCATCTCACAAAAGAGCAGGAATTGGTATTTTAATTCATCCAGAGTTACAACAAAATGGCTTTGCGTCTGAGGCAATCTCACTTTTAATCAATTATTCTTTTTCTTTTTTAGAGTTGCATCAATTATTTGCAAACATAACTTCAGATAATGCTAAGAGTATTTCTCTTTTTAAAAAACATAACTTCAAAGAAGTCGGTATAAAAAAAGATTGGATTTTATCGAAAGGAAAATTTAAAGATGAAATTTTATTTCAGTTGATAAAACACTAATTTTGCAATTATCATAAAATCTAAAATACTTTGGGTAAAAAATTTATATACGCAGGTATAGCTGCCACCATTGTTATTTTTGTAATTGTTGGATATAACAGCTACAATAAAATATTTGGTAAATCAATTACGAAAAACACAGAACTTTATGTAACATCTTCTGACAGTTTAAATGACATAAAAGATCATATTACAGATTACTCTAAACACCTTAATACTTTTCTTTTAGTTGCTGCTCAGAAAAATTTTTCGAATCCTAAACCTGGTAGATACATCTTAAAAAAAGGGATGTCTAATAATGATATTATTAACTTATTAAGAAGCGGTAATCAGACTCCGATAAAAGTATCTTTTAACAACCAAGATACTTTAGAGAAACTTGCTGGTAGAATTGCACAACAATTAGAAACAGATTCCATTTCTCTTTTAAAAAGTTTTCAAAATAAAGATTTTTTATCAAAAAATAATTTGACTGAAAAATCTGTTTTACAAATTTTTATTCCCAATAGCTACCAATTTTATTGGACTACATCTGCTGAAAATTTTAGAAATAAAATATTTAAAGAATATAATCGATTTTGGAACCAAAGCCGACTAAAAAAAGCGAAAGCTTTAAATTTATCAAAAAGTGAAGTGATAACCTTAGCTTCAATCGTACAAAAAGAAACTGCTAAAAAAGAAGAGAGACCAATAGTTGCGGGCTTATACCTTAATAGATTAAAAAAAGGATGGCCTTTACAAGCAGACCCAACAATCATATACTGTATCAAGCAAAATAAAGGTGAAGATTATGTCGTAAAAAGAGTATTAACTGCCGATTTAAAAATTAAATCACCCTACAATACATATAAAAATAAAGGATTACCTCCAACTCTTATAGCAATGCCAGATATCTCTGCGATTGATGGAGTTTTAAATGCTCAAAAGCACAACTACTTATACATGTGCGCCAATGTTGATAAATTAGGATATCATGCATTTGCAAAATCACTATCGCAACATAACAGAAATGCAGTAAAATACCATCAATGGATGAACAAACAAAGAGTTCATAGATAATGTTTAAAAAATTTATTTATTTTCTCTTATTTTCACTTTCGATTTCGGCGGTTGGACAAACATCATTTTATAAAAAATCCGATACATTAAATACCAGAAGAAGAAATGCAATTGTAATTGCATCAAGCGCAATGACTGGAGGTGCGTTAATCGCTTTAAATCAACTTTGGTATAAAGAGTACCCTCGTTCTAGTTTTCATTTTAAGAATGACAATAATGATTGGAAGCAAATGGATAAAACTGGACATTTTATGACTTCATATTATTTAGGTAGACTAGGTATGGAAGTTTTAGATTGGGCTGGAGTTTCTGAAAAAAACCAATTAATTTATGGAGCAACTTATGGATTTGCATTCTTAACGGCTGTAGAAGTTTTAGACGGGTATTCCGATGAATGGGGAGCTTCACCTGGAGATATTCTTGCTAATGCTGCTGGTACAGGTTTATTAATAGGACAAGAATTACTTTGGAATGAACAACGTATTACTGTAAAATACTCATTTCATCAAACAGAGATCGCGAAACAAAGACCAAATACTTTAGGTAAAAATTACTTACAACAGACCTTAAAAGATTACAATGGTCAAACTTATTGGCTTTCCGCAAATATCTGGTCTTTTAACAAAAAAAGTTCGTTTCCCAAATGGATAAATATTGCTTTGGGTTACGGCGCTAATGAAATGCTTTATGGAAACTCAAATACTGGAAACGCAATGTTACACAATCCTTACAGACAATTCTACCTTAGTTTGGACGTTGATTTGACAAAAATTAAAACAAATTCGGAATTCTTAAAATCTATCTTTTCTATTGTTAACTTTATAAAGATACCAGCTCCAACCATAGAAATTAGTAGTAAAGGAGGTCTATCCTTTCATTATCTGTATTTTTAATTAATTTTAACACACTAACAATCAGAATATTTAATTTTTATTATAATTTTGACACGCAAAACAGAAATATAGGATTTATCAAAAAAATTTTATTTTTAAGTATCGTATTTTTAGGATTTATCAGCACAACTACTATTGATAAAAAAATAGATACAAACAACAAAATTACTTTTCCAAAATTCATTGATTATAACATACCGTATTTACAAAAAAACTTTGTCGGATTTAAAGAGGCTTTGGCTTTAAAAGAATCCCAAGGAAAATATACTGTAGTAAACACACTAGGTTATCTAGGAAAATATCAATTTGGTAGAACAACCTTACTAAGGTTTAAGATATACAATACTCAAGCATTTTTAAGAAATCCAGAATTACAAGAGAAAGCATTTGTGGCTTTATGCAAAGTAAATAAATGGATTTTAAGAAAAGATATTAAACGATCTGTTGGTAAAACAATAAGCGGGATTAAAATTACTGAATCTGGAATTTTAGCTGCGGCACATTTAGCTGGAGCCGGAAACGTAAAGAAGTTTTTGAGAAGTAATGGGACTTTTAGATTTTCTGATGCTTATGGATCATCCATTAAATCATATTTAAATAAATTTAGTGGTTATGATGTTTCTAACATTAAAGCAGATAGAAAAGCTAGTGTATAAAATCCATTAGTAAAGTACATTTTTTATGGCTAATAATAGATTTTGTGCATTCCTGTGAAAAAAAATCTATTTGTGAATAATAAAAATAGCGGGTTTTTTATGTAAATCTGGATGTTGAGTTTTCCAATCTTTCACCATCAAAGTTTTTATATATTCTGATGGAAGTGTTATATCTGCAGCAATACATAAATTAGTTGTTGGTGTTAATGCGCCCTTTAAGTCTGTAAACATTTTTTCGTTTCTATAAGGAGTTTCTATAAAAATTTGAGATTGATTTTTATCCTTAGATAGTCTCTCTAAATCTTTAATCGCTTTTTTTCTATCCGATTTATCAATAGGTAAATACCCATTAAACGCAAAATTTTGTCCATTCATACCAGAACTCATCATCGCCATTATGATAGAACTTGGTCCAACTAAAGGAATAACTCTAATATTATTTTCGTGCGCTATTTTAACAATACTCGCTCCAGGATCTGCAATTGCGGGAACTCCTGCCTCTGAGAGTAAACCAACATTTACACCTTGTTTACAGACATCTAAATATTTGGAAGTTTCTATATCTTCTGCATATTTATCTAATAACATTAATTGTAAAGATGATTGTGATTTTTTTGGTGAAATTTTTTTAACAAACCTTCTTGCTGACTTTTCATTTTCAACAATATAATAATCAATCTGTTCAATAACTTTTTTCACAGATAAAGGCATTACCTCCAAAGGCTCCGTTTCACCTAAAGTTGTTGGTATCAAATAAAGTTTACCATTCATTTTTCCAAAGTTATTTTATTAGAAGGTTAACTTTTTAGTTAAATCATCAACATACTTTCTAAACTGCTTATCAGTTTCTGTCAAGTTATCTACAGTTTTACAAGCGTGTAATACAGTTGCATGATCTCTTTGCCCGATCTGATTACCGATACTCGCTAAAGAAGTTTTGGTTAATCTTTTTGCAAAAAACATAGCTAATTGTCTTGCTTGTACAATATGTCGTTTACGGGTTTTAGATTGCAGAGTTGCCACATCCATATCAAAATATTTAGATACTTCTTTCTGAATATAATCTATAGAAACTTCTTTCTTCGTATTCTTAACGAACTTATCTACAATTTGCTGAGCTAATTGTATAGAGAACTCTCTTCTATTAAATGAAGCTTGAGCAATCATAGATATAATAACACCTTCTAATTCTCTTACATTAGATTTTATGTTTTTTGCAATATATTCTACAATCTCTTCTGGCATTTCTACACCATCTCTAAACAGTTTTTTCTGTAAAATAGAAATTCTAGTTTCGTAATCTGGTGCTTGTAATTCAGCCGATAAACCCCATTTAAAGCGAGATAATAAACGTTGTTCGATATCTTGCATATCGACAGGAGCTTTATCTGAAGTTAAAATTACTTGTTTTCCATTTTGGTGTAAATGGTTGAAAATATGAAAAAACACATCTTGAGTTCCTGCTTTACCCGATAAAAATTGCACATCATCAATAATTAAAACATCAATCATTTGATAAAAATGAATGAAATCATTTCTTGTATTCGATTTTACTGAATCAATAAATTGTTGGGTAAATTTTTCTGAGGAAATATATAAAACTGTTTTATCTGGATATTTATCTTTAATATCAACACCAATGGCATGAGATAAGTGAGTCTTACCCAAACCAACTCCTCCATAAATTAATAATGGATTAAAAGAAGTTCCTCCGGGTTTATTAGCGACTGCCATACCAGCAGAGCGCGCTAGTCTGTTAGAATCACCTTCTACGAAATTAGCAAAACTATAATTAGGGTTTAACTGAGATTCAATCTTAACTTTCTGCAATCCTGGGATTACAAAAGGGTTTCTTAACTCTCTTTTATTAGATTCTAGAGGAACTGTAACTTTTTGTGGTTTTAAAGGATCTCTATTAGAACTTGGAATTTTAACAATTTGCGGTCTGTTACTGCTGTAATTGTTTTCCATTTTTACATCATAAATCAATTTTGCATCATTACCCAATTGTCTCACTAATGCAACACGCAATAATTTAATGTAGTGTTCTTCTAACCATTCATAAAAAAATTTACTAGGTACCTGAATTGTTAATGCTTCTCCTGAAATTTTTACAGGTTTTATTGGCTCGAACCAGGTCTTGTAGGCTTGTGGCTTAATATTGTCCTTTATAAAAGTTAAACATTCATTCCAAACAGAATCAGCAGTTATAGTCATTTAGCATTAGGTAATTAAATAAGTTAATAATTAGATTTAAAAGATGATTCTGAAACCATTTCAAAGGTTAAACAAAAATGTGAATAAAATTCAGTAAAAAAAAATGAATTTGCTATTGATTATTAATTATTTTTTACGTAAAATACGAATGAAATAATTTTGTAATACTATTGAAAAATTCATCAACACAAACTAGAATTCGATATTCAGAAACCGATCAAATGGGGGTTGTTTATCACGGAAATTATGCGCAATTTTTTGAGCTAGGACGAACCGAATGGCTTCGTTCTTTGGGGGTTACTTACAAAGATATGGAAATAAGCGGAATAATGCTACCCGTAATCTCAATAAACTTTAAATTTTTAAAATCTGCTTTATATGACGATGTTTTAACCATAAAAACGTTTCTAAAGAAAAAGCCAATGGTAAAAATTGAGTTTGAATATGAAATTGTAAATCAAAACAACGAATTAATTTGTACAGGAAGTTCTGTTTTAGCTTTTATGTTTAGTAAAACCATGAAACCAGCACGTTGCCCTGATCATTTGTTGAAAAGTTTAGGTTATTAATACCCGCTTGTTTAAAGGCTTCCTTTTTTTAAAAAATTCATTAAAATTATATAAGAAAATAGAGGATTAGTCATTTTGGTCTATAGAAAAATAGCAAAAGATTCTGTATAAATGAGATTAAATGATTGTATACTATTCCAAAATTAATAAATTTCTCATTTACTTTTTTTTAGGGTTTTACGAAATAATTTGTTTCCTATTTTAATCTAAAATTTTAATATCAACTTTATATAAGTTCTCAAAAATAGTGAAAATAGAATTTGCATCTTTCTTTCTAACAGAGATGGTATACTGACAGTTCATTTCTAATTTCTGGTTGATAATATCAATCTGTTTCTCTTTTATAATTCTCTGTACAGCATTCATTAAATCATAATTAAAACTCAATTTATAATTAATATTAATTGTTTTTTTTAAAATAATTGATGCTTCTAAAGTGATTTGAGCAGATGTTTTATACGCAGAAATTAAACCTCCAACACCAAGTTTTGTTCCTCCAAAATAGCGCACAGAAACAATTAAAATATTGGTTACTTCAAAAGATTGAATTTGTCCATAAATTGGTAAACCGGCAGAATTATTTGGTTCACCATCATCATTTGCTCTAAATCTAATTTTTTCAATTCCTAATTGATATGCATAACAAAAATGGCGTGCAGAATGATGTTTCTTTTTTAATTCTTCAATACGATTTTTTACATCATCTTCAGATAAAACAGGAAAAGCGTAACCAAAAAACTTACTACCTTTTTCTTTAAAAAGGGTTTCTTCTGATGACTTTTCGATGGTATTATATACATCTGCTAACATTACGCAATGGTTACTAATACGATTCCCAAAATTGCTAAAAGAACTCCCATTTTATTTTTAAAACTAAAATGCTCCTTAAATAGTAACAGTCCAACAACTGTAGAAACAATTACAACAGCTACGTTGTTTATTGTAAAAAGCGTTGAACTTTCAAAGCCCTCTGTTTGTAGCGCTTTAATTAAAAAAACAATAGAAAAATAGTTAGGTACTCCTAAGACAAAACCGGCAATTATATTTTTAACTCCAAAAGATTCTCTTTTTTTTATGGATTTAATCCCTAAAACTAGAATCCCGAAAATAGCTGCAAAACCAAATAAACTACCAGAAAAAAAGGCAACTTCTTCTTTCGGAACAAAATTTACCTCAACATACTTCAGAGTTGTATCTATTGCTCCTGAGCCAAAAAACAGTAATATTGGAAAGAGTAAACCTGCCTTTTTAAAATCACTTTTTTCTTCCTTAACAGACGTCAAGTAAACCGCAATTAAAGCAATAATAATTCCTACTATTTTTAAAAAAGTTACAGACTCATCATATAATAAAACACCAAATAAAATAGGAATCACAACAGACATTTTACCTGCTACTGAAGCTACAGAAACTCCATTATCCTGCGCTGTTTTTGCCATTACAAAGAAGATGGCAACAAACAACGCTCCCAAAAAAGCTGCTCCGAAAACCCACGGCTGACGATGAATTTCGAGGATTGAAATAGTTTTCTCTGATAACGAAAATCCAATTGTTAATGCAACAATGTAATTAATTACAATTGCCTTTAATATGTCTATTTTGTAAATACCAAAATATTTAAAAATAACGAATAAGCCAGTAGCAAAAAGAATACTTAATAATAGATATACCAAATCTTAAATATGTTTTTTAGTAAATAATTCCATAACATCTTCTTTTCCTGGAATCAAATTCCAAGTATGAATACCTAATTTATTGGCAGCGTCAGTATTTTCCTTTAAATCATCTACAAATAAAGTTTCTTCAGCGATTAAATTGTTTTCATTTAAAACAAATTCATAGATAGCCGTATCTGGTTTTTTAAAATGTATTTCGTGTGATAAATAAAACTGCTCAAAACAACTTTTAAAATCGTTAAAAAACTCAGTTCCTAAACTATTTTTCACAGAAGATATATGCAAATCGTTTGTATTACTCAAAAGAAATAATCTATATTTTTTACTTTTAGCAAGTTCTTTTAAAAAGACCAACCTTTTTAAAGGAAAATCTAATAATATAGAATTCCAAGCAAAAACCAGATCTTCTTTAGCTACATTAAATTTCTTGTTGAAGAATTCTATAAATTTGTCTGTAGAAATTAATCCTTTTTCATATTGATGAGCAACACCCATCATTTCGTCAGAAATTTCAGAAACCCCTAATTTTTCTAATTCGTTATAAGTTGCCTTTTTATCTAAGTTGATAAAAATATCTCCAAAATCGAAAATGATGTTTTTAATCATTAGTGTATAGTTTTAAAACGTCAGTTTTAATGTTTATTATTTCTTTAATTACTTTATTAAGGACAGGAGCCTTAATACCTTCTTTAAATTCAGTTTCACCAATAAAAACTCGAGCTTCATCCCATAAATTTTCATTGATAAAAGTCTGTAAAGTTTGTAATCCTCCTTCAATAATTACAGATTGAATTTGATGTTTATAAAGGACTTCACAAATCTGAACCCCAATGTTTTTAGAAAAATCTATTGTTTCAAAAATTAGTTTACCACTGATATCAACCTGAGATTCTTTCTTTTCTGTTAGAAAAATAGTTTTTACACTTTCATCAAAAACAGAAAAGTCTTTTTCAATTCTTAAATTTTTATCTAATACAATTCTTATCGGGTTCTCACCAGACCAAGTTCTAACATTTAATTTAGAATTGTCGGCAATAACAGTATTTGTACCCACTAAAATAGCATGCGTTTCACTTCTAAACTTATGGACTAATTGTTGAGAATATTGATTAGAAATCCAAACAGGTTTTTGTTCTACTTTTGATTTTGGCGCTAAAAACCCGTCTTTTGTTTCTGCCCATTTTAAAATAATATATGGCCTTTTTTTATCTTGAACAGTAAAAAATTTCTTGTGATGCTCTTTACATTCATTTTCTAAAACACCAACAATTACATTAATTCCTGCTTTCTTCAATCGTTCAATTCCTTTACCAGCAACTAAACTATTAGAATCTACACAACCAATAACTGCATTTTTTAATTGATGTTTTACTATAAGGTCTGCACAAGGAGGCGTTTTACCAAAATGAGAACAAGGCTCTAACGTAACATAAATAGTCGACTCTTTTAAAAGCGATTTATCTTTTACGGCATTGATTGCGTTTACTTCCGCATGACTCTCACCGTATTTAGAAGTAAAACCCTCGCCAATAATTTTATTATTATGAACAACAACAGCGCCAACAGAAGGATTTGGACGTGCAAAACCAATTCCGTTTCTGGCAATTTGTAAACAACGTTTTATGTAAATTTCGTGACTGATAACTATGAATTAAAATTTAATTTCCTGAATTTCATCAACTGGATAAACATTAGAATATCCAAAAACTTTGTACTTTATATCTCCTTTAAATTGTACTTGAATAGATTTCTTTAAAAAAGAATTTAGCAAACCTCCTAAAATTCCGTTTTTGTTATTTTCAAATACTTTTCTTGCGGGTATTACTACTACTAAAGGAATTGTAAAGTTTTTTCTTGCAGGTACTTTAAATTCTTCTGACGAAACTTGTGCAACCTCTGCTCCATTTACAATTACCTTAATTTCATCTGTAGAAATCTTACCGCCAACATCATTTGGGTTTGTAAAAAAAGCTTCTGCTTTTAAACGAATTGTATCTCCACTAAAAGAAGCTACTTTTACCTTATCAACCTTTATAAAAGTGGGTTGCTTATTAACAGAACAGCTAGAAATCAAAATAATTAGTAGGATAAAATATAAAATATTTTTCATCTAGAATAATTAAAAAATTAAGTAAATTGCTCTTGCAAAAATACAGTATTAAATGACAAAACAAGATTTTATCATTAGAGAAATTAATGCAAAAGACAATGAGCAAATGGCTATTGTAATTAGAGAAGTTCTTATAGAAATGGGCGCACCAAAAGTAGGAACTGCGTATGAGGATTCTGCAACTGATAAAATGTTTGAAAATTTTATAAAACCAACATCCTTTTATTATGTTATAGAGCATCAGAACAAAGTTGTTGGCGGAGCAGGAATTGCCCGATTAGATAATTTTGACAGTAAAACTTGTGAGCTTCAAAAAATGTATTTTTTACCAATAACAAGGGGAAAAGGTTTGGGGTCTGAACTGATAAATATTTGTTTAGAAAGAGCAAAAAAGATAGGTTATACACATTGTTATTTAGAAACGATGCCTTACATGAATGCAGCAAAAGCTTTGTATAATAAGAATGGTTTTATAAACCTTGATAAACCAATAGGAAATACAGGACACTATTCTTGTAATGTTTGGATGCTAAAAAAATTATGACCTTAAAAAATTTTAGAACTTATTTTACGGATACGTTGAAAGAAATTTATCCAAAAACAGAAATAGATACTTTCTTTTTTTTGTTGATAGAAGAAAAACTCAACTTACAAAGAGTTGATTCTGTAATGCATCCCGATTTTTTAATTATTGATGCAATTTTATCAGAATTAAAAGTCATTTTAAAAAGACTTCTAAAAGAAGAACCTATTCAGTACATTATAGGAAATACTGAGTTTTATGGATTACCGTTTAAAGTTAATAAAAACACCCTAATTCCAAGACCTGAAACAGAAGAATTAGTAGAATGGGTGCTAAAAGAAGTTACAGAGTTACAAATTAGAAAAATAGAAAAAATTTCAATTCTGGATATTGGTACAGGAACAGGTTGCATTCCTATTTCTTTGGCTAAAAATTTATCTAATTCTAGTATTTCAGCAATAGATGTTTCTGGTGATGCCCTAAAAGTTGCCCAACAAAATGCTACTTTAAATAATGTTGAAATTTCATTTTTAGAAATGGATATTTTAGAAACGAAAGAGTTACCTCAGCAATATAACTTAATCGTTTCAAACCCTCCATATATAAGAGAATTAGAAAAAGTAGAAATAAGCAATAATGTTTTAGAGAACGAACCCCATTTAGCACTATTTGTTAAAGATAATAATCCGTTAATTTTTTATTCTAAAATTGCCGATTTAGCCAGAATCCACCTTAAAAAAGGTGGACTCTTATTTTTTGAAATAAACCAATACTTGGGTAAAGAAACTGTTGAAATGTTAAAACAAAAAGACTATAATACGATTACACTTAAAAAAGATTTATTTGGCAATGACAGAATGGTAAAAGCAATTCTATAAAATCATGACTTAAGAACTTATTTCTACTTTCTCAATTTTAAAATCTATTGTCACCATCTAAAAGATCACCAATACCGCCTAAAATACTACCTTCTCCTTTGGTCCCTTTTCCTGTTCTTGGTGCCATTGCTAAAACCCTACCAGCCAATCTACTAAATGGCAAAGATTGAACATAAACCGTTCCTGGCCCTTTTAAAGTAGCAAAGAATAAGCCCTCACCTCCAAAAACGGTATTTTTAATACCACCAACAAACTCAATATCATAAGCTACATCTTGCGTAAAACCTACAATACAACCTGTATCAACTTTTAAAACTTCCCCGGGTTGTAACACTTTTTTTGACATAGTTCCGCCTGCATGAATAAATCCCAATCCATCACCTTCTAATTTTTGCATGATAAAACCTTCACCACCAAACAAGCCTCTTCCTATATTTTTTGAAAACTCAACCCCAATAGAAACTCCTTTTGCAGCGCACAAAAAGGCATCTTTCTGACAAATAAACTTACCACCAAAGGCAGTTAAATCAATTGGAACAATTTTTCCAGGATAAGGAGATGCAAAAGATATTTTCTTTTTTCCAAATCCGTCATTGGTAAAAACGGTCATAAATAAACTTTCTCCCGTTAAAATTCTTTTTCCCGCAGAAAATATCTTCCCTAAGATACCAGTTTCTTGATTAGAACCATCACCAAGAATAGTATTCATCTTTATTTGATCATCCATCATCATAAAAGTTCCTGCTTCTGCAACAACCCCTTCTTCTGGATCTAATTCAATTTCTACAAACTGCATCTCTTCCCCGAAAATTTCATAATCTATTTCGTGTGCATTTCTATTTGATGAATTTGGTGTAATTTTATCTTGATACATAAAAGTTAATTTTAATAGTTATATAATATTAGATGAACGAAGGGTGTTTTTGTTACAAAAATTTTAAGTTTTTAAATTTAATGACTCATATTTAATTATGAAACATTTTTTGATAAAATAAATCTTCTTAAAAGTTAGTGTAAAGTTCTTATTAAGTTTTTGTCAATTAATCGAAATGAAGGCTAAATTACCTTGCTTGTAAAACAAAAATGTTACTTTTGATTTAATTGTAAATATTAATATTATTAATCGTTATGAAATATTTATCTCCAGAAATAGAAGCGTTATCAAAGAAATTTGAAATTACTAAATCATTGGCACGTACAAATGTATCTTGTGGTATTTTTCAAGAATGCGATTATCAGCAAGAAAGACCTCAACTTTACAAAAAGAAAGACTAATTTATTTCTTTACTCTCAGACTCCAATGAAATTGAAATCTAGAAACTACTATTCCATCATTATTTTTTCCTTCCGATGTTAAAACAACCACTTGTCCTTCCCCTGTTTTTATAGATTCTTTAATTGCCTCTTTTATCTCATTTCCTCCTTTACAAGAAAAAGTAATACGGCCAGTTGCTTTTTTAAAGAACCTAGCTTCTTGACTTGTTACTAACATCGAACATTTTAGTTTAGAATCATCTATTGCCTTCATAACCAAAACCCCAGTTGTCATTTCTGCGGCCATTCCTTGAGCAGCCCAAAACATGCTATTAAATGGGTTTTGATTCATCCATCTATGCTTTATTACAACTACAACTTCTGTATCCGTTATTGCACTTACTCTTACACCTCCTAAATATGCTAAAGGGAGTTTTACTAGATTAAAAAGATTAACTTTTATTGGCGTAAATTTCATTTTATAAATTTATCAGTTTTTTCATATTAAGCATAAAAATGTACAATATATATAAAATTTTGAAACAAAAACCCAATAAAATCAATGGATTTAAAGCTTTTTAGTTAAAAAACAACTAAAAACTAAAATGTTAATAAAATGTTAATTATAGTACTATGTATTGCATAATACCTTTTTTAAGATATATATTTGCATAAGAAAGTATTATATATTTTAAAATGAAGAAAAATAACGAGAACACGAACGCATTTTTAATCCATATTTCTGCATTTGCAGGTTTTATGTTTCCTTTTGGTAATATAATAACCCCATTAATTGCATGGCAAACATTAAAAGACAGAAGCCCATTTTTAGATGAACAAGGTAAAGAAGCTATAAACTTTAATATTAGTTATACGCTTTATATCTTTTTAATTTCTATAATTTTTGTTCCTTTTGCAATTGTATCATTTTTTGAAAGACGTAACAATTATATAAATTGGAATAATTTTAATTTAGACTTAGACATACATAATATGTTTGGGTTTTTAAGTTTTGGTTCTTTAGCAGGCATTATCTATATCATTGGAATTGCATTGGTTATTATAGCTTCAATAAAAGCAAAAGAAGGCCAAAATTACAAATATCCTTTTACAATAAAATTTATAAAATAAATCACAATATATGAAGATTGAAAACACAAAAGCACAGATGCGAAAAGGTGTTTTAGAATTCTGCATCTTATCCATTTTAAAAAGTGGAGATGCATATACTTCTGAAATTCTATCTACGCTAAAAAATGCTGAAATGATTGTGGTTGAAGGAACCATTTATCCCTTATTAACGCGTTTAAAAAATGCAGGATTATTAACTTATAGATGGGAAGAATCAACATCTGGACCACCAAGAAAGTACTATGTTTTAACAGAAAATGGAGGCATGTTTCTAAAAGAATTAAGTAAAACATGGAATAATCTAATCAACTCAGTAAACCAAGTAACTAGTAAAAAAAGAACTACAAATGAATAAGACTATAAATATAAATTTAGGTGGATTTTTCTTCCATATTGATGAAATAGCTTACCAAAAATTACAAAGATACCTAGAATCTATCTCTAGATCTTTAAGTGATGATCCTCAAGGAAAAAACGAAATAATTGCGGACATAGAAGCACGAATTAGTGAATTGTTATCAGAGAAAATTACAGATTCGAGACAAGTAGTTAATGAGGCTGATATTGATAATATCATTGCTATTATGGGGCAACCTGAAGATTATGCCGACACTGAAGAAGTTTATAACGACGCCAGCTACTCTTACAAAAGGAACAATACTACTGGTAAAAAATTATTTAGAGATGGCGATGATAAGTTTTTAGGTGGTGTTGCCTCAGGAATTGCACATTATTTTAACATTGATGTAATCTGGATTCGTTTAGGACTTTTAGCTTTATTTTTTAGTGCAGGTTTTGGTGTACTACTCTATATAATACTTTGGATTCTATTACCTGAAGCAAAAACAACTGCAGAAAAATTGCAAATGGAAGGTGAACCCGTAAATATTGATAATATTGAAAAAAAAATAAGAGAAGAGTTTAATAATGTTTCTGAAAACGTAACTGCATTTGCCAGCAAAGCATCTGAAAAATTAAAAGATGGTGCGAATGAGATTTCAGAAAAAATGAATCAGACTTTTTCGGGAAAGACAAAAAAAAATAACGGTTTACAAGATTTCATCAACACTATAGCAAAGATTATGCTTGTATTTTTTAAAGTGGTTGGTAAACTTATTGGAGCAATATTAATATTTATTGCAGCAGCAGTTATTTTATCTCTAATTATTGGAGGGTTTTCTATGGGAAGTTTAGAATGGTTGGGAGTTGCATCTTCTTTTACACATTATCCACCATTTATGCATGATCCCATTTTACCAAGATGGCTATTAACTTTATGTATATTCTTACTAATAGGTATTCCGTTTTTGATTTTATTTATCTTAGGACTACGAATTTTATCAAGTAATGTTCGTAAAATGAACAAACCAACTTCACTCACACTTTTAGGTATTTGGATAGTTTGTTTATTTGCATTAATTTTTACAGGTATAGACTTTGGCACATCTCACTCAAACTATGGAGATACTTCAGAGAGAACTGAGTTAAACCTATTTCCTAAAGATACTTTAACTTTAAAAATGGTTAATGATGATAACATCTATTTTCGTCATAATTTAATACAAACTTCAGAAACAGAAGAAGTTGAAATTGACGGTATAACAATGACTTATGCCAGTAATATTAAAGTTGATGTTAGAAAAAGCACAACTAATAAAAATTATTTTATTGTTCAGAAAGAATCAAAAGGAAAGTCTAAAAGCCAAGCAAAGGAGAATGCAAACGAAATTAATTACAACTTCGAAATTATAGAAAATACAATAATTTTAGATGCATACTTTTTATCTGAATATAAAAACTTCTGGAAAGATGAGGAAATAAATATCATTTTTTATGTCTCAAAAGATATTACCATCTTTTTTGATAATTCAATCAAAAATTTCTTGAATGACGTAGAAAATGAAACGGACATCTACGATAAAGAAATGGTTAATCATCATTTTATAATGACGAATAAAACATTAAAATGCACAGATTGTGTTGATGAATTAGAAGGTAATGAAAAAGAAAGTATTTAATACAATTCAAACATAAAAACCAAAAATAAAATAACCTCCTTTAGATTTTAAGCGTCTAATAAATGACATTTATGAACTAACTAAAACCAAACTCATGAAAAATTCAATATCAAAAATTATAGCAATTCTATTTTTAGGAACCATTTTTGCATCCTGCAGTGCTGAAATGTTTAATAGCGTAAATGGAAACAGAAATGTAGTTACGAAAAATAGAAAAACATCTAATAAGTTTAACGGAATTAAAGTAAGTACTGGCATTGATTTGCATTTAAACCAAGGATCTAAAAACAAAGTAACTGTAGAGGCTGATGAAAACTTGCACGATATTATTATTACCGAAGTAAAAGATGGTGTTTTAAAAATATATTCAGAGAAAAGTATCTGGAAAGCAAAAGCGAGAAAAGTATATGTTACTATTAAAGACTTAACGCTTTTGAAAGCAACAAGTGGCAGCAATGTTTACGGAAAAGGAATCATTAAAACGAATGAAATTTCCATTTCATCAACAAGTGGTGCAGATATAAGAATTACTGTAAATGCTACAAGTGTAGAAACGAATTCTACTAGTGGTTCTGATATTAGCATTGCAGGAACAACGATTAATCATGCCTCTAATGCTACAAGTGGTTCTTCTATAGATGCTTATGGGTTAGAAAGTGAAAATGTAATTGTAAATGCAACAAGTGGCGCCGATATCAATATATACGCTTCAAAAAAATTAGATGCTAAAGCCAATAGTGGCGCAGATATTGATTTTAAAGGAAATCCGAAATACGTAAATAAAACTTCTTCCTCAGGAGGAGATATCTCTAAAATATAAATTCATAAAATTACCAATCAACAAAAAAATATACTTCTTGAAGTTGGAAACAACCTCAATATATTAATAGAAGCCAACACAATAATTCACTCACCAAATATGAATTCATTTTTAGAACCTTTTAAAAATTCATTTATTTTTAAAGTAATCCTATTTATTGCAATGTTCTTTTACAACTATGTTTTAAATGCGCAAGTAAATGAAATCCCTAAATACCAAGCATCAAACACAGCGCTTCATAAAGAAATTTTAAAAATGGATAGCATCTATTTTACAGCTTACAATACGTGTAATATTAAAACCCAGGCCTCAATTTATGCTGATGATCTTGAGTTTTTTCATGACAAAGGAGGTTTATCAACTGATAAAAAAGCTCTTTTAGAAGCGTTAAAAAAAAATATTTGTAATAAAGTAACAAGATCATTAATTAAAGGAAGTGTAGAAGTGTATCCTATACATGACTATGGTGCAATTCAAATTGGTTATCATAAATTTTATAATAAACAAGAGCCAAATACGAAATCTATACCTAGTAAGTTTATTGTAATTTGGAAAAAAGAAGATAAACAGTGGAAAATAACGAAAGTTATTAGCCTTCATTAAAACATATTAAATTTTATTAGAAAGCTAACTTCTAATATTAGTGCTAATACTTGGTTTTATTAGTTTACTTGGTAAGCCGTCGTTTTCTATAAAACGGCGCTTACTTTTTTAAGTTAAGATTCTTTCTTCACTTGAAAAAAAGAGAACTTTGCTAACTAAGTTTATTAAACATTAAATTTTTGTATAAACTTTATTAAATTAGAGAACCTAAAATATACAAAACAAAAAAATCTCAAGTCAATACTTGAGATTTTTTATGATAAAGAAAAAGCTATTATTTTATAACTTTTATAGAACAACCAATTGCCCTTGTTTCTGTTTTTATTGGTTTTTTACCAGCTAATAAAGCATCTAAAACATCTTCTACATATTTTTCAGTAACCTTACCTGGATTTCTAGAACTATTGTCTATTGCACCAATATATTCAACTTTCATCGCTTTCTTGCTTACAATATAAACATGTGGAGTTTTAGTTGCTCCGAATTTTGGATATACTTTTTGGCCTTCATCAAACAAATAAGGAAAAGTAAACCCTTTTTCTGAAGCACGAACCTTCATATCTTTAAAACTATCTCCTCTCGATGCTTTTGGGTCATTTGGATTTATTGCTATTACAGGAAAACCTAATGGACTATACTTTTTATCTAAAGCAATTATTCTGTCTTCATTTGCTACTGAATAAGGACACTTATTACAAGTAAATATAATCACAAATCCTTTTGCATCAGTATAGTCTGATAACGAAACCATTTTATTATCAATGTTTTTTAACTTAAAATCTTCTATGGTATCACCAACTTTATAACCTTTAATTAGCTTGGTCGAAAATGCTGCTGTTGTTGCAGCTATTAATAGTAGTAAAATTGTTTTTTTAAAATTCATAATACGCTTTTTTTAAAATTTATAATAAAGTTTTTAATTCCGTTTCTAATAACTCATAATCAAAAGATTGTTCATAGAACTTTCTTCCTTTAGAACTATAAATTAAGGTAGCAGGTATGGCTCCAGACCATGCAGAATCTATTTCTTTTATCCAAGCATCTTCATTTACATCATCCAATAAAATCACTTTAGATTGTAAGTTCTTTTTGTTGATAAAAGGAAGTAATCTTTTTTCTACTTGTTTAGGAAAATCTAAACTCACCAAAATGACTTCCACGTTTTTAGCAGCATATTCTTTGTTTAATTTTTCGAATGCAGGTAATTCTTTAACACAGGGTGCACACCAAGTTGCCCAAAAATTAATTACATAGGTTTTACCATCTTGTCTCTCGAGCATTGGTTTTAGCTCTTTGTATGAATAAGACTTTACTGAGGTTACTGTTTTAGGAGCATCTTTTACAGCTTCTTTTTTACAAGAAAACAAAAGCGGTACAAAGAATAACACATATATATATTTTTTTATCATGTTTTAAAATTACAAAGAAGATATGCCATTAGAAAACAATTAACTCATTCTTAACAAAAAAGCCTCATAAAAATAAGTTTATGAGGCTTTTTTAAAATTATTTAAGATTTTCTAGCAGAAAATTTCATTTAAAATTTTTGCTAACCGAATTCCCCCTATTTGTAGTTGACTTCTGAGAGTTTCCATATGATCATAGGAATATCTATATTTTAAATTATCCCCTATTTGCGCAGAATTATATACTTCTTTTGTAAGTTGATGAACTTCATCAACCCAATCTTCAATGGTTCCTTTTTTGATAGATTCAATTTGTTCTTTTGATAAATCACTTGAATTTTTAGCCAATTCTATGTAACTCATATTCCATTCTTCAATCATTTTTGAATCCCAAACAGTATGTAAATTTGTTCCTTTACCAAACCATTGCACTTGTATCGTATTTCCTCCTTTATCCTCCTTTTGTCCTATATGTAATGGCTGATGTAAATCTCCGACAAAATGGACTAACATTTTTAAATAAAACACCTTGTCTTCTTTAGCACTATTCTCGTCTTTTAAAACCTGAATACATTTATTTATTCCTGTTACTAAATCTCCTTTAGGATTTTTTTCTGCATCAGCATATTTTTGATTCAGATCCATATTTACATAATGCCAAGAATAAAATTCATTGAATTTTTTATCAGATTTTATTTGATCTGCAAAAGTTGAAACAAAAGCTAAACTCTGTCCATTTAACAATTTATCAATTTTTCTTTTTGCTTTTTTAGTTAAGTGCTTCTCTGCAATTTCACCTGTAGTTCTGTGTCCTGTTGGCCCCCAAAACTCAACATTTGCCTCAGATAAATTTGATAGAAACAGAAACGAGAACATTAAAAATAATTTAATTTTCATCTGTAAATAATATTATTGATTCTTAGCTAATGTATAAAATAAATCTTGAAAAATTTATAATCATAAAAAAAATAAACCTATATTTGTGATATCATTTTAATATCATAATAAAACAAAATATATGAAAGAAGAAAAAATTATTAAACCAGCAAATGGTTATTTAATGTTATTAATAGTTCTAATACTATTTTTTGGGGGAATTGCATTTACAATAATAAAGGAAACACCTATTTACCTAATTACCACGCTTTTTGGTTTCTTTGGTTTCTTTGGTTTTATTCTTGTTAACCCAAATACTTCTAAAGTCATTTTATTATTTGGTAAATATATAGGAACTATAAAAGACAATGGTTTGTATTGGGCGAATCCATTATTTAGAAAAAAAGCAATTTCATTAAGAGCAAGTAATTTTGATAGTGAACGTTTAAAAGTAAATGATAAACTAGGAAACCCTATTATGATTTCTACTATTTTAGTATGGAGAGTAACAGATACATATAAAGCCGCTTTTGATGTTGATAATTTTGAAAACTTTGTACGCGTACAAACAGATGCTGCCGTAAGAAAATTGGCAAGTATGTACCCTTATGACAATTTTGCTGATGAAGGTTCTGATGAAGATATTACTTTAAGATCTAGTGTAAACGAAGTCTCTGAAGCGTTAGAAAAAGAAATTGATGAACGTTTATCTATTGCGGGCATAGAAGTTTTGGAAGCTAGAATTGGATATTTAGCATATGCACAAGAAATAGCTTCTGCAATGTTAAAAAGACAACAAGCTACAGCAATTGTTGCGGCAAGACATAAAATTGTAGAAGGTGCAGTAAGTATGGTTGAAATGGCTTTAGAGGAATTAAGTAAAAAAAATATAGTTGATTTAGATGATGAACGCAAAGCCGCTATGGTTAGCAATTTAATGGTTATTTTATGTGGGGACAAAGAAGCTTCACCTGTTTTAAATACCGGAACTTTAAGTCATTAATCTCACATACAAAAAACAATGAAAGAATATAAAGTAGTACATCCTAAATTAGGATTTAGAAATAGAAGTCAGAATTTTGAAGACCTATTAAACCAATATGGAAGAGAAGGATGGAATGTAAATTATATTGCCCCAGGTTGGGCCAATATAGTTTTAGAAAGAGAAAAAAACAGGTAACATGAAAGTTTTTAAGGAAGAACAGCGTTTTAGACAAATTTGGTTGATTATCATATTAGTCATTAGTACAGTTATTCCAATAACTAAAGTATTACAAAAACACTTTACAGAAAACAAAACCATATCTACAAAAGAATTTACAGCAATACTTGTTGTTATTGTGGTTTCTATTTTGATACTATTTTTCTTTAAATTAAAAACAAAAATTGATGAAAAAGGAATTCATTATCAATTTTCTCCTTTTCATTTTTCAATGAAATTAATTCCTTGGAATCAAATTACTAAAGCGGGAATTAGAACGTATTTTCCCATAAGTGAATTTGGAGGATGGGGATTAAAAGGAGGATTCTTTTTTAATAAAGGAAGAGGAAAAGCAATTAATGTATCAGGAAATATTGGTGTTCAGTTAATTCTTAAAAATGGAGATAAATTATTAATAGGAACGCAAAAAAAGGAAGAGGCTCTTAGAGTTTTAGAGACCTATAAAAACAAATTAATATAATCCGGATGCCAATTTATATAGTTATCTCAATTTCGGGAATTACAGTTTCCTTTACATAAATAAATTTGAATAAATTTTGGTAATAAATGAAAATATTGAGCTTTCTAGTATATTAGTATTTAAACAAAAAGACATCCTATATTTAAAAACAAGATTTGGAATATCAAAAAAAACTAACAGCAATCATCTAAAATTTCGTTAACCAATAAAATATGGCTAAGAAAAAAGCATTTGCATTACGTATTAATGAAGACATGATTAAAGCAATTGAAAAATGGGCTTCAGACGAATTTCGTTCTACCAATGGACAAATCGAATGGATGTTAATGCAGTCTCTTAAAAATGCGAAAAGAGAACCTAAAAAGAAAGATGAGTAAACTTTTAATGAAAATTCGATTCATAAAACAACTTATACTTTAGGAGAATAATAGTTTTTCATAACCGATAACTTCAGAAATATAATTATAAGGTTTACATAAAACCAATTACCAAAAACAGAATTGATAACGGATTTATTCAAAATATTTTGAAAAATTAAAACTAAAATTAAGTTATTTTTACAAAAATTCTTCTAATAAAGTCTTTACAAAATTCAATAAATAAAAACATTTCAAATATGACTGAACCAACTTTTACTAATGATGCTATTGTTTTTGGAATCCTTATGTTATCGCTAGGATTGGTGTTCTACACAGAAAACAAAACTAGTGGATTTTGGCATAAGTTCTACAAAATTGTTCCAGGTTTATTTATGGCTTATTTTATACCTGCAATTTTTACAACCTTAGGAATTATATCCCCCGAATGGGAAACTATAAATACAGCGGGAAAAGCTATGCCTGGTAAATCACAACTTTATTATGTTGCTAGTCGTTTTTTATTACCTGCAGCTTTAGTATTAATGACTTTAAGTATTGATTTAAAAGCTATTTTCAATCTTGGTTCTAAGGCTTTAATTATGTTTTTTACAGGAACTGTAGGAATTATAATTGGTGGTCCGATTGCTATTTTATTAATTTCAATTTTCTCGCCAGAAACTGTTGGTGGTGCCGATTTTAATGCAGTTTGGAGAGGTCTTTCTACACTTGCAGGAAGTTGGATTGGGGGTGGAGCAAACCAAACTGCGATGCTAGAAATTTACCAATACAACCCTCAAAAGTATGGAGGAATGATTTTTGTTGATATCGTTATTGCCAATATTTGGATGGCCATTTTACTAATAGGAATTGGTAAAAAAGATAAAATTAATAAATGGCTAGGTGCAGACACAACGACCATTGAACAATTAAAAGAAAAAGTGTCTAGCTTTTCTAAAAAGACAAAAAGAAACCCTTCTTTAACCGATTTAATGATCATGTTAGCAATCGCTTTTGGAACAGTTGGTTTGGGGCATTTTGCAGCTACTCGTTTAAGTGCGCTCTTTGAAAAATTAGTAAACAATATACAATCTGAAACATGGCGAAATATCTTTACATTTTTAGGTTCTAGTTTCTTTTGGTTAATTAGTATTTCTACCATTGTAGCAATAATATTATCTTTTACAAAAGCAAAAAACTATGAAGGTGCTGGAGCGAGTAAATTGGGGAGCGTATTTATTTATATTCTAGTAGCAACTATTGGAATGAAAATGGATTTAGCAATGATTTTTGACAATTTAGGATTAATTGCTATTGGTGCTGTTTGGATGACAATACATGCAGCATTATTAATTTTAGTTGCCAAACTTATTAAAGCTCCGTATTTTTTCCTCGCAGTAGGAAGTCAGGCTAATGTTGGAGGAGCTGCTTCTGCTCCAATTGTAGCACAAGCTTTTCATCCCTCATTGGCAACTGTTGGTGTTTTATTAGCTGTTTTGGGATATGCAATAGGAACTGTAGGAGCCATTCTATGTACTATTTTGTTAGAATTATCAGCAACTCTTTAAATAAAAATCAGCATATTTGCATACCAAAATTTTAGTTTACATGAAGAAAATTATTGCTACCGTTGCATTATTAATTTTAGTAATTGCTTGCAATTCTAAAGAAGAAGGAAATATGATTGTTCAAGGAACAATTAAAGGATTAAAAAAAGGAACTCTGTACCTACAAAAAATGAAGGATACAGCCCTGGTTTCTGTTGATTCGATTGCTTTATTAGGCAATGAGAAATTTACATTAACTGATAATGTGGATTCTCCAGTTTTATACTATTTAACTTTTGACGGAAACACAACGAACAAAAGAATTTTATTTTTCGGTGAAAAAGGAACAATAACTATTAATGATAAAGTTGATAAATTTGGTTTTAACCCCGAAATCTCTGGATCTAAAAATCAAGAAATCTTAGATCAATACACAAAAATTAGAAAAAGGTTTCAAAATGAGCGTTTAGAGTTTATCAAAAAAGATTTTGATGCAAAGAAAGCCAATAACGAAGCTTTAGTCATTCAATTAGAAAAAGATTACAAACAACTAACCAAAAGAAAAGTTTTATTTACTACTAATTTTGCAATTACACATGCAAATACAGTGGTATCGCCATATATCGCTCTTACAGAAATGTATGATGCAAGCATAAAAATGTTAGATACTGTAAACAATTCTCTATCTGATAAAGTGAAAAAATCAGATTACGGAAAACGTTTACAGGAATATCTTGATAACATCAAAACAAAAGAGCAAAAATAATTTTCATAAATGATTATTAAAAAAAGCCGAGCCATTGCTTGGCTTTTTTCTTGTTTAAAACTTTACAAATAAATAACAACTTTCCTTCTCTTCTTGCGCATTTAGATAATCTGAAAGTATAACTCTCTTTAAAGCTTCCATAAATAAACTCCTAAAATATTAAACATGCTCATTATACAGCTCAATTTTAATTCAAGCTCTTCGTATTCTTGAGTATTATTGATGAATGTAAACTTCAATACTTATTCGATAGGATAATAAATTTAAGACTGGGATTACTGAATTTATAACGTCGAATGCTTTTACAGTAATAACCTCTATTAAATTTTCGTTTTTACTATCAATAATCAAAAGAAATAGTACTCTGATATTACCAACATTAAAAAGAGAAGACTCTTTTACTTTTGAGAAATTAATTTTGAATAAAAATTTTGTTTAACAAATTTTACATTTTATTTAACACAAAGTGTTTAATTTTTTTATATTATTATTAAACAAAATAATTAAAAACATAAATTCATCAAAGTAATCACCAAAGTAATCGCATTATTTCTATTAGTTAGTATTTTTTCTTCATGCAGTAATAATGATGATGATACTATTATTAAAACGAATACAATTGTAGATGTAGCTGTTAATAATAATTTAAGTTCATTAGTGGCAGCCGTTACAAAAGCAGAACTAGCTACAACATTGAGCGGGCCAGGACCATTTACTGTTTTAGCACCTACTAATGAAGCATTCTCTTCATTTTTAGAAGAAAAAGGCTTTAATTCTTTAGATGAAGTACCAAAAGAATTATTAACACAAATTCTTTTAAATCATGTAATAGATGGTAGTTTAAAGTCCACAGACCTATCAACCGGATACGCTAACACAAAAGCTACAAGCGATGCATCAGAATCACCAATGTCAATATACATCAATACAGATGGAGGTGTGACATTTAATGGAACATCTCAAGTTTCTATTCCAAATGTTTCTGCAGATAATGGAACAGTGCATGTTGTGGATAAGGTTGTTGATTTACCAACAATTGTAACTTTTGCGGCAGCTGACTCTAATTTTTCAATATTGGTGGAAGCTTTAACAAGGGAGGCAAGTTATACTTATGTCGAAACCTTATCTACCCCAAATGATACAGAACCTGCTCCATTTACCGTTTTTGCTCCTGTAAATAGTGCCTTTGTTTCGTTACTAAACGAATTAGATTTAACTGCATTGAGCGAAGTACCTACTGCAACTTTAACATCAACATTAAATACACATGTAGTAGCTGGTGCAAACGTTTTAGCATCTAGTTTATCTGACAACATGTCTATCTCTACCTTAGGAGGAGGATTAACTGTTAATCTTTCAGGAGGGCAAGCTACATTAACCGACTCTGGATCTCGAGTTAGTAAAATTATAGCTACTGATGTACAAGCCAATAATGGGGTGATTCATGCAATTGATAAAGTTGTTTTAGAATAATCAAAAAAATATCAAATAAAAAAAGCTGCAACATGCAGCTTTTTTTATTCGATATTATCAAGTCATTAATCTCTGATTAAAGGTAAAGTAGAACAGCGTAATAAACCTTCTTGCTTTGCAATTTCTGCATAGGGCACTTCTTCTACTGTAAAATCATTTTCTCTCAACCACGTATTTAATCTCGTAAAGTTTTTCTCTGAAATAATAACTTTTTCTGAAATCGAAAAAATATTACTATTCATTTGATACATTTCATCTTTCGTAATTTCAAAAATATTTTCTTTTCCAAAAAAATTCACCAACCATTCATATTCACTTTCAACCAAAAAACCATTTTTATGAAGAATAGCCTTGTCTATTCCTATAGGTTGAAAACAACAATCTAAATGCAATGCATTTTCTTTTGCATTTGTGTTGGACTTCCTCAATTCAAATGACTTCACTTTTTTATGAGGAAACAATTCTTGTAACGCATTTACTGAATGAATATTTGTCCTTGCAGTTATATAATTTGAATAATCATTACCTGAATAAGTCCCTACGAATATATATTCATTCCAAGGCATAACATCTCCTCCTTCAATATGGCACTTCTCAGGCAAAACTTCTATATTTTCTGGGTTTATATGAGAAATCATGTTTTGTATAGCCATATATTCTTTCTCTCTATCTGGCAGAATATTAGACCTTATAAGGATATTGTCAATTACAAAAGCAATATCTCTAGAAAAAATTTGATTATAGCTATTAATTACATCTGGTCTAAAAACCTGGACATTATATTTTTTTAGTACCTCGGCTACCGCTTCCATCTCTAACATCATGTCATCCTCTTTTGGATACGTACCTGACAAAACATGCTCGATACTCTTTGGGTCATAACAATCTTCAACGTTAGGAACGCCTCCATTACTTTTCGCTGTTCCTAAAATTACAGCTCTTAATCTTGAAGTTTCATTTTTAATATTAAGTTCTAACATAAACAAACGTATAAAAAAAGCTTCATAATTTATGAAGCTTTAAATTTAATGTAAAAATAATATTATTTTTTTATCTATTCTCTAATTCTGTAAAAGATCTTAAATTTTCTCCTGTATAAATTTGACGAGGACGACCTATAGGTTCATTTTTAAGACGCATCTCTTTCCATTGAGCAATCCATCCCGGTAAACGACCTAAAGCAAACATTACTGTAAACATTTCTACAGGAATTCCCATAGCTCTGTAAATAATCCCTGAATAAAAATCTACATTTGGATATAGCTTTCTATCTACAAAATAAGGATCATTTAATGCTTCCTTCTCTAATCCTCGAGCAATTTCTAAAATTGGATCATGTATACCCAAGTCATTTAAAACTTCATCTGCCGCTGCCTTAATAATTTTTGCTCTTGGATCAAAGTTCTTATAAACTCTATGACCAAATCCCATCAATCGAAATGGATCATTTTTATCTTTCGCTTTCGCCATGTATTTCTTTGTATCACCACCATCAGCTTTAATTGCTTCTAACATCTCTAAAACTGCTTGATTTGCTCCACCATGCAATGGCCCCCAAAGTGCGGATATTCCTGCAGAAAGAGATGCAAATAAACCTGCATGAGAAGAACCAACTATTCTTACCGTAGAAGTAGAACAATTTTGTTCGTGATCTGCATGCAAAATTAATAATTTATCTAACGCACGTTTGATAATAGGATTCATTTGAAAATCTTCATTAGGCTGCTTAAACATTAAATACATAAGGTTTTCAACATAACTTAACGATTTGCTTCCATAATTTAAGTGCAATCCAATTTTCTTACGCATCGTCCAACCAACTAAAATTGGAAATTTACCCAAAATACGAACAACAGCGTTATACATATCTTCGTCAGAACTAATGTTTACAAAAGCAGGGTTAAAAGCTGTTAAGGCACTGGTTAAAGAAGACAAAACTCCCATTGGATGGGCAGTCTTTGGAAAAGCTTCCAAAATTTTTCTCACATCATCATCTACTAAAGAATTTTCCTTTATATCTTTTTTAAACTTAGCTAGTTGTTCATTATTCGGCAAGTCTCCAAATATAAGAGCATAAGATACTTCTAAAAAATCTGCTTTGTTAGCTAATTCTTCAATTGAATAACCTCTGTAACGTAAAATTCCTTTCTCTCCATCTAAAAAAGTAATAGCACTCTCACATGAACCTGTATTTTTATATCCAGGGTCAATAGTTATTACTCCATTTGTTGCTCCTCTTAATGTTTGAATATTAATCGCAACTTCATTTTCTGTTCCTTTTATTAGTGGAAATTCATAAGAATTATCTCCTATAATTAGTTTAGCCGTATCTGACATTTAATGATGATTTTTCGTATTGTTAAGTGCCACGAAGATAGTTTATTTCATAGAGTTCTGAAAGCATGTTATAGCAGATTTTACATATATTAAGATAACATTAACCTATACATAAATTCCATAAAAAAAACCTCGAAATTTCTCACGAGGTTTTTATTTTAAAGTACAAAATTTTCTTAAATCTTGAATGCTTTTTCTTTCGGAAAATAAGCTGTATTGCCTAACTCTTCTTCAATACGTAATAATTGATTGTATTTTGCCATTCTATCAGAACGAGAAGCTGAACCAGTTTTAATTTGTCCACAGTTTAAAGCGACTGCTAAATCTGCAATAGTATTATCTTCTGTTTCACCAGATCTATGAGACATAACTGAAGTAAAACCTGCATTTTTTGCCATATTTACAGCTGCAATAGTTTCAGTTAAAGTACCAATTTGATTTACTTTAATTAAAATCGAATTTGCAATTCCGTTTTCAATTCCTCTTGACAAACGCTCTACATTCGTAACAAATAAATCATCACCTACTAACTGTACTTTATTTCCTATTTTTTCCGTTAAATATTTCCAGCCATCCCAATCGTTTTCATCCATACCATCTTCAATGGAAATAATAGGATATTTAGCTGCTAATTCTGCTAAGTAATCAGCTTGTTCCTGGCTAGAACGAACCTTACCAGTTTCTCCCTCAAACTTAGTATAATCGTATTTTCCATTCACATAAAATTCTGCAGCCGCACAATCTAGTGCTATTTTTATTTCTTCCCCAAAAACATATCCAGCGTTTTTAACTGCTAATGCAATAGTTTCCAAAGCGTCTTCAGTACCTCCAGCTAAATTTGGTGCAAAACCACCTTCATCACCTACTGCAGTAGATAAATTTCTATCGTGTAAAACTTTCTTTAAATTATGAAAAATTTCAGACCCCATTTTCATAGCCTCTGTGAACGTTTCTGCTTTGACTGGCATAACCATAAATTCTTGAAAAGCAATAGGAGCATCAGAATGAGAGCCACCATTAATGATATTCATCATTGGTAAAGGCAATGTATTTGCAGAAACTCCACCAACATATCTGTATAAAGGCATACCTAATTCATTAGCAGCAGCCTTAGCAGCAGCTAAAGAAACTCCTAAAATTGCATTTGCCCCTAATTTCGATTTATTTGTTGTACCATCTAAATCAATCATCAATTGATCTATGGAGTTTTGTTCAAAAACAGATGTACCTAATAACTCAGCGGCAATAATATTGTTTACATTACTTACTGCTTGTAATACACCTTTTCCCATGTAATCTTTACCTCCATCACGTAATTCAACAGCTTCGTGCTCTCCTGTAGAAGCTCCAGAAGGAACTGCTGCTCTACCTAAAACACCATTTTCTGTAGTTACATCTACTTCTACAGTTGGATTACCTCTTGAATCAAAAATTTGACGGGCGTGAACGCTGATTATAATACTCATTTTCTTATTTTTTAATTAAATTTAAATCTCATAATTTAAGATGCTAAATTACAAAATGTATAAAGCTTTTACTTATTTGTGAGAAATTAATTACGAAAACGTTTGCTAAGAATTTAATTAAAAAAAACCCACTCAAAAAATGAGTGGGAAAATTGCTATGAAAAAGAATGTGATTTTTACATCACACTTCTAAAGTAATTATAAAATGATTGTAAATATTTGAAAATAGATGAACACCAAAAAACATTCGATTAACCAACATTAAATTACGATATAACTTACTTCTTTCCTTTTATATTTTCTATAAATTGATCAAACAAATAATCAGAATCATGCGGTCCAGGACTAGCTTCAGGATGATATTGTACCGAAAAAGTATTCTTATTCCTTAGACGAATTCCTGCCACGGTATTATCATTTAAATGTACATGCGTGATTTCTACATTTTCATTAGCCTCTGTTTCTTGTCTATTTATTGCAAAACCATGATTTTGAGAGGTAATTTCACCTTTACCCGACAATAGGTTTTTAACAGGGTGGTTGATACCTCTATGACCATTATGCATTTTATAGGTAGAAATTCCGTTTGCCAGCGCAATAACCTGATGTCCTAAACAAATACCAAATAAAGGTAGGTCTCTTTTTATAATTTCTTTAGCTACTTCTTGTGCATCTAATAATGGCTCTGGATCTCCAGGTCCATTAGAAATAAAATATCCATCAGGGGTAAAAGAGGCTAGGTCTTCAAAAGATGAATTATAAGGAAAAACTTTAATGCAAGCTCCTCTTTTCACTAAGTTTCTTAAAATATTCTTTTTTATACCGATGTCTAGTGCAGATATTTTGATTTCGGAATTTTCATCTCCAACTATATAAGGCTCTTTAGTTGAAACTTTAGAAGCCAATTCTAAACCTTCCATACTTGGTACTTTTATTAATTGTTTCTTTAAATCATCTATATTATCAACTTCAGTAGAAATAATAGCGTTCATAGCTCCATTGTCTCGAATATAAGAGACTAGCGCTCTTGTGTCAACATCAGAAATAGCAACCATATTATGCTTTATAAACCATTCTTTTAAATTACCATCAGAATCTACTCTCGAATGGGTAAAGCTAAAATTCCTACAGATTAAACCTGATATTTTAATTCCATCAGATTCGACTTCACTATTATTAACTCCATAATTACCAATATGTGCATTTGTTGTCACCATTAACTGACCAAAATAAGATGGATCAGTAAATATTTCTTGATAACCTGTCATACCTGTATTAAAACAGATCTCTCCTGTAGAAGTACCTTCTATTCCAACAGATTTTCCGTAAAAAATTGTTCCATCTGCCAGTAAAACTAATGCCTTTTTGCGTGTTTGATATTTCATTAATAGTATTGTTGTGTTGTAATTTAATTTCTTACTCTAAACTTTAATAAGAGTAAAATTATATGTTAACCAATTATTTGTTATGCTATTTTTGATTGTAAATTTTAAATAGCTTAACGATATCCGAATCTTTCTTCAAATTAATCTTTTGCTCAGAAATAATTTCTTTGATTCCTTTAGAATCATCACCAAAAAGATTCGAAAAAGGTTTCTTTTTTAATTTAATCTCTTTTATACCTGATGTGGAGCTAAAAAAGTATTTCGATTTTAAAACATATTCATCGCTTTTATAAGTATTCGTAAAAGGATCCTTTGATCCCTTTTTTAAAACCTTAAAACTTTGTTTTAAAACTTCCTTTCCTTTACCAAAAGCAATTACCTCATAATAATCATAATCGAAATCTTTTGAATATCGTTTAAACATTTTATTGTTTACCATTACTTGCTTAATAGACTCTCTACTAAACACAAAAACTGAATCTGTTGCCGCCTTCGTGGCAAACATCTTTTGATTAGTATCAAAATTGATATTTTTTAATTTATATTTCTCACCCGTACCTGTAATAATTGATGCTACATTATTCCAACCTACAAATAAATACACATCGCCTTTAATCTCCGGACGTATTGAAGGCTTTATCCACAATCCAGAATTTCTAACTGATAATTCTCCAGTAACATCTAAACGTGCATTAAGATCAGTAGATGACTCTTGAGCACATATAAGCGATGTGATAAGCATAAAACATATTAAAAAATAATTTTTCATTGCGTAATAAACTTTTTGACTAAATTACAAAAAAGGGATAAACGTAAACGCTTATCCCTTTAATATAATTTAAAAAATTTTCATTCTTTATTCTTCAGATTTTTCCTCTGTTGCCTTTACTTCTACTTGAGCAGAATCAGTTTTTTTACTTTTTCCTCTACGAGTAGTTTTCTTTGCTTTTTTACCATTAGGATTATAGATTTCGTTGTAATCAACTAATTCTACCATTGCCATAGGAGCATTATCTCCTTGACGATTTCCTAATTTAATAATACGAAGGTAACCTCCTGGTCTATCTCCCACTTTTACAGAAATTTCTTTAAATAATTCTGTAACAGCATATTTATCACGTAAATAAGAAAAAACAATACGTCTGTTGTGAGTTGTGTCACTTTTAGACTTTGTAATTAATGGCTCAACAAAAACTCTTAAGGCCTTTGCTTTTGCCACTGTTGTGTTAATACGCTTATGTTCGATTAATGAACATGACATATTAGCTAACATCGCTTTTCTATGCGAAGTTGTTCTTCCTAAATGATTGTGTTTTTTTCCGTGTCTCATGACCTTTGTTTTGTAATTTCATCTTGCATCTACTCTTTATGAGGAGCAAAATATGAAAAATTAATCTTTATCTAATTTGTATTTTGTTAAATCCATTCCAAAACTTAAACCCTTAACAATTACTAATTCTTCTAGCTCTGTTAATGACTTTTTACCAAAGTTTCTAAATTTCATTAAATCACTCTTATTAAAAGAAACTAAATCACCTAAAGTATCTACTTCTGCCGCCTTTAAACAATTTAAAGCTCTAACAGATAAATCCATATCGATTAACCTAGTTTTTAATAACTGACGCATGTGCAATGATTCTTCATCATAAGTTTCAGTCTGTGCAATTTCATCTGCCTCTAAGGTGATACGCTCATCTGAGAATAACATAAAGTGGTGGATTAAAATTTTAGCAGCTTCTGTTAATGCATCTTTAGGATTGATTGATCCATCAGTATCGATATCGAAAACTAATTTCTCATAATCCGTTTTTTGTTCTACACGAAAATTTTCGATTGAATATTTCACATTCTTAATTGGTGTGTAGATAGAATCTGTAAAGATTGTTCCTATTGGAGCGGAAGATTTTTTATTTTCTTCAGCAGGAACAAATCCTCTACCTTTTTCTATGGTAATTTCGGCATTTAATTTTACAGCTTTATCCATATTACAGATAACTAACTCTGGATTCAAAACTTGAAAACCAGAAATAAATTTCTGTAAGTCTCCGGCAGTGAACTGCTCTTGACCAGAAATTGATACCGAAACAGTTTCCCTATCAGTTTCCTCTATTTGTTTCTTAAAACGAACTTGCTTTAAATTTAGGATAATTTCTGTTACATCTTCTACTACTCCGGGAACCGTAGAAAATTCATGCTCAACCCCGTCAACTCTTAATGATGTAATTGCAAAACCCTCTAAAGAAGATAAAAGCACTCTTCTTAAGGCGTTACCCACAGTTAAACCAAATCCTGGTTCTAGTGGTCTAAACTCAAATCTACCTGAAAAATCTGTAGACTTAATCATTATTACTTTATCGGGCTTCTGAAAATTTAAAATTGCCATATTTCTTCTTTTTAATTGTTATTCAGTTGCGCGGTCTAAATGTATGAAGAAATACAAATAGACCCTTTGGCTGAATCTCAATATGATTAATTTATTATTTAGAATATAATTCTACGATTAATTGCTCTTTGATGTTTTCTGGAATTTGTAACCTTGCTGGTACTTTTACAAAAGTTCCAGTTTTAGTATCGTTATTCCAAGTTAACCATTCAAAAACATTGTTGTTAGATGCCAATGCACTTTCGATGGCAACTAGAGACTTAGACTTTTCTCTTACAGCTACAACGTCACCTTCTTTTAGATTGTAAGAAGGAATATTAACGATTTCACCGTTAACCGTAATATGTCTGTGAGAAACTAATTGACGTGCACCACTTCTTGAATTAGAAACTCCCATTCTATAAACAACATTGTCTAAACGAGACTCACATAATTGTAACAAGATTTCACCTGTAATTCCTGAAGCAGATTGAGCTTTTTTGAACAAATTACTAAACTGACGCTCTAAAATACCGTATGTATATTTAGCTTTTTGCTTCTCCATTAACTGAGTCGCATATTCAGATTTCTTACCTCTTCTTCTTGCATTTCCATGCTGTCCTGGAGGAAAGTTTCTTTTTTCGAAGTTTTTATCTTCTCCAAAGATTGCCTCGCCAAATTTACGAGCAATTTTAGTTTTTGGTCCTGTATATCTTGCCATTTCTTTTTTGTATTATAGATAGGGATTATGAATTAAGGCTTTATCCTTCGATAATCTTGATCCTATCAAGTTAAAATATTTAATTATACTCTTCTTCTCTTTGGTGGACGACATCCATTGTGAGGCATTGGTGTAACATCAATAATTTCTGAAACTTCGATACCTGCGTTGTGGATTGATCTAATAGCAGACTCTCTACCATTACCGGGTCCTTTTACATAAACTTTCACTTTACGTAAACCAGCCTCTTTTGCAACATTTGCACAATCTTCTGCCGCTAGTTGAGCTGCATATGGAGTATTCTTTTTAGAACCTCTAAAACCCATTTTACCTGCAGATGACCACGAAATAACGTCACCTTTTTTATTTGTTAAAGAAATAATAATGTTATTAAAAGATGCAGTTATGTGTGCCTCTCCAATAGCTTCAACTATTACTTTACGTTTTTTTGAACTTGCTTTTGCCATAATTTTTCAGTTTTAGTAATTTAGTTTTCTAATTTCATAGTTAAAACTATTATTAGATCTTTATTACTTTATCTAACTTATTTTTTCTTGTTAGCTACAGTTTTTCTCTTACCTTTTCTTGTACGAGAGTTATTCTTAGTTCTTTGTCCTCTTAATGGAAGACCAAGTCTATGACGAATTCCTCTTTGACAACCGATATCCATCAAACGCTTGATGTTTAACTGTACTTCAGAACGAAGTTCACCCTCAATTGTGAAAGATCCAACTTGTTCTCTAATTGCTGCGATTTGATCATCCGTCCAATCTTGAACTTTGATGCTCTCATCTACTTTTGCTTTTGCTAGAACACTAACTGCTCTGCTGCTTCCTATACCAAAGATGTAAGTTAAAGCAATAACTCCTCTTTTATTCTTTGGAATATCAATACCTGCTATTCTTGCCATTACCCTTGTCTTTGTTTAAATCTAGGATTTTGTTTATTAATCACGTATAATCTACCTTTCCTGCGCACTATTTTGCAGTCGGCACTTCTCTTTTTAACTGATGCTCTAACTTTCATCTGTTCTAATTGTTTTTAGTATCTGTAAGTAATTCTTGCTTTTGATAAATCGTATGGGCTCATTTCTAACTTCACCTTATCACCAGGTAACAATTTGATATAATGCATACGCATTTTACCAGAAATATGAGCCGTAACAATATGCCCGTTTTCTAATTCTACACGAAACATAGCATTTGATAATGCCTCTGTAATAGTCCCGTCTTGTTGAATTGCTGATTGTTTAGCCATATTATTTATTCGATTTTCTGTTGCTATTCCCTGCCTTCATTAACCCATCATAATGACGGTTTAACAAATAAGAGTTAATCTGTTGCAACGTGTCAATTGCAACTCCAACCATAATTATTAATGATGTACCTCCGTAAAACATCGCCCAACTCTGTTGTACTCCAAACTGAACTACAATTGCTGGTAAGATAGATAATGCAGCCAAGAACAACGATCCTGGGAAAGTAATTCTAGATAAAACAGAATCTAATCTATCTGCCGTGTCTTTACCTGGTCTAATACCAGGAATAAAACCACCACTTCTCTTTAAATCCTCTGCCATTTTATTCGTTGGAATAGTAATCGCAGTATAGAAGTAACTGAAGATGATAATTAATAGTGCAAATATCACATTATATCCAAGACCATTCATATCTTGTAAGCTTGCCATAAAAGGAAACCTTTGAGCCAATGCAACTGGTAAAAACATAATTGCTTGTGCAAATATGATTGGCATAACTCCTGCTGCATTTAATTTAAGAGGAATATAATCTCTAGACCCTGCAACATTCTGTGTATTTCCTGCAACTGTTCTTCTGGCATATTGTACTGCAATTTTTCGAACAGCAGTAACTAATAGCACAGATAATAAAATTACTATAAACCAAACAATGATTTCGATTAAAACCATCATAATACCACCAGCTCCCGCATTAGTTGTTTTAGCAACAAACTCTTGTAAAAATGCTGCTGGGAAATTAGCAATAATACCTACTGTAATTAATAATGAAATTCCATTACCAACTCCCTTGTCTGTTATACGCTCACCTAACCACATAGCAAAAATTGTACCTGCAGTTAATATAATGATTGATGACAACCAAAAAGTAGGTCCAGTTACCAAAAATGCCTCTGGTCCTAATCCAAACTGAGTTTTAATAGCGGTAATATACGTTGGCGCTTGTACCAATGTAATACCAATTGTCAACCATCTAGTTATTTGTGTAATTTTTTTCCGTCCACTTTCACCATCTTTTTGAAGTTTCTGTAAGTATGGAACCGCAATTCCCATCAACTGAACTACAATAGATGCTGAAATATAAGGCATAATGCCAAGAGCCATAACTGACGCCCTAGCAAATGCTCCTCCTGTAAATGCATTCAATAATCCTAAAAGACCACCCTCAGCACTATTTTTTAAAGCTGACAACTGTAATGGATCTATCCCTGGTAACGGAACAGAAGCCATAAAACGATATACAGCTATTAAACCTATAGTTAGAAGAATTTTATTCTTTAATTCTTCAATGCTAAAAATTTCTTTTAATCTATTAATAAAATTCATCATTTACGGAATATTATAAAGTAACAGCTTCTCCTCCAGCAGCTTCTATGGCCGCCTTTGCTGTTGCTGTAAATTTATGTACAGTTATGTTCAACTTAGATTTTAATTCTCCACCACCTAGTATTTTTACTAAGTCGTTTTTACCTGCTAATCTATTAGCAATTAAAATATCTAAACTAACTGTATCTGTTATCTTACCACTATCAACTAAAGACTGTAATTTATCTAGATTGATACCTTGGTATTCCTTACGGTTGATATTTGTGAAACCAAATTTAGGTACACGTCTTTGAAGTGGCATTTGACCACCTTCGAAACCTACCTTTTTCGAATAACCCGAACGAGATTTCTGTCCATTGTGACCTCTTGTAGCAGTACCACCTTTTCCAGAACCTTCACCTCTTGCAATTCTTTTTCCTTTTTTAATGGAACCCTCTGCTGGTGTTAAATTATGTAAACTCATTTTTTATAGATGTCTTATTTAATTTCTTCGAAAGAAACTAAGTGTTTAACTGTATTTACCATACCTACTATAGAAGGAGTTGCCTCATGTTCTACAGTTTGGTGCATTTTACGTAAACCTAATGCTTCTAGAGTCCTTTTTTGACTTTGAAGACGTCCGATTTGACTTTTAACTTGTGTAACTTTTATTCTTGCCATCATTCTTAGATTTATCCGTTAAAAACTTTCTCTAAAGAAATACCTCTTTGCTTAGCTATTGCTGCTGCACTTCGCAATTGTAATAAAGCATCAAAAGTTGCTTTCACTACATTGTGAGGATTAGAAGATCCCTGAGATTTTGATAATACATCATGAATACCAACTGACTCTAATACATGCCTTACAGCACCACCGGCAATTACCCCTGTACCATTAGATGCAGGCTTTAAAAATACTTTTGCACCACCAAACTTACCTTTTTGTTCATGTGGTAAAGTTGCATCCAAAATAGGAATTCTTACTAAATTTTTCTTTGCATCCTCGATCGCTTTTGCAATTGCAGAAGCTACGTCTTTAGACTTTCCTAAACCATGTCCAACGACACCATTTCCATCTCCAACAACAACAATTGCAGAGAAACCAAAAGCTCTACCACCTTTAGTAACTTTGGTAACACGCTGTACACCTACTAATCTATCAACAAGTTCTAACCCACTAGGCTTAACTCTTTCTACGTTTTTATATCCTTGCATAATTTCTTAAAATTTTAAACCAGCTTCTCTTGCAGCATCCGCTAATACTTTAACTCTACCGTGATATAAATATCCGTTTCTATCGAAAGCAACTGTTTCTAAACCTGATTTAGTAGCTTTTTCTGCTATCGATTTTCCCACAGCTGCTGCTACTTCTACCTTAGTACCTGCCTTAATTTCTTTATTTCTAGATGAAACAGATGCTAATGTCACTCCGTTTTCATCATCTACTAATTGAGCGTATATCTCTTTGTTGCTTCTAAAAACCGATAATCTTGGTTTTGCAGCAGTTCCAGAAACAATTTTTCTTATTCTACGCTTAATTCTTACTCTTCTATCTAGCTTTGATAATGCCATAATAATATTATTTATTATGCAGATTTACCTGCTTTTCTTCTTAATATTTCACCAACAAACTTAACTCCTTTTCCTTTGTAAGGCTCTGGAGCTCTGAAAGAACGAATCTTTGCAGCAATCTGACCAACTAACTGTTTGTCAAATGAAGATAATTTAATGATCGGGTTTTTCCCTTTCTCAGATATTGTTTCAACTTTTACTTCTGGAGCAATTTCCAAAACAATATTATGAGAGAAACCTAAAGCTAAATCTAACTTTTGTCCTTGATTTGATGCTCTATAACCTACACCAACCAATTCTAAATCTTTAGTCCAACCTTTACTTACACCTTCGATCATATTATTAATCAAAGCTCTCATTAAACCATGTTGTGCTTTATGGTTTTTACTTTCTGATGCTCTATCTAAAGTGATAACTCCATCTTCGATTTTAACTGTAATTCCTTCAGAAATAGTTTGTGTTAATTCACCTAACTTTCCCTTTACAGTTAAAACATTGTCTTTTATGTTTACATCTACACCTTGTGAAATGCTAACGGGATTTTTTCCTATTCTACTCATTTCTTATAGATTAATAAACATAACATAAAACTTCTCCTCCAACATTCTCTTGACGCGCTTTTTTGTTTGTCATAACACCTTTAGATGTTGAGACAATAGCAATTCCAAGTCCGTTCAATACTCTTGGCATCTCTACCGAACTAACGTACTTACGTAAACCTGGCGTACTGATTCGTTGAATCTTTCTAATTACTGACTCTTTTGTATCTCTGTCGTACTTTAAAGCTATCTTAATTGTTCCCTGAACTTTATCGTCATTGAACTGGTAGCTTAGAACGTACCCTTGATCAAACAAAATTTTAGTCATTTCCTTCTTCAAGTTTGAAGCTGGAACTTCCACTACTCTGTGTCCTGCTGCGATTGCATTTCTTACTCTAGTAAGAAAATCCGCGATTGGATCTGTATACATATTTATTTATATTGCGACTATGGTTTTCAATTACCTCTATTTATGCTACAGATTTCTCTGTGGTAAATGAACCTATAATCAGTTAAAATTCTTGTACTCAAAAAAAATAGAGCGCGCAAATATACACATTCTATTTTTATTTTTAAGCTTTCTTTTCGTTTTCTACCAACTTGCCTTTTTAACGCCTGGTATTAAACCTTGATTTGCCATTTCTCTAAACGTAACACGAGATACACCAAATTGTCTCATATATCCTTTTGGACGTCCAGTTAATTTACATCTGTTATGCATTCTTACTGGTGAAGCATTCTTTGGTAATTTCTGCAATGCATCATAGTCTCCAGCTGCTTTTAAAGCCTTTCTCTTTTCTGCATATTTTGCAACTATTTTCGCTCTTTTACGTTCGCGAGCTTTCATTGATTCTTTAGCCATTTCTTAATTTTTTTTGAATGGTAAACCTAATTCTCCTAATAATGACTTAGCTTCCTTATCAGTATCTGCAGATGTTACAAATGTAATATCCATACCGTTAATTTTTTTAACTTGGTCAATATTAATCTCTGGGTAGATGATTTGCTCAGTAATTCCTAAATTGTAATTACCTCTTCCATCAAAACCATTAGCTTTTATGCCGTTAAAGTCTCTTACTCGTGGTAAAGAAGCTGTAACTAATCTGTCTAAAAATTCGTACATTTTATCTCCACGTAAAGTAACTTTGGCACCAATTGGCATTCCTTTACGTAGTTTAAATGCAGCAATATCTTTTTTAGACATTGTAGAAATAGCTTTTTGACCTGTAATTTTAGTCAACTCTTCTAAAGCATAATCTATTAATTTCTTATCTGCAATTGCAGCACCAACACCTTTAGAAACAACTATCTTTTCTAATTTAGGCACCTGCATTACATTCTTATAACTGAATTCTTCAGTAAGAGCTTGTACAACTCTTTCTTTGTATTCTGCTTTTAATCTTGGTACGTAACTCATGATTATTATTATTTTTTAGTTTTTTTAGAGATTTTAGTCTTCGTATCTCCATCAACTTTATAACCTACTCTTACAGCAACTCCATCTTCCATTAACATTACGTTAGAGATATGTATAGATGCCTCTTTTTTAACAATACCACCTTGAGGATTTTGAGCACTAGGCTTCGTATGCTTGGAAACCAAGTTAGCACCTTCTACTATTACTCTATCCTTGTCTTTAAGAATTTGAATAACTTTACCCTCAATATTCTTACTAGTACCTGTAATTACTTTTACAGTATCTCCCGCTTTAATTTTGAACTTCTTCATCTTGTATAATGATTTAAAGCACTTCAGGTGCTAATGATACTATTTTCATGAATTGTTTCTCACGAAGTTCACGTGCAACAGGACCAAATACACGAGTTCCTCTCATCTCCTCTGTAGGATTTAAAAGTACACAAGCATTATCATCAAATCTGATGTATGATCCGTCCTTACGTCTTACTTCTTTCTTCGTTCTTACAACAACTGCTCTAGATACTTGACCTTTTTTTACAGCTCCGTTTGGAGTAGCAGATTTAACAGATACTACAATCTTGTCTCCAATACTTGCGTAACGTTTTCTTGTTCCTCCTAAAACTCTAATCACTAAAACTTCTTTTGCTCCAGTGTTATCCGCGACTTTTAATCTTGATTCTGTCTGTAACATATTATTTAGCTCTTTCTAGGATTTCTACTAATCTCCAACGCTTAGATTTACTCATAGGTCTTGTTTCCATGATTCTAACAGTATCTCCTTCGTTGCAATCATTCTGTTCGTCGTGTGCAACATACTTCTTCGTTTTTAAAACGAATTTTCCGTACATCGGGTGCTTTACTCTTTTAGTTTCTGCAACAACAATAGACTTTTCCATTTTGTTACTTGAAACAACACCAATTCTCTCTTTTCTAAGATTTCTTTTTTCCATCTTTAAAACTGACTATAGAATTATTGTAATTCTCTTTTTGTTAATTCTGTTGCAATTCTTGCTACAGTTCTTCTTAAACTTCTCAACTGCAATGGATTCTCCAAAGGAGTGATTGCGTGAGCCATTTTAAGATCAGTATAATTCTTTTGCAACGCTCCAAGCTGCTCATTTAGATCAGCAATAGATAATTCTTTTATTTCAGATTGTTTCATATTATTTAGAATTATGCGTTAATATCAAAATCTCTTGCTATTATAAACTTCGTTCTTACTGGAAGTTTTTGAGCTGCTAAACGTAAAGCTTCTTTTGCCACATCAATTGGTACTCCACCAATTTCAAACAAAATTCTACCTGGTTTAATAACTGCCACAAAATGATCTGGTGCTCCTTTTCCCTTACCCATACGAACCTCTAAAGGTTTTTTAGTAATAGGCTTGTCTGGAAAAACTTTAATCCACAACTGACCTTCTCTTTTCATATGACGAGTTGCCGCGATACGAGCTGCTTCTATTTGACGAGAAGTTAATAAGTTCTGGTCTAAAGATTTGATACCAAACATTCCATTAGAAAGTTGATTTCCTCTACCAGAAATACCAGTCATATTTCCCTTCGCCTTCTGTACCTTACGGTATTTTACTCTTTTTGGCTGTAACATTTTTAATTTCTAATTTTAAAAATTATTTTCTTCTACGAGGTTGTGGACGTTTAGATCTATCATTACCACCTTTATTACCACCTTGCTTTTTAGACAAGCCAACTAATGGAGATAATTCTCTTTTACCATAAACCTCACCCTTCATAATCCATACTTTAATACCTAATCTACCGTATTGAGTATGAGCTTCAACAAGTGCATAATCGATATCAGCTCTAAAAGTAGAAAGAGGAATTCTCCCTTCTTTATAATGCTCAGAACGTGCCATCTCAGCACCATTTAAACGGCCTGAAATTTGGATTTTAATCCCTTCAGCGTTCATACGCATTGTAGCCTGAATAGCCATTTTAGTAGCTCTCTTGTAAGAAATTCTATTTTCAATTTGACGAGCAACACTAACTGCAACTAATTTTGCATCTAATTCTGGTCGTTTAATCTCAAAAATATTAATTTGAACTTCTTTACCAGTAATTTTCTTAAGCTCTTCCTTTAACTTGTCTACCTCTTGACCTCCTTTACCAATAATGATACCTGGACGCGCAGTAGTGATAGTAACGGTTACAAGTTTTAAAGTACGCTCAATAATTACTCTCGAAACACTTGCTTTAGATAATCTAGCATTTACATACTGTCTTATTTTATAATCTTCAGCTAATTTATCTCCGTAGTCATTACCACCAAACCAGTTAGATTCCCAACCTCTGATGATTCCTAAACGATTCCCTATTGGATTTGTTTTTTGTCCCATTTCTACTTTGATTGATTACTTAAATTTTTACTACCTAACTCTAAAGTAACGTGATTAGAACGCTTGCGTATTCTATGAGCACGACCTTGTGGAGCTGGCCTTAATCTTTTTAACATTCCTGCGCTATCTACACATATAGTTTTCACAAACAACCCAGCTTCTTCAATTGATGCATCTTCATTTTTAGCTTGCCAGTTTGCAATTGCAGACAATAACAATTTTTCTAAATTTATAGATGCCTCCTTTGGGCTGAATTTTAAGATTTGTAAAGCTTTTTCAACTTCAACACCTCTTACTTGATTCGCTACCAAACGCATTTTTCTCGGTGACGTAGGACAGTTAGTAAGCTTTGCGAAAGCACGTTGCTTTCTGTCTGCTTTTAACTGATCTGCCATGTTTTTTTTACGAACTCCCATATCCTACTATTTTTTTCCTTTATTTTTTGCACCAGCGTGTCCTCTAAAAGAACGAGTTGGTGAAAATTCGCCTAACTTATGCCCTACCATGTTTTCTGTAACATATACTGGTACAAACTGGCGTCCGTTATGAACAGCTATAGTTTGTCCTACAAAATCTGGAGTAATCATACTTGCTCTAGACCAAGTTTTGATTACAGTTTTGCTACCAGCTTCTACATTAGCTAACACTTTTTTCTCTAACTTATAGTGAACGTAAGGTCCTTTTTTTAATGATCTTGCCATAACTTATTATTTCTTTCTACGTTCTATAATATACTTATTACTAGCCTTAGTCTTAGATCTAGTCTTAAATCCTTTAGCAGGAATACCATTTCTAGACCTTGGATGACCTCCAGAAGCACGACCTTCACCACCTCCCATTGGGTGATCTACAGGATTCATTCTTACTGCATTAACTCTTGGTCTTCTTCCTAACCATCTTCTTCTACCTGCTTTACCAGATACTAACAATTGATGATCTGAATTGGATACAACTCCAATTGTTGCAGTACATGTTAACAAGATTAATCTTGTTTCACCTGAAGGTAATTTTACCGTCGCGTGCTTACCGTCTCTTGCCATTAATTGAGCAAAAGAACCAGCAGAACGAGCTAAAACAGCTCCTTGACCTGGGTGTAATTCTATACAAGAAATTGTAGTTCCCAAAGGAATCTCACTTAATGCCATTGCATTTCCAATTTCTGGAGCAACACCACTTCCTGATATAATTGTTTGACCCACTGTTAAACCGTTTTGTGCAATTACATAACGCTTTTCACCATCAGCATAACTAAGCAAAGCAATAAATGCAGTACGATTTGGATCATACTCTATAGTTTTTACTGTTGCAGGAATATCATTTTTATCTCTTTTAAAATCGATAATACGATATCTTTGTTTATGACCACCTCCTATGTTACGAGTTGTCATTCTACCCTGATTGTTTCGACCTCCAGATCGTTTTTTCGGAGCAAGTAAACTTTTCTCCGGCTTATCAGTTGTTATGGTGTCGAACCCATTTACAACTCTAAAACGCTGACCTGGTGTTATTGGTTTTAATTTTCTAACTGACATTTTTGTCTTTCTTAAAGATTGTTATAAAAATCAATGCTTTCTCCTTCTGCTACTTGAACGATAGCCTTTTTGTATCCACTCTTAATACCTGTTACTAAACCTTTTTTAGTAAATTTAGTATTTCTTTGAATTGGATAGTTTAAAGTCTTAACGCTTAAAATAGAAACTCCGTAAGCCGCTTCAACAGCTCCTTTAATTTCTAATTTATTAGCTTTTTTATCTACAATAAATGTAAAACGATTAAATAATTCGCTCTCATTCGTTGCTTTTTCCGTGATAATAGGTTTTATTAAAATACTCATTTCGAATCCCTATTTACTTAAATTTGTATTAATTCCTTCTAAAGAACTCTCGGTAACAACTACTTTGTTAGCGTTTAAAACACCATAAGTATTTATTTCTGAAGCCTTAACAACTTTAGCCTTTTTTAAGTTACGTGATGACAAATACACATTTGCATTTTCACTACTTAACACAAATAACGATTTTTTAGTATCTAAGTTTAATGCCTTTAAAACATCTACAAAGTTCTTAGTTTTTGGAGTATCAAAATCAAAATCCTCAACTACTACTAAATTTTTATCATTTGCTTGAATACTTAAAGCAGACTTACGTGCTAAACGCTTTAAGTTTTTATTCAATTTAAAAGAATAATCTCTTGGTCTTGGACCGAACATACGACCTCCACCTCTAAAAACACCAGACTTGATAGAACCTGCTCTTGCAGTACCAGTTCCTTTTTGTTTTTTAATCTTTCTCGTAGAACCAGAAATCTCTGCTCTCTCTTTAGATTTATGTGTTCCCTGACGTTGATTTGCCAAATACTGCTTTACATCTAAATAAATAGCATGATCATTAGGCTCAACACCAAATACTTCGCTAGAAAGTTCAACTTTCCTACCTGTATCTTTTCCTGTAATATCTAAAACTGCTACTTTCATTATTTCTGAATAGTTACAAAAGCATTTTTGTGTCCAGGAACAGCTCCCTTAACAACAAGTAAGTTCTTTTCAGCAACTACTTTTAATACTTTTAAGTTTTGAACTTTCACTTTATCTCCACCCATTCTACCTGCCATACGCATTCCTTTGAATACTCTTGCAGGATAAGATGCAGCACCAATAGAACCCGGAGCTCTTAAACGGTTATGCTGACCATGAGTAGCTTGACCCACACCTGCAAATCCATGACGTTTTACAACACCCTGAAAACCTTTACCTTTAGATACTCCTGACACATCAACAAACTCACCTTCTTCAAAGTGAACTACAGTGATAGAATCTCCTAATTTATACTCTTCTTCAAACCCTTGGAATTCAACAACCTTTTTCTTAGCAATTGTACCAGCTTTTTTAAAGTGGCCATCTAACGCTTTGTTAGAACTCTTTGCTTTTTTGTCATCGAAACCAAGTTGCAACGCACTATAGCCGTCAACCTCTTCGGTTCTGACCTGAGTGACTACGCAAGGACCTGCTTCGATTACAGTACAAGGAATATTTTTCCCGTTCTCATCGAATAAGCTGGTCATCCCAATCTTTCTTCCTATTAACCCAGACATTTAGTTAAAATTTTAGACGATAGATATTTATCCAGCGCGTCTATTAATAATTATTTGTTTGAAACTATTGTTTCTTTTTTGTCCTTTTGAGTTTCCTGCAAAAAAAACAGCGTAAAACAAATTCAACGCTGATTTTGTTTTTACCGTTTTTCTTTCGCGAAACGCTCCAGACATGTTACTATCCTTAAAATTACTTCAAAAATAGCATTACCCTACTCTAATTCGGGTTGCAAAAGTATAAAAAACTTTCGGTTTAACAAAATTAAACCGAAAGTTAATATTTACTTATACTTTAATCTCAACTTCAACACCACTTGGTAACTCAAGTTTCATTAAAGCATCAATAGTTTTCGATGAAGAACTATAAATGTCTAACAACCTTTTGTACGAAGCTAATTGAAACTGCTCTCTAGATTTTTTATTTACGTGTGGAGAACGCAATACTGTAAAAATCTTTTTATGTGTTGGTAATGGTATTGGTCCGTTAACTACAGCACCTGTACTTTTTACCGTCTTTACTATTTTTTCAGCAGATTTATCTACTAAATTGTAATCGTAAGACTTTAATTTTATTCTAATTTTTTGACTCATCTTTTAATTATTAAGTAGATTAACCTTTAGCTTTTGCTATTACGTCTTCAGATACATTTGAAGGCGTTTCTGCATAATGTGAAAATTCCATAGTAGAAGTAGCTCTACCAGAAGACATAGTTCTTAATGCAGTTACATAACCGAACATTTCTGATAACGGAACAATGGCTTTTACAACCTTAGACCCAGCACGATCACTCATATCATTAACCTGACCTCTTCTTCTATTTAAATCTCCAACGATATCTCCCATGTTAGCTTCTGGAGTTAACACTTCAACCTTCATTAGAGGCTCCATGATTTTTGCTTTTGCAGATTTTGCAGACGCTTTATACCCTAATTTTGCAGCTAACTCAAAAGATAATGCATCAGAATCCACAGCGTGGAAAGACCCATCTTTTAATGTAACCTTCATTGAATCCATTTCATAACCTGCTAAAGGACCATTCTTCATAGCTTCTTTGAAACCTTTCTCTACTGAAGGAACAAATTCTCTAGGAACATTACCACCTTTAATTACAGAGTCGAATTGCAAACCTTGAACACCTTCATCAGCAGGCCCGATAGTAAATGCAATATCTGCAAATTTACCACGACCACCAGATTGCTTTTTATAAACCTCTCTATGATCTGTTGTAGCTGTAATCGCTTCTTTATATTCTACTTGTGGCTGTCCTTGGTTAACTTCAACCTTAAACTCACGCTTTAATCGATCTACAAGTACATCTAAATGCAACTCACCCATACCAGATATGATAGTCTGCCCAGAAGCTTCGTCTGAACGAACTGTAAAGGTAGGATCTTCTTCGGCTAATTTCGCAAGTCCAATACCTAGCTTATCAACATCTGCTTTTGTTTTAGGCTCAACAGCGATACCAATTACTGGATCTGGAAAATCCATAGACTCTAGAACTAGAGGAGATTTTTCAGCTGTTAAAGTATCACCTGTTTTAATAGATTTAAAACCTACCGCAGCGCCAATATCTCCTGCTTCGATATACTCGATAGCATTTTGCTTATTAGCATGCATTTGATAGATTCTAGAAATACGTTCTTTTTTACCTGAACGGTTATTCAAAACATATGAACCCGCATCTAAACGACCAGAATATGCTCTAAAAAATGCTAAACGACCTACAAAAGGATCCGTAGCAATTTTAAATGCTAAAGCAGCAAAAGGCTCCTTTACATCTGGTTTACGCAATTCTTCTTCTTCTGTATCTGGATTTACCCCTACAATACCCTCTTTATCCATTGGAGAAGGTAAATAACGACAAACAGCATCTAAAAGAAACTGAACTCCTTTATTTTTAAAAGCTGAACCACAAATCATAGGAATAATTGCCATATCCATTACAGCAGCTCTCAATGCATTATGCACTTCTTCTTCTGTAATTGAATCTTCATCTTCCATGAATTTCTCTAGTAAGTTCTCATCATAACTTGCAACCTCTTCAATAAGGTTTGCACGCAATAATTTAGCTTCCTCTTTTAATTCTTCAGGAATATCAACAACATCAAATGTTGCTCCCATTCCCGCTTCATGCCATATAATAGCTCTATTTTTAACTAAATCTACAATACCTTTAAAGTTTTCCTCATCACCAATATTCAAAACAATAGGAACAGCATTAGAACCTAACATTTCTTTTACTTGGTTACAAACCATCATAAAATCAGATCCTTGACGATCCATTTTATTCACAAAACCAATTCTTGGTACTTTATAGTTATCAGCAAGCCTCCAGTTAGTTTCAGATTGTGGCTCAACACCATCAACTGCACTAAACAAGAAAACTAACCCATCAAGTACACGTAACGATCTATTTACCTCTACAGTAAAATCTACGTGACCCGGAGTATCAATAATATTAAAGTGATAATCTTTTGTATCATCAACTGGTTTACTATTCTCAGTTGGAAACTGCCATGTACAAGTAGTTGCTGCCGAAGTAATTGTAATACCTCTTTCTTGCTCTTGCTCCATCCAGTCCATCGTTGCTGCACCATCATGAACTTCTCCAATCTTGTGAGAAACTCCTGTATAATACAACACACGTTCTGTTGTTGTGGTTTTTCCAGCATCAATATGAGCTGCAATACCAATATTTCTTGTATATCTTAAATCTCTAGCCATTTCTATTAAAATCTAAAGTGAGAGAATGCTTTGTTTGCTTCTGCCATTTTGTGAGTATCCGTACGTTTTTTAACAGCAGCCCCTTCTTCTTTCGCCGCAGCTAAGATCTCAGCAGCTAAACGCTGTGCCATTGTTTTCTCGTTTCTTTTACGAGTGTACAAAATCATCCATTTTATAGCCATAGACACTTTACGGTCTGGTCTAATTTGCATTGGTATTTGGAATGTTGCACCACCAACACGACGAGATCTTACTTCTACGTGAGGCATTACATTTGACAAACCATCTTTCCAAATCTCTAAAGCCGATTTTTCTTCGTCTTCTCCTTTTCTTTCTTCTACTAGATCTAAAGCGTCATAAAACACTTTAAATGCTACAGACTTCTTACCACTCCACATTAAGTTATTTACAAAACGTGTTACTAACTGATCATTAAATTTTGGATCTGGTAATAAGACTCTTTTTTTTGCTGCTCTTTTTCTCATGTCTTTACATTAAAAAAGTTAATTAATTTGTTGTAAGCTCTTAAATTTTAGTAAAGAATTGACAACTAAATAAAAAAGAATAAATCCTTAGTTATTCGAATTTTCAACTCATATACTAAAACCGTATACTTATAACTTTACTTCTTTGGGCGTTTTGCACCATACTTAGATCTACGTTGAGTTCTTCCCTCAACACCTGCTGTATCTAATGCACCACGTACTACGTGATATTTAACACCTGGTAAATCTTTTACCCTTCCACCTCTAACTAATACTATCGAGTGCTCTTGTAAGTTATGTCCTTCACCTGGAATGTATGCGTTTATCTCATTACCATTTGTCAATCTAACTCTGGCAACTTTACGCATTGCTGAATTAGGTTTCTTTGGTGTTGTAGTATAAACACGAGTACAAACTCCACGTCTTTGAGGACAAGACGACAAAGCAGCCGATTTACTCTTCTTAGTTATTTTGGTTCTTCCTTTACGAACTAATTGTTGAATAGTTGGCATACTAAATAATTACTGTTTTTCGTTTATAATTAAACCTTTATCCCTTTTTTAAGGGTGGGCAAATGTACGATTATTTTCTAATTAAGCAAATATCAGTTAGTTATTTTTTGTAAAATGATATTTTTAATACAATTTATGCAGCAATTCATTTACTTTTGATACTAATATCAATCTATTTTGAAGATCAAAAACCTACTTTTTTTTATAACATATCTAATTTTGGTGTCATACAACAACATCAACTCTCAAAAGATATCATTAAAATTAACCTCTAAAAATAAGAAAGAAATTCTTGTTTTAGATAAATTAAAATACCAAGAAAAACATAAAGACTCCGCTTCATTATATGCAGAAATCTTAAAAACATCGAGTTACCTAAAAAATATAGGTTACTTTACAAATACTGTTGACGAAATTAAAAAGATTGGAAATGAGAATATCGTTTTTTTTTCATTGAAAGATAAAATAGAAAATGTAATTCTTAAAATAAATTTAGAATCACGAATTTATTTTGAAAAAACAACAACGAACACTATTTCAATTCCAATAAAAAAATTAGAAAAAACCCTATCTCAAATTTCAGATAAACTAAATAAAGAGGGCAGATCGTTTTCGACAGTTCAACTAAAAAACATATCTATTAAGGGTAAAACATTATTTTCAGATTTATTAATAAACAAATCCAAAAAAAGAAGTATTAACAAAGTGATTGTGAAAGGTTATGAGAATTTCCCTAAACCCTATTTAAAACATTACCTAAATATTCAACAAAAAACGATTATAAACAGACAAAAACTAAAGGAAATATCAAAAGCATCAAACACAATTCCCTTTATAAAAGAAATAAAACCACCAGAAATTTTATTCACAAAAGATTCTACCTTACTCTATTTATATTTTAACAAAAAACAAAACAATAGCTTTGATGGTAATATTGGATTTACTTCAGAGGAAGATGGAAGCATATTATTTAATGGAAATGTGGATTTATCACTCCATAATATTTTAGATACCGGAGAAAAGATAGAATTATTCTGGAACAGTATTAGAGAGGAACAGCAAGAATTTAAAATAAGCTTTGAAAACCCTTACCTATTTAATACAAAATTTAGCCCTCAAATAAGTTTTTCTATTTACAAACAAGACTCTTCCTTTGTAAGTACCAAATTCGACTCAAAGTTATTTTACAGCATTAATCCTAAAACTAAATTCGCTTTAACCTACAACACAGAAGCATCAGAAAACATCAAAACTAATTTAGATAGCAATATAGAGTCATTTGATAATAACTTTTTGGGTTTTCAATTTCAATATCGCATCCCTAAAAACGACTTTTTCTTAAACTCCAAATTCAATTTAGAAATTAACCCAACTTTTGGGAAAAGAAATAACAAAGACAAAAACGAAACCGTTAATCAATTTAAAATTGAAACATCGTTGTCATACATATTGGATTTAAACTCAAGGAGCAGTATTTCTTTCAAAAATAAAATAGGGTATTTAAACTCCGATACCTTTATCAATAATGAGCTGTTTAGAATAGGGGGCGCAAACACAATTAGAGGTTTTAATGAACAAAGCATAATTACAAACGACTATAACTTCTTTAATATTGAATTCAGATATTTAACTTCAGAAAAAACTTTTTTTTATACAATAACAGATTTAGGAAGAATAAAATTAGACTCAAAAAGCAAAAATATTATGGGACTAGGATTAGGATATCTATTTACCACTAATAAAACACGCGTAAATATTAGCTTAGCAAAGGGCAATCAAAATACTGATTTAAAAGAAATTAACTTCACAATAAAATGGACAAACTTTTTTTAGTGAAAATTTAAGAATAAAATATAAGATTTGTATTTACAACAATAGAATAGTACATAATTATATCAATTCCTCATAATAATTAACAAGAACATAATAATTTGTTAATCTTTTTTGAGATTTTTATGTTAAAAAGTTGTCACATTAAGAATAATTTAAGACTTTTGGGATAAATTAATTCAAATAATTATACAATGAAGACAAAGTTTAATGGGATTTTAACGCTACTATTAGCGTTAGTCGTGCAAATTTCGTTTGCACAAACAAAGACTATTTCCGGTACAGTTTCTGATTCGTCAGGTCCATTGCCAGGAGTTAGTGTAATAGTAAAAGGTACTACAAGTGGTGCTGAAACCGATTTTGATGGTAATTATACTCTAAACGCAAAAGAGGGGGATGTATTAACGTTTAGATATCTTGGTTACAAAACTACTTCAAAAACTATTGGAGCATCTAGCACACTAAATGTTACTCTAGAAGAAGGCGGTGAAATTCTAGATGAAGTTGTTGTAACGGCTTTTGGTATTAAAAGAGAAGAAAAAGCTTTAGGTTATTCTGTTCAAAGTATTAAAGGAGAGGCAATGACAGAAGCAAGAGAAAGTAACATTACAAATGCAATTAGTGGTAAAGTTGCCGGGGTACAAGTAACTGGTACTTCTGGTAGTGTTGGTGCATCTTCAAGAATTGTATTAAGGGGTAACTCTTCTATTACAGGAAACAACGAACCGCTGTATGTTGTGGATGGTGTACCTATCAACAACAGTACTTTTGGTAGTGCTGGTTCTGGTGGTGGTGTAGATTTACCAAATGGTGCGTCAGATATCAATCCAGATGACATTGAGTCTTTAACAGTTTTAAAAGGACCAAATGCAGCAGCTCTTTATGGACTAAGAGCAGGTAATGGAGTTATTGTTATTACAACAAAAAGAGGTAATCCAAACAAAAAGTTTGGTGTGTCAATCAACACAAACATAACTTTCTCTAATCCTTTACTTTTACCCGACTATCAAAACTCTTATGGACAAGGTGGAGATACTAACCACTTCGAATATGTAGATGGAGCAAGTGGTGGTGTTGGTGATGGTGTTGATGAAAGCTGGGGGCCTGCATTAGATGCTGGACTAAGTTTTGTACAATGGGATTCACAATTGACAAACAATGGAAACCCAACGCCATGGATATCACATCCAGATAACGTTAAAGATTTTTTAAATACAGGTGTAAATATCTCTAACAACGTTTCTATAACAAGTGGTGCTTTTAGGTTATCAATTGGTAATAGTGAAGAAAAAGGAATGGTGCCTTTTACTGAATTAAAGAAAGTATCTGTTGGTGTTAGTGGCCGTTTAGATATCGGAGATAAAATTCAAGCTGGAGTATCATTAAACTACTTTAATACTGATAGTGACAACATACCTATTAGTGGTTATAACAATGAGAATCCTTTCCAACAATTTATTTGGTCAGCTAGACAAGTTAATTTTACTGACTTAAGAGATTGGAGAAACTTCCCAAATGCTCCTGATGGAACAGCAGCAGCTGGAACACCGCTTAACTGGAATCACAATTTCCAAAACAATCCTTATTGGGTTTTAGAAACGAACACGAATACGCTTGAAAAAGATCGTATTATTGGTAATGTTGACTTAACATCACAATTAACAGATGATTTAACATTATCTACAAAATTAGGGTTAGATTCATTTAATCAGCGTACAACGAACAGACAAGCAGTTGGTAGTAACAACGCTCAAAATGGTTCTTACACAGAAAGAATTAGACGATTTGAAGAAATTAATGCTAGCTTTTTGTTAAGTTACAACAAAAGTTTAACAGAAGATTTTGGACTGTCATTAAGTGTAGGTGGAAACCACATGAACAGAACACTAGATAATGTTCGTGGTTCTTTACCAAACTTAGAATTACCAAATTTATACAGCTTATCTAACCTACAAACAGGTTCGACGGCAGTATTATCTAATTACCATACTGATCAGCAGATTAATAGTTTTTATGGTTACGGACAATTCTCTTACAAAGAAATGTTATTCTTAGATTTTACAGGAAGAAAAGATTGGTCTAGTATTTTACCAATACAAAATAATTCTTTCTTTTACCCTTCTGTAACTGCGTCAGTATTATTATCAGACGTATTTGAAGGTCTTAAAGAAAATAACGTAAACTTCTTAAAATTAAGAGGTGGTTGGTCTAAAGTAGGTAGTACTGGAGCATTAGGTGCATATTCTTTAAATCAAACTTTTGGATTAAGCAATTCTGGTTTTGGTAACCAAGCGAGCGTACCAAACACGCAGTATAATCCAAATTTAAAAGCAGAAACAGTTACCGGAGTTGAATTTGGTATTGATGCAAAAATGTTTAATAACAGATTAAGATTTAGTGCAACATACTATGACCAAGAAAGTAACGATTTGTTAGTTCCTATCCAAGTATCAGCAGCAACAGGTTTTACAAATGTTTGGGATAACATCGCAGACATGAGTAACAAAGGTTATGAAATTCAATTGGGAGGTACAATTATAAAAAAGCAAGATTTTACATTTGATATTGATGTGAATTTTGCTCAAAACACAAATGAGGTAACTTCATTAGGAGGATTAGATTCTTATATTCTAGGAGGACAATGGGGTGTTAGTTTAGAGGCAAGACCAGGTCAGCCATATGGTACTTTGATTGGTAGAGATTTCGAGAGAACTTCAAGCGGTAATGTTATTTACGAAAATGGTTTACCTAAAATTTCTGACGACCAAGTAGTTCTTGGAAACATTGCACCAGATTGGACTGGGGGAGTTAATTTCTCTGTAAACTATAAAGATTTTAGTTTTTCAACTTTAGTAGATGCTAAAATTGGTGGAGATGTGCATAGTATGACATACTCTTGGGGTAGATATGCCGGAACATTATCAGAAACAATCCAAGGACGTGAAACTGGTATTATTGGAAATGGAGTAATGTCTGATGGAAATGGAGGTTTCGTAAAGAACAATGTACTTGTTTCTGCAAAATCTTTCAACCAAGCGTCTTATTCTAACTCTATTGAATCAAGTTCTATTTTTGACGCTTCTTATGTAAAACTAAGACAAGTATCTATCGGTTATACCTTACCAAATAGATTCTTAAACAACTCAATAATTCAATCATTAAAATTCTCTGTAGTAGGTAGAAATTTAGCTATTTTACACAAAAATGCACCACATATTGATCCTGAAACAGGATTTAGTAGTTCGAATGGTAACCAAGGTCAAGAATTTGGTCAGTACCCATCAGCTAGAAATATTGGTTTCAATATTAACATGAGATTTTAAATAAAGCAAATAGAAACATTATGAAAAAATTAAATATAATAATATATACTTTTTTAAGCTTTATCCTAATGACAGGATGTGATAGAGGCTTTGAAGAGTTAAATTTAGATCCGAATGCCTCCACAGCGGTGCCAGCGCACCTATTGTTGGGAGGGCCACAAAGAATATACATGAATTCAATGTACGGTGCACAGGCAGGTGGAGACATGGGCGCATGCTGGTCTCAGCACTGGTCAAAAGTTCAGTATAATGATGAAGCACGTTATGTGCCAAGAAGAGGAGTTATTGATGGTATCTGGAGTACTATGTATGCTAGTGTTATATCAGAATCTAAAGCGATGTACAATTTAGCGGAAGCCGAAGGTAACAATAGCCTTATGGGTGCTGGTTTAGTTATGCAAGCAGTTGGATACCAAACCTTGGTAGATTTTTACGGACCAATACCTTTTACAGAAAGTATTGATGGAAATATTCTACAACCAACATACGATAGTGAAACAGTTGTATATGAAGGAATCATTCAAATGCTAACCGATGCATCTGCAATGTTAGCTTCAGGTAATGGAACAATCACAAGTTCTTCAGACCTATTCTATGGAGGTGATGCTTCTAAATGGGTTAAATTAGCGAATTCACTGAAATTTAGAGCATTGATGAGAATTTCAGCTACGAGAAACGTGGGTGCAGAATTACAAGCATTGATGGGTAAAATGTTTACCTCTAATGCTGATAGTGCACAACTTACTTATTTAGAGGCTGCACCTGATGCAAACCCTATTTGGGAGACAATTGTTGACGGAAACAGAGCAGAATACAAAATAAATTCTGTTTTGGTAGAGGCGATGACAGCATTAAATGATGATAGATTAGCTGTATATGCAGGAGTAAACGCTTCAGGTTCAATTGTTGGTAAGCCTTCTGGTTTTGGAGCTCAAACTACTTTACCAAATGAAGGTTTGGGATACACATACGCAAATATTTCGCCATTAGGTGCAAAATATTTAACGGCAACACTACCGGGTGTATTAATGTCATATTCTCAATTGTCATTTTTAATTGCACAAGCTGCTAATGAAGGCTATATTTCTGGAGGAATAACTTCAGCACAAGATTGGTATACTGAGGGTATTAAAGCGAGTTTCGAATTTAATGGTGTTAGCTCTACTGCTTATTTAGCTCAAGGAAGTATTGGTTTTAGTACACAAGCCGATGGTAGAACAAAAATAGCAACGCAAGAGTGGATTGCTTTATTTGGACAAGGTTTTGAAAGTTGGACAGAATGGAGAAGAAATAAAATTCCAGTTCTAGCACCAGCTGCAGAGAGCCTTCTAGATCAAGTGCCATCTCGTTTATTCTACCCTACAACAGAGCCATCTCTTAACAAAACAAGTTATGATGCTGCAGTTCAAACATTGGGTGGTGATAATTTAACCGCACCATTATTCTGGCAATAATTAATTTAAAAAAACATAAAAATGAAAAATATAAAAATATTATCAATATTCTTTCTATCACTCACACTTGCTTTTACATCATGTGATGATAGTAAAGAAGAATTAGACGTCGATTACAACACGAATTCCGAAGGGGTTATCACCACATTAGCTGGTACTTCTGGAAAATTGTTGGGTAATGCAGTAAACCCCTCAGATTTGGAAAATTCAGAAGTAGTTCTTGAAGATTCTAACGCCGAATTAGACATTAAATTATCTATACAACCGGGAAGTATTGCAAATAATGTAACCAAATATGAAATAGTAAAAATGTTCAATGGTGCAAATGAAGTCGTAGTTGCAGAAACGACGAGTTTACCTTACATGATTTCATATACAACAGTTGCGGAATTTATGGATGGATTTGGTCTTAGTGATTCTGTTTTAAGAATTGGAGATCAAATAAACTTCAGAATAAAAGTTTATACAGCTTCTGGAAATGTTTTTTATCAGGGTCTTGGGAGTAGTAAATATGACGTAACTATAAATTGTGCTTCAGATTTGGCAGGGGCTTATAGTTTAGTTGTACAAAGAGACAATGGACCTGATGTTATTTTTGCTAACGAAATTATAACTGAAGTTAGTCCAGGTTACTATAAAACAACATCGATTTACAGATGGGCAGTAGGTTCTATAGCGCCTGATCAAGGATTTAACTTTAATGATGTTTGTGGAACATTAAACGCTCCAGAACAAGGATTAGCTCAAGGTTATTACTCAAACAAAGTCTATAGTTTTGAGGATGGTTCTGCAGATCCAGCTACGGGTACATTAGTAATCAAATATATCGTAGAATTTGGTAGTGGACCAGTTGAAAACATTGCAACGTATACTAAACTTTAAAACAGAAAAAAATGAAAAATATTATAAAATACATGTGTCTTAGCTTGTCATTTGGAATGCTATTAACATCATGTGAAGATAATGATTATACTGGTGCTTCTGCATTAGAATATAATTCTTCAGCCATAACAGTTACAAGTTCAGAGGCGTCCTACACTATTAATGAAGCCGATATAGATGAAGATGATCCTACAACTTACACGGTAACGTTATCAGCAAGTATTCCAGAAGCTACAGTTGTAGATGCTTTTGTGACTTTTTCACAAACTGACGGAACTGCAGATGGAAATGACTATTCAGTTGGTAAAATTAAAATTCCTGCAGGATCTACCACAGGTTCAACAACAGTTGAGGTAAACTATACTGGTGAAATAGAAGGAAGCGAAAGTTTTACTCTTATGGCAAGTACCAATGGTAACTTTACAATGGCTAGTGACTTTAGCGTAACTATTAACATTGAAGATAAAGTTAATGATAAATTAGAATTTTCTACAACATGGGCTGGATCAACAACTATTAATATTGCCGGTGCAAGTGGTGTAGAAATAGATTTTTGCGCTATTGATATAGATGTTCTATTACTTGATAGTACAGGATCTTTAGCTGCCTACCTTGGGGCAACCGGATCTTGTACCGAAGAAGGATCAATATCTGACGTACCAGATGGTACATACTATGTGGCATTAGATGTATATGAAAACGATTTAGCAGCTTATGGATTAACAGATCCAGTACCAGTTACAATTAATTATAATCAAGAACATTTTATGTCTGGCACTATCATTAATACAGAAATTAACATGAGTTCTCCAACAGGATTGACTGTGGCGGCCATAGTTACTAAAAGTGGATACGACTACACAGTGGTTCCTTTTTAAGATAGTAATAATTAAAAGATTATTGAATAATTTAAAATACCTCTGTATATGCATGCAGAGGTGTTTTTATTAAAAAATTTTACGATGAAAAAAATAATAATACCCATATCTATATTAGCTTTAAGTCTATACTTACTGCATAATTTTAGTAAAGATAATAGAACAAGTTCTATTGATGCTATTAAGAAAATTCACAAAAAAAATATAGATAATAATCCGTTTAAAGAAACTTTAAAGTTATCTAAAAGCGAAAGAAAAAGTTTAGGATTAACTCCGAATAAATACAATGAAGAGCAATGGATTCTTAAAATGAATCCTCAATTAGGTAGGCCTACTCCGACAAAACTAGCCGAATTACAAAAAGAATTAAGACAAAAAAACAAGTATCAATCAAGAACTCCCGGTGATGCCACTGATAATATGTGGATAAACAGAGGACCAAGCAATGTTGGAGGTAGAACAAGAGCGATGATGTTTGACCCCAATGATCCTAGTGATAATACTGTATTTGCAGGAAGTGTAAGTGGAGGTTTATGGAAAAACAGTAACATTTCAGACGAAAACTCCGTTTGGGAAAGAGTAGATATTCCAGAAAATTTAGCAATATCAACAATTACTTTTGACCCTAATGATAAGAAAATTTTTTATGTTGGGACTGGAGAATCTTATGTTGGTCATACCGATGGTTCTGTAAATGGTGATGGCGTATGGAAATCTACGGACGGGGGAAGCACGTGGAATAACGTATTCGGTGGAAACACAGGTGATAGTTATTTTGTGTCCTCATCTAGTATTTCTGTCGATTATTCTGGTGTTACAACACAATACTCATCCTTTCCGACGACAAATTTTGGACCAACAATTGACACAACAATTACAGGTGATTTTGTTTTAGCCAATGATAGCTCTGGCAATGCAACAGAAGCATGTAACTCTTTTGGTGCCGATGCTATGGGCAAAATTGCTTTAATTCGTAGAGGAGATTGCCAATTTGTACAAAAAGTTAAAAATGCACAAGATGCAGGAGCTATTGGTGTAATAATGATGAACAATGTTACTGGAGAACCTATACCAATGGGAGGAGAAGATGCGTCTATAACGATTCCATCTGTGATGATTTCTAAAGGAGATGGAGATATCATAGAAGCAGCTATGGCTTCAAATACAATCAGTGGATCTTTAAATCCAGCAGCCGGTAATTTTACTGCTATTGTTGTACCTGGTGCACAACACATAAATGATATTAAAATTAGGAACATCAATGGAGTATCAGAAATATATGTGGCCGTTGCTGATGCAAGATATGGTACATCAAATGCTGCAACTACAATTGGTGGCTTATCCTATGGGTTATATAAATCTTTAAATTCGGGAGCTACTTGGTCAGAGGTAAATATGCCTTTAACTGAGAATGGTAATAAGCATTGCCCAAATGATATTGAAATTGGCTCGGATGGTCAAATTTGGGTTTCTACAACAGAGAGCAAACTTTATAACGATGGAGGTGGAGAAATATTTTCTTCAGTGGATGGTACTAATTTTGAAAAAAAATATACTGTAAGTGATGGTGGGAGAACTCAGATAGCAATCTCGTCTACAGACCCTAATAAAATATATGTTTTAGCAGAATTAAATGACAATGGATCGGTAGTCATAAAGAAAACAACAGATGCCTTTACACTATCTTTCTTAGTAAGAAACAAAGCGTTACCAAATGACGCTGATACAGGTATCACAGCTGCCGATTTTACAAGAGGACAAGCTTTTTATGATTTACTCTTAGAAGTAGATCCTAATAATGATGAGGTTGTTTATACTGGTGGAATAGATTTATTCAAATCTGGAGATGGTGCTTCTAAATGGACACAGCTTTCTCATTGGTATGGCGGATTTAATTTCCAGGAAGTACATGCCGATCAGCATATTGCCGCATTTGGACATTATGATTCAAATAAAGTAATATTTGGAAATGACGGTGGTGTTGCTTATTCTGCTGATGGGGGTACAACCATAGCAGAGAGAACTAATGGACTGATAACCTCTCAATTTTACACAATAGCTGTAGCACCAACCTCTGCCTTTGATGGAGACTATTTTGCCGGAGGGTTGCAAGATAATGGTACACAATTGATTGAAGATGCGAATACAAATTCTTCTGACAACTCAACTGAGATACAGGGTGGAGATGGAGCTTATACATTCTTTGATCAGGATGGCACAGATAGATACGTAATAGGCAACTATGTGTATAATGGGAATATCAACCTTTATAACTTTGATGGTGATAATGTTAATATTAATAATGAAAGTGGCAGTAATGGATCTTTTATAAATCCGCAAGCCTTAGATTCTAATTTAGATATTTTATATTCTAATTACTCTGCAGGTGGAACAGCTATTATAAAACGATATGCAGGTATTAAATCTAGCAGCACATTAACCAAAACAGATCTAGTGGATGATCTTTTAACAACTTCACCTACTGCACTTACCGTTTCTACTCATACAAAAAGCTCTTCTACATTGGCTGTTGGTACGGTATTGGGTGATGTTCTATTAATAGAAAATGCAGAAAGTGCAACACCAACATGGACAGGCTTAGATCAAAACATGTTAGTGGGTAGTGTATCTGATATAGAGTTCGGACAAACAGAAAATGACATCTTTGTCACTATGCATAACTACGGTGTTAATAATGTCTGGTATAGTAACGATAAAGGAAATACTTGGCAAGCCAAAGATGGTAATTTACCTGACCTACCAGTAAAAACAATTTTACAAAACCCACTAAATTTAGAGGAAGTAATTATTGGTACAGAATTAGGTGTTTGGTATACGGCCAACTTCTCTAATGAAAATCCTACGTGGGAAACATCTTATAACGGTATGAGTAATGTTAAAGTATTAGACTTAGATTTAAGAGATGACAATATGGTATTTGCCGCTACGCACGGTAGAGGAGTTTTTTCTGGACAATTTACCGCAGAATCACTTAGCTTAGATACCAGCGCATTTACTGCTTCCGAAATAAAGGTATTTCCAACAGTTTCAAATGGAGAACTTTTTATAACATCAGCAAATAATATTGAAAAAACTGCATTAAATGTATTCAATATAACAGGCCAAAATGTTTATTCTAAAACAGTAAATATTTCTAATGATAAAACAGCTCTAAATTTAACTAGTTTAAAATCTGGAATCTATTTTATTCAGATTGGAAAAGAAAACCAAAATAAATCTCATAAAATCATTATCGAGTAATTCGTTTTCTCAATTTCATAATAGAAAACCACCAAAATAAATCTCTTTTGGTGGTTTTTTTATGCTCATTATTTAGCATACCTTTGCCACATGACAACAGAAACAACAAATATTTTCGGGCTAAGAGCGATTATCGAAGCAATTGAAAGTGGTTCGACCATCAATAAAATATATCTTCAAAAAGGACTTAGAGGCGAACTATTTTATGAACTTAATAAGTTAATTAAATCTGAAAACCTTACAACAAGCATCGTTCCTGTTGAAAAATTAGATAGACTATCAAAAAATAGCAATCATCAAGGAGCCGTTGCACAAATATCACCAGTTGAATTCTATGATTTAGAACAACTTATAGAGAAAACAATTGAGAGCGGTGCAACCCCTTTGTTTTTGCTTCTAGATCAATTATCTGATGTTCGAAATTTTGGCGCTATTATTAGAACCGCAGAATGTACGGGTGTGAATGGAATTATTATTCAAAAAAATGGAAGTGCTCCTGTAAACGCTGAAACCATAAAAACTTCTGCAGGTGCGGCTTTTAAAATACCAATTTGTAAAGTAGACCATATAAAAGATGCTTTGTTCTTATTGCAAGCTTCAGACATTAAAACTGTGGCTGCCACAGAAAAAACAGAAGACTCACTTTACGATGTAAGTTTAAACCAGCCTATTGCTATCGTAATGGGATCTGAACACAGAGGTGTAAACCCGTCTATACTTAAAATGGTAGATTACAAAGCAAAATTACCATTATTAGGTGACATCGCATCTTTAAATGTTTCTGTTGCTTGTGGCGTATTCTTGTATGAAACCGTTAGACAGAGAATCAATTAAAAATTTTCTTCTAGCTTTTCAACTATTTCTGGTGGGGAAAAGTTCCCATTTTCGTCAAATAAATCGTCAAATTCTGTTTGCGAAAATTGATGTTCCTCTTTTACAATTCCTTTATTTCTGTATCGAATTGCAAAATATAATCCCACCAAAAATCCAGATAAATGTCCTTCCCAGGAGATACCGTCTTTAATTGGTAACACATACCAAATCATACTACCATAAAGAAATATAACAATAAAAGAAAGCGCTACTAATCTGTAGTGCTTTTTTATTATACCACTAAAAAAAACGAAACTAAAAAGTAAATAAACAACGCCACTTGCCCCAATATGGTAAGATTCTCTGGCAATACACCAAGTAAAAAAACCTGTGCATACAGCCCCCAATAATAGCACTTTATAAGCAACATCTCTATAAAAATAAAAAAGACTACTTAACAGCACAAATAAGGGTATGGAATTATTAAAAAGATGACTTGTATTACTATGTATAAAATGTGTTAAAAAAACACCTCTAAAGCCTTCAAGTGTTCTAGGAAAAACCCCATACTTATTAAAGTTGAAGTTAAAATTTATTTCAACCCAATAAATGAACCATATTGCGATTACATAGGTTATTGGAATTAAAAAAATTGATTTCGATTTTTTTAGTTGATTGTCATCTTTCATCTGACCTAAAAATAACAAAAATAGAACCAAATACAATTTATACAATTATTGACAGAAATCTTTGTTATTTTTACGAGATGAATGAACCTTTGGCAGAAAGAATTAGACCTAAAACGCTTAAAGACTATATTAGTCAACAACATTTAGTTGGTAAAAACGGTGTTTTAACTAATTTAATTAAAAAAGGCATTATTCCTTCTTTAATTTTATGGGGGCCTCCAGGTATTGGAAAAACAACTTTAGCTAATATTATTGCAGAAGAATCTGGCAGACCATTTTACACCTTAAGTGCCATTAGTTCTGGAGTAAAAGATGTTAGAGAAATTATTGAAAAAGCGAAAAAAGGCGGTGGTTTATTCACTGCAAAAAACCCTATTTTATTTATTGATGAAATTCATAGATTTAGCAAATCACAACAAGATTCTCTTTTAGGTGCTGTAGAAAAAGGTTGGGTTACTTTAATTGGTGCAACCACAGAAAACCCTAGTTTTGAAGTGATACCTGCCCTACTCTCTCGCTGTCAAGTATATATTTTAAATTCTTTTGATAAAAACGATTTGGTAGCCTTGTTGCATCGTGCCATGAAAAAGGATGTGTTTTTATCAAGCAAAAAGATAACCTTAAAAGAAACGGATGCCTTATTGCAAGTGTCTAGTGGTGATGCTAGAAAGCTTTTAAATATTTTTGAATTATTAGTTTCTGCAGAGGATGCTATTGAAATTACAAATGCTTTAGTTTTAGAAAAAATACAGAAGAATACTGTAAGATATGATAAAACAGGAGAGCAACATTACGACATAATTTCTGCTTTTATAAAGTCTATTAGAGGTGGCGATCCCAATGGCGCTGTCTATTGGTTAGCAAGAATGATTGAAGGAGGTGAAGATGTTAAATTTATTGCGCGAAGATTACTTATTGCTGCTTCGGAAGACATCGGAAATGCAAATCCTACAGCTTTAATATTGGCAAACAACACCTTTCAGGCCGTTTCTGTCATTGGAAACCCTGAATCTAGAATTATTCTAAGTCAATGTGCTGTCTACTTGGCAAACTCCCCAAAAAGTAACGCATCCTACATGGCAATAAATAAAGCAATTGGACTAGTGAAATCTACTGGCGATTTATCAATACCATTACACCTAAGAAACGCTCCAACAAAATTGATGCAGGATCTAGATTATGGTAAAAACTATAAATACGCTCATAATTATGAAAATAATTTTATAGAGCAAGAGTTTTTACCTGATGAGATTTCAGGCACAAAATTATATGAACCTGGCAATAATGCAAGGGAAAATAACTTTAGAAAAACCTTGAAAGATAATTGGAAAAACAAATATGATTATTAAAATTTAATATCAAACTGTTTTACCACTAATTGATCATTCTCATAATATTCAGCAATCCAAATATTTTTGTTTTTAAACATAATTCCGTGTTTACCTTTTAGTATAAATACATCAATTAAATTTGTTTTTAAAATTTCAAAAACAATTGCAGGCTTTGTATTTACTAATTGAAACCCATTCGGTTTTACTTGGGCATATAACGTTTCTATAGGATTTGAAACGAGTTTTTTAACTACAACAGGCTCTTTTATCTCAGGAATAACTTTTGCTTGAATAGTTTTCTTTATTGGCAGCTCAACCCCACTCTCACTATTTTCATTGACCAAAACATCTTTTACCTCTGGGTTGTATCCGTATTCTATATCAGACATCGTGCTATATGCATTCCTAATAGCTTCGTGATATCCTTTTTTATAATCTTTCTCCTTGCTTTTACCCTCCTCTGACGAATAGACAACCTTACCATAACAGTCTTCTAATTCTATTTTATTTTTTACAACAAATAAACTAGAGGTTGATTTAACAGCAGCAGTTAAAGCTAAACATCTATTTTCTGACAACTCTGTAGGAAATTGTTCATTACTTAAAAAAACTGTAAACCCTTTTTTTTGTAATAAAAACTTGGTTAGAGAACTTGTTTGATATTGATCTTGTTCTTTTAAAAAATCGAACCTGTCTTGAACAATTATATATTTAAAATTATTGATTGCTGTATTTTGACTGTAAGCAGACATTGCTATAACAAGTAATAAGCTAAATACTATTTTTTTAATCATTTTAATTGAATATTATATTGATTCCTAATTGTAAAGAAATGCTATTTGCGGACGCAATATCGCTAAATTGCGCGATATTATCTACCATACCGTAAAAATTTATTTTTCCTATTTGGGCAGATAGAGCAGCCCCTATATTGTAGAACGAATAATCATCTATCGTATAGGTAAATTTTGCTTGTAATTTTTCTGAAAATGATTTTTCAAAGAAGCCCGTTAATGCCAACTGAGAAACTAAAGGCCTAAAAACAGAGTAAAGTTGCACTCCTAGTGCATTTCTATAAAAATCTTTGTAGCTATTATCATAACAACGTTTACTTCTTTTTTGACCAAAACTATATTTTATAGAGGTATTTAGTTTGGTAGGTCTCCATGAAATATATGAATCTTGATTCTCTCCATTAGGCACTTTTTCTGTAAAATCGTTTTCTAGATCGCTCCAATAGTTTATTGAATTATCAGGATTATAACCAAATTCAATACCATCAAACGTGTAACTTCCTTTTATTGAATAATTTTTAATATTTTTTTTATGATTCATAAAACCAAGATCTACAATACTTCCTGTAAACTCCAGTTGATCTGAAAGATGCAAGGTAAAACCAACATCGATACCAATACCTGAATTAGAACCCAAAAAAGTATTACCTAAATACGTTTTTGGATTATCAATATATTCATCATTGGCAACTACACCTGAGGTTCTTAAATTTACATCTAGATTATCCAAATAATGAGCATAAATATTATCAGTCCCATTCACTGTAGTAAAGGTTCCTGAATTGTTTGTGCTTTCTATATTTAATGCTGAGGAGTAAATTTTAAATCTTGCGCCAAAAGTAAATCTATCGCTAACTTGCCTGGTAATTCCGAGATGAAGAACCCCTAAAGCGTCTGCCTTAAATAATACTTGAGATACATCGAAATTTTTATTTAAATATTTTGAGTTCCCTTCTATTATTAAACTTAATGGATCTTTGGGTATATATAAAATTGCATCAATTTCTTGATAGAAACCAAAACTAACGTAGTTTTTATCATTTAATCTAAAACCTGCATTTAAAATTTCTATTTGAGTGTTGAGCTTAATGTTGTCTTTTGTTGTTAATTTATTTAAAACGGCAGAAACCTTATCGTTAATAGATCTATTATCAACAGTAAATAAATCTGAGACAGTAAAACCTGTAGCACCAAATTCAGCAGAAAAACCGGATAATAAAGGAAGACCAACATGAAATTTATAATTTGTTTCAGCACCTGGGTTTAAAAGTAAAGTTTGTGGAAGCTCAGCAAAGCCGTAAAGTAATTGCTTGTTTTGGCTAAAAGTTTTAACGGCCAAAACAATAAAAAATAAAAGCAGTAATTTTTTTATTTTAAACATTCACATAAATTTTTATTGAAGATTTAAATTCAAACTCTGTTTTAGCTGAAGCATCTAGAGGAACTGCAGAGTTATCTAATATTAATACTTTAATCTTTGTTGTGGTTTTTATATTTGGATTTGTGCTAACTTCTATCGTTTCATCAAACGTATAGTTCAAATTATTAGCATTTACTTTAAGATCATTAAAACGATGCGTTACATTCATGTTATCATCTAAAAATGATATTTGTATTGTTAAATCCCTATCAAACTCATTTTTTATTTCAACATTAAAATCTAATTTCAGTAATTTATCTCTTGCATAACTATTTTCTAAACCCCTAAAATCGGTTATATCTGATATTTCAGGTAGTTGCAAACCAGCCTGATTAAAGAACTGTGGAGGTGAAATTGTAAAATAAGTCAGGGAAACCGTATATTCTGGTGAAATACTATACTCTTCTATCTGCGAGAAATCTAAGTTATTGACACACGATGTAATTACAAAAAAACAAAACAACATTGCACTTAATTTCTTGATTACCATGCGAATTATATTTATTTTAAAACGATATATGTTTAAAGATATTGTTTTATTTCGATAAGAGAGGTAACAGAAATGAAATTATTGCTTTTTATTATCTGATTTTCGAAATTACAATGAATGGCTTTCATACCAACTTTTAATGCTCCGTTAATATCAGCCTCTAAATTATCTCCAATCATAATTGAATTTTCTTTATCGGCTTTAGCTGCTTGTAAAGCAAAATTAAAAACTTTAGCATTTGGTTTTTTAACACCAACAGATTCAGATGTAACTACTTTGTCGAAATAATGATGGATTTTAGAATTAATCATTTTTTTACTCTGAATTTCTTCAAAACCATTGGTAATAATATGCAGTTTATATTTATCTTTTAAATAATCTAAAATTTCAAATGTGCCATCAAAAAGGTGATTAAAATCTGCTAAAAATTCTATGTATTGATTTGCAATTAAACCAATCATGTCGTCTGAAATAACGTAATTAATTGCATCAAATGTCTTTTTTAATCTACCGTACCTCAGCGCTTCTTTTGTTACTTTTTCTTCTCTATACAATTTCCAATACTCAAAATTTATAGGCCTATATACTTCTAAAAAAGAAGCTAAATCGATATCAATATTATTTAATAAAAAAACTTTTTGAAAAGTTAAATCAGAATTTTTTTCAAAATCCCATAAAGTATGATCTAAGTCAAAGAAGACGTGCTGTATCTGTTTCATTTACATTATATTTGAAGTCATAAGAATATGACCTTAATATGCAACTAATTTCTTTTTTAAAAAAAGACTTTGTAAAAAATGTATCAACATTAGCTACAGGATCGTTTATTAGTCAAGGAATTTTTTTTTTAATTCTACCTGTATTAACCAGATTATTTGATAAAGATACTTTTGGTGTTTTCTTACTTTTCAGTTCTAGTTTGTATATTTTAAGACCACTTACATCCTTAAGTTTAGAACTTGTTATTCTTATTCCCAAAAGAAATAAAGATGCTATTAACTTGTTATTTACAAGTATTTTTATTGGTTTTATTTTGAACTCTTTATTATTAGTTATTATCTATTTTTTAAAAGATTTTATTCTATCTTATTTCAATTTAAAAACTTTAGCATCCTCAATCTATTTAATCCCTTTAGGTTTATTTTTATTAAACACCATTGAGATTTTAAACTACTGGAATAATCGTAAACATTTTTTTAAAAATATAGCTCTTGGTAATATTGAAAAATCAGTTGTTATAAATTCGCTTCAAGTTTATACTGGATTAAGCAGTTTTAAAAGTATCGGTTTAATCCCGGGTTATTTGTTAGGTCTAGGAGCACAATTTTTAACACTTCTTATGTTATCGTTTAAATCTGTGGTAAAATATTTTAAACATGTTAATTGTTTAAGAATGCTTTATTTATTAAAAAAACATAAAGACATTCCTATTTTTAATAGCTTACTAAGTTTTTCTGATAGGCTATCAGCAGAATTACCCATAATTCTCATTGCAATTTATTTTGGAGTTGATGAAGTTGCTTTATATGGGTTGGCAGTAAAGTTTCTAAAAACACCTCCTGGCTTTATAGGTGAACCTTTAAGCCAAGTATTTTTTAACAAAGCTAGCAATGCATTTATTAAGAAAGAAAATCTATTTAAGCTTGTTGTAAAAACCTATAAGAATATCTTTATGTTAGGATTAATCATCTTTTCAATAATATTCGTATTGTCTTTCTTTTTAACTGATATTTTGGGAGAAAACTGGAAAAATACAGGTGTTTTTGTTCGTATTTTACTACCTCTAATCTTTCTGTCATTTCTTAACGCTCCGATATCGTCAATAATAACAATCTTAAAAAAACAGAAAAATATTTTAAGCTTAGATATTTTAAAACTATTATTGCGTTTCTGCGGGATATATATAGGATATAAATTTTACAACAGTATGACAATAGCTATTTTATTATTCTCGCTTATCGGCATAGCTTATAATCTATTTTTAATGTATTATTTTTTAAGTATTTCAAAAAAAATAACGCAATAATAACTCTTTTATGATTCAGTTTATTCCTAATAAAAACAATGGTTTTAAATGGCATACCAATAATAATGGTATTTATTTTAAAGGTTTTTTTTATGATGCTCAAAATAAAAAAATTGAAGCCAAAAGTGCAATTGATTTTTTAGATACAATAAATACTGCACAAGAATTTAAAAATGTATGTACTCCTTTAAATGGCATGTTTACTATAGTCATTATTAAAGACAGCCATTGTTATGTAACATCAGATTCAACAAGAGTTTTTCCTGTTTTTTATAAAAAAATTAAGGATTCATTTGTTTTAAGTGATGATATTAACCTTCTTATACCGAATGAAGAAATTAAATATGACTTGGCTGCTGAAAGAGAATTTAAAAGTTTTGGTTGTTGTTTAGGTAATAAAACACTCATTAAAGATGTTTATCAAATCCAATCTAGCGAATACATTATATTTAGTGAAGATCGAATTATAAAGAAAGGGTTTGTTTTTTCATCGGCAACAGCAAAATACGAAAACAAAGAATATAATTATCTTAAGAAAACACTATTATTAAACTTTAAAAACTCGTTTGAAAGATTAATAAATTCTTTAGATGGAAAAACAGTGGTTCTTCCTTTAAGTGGCGGATTTGACTCTAGATTAATAGCTTCTTTTTTAAAATACTATAATTATAACAACGTTATCTGTTATACCTATGGCAAAAAAGGAAATATTGATATGGAGATATCCAAGAAAGTTGCCAATAGACTGAACTTCAAATGGCATTTTGTTGAATATACCGATGAATTGATTGACGGCTTTTTAGAAACATCTATGTTTAAATCTTATTGTAAATCTTATTTTCATCACTCTTCAATGCTCTTCTTGCAAGAGTATTTTGCCGTAAAATACTTAAAAGAAAACAATTTAATTCCAGACGATGCTGTATTTATTCCTGGTCATGATGGCGGAGCATTAGCAGGGGGATATCTTGTGAAATTAATTCCTGAAAAAATTAGAAATAATCAAATTATTGCTAAAGATATTTTTAGAAGATTTTTCAACCAAAAAAATAAAGTAAACAAATCTCATATAGATATTATTACCAGTATTCTTTTAAAATTTAATACCAATTACCCTGCGCTAAAACCTTACAGTGTTTATGAAGATTTTATTTTTAAAGAAATTTCTACAAAGGTTATATTTAATTCTGCAAATGTATATGACTTTTTCGGTTATCAATACAGATTGCCGTTTTGGGATAAAGAGTTATTAAATTCGTTTAAGGTGCTTGAACCAAAATTAAAAATTAATAAAAAAATCTATGTCGAAATTATAACCGATTTTTTTAAAAATTTCGATTTAAATTTTGAAACTGAAATGCAACCTTTACTGCTCAACGTAAAAATACAAAATATCAAAAATTCCTTAAAACAATTTTTTCCTTATGCTATTGTAAAGAAAAAACTTCTAAAAAATGACTGGTTAAATGCAGAAAAAATGGTTCGTGATTTAGAAGAGAGTTTAAAACAAAATAATTTAGAATATAATGATAAAATAAGATTTCATAATGATATTAATAAAGAATGGTATCTTTACTATTGTAAGAATCAAATAGAATAAATGTTTAAAAAATTAGATTTTTTATTTTTTGGATGGATCATTAATTGGATGTATCCAGAATATTATCGTCCAAAATATGACTATCAGCGATATTATATTTTATTTTTTCATTATTTAATTCCTCAAAAATTATTTAGACTAAACCCCAAAGTAAATTGGCCTGTTCATTTTACCTCTAAAGTTTTATCACCAGAAAATATTACAAAAGGTATTTTATGCGATCCTGGAGATAATCTAAATAATTACATACAAGCTTCTAACGGAATTATTTTTGGATCGAACATAGAACTTGGCCCTGGAGTTTCAATAATCTCATCTAACCATAAACAAGACAATTTAAGAGAACATGCAAAGGGAAAACCAATAACGATTGGGAATAATGTATGGATCGGATCTAATACTACCATTTTACCCGAAGTAAATATTGGTAATAATGTTATAATTGGTGCAAACTCTGTTGTTACAAAAGACATCCCGGCTAACACTATCGCAGTAGGAAACCCTTGTAAAGTAATTAAAGAAAAAGGAACATATAAAGAAGATTTCTCTAAGATAATTTTTAATAAAAAAACTCCTAAAAAGTTGGACGCTTTTTTAAATACTACTTCTTAAAAAGTTTGAATAAAAAAGGAAGTCTATTCAATTTTATCTGTTGATAATTCAGTGAATTTCCTCCAAAACTTAAAAAGTATTTCGCTACAGAGGACATTGATGAGCCTCCAAAATTAAAAATATCAAAATTCTTTTCATATTCCTGAATAGCTCTATCAATTAAAAAGGTATTTGCACCATTTTTTCTATTCTTAAAATCGGTAGAAGAAACTAAAATAGTCACTGTTTTTTTATGTTTTAAAAAGAAACCAGAGGCAACTAAATGATCATTATTGTCATGAATAGAAAGCACCTCTCCTACTCTTTTCTCTATACAAGTAGCCATCAATTTTTTTAAAATAATATAATCTGATTCTTGAATATTCGGAGTTCTTTTGCCTACATTGTTTTTAAAAAGTGTTATTAAATTTAACCCGCTATCTGTCCATTTTTCTTTTAAACCTAACTTGTTTGCTTTTGCCAAGTCTTTTTTTCTATCTTTTCTATACTGATTAAAAACGGCATCATACCCTTGCTCTAGAGATACTACTTGCATTTCTTTTGATTCTAAAAAACCAGAATTTGCATCAATATTCATATCTGTATTTAAACGAGATTCTACAAATCTAAACGTATGAGAAAGCTTTTTAAAAAATGTTTGAAAATTTACTTTGGCGTCTAGTAGAAAAAACACCAAGTTCTAATAACCATAAAGGCGGGTACACATACTTTATAAAATATTTTTTCTTCCAAGCAATTGGCATTACTGCTTTATAATCATCTAAAACTAAAACATCCCAATTGTCTGCTACAATATCTAAATACCAAGAAAAAGCATACACCCTAGATTGCAGAGCGTTTTCTATGCACGCGTCATATTTTTCAACCTCTAAATCTTTTCTTTTTATGTATGTAATCATTTTAAGAAATGGCTATTTTAATCATCGAATCATATAATCTTTTCCAACCTTTCCATCGATCATAATCACTTAAACTTTCGTTATGAAACAGCGTTATAAAACTTCCATTTACGGCTTTTACCTCGTTTTTAAGATCTCTTATTCTTCCTAAAGATTGTCTTGGGGTAAGTTTCATATAATCATTTAAAGTAGTATCCATCAAAGCAAATGGAAACACTTTAAGTGGCGTCTGAATTTCAAAATCTAAATCGTAAAAATAAAAAGGAGTACAAGTACCGGCTCTAAACCCAACATTGCTTGCATAACCCATAGAATAATCTTCTTCTACCTCTAAATCTATTAAGTTTTGATATGTTTCAGGCAAACTAAACCTTAAATAATGCTGTCTAGATCTCTGAATTGGCATATTGATAATACCTTCTAATCGTAATTTTTCTTTTTTTAATAAAGAAGCGTTGGTCATTGTAAAGTAAGATGGATGTAACCCCACTAAAGCGTAATCTACCATCTCTTTAATTAACAATCTAAATTTATTTTTTGATGCCGAAACATTTGTATCAAAAGTGGTATAATCTCCAATTAAAAAAAAGAAAATAGTTTTAATATTTTTTTCTTTTCTGATGTTTATAATTTGCTGAAAAGTATCAAAAGGATCTTTTTTAATATTGAATGTAACTGCAAATCGATTCCAAATATTTACAAGTTTAAAAAACAATAAATCCTTAAAAAAACCACCTACTCTTCTTACAAAACTTTTGTATTTATATGCATACGCATTGTCTATATCTATAGTAGAGATAAATTCATATTCCCGCTTTTTATATTCATAATCAGGAAACTTTTCTTTTAAAACCTCTAACAATTTATATGCCCAAATATCTACCACTGGTTTTTCTAAGAAACGGTATTTAAATGCCAAACTCTGCTCTGCCGTATAACGACCATGTATATCTTTTACATGCGGTAAATATTCTTCGTATCTAGAAATTAAATAAAAACTTGCCGCAAAAATATCGAATGGAATGGCTGATTTTCCTCCTGCTTTAAAAAAACAAGGAACATCATCCCAGTTCTGAATCATCATTTCCATATCGTTTACACCTTGCTCAAATAATAAGTCGTTACTTTTTACAAAAAACTCATTGCCTAGTGGCGTTTTAGTGTAGGTCATTTTAGGACCGTTATGCGCAACAAACTCTTCTATCTTAGAGGTAAAATCTACAGAAATTAATAAGGTTCTTGTAAAAATATGCTTAAAGATATAACGAACTCGCGGTGTAATTTTATGTGAATAAATTAATAGCATATCATGAATTATGTGTTTACAGCTTGGGCTTTAAAATTGTTATAAAACACCATCATCCGCAAAGCTAAAATACACTTTTTCGGTAATTATTAAATGATCTAATAGTTTTATATCTAAAGTGCAACCTGCTTCCTTAATTTTTTGAGTAAGTTGTTTGTCTGCAGTACTTGGCTGTAATTTTCCGGAGGGATGATTATGGCACACAATTATTCCCACAGAAGCTAGTTCTAATGCTCTTTTAAACAATAATCTAACATCAACAATAGTAGCCGTTAGCCCTCCTTTACTTATCTGACTTTTTGCCAATACTTTGTTTGAATTATTTAAAAATAACACCCAAAATTCTTCATGCTCTAAATCGCCAATAACAGGTTGCATTAAATTAAAAACATCTTTACTACTGGTAATTTGTGGTTTCTCTAAAGCAATTTCTAACTGACGTCTTTTTCCGATCTCCAAAGCCGTAATTATAGCAATTGCTTTTGCGTCTCCAATACCTTTAAACTTTATTAATTTTTCTACAGATAACTTTGCAAGTTCATTTATATTACCACTTACAGATTGTAAAATTCTTTTAGAGAGCGCCACTGCACTCTCTTGTCTGTTGCCAGAACCAATAAGAATTGCAATTAATTCTGCATCAGAAAGCGATGTTTTTCCCTTTGCCAACAACTTTTCTCTTGGCCTATCGTCTTGCGCCCAAGACTTAATAGTTAACTTTTCCATTTTCTTTTTTTTCTAAAAATACAAAATTGCATTTAACCATAATTGGCTTTGAGACGCCAATTTGAATTCAAAAAACAATCTATTTAAAAACAAAGTTTCTACCTTTTCAAAAAAAAGATTCAGTCGTTAAGTACATTGAAAACTTCTTTTTAGTTTCATTTCCATCAAAACTCTTTATATATTTGTTAAGTATATATTATATATCTGACTTATGAAGATTATCATAGCTGGCGCAGGAGACGTTGGCTTTCACTTGGCTAAACTGCTTTCTTACGAATCTCAAGACACGTATGTCATAGATTTTGATGGTGAAAAACTAGACTACATTAATAATCATTTAGATGTAATTACCAAAAAAGGCGATGCCACTTCTATAAAATTACTAAAAGAAATAGGCATAGATACAGCAGACTTATTAATAGCTGTTACCGATAGTCAAAACACCAATTTTACGATTTCTGTGATTGGTAAATCTTTAGGGGTTAAAAAAACAATTGCGAGAATAGACAATTCTGAGTTTTTAAATGAATGTGAAGTTGATTTTAAACAATTTGGATTAGACTTTATGATTTCTCCTCAAGAATTGGCGGCTAACGAAATTAAAATGTTGTTAGATCAATCTTCTTTTAATGATACTGTCGCTTTTGAAAGTGGCGTTTTTAATGTAATGGGAACTCCGTTAACGTATAAATCTCCTATTTTAAATTTAACTGTTAAAGAGGCTTCAGAACGTTTTAGCGATATCGATTTTGTAACAATCGCAATAAAAAGACAAGGTATTTCTCAAACCATTATTCCCAGGGGAGATACTACCTACCAGTTAGATGATCAAGTCTATTTTTGTGTACCCAACTATAGTATGCAAGACCTCTACCCTATTATTGGTAAGAAGCAAATCAATATTAAAAATGTAATGATTCTTGGTGGTAGTAGCATCGGACAAAAAACAGCGCATAATCTTTGTAAAAATAATTTTAAAGTTAAATTAATTGAACAAAATAGAGAAAAAGCAGAACTTTTAGCGGAACAATTAAATGACACTTTAGTTTTACATGGTGACGGACGAGATTTAGAACTTTTAGAAGAAGAGAATATTAGAGAAACAGATGCTTTTGTTGCGGTTACAGGAAATACCGAAACAAATATCATGTCTTGTCTTGTGGCAAAATCTAAGGGCGTAAAAAAGACAGTTGCCTTGGTAGAGAATATGGATTATATTGATATTTCGCAAACAATCGGAATTCAATCTTTAATCAATAAAAAATTAATTGCAGCAAGTAATATTTTTAGACATATTAGAAAGGGTGCTGTTTTAGCCTTAGCAAATTTACACAACATTGATGCTGAAGTTTTTGAATATGAAGTACAAAAAGGTGCAAAGGTAACCGCAAAACCAATAAAAGATTTGCGTTTTCCTAGAGAAGCTGTTTTTGGTGGTATTATAAGAAATGAAAAAGCAATAATGCCATCCGGAGATATACAGATTACAGCGGGTGATAAAGTTATTATTTTCTGCCTGCCAGAAATAATAAGCACTGTTGAAAGATTATTTAAATAAGAAAATGACTCCTTTAAACACCAAAATAATATTTAGATTTTTAGGTATTACAGCAATATTAAACAGCTTTTTTATGTTTATTGCGTATCCTTTTAGTGCATATAACAATGAAAACGCAAAATGGGGTATTTTAGGAGCCGGTATTGTTACCATAATTATTGGGCTGCTACTTTATTTTTTTAACAAACCTAAAAACACCTATATTCATAAAAAGGAAGGGTACTTAATTGTAACTTTAGGTTGGTTAATCCTCTCTTTTACGGGCATGCTTCCCTATCTACTTTCTGGTACAATACCCGATATAAATAATGCCTTTTTCGAGACCATTTCTGGATATTCAACAACAGGATCATCCATACTAACAGATATCGAATCCATGCCAAAAGGAATTTTATTTTGGCGAAGTGCAACGCATTGGATTGGTGGTATGGGAATTATTGTTCTTACCATTGCTATTCTTCCTCTTTTGGGTATTGGCGGTATGCAGCTCTTTATGGCAGAAGCTCCTGGGCCATCTGCAGATAAGTTACACCCAAGAATTACAGACACTGCTAAACGTTTGTATTTAATATACGTTACCCTAACATTTGCTCAGTTTTTATTGTTAAAGGTTGCGGGCATGACTTGGTTTGATGCCATAAATCATGCAATGGCAACCATGAGTACTGGTGGTTTTTCAACAAAAAACAACAGTGTAGCTTTCTATAACAACTTACCTTTTGTGCAATACATTATCATCTTTTTTATGTTAGTGGCAGGAACAAATTTTGTACTAACCTATTTTGCCTTAAAAGGGAAAATCCAAAAAGTGTTTCAGAGTGAAGAGTTTAAGTATTACTTTTTCGGTATTATTGCTGTAGCCTCAATTATTACAATAGTTGTTTATTTCTATCAAGATCCAAAATTACAAACCACCATTGCACACCCTATGGTTTTTGGAAAATTAGAAAGTGCCATTAGACACGCACTCTTTATGGTAACCTCTGTGGTTACAACCACAGGTTTTGTTTCGGCAGATTTTACCATGTGGCATTTTTTTGCTACGGGTATTTTCTTTGCTTTATTCTTTACAGGTGGCTCTGCAGGTTCTACAAGTGGTGGTGTAAAAGTAGTAAGACATATCGTAATGCTTAAAAATAGTTTTTTAGAGTTTAAAAAAGCCTTGCACCCTAACGCAATTATACCGGTAAGATATGATGGTAAAGCGGTAAATAAAACCATCGTTTTTAACATCCTTTCTTTCTTTATTATTTACATGCTTATTTTTGTTTTGGCCTCTGTAATACTCACTTTTTTAGGGTTAGATTTTGTATCTGCTTTAGGTGCAGCAGCTTCTTCGTTAGGTAATATTGGCCCTGCCATTGGTTCTGTGAGCCCGGTAGACAATTATGCTCATTTAAGCAATGCTGCAAAATGGTTTTGTTCCTTTTTAATGCTCATTGGCCGTTTAGAACTTTTTACAGTTCTTATTTTATTTACGCCTTTCTTTTGGCGAAAGAACTAATAAGTAAGCACATTTTTAAAAGACAATCCTTACCGCAAGTAATTGCAATTTTTAGCTAGACAATAACTATTTTTTATTAGATACGCATGTTTTTATGAAAGCATACGTATCTAATAAGTAACGCGTACGCATGCAATATAAATTTATTGTACAATAATTGTAAAAAAGTTGTACAATATATTTATAAATATTGTAGAATAAAATTTAAAAAATTGTAGTATACTGTTTTCTGTTGTAAAGAAGTACTTATATTGAAGAGTACTCTAAGATACAAAAATTAAATGTAATATGTGGCATTACGTTATAGAATTACAAAAAGAAGCAACAATATTGGCAATAAAGAAAACTCTTATATTTTACAGGCCATTACTACAGGTACTATAGATATAGACACCTTAAGTGAGCGCATTAGCAGTGAATGTACTTTGCACTCTGTAGATGTAAAAGCAGTGTTAATAGCATTGGGTAAAAAGTTAGATTTTTACTTAAAAGACGGTAAAATTGTAGATATGGGCGACGTTGGCAAATTTAAAATGGGGTTTAAAGGCACTGCTGCAAAAAAACCAGCAATCTTAAGTGTTAAAAACATAGAAAAATTTCATATTAATTACCAACCGTCTTTAAAACTAAAAAGACAACTAAAAGGCATGTTGATGTATTGAAAGAACAAAAAAAAACATAAGCTCAAAATAATATTGGGCTAGCCATTTGCATTTTACACCACTTAGATAATTGAAAGCATTTCTAAAATAAAGCCAAATGTGGTTGCTTTTTTATAATATGAATTGGCAAATAGAAACTTCTACCCTTTTTATTTTATTTAATCCAATCTTTTGGGTAGGATGTACTAAATATTTTTTGACCTACTTTTATTGAAATTGAGAAATTTCATTCGTGAATTTTACAGAAACGTAAAAATATCATTTAAATTTTAAGTTTACATTACATTTTCATTAAGAGGCACTTTTCAGTTTTTTTTTATTAATTTATTTTGTAGATTTAGCAATTCTAAAAATCTAACAATGAAACAAAAAAACTTTTTAAAAATTGCTTTTTGCTTTTTACTAATTTCTAGTTTTAGTTATGGGCAAGACTGGACAGAAGATTTTGAAACACAAACCAGTGGTTCTTACGGCACATCTTCAATAACAATAAATAATAGAGACTGGACCAGGAATTTTGCAGGTAATTTCGATTATCCAGTTACTAAAGGTATTTCACGAGGTTTCACAATTAACGATGATAAACCGAACGGACATATCACAACACCTGTATTAAATACTTGTGGTACAGTTTCTTTCAAATATGCCTATATAAATGGAAGTTCAGCTAATGTTTTTCAGTTGCAGATTTCTACTGATGGTACAAATTTCAGTACTTTAGATACGCATACGCTTGGAGCTTCTGCCAATGAAAATTATATTAATTATTCTTACGATGTAAATAACTTATCCAGCACAGTTTTCATAAGGATCCTAAGTGATAATCAGAATGCACACCTAGTTATTGATGATTTTTCAGTAACTAGCTATAGTACGACAGCTGCAGGTATTTCTTTAGGATCAGTCTCAGGAAATACTAATGAATCTGGAACAACTGCGACATTTACAGCTGTTTTATTAAATGTGGCACCTACTACCGATGTTGTTTTAAATATATCTAGTGGTGATAATGGAGAGGTAACAATTTCACCATCAACACTTACTTTTACAAATAGTGATTGGGATACCCCACAAACATTAACTGCAACCGGTATAGACGATGCTATTACAGATGGCGATATAGATGTTACCATAACAGCCTCTGTTGTTGATGCCTCATCAGACGATACTTATGATAGTGTTGATGATGTTACAACTACAGTTACAAATGAAGACGATGATTTACCGCAAATTATGATTTCTGAAATTATGTATAATTCACCTGATGTTGATGACGAATGGATAGAAATTTACAACGGAAGTGGAGCTGATGTTGATATTTCTGGCTGGAAAATAATATATGGAAATGAAACATTTACATTTCCTGCATTAACAACAATTACTGATGGTGATTATATAACGATTGCTGTGGGAAGTAATGGGGACGGTACTTTCAACAATGACAGTCCCTTTGAGCCAGACTTTAATAACTTAGATGTTCTATATGCATGCTGTTGGAGGCACTACTAGACACTCAATAATTTAGATAATAGTAGTGGTACAATTACCTTACAACACAGCAATGGATCAACTGTTGATACCACATTCTACAATAAAAGCCATAATAATTTGACAAAATCAGGTTATACTTATGAAATTATAGATACTACATTAGACAATTCTATTACAAGTGCCAACTGGCGATCAAGTGTTGCAAAAGGAGGATCACCCGGAAGAATGAGCTCAACAGTTTGGTCTGGTACTACCGACAGTGATTGGAACACGGCTTCCAATTGGAAATATGGTAGTGTTCCAGTTGCCACTCAAGATATATCTATACCTAAAGACTTAACTAATTACCCAATAGCCTCAAATGCGGTCACTGTTAACTCAGTTACAATATATTCAGGAGCATCTTTAATTGCACAATCTACTTTCTCAGGAACGTAACTTACAACAGAAATCTAGGAACAGAAAACTGGTATTTGGTATCAAGCCCGGTTGCTGGAGAAACCTATGACGATGCTTATGTTGCTGCAAATTCTTTAGCTATTAGTGGCACAAATAATGCTATTAGTACTTATGTATCTGCAAGTAACAGCTTGGTCTTATATGCAAACTGCGATGCCGCTGCTAATTTTAACGCAGGACAAGGATATTCTGTACGTAGAGAAATGGTCAAAGTGCAGGAAATATCTCTTTTACAGGAACTTAAATACTCGAAAGTGTAGAGACTTCTTCTCTTTCAGTTGGGTTTAACTTATTAGGTAATCCATTTACATCTTATGTAAATAGTGCCACGTTTTTAGGAGCTGCAACTAGTGCTAATCTAGATCAATCTCAAATTTGGTTGTGGAATCGGAGCTACTGGTATGTATGAAGTTAAAATATCTGGGAGATGCTTGGGTATTGGCTCCAGGACAAGGTTTCTTTGTAAATGCTACTTCAGCAGGAACCGTTACTTTTGATGAAAGTAATCAAGCTGCAACAGGTGAATCTTTTCAAAAGAGTGCAAAAACTGAAGTGAAGTTAGTATTAACGGATGGCGAGAATAATCGTTTTGCAAAACTTAATTTTGGTGATAATTTTAGCAAAGGTTACGACTATGGTTGGGAAGGAGAAACATTTGGCGGGATTCCAAACTCTTTATCAATTTTTACAGCTTTATTAGAAGATAATGTTGGTAAAAGATACCAAGTACAATCTTTACCAAATTCAGATTATGAGAGTATGGTTGTTCCTGTTGGTATCACTGCAGCCGTTAATAAAGAAATTACTTTTTCTGCTGAAGCTTTAAATTTACCTGAGGATCTTAAAGTATTTTTAGAAGATAGAAGTAACAATACTTTTACACGCTTAGACGAAGCGAATGCAACGTATAAAGTTACTTTAACAGAAGCATTAGATGGTGTTGGACGTTTTTATTTACATACAACTCAAAGTGCTTTGTCTATTGATAATGTAGCATTAACTGGAGTAAGTATTTTTAAAGCAAATGCTACTACATTAAGAGTAACAGGTTTACAGCAAGGTAAAGCGTCTATCTCTTTATTTAATGTTTTAGGAAAACAAGTAATGAGTACTTCTTTTGAGGCAAATGAGTAATACGATATTTCTTTACCTAAATTAGCAACGGGTGTTTATTTTGCACAAGTGCAAACAGCAACAGGGAAATTAAGTAAGAAAATCATTTTAGAATAAGTAACGAGCGTTTAAAATAAGATATCATGAAAAATAACATAGATAAAAACCAAGAAGAAATTACGCGTAAAGATGCTATTAAAAAAATAGGAAACTATAGCAAATATGCAGCTTTAACTGCGTTGGGTACATACCTAGTATTAAATCCACAAAAAGCACAAGCTGCTTCTCCAGAAGATCCTGGAACTGATTTTTAATACATCTTTTAAAATTATATATAAACGCCTCATTTTTGAGGCGTTTATTGTTTTATGTAGTTAATAAAATAATTATTTTTGTGCTCATGAATAGCAAAACCAACATCTTATACAAAACGACTGAAGGCAAGACGATTACTTGGTTTGAGAGCAGTAACAAATACCTCATTTTAGAGAATACAACAGCCGATATTCTAAAAAGCCTAAATAAAGGAATTTCAGTAAATGAAATTGCAGAAGACTTGTCTAAAAATCTGTCTGTTCCTTTGGATACAACGATTGATTTTATTAAAGACTTAGAAAAAAGAATTTACGGAGCAAAAGAGCAGTTAGAAACAGAAGAAATTATTGATTATAAAGATATACAGATTCCAAAATCATTCGAGTTTATAAAATACTACAAGGTTAATAATGTTGTTTTTAAAATCTCTTATTTAAGCGAAAAAGAGCTTTCTCTTGTGCATCCCAAGTTTGCACATTTGGTAAATGAAAACTTAGCGAGTTTCGATTATGAGTTTGACGTATTTATTAATAATAACGCTATTTTTCTTTTTGTTGATAAAAAACAAATTGGCGCATGGGATAACAAAAACATTCATTATTTTCAGGGTAAGTTTTCTATGGAGTTCATTCAGAAAATTCATCAAAAAGAAGAAAATGAATGGATGGGTGTTTTTCATGCCTCTGCTGTCAGTAATGAAAAAAAATCAATACTATTCTTAGGTGATTCTGGGAATGGAAAGAGTACATCATTAGCACTCTTACAAGCAAATGGTTTTACTTGTTTAGCAGATGACTTTGTACCTATAGATAGTGAGAAAAGAGAGGTCTATAGTTTCCCGGCGTCCATATCCATAAAAAAAAGTAGCTTGGAAACATTACTACCTATTTACCCTGAATTAGAAACTACAGCTGAATATAATTTTACACGATTAAATAAAATTGTACGCTATTTAAAGCCCAACAATAACAATTACTTTTCTCACTTACCTTGCAATGATTTAGTATTTATTAAATACGTAAAAGATTCAGATTTAAATTGTAAAAAAATAGCTAAAATTGATGCCTTTCAGCAGTTAATTCCAGATTCTTGGTTATCACCAAAAAAAGAAAACGCTCAAATATTTTTAGATTGGTTTGATTCATTAAATTGTTATCAATTAACGTATTCTAAGAATGAAGAAATGCTGAAAACAGTTTCTAAAATATTTGATAATGACTTATAAAGAAACACTTTTTTTATAGCCAAATATTTGACTATTTTTTTAGAGGAAGAAAACAAAAAAGAAATTGAAAACCAACTAAAGACAACTGAAGTAGATTGGGATGCTGTTGTAAAAGCAAGTACTGCTAACTATGTTTTACCTGCTTTGTATTGCAACCCAAAAAGAGCTTATTTTCTAGAATATTTACAATTCAATTTTTTATAAAACTCATAGAAATTGTTTGCTAAAAATAAGGACAAGCAAGAATTGGCAGCAAGGAAAACTGATTCAGTTGATGCTTTAGAAACCTAAATAAAGCTCTTAACTTCATCAAAATCTAAACCGTACTAATTACTAGAATTTATCAAAACAACTGCTCTTTTTCTTCTAAATTATGACTCAATATGCAACTTTAACCGCCCTAGTTACATATCTAATATTAAGTCCACAAAAAGAACAAGCTTTTTCTATAGAAACTCCTTGAACTTAATTCGAATACATCTTTTAATATTATAAAAAAACACCTCAACTTTTAGGTGTTATTTATTTTATATCATATATAAAATAACTAATTTTACA
>CALSOT010000005.1 GCA_943788045.1 uncultured Polaribacter sp.
TTTTTAATTGTAGACTTGTTTTTAGAGGTGTTGTTTATTCTCAAAATATAATTTCCAGTAGTTAATTCAGGAAGATTTATTGTTGCTGAATTATCTAAAGCTGAATGGCTCTTTTTGTATATTTTTTGTCCAATCATGTTATAAATAGTGATCACATTCTCTCCGTTAACCAAATTCAATATTTTTAAATTGCTGCCCGATGCTGTTGGATTTGGATACACTATTAAATTTTGATTCGTGTCTTTAAATTTATCAATACTTAAAGAGGAATGTGTTAAAGCCTGAAATGCATTTATTCTACCATGCCCATAATATTGATCCCAACCTGCTGTATCTTCTGAATCTCCAACTTCATCCTCAGAGGTCTCCTCTAAAATAGTTCTTATCTCATCAACTGTTAAATTAGAATCTACAGATAATAACAAAGAGATTAAACCAGCTACATGAGGCGCTGCTTGGGAAGTACCTCCCCAATAATAATTGTAATTAGTGTTTGATGAATTATTTAAGCCGTACATATAATTTCCCGGTGCAACAAAATCCAATTCAGGGCCATAGTTACTACCACTTGTTTCGCTCCAAAAAAAAGGCACACTTCTGGTGTCGTCTGGATTTGTTGAACCAATAGCAAATGCATTCGTATAATTAGCGGGGTATTGTATTACTGAATTTTGATTTCCAGTAGATACAACCACAGGTACATTATTATTATATGCATAATTTATAGCATCTTCTAACAGTGTTGAAGATCCATTTCCACCAACAGACATGTTTATAACTGATGCTCCATTATCTACTGCATAATAAACAGCGTCTGCCCACCAACTATAATAACCACTATTTTTATCGTCTAATATTTTACAGATCATAATTTTTGAATTCCAATTTACACCTGCATATCCTATATTGTTATTCCCGGATGCAAGAGCAATACCACCCACATTTGTGCCATGCCCATGGTCATCTGTAGGGTCATTATCATTATTTACAAAATCCCAACCATTGATGTCATCTGCAAAGTTATTTGAATCTGTATCACTACCATCCTCACTTTCATTGGTATTTACCCAAATTCTTCCAGAAAATTCGGGATGGTCTAATTTTGCTCCAGAATCTAAAATGGCCACTATTAAATTAGGATCTCCTTGTGTTATATCCCAAGCTAAATCAGTATCGATATCGGCATCACTTGTTGCATTCGATGCGGAAAATGTTCCGTCATTATAATGAGACCATTGCCGATTAAAATAGGCGTCATTGGGCGTGTTCTGAAAACCATGGCCACTACCAACATAGTTTGGCTCAACATATTCGAATAAACCTGTTTTTTTATAATCTTTTATGAGTTCTTCTAGAGATTTGCTCGAGTCTAATGCAAGAATATAAGTGTCTTTTTCTTTTTTATTCCCTGTTAATTTTATGGATTTGATTTTGTTGCTTTTATTTAAAGAACGAATCTCTGGGTTGTTAAATTTTTGAAGTTTTAAAACCTCACTACTTTTCGGTTTTTCATTTACTTTAAATTGCACTACCAGTTCATTATTGTTTTGTGCAAATGAAAAATTACAAATTAGAACACACGACAAGACTAAAGTTAATTTTTTCATATTTTCTATATTTAGTTCGAAAGTAATGGCGCATTAAAATACACTTACTTTCGATTCTAAAGATACTTAATTAAATACAAAAAACGGTTTGGATTTTTATCCAAACCGTAATTACAGTAATACACTATTCTTTATTAATTACCTAGATGTTGTTTTTGCTTTCACTTTTATGGTTTAGTTGAGCGATTTTATGCCTAGAAGTTTATTTTAATTTATTAGTTAAATATAAATAATGTTGGCAAATTAGATCCATTTTTAATTCATATTAAACCAAACAATACTTAGTGCAGATAGAAGTATAAAATTAATTTAACACCTTTTTGATTGTGCATTATAGATTACCGGTGAATTATTTTTTATTACTATTCAGTTGTTTTTCCTTTGCTTCAATCGCAGGGAGTGCCTTTAGGTAGGCTTTTGCATCCCATATGAGGTTCCATCTATTTAGATTTTCTTGCATAGTGTTCAGGCCCATTTCTAACATACGTTTGTCTACGTTTAAAGGATCTTCTAATGGTAATCAATAAAATCAAACACATTGAAGGCAATATGGTAATAATAAATGAGCACAAAATACCAATTGGTCAGACTTATAAAAGTAATCTTAATAAACTTTTTTAACATTTGTTATTTTCAATTTCATTTCCCAATATGAGATCTGATCAAAGCGAGCTATTTTATTTTTTCAATAGCTTTTTAAATTTACTTCATCAATAAATTAGAGCATTTTTCCAGATATTTTCGCTTGAGCATCTTTGTTTCTTCCCATAATTGAGCCAACCACCAAGCCAGCAATTAAACCTAACGAAAGACCTAACGAGCGTTCTAGGTTAGATAAAATAGCAACACCAAATAATAATCCAAATGATAATCCTAAGCCGCCATATAATTGTGTATAATACCCTTTTGTAGTTAAGGAATATGTTTCTTTTAAATAGTTTTTAAAATCATTAAGTGCTTTTTTGTAATATTTTCTTCTGTTTAGAGAATTTGAATCTAATTTCATTCGATCTAATTCTGTTTCAATAGATTTAATTTCATTTTCTGATAAATCTTTATTTTCTAAACTAGTAATAATTTGAATAAATTCTTGATAAATCTTTATCTCCGACTTTTTACTTGTCTCATCGATTAAATTTTCAAATAAGATTATTTACATATTTTAGTGTCATAATTTTTAATGTTTTCTTGGTTAGTGTGTTAAAACAAAAAAACATTACACTTTTAATTTATTTTAGTTAATTATGAATTAATAGTTACAATTGTAACTGAAATTAATAATTATTAATTTATTTTAGCTACAAATTTATACCCCCAAAAAAAAATGAAAAAAATTTACACATTTTTAAGCCTTTGCTTAATAGCTATTACAGGCTTTGCACAAACTACATTTACGAACACAGATAATGTTAAGTATGAGATTTTAGATGCAGATTCTAAAACTGCACAGGTAATTGAATACGATACTAAACCAACAGGAGCAATTACTATTTTAGATAAAGTGACAATTAATGGTGAAGAATACAGTGTTACCACTATTAAAGCTTATAATTATGGTAATGGTGCTTTTTATGAATGTCCAAGTTTAACAAGTGTAACTATACCAAATTCAGTTACTTCTATTGGTGATTGGGCTTTTTTTAATTGTACCAGTTTAACAACTGTAACTATACCTAATTTTGTGACTTCTATTGGTGATAATGTTTTTAGAATGTGTACCAGTTTAACAAGTGTAACTATACCAGATTCTGTGACTTCTATTGGTGAACTGGCTTTTTCTAGTTCAGGTTTAACAAGTGTAAGTATAGGAGATTCTGTTACTTCTATTGGTAGTTATGCTTTTGCTAAATGTTCAGGTTTAACAAGTGTAACTATTCCAAACTCTGTGACTTCTATTGGTGATAATGTTTTTAGTGAATGTTCAGGTTTAACAAGTGTAACTATTCCAAATTCTGTGACTTCTATTGGTAGTTATGCTTTTGTTGAATGTTCAAGTTTAGAAAGTATTGTTATGCCAGAATTTGTGACTTCTATTGGTTTTGGTGCTTTTAGATGGTGTACAAGTTTAACAAGTGTTACAATACCAGCTTCAGTTACTTCTATTGGTGAAGAAGCTTTTTATAATTGTTCAAGTTTAACAAGTGTTACAATACCAGCTTCAGTTACTTCTATTGGTGAATCTGCTTTTGGAGATTGTTCAAGTTTATCAAGTGTTACTTCTTTAGCTGAAACCCCTGCTGACATTTCAAGTTATAATAACGTTTTTAATAATATAGTAGCTAGTCCAGAATTAATTATACCTTCTGGTTATAAAACAAATTATGATACTAACGGTTGGTCTTCTTATTTTAATACAGTTACAGAGGATAACTCATTATCTAACAAAAAATATACTATTAATGGTGTAAAGCTGTTTACGAATAACGGAGAAGTAAAAGCCAACTTAATCAATATTTCTCTAAAAGTTTATACCGTTACAGGTAAAAAAGTAGTTAACAGCAATCTTAAAAAAGGATTGTACATAGTTGTTGCTAAAAACCAAGAAGGGAAAATACATACACAGAAGGTGGTTTTATAGTATACTAAATCAATTGATGTGATTTTTACAACATAATAACCTCCGTACTTTTACATTATTTACTTTCATAATGGGTAATTAATTTGGGGTTAGTTTATAATAAAGGAAGCTTTAAATGGCTTCCTTTATTTATTTAAAAAAAATTAAAAAGGATGCATAATAATGAAATATTTAAAAGTTTAGCTTCTTAAACTTTCTATATCATTCATTAGTTCTTTTAGTTTTCTGAATACTCTTCCATAAACGATATTTAAATCCCATTTGTAAATTTGTCCACCAAAAAAACCAAGTAGAATTGTAATTAAAAGCGCAATAACGATTCCTATTAGTGGAATTCCATAGACTAAATAAATATCAGGAAAACCTATGAGTACTTCATTTACTAATCTTTTTCCTAAAGGCATACCTTGGGCGTCTTTAAACCAAAACCCTAAAATCATTGAGATAAATATAATTGGGTACAAAAACTTTGATATTTTCTCATTTATAGATACCTGTTTTTTTACCCATTGGTTAAATACTTTTAAGTATTGATAACTGCTGATACCCAAATCTATTTTCTCTAAACCATTTAGCAACTTCTTGTTAATAAAAACTAGAATTGAAAGGGTAATAAAAAACATGACCCCCGTTATTGGTATTCCAACAAAAAAAGAGACAATTAAAAAAACAAATGAGAAAACTACAATAGCAATCAAATTTATTTTAAACATCCGTTTAAATTTATCAATGATGTGAATTGATTTTTGGTTATAGAGATTGTTTATTTTTGGTGCTACTAATGCATCACTTTTAAGAAAACCCTCTTTCCATATATTTTCAATTGATCTTTCCATCTAATATTTTTTTTAATCTAATTTTTATTCTGTTCACACGTACACCAATATTATTAGGATTTGTTCCGATGATTTCAGCAATTTCTTTTTGCGATTTTTCTTCTAAATAAAGCATAATAACTGCTCTATCAATTTCCGATAGCTTTCTAATGGCATCGTATAATAGATTTAGAGATTCGTCTGCAAAAGCATAATTACTCTCGGTTGCCTCAATAGTGATAGAATCGGAAACAAAAGGTTTTGCATTCTTTTTGTTTTTTTTAAGTAAGGTTAAACAAACGTTTAATGAAACACGATATACCCATGTGCTCCATTGAGATTCTTCGCGAAATTTGTCTTTACTCCGCCAAATTTGTAAACATACTTCTTGGTAATAATCTTCAAAATCTTCTTGCGAATTGGTATATGCACGACATAATTTGATAATTATTCCTGCAAAAGGTAAAATGGATGTTTTATAAAAATCGCTACTCAATGGTGTTTTTACTAGTTAGTGGCAGAAAATAAGATTTATTACAGATGACTGATTTATTTCTAAAAATAGTAAAATTAAAAATAGGATGATTTAGCAGACACAAAAATACGTTTGTGCTAAGCTAAAATCACCCTATTACTTTTATAAGATGTTGAGTACGATTACTTTTTATGCACTAATGCGTATTGGATTCCAAATGTTGCTATTAAGGTTTTTTTCATTTGAATTCCATTCACTTTTTGGTAGGTAGGAATTTTTATTTCAGCACCAATTCGTAAGTTTTTCAAACTACCTTTAGGAACGTAAAAATTAGTTCCTATTCCTAAGTTTAATTGACTTACTCCTGAATTTTCAGTATTAAATAAAGGCATCATCATAGGGTTTAAGTCAGTGTCAATACCATCAATTTTTTGGGTGTTAAAATAGCTTAAACTGATTGATAAACTATTGTAATCTGAAACTTTGATAGCTCCCCAACCTAACACATCAAAACGATTACCGAAAGTGTAATTTTTAGAATTTTCTCCTAATCTTAGCTTGTATTTAGATTGTGCGCCCCAAGAAAATTTATCAGATTGCCCTAAATAAGTTATTCCTAAACTTGGATCCCACGTGCCACTTCCCAACTGCATTGGATATGCTAATTGTGCATCATCCATCATAGGGGTCGCATCGCGCTGGTTAATATCACCTATCGGAATTGAAATTCCAATATTAGCATGCAATGATTGTCTATTTTTATTTAGAATCTTTATAAGGCTGGATACCGAAATATCTCCTAAACCACTTGATTCTGTTGTGAAATCAGCATTCATCCTTGTTATTAAATCCATGGAATTTGAAACATAATTTCCCATGATCGCTAATGTGATCTGGTCTGAAGGAGCATACATTACACCTAGCATGTGCATATTCATATTCATTTTTTGTGGTGCGACCATAAAATTTTGATAAATTTCATCATCTGAAACTTCCTCTGTTGATTTTAGGTTTCCATTCATCCACATAGGCATATATCTGTATGAGAACATAAGTCCGCCTTTTTTGTGGTAATGATCTCCCATTACGCTTATTGGTGCATGACCATCTGGTCTTGATCCACTCCATTTAGATTCTTGTGCCATGGCTACATTTGAGCATAGCAAAATAATGCCCACTACGGACAATATAATTTTATTGTACATTATTTGTATTTTATGAATTAAAAAAAATTACAGTTTCCATTATAGAGGAAACCGTTAGAAGTTTAATTAACATTTTGGCGGAGGAGTGGGAGGTGAGTTGACTAATTCTTTAATTGCGAATTGATAGAAATGTGATGTTTTTTTTGATTTTAAATTCTCAACTATTGTTTTAGAAAAGTCGCATTTATATAATATTTTATGTATTCTTTCTTGTTCAAAGGTTAGTATTCCTTTGTCTTTTTTTTCAGTTTCTTGAGCTTTTTTTAATTGTTGCTTCAAATAACACTTTCCGTTACAAGTGGGAGTAGGCTCATCTTTGTTTATACAGAGGACTTTTGAAATATATTCATAATTTACAGAATACTCTAAATAAGGCAATAGAGGTCTTATTTCTGCAAAACAGAAAATAATTAATATTCCTATGGCAATTATTGTTCTCAATTTAATTAGACGCACTGTTATCAACGATCATTATTCATTCAACCTTTTGTCTACAAATTCAATCCATTTGTAATCTGGAATTTCATTATCAATGAAATAGTCAGGCATTATTCTTATGTACTATTTCAATTTTATTGGTATCGCAATATTACCATTCACATTTTTATCAGCAACAGCAACATAAAGCATTATAGGCTGGCCTTTATCGTTTGTTAAAACAAATGGACGCTCAACACGTTCTGGTTTCCATTTTGTTCCATCAGAAAGTGTGAACTCTTTTTTCATAAAAACGCTTCTTTCATCTAGCTGCCAATCCGTACCATTTTCTGAATTGAAAAGAGCAAGATTGGGTTTCCTCATAACATGACAAACCATATAATACTTATTCAGAACTTTGTCAAACCACATACAAGCATCTTCTGTTTGTGCTTTATCATACACTGGTTTTGATGCAAACTTAAAAGGTCCGTTGGGTGATGAAGATGTGCCTACTAACTGAATTCTAAACCACTTTTTTTTGTTTACATCATCCCCTTTCATAATCATGGTGTAGGTATCGTTATGATGTATAATTGATGGGTTAACAGCAATATTTTTAAATTTTATATTATCTGGCTGTACAACTGGTTTTTCCGAACGTAAAAATGGGCCAGAAGGATTGTCAGAGATTGCCACCCCAATACGTTGACTATTTCTTAATCGTTTTCTGTTTTCGGCAAACCAAGAACTATCAGGATAAGTCATATTCGATTTATCATTTTCTAGAAGTGGCTTCATGTCATTAGAAATATAGTACAAACATATTTTTCCGTCTACCACGATAGCATAAGGATTATGAGAATTGTTAATATCCCATCCGCTTGTTTTTTTATCACGTAAAACTACATTCACAAACTTAAAAGGGCCCTCAGGTTTTGAGGAAACAGCATGCGCAATTTCACAGTGAGTCATCCAGCCATCATGTTTATACTTTTTATTCCATCTAGAATAATAGGCATGATATTCTCCTTTCCATTTTAATACTGTAGTTCCCCAAATATAATACCCGTCTTCTGCTAGAACGTTTGAACTTCTTGTTTGGCTTAAAAAATCACTTTTAACACTAGTAGGTAGTTTATCAAAATTTAAATGCTTGTAACCTGTTTTTTCAATGACTTCCTTCTTGTTGTGGTGCTCTTATTTTGACAGGATAATGACATTGAAATGCAAAATATTGGTATAAGTAATTTTATTATTCTCATTATTTAAAAAATTGTTACGGGATTCTTTTTTCTGTGCAATCGCTTATGGTTTTATGCGAAGATTTGTTAGACAAAAATAGAAAAAAGAACACAAAGGTATAGACTTTTAAACGAACAAATTTTTTTGATAAAAATCAAGGAAATCAGAGTTTTAGCAAATAAACCACAGATAGAAAATCTTTGATATCTATGATTTCGGGATTCATTCTTATGGATTATTCTTATGGATTTAGTGCAAGTTCAGCACGAATTTTATCAAAATCCAAAGTTTTTTGAGAAAAGGACTTATTAAAAGTCAGAAATAATATTGCAAAAATTAATATTCTCATTAGGCTTTCATATGTTGCACAACGGTTAGTATATGGAAAGTAGGCGATTTAGAAGTACCAAACTTTCGGTTAAGCATAAAGTTGGACACGAGCCAAAAGCTTTGATTATATTACTATTTCGCCTATTTTTTATATACATTGTTGGCGGTAGTTTTTATTCGACATTCAAATTTTGGTTTTCCACTATAAAATCAAAGGATAAATCTGATAAGCTTTTTCCATTCACAGTGGCACCCCAGGGACCATGACCTGCACCCTCTAATGGATAATAAACAAAATCAATTTCATTTGTTTCACATATAGTTTTTAAATCTTCAGCTCTACTAAAAGGTACGGTAGGGTCTTCTGTACCATGAGCTATAAACAATGCTGGGTCATTTGAGTCAAACCTTTGGTGTCCATAAATTGACTCCAGTATTTCTATAGATACAGTAGACCCCCAAAAGTCTAAAATTGTTTGTACTTCATAGGTTTGAGAAAGATTGGTTGTTGATAAGGTATTATCTTCACTTGAGCTTATTTCATCTTTATAGTCACCTAATTCTGATACACCTATACCTATTGATGTAATTGCTCCCGCTGAACCACCACCTACAGTGATATAATCTTTATTTATGTGATAGTTTTGGGCGTTAGCCATAATCCATCTTAAAGCAGCTTTAGCATCTCTGTGAGCAGGGTACATTGCAAAAATTTGGTCTAGATTTGAAGGGGTACCAACAGAAGTAGCATCAATCCATGCTTGTGGAATCGTTCCCATATGGTCTCTAAGTCTGTAGTCGATTGAAAATACAACAAAACCTCTTGATGCATAATAATTTGCCATATCCACAATGGCATCCTGTTGCTTGGAACCACCAACAAATGCACCGCCATGAATTAACATTAGTAAAGGTCGATTTTGTGAATTATTTTCAGGAACATAAGAGTCCATATATAAAGGGAGTGCAGTTGTATTTGAACTGTTCCAATCATCATGACTAAGTCCTTCAGCATAAATGATATCTTCTGTTATATTAACATCATAGGTAGCATTCAACTTCACTGTTGGTGAAGAACTTTCAGGTGTAACTATGTTATCATCATCTTTTTCACATGAAATCAAAGAAACCATAATTAGTAAACTTGCAAAAATCTGTTTCATCATAATTTAATGTTTTAAATTTTCTTCTTAGACTCTTAAAATCATCTAAGGTTTAATTTAATTACCGCCAACGTGTTTGTATAAGGATTAGTTGCGTGGTTTAAGCAACTGAATTTACTAAATAAAACACGAACTAGAAAGTCCGGAGGACTTTCTAAAGTGAGCTAAAACCAGCAATTAATTTTATACGGTGTTGCCATTAGTTTTTCTTAAAAGATAATAAAGATTCACCTAATTTTAATTCTAATATTTTCCTTTTTATTCTTATTATTTCGTATTCAAAAATAATACCTTGTATAATTTCTTTTCTTTCAGGGTGTGACTTTAAAATTACTTCTATTTCATAGTTTTTATTCGGAGTAATGTTCAATGGATAACTTTCGGTACCCATTGATGAAAGCTGAATAAAGTAATTAGATTCAGAAAAAGGTAGTTTAATTTCAGTATTTTTTTTTAAAGATGTTATTTCTCCGTTTATATCTGAAACACCTATGTTTTCTGACTTATTATTTAAATATGAATATGGCAAAGGATTTTCGTATTCATCTAAGACTTTTACTTTAATAGTTATGCTATCTTTTTTACTAGGTGTAGTCTTTATGATTTTATGAGAGCTTAAATAGTATTCAGAATTAAATTCGACACTTTGTTCTTGAAATTTTAAGTAGAGTTTATTGTTTTTTATTTCATAATGACCTTTTCCATATGATTCACTTACACAACCACCTGTTAAATATTGAAAAGTGTAATCTTTTTGGAAAATAATTGTTCTGTAATCATATCCATTTCCGTTTGAATATTTCCCTTTTATTTGAGAGTTAATATTAAAACTGAATATTAAAAATAATAATAAGATTTTTTTCATTTCTAATTGCGGCAACGGTCTCGTATAACCGTCAGTTACGGGTTAATATGCGTTAATTTTCGGTTTGGCACAGACGTTAGCAATTCCGAGTGGATTCGGACGTAGTCGAATCCGCCGTAATTGCGGTTATACATTGTTGCCCACAGTTATTTTTACGTACAATCATAGGATGAAACTATGATTTTTCCGTTTTCTTTTAATTCGATTTTTAAATCCTCTGTTGCTCCTTCTCCTTCAAATTTTATAAAGTTTCCAGATTTTTCTTGAAAGATTGGTATCCAAAATTCATTTTCGTTCATTATTCCACCATAGTCACTTACCATTTGATGATAGACTTCATTTAAGGTCAGATTTTTGTATTCAGTTATGTGGTCGAAGCATCCGTCCCAAGCTGTATAAGTGTAAGTTCCGTTTTCGTAGTATTTAAATTCAAAATGTTTAGGAAACTCTCCGTTTTCTGTTTTTATTAGTTTTTTTTCTTCTTTCTTATCGGTTAGTTTTCCCAATAGGTTTATATAGGTTTGTCCGTATTTACTTTTCCCAATTTCCACATTTTTATCTGACAGGTCAGAACTGAAAACAAATCCATTAATGTTGGCTGGCTTAATCCAATTTCCACTCAATGAGAATCCGTTTCCGATTTCCATTTGTTCGTCAGTTTGGATTATCGACTCAATAATTATGTTTTCTCCAACTTTCAATTCGGTCAAGGTTTTCGATTGGAAAGTAGGTTTTTCATAGACTTTAGCACTTAACATATTAATTACGCATAATTCAGTTCCATTTTCCAGATTTTGTCCGAAATGAGAATTGAAAAATAGTACTGTAATTATTAATGCTATGCAGTTTTTCATAATTGTGGGCAACGGTCCCGTATAACCGTCAGTTACGGGTTTAAAGTTACTGTTTTTCGGTTAAGCATTGACGTTTGCAATTCCGAGTGGATTCGGACGTAGTCGAATCCGCCGTAATTGCGGTTATACATTGTTGTACAACGTACTTTATTTTTCATTATCGATGAGCCAAGGGTGTTTATATTCCAATGTTTTAATCAATTCCTTTTTCAGTTTTTCTCGGTCTAATTCCAATTCAGAATATTCTGCTCGTTCGTAGAGTAAGTTATAAGCTGATTGATTAAGTCCGTATTTTTTTAATAGGTAAAAGTTAGATTCTGCTTTTTGAGAATTGAGATTTTCGTTATCAAACTCAATTTTAAATAAGTCAACCAAAGTGTCATTTACAAACTGATTTTGAAAATTCAGTTGCCTTTTGTCAGATTTGATTGAGTTAAATTCTCGGATTATCTCATAAACGATTGAGTCATTTTTTTCCGCTTTTCTGCGATTCCAAAATTCAGCGTAATATTTGGTTTGGATTTCGGGTTTGTTGTAAGTCAATTGCAAACTGTCCATTACATTCTCAAAATTTCGTTTTATATAAACTCCGTGAATTAGGAAATGGCTTTCACTTTTTGAAATCAGGTTTTCGAGTTTTTCATATCCAAACTTTTTAAATGATTCGTGAACCATTTTTAGATTTGCAGGTTTTCTAATCCATGAGTTTTTTGTCCAGTCTCCATTTCTTAAATCAAAAAACGAAGTTTGGTTTTCTGCGTAAAATTCCAATTCAGGTTTCTTATCGTTTTTACAAGACAGAAATAAGAAAGTCAGAAGTAAAATTGTTAGCAGTTTTTTCATTCGTATGTTGTACAACGGTTCCGTGTATGATTAGTTACGGAAAATCAGTTGTGATTTTCCTAGGAGTACACAAGTTAATTAATTCCAAGGAATTTCCGATGAGGAAATTCAGAAGTAATTAATTATACACGTTGTTGTACGTAGTTTTTATTTTTTTGTTACACTATCATAAGCATCCAAGCATTCATTCAATGGTTTTCCTTTAGTATGAATGCATTCACAAAATTCAAATCCAACAGTTTGCTTTTCAGTATTTATAAATTGTTTTTTACAATCTGATAAAGAATTTCTAGGCATTACTTCATAACCAAAAACAAATATTGCAATTGTCAATCCAACTGTGGCAATTACTCCTGCGAAAAATAGAATTGGGAATTTATTGCTATATTTTTTTGGTTTCTCTACTATTCCGTAGTTTGAAAACTTTTTAAAAGGTAAAATATATTTTAACTTGTCATAATTCCAAACAAGGATGTATAGATTGGCAAGTACCATTAATGGTGATGTTACAAAAGACCCTTCAAATCTAACTGCTAATGATAGTATCCAAATGTTTACAATTATTGGGAAATATAGTAAAGCACCTAATGTTACAGTTCTGGGTATTATCAATAAAATAGCTGCAAGGACTTGAGCAATCCCAATGGATGTGTAATAATAACCTGTATGATGTAAAGCTTCAAGATAAGCTCCCATTGGATGGATAATAGATAGTCCACTAGCGAATCTTTCCCCTAAAATTTTCACCATTCCTGCAACAATGAAAGCGTAGGCTAAACTTAATCGACAAAAAATTGAAAATAACCAATACCACCTATTTCCTTTTATTTTTATATAAAATTGGTCGAATGTAGTTAAAGAGTTCAATTAATTGATGATGTTTTAAATTACGTACAACTAGTATATATGCTTATGTTATATCAGCATATCTTATCTTTTTGGCAGGATAAGCTGATGTTTTATGTTATTATTTACAACTTCGGTTTGCTAGAATAAATGTAATTTTTTTCTATAGTTCATCAAAGGGATTTTTAATGTTTTTAAGACTAGTTTGTGAAACGTGCGTATAAATCATTGTTGTTTTCGGACTGCTGTGTCCTAATAATTCTTGAATATATCTGATGTCTGTTCCGTTTTCTAATAAATGCGTTGCAAAGGTGTGTCTGAGCGTATGTAAAGTAACTCGTTTAGTGATTTTAGTGTTTTTTAATGCTTTCTTTAACACTGCTTGCGCACTAGTGTTGCTGTATTTCTTTCCATGCTGTCCTTCAAATAGTAAAACTTTAGGTTTATAAGCTAAATAATATTCTCTAAGCAGCTTTAAAAATGAATGAGATAACAATGTGTATCTATCCTTCTTTCCTTTTGCTTGTTTAATATGAATTAACATTCTTTTACTATCAATATCCTCAATTTTTATACTCAATGCTTCCCCAATTCTTAGTCCGGCAGAATACAATAGGCTTAACAAAGTTTTGTGTTTAAGGTTCGTTATATTATTAAAGATCGCTTTAACCTCTTCAACACTTAAAACCGCTGGTAAGCTCTTTTTTTTCTGAGGTCTTTCTATATTTAATAAATTAACGTCTATTTCTTTAAATAGAAAAAACTTTTTAATTCCGTTAATGCATTGATTTTGGTAAGATATAGATCTGTTTGCTTTAAATATAAAATCATAGTTAAACTGTTCAATTAATTTTATTGAATAATTTTCTGACTTTTTTAGTAAACTATAACGAAGGAAGTATGCCGTTACTTCTACATAAGTGTGCACAGTATTATTACTCAACCTTTTTTGTTGCAACCATCTTTTAAATTTAGATAGTTCTAATGTTAAGCTATCCGTTAAACTGGGTAATACTAATGTGTATTTATCTTTTGATGAAGTTTTAACTTGTTTTTTTAAGTTTTCATAATTAACGAACCATTTTTTTAGTCGGATATGGTTGTATACTAAACTTCTGTTTTCGTATGAATCTTCAGTATAAAAAGACTTTAAAGTTTGACTCCATTTTATTTGGGGTAATAATTTTAAATGACTTTTTACTTCCTTGTCGTAAGGAAAATCAATCATAACAATATTAGTACCCTTGTGGGTGTTGGTGAGTAATGTAATAGATTTCATAGCAACAACTAAAGTAATCAAATTATACTGAACCAAAGTCATATATGAATATTTTAAAAACGTTTTTAAAAGGTGTTTATAATTGCAAAAAAGAGATGATCACGTTTATGAGAGAGTTATACTTTTTTAAAGGCTTTTATTTTTTGTTTGAATAAAATATTTCAAAGGGCTGTAGTTTCGGTTGCCTTGGAAAAAGATAGTCACTTCGCACACCATTAATTTTTTTTAATAATATGTTGTAGCCTCTCGCTACTGTTTATTTTTACTTATTACTCATGTTTTGTGGGGGTTAGGTTTGTGTATTAATTTTTTACAATCTTAATAGAAAAAATATATGTTTCTATTAAAATCTATGTTATATTTGCAACCGCTTTAAGCAACGGTCTGGTAGTTCAGTTGGTTAGAATACCTGCCTGTCACGCAGGGGGTCGCGGGTTCGAGTCCCGTCCAGACCGCGAAAATCACTTCATTTATGGAGTGATTTTTTTGTTAAAAGACTTTTTTTTAGGTACTTGAATTTGAAATTTTGATAGATAAAATTATCGTTTAAAAAAGTAGCCGACTTCTCAGAATATTATGTTTATGGTTGAGTAGAATCGTAACAATTTCGTTTATAATTTCTCTTTTCTTTGTCTTGTTCTTACGAGCTATTTTATGGCATGCAATTCCTGAATAAAAAACAGGAATTAACTTTTTTTTATTCTTGATTTTTGAACTGTTATAAAGGGGGTGAATAAACAAAAAAAACCGTAGCAAATTAATGTTACGGTTTTTTGTACACTCTATTGATTTGTTTTCGAACCTAACCATCGATATATTCAAAAAGTTGACTACGCAAAATTTTTATTAAGACCTCAATCGAAAAAAATATTCCCAAGAATAAAAGTTATTGTTGGGAATAATATATACACTATATTGACTATTATTGCTGAACCAGACCACTGTTTTATCTTCTATATTTTTAAAAATAAAATTGCGTTATTTTTTTGGTGTCTAAATTAATAGCTTCAGATATCTCATTTGCTATATCTTTATTTAACTCTTCTATTCTTTTCAGTAGTAATTGAACTTTCTGAACCAACTTGAAAAGTTTGACAAAAAGTTAAAATTGGAAGTAGAACACAAAAGCTTTATTTATCATGTATCAAATTAAACAATAAAAAGTTGTTTACAATATTATTTTCCAATAAATAATAAGCAATATTAGGTATTAAGAGTTAAATTTTTGTCAGTATGCGAATCACATGAATAAGTTTATTAATTGACATTTTTTGTACAAATCAGAACATACAAACAAAAAAAAAACAAAAAAATCAACTTATTTTGTATCTAAACTTAACTGTATGAAAAAATTAATTTGTTTAGTTATTTTCTGTTCTATGACATTAAATATGTCGGCACAAATAAATTCAGAAACAAAGGCTGAAAAAATGGAGCGGATGGAGTGGTGGACAAAAGCGCGCTTTGGGATGTTTATTCATTGGGGGCTATATTCCTTGCCAGCTAGACATGAGTGGGTAATGAGTAATGAAAAAATGTCAAAAAAAACATATGAAAAATACGCTACTTATTTTAACCCGGAGTTATACAACCCAACCCAATGGGCCAAATTAGCCAAAAAAGCAGGGATGAAATATGTAGTTTTTACTGCAAAACATCATGATGGGTTTACGATGTATGATTCAAAATATACAGATTACAAAGTTACCAACACACCCTACGCAAAAGATGTAATGAGGGAGCTGGTAGATGCTTTTAGAGCAGAAGGAATTCGGATTGGACTATACTATTCTCTGATTGATTGGCACCATCCTGATTTTTTGGTAAAAGACCCTATTCATCCAGAAAAAAATAATAAAAAAGAACTAGCAAAAGACTCAAGTCGAGACCTTAAAAAATTTCAAAAGTATTTAAAAAATCAGTTAACAGAAATCCTTACCAATTACGGACAAATTGATATTTTATTTACCGATTTTTCTTATCCGCAAAAAGAAGATGGAAAAGGAAAATCATATTGGAATTCAGAAGACTTATATAAACAGATTAGAAAACTTCAACCGCAAATTATAATAAATGATCGACTCGATTTAAGAGAGGAAGGTGGCTGGGATTTTATGACGCCCGAACAGTTTATGCCAAAGCAATGGGTTACCTATAATGGAGAAAAAGTGCCTTGGGAGACTTGTCAAACTTTTTCTGGATATTCCTGGGGTTATCACAGAGATGACCGCTCATGGAAGAGCACAGAACAAACTATTGTCATGCTGATTGAAACAGTTAGTAAAGGGGGTAATTTATTATTAAATGTGGGGCCAACCGCTAGAGGTGTAATACAATCTGAAGCTGTCGATAGGCTTGAGGCTACACACCAATGGATGAAATATCACGATCGTTCTATTTATGGTTGCACAGCTGCGCCTGCGGAGTTTGAAAAACCAGATAATTGTTTATTAACATACAATCCTGAAACAAATAGGCTTTATGTGCATGTGTTAGAATGGCCGTTTAAAACAATTTATCTTCCTGGCTTAGCCGATAAGGTCGCTTATGCACAAATATTAAATGATGGATCAGAACTTAAACTGAAGACAAAAAAAGGAGCTTGGTTGGATGATGTTAAAAATGATGATAATGGCCTAACTATAACAATTCCTGTAACAAAACCAAATGTAGAAATACCTGTTATTGAAATTTTCTTGAAGTAATTTTTATTTCATATTTGTATGAAGAATAGACCTAAAATTATAGTTTGTATTGTTTTATTGATTTTCTTGGCATGCATGGATAAAACTTCAAAAAAAAGTGATTTCAAAAGCGGCAATGACAAGCCAAATATCATACTTATTTTAACAGACGATCAAGGCTATGGAGATCTAGGCTTTAATGGCTCAAAAGACATTCAAATAATATGATAAAAGGTAATAATGAGTCTATTAGAGATTATTTATTTACAGAAAATTTATGGTCTACACACTTTGGCAATCCCCGTTGCGAATCTGTTCAAAATAAACAATGGAAATACATTCGTTATTACAAAAATGAGAATATTTATTCTAAAAATGTTAAGGTAATCGCAAAAGATCACAACATTAATCTTACCAAGTTATTATATGGCAATTAGGATCCTCAAATAGCTGTTTATGAAGAACTATACCATTTAAAAACAGACCCAAAAGAAAAAAATAATCTAAAAAATAATCTTGATTATAATAAAGAATTAAAAATTATGAGATTGGCATGGAGGGAAAAAATCAATTATGCACGTGGAGAGGGTAAAGCAAAAATTTTGAGGTACACGATTGACAGTAAATCAGAAAAAGGGAATATTTCGATGCCTGAGTAATTATAATTTAGATTAAAATAGCTATCAATAACCAAATAATATAAATACTAACAAAAATGATACGAATTCGCATCAAATTTATCTTGCTAATTTGCCTATTTATGGCTTCTTGTATGACCGTTACAGAGAACACAGAGCCTGTTAGTTTTAATGAAGGCTGGAAATTTCACAAGGGTGAAGCTAAAAATGCACAATACTTAAGTTTTGATGATTCTAGTTGGCGAGATCAAAATTTACCACATGATTGGGCCATCGAAGGACCATTTGACATCCAATACAATGCTCGATGCGGAGGATTGCCATTTCATGGTGAGGGTTGGTACAGAAAATCTTTTAATGTCTCCTAAAAATCTAAAAGGGAAACACGTAAGCCTTCATTTTGACGGTGCTATGTACAATGCCAAGATATGGCTAAATGGAGTTTTAATTGGTAATCGACCAAATGGTTATATAGGTTTTTCTGTAAAATTGAGTGAATACCTAAATTATGGTGGGGAAAATCTCATTGCAGTTCAATTAACTCCAGAAGATTTATCTTCTAGATGGTACCCTGGTGCAGGAATCTATCGAAACACATGGTTAGAAATAAACAACCCTGTTCATGTTCCTAAATGGGGGACATTCATTACAACCCCAAAAATAACGGATGAATTAGCTAATATTAATATTCAAACAGAAATTGAAAATACCACATCAATAAATAAGATTATTACAATTCAGACTATAATTTATTCCAAAGAAAACCAAGAGCTGAGTGCTATTTCTGAAGCTATTTCTGTGAACAAAAATGAAATATCCATTATTAACCAAAGTACCGAAATAGCAAACCCCAAATTATGGGATTTACAATCACCCTACCTCTACAGAGCTGAGACAAAACTATTTGAAAAAGGGAATTTAATTGACACCTACAATACCACATTTGGTGTTCGTACAATTAATTATGGAAGTGACTTTGGATTTAAATTGAATGATAAATCTACTAAATTTCAAGGGGTCTGTCTTCATCATGATCTAGGGCCTTTGGGGACTGCTGTAAATAGAAGAGCAACCGAACGTCAATTAGAAATCATGCAAGATATGGGAGTAAATGCAATTAGAACAAGTCATAATCCTCCATCCCCAGAACAAGTGCAACTATGCGATGAAATGGGATTGATGATTCAAATAGAGGCATTTGATATGTGGGAAAAACCAAAGGTGGAAAATGGATACAGCAAAGTTTTTAATGAGTGGCACAAACAAGATTTAAGAGATATGATTCGTGCTTTTAGAAATAGCCCTTCTGTTGTCATGTGGAGTATCGGTAATGAAATTTTAGAACAAAGTGATAAAATTAATGGAAAACGTATAGCAAATGAACTAGCAATGATTTGCAAACAGGAAGACCCAACTCGACCTACCACCGCAGGTTTTAATTATTATCCAGCCCCAATAAAGAATGGTTTAGCAAGTGCAATAGATCTTGTTGGGTGGAATTACAAGCCAAGAAAATACGCAGAAATTACAGAGCGACATCCAAACTGGATAATTTATGGCTCTGAAACATCAAGCACTGTAAGCAGTCGTGGGGTCTATCATTTACCTATAGAAAAATATGAGCTTCATGAATCATTACAAATTACAAGTTATGACATAATTGGTCCCCCTTGGGCCTACCCACCTGATATTGAGTTTGAATCTTTAGAAAATAATCCGAATAACTTAGGAGAATTTATTTGGACTGGATTTGATTATTTAGGCGAACCAACTCCCTTTGGAGGGAAAGACAACTCAACAAACGGTTACTGGAATGGTGATTGGCCAGCAAGAAGCTCCTACTTTGGAGCGGTGGATTTGTGTGGTTTACCAAAAGACCGGTTTTATCTTTATCAAAGTCAATGGACTAAAGACCCTATGGTTCATGTACTTCCACATTGGAATTGGGAAGGCATGGAAGGAAAAGAGATCCCTGTTTTTTCTTACACCAATTGTGATGAAGTAGAGTTATTTGTCAATGGAAAATCATATGGGAAAAAAATTAAGGGAATTGACAAAACACCTATTCCAATTAATTTTATTGATTGGGAAGGTGGCAGATACCAAGGCGATTTCATGTCTCCCTATCGATTGCATTGGAAAGTTCCATATCAAGCAGGCGAACTTAAAGTTGTAGGTTACATTGATGGAAAAAAAGTTACAGAAAAACAAATAAAAACTGCAGGAAAACCTGCTAAAATAGAACTCATTGCAGATCGTAACCAAATCAAATCGGATGGCGAAGATATGGTATTTGTAACCGCACGTGTAGTAGATAAGGAGGGTAATTTGTGTCCAAATTCAGACAATCTCATAGAGTTTGAGATTGAAGGGGAAGGCGATATAGTAGCTGTAGGAAATGGTAATGCAGCGACCACAGAGTCATTTCAATCAAGTAAGCGCAAAGCTTTTAACGGCCAGTGTATGGTCTTTATCAAAGCATCTAAGCAGCCTGGATACATAAATTTAAAAGCAAGATCAGAGGGGCTTGCTAAACAACAAGTTCAAGTTCAAACAAAAAAATAATCAATTAAACTCCTTAGGTTTGTTTCTTTTTTTTGATGAACTCTGTAGGGGTCATTTTAAACAAAACTTTAAAAGATTGTGAGAAATAAGAAGGAGTATTAAATCCTGTTTTGTACATGCACTCTTTAACACTATAGCCTTTTGATAAAAATTGTGCTGCTAATTTCAATCTATAATTTCTTAAAAACTCAGTTGGCTTTAGCCCTGTAATTGATTTTACTTTATTAAAAAAAGAGGTTCTACTCATTCCGTTAAGATTGGAAAACTCTTGGACGGTAAAACTTGAGTTATCAATATTATCTTTTATGATGTTAATGATATTTTCAACAAAAACTTCATCCAGTGATGAAATATTAACTTTTGAAGGTTCAAAATTGAGGTTTTTAAATTCATTATGTGTCATTTTTCGGTTATTCAACAAAGAGGTCAATTGTGTTTTCAAAACTTCGAGACTAAAAGGTTTTGTCAAATAAACATCCGCACCAGATTTTAAACCTTCAATTTTAGATTCATCATTGGCTCGAGCCGAAAGCAAAATAATTGGAATATGACTTGTTTTTATGTTATTCTTTAGGGTTTTAGATACTTCAATTCCGCTGGTGCCGGGCATCATAATATCGCTAATTATAATATCGGGAAGTTTTTCTAAAGCTAATTCAATACCTTGCTTACCGTCGGTGCTGCCCATAGTCAAATAATGCTGACTAAGCTCTGAGGTTAAATAATGGTATATTTCGAGATTATCTTCAATAATTAGCAAACTCGGCTTATCCTTGAGATTAGAATGATCTTTTTGTTGCTGATTAATTAGATCTAAATTATCATGATGATCCACCTTAGAAATAATAATTTCATTATTTTCGATCATCTGCTCGTTTGTTAAATGTGTATTCCCTAAAGGAAGCAAAAGTGTAAAACAACTCCCTTTTTGATACTGGCTCATCACTTTAATCTCTCCACCATGAAGCTTAGCTAGATTCTGAGAAAATGAAAGCCCAATTCCAAAACCTTCATTTTTTTTATTTTGATTATCAGATTGATAAAAGCGATTAAAAATAGTATTTACATCAGATGATTTAATTCCTATCCCATTATCTTCTACATATATTTCAATATGCCCTTCTGGATAATTAGATTTTTGGAGATTAAGCTCTCGCATGCCTATAGTAATGCTTCCACCTTTTGGAGTGAATTTTATAGCATTTGAAAGTAAGTTGTGGATAATTTTTTCGATGATATTAGCGTCTGTCCATGCAAATATCTTTTTCTCATTGAAATTATATCCTAAATTAAGTTTTTCTTGTTCAGCCTTGGTTTGGAACTGCTCTGTTACTTTTTGTATTAAGTTAACCAAATTAATGTGAGTACATTTTAATTTGATTTCCCCCTGTTCTAATTTCCTAAAATCTAAAAGTTGTTTTATCAATGCTAGAAGATAATCAGAATTGCGCTGCATGGTTTTGTAAAGCCTAATTCTTTCTTTTTTCTGAAGCTTATCACCTTGTTTTATTAACTTTTCGGCAGGGCCCAAAATAAGAGTTAATGGAGATCTAAGCTCATGAGATATGTTGGTGAAAAACTCTAATTTTACTTTATTAATTTCTTTTTCTTTTTCTTTTTCTAGTCGATTAAATTCTAGTTTTCTTTTTCTTTTAATCTGAATAATGAAAATCCTTGTTAGAAGGTAAATTATAAGTAAAAAAGATAGAAGATATAATGTTTTTGCCCCTAATGTAAAATACCAGGGTGGTAATAAGGTGAGGTGTACTTTTGCTGGTTTTTCAGACCAAACGCCTTTATTATTGCTTCCGTATACTTTAAACACATAATCGCCGGGTTTTATGTTGGTATACTTAGCAACACGAAAGTCGGAGTTAGTTGCTATCCAGTTTTCATCAAAGCCTTCTAGAATATATTTATATTTATTAAATTCAGAATCATTAAAATGAAGAGATGAAAAACTAAATGAGAAATTATTGATATTGGCATCCAAGGTGATGTGGTCTGTATGAGCTATACTTTGATCTAAAATTATTTTACCGTCAATTTCCTCAAGAGGCTTTACCGTCTCATACAGAATACTAAAATCAGTGATCAAAATTCGAGGAGGAATATTACTTTTTTTGTTTGATAATGAAGAAAATACATTGATTCCATTTACCCCACCAAAGACTAACTCTCCATTTTTTCTTTTCAAGGCCGAAATTTCACTCATCTCTGGGTTTTGAAGCTCATTTGTTGAATACGTCTCAAAGCTTTCTTTTTTCGGATCAAACCTTACCAAACCTGTATTAGTACCTACCCATAAAAAACCGTTGTCATCCTCTTGTATAGAGTTAATAACATCATTAGGGAATTGCTTGTTTTGGGTGTTGTATCGCTTAAACCCAATGACACTTAGCTCTTTATTTCTAATTAATTTATTAAGCCCACCACCGATTGTACCGATCCATAGGGTTTTATTTGTGCTTTCAAAAATTTGTAGGGTATAATCGCTTCCAATGCTATTATCATTGGAAGGATCAAATCTGAAAGAATTAAAATAACTTTTAGTAATATCTGTACTATTTTCAATTAATTTATTTAAACCATTGTTGGTAGTAATCCAAAGAACTCCAGTGGCATCTCTGTATATGTCTCTAATAATTTTTCCTGGAAATTGAATTTTTTTATCGTCAGGATTTATAAATGAAAAATACGGCTTGCTTTCTGGTGTATCCCACTCTGCTAGCCCAAGGCCAGATCCATAGTACCCAATCCATAACCTATTTTTACCCTCACTAAATATGGAATGAATTGCTAAGGTTTTTACATTACTACCATCATTAACAGGATTGTTAAATTTTTCAAATTTGAAATCTTTTGATGTATCGTTTTTATTAATAAACAATTTATTTAATCCACCATTCTCAGTCGAAAACCATAAAATAGAGTGATTTTTATCAATAATATTTTCAGAAATTGAAAAAATATTGTTAGACGTTAAGCCATTTTCATTATTGGAAAAAGTAAATGACTCAAATGTATTGTAATTGGGGTTTGATTTTGATAAGAAGTTTAAACCTCCAAGCTCTGTACCAATCCATAAGTTTCCAAACTGATCTTCGTGTAAACTTCTAATTTTATTACTACTTAAACTCCCCTTGTAATTTTTTTTTCTAAAATGATTAAATTGATAGTCACTATTTGTTTTTTTATAGATTCCTCCCCCATTAGAACCAACCCATAAATTACCTGTATTGTCAACAAACAAACAATTGATTGAATTATTTTTAAGACCTACAAATTCTAATTTTTCAAAATCAATAGTGTTTACAACAAGAGCCTCTCCGTTTTTGGAAACACTAGAAAGCTTTTCATCAATCACACACCACAAATTATTATTGCGATCCAGAACACCAAAACGATTTGATAGTTTATTTATATTTTTAGTGAGGCTTAATTTACTATTGTATTTGTAAATAATTTTATCTCTATGAAGTTCCCAAACTTTACCATTAGGCCCTGAAATCTGCGAAATAAAATTTGTGTTTTTTGTTGGAGCAAAATTAAGAGCGGAGATTTTACCGTCAATTATTGTGTAATTTAATAAATATAAAACTTGAGAATTTAAAAAAAACACATCCTTCTGTTTTATCAAAATTCTATTTCCCAATTTTTCAACTGGGTTTTCTATATCTTCAGTCAAAAGAACATGAAATTCCATTTCATCTACATTCTCTTTAAGAACAGCATAGCATGTTTTTTGTTTAAACTGAACCCATAAAATCCCATCATCGGATATCGTTACATCATTTACATAATTTCCAAATTGACTTAGTTTTTCACTAAAGTTAAAAAAAGTTTCTTTTTCTAAGTTATAATAGTTCAATCCACCATCCAAAGAGGCAATCCAAAGGTTGCCATAATAATCTGACTCAATTTGCTGGATGATTCTCCCTGAGATACTAGATCTAGTCTTTTTTGAGGGTCTAAAAACCTTGAAATTATAGCCATCATATTTATTAAGACCATCATTAGTTCCAAACCACATGAATCCATCCTTATCTTGAATAATACAATTTACGTCATGTTGTGATAAACCATCTGCTGAATTGAAATTCTTAAAAATTAATTCCTCATTAAATACAACGCTAGATGATAAGGATAAAATTAAAAATAGCAGCCCTACTTTATATAGGTGTCTCATAATATATAATTCAATTTTAAAATTAAACACTAAACTTACAAATAAATATATTTATCATTAGCATATATTGACATATGTGATATATTTTAACCCATTTAAGCAAAATAGAAATAAATAGTTGCATTAACTTTAAAATGAATTAAATCTTTACTTTGATGATAGACAAAAATAATTTCAAATTAAATAAACATTACTTGGCCTTTATGCATTTTGTATTTATAAGCGCACTGCTATTAAGCTTTAAAGTTTCCAGTCAAACCCTAAGTGTCAAGGGAACGGTGCTAAGCGAGGAAAGTGGCCAACCAATACCAGGGGTTACAGTAATCATAAAAGGAACTACCACTGGTACCTTCACAGATTTTAATGGTCTTTATACAATAAATGCTGCCTTAGATAATGTTTTAGTATTTAGCTATGTTGGTTTAGAAGAGGTAGAACTTGCGGTTACTAAACCAATACATAATATTTTAATGAAAGAAAATCTTACAGGTTTAGATGAAATTGTTGTAGTAGGATATGGTACTGCTAAAAAACGCGAACTGACAGGAGCAATTTCTTCAGTAAAGTCTAAAGACATAAATAAAACTGTTACTTCAGATTTTGCTACTGCTATTCAAGGAAGAATGGCTGGTGTGAGTGTCAGACAAGGCAATGCTGCTCCTGGAGAAAATGCCAATATTACCATTCGTGGAATAACATCTTTTCAAGATGGAGGCTCAGGCCCCTTGTATGTTGTTGACGGGGTTACATATATTGAAAATCCAAATATCACCCCTCAAGAAATAGAATCTATAGAAGTTTTAAAAGATGGTGCTTCGGCGGCAATTTACGGCTCTCGAGCATCTGGAGGTGTGATTTTAATTACTACAAAAAAAGGAAAAGAAGGACAGATGAAAGTGAGCTTGGATTCGTATTACGGAGTCCAAAACATTACTTCGGGACTTCCCCTAGCAAATACCTTAGAGGCATTGTATATAAATGATTTACAGTATAGGTATGATGAAAATGTTAATTACCCTGATAATTACCCTAACCCGCTTGATCAAAATCCAGATGGATTAGAATACAATACAGATTGGATGAACTTACTTCAGGTTGATTTAGCGCCTATTCAAAACCACTCTCTTAATGTAAATGGTGGAAAAAATGGATTAACCTACAGCGTGATTGGAACATTTTTTAATCAAACTGGTGCACTTATTAATTCTGAATATAAAAAGCAATCTTTAAGAAGTAATACAGGTTTTAAAAAAGGTAAATTTACAATACAGGCAAATTTAAGTACGAATTTTAGTGAGCAAAAAAGAGAACCCTACGGTATCATTTATGATGCAATTAGACTACAACCTTACAGGCCACCTTTTGACATTACTTCAGATGTTTTTCAAACCAACTTAGATAATGATGATCAAAATACACAGAGAATTTCAAATTTTGCAGGGAAACTAAAGCAAGAAAGCTCTAATAAAATAAATAATTTTAATGCCAATATACAGCTTGCATATGAAATAGTTGAAGGGCTAACAGCGCGAGCAAATATTGGACGATCCTTTTACAACAAAAAAGATCGATTTTTCCAACCAAGCTTTCAAGTTTTGAGCGGAAACGGAGAAATTAACCTGGGAGCTAGTAACTTAAATGCGCAACTTAGATTAGGAGATGCCACAAGCACTAGGAGTATAGACGAATTTACTTTAAACTACACCAAAATCTTTAAAAAACATAATTTTAAATTTTTAATTGGTAACACCTACGAATCTTCTAAATATGAATTTTATAGAACCGGCGCTAACAATATTACAAGCAACTTCACCCCTGTTCTGGGTAATGGTGATCCCATCGTTGGTACTCAAACCATTAATAAAACAGAAAGTATTTCTTACATAGGGAGAATTAATTACAATTATAACTGGAAGTATTTTTTAAGTCTGGTAGTTAGAAGAGATGGGTCAAGTAATTTTGGAAATCAAAAGTTCGGAACTTTCCCATCTATTTCTGCAGGATGGACTTTCTCTAATGAACCTTTTTTTAAAAATTTAAAAAATACTGTATCCATGGCAAAATTGAGACTCGGGTACGGTAACACTGGTAGTGATAGGATACCACCTTATGGTTATAGTCCTATCGTCATTGCAAATGTAGATTACATATTGGGAGAACAACCTAATTTAATTTCGGGTATGACACAACCGGGATATGTTGATCCTAATTTAAAGTGGGAGACTAACATAAGTAAAAACATTGGTTTAGACTTTAAATTTAAAGGTGGTAAAGCTGGGCTCGAAATCGATCTTTATGAACAAAACAAGAAAGATATGCTACTTGCAATTACAACACCAATTTCTGCAGGATCAACGCCCGTAAATGGTGAAACCTATGACCGTTTTCTTACTAACATAGGTGATTTAAGAAATAGAGGTGTTGAAGTTAGTGCTCATTACAATCACAAATTTGGACCAGTGGGTTTAAAATTTAGTGGAAACTTTACCAAGAATAAAAATACAGTTGTGAGTCTTTCTAGAGAAGGAGAAATAATCTTTGACGGGTATCCTAATATTATTAGAGTAAATCAAAATGAACCTGTTGCAGTACTTGAAGCTGGCCTGCCTGTTGGTGCTTTTAAAGTCTATCAAACCGATGGAACTGTAAAAACAGACCAAGAGTTGGAAATTTATCAACTTTTAGATGCCAATGCTCGAAAAGGGGACCTAAGATATGTTGATACCGATGGGAACGGGGAGTTAAATAATAATGATAAAGTATATAAAGGGTCCTATCAGCCAGATTTTGAAATTGGTTTTAATGTAGATGCTAATTACAAGAATTTTGATTTTTCTGTTCAATTCTATGGTGTTAGTGGTAACACTATATATAATGGACAGAAACAATATGCTTACAGTACAAAAAGACACAGAGATTTGGTTAACAGTTGGAGCGATGAAAACCCTACATCAAACATACCAACACCGCGGTCAAGTATTGAACACCCTAATGTAAATACCGCAACAGATTATTTTCTAGAAGATGGTTCCTTTTTAAGATTGCGAAACATTATACTTGGATACTCTTTGCAAAATAATTTACTTGATAAAATTGGGATAGAAAATTTCCGAGTTTATATAAACGCCCAGAATGCTATCACCTGGACCAATTACAGTGGATTTGATCCAGAAGTTGGAAGCAGCAATCCTTTTAACGGAGGGCTAGATAGAGGAAACTACCCAGTAACTGCAACATACAGTGCAGGTATCTCAATTACATTTTAATTCTTTATAATTCTAGAAAAATGAAACGAAATAAATTATATTTAGTACTAATAACTTCTATCGCTTTGCTATGCAGCTGTAGTTATGATCAATTAAATATTGAAAACCCTAATAATCTTCCTTTAAATAATTTTTGGAATTCAGAAGAGGATATTCAAAAAGGTTTAATAGCAACTTATGCAGCTCTGCAATTAGATGGATTACTTGGTGGGGCTAGCTCAACACAACATCCTGTAAGGTCTGACATAGGAAGGCCAAACAATTGGAATGCAAACGCCCAAGGATTAAGCAGATTAGCTTTTAATGAAAACTCAGATATCGTTAAAAAGCGATGGAGAGATTGTTATATAGGTGTTTTTCGTGCTAACCAAGTGATAGCCAATTTATACACTATAGATTTAAGTGAGCAGACTAGAACTCAAATAGAAGCAGAAGCTAAGTTTTTGAGAGGATTTTTTTACTACTCTTTGTACCGCGGTTACAATGGAGGTAGTGTAATAATACACACAACTCCACCACAGTCTAGTGAAGATTTTTATAAATCACCATCACCTGCCAGTGAGGTATTTAACTTAATCAAATCCGATTTAGAATTTGCTTACACTAATTTACCCCAGCAATATGAAAATAGTCAAGATTTAGGTAGAGCTACATGGGGTGCAGCTACAGCAATGCTCGGGAAATTACATATTAATGCCCGTGATTATGATCTCGCGAAAATGAAATTCAAAGAAATTCTTGAAAGTAACTTGTATAGTCTTACAGCCAACATTGGAGATAATTTTGATGAAGAGCATGAAATGAATAGTGAATCAATTTTTGAAGTTGCATTTTCTACTGAATTTAGTCAAGGCACCTCTGGCAGTGCAGCAGATGGACCCCTTGGCTCAGAAGCCACATCAAGAGCAAGAACGTTAGCACCAGATGAAGGCGGTGGCTATAGAACCATCATGCCATCATACCACATGACCATGCTATTTAAAAAAGACACTATGGATATAACAAATCCAATTAATAGCAATAGAACAGGTGCTGCTAATTACTCTATTAGAACTTCTATGTCAATAGCCATCGCAGACGACGACAATACTACAATATACCAAATACCATCAGAAAGTTTGCGATATAATAATAATGAAGCCTCTTATTTAAAAAAATTCCAAAACTGGACACTTTTAAGAGAAAGTGATCAATCTATTTCTGGAATTAATGAACGTGTGATAAGACTCGCTGATGTTATGTTACTCTATGCAGAATGTATTCTTCAAACAGGGGGGGCATATACTGAAGCATTAGATTTAATTAATGAAATTAGATACAGGGCAGGAGTTGTGTTACTAGAGCCAGTAGATTATGATAATAGCAGTACAATGGAACACATTATGTGGGTAGAACGGCCACTTGAACTAATGTTTGAAGGACTCGACACTCGTTGGGAAGACTTGACAAGATGGGATAAAGTTCAGGAACAATATGATCGTTTGGCATTAAAAAGTTATGTTCTTGTTTCTAAAAACTTGTACGAATTTGACCCTGCTATTCACAATGAAGATAGAAAGCTCATAGAGTTTGAAAGTGCAGCAACATCTTACCAGAGTGCTATACACAACTATTTTCCAATTCCATCAACGGAACAGAATTCGAATCCAGATCTTTTCAACTAAAAATATTTTTTTACAAAAAACATATAAAATAAAATATTATGAAAATACCCATCAACAAAATAGCAATTATAAGTTTTGTATTATTTGGAGTCATTGCTTGTCAAAAGGACGATGCGATTCCGGAATACAACAATTTCTCAGATGCGCTGGCCACTAATGGAGATAAAAGAATTCAAAGAGACGATTTTGCTTCCTTTGCGGATTTATCCAAGGGTGTAACCAATAGAACTTGGACCATTCCAGAATCAGCTTCCATAATTAATCTTGAAGGAAGAGACCCCTCTCAAGTTGAACTTGTCCAAGTACAGTTTGATGAACTCGGTCAGTTTGAAGTGAATTTGAAAGATGAATTTATAGATTCTACTGTACAACTCGATACAACTTTCAATGTGACGGTTCTAGATTTCATTCAAACAAATTTTGATGTGTTGTCTATTGAATCTAGTTTTCAAGAAGAAACGCCAACACAAATAACAATATATGAAGGCGGCACCATTACATTTCAAGACGTTTCACAAGGGAGTCCCAACCGACGAAAATGGACATTTCCAGGAGGCGATCCGTCATCAGCGGGTGGAATTAGTATTGATTATGACAAAGATTTTCAAAATATAGCAGTCTCCTATCCAACAATAGGAACCTATGATGTTTCGCTTGTTACTTGGCGTCAGTATCCAGAGGGAAGTAAGGATACATTGCATCTAAAAGACTACATCAATGTTATAGAAAATATTGATCCACCAACCCTAACCCAGATTACAGAAAGTGATGCAGGCGTGATTCATTTAAATTATAATTTACCTCTAAAATTGACAGCTGATCTTGTCCCTCATTTAACCCTTACTGTAGATGGTATTAAAACAGACATTTTGAGCGCTGCTATTAACTTAGATGACAATCGAATTGTGGACATTACTACTACTGAAAATATTAAAAGTAACTCTGTAGCGTCATTGTCCTATGATAATTCAGAGGGAGTATTGGTGCGAGTAAACGATGTAGTTGCTGAATCCTTTACAGACCAACCTGTTGAATTGTTTGTGTCATTAAATCTTGCTAACTCTAGCATTTACGGATTTGAAGATGGTGGAGCTGGATGGATGGCCGCCTCAGATAATGTAGGCGAAATAAGCTTTACAGACCAAAAGGCAGCCTCAGGTAATTACAGCATGCGTATGGAAGCCACAGAAAATGCCAAATGGACGAGATCTTGGAGTTGGAAAGAGGGTTCTGAATTCACCTTGAAAGCTGGGCAAAAGGTTACCATTGAATTCAAAATTTGGATAGACCCCTCTTACACCGATGGTAGTATTGGACCATGGATTACCGGCACAGAAGCACCATACCCAGGTACACAATTCTGGACTGGCATGAGCGGTTTACCTCGAGGCGAATGGATAACCATAAATAAAGAAACTGCTAAGGTATGGACAGTTACTGCGGATGGAGATTATTTTGTTGCGTTTAGATTTCAGAAAAAAGGAATTATTTACATAGACGATGTTAAAGTCTATATTCCGGAATAAGTGATTTTTTGTCACTTTTAGTTCATTTTGAAAGCAATAAAAAAATTATGAAGAAAACTAGTATATAATAAATTTAAAAAAAATCTTATAAGTGAATTTTAAACTTAAAATTTATATTACTACATTATTTTTGGCCATGGTTAATGGTTTGAACGCTCAGGTAAATGTCGTACTGGTTGAGCCTACTGTTCAAAAGTTTATTGGGGAGGTTTCTGAGCTAGATCGATCAAAATATTTTAATATCCACGCCCCAGGTAAAACACCATTACTTGAATCATTTTATAAAGAATATAACGTAGAGCAATCAGGAAGAGGGTTTTACGGGCCTGGAATAGACGCCAAAAAATTGATGGGAGAAGTTGGTGTTTATCCCAAATTTAATGGTAAAAAAAGTGACAAATCGTTAGCTGTGACACGTTATGTTGCTACAGAGCACCCGCGAAACCTATATAAAGAAGGTATCAACTTAGAGGCATCGTCAAATTGGGCAGTCAACTATTTTAAAAATACAAAAAAAAGTAACAGGCCATTATGGTATGAACCGATGAACGAACCATTTGTTCATGCTAAAGACTTTTACGAAGAAAAAGATTGGGATCCTGTTGCAGAATTACGGGTTAAAACAGAAATGTCAAAGCTATTTAGAGCTCTGGCAGAAAAAATCCATGCAGAACCAAGCTTAAAAAATATTAAGGTAATGGGTTACAGCGCTGCATGGCCATCTTTTGAATTAAAAGATTTTCAAAATTGGAAAACAAATATGGGCCTTTTTTTAGATATTGCCGGTGATCAACTCGATGCAATTTCCTACCATCTTTATGATGGGATCAATCAAGTTGGGCAGGAAAACAAGCGCTCAGGAAGTAACAACGAAGCAATAATGGATCTCATTGAAACTTACAGTCACCAGCGTTGGGGATTTATTAAACCTCATGCGATTACAGAATATGGTGGAATCGAGGTTTCTGAATTTTCCTTAATTCGAAATATGCAATCAATTCGATCTCAAAACGCCATGATTTTTGGTTTGCTGGACCGTGAAGATCGACTAGAAATTTCCATCCCATTCACAACAGATAATGCCAAATGGCACATTAATAAAGCAAATAATTATTTACCATATAAAGCCGTTCTATGGCGTGCAGAAAATATGGGTGTGCCAAAAAATCAAATTACAGGTTGGGTATATACTAATCGAATTCAATTTTATGAACTTTGGAAAGGGGTCAAAGGAAAAAGAGTTTTCGTTTCAACATCAAACCCTGATATTCAAGTCCAAGCCTTTTTGGATGAAAAAAAAATATTTGTTGCACTAAATAACTTGGACGATAATGCTCAACAAGTTGCATTAGATCTTAGCTCTATAAAATCTAACGTTAAAGATATATTGGTAAAGTCATTAACTATTTACAAGGAGGATTTTCCTCGATATTATGAAAAAACTGTCAGCAGTATCCCTGAAGTATTTTCTATAGATTCTGCAGAGACAATAGTTCTAGAATTTAATTTAAAAAATAGTATGACATTCAAAAACCAAATTAAATCCAAACGCTACTACAGTAGTAATTACTTAGTCCCAATTGAAGCTAATAATGAGTTGATATTTGAATTTAATAATGTTGCCCTTGGAGTTGGTTTTGCCAAACTAAGTATGAGTATAGGTAGGGGGCATGATTTGTCAAAAACTCCTGAAGTTTTTGTTAATGGCAGTAAAGTTGAAGTTCCTTTGAACTGGAAAGGGTATGACCAAGCTAATAGAAAAAAATTCTTTGGGGCTATAGAAATTCCTGTTCCCATAGAATTAATTAAACAAAATAATTCCGTTCGTGTTACTTTTCCAGATACTGGTGGGCATTTAAGTTCTCTAATTTTAGATGTGGAAAAAATTATTGATACTAATAATTGAAAATATAGATATGTTAAGAATTCTTCAAGTTATTCAAATAGTAGTTTTTATCATTTGTGTTAATTCGATTCAAGGGCAAAATGTCAATTTTATATCCGATGAGGGGTTTACTAACGGAGCGCTTTCCGGTCAAACTAATTGGGATGCCCAATCAGGATGGTCAGTTGAAGCAGCCACAGGGGTAGTAACGACAACGCAGTGGTGGCAAAAAGCGGCCTGGGGACAGCCATTTTCCCTTTCTGAAGTTGGCGATCAAATAACGTTTAGAGTAGATTTAAATCTTACTGGAACTCTAGCTGCAACAAACAATCCATTAATCAGAATTGGCTTTATTGCTTCAAGTGATGTTAACGCCAATCTATCAACAATGTTAAATACTGTTTATTTATCTAGCACAAATGGTGGTCTACTTCAACTTCGTGACAATACGAATAGTAATCCCTTAAGTTTAGGGACTTCTTTAACAATTTTGGAATGTCAAGGAAGTGAAACAACAGATGATTTGGCGCTTTTGGTAACCCTTACACTTGGCATAGATGCAGCATCTTCAACAATATCTGCAAAGCTTCTTAATGTAACTGATGGCACTTCATCAAGTATTGGCCACTACAATGGAATAAAGACGGATGTATTTAATGCTTCAACAAGCAGTATTTACGGATTTTTTCAAGCTCAATCTTTTACAAGTGGTAGTGATCTCACAGCCATAAATGTAAAAAAAGTTAGCATGATTTCAAAAGTAGATATCTTTCCAAAAGTCAAGCGAGAAATTGGAGGGATTTCAACTTTAGATCGTAGTAAATATTTTAATATTCATGCAGGTGTTAATGATGTAGAACCGGATTTTTATACAGATTATAATGTGAGTCAAAGTGGACGACAATTTTATGGACCAGGTGGATTTAACGTGCTCGACACTATTAGCCCAGGAGCTGTTGGCACAGGAACTGTTGGCACATACCCAGAATCAAGTCCTGAAAATAATACAACATTGCGCGAAGTTAGAAGATATGTAGCCACTGATCATCCTTATCACGTCTATGAAGAAGGGCTTGATCCTGTAGCATTTGCTGATTGGGCGGTAGAGTATTATAAAAATTTTGCAACTACTGACTCAAGACCTGAATATTACGAGCCAATGAACGAGCCTTTCGTTCATGCAAGAGACTATTATGATGAACCGGACTTTGATACTGATGCAGAGGCAAGGGTAAAGCTAGAAATGGCTCAATTTTTTAAGCATGTTGCGCAAAAAATTCATGCCGCTCCAGAATTAGATAATATGAAAATACTTGGTTATTCTTCGGCATTTCCATCTTTTGAAATAACTGATTTTTCTAATTGGAATCAAAACATGAAAATGTTTATGGATGAAGCTGGGGCTGATGTTGATATTTTTTCAACACATCTTTACGATGGAATTAATCAGGTTGGGCAAGAAACCCGAAGATCTGGCAGTAATATGGAAGCCATTCTAGATTTGATTGAAACCTATAGTTATGATAAGTGGGGGCTTATTAAACCACATGGCATTACTGAATTTGGAGGAATTGTAAATGGAGATTATACTGATATCAATAACGTTCAGTCTATACGTTCTCAAAATTCGATACTTTTTGGACTTTTGGAACGAACCGATCGAATGGAAATTGCTATCCCATTTACTACTGGAAAATCCACATGGCATATCAAACAAGACACTATTGAAATGCCATATCATATGCCATATAAAGCTATACTATACAAGCCAATCCCAATTGGGGTGCCTTTAGACCAAGTTACAGGTTGGGAATATACCAACAGAATTCATTTTTATGAATTATGGAAAGATGTTGCTGGAGAGAGAGTATTGATTCGTTCAGGTAATAAGGACGTTCTCGCTCAGGCATTTGCAAATAACGATAAATTATATGTGGCCTTTAACAATTTAGATGATTTTGATCAGTCCGTTAACCTAAAATTACATGGAAACCTTCCTGAAATTTCGAATGTTGTAATTAAATCTTTAATCGTTAATCCAGGTGTCGATGCAGTTTATACAACTCAATCTTTTACAGAATTACAGGAAAGCTACACACTCAAAAAAAATGAAACGGTAGTAATAGAATATACTTTTTCGGAGTCACTTGTTTTTGATAAAACCATCGAGTCTGTAAATTATTATAGTAATAACCATTTGCAGGAAATCCAGGCAAATACCCCAATTGTTTATAATTTCAATGGTGTGACCCTAGGAAATTCTGGATATGCAAAACTTTCTATGAGTATTGGTCGAACACATGATAAATCTAAATCACCCACTGTTTTATTTAATAATATATCAATTCCTGTACCAATTAATTGGAAAGGGTATGACCAAGCATCAAGAGCTACTTTTTTTGGAACTATAGAAATCTCCGTTCCAATAGGTCTCCTTAACGAAAATAATACAGTTTCAATTACGTTTGCAGATACTGGAGGGCATTTGAGCTCTTTAATACTCAATGCAGAAACATCAGACGCGAATGTTTTATCAGATATTACTTGGGATGGTAGTGATAGTTCAGAGTGGGCAGCTGCTGCAAACTGGGATATTAACACAGTTCCATCTGCAACTGACAATGTTATTATTCCTGATGTTGCTACCGCACCAATTATTGGAGCAACAACTGGAGCTGAAATTAATAATTTAACAATTACAGAACCAGATGGTATTAATATCACTGCAGGCGGTTCTTTAATAGTAAATGGTTCTTCTTCAGGAAATATAACTTATAATAGAACTTTAGACACAGACAACTGGTATTTAGTTTCATCACCTATTGTGGGAGAAATGTATGATGATGCTTATGTAACTGATAATGGTATTGATTTAGGAGCAGACTCTAACAGAGGAATTGCATCTTATATAACCAGTGATGACACTTGGGATTATATGCAGGCAGGGGAAACTGCTACTTTTTTAGCTGGAATAGGATATTCGATTAAAAGAAGTTCTGTCGGAGATGTTTCTTTTACAGGTACATTAAATGTTGCTGATACTGGAGTAGATGTAGTTCTCGATGCTACTGGAAATCGTTATAACCTTTTAGGAAATCCTTATTCGTCTCACATTGCTAGTGCAACTTTTTTGACTAATGAAGCTGCTGTTTCAGAAACACAAACCCTGTGGGTATGGAATCAAGTAACAGGTGCTAGTGGAGCCTATGAAGTAAAAACGTTAGCAGATGCTATGGTAATAGCTCCTGCACAAGGATTTTTTATAAAAGCAAATGCGGCTGGAGGCACATTTAACTTTGCTGAATCTAACCAAGCTGGCAGTGGAGGGACCTTTCAAAGAACTGAAGCTAGACCAGAGATGCATCTTACACTATCTAATCAATCAGATGTAAGAGAGGCTAAAATCTATTATATAGAAAACATGACCACTGGATTTGATGTTGGTTATGAAGGAGAATTATTTAATGGAGTTGCTAATCCTCTAGATATTTACACGCATTTAGTAGCTGATAGTGAAGGGAAAAATTATCAAGTGCAATCCTTACCAGATAATGATTTTGAGGACACGATTATTCCTTTAGGAATTAATGCAATTTCTGGAAGTTCTATTTCTATAGAAGCTTCAAAAAATAACTTCCCTGAAGGAATGAATATTTATCTAGAAGACAAACAAGACAATAGTTTTACTCTTTTAGAGTCAGATGTTAATTTTAACACTACACTTGAGAATGATCTTTCTGGAATTGGACGTTTTTACTTGCATACTACTTCAAGTACTATGAGTACCAATGATTTGGCAACAAACAATAATTTGAGTATTTACTCCTATAATAGAGAAACCCTTCGAGTTGTGGGTATTCAAAAAGGAGTTGCAAATATTAGTATTTACAATTTACTTGGACAAAAAGTGTTAAGTTCTTCATTTCAAGGAAATGGAGTGAATGATATTTCATTACCATCTATAATTAATGGAATTTACATCGCAAAAATCACTTCAGAAAACAGAACAACTAACAGGAAAATAATCTTAGAATAAATAACGAGAACTTACAAAGAATAATATTTATAAAAACGAAACGGTAGTGATGAAATACACTTTTATGGTAAAATTGTTAACGCTACAATTCAGCCAATCATCAAAAACTAAGAAAATTTTCAAAAAGATGTTTTTAAAATCTTTCTATGCTTTTACCTACATTTTTTTTAGTGTACAAATTGTATGTGCTCAAAAGTACGTGTCTAAAATTTTCGAAAATGGAAATACCATTTGTCTCCTAGGAGACAGCATTACCCACGGAGGGCAGTTTCATGAATTCCTACAACTCTATTACGCCACTCGCTATCCAAATCTAAAACTCACTTTTATAAATTGTGGAATCGCTGGAGATAATGCCGAAGGTATGATCTACAGATTAGATAAAGACGTCCTTATTCATGAGCCAAGTCATGTGTTTTTAATGACCGGTATGAATGATGTAATACGGACACTTTATTTTGAAGGTAAAGCTTCGGATGAAATTATAGAAAAGCGAAAAATTGCACTGTTTGAATACAAAAAAAACACAGACGTTTTAGCAGAAAAATTTGAAGCATCAGGAATATCTCCAATCTATCTTACCCCATCAATTTACGATCAATACTCGAAAATTGAAAAAGAAAATGACTTAGGTTGCAATGATGCTCTTATTGAATGTTCTGACCACATTAAATCAATTGCATATCAGTATGATGCAACCGTTGTTGATTTAAATACCCCAATGAAGAACATTATGGAGCGAGAACTACAAAACGATTCCTTATTTACAATTGTTGGTAAGGACCGAGTACACCCAGAAACAACAGGACATTTTATTATGTTTTATGAAATTTTATCAACGATAGAATCACCAAGTCTTGTAGCTCAAATTTCAATTGACCTGCATCAAAAACCAAGTGTTCAAACAAAAAACTGCGTTGTTGAGAAATTTCAAATTTCAAATGAAACTATTACTTTTAATTGTTTAGAAAACAGCCTACCATTCCCTATTAATGAAGCTATAGAAAAAGCTATTTCTTTGGTTCCTTTTCAAAACAATTTCAACAAAGAAATACTTCAAATTAAAGGGCTAAAAGAGGGTGAATATGATCTTTTTATTCAGGAAAAATTAATAAATACTTTTTCTAGTAAGGAGCTAAATGAAGGTGTCAATCTTTCAAATCAATTGAATAGCCCGCAATTACAACAAGCCAAAAAAATTACGAAACTTTGTAAAGAGTATCGCAAGACAGGCTATCAATTACGAGCAGTTCCGCTTATTGAGTTCAAATACCTTCGCGACTACCGAGGTGCTAACAATCTTTTGGGTAAACAAAAGCATTTAGAAAAAAAGTTGAAAATAATTGAAGGAAAACCGTTTTACAATTATATCAAAAGGAGTATTGATGTGTATTTTGAAACACTTCCTAAACAGGACTCATTAAAAAATAGACTACAATTAATTGAAAACTCTATTTATGAAGAAAATAAACCGACTCAACTAAAATGGCGTCTTGTAAAAAACATGAAACAGAGTTCTTATCAAAAAATGTAGTATAAATCAGAATATTTAAGATGTTTTTTACATATGTAATATAAATCAGAACATATATGGAACTTCTTTAACTGCGTCATTCTTAATTTTATGTGACAAACAAACAAATTATGAAAAAAATTTACACACTATTATTTTTTACCATAACCACAAGTTTTTTAACTGCTCAAACTACAGCAAATTTTTCTACTGCAGAAGGGTATACCAATGGTTTACTTAGCAACAACACAAACTGGGGTGGCCAGTTTATTTATGTTAACACGACCAATGAAAGTGTATCCACTCAGTCCAACGGCGCTGAGGCTTATTGGGGGCAGTCTCAATCAATAACAGAGGGTGAAACAATTACTTTTGAAGTTGATATGAAATTTGGAGGCGATCTTGGATATATAGCTAATACATTTATTGCTCAAATTGGTTTTAATGCTGGAGGGACTACTTCTTCAGGGGGTAGCGACAGACAATTTATTTACTCTAAAAGCACTGACTAACGGTAAACTAAAAATTGAAAGGCGTGCGGGGGGTAACCTATCATCCACACCTACTTATGTTGAGGGCTGGGATATTGATACTTGGAAAAATGATGATTTGACTGTTAAAGTATCTTTTTTATTGGGTAATAGTGCATCAAGCTCTACAGTAACCGTAAAGCTAATCAATAATACAACTGGAGAATATACTGATGCTGCATTTGACCAAAATGGGGTTGTTAGTACAAGTGTTTACGATGGAGCTGTTAATGGTAATTTATATGGTTTTTTTAGAACAGTAACTCTTCAAGATGGTGATGGTGATACTACCGAAAGTTTTGCGGTATCACGCGTAAAATTGGTAAACGAAGATACATTGTTTCCAAACACTTTCTATAATACTAGTGGAGACAATCAGTGGGGAACTGCAACTAATTGGGAATCGGGTAATGTGCCAACATCATATACTGATGTTAATATTTTAAATGGTCAATCAATTCAAGCTGGAGTTTCTACAACAGCTTTAGCCAATAGTATTGTTGTTAATAGTGGAGGTAGTCTAACTATAGATCAAACATCATCTGTAACAGTTTCAGATGATTTCAACAACAATGGAACTGTTACATTAAACTCAGGCGGTTCTTTAATAGTAAATGGTACTTCTTCAGGAAACGTAACTTACAACAGAGATTTAGCCACTACTAATTGGTATTTAGTTTCATCACCTGTTGTGGGAGAAACGTATGATGATGCTTATGTGACTGCCAATGGTATAGCTTCAGGGACACAAAACACGAACTCTAGAGGAATTGCACCATATGTAACTACTGATGATTCTTGGGATTATATGCTGGCAGGAGAAACTGCCACTTTTTCTGCTGGAACAGGATATTCCGTTAAGAGAAGTTCTACCGGAGATGTTTCTTTTACAGGAACACTAAATGTTGATAATGCCGGTGTTGATGTTGTTCTTTCTTCTGATGGAAATCGTTTTAATCTTTTAGGAAATCCTTACACATCACATATTGCAAGTGCAACTTTTTTAGCTAATGAAGGTGCTGTTTCAGAAACACAAACACTCTGGGTTTGGGATCAAGGTTCAGGTTCTGGAGCTTATGAAGTAAAAACACTTGCAGATGCTATGGTAATCGCTCCTGCTCAAGGATTTTTTGTAAAAGCAAATGCCGCTGGCGGTACCTTTAACTTTGCTGAATCTAACCAAGCTAGTAGTGGAGGTTCTTTTCAAAGAACTGATACTAGACCAGAGATATATTTAACAATCTCTGATCAAACAGATGCTAGAGAAGCTAAAATATATTATATAGAAGACATGACCACTGGATTTGATGTGGGTTATGAGGGAGAATTATTTAATGGGGTCTCTAATCCGTTGGCGATTTACACCCATTTGGTTGCTGATAGTGAAGGAAAGAATTACCAAGTACAATCTTTACCTCCCAACAACTATGAAAACATGATTGTTCCTTTAGGAATTAATGCTGAAGCTGGAACTGCCATTACCATAAATGCATCTGCAAACAACTTCCCTTCAGATATAAACATTTATCTAGAAGACAAACAAGACAATAGTTTTACTTTGTTAGAAGCAGATTCAAACTTTAGCTTTACACCAGAGAATAATCTTGACGGTATTGGACGTTTTTACTTGCATACCACATCTGGAGCTTTAAGTTCGGATGACTTCGCTATAAACAATAACATCAGTATGTATACCTCTAGTAATGATAATATAAGAATTGTTGGTATACAGAATGGTAACGCTACTGTTCAATTGTATACTATTCTAGGGAAAGAGATCTTAAAAAACTCTTTTACAGGAAGCGGTATCAATGACATCAAAGTAAATGATATCCCTAGAGGCATTTATATTGTAAAACTTACTACAGAAAACGGGACGCTAAACAGAAAAATCATCATTCAATACTAGAAATCTATAAACACATGGAACATCAAAAAAAAAAACAAAAAGAAGAGATTTCAAGAAAAAAGGCTCTTAAAAAAATTGGAAACTATGGTAAATATGCGGCTTTAACTGCCATAGGTACTTATACGTTATTAAATCCTAAAAAAGCACAAGCAATGAGTCCTGCAGATCCCGGCAGCGGATTTTAATTAGCTATTTAACACGGTGTCTAATGAATAACTTTTAAATTCACTAATTTTAAAATTAAATACAAAAATTATGAAAAAAATTTACATGCTAATATTTTTTACCATAACCACAAGTTTTTTAACTGCTCAAACTACAGTAAACTTTACTGAAGATGAGGGGTTTACGTCCGGAGTATTATACAATCAAACAAATTGGGACTCTCAGTTTACCGGAACCACATGGACTGTTAATCCATCGGCAGCAGGTATGACTTTAGTTGGCGCTAATCCTGTCAACCCTGGTGATGGTGAATACCAAAGGGCAGCTTGGGAGCAGGGTTTTTCAGTCTCTGGTCCTGGTGAGTCAATTACCTTTAGAGTTGATCTTAAGTTTTTAGGTACTATTGGTACCAGTAACAACCCACTTATGAAAATTGGTTTTAGTGATGGTGCTGATGTAAGTGGAGGTGATACCCCCTTCCCAACAAACAATGGTGTTTTTTTAAGAACGGCCAATTTTGAGGGCCAACTACAACTTGGAAATAATGGGAATGGTGGTCCATTATCTCCAAATGCATCCCTTCCAATAGCCGATTGCCAAGCTGTCGGTGAGTCAGATGATTTGGCAGTACTAGTTACTTTGACGCTTGGCGCTGATGCGACAAGTTCGACAATTAGTGCAATATTAAAAAACTTAACAGATGGAACAAAAACTGATATTGGTTCATATGAAAGTATAGAACCTTTGTTATTTACGGCAGCAACAAGTAATATTTACGGTTATTTTCAGAGTTCAAGTTTTAAAACTACAGCAGGTGGCGGAGCATTAACAGAAATTCAAGTTAGTTCGGTAACTATGACAGCAGGAAATGTACTAAATACAGATTCATATTCCATTTCTAATTTTAACTTTTCTCAAAACCCTGTTGAGGATACCTTGCAGCTGAGAGGGGTCACTACAGGAAGTAAAATTTCTGTTTATAACGTTACTGGAGCTTTAGTAAATAATTATGTTTATGATGGTAATCAATTAAACTTAGGACATCTAAGTTCTGGAGTTTACTTTATGCAAGTGCCGGGTTTTACAACTCAAAAACTAATAAAGAAATAATACCAACTAATAAAATTAAAACCTTTAAGATCAAAGTCACCGTAATTCGGTGGTTTTGTCTGTTTTACGCTATTTATTAAAATCAATATGAAACTATGTATCAGCTTTTGTATGTGTGTTTTTATCTGGGGAAATGCCCAAGACAAAATAGTTCTTTATCCGGAGGGCATTCCATGTAACAGCAGTGAAACGACTATTGAACCAGTAAGAATAAAAAAAATAAACCACCAAATAGCTAACCCTCAATTGTGGTATTATGCAGTAGCCGTTTCTAAAAAGGAAGTTCCTGCAATTCTGGTAATTCCAGGAGGTGGCTACAAAAACTTGGCTTTTGAACACGAGGGCATTAAGGTAGCAAAATGGTTAAATCAAATAGGTATTAGTGCATTTGTACTAATGTATCGAAGCCCATATTGGGAGCCTAAACCCTGTAAAAGTAAAGTTGCTTTGTTAGATGCGCAGCGTGCTATGCGTGTAATTCGTCAAAGGGCAAGCCAATGGAATATAGAGGCGTCTAAAATTGGTGTCATGGGATTTTCAGCGGGCGGACATCTAGCAGCATCACTTTCTACTCAGTTTGATCTTGGTAAAGCAGCTAAAGAAAACCAACTCGAAAAATTAAGTTCTCGCCCCAATTTTAGTATACTCATATATCCTGTTATTAGTATGCGAAAGGAGCTCACCCATATGGGTTCTCGAAAGAGTCTATTGGGGGGGAATCCAACCAAAGACCAAATAATTCTTTATTCAAATGAGTTACAAGTCAAATCGGACACACCTACAACAATACTGATTCACGCCAAGGACGATAGTGTAGTCATCCCCAAAAATAGTATACTCTACCACGAGGCGTTACAGGAAAATAAAATTCCTTCAACACTTCACCTTATGGAGCAAGGCGGTCATGGTTTTGGAATATCCTCTACAAATAAGTCAACACAATTATGGTTAGCACTTGCAAAAAATTGGTTGATTCAACTTGGTATAATCGCTGATTAATCAAACTTTAGTTTACTGGTTTTCTTATAAGAATCTCCTACAATAGCTTCAAATGCTCTCATCATCTCATCTCTTTTTTCGGGCATCGTTTCTGCCAGGTTATTTTGCTGTGATGTATCATTTTCTAAATTATAAAGTTGAAATTCTTCGCCATTCCCAGTTTCTATTCCTTTAGTTAAAAACATTTTAGGGCCAGGATAAGGAGGGATTAGCACCCAATCGCCCTGACGATAGGCTGTTCTGGAAGTCGCTTCTAAAATAACATCACTTCTTCCTTTGACACTTTTTCCTAATAATAAATCCAAATGATTTTCACTATCAAGATTATCTACGGGTTGTTTAATCAGATTTGATAGTGAGGATAACCAATCCACCTGCGAAATAATTTCGGTGGTTACACCTGGTTCAATATGTCCTTTCCAATAGGTAATGAAAGGGACTCTAGTACCCGCTTCATACAAACTGTATTTTCCTCCTCTTAAATTGCCTGTAGGGGTATGATTCCCTAATTTTTCGATAGCATCGTCCTCATAGCCATCATCCAAAACCGGTCCGTTGTCACTTGATAAGAAAATTAAAGTATTTTCCATAATACCTTCTTGTTTAAGTGTTTTAATGAGTTCACCAATACACCAATCCGCTTCAGCAATTACATCGCCTCTGGGACCCATTCCTGTAGCACCCACAAAGCGCGGATGAGGTGTTCTTGGTACATGAGGTTGTTGCAATCCATAGTAGAGAAAGAACGGCTGATCTTTTTCTTTTTTAATATAAGTTTTCACCTCATCCAGAAATATATCTGCCATATCTTCATCAATCCATCTAGCAGACTGTCCACCTTTCATATGTCCAATACGAGGAACACCATTAACGATCGTTCTGTTGTGTTGTGGGTCGCCTTTCATTTTTAATAAATGTGGAGAGTTTTCTCCAGTGGGTTCACCAGAAAAATTATTCTTATAATCGATTTCAATAGGATCCTCAGAATCATGGTTAAAAACATACCCATTTTTTATATAAACCGTTGGTACTCTGTCTTGAGTTGCTGCCATGATATAGCTAAAGTCAAACCCAACTTGGTTGGGGCCAGGTGATATATACGAATTCCAATCCACATTACCAGTTCCAAGACCTAAATGCCACTTTCCAATAACAGCAGTTTTATAACCATGATTGCGTAACATTTTGGGAATTGTAGTTTGAGTTGTGTCTATGAGAAGTGGTGCTGTTCCTGGAAGGATTTTTGCGTCTCTATTTCGCCATGGATATTGACCTGTGAGAAGTGCATATCTACTTGGTGTACAGGTTGCAGAAGTGGCGTAACCATTGGTGAACTTAAGACCATTATTTGCCAAGAAATCCATATTTGGCGTTTCCAATTCAGTGGCGCCATATGCACTGATATCTCCATAACCTAAATCATCTAAATAGATAAAAATGATATTAGGAGTAGAATCCACTTTAACTTTTTTTTCTTTGTGATTACAAGCACTTACCAGTACAAAAGCAATCATGATTAATAAATGTTTCATCTTATTGTAATTTATTATTAATTTTTAAGGTTAGCATTCCATTTGATGTTTTGATCTATAAATTTAATCAAACTATTGGCCATTTGTTGATGATCTAAAATTGAAGGATGCCCTTTTGACTTATTATATGTCATATAGTGCGTGAATATTTTTTGGTCTTTCATCTTACGAACTGCCAAGCCAATAAATTCCTTCCACTTCGACCCATTTTTAACAGCATCCATACTCCCAAGAGTACAAATAATATTAGCATCAGGATAATGAGTTCGAATTTTAGAAACAAATGTTTCGTACATCTCAACAAAGTATTCATCCGTTGGGGTGTTGGAACCAAATCTTTTCTTAAACTCCTTATGTTCTGGTAAATTAATAAGCCAAGAATCATTTTGAAATAAATTAATTATTACTATTTCTGGTTGATACATTGAAAAATCCCACTGACTTTCTAACTTAGTAGGTACTAATTTGCTGTGCAATTCATCCATAGTTAATGAGTGCCAACTTACAGCGATTCCCGTACCACTTTTACAAATACATTGATACTCTGCATCGTAATGTCGAGCAACTAAAGCAGCGTAACTTAGGTAATTATTTGTATTCATTCCATGCGGGGAATCTGCACCTGAGGTATCTTCATTAGCATAGCCTACTGAAATGGAATCTCCAAAAAATTCAATTTTTCGATTAGTAGATTTTGACTTGGGTAATAGTTTTGCGTGGTCATTAATTTTAAATCCATAAAATTGTGTCTTTCCTCGATTACAGTCATTTCTTTTGAATATCTCTACGCTGTGTTTTCCTTTTGTCAAATTGGAGGCCAGTGTATAAAGTTGCTTTAATGAATCGGGTTGAATAATGGTTTCGAGTTTCTCGTCGACAATAACATTATAATAATTTTTTCCGGTTTCATCTTTTAAAATCACACTAACACGCTCTCCCTCAAAATTCATTTTTATAGAAGTCCCTGTCCAATAAAGCTCTGCACCATCATTGTCGTTTATTTTTACTCTTCCAGAATATTCAAGCTCTGGGTTCGAGTAATTCACAAATATCTCTTTATTCTGAAAGCAACTTATAAGAAATAGTGATCCAAGCCATAAAGAGTAAGTTATACGTTTCATTTCTTATTTGATGTTTTCAATCCAAATAAAGCAATATATATATAAAACACAAAGCAAAAAAACCAAAATGCTTCACTGATTGCAGCTGGATAAAACATCAGTGCACCTGAAGAATACAACCCAAGTCCTATTAAAATACCTACTTTATAGGAATACTTTCGCATAAATAGTGCTGCAGGGATTGCCATACAAAAGTAGCCTCCATAAAAGGCCATTTGAACCCATGCGGCTTGAGAATTAGATAATTCCAATACTTTTTTAAAGGCTTGTACCATGGGATCTGTAACTGCATTGGCAAAACCCCATAAAGCAAATAAAGAGGTTATTAGAATAAATGGTATTATAACCTTTTTTGTTACTACCGGCATTGATACTGAATGTTTCATAATTTAAAATAGATTAATTTGAATGATGGTTGCTATATCATCAATTTCATCCTCAGGAATAGAAAACTTAATCCTATTGAAATTTGTACTAAAATCAATTGATTTTTTAGATTTTAATAAAATAACAGATTCAATCTTTAGGTTCTTGTTAGGAATTTCAAATGTCTTATTGTCCGAACCTATAAAATGAATAAATATTTTATTTTTCTTCATTGTTGATACCATTGAATCTGATGGTGGAAATGGACCTGTATCTGTTCCATAAATGGCATCTCCATTTTGTTTTAACCAATCCCCAACTTCCTTAAGAGTGACAATATGTTCGTATTGAATCTGACCATTGGGCATTGGACCTACATTGAGTAAAAAATTACTGCCATACCCAGCTGAAATAATAAGATCTTTAATTATCCTTTTGGCAGATTTGTGTTTATTGGCCTTATATTTAAATCCCCAATAACCATTAATTGTTTCGCAAACCTCTAGAGGTAAATTAGTACTTACCTCACCATATACAGTGCCGAAACCAGTAGTGTTTTTGCCAGGGAAATCCCTTTCAAACATTTGAAAATCCTCACCCCATTTCGGACTTTGGTGATGATTATTCCCAATCAAACAACTTGGTTGTAATTGATGAATTAATTCGTAGATCTCATCATAGTGCCAATTTGCATCTTTTTTATCCCAATGTCCATCTAGCCAAATACCTGCAATTGGGCCATAATTTGTTAACAGTTCTTTTAACTGTTTTTTCATAAATTCAATATAATCTCCCCAATTACCTTCAGCCCTACCGGTAATTCCCTTGCCTGTTTTACCTCTTGGAAAATAATCATCTCGATACCAATCTAATAAGGAATAATAAAAAAACAATTTAATTCCCTCAGATTCACAGGCCTCCGATAATTCTTTCAAAATGTCTTTTTTGTAAGGTGTTTTACTAACTATATTATAATCACTAGCCTTTGAATTAAACATCGAAAATCCATCATGATGTCTACTAGTAATTGTAATATATTTCATTCCCGCATTTTTTGCTGTTTTAACCCATTGATATGCATCAAACTCTGTTGGATTAAATAGTGAAGGTAATATTTCGTAAGTATCCTTTGGAATATTTTTTTTGTTCATTACCCACTCACCATCACCCAAAATACTGTATACACCCCAATGAATAAAAAGTCCAAATCTTGCAGTCTCAAACCATTTTCGAGCTACTAAATTTTCTTCACTTGGTATATATTTTTTAATTTCATTTTGTGCAGTACTGTATAGTGAAATACATAAAGTAACGAATAAAAAAAAAGCTCTTTTGTTCATAATATGGTATCTATATGACTAAATTAAGTTCTTTGTTAAATCATTTACTTCAGCACAGCTCATTTGTTCCATAACTTGCGTTAATTGAGTTTTAAGCATGGCTATGGTGTGATTTCCACCTTTTTTCCCCAAAGCCGAAACTCCATACATAAAAGTACGCCCCATAAAACTAAAGTCAGCACCGCTTGCCATGACTCGTGCTACATCGGCACCACCCCGAATACCACTATCCATCATTACTTTGATTTTATCTTTATATAGTGGGACAATGCTATTTAAGGAATCTATTGTGGCCTGGCCTACATCTACTTGTCTTCCGCCATGATTAGATATAATAACTCCATCAAGCCCGAGTTGGTAGGCTTTTTCAACATCATGTATAGACTCTGCACCTTTCAATACTAATTTTCCTTTCCAAAGGTCTCGAATACGCTTTATTTTATCTTCATTTAAACGACCAGAAAACGTTGCATCCATAAATTTAGCTAATTGATTTAAATTCAGGTTTTTTTGCATGTAGGGCTTTAATATTTCAAAGCTTGGTTGTCCATTAATTAGAGTGTTTAGCGCCCAATGAGGCCGTTTCATTGCAGATAAAATGTTTGAAACTGTCATTTTTGGTGGCATCGATAAGCCGTTGCGTATATCCCGTGGGCGATAGCCAAAGGAAGGAACATCGGCCAAAATAATAAGGACAGGACAATGTGCGGCTTCTGCTCTTTTCAAGAGATCTTTTGTTACACGTTCTTCGGCAGGATGGTATAACTGGAACCATGCGCGGCCTTCTGTTATTTCGGCAATGGACTCTATACTAGCTGTTGTAACCGTACTCAATACAAATGGAATATTGTGGTCAAATGCGGCTTTTGCTAATATTTCGGGCGACTTTGGCCACATGAGACCTTGTAACCCTACTGGTGAAATACCAAAAGGAGCGTCATATTCGTGGCCAAAAAGCTCAGTCTTTAGATTTGGAGGCGTGTAATCGACCAGGTATTTTGGCTTGAGTTCTACGTCTCTTATACGAGAAGTGTTTTTTTTCAAGTTTACATCGTTATTACATCCACCGTCTAAGTATTCAAATGCAAATTTTGGAATTTTAGCCTTGGCTCGAATTCGTAAATCATCAACTGAAGGATACTTGTAATTTATTTGTTGTTTCATATGTTTCTATGCATTTAAATCATAAATTTTGTCCATCAAAACCCATTTCTCGTTTGGATTAATGTTGGGAAGCGCTTGTTGGAAACTCCACATCAATGCTTCCCAATTCCATATTGTACATCCTTTCTTAGCAAATAGTCATCATTTTCTGCATGAACGATATGACGAACCCCTTTAAACAGAGAGTTAGATGCATAATATTCAAGACGCTCTTCTAAATTGTTGGACGTGAGATCTACCCAGCCTACCACGCCCTTTATAAACGGGTTTTTATCGGCACATTGCAACAGAAATTCTGTTTCGGTCAGATTGGTCAGCTTGAACTGCTATGCAGCCATCAATAGTATTGGCTTTTATAATCGGCAAGAAATCTTTGGGAAGAAAATCCTTTCTAATGGCATGCATAGAAGTATCTATCCATGCATCTCTCACTGGATCATAATTCCAAAAATATTGATGACTATCTATGATCATTTATATGATTTACATACTTGGCGGGAAACACCTAAATGTTCAATCCCTAATTCAACAATATCACCATTCTTTAAGTATTTTGGGGGTGTTAATCCAAGCCCAACACCAAAAGGGGTGCCCGTAGAAATAACATCGCCAGGGAGTAAAGTCATAAACTGACTAATATAACTCACTACATGCTGAATATTAAAAATAAAGTCTGAGGTACTGCTATTTTGCATAATTTCGCCATTGAGTTTCAACCAAAGATTTAAATTATTGGGGTCTGTAATTTCATCTTTTGTTGCAATAAAAGGACCAAGGGGAGCAAAAGTATCACAGCTTTTTCCTTTAACCCATTGTCCTGAACGTTCTATTTGAAAGGCACGTTCACTTACATCATTATGTAAAACATAACCAGCTATATGATTCATGGCGTTTTTTTCACTTACATAGGAAGCTTTCTTTCCAATTACAACAGCGAGTTCAACTTCCCAATCTGTCTTGGTGCTATTTTTAGGAATTATAATATCATCAAAGGGTCCTACAATAGCAGAAGTTGCTTTAAAAAAGAGTACAGGTTCTTGAGGGACATCCATTCCACTTTCGGCAGCGTGTTTGGCATAGTTAAGTCCAACACAAACAACTTTAGAGGGTCGTGCAAGTGGTGCACCTAATCGGATTGTATCTTCCACAATTGGACATAAATCTTGATTTTTATTTAACCAATTTTGTAGTTTTTCTATTCCCTCATTACCAAAAAAATCTTCATTGTAGTCAGATACAAATGCAGATACATCTAACTTCGTTCCATTGGGCAACAAAACCCCTGGTTTTTCTTTATTAATAGTTCCAAATCTAATAAGTTTCATTTATTTTTATTTTGAGTTAAGTGTGACATAGCCGCCATCAATTCCATAGTTAGAGCCTGTAATAAAGCTAGATTCGTTAGAACACAAGAATAATGCTAAATCTGCTATTTCTTGTGGAATTCCCATCCGACCAATAGGTTGGGTTTTTGATAAATTTTCAAACATTTCCGATTCTTTTCCTGGATAGTTTTCTTTAATAAAGCCATCAACAAATGGCGTGTGCACTCTAGCCGGAGAAATACAGTTACAACGAATATTGTGGTTAATATAATCCTTTGCTATAGAATAGGTCATTGTTAATACCGCTCCTTTTGTCATAGAATAGGCAAAACGATCTGAAAGACCAACAGAAGAGGCAATGGACGCTAGGTTTAAAATCACTCCGCTATTTTGAGTTTTCATTAATGAAATACAAGCTTTCGTACAATTGAAAACCCCTTTGATGTTTATATTGTATAATCTATCTAAATCTTCCTCCTTACAGGTTTCAATATTTCCCACATGCGCTATGCCTGCGTTATTAACTAAAATATCGACTGAGGTATGAGATGATATATTTGAAATTATATCTGAAACTTGTTGAAAATTTGCGACATCGCAGTAATAGGCAGTAGCTAAAAAACCCTTCGTCTTAATGGCTTGAACGACTTCTGAGGCAGATTGTAAATCATAATCTAAAATATGTACATGAGCTCCTTGTTGAGAAAATGTTTCAGCAATGGCTTTGCCTATACCGCCACCGCCTCCTGTAATGATGGCGCTTTTATTCTTTAAAGAAAATTTTGTTTTCATATATCTAAATTTATAAAGATAAGCCTCGTTTCCAAGGAATAAAATCGTTTTGGTCTAATCTTCGTGCATGTGGTTGTATGGTTCCACTTGCTACTTTTATGATAAACTCAAGTAGTGCTTTACCACAATCTTCTATGGTATCTGTACCTTCAATAATAGTACCTGTATTAAAGTCTATAATATCGTTCATTTTATTATACAGCTTAGTGTTCGTGGATACCTTTATAACGGGTACAGCTGGATTGCCTGTAGGCGTTCCAAGTCCTGTTGTGAATAAAATCAAATTAGCTCCTGAACCCGCTAGGCCTGTAGTCGATTCTACATCATTCCCGGGGGTACATAATAGGTTTAAACCGGGTTTTATTAACTGTTCTGTGTAATCCAACACATCAACTATTGGCGAAGTACCTCCTTTTTTTGCAGCACCAGCAGACTTTATAGCGTCTGTAATAAGACCATCTTTTATATTTCCAGGGGATGGATTTGCATGAAATCCTGCACCCAAAGCGGTTGCTTTAGTGTTATAGACCTCCATGATTTCGGCAAATTTCTGTGCTTTATCAATATCAACACAGCGTTTGATAAGTTCTTGTTCGACGCCATTTAGCTCTGGAAATTCAGAAAGGATTGCAGAGCCTCCTAGCCCAACAATTATATCTGAAATATAGCCTAAGGTTGGATTGGCAGAAATACCAGAAAACCCGTCTGAGCCACCACATTCTAAGCCGAGTGTTAATTTATTTAAAGGTGCAGGAGCTCTTGAAACTTTATTGGCTTGAATCAAACCAGTAAATGTTTTTTTTATTGCATCTGCCAAGAATTCTGGTTCAGATTTGCTTTGTTGTTGTTCTAAAAAATAAATTGGCTTTTTAATATTTGGAGCGATGCGTTGTAGAGCCTTTTCTACAAGCTTAATCTGAGCATGTTGACAGCCTAAACTCAAAACTGTTGCTCCAGCAATATTTGGATTATTAATGTAACCTGCCAATAAATTACAAAGTGTAATTGCATCAGAAGTAGCCCCACCACAACCTCCATCATGAGTTAAAAAATAAATTCCGTCAACATTAGAAAACAAGGGCTTATTTTTGTTATTATGACTACTTTTTATTAAATCTACTTCCAGAAGTTCATGTTCTGAAGCTCCAGAATTATATTTATGAATAAGCTCATCTAAATGATAGGTATCTTTAGCTGACTTCTCGTAACCAAATTTATCTAACATGGTTTTTTTCAGAATTTCAACATTTCTATTTTGACAAAAAACTAGTGGAATGACTAACCAATTGTTCTCAGTGCCAACAGCACCATTATCTCTGTGATATCCTAAAAATTTACGGTTCAAAAAATCAGAAAAATTAGGAGCTTCCCATTTAATTTGCTCTTTTAATTTTGGAATTTCATAAGATTCGGTTTTATGAGAAATATTTAAGGTTGTTATGGATTCCCCTTTTTTAATTTCTTTAATTGCTTTTCCAACAACTACCCCATACATGAAAATAGAATCTCCTATATTTAAATTATCAATTGAAAATTTATGTTTTGAAGCAACATTGCTTACAAGTTGACATTTACTGTCACCAATTTGAATTGTTAATCCCTTACTTAAATCACACAAAGCAACTACTACGTTATCCCTAGAATGGATTTTTAATATTTGTGTACTGCTTTTTGAGATCATGTGTAAATATCAAATAAATTTAAAATCATTCATACCAATAATGAACAATTATCTATCACATATTTTCATATATGCTTTAAATAGGGATTTTAATATAAAGATTATCAACAATTTTTCACTCTAAATTTATTATAAACCGCATTAAAATCGATCTTCAGCGATTATTTTCGATTTTAATAGCCTTTAACCAATTCTCGTCTTTGTTTTTTTATACTGATTCTTTGTTCTCCTTACTTTTTTGAGCTTGCTTTATTGGCGACAAAAGTTTGTCCATATCACTTAAAATAATTGCTTTCATTTTTATTTGTTTAGTTTCTAATTATTAATAATTCTTCTTTTAGCTCAAAATAAATATCATAAACGTAATTAATCTGAACCACGTCCCCATTATCATCTATTTTAGGTTCTGCTTTATGTATGGCATCAAAATCAAATCCATGACTCTTTAATATTTGATGGGTAATACCACCTAAATCTAAAGTGCTTAACTTCTTTAATACTTTATAATTCCTGCGCATAGCCTTGTCCATCGCTAATAAATCAGCTTCATCAACCATCTTTTTTATACACGAGCCGATCGTGACAAAAGCGCTTTTTTATAAAGTCCAAACCATTATTGATGGAGGTAAAAATCAACTTAAAGTAGCACACAAGAAAATAAATCCTAAATATCCGCTAAAAGATTTTGATTTATGTCCCAAGTGTCACTGCCCCCTGCTCGCTAGCGCTTCAAAAGGCCGTTCTAAATACTACGCTTATTACCACTGTGTAAAACCGTGTAATACAAGATACAAACTTGAAGATGCAGAACTTTGGTTTAACGCATTCCTAGACGGAATTAACTTAAATAAAAATGCACAAAGGTTACTCAATACGATGATTACAGAAAGAATAAAAACACAAAGTGAATCTCAAAAAGTTGGACCTAGTCACTAAAAAAAATAAAGGATATGGAAGACAGACTTGATAAAGTGCAAGATTTATTTGTAGATGGTGTTATCGATGCAGATGATTTTCATAAAACAAAAAACAGATATCAAAATAGTTGAGAAGAGATGAAAACAAAAGGTGAACAATGCAATAAACAATCTGAAATCATCGAAACCTACAAGAAAGGATTAAGCAAACTATAAGATATCAATAACCTATTCAATAAAGCAAAATCAATGATAAAAGACAACTAATTGGTTCTATATTTCCAGAAAAATTTCAATTTGAAAAAAATAAAGTTCGAACCGCTGATATTAACCCAATACTTTTAAAAATTGCTAGTGTAAACAAGGAGTGAATAAACAAAAAAAACCGTAACAAATTAATGTTACGGTTTTTTGTACTGAAGGCGGGACTTGAACCCGCACGGCCATTACTGACCACTGGATTTTAAGTCCAGCGTGTCTACCAATTCCACCACTTCAGCATGGTTTTTTATTTAATAGAGCGAAAGACGGGATTTGAACCCGCGACCCCCACCTTGGCAAGGTGATGCTCTACCCCTGAGCTACTTTCGCAGTCATTATTTTATAATTTGAACTTGTAATGAAACCCCGTTATTTCCTAACTGGGCTGCAAATATAGTAAGTTTTATACATCTAGCAAATGTTTTTGATTTTTTTTTAATTTTTTTTTAATTTCATTAATTTGTAAATTAGTAAGTCTTCTTTTTTAGGCATCGAATGATCATATTTACAGCAAATTATAAGAGTTTTATGCAAAAAAAAGCACTCTAAACATAGAGTGCTTTTTTGTATTTAAAAAGGTTGTGCCTTTATTTAGCTTCAGCATATCTTCTTTCCACCTCGTTCCAGTTAATTACATTAAAGAAAGCATTAATGTAATCTGGTCTTCTGTTTTGATAGTTTAAGTAGTACGCATGTTCCCAAACATCTAAACCTAAAATCGGCGTTCCTCCGCAAGTTACACCAGGCATTAATGGGTTGTCTTGGTTTGGCGTAGAGCAAACTTCTACTTTACCGCCTGGTAAAACACATAACCATGCCCAACCAGAACCAAATTGAGTTGCAGCGGCTTTAGAAAAAGCTTCAATAAAAGCATCTTTAGAACCAAAGGCAGCTTCAATAGCGTCTTTTAATTCTCCAGATAAATAGCCTCTATCATTAGGGTTCATTACTGACCAAAACAATGAGTGATTATAAAAACCACCACCATTATTTCTTACACCACCATTACTCATGTCTAAGTTAGTAAGAATATCCTCAATAGATTTTCCTTCTAAATCAGTACCTGCAATTGCACCGTTTAATTTTGTTGTATATCCGTTATGATGTTTTGTATGGTGAATTTCCATAGTTCTTGCATCAATATTTGGTTCTAGCGCATCGTAAGCGTATCCTAAATCTGGTAATTGAAAAGCCATTTTTTATGTTTTTAAAAGTTAATATTATTTTAACGACTGTAAAACTAACCATTAATGAGGGGTTTTACAAGAAGTTTACGTATTGAAAATTTATTTTAGTATAAGAAAGACTTATTCTCCATATTTTATCATAAATTCTTCCAATTCTTCAACCATATTTGTACTACCACAAATAAAAGGAACTCTTTGGTGCAATTCTGTAGGCTGAACATCCATTGTTCTTGTGTAACCATCAGATGATTTACCATTAGCTTGTTCTGCTAAAAAAGCCATAGGGTTACACTCGTATAACAATCTTAATTTTCCATTCGGATTTCTCGATCCTTTTGGGTACATATAAATTCCACCTTTAATCATGTTTCTGTGAAAATCAGAAACTAAAGAACCAATATATCTACTCGTGTAAGGTCTGTCTCCTTCTTCTCCCTGACAATGTTTTATGTATTTTTTTACACCAAGAGGAAAATCCATATAATTTCCTTCGTTTACAGAATACATCGTTCCATTTTTAGGAAATGTCATATTTGGGTGAGATAAATAAAAAGTACCAATTGCAGGGTTTAGTGTAAAACCATTTACACCATTACCTGTTGTATAAACCAACATTGTTGAGGTTCCATAAACTACATAGCCCGCAGCAACTTGTTCGCTTCCTTTTTGTAAAAAATCTTCTATTTGTACTGGTTTTCCAACAGGAGTTACTCTTCTGTAGATCGAAAAAATAGTTCCCACAGAAACATTAACATCAATATTAGAGGAACCGTCTAAAGGATCAATTAAAACAACGTAATTATTTTGATTTTTTTCATCAATACTATTAATAGCAACAAAACTATCTTCTTCTTCACTGGCAATACCACAAACAATATTTCTTCTAGTTAAGGTTTGAATAAACTTATCATTTGCATAAACATCTAATTTCTGTTGGTCTTCACCTTGTATGTTTGTGTCTCCTGCAGCTCCAATAATATCAACTAAACCAGCTTTATTTACCTCGTGATTTACCACTTTTGCAGCTAATCGAATAGAGTTTAAAAGACTAGAAAGTTCTCCGGAGCTATACTTAAAAGCATGCTGATTTTCTATGATAAATTCCCCTAAAGTTTGTTTTTGAGCACTCATTTTATTTAAGATTCAAGATTTTTCACAAAGATTCAACTTTTTTTAATGTACTACAACGATTTAGTTCTTTATTTTTTTGCTTCTAAAATTTAAACAAATCAAAAATAATTGTCTAAAATATTTAATTTTTTTTGAAGGATAACAAAAGAACTATCTTTGACTAAAATTTAAGTAATATGGACTTTACAGTAAGGTTAGGTGAGAAAAAAGATATGCAATCTGTGCTAGATTTAATAACAGAGTTAGCTGTTTTTGAAAAAGAACCAGATGCTGTAGAAATTACAGTTGAAGATTTAGTAAGAGATGGTTTTTCTACAAATCCAAAGTTTAAGATTTATGTTGCTGAACAAGAAAATGCGATCATTGGTATTGCTTTGTTTTATGAGCGATATTCTACATGGAAAGGTAGAGCTATTCATTTAGAAGACTTAATTGTAACCAAGAGCAAACAAAAAATAGGAGCGGGAAAGGCTTTGTATACAGCTGTTCTAAAATACGCTCTTGACAATAACTTTAATAGGGTTGCCTGGGAAGTTATAGATTGGAACACCAATGCAATAGATTTTTACAAAAGCACCGGAGCCACTTATTTGAATGATTGGTCTGTAGTACAAATGAACAAAGAGAATTTAGTGAATTTTATTCAAAACAGTTAAAATGAAGATTTTTAAATTTGGAGGAGCATCTGTAAAGGACGCAGAAAGTGTAAAGAATATAACTCAAATTTTACAAAGCGAAGGAACAGAAAATACAGTAGTTGTAATTTCTGCAATGGGGAAAACTACAAATGCATTTGAAGAGGTAATAAATGCCTATTATAATAAGACAGATAAATTATCGGATAATTTAGGTGTTATTGAAGATTACCATAAGGCCATTATAGATGATTTGTTTGATAAAGGAGATGCAATTTATAAAGAAATTAATATTCTTTTAGGAGAATTAAGCTGGTTTTTAGCAAGAAATACTTCTCAAAGATACAATTATGTGTATGATCAAATTATTTGCTTCGGAGAACTTTTATCCACAAAAATAGTAAGTGCTTACTTATCAAAAATAGGAATTGATAACAACTGGTTCGATGTAAGAAATTACATTAAAACAGATAGTAATTATAGAGACGCAAAAGTAGATTGGAATTTAACTCAAAAGATAATTACTGAAAAATTAGATGCTACTAAACTGAATATAACACAAGGTTTTATTGCAGCAAATGATACAGAAAATACAACAACCTTAGGTAGAGAAGGGTCTGATTATACTGCAGGGATTTTTGCGTATTGTTTAGATGCAGAAAGCGTTACTATTTGGAAAGATGTACCAGGGGTTTTAAATGCAGATCCAAGAGTATTTAAAGAAACTACTTTATTAGAGCAAATTTCTTATGAAGAAGCTATCGAAATGGCATTTTATGGGGCGTCAGTAATTCATCCAAAAACATTACAACCGTTAGAGAGAAAAGAAATTCCTTTATTGGTGCGTTCTTTTGTAAACCCCAAAGAAACAGGTACAAAAGTTTCTAAAGGGACTAGATTAGTGCCTGATATACCTTGTTTTATTGTAAAGAAAGATCAGGTTTTAGTTTCAATTTCTGCTTTAGATTTCTCTTTTATGGTAGAAAATAACATTAGTTATATTTTTCAAAAACTACACGATTATCAATTAAAAGTAAATTTAATTCAGAATTCTGCGATTAGTTTTTCTGTTTGTATTGATAATAAATTTAACAAGTTTGATGCTTTTTATGATGAGTTAAAAACGCAGTTTAAAATAGATGTGCAAAAAGGAGTGGATTTATACACTGTGCGTCATTTTGATAATAATGCAGTTTTAAGCATTGAAGAAAAAGGAGAATCGTTATTAACACAGGTAAATAAAGAGACAATTCAGATTGTTTTAGCCGCAAAATAATATTACGATATTTGTTTTTTTAGTATGTTTGCATTTCGCTTTAATCACAAGGAATGGCATTAGTAACATCTAAAGAAATTGCACAGGTCATTGGTCTGCAGAAACTTGGTTTTTTTGGAACTTTTGTAGGATGGGTTTTATTAAGAATTCTTCGTATTTCGGTAATTAATAAAATCTACGATAATAATAAAAACAAGACTGATTTAGATTTTCTAAACGGTGTTTTAGATGATTGTAATATTAATTTTGAAATTCCGGATGAAGATTTAAAAAGAATTCCAAAAGAGGGCCCTTTTATCACAATTTCTAACCATCCTCTAGGAGGTATTGATGGAGTTTTGTTATTGAAATTACTTGTTGAAAAAAGAACAGATTATAAAATTATTGCAAACTTTTTATTACATAGAGTTACTCCTTTAAAGCCCTATGTAATGCCAGTAAATCCTTTTGAAGATAGAAAAGATGTAAAATCGAGTCTTATTGGAATCAAAAATGCACTTTTGCATTTAAGAGAAGGCAAGCCTCTAGGTATTTTTCCTGCAGGCGAAGTTTCTACATACAAAGACGGAAAATTAAATGTAGACAAACCTTGGGAAGAGGGCGCGGTTAAGCTAATAAAGAAAGCAAATGTTCCCGTAATTCCTATTTATTTTCACGCCAAAAATAGCCGTCTTTTTTACTTTTTATCAAAAATTTCTGACACCTTAAGAACAGCAAAACTTCCTTCCGAGCTTGTTTCTCAAAGAGGTAAGGTAATAAAAGTAAGAATAGGAAAACCAATTTCTGTTAAGGACCAAAAAGAGTATAAAGATATTCCTTCATTTTATGAGTTTATTAGAAAGAAAACCTACATGTTGGCAAATCCTTTTGAGAAAGCGCATAAATTAATTTCTACTCAAAATATAAAAATACCCAAAAAAGCTGCTAAAAAAATAACGACTCAAAAAAATTCAGATTTATTTATACGAGAAGTAAATGCTTTAAGAGAAGCTGATGGACGTTTATTAGAGAGTAAGAATTACGAAGTGTTTTTTGCTAGTGCTAAAGAGATTCCTAATTTATTACATGAAATTGGTAGACTTCGCGAAATTACTTTTAGAGATGTTGGTGAAGGAACCAATAAAGAAATAGATTTAGATCAGTTCGATAAAGATTACCATCATTTATTATTGTGGGATAGAGAGGCAAAACTTTTAGCCGGTGCTTATAGAATGGGGCTTGGTAATGAAATTTATAAAAAAAATGGTATTCATGGATTCTATATACAAACCTTGTTTAGGATAGAACCAGAATTACATCAAATGATGAGCAATACCATAGAAATGGGTAGAGCTTTTATTATTGGTGAGTATCAGCAGAAACCAATGCCTTTATTTTTATTATGGAAAGGAATTGTGCATGTTACATTGCGTTATCCTGAATATAAATATTTAATGGGTGGTGTTTCTATTAGTAATAAATTTTCAGATTTTTCTAAATCATTGATGATTGAGTTTATGAAATCTCATTATTATGATCCTTATATAGCTCAGTATATTCATCCCAAGAAAGAATACAAGGTAAAGTTAAAAGATGCAGATAAAGATTTTGTGTTTGATACAACGGAGGCAGACATGCAAAAATTTGATAAAATTATTGATGAAATTGAACCAGGGGCGCTTAGAATTCCTGTTTTAATTAAAAAGTATGTGAAGCAAAATGCACGTTTGGTTGCCTTTAATGTTGATCCTAAGTTTAATAATGCTGTAGATGGATTAATGTATATAAAAGTATCAGATATCCCAGATAGTACTGTAAAACCTGTAATGGAAGAGTTTCAAGCTGAATTAGAACGCAAATCTACAGCAGAATTTAAGAAGAAATAGTTTTTAAGCTATTAGAATTCAGAAAATGAAAGTCGCAATTTATTCGATTCCGTGCCAGTAATATTTATTTAATCTTATCAATTTTCCGTAGATCTCTCATAAGAAAAACCTCCATTTTTTTGTTGTCCCCAACTTTTAAACTCAACGGATAAGTAAATGTCTTCTTCTATGATATGCATGACCAAGTTCTTTCCCACAACATCTTTGGGGCTTCCAACCGCGTTTCTGAATGTCTTAAATGAAAGGTTTGCTATATTAGAAACTGTGCCTATGGCCCATTCTGTGCCTACTGGGCTTATACTTTTGGCAGAGGTGAATTCTGATTGGATATTATAGATTTCACCCCCAGAATTATCTCTTGTAATTGCAACACTAGGAGTTATTCTATCTTGATTCGCCTCTAAAGTTGGATCAGAATCACCATTTTTAACGAATTCAATTTTATCTCCACTCCATATAGTATAATCGGTTTGTGGATTATTATCGTCATTTGATGAGCAAGAGATTAATGTCAAAATAAAAATAGAAAATGTAAGATATTTCATAATATATTTTTTTAATTCGTATGAGATTTTACCTAATTTGATGAAAGTATAAGATTTTTTAAACAATATACTTTCAATAGTTACGAAGTTATATTTTTTTTGGTGTAAAAGCAAATTGAATTATTGCATAGGAATGCGCACGCCATAGTTGTGAGATTCTGTCCAGTTGTTGCTTTTTTAAATCAGTGAAAAAATATCTTTTTCTGTCAGTTTAAAATTATTTTAACATTGTCTTTAAATTTACCAATATTTAGTGATATTTCTTTTTGAAATGAATGCATGTTTTTACCTTATTTAAATTTGAATTAACGAACAGCTTTCTTGTTTACAATTTTTTCTTTGCATTATTATTCAGTGTTTTACTGTCTATTTTTAGTTTAGTATTATTTTCATTATTGATAAGAGACGTAAAAACCATTAAAAAGTAAATAACGATGCTGAAATAGAAGTATTTAAGATTTGTGAAATCAATTAAAATGATTAGTTTTGCAGTCGATTTTTTTAAGATAAAAGAACAAATAAATGAATATTACAAAAGAAAACATAGATGCATTAAATGCAGTTGTAAAAGTTGATATCGTTGCTGATGATTACCAAGCAAAAGTAACAGGTTTATTAGCAGATTATCGTAAAAAGGCAGATGTTCCTGGTTTTAGAAAAGGGCATGTACCAATGGGTATGATTAAAAAGAAGTACGGTAAATCTATAATGATAGATGAGGTTAATAAGCTTTTACAAGAATCTTTAAATAAATTTTTAGCAGACGAGAAATTAGACATCTTGGGAAATCCTATTCCAAGAATGACAGAGAATTTTGATTGGGATGCAGAAGTTTTTTCTTTTGAATTCGAATTAGGTTTAGCACCTGTTTTTGATGTAAACTTAGATTCTAAAAAGAAAGTAACAAAATATAATATCGTTGCAACAGAAGAATTACTTGACGAAGAAGTTAAGAATATTCAAAAGCGTTATGGTAAGATGATTCCTCTAGAAGAAGCTTTAGTGGATTCAAATGTAACAGCTACTTTTGTAAACGAAGAAAACGAAATCAACAAAAAATCTACTTTTTTAGTAAAAGATCTGAAAGGAAAGAAAAATGAAAAGAAAGTAATTGGAGCTAAGGTTGGTGACGTAATCGAATTAGAAACCAAGGGGTTATTTGAGGATAATAACAAGTTAGAACACATTTTAGGTGTTTCCAAAGATGCTGCAAAAGATTTAAATGTTACAGTTTCTGTAACAATAGAAGAAATTACAAAAACAGAATTAGCTGAGTTAGATAAAGAGTTATTTGATAAATTGTTTTCTGATGGAAGTGTAACTTCTGTAACTGAATTAAAGGCAAAAATTAAAATAGATGCCGAAAAGCAATTTGAGCAGCAGGGAGATCAGCAATTACTAAATGCAATTACAGAGTATTTAGTAGAAAACACAAAATTTGATTTACCAGCTAGTTTCTTAAAGAAATGGTTAAAAACTGCAGGAGAAAAAGAGTTGACTGAAGAGGAAGCTACAGCAGAATTTGATAAGTCTGAGAAAGGTTTACGTTATCAATTAATCGAAGGAAAGATTATGAAGGATAATGATATTAAATTAGATTACAAAGAATTGGTAGATTATGCAAAAGGATTTATCCGTTCGCAAATGGCTCAGTTTGGTAACATGAATCCAGAAGAAAAAGAATTGGATGATATTGCTGGTAGAATTTTACAAAACCAAGAAGAAGCTCAAAAATTACAATCTCAATTAATGAGCCAAAAATTATTGGCTTTTTATAAAGAGAATATGAGTTTTAAATCGAAAGAGCTTTCTTACGAAGATTTCATAAAAGAAGTTTATAAGTAATAATCATACTGTTTTTGGTATCAATTTTTGCTGATGAACACAATGGATAAAGAGAAAACCTGAATTGTTAGATTCAGGTTTTTTTTAGCGACTCACTCAAACAAAATAGTAATAAATAGTTCTTATATTTACACTATTAAACTTAAAATAGAAGCACGAAAATGGATTACGGAAAAGAGTTCGAAAAATACGCAACAAAACATCAAGGAATAAACAGCACATATTTAGGTAAAATAACAAGTAGTTTAACGCCATATATTATGGAAGAACGTCAAATGAACATTACGCAGATGGATGTTTTTTCTCGGTTAATGATGGATAGAATTATCTTTTTGGGTACAGGAATTAACGATCAAGTAGCGAATGTTATTCAGGCGCAGTTATTGTTTTTAGAAAGTGTAGACGCAAATAAAGATATTTCAATTTATATTAATTCACCAGGTGGAGGCGTTTATGCCGGTTTAGGTATTTATGATACAATGCAGTTTATAAAACCAGATGTTGCAACAATTTGTACAGGTATGGCAGCTTCTATGGGAGCGGTTTTAATGTGTGCGGGAGCAAAAGGGAAACGCTCTGCATTGCCACACTCTAGAGTTATGATTCATCAACCTTTAGGAGGAACTCAAGGTCAGGCTTCAGATATTGAAATTACGACTAGAGAAATTTTAAAATTGAAAGATGAGTTGTATGCTATTATTGCAAATCATTCAGGACAAACTATTGAAAAAGTTCATAATGATTCTGATAGAGATTATTGGATGAAAGCAGAAGAGGCGAAGGCTTATGGAATGATTGATGAAGTTTTAGCGAGAAAAATATAGGTTAAATCCTAAAAGAATAAAGTAGATATAATGTCGAAAGAAGAAAATTTAGAATGTTCGTTTTGTGGACGAAAAAAAGCAGAAACTGACTTGCTAATTGCAGGAATAGATGCCCATATTTGTGATAAATGTATTGAGCAAGCTCATGGAATTGTGGAAGAAGAAGTTTCTGATTCAAAATCAAATGAGCTTTCTAAAGATTTAATACTTAAAAAACCTTTGGAAATCAAAGAGTTTTTAGATCAATATATAATTGGTCAAGATGAAACAAAAAGAGCAATGGCAGTTGCTGTTTATAATCACTATAAGCGTTTATTACAAGAAGAAAGTGAAGATGATGTAGAAATTGAAAAGTCTAATATTGTCTTAGTAGGAGAAACCGGTACAGGTAAAACCTTGGTTGCAAAAACAATTGCAAGAATGCTTAATATACCTTTTGCAATCGTTGATGCTACTGTTTTAACACAAGCAGGTTATGTTGGTGAAGATGTAGAAAGCATTTTAAGTAAATTATTGCAAGCTGCAGATTATGATGTAGAAAAGGCACAAAGAGGTATAATTTTTATTGATGAAATTGATAAAATTGCCAGAAAAGGTGATAATCCTTCTATAACAAGGGATGTTTCTGGAGAAGGAGTGCAGCAAGCTTTATTAAAATTATTAGAGGGAACCGTTGTTAATGTTGCACCAAAAGGTGGAAGAAAACATCCTGAACAAAAATTTATAGAAGTAAACACTAAAGAAATTTTGTTTATTGCTGGTGGCGCGTTTTCAGGAATTGAAAGACTTATAAGTAAGCGTTTAAATATGCAAGCTGTAGGTTTTAGTGCCTCTTTAGATGATGATAAAGTAGATGAAGAAAATTTGTTGCAATATATTATACCATCAGATTTAAAAGCATTTGGATTAATTCCAGAAATTATTGGGCGTTTACCTGTGTTGAGTTACATGAACCCTTTAGATGCTAAAACCTTAAGGTCAATTTTAACAGAGCCTAAAAATGCGATAATTAAGCAATATGCTAAGCTATTTTTAATGGATGATGTTGACTTTGTTATAGAGGACGAGGCTTTAAATTATATCGTTGAAAAAGCAATTGAGTATAAGCTAGGAGCAAGGGGGTTACGTTCTTTATGTGAGGCTATATTTACAGATGCCATGTTTGATTTACCGAGTTCTGATGAAAAAGAATTTAACGTGACTAAAGATTACGCAGAGGCAAAATTAACAAATACAACATTAAAAAAATTAAGGACAGCCTCTTAAGGTAAAAAAAATAGATATTGAAACCTCATTATTAATTTAGTGAGGTTTTTTAATTATAAAATTTATCAGAAATAAGGTTTTCTTATCTTTGTTTTCACTTTCCAATAAATAGCATTCATGATAGTAAGAAGTACCATAGACCAAATTTTTGAATCTGCAAGGGTAGAAGAGGTTATTGGTGAATTTGTTCAGCTTAAAAAAGCAGGAAGTAACTTTAAAGGGTTAAGTCCTTTTACAGATGAAAAATCACCATCCTTTATGGTATCTCCAGTAAAACAAATTTGGAAAGATTTTTCTACTGGGAAAGGAGGTAACTCAGTTTCTTTTTTAATGGAACATGAGCATTTTTCATATCCAGAAGCGTTAAGGTGGTTGGCTAAAAAGTACAATATAGAAATTGAAGAAACTGAAAGATCATCTGAAGAGAAGGCGCAGATGAATGAACGAGAGAGTATGTTTATGGTATCTAATTTTGCCAAAGACTATTTTCATGATTTAATGCTAAATTCTAATAAAGGAAAGGCGATTGGATTATCTTATTTTAGAGAACGTGGTTTTACAGATGAAACCATTAAAAGATTTGAATTAGGATATTGTATCGATGAATGGGATAATTTTACAAAAAGTGCTTTAGCAAAAGGATATGATATAAAATATCTTGCTTCAACAGGATTAACAATTGTAAAAGAAAACAAACAATTTGATCGTTTTAAAGGGCGCGTAATGTTTCCAATACATTCTATGTCGGGTCGTATTTTAGGTTTCGGAGGTCGTATTTTAACTGCGGATAAAAAGGCGGCTAAATATTTAAACTCACCCGAAAGCGATATTTATCACAAGAGTAAAATTCTTTATGGATTATATCAAGCTAAAAAAGAAATAGCAAAACAAGATAATTGTTTTTTGGTAGAAGGTTATACAGATGTAATTTCTTTTAACCAGTCTGGTGTAGAAAATGTTGTAGCTTCCTCTGGTACTGCGCTAACACCAGATCAAATACGATTGATAAATAGACTTACCAAAAATATAACAGTTCTTTTTGATGGAGATGCGGCGGGAATTAGAGCCTCTATTCGGGGTATAGATTTAATTTTAGAGCAAGGAATGAACGTAAAAGTAGTTCAATTCCCTGAAGGAGAAGATCCTGATAGTTTTGCAAAATCAAATTCGGAAGCTGAGCTAAAAGAGTATCTAGAAAATTCTGCTCAAGACTTTATCAACTTTAAAGTGTCACTTTTATTAAAAGACTCCAAAAACGATCCTATAAAAAAAGCAGGTGTTATTAGAGATATTGTTAGTAGCATTTCTAAAATTCCAGATGGTATTCAGCGAGAAGTGTATGTCCAAGAATGTGCTAGAGTTATGGATATTTCTGAGCGAGTTTTATTTAGTGAGTTAGCCCAATTATTAAAAAAAGGAATACAAGAAAAAAACAAAAAAAACAGACAGCAAAATAGAGCACCGCAAGATCCAAATGAGCCACCCGCAGAATATTTTATGAACCAAGAACAGGCTCAAATGGGCTTGGTTAAAGGTGGTGCGGTTTCTACTCAAAAAATAGATCAACTAAGTATTCTTGAAAATGAAATTATTAAAATTTTGCTTTTATATGGAAATGAGCAAGTTGAATTTAGTGAAGAGGTAATTAATGTTGATGAGGAAGGAGTAGAACATATAGAAACAAGAAAGTATGAAAATACGGTTTCTGCTGAAATTTATGTGCATTTGCATGAGGATGAAATAGAATTTTCTAATGTTCTTTTTCAGGAAATTTATACAGAAATTATTCATCAATTGAATCAATTAGAAAAATTAGATATTGATGGTTTAATCAATCATCAAAATTCTGATATATCTACAATTGTAACCTCTATTTTAATGGAGAAAGAAAATCCTAACCGCCAGTTGAGTGATTGGGAAGGGCAAAATATAGAAGTTAAGTCCGTTTTAGAGGTTTTAGCGAAAGGAGTAAACGACGTTGTTTACAATTTAAGAAGAGTATTAATTGGAGAAAAGATTGAAGAATTGATGAATCAGGCTGTTAAGGACCAAAGTGCATCAATAGATTTAGATATTATTAGAAATTATACAAGCTTGAAAATGAGGCTTTTTGAAAAGTTAAATAGAGTTGTATGATTTTTAAAATTGTAAAAACAGGTGTTTTCACCTACAGTAATTATTATTGCAATTAAATATTTTTGTGTATATTGCAATCGCTAAAAAGAAATCCCTCACATAATGAAAAAACTAGTACAAGTACTAAACGTGTTTAAATTGTTCGTTTTATTACCTTATGAAATATCAAAAGGTTCAAAAAAAAGAGCATATATGAGAATAAAGCAGAGTATGCTATCAGCAAACTTATTATAAAGAAAATAAAAAAAAGCCTCAATTGTGTTCTACATAATTAAGGCTTTTTTGTTGTTAAGAATTATTTTATTGAAGTTCTTTAGGTATTTTACAAATAGGTATTGGTTCCATTTTGTGCTGATTAGCCTTGTTTAGTTTCAAATATATTTTAAAGACCTCATATTCTCTTCCGGAAAAATCATTTTCTGATTTTCCTTTACTTTGCATATCCATTGCCCATTCTAACTCATCATAAGAAGCTCCTATTTGATCTTCATCAGTTCTACTATCTCCAAATAATCCATCTGTTGGAGCTGCTTTTTGTATTGAATTTGGGACATCAAGAAATGCAGCTAATTCATAAACTTCAGATTTCATTAAATCTGCAATAGGACTTAAGTCCACACCTCCATCACCATATTTAGTGTAAAATCCTACCCCAAAATCTTCGACTTTATTACCTGTTCCTATAACTAAATAGCTATGTAAGCCGGCTAAATAGTATAGAGTAGTCATTCTTAATCTTGCTCTTGTGTTAGCTAAAGACAAATCTACTTTTACGGAAGATTCCGTTTTCGGAACTACATTTTTAAAATCCTCAAAAGTAGAAGTTAAATCAACTCTAATATCACAAACATTCTCAAATTTACTTTTTAATGAGTTAATATGTTCTTGCGCTCTCGTAACTTGATTTTTTGCCTGGTGGATGGGCAATTCCACACATAGAGTTGGGAAACCGGTCTTTGCGCAAAGTGTTGATGTTAGGGCAGAATCAATTCCGCCAGATACTCCAACAACAAATCCTTTTACTTTTGCATTTTTAGCATATTCTTTTAGCCATTTTATAATATGATCTGCAACTTTTACGGTATTCATTGATAAACTATTTTAGTATTTTTATCGTTTTATATTTTCAATAGCAAGATACGAAGTTTATGAGATTTTTTATAATAGTTTTTTTGATTTTATTAACCATTACATCATGTAGCTCAGATAATAAAGGATTTGTTGATGTATCTGGTATTGATGTAGAGTTTTTAGTAAATAGGTATGAGATTGATTTTTATAAATCTAATAAAGAGAATTTACCTCTTTTAAAAAATAAATATCCTTACTTATTTCCAAGATCATTTTCAGATAGTCTTGCAATGTCTAAAATGTCTAATAAAGAAGAAATCGATTTATTTAATGAAACACAAAAAATATATAGTGATATTTCTGGTTTAGAATTACAATTAACATCTCTTTTCAAACACATAAAATATTATAATCCTAAATTTAAATCACCCAATATAACTACGATGATTTCTAATATAGATTATGATAGTCGTGTGATTTATGCAGATAGTATACTACTCATTTCTTTGGATGTATATTTGGGAAAAGAACATGAATTTTATTCAGATTATCCAAAGTACATAAAAGAGAATAATACTAAAGAAAATATAATTGTAGATATTGCTAATTCAATTTCAGTAAATCAGATTCCGTCTCTTAGCAGTAGAAGTTTTATTGGGAAAATGATTCATCAAGGAAAGAAAATGTATTTATTAGATCTGTATTTGCCTACTATTTCAGATAAATTAAAAATTGGATTTTTAGAGAAAAAACTTGATTGGGCTGTTGCGAATGAAGAAGATATTTGGAAGTATTTCATTGAAAGAAAACTATTGTTTAGTACAGATACAAAACTTAATAAAAGGTTTTTAGATAATGCACCATTTTCTAAGTTTTACTTAGAAAACGATAATCAATCTCCTGGCAGAATAGGTGCCTGGTTAGGGTGGCAAATAGTGAGGTCGTTTATGCGTAATAATGATGTATCTTTGCAGCAATTATTAAAAATTAATGAATTAGATTTGTATAAGAAATCTAGATATAAGCCCAGAAAATAATGTCAGTAAAACATAATTCAGAAATCAAGTTTGAAGTTGGTTTAGATGAAAACAAAGTGCCAGAAGAAATTTCTTGGTCAGCAAAAGAAGGAGGTATAAATAATGAAGCTTCTAAAGCTATTATGATTTCTGTTTGGGATCATAAGAAAAAAGATACTTTGCGCATGGATTTATGGACAAAAGATATGCCTGTAGATGATATGAAACAATTTTATCATCAAACTTTAGTTTCTATGGCTGATTCTTTTGAGCGAGCAACAGATGATCAAAAAATGAGTGCTACAATGCGTGATTTTTGTGATTATTTTGCAGAGAAGTTAGAGTTAAAATAATAATATTTATCTTGTTTTTGTAAACATATTTCGTTGCTTATAAATGGATTTAAGAATTGATCAATACCTAAAGATCAAAATGGATTTTTTTGATTAATAAAGTATTTGATTGTTTTTTAAAAAGTCTTTATTTTATTGACAATGTAATTGTAATCTTCAGGTTTATTTACGAAATCTAATTCTGAAACATCAATTATTAATAGGTTTAAATTCTTTTCAGTGTTTATAAAGTTTTTATAACCATTATGTATTTTCTTTAAATAAGAAGTCTCAATGCTTTGTTCATAATCTCGTCCTCTTTTTTTTATATTTTCTAAAAGTCGTTCTGTGTTTTGAAACAGATAGATATATAAATCAGGTTTTGTAATTTCCTTGTACATTAAGTCAAACATTTTTCTGTACAACAGATATTCTTCCTTCGGCAAAGTTACTTGAGCAAATATTAAAGATTTAAAGATATAATAATCCGAAATAATAAAGTTTTTAAATAAATCGTATTGTGCTAAATCGTCTGTAAGTTGTTGATACCTGTCAGCTAAAAAGCTCATTTCTAATGGAAAAGCGTATCGCTCATTATCTTCGTAGAATTTTGGTAAAAAAGGATTGTCGGCAAAACGTTCTAGTACTGTTTTGGCATTAAACTCATGGGAGAGTAAATTTGCTAAAGATGTTTTACCTGCTCCAATATTCCCTTCAATAGCAATATAGTTATATTTCTCATAAATTGGTGTTGGTCTTTTTAAAGTCTCATTTGTTAATGTTACCTCAGAGGAATCATCACAGTTTAGTAAACAAACCGAGATTTTAGTTTTTTCTATTGGATGAATAGCATTTGGCGCTATTTCTGCTAATGGAATCATTACAAACTTTCTTTGTAACATTTTTGAATGAGGAACTATGAGTGTTTTTGAAAATATAATCTCATCATTTACCAATAATATGTCTATGTCTATATTTCTATTTTGATAACCATCTTCGTTAGACCTTAATCTACCTAAATCATTCTCTATTTTTAGTAAAGAATTCATTAACGTTTCAGGTTGGTGCTGCGTGGAAACTTCAATACATATATTAAAGAAATCTTCTCCTTTAAAACCCCATGATGGAGTTTTGTATACAGATGAAATGTTTTGAATTCCCCCAATTCTATCATCTATTAAATTAATAGCATTTTGTAGATTTTCAAGTTTATTTCCTTGATTTGTTCCGAGAGATAAATATGTGTTACTTTGAATTGTCATAAGTTCCTTACAAAGTAAATAAAAGCATTTTATAAATAGGCTATAAACAAAAAAAATCGCCAAATTATTTTGGCGATTTTTAATGTCAATTATAAAAGAATTTAATCCTCTTTTCTTGGTTCTCTTGGTTTTCTTGAATCACGACGATTGTCTCTACCTCTATTATCGCGTCCTCCAGAACGTTTGTCGTCTCTTGGTGGTCTCGCTACATAACCTTCAGGCTTCTCTAGCAAGGCTTTCCTAGAAACTTTTTCTTTTTTAGTTCTTGGGTCTAAACCGAAATATTTTACATCTAAAACATCTCCCATGTTTACAACATCTGAAACATTGTCTGTACGTTCCCATGCTAATTCGCTTACATGTAGTAAAACTTCATTACCGGGGGCTTCAACATACTCTACCACAGCACCAAAATCTAACATTTTGATTACTTTTACTTGGTATGTAGATCCTTTTTCAGGTTTAAACATCATAGATTCAATTTTAGCAATTACTGCTTCAATTCCATCTGGTTTTGTTCCTAGAATTTCAATGATCCCTTCTTCGGTAACAGCGTCTTCTGTTATAACAATTGTAGTTTCAGTCTCTTTCTGTAATTCTTGAATATTTTTACCACCTGGCCCAATAAATGCACCAATCAAATCATTAGGGATTCTTCGGTTAATCATTTTAGGAGCATGATCTTTTACCTCTTCATTTGGAGTAGTAATAGTATCAGTTAATTTTTCTAAAATGTGTAAACGACCATCACGAGCTTGTTTTAGTGCATTTACTAAAATTTCGTATGACAATCCTTTTACTTTAATATCCATTTGACACGCAGTAATTCCTTCTGCAGTTCCCGTTACTTTAAAATCCATATCTCCTAAATGGTCTTCATCACCTAAAATATCAGATAAAACAGCGTAACGATCTCCATCAGAAATTAATCCCATGGCAATACCAGAAACAGGTCTAATCATTTGAACACCGGCATCCATCATTGCCATTGTACCAGCACAAACTGTTGCCATAGATGAAGAACCGTTAGATTCTAAAACTTCAGAAACCACTCTCACTGTGTATGGGCAATCATCAGGAACCATTCCCTTTAAAGCTCTTTGAGCTAAATTACCATGTCCAACCTCTCTTCGTGAAGTTCCTCTTAAAGGACGTGCTTCACCTGTACAAAAAGGAGGGAAGTTATAATGTAAATAGAAATTTTCTTCAGCTTCGTGGGAAGGCATGTCTATTTTTATAGCATCTCTTGATGTTCCTAAAGTTACCGTTGCTAAAGCTTGAGTTTCTCCACGAGTAAAAATAGAAGAACCATGTGTTGATGGCAAATAATCTACCTCACACCAAATTGGTCTAATTTCATCCGTTTTACGACCGTCTAAACGTAAACCTTCTGCTAATGTTAATTCTCTAACTGCATTTTTTTGAGATTTGTTGAAATATTTACCAACTAAATCACCATAATCTTCTAATTCTTCTTCAGAAAAAGTAGCTTTTAATGCTTCTTTTACTTCAGAAAAAGCAGTTGTACGTTCTACTTTAGAAGTTCCTTTTTTAGCAATAGCATAACATTTATCGTAACAAAAGTCATTTATTTTTGCAGCTAATTCTTCATCTTCTCTCTCTCCTTCGTATTCTCTAGTTTCTTTTTTTCCGAAAGCTTCTGCTAATTTAACTTGAGCAGCACATTGTATTTTAATTGATTCATGGGCAAACTTAATAGCATCTGCCATTTCTTCTTCAGAAATTTCATCCATTTCACCTTCAACCATCATTACAGAATCAGCTGATGCTCCAATCATCATATCGATGTCAGACTCTGCTAATTGAGCTCTACTTGGATTGATTACGAATTCACCGTTTACTCGAGCAACACGTGCTTCAGAAATAGGACATTCGAATGGAAAATCAGATAATTGAATAGCTGCTGATGCTGCTAAACCTGCTAATGCATCAGGCATAACATCTTCATCATGAGACATTAATTGGATCATTACCTGTACTTCTGAATGATAGTCTTTTGGAAATAATGGACGTAAAACACGGTCTACTAAACGCATTGTTAATACTTCTCCATCACTTGGTCTTGCTTCTCTTTTGAAAAAACCACCAGGGTAACGACCTGCAGCAGCAAATTTTTCTCTATAATCTACTGTTAATGGCAAAAAATCAACTGTTCCTGCTTTGTAGCTAGATACTACAGTACATAATAACATTGCTTTACCCATTTGAACAACAACCGAACCGTGAGCTTGTTTCGCTAACTTACCAGTTTCTAACGAGATAGTTCTTCCATCTCCAAGGTCTATAACCTCTCTAAATACTTTTGGAATCATAAATTTTAATTCTAAATTTTTAAATTGTTTGTTGTTGTGTTGCTGTCTGTTGTTGCAATGGAAATTCAAAAATGCTGTTACTATTTTTGATTTTTTTATATAGATTCTGTCTGTTAGTCAGAATTAAATACTTTTAAATTTCTGCTTCTGCAGAAAAAAATAAATTATTGTTTTGTATAAATCTACGTGTAAATTTATCAAAATAAAAAAAAGAGGCACGTTTACAGAGCCTCTTTTTGTAAGAATTATTTTCTAATTCCTAATTCTTTAATTATCGCACGATATCTATTGATTTCCGTTTTCTTAAGATAATCTAATAAACTCTTACGTTTACCTACTAACATTACTAATGAACGCTCAGTATTAAAATCTTTACGATTTTTCTTTAAGTGCTCCGTTAGGTGATTAATTCTGTGTGTAAACAGTGCAATTTGACCTTCTGAAGAACCGGTATCGTTTTTTCCTTTACCATGTTTCTCGAAGATGCTTTCTTTTACTTCTTTGGTTAAATACATTCCAATATTATTTAAATGATTATTATGTATATCAATGATTTATTCATTGAGGTTGCAAATATATAATTTATTTTTTGAATAGAAACATTGCTGAACTTCTTCTTTTTTAGAGTTTTACTCTAAGAATAATAAAGCGAGTAAATAAAAGCTTTTAGTTATGCTCTAATTGGTATGTTTTGTATTAAATCTATATACAAATTAACTTGTTTCTTTAAGTTTTTACGCTCGTAAATTCCATCTAAAAAACCGTGCTCTAGTACAAATTCAGATTTTTGAAAACCTTCTGGTAAATCTTTTCCAGTTGTATCTTTTACCACTCTTGGTCCTGCAAAAGCGATTAATGCGTTAGGCTCTGCAATGTTAATGTCACCAAGCATAGCATAGGAGGCTGTAGTACCTCCAGTAGTTGGGTCTGTGCACAAAGAAATGTATGGAATGTTAACTTCTGCTAATTGAGCTAGTTTTGCAGATGTTTTAACTAGTTGCATTAAAGAGAGTGATGCTTCCATCATTCGTGCACCACCAGATTTAGAAATCATTAAAAAAGGTACTTTATTTTTTATGGAATAATCTATAGCTCTTGCTATTTTTTCACCAACAACAGAACCCATTGATCCCCCAATGAAAGAGAAGTCCATTGCAGCTATTACTAAATCTTTTCCAAGTGATTTACCAACAGCTGTTCTTACAGCGTCTTTCAACTTTGTTTTTTCTTTTGCTGCCTTTAATCTTTCAGGGTACTTTTTAGTATCTTCAAATTTTAAAGGGTCTCTTGAGGTAAGGTTTGTATTTAACTCTTTAAATTTGTTATCATCAAAAAATAATTCGAAATATTCTTTACTTCCTATTCTTACATGATATCCATCTTCTGGACTTACGTATAAGTTTCTTTTTAATTCTTCTGTATCTATTATTTTTCCACTAGGGGTTTTGTACCATAAACCCTTTGGAGTATCTTTTTTGTCTTCTGTAGAAGTTTGTATTCCCTTATCTGTTCTTTTAAACCAAGCCATACTAGTTATTCTGTTTTATTTTGTTTCTACACCTATTTTTAAAAATAGAAATCAAGTTTAGGAGTACAAATGTAAAAGTTTTTTCTTTAAAGTTTCCTTTTTGATGTTTAAAGTCATAAAAAAAGCACTTTGATTTATTCAAAGTGCTTTTCACCTATTTAAAAGGGTAGTTTTTATAAAGTATCAACGTTGTTTAAGTCAGCAAAAGCTTGTTTTAAACGTGTTTTAAAAGTTTTTTCACCTTCACGTAACCATTTTCTTGGGTCATAGAATTTTTTATTAGGCTGATCTGCCCCATCAGGATTACCAATTTGAGTAGCTAAATAAGCTGATTTATCTTGAATATAATCTCTAATTCCCTCTGTAAACGCAAATTGTAAATCTGTATCAATGTTCATTTTCACAACTCCATAACCAATTGCTTCTCTAATTTCTTCTACTGTAGATCCAGAACCTCCGTGAAATACAAAATCAATATGGTTTTCTTCAACACCATATTTTTTTGTGATAAATTCTTGAGAATCCTTTAATATTTTTGGAGTTAATTTTACGTTTCCTGGTTTATAAACACCGTGTACATTACCAAAAGCGGCTGCAATTGTAAATTGAGGAGATACTTTTAATAATTCTTCATAAGAATAGGCAACTTCTTCTGGTTGTGTGTATAATTTAGAAACATCTACATCAGAGTTGTCTACACCATCTTCTTCTCCGCCAGTTATACCTAATTCAATTTCTAAAGTCATACCTATTTTACTCATACGAGCTAAATAAGTTTTACAAATAGCGATGTTTTCTTCTAGAGGCTCTTCAGATAAATCTATCATATGAGAACTAAATAAAGATTTTCCAGTCTGTGCAAAATGTTTTTCTGAGGCATCTAATAAACCATCAATCCAAGGTAATAATTTTTTCGCTGCGTGGTCGGTATGTAAAATTACAGGAACTCCATAGGCAACTGCTAGTTCATGTATGTGCTTTGCACCTGCAACAGCACCCGCGATAGCTGCTTTTTCATTTTCGTTAGATAAACCTTTTCCTGCATTAAATTGTGCACCACCATTTGAGAACTGAATGATTACTGGAGCGTTTAATTCGCTTGCAGTTTCCAGAACACCGTTAATTGTGTTTGATCCAATAACGTTTACTGCTGGTAGAGCAAATCCTTTTTCTTTTGCATAGTTAAAAATATCTTGAACTTCTGTTCCAGTTGCAACACCAGGTTTTATATTATGACTCATTTTTGTTTTTTTAATCATTAATTACGAATCAAAAGTACTAAAAATAGACAGTAGAGTATGTGAAAAATAACGAAAACGTTATAGGTTTCTCTCTCATTTTAGAAGGGGTAGTTGATTCCTATGTTATACACAGCATTCGCAAAGTTGTAGTTTTTAAGCCATTTATTTCCGGTTAGATAAGGTTCGTAGGTTTTAAATCCAATATCTAAACGAAGAATTAAAAAGTTAAAGTCTAATCTTGCTCCAAAACCTGAGCCAATAGCCATATCTTCTAAAGAGGATAAATCATTAAATTTAGCATCTTCATCAACAAAACTTGAGCCAGTAATATCCCAAATATTTCCTGCATCAATAAATATTGCACCTTTTAATTTACTAATAACATCAAACCGGTATTCTGCACTTGCAAGAAACTTAAGACTACCAACATTAAATTCTAATCCTGTATTTCTACTTCCAGGACCTAATTCATAAGTTTGCCAAGCTCTAATATCATTTGAACCACCAGCAAAATAACTTTTAGTAAAAGGAATATCAGAATTATCATAAGGAATAATTGCACCTAAAAATGTTCTGAAACCGAAAACAGAATTAGAAGCTATATCCCAAAATTTCTTGTATTCAAAATCGATTTTAAAATACTGAGCTAAAGGTATTTTAGAAAATGTTTTTTTATTGTTTGTATTTGTGTTTTTAGATATTAACCCTAAAAAATTACCGGAATTAGCCATTCTTGCTTTGAAAAACGAAAAGTTATTATCGTTAAACTTTGTTTGATTATTGTATGTGTAAGAATAAGCAAGAACAGGAATTAAAAAATCGGATGTTACAATATTATATCTATTCAAGATATTTAAAGCTTTGTTGTACTCATCTGAATTTGTAACTTTAAAATTATTATCATTAGAAACTGTTCTCATGAAATTGATAGCCTCACTTACTTGGTTGTCTATGTTATTTGAAAGAGGGTAGTTGGTACTAATATTATTGGCTGCGTCGTATACTTTGGCTACGTTATTTAAATTTGAAAATTCAGAACTGTATATTTTAAAGTAACTATTAATATTTAAGTTTTTAATGTATTGGGTGTTGAGTATTTCTAGCTGAATTGTTTTTTTCGTGTTATACTGCCATTTGTAATCAGATAAAAAAGTAAAGGCTTGTCTATCTAAACCAATATTTTTTTGAAAACTAGATCCAATAGAAAATAATGTTCTTGGAGACATTCGTTTAGGTACTAATTTGCTTAAACCTAAAGGGGCTATAAATCTGGGTATTTCTAAAGATGCGTCTGCACCAATTTCCCAGCCGGGACCATTGTTTGAATTAAAATAAGATCCCAAAAAAGATAGCTTTAAGAGTTCTGCACCTCTAAAAGCATTCCTGTTTGAGATAGAAAATTTAGCTGAAGCACCTATGTTTCTTATATTTGAATGTGTTATTTCTGTTTCTAAGCCTAATGTATATTTTTCTATGGGTGATAAAAAAACATCCATCTTTAATTCATTATCAGTTCCCGGAATTGTACTGAACTTTATATTGGTAGATTTGAAGTTTTTAAGTGACTTTAGGTGATTTCTTGTTAAGTTTCTTAAAGTGTCTTTGTAAATTTCATTTGGCTTTAGAAAAATAGATTGCGCTAAATATTTAGGATTGTACTTAACTTTATTATGCGCTAAAAAGTTAATTCCTTTAAACGAAACAGAATCTTTTAGTTTTTCCCCTTTTTTTGTGAATGAGTAATCAGTAATTACATTTATCTCTTTTACTTTGTGTAATTTAAAAGGAATGTTCACATATGTTCCTTGATTTTCTTCTAGTCTATTTCCAGAGATTAAAAAATCTACATTAGTTTTATAATCCGTTCTCGTAGAGTCTATGTAAAAGCCCAAGGAAGATTCTGTAAAGTGATAAATACCACTATTTCTGAAAAGTTTTAAGACCCTACTTGCTTCGTTTCTAAATGTTTTGTCATTATATACATCTCCCGACTTTAATAGAGATATTTTGCCAGCGTTTTTGTATATAGAATCTAATACCTTTGATTCTATTTTTATATTTATGGTATCTAAAAGGGTAGGCTTTCTTTTGGTGATATGATATTCTACTGTAGCTTTTTTATCTTTAAATAAGTTAACTTTTGTATTTACTTTAGATTTAAAGTATCCCTGGGTTTTGTAATAAGCTAATAAATTTTCTGCAGTTCTTTTTATTTTTTTCTTGTTTATAATTTCAGGTCCCTGGTATTTAAGAAACCATTTATTTAAATTAATAAAAGAATTTGCGTATGCAATACTTTGTTTTTCTGAAAAAATAGTTTTAACAAACTGATAAGAATTGGGGTTTTTCTTCCCCCATTCTGAAGGGGTTTGCGGTTTATTTGGATTTCCGATATTGTGTAAATAAAGAGCAAAAGGTAAGTTTAAAAATTTAGAATTGGGTTTTTGAAGAATATATTTTTGAAGATCACTACTCTTATTTTTAACGCTATCAATATAAATATAGTTTTGTGTAAGCATGTGTTCATTTTCTGCAACTTGCTTCGTAGAATTACAGGAAATAAAAATGAGTACGGATAAAAATGATAAAAAAAGTTTTTTCATTAATTTAGCGGTGCTATCAAAATCAAAAATAGTATTTTTAGATGGTTTATTTCTATTTACAATCAATTAATGGGTATATCAAAAAATCAAGTTAAACTATTAACAAGTTTATCTCAAAAAAAGTATAGACTAAAGCATAAATTATTTATTGCTGAAGGCGTAAAAGTTGTAAGTGAATTGTTAAAATCTTCTTTTGAGGTTGAAACACTTTTTTGTACAAATGATTTTAACAAAGACATTTCTGATGAGAAAGTTGTTAGGATTTCAGAGGAAGATTTAAAGAAAATAAGTAATTTAAAAACACCTAACAAAGTTTTAGGTTTGTTCAGAATTCCTCATAAAAAACTATCTGAAAATAAAGGTTTAATCATCGCTTTAGACGCAATAAATGATCCGGGTAATTTAGGAACCATTATTCGTTTATGCGATTGGTTTGGAGTTGATGAATTAATTTGCTCAAAAGACACTGTAGATTGTTATAATCAAAAAGTGGTGCAAGCAAGCATGGGGTCATTAACGAGGATTTCTATTAATTATGTAGATTTAGAAGGGTATTTAACAGAAACCAAATTACCAACTTTTATTGCAGATATGGATGGTGAAAATGTCTACCAAACAAACTTACCAAAAGAATTGGTTTTTATAATGGGAAATGAGGCAAATGGAGTTTCAGTAGCGATAAAAAAGTTAATTGCTCATAAAATTTCGATTCCAAGATTTGGAATGACGAAAGAAACTGAAAGTTTAAATGTTGCTACTGCAACTGCTGTGTTATTGAGCGAATTTAGGAGAAGACTCTAGTAAATTGTCATTACTCGTTGTATTGGAGAAAATTTTTTAGAAATTTGATAAGAGTATTTTCTTCTTTTAATCTTTAAAACTAATTACTACTCAAAAGCGAAAGTTAGAAAAACGCCGCGAGTTCCCATGTAATTTACTGGAGCTGTCCATGGGCTTGTTCCGTTTGCTGGATTATCATATTTAATCTCATTGTTTATTGCAAAGACTCCACGAATAGAAGGGGAGAATTTAAAGAAATATAAGTAAATGTCGATTCCTACACCAACTTCGTACATAAAATTACTTGTTTTCATTCTAAACTTACTTGCAAAATTATCATCTTGATTGTCCTCATTACTAGAAAAGTTATGGTTGAATGAAACTCCTGCTAGCAGGTATGGACGAATATTTCTGTATCGATCTGTGCTAAATTTAAACAATATTGGCAGGTGTAAATAGGTAGAACTTACATCTCTAACACTATCTCTTGGGCTAGTTAAGTGATTAAAGTAAATTTTCTTAGAATTGGTCATTAAACCGGGCTCAAAACGTAAATTTAAGTTTTTATGGAGGCGAAGGTCTGCAATTAAACCAACGTTAAAACCAGTGTCTGGTTTTACCGTAATGTTAGCGTCTGGTATTGAAGTAACGTCCTCTAAACTAATTTTGAAATCATTTTGATTTAAGCCCAAATAAAAACCATAATGAATTTTATTTTTATCAAAAGTTGGAAGGTATTCAACTCTTTCACTTTGTGAGAAAAAAACAATTGATGTAAAAAGGAGAAAACTGAATATTATATTTTTTTTACTCATCATTATTTACGTGCAGTATAAATTGTAGCAACTCCAAAAGTTACTGGTTTATCTTCTGTATGTGTAAACCCATTTTTTTGTAAAATATTGTTGAAAGCTTGACCAAAAGGGAAAGAATTTGCAGATTCTGACAAATATGAATAAGCATCTTTATCTTTCGAAAACATTTTACCAACAATTGGTAAAAATAAATTAGTATATAATTTATAGCCCTGTTTAAATGGAAAAGATGTTGGGTTAGATGTTTCTAAAATAACTAAAACACCTGTCGGTTTCAAAACTCTGGCAATTTCTTTAATTCCTTTGTTTAGGTTCGCAAAGTTACGAACTCCGAAAGAAACCGTAATTGCATCAAAAGTATTATCAGCAAAAGGCATTTCTTCAGAATCACCAACAATCATTTCTATTTTGTCAGATAGATTGTCTTTGATGATTTTTTGTTTTCCAACTTCTAACATTCCTTCAGAAATGTCTAAACCTACAATTCTGTCAGGTTTTAAAGCAGCCATCATTATAGCTAAATCTCCAGTTCCGGTAGCAATATCTAAAATTTGTTTCGGATTATTCTGGCCAACAATCTTAACTACTTTTTTACGCCATTTTATATCAATTCCTAAAGAAATAACTCTATTTAAACCATCATAATTTTCAGAAATGTTATCAAACATTTGGGCAACTTGCTCTTTCTTACTAAGTTTAGAATCTTTGTATGGGTTTATTTTTTCTGCTGACATTTTTTATCCGTTAATTGCTACGACTTCATTAATTTGATTAGGTAGCATTTCTTTTAATAAGTTTTCTATTCCGTTTTTTAGAGTAGCAGTAGAAGAAGGGCAGCCACTGCAGGCACCCTGTAGTATAACACTTACTATTTTATTTTCTTCATCATAAGAGCGAAAAGCTATATTTCCTCCATCGCTCGCAACAGCAGGTTTTATGTATTCATCTAAAATATCTACAATTTGTGCCTCAATTCCCTCTAATTCAATTTTAGGCTCATCAACTTTGTTTTCTTGGATTGATTTTTTTTCTGATGGAAGATCCTTAATTATTATTTTTCCAGAAACTAAATATTCACGTATAAAGGTCCTTACTTCTGCAAAAACATCACTCCACTCCACCATGTCGTATTTTGTAACAGATACGTAGTTATCAGAAATAAATACTTCTTTTACAAAAGGGAAATTAAAAATAGCTTGCGCTAAGGGAGAGGATTTGCTTGCTTCATCAATGTTTTTATATTCAACATTTGTTTGAGTTAAAGACTTGTTTGTTGCAAACTTCATTACAGAAGGATTGGGTGTAGCTTCAGAATAGACCTCAATAGCTTCCTTTTTAGATATTTGTGTTTCGTTAACTACAACACCTTCATCATTTAAATAAGCTTCAATTTGATCTTTAACCTCCTCTTGTACATCTATCCATTCTAAAATATCAAAACGTTGTATAGCAATGAAATTGGCTGTAATAAAAACTTTTTTTACAAATGGTAAGTAGAATAATTGTTGTGCTAAAGGCGAATTTTTAGCTTCGTCGATGTTACTATATTCATAACTTCCACCATTTATTAAAACTTGATTGGTATTAAATTTTATAATGGTGTTGTTGGTTGTTTCTTGAATTGTAATTTTTATGTCTTTCATTCTCTTGAAAAAATTGAATTGCAAAATTAAGGCAAAAAAGGGAAACAGAATTGTTTTTTAATATGTTAAATGGAAATTCCACTTAACCAATGTAATTATCTGTTTAAGTGGAATTCTATTTTAAGCTTTTAAAAACTACAAATTTAAGGTAACTGAGGCTGTAACTGTTCTATTGTCTATACTTAGATTTGCTGGAATTAAATTAAAGTTAGGGTAGAAATTATATGGAGATGTTTTATTGTTGTCGCTATAAGATAAATCTAATTTAAAACTCCCAAAATTATAACCTGCACCCAGAGAATATCCTTTTAAGTTGTCTGAGTCTAAAGCTAATTTATCTGGACTTTGTTCAAATTTATAGCCTCCTCTAACACTCAATCTATTTAATCTCCATTCTGTTCCAATATTGTAAGAATGTGTATTTCTTAATTCATTTTGAAAAAATTGATTTTCACTATTAAAAGTACCATTAGATAATTTTATATTTTGATACCCTTTATTGATGTAATCAATACTGATTAAACCTTTTTTTCCAAAAATAAAGGCAGCACTTGCGGTTAATTTACTCGGTGTTTTTAAACTGTAGCTAATGTATTGCCAATCATTATATTCTGTATACTGCTGATTTTCCTGATAAAATGTAGTTTCTCCTATATCAATATCACTATCTTGGTTGAAGTTAGTGTCTTGTAAAATTTCTGCATACCAAGTAGGAGTTTGGTAAGCCATACCAAATCTAAAATTAGGATGTGCTTTATAAATAAACCCTAAGTTGGCAGAAAAACCATTACCAGCTGTTATATTTTCTTGATATAAATCGACATCTAATCTATTTCCATTTATATCACTGTTATATTCTGTTAAAAGTGTTTGTTGTCCATAAATAAGCTCAAAGAAATTCAATCCTACTCCAACATATAATCTCTTTTGGTAAACGGATGAAAAAGCAATATTAAACTCAGAAATTTCTCCATTATAATTATTAGAAAATTGTTGTTCATCTGATAGGTTATAATCTATAGTTGGTATGTTGCTGTCTATAGGGAAATCTCTAAAGGTAGCAACACCGCTATTTCCTTGTGAAATAAAGCTGTCTGTAAAATCTTTAGTAACTCTGTAATTAAAACCAATTGCAAATTTACTCCATTCAGATTTGTATACATTATCAAAAACCAAAACACCACCGGCATGAGAGAGGTTAAAAAAGGTATTCTGTGTAGTTAATAAACTTCCGTAATAATTAGAGGTTATATCAGTATTTCTAGAATTAAAGGTTCCTGTAAAAACACTGTTTTTTAAAACTGCAATTCCTGCAGGGTTTATACTCATAGAAGAAGCATCACCTCCTAATGCGCCAAAAGCACCGCTCATAGATGTAAAACGGGCAGAACCATTTTCATCGTTTTGAGAAAATAAAACCCCTAAATCCCTGTATCCTAAAGACTGAGAGTAAGATGTGATTGTTGTTGCGAAAAAAAAGGCTAGAATTATAATCTTTTTCATAATACAAATTATTAATAATCTTTTAATATTTTCAATTTCAGTTATCTTCTCCTTCTAGAAGACGAGCTTCTTGAAGATGAACTTCTTGAATAAGAGTTTGCAGAACTACTTCTACTAGGAGTGCTTCTCGAGTAGCTACTTCTGGAAGGTGTAGTTCTTGATGGAGTTGAATTTATGGTTGCTGGTGTACTGCTATTTCTAGTGTAAGAGCTATTTCTAGATGTTGCAGATGGTGTTGTTCTTTCAGAAGAAGTGTTATTAGCACTATTAGTAGTTGTATTTGAACTTCTTTCGTTAGATGGTTTAGTAGAGGATCTTCTAATAACTACAACTTGTCTTTTATTGCCAGTTTTAGGGTTTGTATTTCTATTTGTAATACTTCTTTTATTTGCAGAACTTCTCCTTGTAGGCGTATAGTTACTTCTTGTCGTTGTGGTTGAAGTTGCCCGCGTTGAACCTCTTTTATCTATAGTTGTTCTGTTGCCGATTCTTCTAGAGGTAGTCGTTGGTTGTCTTTTTGCAGTTATATCAGACCTTCTAGTTGTTGTATTTCTGGTGTAAGAGCTATTTCTAGAGTTCGCAGTATTGACTATTCTGTTATATAAATTATTGCTTGAAGATCTTCTCCCATAATTACTATTTCTATAGAAACGATTATAATATCTGTTGGTGTATCTTCTGTATGGATTTGCGTATCCATAATAGTTAAATGGACCATAATAAGGGTTGTAGAAACCAACGTTCCAAGCATAATAATTTTGGTTAGGATACCAAAAAGGATTTTGATTCCAACCGTAAAAACCTCTGTTTCTCCAATCTCTATATCCCCAAGTATCATAAAATCCATAACCGTAATTAGCGTATCCATAATTACCAATCCAATAAGGGTTATTAATTAAATTTACATTTACAGCTACCTGATTGTTATCGCCTTGTCCCCAGGGTTGGTTTGGAGTGTAACTAACATTTGTGTCAATATTTTCTTCATCAATGTAAATGGTATCTGTATCTATAGTGTTGTAATCATCTACGTTTGTAAAAACATCATTATTACTGATATTGTTTAAACTATCTAGTTTTCTTAAAAAATAATTCTCTTCGTATTTATCAGACTCTTTTTCATCAACAATTAGTACTTTTTTATTTCTCGTAACTGCCACATCATCATCATAAATACCATCGTTATAGGATGTGTTTTGATAAGTTCCACAAGAAACTAAAACTAAATTAGCGATAAGTAAAAATAATACTTGGTTTAGATTGATGTTTTTATATCGTAGTTTCATGATGAATATATTTAGATGAATAGTTATTTTTATGATTAAATCTTGCTAAAAACTCTTTAAATTATAGTAATTTTGCATCGTTTTGTAAAATAAAAACTAAAATTATCAACAAAACGTTCACTTTAAAGGTAACAATATTTGTGCCAAAATTTTGATTATGAGCAAACATTTAACAAAAAGAGCCGATGATTATTCTAAATGGTATAACGAATTAGTAGTAAAAGCTGATTTAGCAGAAAATTCTGCTGTTAGAGGTTGTATGGTTATAAAACCTTACGGTTTCGCTATTTGGGAGAAAATGCAAGCAGAATTAGATAGAATGTTTAAAGAGACAGGGCATGAAAATGCTTATTTTCCTCTTTTTGTTCCTAAAAGTTTGTTTGAGGCCGAGGAGAAAAATGCAGAGGGATTTGCAAAAGAATGTGCGGTTGTTACACATTATCGCTTACAAAATGATCCTGATAATCAAGGTAAATTAAGGGTAGATCCTGAAGCAAAATTAGAGGAGGAATTAGTAGTAAGACCAACTTCTGAAGCTATTATTTGGAATACTTATAAAGGATGGGTTCAGTCTTACAGAGATTTACCTTTGTTAATCAATCAATGGGCAAATGTTGTTCGTTGGGAAATGCGCACACGTTTATTTTTGCGTACAGCAGAGTTTTTATGGCAAGAAGGACATACTGCACACGCAACAAAAATAGAAGCTGTAACTGAAGCAAGACAAATGCAAGACGTCTATGCAGAGTTTGCAGAGAATTTTATGGCAATGCCCGTAGTTAAAGGATTAAAATCTGATAGCGAGCGTTTTGCTGGTGCAGAAGACACCTACACGATTGAGGCTTTAATGCAAGATGGAAAAGCATTACAAGCGGGAACAAGTCACTTTTTAGGTCAAAATTTTGCAAAAGCTTTTGATGTGAAATTTACTTCTAAAGAGGGGAAAAAAGAATATGTTTGGGCAACTTCTTGGGGAGTTTCTACTCGTTTGATTGGGGGATTAATCATGACGCATTCTGATGATTTTGGTTTGGTATTACCTCCAAAATTAGCGCCTACTCAAGTTGTAATTGTCCCTATTTATAAAGATGAAAAGCAGTTAGATGCTATTTCAGAAAAAATGAATGAATTTGTAAAAGAATTGAGAAAAAAAGGTATTTCTGTGAAGTTTGATACAAGAGATACATATAGACCCGGAGCTAAATTTGCAGAGTACGAATTAAAAGGTGTCCCTGTCAGAGTAGCAATAGGAAATAGAGATTTAGAAAACGGAACTTTAGAGATTGCTAGAAGAGATACTCTAGAAAAGCAAATTGTTGCACAGCCAGATGCGTTGATATTTATTGAAAATCTCTTAGAAGAAATACAGGGTAATTTGTTTAAAAAGGCAGTTGACTTCAGGAAAGAGCACACAACAGTTGTAAACGATTTTAAAGAATTTAAAAAAGTAATAAAGAGTAAAGGTGGGTTTGTTTCTGCTCATTGGGATGGTACAGAAGAAACAGAAAATAGGATAAAGGAGTATACAAAGGCAACTATTAGATGCATTCCTAATGATGCTGAACAAGAGTCAGGTGTTTGTGTTTTAACGGGCAAACCCTCTAATAAAAGAGTGCTTTTTGCAAAAGCTTATTAATTTTGAAAAAAAATAAGTTTTTTTTGTAAAATTGTTGTGAAAGTTAAAAAACGTTGTATATTTGCACCCGCAATTGATAATTAGATATATTAATTGTTCTGGTCCGTTCGTCTAGGGGTTAGGACGCATGGTTTTCATCCATGTAACACGGGTTCGATTCCCGTACGGACTACAAGTTTTAATATAAAGAACGAAAAAAAATATGGCAAATCATAAGTCAGCATTAAAGAGAATTAGAAGTAACGAAGCTAAAAGGTTGCGTAATAAATATCAGCATAAAACGACTCGTAATGCTGTAAGAGATTTACGTTCTTCAGAAGACAAGAAAGAGGCTGAAGGGAAATTAGTTAAAGTTATTTCTATGTTAGATAAATTAGCGAAGACTAATATTATTCATAAGAATAAGGCGGCTAATTTAAAATCTAAATTAACAAAGCACGTTGCAGCATTATAGCAGTTGTAACTCAAAAAAATTGAAACTCTAAATATTTTTTATTTAGAGTTTTTTTTGTGTTCAACTAAAACCTAATACAAATATTCTGATTTCACTAATTATTTTAAATTATCAATTATAAGCTCATTGATACAATTGTTTTTTTTAAGATTTTGTCAGATTAAAAATATATTTTCTTTTTTTAAGTTAAATATATTTGAATAAAAATATTAGTAAGTGGTGTGTTATAATACTTTATGAATATTAGTAAAACCTCAAACAATTATTTTCTAAAAAATCATATGTTTTAAAATGAATGTTTGTGGATGTTAAAAAACATTGTATATTTGCACCCGCAATTGAGGTGTTTTTTGGTTGTTATGGTCCGTTCGTCTAGGGGTTAGGACGCATGGTTTTCATCCATGTAACACGGGTTCGATTCCCGTACGGACTACAAGTTTTAATATAAAAAACGAATTAAGTATTATGGCAAATCATAAGTCAGCATTAAAGAGAATTAGAAGTAACGAGGCTAAAAGGTTACGTAATAAGTATCAGCACAAAACTACCCGTAATGCTGTTAGAAATTTACGTTCTTTAGAAGATAAGAAAGAGGCTGAAGGAGAGTTAGTTAAAGTTGTTTCTATGTTAGATAAATTAGCAAAGACTAATATTATTCACAAAAATAAAGCTGCTAATTTAAAATCTAAATTAACTAAGCACGTGGCTGCATTGTAACGCTTTAATTTTAAAAAAAAATATAAACTCTGAATAGGAATATTCAGAGTTTTTTATTGCTCATAATTTAATATATTTTATGTGCTAAGGAATATTAGTTTTTGAGATTATTAATGATGTTATTAAAGGCTAAATGCCTGGATAAAAATTTTTGGAAATTTTCTAATATGGTAAAGAAAGTTAAAATTTAATATATAAATATTAGCCTAATCTACCAATCATAATTTTTATGAGCGTCGAATCTTATAAAGATAAATAGTAAAACAGTGAAACCCCAAAGAGAGGAACCTCCATAGCTAAAAAAGGGCAGTGGTATTCCAACCGTTGGTAATAAACCAATAACCATTCCTATGTTAACTATAATGTGAAAAAATAGGATTGAGGCGACACTATAGCCATATATCCTTCCAAATTTATTAGAATGTGTTTCTGATAGATAAATAATTCGATAAAGCATTAGCATGAAAAGAATAATAACAAGGCTACTACCTAAAAAACCCCATTCTTCACCAACAGTACTAAATATATAATCAGTGTGTTGCTCGGGTACAAAATCACCTTTCGTAATATCTCCCTTCAAAAAACCTTTTCCTGTCCAACCTCCTGAACTAATAGTTAATTCTGATTGATGGGAATTGTAACCGATATTCTTTATGTCGATTTTTAACCCCAGAAGAACTTCAAAACGATCTCTGTGATGTTGTTTAAATACATCATTATATATGATATTCGTACCAAATGTAAAAAGTATTGTAATGATGTATATCATTACAATTTTGTGCCAATTAAAGCGAACAAATCTCTGGCCTCTTTTGTAAATCGCATAAATAACAGTAATCGTTATTAATGCTAATAATACCAATAGAACCGGAAAGTATCCAAAGAAAATGGTTAAAATAAAAAGAAAAATAAGTATCGAACCCCAAATCATATAACTTAGTGTTAATCCCTCTCTATTTAAAACAAAAAAGAATGTTAAATAAATTAAAGCAGAGCCCGCATCTGGCTGTAATGTTATTAAAACTGCAGGAGTAAAAATAATTATAAAGACTTTTATCTGATTTTTAATCAGTTTTAAATTATATTGTCTATCACTTAAAAGTTTGGCTACTGCTAAGGCCGTGCATGCTTTGACAAACTCTGAGGGTTGTAAACCTAAAACTCCAAAATTAAACCAAGATTTTGCTCCATTAATTTCTTTTCCAAAAGGGAAGAGTAATAGTAAGCAGAAAATAGAAATTATATAAAAAATACTGGCATATTTCTCATAAAATTTAGAGTTGAAAAAGAGGATTATAATAATTAAAGGAATGGTACAACAAATAAATATCAACTGTTTTCCATACTTTGTTGAAAAACTTAAAAGTTCAACATCTTCCTCTGTTTTTGAAGCAGCATAAATATTCAACCATCCAAAACCAACAAGGGTAATGAATAGAAAAACAAGAACCCAATCAATGTTTTCAAAAATGTTATTTCGTTCCTGACGCAATTTTTTTAGGTTTTAGTTTTAACTTTTCATAAATGTCTTGTAAACTTAAGTTTAACATATTTTGCTCTCTGTATTTATTAGTCTTTGAGATTTGCCCTGTCAAATATTTTTCAATGATTAAACTAGTAATAGGAGCAGCAATCGTAGATCCATAACCTCCATTCTCTACAAAAATAGCCAAAGCAATTTTTGGATTTTCTTTTGGGGCAAATGCAACCAAAATAGAATGATCTGGAAGTTGAATTTTTTGACCTTCAATTCTTGTGAAATTTTCAGCAGTACCTGTTTTTCCACAAATTTCAATTCCTTTTACTTGACTCCACTTTCCTGTCCCCGTTCTAAAAACTTCATGCATTGCTTCAATTACGGGATCAAAATGTTTTTTATCGATGGTAGTTTTTTTTGCTATCGTAAATTTTTCATTGTCAATTGTTTTTTTGTCAACTTTCTTTAAAATATGTGGAGTATAAAAATAGCCTCTATTTGCAATTGCAGCTGTGAAATTTGCTAGTTGAATTGGTGTTGTTAAAATTTCTCCTTGCCCAATGGCATTGGATATAGTTGTGGAGCCATTCCAAGAATATTTATATCGATTATCGTAGTATTTTCCATTAGGAATTAAGCCTTTACTTCCTGCTGGTAAATCATATCCTAAATAGTCCCCTAATCCAAAGCTAGAAACATGTTTATGCCAATTATCTAATCCTTTTGATGAGTTGTTGTCTTTTTCTACAATTCTTTTGTAGGTGTTAGAAAAGTAAGTATTACAGGATTTGGCAATGGCAGTTTTTAGCTTTATTGGTTTTCCAACAACATTACAGTGACACCCCATAAAATCATTGGCTCTTTTTCCGTATTTAAAACCATAGTAGCATTTAAACGATGTTTGTTCATTAATAACATTTTCTTGAAGACCTATTAACGCATTCATCATTTTAAAGGGAGAGCCCGGTGCATATGCAGCCAATAGACCTCTGTCGTATGAAGGTCTGCTAATAGTATCGTTAAATAAAATGGTAGAATTTTTAGATCGTTTTCTTCCAACTAGCATATTTGGGTCGTAAGAAGGGGCTGTAACTAAAGCTAAAATTTCTCCAGATGAGGGCTCAATAGCTACAATCCCACCTCTTTTACCAGACATCAATTTCTGAGCAAACAATTGTAAATCAATATCTAAGGTTAATGTAAGGTCTTTTCCATTTTTAGATAATGTATCATATTTCCCATTTGAAAATGATCCCGTTACTTTATTCAGATTGTTTCTTTGTAAATATTTTTTTCCTTTCTTTCCTCTCAAGTATTTCTCATACTCTCTTTCAATACCATCTTTACCGATTAATTCTCCTGCTTGATAGTAGTTATTTTTTTTCGCTAAACTTTCATTTACTTCACCAATATAACCAAGTACATTTGCAGCAGCATTAATAGGATACTTTCTTATAATTCTTTTTTGAATAAAAAAACCATCGTATTTGTGCAGTTTTTCTTGAAGAAAAGCAAAATCTTCTTTAGCTAGTTGTTTTAAAAATACAGATGGTAGGTAGGGAGCCCATCTTTCTGCTTTATGAAATCTTTTTAAGAAACTTTCTTTGTTAATTTTTAATAGATTACAAAACTCTATGGTGTCTAAAGGTTCTACTTGGTTTGGCTGAATCATAACGTCATACGAGAGCTGGTTTGCAATCAATAATTTGCCGTTTCGGTCATAAACATATCCTCTTTCGGGATAGTCGTATGTAGTTTTTACTGCAGAATTATTTATTGGATTATAATTTGCTCCTCTAATGATCTGAAGTTGAAATAGTCTTCCAATAAAAACACAACCGACAATGGTAATTAAAAAATAGAGTAAAAAACTGCGTTGCATTATACGTTTTTAGTAAAAATATAGTTTACTGTAAAAAATAAAATCAATGTAAAAATACTTGAGTATAAGGTGTTTAGAAATACCATTGACATATTTTGAAAACTAAAATTAGCAAAAGAAAAATAAATAAAGTGATGTATTATCGTTAAAGTTACAATATAGTTAAAAACTTTACCAAAAGGTTCTGACTTTAAGTTAAAAAAAAGGTAGTCGGTTGGTAACTTTCTAAAGTATATTTTTATAAAGGAAAGTCTTAAATAAGCTATAAATAGTGTTGAAAATGCATGAATTCCACCTGAATCTGAAAAGAAATCAACAAATAGACCAAGCATAAAGCAAATGAATAGAAATAAAAATCTATTTTCTCTTAAAGGGTAGAAAAAGACAAATGCGATGTAAAGGTATGGGTTAATGTGTCCTAAAAAGTTAATGTTATTTAGAATTAAAACTTGCAGAAAAAGCAAGAATAAAAAAAATAAAATTTTATTTATATTTTTATTCATTCTGTGTATTTTCTAGTGAAAGTATCTCTTCTTTATCTAAATTTTTAACTATGTAAACGTACCTTAGGTTACTCATATCGTTAAAAAGTTTTATATCAATTTTATTGTCAGCAGTATTTCCTTGGCTTAATTTTAATACAGTTCCAATTGGAATTCCTTCAGGAAAAATAGTGGATTTACCTCCAGTTTCCACTGTGTCTCCAATTTTAATTGGAGCTTGTCTTTCAATATCATGTAATTGAACCGTATTGTAATCAATTCCATCCCATTTTAAAGTTCCGTAAAATGTGTTTCCTTTAATACGAGCGTTAATGTTACTATTCTTGCTTAAAATTGATTGAACTCGTGTATAGTTATTTGATGTTTTTTCAGTAATTCCAATAATACCTTTACTATTTATAACGGCCATTTCTTTATCTATTTTTTGCCTTTTACCTTTGTTTATGGTTAAGAAATTAAATGGTTTGGAGTAATTATTATTGATGATTTTTGCTTCCGTATATATGTATTTCTGCATATATTTTGTGGAATCTACAATAATGGAATCAATCATTGAACTTTTAGAAATAGCTCTTTCTAATATATTTTTTAAACGTGTGTTTTCCTCTGATAAGATATTATTATCAGACCGCAAATGTAAATATTCAGTGTAATCAGATAATGTTTTGTATAAACCCCCAGTAACAATATTTGCAGAGTTCACAAATTTACTTTTATGAAAATTAAGGTTATTAAAAATGAATGAGACAGCAATGAGCTCTAACAAAAGGAAAAATAGAAAATATTTAAACTTCTGAAAAAAATAGATTATCTGCTGCATTATTAGAACTTAAAACTATTATTTCATTAAGACATTCTTGTATTTATTTAATTCTTTTAAGGCAATTCCTGTTCCACGAACTACTGCTCTTAAAGGATCCTCTGCGATATAAACTGGTAAGTCTGTTTTTCTAGATAAACGCTTGTCTAAACCTCTTAACATAGAGCCTCCTCCAGCTAAATAAATACCTGTATTGTATATGTCTGCAGCTAATTCTGGAGGTGTTTTAGAAAGTGTTTCCATAACCGCATCTTCAATTCTTAAAATAGATTTATCTAATGCCTTTGCAATTTCTCTGTAAGAAACTTGAACCTGTTTTGGTTTACCGCTTAGTAAATCTCGTCCTTGAACAAGCATTTCATCTGGTGGTGTTTCTAAATCTTCAGTGGCGGCACCAATCTTAATTTTTACTCTTTCAGCAGTTGTTTCCCCAATATGTAAATTGTGTTGTGTACGCATGTAGTACATGATGTCGTTTGTAAACAAGTCTCCTGCAACTTTTACAGATTGATCACAAACAATACCACCAAGAGCGATAACAGCAATTTCGGTTGTACCTCCACCAATATCAATGATCATGTTTCCTTTGGGTTCCATAATATCTATACCAACACCTATTGCAGCAGCCATAGGTTCGTATATTAAATATATTTCTTTAGCATTCATGTGTTTGGCAGAGTCACGTACAGCTCGTTTTTCTACTTCTGTAATTCCAGAAGGAATACAAATAACCATTCTTAATGCTGGTGGGAATAATTTCTTTTTGATTGAAGGGATTTGCTTTACAAACTCTTTAATCATTTGCTCAGAGGCTTCAAAGTCAGCTATTACACCGTCTTTTAATGGACGAATTGTTTTTATATTTTCATGGGTTTTTCCTTGCATTAAATTGGCTTCTTTACCAATTGCAATAATTTCTCCATTTATCCTGTTTCTTGCAACTATAGAAGGACTATCAATAACCACTTTTCCATTGTGAATTATTAATGTGTTTGCGGTCCCTAAATCAATCGCAATATCTTCCGTCATAAAATCGAAAAAACCCATAAAATATATTTGTTGTTTTATTCTTGATGTGTTCTTACAAACTTACTAAATTTCTGACTGTAAATTACACATTAATTATTAATGTTTAAAATGTCTTGTTCCAGTCATTACCATCGATATATTATTTTCGTTACAGTAGTCAATACTTAGTTGGTCTTTTATAGATCCTCCGGGTTGGATAACACTTTTTATACCTGCGTTGTCTGCAATTTCGACACAATCAGGAAAAGGGAAAAAGGCATCACTCGCCATTACACATCCATTTAAATCGAATTTAAAAGAATTTGCTTTTTCTATTGCTTGGTTTAAAGCATCAACCCTACTTGTTTGTCCTGTTCCACCAGCTAATAATTGTTTGTTTTTCACAAGAATTATAGTGTTAGATTTTGTGTTTTTACACAATTTAGAAGCAAATAATAAATCATCTAACTCACTTTGAGTTGGTTTGTTTTCTGTAGCATATTTTAAATCTGATAATTGATCTGTAATGCTATCTTTATCCTGAACAAGAGAACCATTTAAACAAGTTCTTACAGTTGTTGTGGGTAATTCGGTATCTTTCTGAATTAAAATAATTCTATTTTTCTTTCCTTTTAAAACAGCTAATGCATCTTCCGAAAAAGAAGGTGCAATGACAACTTCACAAAATAAAGTATGAATTTTTTCAGCAGTCTCTAAGTCTACTTCTGTGTTCGCTATTAAAACTCCGCCAAAAGCAGAAACGGGGTCTCCGGCTAGAGCATCTGTATAGGCTTGACTTATTGTTTCTCTTTGAGCGAAACCACAGGCGTTGTTATGTTTTAAAATTGCAAAAGTTGGCGCTTCTCCTTTAAATTCGTTTATTAAGTTTACAGCAGCATCAACATCTAATAAATTGTTGTAGCTCAACTCTTTGCCATGAAGTTTATCAAACATTGCTTCTAAATCTCCAAAGAAGTATCCTTTTTGATGAGGGTTTTCTCCATAACGTAAAACTTTAGAGTTTTGTTCGCTCGCTTTGTATACAATTTCATCCTCATTAAAATAATTAAAGATAGCCGTATCGTAATGAGAAGAAATGTTAAATGCCTTAGCAGCAAATTTCTTTCTTGTAGCTATTGATGTTTCTCCATTATTCTCTGAAAGAATATTTAAGAAACCATTATATTGATCCATCGAAGAAACAATAAACGTGTCTTTAAAATTTTTTGCAGCTGCTCTAATTAGAGAAATCCCTCCAATGTCAATTTTTTCTACAATATCTTGTTCAGGTGCTCCAGAGGCAACTGTTTTTTCAAAAGGATATAAATCTACAATTACTAAATCTATTTGCGGAATTTTAAATTCAGCTAATTCAGCAACATCACTTTGGTTATCTTGTCTGTTTAAAATCCCTCCAAAAACTTTTGGATGAAGCGTTTTAACCCGACCTCCTAAAATAGAAGGATAAGAAGTAACCTCGTCTACCGGAATAACGTTTATACCCAAGTTTTTAATGAACTTTTCTGTTCCTCCTGTAGAATAGATTGTTACATTTAATTCATTTAATTTTCTTACAATTGGTTCTAGACCATCTTTGTGAAATACCGAAATTAATGCGGATTTTATTGTTTTTGGATTGCTCATTAGTGTTGTGTTGTTAAGAGTGCAAATCTAATAAAAGCAAACTTGTAAGGCAAAGAAAGATAGTAACATTACGAGTAAATAGTTAACAACTATTCAACAAGCGTTCAGGTTTTAAATAGTTGTATTAAAGTATTATGATTTATAGTAATTCTTTTTTTATCTCAATTGAGGTTGTGCACGTTTGTCGCTCTTTTCATTAAAACAAATATCTATCTAAAATAACTGGAAAACAGTATTTAATTCAAGATATGTACTACTCTCGAGCAAACATATTCTAGTAATTTTTCATCTTTTTGTGTAAAAATATTTGCCGTGTGAGAATCTATGTCTATTTGACCAATATTCTCTTTGTTTACAAAAATAGGTATCACAATTTCGGACTTTACTTTCCAACCGCATGAAATATAGTTATCTTGTTCAGATACATCTTGTACTACAAAATTTTTATTACTAACAGCAACTTGTCCACAAATACCTTTACCAAAAGGAATTATGACATGATCTGTTTCTTCTCCTGAGTATTCAGCTAACTTTAATTCGTTCTTATCTCCATTTTTAAAATAAAAACCAACCCAATCATAATGATAAATTTCTTTCTTTAAATAATCACAGATTGCTTGAAGTTTTTCACTTTTGGTAATGTTTTTTGCAATAATATTATCTATTTGCTGTTGTAAAATTTGTATATTCATTTTTTATAATCGTTAAATAAAATGCTAAAATAAATTAAAAATTACTTTGAAGAAATATAAAAACATCATCAATTTTTTAGTTAAGTTTTTTGTGAGCTATTTTTTATTAGTTGCAATTTATAATGGCTATCTGCAAAAATCTCAACAAAAAGAGAGTTTTTATCAAACTTCATCAATAACTACTGCCGTCGCTAATCAAACAGTAAAAGTGCTTACCGCTTTTGGTTATAATGTAAGGGTTATGCAGCATGATAAAGAAGTTTCTCTTAAATTATTTATGGAAGGTAAGTATATATTAAGAATTATTGAAGGTTGTAATTCGGTCAGTTTAATTATTTTGTTTATTGCTTTCATTTTCTCTTTTTCTGGTTCTTTAAGTGCTACTTTATTGTTTTCTATTATCGGTAGTGCTCTAATTTATATTATTAATATATTAAGAATTGTATTCCTCATTTTAATGATTCATAAATTCCCAAGTCAAATTGTAATCTTACATGATTTAGTTTTTCCTGCAATCATCTACGGTTTCATCTTTTTACTCTGGGTATTATGGGTTAATAAGTTTTCGAATTTAAAAAGATGAATAATTACATAAAAATTATACTCGCGTTAACTTTGTTTTCACTTTTTATTGTGGTCAGAGCATTTGAGTCTCAATTATTCTACGATCCATTATTAGAGTATTTTAAAAATGATTATTTGTATAAACCCATATATGATATGGATGTAACGCGTTTAACCTTAAATATGCTCTTTCGATATACATTAAATTCATTAATCTCACTTGGTTTAATTTGGGTTTTATTTAAGCGATTAGACTACTTAAAGTTTTCCATTTACTTCTTAGCCCTTGCGTTTACGTTTCTTATTGTTTTTTTTGTGTTACTGCTAAGAGATAATTTTGAAAGCGGGTATTTGCTACTTTTTTATATCCGTAGATTTATAATTCATCCCTTATTTTTATTATTGCTTTTACCTGCATTTTATTATCAAAAAATCAGCAATGAGTAATTTAACAAATTTTTAAAATTACTTATCGTAAATTTGCATTTGTCTTGAAACAACGTTTTTCCAACATAGCATCATTTTCACTAGCACTCTTAGTGTTGTTTTCTACTTTTTCTTTTAAAGTAGAAAAGCATTTTTGTGGGGACTTTTTAATAGATGTTTCTTTTGTAGGTGATGCGGATGATTGTGGAATGCATGCGGAAAAAGCATCCAATAAAAAGAAGAACTGTTGTAAAGACGAAGTTCATTATATTGAGGGTCAAGATGAATTGCAACAAACTTCTGTTGATGAATTTGATTTTTTCCAACAACAATTTTTAGTTTCTTTATTTATTTTCAAGAATGATTTACTACTTGAGAATAATTCAAATAAAATTTATTTTAAAGATTCTCCTCCTCCAGACATTCCAATAGATTATCAGGTTCTTTACCAATCTTTTTTAATTTGATTTTATAATTCTTGTATTAAGAAGGTTTCTTTTTAAAGGGAAGCTATATGCATAATTATTAAATCAAAAAACAATGAAAAAAATATTAGGAACTATATTTTTGCTTCTATTTCCGATTGTAATCCTCTCTCAAACCAATTTTAAGGGAATGATTATGGATCAAAATAATCCTAAAGAAAATTTTGGGGTAGAAGGCGCAAGCATACATTGGTTAAATACAAATGTTAGTGCAATAACCAATCACAAAGGTTGGTTTACGATTAATTACAAATCAACTTATAAAAAGTTAGTAGTAAGTTATGTCGGTTACAAGACGGATACAATTGCTATTAATAATCTAGAGCCTTTGCGTCATTTTATAACTCCAGAAAATAATTTAGAGGAAATTACATTAAAAAGTAAACGTAAATCCATACAAAGGTCTTTTTTATCAACTGTGAATGCTTTTACTGTTAATCAAGAAGAATTATTGAAAGCCGCTTGCTGTAATTTGGCTGAAAGTTTTGAAACAAACCCGTCTATAGATATTAGTTTTTCTGATGCTTTAACTGGTGCAAGACAGATTGAAATGTTGGGTTTGCAAAGTCCTTATTTATTAATTACACAAGAAAATATTCCTTCTGTAAGAGGAGCAAGTCAAGTTTTCGGAATGACATTTACTCCAGGAACGTGGGTAGAAAGTATTCAAATAAGTAAAGGTGCAGGCTCTGTGGTAAATGGATTTGAAAGTATTTCTGGTCAAATAAATGCTGAATTGGTAAAACCTTTTACAGATAATAAATTCTTTGTAAATGCTTATGGTTCTCAAATGGGTAGATTAGAGTTGAATACACATTTTAACCAACGAGTTTCTGATAAATGGCAAACCGGGTTGTATATTCATGGGAATTACAGAGGGCAAAAGTTTGATAGAAATAATGATAATTTTTTAGATAATCCGTTAGCTAATCAAATTAATATTATGAACAGATGGCAATTTACAGACGCAGAAAAAGGCTGGGTAAGTTTTATAAATGTTCGTTTTATGAATGATGAAAAACAAACCGGAGAGCTCGATTTTAATCCCGATATAGATAAAGGAACTACTAATAATTGGGGAAGTGAGATTAATACGAATCGTTTTGATATTTCTGGAAAACTAGGTTATGTTTTTCCAGAGACTCCTTACCAAAGTTTAGGATTTCAAATGGCTTATAGCAATCATCAACAAGATTCTTATTTCGGATTAAATACTTATGATATTCAGCATCAAAGTTTGTATTCTAACTTCATTTTTAATTCGATAATAGGAGATACAAGAACCAAATTTAAAACAGGTTTATCTTTTACTTATGATAAATATGATGAATTAGCAATAGCAAGAAATTTCAATAGAAAATTTGATAGAAATGAGAATTCGTTAGGTGCATTTTTTGAATATGCTTTTGATAATTTAGAAGATTTTAGTTTAACAGCCGGATTACGAATTGATACACACAATTTATTGGGTACTTTTATTACGCCACGTTTGCATTTGCGTTATGTTCCTTGGGAAAAAGGAGTTCTTAGAGCATCAGCAGGTAGAGGAAAGAGGAGTGGTAATATTTTTGCAGAAAATCAACAATTATTTGCAAGCTCCAGACAAATTAATATTGATGATGTTGGTGGTAATATCTATGGATTGAATCCTGAAATTGCCTGGAATTATGGGGTTTCTTATTCGCAAAAGTTCAATTTATTTGAAAACAAAGGCGATATTACTTTCGATTTTTATCAAACCAATTTTCAGAACCAAGTAATTGTAGATTGGGAAAATCCACAAGAAGTCTCTTTTTATAATTTAGATGGGAAAAGTATAGCAAATAGTTTTCAGGTTGAAGTAAATTATAACTTGGCAAAAAATTTTAATTTACGAACAGCGTACAAGTATTTTGATATAACATTAGATTATACAAAAGGAAATTTGCAAAAGCCAATTCAACCAAAAGATAGATTTTTCGTAAATCTTTCATACGAAACAGAAAAACAAGAAAATGATAGTCAATGGAGATTTGATCTAACTTTTAATAATATTGGCAAACAACGTTTGCCAAATACGGGTTCAAATCCTATTCAATATCAATTACCCGAATATTCAAATCCTTTTCAATTATTAAATTCGCAAGTAACTAAAGTCTTTTCAGATAAGTTTGAAGTTTATTTTGGAGGAGAAAATTTAACCAATGTTCAGCAAAATAATCCTATATTAGGTAGTGATAATCCTTTTGGTTCAAATTTTGATACTACCATTGTGTATGCACCAATTTTTGGAAGATCGATTTATGCAGGATTACGATTTAAAATAAATTAATCTAACTAGATTTTTATAAATAATAATTAAAAGAACTTGTCAATTTGAATTAATTTAAATCTGGCATTTATCAAAAAAACAATAAAAATGAAAAAAATAATATTTGTATTAAGTTTAATTTTGGTTGGGTTTACAACTCAATCTCAAGAAGTAGAAAAGAATAAAAATGCAAAAGTTTCCTGCAAGGTAGATGGCGTTTGCGGAATGTGTAAAAAAAGAATTGAGACTGCAGCATTAAAAGCGAAAGGTGTAAAATTTGCAGTTTGGAGTATAAAAACACATAATCTAAATCTTATCATTGATGAACGTAAAACAGATTTAGCTCAAGTGCAACAAAATATTTTAAAAGTTGGTCATGATATAATTCTAAATGAGGATAAAAAGTTAGAGGCAAGATTAGAAGCTTATAATTCCGTTCATCCTTGTTGTAAATATAGAACTGAAAAGGTGGTTTTAGATCATAAAGGGGGTATGAAAAAACAGAAGAAAAATTAGTTTTTTATACGTTAGTAAAACTAAAAAATCCGGTAGAAATTTCTATCGGATTTTTTAGTTTATGATTCCTCTATAAAGTTGAAGTCACAATTAATAAAGAGAAATAATTATCTATGGTGATTCGCCATCTACATCATTCCTGGCATTCCACCGCCCATTGGAGGCATTCCGCCACCAGCAGGAGCATCTTCTTTAATGTCTACTAAAGCGCATTCTGTAGTCAAAATCATACCAGCAACAGAAGCAGCGTTTTCTAAAGCTACTCTAGTTACTTTTTTAGGGTCTATAATTCCAGCTTCTAGCATGTCCACGTAGTTATCGGTTTTAGCATCGTAACCAAAGTCTTTTTTACCTTCTAAAACTTTATTAATTACTACAGAACCTTCACCACCAGCATTTTCAACGATAGTTCTTAACGGAGATTCAATTGCCTTATTAACAATTTGTACCCCTGTAGTTTCATCTAAATTCTCAGTAGCTAATTGCTCTAAAACTTTTTTAGCACGAACTAGAGCAACTCCACCACCTGCAACAATACCTTCTTCAACAGCAGCTCTTGTAGCATGTAAAGCGTCATCAACTCTATCTTTCTTTTCTTTCATTTCTACCTCAGAGGCAGCACCAACATATAAAACTGCAACTCCGCCAGCTAATTTTGCCAAACGTTCTTGTAGTTTTTCTTTATCATAATCAGAAGTAGTTGTTTCTATTTGAGCTTTGATTTGACTAACTCTCGCCTTAATACTATCTGCATCTCCTGAACCATTTACAATTGTTGTATTGTCTTTATCAACGGTAATACTTTCTGCAGTACCTAATAAATCTAAAGTTGCATTTTCAAGTGAAAATCCTCTTTCTTCAGAAATTACAGTTCCTCCAGTTAAAATTGCGATATCTTCTAACATTGCTTTTCTTCTGTCTCCAAAACCAGGAGCTTTTACAGCAGCAATCTTTAAACCACCTCTTAATTTATTTACAACTAAAGTAGCTAGTGCTTGTCCATCAACATCTTCAGCAATTATTAATAAAGGTCTACCAGATTGAGAAACTGGTTCTAAAATTGGAAGAATTTCTTGTAAGTTAGAAATCTTTTTGTCAAATAATAACACGTAAGGATTTTCTAAATCTGCAATCATTTTATCTGCATCCGTAACAAAATAAGGAGATAAGTATCCTCTATCAAACTGCATACCTTCAACAACATCTACATACGTATCCATTCCTTTGGCTTCCTCAACAGTTATTACACCTTCTTTACCAACTTTACCAAAAGCCTGAGCTATTAAATCACCAATTGTATTGTCGTTGTTTGCTGATATTGCAGCAACTTGTTGAATTTTATCTGAAGAATTACCAACTTTTTGAGTTTGCTTCTCTAGGTCAGAAACAATAGCAGAAACAGCTTTGTCAATTCCACGTTTTAAATCCATTGGGTTTGCACCTGCAGCTACATTTTTTAATCCTTCTTTTACAATTGCTTGTGCTAAAACAGTTGCAGTTGTAGTTCCATCACCAGCTAAATCATTTGTTTTAGAAGCTACTTCCTTAACCATTTGAGCTCCCATGTTTTCAAGCTCGTTTTCTAATTCTACTTCTTTTGCGACAGAAACACCATCTTTAGTTACAGTTGGTGCACCAAAAGATTTAGAAATAATTACGTTTCTTCCTTTCGGTCCTAAAGTTACTTTTACTGCATTTGCTAATGCATCAACTCCACGTTTTAGTCCGTCTCTTGCTTCAATATCAAATTTTATATCTTTTGCCATTTTCTTCAGTTGTTTATTCGTTTAAATGTTTATTCGTTTTAATTTTGCTTTTCAGTCCAGCAAAGTAAACCGAAGTTTTATATAATCGCTAAAATATCACTCTCACGCATCATTAAATAATCTTTACCTTCTAGCTTTAAATCTGTACCTCCGTATTTGCTGTATAAAACAGTGTCACCAATTTTTACAGTTAAAGGTTCATCAATTTTACCATTTCCTACAGCTACAACAGTTCCTTGTTGTGGCTTTTCTTTTGCGTTATCTGGTATAATTAATCCAGAAGCTGTTTTTGTTTCTGCTGGTGCAGGTTCTACAAGAACTCTGTCTGATAAAGGTTTTATGTTTAGTCCCATTATTATTTGAATTTTGAATTAATTAATTATTTCGTAAAATTATAAATTGTCAGAAATTATGCCATTCCATTTAAAACTGACAATTTTTCTTTGATTGCTTTTCTCAATATAATCTAAACAAAAAAAATGCCAATGTGTCTATTAAACATTGGCATTTTAAATTTATTCTAACAGATATTTATTTTAAACTATCGTTAGTTGATGGTGTTGCAGTTTTAGCAGGAGTTGTAGTTTCAATACCATCTAAAGTATTGTCTAGTTTAAAATTGCTGTCTCCTCCTCTTGGAATTGCAAAGTTTGCTAATAAAATTAGTGCAAACATAGTAATTGCTAAAGTCCAAGTTGTTCTGTCTAAAAAGTTATTTGTGTTTTGCACACCACCTAGAGATTGTGCTCCACCACCACCAAAAGAAGAAGATAACCCTCCGCCTTTTGGGTTTTGAACCATCACTATTAGGATTAATGCAATGGCTACAATCAAAATTAAAATTAAAAACGCTGTGTAACTCATGATTTATTTTTTTGTAAAATTTGTATTCGTTTGATTTGGTCTGCAAAGAAACTACTTTTTTCTGGATATTTCAAGCTTAAAATTCGATAAGCTTGTATCGCATTTTCATACTTTTTTTGCTCTAAATATACTTTTGCTAACGTGCTGTCATTAATGATGAATCTGACTTGTTTTTTTTAACAGGAATAGCAATTGTTTTATCTTTTGCTAAGGGTTTTATTTTAGGATTTTTTTGTATGAATTTGTTGATTAAATCTTCCTTTTTATCTGTTTTTTTGTATGTTTTGTTGGCTTTTCTAACAATTGGTTTTCTGGAGGAAATTTGCAGCCATTCGCTAAAAGAATGATTTTCTGTTGATGAAAATGAAATAGGCTTTCCAATTTCTAAGCTTTTTGTTGCTTTGATAATGTCTTCATCAATGGTTTTTTCATTTAGTTTAATGGGTTTTTCTATTGATGTTTTATTTCCAACTTCCTTCTTGTTTATGAGTTTTTCTTCCGTTATTTTTTCAGATATCTGTTGATGTATATCTTCTTTCTGATAATTGAAATCGTTTGACGTTATGTAGTTGAATAAAATAGTTCTGTCTGTTGTGTAAGATGCGGTAATTTTTAATTCATTATTATATTTAAAGCTATCTTGATTCTTTAATCCTTTTAAGTATAAAGCTCGAGCTGACTGAAAATATGGGTATTTTTGGATAATAGATTTTAACTCAACAGTTTCTATTTGTTGAATATCTTCTTTTTTACTTAAGATTTCTATAAATTTAGAGACTACCATTTTGCTACTGATGCATTAAATATATCTTGCGTAATTCTTTCTAAAATTTCATCTAAAGCAGATTCTAACACACCACCTGTTAATTGCGCATTGGCTGCAAAATCTGAATAAAAAGAAAATTGTTTTTCAAAATCATCTTTTTCAATTAATTTATTTACAAAACGAACATTTACAGTAACTGTAAGTCTATTTTGTGCTGCAGTTTGATTTGCGGTTGCGCTCATGGGCGTAACTCGATAACCTGTTATTTCTCCACTAAAGTATAAGTCTCCGTTCGAGGTTACCGTTGTTAAATTAGTTTGTCGTGTAAATAAATCGAGCAAATCGGTTGTGAAAGCTTGACTCAGACTAGGTTCAACTAAAGGTGCTTGGTTTGGGAAAAAATCTATCTGTAATGTTTTTGCATCCCCAGTACTTCCTCCTGTAAAAGAGTATGCACCACAAGATATTAGTAATAAAGAACCGATTAAAAATAAGGCTGTGAATATAAATTTTGTCATAGGTTACAAATCGTATTGCTTTATTTTTCTATATAAAGTCCTTTCAGAAATTCCGAGCTCTTTTGCAGCGAGTTTGCGTTTATTGCTGTTTTTTTCTAAAGATTTTCTAATCATTTCAATCTCTTTATCTTGTAAAGATAAAGATTCATCTTCTTGAATAGTCTCAATAAAATCATAATTTTTTTCTTCGGATGTGTTTTCGGTAATATTTAGTACTTCAATGTTGTGTTCTATTTCTTCTTTTTGTCCGTAGATTTTTTCTATCAAGTGATGATTTTCTGCTTGTACTTCTTCTGGATTTTCACTTTTCATTAAATCTAATGTCAGCTTTTTTAAATCATTGATGTCATTACGCATATCAAACAAAATTTTATACATAATATCACGTTCAGTAGAAAAATCATTTTCTTTCTTACCACCAATTATTGCAGGTAAATTACCATTGTTATTGGGTAAGTATTGTTGTAGTTTAATTACAGAAACAGTTCTTTCCTCTTCAATTACAGAAATCTGTTCTGCTAAATTTTTTAATTGACGTATGTTTCCAGGGAAACGATAGTTTAATAATGTTTTAACTGCATTCTCATCTAATCGAATAGAGGGCATTCTGTATTTCTGTGCGAAATCAGCAGCAAATTTTCTAAACAATAAATGAATGTCTTCATTTCGCTCTCTTAAGGGAGGTAGTTGAATTTCTACAGTACTTAAACGGTAGTATAAATCTTCTCTAAAACGTTCTTTCTGAATAGCAGATTGCATGTTTACATTTGTTGCAGCTACAATTCTAACATTCGTTTTTATTACCTTAGAAGAACCTACTTTTATAAATTCTCCATTTTCTAAAACACGCAATAAGCGGACTTGAGTTGTTAAAGGTAGCTCACCAACTTCATCTAAAAATATTGTTCCTCCATCAGCTACTTCAAAATAACCTTTTCTATCTTGTGTTGCTCCTGTAAAAGAACCTTTTTCATGTCCAAATAATTCACTATCAATTGTTCCTTCGGGAATTGCGCCACAATTTACAGCAATATATTTTGCATGTTTTCTGTGTGATAATGAATGTATTATTTTAGGAATATTTTCTTTACCAACCCCACTTTCTCCCGTAACCAAAACAGAAATATCAGTAGGGGCAACTCTTACTGCTTTTTCTAAAGCACGATTTAAATGAATATCGTTACCGATAATTCCAAAACGTTGTTTTAATGCTTGTAAGTTTTCCATTTTTTTATCGTTACAAAGTTTCAAAGTAAAAACAGTTACAAAGTCGGTATTCAAATGAATGTTTAGATTTTGTAACTTCCTTTCTATTTTTAGTTATTATCAGAATACCCAATAACAGTTCCTTTTAAGGTTGCTGATGTACAATCTTCTACTTTTACCATTACAAAATCACCCAATTTATAATCACCTTTTGCGAAAACAGCTACAGTGTTTTGTGTGTTTCTTCCTTTCCATTCATTTGGGTTTTTCTTAGAAGTTCCTTCAATTAAAAATTCTTCTGTTTTACCCAAATGCTGCTGTGTTCTATATAATGCGTGTTCTTGTTGTAAATCGATTATTTCTTGTAATCTGCGTTTTTTTATATGATGAGGTACATCATCTTCCATTTTTTTTGCAGCTAAAGTTCCTGGTCTTTCGGAATACGTAAACATAAACCCGAAATCATATTTTACGTATTTCATCAGTTCTATCGTGTCTTGATGATCTTCTTCTGTTTCTCCACAAAAACCAACAATCATATCTTGTGATAGGGACATTTCTGGTACTATTCTAAAAATGTTGTCAATCAATTCGATATATTCTTCACGGGTGTGTTGTCTGTTCATCGCTTTTAGCATATTGTTACTTCCACTTTGAACGGGTAAATGAAGATACTTGCAAATGTTTTTGTGTTTTGCCATTGTGTAAATTACATCTAAACTTATATCCTGAGGGTTAGAAGTAGCAAAACGAAAACGTGTTTTAGGAAATTGCGTAGCACACATGTCGAGTAACTGTGCAAAATTTACGGCTGTTGCTTGAGCCATTTCAGTCGCTTTTTTAAAATCTTTTTTCAGACCACCACCATACCACAAAAAGCTGTCTACATTTTGACCTAAAAGAGTAATTTCTTTAAAGTTTTTATCAACCATAGATTGAATTTCTTCTAAAACACTTTTTGGGTCACGACTTCTTTCACGTCCACGAGTAAAAGGAACCACACAAAAAGTACACATATTGTCACAGCCTCTTGTAATAGAAACAAATGCTGTTACTCCATTAGAATTTAATCTTACTGGAGCAATATCTCCGTAGGTTTCTTCTTTTGATAAAATTACATTTACAGCATCTCTACCTTCGTTAACTTCTTGCAGTAAATTTGGTAAATCTTTGTAGGCATCTGGGCCCACAACTAGGTCCACTATTTTTTCTTCTTCTAAAAATTTTTCCTTCAAACGTTCAGCCATGCATCCTAAAACACCAACTTTCATGTTTTTGTTTACTTGTTTTACAGCGTTGTATTTCTGTAATCTTTTGCGAACAGTAGTTTCTGCTTTTTCTCTAATAGAGCAAGTGTTTACTAATACCAAATCTGCATCTTCAAGGATTTGAGTTGTGTTGTAACCTTCCTTGTCTAAAATAGCAGCAACAATCTCACTATCATTCATATTCATTTGGCAGCCATAACTTTCTATAAATAATTTTTTAGTGTTTTGTTTTTTATTTTCAGTAACAAGAGCTTTCCCTTGTATTTTTTCATCTATGATTTTTTCAACGTGTTCCATCTCTAAATTTATCAGTAAAAGGTTTACAAAGATACAACCAAATTTGATTTTTTATGACAAATTGGCAGAAAAATAGTGTTAGAATTCTTTTATTAATTTATCGAAAAATAAAGAAAAAATTTTTTTTCACAAAAATCTGTCTACTTTTGCAAATTAAAATAGTGCGCTTTTAAAGCGTTTTTAGTGTTAAATAAATATAAATGGCAAAGAATTTAGTAATTGTAGAGTCACCAGCAAAAGCAAAAACCATTGAAAAATTTCTTGGAAAAGATTTTCAAGTAGAATCTAGTTATGGTCATATAGCAGACTTACCATCAAAAGAATTAGGAATTGATGTGGAGGGCGATTTTAGTCCAAAGTATATAATTTCCGATGATAAAAAGCCTGTTATGAAAAAACTAAAGTCTTTAGTTAAGAAAGCAGAAACTGTTTGGTTGGCAAGTGATGAGGATCGTGAGGGAGAGGCAATTGCATGGCATTTAAAAGAACAATTAGATTTAAAAGAAGAGAATACAAAACGTATTGTTTTTCATGAAATTACTAAAAAAGCCATATTAAATGCAGTCGAAAATCCTAGAGACATCGATTATAATATGGTAAATGCGCAACAAGCACGTAGAGTTTTAGACAGACTTGTTGGGTACGAATTATCACCAGTGTTATGGAGGAAAGTTAAAGGAGGCTTATCTGCAGGAAGGGTTCAATCTGTTGCTGTTAGATTAATTGTAGAAAAAGAAAGAAGTATTTACGAATTTAATTCTGAGACACATTATAAGGTCGTTGCTGAATTTTGTAATGTAGAAGGAAAAAAGTTTAAAGCTTCAATTCCTAAGAATTTCGATTCTAAAAAATCTGCTGAAGATTTTTTAAATTCTTGCTCTGATGCTGATTTTTCTATTGCTGAATTAACTAAAAAGCCAGCAAAAAAATCTCCAGCAGCTCCATTTACAACTTCAACATTACAACAAGAAGCATCTCGTAAATTAGGTTTTCCCGTTGCTAAAACAATGCAAGTTGCACAACGTTTATACGAAGCGGGTTTAATTACTTATATGAGAACAGATAGTGTAAACTTATCTGTTGACGCAAGAGATGCTGCTGAAGAAGAAATTACAAATTATTACGGTGCAGAATATAGTAAACAACGTGTTTTTAAGTCGAAGGCAAAAGGAGCTCAAGAAGCCCATGAAGCGATTCGTCCTACAAATATGAAAATGCATTCTATCGATACTGAGTTTGATCAAACTAGGTTGTATGATTTAATTTGGAAAAGAACTTTAGCTTCTCAGATGAGTGAAGCTCAGTTAGAGAGAACTAATTTTAAGATAGAAAACTCTAAGAACGAAAAAATCTTCACTGCAAATGGAGAAATGATAAAGTTTGAAGGTTTCTTAAAGGTTTATCTAGAAGGAAATGATAATGAAGAAGAGGAGCAAGCTGGAATGTTGCCGCTGTTAAATGTAGGTGAGCATTTAGATTATAATTTTATAAATGCTACACAAAGGTTTACAAGCCCACCTTACAGATTTACGGAAGCTTCTTTGGTAAAGCGATTAGAGGAACTAGGTATTGGTAGACCCTCTACATATGCACCTACAATTTCTACAGTGCAAAGAAGAGGTTATGTTGAAAAAGGAGAAGATGAAGGTTTAGAGAGGGGTTATGAGCAGATGATTTTATCTGCAGGTTCTTTAAAAAGTCAACAATTGACAGAAAAAACAGGTTCAAATAAAAATAAATTAATTCCCACAGATATCGGGAATATAGTGAATGATTTTTTAGTTGCCAATTTTTCTAATGTTCTAGATTTTGGCTTTACAGCGAAAGTAGAGTCTTCTTTTGATGATATTTCTGAAGGAACCGAAGATTGGACAGAAATGATAAAAGGTTTCTATACAAAGTTTCATGATATTGTTGAAGATGTAAAGGAAAATGCTGAGAGAGAAAGTGGAGAACGTATTTTAGGAAAACATCCAGAAACTGGAAAAACTGTTTTAGTTCGTTTAGGTAAATTTGGTCCAATTGCACAAATTGGTGCTCCAGAAGATGAGGAAAAAGTATTTGCTAGTCTCAATAAAGATCAGAATTTAGGAACTATCACAATAGAAGAGGCATTAGAATTATTCTTGCTTCCAAAAACATTAGGCGGATATGAAGATGAAGAGGTAATCGTTTCTAATGGGCGTTTTGGGCCTTACATTCGATTCGGAAAGATGTTTGTTTCTTTGGATAAAGGAGAGAATCCAATGGAGGTTGATTTGTCTAGAGCAATAGATTTGATTGTTGCGAAGCAAAAAGCCGATGCGCCAATTTATCACTATGAAGATTTACCTGTGCAGAAAGGTGTTGGGCGTTTTGGACCATTTTTGAAATGGAATTCTATTTTTATTAATGTAAGTAAGAAATATGATTTTGATAATCTTACTGATGACGATATTGTAGAGTTAATTGAAATTAAAAAACAGAAAGAGATAGAAAAAGTTATTCATAATTGGGAAGATGTTGGTATTCGAATAGAAAAAGCCCGATGGGGGCGTTTCAATGTGTTGAAAGGAAAGATTAAAATAGAATTACCTAAGACAACAGATGTTGGTAAAATAACTAAGGATCAAGCTGTTAAGATGATTGAATTGAAAGCTCCAAAGAAAAAAGTAACAAAGAAAAAAAAATCAGTAAAGAAAATAACGAAAAAGAAGTAGGTATTTATTATATTGCGAGCTGTTAAAAAAAATTGATGAATAAAGATTTCTTAACCCCCGTAAAAGAATCTGTTATATCGCATCTTGCGTTACAACCTAATTTATGCTTGGGGCAAATAATTAGAATTCATACTGAACAACAAGGTGTTCCTGATCTAGAGAACATAAAAATTGCAATTTTAGGAGTTCAAGAAGATAGAAATTCAGCAAATAATTTTGGATGTGGGGACAATTTGCATTTTATTCGAACAAAATTGTATGAACTGTTTCCAGGAAATTGGAATGCTCCAATAGCTGATTTAGGAAATGTTTTAAAAGGTAGTTCTGTTGCTGACACTTATTTTGCAGTTTCAGAAATTATAACAATTTTGCTCAAGAAAAATATTATCCCAATTATTATTGGTGGAGGTCAAGACTTAACTTATGTAAATTATAGAGCATATGATTCATTAGAACAAACTGTTAATATCGCTGCGGTAGATAGTAGATTTGATTTGGGTAATATAAATGATGAGTTAACCTCTCAATCTTATTTAAGTAAGGTGATAATGAGAGAACCAAACAACTTGTTCAATTATAGTAATGTTGGTTATCAGACATATTTTAATTCACAAGATGAAATCGAGTTGTTAGACAATTTGTTTTTTGATGCTTACAGATTGGGAAAAGCAAAGGAATTAGAGAATATTGAGCCTGTGTTTAGAAATGCTGATATCGTTTCTATAGATATAGGTTCTGTGAGGCAAAGTGAGGCTCCTGCGAATAATAATGCTTCCCCTAATGGGTTTTATGGAGAAGAAATTTGTGCAATTTCAAGGTATGCAGGATTAAGTGATAAAGTATCCTCTTTCGGTATTTATGAGTACAATTCCAAATTAGATAATAATCATCAAACAGCCCATTTAATAGCACAAATGGTTTGGTACTTTATTGAAGGAGTAAATTTTAGAGTGAAGGATTACCCTTTTTCAGGAAAAGAGAACTATCAAAAATTTACAGTTTTGTTGGAAGACGATGAGCCTTTAACATTCTATAAAAGTAATAAATCTGGAAGATGGTGGATAGAGATAAAAATAGTGTCGGATAATAAATACAAAAGACATGCGTTAATACCATGTACTTATAATGATTATGAGGACGCTACAAAGCAAATTATTCCTGAAAAATGGTATAAGGCAATGCGAAAATTAGTGTGATTAAAAAAAGGTTAGAATAATGTAGTGTTAAAATGCAATTTGGTTATTGTTTTTTAACAAAAAAAATAATAGGTTTACGGACTTTATAGTAAAGACATTTTAGGATATGAAGAAAGCAGCAATATTTGCACTTTTAATGGTAGTTTTTTATAGTTGTGGCTCTAATGATAGAGGAGAGTTAGTAGGTGTTAAATCCAAGAAAAAATGGTTTTCAGAGAAGCCGTTTGGTACGGCTTTAATACCTGGTGGATCATTTACAATGGGTAAACAGGATCAAGATATTATTGGTACTATTAACGCACCAACAAAAACGGTTACTGTTAGACCATACTATATGGATGAAACAGAAGTTACAAACAATGAATATAAAGCTTTCGTAGTTTGGGTAAAAGATTCTATTGTAAGAACCAGGTTAGGGTATCAACAAGAAATGGCCGGTATGATTGGGTCGCCTAATGCAGATGGAACAGCATTGTCTGGTGGAATTCACGATTATGCTTTTGCTGTGCAAGATACAACAGGTGCAACTGCCTACCAAAAATATATGTATGACAATTATTACAGTTTAGGCGACGGTATGGATTCGATAAAACCATTAAATTGGGAAAATGAAATTATTTGGAATAAAGAAGAATTTCCTGATGCAGACTATGTAGAGGTTATGGATTCTTTATATATACCGAGAGAAGAAGCTGTAGATGGCGTTAGAACTTTTAATACAGAATTCTTAAAATATAGATATTCTTGGTTTGATAGAGACAATGCAGCAAGAAAAGGAGGTAATAGAAAAGATTTTGTAAAAACAGAATTACTTAATATTTATCCTGATACAACGGTTTGGGTGAAAGACTTTAATTATTCTTACAACGATCCAATGCATTTAAACTATTTTAATCACCAATCTTATGGGGATTATCCTGTAGTGGGTGTAACTTGGGGACAAGCAACAGCTTTCTGTAATTGGAGAACTAAAATGAAAAACGATTACTTAAAAACTAAGAAAAATGCAACGGCAGTTCCTAATTTCAGGTTACCAACTGAAGCAGAATGGGAATATGCTGCTAGGGGAGGTCTTGAATTTGCAACATATCCTTGGGGTACAGGTGGTACTACGAGTGATAGAGGTTGTTTTTTAGCAAATTTTAAACCTGTAAGAGGGAATTATGCCGTAGATGGAGCACTTTATACGATGGAAGCAAAATCTTATAACGCAAATGATTACGGTTTATATAATATGGCAGGAAATGTTTCTGAATGGACAAATACTGCATATAACTTATCCTCTTATCAAATGGCATCTACAATGAATCCAAATGTTGAGGATAGAAAAAATAAAAGGAAAATAGTACGTGGAGGTTCTTGGAAAGATGTTGCATACTTTTTAGAGGTTAGTTCTAGAGATTTTGAATATGCGGACACAGCAAGAAGTTATATTGGTTTCAGAACCGTACAAGATTACATTGGTACATCAAATTAATAAATAAATAAACAAACAAATTTTAAAAAAAAGAACTATGGCACAGTCAAAAAAGCAAAAACAAGTAATGAACTTCGTTTATGGAATGGGAGCAGCAGTTGTTATTATTGGAGCACTATTTAAAATTCAACATATTAGTCTAGACCTTGGAGTCTTTCAATTATCTGGAGGGGTAATGTTAACAATTGGTTTAGTTGTAGAAGCATTTGTTTTTGCAATTTCAGCATTTGAGCGTGTAGAAGAAGATTTAGATTGGACTAAAGTATATCCTGAATTGGGTACTGATGGTGTTAAATCAGGAAAAGAATTAGGTGCTCAAGGTTTATTATCTCAAAAATTAGATAATTTATTACAAGAGGCGAATATAGATGCAGGTTTAATGGAGAGCTTAGGAACAAGTATGAAGAACTTTCAGGGAGCAGCAGAGGGTTTATCGGCGGCATCAGAATCTATTTCAGCTACGAATAAGTACAACGAGCAAGTTTCAATGGCAGCAGTTCAAATGGAAACGTTGAACAATTTATACAAAGTACAAGTAGAAAATACATCAAAGCAATCAGAATTAAATGGGGTTGTCGTTGAGAACACCGAGAAGTTAAAAGAACAAATGGAGTCTTTAGCACAGAATTTATCTTCTTTAAACGGAGTTTATGGAGGCATGCTTTCTGCTATGTCTAAATAATAATTAGTGAAACTAATATAATATTAACTCAAAAAACTAATTATAATGGCAGGAGGAAAAATGTCCGCAAGACAGAAGATGATAAATTTAATGTATCTTGTTTTCATTGCAATGTTAGCAATGAATATGAGTAAAGAAGTTTTATCCGCTTTCGGTTTTATGAATGAAAAGCTGACTGAAAATAATATTTCAACAACAGCAAAGAATAATGCAGCTTATGCTAACCTAGAGACTAAAGCTTCTGAACAAGCAGCAAAATTTGGTCCCTTAAAAGTTAAAGCAGATAAGATTAAAAAATATTCAACAGAATTTTATGATTATCTTGCAGCTTTAAAGGAGAAAATGACTTTTGGTGTTGAAGATCTTAAAGATTATGAATCTATGGATAAAACAGCATTTTTAGATGAATATTTTTTTACAGGTGATAAATTTACTAAAGAGGGTCAGGAGTTTTTAGATAGAATTAATGGATACAGAACAGATGTTTCTGGTGTATTAGGCGCCGACAGTAGGTTTACTTCTGTTGTGAAAAGTAAATTTTCTACAAAGCCCGTCATAAATAGTAAGACAAAGTTAGAAGTTCCTTTTTTAAAGGCAAGATACGAAGGTTTTCCATTGGTTGCATCTTTAACTAGTTTAACTCAAATGCAAGCTGATATTAAAAATACTGAAAGTGATATTGTCGCAGATTTATTAGGGGGTAAATTAGAAGAGGCTTTATCTTTAGACAATTATAAAGGAATTGTTGCTTTAGAAAAGAACGCTTATTTCGCAGGAGAAAAAGTAACGGGTAAAATTGTTTTAGGTCGTTATGATGAGACTATGGTTCCTGATAATGTTATTTTAAATGGGAGAAATTACAAGAACATTAAATCGGGTCAGGTAATTATAGATATGCCTGCAGGAAATGTAGGTAGCCATGATATTAAAGGTCAAATAACCTTTACTCAAAACGGTGAACCTGTTAATGTTGATTTTAAAAGTACTTACTCTGTTATTCCAGAGCCAAGTAATGCAGTGGTTTCTGCGGATAAAATGAATGTTGTTTATAGAGGTTTGGAAAATCCTATTTCTGTTTCTTTACCTGGTGTTAGTGATAATATGCTAAAAGTATCTGCAATTGGAGGAAAATTGACTGGAGGTAAAGGGAAATATAGTATCAAACCAGGAGCAGGAAAAATAGCAACGATTAATGTAAGTGCTAAGTTGAGTAGTGGTAAAACTGTAAATTCTAAAGCTACTTTTAGAATAAAAGATATACCAGCAGCGATGGGATCTGTAAGAGGTCAATACGGAACTGTTCGAATGCCTAAATCAGGTTTATCAAACGCTCCAATCGCGGCAGGTTTGCCAGATTTTGAATTCGATTTAAAAATAAAGGTACAGAGTTTTAAAATTAAAGTACCAGGCCAACTGACTATTATTGTGAAGGGTGCGAAATTAAGCGCAGCGGCAAAGAAGAAATTGTCCAAAGCAAAAAGGGGAGATATCATCACTATTTATGGTATTAAAGCTACAGCCAACGGGTATGACCTTAAAAAAGTACTACCGGTTAATATAGAATTAACTAATTAGAAGTAAAAAAATAAAATATGTTTAAAAATGGTTTAATATTCTTTTTCGCTTTGATCATAAGTGGTTCAATGAATGCGCAAGCAAATTTATTGAATGCTAAAAGTGTTGATCAAATAGGGGTGAAAAATGAACAACAAATAGCAGCGGACAATGATGGACCTATACCTTACGGATATGTAGATGATAGGGATGTATTATGGTCTAAAGTGGTTTGGGAATTTATCGATTTAAATCAAAAAATAAATTTACCTTATTATTTCCCAATTGACACAACAAATATGTCTTCGGACAGAAGATCGTTATTCGATACTTTAATTAAAGGAATTAAACAAGGTAAAATAAAGGAAGCATATTCAGACTCTTTTTTTACTTCTAAAATCACCCAAAGTGAAATAGACTCCAGAATGACTAGTGTCAGAGAAGAGAATGGCTATAAGGATATAGTCAGGCTTCAAACACAAGATGTTGAAGGCTATATGATTAAAGGAATATGGTATTTTGATAAGCGTCAAGGTGAATTGAAATACAGGTTATTGGCTTTAGCTCCTATGGGTAAAGATGTACAGACTATAGGTACAGATATTGAAGATGAGGAATTGTATGAGTTATTTTGGGTTTTCTTTCCTTCAACAAGAGATGTTTTACATGATGCTAAAGTTTTTAACCCCAAAAATGCTTCTCACCCAATCTCTTTTGATCACCTTTTAAATGCAAGAAGATTTAGTGGCGTAATTGTGAGAGAAGAAAATGTTTACGGTAACAGAAAAATTTCTGATTATGTAAGAGGTAATTCTTTATTCCAATTATTAGAAGCAAATAAAATTAAAGAAGACGTTAGAAACAGAGAGATGGATATGTGGAATTATTAAAACTTTTTAAACATAGATATATTTTATTAAAAACGTTTGCGAAAGCAAACGTTTTTATATTTAAACTAATATTTAATTTTGTATTATCTTGTGGATTAGGATATGAATTTTCTTAAATAATTGATTCAATCATATCTAAATATTTTTATCTCATGAAAGTAGATTATATAATTGTAGGTCTAGGATTAGCAGGTTTAGCTTTTGTAGAAGAGTTATTAAAGGCAAAAAAAACATTCGTTGTATTTGAAGATGATTCTCAAACATCATCTCTAGTTGCAGGAGGTGTTTATAACCCTGTAATTTTAAAGAGATTTACACCAGTTTGGAACGCGAAGGAACAATTGAACCGTGCTCTTCCGTTTTACAGTAATCTAGAAGAAAAATTAAATATAACAATTGATACAAAGTTTACAATAAAAAAATCTTTTAAATCTATAGAAGATCAGAACAACTGGTTTTCGGCTATAGATAAACCAAGATTGGTAGATTATTTAGATCCTAAATTGGATAATCAAAATTATAAAGGAGTTATAGCTGATTTTAGTTTTGGTAATGTTAAAGAAGCGGGTAGAATAGATACGGCTAAATTAATAACCACCTATAGGATGTATCTAGAATCTCAAAAATTAATCCGTTTTGAGCAGTTTAATTATGACGAATTAAGTATTGAAACGGATAAGATTTCTTATAAGAATTTAACTGCTTCGAGAATTGTTTTTTGTGAAGGTTATGGGGTTACAAAAAATCCGTTTTTTAGTTATTTACCAATGAATGAGGCGAAAGGAGAATTACTGACCATTCATGCGCCTGAACTTAATATTGATTTTCTTTTAAAATCAACTCTTTTTGTATTGCCTTTGGGTGATAATTTATATAAGGTTGGAGCCACTTTTAACTGGACAGACAAAACACCTGAGCCTTCGGAATCTGGGAAAGACGAATTAGTGGAGAAGCTAAAAAAAGTAATCGATACTCCATATACAATTATTTCTCAATCTGCAGGAATAAGACCTACGGTTTCTGGTCGAAGGCCTTTGGTTGGTGTTCATCCAGAAGAATCAAAATTAATTGTTTTAAACGGTCTAGGAACTCGTGGTGTAATGATAGCTCCAACGGTTGCTAATGCGCTATTTAATTACCTGGAAGAAGGAGGAGTATTAGATGATGAAATTAATATAGATAGGTTTAAACATTTAAACAAGCCTAATTCTTAAAAGAACTTTATGTTTAAGAATGTAATATGCGTTAAGGATTGAGCGGTTTGTTTGAGCTCTTTTTGTTTTTACAAAAAAGCGAGTAGCGAAAGCCTGTTAAAACGCCCTTAAATTTATACTACTTCCTTTTTAGATCCTATTTTCATTGTAAGAAACGAACATATTTATCCAAATAATTCTGGATAATCGCATGTTAATTGGTGCTAGAACTATTAAAACAAATATAATTGCAACAAAACATTGTAAAAGGGTTAGGTTTAAAAGTAAGGAACTTAATACAAATGTAGCAATCGAAAGTGCTACTGTTATTCCGTAATTTACATACATTGCTCCGTAAAAGAAAGAGGGTTCCATCATATATTTTAAATTACATTTTGGGCAGTTGTCATGTAGTTTTGTTATTTTCCTTGGGTTATATGTAAATCTATGTTCAAAGAATTCACCTTCATGGCATCTTGGACACTTCCCATTTGAAATGCTATACAACTTGGTACCTTTTTTAAACATAATAGAATATAAATTTGTATACTTTTGCAAATATAAAGTATAAACTTTTTTTTTAGTAACAATTATTACATTACATGTTAAACGTACACAACTTAACAGTTTCCTTTATGGGGACTGATTTATTTTCAGGGATTACTTTTAAACTAAATAAAGGAGATAGAATTGGTCTTATCGGTAAAAATGGTGCAGGAAAATCTACACTTTTAAAAGTGCTTTCTAAAGATATAGAAAGCAGTGGCACAATGGCTTTTGATAAAGATGTTCGCGTTGGGTTTTTAAGGCAAGATATTGATTTTGTTGAAGGAAGAACGATTTTGGAAGAGGCGTATCAAGCGTTTGAGGAAATAAAAGAAATTGAATTAAAACTAGAAAAAATTAATGAGCAATTAGCAACTAGAACGGATTATGAAAGCGAAGGTTACAGTGAGTTAATTCATGATTTAACGGACTTAACTGAACGCTATGAATTGCTTGGTGGTTACAATTATCAGGGAGATACTGAGAAAATTTTACAAGGTTTAGGTTTTCAAAGAGAGGATTTTGATAAGCTTACAGATACTTTTTCCGGAGGTTGGAGAATGCGGATTGAATTAGCAAAACTCCTTTTACAGAATAATGATATTCTTTTATTAGATGAGCCAACAAATCATTTAGATATTGAATCTATTATCTGGTTAGAGAACTTCTTAAAAGGATATTCAGGTGCAATTGTTTTGGTGTCGCATGATAAAATGTTTTTGGATAATGTAACCAATAGAACTATCGAGATTTCTTTGGGTCAGATTTACGATTATAAAAAGCCATACTCTCAATTCTTACTATTAAGAGCAGAAATAAAAGAAAAGCAGTTACAAGCTCAGAAAAATCAAGAGAAAGAAATTAAACAAAAACAGCATTTAATAAATAAGTTTAAGGCCAAGGCGAGTAAAGCTTCTATGGCACAATCTTTAATGAAACAACTTGATAAAGTTGAATTAATTGAGGTTGATCAGGATGATAACCAGGCAATGAATGTTCGTTTTAGTATTTCTAAAGATCCAGGTAAAATTATTGCCGAAGGAACAAAATTGAGTAAAAATTATGGTGAAAAGCATGTTTTAGAAAATGTTGATTTATTAATTGAAAGAAATAGTAAGATTGCTTTTGTTGGTCAGAATGGACAAGGAAAATCAACGCTGGCAAAAATGATGGTTGGAGAAATTCCTTTTGAAGGACATTTAAAATTGGGACATAATGTAGAAATAGGATATTTTGCTCAAAATCAATCTGAAGAATTACCGCCAGAAAAAACGGTTTTGGAAATCATGGAAGATGCGGCTACAGATACTAACAGAATGCGCGTTAGAGATATGCTAGGTTCTTTCTTATTTGGAGGAGATGCGGTAGATAAAAAGGCAAAAGTACTCTCTGGAGGAGAAAGAAATAGATTGGCATTGTGTAAGTTATTATTACAACCTTTTAACGTTTTAATAATGGATGAGCCAACGAATCACTTAGATATAGCCTCTAAAAATGTTTTAAAAGAAGCATTAAGAAGCTTTAATGGTACTTTAATTTTGGTTTCTCACGATAGAGATTTCTTACAAGGTTTAACCTCAAGTGTTTATGGATTTAAAGATAAAGTAATTAAAGAATATTTAGGAGATATTGATTATTTCTTAGAACAGCATAAAATAGAAAACCTTAGAGAGGCAGAAAAAAGAACAGTTGTAAAGGTTGATAAAACTTCTGATAAAAAAGATAGTTATCAATTGAGTAGAGAGCAAGAAAAACAATTGAAGAAATTGCGAAACAAGCTCTCTAATATTGAGACTGAGGTTTCTGATTTGGAATCTGAAATTGAAAAAAATGATTTAGAATTAGCACAAAATTATGATGAAGTTTCTGCCAGACCAAATTTTTTCGAAAAATACAAAGCAAAGAAATCAAAATTAGATTTTTTAATGGAACAATGGGAAAAGGTAGAGGAAGAAGTTTCTAATTTTTCATAAACTTACTATTCTAATGTTTTTAGGGAAGTAAAAGGTGAAATTGTGGCAATTTAAAAATAAATAAAAAAAATAGTTTTTTATTTTTATCCTTTTGTATGTTATCAAATTATTATCTTCTATTTTTGTACCAACAAATTTTTTAGATTGAATAATACAAATAATTCTTTTTTCGCTACTGATTTTATATCTAAAAATCAACAAGTTTTTCTTCCAATTTTAGAAGAAAAAAGGATAGAACTTTTTATAAAAAGAGAGGACTTAATACATTCGTTAGTTTCTGGTAATAAATTTAGAAAACTAAAATACAATTTACAAGAAGCAACAAAATTAAAAAAGAAATCTTTACTTACTTTTGGAGGAGCCTTCTCTAATCATATTGCGGCAACTGCGGTTGCAGGTAGACTTCAGGGGTTTAAGACTTTTGGGGTTATTCGAGGTGATGAGTTGTCAAAAAATCTTACAAAGACTCTAGAAGAAAACGCGACTTTAAGAGAGGCACACGAAAACGGTATGAAATTTCAGTTTGTTTCTAGAGAGCAGTACAGACAAAAATTGTCGTTTGGCTTTATTGAAAAGATGAAGAATAAATGGGGCGATTTTTATTTAGTACCCGAAGGTGGTACAAATTGTTTAGCTGTAGATGGTTGTGAAGAAATTTTAACAAAGAGCGATTATCAGTTTGATTATATTTGTTCTGCTGTGGGAACAGGAGGAACCATTGCTGGATTGATAAAGGCGAAAAAGAAGCGTCAGAAAGTGATAGGTTTTCCTGCTTTAAAAGGTAATTTTTTATCGGAAGAGATTAGAAAATATGTTGTTAAAGATGCTAGTTGGGGCTTACAAAAAAAGTATCATTTTGGAGGTTATGCAAAATATGATGATCAATTAATAGATTTTATTAACAACTTTAAAAAGGATACGAATATTCAGTTAGATCCCATTTATACCGGGAAAATGTTATTTGGGATTATCGATTTAATTAAAAAAGATTATTTTGATGAAGGAGCTCAAATATTAGCAATTCATACAGGAGGTCTTCAAGGTATTGAGGGGATTAATAAACAATTAAAGAAAAAAGAACAATTGTTAATTGATGTTTTATGATGTTAAGGTTTTTATTATATAGTGTTTTTTTGTTGTTTTTGGCAAGTTGTGGTTCTAGTAAAAAGGTTAATTACAATGCTAAAAATGCAAGTGTCGTTTTAAATGAATCAAAACCAGGAAAATTACCTTCAGTAAATCAAAAAGAATTAACAAGTGAACTGGCAAAGAGTAATCCAAAACTAAATAAAAATACGTTAGCTTATATTAAGAAATATGCATCAATTGCTGTACAGGAAATGCATAAAAGTAAAATTCCGGCAAGCATAACTTTAGCACAAGGAATTTTAGAATCTGGCAAGGGGAGAAGTGAATTAGCCTTAAAATCTAACAATCATTTCGGTATAAAATGTCATACTCAATGGAGAGGAGAGCGTGTTTATCATGATGACGACGAGAAAGGAGAATGTTTTAGAAAATACCAATTTGTAGAAACTTCTTATGTTGATCATTCAGCTTTTTTAACGAAAAGAAAGAGATATGCTTTTTTATTTACCTACGGAGTAAAGGATTACAAGAAATGGGCAAGAGGATTGAAAAAAGCCGGTTATGCAACAGATAAACAATACCCAAATAAGCTGATTAAAATTATCGAAAATTATAAGTTGTACCAATTTGATAATGTTAAAAAGAAAGACTTTAAAGTCAGTAAAACATTAACAAAGACATATACAGATGGGGAAGCAAAGGAAGATGTTACATCAAAGTATTTAGACGAAAAGTATTACGAAGTAAAGAAAGGAGATACACTATATTCTATTGCGAGAAAATTCAAAACTTCTGTAGATGTTATTAAAGAAATTAATGATTTAAACAACAATACAATTTCGATCGGTCAGAAATTACTAACAAGATAAAAACATATTATTTAGTATTGCTTTTTATCAGAAGCTCTAATGTCTTTTCTACTCCAAAATCATCATTACCATTGTCTGTGGTGTAATTTGATATCTTTATAATGTCTTGGTGTGCATTTTGCATCGCAAAACTAAAATTAGCCTCCTTTAGCATTTCGATGTCATTGTGATAATCACCGAAAACCATTGTTTCTTCTTTGGTAATATTAAGTGTTTTTTGAACCTTTCGTAAAGCGTTTCCTTTGTTTGCTTGTTTATCAGAAATATCTAACCAATTCTTGCCAGAAATTTTAATAAGTGCTTCATTTTCAATATGTTTTATTTTCGGGTAGATATATTCTTCAGATGAAGTGAAATGATAAATAGCAATTTTAAAAAAGTCATCAGAATCTAAAATATTTATTAAGTCTTCTACAATTTGAAAACTACTATAATATTCTTGAAATAAGGTGATAAAATCTTTGTTTTTAGACTCTATAAACGCATCATTTTTTCCGCATAAAACTACGTGAGCGTCATTTATAGTTCTTAAAATAGGAATAATTTTTTTTATTTTCTCTTTTGATAATGGTGCAGAAGTTAATATTTCTTTTCCTTTTCTTGCAATTCCACCATTTTCGGCGATGATAAAAATATCATCTTTTATTAAATCAAGTTTTTTAACAATACTATTGTATTGTCTTCCGCTAGCAGCACAAAAATGAATGTTTTGTTGCTTTAATTGATTGAATAATCTAAAGAATAATTTACTAACCTCTCCTTTAGAATTCAGTAATGTTCCATCCATGTCAGAAACTACTAATTTTACTTTTGATAGATTCATAGTTTCTTTAAGATAGTTGTTAAATTTTATAAGATTTTTTTTGTAGAATTTCTCTCAACTAAATCTGTTTTTACAATAATCGTTTCAGGTTCTTTTTTTACCTGAGATTTATCTTCTAGTCGGTTAATTAACTTTTTTGCGGCTGTAGCACCCATTATTTCTCCATGTTGACTAACGGTAGTCATTCTGGGACTAGAGTGTCTCGCTAAAATTCCGTTAGAAAAGGAAATTACTGAGAAATTTTCAGGAATTCTATGCCCCTTTTTTATTGCAACTTTCATAGCAGCGATAGCAGAAGATTCATCTGTAGCAATTACACTATCTATTGTATTTTTTTTAAAAATTGGCTCTAAGATTTGTTCATAATTTTTATAATCATCATCTATATTTATGATTAGATTTTTTTCAACTTTAATATTAAAATCTTCTAAACCTTTTAAATAGCCTAATTGTCTTCTTCTTCCGATTTCTAAGTTATTTATCGTCGATATAAAGGCAATATTTTGATGACCAGATTTTACTAAATACGAGACTGTACTCCTAGCACTATCAAAATTATCAGTAACTACTTTATCACAATTTATTTTATCAGCAACTCTATCAAACATAACTATAGGAGTGCCGTTATCTATTACTTCTTGAAAATGATTGAAATTGTTTTTAGAAACTGTTTCTTCTGCCAGTGATAATATAAACCCATCAATACTCCCATTGGAAAGCATTTCTATGGTTTCTACTTCTTTTTTAAAGGATTCATTAGATATACATGAAATAATTTTATAACCTCTTTCGTTTGCTACTTTTTCTATTCCGTTAAAAACTTGCGCAAAGAAATAGTTTAACATATTCGGAATAATAATTCCAATAGTTTTTGTTTGTCTATTTTTTAAACTTAATGCGTTAAAGTTAGGCTTGTAGTTTTTTTCTTTCGCATATTTCTGAATCTTTTCTTTTGTACTTACACTAATCTCATAACTGTCATTCAATGCTTTAGAAACAGTAGAAATGGAAACTTTAAACTCTTTTGCTATGTCTTTTATGGTAAGTCTTTTCATCTAAATCATTATTAATCTTCAAAATACAAAAATACCTTAATTATAGTTCAGAAGATTGATTATTTAACAATTTAATAAAGGGGCCTTTTTTCCTAAGTTCATAAATAAGAAAACCATAGAGTAGTATGTATTCTATGGCAACAAACCATAAATTCTCTTTCCATGGATTGTTTTCGTATGCTTGATAGCTGAAAATAATAACGATACTCCAAATAACAGGAAAACGGTATTTAGTAAAAATAGATAGAATTAAAGGTGTTGCAAGGTACCAAGGGTGCACTGTGGTAGTTGTAAAATAATAAAAGCATAGTCCAAATAATAATGCTGTTATTAATTGAATCATTGATTTGTTATTTCTAAAAAAAGAGACAATTAGTACAAATGTAATTGTTAAAAAAGGTGTTGTTTTCCCAATAATTTCTATTTCATTCCAACCTCTAAATAAGTAGCCTATCTCTCTGAATATGTAATAAAAACTGGCATTAAATTCAAATTTTTTAAACCATAAACCAACCGAATCAGAATAGTTTTTAATAAATTCTGATGAATAAAAAGGAAGAAATGAAATAATTAATGCTGCTAATGTAATAATATAAAAAAGGCTTAATTTTTGAATTCCAATAAGCCATTTTTGCTCTTTTTTTATAAACCATTGATAAAAAAGTGGCAAGAATAATAATGGTATCAATTTTACGGAAATAGAACACGCTAAAAGAATTGCTGCAAATGTCCATTTTTGTTGATGTAATTGATACAAACTACAAATTAAGAAAAATAACATGACAGGTTCAAAATGTAAATTACCTGTCATTTCTATTATTATGAAAGGATTTAAAGCGTACCAAAATATATTTTTTACGGGTAAGTTTAAGATTTGTAGTAGTTTCTTTCCATAGTATAAAATACCAATATCTGCTAAAATAATTATGATTCTAAGAATAATTATAGATCCAAAAACACTTTTGCTTGCAAACAAAGCAGCAATTAAAAAACAAAGCTGATTTATTGGTGGATAGTTTGTGTAATGACTTGCATTCATTTCTCCCATTCCGTTGTATAAATTATACGCTTCAGAAATTGGCTGTATCCCCTGTTGAATAAATGATTGAGGTATTGATAAATATGGATTAAGTCCTTTTAATATCATTCGTCCATCCCAAATAAATCGGTAAAAATCTTGTGACAAATTAGGGATTGCAAAGAGAAAAATCAACCTAAAAAGAATCACTAAACCAATTAACGTTGAAGTAGAAATGTTTTTACTTTTTATCAGTAAATAAAAACATCCAAAGAGAGAAAACCATAAGAAAAGTAATTTGTTAAACTCAGTTCTTTCTAAGAAATATGCAAAAACAAAATAAAGTGATGTGCTAAATAAAATTAGAAGTACATCTTTATATTTTGAGAGTAAAGACATTATGCTTTAGAAAACACTGATTTTATAAATACATAGCTAAAACCTATAAAAAGCATAAAATGAAATGGAAATAATCCAAAGTCTCCACCTTGATTTCCTACAATAAATGCGCTATACATACCGAAAACAAAATAAATGGCTAGCAACCCTTCTATAATAACAGAAATAGATGGTTTCTTTTTTATGTATTTGTTGCTTTTCCATCCATCTTTTATGCTACTTATATTAAATTTTGGTGTTCTCACAAATTCACTCTTTTTCCCAAAATGCCCCTCTAAAACAGCAATTGTATTGTGTAAAGAAAATCCCATGGCAATGGCAAAGAATGTAAAAAAGGAGCCAATATATTTTATGAATTGGACAAAGCCATTCCCATAAATACTTTTAAACATATGCCAATAGCAAACGAAAAATATTAATGAACTTATAACGAAGAAACTCATTACATAAAAATAATATTTTAAGTGTGCATATTCATTTTTAATATATAGCATAGGGATACTTAAGATAGCCACTAAAAAAATACAAGTAAACATAGAACTATTTAACAAGTGAAGTACGCTATGAATTTTAGTTCTAAACGGCACCTTATCATGAGTTATAACAGGTTTCATCATCTTTTGAAAATTCTCTGCACCACCTTTATTCCATCTAAATTGTTGAGACCTAGCAGCGCTAATAACCACAGGTAATTCTGCCGGAGTTTCTACGTCAACGAGGTATTTAAATTTCCAATTTTTTAATTGTGCTCTATAACTTAAATCTAAATCTTCTGTAAGTGTATCTCCTTCCCAATTACCAGCATCATAAATGCATTCTTTTCTCCAAAGACCAGCTGTACCATTGAAATTGATAAAATGTCCTTTACTATTTCTGCCTAATTGTTCTAGCGTAAAATGAGCATCTAAAGCAAAAGCTTGGATTTTTGTGAGGGTAGAATAATTTCTATTGATATGGCCCCAACGTGTTTGAACAACTCCAATTTCATCATTTTTAAAATATGGGACTGTTTGATACAACCATTCAGCTTGTGGTAAAAAATCTGCATCAAAGATCGCAATGAATTCTCCTTTTGCTGTTTTTAAACCTTCTTTTAAGGCACCAGCTTTAAAACCTTCTCTATTTGATCTTTTGATATGCTGAATATCTAATCCGTCTTCTTGAATTTCTTTAATAAGTTTTGCTGTAATTTCTACAGATTCATCTGTAGAATCATCTAAAACCTGAATTTCTAGTTTTTCTCTAGGATATTTTAATTTAGCTATATTTTTTAACAAACGTTCCATAACATACAGCTCGTTATAAACCGGCAATTGTATGGTAACAAATGGAATTTCTTCTGAATTTGAAAAGTCAAATTTTTCTGAGTGATCTTCTGTTTTTCGTGCTTTAATATAATTGAAAAGTAAATTTAATTGTGCTAAAGCATATAAAAAAATAAGCACTAGCGAAATTGAATAAACTCCAATAATCAAATATTCTATAAACATTATTTAAAACTGTATTTAAAAATCCAACTTAATATTTTAATACCTGCAAAGATACTCCCTTTTACTGTACCAGAAACTTTAGAGACTCCAATTCTATTTCTATATTTCATTGGTACTTCTGTATAATTTAATTTCTGTTTTAATGCTTTTAATTGCATCTCCACAGTCCAACCATAGGTTTTATCTTCCATTTTTAAAGCAAGTAGTTTGTTATATTTTATTGCTCTAAATGGTCCTAAATCTGTAAACTTAGCTCCAAAAAATAATTTCATTAAAGAAGTAGCTAACCAGTTTCCAAAAATTTGTTGCGGTGTCATAGCTCCATCTTCTCTTAGTTCTTTAACACGTGAACCAATAACAAAATCAATATTGTCCTTTATAATAGGATCAATAATTGCTGTTAATTGTTCTGGGTAATCGGAATAATCTCCATCTAAAAAAACTACAATTTCTGGTTTTGTCTTTTGTTTAGCGATATAATCCATTCCTTTCAGGCACGCATAACCATATCCTTTTCGTCTTTCTATTAAAACAGTTGCACCAGCCTTTCTTGCATTAATTTCTGTGTTGTCTGAAGAGTTATTATTAATAACGATAACCTCATCAACTATTTTTGGAATATCGTTGATAACCTTTGCTATAGAATTTTGCTCGTTATAAGCAGGGATAATTACTTTTATAATAGGTTTCATCATCTTAAATCATTCAAACTATTTTTATTTTTTATCGTTTTTCTATTTAGAAGCTTTCATCAGTTTTCTCAAGCCGCAAAAGTACCAATAATTCGATTCTAAATTATCTATAAACCCCCTTCTTTTTAGGGTTTCTATTTTTGTGATTGAATTTCAAGGAATCATTTTTTTTGAAGTTTAGAAATCTTACTTTCTTGCTTTAATAGTCGCTCCTTAAAAGATTGTTATTGATTTTCTTCTGGGGCAATACAACAAAATTTATCTGTGATAAAATATAAAAAGAGGTTTTTTAGAAATTATTTATTGTTTATAAAATCCATTAAATCAACATCATTTCCCAATAAAATTTCTGTAGGATTTATTCTACCATCTTCTGGTCCATTTTCTAATTTTAAAACTCCTCTTGGACAAACTGCGGAACAAATACCACAACCAACGCAACTAGAACGCACAATGTTTTCTCCTTTTTGTGCATAAGCTCTTACATCAATTCCTTGTTCACAATAAGTGGAGCAGTTTCCACAAGAAATACATTGACCTCCATTTGTTGTAATTCTAAATCTTGACTTAAATCGTTGGATAAATCCTAAATATGCAGCTAAAGGACAACCAAAACGACACCAAACTCTGTTTCCAAAAATTGGATAAAAACCAGTACCTATTACTCCTGCAAATATAGCACCTATTAAGAATCCATAAATATCTTGAATTGTTTGTGTTTTAATACCTATAATTTGCTCTGCCCCAGAGAAGAAAGTGTACAAAGCAAACCCTGTCATTACTAAAACAAAAACTAAAACAGAATGAATAACAATACGTTCTACTCTCCAAGAAAGTAATGTTTTACTCGAGTTTTGTCTGTAAGGATCTCCCAGTGTTTCAGCTAATCCTCCGCAGCCACATACCCAAGAACAATACCATCTTTTACCAAAGAAATAAACCATTACTGGTACAACTACTATTGTTAAAACAACTCCCCAAATTAAAATAAATAGCCCAAATCCACCACTAGAGAGCAATTCGTTTAAATTCCATTTAAAGAAGAAGTCATAATCTAATGGAAAGGCATTTTTAAAATCGTACCAAGGCTTTTCGAATCTGACTAAAATTTCTGGAATTAAAAATGCAAATACAATTTGAAAAAATAAGACTGAAGTAGTTCTTAAAATTTGATATTTATTATTGCGATATTTTATATACATTCTTACTGCCATCACAGACATTACTGTGCAATACAAAAAGCCATATAGAAACCATTGACTTGCTGAATTTCCGCTAAGAGATTTGCTCATAGGATCTACTAGATATACCCAGTTTACTATAAAATCTGGGTAAAAATAAAGAAGTATATAAAAGGTAACTAAAAAGAAAAAAGCAAACCAACCAATCCAACCACGATTTGTTGCTGCGTTTAAAAAAACACCATTATTTTTTATTCCTGGTTTTCCTAACAAAATAACATCCGGAATTATATATAAAAGTGCACCAATTATTCCTAAACCAAAAGTTAAAAGCCATGCTAAACCTTTGTTTTCTGCAACAAAACCTCTGCCTGCTTTTTTAGCAAGTGTAAAACTTAAACTATGTGGTTTTCCAAAGATTTTATATTGATATTGCTCGCCTTTTTTAGTCCAATTTCGTTCTGCATCGTACTTTGTAATTAACTTATCGTAATGCCTGTTAGATATATCGTAAGCATTTATAACGCGACTAGAAAATTCGAATATATTTAAATCTTCATTTGTAACAACAGCTTTTGTAAGTTTCTCTTTAATGACTTCATTTTTATATCCTTTTTCTGCAATAAAAGCATCTAATTCAGATTGTGTTAAATTAAAATCACCTGTGAAAATTGTACCAATAAATATGGCTAATCCCAATAAAAATAGAATTAAACCTGATTGTTTTATGACCCGCATATTTTATACTTTACTAAAAATTCGTTTCCAGCTTTTCTTTTTTGGTTGTATCTTGGTGTTGTTTTCTAAGTTGAATTTATTTACAATTTCTGCTTCATGAAATTTATAAAATTCAGGGTCGAAATTAGCATCTGCTAAATATTCTAAAACGTGTTCTACAGATTTATTTTCGGTAAGCCATTTATCAAAAATTTCATGACGCATTCTAATTCCGAATGTATTTATACCCAAAAACTTATTAGTGTTTTTATCAAAAGAAATAGTAATACATTTTAAATGTTTTGGGTGTTTCCATTGAAAATATGCTTGATTTTCTTTTTTGTTTTTTTCGCTAAAAACCCAGCCATATGTTTGGTATTCTATGTCTAAAAATTTTGCGGAATTAAACCAATGTCCTGGTTTATATGCTGTTTTATTTTTACAAATAGTTTGTGCAACAGTTTCTCCCATCATTCTTCCTGTATACCAAACCGATTCAATATTTCTGCGTTGTCCAATGGCTTTATGTTGTTCTGCGCAATCGCCAATGGCAAATATGTTTTCGATATTTGTTTCTAAAAAACGATTTACTTTTACACCTCGTCCAAGCTCTATTCCAGAACCTTTTAGAAAATCAATATTTGGTGTAACACCTGCAGTTAAACCAACGACATCACATGAAATTTCTTCGCCGGTTTCTTCAATAATTATAGATTTTACGCGCCCGTTTTCATCGGCTTTGATTTCTTTTAAATTTGTGTTTAAACGTAAATCTATATGATGTTCCATAATGTGTTCATTTATCATTGTAGATTCTTGTGCGGGTAAAACTCCGTTCCAAAAACTTGTTTCACGAACTAAAAAAGTAACAGGTATATTTCTACTTCGCAACATTTCTGCTAATTCTATTCCTATTAAGCCGCCACCAACAATTACAGCTCTTCTACATGTTTTTTTATCTGGAGCATATTTTTCTAAATTCTCTAAATCTTGTTTATGATACAAGCCCATAACTCCATCTAATTCCTGTCCTGGCCAACCAAATTTATTTGGTTTTGATCCAGTTGCAATAATCAATTTATCATAAGCAATATTTTCACCATTAGAAAAGTTTAAGACTTTTTCTTTTGTATTGATATTTTCTACAAAACCCTCTTTTAAATCAATGCTGTTTTTCTCCCAAAACCAATTTTCATAAGGCTGTGTGTGTTCAAATTTCATATGTCCCATATAAACATACATAAGCGCAGTTCTTGAGAAAAAGTATTTCGATTCTGCAGAGATAATTGTTATTTTATGGTTAGAGTTTTTTCTAATATGTCTTGCTGCAGTAACCCCAGAAATTCCGTTACCAATTATTACAATATGGTTCATAGTTGATTTATCGTTGCAGATTATATGAAAGTTAAAGTTAAGAACTTAATTTTAAACTATAATTTAGAACCACTTTAAATAGGGGTTTCTAGGAAAGATTTTAAGTTGTGCAAAAATGTTTTTGAGAAGCTAATACTGCGGACAAAAGTAATATACAAATTGATAAACATCCGAAGGGATTAAATAATGGACGATGGGTTAATAAGTTTTTTATAATTTAGGATGTATTTTTAAAATTGGTTTAAGAGCATTTTTTAATAAAAAGCTATTTTTACGAGGTATGAAAACAAATAAAATTATTTTTAGAGTCCTAATATTTATTCAGTTATCATGTAGTAGTCAGCAGAATAAAATAAATGGAATTAGTTTTGTAGCATCTAGAGATTCCATAAATACAAAACATATTTCTCCAGTAATAAAAGCACATGTCAATTTTGTTGCTTTGATGCCTTTTGGTTTTATAAAAGATTTATCATCGCCCGAAATAAAATATAATACAGACAGACAATGGTTTGGAGAAACTAAAAAAGGATTATCGCAATACGCTAAAACTTTTCAAGAAGAGCGTATAAAAATAATGGTAAAGCCTCAAATTTGGGTTTGGAAAGGAGAATATACAGGTTTAATAGAAATGAATTCTGAAGCAAATTGGAGGATTTTAGAAAATACTTATTTAGAATTTATTTTAACTTATGCAAAAGCAGCAGAAGATTTGAAAGCAGATATTTTGTGTATTGGAACCGAACTAGAAAAATTCGTTTTAAATAGACCAAAATATTGGCAAGAATTAATTTCCAAAATCAGAAAAATTTATAAAGGAAAATTAACTTATGCTGCGAATTGGGATGAATTTAAACGAGTGACTTTTTGGAAGGAAATAGATTACATTGGTATTGATGCGTATTTTCCATTGAGCGACAAAAAATCTCCATCACTAGAGGATTTTAAATCAGGTTGGCATCCTCATAAAAATGAAATTCTACGAGTTCAAAAGCAATTTGATAAACCCGTTTTATTTACAGAATTTGGTTATAGAAGTGTCGATTTTACAGGGAAAGAACCATGGAAATCAGATAGAGTTGTGGGCAATGTTAATTTAGAGGCTCAAGTAAATGGCTTACAAGCAATACATAATCTGTTTTGGAAAGAAGATTGGTTTGCCGGTGGTTTTATTTGGAAATGGTTTCATGAACATGAAAAAGTAGGAGGATCAAATAACAATAGATTTACGCCTCAAAATAAACCTGCTGAAGATTTAATCAGAAAATTATACCAAGAAAAATTTAAAAAATAATATAGCAAATATGTGGTATGTTTTTTACCTACATAAGTAAATTTATTAATGCAATTATTCACTAATAACTTTTTAATGAGGGTAAAAGAAGATGATCTTATTTAATTTATTTAATAAAACATGTCATAAAAGGATTATCTGATATTTTTGTAGTTAGTATTGCAGACAATTATAAAAATCATTCTACCTTGCCAATTATTACATTTAAAATTTAAATATAAAGATGGATTTTAAACTTTTTTTAATTTCAGTTTTTGCTTCTTTTTTTTTCCTTTCTTGCTCAGAAGATAATGATGTTTCAGTTTCAAGAAATTTGCAGGAGTATATCGAGTCTTCATCAACAAAAGATTTGGGAGAGGTTTTAGCTTTTGCCGCAAGTGCCAGTGGAAGTACAAGTTTATCGTATATTTTCTATTATCCAGAAAAAGGAGCTACCGACATTAGGTATTATGAAGCAGATAGTTTAGATGTTGATGAAAAGGATTTTTCTAATTACAAAAGACAAATATTAGCGGTAGAAAATGTTTTTGGAGGAAAGTTACAACGGTTTTCAAGATCAAATTCTGAAGAAAATTGGTGTTTGATTACCTATGAGGTAAATGGAAAGTTGCATAAATCAAATCCAATTCGTTTAAAAAATGCAACAAAATCTACAATTTGGACAGATAAAGTTACCATTGAGTTTCCAAATAAATTGACACCTCAATTTATATGGACTGATCAAGGAATTACAGGTAATGAAACTTATTTTCAGGTAATTACTGAAGAAGAAGAAGAAACTTTTTTGTCAGGTACTTTTACACATGACACTTTTTTGAAATACCTTGATACCACAAATGTTGTTGCAGACATTAATGAAGAAGAAACACCTGAGAGCTTAGTAGAAGACAAAGAATATCTTTTTACAATGATGGGTATAAGTGAAGATAATTGGGTAAATTTGGTTATTCAAGAAACATTTATTCCAAGAAATTTAGAAGAATATTTAGATATACATTCAACAAAAACCATAGAAGTTGCAACGGCTTTTGCCGCAAGTGCTAGTGCCAATTTATCTTATATTTATTACTATCCATTATTTGGGACTTCCGACATGAGGTATTATGAAACAGAAAGTACTTCTGTAGATGAAAATGATTTTTCAAAATATCGAAGAAAAAACTTAAGTGATGAAGCTGTTTTTGGAGGTAAACTTAGAAGGTATTCTAGAACAAATAGTCAGGGTAGTTGGAGCATTATAACTTTTGTTATTGGGGATTTATTGTACAAATCCAACCCAATAAAAATTAAGATTGATGAAAAACCAACTGAGTGGTTTACTGATGAAAATGTTACAATAGACACTAAAGAAAGACTAAAACCAACATTTACTTGGATAGATGGTTCGCATAATGAAAATGAGAGTTACTTTCAAATATTTACAAATAATACAGGCGATTTTTTGTCTGGGACTTTTACCGTTAATAAAACGTTTCAGTATTATGACATATCTAATACAATTTCAAACATTAACACAGAAAATCCACCAGAATTAATTTTTGATTCTGAATATAAATTTACGGTTATGGGTTTAAGTACCGATAATTGGGTGAATTTGATGATTCAACAATCATTTATAGCTGAGTAGCGCTATTCATTTTATAATTTAGAAACATACCGCACTATTTCTAAATTTGATAATGGATTTATTATGGATAACATTTTTAGATCTTATAGAGAGGGATTCGTTTTTGAATTGGGGAATATAATTAGAGCTCATTTTTTATTAGTTTTGCTAAAAACAAAATTAAGATGAGAACTTTTGCTATTGGAGATATTCATGGAGGCTTAAAAGCTTTAATTCAAGTTTTAAATAAGCTAGAACTTAAAGACGGAGATAAAATTATTTTCATGGGAGACTATGTAGATGGTTGGAGTGAGTCTGCACAAGTTATTCAGTTTTTAATGGATTTATCTCAGAAATTCGATTGCATTTTTATCAAAGGAAATCATGATGTTTGGTGTGAAAATTGGCTTAGAAAATCTAGTGATGTTAATCCCTCTTGGTACATTCATGGAGGTAAAGAAACAATCGAAAGTTATGAAGGTTTTTCTGAAGATGAAAAAAAGCTACATCTTAATTTTTTCCAAAACTTGCCACTATATCATTTAGATGATGATAATAGACTATTCTTACATGCAGGTTTTACTTCTTTGCATGGAGTTGAAAAAGAGAAATTTCCAGAGTTATTTTATTTAGATAGATCTTTATGGGAAATGCTTTTGGTAATGGATAGAAGTATTCCAAAAGATTCCATTTTTTATCCTAAAAGATTACAACATTATAAAGAAATTTACATAGGTCATACTCCAACGACTAATTATGATGAATCTTCACCAATAAATATTGAAAGTGTTTGGAATATTGACACAGGAGCAGCTTTTAAAGGAAAGATCACAGGAATAAACATTGATACTAAAGCTTATTTTCAAAGTGATAATTTACCCAGTTTATACCCTGATGAAAAAGGGAGGAATTAAGTAAAAAAAAACGTTAGTTTTATTTCTAAGCTATTTTCTTTAATAGTCTAAAAAATGTATTAAAAGTAGTTTGTACATATTTTCTATCTTTATGATGAAAAAGTACTTCTTTTAAAGTAGGTTTTTATGTAAAAGAAATATCTTTAAAGAATACAATACAAAAGACTTAAAATGATGGATATAAAATTGGCAGTGCTTATAGATGGAGATAATATTCCTTCTGCTTATGTTAAAGAGATGATGGAAGAAATTGCGAAGTACGGCAATCCAACCATTAAACGTATTTATGGAGATTGGACGAAACCGAACCTAAATAAGTGGAAAAGCTTGTTGTTAGAAAATGCCATTACCCCAATACAACAATATGGATATACAACTGGTAAAAACGCAACTGATTCTGCCATGATTATAGATGCTATGGATATTTTATATTCAGAAAAAGTAGATGGTTTTTGTTTAGTTTCTAGTGATAGTGATTTTACACGTTTGGCAACACGTTTGCGTGAAGCAGGATTGAAAGTATATGGTATTGGCGAAAAGAAAACACCAAACCCTTTTATTGTTGCATGTGATAAATTTATTTATATCGAGATTTTAAAGAATCAATCTGCAGAAAACGAATTGGAATCTCTAGAAACTACAACCACCACGAAAACTGGTTACGATAAAATAACACAAAAAGAAATTCGCTTTATAGCTTCAACTATAGATGATGTTTCAGACGATGATGGTTGGGCATTTTTAGGAGATGTAGGAAGTTTACTTCAAAAGAAACAGCCTAATTTTGATTCTAGAAATTATGGTTTTCAGAAATTGACACCTTTAATAAAATCGATTCCAGATTTTGAAGTAGAAAGAAGAGAGACGTCTAAAGGACGCATGAAACTGATTTATGTAAAGATTAAAGAAGTAAAAGCAAAAGGTAAAAAAAGGTAGCACAATTCAATTGACTGTATGTTTGTCACTGCGAGTTTACAAAGCAACCTCATAATTTGAAATTATCAATAGACATATTGCTTCGTTTCCAGAAATGACGGAAGTGATAATCAGTTTAATTCGTTCTAAAGTACTTGTAGTAAAATTATAGCATTTCAATAACTCCTTTAAACAAAGCAATCATTTTAGGTTCTGCTTTACCTGCAATTGCAATGATTTCTGCAATATCCACAGGTTGTAAGTTTTTGGGGTCACACTCATCTGTTAAAACAGAAATAGCAGCACATGGAAGGTTTAATTGTTTAGCAACTATAACTTCTGGTACTGTGCTCATCCCAACTGCATCTGTTTCAAAAATTTGTAGCATTCTGTATTCTGCTCTAGTTTCTAGTTGAGGGCCTAAAACACTTGTGTAAATTCCTGTATGTAATTGTATGTTTTGTTTTTTGGCAACAGTTAACATTTTGGTATTAATTTCTTTAGAATATGGCTCTAGCATATCTGCAAAAATATTCCCGAAAGCATTAGCTCCTTTAAATGCTAAAGGGGAACTTCCTTGCAGATTTATATGATCTTCTATCAACATTAAATCTCCTTTTTTGTAGGATAAATTAATGGCTCCTGCCGCATTTGAAATTAGTAAATTTTTAATACCTAACCCATGTAAAGTTCTAATTCCGTAAGTTACCTCCCAAGCATTGTAACCTTCATATAAATGAAAACGTCCCGCCATTACAAGTACTTTTTTACCAGACAATTCACCATAAATTAATTTTCCAGAATGAAATTCTACCGTGGCAACAGGGAAATTTGGAATATTAGAATATGGAATCTCTTTTTCTATTGAAATCTCATTGACTAACTTCCCTAAACCTGTTCCTAAAACAATTCCTATTTCTGGATTTGTAATTCCTTCTGCTTGTAAAAAGTTTATAGTTTCTAGTAGCTGTTGCTGTTTCATATAAGTTATTAAATGAATATTTTCTGTTATTTTAGTTTGATGAAATACCTGCTTTGTTATAGCTTTCAAAATACGAATTTCATTAGAATTAACTTCTGTGTTTATAAAAGGAATTTTATTTTTTGCAAGATTAGGATATCTCTCAATTGTGTCAATTGCAAAAGTATCAATAGTCAAGATAAAGTAATTATTAGAGTTCAATGCACTGAACGTTCCTAAATCCCAAAAAAGGTTATGTGCTAAATTATTTAGAGTTGATGAATTTTATCATAATTTCTGGAATATCTAAAATATCCTCATATATATCTATGTCGTTCTTTAACTCTAATAATTTAACTTTTTTATCTTTTAGATCCTCTAGAGTATCTTTTCTTACGGTTTCTGTTCCCCAGTCTTTATTTTCAAAAATATTTTCTTGCAAAGAGTTCATGCCTAATAAATAGTATCCACCATCTAGTGCAGGGCCAATAACAAAATCATTGTCGTTTAAATTGTTAAAAGCATTTTCTATGTTTTCTGATGATAAATTGTACAAATCACTGCCAATAATCATTACTTTTTTATATCCCGAAGCAAAACCATCTTTGAAAGCATTTTTCATTCTGATGCCCAAATCTTCTCCATTTTGTTGATGCTTTTGATAAATTTCATTGTCCCAAATGTCATTAGTTCTAATTTTTACAGAATAATATACAGCTTTGTCAGAAGTTACTTTTAAAGAAACGTCTCTGGTTTTTTGTAATAAAAATTTGTAAATTTCTAAAGCAGTTTCATCACCCACAGTTTTTGCTAAACGTGTTTTTGCTTTGCCTAATTCTGGGTTTCTGGTAAAGATTAATAAGAGGTTTTTGTTTTTTTGTTTTCTTGGCATAAATTGAATAGTAGTAATGTTTTTTTTGATTATTAACTAATAAACTGTCTTCCCTTTCTTCAACCATTTGCTCCAGTCTTTGTTAAAAGTATGGACTTTTTCGGTCTCGTTTCCTAAAGTATCGACGACTTGAAAGTTGTTGTTTTTCCATTCCAAAATTCCGCCATATAAATTGTAAACATTGGTGTAACCTTCTTTTATCAGCTTATGTGCAACAATTTCAGAACGAATTCCTAGAGAACAATAAACTACAATTTTTGTGCTTTTATCTTTAGGAAGTTTCTCTATTGTTTTTTGGATATCAAAATAATCATAGCCGACACAAATAGCATTTTTTAAATGACTTACATTGTATTCTTTTGTTTCTCTTGCGTCTAATAAAATAGCTTTTGTAATAACTAAAGTATCCACTGAAATATAAGGAACCTTATTTTTATTGAATTTATTGAACAGTTTATCCAGTTTGTTTTGGCTAAAAGAAACTGAGTTTATAAAAATAAAAAGGAAAAATATTTTTTTCATAATTTTAAACTACGAATCATAGATTCTTCAATCGTACTTCATTTCGGTATGACAACGCTAAAAAAATTAAACCAATTTAACAACATCCACCGCCATCATAATGATAAGTAGATTCTGAAAAGAAAATATCATCTCTTCCTAATGCTTTTAAAGCTTCTGCTGTTTTATCGCAAATTGCTAAAGGTTGATTTTTTAATAAAGTATGCCCTACACCGTCATCAAAATAAGCTTCATCACCATAATAAATTGCCGCTTTTCCCGTAAAAACACAAGGTCCATCTTCTGGCATTGGATCTTTTATTGCAGCAACTTCAATAGATTCTATGTAAATTAATTCGTCTGTTGGGTAATTCTTAGGGTCTAAAATTCTGTAGGGTTTTCTGGCTCTAATTTCAATAGTTCCAAAACCAGCATCCGTTAATGCTTTTACATAATCTGCAATTGATAAACTTCCGCTTAAACATAGCGCACGCAAGCGTTCGTCATTTCTTAGCTCGTCATTCATTGGTTGTTCACAAGTTGGGTCGCTCATCACTAATTTTCCATGAGGTTTTAAAACTCTGTGCATTTCCTCAATGGCTTTTTTTAAATCGTCTGACTTAAAAATATTGAATAAACAGTTTTGTGCAGCTACATCAATAGAATTATCTTCCACAGGTAAATCCATTGCATCTCCTTTTCTTAAATCAACAAAATCACTTTTAAACCAATCATTTTGTTCTTCTGCAATTTTAAAGTTTTTACGAGAAGCTTCTAACATTTCATCAACAACATCTAAACCAATTACACCGCCTTTTTTACGGTTAAAATAAGAAAATTGTAATAGCTCCATTCCACCTCCAACACCAACGTATAGCATTTTGGGGTTGTTCGCTAAATCACGAGCATGAACAGTAGAACCGCAACCGTAGTTCATTTCTTGCATAATTCTTGGAATTTTTAATCCTGGTAATTCCCAAATAGGATTTGTAGTGCAACACAGACCAACATCTGGTGTTAAAGCTGCTTCTTTATATACATTATGTGTGGTTTCTAAGTAACTCATGTTTTTTGTTTTGCCACGAATTCAATAATTATTCGTGATTTTTTTGATTTTTGTTTATGAATTAAGCAACAACTCCTTGGCAGCTACTTCCTGCTCCAGCAGTGCAACCATAGCAATGTTGGTTAATAATAATATTTCTGTCTTGTAACAGCTCTTCGTTATAATCTGAAATGTGTTTTACTTTACTAGCAACTTTAAGATTTAGCATCTGATTGAAATCGCAATCATATAAATTTCCATTCCAACTTACAGAAAGTGTGTTTGTACACATTACATTTGCAACTGCAGTTGGATTATATGCTTCTACTAAAGAATACATATAATCTTCATAATTTTCTGAAGCGATTAAATAATCTAAAAACCTACTAATTGGTAGATTTGTAATTGCGAATAAACTATGAAAATCAATATCAAATTCAGATTTTAATGCTTTTTTGAAATCGTTTTCTAGAGCCAATTGATCTCCTGGTAAAAAAGCGCCTGAAGGATTATACACCAAATCTAATTTTAAACCTGAACCTTTTAAGCCATAACCAATAGCGTTTAATTCTTTTAATGCTTTTATTGATTTATCGAAAACACCATTTCCACGTTGTTTATCTGTTTTTCCTCGTGTCCAATGTGGCATTGATGAAACCACGTGCACCTTGTGTTTTTTAAAGAATTCGGGCAAATCGTAATACTTTTTATTAGCCCTAATAATTGTTAAGTTAGAACGCACAATAAAATCTTTAATTCCTGCTTTAGAAGCTTCTTCTACAAACCATCTAAAATTAGGGTTCATTTCCGGAGCACCACCCGTTAAATCTAAAGTATGGGCTCCTGTTTTTTTAATAACTTCTAAACATTCATTCATGGTTTCTAGAGTCATGATTTCTTTTCTATCAGGGCCCGCGTCTACATGACAATGTGAACAAACTTGGTTGCACATATAGCCTAAGTTTATTTGTAGAATTTCTAATTTTTTAGGACGTAAGGGAAACTGATTTGTTTCTTTAATTTTTGCAGCAAAAGTTGGTAATTCTCCAGTCGCAAATATTCCTTCAGAAAGAATTTCCATCTGACGAGAAGTATTTGCAATATCGTTGTTTCTTGCTTTTAGTGATTTCTTCATTTAATTACTAATGTAGAGTTATAAATACCAAATTGAAGTTATTAAAACTTTTAATTTTTTGTTTAAAACTCATAATTTATTATAATAAGCTCCTTAATGGACTTTGTTTAATTGACCTCCACAATTTTACTAAAAAAAAGCAAGATTAGAGTCCTATTACATTTCCAGTTTATTAACTTTATTCATCATTTGAACTCCGTGAACCAGAGTTGCGCCACTTTTAATTGCCGCACCAACATGAATTGCTTCCATCATTTGTTCTTTTGTAATTCCACGTTGCAAGCCATCTTTTGTGTATGCGTCTATGCAGTATGGACATTGCTCTGTATGAGCAACAGCTAAGGCTATTAAAGATTTTTCACGAGCCGTTAATGCGCCTTCTTCAAATACTTTTCCATAATAGTCAAAGAATTTGTTTCCAAGTTCTTCATTCCATTCAGTTATTTTGCCGAATTTTTTTAAATCGGCAGCATCATAATAGTTTTTAGACATTGTTTTTTGTGTTATCAAAGGTGAAAAATAAAGGTACTATTTTCCATTTAAAGTCCAGTCGTATTTTAGAAAACTAATTTTAGCTTTTGGGCTAATTTTAGTTTTGGAATAGTTGTTTAAAAAATTAATAAGTGAACCATTTTTCGTAAAATCGTCATGAAACCAATCAAAAATTGGAGAAATTTGAACTTCATTTTGAGAGATTTTATTTTTTGATGTATCATTAATAAAATCTTTCATTAAACGAGTTAATTCGATTTCTATATTTTCTTCTGTAAAAGCTTTATTACTTAATTTAGGACAAGAAGTTGAAGCACAATTAATACCAAAATGAATTTTTGGATCTGAAAATTTTTTACGTAATATTTCGTGCTCTATATAATCTAAAGTATATGTTTTGTTACCAACTTTCACAAAAGGAATTTCCCATGTGGTTTTTCCTTTTTTTGTAATATCCATAATGCTTTCTATTTTTTCTGCACGAATAGCATGAAGGACTAAATAGATAGTATAGGCATTGTATGCATTTATCCAAAAGGCTTTTTGTTTATTATTAGACCAAGAGAGTTTAGGAGAGGTGTTTTCTAAATACGTAATATGTTTTTTTAATATTTGTCCGTTAAACTTTTTGTAATCTACAATTCCCGTTTTAGTAACATGTTTTCCTAATAAATCATTAAAAACCGATGTTTGTGCGTAGCTTTTTGATAAAGTAAGGATTATTATAAATGATAAAGGGATTTTTTTCATGGTATGTTTTCTAAATTTTTAGAGGAAGATCTTTTTTTTGCCCTCTTTATTTCACTGAAATGTGATTGCGAAAAGCGGGATTAGCTTCCAATAAAAATGATTATTTTTGCAGAAAATTACAAAGTTAAATAAACAAACAACTAAACAAGAATAAATGAAAGCATATATTTTTCCAGGTCAAGGAGCTCAATTCACAGGAATGGGATTGGATTTATACGAAAATTCTACATTGGCACAAGAATATTTTGAAAAAGCAAATGACATTTTAGGATTCTCAATTACAGACATTATGTTTGAAGGATCTGCTGAACAATTGAAAGAAACGAAGGTTACACAACCTGCAATTTTTTTACACTCTGTAATTTTAGCAAAGGTTTTAGGTGATGATTTTAAACCCGAAATGGTTGCAGGACATTCTTTAGGAGAATTATCTGCTTTGGTTGCAAATGGTGTTTTAACTTTCGAAGATGGATTAAAATTGGTTTCTAAACGTGCTTTGGCAATGCAAAAAGCGTGTGAGGCTGAGCCTTCTACAATGGCTGCAGTTTTAGGTTTGGCAGATGATATTGTTGAAGAAACATGTGCTGAAATCGATGGAGTAGTAGTAGCTGCAAATTTCAACTGTCCGGGTCAATTAGTCATTTCTGGAGAAATTACTGCTGTTGAAAAAGCATGTGAGGTGTTAACGGAAAAAGGAGCAAGAAGAGCTTTATTATTACCTGTTGGAGGTGCATTTCATTCACCAATGATGGAACCTGCTCGAGAGGAATTAGCAGCTGCAATTGAAGCAACTATTTTTAGCGAACCAATTTGTGCTGTTTATCAAAACGTAGTTGCAAAGGCCGTTACGAATCCTACTGAAATTAAAGCAAACTTAATAGCTCAATTGACTGCGCCTGTAAAATGGACGCAATGTATACAAGCAATGATTGCTGATGGTGGAACTGAGTTTATTGAAGTTGGACCGGGTAAAGTTTTACAAGGTTTAATGCGCAAAATAGATAGAAGTGTTGCTGCAAGTGGTGCGGCTTTGGCTTAACCAGAATAAGAGTATTATAATATAAAAGCCAAACGAATTAGTTTGGCTTTTTTTATGTTTGGATATTAATTTTGTTTTGGTAATTAAAAACTTATTTTTGAGCTTGTTGCCATTTCCATGCAGATTCCAGAGCTTCATCTAAAGATTTTTCTGTTTTCCAATTTAATTCTTTATTTGCAATAGTTGTGTCTGCAAAAGCAGCTGTAATATCTCCTTCACGTCTTCCAACAATTTTGTAGTTTAAAGGTTTTCCAGACGCTTTTTCAAAAGCTTTAATAACCTCTAAAACAGAACTTCCTGTACCTGACCCTACATTAAAAAACTCAAAATTTTGTTTGTTCCTTTTGTTAATTAATCTTTTCAAAGCAGCAATATGAGCTTTCGCTAAATCTACTACATGAATGTAATCACGAATAGCAGTTCCGTCTTGCGTATCATAATCATCACCAAAAACAGATAATTCATCACGCATTCCTGCAGCAGTTTGAGTTACAAAAGGAATTAAATTTTGAGGAACACCTAAAGGTAATTCTCCTATTTTTACAGTTGGATGCGCTCCAATTGGATTAAAGTATCTTAAAGCAATGATATTTAAATCGTGTGCTTTACTTGCGTCTCTTAATATCTCTTCACCAATTTGTTTGGTGTTTCCATAAACAGATTCAGCTGTTTTTACAGGTGCTTTTTCTGTAATAGGTAATTCATCAGCTTGCCCATAAACAGTACAAGAAGAAGAGAAAATAAAGTTATCTAACTTTCTATCTCTCATTTCTTGTAGTAAGTATACTAAAGTACCTAAATTATTTTCATAGTAATCTAAAGGTTTGTGCATACTTTCTCCAACAGCTTTAAAAGCAGCAAAATGGATTATTCCATCAACTTTATTATTTTCGAAGAAGTTTTTTATTTCGCTTTTTACTCTCAAGTCAATTTGATGAAAGTCTGGTTTAATTCCCGTAATTTCTGTGATTTTATCTAAAACACCAATAGAGGTATTTGATAAATCATCAATAATTACAACTTCAAAGCCTTCATTTTGTAATTCTACAACTGTATGAGAACCAATAAAACCTAATCCTCCTGTTACTAATATTTTTTTCATTGTGATGTTTTAGTTAACGAAATCTAAAATCGTTTTTGTAATAAATGTTAATTGTTCTTTATCTAGTTCGGTATGCATTGGTAAAGAGATTACTGTTTTTATCAATTCATTTGTAACAGGGAAATCACTTTCTTTATAGCGAGTATCTGCATATGCTTTCTGAGAATGCAATGCTACAGGATAGTAAATAGCATTTGGAATTCCTTTTTCTAGCAAATGTTTGTGTAAATCATCTCTTTTACCGTTTGTGATTTGTAAAGTATATTGATGAAAAACATGGCAATCACAAGTATCACAGATTTCACCACAAAAACTTGTTGTTGGTGTAATAATATGTTTTGACACAGATAATGCTTGGTTGTAAAAACGGGCAGCGTTTCTTCTTGCGTTACAGTAGTTATCTAAAAGAGGTAATTTGGCTTTTAAAACTCCTGCTTGTAAAGAATCTAAACGAGAATTGACACCCACAACATCATGGTAATAACGTGTATACATTCCGTGGTTTACAATTCCTCTAATTATATGTGCTAATTCATCATCATTTGTAAAAATTGCTCCACCATCTCCGTAGCAACCTAAGTTTTTAGAAGGAAAAAAAGAAGTTGTACCAACATTACCTATGGTACCTGCTTTCTTTTTTGTTCCATCTTTAAACGTGTAGTTTGCACCGATGGCTTGCGCATTGTCTTCAATTACAAAAAGATTATGCTCTTTTGCAATTTCCAAAACAGCATCCATATTTGCAACTTGTCCGAATAAATGAACAGGAACAATGGCTTTTGTTTTTGGAGTAATTGCTCTTTTTAAAGCATCAATATCGATATTATAAGTTCTTGCATCAACATCCACTAAAACGGGTGTTAGTTTTAACAAAGCAATAACTTCTACTGTTGCAGCAAAGGTAAAATCTGCAGTAATTACTTCATCACCTTGCTCTAAACCTAAACCCATCATTGCTATTTGCAATGCATCTGTACCATTTGCACAAGGAATTACATGTTTTACACCTAAGTATTTTTCTAAATCAGCTTGAAACTCATGAACTAGAGGTCCATTGATATAAGCTGATGTATTCAAGACCTCCTCAATAGAGGTGTTTACAGCTTCTTTTATTTGTTGATATTGGCCTTGTAGGTCGACCATTTGAATTTTTTTCATATAAAAAATTTTGCTCCCCAAAAATACAAACTTCCTTTCATTTTCTATGTAGTTATCCGTAAATAATATTTCTATTATATTTGAGGAAAATCAATTTTCATGAAGCTTTTGAGACGTTTTTTAAGAATTCTATTAATTCTTGCTGTATTGGTGTTTATTTGCGGTTGGTTGTATTCTAAAACATACCATCCAGATTATTCTGGAGCGTTAGAACTTAAAAACATTTCAGAGGAAGTAACTGTTTATTTTGATGATATTGGTGTTCCTCATATAAACGCACAAAATCAAAAAGATGCCTATGTTGCTTTGGGTTATGTGCATGCTCAAGATAGGTTGTGGCAAATGGAATTGATACGAAGAATTGCGGCAGGAAGGTTGTCTGAAATCTTTGGCAAAGATTTATTAAGAGTAGATCGATTTTTTATAGGCTTAGGTATCGAGGAAGCTGCAAATAAAACAATTGCAAATTTAGATAGAACTAATGAAGCTTATATCCTAACGCAATCTTATTTAGATGGTATAAATCAATTTATTGAAGATGGAAAAACTCCTTTAGAATTTACTTTGGCAGGAGTAGAGAAAGAAAAATACACACTTAATGATATTTATAATGTTTTTGGGTATATGTCTTTTAGCTTTGCGGTTGCTCACAAAACGGATCCTTTGTTAACGGAAATTAAAGATAAACTAGGCGATTCTTATCTAAAAGAATTGTTAGGATCTTATAGTGAGAATTTAACCATCAATAGAAATAATTTTTCTGATAAAGTTGATTTTGTTTTTTCTAACTCTGTAAGTGAAATTATGGATGAGTTGCCTGTTTCTCCTTTTATTGGAAGTAATTCTTGGGTAATTGCGCCTGAAAAAACGAAGAACGGAAAAGTGATTTTTGCAAACGATCCTCACATTGCATATTCACAACCTTCAGTTTGGTATCAAAATCATATAAAAACACCTGATTATGAAATCTACGGATTTAATATTGCTTTGATGCCATTTCCTTTGCTAGGTCATAATAGAGAATATGCTTACGGTTTGACAATGTTGGCAAACGATGATTTAAATTTTTATGTAGAAGAAAATAATCCGCAGAACCCTTTAGAGTATAAAACTCCTGATGGTTACAATACATATGAATTAAGAGATAAAACAATTCATATAAAAAATGAAATTGATACTTCTTTTCAGGTAAAAGTAAGTAAACATGGACCAATAATGAATGGACTTCTACAACATGTTATTGATGAAAGGCCAATTGCGATGAGTTGGATTTATACGCAGTTGCCAAATGAAATGTTAGAAGTCTCTTATGGAATTTCTCATGCTAATTCAATAAATGAATTTAAAAGTTCCGTTGCAAGAATTCATGCGCCAGGTTTAAATGTAATGTATGGAGACGCAAAAGATAATGTAGCTTGGTTTTCTTCTGCTAAATTATATCAGTTAAGAGATAGTTTGTCTTCTAAAACCTATTTAAATGGTGCTTCAGGAAATGATGAAATTAGAGAATATCTTCCTTTTGATGAAAATCCACAGGCAATAAATCCTAAAAGTAATTATGTGTATTCTGCGAATAATCAAATAGATTCTGTGAGGGGAAAGTTGTATCCAGGATATTATCAGCCACAGGATAGGGCAAAAAGAATTGTTGAACTTTTAGATCAAAAAAATGATTTTACAAAAGAAGCGGTTGCAGAAATGATTTACGATGTAAAATCGTCTACAGTTTCAGAAATTATTGAAAATTTGCTAAAAAGTGTCGATAAATCAACATTAACACCTTCAGAGAGAAAGGCTTTCTCAATTTTAAAAAATTGGGATGGCACTTATTTAAAAACATCTCTTGGACCAACAATTTATAATCGCTTTTTGTATAATTTTTTAAAAGCAACCTATAAGGATGAATTGGGTGAAGGGTTTGAGTTATTTATCAATTCACAATTGCAAGATCAAGTATTGCCAACTCAGGTCAATAGAAATAATTCTGTTTGGTGGGATGATATTTCTACAAAAGATAAAATTGAAACAAAAAAAGAGGTTACTCAAATGGCATTTAAAAGTGCAATTTTATTTTTACAAAATCAACTAGGAGAAAATATAGATGATTGGACTTGGAATAGAGTTCTCTCTGTTGAGTATGAGCACGCAATAGGAAAAGCTGGAGGATTGTTACGAAAATTTTTTAACGTTGGTCCTTTTGAAACTGTTGGAGGAAATGAAGTGATTAACAATCAGATTTTTAAATTAGACAGCACAGGGTATTATAAAGTAACTGCGGGGCCTTCAACACGAAGAATTATAGATTTTTCTGATGTTGAAAATAGTTTAGCAATTCTACCAACAGGTCAATCTGGAAATGTATTTAGTGAGTATTATAAAGACCAAACTCAGAAATATTTAGATGGAGAGTTTGTTAAGATGAAATTGAACCAGTCTGAAATTATGAAAAGTAAAAATGTTTTGGTTTTAAAGCCAAAGAAGTGATGTTTCTATAAAATTTAACTCCACTTTAATAAAGTGCGTAATTTTTTTAATTTATGAGTGTAAGGAGCGTATCTAATTGTTAAATCTAACCAATTACCTCTTCTAACGACACCTTTACTATGGGAAAAAGTTTCGAAAGTTTGTTTACCATGATAACTACCAATTCCGCTTTCGCCAACGCCTCCAAATGGCAATCTATGATTTACAAAATGAACAGTTGTATCATTAATAGTTCCACCGCCAAAAGAATATTTTTGAATCATTTTTCTAGCGATTTTTTTATCAGTAGAAAAAACATAAAACGCAAGTGGTTTATCGTATTTTGAAATGATTTCGCTTATTTCGTCTAACGATTCATAAGATATTAAAGGAAGTATTGGTCCAAAAATTTCACCTTTCATTACTTCGCTATCTATAGAAGGTTCGTCTATTAAGGTTGGTGAAATAAAATGATCTTCTTTGTTGGTTTTTCCGCCAATTAAGAAGTTTTCATTTTCTAACATTAAACAAGTCTATTAAAGTTTTTTGTATTTATAATTCTTGGAAAATCTGCTGAGGTTTCAGGATTATCTCCATAAGCTTTTTTCAATTCGTTTTTAAAGCAATTAACGAATTCTTCTTTTTTTGATGCGTGTATCAATAAGTAATCTGGTGCAATACAGGTTTGTCCTCCGTTAATAAATTTCCCCCAAACGATTCTTTTTGCGGCTAATTTAATGTTGGCAGTTTCATCAACAATACAAGGGCTTTTTCCGCCTAATTCTAAAGTAACCGGCGTAAGAAATTCTGCAGCAGCTTTTGCTACAATTTTTCCTACAGAAACGCTTCCTGTAAAGAAAATATAATCCCAACGTTGTGTTAATAATCTTTGTGAAACTTCAACACCACCTTCAATAATCGCAACTTGTTTTTTGTCAAAAACAGCTTCAATTATTTCTTTGGTAACTGTACTTGTGTTTGGTGTTAGTTCAGATGGTTTTAAAACAATGGTGTTTCCTGCTGCAATTGCGCCAATTAATGGTGAGAAAGCAAGTTGATGCGGGTAATTCCAAGGAGAAATTACTAAGACCGTTCCATAAGGTTCTTTGTGTATTTTTGCTGAAGAGGGAAAGTTTAAAAGTGATGGTAAAACTCCTTTTGGTTTTGCCCAAGAGTTCAGTTTGTTGATTGTCATTTTTAATTCAGACAAAACAATAGAGGTTTCTGTTAAAACCGCTTCGTATTCTGATTTTTTAAAATCATCATGCAATGCTTTTGTAATATCAGATTCCCTTTTTATAAGTTCGGTTTGAAGTTTTTTTAAGCACTTCTTTCTAAAAGAAATATCTTTTGTTTGTTGTGTTGTAAAGAACTCCTTTTGTGATTGTAAAATGTTACCGATATCCATAAAAAAAATAATTTTTTAAAGATAACAATTAGTTACAAGCGTTCCAAACAACTTCTTTTGGGGTTGGTGCAGTAATGTTAATTTGTTTTTTACTAACAGGGTGTATAAACTGAATTTTTCGGGCATGTAAATGGATACTTCCATCTTTATTACTTCTATCAAAACCGTATTTTAAATCACCTTTTATAGGGCTTCCTATATTAGATAATTGTGTTCTAATTTGATGATGTCTACCTGTTTCTAAATCAATTTCGATCAAAGAATAATTATCTAATTTTTTAATAATAGTATAATGAAGAATGGCTTTTTTACTGCCTTCAATTTCTTTGGTATAAGCTGTAGATTTATTGTTTTTAGGATTTTTCCTTAAGTAATTAATTAAAGTGTCTTTCTCTTTCTTCGGATGATTTTTTACAATAGCCCAATATGTTTTATTTATTTTTTTATCGCGTAACATTTTATTGAGACGCTCTAAGGATTTTGAAGTTCTTGCAAAAATAATAATTCCAGAAGTGGGTCTATCTAGTCTATGAACAACACCTAAAAAAACATCTCCAGGTTTGTTGTATTTGTCTTTAATGTATTCTTTTACAACATCACTTAAAGGTTTGTCTCCAGTTTTATCGCCTTGTGTAATATCTCCCGCACGTTTGTTTACAACAACAATATGGTTATCTTCAAATAAAACTTGTAAATTTTCTTTGGTAGAATGCATTGGATATTATTTAAAATCTTCTGCAACATCTTCATTAACACCATCAATAAATGTTAAAAACTCTTCTCTACCCAATCCTGTAGATGAAGAGGTAATAAATGAAGTGGGAAGAGTTTCCCAAGTGTTTAATAATTTCTTTTTGTAAGAGGTAATTTGTTTATTAATTTTAGAACTTCCTAATTTGTCTGCTTTGGTAAAAACAATACAAAACGGAATTTGGTTTTCGCCTAAGAATTTCATGAATTCCAAGTCAATTTTTTGAGGGTCGTGTCTAGAGTCAATCAAAACAAAAGTACAAACTAATTGCTCTCTTTCTTTAAAGTAGTTTTCTATAAAAAACTGAAAAATTGTTCTTTTCTTTTTTGAAATTTTAGCGTAACCATAACCGGGTAAATCTACCAAGAACCATTCATTGTTTATTTTAAAATGATTAATTAGCTGCGTTTTCCCAGGTTTTCCCGAAGTTTTAGCCAGATCTTTGCGCTCCATTAACATGTTAATTAATGAAGATTTACCCACATTAGAACGTCCAATAAAGGCATATTCAGGAATTCTGTCTTTTGGAGCCTTAGTAACATTGCTGTTACTCATTATAAAGTCTGCAGATCTAATTTTCATTACGTATTATAAAAGATTCTATGTTTTTGAGGATTTGCCGGAGAAAATTATAGTTTTCTTAAAGTAAACCAATCTTTCAGAATTTGGTTAAATTCTTGTGGCTTTTCCATCATTGCAGCATGCCCACATTTATCGATCCAAAACAAATCAGAGTTTGGTAAAAGTTTATTGAAATCTTCAGCAACTTCAGGAGGTGTAACAATATCTTGTTTCCCCCATATAAGGCAAGTTGGTTGTTCCATTTTTGGCAAATCGTTTGCCATATTATGTCTAATAGCGCTTTTAGCAATTGCAAGAGTTCTAATAACAGAACTTCTGTCATTTACAATTTCAAAAACACTATCTACCATTTCTTTTGTTCCAATTTCTGGATCATAAAAAACCCCTCGTGTTTTTTCTTTTATGTATTCGTAGTTACCTCTTTTAGGAAAACTATCTCCCATTGCTTCTTCATACAACCCAGAGCTTCCTGTTAAAACTAATGCGTTTACTTTTTCTTGGTAATATTTTGTAAAATAAAGACCAATATGTCCTCCCAAAGAGTTTCCTAGTAAAATAGCTTTGTCTAAATTTTTAAATTCCATGAACTCCTTTAAAAATTTAGCTAAATTTTTAACGTTAGTTTTTATTAGTGGAAGTGTGTATAAAGGAAGTTCGGGAATTAATACGTTGTAAGAATTTTTAGAGAAATAATTAAAGGTACTTTCAAAATTACTTAAAGCGCCCATTAAACCATGTAGAATAATGATTGTAGGTCCTTCTCCTGATTCTGCATATGTAAATTTTCCTTCAGTTTTTAACTTGTCAGTCATTGATTTTTCAATTCGCTTAAAAGCAAATGTAATTCTTTTTTATGAGATAGATAACGTTTTTTAGCTTGCCATTTTTTTAAATAAAATGAATAAAATAACAAGGAGTTGTTAACAAATAGGTTATTTATTAACAATGTGGTGAAAAGTGGTAAAAAGTGGTAAAATTTAGCTATTTTTGGTTTGGACTAATAATTTATGTAATGTTAAATTTAATTGGGACATATGAGTGTAAATCAGATGCTAAGGGAAGATTGATGTTTTCATCAGCCTTCAAGAAGCAACTGTCTTCTGTGTTACAAGATGGTTTTGTGGTAAAGAGGGCGGTTTTTCAGCCGTGTTTAGAGCTGTATCCAATTAGTGAATGGAGTCTGATGATGGGGAAAATCAACAAGCTAAATAGGTTCAAGAAAAAGAACAATGATTTTATTCGAAGATTTACGGCAGGTGTAAAGATGGTGGAGTTAGACGCAACTGGGAGGATTTTAATTCCTAAAGATTTATTTGAATTCGCAGGTATAAAAAAACAGGTGGTCATGTCTTCTTCGGTAAATATTATAGAAATCTGGGATAAAGAAAAATATGAAAAAGCCATTGAAGATGCGTCTGACGATTTTGCAGATTTGGCTGAGGAGGTAATGGGAAATACAGAGTTAGATGAGTTATCATAATCCAGTTTTATTGCAAGAGAGTGTAGACGCCTTGTCTGTTAAGGAGGATGGTGTTTATGTGGATGTTACGTTTGGAGGTGGAGGTCATTCGAGAGAAATTTTGAAAAGACTAGGTGAGAATGGCAGATTGTTTGGTTTTGATCAAGATCCGGATGCTTTGGGTAATGTGATTGATGATGAGCGCTTTGTGTTGATTCCAGAAAATTTCCGTTATATATCAAGGTTTTTGAGGTTTAATGGTGTTAGGAAAGTGGATGGTGTTTTGGCGGATTTAGGTGTTTCTTCACATCAGTTTGATGAGGCTGAAAGGGGTTTTTCTACCCGTTTTGATGGTGATTTAGATATGAGGATGAATCAAAAGTCTAGGGTTTCGGCAAAAGAAATTGTAAATGAGTATTCAGAGGAGAAGTTAGCTGAAATATTGTTTTTGTATGGTGAATTGAGAAATTCTAGAAATATAGCTAAAACTATTGTTGAAAAAAGAGCTGAAGCGAAGATAGATACAAGTTTTCAGTTAAGAGAGGTGTTGCGAAAGTATTTGCCAAAAGCAAAAGAACATAAGATAATAGCACAGATTTTTCAAGCGATAAGAATTGAGGTAAATGAAGAGTTAGATGTTTTGAGAGAGTTTTTGGAGCAAATTCCAAATTTATTAAAAGATGAAGGAAGGTTGAGTGTTATCTCATATCACTCTTTAGAGGATAGGTTGGTAAAAAGATTTATCAGAACAGGATTGTTTAGTGGTGAGTCTAGAAAAGATATTTTTGGGAATACCAGTGAGCCGTTAAAGAAAGTAGGAAAATTAATAGTGCCTACTTCGCAAGAGATTAAAACAAATAATAGAGCTCGGAGCGCTAAATTAAGAATAGCAACATTAAAAAATTAATATGTATCAAGTTAAAAAAGGTGTGTATGATTTTCTTCGTGGGAGCTTTCTTACGGATGATTCTGCTTTTAAAAATTGGCGTATTATCATTTTTGTAGTTGTGCTGTTGTTGGTGATGATATCAAGTGCGCACAAGGCTGATAAAAAAGTGATTCAGATATCTGAGTTGAATAAAAAGAAAAGAGAATTGCGAGCAGAGTATGTTGATACTGGTACTGTTTTAATGAGGATGAAAATGGAATCTAGTATCAGGAAAAAAGCAAAAGCAAGAGGTTTGGCGCCTTTGAAGTCTCCTCCTAAAAAAATAAAAGTAACTATTCATAAAGATAAATAAAGTTGGCAACTCATAAAAAAAGCATACTTACAAAATTTTACTTAGTATCAGCTTTTGTGGCTTTTATTTTGATAGCTGTAGTATTTCGTGTGTTTACGATTCAGCATTTGGAGGGAGATAGATATAGGGAGTTGTCTACTGAGTTAACAATAAAACAAGACACTATATTCGCGAATAAAGGAAATGTGTATGCTGCCGATGGGAATTTGTTGGCTACATCTATGTCTAAATTTACAATTAGAATGGATGTTCTTGCTGTTGATGGAAATGTTTTTGAGGAAAATGTTGGGGCGTTATCTTTGGAATTATCCAAGATGTTGGGGAAATCTTCTAGTTATTATCAAAACAAATTAAGAAAAGCAAAAAAGAGAAGGAATAGGTATTTGCTGATCGCTAGAAATATTGGTTACACAGACTATTTAAAAATGAAGCAGTTTCCGATATTTAATAAAGGGGTTTATCGCGGTGGTTTTATAGCAGATCAGAAAACTGTCAGAGCGCATCCGATTGGTAAAATTGCAGAACGAACAATTGGGTATGATGATTTTAGGGGTGGAGCGGGAATAGAAGGTGCATTTGCGGATTATATGGAGGGTGAAAATGGTTTACGATGGAAACAGAAAATTGCCAAAAACCAATGGAAGCCAATTAATGATGTTAATGAAAAAGAACCTATTGATGGTCATGATATTATTACCACAATAGATGTAAATATTCAGGATATTACACATCATGCTTTATTGCGAAGGTTAGAGTATTTTGAAGCAGATCATGGTTGTGCCGTTGTTATGGAGACTGCAACGGGAGAAATTAAGGCAATTTCTAATTTAGGAAGGACTTCTGAAGGTGCTTATTATGAGAAAAGAAACTATGCTGTTTGGGAGAGCCATGAGCCTGGTTCTACTTTCAAACTTGCAAGTTTGATGGCTGCTTTAGATGATAAGGTAATTGATACTTCAACTGTTGTTGATACAGAAAAAGGTCGGATTTACATTCATAATAGAAAGGTTGAGGATTCTCACAAAGGTGGTTACGGTAAGATTTCTGCAGCAAGAGTTTTTGAGGTTTCTTCGAATGTGGGGATTGTGAAAATTATGAAAAAAAACTATGATCATAGACCTCAGAAATTTATTGAAAAACTAGAAAAATATGGTTTTAAAGAGCCTATCGGTTTTTCAATTAAAGGTGAGGGAAAGCCATTTGTTCCGGAGCCTGAAGATAAAAGTTGGAGTAAAATTTCTTTAGAGTGGATGTCTTGGGGTTATGGAGTTTCATTAACGCCAATGCAAATATTAATGTTTTATAATGCTGTTGCTAATAATGGGGTTATGGTAAAGCCAATGTTTATAAAAGAATTACGCAGACAAGATAAAACTGAAAAGGTTTTTGAAACAGAAATTGTAAACTCAAAAATAGCATCAAAAGAGACATTGATGAAGGTTAGAAAAGTGATGGAAAATGTCGTTGTGAAAGGAACCGCACAAAATATTTATTCACCAAACTTTTCTATGGCAGGTAAAACAGGAACTGCTAAAAAATATATTTCAAGAACTAAAGATAAAAATGGTGAATGGCAAGGTGGGTATTATTCAAGTAAGCACTACGTAGCTTCATTTGCTGGTTTTTTTCCGGCGGATAATCCAAAGTACTCTTGTATTGTTGTTGTTCATGATCCAAAGAAAGAAAAAGGGTATTATGGAGCCACGGTTGCTGCTCCAATTTTTAAAGAAATTGCTCAGAAAATATATACAACAACTCCTATAGATAATCAATCAGTAAGTGATGAGGTAGACTTCACCTCTATTGAAAAGCAATATGATAAATACAATATCAAATTAAACAAAGAATACAAACGAATTCCAAATGTTTATGGAATGATTGGGATGGATGCTCTGTCTTTGTTAGAAAACATTGGGTTAAAAGTAAAGCTATCAGGGATGGGTAGAGTGAAATCTCAATCACTTAAAAAAGGAGTGAGGTTTACAAAAGGTAGTACTATTATTTTAAAACTTTCATAAGTTGAAGAATTTAAAAGACATATTATATCAGGTTTCTATTAATCAAGTATTTGGATTTACAGATGTTGAGGTAAATAGTCTTGTTTTTGATTCAAGAAAAGTTCAAAAAAATGATGTTTTTATTGCTCAAAAAGGAGTTAGGTTTGATGGTCATTCATACATTGAAAAAGCAATTTCTTTAGGAGCGGTAGTAATTATTTGTGAAGATTTTCCTACTTATAAAAGAGAGGATGTTACATATGTTCAAGTAAGCGATACGAACTTAGCGTTGGCTATTATGGCCTCTAATTTTTACAATAATCCATCTAAAATATTATCTCTTGTTGGTGTGACGGGCACAAATGGAAAAACAACAATTGCATCACTGTTATATCAATTATTTAAAAAAGCAGGTTATAAAGTTGGTTTATTGTCAACTGTAAAAATTTTAGTTGACGAAACTGAATTTAAAGCAACCCATACAACTCCGGATTCTGTTACAATCAATTCGTATTTAGATAAAATGATTGAGTCAGGCGTAGATTATTGTTTCATGGAAGTTAGCTCCCATGGAATCCATCAAAAAAGAACTGAAGGCCTAACTTTTGCAGGAGGCGTTTTTACTAATTTATCTCATGATCATTTGGATTATCATGAAACTTTTTCCGAATATAGAAATGTAAAAAAATCATTTTTTGATTCGTTGTCTAAACCTGCCTTTGCACTTACAAATATCGATGATAAAAATGGCGATTTCATGTTGCAAAACACGAAGGCAATAAAGAAAACGTATGCATTAAAAACATTAGCAGATTATAAAGTAAAGGTTTTAGAAAAGCAGTTTTCTGGAACGCTTTTAAAAATTGATGAATCTGAAGTTTGGACAAAGTTAATAGGTAGGTTTAATGCTCTTAATTTACTAGCGATTTTTGCCACCGCAGAATTACTGGGTTTAGAAAAATTAGAAATATTAACAATTATAAGTCAGTTAGAGAATGTTAGTGGGCGTTTTGAATACGTTCTGTCTGAAGACGGTGTAACTGCAATTATAGATTATGCTCATACACCAGATGCTTTAAAAAATGTTTTAGAGACCATTAATGATATTAGAACAGGGAATGAAAAAGTAATTACAGTTGTTGGTTGTGGGGGAGATCGAGATCGAGCAAAGAGACCAAAAATAGCGCATATCGCCTCGCAATTGAGTAATCAAGCGATTTTTACATCAGATAATCCTAGAACAGAAAATGCGCAAACCATTTTAGATGAAATGGAATCTGGTGTGTCTGCTGAAAACTATAAAAAAACATTATCAATTTTAGATAGGAGGCAGGCAATCAAAACAGCTTGTAAGTTTTCTGAAAGTGGTGATATAATTTTAGTTGCGGGTAAAGGACATGAAGATTATCAAGAAATAAACGGTGTTAGAACTCATTTTGATGATTTGGAAGAAGTGAAAAATTGTTTCAATCAATTAAAAAAATAATTAAGAATGCTATATTATTTATTCGAATATTTAGAAAATCAATTTAGTTTTCCCGGCGCTAGTGTGTTTCAATTCATCACATTTAGGGCGGCTTCAGCATTCATTTTGTCTTTACTGATTTCTTCAATTTTTGGTAAAAGAATCATAAGTTTTTTACAAAGACAACAAGTAGGTGAGTCTATTAGAGATTTAGGGTTAGAAGGGCAAATTCAAAAAGCAGGTACTCCAACAATGGGTGGAGTTATTATCATTTTAGCAACATTGATTCCTGCATTATTGTTAGCAAAACTAGATAATATTTATATAATCCTTCTTGTTATTACAACTCTTTGGATGGGGTTAATAGGTTTTTTAGATGACTATATTAAAGTATTTAAAAAAGATAAGGCGGGTTTACATGGCAAATTTAAGGTTTTAGGTCAAGTTGGTTTAGGGATTATTGTCGGTTCAATGCTTTATTTTAACGATGGAGTTACCATAAAAGAGCAGTTACCAAAAGAGCAGCAAATAGAAAATAAACAAGGAAAAAGAGTTGTTTTTGGAGATGCGCATAAATCAACAAAAACAACAGTTCCTTTTTTTAAAAATAATGAATTAGAATATTCAAAAGCGTTTAGTTTTTTAGGAGATGAGTATGAAAAATATGGTTGGATCGTCTTTATATTTATTACTGTTTTTATTGTTACGGGAATTTCAAATGGAGCAAATTTAACAGATGGAATAGATGGTTTGGCAGCAGGTTCCTCTGCGATTATTGTAATAACACTCGCACTTTTTGCATGGGTTTCTGGTAATATTATTTTCGCGGATTATTTAGATGTAATGTATATACCAAATTCTGGAGAAATGACCGTTTTCATTCTTGCGTTTGCGGGAGCTTTAATCGGTTTTCTGTGGTATAACACTTATCCAGCACAAATTTTCATGGGAGATACGGGTAGTTTAACAATAGGTGGAATTATAGCGGTTATCGCGATCTCTATTCGTAAAGAATTATTACTCCCAATATTAGCAGGAATCTTTGTGATAGAAAATATTTCGGTAATTATTCAGGTATTTTGGTTTAAGTATACCAAAAAGAAATTTGGAATAGGAAGAAGAGTTTTTAAAATGGCGCCTTTACATCATCATTATCAAAAAATAGGTTATCATGAGAGTAAAATTGTCGTTCGATTTTGGGTAATAGGAATTTTATTGGCAGTATTGGCAATAGTGACCTTAAAATTGAGATAGATGGAGTATTTAGTAATTCTTGGTGGTGGAGAAAGCGGTGTTGGTGCCGCGCTTTTAGGAAAGCAAAAAGGTTATAATGTCTTTTTGTCAGACAAGGGCGGGATCTCAAAAAAATATAAAGAAGTTCTTTTACATAATGAAATCAGTTTTGAGGAAAATAGACATACAGAAAGTAATATTTTAAATGCTAATTTAGTAATAAAAAGTCCTGGGATTCCTGATACAGTTCCATTAGTTTTAAAATTGAAAGAAAATTCAATTCCCGTTATTTCAGAAATTGAATTTGCATCACAATTTACAAACGCTACTATTGTTGGAATTACGGGTTCTAATGGTAAAACTACTACCACATTATTGTTGTATCACATTTTGAAAAACTCAAATTTTAATATTGGTGTTGCAGGCAATATTGGTGATAGTTTTGCTAAGCAAGTTGCAGAGAATTCCTATGAAAATTATGTTCTGGAGTTGAGCAGTTTTCAGTTAGATGGAATAAAATCTTTTAATAGTCATATTGCGATTTTAATTAACATTACTCCAGATCATTTAGATCGATATGAATATGATTTCGATAAGTATGTTGAGGCCAAATTTAAAATAACAAAGAATCAAAAAGAAACTGATTATTTAATTTATGACGCAGATGATAGGGCAATCATAAATTGGTTAAATAAAAATAAAACAAAAGCAAAGTTAGTTCCATTTTCAATTGAAAAAGAATTGGAATACGGAGCCTATTTGAAGGATAATAATATTATAATCAACATTAATAAAGAAAAATTTACTATGCCAATATCAACTTTATCGCTTAAAGGAAAACATAATACTAAGAATGCAATGGCAGCGACAATGGCTGCTCAATTATTGAAAGCTAGAAAGCAAGTAGTAAAAGAAAGTTTAGAAAATTTTGAAGGTGCAGAGCATCGTCTAGAGAATGTTGCAAAAATTAAAGATGTAAAGTATATAAATGATTCTAAAGCCACGAATATTAACGCTACTTATTATGCGCTAGAATGTATGGATAACACGACAGTTTGGATTGTTGGTGGTGTTGATAAGGGGAATGATTATAATGACTTATTACCATTGGTAAGAGAAAAAGTGAAAGCGATTGTCTGTTTAGGTGTTGATAATGATAAAATTAAAGAAACTTTTGGTAACGTAGTTGACATTATTGTGGAAACTGCCGGTGCAGAAGAGGCTGTAAAGGTTTGTCATAAATTGGCAGAGAGAGGAGAAACGGTACTGTTGTCGCCAGCTTGTGCAAGTTTTGACTTATTTGAGAATTATGAAGATCGCGGACGCCAATTTAAGAAGGCGGTTAGAAATCTATAGTTTTTTAGAAGAAAATTAGGATATAAATATATATGTGAAATAAGAGTAAAATTCGATTTTAGAGATAAATAGAATAGTATTTCTCTACTTTGTGGAGGCTAATAAAGGCTTATGAAAACCATTTTTAAACATATTAAAGGAGATAGAACCATTTGGGCAATTATTGCTGTTTTGGCAATATTTTCATTCATGCCAGTTTATAGCGCAAGTACAAACTTGGTGTATGTGGTTGGAAATGGATCTACTTTGGGGCATTTGGTAAAGCATATTGTTTTATTAATATTGGGGTTTGCGATTATTTATGGAGTGCACAAAGTGCCTTATAGATATTTTTCTGGAGGTTCTGTTTTAATGCTTCCTGTAGTTGTTATATTATTGATTTTTACCCTAGCTCAAGGAACCACAATTGGAGGTGCCAATGCAAGTAGATGGATTCGAATTGGGGGAATTGGTTTTCAAACATCAACTTTAGCAGGTTTGGTTTTAATGGTTTATGTAGCAAGATATTTTGCTAAAAATAAAGAAAAAACAATCAATTTTAAAGAAAGTTTACTGAAGCTTTGGACACCTGTTGCTATTGTTCTATTACTAATATTACCAGCAAACTTCTCTACTACGGCAATAATTTTTGTAATGGTCTTAATGGTTAATTTTATTGGCGGTTATCCAGCAAAATATATTGGGTTTATTTTAGGGGCTGGTATTGTGTTACTATCATTATTTGTTTTGATAGCAAAAGCGTTTCCCGATGCAATGCCGAACAGAGTTCAGACTTGGCAAAGTCGTATAGAAAGTTTTTCTGACGGAGAAGGCAAAGAAGCTTATCAAGTTGAAAAAGCTAAAATAGCCATTGCAACGGGAGGTATATTTGGTGTTGGTCCAGGAAAAAGTGTACAAAAGAACTTTTTACCTCAATCTACATCCGATTTTATTTTTGCAATAATTGTCGAAGAATATGGTTTAATTGGTGGTTTTGTGATTGTTTCTATTTACTTTTTATTACTATTTAGAATTTTCGTAGTAATAAGAAAAACAACTACAATTTTTGGTATGTTATTAGTTTTAGGAGTTGGTATTCCAATCATATTTCAGGCATCAATTAATATGGCAGTTGCTACTAATTTATTTCCTGTTACAGGGCAAACGCTTCCTTTAATTAGTAGTGGAGGTACTTCTATTTGGATGACTTGTTTTGCATTAGGAATGATATTAAGTGTAAGTGCTTCAGTAGAAGAAACAGAGGAAGATATTTTAGATGATAACCCTTTAAACATACTTCATGAAACAATCGATTAATATATTAATTTCTGGTGGAGGAACAGGGGGGCATATTTATCCTGCAATTGCAATAGCAAACGAATTAAAATTGCGATATCCTGATGCAAATTTTCTATTTGTTGGAGCAAAAGATAAAATGGAAATGGAAAAAATTCCGCAAGCGGGTTATCAGATTATAGGATTATGGATTTCTGGAATTCAAAGGAGATTTACTTTAAATAATTTACTTTTTCCTTTTAAAATGATAATTAGTTTATGGAACGCATCTAAAATTATAAAAAAATTTAATCCTGATGTAGCTATCGGTACAGGAGGGTTTGCAAGTGGGCCAACTTTAATAATGGCAGGTAGAAAAGGAATTCCAACTTTGATACAGGAGCAGAATTCATACCCTGGAATAACTAATAAATTATTGGGTAAAAAGGCGCAAAAAATTTGTGTTGCTTATGATAATTTAGAACGATTTTTTCCTCTTGATAAAATTGTGAAAACGGGAAATCCTGTTCGTCAAGATTTATTAACCACACATTCTAAAACGGTTGAAGGAAGAGCGTTTTTTAATCTGGATAAAAAGAGTAAAACTATTTTAATCTTAGGTGGAAGTTTGGGAGCTAGAAAAATAAACCAATTGATAGAAACTAATTTAGAGTTTTTTAAAAACCAAGAAGTAAGTGTTATTTGGCAGTGTGGTAAATTTTATTTTGAAGAGTATAAAAAATTTAATGAGCTAAAGCACGTTCAAGTTCATCAATATGTTAATAGAATGGATCTTGCTTATGCGGCTGCAGATATTATTATTTCTAGAGCAGGAGCAAGTTCCGTTTCTGAATTATGCATTGTAGGTAAACCTGTTATTTTTATTCCTTCTCCAAATGTAGCTGAAGATCATCAAACAAAAAATGCAAAGTCAATTGCAGGTAAGCATGGAGCAATTTTATTAAATGAAAGTGAATTAGATACATTTCCAATTGTTTTTGAGACTTTAATTAAGGATTTTGGGAAACAAAAAATTTTATCAGAAAACATAAATGAAATGGCACTTCCGGGAGCAACTACAGCGATTGTTAATGAAGTGGAAAAATTATTAAGAAAGTGAATTTAGACAATATACATAATTTTTATTTTGTTGGTATTGGAGGTGTTGGAATGAGTGCAATTGCACGTTATTTTGCTTCTAATGGTAAAAAGGTGGCTGGTTATGATAAAGCTCCATCTCAAATCACTTTAGATCTAGAAAATTTGGGAGTTGAAATTCATTTTGAAGATGCTTTAAAAAATATTCCTATTTCCTTTTTAAAAAATGAAAAAACTATAATTGTTTATACTCCAGCAATTCCTAAAAATCATATTGAATTAAATTATTTTTTAGATAATAATTTTACAGTCTTAAAAAGATCAGAAATTTTAGGAAAAATTACAGAAACTACTTTTTGCCTTGCGGTTTCAGGTACTCACGGAAAAACAACTACTTCCTCTATTTTAGGTCATCTTATGGGATCAGTAAATGCAACCTCTTTTTTGGGTGGAATTGCAGAAAACTATAATTCAAATTTAATTTTAGGTGAAGATAAAGTGAGCGTTGTTGAAGCAGATGAGTTTGATCGATCGTTCTTAAAATTGAGTCCGAATATTGCTTGTGTAACTTCCATGGATGCTGATCATTTAGATATTTATGGAGATTCAGAAGCTCTAGAAGAGTCTTTTGTAGAGTTTACAAATAAAGTTTCAGATACGCTGATAATTGCAAAAGGTTTGCCTTTAGATGGTTTAACCTACGCTGTTAACGAAGATGCGGATTATAGTGCTTTTAATTTAAAAATAGAAAGAGGGAAATATATTTTTGACGTACAAACTCCCTCATCGGAAATTAGAAATATTGAATTTCATTTACCTGGACAGCATAATGTTATGAATGCTTTAGCTGCTATCGCGATGGCAGATGTATTTGGAGTTTCTTTAAAAAATATTAAACAAAGTTTATATACTTTTAAAGGAGTGAAACGTAGATTTTCGTATAGGATAAAAACAGAAAATTTTGTTTTGATTGATGATTATGCGCATCATCCAACAGAAATAAGTGCAGTAGAAAGTGCTGTTAGAGAAATGTACCCGAATGAAAGAGTTTTGGTTGTTTTTCAGCCGCATTTGTTTTCTAGAACAAGAGATTTTATTGATGATTTTGCCTCAGAGTTATCTAAATTTGATGAAGTTTTGTTGTTAGATATTTATGCAGCGAGAGAAGAACCAATTGAGGGTGTAAATTCAAAATGGCTGCTCAATAAGTTAACTCAGAAGAATAAAAAATTAACTCAAAAAAATAATTTAGTTAAAGATATTAAAAATTCCTCTGTAAAAGTGGTTGTAATGCTCGGTGCAGGTGATATTGGGGTGACAATAAATGAGGTTGTAGATGAACTTTTAAACACCAATAGATATGAGGTTTAAAGTAGGTTTAAAATATATTGCATTTGTACTATTAGTATTGGTTTTGGGATTTTTATATAGTTTTTCTTCGACGAGAAATTCGAATAAAATTGTTGAAAATGTTATCGTTGAATTTGAATCGAATGGCAGTAATTTTATAACACACTCTATGGTTAATAAATTGTTAATACAAAATGGGGAAGGTGTAAAAAACCAAGCAAAAAGTGTAATAAATTTATATAATTTAGAAAAAGCAATATGTATGAATCCTTATATAGAAAATTCATCTGTTTTTTTAGGTATTAATGGTACTTTAAAAACTATTATAACTCAGCGAACACCTGTTGCTAGAATGATAAATGTAAGTAATTCGTTTTATATTGATAGAAAAGGGGTTAGGGTTCCTTTGTCTGATACTTATTCAGAAAGAGTGTTGTTGGTTTCAGGTGTTAATAATGATGATGATGTGAGAGAAATATTGCCTTTAATTTCGTTTATTTTAGATGATAGATTTCTACAAAAAGAGATCGTTGGAATTGAGAAATTTACTAATAAGGAGTATCAAATTTCTGTGAGAAGTGGAACTTACAAAATTGATTTTGGGAAATTAACCAATATGGAGGTGAAGTTTAAAAAATTAAAAGCGTTTTACAATACAACATTTGGGGATAAAACGATTCATACGTATAAAAATATTAATGTAAAGTATCACAACCAAGTTGTGTGCACAAAATAGATCAAAATGGAAAACAATAAGATTGCGGTTGGTTTAGATATTGGTACAACTAAAATTGTTGCCATGATTGGTCGTAAAAATGAATACGATAAAATTGAGGTTGTAGGTACGGGTAAGGCGAAAAGTTTAGGCGTAAAACGTGGTGTTGTAAGTAATATTACACAAACTATACAATCTATTCAGCAAGCTGTTGATGAAGCAGAAAGTGTTTCTGGTGTTCAAATAGATGAAGTAGTTGTAGGTATTGCTGGTCAGCACATTCGTAGCTTACATCACAGTGATTATATCACTAGAAATAACGCGGATGAAGTTATTAATGAAAACGACATTGAAGATTTAGTAAACCAGGTTCATAAATTGGTAATGCTGCCGGGAGAAGAAATTATTCATGTGCTACCACAAGAATTTAAAGTAGATTCTCAGGCAGATATTAAAGAACCAATAGGAATGTATGGAGGTCGTTTAGAAGCGAATTTTCATGTAGTAGTTGGGCAAGTTTCTTCTATCAGAAATATTGGGCGTTGTGTAAAAAGTGCAGGCTTAGGATTAAGTGAAATTACTTTAGAGCCTTTGGCATCAGCATCAGCAGTTTTAAGTCAAGAGGAAAAAGAAGCAGGAGTTGCTTTGATCGATATTGGAGGGGGAACTACGGATTTAGCCATTTTTAAAGATGGAATTATAAGACACACGGCAGTTATTCCTTTTGGTGGAAATGTTATTACAGATGATATTAAAGAAGGTTGTTCAATTATAGAGAAGCAAGCTGAGTTATTGAAAATTAAATTTGGTTCCGCATGGCCGGGAGAAAATAAAGAAACAGAAATTGTTTCTATTCCCGGATTAAGAGGAAGAGAACCTAAAGAGATTACGTTAAAGAATTTATCAAAAATTATACATGCAAGAGTCCAAGAAATTATTGAACATGTGTATTTAGAGATTAAAAATTATGGACATGAAACAGCAAAAGGAAAACTAATCGCTGGTATTGTTTTAACTGGTGGAGGTTCTCAACTAAAACATTTACGTCAGTTAGTAGAATATATTACAGGAATGGATGCAAGAATAGGTTTTCCGAATGAGCATTTAGCTGGAGATTCAGATGAAATACTATCGAGTCCATCTTATGCTACTGCTGTCGGTTTGTTAATGGTAGGACTAGAAAAAGATTTTAAAGAAGAAGTTTTAGAGGATGAGGTTGAAGAAATTATTGAAAATAATCAAGAGGAAGTTAATCCAATTGTTGAAACAAAACAAACACCTAAAAAGAAGTCATTTTTTGAAAAGTTTGCAGAAGGTTTAAAGGACTTTCTAGACAATGCAGAGTAAAATTTTGTGAATTAATTATATAGGGAAAAATCATTAAACAATAGATACGTTATTATGGGTACAGAATTCGATAACATTTCATTTGACATGCCAAAAACACAATCCAACACAATTAAGGTAATTGGTGTTGGAGGGGGTGGAAGTAACGCAGTAAACCACATGTTTACGCAACATATTAAAGGAGTTGACTTTGTAATTTGTAACACAGACGCACAGGCTTTAGAAAATAGTAGTGTTCCTAATAAAATTCAGTTAGGAATCAGTTTAACCGGAGGGTTAGGTGCAGGTGCAAATCCGGATGTAGGAGCTCAGGCCGCTAAAGAGAGCATGGATGAAATTCAGCAAATGTTAAATACCCAAACAAAGATGGTGTTCATTACTGCTGGTATGGGGGGTGGAACAGGTACAGGTGCTGCACCAATTATTGCTAAAATTGCAAAGGATATGGATATCCTAACAGTGGGGATTGTTACAATGCCTTTTGCATTTGAGGGAAGAAGACGTTCAAAACAGGCTCAAACAGGAATAGACCAACTGCGTCAAAATGTAGATTCTTTGATCGTAATTAATAACAACAAACTTCGTGAGGTATATGGAAATCTTGGTTTTAAAGCAGGCTTCTCTAAAGCAGATGAGGTTTTATCCACCGCTTCACGTGGAATCGCTGAAGTAATTACACATCATTATAAGCAAAATATTGATTTACATGACGCTAAAACAGTACTATCTAATAGTGGAACTGCAATTATGGGTTCTGCAAAAGAAGAAGGACAGAACAGAGCTCAGACAGCTATTGCGAAAGCATTAGATTCTCCTTTATTGAATGATAACAAAATTACAGGAGCCAAAAATGTCTTACTGTTAATTGTATCTGGTACTAATGAAGTTACCTTAGATGAAATAGGTGAAATTAATGATTACATTCAAGATGAAGCGGGTTATGATGCCAATATCATTATGGGTGTTGGGGAAGATGAAAAATTAGGAGATGCAATTGCTGTGACAATCGTTGCTACTGGTTTTGCGGCAGATCAGCAAAGTACAATAACAAATACAGAGGTGAAAAAGATTGTTCATACTTTAGAGGATGAACAAAAAGCTACTTATGATTTTAGCGAGAATACAGTTACAAAATCACCGTCTTTAAATGAGCCGCTTACTAATAAAATAGAGGAAAAAATAGTACACATTTTAGAGGATGAGGCAGCAGTGGTTGTTCCTAAAATGAATTTAGAAGAAACAACTAGTGATATTGTCGAAAAATCAATTATTTCAGAAGAGGTTGAAGAAGAGTTATTTCTGAAGATGACTTTGTAATTACAGAGGTCGCTCCAGTTAATGTGGAAAATATTTTGGATGAGCCCGAACAAGTACAATCAGATTTATTATTTGATCTGCCTTTAAATACTGAATCAGAGGAAAAGGAAGAGGTTCGTTTTAATTTAAAAGAGGAGTCTATTATAGATGTAAATGAAATCGAAGTTTATGGTGCCGAAGAGGTTTTTTTTGAGAGAAAAGAAATAGAGAAACGCTATGTGTTGGAAGATTTTAATGCACAGCCAACAATTGGTAAAAGTTCTGGAATTAAGGATATTGAGAAGAGAGTTGTGGAAGAAGATGTCGAATTTGAAATAAAAACTAGAATTCCGGAAAAAGATATTAATAGAATTGAAACTCATTCAGAAGAAGTTTCTCCTTTAGATCTTACAATTACTGAATTGCAGACTAGAGCTGAAGAGAGACGAAAGAAAATGAAAGGTTTTAACTATAAGTTTAATGATCAAATGAGCAAGAATATAGATGAAATTGAACGTCAGCCTGCTTATAAAAGACTGGGTGTTAATCTAGATACCGATGCATCTATTAGTAATAAAAAAACATCGATAAAAAAAGACACTGATGAGATCAGTTTAAAATCAAATAATTCATTTTTGCATGATAACGTAGATTAATTTTAAAATTTACTACTAAAATTCAAAGTCATTTCTATTTATAGATTTGGCTTTTTTTTGGTCTCTTAATTATATGTTTTCATGAGTTTTTAGTTTGTACCTAACTCTCCTTTCTGCGAAATTCTTTATAAATAGTTGAAATATATAGTCTTATATTTTTTTTGAAATATTTTCAATTTTGCTCCAAGAGTGGCACGAGAATTGCCTTGATATGGAAACTTAAATAAACTTAAATAAACTTAAAAAGAATTAAAATGATTAAAAAATTATGTTTTGCAATTATTGCAATGGGAATGGCAGCATTAGTAAACGCTCAAGAGGTAAAACTTGGTGTAAAGGTGGGGGTGAATATTTCTACTTTAAACGGGAATGAAGATAACTTAGATGCACAGGATGGATGGGTACTTGGAGCAACAGCCGAGGTTGCTTTAACAGAAAAATTTTCTTTGCAACCAGAGTTGTTATATTCGCAGCAAGGAGCGCAAGATAGAGAAAGTTTTCTGTATGATTTAAAGTATATCACCATGCCTATTATGGCGAAGTATTATCTTGCAGAAGGATTTTCTTTAGAGGCAGGGCCACAAATTTCTTTTTTAATAAAAGATGAGATTCTTTCTAAGACTTCAGATGCTACATTAAATCCTAATTCAGAGAATATTGATATAGCCATGAATTTAGGGTTAGGTTATCAATTAAATAAGCGTTTTTCAGTTCAAACGAGATATAGTATTGGGACAATGGACGTTGATAAAGAGGCTAAATTTAAAAACGGAGTTTTACAATTGACAGTAGGATATCATTTTTAGTGAGATGAAAATAAATAAAAGGCCGTTAACTTCAGTTTGCGGCTTTTTTACTTTTCATTATTTTTTATAAATATGGATAAATTAATTTAACATCAGAATAAACAATCTCTCAGAGGTATTAAAAGTTTAAATTTCTTTCTCCTTTCGGTAAACCATCAATATTGTAATTAAGTTGTTATATTTATTTTGTAACGTTTTAAGTTATCTATCGTCTTATTTGTATAATCAATAAAACGAAACATCATGCATTATTTAAAGATATCAAAAGTTGAAGAAAGAGGGATATTAACTTCTTCTTATAAAAAAGAGATTAAATTAAATATGAGGTTACAGAATTCTAAATCTGTATCTAGAATTAAATCAATGGTTTTAAACCATCAAGGAAATATTGAAAGTGAAGTGGGAACGATTTTAAGAGTTGCTTTATTTTTTATTGCTACTCGTTGCAATAATCAATTAACTATCTTCTCTCTATTCAAAGAAGCGTTATTGATTGATAAAAATATCACTCTATCTAAATATTTTGAAATAAGCGATATTACTCTATAATATTGATAAAGTATTCATTTTAAAAATTATGAAGTTTCTCAAATTTAAAAATAGAGTTTAAATAGTTTCCTTTATATTTAAAAGCATAAAAAAATCCATCTTTAAAAGATGGATTTAATATTTAATATGTTTTTATCTTTAGCTTAAAGCATCTTTAATTCTTTTAATTGCTTCTCTAATTTGTAATTCTGACGCTGCATAAGATATTCTAATACAATTTGGTGTACCAAAAGCTGCTCCCGTTACAGTTGCAACATTAGCTTTTTCTAATATGAACAAAGAAAAGTCGCTTGCGTTTTCGATTTTAACACCTTTAATGGTTTTGCCAAAAAATGCTGAAACATCAGGAAAAACGTAAAAAGCTCCTTCAGGAACGTTTACTTTAAAACCATCTATATCTCTTAATAATCCAACGACGATATCTCTACGAGTTTTAAACTCATCTACCATAAATTGAATTTTAGAAACTGGCGCAAGTAAAGCTGTAATTGCTGCTCTTTGAGCAATACAGTTTGTACCAGAAGTAATTTGTCCTTGCATTTTTGTACATGCTTTTGCAATCCATTCTGGAGCGCCAATAAAACCAATTCTCCAACCTGTCATTGCAAATGCTTTTGCTAAACCGTTTACAGTAATTGTTCTGTCATACATATTTTCAATTGCCGCAAAACTAAATGGTTTTGAATCGTAATTGATATGTTCGTATATTTCATCTGATAAGATAAAAATACGTGGGTGCTTCTCTAAAACTGCCGCTAACGCTCTGTATTCTGCTTCACTGTAAATAGTTCCACTAGGGTTGTTTGGAGAGTTGAAGAAAATCATTTTTGTCTTCGGAGTAATTGATGCCTCCAATTGTTCTGGAGTGATTTTAAAATCATTCTCAATAGAAGAAGGAATTTCTACGTAAGTTGCTTCACATAAAGTAGCGATTGCGGAATAACTTACCCAATAAGGTGCAGGTAATAAAACTTCATCTCCTGGATTTAATAATACTTGTGCTATGTTTGCAATAGACTGTTTTGCTCCTGTAGAAACTACTATCTGATTTGGTTTATAAATAAGATTGTTATCACGTTTGAACTTGGTGCAAACAGCTTCTTTTAAATCGACATACCCATCTACCGGAGAATACGAATTATAATTTTGATTTACAGCTTCAATTGCAGCGTCTTTAATGAAATCTGGTGTATTAAAATCTGGTTCTCCCAGACTTAAACCAATAATATCTTTTCCTTCTGCTCTTAGTTCTCTTGTTTTAGCAGCCATTGCTAAAGTTTGAGAGACAGGTAAACTGTTAATTCTGTCTGATAATAGATCTTTCATTTTACTGTTAGTTGTTGTAATTGTTGTGTTTATGCGATTTCGGGTTTTTGTCCTAAAGCCCCTAAATGTCTAAAGTGCTCTATAACAGCTTTACGCATTGTATCGTATTCGTTATATGGTAAATTAAACTCTTTAGCAGTTTCTTTTACAATTTTAGCCAATTTATCGTAATGCACATGAGAAATATGTGGAAAAATATGATGTTCAACCTGATGATTTAACCCACCTGTATAGAAGTTTACCAACCAATTAGTAGGAGCAAAGTTAGATGTTGTATACAATTGGTGGACTGCCCAAGTGTGTTCTAGATTCCCCTCTTTATCAGGAAGTGGCATTTCTGTATTAGGTACAATATGTGCTAATTGAAAAACTAAACTTAAAATCATACCTGCAGTATAATGCATTACAAAAAAGCCGATAATAATTTTCCACCATGCAACGTCTAAGACTAATAATGGTAAAACAATCCAAAGGGAATAATATGCGATTTTAGAAATAACTAATTTTGTCCATTCTCTTGTGGGGTTAGGAAACGTTCCGTAAGATAATTTACGTTTTAAATAACGATGCATTTGCTTAACATCCGTGGTAATTGCCCAATTAATTGTTAATAAACCGTATAAGAAGATCGAATAATACTTCTGAATTTTATGAATAGGTATCCATTTAGAATGTTGAGAGAAACGAATTATTCTACCCGCATCAATATCTTCATCATGGCCTTCTATATTTGTAAAAGTATGGTGTAAAACATTATGTTGTACTTTCCAATTATATACGTTTCCTGCTAGAATGTAAATACTGCTTCCCATTAATTTGTTTACCCATTTCCTTTTAGAAAACGATTCATGATTGGCATCGTGCATAACATTCATGCCAACACCAGCCATTCCGATTCCTGTAACGACCATTAATATTGCCATTACCCATTGAGGCATAGAAACTGTTAGTGTTAAAATAAAAGGAACTAAAAACAAAGAAAACATAATAATTGCTTTTGTATACAATTTCCAGTTCCCTGTTCTTTTTAATTCATTTTCTTTAAAATATGTATTTACTCTTTTGTTAAGAGTTCTAAAGAATTTAGCTTTATCTAATCTCGAAAAGTTTACTGTTTTCATTTGTTATAAATATGTAGACAAAAATATGATTTTTAAAATAGCTTTATGTAACAAAGATTACTTTTTGTTACTAATTGTTTGTTAACAATAACTATTTTTGCAACTGATACTTTTTTCTATGGAAATAATACATAAATATTTTAAGGACTTAACAGCAACTCAAATTGAACAATTTTCTAAATTACAAGAGTTATATAAAGATTGGAATTTAAAAATAAACGTAGTTTCTAGAAAAGATATAGACGAATTATATTTACGTCATGTATTACATTCCTTAGCAATTGCAAAATTGGTGCAATTTAAACCAGGTTCTAAAGTTTTAGATGTTGGTACTGGCGGAGGTTTTCCTGGAATCCCGTTATCTATTTTATTTCCAGAAACACAATTCCATTTGGTAGATTCTATTGGAAAAAAAATAAAAGTAGTAAATGAGGTTGCTGAAGGTTTGGGATTGACCAATGTAAAAACTACAAATGGTAGAGTAGAAGAGCAAGTAAAAGATACTTACGATTTTATTGTAAGTAGAGCAGTAGCGCAAATGGAAACTTTTGTGCGTTGGACAAAAGGAAAAATTTCTAAAAAACAAAATCACGATTTAAAAAACGGAATTTTATATTTAAAAGGAGGTGATTTAACAGAAGAATTAAAATTATATACTTCTGCTACAATTTATGATTTAACAGATTATTTTGAAGAAGATTTCTACGAAACTAAGAAATTGGTTCATTTAGGAATGAAGTTTAAAGGATAGTTTTTTAGATTAATCACTATAACTAATATTTTAACGAATAAACGTTATAAATATTAATAATTAAAGGGGTAGTAATTTTCGATTACTGCCTTTTTTTGCAAAATTTTCTTTTCAATATCTATAAAATACATGAATATGAAAAAGAAAGATTCTTTACTACAAAAATATTTTATATTTAACAGATGATCATTAATCTGTTTTGTCCATTTTTTTCTTTTGGGGCACGATGAAGACAAGGTAGTACTTTGCTTTTTGGATGATCTATCGCTAGCTTCCACAAGTTGCCAACGCCTAAATTAAGTGGTTTTGCATCTGGTGTTGCTTGATAATGTAAATCAAAGAAATATTCAGTTAAAAAGGATTCAAAACCTTCATCACCTTTACCATATAGTTTTTTTAGTTCAGCACGTATTTCTGGAATTCGTATTTTTTGTGTGGCTTGTGAGTTTGGTATAATCTCACTCGATGCGCCATGATAGGTGCATAAAAAAGTATCGGTTGGTATTGGAGAACGATCTACATGAAAAGAATAAACATCTGTTGGAAAAAACGGAAAGGCATCATCTCTATCATAATTTTTAATAATATTAAGAGTTGGAGATGCTCCGTGAGCCTTTAAAGAACTCATGTCATTTAAAAGTATTTCTCGAGCTAATTGACCTTGTTTACTTAAATGAAGTTCGCGAAGTTCTTCTATATTAAGTTCTGCCATATTTTCGTTTAAGACTACTTTTTTAACAATTTCAGAAAAATCACCAATAAGATTACGAGTCCAACAAATCGCATTAATCTTTCCTTGAAAAGGTGTTGAAATAAGATCTTTAAAATTTAATACATGATATATTTGATTGTCAGTATCTGATAAATTACTCATTATGGTTTTCAATTTTAAATTTGATATATTTTCATATTGCAAACTATTATCAGGAGTAAATGAAATTCTAATTTTTTTAGATTAGCAACAAATTAATTTACAAATGTAAAAGGAACTACATTTCTGTAATTCCTTTTCAATATTTTTTTGTTATGCTTTTAAAATAGGTTTGAAAACCGATTTAGAATAACATTTATTTTATAGAACTTCAACAAACAACCCTTCGTCTGTTTTAGAAACTTTAGCAACGTTATTTTTAGTCAAACTTTTAATGGTTTTATCCCATTTTTTATTAGATAAACCAGACTGAACTTTTAAAGTATTTAGATCTATTTTTTCAACATTTGTAATAATTGCTAAAACTGCTTTTTCATCATCATTCAATTCAATAGAAGTAGCTTTCTTTTCTGGTCTCATTTGAGGGAAAAATAAAACTTCTTGTATTGATTGGTTGTTGGTCAAGAACATAATTAAACGGTCCATTCCGATACCCATTCCAGATGTTGGAGGCATACCATATTCTAATGCGCGCAGAAAGTCTTCATCAATAAATTCAGTGGCTTCATCATCTCCCTTTTGTGCTAATTTTAATTGGTGTTCAAAACGCTCACGTTGATCGATAGGGTCATTCAACTCAGAATATGCATTTGCAACTTCTTTACCACAAACCATTAATTCAAAACGTTCAGTTAATTCTGGATTATCTCTGTGTTCTTTACAAAGCGGAGACATTTCTTTTGGATAATCTGTAATAAAAGTTGGCTGAATATAATTTCCTTCACATTTTTCACCAAAAATTTCATCAATTAATTTTCCTTTTCCCATTGTTTCATCAACAGGAATATTCATACCTTTTGCAGCATCTCTAATTTCATCTTCTGTTTTTCCTGTAATATCAAAGCCAGTAAAATGTTTAATAGAATCTGCCATTGTTACTCTTGCATAAGGCGCTTTAAAATTAATTTGGTGCTCACCAAAAGTAGCTTCAGAAGTTCCGTTTACAGCAATTGCACAATGTTCTAAAAGTTGTTCACAAAAGTCCATCATCCAATTGTAATCTTTGTAAGAAACATAGATTTCCATGGCTGTAAATTCAGGGTTATGAGTTCTGTCCATTCCTTCGTTTCTAAAGTTTTTAGAGAATTCATAAACACCATCAAAACCACCAACAATTAATCTTTTTAAATACAATTCATTCGCAATTCTCATGTATAATGGAATGTCTAATGAGTTGTGATGTGTAATAAAAGGTCTTGCTGCTGCCCCTCCAGGAATTGGTTGCAAAACTGGAGTTTCAACTTCAAAATAACCAGAATCATTAAAAAAAGAACGCATTGCATTAAACAATTTTGTTCTCTTAATAAATACTTCTTTTACATGCGGGTTTACCACTAAGTCAGCATAACGTTGTCTGTAACGCATTTCTGGATCTGTAAAAGCATCATAAGTTACACCGTCTTTTACCTTTGGCATTGGCAGAGGTTTTAATCCTTTACTCAATAATTTAAAAGATTTAACTTTAACTGTTTTTTCACCAACTTTAGTTGTAAACAATTCACCTTCAATACCAATAAAATCGCCTAAATCTAATAGCTTTTTGAAAACATCATTATAAAGCGATTTATCTTCGCCAGAACAAATTTCATCTCTGTTAAAATAGACTTGAATTCTACCTTCCCCGTCTTGTAATTGTGCAAAAGAAGCTTTTCCTTGTATATTAATAGACATTAACCTACCTGCAATAATAACTTTTTTACCTTCAGAATAATTTTCCTTTATTTCAGTTGAGTTTGAATCGATTGGATATAAATCTGCCGGATAAGGATTGATACCTAAAGCACGTAGTTTTACTAATTTTTCTCTACGTACAACTTCTTGTTCTGATAATTGCATTTGAATGTCTAAATTTTCTGATATTTATTAAAGAAAGCAAAGATACAATGCTTTGAATGAATAGACAATTGAGAATAAAATAAAAAAGTATAAGTTATTTTCTGAATATGAAAAAACATTGTATATTTGTCGGCTGCTTTTTGTTAGGGCAGCATTAGTTGTGTTGTTTTGGCGTTTTAGTAAAAGCGCCGTGGTTTTGTTAACCAATGGAAAGCTTCCCTGAAATGGGACGCTTTTTTTTGTTAAATTTTTTTCCGCTGCTATTTTCTTGGTTTACTTTTTTTTAAATCTAACCATCTCCTCATAAGTTTTTTACCTTAATTTTAGTATTTGTTTGAGTTTTTATATCACAAAATCAATTACGAAAAGCAGCAAGTAGCTTCTAAAAGAAAACGCTTTTATATTCCCAAAACTTAATTATAAAGAAGATAAAGTATACTGTAGCAATTGAGAACTTGATAGTTGCAGAGGCTAAAAAACCAAAGAAAGCGCCGAAAGATGCTTTTAAAGCTCGGTTAGTGTCTTTACCGTCGTAGATTAATTCTCCAATAAAAGCGCCGAAAAAAGCACCTAACAACATACCAAAAGGAATAGGAGAAAGCAAGCCAATAATTAAACCGATTGTGGTGCCATACACTCCATATTTAGTTCCGCCAAAACGTTTTGTTCCTATTGCGGGAATAAAATAATCCAGAATAAATATAATAATTGCCAACGCTAAAGTGATCCCTAAGAAGGTCCAATTCATTGGTATAGTTTTTGTTATGTGTAATAGCAATAAGCCAAACCATCCTGTTAAAGGTCCTGGTAACACGGGTAAAAATGAGCCAATAATGCCTAAGCACACGAATACGAAGCCAATAAGTAATAAAAATATTTCCATTGTATTTTTAACTATTATAACAGTTGTAGTTGACTAACCACAGCATGTATTAATTATTACAACGAATATAAATATTCTTTGTTACATATATTTTAAACTAAAAAATTAGTTGAAATTATGAGCAAACAATTAACAAAAGCAGAAGAGCAGATAATGAAAGTTTTGTGGGATTTACAAGAAGCTTCTGTAAAAGAAGTAATAGACAAATTGCCAGAACCAAAACCAGCATATAATACAGTTTCTACCATTGTAAGAATTTTAGAAAATAAAAATTTTGTTGGGCATAAACCTTTAGGAAGAGGATTTATTTATTACCCAGTAATTGAAAAAGAAGCATATAGTAATCAAAGTTTACACAAATTAATGAATGGTTATTTTAATGGTTCTTTTAAAAGTATGGTTTCTTTTTTTGTGAAAGAAAATAAAATGGATGTTACTGAATTAGAATCTATTTTAAAGGAAGTGAATCAAAAAAAGTAGGAGTATTCAGTTTGCAAATCCAGTCATTCAGATGAGGAACGAAGAGTAATCTCATTTTATATTTCTTAATTTTTTGAAAAGACTCATTTCGAAGTGACAGTATTAACATTAAAAAAAAGCGATGATAAATTATATTTTACAAGTTATATTATTTCAAGTATTGTTTTTGGCTATTTATGATTTCTTTCTAAGTAAAGAAACCTTTTTTACTAAAAACAGATGGTATTTAATTAGTACGCCAGTTTTATCTTTCATTTTACCATTTATTAAAATCCCAACCTTGCAAAGAGCAGTTCCAGAGGAGTTTATTATTTATCTACCCGAGATACTTTTATCTCCAAATAAAGTGATTCAACAAACAAGTTTTTATCAATCGATAAATTATACAGTTGTTTTATTTTGGTTGGGAGTAAGTTTTTTCTCGTTGTTGTTTCTTATGAAATTATATAAAATAGTTTCACTAACGAGAAAGTACGAAGTTTATAAGAAGGCGGGTTATACATTAGTTTTACTGCCGAATCAAACCAAGGCGTTTTCTTTTTTCAACTTTATTTTTTTAGGAAAAGAAATACCGAAGTCACAGCAAGTACAAATTATAGCTCACGAATTGGTGCACAGTAAACAGAAGCACTCTTTTGATTTATTATTCTTTGAGTTGTTAAAAATAATGATGTGGTTTAACCCAATGATTTTTCTATATCAGAAAAGAATAACCTTGGTGCACGAGTATATTTCGGATAAAGCAGCAGCTAAATTAGAAACAAAAGAAATTTATATCAATAATTTGCTATCCAACTTTTTTCAGGTTGAAAGCATTGCATTTGTCAATCAATTTTATAACCAAACATTTATTAAAAAGAGAATTATTATGATGAAAAAAACACAATCAAAACAAATTAATCAGTTAAAGTATTTATTACTAATGCCTGTATTAGCAAGTATGCTTTTTTATACTTCTTGTACTTCAAAAGCGAATAAAGACAAATTAGATATACTTACTCAAAAAAATAAACAATTAAATGACTCGATAACTAAATTAAATAATGAAAGAGTGCTTAGAGTTTTTAATGATAAAACGAATAAGTGGGAAAAGATAAATTTTTCAGTTAGTGAAAAAGTAAGAGGCGGTTCTGATGATTCTACTATTTCATTTATTTTAGTACAAAAATCACCAACTTTTCCTGGTTGTGAAACAGGAGATAAAGATTGTTTCTCTAAAATGGTACAAAAACATTTTAGTGAAAATTTCAATAATGAATTACCAAATACTCTCGGTTTAGAAACAGGTAAAAAAAGAGTTTTCATTGCTTTTGATATTAATAAAGAAGGAAACTTAGTAAATGTAAAAGTAAGAGCTCCTCATAAAAATATTAAAGAAGAGGTTATTAGAGTTATGAGTACCTTACCAATAATGACTCCTGGAGAACATAATGGTAAAACCATAGGTGTAAAATATTCAATTCCGGTTGTAATAATGGTAAAATAGGAAAACTATGAAAAAGCAAAATTTTAATTTTATTATTAGTTGAAATTTTATAAGTCGGGGCTCAAACCTCGACTTTTTATGTTTTTTTGTTGTAAAACAAAACAAGCATAAAAAATAGGTGTGTTTTTAGATGTGAAAACTTTAGAATAGAAGTCCGTAAAATTTAGTAAATTCACTTTTTAATTATAACTATGTTTTTACGAGGTTTTTCTCTTTTATTAATGGTGTTGTTTATCACTTCTTGTGACAAGTTTTCTTTTTCAAAAAACAAGAATATTCAAGATTTAGATACCATTGTAGATTTCTCGTCTGTAGATACTTTTCCTTCTTTTAAACCTTGTGATTCTATTATCGATAAAACCAAAAAAACGGATTGTTTTAGAACAACCATTCACCAAAAAATAGGAGCAGAGTTACTACAGCATACATTTATAATAAAAGACTCTATTGATGAAATAATTTATGTTGATTTGATTATAAATTCTGAAGGTATTTTTACTTTACATGCTATTCAGTCTTCAAATAATATAAAAAAAGTACTACCTCAATTAGATGGTTTACTTCGAGAAAGTGTTGGAAAATTACCTAAAATATATGCAGCAAACAAAAGAGGGATTCCTGTTAGTGTAAAATATAGTTTGCCAATTCGTATTAAGTTGTAAAAGTTATTAGGCTAAGTTTGTTTTTTGTTATTCTTTATTTAGGTGTTTTTTTAAAATGAAAAAACTCATTTTAGATTCCTTTTTTTTGAAGAAACCTAAAATGAGTTTTTGAAAAATTTTATGAAATAATCTTATTCTGCTGGGTTTAACATTTCCCACAGTTTATCTTTTAATTCTTGTAACCCTTTTTGAGCAACAGATGATATAAATAAGGCGTCAACACCTTCAGGTAATTCAGCTTTAATTTCTGCTTCCAGTTCATCATCTAGCATATCAGTTTTAGTAATAGCCAATAATCTGTCTTTATCTAATAATTCTGGATTGTGTTTTTTAAGCTCATTTAACAGAATTTCATATTCTTTGTTAATATCATCACTATCTGCTGGAATTAAGAATAACAACGCAGAGTTACGTTCAATATGACGCAAAAAACGATGTCCTAATCCTTTTCCTTCTGCAGCACCTTCTATAATTCCAGGAATATCTGCAATTACAAATGTTTTGTGATTTCTGTGTTCAACAATACCTAAATTGGGTTTTAAAGTTGTAAAAGCATAATCTGCAATTTTTGGTTTTGCAGCAGTTAAAACAGATAATAAAGTAGACTTTCCTGCATTAGGAAAACCAACTAAACCAACGTCAGCCAATAACTTTAGTTCCATCCTAAACCAACCATCAGAACCATCCATTCCTGGTTGTGCATATCTAGGGGTTTGATTTGTAGAAGATTTAAAATTCCAGTTTCCAAGTCCACCTTTTCCACCTCTTAATAAAACAACTTCTTTTTGATCTTCAGTTATTTCTACAATTACTTCATCCGTATCTGCATCTTTTATGATTGTACCTAAAGGAACATCAATAAAAATGTCTTGTGCGTCCGCACCAGAACTTCTACTAGCGCTTCCACCACCACCACTTTCTGCTCTAAAGTGACGTTTAAATTTTAAGTGAAATAATGTCCACATATTTTTATCACCACGTAAAATGATGTGTCCTCCACGTCCTCCATCTCCGCCATCAGGTCCACCTTTGGTAATAAACTTTTCTCTATGTAGATGCATAGATCCTTGTCCGCCTTTTCCAGAAGAAGCGTATATTTTTATGTAATCGACAAAATTTCCTTCAGTCATTTTTTAAGTGTATGCGCTTATTTGTTTATTTTTAAATACGATTAAACAACTAAGCAGTTAAACGAATTAACGTTTTATAGTGTATTAAATACTTGAGAAATTCGTTGCGTAATTTCTTTAATAGATCCCACACCGTTTACTCCATAGTATTTATTTTGCTCATCAAAATAATCTTTTAAAATGGCTGTTTTTGTATTGTATTCATTAAAACGATTTCTAATTTTCCCTTCATCAGTATCATCTGGTCTTCCACTTGTTTTTCCTCTTTCAAGTAAACGCGTAACTAAGATGTCTTCAGAAACTTCTAAAGCTACCATTCCGTTTATTTGTTCTCCTTTTTTAGCTAAGAATGCATCTAAAGCTTCTGCCTGAGATTGTGTTCTTGGAAAACCATCAAAAATAAAACCGTTAGCATCTGTATTGTTCTCAACTTCTGCTTTTAGCATATTAATAGTTACTTCATCCGGAACTAGATTTCCTTCATCCATATACTTTTTCGCTAATAAACCTAATTCAGTTTGGTTTTTGATATTAAAACGAAATACATCTCCTGTTGATATATGTACTAAATTGTACATGTCTTTTAAAAACTCTGCTTGTGTTCCTTTTCCCGCTCCTGGAGGGCCAAATAATACAATATTTTTCATTTTTGGTTTTGTTGATAGTTGATAAATTGCTGGGTAATTTCGTCCTAAACCGTTATAATCTAATCCGTAACCAACAATAAATTTATCTTCAATATTTTTTCCGATATAATCTATTGGAAGTTCTTTTTTAAATACATCTGGTTTAAAAAATAACGTAGCAACTTTTAGTTGTTTTAAGTTTTTATCTCTAAAGATATTATAAATTTCTTGAAGCGTATTTCCTGTGTCAATAATATCTTCTAGGATTATGACGGTTCTTCCTGTTAAGTCTTCATTAATACCTACTAGTTGTTTTACTTTTTCTGTTGAAGTAGTGCCATTATAAGAAGCTAGTTTTACAAATGAAATTTCGCAGTTTCCATTAAATTCTCTTATAAAATCTGCAGCAAAAAGAAAACAGCCATTTAAAATTCCAACAAAAATAGGAATTTCTCCTTTTGGTAAATCTGCCTTTACTTCTTTTGCTAATTGTTTTACAATTTTCGCGATTTCTTCCTCATTAATGTAAGGTTTAAAGTATAGATTTTGAAGTTTTATAATGCCCATTATAGTGTAAATATAATATCTATTTGCTTAATGAAAAAACCGTTTTCTTGTGCTTAACTAGTTAAGTGTCACATAAGAAAACGGGTCTTTATTTATGGTTAAAGAATTTTATTTCTTCTTTTCTTCTTTATTAGAAGTATCATACATTATTGGAGTTGCCACAAATAATGATGAATATGTACCTACTGCTACACCTACAATTAGAGCAAACATAAATCCTTTAATTGAATCTCCTCCAAATAAGAAGATGATTACCATAACAAACAATGTTGTTAAAGAAGTGTTTATTGTTCTTCCTAAAGTAGAGCTTAAAGCACTATCTACAACTTGGCTGTATTTCCATCCTTTATGAGTGTCTGCAAATTCTCTAATTCTATCAAAAATTACCACGGTATCATTTAGAGAGTAACCAACTACTGTTAGTATTGCCGCGATAAAGGATTGACCTATTTCCATATCGAATGGCATAAAGCTATATGTAATAGAGAATACACCTAATACAATTAATACATCATGGAAAACTGCAGCTACAGCACCAATAGAGAAAGAGACTTTTCTAAAACGTAATAATATGTATAAGAATACGACTAGTAACGAACCGAAAACTGCATATAATGCTGATGTTTTAATATCATCTGCAATTGAAGGCTCTACTTTAATAGAACTCATTACACCCGCACCTTGCTTTTCGAAACCTGGTTTAAAGTTTTCGTATGTAATGTTTCCTAAATATGATTTTAATCCTGTAAATAAAGTTTTTTGAACTTCATCATCTACTTCTTGCCCTTCTTCATCAATTTTATAAACGGTTGTAATTTTTAATTGATTATCAGAACCATATGTTTTTACCTCTGGAGATGTACCAAATGCACTTTTTAATGTTCCTGCAACATCTGTAGCACTTATTGGTTGATCAAAACGAACAACGTAAGAACGACCTCCTTTAAAATCAACTCCTTGTTTTAATCCGATTGAGAATATAGAAACAATACCTGCAATAATAATTGTACCAGAAATGATATAAGCAATTTTACGCTTTCTTAAGAACTCCATATTAATGTTTTGGAACCACCCTTTAGAAATAGAAGTGTTAAACGTTAATTTAGATCCGTTAGTAACTGCTTTGTCAATTAAGATACGTGTAATAAATACAGCTGTAAATAATGAAGTACCAATACCAATCATTAACGTTAAGGCAAAACCTTTAATTGGTCCTGTACCAAAAACAAATAAAATAATTCCTGTTAATAAGGTTGTAATGTTTGCATCAATAATTGCGGATAAAGCTCCTTTTATAGAGAAACCTTCTTCTACAGATTGGCTCAACCCTTTTTTCTTAAATAATCCTTCTTTAATTCTTTCGAATATAATTACGTTCGCATCAACGGACATACCTATTGTTAAGATAATACCGGCAATACCAGGTAATGTTAATACAGCTCCAAAAGAAGCTAATATTCCGAAGATAAATAAGATGTTAACAACTAATGCAATGTCAGCATATAAACCTGCTTTTCCATAGTATAAAGTCATCCACAGCAATACTAATAAAATAGCTAATCCAAAAGAGATAAAACTTGCATCAATTGCTTCTTGTCCTAATGAAGGTCCAACAATTTGTGCTTGAATCATTCTTGCAGCAGCTGGTAATTTACCTGCTTTTAATACTGTAGCAATATCTTCTGCTTCTTCAATAGTCATACTTCCACCAGAAATAGAAGTTCTTCCTCCTGTAATTGGAGTATTAACAGAAGGTGCAGTGTATACATAGTTATCTAAAACTACAGCTACGAATTTACCCTGATTATCAGTAGTCATTTTAGCCCATTGTTTAGTACCTGAACTATTCATAGTCATACTAACTTCTGGCTTATTTAATTGATCAAAAACTTGAGAGGCATCCAAAATAACGTCACCTTCAATAGTAGCCTTTCCTTTTCTACTTCCTTTAATTGCGTAAAGACCAATTAATTCTGTTCCGTCATTTCCTTTATTAGATTTGTAATCCCATAAGAACTTAACGTATTTTATTTCTTTAGGTAATAAAGCTCTAACTTCTTTTCTGTTTAATAAGCCGTTAATAGTTGCAGTATCTATAACTTTAGCTTGTGCAACTAGAGAGCTCATTTGTTGTTGAGATTGTGCTACGTTAGGAAATAAGTAGGTAAAAAGGTTTTTTTGATTTACGCTCGTAGAGTCTTTAGTTTCACCTAATAAATCATCAATGTCATCTTTCTTAGTAGAATCTATTGCTTTTTCAATTACTGAAGTATCTTTTAATAACTCAGCAACTTTAGTAGTTTGCAGAGAAAAAGAAATTTTGAACTTCTGCATTTGTATATACTTCCCAAAATTGTAATTCTGCTTTACTTGTAATTAACTTTGTAACACGCTCAATGTCTTTTGCTCCTGGCAATTCAATTTGAATTCTTCCTGAGTTTCCAATTCTTTGAATTTTTGGAGACGATACACCAAATTTATCAATTCTACTTCTTAAAACTTCTAACGTAGTAATAATAGAGCTGTTAATTTCTTCTTGTAAAGTTTCTTTAACGGTAGCGTTCGCTTCGTTGAAAGTTATTTTTTCACTTAAAGCTTTCGTCCCAAAAATAGAGGGATCACTTAATTTAGTTGTCCCTGCAATTTTTTCAAATTCTTCAAAAAATAAATCTAAATAATTAGCATTGTCGTCTTTCTGCGCTTCATCAGCTGCTGCTAATGCTTGGTTGAAAACAACATTTTTAGAATCGTTTGTTAAGCTTTTTAATACCTCTTTTACAGAAACTTGTAAAATAGCATTAATACCACCTTTTAAATCTAATCCTAGATTCATTTCTTTTTCTCTAAGATCATTGTAAGTATAAGTTGTTACGCTTATGTCAATAATTTCTTTGTTAGAAACACTATCTAAGTATTTTCTTTCAAATACAGCTTTCTGTCTTGCATCATTGTCAGTAGCTTTACTTTCAGCATAGTTTACTGCGTTATCTTCAACCTTATTGGCTAAAAATGTAAATGATAATTGGTATAAACTCACTAATCCAAATAGGATTGCGAATAATTTAATAAGTCCTTTGTTTTGCATGTTAATTATTTTATGTCGACTTTTTTTTAAAAACGAGCAAATATATAGTATCTCGTAAAATCTGACAATTATTTATGTTGATTGTTTTTTCTTTTATAAGTTTGAAACTCATAATTTTAAAGAAGTTGTAAGTAAATATAAATCAATATATTTTTAACTAAAATAATCTCCGGGGCCTGCTCTAACCTCGGGCTCTTTGTGAGAAGTTCTATCCTTTATAAACGGATAGTTTTTATGAACTTTATAAGTAGTTTTAAAAAGTTGATTCGCTTTATGTTCCTCTGGAATTTTTACAAAAGCAATATAATTATGTGTTGTAAATCTATCAGAATTAAGTTTAACTTCAAACACAAATTTGAAATCTGAATTAGAAATATCAGTTTCGTTTTTTAACTCATGGATGTCAATACTGTATTTAGAAAAATTGTTGCCTTTTTCTTTCTGATCAGGTTTTTGATTTAAAACTAATTTATGCTGTTCGGTGAGTTCTTCTTTGATATTATCAATATGAAAAACACTGTAGTAAGAGATTTTTAAAGTCCCGTTTTGTACCTTATTGATGTTAATATTTGAAACACCAAGTTTTAATAGTTTCTCTTTAACTTCAGCAACTGTAACTTCAATGTTTTTTTTGTTGATATTAGTATCAACAAACTCTAAAATTATCTCTTGGTTAGGTATTGAAACCTGCTCTTGAAATACTCCAAAGGAAATAAATAATAAGAATAAAGCACCAAAGTACCATTTTGTCTTCATGTGCCAAATATATAAAAAGATTGCTTTGTTGCTATTAAAATAATTAATCTAATTTAAATATCTTTTGTTTATTTTTCTCTACTACTATTGAGATACTAACAATTCAATTCTTAAAATATTTATATCAAATGAAAAGGTGTATTATTTTGAATGGCTTAAATTTAATTCTGTTTGTAATTTGAGGATATTTTATAAAAAAATCCAACTCATCCCGAAGTTTCGGAAAAGTTGGATTTTTACGATTAACCAATATCTAAAAAGTAGATACTAGTTCTATAATTCTAGTAATGCGTTCGTTGCTTTAACACCCGCAGAAGATTCTATTAATTTTGTTTTTTCTGCATCAGTTAAAGAGATTTCAACAATTTTCTCAATTCCGTTAGCACCTAAAACACAAGGTACACCAATTGACAAATCAGATAATCCAAACTCACCTTCTAATAAAGCAGAACATGGGAATATTTTTTTAGTATCACAAGCAATTGCTTGTACCATTGCAGATACAGCAGCTCCCGGCGCGTACCATGCAGATGTTCCTAGTAATCCGGTCAATGTAGCTCCACCAACTTTAGTGTCTTGTACAACTTGATCCATTCTTTCAGCTGATAAAAATTCAGAAACTTTAACCGAATTCCTTGCAGCTTTATCAATTAACGGAACCATACCTTTATCAGAGTGGCCACCAATTACCATTCCATCAACGTCTGAAATAGGCGCACCTAAAGCTTCAGCTAATCTATATTTAAAACGTGCAGAATCTAAAGCTCCACCCATTCCAATAATTCTATTTTTTGGAATTCCTGTAGTTTTATGCACAAGATAAGTCATAGTATCCATCGGGTTTGAAACCACTATAATAATTGTGTTAGGTGACTGCTCAATTAGATTAGAGGAAACAGTTTTAACTATTCCTGCATTAATTCCAATTAGTTCTTCTCGAGTCATTCCTGGTTTTCTTGGAATACCTGAAGTAATTACGCAAATATCAGAGTCTGCTGTTTTAGAGTAATCATTTGTGCTTCCTGTTATTTTTGTGTCAAATCCATTTAAAGAAGCAGTTTGCATTAAGTCCATTGCTTTTCCTTCAGCAAAACCTTCTTTAATATCCAAGATAACAACTTCAGATGCAAAGTCCTTAATTGCAATATACTCTGCACAACTCGCGCCAACTGCACCAGCTCCTACGACTGTAACTTTCATTTTATTTTTTTTTAATTAGTGATTTATTATTTGGTAAAAGTACAACATAAAAAATATTTGTATGTGGTATATATCAAAAAAAAAGACAACTCAACGAGTTGTCTTTTTCTATTTTTTTTACTGCTTATCTTAAGCTAAATGCAATACCGGCATTTAAGGTATTGTATTCTTGTAGTGTGTAACTTCCAAATATTTTGAAGAATCCTAAACTCAATCTAGCACCCACGGTAGTAGATAATCCACTTGCATTAAAGCTTAAGTCTGGAGTAGATAGGTTAATTGTTTCTGTATATTGTTGCCCATTAACTGAATAATTGTAATTACCTTGATAACTTCCATTCATATTTAATGAGGAACTTCCGCTATTAAATCCAAAACCACCATAAACGTTTATTATTGGAAAGTTCAAAGAGGCTATTGCTTGCACAGTAAAGGCGTTTAAATCAAATTCAGCACCAGCATTGTTGATAATTAAATCTCCAGAATTTACATCATCAATGCCATAAGTAACATTCATTTTAGTGAAAGCAGCCAATACAGAAACATGTAAAGGTGTTTTTTCCATTGGCCCAAACCAATCTGTAATTTCTTTTTTAAGACCTAATCCAAGCATGTTTATTTGACCACCGTCATCACCAATGTCAGTTTTAGGTAGTAATCTTAGCATACCTTCTAATTTCCATGGCAACCCAACGTTTAACTGAACAATTGGAGCCGGTATGGAATTTAATATTAAATCATCTTTAATACCTCCTGGCATCGTTAATCCTGCAGTTACAGTTTGTTTTTGACCAAATGCTGGAGAACTAGAGTCTTGAATTGTTAATTCTCTTGTTACCGTCAAATCAGTTGTAGTATTTGCTCCTGCAAAAGTGGGTGCAGAGCTAGCTCCAGAGATGGAAGAAAGACCAGTTAAACTAAAAATTTCTCTTTTAGAAGGGATAGCAGAGGCACTTAGTCCTATAGTTAAATCAAAACCTAGTTTTTTATGGACTTTAGCTGTGTGTGCCCACCCATTATTCATTCCATAAATGAAGCCTTCCATGGCTGGGGCAAAATAACCTTCCATTAATTTGTTTACATCGCTTCCTTCAGCAATAAGAATTCCTTCAAAACCATCTTGAGCTTTTGTTTGCACTGATAGGGTAAATACGCTTATTAGTATTAGAATACACTTTTTCATTTAAATTGTTTTAGGGATTATAATTAATTTTTGTTTAAGTGAACGAATATATAAAATATTGTGAAGTTAGTTGCTGTTTTTATTTGTGAAAATTTAGAAACTATTTTTATTAAAAGCAAAAACCCCAGCATTAATGCCGGGGTTGTAATTTAACTAAAATAAATATTAATATTTATGCATCAATATTTGCATATTTTGCGTTTTTTTCGATGAAATCTCTACGAGGAGGAACTTCGTCTCCCATTAACATAGAAAAAACTCTATCTGCCTCGGTAGCATTGTCTATAACAACTTTACGTAAAGTTCTAAAATCAGGATTCATTGTTGTGTCCCAAAGTTGTTCTGCATTCATTTCTCCAAGACCTTTATATCTTTGGATGTTTACATTACCGCCAAGTTTTTGCGCTATTAAATCACGTTGGTTGTCATCCCAAGCATATTCTCTTTTTTGACCTTTCTTAACTAAATATAGTGGAGGTGTAGCAATATAAATATAACCTTGCTCTACCATTTCTCTCATATATCTAAAAAAGAATGTTAATATTAAGGTAGCAATATGTGAACCATCTACATCGGCATCACACATAATAACTACTTTATGATATCTTACTTTAGATAGATTTAAAGCTCTTGGGTCTTCTTCTGTACCAATAGTAACACCCAGAGCGGTAAACATGTTTTTGATCTCTTCATTTTCAAAAACCTTATGTTGCATTGCTTTTTCAACATTCAAAATTTTTCCTCGAAGTGGTAAAATTGCTTGAAAGTTTCTATCTCTTCCTTGTTTTGCTGTTCCACCTGCAGAATCTCCCTCAACTAAGAAAATTTCACATTGTGCAGGATCAGTTTCTGAACAGTCAGATAATTTACCAGGCAAACCGCCAATAGACATTACGGTTTTACGTTGCACCATTTCTCTGGCTTTACGTGCTGCATGTCTGGCAGTTGCTGCTAAAATAACCTTCTGAACAATAGTTTTTGCATCATTAGGGTTTTCCTCTAAATAATCAGTTAACATTTCTGAAACTGCTTGAGAAACTGCAGATGAAACTTCTCTGTTTCCTAATTTAGTTTTTGTTTGTCCTTCAAATTGTGGTTCTGCAACTTTTACAGAAACAATAGCGGTTAATCCTTCACGGAAATCATCACCAGCAATTTCGAATTTTACATTTTTTAATAAACCAGATTCATCTGCATACTTTTTTAAAGTATGTGTTAAACCACGTCTAAATCCAGATAAATGTGTTCCTCCTTCATGCGTATTGATATTGTTTACGTAAGAGTGTAAGTTTTCTGAGTATGACGTATTGTAAACCATAGCTACTTCAACAGGAATTCCATTTTTCTCCCCTTCCATGGAAATTACTGTAGCCGTTAATTGTTCTCGAGTTGAATCTAAATATTTTATAAATTCAGGCAAACCTTCATCAGAATGAAAAGTTTCAGAAATAAAGTTTCCTTCATCATCTGTATTTCTTTTGTCTGTTAAAGTGATGGTAATTCCTTTATTTAAAAAAGATAATTCACGCATACGAGTTGCCAACGTTTCGTAATTATACTCTGTAGATTGCTGAAATATTGATTTGTCTGGTGAGAAAGTAACAATGGTTCCTGTAAAGTCAGTTTCACCAATTGTTTTAACTGGATATAATGTCTTTCCCTTAGAATATTCTTGTTGCCAAACTTTCCCTTCTTTATGAACTGTTGCCGTTAAATGTTCTGATAATGCGTTTACACAACTTACACCAACACCATGCAATCCTCCTGAAACTTTATAAGAATCTTTATCAAATTTACCACCAGCACCAATTTTTGTCATTACAACCTGTAACGCAGAAACGCCTTCTTTTTTGTGAATTCCAACAGGAATTCCACGTCCGTTATCTTTGGTTGTAATAGAGTTGTCTTCGTTTATTGTTACATCAATTGTATCACAATAACCTCCCATTGCTTCATCAATAGAGTTATCTACAACTTCGTACACTAGGTGATGTAATCCACGCACACCAACATCTCCAATATACATAGAAGGACGCATTCTTACGTGCTCCATCCCTTCCAGTGCCTGAATACTGGAAGCATCATAATTATTTTTTTTGTCTTCGCTCATTATAATGTATTTATTTTCAGTTTATGCCAAATACTTGTAAAAGTATAGTCTTTCAAATATAAATAAAAACACAGTATTAAGATTGGTTTTGTTAATAAAACTAGAAAAACAGAGATAAAACTAAAAGTGTCTTAAATCGATTAAAAAGCACCTTTTAGGCGATTTAAGTAATTTTATTATTGGTTTGAAAATGATTAATTATTAAAACTTCTTATTTCTTGAGTTTTTAAGATTTATTTTTTTTCAAAAACAATTAAAAACGACAGTTTTGCCTTTGTGTTTCAATAAAAATGTTGCAATTTGAGCTGTTAATTTTAGATAAAAAAATGAGATTATCTTATTAATATCCTCTAGTTTTGGATTAGCAACGGTTAAGTAAATAGTATGCAAAGGATGGTTTGTAAAGCAATATCAAATTTATGTAAAGTAAAAAGTAAGAGTTATTTATTGAGTTTACCGAAAACTAAAGTGTTTTATGATGAGTTAAGTTAGAGGAGTGTTATTTTAATATTCATAATTTTATCAGATTCGTAATAAAAATGAGATATTGTAAAAAATAGTGTTTTCTATATTATTTCTCTATATCTTTGACATCAATAACATTACAATGATAAATAATAATAACAATCGTAATTTTAATAATCCTAATTGTTAGGGTAGGAAGGTTGTTGTTTAAAAATATGTAAATAAAGCCTTCCAAATTGGAAGGCTTTTTTTTAATCTAAAATTGAAGATATGAGTAAAATTATGACAGTGGACATATTGTCTAGTATTAAAGGAGCGCAGCCATCAGAAGCTGTGGGGAAATTGTTTGAAGTGATTAAAAGCGCCAATAAAACAAATAATTCTTTTAATAATAATCATAATAAAGCAGTGTCGTTAGATGATTTAAGAGAAGATGTTGTTGTTGATAGTTCGCAAGTTGAAAAACAAATCATCATTGAAAATTTTCCGAAAGAAAAAAATGGTTATTTAGTCGTTTCTAAAGTGATAGAAGAATAATTATGGAGTCGCAAATACATAAAATTCATCAGCAATTGGTGAGCAAAGAAATTTCATGTACAAAGTTGGTACAACAAAGGTTAGATTTATTAAAATCGAACACGCACAATACTGTGAATTCGCTTTTAGATACTTTGGCTTTAGAATTGGCTGCAAAAGTAGATGCTAAAATTGAAAACGGAGAAGAAATAGGTTTATTAGAAGGAATTCCTTTCGGAATTAAAGATGTATATATGGTACAAGGAACCTATACAACTGCAAGCTCAGATTTATTAAAGAAATACAAATCTTCATATACGGCAACTGCAATTCAAAAATTATTTGATGCTGGTGCAATTCCCTTAGTAAAAGAAAATTGTGACAGTTTTGGACATGGTTCTTCTTCTGAAAACACCATTTTTGGAGCTGTAAAAAATGCATTTAATACAGAGTTAGTTGCTGGAGGTTCAAGTGGAGGTTCTGCTGTAAATGTAGCAAAAGACTACACTGTTTTTTCAATAGGAGGAGACACAGGAGGTTCTGTTCGTCAACCAGCAGGTTATAATAAAATCTATGGTTTAAAACCAACTTATGGAAGAATTTCGAGGTTTGGATTGATGGCATATGCATCCTCCACAGATTGTGTTGGACCTATTGCAAAGTCGATAGAAGATATTAGAATTGTTTTAAATATAATGAGTGGAAAAGATATAAAAGATCAAACCACATATCAATCTAAAAAAATATCAAAAGAAAGCATTTTAAAGTCTGATGAAATAAAAACTATCGGATATTTTAAAAATTTCATTGAAAATGATGCTATTGATGCACAAGTAAAATCAGATTTCTTAGCATCCATAGAAAAAATAAAAGCAAAAGGGATTGCAATAAAAGAATTAGATTTTTTTGAGTCAGATACCTTAGTTTCTACTTATTATACATTGGCAATGGCAGAAACAGCATCAAATCTATCAAGATTAGATGGTACAAATTACGGAAACAGAATTGAAGGCAGTTCTTTAAAAGATACGTATTCAGTTACACGTTCAGATAATTTTTCTGAAGAAACAAAGCGAAGAATTGTTGGTGGAAATCAAGTATTATCTCAAGGTTTTTCTGATGATATTTACTTAAAAGGATTAAATATTAGAGATCAAATTTCTGAAAATTTTGAAAAAGATTTTAAAGAAGTTGATATTATTTTGTCTCCTGTAACACCAAATTCGCCGCCAAAAATTGGCGATAGTTTAAAAGATCCTTTAGCAATGTATTTGTCAGATGCTTATACAGTTGGTTTTAGTTTAGGGCAATTACCAACGATAACTGTGCCTCAAGGAACAGAAACAGGTTTACAGATTACAGCAGCAAAAAATAATGACGAACTCGTTTTGAAGTTTGCTAACTTCTTAAAAGATACGATATAATGGAACTGGAAAAATTAAATGAGTTACTAAAAGCAAACGAGTTAGAATTAGTAATAGGTATAGAAACACATGTTCGATTAAATACAAAAACAAAGTTATTCTGTTCTTGTGCAAATCAAGAAATAGAAAAACCAAATCAAAATATATGTTCAGTTTGTACTGGTCAAATGGGCGTTTTACCTTCTATTAATAAAGAAGCAATTACAAAAGCTATTTATTTTGGAAAAGCGGTAAAATCTACTTTTTCTAATGAAGTAATTTCTTGGGATAGAAAGCATTATGAGTATCCTGATAATCCAAAGAATATTCAAATTACACAGTTTCACAATCCTGTAATTCCAGACGGACAAGTTTCTTGTTATAGAAATGATGGTACTCAGTTTACAGTGACTTTAACACAAGTTCATATTGAAGAAGATGCTGCAAAATTAATGCACGAAAAGAAAATTTCTTTAGTCGATTTTAATAAAGCAGGTGTTCCGTTAATTGAAATTGTTACAGATCCTTGTATTCGAAATATTGAAGATGCATCAACCTATGCACAATACATACAGCGTATTGTTCAGAATTTAAAAATATCTGAAGCAAACCTAGAAAAAGGAGAGTTTAAGTCTGATGTTTCTGTATCTCTTCGTAAAAAACATACCTATAATTTAAACCCAAGAACAGAAATTAAAAACTTGAATTCGTTTAAGTTTATGGTAGATGCTTTAAAGGAAGAAATTGAAAAGCAATTAAATTATTATATAGAAAACAAAGAATTCAGACCAGATCAAACAACGGTTTTATGGGATGCAGATTTAAAGCAGACCAAAACCATGCGTAAAAAGGAGTTTGAAGCGGATTATCGTTTTATTTCTGAACCAGATTTACCTTTTGTAAATATTAAAAAAGTTGTAGAAAATATAGATGTAGATGTAAGTTCTTTGCCATTTGCCGTAGAATCTATTTTGATACAAGGTGGCGTTTTACCGCAAGATGCAAAGTTTTTTACTGCAGATTCTTTACGTTCAAAAGTTTTTGTTACTATTAATAATGAAATCAATGATGCTTCTTTTGTTGCTAAAACATTGGTAAATAATATTGGAGCAGATGAATATGAAAACATTCATAATGTAGCTCAGTTAATTGAAATTTTTCAGTTATTTAAAGAAGACAAAATTACTTCTGTATTAGTTCAAAACGGAATTACATCTTATTTAAAAGACAGAACTTTCGATTATAAAAAGTATTTTGATGATAATACTATTTCTGAGGACAAAATTAAAGCTGCAGTTTTAAAAGTAGTTACAGAAAATGAAGCAATTGCAAATGATATTAAAGCAGGAAACCAAGGTAAAGCAGGCATTCTTGTTGGTAAAGTAATTGGTATTATTGGTAAAGGAGCTTCAGGAAAAGTTGTTAGACAAGAAATATTAAATGCTTGTTCTAGTGATTTAAAAACTACAGAGCGTAAAGTTGAAAACAATCAATCAAAAACGATTAGCAAACAGCCAAAGGCAAAAATTGAAGAAGAAACATTGCCTGAAATTCCGATTATAATTAAAGAGGAATACAGAACACATAAGATTTCTCAAATCTCAGAAGATTCAATTAATGATGAGGTTACTTTATCTGGCTGGGTTTCTAGTGTTCGTGATCACGGAGAATTAATTTTTATCGATTTACGAGATTCGAGTAACCAAATTTTTCAAGTACGTTTAAGTAAAGAAACTTTTCCGAATTTAGATGAACTTGTAAAATTAAAATCAGAATCTGTTATTTCTGTTACGGGAACAGTTATTAAAAGAAATGCAGATGATTATAATGCTGGTTTGAGAACGGGTAAATTAGAATTAGAAACTTCAAAATTAGAAATTTTAAACTTATCAAAAACACTTCCTTTTGAAATAAAAAGAGCTATAAAATCGAATGAGAATGTTCGTTTTCAGTATAAGTTTTTAGATCACAGAAATGATGAAGTTCGTAAAGCAATTGTAAATCGTCACAAAGTAATTAAGTTATTAAGAGATATATTAGATGAAGAAGAGTTTTTAGAAATTGAAACTCCAATTTTAACTGCAGGTACAGATGAAGGAGCAAGAGAATTTATTGTTCCAACTAGAAAACAAGCAGGTTCTTTTTACACGCTTCCACAAGCGCCACAGCAGTTTAAGCAAATGTTAATGGTTGGTGGTTTTGAAAAATATTTTCAAATTGCACGTTGTTTTAGAGATGAAGATTCTCGCGGAGACAGACAACCGGAATTTACACAATTAGATATTGAAATGGCATATGCTAGTATGCAACAAATCATAGATTTAAACACAAAGATGTTTAATGAAGTGGTTAGAAAAATATATGGTAAAAAATGGATTTTATATCCTTTTGAGGTAATTACATATAAAGAAGCTATGGATAAATATGGTTGCGATAGACCAGATTTACGTTTTGGTTTAAAAATGCAAGATATTACTGATATTGTAAAGGATACGACATTCCAAGTTTTTAGCAAACCTATTGAAGATGGCGGAATTGTAAAATGTATTAAAGTTTCTGCAAAAGAGCAAGGTAACAAAAGAGCTTCTAAAGGTCAAATAGAAAACTTAACAGCCATTGCACAACAGAATGGATTGGGTGGTTTGGCTTATATTATAGTAAATGAAAATGATTTACAATCGCCAATTATTAAGTTCTTAGGAGAAGAAATCGCAGCTAACATTATAAAAGCTACAGATGCTCAAGTTGGTGATATTGTATTTTTCTCAGCAGCAGATTATGCAACAGCAAATAAAGCATTGGATGCAGTTCGTCAAGAAATGGGACGTATTTTTAAACTAATTAACCCCAAAGAATTAAGACCTGCATGGGTGGTAGATTTTCCGATGTTTGAAAAAACAGATGAAGGAAGATGGACGTTTACGCACAATCCTTTTTCTATGCCAGCAATCTATGATTTAGACAAGCATATGAATGGAGAAGGTGAGGAGATAGGAACTATTATTGCTCAGCAATACGATTTAATTTTAAATGGTTATGAAATTGGTGGAGGTTCAGTGCGAGCACACAAAGCAGAAATTTTAGAAGCAACCTACAAAAATATGGGTTACGATAAAGAAGAAATGATGAAAAGTGTTGGAACGATGTACAAAGCGTTTCAATATGGAGCGCCACCTCATGGAGGAATTGCTTGGGGTGTAGACCGTTTAATGATGATTTTAGAGAAGAAAACATCTATTAGAGAAGTAATGGCGTTTCCAAAAACAGGTTCGTCAGAAGATTTATTATTTAACGCACCTTCTATATTATCAGATAAAAAGGTGGAAGAGATGAATGTTAAGATTGTAAGAAAATAGATTGGATGAAGTTTGTTTAATTAAAAATATATCTTATTTTTGTATTTCAATATGAAGAATAACGCAAATTTTACGTGGTGGTGGAGCTCTCTTAATTTATAAGTGAGAAGAAACCTGTATGTATATAACATAATAAAAAAAGGCTTGTCTCACGATGAGCCTTTTTTTATTGCAAAAAAGTAAACTCTTCATTAATAACCAATTCGCGAAGCAAATGCATAATTTGCTAAGCAACGACATCAACATAGAATGAAAAAGTTACAGTTTAAAACAACATTTAAAACGAAAATGGCTGATACGGTTACTCCTGTAGGGCTGTATTTACGTTTTAGAGATGCATACGCAAATACTCTATTGTTAGAAAGTTCAGATTATCATAGTAAAGAAGAGAGTTTCTCTTTTATTGCAATTGAGCCAATTATTTCAATGAAGGTCAATGATTATCAGTTTTCGGTTTCTCATAAAGGAACACAAATTGATGAACAAACTGTCGATAAAAATTTTTATAAGTTATTTGATAAGTTCACAGAATCAATAACTTTAGATTGTCCTGCCGAATTAAAATCATTTAATGGTTTGTATGGTTATACAACATTTGATTCTGTTCAGTATTTTGAGAATATTAAATTTAAAAACAAGAAAGCACCATCTGCAATTCCAGAAATGCAATACAGTTTTTATAGATTTATTATTGCCATCAATCATTTTAATGACGAAATGACATTGATAGAAAACATTGAGAAAGGAACAGAATCTCGCATTAAAGAAATGGAATCGATTATTGATGCGCAAGCTTTTAATACTCAAAAATTCGAAATTGTAGGCGAAGAAACTTCAAATACTACAGGAGAAGAATTTATAGATTATGTAAGAAAAGCAAAATCGCATTGTAAAAGAGGCGATGTTTTTCAACTCGTATTATCACGCCAATTTCAACAAAAATTTAAGGGAGACGAATTCAACGTTTATAGAGCATTGCGCTCTATAAACCCATCACCATATTTATTTTATTTCGATTACGGATCATTTAAATTAATGGGCTCTTCACCAGAAGCACAAATTAAAATTTCAGCAGGAAAAGCTACTATCAATCCAATTGCAGGTACTTTTAGAAGAACTGGTGATATGGCAGAAGATCTTAAATTAGGTAAAAAATTATCCGAAGATAAAAAGGAAACTGCAGAACACGTAATGCTTGTAGATTTAGCACGCAACGATTTAAGCAAACACGCAAATAATGTTACTGTAGAGGTTTTTAAAGAAGTACAGTATTTTAGCCACGTAATTCACTTAGTTTCCACGGTTAGAGGGCAAATAAAAGGAAATCCAATAGAAATTGTTGGGGATACTTTTCCTGCCGGAACTTTAAGTGGCGCTCCAAAATACAAAGCAATGGAGTTAATCGACAAATATGAAAATCAAACACGAGGTTTTTATGGTGGTGCAGTAGGAATTATAGGTTTAGACGGTTCCGTGAATTTAGCGATTGCTATTCGTTCGTTTGTCAGTAAAAACAACGTTTTGTATTCACAATCAGGTGCCGGAATTGTTATTCATTCCGACGAAGAAAAAGAGTTACAAGAAGTAAATAATAAATTAGCAGCGTTAAAAAAAGCGTTGCTTTTGGCAGAAAATATTTAGGGCGTTTTAACAGGCTTTCAACTATATCTTTTTATTTAAAAAAAAGATAAAGTAAGAATATCAAAGATGACCGGTTTCAATCCCTAACGCAAATTAAGTTTTAAGTTATTATTCGGCGTTTTTCCGACAAAGTAATTTCTTAATTAAAAAACAGATTGCGAAACAAATTTTTTATTTGCTTCGTAATGACAATTAGAAAAAAATATGAAAATATTAATTTTAGATAATTACGATTCATTTACCTATAATCTGGTTCATATGGTAGAAAAAATTACAGGAAAATTCCCAGCGGTTTTTAGAAACGATGAAATCAGTATTGCAGATGTAGGCAACTACGATATGATTATGTTATCACCAGGACCAGGAATTCCTGATGAAGCAGGAATCTTAAAAGACGTAATTAAAACTTACGCAGGTGTAAAACCAATTTTCGGAGTTTGTTTAGGATTACAAGCAATTACAGAGGTTTTCGGAGGGGAAATCATCAATTTAGATGCTGTTTTTCATGGAGTTGCAACAGAAATGAAAGTAACAGATACCAATGCTGTTATTTTTAAAGATGTTCCAGAAACATTTTTAGCAGCACGTTATCATTCTTGGGCAGCCACAGATAAAGGTTTTCCAGAAGAAATACAAGTAACAGCAAGAGACGAAGATGGTTTAATACAAGCTATTGAACATAAAACATTTCCAATTTCTGCAGTTCAGTTTCATCCAGAATCGATTTTAACAGATGTTGGTGAGCAATTGGTTACTAATTTTATCAATGCAAATTCGTAATGAAAGCAATTTTAAACAAATTATATAATCACGAAAGATTGTCTAAATCTGAAGCAAAACAAATCTTAATAGATATTGCTGCAGAGAAATACAATGATGCACATTTAGCTTCATTTATGACAGTTTTTATGATGCGCCCAATTACAGTTGATGAGCTTTCTGGTTTTAGAGATGCGTTAAAAGAGTTATCTGTAAAAGTAGATTTATCAGATTATAATACCATAGATATTGTTGGTACTGGTGGCGATGGGAAAGATACATTCAATATATCAACCTTAACTTCTTTTATAGTTGCAGGAACAGGACAAAAAGTAGCAAAGCATGGTAATTACTCTGTGTCTTCTCAATCTGGTTCTTCAGATATGTTAGAGAGCTTTGGATATAATTTTACCAATGATGAAAGTGTTTTGAGAGAGCATTTAGAAAAAGCAAATATTTGCTTTTTACACGCTCCTAAATTTCATCCAGCAATGAAAGCTGTGAGTCCAACAAGAAAAGCGTTGGCATTAAAAACGTTCTTTAATATGTTAGGTCCTTTGGTAAACCCAAGTTCACCTAAAAATCACATGTTAGGAACTTTTAATCTTGAAATTGCACGTTTGTATAATTATATTTTACAGGAAGAAAATATTAATTATGGTATTATTCATGCGTTAGATGGTTATGATGAAATTTCATTAACAAGCGGATTTAAATTCTTTAGTAAAAATGGAGAGCAAATTATAAATCCGGAAGATTTAGGGCAGAAAAGAATTCAACAATCAGAAATATTTGGAGGAAATTCAGTTGCTGATGCAGCCAAAATTTTTAAATCTATTTTAGACGGAAAAGGAACTGAAGCACAAAATAATGTGGTTTTAACAAATGCGGCTTTCGCTTTAACGATTGTTGATGAAACAAAGCTTTTTGAAACTGCTTTTAATGAAGCGAAAGATTCACTTTTTGGGCTGAGAGCAAAACAAACATTAGAAAAATTAGTAAGTCTTTAAGATGGCAAAAAAGAAAAAGAATTTAATTCTGATTATTCCTGCTTTTCTAATAATGGGAGCAGCAATAGGTATTCAAACAAAAGATGTTTTTAAACAGACTTTAATTGGTTTGGTTGTAGGAATTATAATTTACTTTTTTCTAAAGTATAGAAATAAAAAAATAAATAGTAATATATAAAACGTTATTCCGAAGGAAGTTTAACAGAGGTAATCTTTTTAATAAATGAGGATATTACTGAGTTACTCGAAATGACAAAAGAAATAAGACATGACTATATTAGATAAAATAATCGCATTTAAAAAGAAGGAAATTGCTAAGATAAAAGCAGAAGTTCCTATTAAAAAATTAGTTGAAAGCCCAAGTTTTGGAAGAACTACTTTTTCATTAAAGAAGTCTTTATTAGAAGTTGGTTCTACGGGGATTATCGCAGAATATAAACGTCAATCACCTTCTAAGGGAATTATTAACGACACAGCAACGATTGCTGAGGTAACTAATGGGTATTTAGATGCAAATGTAGCAGCACAATCTATTTTAACGGATACTTCTTTTTTTGGAGGAACCATGGCAGATTTAATGGAGGCGAGAGTTATCAATAAACAAAAGCCAATTTTAAGAAAAGATTTTATTATTGATGGTTTTCAAATTGTAGAAGCCAAAGCTATTGGAGCAGATGTAATTTTATTAATAGCCGCTTGTTTAACATCCGAAGAATTAAAAAACTATGGAAATTTAGCTATAGATTTAGGAATGGAAGTTTTGTATGAGATTCATAATCAGCAAGATTTAGATAAAATCAATGATTTAGACAATAAAATTATCGGAATCAATAATAGAAATCTAAATACTTTTGAAGTTGATGTAGAGAATTCAATCAAATTGGCAAGTCAGATTCCTGATACTTGTATAAAAGTTTCAGAAAGCGGAATCTCTGACCCAAAGATTATAACGGGATTAAAAGAATACGGTTTTCAGGGTTTCTTAATTGGTGAGAATTTCATGAAAGCAGAGAATCCTGGAGAAGCTTGTCAAGAGTTTATCGGTCAAATACGTTAAAAAAGGATGGGTGGAGAATTATTTAGTGGGCTAAAATAAAATTATGTATAGTTTGAGAAAAAAAGACTTGGTTAAATAGTATACGTATGAAACTTAAAGTTTGTGGAATGAAATATGTAGAAAATATCGAACAGATTGTTGGGTTAAAACCTGATTATTTGGGGTTTATTTTCTATGAAAAATCAAAAAGAAATTTTGAAGGAATTATTCCAGAATTTTCAAAATCCATAAAGAAAACGGGCGTTTTTGTCAATGAATATATTGAGATTATAATCTCTTTAGTTGAGGAATATCGATTAGATGCAATTCAATTACACGGAGATGAATCTCTAGAATATGTTGCCGATTTAAAAAATCAGTTGAAAGAGAGAAGAACCTTATTTCTTGATGAAAATAAGCAGATAAAGAAGAAAAAAAATAAGCATTATATTTCTGAAAATGAAGTTGAACTTATTAAAGTCTTCGGAATTAAAGATGAGTTTAATTTTGATTATTTAAAACCGTATTTAGAGGTTGTCGATTTCTTTTTGTTTGACACAAAAGGAAAAGAAAGAGGAGGGAATGGTACAAAATTCGATTGGTCTATTTTAAAAAAATATCCTTTTAGAAAGCCTTTTTTTTTAAGTGGAGGAATTGGTTTAGAGGATGTTGAGGCGGTTCAGGAAATAATAAAATCTAATTTGCCAATTTATGCGTTAGATATAAATAGTAAATTTGAACTAAAGCCAGGACTAAAAAATATTAATGAAGTTAAAAACTTTAAGAATACATTATAATATGAAGTCAAAATTTCAACCAGACAAAAATGGATATTTTGGACAATTTGGAGGTGCATTTATCCCCGAGTTATTATATCCAAATGTAAAGGAGTTACAAGATAATTATATTCAAATTATCGAATCTGATGAGTTTCAAAAGGAATACAAATCTTTATTAAAAGATTATGTTGGTCGTCCAACACCCTTGTATTTAGCAAAGCGTTTGTCTGAGAAGTATGGTGCGCATATTTATTTAAAACGCGAAGATTTAAATCATACTGGAGCACATAAAGTAAATAATACTATTGGTCAAATTTTAATTGCTCAGAAATTAGGGAAAACTAAGATTATTGCGGAAACAGGGGCGGGGCAGCATGGAGTTGCAACTGCAACAGTTTGTGCTTTAATGGGATTAGAATGTACTGTATTTATGGGTGAAAAAGACATTGTGCGTCAAGCACCAAATGTTGCCAGAATGAAAATGTTAGGTGCAAAAGTAGTGTCCGCAACAAGTGGATCTAAAACTTTAAAAGATGCTACAAATGAAGCGATTCGTTATTGGATTCAAAACCCAGAAACTTTTTATTTAATTGGCTCTGTTGTTGGTCCGCATCCACATCCAGATATGGTTGCTCGTCTACAAGCTATTATTTCTGAAGAAATGAAATGGCAATTAAAAGAGAAAACAGGTAAAGAAAATCCAGATACAATTATAGCTTGTGTTGGAGGTGGAAGTAATGCTGCCGGAGCTTTTTATCATTATATGGATGATAAAGAAGTAGAGTTAATTGCAGTTGAAGCTGCAGGTTTAGGTGTAAAGTCTGGTGAAAGTGCTGCTACTTCTCAGTTAGGAGAAGTTGGGATTATTCATGGAGCTAAAACCATTTTAATGCAAGATGAATATGGACAAATTGTTGAACCATATTCTATTTCTGCAGGTTTAGATTACCCGGGAGTAGGCCCTTTACACGCTTTTTTATATGAAAGTAAACGTGCGAAATTTATGAATGCAACTGATAAAGAGGCTTTAGTTGCTGCATATGAATTAACAAAGATTGAAGGAATTATTCCTGCTTTAGAAACGGCTCATGCATTAGCCGTTTTGCCAAAAATAAAGTTTAAAAAAGACCAGGTTGTTGTGGTTAATTTATCTGGTAGAGGAGATAAAGATTTAGAAACTTATATCAAACATTTAGAAGACTAGGTTATGAATTCAATCCAAGAATTATTTCAAAAAAAAGATAAAGAATTACTATCAATATATTTTACTTGTGGATATCCAAAGTTAGAGGATACTACTCATGTAATTTCAGCATTAGAAGAAAGTGGCGTGGATTTTATTGAGGTTGGCTTACCTTATTCAGATCCTTTAGCAGACGGGCCAACTATACAATATAGTAGCCAGCGTGCTTTGGAAAACGGAGTGAATTTAGATGTTATTTTTGAACAATTATCTACCATTAAAAAAACCAATAAAACGCCTCTAGTTTTAATGGGGTATTTAAATCAGATGCTTAAATATGGTGAAGAAAAATTCTGCCAGAAGGCAGTTGATTGTGGAATAGATACATTAATTTTTCCAGATTTACCAATGGTTGAATTTGAAAATCATTATAAAGAATTATTTGATAAATACGGACTTACAAATGTATTTTTAATTACACCTCACACATCAAATGAGAGAATTAGAAAAATAGATTCCTATTCAAAAGCATTTATATATGTAGTAGCTTCTGCATCTATTACTGGTGCAAAAGGCGATATATCTAATAATCAAGTTCTTTATTTTGAGAGGATAAAAGCGATGAACTTAAAAAGTAAGTTAATTATAGGTTTCGGAATTTCAGACAAACAAACCTTTAAGACGGCTTGTGAATATGCAAATGGAACAATAATTGGTTCTGCTTTTATAAAAAGTTTAGGTAATAATGGTATCGGTAAGATTAACGATTTTATAAAACCAATAATTTCATAAAAATAAAAAAAGCGAAACTCATTGAGTTTCGCTTTTTTTGTGAGTTGTTACATTTGTTTAGTTTACACTAATTAGTTTTACATCGAAGATTAAAACTGAAGCTCCGGGAATAGAACCATTTCCGTTAATTCCATAACCTAAATTATAAGGGATTAATAAAATTCCATCTCCGCCCTCTTTAAAAAGTGGAATACCTTCTGTCCAGCCCGCAATTACTTGATTCAATCCAAAAGAAATTCCAACAGAATTACTTTGATCAAAAACATTTCCGTCTAAGAAATAGCCTTTGTATGCTACAGTTACATTTGAGGAACTTGTTGGTCTCGTGCCTGTACCTTCATTATTAATTACATAATATAAGCCAGAATCGGTTTTGGTTGCATTTAAATTATTGTCTTCAATATATTTTAAAATTGTGGCTTCGTTTTCGGCTTCATAATCAGGATAAACTGCTGTAACAGTAATTTCAAAAATTAGTACAGCTCCTGAAGGAATTGATCCACTCACATCTCCAACACTTCCAAAGGCTAGGCTTGAGGGAATTATTAAAATTCCATCTCCGCCTTCTTTAAAAAGTTGAATTCCCTCTTTTAAACCAATAATAACTTTACTTAAATCTATTGTTGTGGACTCTCCTTCACCAAAACTAGTTCCATCTAAAAGAGTTCCTTTGTATTCTATATTTACGATCGAGCTTTCAACAGCTCTACTTCCTGTACCTTCATTGTTAATAATGTAATATAATCCAGATTCTGTTTTTTGAGGCGTTAGGTTATTTTGTAAAATATAGTCTTGAATTTCAGTCTCATTTATAGTATTATAGTCAATAAATTTTTCGTCAGAAGATGAAGAACAAGAAGTGAGAAGAAGTATTGAGAAAAATAGATATAAGTATGATTTCATTTTATGTGTTTTTTTAATGTGGCGAATATAAAAGAAATACAAATCATTCTATAATTTCAAAATACAAATTAATCATAAATTATCTTAAATTAGATAATAAGTTTTCTAGTAGTTCACTTGCTAACGGAGAATTAGATATTGCAACAAAAAATTATGAAGATTATTTTAATAATCTATCCACTCAGAGAGATAAAGAAATTGTAAAAGGATTTTCTATTTCTACTGAAGTATTTAAATAGAAGTTAAGTTTTACAAATCAAACTTATAAGCGATACCTCCTAAAATTTGAAAACCTTGAGTGTTAAAGTTGGCAAAACGTTGGTAATCTGTGTTTAAAATGTTGTTCAGTTTTATAAATGTAGAAAATTTATCATTAAAATGATAGCCTCCATTAACATTGACATCAACAAAAGAATCAATTATTTCAATTTTACTCACAGCAGAGGGAAATTGACTGCTATATAATCCATCTTTTCTTTCACTAACATAGAAAACATCCGCGTTCGCAAACCATTTATTTTTTTTATATTTTGTAGAAATAGATGTTTCTATTGTGGGTAAGTTCCATGCCTCTGTTGCATTTTCTAATTTGTAAATATTGTATGTTCCCTGTAAACCAAAGGATAAATTATTTGAATAATCGTATTCTATTTCTGTAAATATAGAGGTTGTTTTAACATCATCGTAATAAACATTAAAAGAATTTCCATATTCATAACCTTTTAAAGTTGTTCCATTTACAGAATTATTTGTTCCATCAGATTTAGATGCATTCCTTAAAAATAGAGGTTTATCTTCTTCTTTCTTATAGCTCGCTTTGATGTTAAAGCCTAGGTTATTATTTATTTTTCCATTAAAACCAACAAATAAATTTAATTTTTCTAAAGTCTGAGTTATTAAAAGTGTTGGAGAAATATATGGGTTTTCTTCAGAAAAACCTTTGTACGTATTTGTCTTTAAATCACCGGTAACTCCTCCGTAAATATTTAGATAATTTTTTACTATTCCTCCTTCTAAATAAACATCTGGCAGTATAAAACTATTTGTAACGTCATTTTTATTATCAAAAGATGCTGTCAATTTTATCCCTGTTTTTAACAGAAAGTTTCCATATTTTATTTTGTATTCAGGATTCAACTCAATTGTAGTTGTAGAATACTCCATTCGATTGAGGTCTTTATAGCTATTTTTAAATTCTCCTTTTAAATATTCTGCGCTAGTTTTTATAGAAATATCATTTAGTTTCGGGTTCAAAAAAGTTAGTGGTAAATCTATTTTTGTATCGAATTTCACAAAAATTTCTGAGCTATTGAAGCTTTCAGTAAAATAAAAACCTTTAATTCTACCATAATCTATATATGAATCTGTAAAATCAAATTCTCCGATCAATTCAAAATAATTATAAACTTGTTCTTCAATAATAGTGTTTGTTATTGGTTCAGTGAAACTGATCTTAGGTAAACCATACCAGTTGTATGTGTCTCTTTCAGAGTTCAAGCTTACTTTCCAGTCGAAATAACGATCATACTTTTTGTAAAATGCACCAACATTAAAATTGGAAAAATTAGTATTTAAAATTGAGTTTTCAATATTTTCCTGAGCTGCTAAATATTTTGCATAAAATCCAATTTCATTTTTAAAACGTGTACTATGATGTAAAAAAGCATCAAAAAAAGGTGTTGTGTAATTACCAAAGCCAGCTGCTACGTAGTTTTTATAAATACGCTCTTTAACCCCAATATCAATACCTTTAACACCTCCACTTTTGGGAATAAAAGTTGATGCTACGGGTGCTGAAAAAATAGTGTATTTTAATTTTTTTTTATTATTCTTTTTTAGCAATTTTATTTTTGGATTTTTTTTAATCTTTTTAGCATCTGCAATTTTTGGGTTGTATTTAGTTACAATATTTACAACCTCTGTTTTTACAGTGTCTTTTACTACTTCCTTTTTTTGAGCGTTTATACTTAAAAAAATAAAAGATGTTAAAAATAATGTGAAACCTTTTTTCATTAAATTTTCTTCTTTTTAGAGTCTTTGTTATCTGTGATTTTCTCTTCTATAGGGGTTACAGAATTATTCGTTTTGGCTTCGTTTTCTTTAATTTTTTTTAATTCTATTTGAGCTTCTTCAACAAGATCTTTAAATTGTTTAAAGTTTTTGATAATATTTTCAAAAACAAAATTAGCTTGATATACATCCTTTAAACCATAATAATTTTTACCCATTATAATGTAGCTTTTTACCGCCCAATACTTGTAGGAAGAGTAATTTGCTATCAAATCTTGAACAACCTTGTTCGCCTCTGCATATTCTTTTTGTTGATTTTTAAAGAATGCGTTATAATAAAGAGCTTCTGCTTTTAAAACACCAGAAGCATTTATTTCTAACTCTGTATAATATTCTTCAGCAGTATAAAAGTCATCGTTTTTTAAAGAAGTTCTTGCAATAATTATTTTAGCATCATTCTCTAACTTAGGGTCTAATTTATCTTTTAAAAGAATTTTTTTTCCGTATTCTAAGGCTAAATCAAAAGACTCGGTTTCATAATATCCTTTCATCAAATTACTCTGTGAAAATAATATGTTCGCAGTTGTATAAGCTTCTTGCTCAAGTCTCTTTAGTAGAGGTAGTGCATTATTAAACTCATCTTTTTCTAGAAAAATTTGTGAGAGCTTACTCAAAGAATCCTCACTAAACTCATTTCGCCCTTCTTTTAAAACAATTTGATAATATGGAATGGCTTTATCAAATTTTTTCATTTTATGTAAGATGTCTGCTAAATAATAATTTGCTTTCAACTTATGAATTCCGTCAGGAAAAGACTGCACATATTTTGTTAAGCTTTTAACAATATTGACGTATTTTTTAGCTTCAAAATACTTTTTTTCGGCAACTGCGAAAGTTGTGTTGTCGAGATCTGAATTGGTGACATTAATAAATTTTAAGGTTTTAACCCAACTTATATAAGCATCTAAATTATCATCATCAATATAAATGTTTTTTGCATTTGCAGCGGCTTCAAAAGCATCAGGAGAATTAGGAAACTCTCTTGTAGTTCGCTTAAATTTTTCTAAAGCTTTTTGATTTTGGTTATCATTGTAATATAACAATCCTTGACGCACTAGAGCCTTTGGTATAAAAACACTACTAGGATATTTTTCTATCAATTGATTAAAAGCTAAATGGGCTTTTTTATTGTTTTTTGTAATAGTATATGTATTTGCTAGTTGGAACAATGCGTCATCTATTAAAATGGAAGTTTCATATTCATTTATAACAATAGAGAGTGCTTTTATTTTTGATTTATTGTCTTCTAAAAAGCCATAACCCATTCCTATTTGATATTGCGCATAATCTGAACTGGAACCAAAGTTTTGTAATACTTTTTGATAAGATTCAATAGCTTGGTTATAATTTCTTATTGCAAAATAGCTATCACCTAATCGAATTAATGCATCTTCTTTTAATTCTGAATCTAAACCTTCTTTTTTTGTGTAATTTTCGAAACTGATAGCAGCGTTTTTGTAATCCTTTAGTTTAAAATTACTGTAAGCTAAGTTATAATCAATTAAATCAAACTCATCGATTTCTGTTTTTAATTCTTTTTTTAAATTTGTGAATTTTGATAAAGCTTCCTTGTGTCTTCCTAATCTGTATAATGTTTCTGCTTCCCAATATTTTGCTCTATCGAGCACTGAGGTTTCTGTTGTTTTTTTACCTTCTATAAAGAAAGGAAGCGATTCATTTAACTTATTTTCATTGAATAATTCGATACCTCGGTAAAGAGAAATTTCAGGAATTAAAGCTATATTTTTTTTAGATCGTTTTTTAGCTAAAAAAATTAATGCTCCATTGTAATCTTGCTGATGCAGGAAGGAAGAAATGACTAAATCATTAATTTCTTCATAAGCTTTTGATTTTGGATATGTTTTTAAATAATCTTGTAAAACTTCTGCAACACTTTTAAAAGGGTTCCCAGCTTCATAACTTAATTTGGCATAATTTAGGGCAGCATCTTCTTTAATTTTGCTGTTAAATTCCATTTCTGAAGCTGTTTTAAATGCGCTTAAAGCTTCTGTTTTTTGATCTAACTTAAGATAACATTCACCTAAATTATAATATGCGTTTTGTGCAACATTATTTTTTTCATCAATAATTTTATTAAAATTATTGATGGCATTTTCAATATCGTTTTGTTTATAATAGGCAAAACCTAGTTGATAAAAATCGAGATTATTCCATTTTCCTTTTTTACCATTGTATTCTTTTAAGTATGGAATTGCTTCACTATATCTTTTTAAATTAAAAAAACTCTCACCAATTATTTTAGAAATTTCAGATCTTTCTTTTCTTTTTGCTGTTTTAATAAGTTCTTCTCCTACAGTTATGCAGCGCTCAAATTTTCCACTTTGAAAACTAATATCTAATAGGTAGTAAGAGATTTCTAAACGGTAGGTATCATTGTCTTCAATTTCCTTTAAGGTAGATTCAGCAATTCCATAATCCTCCAGCTTATAAGCAATGTATCCATAATAGTAACGTGAATCATTCCCGTATCTCGAGTCATTTATTAAAGGAAGGAATTGTTTTTTAGCTAATATTAAATTTTCAGTTATTAAATATGCATATCCCATCTTAAAATTGATTTCTTTTCTATCTTCCTTGGAAAGAATATCAATATTCACTTTTTTAAACCATTTCAGGGCATAAGCAGCTTTGTTATTCGCAAAGTAATACTTTGCAACATTAACAATGGCCTTGTTTTTTTTATTACTATTGGGGTTTTCTTCAATAAAAGCTAAAATCTTTTTGTCTGCTTCAGGTTGGTGCAGTATTACTGCACACATGGCATCATAATAGGCTGCGTCAGATTTTAGTTTAGAGTTTGTTAGAGCTATTTCTTTAATAGAGGCAAAAGACTTTTGTGCAGCTTTGTATGATTTATTGTTAAATAGTTGTATGGCATTGTTGTATGGTGTTAGGTCACTATAATCTACTATTGTTTGCTGACTATAACCAACAATAGAAAATATAAATAGTAAATAAGTAAATAAACGCCTTTTAAAACAAACCAACCTCATGTAATTACCTTTAATACTTAAAATGAATAACGAACAAATTTTATTTTTGTTTGAAGAACAGAAAAATAAATTTAAAAATCTCAAATCAAAAATAAGAATTGTTTAGATTTCGTAGTATAAAATCGACAGAAACTTTTAAGTTTGTAAAAAGATTTTAGTTTATGGAACAACCAGTTTTACATTTAGAAAACGCTGATATTTATCAGAGAGATAATTTGGTGTTATCTAAAGTCAATTTATCAATACAAAAAGGAGCTTTTTACTATTTAATTGGTAAGACAGGAAGTGGAAAAAGTAGTTTAATGAAAACGCTATACGGAGATTTAAAGTTGCAAAGGGGTATTGGCAATATTGTTGGTTTCGACTTAAAAAAATTAAAAGAAAAGGAGGTTCCGTTTTTAAGAAGAAAAATAGGAATTGTTTTTCAAGATTTTAAATTATTAAGTGATAGGACTGTTTTTGAAAACTTAGAATTTGTTTTAAAAGCGACAGGTTGGAAAGATAAAACTAAAATAAAAGATAAAATTAACGAGGTTTTAGATAAAGTTGGAATGAAAGTCCAATATTACAAGAAAACTTTTGAACTATCCGGAGGAGAGCAGCAAAGAGTTGCTATTGCCAGAGCTTTGTTAAATGATCCCGAATTAATTTTAGCAGATGAGCCAACAGGTAATTTAGATCCAAAGACATCTCTAGAGGTTATGGAGCTTTTAAATGATATTCATAAAAGTGGAAAAACAATTTTAATGGCAACTCATGATTACCAGTTAATTGTTAAGTTTAAACAAAAAACGATAAAATGTGAAGGCGGAGAGTTGTTTGAAGTTGCCCAAAAAGTTGCTACTTAAAAATAACATCTACTATCTTTTCTGCTGATTTTATTGGGTTAAAGGATTCTAATTTTTTAGATCGTTTTTGCACTTCTAGATCAGAGAATCTTTCGTTAAAAAGTTCTGCTGTTTTTTTTAAAATTTCATTTTTAGAGTTCGCTAAATTACATAAGTCTTCCAATCCAGTATCCTCAATCATCTCAGAATTGGCAATTATGTGTTTTCCTTTATAAAGTGTGTTTAATAGTTTAAGTTTAATACCTGTTTTTTGAAAACTTATTAATGTATTTATATGTGCTTTATCAAATAAAATATCCAAATCTTCTTTGTTAGGAATTTCTTCTAAAAAAATATTGTCATATTTTCTAATTTCATCTGAAATTCTCTTCACTTTAGCATTGCTAGAAATTACTAATTTATAGGAAGTGTTTTTGTAAACATTAATTAAAAAAAGAGCTGCTTTGATATTATCTGAAATTCTTAAATCACCATGATAAAGTATAAAATCACCTTGTTCTCTGTTGTTTTTAATTTTTATAGATTCATGAAAAGCTGGTATATAATAAGAATTTTTGTAATGTTTTGAGAAATAATTTTGTTCAAAAGGAGATATTGTAAAAATGCCATTAACCTTAGATAGGTTTCTTTCAAATCTTTTTAGTTTTTTAGATTCTAAAAAGAAAAAGCATTTTTTAATAATATTTTTTTCGCTTTTTGCTAATCCATAGTAATATTTGTGTTCAATATTATGTGTTCTTACAAATGTTTTTACTTTAAAGTTATCTTTCTTTAAAAAGTAACAAGTATGAAGACCTTCAAATAAAATAGGTGCATCTATAGAATTTATGTTTTCATATAGTTGTTTGTTTTTCCTACTTAAAATTATGAATGGAATTAATGAGAAAAAAAATTTTAAATTTTTACTTCTATTGTAATAGAACACCTTGTCACATAGTGTTTCTAGCTTTTGTTGTTGGGTGTTATTATCATACAGAAAGGTATGCAAGTAAATTTTTATGCCTTGTTTTTTTAACGCTTCTATTTTGTAATATATATCTATAACTCCTCCATATTTGGGTGGATAAGGAATGTCGAAAGAGACTATTTGTAAAGTTTTTGTCATTAAACCTAGATGCTTTTATTAAAAATTGATATTAATTTTTCTTCTTGATTCTCCCAAATTAATTCTTTTTTTGCCTTTTTTAATTCATTAGAAAAATCTTTTTCTATCAACCCTTCAATTTGCTTTGCAAGTTCTATTGGTTTTCTGTTTTTAACAATTTCACCGACTTTATAATTTATTGAAATCATTTTCATTTCAGGTAAGTTAGAGACTAAAACGGGTACTTCAGCCTGAATGTAATCAAATATTTTGTTTGGTAATGCAAATCGGTAATTTAGACCTAAATCTTCTTCAATACTTAATCCTAAATTGGCTAAGGGAGTTAGTTTATGTAATTCACTTGGAGAAATTTTTCCTAAAAAATGAATTCTATTACCCAAGTTTTTAAGATCTACCTTTTTAACTAATTCTTTATAAATATCGCCATTACCAATAACGACTAAAATACAGTTTTCAAGAAACTCCATGGTATCAATGATTAATTCTAAACCTCTACCAATATTAACTGCGCCCTGATATATGATGATTTTTTTTCCTTTTGTTTTAAACGGAAATTGACCTAATTCTATTTCTCTTTTAATAGGTAAATTGAGAATCGTTTTAAAATGGGTATTGTATTTTTTATCATAAAAATCTGCAATACTATTGCAAACAGTATACGTGTTTTTTAGTTTTGGAAGTATCCAAGATTCTAATCTAGACCAACACTTTTTTACAAAAGGTTTATTAATTAACTCTGGAATTTCAGGAAATAGTTCATGACTATCATATAGTATCTTTTTTTTCTGTAGAATACTAATGATATAGTTTGGAAGAAGGGTGTCTAGATCATTACTCAGTAGCATGTCTTTTTTAGAAAAAAGTAACACAAAAAATAAACGGAAATTAAATTCAGCATAAAAGAAAAACCCTTTATTAAATATTAATTTAATCCTTTTTGTGTTATAACTTCTATGTAATGGGATACTGTTTTTAAGTTTTCTACCAATAAGAACAATTTCGTAACCTTCTTTTTGCAGTGTAGAACAAACTTTATCTACACGTTGATCTGTAGATAAATCGTTGGTTACTGAAACTATTATTTTTTTCAATGTTATTCTTTACAAGGTATGACAAAAATATACTTTTTATTATTTAATTTTTATTTAAAAATAATTCTTTTTAGATAGTGATATAATCATTTTAGGAGAAAGAGCCTAAAGGTTCTTTATTAGAATTATTATACGCGATATAATTATTATTTAGGATAAAACTTAAAAAACATTTTTGTTATTTATTTTATGATTTTAAGAAAATATTTAATCAATTCAAATAACAAAAATTAGAAATTGAATCGAAATCATAACATTTCATTCTATTTTCTTTTTGGTTTAGGTGAATGATTACTCTTTTTCTTATTTGACCTGTGTTGTTTTTTTAAAACTTCTAAATCTACATCAAATAAAGAGCCTTCTAATTTGTTGTATTTTGGTTGTGCATCTTCAGATGGTAATTTATTTACTATTTTATCAAAAAACTTTAAAGTTTCAACAACTTCAGCATTTTTAACATTTATAAGGTTTTTTTCTTCCTCTATATCTGAGGTTAGATCATATATTTCAACAATCTTTTGATTAGTATTTACAAAGGCTTTAAAACGCTTATTTCTAATAACTCTATCTCTAAATTTGTAGATATTTTTTACACGCCCATTTTCTAAAGTAGCTGCTCTAGAACCTAATGCCATAGTCCACTCTCTTGGAGAGTCATTTGATTTTCCTAATAGTAAAGGAGCAAATGATTTACCATCTGTTTTAATTTTTTTGGATAATTTAGCTCCACCTAATTCAGCAAATGTGGGTAATAAATCTGAAAAATCAATTAAAGCATCAGTCACAATTCCTTTAGGAACTAATCTTGGACTATTAACTATAAAGGGTGCGTTTACGCCATTTTCAGTTAAATAGGTTTTTCCTCCTCGAACTTTTCTACCGTTCATAGTACCAATTATATTTCCCGCAGTACCATTATCTGTGGTCCAAACTATAATAGTATTATCTCTAATTTTTAGTTCGTCTAGGGCATCTGTTAATTTCTTCAACATCACATCTGTATATCGAACCATGGCTTTATGCTTATCCATTTTACTGGTCACATTGGGTTCCGAAGGTGTACTAACAAGTGGTCCATGAGGCAAACACATTGGATAGTAAATCATCATCGGTTTCTCTTTGTTTTCTGTCATAAAGTCAATTATAAAATCAGTAAAAACATCTTCTCCAAATTTTCCTTTATATGTTTTACTACCTGCTTTCGTATGAATATAGGGATCCCAATAACGTTTTCCACTTCCGTTGTTTTCGCCACCCTCTTTACCTGTCCACATCGCATATTCATCAAATCCATGATCGTTCATTGCGTTAGGTTGTAATCTAAAATCGTTTATTTGCCATTTACCAGCAGCGCAAGTCATGTAGCCTTCGGATTTCATTACTTTGGCAAAACTTTGATTAAGTTCGGCATCGAAATGAGCTCCATGTCCCCATCGGGGAACATCAAAATGATTAATCCATCCATGGCGCCATGGATATTGTCCTGTAAGTAAAGTCACTCGAGAGGGCGTACATTGTGGCATTGACCAGGCATTTTTAAATTGCATACCTTCTTCTGCCAACTTATCTATGTTAGGTGTTTTTATCTCTTCTGCACCATAGGTTTCTACCCATTCTTTGCCTAAATCATCGAGCATGATAAAGAGAATATTCGGTTTTTTAACTTTGGTGATAGTAGGCTTTGTTTTTGTAAAAGTTTTTTGAGCACAGCTAGTTAATGCAATAAAGCACATTACTAGGGTTGAATAAGAGATAATATTAATTATTTGTCTAATCTTAAAATTCATCTGTGGCTATTTATATTATTTACTTTCCTTTTAATCCTTCATCATAAAACTTATAATCTTTATGATTATATAAATGTTTTTCAACAGTTTTAGGTTTGGTATATTGTTTATAAAATTTTTTCCCTTTTTTGGTTTTCCAAAACGGATGATCTATGGTTAGAGCAGGTAAGTTTTTAAGAATTTCATCAAATTTTTTTCTTTCTTTTGCGTGTTTAGGATTATCATTTACAAATTCATAACCACGTTGATTTCTATTATCCCCTGTATAATAGAACCTACCTTTAGGCATTCCCAATAATGGGTTAACAACTTCTAACATATAATCTTTTGTTCTAATTAGTTGTGAAGTTGAAATATAACCATGAATCCACTCTCTATGGGCATCTGTTTCTCCAAACAAAAAAGGAACTAAACTTTTTCCATCAAATTTTTTCCCTTTAGATAATTTAGCTCCTGCTAAGTCGACCAATGTTGGTGCAATATCGCTAAAATCGGTAAGTTCATCGGTTGCACCTCTTTGTTTTATTCCACCACCAGAAATAATATTTACAACATGACTTCCTCTTTCTACTCCTCTTGTTTTTGCTGTAACCGCTGTACCATTATCTGAAGTGAAAATTACAATCGTATTTTTTTCTATTCCTAAGTCTTTAATTTTTGTCATTACTTTCCCCATTAGGAAATCTATGTATTCGTTTAAAGCGATAAAACGTAGTCTTCCATCTTCAGAATTTTTTGCAGGTCCTAGATCTCCAACCTCTCCTCTGTGAGGAGTAGTTGGTGCTCCAGTCCTTGTGCCGTGAGGAGCTACACTTGGCCAATAAGCCAAAAATGGTTTTCCTTCTTTCGTCTTACGTTCCATAAAATCCATAATAAAATCAGCAAAAATATCTGGACCATAATCATTTGGTTTCGTTTCTAATAATTTATGATTTTTTATAATTCCAGGGTGCCAATATCTTGATGTTGTTTTTTCATCTTCTAATTGTCCTTTAAATTTTGGAGATCCTGGTAAATCTTTAATCTCTTTCAAACCTTCCCACAAACAGTACTCATCAAATCCTACTTCTTCATCATAAGGCTTTGAATTACCTGCATGCCATTTTCCAGCAATAGCAGTAGCATAACCAGCATCTTTTAATAATTTGCCAAATGCTTGGTGATTCTTATATACATTATCTCTACTATCACCAATCCATATTCCATTTTGTAGAACTCCAGTTGATACGCCGTATTCTCCCGTCATAATTTCTACGCGAGACGGAGCGCACATTGCTGATGCGTAGCAGGTTTTAAACATCACCCCATTAGAAGCTAATTTATCTACATTCGGTGTATTACCCCAACCATCTACTCCGTAGCAACTAAATTGCTCTGGACTAACATCATCGAGCATAATTAATAAAATGTTTGGTTGTTTTAATTTCTGACTATAAGTGCAGTCTGCAAAAATTAAGAAGGTGTAAACAAATAACATTAATTTTATGCTAGTATTATTTGTAAAGAAATTCATTCCTATTATTTTGTTAGCTTCGAATTTAGTTCGAATGGGGGTTAAAAAGGGACTAATTTCCAATGAAGTATTTAGTCAAAAATTTTATTTTACTTTTTTATTATGAAGGCCAAATCTTAAGATTTAGTGCACTTTAAAAAGTACATATTACTTGTCTATAATATTGGATGTGATTTTATTATTTTTTGATCCAAATATCATCACTTCCAGTTCGTTTTAAAGTGGTGTCATTTTGAATTAAAAATGAACAGATATTTATTCCACTTGATCTGTTTACATCAATTTGATCATTATTTATTTCATAATTTACAATTTCAATAATGTCATTACCATCAATGAGAATGGTAGCGGTTGTTTCATCATTAAATTCTATAAATTCGACGCAGTTAATTTCATTATTATTGTTATTTGTATTATCACAATCTGAAATTGTATGAGTGAATTCACCACTTATATCAAAAGTGTCAGTATTATCATTATTAGAACAAGAGATAATAAATACAAGTGAGAATAAAATTGTTATTTTTTTAATCATAATCTATTATAAATTTTTATTTATAGTTTGAATGTTTATCAAAATGTTTCTTTTTTATGAGTAACATTTTGATAAACATTTTTAGTTATAACTATTCACTAAATTTTTAGTAACCTGGATTTTGGTTTTCTATTTTAGGATTATTTCTAATTGCTTCAATTGGTATTGGAAGTAAATCATGATGAGCTTCTGGATCTAATACTCCACCAACTTGATTAACATGTACCGCATTCGATTTTATTGTGTAGTAATTTCCTGACCTTACTAAATCAAATCTATCTAAGCCTTCTAAACAAAGTTCTCTTGCTCTTTCCCAAAAAATATTTTCTCTAAGGCTCTCTTGATCTAAACCAAATAAGTCTGCTGGTTCTGAAGAGGCTGGAATATCTGCGAAAGGAATTCCCGCTCTCGCTCTCGCTCTCACCTGGTTTATAGCATCAAAAGAAGCTTGGGTAGGTCCATTAATTTCATTTTCAGCTTCAGCATACGTTAATAAAATATCTGCATATCTCAGAACGGGTGCATTTACTGCACATTGATGTCTAGCTTCTCCTCTAGGTGCTGAAAATCTAAATTTCATAGTTCTTAATTTCCACAATTTTGTTTCAATTTGAGGGACACCTTTTTTAGCTTTCTTTTTAGTTCTTACTATATTAAACTTTGCTCTTGGGTCTTCTTCGTTATAAGCCTCTACCAATTCTTGTGTAAGGGTAACTCTTCCGTAACCATCTCCTTTATCGTGCCATTGACCATAAGATAATTCATCCCAATTGCTTTGTAAATTTTGCCATCCTCCCCAATGTCCTTGCTCGTTTGCAACATCACTAAACTGAACACTAAATAACCATTCTCTATTGTTCTTATTAGTGCTATGGAAAATTTCTCCATAATCTGGCAATAATTGATAAATATTTAAATCCATTACCTTTTTAGCATAGTCTCGAGCTAAGGTGTAGTGAGAAGTTCCTTTGTTCAAAGGGTGTCCTGCCATGGTTAAATATACCTTTGCTAATAATCCAGAGGCTGCACTAGAGCTTGCTCTACCTGTTGCGTGATTTCCTCCATCGAAATCATCTAGTGGTAAATAAGTCTCGGCAAATTTGAAATCTTCAATGATAAAATCATATACTTCTTCTGCTGAAGATCTCGGTAATAAAGAATCTTCATAAGAACCATCATAATCCTCTACTCTTATGGGAACTCCACCAAAGTATTGTACTAAATTAAAATAGAACAATCCTCTTAAAAAACGAGCCTCAGCAATATATTTGTTTCGGTTTTCTTCAGACATTTCAATTTCTTTGGCTTTAGTAATTACTAAATTCGCTTTAGAAATACCGAAATAAGAATAAACGTATAAATTCTTAATATCTTTATTATCACTAGTAATCTTGTTTCCTCCAAAGGTTCTGGTGTCATATCCTGTATGCGCACTAGCACTTAATATAATAGTTAGTCCATCATAAAGCCCACCAAAAGTACTGTTGGTTGTTAATTCATCTTGAGTTCCTTTAGCTAATGAATTATAAACAACTGTTACAGCGCTCGCAATATCATCTTCAGTTTCAAAATAAGTAGCTGTATCTTTAGTATTAAAATCTGTATCTTCTAGTTTAAAACATGATGTAAAAACGAATAACGTTAATAACATCAATAGACTATTTTTTTTAAAATTTTTCATATTTTATATTTTAAAATCCAATGTTTAAAGTTGTGTTCCAATTTCTAGCTCTTGGAAAAGAAGCAAAATCTAAATTTGGTGTTAAGTGTCCAAATCGACCTCTAGAAACGCTGTTTTCAGGGTCTGAACCAGTATAATTAGTCCATAAAAAGGCGTTAGTAATATTAAATGACAACGATAAGTTATTAATAAAACTTTTCTTTAACACTTCTTGAGGGAAATTATATTTAAAACTTACATTTTGTAATCTTAAGAACGACCCATCTTCGATGTGATAAGAAGAGAACTTTTCTGGACGATCTCTTAATCCATGTACATAATTATAACCCGGATTATTTCTTTCAGGATTTTCAGGAGTCCAGGCATTGTATAATGCTGTATTCATCTGATTGTTTGAACCCGGAGTTACATAAGAAAACGCATATCTATCACCATTGATTACATCAAATCCATATTTAAATGTAAAGAATAATCCCAGTTCAAAATCTCCTATTTCAAAATTATTCCACATTCCTCCATGAAATTTAGCCTGCGTTCTTCCAATTACCGCGTTTCCATCTTTGTCTGTGATAGATCCATCACCATCTTGATCTATGTATTTCATATCTCCTGGTTGAATTCCATCTCTATAATCTTGACTTAAAGAAATATCGTTATCTATTTCATTTTGTGAGTTATATACTCCATCAGATTCATAACCAATCCAAGTACCAATATTTTCTCCTACAATTAATGCACCTGATTGACCTCTAATACCTCTACTTTGAAAAGTTTTTAACTGAGGTCCTCCTAAAGATAGAATCTTACTTCTGTCTGCTGCAATGGTCAAATTTGTTGTCCAATTAAATCTGTCTGATTTTATATTATGAGTTTCTAAAGCCAATTCAACCCCCCAGTTATCTAAATCTCCTGCATTGGTTCTAATAATATCATATCCAATATTTAATCCTACTGCTCTATCTAATATCATATCTACAGTTTGTTTTAAATACATATCATATGTTATTTTAACACGGCTATCAAACATAGATAAATCCATTCCAAAATCATACTGTCTTGCAGATTGCCAAGTTAAATCTCTGTCTACTAGTAACCTGTTACCATAACCAGCATAAGAAACACCTCCAAAATTATAAGCAAATTGTGTATAAGATTCTCTGGAGTCTTGAGGTCTTACCCCACTGTTTCCTCCAAGTCCGTAGGATAATCTAAATTTTAAATTATCTACAAAGTTGACATTTTGCATAAACTTTTCTTTGGAAGCTGTCCAGGCAAAGGCTGCCGAAGGAAAATTACGATAAGGAGATTTGCTTAATGCAAATCTAGAATCACCGTCACGTCTAATCGAACCTGTGAATGAATATTTATTGTTAAATACGTAATTGATACGTCCTAAGTATCCTATTTGATTAATTTCTTGATTTCGAATTCTACTCTTATCATAAGAAGCGGCTAAATCATAGTCGATAGAACCATCAGCAACGTCATCAGCAAAACCTCTAGCAGATTGAGCAAAGTTATTTTGACTTCTAGAGTTTTGTGTATAACCCACTAAAGCATTAATTCGGTGCTTTCCAAATTTCTTTTTATAATTAAGGGTATTTACATTGTTAAAGCTAAAAGACTTTCCATCTACTCTTCTTGCAAAACCATTATAATTCGGTCTATTTCCAGTTCCAAATGTTGGTGGATAATATTCACGTTGTTCATTAATACCATAATTTAGTCCAAAGGAAACGTTTCCAACTAAGGCTTCGGAAAATTTATACGCTAGTTTAGTAGATGCTCTAAAGCCCATCTTTTTACGATTTCTAATCTCATTTTCTAACTGAAACACAGGATCATTATAGGTAATCTCTTCTTCATTATCATCATTAACAGTTGTAGTCACATCTCCTGGTATCATAAAAGGAGGTGTTGTTAATGCTCTAGTAAATACTCCAGCTTGATTAGCAGCCCCAGAATTTCCACCACCACCACCAGAGCCATATTGCTTTGAGTAACTTGGAGATAAAACAGTTTGTGCCGTTAATCTTTTACCTATCTTATTTTTTAACTTAACATTTAATACAAACCTATCAAAACCAGCACCAACCACTACAGACTCATTTTTCATGTAAGATCCTGTAAAACTGAACAAGTTTTCTGGAGTTCCTCCAGATACCGTTAAAACATGATTATCTACTTTTCCAACGCTAAGTATTTCTCTCATCCAATCGGTGCTTGATAAAGCTGCAAATTCATCTCTTGTTATGAATTCTTTTACCTCAGGATCAGCAGGAAAAGGATTTTCAATTAGATAACTATCTTTACTAGCAATAGGTGTCCATGTTTGAACATCACCTGCAGACTTATCCCAATTATCTAGGTTGTAATATTCGCTGTTAATTAAAAAATCGGCATATTCACCATTATCAAATACATCTACAATTCTATTTTCTGGTGTTTTACTTAAACTAGTAGACATTCTATAGTTTACTTTTACTTCTCCAGCTTTTCCTTGTTTGGTAGTAATAATTACAACTCCATTGGCACCTCTTGCACCATATATAGCTGTTGCAGAAGCATCTTTTAAGACCTCTAAAGATTCAATCATCGAAGGGTCTAAAAAATCTAAAGGATTTCCGCTGGAAGCTCCGTCATAAGGATTTCCTTCATCAGAATTATCATCAAATACTTCTATTGGAAAGCCATCCACTACATATAATGGCTGTGTAGAACCAGTAATAGCAGCAGCTCCTCTAATATTTACTTTAAAAGCACCTCCCGGTGTTCCGTCTTCATGTGTAATTTGTACACCAGAAATTTTTCCTTGTAAAGCATCTCCAAGGTTATTGTTAACGGTACGTTCTAGTTCTTTACTTTTAATAGATGTAATAGCTCCAGTTACGTCTTTTCGATTTTGTGTACCATAACCTACTACAACAATATCATCTAATACGTTTAGCTCTTGTTTTAGAGTTACATTTATTATAGGGTTACTTCCAACAACAACTTCTACGGTTTTGTAACCTAAATATCTAAATGTTAGTGTTGTAGATTCTTTTGGCATTCTAATCTTGTAGTTTCCATCAAAATCGGTACTTGTACCTTTTTTTGAGCCTTTTGCTTGAATGGATACACTTGGCAATAATTCTCCTGCTTCAGATTTTACTTGTCCACGTATTATTAAGTTTTGTGCAGATGCTATTTGAGAAAACCCAAAAAAGACAAAAGCTATCAAAAGGATACTTTTTCTTTTAATATTTAACTGCTTTTTAATCATAAAAAATAATTTTTTAGTATAACTTTAGTTATAGTTTCGTTTGATGTCATAAAATTACCTTAAAATTTATGTTCTTAAGAGTTCAAATATTACATAATTTAACTCTTATCTTGCAGATATCTTAATATTAACTTAACACGCTGTAACATTATGAAACCATTATAAATTGGTGTGTTAAATTTATGAGTAATCACATGTAATCATTTAATGAAGATACTTGTGTTATATGAGCTAACCATTATAATATGCTTAAATTAAATCTGGATAAATAAACTTAATTATTAATGTTTCTATTTGTAATAGCTATTGCAAATAAAAAATGAATTTAATAGTATTATCTCTATTTGTAACTCTTTTGTTACTATGACTTATTTCTATAAGTCAAAACTTTTTTAATGAATCTATTTTAAATGAGGTTTTGTGAAATAGTTTTTGACCAAACGCAGAAGAGGTTGTCTAAAACTCGCATTCTAAACAACCTCTTCTTATTTTAACCTGACTTTAATTTATTGAATTACTATCTTGTAAACAGTAGCGTATTTAAAATTGTTTAATTCAGAATCTTTTATGCTTAGCCCATCTTTGGTTAATGACCAATTGACTTTTTTTGTTGAACCTAAAATAGAAATGTCTTTTATTTTACCATCAATGTTTTTAAATGATTTTAAAAGAATAGAATTATTATTCTGAAAAGTGGTCATGTAAATAGATTTACCTTTTGATGTATAGCGATATTCTAATTCGTGAATTCGCATGCTGTGTTTATTGTAAATAACGTCGTCCTCTTCAATTATATCACCATAGAATTCGCCGTAAACATTCCAAGGAGTTGTTTCGTATATAGCTTCGCCATTTACTTTTAACCAAGATCCCATTGCTAATAAACGTTTTTGCATACCTTCAGGAATCGTTCCATCTGCTTTTGGACCAATATTTAGCAATAAATTACCATTTTTACTGACTACATCAACTAACAAACGCACTAATTCAGCAGGTTTTTTATACAAGTCATTTATTTCTTCATTCTCCATGTATGCATAAGATACTCCGAGTGTAGCGGGGTTTTGGTATGGTGCACCAATACTTTCCATTTGCAAATTATCCTTTTCACGACATCCAACGCCCTCAGGGAAATTTAGGTGTTTTCCTTTATTGTTAAAATAAACTTCCTTTCCCCATTTTTGCGCTGTATTTAGGTAATCGGCGATCATACCTTTAAAAGCATTTTTAAATTTAGTTACTTGTGGATTTAAAGAGTCTTTATAAAATATTGGAGCGTCATCAAGCCACATAAAATCTGGTTGATATTTAGTTTCCATCTCCTTCCAACGTGCAACATAATCGGCAATAAAAGCGTCGCTATACTCAAACGGGCCATAGAGGTTTGCCGATTCTGGCATACGCTTTATTTCTTCTGCAACAAGATCAAATGGTTTGTCATAAACTTTAAAATCTAACGTAAAACGGTTTGGGTGACGCTCACGATGATAAGATAAACCATACTTTAATCCTTTTTCTCTCACTGATTTTCCAAGATCTCCAACGAGGTCACGCATAGGTCCTTTCTTAGTTGCATTCCATTCAGTAAGGTCTGAATCCCAGTTAGCAAAACCATCATGATGTTCTGCCGTTGGAATAACATAAGTTGCTCCGGCATCTTTAAATAATTGTGCCCAGGCATCAGGGTTCCAGTTTTTTGCTGTAAACATAGGAACCATATCTTTATAACCAAAATCAGGCATGGTGGCACCAAATTTTTTCTTCATAAAATTGGCATATGCTTCCGGCTTTTTATACATGTGGTTTGTGATTGCTTCGGCATATCCTTTGTTTTTATCTTTATACCCAGCAACACTGTATGGCCCCCAATGAATAAAAATACCAAACTTTCCTGTTGACCACCATTTAGCAGGTTTCGCTTTTTTTAATGATTCCCAAGTGGGTTCGAATTTTGTTGTGTATTCAATTTGTTCCTCCTTTGTTGCTTCAGTTTTTGTCTCAACTTTTTTATTGCACGAAAAAAATGTGCTAAAAGCGAATACAGTAATTACTATTTTAAAAATTTTCATATTAGTTGATAAAGAGTTTAATTTTTTCTTCTTTCTTCTTGTCATATTTTACATATTCTTGACTTGTACCTTTTGTACTTCTTCCTGTTAAGAGAATTTCTTTCATTTTGGAAGTTAATTCTTTTACGACCTTTGGATGGTCTTTTGCAACATTTACAAATTCTGTTTGGTCTTTAGACATGTCAAATAATTGCAGTTTTCCTGGGTTGATTACAGGTTTGTCTTTGGGGTCTTTTCTTCTGGAACCCGCTCCTTCGTGAAAAATTATTTTCCATTTTCCTTCTCTGAGTGAAAAATATCCTGAATCTGAATGGTGCACTATAGCGCCTCTATCAGGTGTTTCTTTTGATAATAGAGTCGGTAAAAAACTTACACTATCTTCTCCTTCATTATTTTTTAACGTATCTCCTTGTATGTCTGCAACTGTCGCTAATAAATCTGTAGTACATGTCAAATAATTTGTTTCAGTTGATTTTTTTATTTTATTTGGCCATTTTACGATAAAAGGAACTCGATGGCCGCCTTCATATAGTGTTCCTTTGAGACCTCTATAAATATAACTTGAAAAATGACCTTGCTTTTCCATAGGTTCTAATTTTGCTTGTGGAGAAACACCATTGTCTGCAGTAAAAATGATGATTGTATTTTCTGTTTCTCCGATTTCCTCTACAGCAGCAATAATTTGACCTACCGTATCATCTACATCCATACAAAAATCACCATGAGGAGATAAATTACTTTTTCCTTTAAATTGATTACTTGGAACGATGGGAGAGTGAGGTGCGTTTAAAGGGAAGTAAACAAAAAATGGTTTATTTGGATTCTTGTTCTTTTGAATTTTCATCCAGTCAATAGCTTTATTTGTAAATGTCTGCATGACTTCATTACGTCTAAAGTTCATGTCTACCCAACCAGCTTTACCGCCACTTCCTAATATATTTTTAACTGCTTTTGTTGTTTTTATTAATTTTAAGTTATTTCCTAAAATTTTTGTATTTTCTATATATGCATGCGGATCCATGTTTAAGGATGCAGAAATACCATAATAATAATCGAAACCAAGTGTGTTTGGTCCGTTTTTAATAGGAGCTGTTATATCTAAGTTAGTACCTATTTTATCAACTTTACCTTTTTTATTATAGGTCCAATCCATTCCTAAGTGCCATTTTCCAATGATTGCTGTTGCATACCCTTTAGATTTTAAATACGATGCAACGGTAGTTCTTTTGGTATTTATAAGATGTGGAGTTAGTCCATGTGTTACACCATTTTTCAACTCGGTCCTCCAAGAATAACGCCCTGTTATAATTCCGTATCTTGTAGGAGTACATACACTAGAGCTTGTGTGTGCATCTGTAAATTTCATACCTTTATTAGCCATTTCATCTATGTAAGGAGTGGGAAATTTACAATTTTCATTATAGGCCTTTACATCTCCTGTACCCATATCATCGGCAAGAATATATATGATGTTTGGTGACTTTTTCAACTGAGAAAATCCTATTGAAACAAAAAAAAGTAGTACTATTGATAATATTTTATTCATTATTGAAGGTTTAAATATTCCTTAAAGGCATTGAGTTTTAATAATTGCTTTTCTCCTTTAAATGGAATAGTTTTTTGTTTAATTCCATAAGTACTTCTGCCTTCATTAATCAATTTTGCCATTAACCGTTTTAAATGTGCTGTTTTTTCTGGGTAAAGTGTTATAATATTAGTTTTTTCTTTTAGATCTTTATCTAAGTTAAATAGTTGAAGCTTATTAGGGTTCTCTACGGGTAGATCTTTAGGATCTTTTCGCCTACTACCAGCACCGCTATGAAATATTAGTTTCCAGTTTCCTTCTCTAATAGAAAAATAACCGTTATCAGAGTGATGTACTATAGCACCTCTTGAAATATCAGATTTATTTTCACCATTAAACTCCGATAAAAAGCTAACGCTATCTTCTGCATTATTTTCCGTAGATTTTTCGTTATTTAATTCCATGATTGTAGCGAGAAAATCGGTACTGCATGTCAATTTATCGCTAGTTGTTTGTTTTACGATTCCTTTTGGCCATTTTATAATGAATGGCATGCGATGTCCTCCTTCGTACAAAGTACCTTTTAAGCCTCTATAGATATGGCTTGAGTAATGTTTCTTATTTTCCATATCCTTAAGATTTGCATTGGGAGAAACACCGTTATCTGAAGTAAAGACAATCAGTGTATTGTCAGTAATATTGAGTTTATCTAAAGTTGTACTAATTTTACCAACTAGTGCATCAATTTCTAAACAGAAATCTCCATGATCTGATAGATTACTTTTTCCTTTAAATTTATCGGAAGGCACTATCGGTGCATGAGGTGCAGTAAGCGGAAGATATAGAAAAAAAGGTTTGTTCGGGGCGTTTGTATTTTGATTTTTAATCCAAGATATCGCTTTTTTTTCTAGATTCGATAAAACAGCTTCTTGATTAAAATCCTCAGAAATCCAGCCAAGTCTGACTGGTTTCATATTTAATTCTTTGAAAATACTTTGGTCTTCTGCATATGATAAATTACCTTTTATCATATTGTTTTCAATGTAGGCGTAAGGAGGCATATCCAGCGATGCGGAAATTCCGTAATAATAGTCGAACCCAAAAGCATTTGGACCATTTTTTATTTTTTTATTAAAGTCGACATTTCGCCCCTCTTTAATATTTATTTTTTTGTCATTTTTACGAGACCAATTCATACCTAAATGCCATTTACCTATAACAGCTGTGCTGTATCCTTTAGTTTTAAGATAGGAGGCTATTGTAGTTCGGGTAGTTTCTATTAAACTACTTGAAAAACCATGTGTAACGCCGCTCTTTAATCTGGTTCTCCATGCATATCGTCCCGTTAGAATTCCATATCGAGTAGGGGTACAAACACTCGAGCTTGTGTGATAATCTGTGAACTTTATACCTTGTTTCGCCAAGGCATCGATATGAGATGTGTTTATTTTCGAAGTTTTGTTGTATGCGCTAACATCACCAATTCCCATATCATCTGCAAGTATGTATATAATATTGGGAGCTTTGTTTTGAGCATTTATTGAGTAGAAGTTAAATAAACAAAAAATAAGCAATATGATTTTATTCATGATGCACCGTGTTATTTATAAAGATAAAAAAAACTTTAAGGTTGGACCTTAAAGTTTTTTTTTGAATTAGTAAACTAATTGTCCTTTTCCGAATTCAATTTTAAATGAGTTAGCAATTTCACTGATTCCTGTTCTTGGATAGGTAATAGTTAAACCTTCTTTAGTTTGGTTCCATTTAACTTCTTCACCTGTAGCAATTAAAGTTATTTTAGAAATTGGTTTCGAAGCAATTTTTTCTCCTTTCGCTAAACATTTTATTATTGACGTTCCACTTTCTGGTTTACCTAAGGCTGTTGCATATAGAGTTTTGTTGTCTTTACTTCTTGTAAAACGAATATCTTCTGCAACCACTCTCCTAAAGTCCCATCTAAATCCAGAGTTACCTTTTTTGGCTTTTCCTTTTTTAAAGATAATCATTTTTGTAGGTCCTTCTGCAGAAGTATGCCATGTACGAGTTGCATAAATTGCTTCTCCATTTAATTTTAACCATGCACCCATACCCTTCATTATCTCAATAGATTGAGGGTCTATAGATCCGTCACCTCTTGGAGTTAAAGACATTAACATGATACCACCTCTACTCACCATATCAACTAAACTTCTAATTTGGTAAGGAGCTTTGTCTTTGTAATATTTATCATTTACATAAGACCAAGGGTAGCTAATAGCTCTATCTGCAAGCCAATATCCCTCTGGTTCTTTTTCCATGTCTCTGCAATTCTCATAACAACGTAATCCAAATCCTAATGGAAAGTTCCAAACTTTAGAGCCCGGTAATTTATTACAGACAACAACTTCTTCGCCATCAATTCCTTTGTTATTGTAATAGTTTTCAAAAATATTTACAATATCATCTTGTCTTATTTCTTCATTTTTAATTGAACCAGCTAAACCATCAAACCAAAGTGCATCAGGTCTGTAATTTTCAATTACTTCTTTTACTTTATTCGCCCACTCTTGTCCAAATTTTTCTTTAGATTCTTTATCAGGGTTTCTGTAAATCCAAGAATTTTTTTCATCAAATATGTCCCAAGTCTTTTTTTGTTCTTTGGTATGTTTTTTATTTTTTAAATCAAAAGCATATCCATAAGTTCGGGCCATGTGGAAAGTAGCCAGTAATTTCATATCTGTTTTTCGAATTTCTTTTGCAAGTTCTCCATAAATGTCTCTTTTCGGCCCCATGTCTTTGGAATCCCATTTTGTGTATTTAGAGTCCCATAAACAAAAACCATCATGATGCGCTAAACAGATACCTCCAAATTTAGCTCCACCGCCACTCATTACGCCAGCCCATTCTTTAGCATCAAATTTATCAGCAGTAAACATTGGTACAAAATCTTTGTATCCAAAATCTTTGATTTTTCCATATTTTTTCTCGTGATATGCAATAACCCCTTTTCTGTCTTTGCCGTCAGTAGAGTATAATTCATGTAAATAATCTGGTCCTCCATGTGCAGGAACGGAGTATATACCCCAGTGTGTATACATACCAAATTTAGCATCAATCATCCATTCTGGAATAGGTTCTTTTTTTAATTTTTCCCATTTTGGAGATTTTTTTAATGTCCAATCTTTTCCATAAGTGTCCTTTATATCTTGTGCTTTTGAAGTTAGTGCTGCAAAAACTATAACAAATAGGAGATTTTTTACAAATATTTTTTTCATGTATTATTTTTTAAGTTATTTCATTTAATGAAATTATTTTTCAAAAAGATGATTCAGCAATATTACAAACTATAGCATTGATTTATCATTCCATTTTACCCAAAAACTATAATAAATTTATCAAATTTACGTGTTACGTTGTTTCAAATGTATTAATTATTGATTCCCTCTATTTCTGGAGTATTTTATTAATAGATGATCACAGCGAGTGACGAACCAATATTTTCTAATATTTACGCCGTGACCATTTAATTGGAAGCAGAAAATATTAAAAGTTTAAAGAAAAGTTATCTTTTAATAATTTTAAAATTCCCTAATGATTTATTCCCTTGGTCCTTAATAGTTATCATATATAAGCCTGTAGATAGATGTCCCAAATTTAATTGATTACTGTTGACTCCTGGCATAAAATTTTGAGGAACTGTCAATAATTTTTTACCCTGAAGGTTGTGTATCATTATAGAGCCTCTAAACATATTTTGAGAAGTAAATTGAACGTTACAATAGTCTGATATTGGGTTAGGATATACAGAAATATCTACTTTTGATTTATGGTTTTTTATGCCAAGTGTAACTTTTTGATCAGAATTTATTAAATCTAATTTATTACCACCATCGTATGGCATAAATTCAGTTCCTTCAATAGAATCAGGATTCGCTCCCAGAAAATCACTAAGTAAAGTAGAGAAGGCCTGTCGATAATCGTGCTGCATATTATCTTCATCATAATGTTTGGTTACATTCGTTAAATCCAAATTAGTACCCGTCATGCCTCCTTTTACTGCAGAACCAATTATAAACATTGGACCTAAGTTACCGTGATCTGTTCCTAAATTACCGTTTTCTTTTGGTTTACGACCAAATTCGGTAAACGAAGCAGTTACTACTTGCTCGTCTAAACCCATAGCCTCAAGATCGGTTTGAAAAGCTTTTACAGATTGCCCAAGAGTTTTTAGTAATTCAGCATGTTGTCCTTGGTGCGGATCTGATTGATTTGCTATTTGATTGGCATGATTATCAAAGCCATCTAGTGTAACTAAATATATTTTTGTTTTTGAACCTCCCTTAATCATTCTAGCAACCGTTTTTAATTGACTTGCTAAATCTGTGTTTGGATAAGTAACTGCATTAGATCCTGCATCAAATACTTCACTTATACGTTGAGAATATCCGTTTGCATTATTCTCTACACCGCTTATAAAACTAATATTATCTCCGTAATCAGACTCTGGAATAGATGTTGGAGTCGGATTTCCCAAATTTGAAATTACCGAATAGTAACCAGAAATATCTTGTCCAGCTAAATTTACATCCACTTTGTGCTCATGTCCAGAGTGAAATCCTAAAGAGGGTTTTTTACTTCCTAATTGAATACCTAAAGGATCTTGGTAATCATTTAAGTCATAATGAGCATGCAAGTAACGTGCCATCCATCCATCATCTTTATTCGAATTTTCAGGGGTCCCATCTCCTCCCTTAAACATCAATGCTCTTGATGCAAAGTGAGATTTATTTACTACTGGGTAACCAACACCATGTATAATATTTAATTTCCCCTGATCGTATAAATCTTTAAAATCTATAAATTCTGGATGTAAGTACACTTGGTCTTCTAATGCCAGGGTACTATCTAATTCTATCGCTTTGTTGGGATTTGCAGCAGTAATACTTTGTTTAATTTTTGGACGTAAATTGGCATAAGTGTCATATTGATTTAAAGGAATTACTGTATTCAAACCATCATTACCACCTCTTAACTGAACTAAAACAATACTTCTACCATCAATAATTTCTGGTGGTATACCATTTATTGCTGCTGTTTGATTGAATGCATTTGCAACGTGCCCGTTTACAAGAAATGTGCTAGCAGAACCTAATGCTGTTAAACGTATAAATTTTCTTCTATCCATGATTCGTTGCAATATTTAGTTTGTTTGAAATTCTTGCGCCCATATAAATGCTCTAAATAGTGGTTTTAGAGCTTCTTCAATTCCGCTGTTTGCATTCATATTGTCTGTAGTCCACTCATTTGCCCAAGTTATTGGTGATATTGACCCACCTTCTAATAAGATTTCTGTAGCAAAATAATTGATTCTTGCCGCATCTATAGCTTCTGGAAAAAAGATTGCCGCTAGTTCTGATACTAATGTTTCAGGGTTCGTAGGGTCGCTTACGTTATTTCTAACAAACTCTGAAATATTAAAAGTAGCCTTTAAAGTGTTTTTATCTAGTAATAGATTAGCTAAATCGTATCTTGGGATAATAGTTGATGTGTTAAACCAAAACTTATCGTAATCTGGAGCCTCATAAGTTGGAGGAAACCCTGCAACGGATGGCGGTCTAAATATATCTTGTCCTGAGGCTGTAAGTACCTTGTCACCCAAGCCTTTGTAATAGAATTTAAGATAATGATTTCTACCATCAGTAATTGCATCTGGAACAGGATAATCTGTAATGCTGAGAGATTGTAGAGTTAAGTCTAAAGGAGATTTTATTAAGCCTCCAATAATTTCATCTGAATTATCAGAATCGTCTTTATCATAAAAATGTTGACTTTGAAATAATTGCGTTATCGTTTCTTCTAAGTTGTAATTTGCTCTAAAAGTGCTTGCTAAAGGTATAATAATGTCATCTTCAATTTCTTGAGTTATATTTCTAGAAACAAAAGCACGGTATAATTTTCTACAGATAAATTTTGCAGTTTCTGCTTGATCTAAAACCATTGCAATAAACTCTTTTAATTCTGCATGTATTCTTTCTATTTTTTCAGTTTCAGTTTTCCCTGTTGTGTCCCAAGCTTCAATCACATAATTATTAAATCTATTACTAAATTCTTTTTCACCAAAATCATGTTTGTTTGGTATTGCGTAACCACATGGAATATTTCCAAAAGCATCACCAGAGTCGTAATCTCCTCTATTGTTTTTTGTGTAATTCCAACCTGTTAAAGCTCTAGCAGCCTGTTCAATATCACTTTCAGTATAGTTTGTGTAATCTCCAATTGCTACTTGGGGTCCTTTACCGATTGTAAATAATTCTAAAATTTCTCTAGCAAAATTTTCATTTGGATTTGTATTAATGTTCTCATTGTTATTAAGAAACTTTAACATTACATTATTCTTAGTCATTTGATAGGCAAACTCTTTCCAGTCTCCAACACAGAAAAACTCGAGTAACATTAAATAATCATAATGAAATTCGTTATTTAATGTTCTAATTGAAGTCGTAAAGTCTGTGAATAAAAAATAGGTCATTTTAGCACGTAATGAAGTATCTCTTTTAGCTTCATCCATCCACCATCCGGCGAGATAATTGTTCAATTTTACTTGTCCAGACCCATGAGTATTATCAACAGGGCCATATATAGGATCATCATTAATCCAGGGAGATCCTGTATCATAATGAATGGGTTGTATTAGATTTTTTGCTGGGAAATCTAAGAGTTTTGCCATTGCCTGTGTTACCGTATAGTTACTAAATTCTTCGATTCTAGTTTTAGAAACGTTATAGCTAGCTCTACGTAATAAATGTTTAGCTAATCTTTTTCCTAGATTTCCTGATAAAGGTAACAATGATGCCATGGATTATCTCTTATAAATATATTTTCTAAAATTAACCTTATTGTAGGTGTAAAAGGTATTCAAATTGCACAATAGTTGTAATAAATGTATCATAATAGATAAATTAGCGTGTTTAGCGGCAACAATTCTTAAAAAATGATACTACAAATGCTGTTTTTTTACTTCAATGGTCTAAAATTATATTGATTAATAATAATTCGATCTTGTGATGTACATATAGTATTTTGTTAAACATTTATCAGGTTTAGTTATTGGTAAATAAATTATAAAAAAAAGAGACTATAATGACTATAGTCTCTTTTAAAGAATTTTATGTGATGTTTTCATTCCTAAACCATCTTTAAGTTTAAAAGTTTTTTAACTATCTAAACTAAAATCTTTCACTCGTCCTTTTCCATTGGTCGTGCGGTTAATAGTCTTGTCATGCATTAAAACTAAATGTCCATCTTTGATTTTTTGTATATCAATCTCAACCATATCAACCCCCATATTTATACAGTTTTGAATGGCTTGTAATGAGTTTTCAGGTGCATTTCTCCAATCTCCCCGATGAGCAACTACTATAATTTGATCATTTTTAGAATCTTCTAAATTTTGAATTAAAGATTGAATAGTACTTCTTTTAATTATTGAAGGCGTCTTATATAATTTTGATTTGCAAGAAACAAAAAGAAAAAAATGCAATATAACAAAAAACGAATATTATAATTTCGGATTCATAATTGAACTATTTGATATCATTTTTACTTAAAGATTATTTTCCCCAATATTCTTGCATTCTTTGTTGAAGTGCCGGATATTCTGAAACATCCAACTCGTATTGCTGTTGTAATTTTAGAATTTCATCCTTTAAACCTTTTGTAACTTTCTCCAATCCTTTTTTTCCATAAATATTATTTAGTTCAAACGGATCCTTTTTTAAATCATACAATTCCCATGTAACAGGTGTTTTCCAAGTATCGGTAGTACCAACAAGTCCTAAACCATCACCGTAGTAAAATATTAATTTATAATCATGTGTTCTAACTCCTAAATGTGCAGGAACTGCAGAGGGTTCAAACTGCATCCAATATTGATAATACATTGATGTTTTCCAGTTCTCTGGTGTATTTCCTGTTAATACAGCTCGAAAACTTTCGCCTTGCATCGTTTTAGGGATAGGAACGCCTGCGTAATCAAGAATGAGTTCAGGAAAATCTAAGTTTGTAACCATTTCATTAAACTGAGTACCTGCTTTAATTTCTCCTGGTTTTCTAATTATAAAAGGCATTTTTAAAGATTCATCATACATCCAACGTTTGTCGTAATAGCTGTGTTCACCTAAAAACATTCCTTGATCTGACGTGTAAACAACCACGGTATTTTCGGCTAATCCAGATTCCTCGAGGTAATCTAACACACGACCCACATTTTCATCAATAGCAGCAACCACCCTTAAATAATCTTTCATGTATTTTTGGTAAGTAACAGCTATCTTTTCTTTGTTTGTCATTCCATCTGTATTCAATTTTCCTGTCGGATAATCTTTCCCTCTTTTTCCATCGTGCATTCTTTGGGATAAACCTAAGATATCTCGTCCATAAGTTCTAGATCCAAGAGAACGATGACTTTTGTCTTCGTATAAGCTCTCTGCTTCAGGAATGGTTACATCATCAAACAGATGCTCATGTCTTGGGGCATATTCCCACAATCCGTGAGGCGCTTTATGATGTAACATCATAAAAAATGGTTTTTCACCTTTTCTGTTTTCTAACCAATTCAAAGAATTGTCGGTAATAACATCTGTTACGTATCCGTTATATTTTTTACCTTCTTTCTTTCTGGTCCATTTAGTTCCGGTTTCCTTAAAAATCGGATTGAAATAATCTCCTTGGCCAGGTAAAATACTGTAATAATCAAATCCTTGTGGTTCTGTATGTAAATGCCATTTACCAACAATTGCAGTTTCATACCCATTTTTTTGTAAAAGGGTGGCAACAGTTTCATCTTCTTTTCTTAAATCTCCCCATAATGTATGCACACCATTTTTATGTCCATATTGTCCTGTCATAATCGTTGCCCTACTTGGCGTACAAATCGAATTTGTAACATAACAATTGTTTAACAGAGCTCCTTCATTAGCCAATCTATCTATATTGGGTGTTTCTAAAACTTCTGAAAATCGCATTTTATAGCTACTAATGGTGTTGGCGGTATGGTCGTCGCACATGATCCACAGTATATTAGGCTTTTTCTCATTGTTTTGTGCTTTTGAAACACAACTGTTTGCAACTAATACGAGGACTAAAAAAATACTTTTTATTATTCTATATTTCATTTTAATATCTATTTAAAACTAACTAATATTTTTAGTGGTTCTGTGTTTTCAATTGTGTTAAGTTATAAATTCTGAGCAATGTGCTCTTTGTGTTTTAAAATATAACTGAAAGTTTATTGAGTAAAAAAAAGCGCTACATGAACAGGTAACGCTTTTTAAAAATAAATTATTTAATTGTAAAATCTAGTCATTCCAGTGTTCATCTATCGATTTTTGTATTGCTGCGTACTCTGTATCATTTTCTTTAACTTTTGTTCTTAATGCAGCCAGCCTTACTTTTAAATCTTTGATTATGTCAGTATAAGCTTCGTTTCCATATTTATTATCCATTTCTTTTGGATCTTTTTTAAGATCATAAAACTCCCAAGCTACTGGTGTTTCTACAAAAGATAATGATGATGGATGATTCGCCCATTTTTGGGCTTTATTATTACGTTTCTTATAATCTCGGCCATAAAAGAAGATTAGCTTATAATCTTTAGTTCTTATTCCAAAATGCGCTGGATTGCTATGTTTATGTGCCATGTGCATCCAATAACGGTAATAAGTTTCTTTTTGCCAATCTTTTGGTTCCTTGCCTGTTTCTAAAACTTCCTTAAAACTAGACCCTTGCATATATTCTGGTGTTTTTCCACCCGCAAGATCTATAATAGTTGGTGCGAAGTCTGTATTGTTTATGATAGCGTTGGTGCGTGTACCTGCTTTAATTGTTTTAGGATATCTTACTAAAAAAGGCATTCTCATAGATTCTTCATACATCCAACGTTTGTCGATATAATCATGTTCTCCGAGCATAAAACCCTGATCTCCTGTGTAGATAATAATGGTATTATCCATTAAGTCTTCTTTTTCAAGATAATCGAATAAACGTTTTACATTATCATCTACCCCTTTTACGCATCTTAAATAACGCTTTAAATATTCTTGATATGCTAATTTTTTATATTCAGGATCTGGAATCTTTGGGTCAATATTCATATGCATTCCCATGTTACGGATGATATTTCTATGTCCGACAGATGAGCCAATAGTGTCCATCATGCTATCATTATAACCTCTGGTTGCAATAGAGCCATTTCCAGTATTATCCCATAAACTTGCAGGTTCAGGTATTTCAGTATCTGCTAAATAATCGTTGTAACGTTTTGCATGCTCAAAAAAGTCATGTGGCGCTTTAAAGTGGTGCATTAAGAAAAAAGGTTTCGATTTATCACGCTTTTCATCTAACCATTCTAATGATTTATCTGTAATAACATCAGATGAATGACCTTTATAAGTTGTTGCGTTTACTTCTCGAGTTAAGCCTTTTTCAAAACGCATACTTTTCTTTTCACCTGTTTCTTCATTACTATAAAGAGTAGGGTTGTGGTAATCTCCTTGTCCTGGTAATACATTGTAATAATCGAAAGCGTCCGGTGCATCTTTTAAATGCCATTTACCTACAATTGCCGTGTTATAACCCAGGTTTTTCATTTCATGCGCTAAATATTGACGATCTACGGGTAAAATACCTCCTAAATCTTTAACACCATTTACCTGTCCGTATTGTCCTGTCATTATGCTTGCGCGAGAAGGGGTACAAATAGAATTGGTACAAAAAGCGTTGTCAAAAATGATTCCTTCTTTACCAATTCTATCAATTGTTGGAGTAGGGTTTAAAGAAGCTAGTCTGCTGCCATATACCCCAAAACCTTGGGTCGTATGATCATCAGCCATTATATAAATAATGTTAGGTTTTTTTGTTTCTTTTAAATTACTTTTAATTTTTTGTGCACATGAGGTGAAACCTAATATAGCTAAACTAAAAACGATAATATAATTTTTCATTTCTTATAATGTTTGTTAACTCTTCTTTAAGGAGTAATTTATAGTTTAAAAACCTGTTCTAAAGCAATCCATTTTTCTCCATCTTTTGCCCAAGGTAATTCTTGTTGATAGTCCCACATTAGGTTTTCCCATTCTTGAACTTTTGGATTATTGGCATCCATTTCTGCTTTTTTAATAGGATCGAATGTCTCATCTACTTCCATAATCATAAACATTCGATTTCCCGTGAGGTAAATCTCCATATCTACGATTCCAGCATCTTTGATGCTCTTTGTAATTTCTGGCCATGCATTTCCTTTAGCATGGTATTCTTTGTATTCTGCAATTAATTTAGAATCGTCTTTTAAATCGCAAGAATAACAGTATCTTTTTGTACTCATTTTTTTTACTTTGCAAAATTATTTTTAAATACTCTCACACCGTAGTAAGCAATTACAACAAAACATAGTGTTGGTAAAAAGAACGAAAAATTAACTTCAGGAACTCCTAAAATAGATATATCAGCATATCCTTTTCCTCCCATGTCTAAAATTAAACCTTGCAATGTTGGCATTAACGCACCACCTACTATTGCCATTACTAAGAATGCTGCACCAAATTTAGCATCTTCTCCTTGACCTTCAAGAGCAATACCATATATTGTTGGAAACATTATAGACATAAAAAATGAAGTTGTAACTAAGGCATAAAGCCCAATCATTCCTGGAATAAAAATTGTAATTAGTGTGCATATTATAGCACCGATAGAGAAATAAAATAATAGTTTTCCACTATCTATATACTTAAGCAAAGCAGTACCAACCCAACGACCTACTAGAAAAATAATTAAAGCACTAATACCATAGGTAACTGCAGATTGATTATCAATACCTATTGACTCTGCATATTGGTATAAATACGTCCAACACATAATTTGCGCGCCAACATAGAATGCTTGAGCAATTACACCCCAAACAAATTTACCTGAACTAAAAAGTCTTTTTATAGAATCTCCAACATTTACTTTTGCTTCTTGATCTTTATTTTGAGGCATTTTCATAACTGCAATTACAACAAGGAAACCAATTACAGCAAGTCCTAAAATAACATACGGATTACGAATAACTTGTAAATCTGAAGTTCTTACTGCAGCTTTTGCAGTTTCACTCAATGATTCATAAATAGAGGTACCATCTGCATTTAAGTTATCTGATTGTAAAGAACCTAAAATAAATTTTTGAGCAATAATTAAACCACCTAAAGCACCAATTGGGTTAAATGCCTGTGCTAAGTTCAAACGCTGTGTTGCTGTTTTTTCATCTCCCATTGATAAAATATATGGGTTTGCCGTTGTTTCTAAAAACGCTAATCCAAATGTTAAAATGTATAAAGCTGCTAGGAAAAAACCAAAAGCTTCAAAAGCTGCTGCTGGATAAAACAATAAAGCACCTACAGCGTATAATGTTAAACCTAATAATATTCCTTTTTTGTAAGAATATTTGTTTACAAAAATAGCTGCCGGTAACGCCATAGTAAAGTAACCTCCATAAAAAGCCATTTGCACTAATGATGCCTGAAAATTGTCTAGTTCCAATACTTTTTTAAAGGCCGAAACCATTGGGTTTGTTATATCATTGGCAAATCCCCAAAGCGCAAATAGCGATGTGATTAAAATAAAAGGTACTACAACCGATTTGGATACTATTGGTATTTTACTGTTTTTCATAAAAAAAAATTTAGTTTTGTTAGTATAGTTATGACCGCAATATAAAAAAAGACAAGACAATCTTTGTATTCTTCTAGCCTTTTATAAAATGATATAATTTTTTTATTCTGTTAATAAAGATCTATCTAAGTTCACGTAACCACCATCAACAGTTATAAATTGACCTGTGGTATGAGATGATTTATCGGAAATAGTAAACAAACATTGATCTGCAATCTCTGCGGGGGTTGTCATTCTATTTTCTAATGGAATCTTCTTAACAATTGATTTTAATTTTTCTTCCCCGTTTTCTAATGTCTTAATCCAAGCATCATATGCAGGTGTCCAACTTTCAGCAATAATAATTGCGTTAGAACGAATATTGTATTTGATTAAATCTACTGCCCATTCTCTAGTTAAACCTAAAACACCTCCTTTAGAAGCTGCATAGCCAGAAGTACCTCCTTGACCTGTTAAACCTACTTTAGAACCTATATTTAAAATATTTCCTTTCGATTCTTTCAATAGAGGTAAAGCATGCTTAACTACTAAAAAGTAACTCACCATATTTAGCTTTAAAGACCACATGAAATCGTCGTAGGAGGCATCTAAACCAACACCATCATTAACACCTACGTTGTTTATTACAACATCAATTCTGCCATATTTTTTTGAAATTGTTTGAACAGCACTTTCTACTTGTTCTGGCTTTGTTACATCTGTTTTGCAAAATAAAGCATCAATACCTTTTTTTTGTAGTTCTTCAACATACGCAAAGCCTCTATCGTTTCTATCGATTACTGCAGGTATTGCACCTTCTTCAGCTAATTGTTGTAGTATGGTTTCACCGATACTTCCTTTTAACCCAGCAGCACCAGTTATAACTACTACCTTTCCTTTTAAACCTAAGTCCATAGTGTGTTTTTATAAGTTATAAAATTCTATCGCATTATTTCCCATAATTGAATTTTGTTCAATTTGCGAAAGTTGTGAAATAAAATTTGTTGTTAATTTTTTAATTTTACTGTAATTTCCTGCGACTAAACATACCGGCCAGTCTGATCCAAATAATATTCTTTTACTCCCAAAAGCTTCTAAAGCGGTATTCATATATGGATGAATTTGTTCTGGAGTCCAGGAGTTGTATTCCGCTTCGGTTACCATTCCAGACATTTTACAAGAAACATTTTCATATTTACCTATTGCTGTCATCATAGTTGCCCATCCGTCAAAATAGCCGTCTTTTATATAAGGTTTGGCAATATGATCGATGACAAACTTTTGATTTGGGAATTTTTTTACAAATTCTAATACAGACCCTAATTGATGTGGGAAAACTAAAATATCGTATGTGAAGTTGTATTTTTCCAGAAAAGAAATTCCTCTCGAGAAATTTGGACGTAATAAAAAATTATGATCCGGTTCTCCCTGAACAACATGTCTAAAACCTTTTACAATTTTAGATGTACTATACTTTTCTAAAACGTCTTCAATGTTTTCTGCTCTTAAGTCTGCCCAACCAACAATTCCTTTTATAAAATTGTTGTTAGAAGCTAAATCAATTAAAAAATCGGTCTCTTCTAGGGTTTGATCTGCCTGCACTGCAACACAGCCATCAATGCTGTTCTCTTGATATACTTTTGCTAAATCTGAAGGTGAAAAATCACGACGAATTACGGACATATCATCGTCAATCCAATCGTGTTTTACCGGTTCGTATTTCCAAAAATGTTGATGTGAATCTATAACCATATCTAGCTAATACTATTTTACAAAAGCTTGCAATGTTGCTTTCATTCCGTTCGTAATAATACTTTCTAAACTATTTGTTACAGTTTCTTCTAAACCTTCAAATTGTGTTAAATCTGTACCCCAAAAAGCCGTGTTTTTTAATGTTGCTTTTACAACAGATGCAGCATCACCTTTTACCCATTGTTCAGCAAAGAAATCTAAGACAGATTGATCGTCCTTTACAACATATTTTTCATCACCTCTTTCTCCTTTATAAAAGGCAATTAATGCAGCTAATGAAAATAATAAATGCTTCGGATTTTCGTTTTTTCTCTTGATATATTCTAAAACTGAAGGCAATACTCTCGTTTTATATTTAGATGTAGAGTTTAAAGAAATACTCATTAAAGCATGCTCTAAATAAGGGTTTCTAAAGCGATCTAAAACATCGTTTGAAAATTGCTCTAATTCTTCTTTCGATAAATCTAAAGTCGGACAGATTTCATTAAAAATAGCATCCTTTAAGAATTTACCCACAACCTCATCTTCTAAAGATTCTCGTACTTTATCAATTCCGTATAAATAACCTACCGGGACTAAACTTGTGTGAGCACCGTTTAATATTCTTACTTTACGAGTTCTATAAGGTTCTTGATTGTCTGTAAAAACAATATTTAATCCACATATTTCTGCAGGAATTTCTTCTTTTACAGATGCCGGTCCTTCAATTACCCATAGATGGAATTGTTCACCTTCTACCACTAAGTTGTCTTTATACCCTAATTCTGCATGTAATTGCATCCATTTTATCTCTTGGATAACCAGGTACAATCCTATCTACTAGTGTATTACAGAAAATGTTGTCGTCATTAATCCATTCTACAAACTCATCTCCAAGTTTCCAGTCATCTGCATATTGTAAAATGATTCTTTTTAGGTTTTCTCCGTTATGATCAATTAACTCACACGGAATTAAGATCAATCCTTTATCAGAAGCACCTCCAAAAGTTTGAAATCTTTTGTATAATAATGCTGTTAATTTTCCTGGAAAACTACTTTGTGGAGCATCTTCTAATCGATCATCTGCATTATATGAAATACCCGCTTCTGTGGTATTTGAAATCATGAATCTTAAATCAGGATTTTCTGCCACTGCTAAATAATCGGTATGATTCTCATAAGGATTGATTCCTCTTTGGATACAATCAATAATTTCATGCTCGCTAATTGCTTTTCCGTTTTTAATTCCGTTTAAATACAATGTGTACAATCCATCTTGATCGTTTAACATTTTAATTAAACCTTGGTTTATTGGTTGAACAGCAACAACACCACCATCAAAATTAGCTTGTTTGTTCATTTCATGAATCATCCAATTAGCAAAGGCTCTTAAAAAATTACCTTCTCCAAATTGTATAATTCGTTCTGTATATGTGTTTGCTTTTACCGCGCTTCTATTTAAATTTTTCATCTTTATATTTTATAATGAAACTCCTCTTTTCCAAGGAATGAAATCGTTATTTCCATGTAAAACTGCTTTCGATGGCGTTTCACCACTTGCAACTCTAATAATATGATCTAGAATTTTTTCACCCATAGATTCAATTGTATCTTCTCCAGTAATTACTGTACCGGCATTGATATCAATTATATCATTCATTCGTTCAAATAAATTGGTATTACTAGACATTTTTAAAACAGGTGCAACAGGATTTCCTGTTGGTGTTCCTAAACCTGTAGTAAAAACGACAACATTACAACCAGAGCCAACCAGACCTGTAGTAGATTCTACGTCGTTTCCTGGTGTACATAATAAATTTAATCCCGGTTTTGTAACTTGTTCTGTATAATCTAATACTTTTACAACGGGCGATGTTCCTCCTTTTTTTGCTGCACCGGCAGATTTCATAGCATCTGTAATTAAACCGTCTTTGATGTTTCCTGGTGATGGGTTGTTTTCAAATCCAGAACCTACAGCAACTGCAGATGCAGAATAAGCTCTCATTAAATCGTAGAATTTTTTAGAATCTTCCGCCGTTTCACATCGGTTAATAAGTTCTTGTTCTACGCCATTTAATTCTGGAAATTCAGATAAAACAGGACTTCCTCCTAAAGCAACTAATAAATCAGAAGCATATCCTAATCCAGGATTTGCCGAAATTCCTGAGAAGCCATCAGACCCTCCACATTCTAAGCCTAAAACTAGTTTACTTAATGGAGCTGGTTTACGTTCAATTTTATTAGCATCAACCAAACCTAAAAAAGTATGCTTTACAGCCTCCTCGATAAGATGTCTTTCGCTTGTACTTTGCTGTTGTTCTAGATAATGAACTGGTTTTTTGTTGTTTGGTGCAATAGCATCTATCGCGTCTTGCAACATGCTAATTTGTGCATTTTGGCAACCTAAACTAAAAATAGTAGCACCTGCAACATTCGGATTGGCAATATAACCTGCCAATAATTTAACTAAAACTTCAGAATCTTGACGAATTCCGCCGCATCCTCCATCATGTTTTAAAAATTTAATTCCATCAACATTAGAGAATAATCTGTTTTTAGATAACTCTTCTTTTGTTGTGATAATAGGTGTGTTAAAAATTGCTTCATTTGTAGCACCAGATTTATATTGCTCAATTAAAGCATCTGTATCTACAGCAAAGTCTTTTTTAGTTTCGTATCCTAATTTTTCGGTAAGTGCACCTTCTAAAACATCAACATTTCTATTTTCACAGAAAGTTAACGGAATCACTAACCAATAATTTGCAGTTCCTACTTTTCCATCTTCTCTATGGTATCCTTCAAATGTTCTTCCAACAAAATTGGATGCATCTGGGGCTGTCCATGTAAATTTTTCTTTAGAATCTTGAAACTCTGCAGAAGCGTGTTTTACATTCTCTATGGTAATTGCACAACCTTCTAATATGGGTTGCATCGCTTTCCCTATTAAAACACCATACATGTATATTTCATCGCCAATATTAAAGTCGTTTAATGAATATTTATGCTTTTGTTTGATGTTTTCTTTTAAAACAACTTGTTTTCCTGCAACTTGTGTTACTAAACCTTTTTCTAAAGGCGTAATGGCAACAATAATGTTGTCTTTTGGATCTATTTGAACGTAATTTTTAGACATTTTTCTTTTCTTAATTGAAACTTACCGTTGCTTTAATAACACCTGTTTTTGGGTCTAACCAACTATCAAAATTTTCTATCATTTCAGTAAAGTTTACAGAATGTGTAATAAAAGATTCTGTAGGAAATTGATTTAAAACACTAATAACATGCTCAAAATCTTCTGTAGTTGCATTTCTACTGCACATTAATGTCATTTCTTTTGCGTGTATTTTTGGATGTGCGTATGTTAATTCTCCTTTTGATAGACCTACTAAAACAAAACGTCCTCCATGTGACATATAATCAGGACAAGCTTCTAAAGCATATTTATTTCCTGATGCATCAAAAACAGCAGTACATAAATCTCCATTAGTGATTTTTGAAATTTCTTCTACAGCATCTGCTCCTGCCTTTACGATATAATCCACACCAATCTTTTCTTTGGCATAAGCTAAACGTTCTTCATTCATGTCAATTGCAATTACTTTTGCGCCTGCAATTTGTGCTAATTTCATAATACCAATTCCTATAGGTCCAGCTCCAACTACAGCTACAACTTCTCCTTTTTGGATTCCTGCTCTTCTCACTGCATGCGCACCAATGGCTAAGGGTTCTACAATTGCCATTTCATTATCTGAAAGGTTGTTTGCTTTTAGTAAAATATTTGCAGGAACTGTAATTTGTTCTTGCATTCCACCATCTCCATGCACACCTAATACTGTTATATTTGGACAACAGTTTGGTTTTCCATTTCTAGAAGCAACACTATTTGGGTCACTTATGTATGGCATTACAACTACTTTATCTCCGGCTTTGATTCCTCTATCATTCTCTCCAATTTCTAAAACTTCAGATGCTAATTCATGGCCTAGTATTCTTGGATACGTAAAAAATGCTTGGTTTCCTGCATACGCATGTAAATCGGTACCGCAAATTCCAACTTTGTTAATTTGAAGTAACGCTTCTCCTTCCTTTCTTATTGGAGCTTCTTTTTCTTTTAGAATAAATTCTCCTGGCTTTTCACAAACTATATACTTCATCGTTGTTTTTTTTAATATTTTAATCATTAATTTTTAAAATGCAAACGTTTGCGCTAGTTGTGAAAAAAATAGTTTTTTACATTAATCTGTTTAATGTTATCAGAAAGTCCTAAATTCTATCTTTACTAAAAAACATTAATAATTATAAAAAACAAACTATATTTGTACAAACGTTTGCGCAAATATATAAAAAAAATGAAAACCTCGAAGAAAACTAGTATAAAAGATATTGCAAATGTTTTAGGGGTTTCTCCCTCAACTGTTTCTAGAGCTTTAAATAATAGTTCAAGAATTAGCCATAAGACGAGAGTTGCTGTGCAGCAGATGGCTGAAAAATTAGGGTATCAACCCAATCAACTAGCAAATGCATTAAGAAGTGGTAAAAGTTATTTAGTTGGCGTTATAATTCCCAGAAATAATAGTGCTTTTTTTTCTTCAGTTGTTGAAAATATTGAGAAAGTTCTAAACAAAGAGGGGTATAATATTATTATTGCGTTATCCTATGAGTCTTATGAGAAAGAGTGTAATAATATTGATTCATTGTTGTTTACTCAGGTTGATGGTATTATTGCATCCATAGCAAATGAAACAATAGAGTTAGATTATTATAAAAAAATAAAAGCGAAAGGAATACCGTTGATTTTATTCGATAGAGGAGGAGATGATTTAGAAGTTGATTATGTTGGAATTGATGATTATAATAGCAGTCACATTATTATTGATCATTTAGTTGTGCGAGGATGTAAAAAAATAGCACATATTTCAGGCTTTAGTCATAAGCGTATATACAAACATCGTCTGATGGGGTATAGAGATGCTCTTCAAAAAAATAATTTACAATTAAACGAAAGATTAATTATTGAAAGCAATCTAAGAATTGAGGATGGTAGAAGAGTTATGAAACAGTTTCTTGAGCTGTCAGAAAGACCTGACGCTGTATATGCAGCAGGAGATTTTGCAGCTTTAGGGGCTTTACAAGTTTTGTTAGAGAATGGGGTAAAGGTTCCTCAAGAGATTGCTTTAGTTGGTTTTTCAAATGAGTCTTTTACATCTTATGTTAGTCCTCCAATTTCTACCATCAACCAACATAGTGAGCAAATTGGAAAAAAAGCAGCTGAACTATTTTTAGAAAGAATTAAAAACCCGTCTCAAGAAGAAGGGGTGAGTAAAGTAATAATTGATGCTGAATTAATTGTGAGGGGTTCCTCTGATAAAAATTAAAATAAAAGAATAAAATAATGAGTATATCTAATCTAATCTTTTTCTTTATTTTGATTTTTATAGTTTCTTGAAAACAAGAGATTGTACAAGATTTAAATCAAGATTCGTCTTGTGGCTCATAAAAAGAAATTGCTCTAAAAAAGACGAGTGCTTTGAGTATGGTGTGTTTTAAATTGGCAAAATTATAATAAGCTCAAGGGTAAATGTTAGAGATCCAAAAATAAGAACAACTAAGGATGGTTCTTTTATGTTCGATCTAACTATGAAAAAAAGGTTTTACGTCAACTTTTAGAGGTGAAAACTTTGTAGATACTTCATTATTTAATAACGGTTTTAGATGTGTCAAGTGTCTGTTTTTTATCACATTACATTGTGGTTTTTCCTGGGCCTAATGGTTAGCATTGTTACATAGTTGTTATTTTTTGTGAGAAATACGTAGAGCCCATTTTCGTTTTAAGTTTTAATTTTACATCTAGAATAAATTTTAAATCATACATAATGAAAATTAAACTTCTATTATTGCTAGTGTTATTAAGTTCTTCAAACGGTTTTTCTCAAGAAAAATACGAACCAACTTGGGATTCTCTAGACAAAAGAGAAACGCCTGCATGGTTTAGTGACGCTAAATTCGGGATATTCATTCATTGGGGATTATACTCTGTGCCGGGTTATACTAATAAAGGGACTTATGCAGAATGGTATTGGAATGCACTTAATGAAGACCCTAATACCCCAAAGAAACACAGAAGGGAGCGTCATGAAGCAATTACCAAATTTCATAATAAACAATACGGTAAAGACTTTAAATATTCAGAATTTAAAAAAGACTTTAAGGCTGAGTTTTTTAATCCAGAAGAATGGGCGTCTGTATTTAAAAGATCAGGAGCAAAATATGTTGTTTTAACATCTAAACATCATGATGGGTATTGTTTGTATCCAAGTAAAGAAGCTTCTACAAGTTTCGGGATGCCATGGAATTCAGTAGTATCGGGTCCTAAAAGAGATCTTGCGGGAGACTTAACAAAGGCAGTTCGTGCAGAAGGTATAAAAATGGGTATGTATTATTCTATTTGGGATTGGTACAATCCATATTGGACAAAAAGGCAACAAAAAATTCTAAGTTCAGGTAGTTTATCTGTGGATACGAAAGCAAAGGGAGGTAAGAAAAGTAAATACTCTAAAAAAGAAATTGCTGCTGCTGAAGCTGGTTTAGATAAATACATTCATGAAGTAATGTATCCGCAAGTAAAACAATTGGTAAATGATTATGAACCTGCTTTGTTATTTTCTGACGGAGATTGGTGGATGGATTATAAAAAATGGCAAACACTACCACTATTAAGTTGGGCGTATAACAATGCGCCAAACAAAGATGAATTGGTTATTAACGATCGTTGGGGAAAAGTAAGAGGAGAGCATGGTAATTATTACACTACAGAGTATGGTTCTGGTTTTTCTGATGGTACTAAACCATGGGAAGAGAATAGAGGGATCGGTATGTCGTTTGGTATTAATAGAATAGAGAATATTGATGATTACAGAACCGAAAAAGAATTAATATTTATGTTAATGGATATTGTAAGTCGTGGAGGTAATTTATTGCTAAATATTGGGCCTAATGCAGATGGAACTATTCCGGTTATCATGCAAGAAAGATTGCTAGAAATTGGAAATTGGTTAAATGTTTACGGAGAAGGAGTTTATGATACAAAACAATGGATTAAAGATGCGCAATGGAGTGAAGGTGCTAAGCCTGTATTTTCAAAAAGTGACTTTCATGGAGGTTTTCCGATTTATCAAATGACAATAGATCCAAAAGAGGGCGATGCTGTAAAAGAATTTTGGTTCTCGCAGAAAGAAGGGAATCTATATGCATTTTCGCCAGAATGGCCTAAGACATCCTCAATTGTCATAAATGATGTCGTTCCTACCTCTAAAACGATAGTAACTTTAATGGGCTGTAATAAAGAGTTGCCTTATATTAAGACGAATAAGGGAATCAAAATTGATGTTTCATCAATTAGCATTAGAGACTTAAAATCACAATTTGTTTTTGGTTTTAAATTATCTAATATTAAATAATTAATAAAATATTTATGGGTAAGAGTATTCTTAAAAAACAATTATTGCTATTTGTATCAGTTCTCTATTGTGTGAATTTTAATGCACAAGAAAAGTATTTTGTAGCTAAAGAAAAGAATGGAGGGAATACATTTTCTGATATTTATAAAGCTCTAGATGTTATTTCTAAAAAAGTTTTAAAAGAAGGGTATCCCTCTAATGGAATAGAAATAATTATTAAAGATGGTTATTATAAGATTGATAAAACGATAGAAATAGATAAAAATTTAAATGGTACTTTTCAAAATTCACTTGTTATAAAAGCAGAAAATCCAGGTAAAGTACATTTTTTTGGAGGTGAGATTCTCGCGTTAAATGAATTTAAATCATTCAATGCAAAGAAAGCCGGTTTTAATCTGACCGATAAAAAAGCCGAGGCTAAAATTAAAGTATTCGATTTAAAAAAAGCAGGAATTAAAAGAACTGAATTAGGTTCTTTCTTTAAACATGGTTATGGTTTTGAGAAGAATCCAAATTTCACAACACCAGCTATGTTGTGGGTAGATGGAGAAAGAATGCATTTATCTAGATGGCCTAATTTAAATGAAGATAATGAGTATTACGATAATGTAAATCAGTTTAAAGGGAAGTTTAGTGATGTAAATATTAAAGGAGCTGTTTCTCTTTTGAGTATTGCTGATAAGGGAAAGAAAAAGCCAAACATGTGGTTTAAAAATAAGGACTACTTGGAGAATAGTGGAGGTACTTTTACAGTAGCTTTCGATCATGCTGCCTCCTGGGAGTTTTATAAAAAAAACGAAGAGAAAATTTGGTTAGATGGTGTGCTTTCGGCTTCATGGGAATGGGAGTATACAAAAGTAAAGAGAATTGAAAAAAGAAATATTACCCTAGCAACAGGGGCTAATAGGTCTTTAGGCTTCTTTAGGAAAGTAACACATTTTCATTTTGAAAATGTGCCTGAAGAATTAGATACTCAAGGAGAGTATTTTATTGATCGAGAAAAAATGTTACTTTATTTTTATCTACCTGATGACATAAAAGGAAAAACGATTACCCTTTCTACTTTAAATGGAGATATGATTAACATAAAAGGAGCTTCAAATATTAGAATTGAAGGTTTGGTCTTAGAGTCTGGCAGAGGGAATGGAATCAATATAGTTAATGATGCAAGATGGAAAAAAGTGATCACTCAAAGTAATAATATAGTTGTAGAGAGCTGTACAATTAGAAATTTTAATCAATGGGGTGTTTTAGTTCAAGGTCCTTTTAATTCTAAAGTAAATAATTGTCATATTTATAACCTAGGAGCTGGTGGTGTGAAATTAGGAAAAGATGTAAAAAGTTTCAAATTAGAAAAGGAAAACAATGTTGCGTCAAATAACAAGATACACGACATCGCATTCGATCAAAAATCTCAAGTACCAGGAATCACTTTAGCAGGTTGTGGCAATATTGCTAGAAATAATGAAATTTATGATACACCTCATTTTGCAATAAAAATGAAGTTTGCAAATGATTGTATTGCAGAGAATAATTATATGCATGATTTACCACAGTACCATCATTTTGATGGAGGAGCATTATATTTAGCAACGGGAGGACAGTTTTATAATAGAGGTAATCAAATACGTGACAATTATTTTGAGAATATTGCTACCAATGGAGCTTATTTAGATAATTATACCATGGGTAATAGTGTGTTTGGTAATGTGTTTTACAATGTGGGAAATAGTACCAAGGGATCAAAAAATGGTGCTGTATATATTCACGGAGGAGGACAAAATATAGTCGAAAATAATATAGCGATAGATTGTCCTTACGCTTATAAAACAGGGTCACATATTGTTAAAGCACCTAATACCACTAATTATTTAAATTTATGGTATCAAGATGCAGAATTATTTAAACTAGGCTCACCACTTTATACGAAATATGTGAGTCATTATCCAGCGCTAAAGGATTTTCTTCATAAACTACATAATTCACCGGATGTTATAAATAAACATGTAGAAAATAAAAATATAAAAGCTATTTCATCTCCCAAAAATAAGAAGTCACAAATAAATTTTTATGATTTAAAAGGGGTTGAAGCACATTTAAATAGAGATGCGTTAACTGCAAATTGGTTAAATTGGTTTCAGTTGAGATATCAGTCTACTACTTTTAAAAATAATGCATATGTTTTTACTTCAGAGAAGTATGTGCCAAATTTTAATGGGGTTGCAAAAGGGGTAAAAGGTGCTTTTAAATTAGGTGGAGAAACCGGAGTTTTTGAAATGGCGTCATATAATCTCAAGCAAAATGGAAGAACAAAAAAAATTACCAATCATGTATTTCAAGGAAATAAATGGGTAAAGGATTCTTTAGATCTTTTTGGTCAATATTCTGAAGATGGTAAATTTATTTTTAATGATAGTATAGCGGTAGCTAGTATCAAAGGCTTTACTCATATTAATTTTTCTAGAATAGGAATTCTAAAGCAATAGATAATTGTAAAACACAGCAATATACCGAGGTTTTATTGAGTGTTGGGTGATTTTTTAATTATAATAATGTGCTAAATGTGTCATTAATTGTTTCATTTCGGCTCAAGAAAAACAGTGTTTATTCTTAGATTTACGATATACTTACAGTATTCAATTAACTTTTAAACTTAAATAGATCAACTAATGAAAAAAATATTTTTTAGACAATTATTTCTTAAAAATTTTTTGTTTTGTGTTCTGTTTTTTACAAGTGCTTTTCAGCTTGTAAATGCACAAACAAATATCTTAAAGGGAATTGTTTTTTCCGATGATGGACAGCCTTTGCCGGAGGCAAGTGTAGTGGTTACTGGGTCCTCTAAAGGAGTAGTTACAGATTTTGATGGGAATTTCACGATTAGTGTTCCTGCAGATGCAAAAACTATTTCTGTATCTTATTTAGGGTTTAAATCTCAGTTAGTTGCTTATTTAGGTCAAGAAACTATAAAAGTTGTACTAAAGTCAGATGACAATTTATTAGAAGAAGTTGTAGTAGTGGGATATGGGACGCAAAAAATTAAAGATGTTACAGGGTCAATTTCGCAAGTGAAAGCTGCGGATGTAGAAAAAACGACAAATACAACTATAGAAGAAGCTTTGGCGGGTAGAGTAGCTGGGTTAAATACTATATCAACAGATGGAACACCGGGTGCAGGTATGAGAATTCGTATTCGAGGAGGTACATCTATTAATGCATCAAATGAACCTTTATACGTAATAGACGGTATTCCAATAGAAGCAGATTATGGTATAGCTAATGGACCTGAAGATGATATGTCTGCTACAGAAAGCTCTCCGTTATCAAATTTAGACCCATCGAATATTGAATCTATAGAGGTTTTAAAAGATGCTTCAGCGGCTGCTATATATGGTTCTAGAGGTGCAAATGGTGTAATTATTATTACAACCAAAAGAGGTAAGATAGGTAAATCTACAATATCTATAGAAGCGAGTACCTCTGTTAGTCTAGTTCCAAAAAATAGATTTGTTAATCTCATGGATGTTTCAGAATGGGGAGCGTGGCACATAAAACGAAAATATTATAATATAGCTAACTTTAATGATGGCATTTGGAATGGAGGTAATGAAACGATCACAGATCCTATAATCTCAGATGGAACTATAGAGAAATTACCATCTGAATGGCAATCTGATTTTAATTCAATGGGGAGCACCGACTGGCAAAAAGAATATTATAGAGTAGGTGTTATAAAAAAGTATGCAATTGGTTTCTCTGGAGGTGATGAAAAAATGTTGTACAACATAAGAGGAAGTTACTTGGAAAATGGAGGCGCAATTAGGAACTCAACATTTAAGAGGTATAATTTAAATGTGAACTTAAAAAATACTATTTCAGATAAATTTAGCGTTAAGACGGTTTTGTCGCCTAGTTTTGTTAAGAAAAGAGGGCCTTCTACGGGAGGTAATTTTAATCAACGTAACATGGGAGCTGTCTTAAGAGTCTTTACAAGAAGACCAGATAGAGGACCGGGTGTTTTTGAGGATGATGAAGTAGAAAATGGTGGTATTTGGGTAGATCCAATTACACAAGATCAAATTAACAAAAACGATAATAATACAACTGATTTTTTAGGAAATACTTTGTTGACTTATGAAGTAGTGCCTAATTTAAAAGCTTCTGTTCGTTTAGGAGGAAGAATGCAAGACGGTAAAGCTGAAAGATATTTTTCTAAGAGATTTGGTAGAGGAAATAGAGAAAATGGTGTAGGTACAAAGTACCATTATCAAATATTAGGGTGGAACAATCAAAACATGTTAACCTATTCTAATAATTTTGGGAAACATAGATTAACAGCCTTGGCTGCTTTCACTCAAAATTATACTGAGAAGGAAAATGAATACATGTATTCTACGAATTTTGAGATAGAAACTTTAGGTTTTGAAGCTTTACAGTATGGTTTAGAGCCAAGGCCAACAATTACAACCACTCAGATTAATGTGTTGAAATCATATTTAGGAAGAATAAATTATGGTTTCAATAATAAGTACAACTTAACTTTGTCTTTAAGAGCAGATGGTACCTCTAAATTTATACAGAATAAATGGGGGTATTTCCCTGCAGCAGCATTTTCTTGGAATGTGAGTAGAGAAAAATTCTTAAAAAAATCAAAGACTATTTCTAATTTAAAGTTAAGGTTAAGTTACGGACAAACAGGTAACCAAGGTATACCAACATATGGTCCTTATGCAGAGCTAGATCCTTCTAATTATGTTTTAAACGATTTGACTGCGGCTGGTGTATCAACATCTCAATTAGAAAATCCAGATTTGGTTTGGGAATTTACAGACCAATATGACGCTGGTATAGACTTAGGGTTGTTTGATGGTAGAGTTAAATTGAGTGTAGATGCTTATTATAAGCGTACAGAAGATATGCTTTTAAAACAACCTATACCAATGTCCTCTGGTTTTAGTTCTCGATTAACAAATATTGGAAACTTAGAAAATAAGGGATTAGAGTTTACCTTAAATACGATTAACGTAGATAAAGATGATTTTCAATGGACGACTAATTTTACCTTATCTTCAAATACAAATAAAGTGCTATCTCTTGGAGGAGTTGATCAACAGTTGTTTGGAGATCAATTTACATCAAATCAGCAAACAGGTATCATGAGGGTCGGAGAATCTTTAGGTGGTTGGTATGGTTATGAAACAAATGGTGTGTTTACTTATGATGATTTTCAATCGGACACAGATGGAAATCCAATCTACGAAAATGGCTATCCTGTTTTAAATGAAAATTCAGAGTATTTACCAGGTAGTTTAAGAAGAACAACAACCATACCTGCTTTTTATGGAGATTTAAAATATAAAGACCAAAATGGTGATGGTGTAATCAATGACGAGGATAAAGTTATAATTGCAAATACACAACCAAAGTTTTTTGGAGGTTTGTTTAATGAATTTTCAATTGGAAGATTTAATTTAGGTTTATTTCTAACCTTCAAGTATGACTTCGATGTAATAAATGGGAATCCATACTCTTTAAACCGATTAGGGCCTAACAATAATAGATTCGATTATTTAAATGATGCTTGGACACCAGAAAATTCTGATACAAATCAGATAAGAGCAGATTATACAGATCAAGCATTTAACTCTACTTACGTAGAGGATGGTTCTTACATTAGGCTTCAAAGTGTTAATCTCTCTTATAATTTACCAACAGATTTAGCAGCCAAAATCGGAATGCAAAGCCTTAAGCTATTTACAAATATTGACAATTTAGCTATTTGGACAAAATATTCTGGTTATGACCCAGAAGTAAGTGTCGCTAGAGGTCAGAGGTCTATTACTTCAGCAAATTTAGATTATGGTGCATATCCGAGAACAACCAACATTTCTATGGGAGTTAGATTAGGATTTTAATAAAAAAAATAAGAGATTATGAAATATTTAAAAATTATAACTTTATTTAGTTTGATGGCATCTTTTTTGACTTCATGCCATAAAGACTTAGAACAACCACCTTTATCGAGTTTAACAATAGACCAGTTTTTTAATACGCTTGATGAGGCGGAAATAGCCGTAAACGGAATTTATGACGTTTTTGGTCAGCAATACTATCAGTATTATATTAAAATGACAGACCATGGGTCTCATGTTTCTACCACTTTTCAAAATAATCAAAATCAAAATAAATTTGCATTTTATACTTTTACCAGTGGTGATAGAGATTTAGAGGATATCTGGTTTAGTGCATATAAAGGAATTTATAGAGCAAATACTGTTTTAAATAGATTAAACACTATCTCTGTAGATCCAAATGATTTAAACGCAATAAGATTAAAATCACGTTTAAAAGGAGAAGCTAAATTTCTAAGATCGCTTTTATATTTTAATCTGGTTAGATTTTGGGGAGACGTACCTTTAGTAACTGAAGAGTTGTTGGATTTTAACAATGAGGCAAGCGTTTACAAAGCAAAGACAGCATCTACACTTATTTATGACCAAATCATAAGTGATTTGTTAGAAGCAGAACAGTCATTATACCATGCTTCTTGGGTAGCTGCAGGTGATGCTCCGTCTTATACAGAAGGAGATAGAGGTAGAGCTACGATTGGTGCTGCAAAAGGTTTGTTGTCTAAAGTTTACTTAACAAGAGCTTCATGGCCATTAAACCAAACTGAATATTTACAAGATGCGTATGACAAATCTTTAGAATTAATTAATGATAGCCATTATGAATTAGATAGCGATTATCATCATCTTTTAACACCAGACGGAGAAAACTCTAAAGAATGGTTGTTTATGGCAGAATTTAATTATTCTGCATTACAAGGAAGTGTATATGGAGGGTTTCAGAACCCTGCAGGGAGTTCTAAATCAATAGATTATGGTTTTGGAAGAGTGTCTCCAACTTTAAAATTCTACAATAAGTTTGACCCAACTGATGCAAGAATTACATCAATTGCAAAAGGAAGAAAATTTAAACCAGATAATTCAATTACCCTATCAAACAATACAAAGCAATGGACGTCATATAAATATCGTTTTCAAGTGAAGCCCCAAGGAAGGTTTATTACAGATATGAACGCTCCTATTTTAAGATTTGCAGATATTTTATTAATAAATGCAGAAGCGGCAAATGAATTGGGGATGGAAGCTGAAGCTTTAACGAGTTTAAATAGAGTATTAAAACGAGCTAGAGATTTTGGTGTATCTTTAGATGCTAGTGCATATGGTGCGGCTCCTGTAGATGTTTTGCTAGGTAACACAAAAGAAGATTTAAGAGAGATTATTTTCTGGGAAAGAGCAAAAGAATTAGCTTTTGAAGGGCATTCTAAATTAGATTTAATTAGGGCTGGTGAAACTAAATTTTTAGAGGAGTTGTCTGAAGAAAATCAAAAATGGACTTGGAATCATGTTAAATTCCCAGAAGGAGATAAAACACAAACTTGGGTTTTAAATGTAGCGCCTTTCAAGATGTTGTATCCAATTCCGGAGGCAGAATTAGGGGCAAACTATAATTTGTCTCAAAATCCTGGGTACTAAATTTTTTAAACTAAATAAATATTAACAATTAAATTTTAAATAATGAAAAAAGTAATAGTAACATTAGTATTAGTTTTAGTCGCATCATTCTCTTATGGACAGAAATCAGCTGAACAAAGAGCTAAAGCAAATACAAAAGAAATGGTAAAGGTATTGTCATTAGACGCGAATCAAGAGGCTCAGGTTTATGAGGTTAATCTTGTTAAAAACACAAAATTAATGGCGAATGATAAACTTGAATCTAAAGAAGAAAAGAAGGCAAATAAAAAGGCAATTTATGTTGCTACTGGAAAAGAATTCAAAGAAATTGTTGGCCTAGAGAAAATGAAAGAATGGTGGGCATATAAAAAGGCACAAGCGGATAGAAAAAAATAATAAATAGATTTTTTTGATGAAAAAAGTCTTGTTATAATGTTTTATAACAAGACTTTTTTGTATAAATTAATCAAGATAAATTTTTTGCTGAGAAATTGAGTTTATAATTTTTTTTTATGTTATTTTCATCTTTGAGCTTTTAAGAGATTAGATTTAAAGAGAGTAATATTTAAAAAAAGTTTGGAAAATATCGGTTTGTTGGAAACGATAGAATTAATGAATTATATAATTGTTTTTAATTCAAGTTAATTATCGGATTTGCTTACAAAAACTCATTTAAAGAATATATCCTAGTTAAATAATTAAAATAAGAGTATTTCAGATAAGTTATAAGATTTGAAGAATAAAAGCGGTTTTCATTAGAGGTTTTGTCATTATGGTCACTATAGCTGGACTATTTTGGATTTGTTTTAAATGTGATTTGAAACATGAAAAAATTAAGTTAAGGTCAATTTTAAACAATATATCACTATTATGGAGTAATTTTTTGTTTAGAAAAGTTTTCAGAAACTTTTAAAATATTAAACGTTAAAAAATAATCATTAAATAAAATATTTAAATTAAAAATATGAGGCGAATTATGAAAATTTTAGGAGTTGTAGTTTTATTATTACTTTTTTCTTGTAATTCTGAAAATAATAAGAGCGAGATAGAAACTAAAGAGTTGAAAGGAACTTTAGATGGTTATTACGATGGTAAAAATGTAAGTGCATCTATGAGACGTTACATAGAACAGTGGGGGCAAACCGAGCCAACTCAAAATGAGTTTTATTCTAGTTTTAGTTACCATGGTTTAAAAGGTTTAGGATATGAAGAAGGGATATCCAGAAGAGATCCTAGTACCATTATTAAAGTAGAAGATACATATTATGTGTATTATACGCGTAGCCCAAAAACTGCACCTCCGGTTGGTTATAAAAAAGCAACGAAATCCCTTCCTGCCAACACATGGGATATGTGTGATATTTATTATGCTACATCCAAAGATGGTAAAACTTGGAAAGAGCAGGGGATTACTGCAGCACGAGGTCCTGAGGGTGAGTTTGACGACCGTAGTGTGTTTACTCCAGATATTATGGTATATAAAGGTAAATATTATCTTTACTATCAAGCCGTAAAATTTCCATATACGGAGCGTTCTAAAAACGTAATAGGTATGAGTTGGTCTAATAGTCCTGAAGGGCCATGGCATCGTCATCCAGAGCCTGTTTTAGTTCCAGGTAAACCAGGTAAGTTTGGTAATGATTCTTCCAAAAGGTCTAATATTACTGAATATGGCGATTTTGATAGTCAGAAGGTTCATGATCCAAATTTAATTGTTAGAGATGGTAAGATTTGGATGTATTATAAAGCACATCCAATGGGAGTGGGTAGTGAACATAAAGCACCACGTGGAGTAGAACTCAAAAAACCATACCCAAATTTTTCTATGGGTGTAGCCATAGCTGATTCACCTGAAGGGCCTTTTGTAAAACACCCTTTAAATCCAGTTTCAGCAAGTGGTCATGAAGCTTTGGTTTGGCCTTATAAAGAAGGAGTAGCATCAATGATAACAGCAAATGGTCCAGAAAAAAATACCATTCAATGGGCTAAGGATGGCGTCAATTTTGAGGTCAAAGCCAACATCGTATTACCGCCAGATGCTGCAGGGTTATATTGTAAAGATAAATATGATAATACCACAAATGGTATTGGATTTACGTGGGGTATGTGTCATATAGCGCAGTCTAAATCTAAGCCTTGGGCATATTTATTTGGTTTTAAATGTGATTTAAGCCAAGAGATAGATGATTTAAAGCACAAAGGAGAAAACATACGTTTTGATGCTGAATCTAGAAAAAAATCAACAGGCCGTAAGTAATATAGGTAGTTGCTAAAAGTCGGACTAAATAATTTAGTTTTTCTTTTTTATCTTATCCCTGACAACGTATATTAAATAAATTAATTGAAGAGGTATTTGATGAAATTCGACTAGATATTGGAAAAGACTAATGAGCGAAGAAAGCGGTTTAATAAAGGGGTGTTTTTCTTTGTAAAATTTAAATAAAGGTATTTATACTCTTAACTCTTTGCTCGTGTATTTATAATAACTTACAGATTTTTCAAAATAATACATCATTATTTCTTTAACTAAAAAAAACTTTTTAATTTTATAAATGCATCTAGGAATTTTAGTCATAGATGCATTTATCTTTTTAATGGCACGCCAGCTTTTACAGAATATATTTATTTAATATTACAGCTATAGTATTTGTGGTATATCACGATGTGTTAAATGTGTTATTAAACGTTCTATTTCGTCTCAAATAAACAGTTGTTCTATGTTTATTTTTGATTAACGATGGTTGTTTTTATCTTAAAAAGAGCAAACATTTTTTTAAAAATATTAGAAAGCCATTTCTATTAAAAAGGTTTTTTCGAACAAAAAAATAATAGTATAACCAAATATGAAAAAAATTAGCATTGTATTCAGTTTTATTTTTTTTAGTACAACACTTTTTTCGCAAAAAAAATACAAGTCCGATTGGAAAAGCCTTTCCAAACACAATGAATCACCAGAATGGTTTCAAGATGCAAAATTTGGAATTTATTTCCATTGGGGACCTTATTCTGTTCCGGCTTTTGGAAATGAACATTATCCAAGAACTATGTACGGACATATCAGTGGAAAAAAGCCGATACCAAAAAAGAAAAGAGAAGAGGGAGTAGGAGTTGGGTTTCAGACCTACCGTGAACATGAATTTCATAAAGCCAAATTTGGACAACCAAAAGATTTTGAATATCACGATTTAGTACCCTTATTTAAGGCAACAAATTTTAATCCAGAAAAATGGGCTGATTTATTTCAATTATCGGGAGCTAAATTTGCAGGTCCGGTGGCCATGCATCACGATGGCTATGCTATGTGGAATTCAAAAATAACTCCATGGAATGCGGCTCAAAGCGGACCCAAGGTGGACGTTCTAGGGGCTTTATCAAAAGCCATACGTAAAAGAGATATGAAACTGATTACCACATTTCATCATGCTAAAGTAGGACGCTACGATGAAGGTTCTAAAAAACATCGTTGGCATTATTATGGGCGTGAAAAGTATTTAGAGAGAAAAGCGCCAGAGCGGGTTGGCATAGATTCAGAAGCACTTCAAAAATTATACGGTACGATGCCGTGGGAGGAATTTTGTAGTATGTGGAATGATTTATTAGAGGAAGTAATAGACAATTACCAACCAGATATTATTTGGTTTGACTCGTGGTTAGATCGTCTTCCACAAGAAAATAGACAAAAATTTGCTTCTTATTATTTGAATGAAGCAAAAAAATGGAATAAAGAAGTCGTGATTACTTATAAGCAAAATGACATGCCTCAAGATTTAGGGGTGCTCGATTTTGAAAAAGGCAGAATGGATCAAATGACAGATTACACTTGGTTAACTGATGGAACAATAAGTGATGGGTCTTGGTCGACGACAGGTAGTTGGTCGTATACCGAAGAATTGGACATTAAGTCAGCAAAAACATTATTGCATATACTAATTGATATTGTTAGTAAAAATGGAAATTTCTTATTGAATATATCTCCTACTGCCGATGGTGTAATACCATCAGAGCAAGAAAAAAGTCTCTTAGAAATGGGAACCTGGTTACGAGCTAATGGCGAAGCTATTTATGGCACAAGACCTTTTATAACTTATGGAGAAGGTCCTAAAAGGCTTCAAGGAAGCGGGCATTTTGTGTCTATGACAAAACCTTATGACGATGAGAATATTCGTTACACAACTAAAGATAATGCAATTTATGCAATTCAAATGGGTTGGGCAGGAAGTCATAAAAAGTTAGTTTTGAAAGCATTTTCGAAAGAGAATTTAAGGGAAACTAAAATTACGAATGTCTCTGTAGTAGATTCTTCTGAAAAAATTTCATGGAAGCTTACTGAAGAGGGGTTGTTGATTACAACACCTTTTAAAGCATCTAACAAAGTCGCTCTATGCTTTAAAATAGAAACTAAAAATGGATGGAAAACTATGCGTCAAGAGGTAAAACCCTTAAAAAAATCACCTTTTAAAATAGACGGTTAACGCTATATCTATTTAAATGAAGTGTTTTGTTGTTTTTATAACATGTTTTAGAAATCATTTCAGATTAAAAAGAAATAATACTCCATTTAAAGAAGATATTTATTAAAAAAAAATAGTATCGTGATTCCAATAAATCTGACAATTCAAATATAAGAGAACTAAGAACAATTACGTAAACAAACTATCATGAAATTTGACTCAATAAAAGTATTCAAAGTAAAAGCAGACAAATTATAAAATGTAAAAATGAAAAATATTAGAATATTAGTATTAATCAGTTGTTTGTTTTTTAATCTGACAGCATTTTTGGCGAAGCCTTGTGTAAATAACCTAACTAGTTTAAGCAAAGTATATTATATCGCTTTAGACGGGAAAAATAAGAACGATGGATCTATTGATAGTCCGTGGCGTACTTTAGACCACGCTTTTACGATGGTAAATGGTGGAGAGACTATATTATTTAGAGAAGGAACGTATCGTATTAACGTAGTGCTTAAAAAATTTAAAACAAAAAATGGAATTCCAATTAGAATTGAAGCTTACCCAAATGAAAAGGTGGTATTTGATGGAACAAGAACTTTGAAAGCCAATTGGAAGCTTTGGAAAAAAGGTATTTATCGCACCTCTGTGAAGCGCCCTTTTTGGCAATTGTTTGTAGATAATAAGTTAGCTGATATGGCACGTTGGCCAAATACCTCTTTTGAAAATGATAGTATTTGGAGAATGCCCCAATCTATGAGAAGTGTAGATGGAGGTTTTCGTAAAGGAAAATATACCGGAAAAAGTAGATTTGGACTTGTTTATGATAAAGATTTTAAAAATGAGAAAGACTCAGGTTTTTGGGAAGGAGATAGTCATTATGGTAATATTGCTTCATTAGAATCCCTCGCAGAAAGTAACATCGACTTTACTGGTGCTTATGCAGTATTAAATATCGGAAACTGGTTAACATGGACGCGTAAAATTATTGAACATAAGGCAGGTCAAGATTTTTTTAGATATGATACTTCTGGAATGACAGAACAGTTGTTAAAAAATTATGGTGCTTATTATATTTATGGTCTTTCGGCTTTGGATAAGGTAAACGAGTGGTGGTATGATAAAGATTCAAAATATTTGTATTATAAACCTTCTACCAAAGAAGAGCTTGGTACGCGCCAATTTCAGTTGCGTGATCAAGATTTTGCATTAAAATTTATCAATAGTCAAGACATTAGTATTAAGGGAATTCAATTTTTTGCAACTGGTTTTTTTTCTAAAGAATCAGACCGAATAGGTTTTGAAGATTGTAGGTTCGATTATATGTCCACAAGCAAATTAGTGCTTGGTAGTACTAATTGGTTTACAAAGTTCAACAAAGAGGGGAAAAATTACAATTATGCAACCTCTTTTTTTAAAGGAACAGGTTGTAAATTTAAGAATTGTGTAGTTTCAAAATCTAATGCGCCTGTTTTTTTTATGGGAGAACAAATGACTATTGATAATTGTATGTTCGAAGATATTGAGTGGGATTTATATTCTAATGGCGCATCAGGCTCTATTGTTTTGGGGGCAAATAGTACAATTACAAGGTGTGTGCTAAAGCGTGCAGGAAATTCTGAGGGCATACGTCCAAACGGTTCTGGTTGCACTGTTAGGTTGAATAGAATATTTGATGTCGGTAATTTACAGCATGATGGTTCAGGTATAAATGTGGGAACGAAAGATCAAATTAATGCATTGGTCGAATTCAATTGGGTGCATGACTCTAACCGACAAGGAGTTCGATTTGATTACCACGGCTCTGGTATTCATAATAACAATGGAGCTGTTTATGGTGATGGAATTGTAAGAAACAATGTCACATGGAACACCCAGCCGAATCAGATAAAGGGTGATCGTCATTTAATTTTAAATAATACTGTCATAAATATCAGTCAAAATAAGGATCCTTTTAAAGAAAAGTTTAATATGACTATTCAAGGCTTTAAAGCGATGCATGAGGTTGAATCAAATACTCAAAGTATAATAAGGAATAACTTGGCAAAATTAACACATAGAAGTTGGAATCTTGAATTAAGAGGAAAAAATAAAGAATTTACAGTTCGAAAAGACGGCTATGTTAAGCCAAAAGCGCAAGTTTTACCTGGTGTAAATGATCACAATACAGATGTTCCTGGGGCGGCATATATTTATTTAAGAGATCCAAAAAATTTAGATTTTAGACCCAGAAAGGACAGTCCTATTGTTGAAGGGGGAGCTCTAGTAGCCCAAGAACAAGTACCGAGTAAACAATACAAATACACTCCGATTCCTTTTGAGGGTTCTGCACCAGATATAGGAGCATACGAATATGGAGCCAACCATTATTGGATTCCTGGAAGACAGTTAGATGTGGTGTCTACACCGATTCCTCAGAATAACAGCATTGTAAAAGCAGATGCCGATTTGATGTTTTTAGAAGCAAAAAATGCAGTAAAGCATATCGTTTATTTAGGAACATCAAAAAATAAATTGAAGAAAGTTGCTACATTGGTTGATTCAAATATTTATGCACCAAGGAAGTTAAAGAAAGGAAAAATATATTTTTGGAGAGTAGATGCAATAGTTTTCGATTCCGTAATTAAAGGAAATGTGTGGAGTTTTTCTGTTGACAAATAAGAGAAATAATCAAACTAAAATAATTAAAATGAAACAAACAATTTTAAGAATAATTCATAGTGTATTTTTATTAATGTCTTGTACTTTTTTTAGTCAAAATCCAATAAAAAAACCTAATGTGATTATAGTCATGACCGATGATCAAGGTAGAGGTGATTTAGGTTGTTACGGGAATACCATTATAAAAACACCCACGATTGACAAGTTATATAATGAAGGGGTTCATTTAGATAACTTTCATGTTTCCACAACCTGTGCTCCTACAAGGGCCGCTCTGTTAACAGGTAGGCATACAAATAGATTAAATTGTTTTCACACAATAGCAGGACGATCTTTACTTTTTGAAGACGAAGTATTGCTTTCAGAAGTTTTAGCTCAAAATGGTTATGCTACCGGTATGTTTGGTAAATGGCATTTGGGAGAAAATTATCCATTCCGTCCAGAAGATAGAGGTTTTCAAAAAGTAGTAAGGCATGGAGGTGGAGGAATCACTCAAGGACCAGATTATTGGGGGAATAATTATTTTGATGACACTTATTGGGTTCGTAATCAGAATGAAACTACAACAAATACACAAGCTTTTAAAGGGTATTGTACAGATGTGTTTTTTGATGAAGCAAAAGACTTTATAACAACCAATAAGGATCAACCGTTCTTTGCTTATATTTCTCCTAATGCTCCTCATGGTCCTTTAAATTTACCAATGGAGTATTACAAATTATATGAAAAAGAAACTGAATTAACCGAAAATCACAAACGGTTTTATGGTATGGTAACCAATATTGATGACAATATAAAACAACTACAGAACTTGTTAAAAAAAATGAAAATTGATAGAAATACTATTTTGATTTTTATGACAGACAATGGAACTGGTGCAGGAAGACCTCAGAAATTGAAGGGAAAGAAAGTAGGTTTCGATGGTGGTTTAAGAGGACACAAGGGAAGTCAATACGAAGGAGGGCACCGTGTTCCTTTTATCATGTACTGGCCTGATGGAAACATTACAGGAGGAAAAACTGTAGATAACTTGCTTGCACATTTCGATTTGTTACCTACAATGGTTGATTTATTAGGTTTGAGAATGCCTCATACAAAACCTTTAGACGGTAAGAGTTTTGTCCCACTATTAAAAGACCCGAATTACGATTGGGAGAATCGTATTTTATATGCAGATACCCAACGTTTGCAAAACTTGGTAAAAGGAAGAAATTATACTGTAATGGATAACCAATATCGTCTTGTTGATGGAAAAGAACTTTATGATATTAATAAAGACCTTGCCCAAAAAAACAATATTATAAAAGAGTACCCAGAAGAAGCAGAAAGATTGGCGGTGGGTTATGAAAAATGGTGGGACTCTTTTGATGCTCCAGTATTAAATAGTAAGTACGCCTATATAAAAGTAGGAAGTTTATATGAAAATCCTTCTAGAATTAGTGTTCACGATATGCTTACAGGAAGATTAAATAGAGCATGGCATCAATATGGTATCGCTAAGGCAGACAGAGCAAATGGACGATGGAAAATTGAAGTTGTTGAAGAAGGGGACTATAAAATTAGTTTAAGAAGGTTTCCTCGTGAAAGCAATTTGGCAATCAATGATACATTTCCAGCTGAGTCAAAAATAAAAGAATTGCAGGTGACGATGCCAGCAGCGGTAAAAACAAATTTTAAAAAAGGCTATCTCTATGTAGCAGATTTTAAAGCGGAAAAATTAATTAAGAAAGGTGATGAAGAGGTAGTCTTTAAAATGAAATTACCAAAAGGGAAATTCGATTTAGAAGCAAGTTTATTTGATTCTGAAGACCGTGTTTTTCCTGCCTATTACCTGTACATCGAAAAAATATAAAAGATATTTTTTTAAATCAAATTAGAGTAAATAATTATTTAAAATTCATTCGAATGTGTAAAAAAGAGGTAATAATTATAAAAAAGTATTTTTTATTGATGTTTTGTTATTCAATTTTGATGGCATGTCATACTCAGATAAATACTAATGTTAATAAAGAAAACAAAAAGTTAGATGCCCCAAAAAGAAGTGCTGCTTTTCAGAGATATCAGTCTGGAAATTTAGATTTTGAGGCTGAAAATCCATTTTTTCCCAGATTTAGTTATGCTTTAACCACAGGACTTGGGTATTTTGGAAATCCTAAAAAAGATACGTTAATTACAGAAAAATTAAAAGCCTACAAAGGCCCTTCTGGTGTTCCTCAATTAGTGAAACTGAGAAGAAATCAACAACCATTGAGAGCTGCGTATCATTTGCGCCATGGTCTGGAGGGATTTAAAGAGAATACAACTTTTAGGGATGTTACAAGTCCCATTAAAATAGGTGATACCTATCATGTATGGTACAGCAAATCTTGGGGAACTCCACCTGTTGGACAAAAAAATGGTTCACAAGAATCGTATCAAGATATTAAAGGAGATTGGAAACGTATTTACTCATGGGATTTCGTTTCTATATGGCACGCTACGTCAAAAGATACTTATCATTGGAAAGAACAGGGCCTTGCTATAGAGCCAGGACCTAAAGGTAGTTTTGATGATAGATGTGTGTTTACTCCAGATATTTTAGTAGCCAACGGAAAGTACTATATGTATTACCAAGTAGCACAATCTCCTCACGTTTATAAAGAGGGTCCTCATAGTATTGCAATGGCCTGGGCTGACAATCCAAATGGACCGTGGACAAAGTCGAAAGACTTAATAGTAACTCCTAGTGAGCCTGGTCATTTTGATTCAAAAAAAGTACATGATCCTAGTATCATTGTAAAAGGAGGAAAATATTATCTGTATTATAAAGGAGATGGAGAGCATGATAATAGAAAGCAATTTGGAGAACCCTTTTATATTGGTTGGGGAGTAGCTGTCGCTGATAAGCCTGAAGGGCCTTTTATTAAATCTGATTTAAATCCTGTTGTTGTTGGAGGGCATGAGGTTGTGATTTTTCCATACAAGAGTGGTGTGTGTGGTATCGTACGTCAAGGACCAGAATTGTATAGCATGCAATATGCTGCGGACGGTTTAAATTTCGAATTGGTATCTCATGTTACAGATGTGCCACACGCAGGTACGTTTTTTAGACAAGGAAATTATAAGGATATTGATTTGTTTCCAGCAAAATTTCCCAAATGGGGTCTTTCTCATGGTTATCGCTTGGGGTCTCGTGAAGCTTTTATCATTCGTTATGATGTAGGGTTTGGTAAAACGAAACATTAATATTAATAAGTAAGATTTGTGGTAATTTTTTATCATGTAATCATTTTATGTTAACATTTGGGATATATGAACACATTTTAAATGTTTAATTTATCCATTTTTGTTTCAAATATTTTTTGAAAAAACTGTTTATGAAAATAAAAGGGATAATTGCGATTTGCTTATTTTGTTCAACTTTGGTCTTTGGTCAAAAGAAGCCAAATATAGTTTTAATTTTTACTGATGATCAGACGTATTCATCAATTCATGCTTTAGGAAATAAAGAAATTATAACTCCTAACATGGATAAGATGGTCGAGGACGGTACCACATTTACGCATGCCTACAACATGGGGGCTTGGAGCGGAGCGGTGTGTGCTGCTTCAAGGGCAATGATGATTTCTGGTAGGTTTGTATGGAGAGCCAATGAATTTAGACGTAATTGGAAAGAAAATAACTCTGAAGCTCTGGATAAATCATGGAGTAGAATTTTAGAATCTAGTGGTTATGAAACTTATATGACGGGTAAATGGCATGTAGATGCTCCTGCTCAAAAAATATTTAACAATGTTTTACATCAGCGTCATGGAATGCCTGAAGATACTTGGAAAGGGAAAGAAATGACTGCTAAGTTCAAGGCAGATCCGAGTTTAAAAGTAAGTGGTTCTGGTAAAATAATGCCAATTGGGTATAATCGTCCGCTTAATGAAAATGATACATTATGGTCTCCAACAGATACCGCTCGTGGTGGTTATTGGAAAGGTGGTAAACACTGGACCGAAGTTTTAAAAGATGATGCAGTAAACTTCATTGAACAAGCAAAAACTAAGGAAGATCCATTTTTTATGTATTTAGCATTTAATGCACCTCACGATCCTAGGCAAGCTCCTCAAGAGTTTATAGATATGTACCCTTTGGATAGTATTTCTGTGCCAGAAAGTTATCTTCCAGAATACCCTTTAAGGCATTCTATAGCAAATGGTAATTATCTGAGAGACGAAGCATTGGCTCCGTTTCCAAGAACTGAATATGCAATTAAAACCCATACTCAAGAGTATTATGCAAGTATTACTCACGTGGATACTCAAATAGGACTTATTTTAGATGCTTTAAAGAAATCTGGTAAGATGGATAATACCTATATCTTTTTTACTGCAGATCACGGTTTAGCAATGGGCCGTCATGGTTTGCTAGGAAAACAGTCTTTATTTGATCATAGTATTCGTCCTCCAATGATTGTAATGGGACCAGATATTCCTAAGAATAATAAAGTGGATGCAGATGTTTATTTACAAGATGTAATGGCGACATCAATAGAAATTGCAGGTATTGATAAACCAAATTATGTAGAATTCAATAGCTTTTTAGACTTAGCGAAAGGTGAGACTGAAAAAAGCCATTATGAAGCTATTTATGGAGCTTATCTGAATGTAAACAGAATGATTAGAAAAGATAATTTTAAATTATTAGTCTATCCTGAAATTAATAAAGTATTACTTTTTGATTTACAGAATGATCCGGAGGAAATGAATGATATTTCAGATGATATTGCGAATAAATCAAAAGTGAAATCTTTATTTAAAGAATTACTGGAGTTGCAAAAGGATATGAATGATCCATTAGATTTAACCAATATTTATTTGTCGCTTAACTAAAACTTTTTGGTGTAAAAACTAATTTAACTTGTAAGTGGTTATTTTATAGCGATGTATCGCTGATATTGCGTTATAGATGTGTTATAAATGTGTTATTATTTGTTTATTTTCGTTATACGAACTTCTTGAAACGAATATATTTTTGGAGAGTAGGAAAATAATTTCTTATTTAATAATCTTAAATTAATATTAAAATCAATAATTATGAAAAAAATTACTTTTTTAGCAGTATTCTTAATGATGTCTGTAATTTCTTTTGGTCAAACTGAACTAATCCAAGATCAGGATTTTTCTGATGGCATAGCTTCTCCCAGTGGCTGTGGAGATTTTGTTGGTCCTCTAACTGGAACTGAGTCTTGGTGGAAGTGTGGTGGTGTAAATGTTTCAAGTGCTGAGGTTGAGTATCCAATCGACAAAGGAGCTAATGTTAGACAGAGGATAAGTGTAGAGAATGATAGTTATTATGAGGTGTCATTTGATATTAGAAGTGATGTCGCTGGTATAGCTGACGGACAGGGTTTCGTAGTTTCTTTTAGAGGTGATGCAGATGTAAAAACTCCTATTGTAAGTACTTTTGCTATTGGAGCTCCTGAAAACTTAGTTACAAGTTTTAATGTTCCAAGTGCAGATTTTACAACTTCGGCTGTAACTTATAAATTTGGTTTTTATTCTTCAGCGGATCAAAATGTAATAATTAATTTAATTAGACCAAAAGAAACTGCTACCAAAGCAGCTCAATTAGTATATCTTTCAAACGTATCTATGGTTAAGAAGAATACATTGTCTGTTCAAGATTTATCTGAATTTAGTTTTTCATTAAGTCCAAATCCAACAAAAAATATGTTGAACTTATCAGCTCAAAAAGCAATTAACAATGTAGAGTTGTATAATGTTTTAGGGAAGCAAGTGTTAAGTCAGAAAGTTGAAGCGAAACAAGCAAATATTTCTGTATCTCATTTAAGTAAAGGTATTTATATTGCAAAAGTAACAATTGGCAATTCTACTGGTTCTTACAAGTTTATAAAAGAGTAATATTCTATAGTAATATTAATATATAATGCATCTAAGAATATTTTCTTAGATGCATTTTTTTATGTCATGTTTTATTCTTGCACCATAAAACAAACCTTATTAAATGGTAAATATTTGCTGAAAAATGACCAATATTTAAATTGCCTTTAAATCTCATTTGGAAGAAGTTCGTCTATATTAATCCATCTCGTTATGTTAACCTAGTGTTACAAATTGTGCTATTTGAATTCATTTACCTTTTGTAAAATAAATACATTGGTCCATGTTTAAACTAAGTTTTATAATATAACAACAAGCTAAATATGAAAGCAACACAATACAACGGGGATAAAACATTCTCAATAATTGAAAAGGAGATAGAAGCACCAGCGAAAGGTGAAGTAAGAATTAAAGTTGCATTTGTAGGTGTATGCGGAACTGATGTACATATTTATCATGGAATGATGGATAAACGTGTAAATATTCCTGTAACAATTGGACATGAAATGTCGGGTGTTGTTGATGCCTTGGGAGAGGGAGTAACTGAATATGAAGTCGGAGACAAAGTTGTAGTTCGTCCATTAGATGATCGCTTGGTAAAAGAATCAGATAAAGGATTTAATCACATTTGTGAAGAATTAAAATTTATAGGAATTGATAGTCCTGGTGCAATGCAAGAGTATTGGAATGTACCAGCTTTCACGCTGCATAAGTTAAAAGAAAATACCGATTTAAAGTTAGCCGCTTTAATAGAGCCGTTATCAGTTGCTACTCATGATGTTAGATTAAGTGGTTTGGTGGCTGGTGAAACAGCTGTTGTTTTAGGCGGTGGCCCAATAGGTTTGCTAGTTGCCATGGTTGCCAAAGAAGTTGGAGCCAACGTAATTATTTCTGAAGTAAATGAGGCAAGAATAGCAAAAGCAAAGTCTTTAGGATTTGATGTTGTAAATCCAATTAAAGTAGATTTAGTTACCTATGTAAAAGGTAAAACAGAAGGTCGTTTGGCTGATGTTGTTTTTGAAGTAGCAGGTGTTCAACCAGCTTTAGATGTTATGACGGAGGTTGCAGGAATTAGAGGAAGAATTTTAATGGTTGCTATTCATGGTCAAAAGAAAGAGGTTGATTTATTTAAATTCTTTTGGAAAGAATTAAAGTTAATTGGTGCTCGTGTGTATGAAAAAGAAGATTATGAAAAGTCTATCAATTTAATTACAGCAAATGAATTACCATTCGAAGAGATGATAACAGATGTACAGCCTTTAAGTAATATTCAAAAAGTATTTGAGAACATCGATCAAAATCCTGATGGGATGAAAGTTTTAATGGATTGTACATTGTAAAATAGAACAAATTTTTGCCTTTACTTAAAAGGTAAAAGTTAAGTGCATAAAAAAAATAATTTTATAAAGCTAAAGACTAAGTAAAACGAGTCAGAGCCAAAAAAAATAATAAGATGAGTATTTTAGATACATTTAGTTTAGAAGGAAAAACAGCAATTGTTACAGGCTGTAAAAGAGGTATTGGTAAAGCGATGGCTATTGGTTTAGCTGAAGCAGGTGCAAATATTATTGGCGTTAGTGCAAGCATGGAATTATCAAATTCTGATGTAGAAAAAGAAGTTCTTGCTCGAGGTAAAAACTTTAAAGCTTACCAATGTGACTTTAGTGATCGGAAAGCTTTATATGCTTTTATAAAAAAAGTAAAATCAGATTTTCCTGTCATTGATATTTTAGTAAATAATGCGGGTACAATATTAAGAGCTCCAGCAGCAGAACATCCCGATGAAATGTGGGATAAAGTTGTTGAAGTAAACCAAAACGCTCAGTTTATTTTAACAAGAGAAATTGGTAAAGACATGATAGAAAGAGGAAGTGGGAAAGTTGTATTTACAGCGTCTTTACTGACTTATCAAGGGGGGATAACAGTACCTGGATATGCAGCAAGCAAAGGTGCAATTGGACAATTAACAATGGCTTTTGCAAATGAATGGGCAAGTAAAGGGGTAAATGTAAATGCTATTGCTCCAGGGTATATTGCTACAGACAATACAGAGGCTTTGCGCAACGATCCTGATAGATCAACATCTATTTTAGGAAGAATTCCTGCGGGAAGATGGGGTAAACCAGAAGATTTTGCTGGACCAGTTGTTTTTCTATGTTCAGAAGCTTCAGCTTATATGCATGGTAGTGTAACTTTAGTTGATGGTGGTTGGATGGGCCGTTAGTATAATCTAATAAAGTAGAACTTATGTCAGAAATAAAAGAATATAAATTATTTATAAACGGTAAGTGGCAAGATTCACGCTCCGGAGAATTAGATAAAGTATTTGATCCAACAACAGAGGAAGTTGTTGGTAAAGTGCAAAACGGAAATGAGCAAGATGCTGAATTGGCATTAAAAGCGGCTGATGCTGCACAAAAGTCATGGAGAAATACACCTCCAAGAAAACGAGCAGAATTGCTATTTAGTCTTGCACAAGAAATAAAAAAAAATAGCGATTATTTAGCAAATTTATTAGTTAGAGAGCAAGGTAAACTGTTAAAAGTAGCTAAGATGGAAGTTGCAGTTACTGCTTCTTTTATTGAGTACGCTTGTGAAGGAGCAAGACGTATAGAAGGAGATATTATTCCTTCGGATAATCCTGGAGAACAAATTTGGATTCAAAAAGTGCCAAAAGGAGTTGTTGTTGCCATAACAGCTTGGAATTTTCCACTAGCTTTAGCAGGACGTAAATTAGGACCAGCTCTAGTAGCAGGAAACACTATCGTTATAAAGCCTACAGAGGAAACTCCTTTAGCGACCTTAGAACTTGGTTATTTAGCAGAAAAAGTAGGAATTCCTGCAGGTGTTATTAATATCGTTACAGGTCCAGGACGGACTATGGGTAATGCTTTAGTAGAAAGCCCTATTACAAAAATGGTAACCATGACGGGTTCTACTCCTGTAGGCCAAAAAATAGCCGAAACTGCTTCTAAAAACTTAACAAGCTTAATGTTAGAATTAGGAGGGAAAGCGCCATTTATTGTTTTTGCTGATGCCAATATAGATGCAGCTGTAGATTCAGCATTGCATTCTAAGTTTGATAACTGTGGTCAAGTATGTACCTGTAATGAGCGTATGTATTTACATGAAGATATTTATGATATTTTTATGGAGAAGTTCTTAGCAAAAGTAGCTGCTTTAAAAGTAGGAAACCCTATGTTAGACGATACGGATTTAGGTCCTAAAGTAAATGCTAATGAAGTAAAGAATATGGAAGATTTAGTGGCTATTTCAGTAAAAGAAGGAGCAACAATAGCACACGGAGGTGGAAGGCCAAAAGGTGCTCAGTTTGAAAAAGGGCATTGGTTTGAACCTACAATTCTTACAGACGTTTCTCAAGATATGACAATTGTGCACAAAGAATCTTTTGGGCCGATATTGCCTGTCTTAAAATTTAAAGAATTTGATGAGGTAATCGAATATGCGAATGATTGTGAGTTTGGACTAGCAGCAATGGTATTTACAAACGATGTACGTACAATAATGAAATGTACTTCTGAGCTTGAATATGGAGAAGTTTATGTTAATAGAGGTCATGGAGAGCAACATCAAGGTTTTCACAACGGTCTTAAATTAAGTGGAACTGGTGGAGAAGACGGTAAATACGGTTTTGAACAATATTTAGAAAAGAAAACTTTCTATGTAAACTATAACGTATAAGAGCATTTTTATGAGTACAAAAATTTCAAATATAGAGGTTCGTTTATTTAAAGTGCCTTTACCAGAAGTATTATCTGATGCCAAGCATGGAGATCATTTTGATTTCGAATTAGTTACAGTAACGGTTACTTTAGAAGATGGAAGTGAAGGAACCGGTTATACTTATACCGGAGGTAAAGGTGGTCATGCTATTAGAGCAATGATAGAACACGATTTTACAAAAGCACTTATTGGTAAAGATGGTTCAAATATTGAAGAAATCTACGATTTTTTAGAATGGCATATTCACTATGTAGGTAGAGGAGGAATCGCTTCTTTTGCAATTTCTGCAGTAGATATTGCACTTTGGGATATCCGTTGTAAAAAACAAAATTTACCTTTATGGAAAGTTGCTGGAGGAGCAGATAATACTTGTAAAGCTTATTGTGGAGGGATCGATTTAATGTTTCCTTTAGAAAAGCTATTAAATAATATTAAGGGATATTTAGCAAACGGTTTTAATGCAGTTAAAATTAAAATCGGTCGCGAGAATTTACAAGAAGATATAGATCGTATTAAAGCAGTTCGAGAACTTATTGGACCAGATGTAACTTTTATGGTTGATGCCAATTATTCTATGTCTGTAGAAAAAGCGATTCAAGCAGCCAAAGCCTTCGAAATATATAATATTCATTGGTTTGAAGAACCTACTATACCTGATAACTATAAGGGCTACGCAGAAATATCTGAAGCTACAGGAATGCCTTTAGCGATGGGAGAAAATTTACATACTATTCATGAATTTGAATATGCATTTGAACAATCTAAATTGTCGTTTATTCAACCTGATGCTTCCAATTGTGGTGGTGTTAGTGGCTGGTTAAAAGCAGCAAAACTATCTCAAGAAAATGAAATTCCTGTATGCTCTCATGGTATGCAAGAGTTACATGTGAGTTTGGTGTCATCACAGTCAAATGCAGGTTGGTTAGAAGTGCATAGTTTTCCTATAGATGAATATACAACTAGACCTTTGGTTGTTGAAAACTTTAGAGCCGTTGCTTCCAATGAACCAGGAACAGGTGTTGTTTTTGATTGGGAAAAATTGGCTCCTTTTCAAGAGAAATAAAAGAACAAACTAAAATAAACTAAGCTATGATTATCAACAAAACACTTTTTGGTAGTTTTCAAAATCAAAATATAGATTTATATACACTTAAAAACTCAAACGGCATGTCCGTTAAAATTACTAATTATGGAGCTACGGTTACCGAAATTAGTGTTCCCAATAGCAAGGGAGAAGTAGAAAATGTTGCTTGTGGTTTTGATACGCTTAACGGTTATTTTAGTAAAGAATATGTTGATAATTCTCCTTATTTTGGGGGTACTATTGGTAGATATTGTTCTCAAATAAAAGATGCAAAATTTTCATTAAACGGAAAAGAATATCAATTATCTGCAAATTGTGGAGATAACAACTTACACGGAGGTACTGTTGGTTTTGATAAAAAAATATGGAATGTCAAAACAATTGAAGGAAATCAACCATCCATAAGAATGACTTTAATTAGTAAAGATTTAGAGGAAGGTTATCCGGGAAATGTACAGGTTTCTGTACAATTTACATTAACAGCGAACAACGAGTTAAAAATTGACTACAATGCAACACCAGATCAAGACACACCTATAGCGTTAACCAATCATACCTATTTTAATCTAAATGCTTTTTCTTCAACTATTGAAGATCATATTGTTCAAGTCAATACTTCAAAAAGACAAGCAATAGACGATACTGGCGCAGGAACTGGTGAAATTGTGAATATTGAAGGTGAAGCTGATGATTTAAGAATAGGAAAAAAAATAGGTGATGTTCATACTCAGATAAATGATGGTTTTGAACATTTTTACGTCTTTGACAATGCTAATTCTGAGCTGCAAGAGGTAGCTTCTGTTAAATCTAAACAGTCAGGAAGATCCTTAACAGTTTCATCAACTGAACCTTGTATGTTGTTATATACGGGTAAGTATACATCTGATGATATTAAAAGAGAAAACGGAGAGCAATATGGAAAATTTAGAGGTTTTTGTTGCGAAACACACCGTTATCAAAATGGACCAAATATCGAAGACTCTCCAAATACTATTACCAAAGCAGGAGAAGAGTTCAAAAGCACTACGATATTTAAATTTTCGTGGTAATTATACAATTAACTGAATACAAATAAACCAAACTTATAATTATGATTGAAGGAATTATTTTAGCGATTGGAGCAGGATTGATGTTAGGCCTATATGCCTTGCCAGAAAAATTTACAAAAGATTTTAAATTCGAAAATACTTGGGGATTATTTTTTATACTTACCATGTTTTTGGTTCCTGTAATTGCATCACTTACACTTATCCAAGGTTTTGGAGATATCTTTACTTCACTTCCTTTTGATATTATCCTTAAAATGGCGGGAGCCAGTGTTTTGTGGGGAATAGGTGTTATGATGTGGGGAAAAGCAATCAATCATATAGGTTTATCTCTAGGTTTTTCACTTTTTATTGGAACTGTACTTTTAGTAGGGTCATTATTACCATTTGTAGTAGATGAAATTCCACCTACAAATACCTTTTTAACCATCTTAGCGGGATTAGCTATTGTTTTAATAGGTGTTTTTGCAAATGGAAAAGCAGGATTAATTAGAGAAAAAGATCAAAAAGAATCTGGAGAAAATCAAAATAAAGGATCTGTACTTACCGGGATATTAATTGCTGTTATTGGAGGTTTATTAGCTACAGGTTTTAGTTATGCCAATGCTGTGGGTAGACCAATCATTCATGACGCTTGTCAGGATGCAGGAAATGCAGAATGGATTACTGCTGTAGCAGTAATGTTTCCAATTTTTATAAGTGGTGGCGTTGTTATGGCAATCTATTTTGCTTATGAAATTACGAAGAAAAAAAGTTGGGGCTCTTTTAAGACTCCTGCATTTGCTCAAAACTTTGGATTGATATCAATTATGGCTGTTTTTCATTATGCAGCATCTGCTTTGTTTGCTTATGCGGCCTTTAAATTGGGAGAAGTTGGTAATACCGTTGGGTATGCTATTTTTAATACTGCTTGTGTTGTAACTGCCATTGTAAGTGGATTGCTTACTAAAGAATGGGTAACAGCATCTCCAAAAGCAAGAAAATTTTTATATATCGGTTTGGCTTGTATGGTAATAGGTATAATAGTAATTTCCATCGGTAACGCTATTGAAAAAGTGTAACTCGAGACTTTAAGTTTTTTTAATTAATTGTGAAGAGCTAAATAAGCTATGAAGATTAGTGAAATTATAAAGATCAGTTACTTGTGTTTGGCTGTGTTTTTTGGGTTAAGTATGCAAGCACAAACAGTAACGGTATCAAATACTACCCAGTTTTTGAACGCTATAAACAATATGAATAATGGTAGTTTGAGTGCTTCAGAAATTATTCTAGAAGCGAATACTTATTCAATTCCATCAACAATAAATTTAACATCAGCGCATAGTGGTCTAAAAATTTCAGGTTGTGAAGGTGTTTTTATAAATGGAGGAATCGTTTTAGAGACAGATGATTTTCAAGATTTCTCTAGTATAACTCCTGGGTTTACCTTATCAAACCCTTCAATTTCAAATAGTATTAAAGTATATGATTTAGCAACATTGGGGATTAATGTTTCTGATTTAGGAACAAATAACCATCATGGTTATGGTTTTTCTGATGAATTTAGTACACCTTCTATGTTGTGGCTTGATGAGGATAAAATGGAGCTTTCACGATGGCCAAACAAAGATGCGGTAATGACAGACAGTCAAATGATATTGCCAAGTAAATGGGAAGATCTAAGGTCTAAGATGGATGGGGCCGTTTCGTATTATGAAATATTAGAGACAGGAACTAAAGAATCTTCAACAGATGGCGTGAAATTTACATTAGATGAAAGTTTAGATGCAAAGGTTAATTCTTGGAGTTTTTATAAGAATTCAACTGAAGAAATTTGGATGGATGGCGTAGTGCATTCTTCTTGGGAATGGGAATATAATCAGGTTGCTGATATTACAAATGGTGAAATTAAAATGCAGTATGGACCAAATTCTTCTTTTACTATTAGTTCTGACGCTGTGCGTCAGGTGAATAGCAAAACAAAGGTTTCTCATTTTCATTTCGAAAATATTCCAGAAGAATTAGATACAGAAGGTGAATATTTTATAGATCGTGAAAATATGTTACTCTATTTTTATCCTCCCTCAGGATGGGAAAATAAAAAACTGACCTTGTCTATATTAAATGGAGATATGTTTTCAATTGTGGGAGCAACAGGAATAATCTTAGAAAATCTTGTAATTGAAGCAGGACTTAAAAATGGGATTGTAGTAGACGATGCTTCTAGTAATAATTCAATTGACAAATGTATTATTAGGAATTTTAATCAGTGGGGAATTCGCATTTTAGGTACCAATAATGTAGTTGATAATTGCGAAGTTTACAATGTTGGTGGTGGTGGTGTTAAATTGGGTTTAGAAAAAAAGACATTTCATTTAGATGCTGAAAATAATGTGGTTCAAAATTCAACAATACATGACATTGCATGGGATCAAAAATCTCAGGTACCAGGTATAACATTATCTGGATGTGGAAATAAAGCGATT
>CALSOT010000006.1 GCA_943788045.1 uncultured Polaribacter sp.
GTACGTTTAAAAAAAAAATGAAATCACACTCATATATACTAAAAACATAACTTATGAAATAAAAGATATTTATAGAAAACTAAAAAACCTTAACAACTTGAAATTGTTAAGGTTTTTAAAGCGGTCTGGACGGGACTCGAACCCGCGACCCCCTGCGTGACAGGCAGGTATTCTAACCAGCTGAACTACCAGACCGTTGCTTTAAGCGTTTGCAAATATACAACGTATTTTCACATATGCAAACATAAAATAAAAAAATTATTTATTTTTTTTTCTACTAATTAAGTATGATGTTAAAACCTCGTTATAACCTTTATTAATATCTAAAGGAACATAATCAATTTTATATAGTAAAGATTTATTTTTCAAATATTGAAAATAATTTTCAACCGACTTCTTGTAATTATCTTGAACATTTTCGGGATAAATATTTACTTCTTCCATTGTTTCCAAATCAACAAACTTTTTTGGTGAATTATCAAAATTGAAGTTAAATTCAGTTTCCCCATCATAAGTATGAAATAAAACTACTTCGTGTTTATTAAACTTTAGATGTTTCAGAGCATCAAAAAGAGTATCATTATCTTTATTTGGCTGAAACATGTCTGTAAAAACAAAAATTAAAGAACGTCTATGTATTTTTTCTGCAATTTCATGCAAATATTTATAGGTTTCTGTTGATGACTTAGATTCTGAGACTAACAATTGTTCTAATTGATAAATTAACATATTTCTATGACGATCACTGCCTTTTTCTGGAGCATAATACTCATAAGTATCCGAATAAATACTTAAACCAACAGCATCTCTTTGCTGTTTAAAAATCTCCATTAAAGAGGCAGCTGCAATTGCAGAAAAACCAACTTTATTTAAATTGTCTAATGTTTGCTTTCTTACAACTGGATAATGCATTGATGCAGAGTTATCTATTATAATATGACAACGTAAATTTGTTTCTTCTTCATACTTTTTGGTGTATAACTTATCTGTCTTTGCAAATAATTTCCAATCTATGTGCCGCGTACTTTCACCCTTGTTGTATAATTTATGCTCAGAAAACTCTACAGAAAAACCATGAAATGGGCTTTTATGAATTCCTGTTATAAATCCCTCTACAACTTGTTTCGCAAGTATGTTTAAGTTTTTAATTTCTGCTGATTTAACTTCAGATAAATTCATACTGTTATTTAATATTTTTAGTTCTTATTGGATTATCTGTAGTTTGAAATAATCTTAGGTTGTACAAAGGTTATCTTATAAAAATTAATTCAAACCATTAGTTGCACCTTTTGATAAAAATTTAACTACTAAAATATAGATAACTCACAAAGAAAGAAAAACTCTAAAATCCTGGCAAAAATTCTGAGAATCACAAACATTTTAATCATTCAACATTTTCACCAAAATAAAAGAGTGATAATCAATTATTGAAAAAAAACTCTTTATTACTAATTACTAAAAATAAAAAAAGGTTTGACGTTAGCCAAACCTTTATCTTATTTAAAATATAAATATTAGTTATATAGCGGCATCAATTTTACCAGTGTAAACATTTTTCGGCGCAACACCTACTTGTTTATCTACAATTTCACCATTTTTAAAGATTAAAACAGTTGGTATATTACGAACTCCGTATTTCGCGGCAAATTCTTGGTTAGCGTCAACATCTACTTTACCAACAACAGCTTTACCCTCATATTCTGTATGAATTTCATCAACAATTGGTCCTACCATTCTACAAGGTCCACACCAAGCTGCCCAAAAATCTACTAATACCGGTTTGTCTGATTTTAATACTAATTCTTCAAAATTTGCGTCTGTAATTTCTAATGCCATTTTTTATTTTTTTTTAAATCGTTATGTCAGTTTTGAAAAACAAAAGTAGTGATTTTATTTACGCATCGTTTTCAAAAAAATTACTTTTTCCTATTTATCTATCAATACTACTTATACTTGCAAAATAATAAATTCAGAGAAAAAATGAAACAAATATTCTTGTTAAATGAATTATTGTTTCATCCTATCTTTTTTACAAACCAAATAGTTTTTCGAAAACCTCCACCTTAAAATAAACCAGAAGCTATTGTTTGTATGTTATCACTTTTACCCATTGAATAATAGTGTAAAACAGGAACCCCTGAATCTTTCAACTCTTTAGATTGCTGTATCGCAAATTCAATACCAACTTGCCTTACAGCTTTATTGTCTTTACATCCCTCTACCGCATCTATTAAATCTTGTGGCAAATCTATTTTAAATACCTGAGGTAATATTTGCAAATGCCTCTTAACAGCAATGGGCTTAATACCGGGTATTATTGGAACATTAATTCCTATTTCTTTAGCTGCCTTTACAAAATCAAAGTATTTCTTATTATCAAAAAACATTTGAGTAACTACATAATCTGCACCAGCATCCACTTTTTCTTTTAAACGTCTTAAATCTGAAACTAATGAGGGCGCTTCCATATGTTTTTCTGGATATCCTGAAACACCAATACAAAAATCTGAATGATGTTCGGCACTTACATTATTATGTAAATATTGACCTTTATTTAAATTCGAAATTTGATCTACTAATTCTTTAGCAAAAGCATTTCCTCCCTTAAATGGTTTAAAATAAGGTTCATCTTTCATAGAATCTCCACGCAAAGCCATTACGTTATCTATGCCTAAATAATGACAATCTACCAGAACATATTCTGTTTCTTCTTTGGTAAAACCACCACATAATAAATGCGGAATTGTATCAACTTTATATTTATGCATAATGGAAGCACAAATACCCACTGTTCCGGGACGCATTCTTGTAATTTTTTTGTCTAAAAGACCATTTCCTTTATCTAAATAAACATACTCCTCTCTTGAAGTAGTTACATCAATAAAGGGTGGATTAAACTCCATTAACGGATCTATATTCCTATATAAATCCTGAATATTGTTTCCTTTTTTAGGCGGTATTACTTCAAAAGAAAATAATGTTTTACCGTTGGCTTTTTTAATATGATCTATAACTTTCATCTTTTTAATTCTTTGGAGCCTCTTTTCGATCGCTCTTTTAACTATATATTTTTATTATAACCATGAGAAATAATATAACCTCCTTAATGTAATTCTACAAAAACCATATCTTATTCTTCTGCAATCACAGGATGTAACCACTTTCTTGCTTTTTGCTTTGTAATTCCTTTTCTTTTTGAATAATCTGTCACTTGATCATCCGTAATTTTACCTAAACCAAAATATTTGGCTTCTTTGTTTGCAAAATAATATCCAGAGACAGCAGCTGCTGGCCACATTGCTAAACTTTCTGTTAATTGAACTCCTATTTGTTTTTCAACATCTAACAACTGCCAAATTGTTTCTTTTTCTAAATGATCTGGACAAGCGGGATAACCGGGTGCTGGGCGAATTCCTTTGTAACTTTCTTTAATTAAATCATCATTAGACAAGGACTCTCCCAAAGCGTAACCCCAATGTTTTACCCTAACTTGTTTATGTAAGTATTCTGCAAAAGCTTCTGCGAAACGATCTGCAATGGCTTGGGCCATAATTGAGTTATAATCATCTTCTTGTTTTTTATAACTATCCGCTAATTCTTGTGCTCCAAAAATACCTACACAGAATGCACCCATATAATCTGTTTTATTACTTTCTTTCGGAGCGATAAAATCTGCTAAGGCGTGATTAGGAATTCCTTCTCTCTTTTTTAATTGTTGGCGTAAAGTTCTAAAAACTACAACTTCTTTTCCTTTTTTCTGGATAGAAATATCATCTTCATTAATTGAATTTGCCTCAAACAAACCAAAAATTGCTTTTGGTTTTAATAATTGTTTGGCAATAACTTCTTCAATCATTGCTAATGCTTCTTCATACATAATAGAAGCTTGTTCCCCCACTACTTCATCTGTTAAGATTGCAGGGAATTTTCCATGTAAATCCCAACTTCTAAAAAATGGACTCCAATCAATAAAAGGGACTAATTCTTTAAGACTTAATTGCTCTAACTTTTGAATTCCTAACTCTTTAGGTTTTATAATATCGGAAGTATTCCAATCTATTTTATATTTACGTTTACGAGCTTCATCAATAGAAATGTATGATTTTTCTTTACCACGTTTTAAAAACTTGGTTCTGAACTCGTCATAATCTTTCTTCAATTTTGCAACGTATTCATTATTCGTTTTCTTGTTTAATAAATCTCCAACAACAGTTACCGCTCTTGATGCATCATTAACATGAACTACTGCATTTTTATATTGCGTATCAATCTTAACAGCTGTATGCGCTTTAGAAGTTGTTGCGCCACCTATTAATAAAGGCAAATCAAAATTTTGACGCTCCATTTCTTTGGCCAAATAGACCATTTCATCTAAAGAAGGTGTAATCAATCCACTTAAACCAATAGCATCTACATTTTCTCTTATAGCAGCTTCAATGATTTTTTCTGGAGGAACCATTACTCCCAAATCTATAATTTCGTAGTTATTACAACCTAAAACGACACTCACAATATTTTTACCAATATCATGCACATCACCTTTTACAGTTGCCATTAATATTTTTCCGAGTGCTTTTTGTTCCTCTCCTTTTTCTGCTTCAATAAATGGATTTAAATAAGCTACGGCTTTTTTCATTACACGTGCTGATTTTACGACCTGTGGTAAAAACATTTTCCCCGCTCCAAATAAATCTCCAACTACATTCATTCCAATCATTAAATTACCTTCAATAACTTGAATTGGAGCTGCAGCTTGTTGCCTTGCAGTTTCTACATCCTCTATAATAAAAGCATCAATACCTTTTACTAAAGCATGTGTAATTCTATCTTGTAAAGCGTTTTCTCTCCAAGATAAATCTACTCCTTTTTCTTTTTTAGAACCTTTTACACTTTCAGCAAAATCTAATAAACGTTCAGTTGCATCTTCTCTTCTATCAAGAATTACATCTTCTACGTGTTCCAATAAATCTTTTGGAATATCATCATAAACCTCCAACAAAGCAGGATTCACAATTCCCATATTCATGCCAGCCTGAATCGCATAGTACAAGAAAACTGAATGCATTGCTTCACGAACTCCATTATTTCCTCTAAAAGAAAAAGAAACATTACTTACACCTCCACTTACAGAAACGTTTTCTAAATTTTCTCTAACCCAACGTGTTGCTTCAATAAAATCGATGGCATTTTTTCTATGTTCTTCCATTCCTGTTGCAACAGGGAATATATTTAAATCAAAAATAATATCTTCAGATGGAAAGCCAACTTTATTTACTAAAACGTCATAAGAGCGTTTTGCTATTTCTATTCTTCTTTGATAATTATCTGCTTGACCAACCTCATCAAAAGCCATGACAATTACCGCAGCTCCATATCTTTTTATTAATTGAGCTTCTTTTATAAACTTTGCTTCACCTTCTTTTAAAGAAATTGAGTTTACAACACATTTACCTTGTACCACTTGTAAACCAGCTTCAATGATTTCCCATTTAGAGCTATCAATCATCATTGGAACTCTACAAATATCAGGTTCGGCTGCTATTAAATTTAAAAAACGAACCATTGCCTCTTTACCATCCAAAAGACCATCATCCATATTAATATCGACAATTTGAGCTCCACCATCTACTTGATGTCTTGCAATATCTAGAGCTTCATCAAACTTTTCTTCTTTAATTAATCGCAAAAACTTACGTGAACCTGCAACATTTGTACGTTCGCCAACATTTATAAAATTGCTGTTTTCATTTAGAATTAAAGGTTCTAAACCAGACAATTTCATATATTTAGTTTGTTTTATCTTCATCTTCAACTTCTTCTAAAGAGATTCTGATATTATTTCAGAATGACTTCTTGGTTTGTATTTTTCAGCGATATTTGCAATTACTCTAATATGCTCAGGACTTGTTCCACAACAACCACCTATGATATTAATTAAATCTTTCTTCAAATATTCTTCAATTTGTTCACCCATTTCTTCAGGAGTTTCATCATATTCTCCAAAAGCATTTGGCAATCCTGCATTTGGATGTGCAGAAATCCCAAAATGAGTTTTATTTGCAATTGCTTCTAAATGTGGTTGTAATAAATTAGCACCTAAAGCACAATTAAATCCAACAGTTAATAAAGGAATATGTGAAACAGAAATTAAAAATGCTTCTGCTGTTTGCCCAGACAATGTTCTTCCTGAAGCATCAGTAATTGTTCCAGAAAGCATAATAGGGATGTCTATATTTCTTTCGTCCTTTACTTCTTCAATAGCAAATAAAGCTGCTTTAGCATTTAAGGTATCAAACACTGTTTCTACCAATAATAAATCAACTCCACCATCAACTAAAGCTTCTACTTGTTGTTTGTACGCAATTCTTAATTCATCGAAAGTTACTGCTCTATAACCTGGGTCATTTACATCTGGAGACATACTTGCTGTTCTGTTAGTTGGACCTATAGATCCTGCAACAAAACGAGGTTTATGAGGTTCTCTTTCTGTAAACTCAACTGCCACTTCTTTTGCGATTTTTGCAGATTGGTAATTTAGTTCATACACCAAATCTTCCATTTGATAATCTGCCATAGCAATTGTAGTTCCAGAAAAAGTATTGGTTTCTATAATATCTGCACCTACTTCAAAATACTTACCATGAATTGTTTTAATTGCTTCTGGCTGGGTAATTGACAGCAAGTCGTTATTTCCTTGTAAGGGTGTTGGGTAATTTTTAAAACGTTCTCCTCTAAAATCTTCTTCCGTAAATTTATACGCTTGCAGCATAGTACCCATAGCACCATCTAAAATCAAGATTCGTTCCTGTAAAGCTTTGTATATGTTTGACATTTTATGATGTTTTTATCAATATGTCATCAGGAAAAGTGAAATTTTCGCTGTTATCTGTCAGATATAATCTGTAGAATGTAGCACCTTCTATTTCTTAACGAAATGGGTTGCCAAGGCTTCACCGGGTCTAATCCCTCTACCTTTCGTGATAACGGTATCAATAAGTTTATGAACTAAGCTACAAAGAAAAGAAATATATTTTTATTTGTAGACTGTATTTGTAAAATCTATTCTTTATTAAATAGTGTAGACGATAAATATCTATCTCCTCTATCACAAACGATTGCAACTATAACTCCTTTGTCTATCTTTTCTGCGACCTTCAATGCACTTGCTAATATACCTCCACTACTCATACCTGCAAAAATACCCTCTTCTTCAGCCAATCGCTGAGTCATTACCTTGGCTTCTATTTCACTAACTTCCATAACCTCATCTATCTTTTTTCTATTAAATATAGCCGGGATGTAATCTCCTTCCCATTTCCTAATACCAGCTATTTTAGATTCACCATTTGGCTGCACACCAATAATAGTAATATCTTTATTTTGCTCTTTTAAATAATCTGAAACTCCCATAATGGTTCCTGTAGTTCCCATTGCAGCAACAAAATGGGTGATTTCTCCTTCGGTATCTCTCCATATTTCAGGACCTGTAGTTTTATAATGTGCTTTAGAATTATCGGTATTATCAAATTGATTTAATCTAAAATATCCTTTTTTATATTTTAATTTCAATGCATAATCTCGAGAACCTTCCATTCCTAACTCTTTAGGAGTTAAAATAACTTCTGCCCCATATGAACGCATCGTTTTTATTCTTTCTTCTGTAGAATTTTCCGGCAAAACCAAAACCATGTTCACCCCTAAGACTTTCGCCATTAAAGCCAAAGCAATGCCTGTGTTCCCGCTTGTTGCTTCCACTAAAGTATCCCCTTTTCTAATATTTTTTCTTTTAATAGCTTCAGAAATCATATTGTAAGCAGCTCTATCTTTTACACTTCCTCCAGGATTATTACCTTCTAACTTTAGCAATAAATTAACTCCTTTTTTTTGCAAAATGTTTTGAACTTCTACCAAAGGAGTATTTCCTACAAAATCTATGATACTTTTAGTTTTCATATTTCTAATTTCTTTTTTGAAAAATATTATTTTCTGATTGAACTGTTACAATCGATTTTTTTGGAATCGATTCTGTAATGCAAACATTGGCACCAATAATCGAATCCATCCCTATAACTACATCACCTCCTAAAATAGTTGCATTTGCATAAATTACAACGCCACTTTGTATTGTTGGGTGTCTTTTTATTGATGCTAAACTCTTTTTTACTTGAATTCCTCCTAAAGTTACTCCTTGAAAAATCTGCACATTATCTTTGATTTGAGTAGTTTCTCCAATCACAATTCCTGTAGCGTGATCTATAAAAAATGAATTTCCTATTTCTGCACCCGGATGAATGTCTGCACCTGTAACACTATGTGCAAATTCACTCATCATTCTTGGTAAAACAGGAACTTCTAATTTTAACAATTGATGACTTAAACGATGTACAGCAATTGCATAAAAACCAGGATACGCTAAATAAATTTCCTTTAAACTTTTAGCAGCAGGATCGTTTTTCACTGCGGCAACGGCATCTAAATCTAATTTTTGTCTAATAGTACTAAAATAAATTTCAAAACTACTCCATAAATCTTCTCCGTTTTCAACGGATAATCTTTCTAAAATATTTAAAAACTGAGCTCTATTTCCTTTACCATTATCAGACAAGTGAGTTACATCAAACAAATTATTAATTAATTGTTTGGTAAAATCCCCAACAGTATCTCTTAAACACATACTGTAGTTTTTAAACGCTACTATTTGTCCTGTTTCTTTCATTTTAACTCTTAGGATTCTGGCGCTAATTCCACTTCTAATCCATCCATTTCTTGTGTCATTTGTATTTGACAACCCAACCTACTATTATCTTCGACATTAAAGGCTTCTGCTAACATAGCATCTTCATCATCTGACATTTCTGGTAATTCATTATCTGATTTTACATAGCACTGACAAGAAGCACACATTGCCATTCCTCCACAAATCCCGATAGTACCCTCTTCTGCTAATTCGTATGAACGAACTACTTCCATAAGGTTCATTGCCATATCTGTAGGCGCTACAATTTCATGAGTTACCCCGTTTCTATCTGTTATTTTTATGTTGATGTCTTGCATCTATTGTCTTATTTATTATTCATATTCTTTGCCAAGTTACGTAAACCTAGTAAAAAACTTGCTAATTAATTGCTTTTACAACTGCTTTTGGAGATTCCTTTTTTGTTCCATCAAAACCTTCTACACCACCAACTGTCGTATATTTCATTACATATTTTTTATCTGGAAAAATTCTTTTGTAAGCACTTTGACACATTAAAGTAGCTTCATGAAAACCGCAAAGAATTAATTTTAATTTTCCTGGATACGTATTAACATCACCAATTGCATATATTCCTGGAATGTTTGTTTGATAATCTAAAGCGTTATTTACCTTAATGGCATTTTTCTCAATTTCTAGTCCCCAATTGGCAATTGGACCTAATTTAGGCGATAACCCAAATAAAGGAATAAAGTGATCTGTATCAACAACAAAAGCATCTTCACCTTTTTTCTCTACGGCAACACCTATTACTTTATCAGTACCAATAATTGCTTTTACCTCGGCAGGAGTAATCAATCTAATTTTACCTAAATCCTTTAATTCTTGTACTTTTTCAACTGAATCTAAAGCTCCTCTAAATTCGTTTCTTCTGTGAATTAATGTTACTTCTGAAGCAACATCAGATAAGAAAATAGCCCAATCTAAAGCCGAATCTCCTCCTCCAGAAATTACGACTCTTTTATCTCTGTAAAATTCGGGCTCTTTAATAATATATTCAACACCTTTATCTTCAAAATCTGCAATATTTGGAATTAATGGTTTTCTTGGCTCAAAAGAACCTAAACCTCCAGCAATTGCAACAATTTTAGCATGATGTTTTGTTCCTTTATTAGTTGTAACTATAAAAGTTCCATCTTCCTGCTTATCAATTATTTCAGCTCTTTCTCCTAAAGTAAAACCAGGTTTAAATTGCTTTGTTTGCTCAATTAATTTATGTGTCAAATCTCCTGCTAAAATTTCTGGATATGCCGGAATATCATAAATTGGTTTCTTTGGATAAATCTCAGAACATTGTCCTCCAGGTTGCGGTAAAGCATCAATTAAGTGACATTTTAATTTTAATAATCCTGCTTCAAAAACAGTAAATAAACCTGTTGGTCCTGCTCCTATAATTAGTATATCAGTTGTAATCATCTTACGATTATTTTTTCTCTATTAATCCTTTGGTGAATTCGTTTAACGTTTCCACTTTTTGTTCGAAATCTCCCTTTATTGTTTTTCTAAACTCATTTAAATTCTTTACCAAATCATCTACATTTTCAGGAATAACATGCTCAAAAAATTGACGTAATCTTTTAGCAGTTGTTGGCGATTTTCCATTGGTAGAAATAGCCACTTTTACATTTCCTTTGGTTACAATACCTCCCATATAAAAATCACAAAATGGAGGATTGTCTGCTACATTAACCAAAATACTTCGTTTTCTGCAATGCTTATAAACGGTTTCATTTACTTTAGGAATATCTGTTGTTGCTACAACAATATGTTTTCCTTTTAAGTACCATTTTTTGTACTTTTTATTGATCAGTTTTACATTTCCATTTTTAGCCAAGGCTTTTGTACCTTTTCTAAAAAAAGGCGAAACCATTGTTACATTTGCGTCTGGACTGGATTTTAATAAAAACGTTAATTTTTCTTCTGCTACAAAACCACCTCCAACAATTAATACTTGTAGGTTTTTTGCTTTTAAAAAAATAGGATATAAATTATTTCTTTCCATAAAATTATCAGCTTAACACATTTGCATATTGCTGCTTTATATCTAAAATTGTTTGACGATGCTTTACAACTTCTCCGAACACAATAATGGCAGGGTTTTTCAATTCCTTTTCAGCAACAATATTTTCTATAGTATCTACAATTCCAATGCCTAATTTTTCTCTAGCAGTAGTTCCTCTTTGAATAATTGCCACCGGTAAATTATTTTTACCTTCAGCTTGAAACAGTTTAACAATTTGAGGTAATTTACTCATACCCATCAAAATAACTACAGTTGCATTTGACTTTGCAGCCAACTGAATATCATCAGATATTTTATGCTCTTTTGTAGTTCCTGTAATTACCCAAAAACTCTCTGCACTTCCACGTTTTGTTAATGGTATATTTTGATAAGCTGCTACTGCTAAAGATGACGAAATTCCTGGAACAATAGCAACCTCTAAACCAAAACCTGCAGCATATTCCATTTCCTCTGCACCTCTGCCAAAAATAAATGGGTCCCCACCTTTTAAACGAACAACATGACCATTAGATTTTGCACGAATTACAATCAATTCATTAATTTGTTCTTGCTGATACTTATAGCATCCTCTTCTTTTTCCTACAAAAATTTGTTCTGCATCTGGGTTTATATAATCTAGCAACTCTTCATTTACCAGAGCATCATACAAAACTACATCAGCTGTTCTTAAAACTTTAATAGCTTTTACTGTTATTAAATCTACATCTCCAGGTCCAGCGCCGACCACTGTTAACTTTGGTGTCTTAAAATTCATTTTTTATTCTTTAACACTATTTTACCGAAGTTTCTATTTCTCTATAAGTTCTTACTTTTTGTAAAAACCTAACTGCATCGCTTATATATTTTTCAGCAAATTCTGCTGTTGGTTCAAATTTATTGATTTGATAAATCAACGCATCGAAAGAAGTACCTATATTTATTTTTCCTGATGAAATAAACTCCTCATCGAATTGAGAAATAATAGTTGCATGTGTATTTGTTTTCTTTTCTGCTGCTAGTAAAGATGCTTTTGCTGAATTAACAATAGATTGATACGCATAATAAATTGCACCTGAATACAAACCGTTTTGAAAAGCTTCATTTGCATTTTCAATTTTTTCATCACTTTCTAAAAATAAAGTCGCAATTAAATCAATAACAACACCCGCACATTCTCCAATACCTATTGCTTTTAAATATTTCTTTTCCTCTCCCCAATCAATAAAGTCTTCTTGAGTTAAATTAGATACATCTTGCAAGTCATTTAATAAATCGTAAAAATATTTTCCGCCTTTTTCTTTATAATAGACAACAAACTTTTGCCCATTTCCATTTTCTTCAAAATCATTGAAAACTCTTCTTAAAGCTTCAGGACCTCTTTTACTAGGCACTTTTACTACTTTATCTGCAAAAATTCCGTTTCCGTCTCCTAAATTACCACCACCTAATAGAACTTGCAACGCTGGTGCAACTAATTTATCTGGAGTTTTCACGGTCATGCCTTGAAAACCAATATTTGCCATATTGTGTTGCCCGCAAGCATTCATACAACCACTAATTTTTATAACTAAATCTTCGTTTTTTAAATACTGAGGATATTCTGCAGCAATCACTTTTTCTAATTCTTTTGCAATTCCTGTACTACTTGAGATTCCTAAATTACAAGTATCGGTTCCGGGACAAGCTGTTATGTCTACAGCTTTATTATAACCGACTTCTACAAATTCTAATTTCTTTAATTCTGAATAGAAAAGTGGTAACAAGTCTTTCTTAACAAAAGGAATGACTATATTTTGACGCAATGTCAATCGAATTTCACCTGCTGCATAAGTTTCAACTAAATCTGCAAGCAACCTTGCTTTGTCTGTATAAAAATCACCCAATAAAACTTTAATCCCAATTGCATAGTATCCTTTTTGTTTTTGAGGAATTAAATTCGTGGATTTCCACAAATCAAAAGCTGCTTGGTCTTTAATGTTTACTTCTGGAGCCTCAATTTTAACTGGTTTTGATGCTATGTAAGATTCGGCATCAATGGCAACCTTTTTAAATTCAATTGCTTTTTGTTCTTTTTCAATTAAACTCCTAAAAGATTCTAAACCAATATCCTTTAATAAAAATTTCATTCTTGCTTTGGCTCTGCTTTTACGTTCTCCAAAACGATCAAAAACTCTTAAAACGCCTTCCATTAAAGGAATAATTTTATCCGAAGGTAAAAACTCATAAAGGGTTTCTGCATGCCTTGGCTGAGAACCCAATCCTCCTGCAACCATTACTTTAAAACCTCTAACTCCGTTTTTAATTTTAGCAATATATCCTAAATCATGTAAATATGATAAACCAGTATCCTCGTCTGAAGAAGAAAAAGAAACTTTGAATTTACGTCCCATTTCTTGACAAATTGGGTTACGTAAAAAGAATTTATACAATGCATCTGCATAAGGAGAAACATCGAAAGGCTCATCAATATCTATCCCAGCAGTTTCAGATGCGGTAACATTTCTTACAACATTACCACAAGCCTCTCTCAAAGTAACATCATCACGTTCTAATTTTGCCCATAATTCTGGGGTTCTTTTTAAATCTACATGATGAATTTGAATATCTTGACGTGTAGTAATATGTAACCTCCCTCTTGAATACTCGTCTGAAACTTCAGAAATTCTTCGCAATTGATTACTCATTACTTTACCATAAGGAAGTTTAATACGAATCATTTGTACGCCTTTTTGGCGCTGACCATAAACCCCTCTTGCTAAACGTAAACTTCTAAATTTTTCTTCATCTATTTGTAGATTATTGAACGCAGCAATTTTATCTGCTAATTCAATAATATCTTTTTCCACAACTGGATTTTCTATTTCTGTTCTAAAGCTTTGCATGGTTTAATATTGATGATTGATTTGTTGCTCGATTTATTTGATAAAACCTACTCCTACTGTGTTGTTTGTTTTTGGATTGATTAAAATAAAAGATCCATTAGATTTATTGTCGCTATAAGAATCGACTAATAAAGGTTTACTTAATTTTAATTGTATATCTCCAATTTGATTTAAAACCAATTCTGATGGATTTTCTTCAATTCCAGAAAAATCAGTTCTAATAATACTTGATAATTGAGTGATTTTTGCTTGCGCATCATTTATGCCATGCTTGATATAATATTTTTGTGATACTTGCAAAGGTTCTTTATCCATCCAACAAATAGTTGCATTTAATTCTTTTGCAATTCTTGGCTCTTCATTCTGTTTTACCAACATATCACCTCTACTCACATTCACATTATCTTCTAAAGTAACTGTAACAGAACTTCCTCTTTTTGCCGTTTTAAATTCGTTGTTGAAGAAATTAATGCTCTTAATTTTGGATTTTGTTTGAGAAGGTAAAACAGCAATTTTATCTCCAACAGATAAATCTCCTCCATAAATTTTACCAGCATAACCTCTAAAATCATGATATTCTTCGGTTTTGGGTCTGATAACTGTCTGAACAGGAAAACGAATTTGAGAAGCATCATTAATATCTTCTACATCTAATTTCTCTAGATGATGCATTAATGTATCGCCGTTATACCAAGGAGTATTTGTAGATTTATTTACAACATTGTCTCCCTGTAAAGCTGACAATGGGATAAATGTTAAATTCTGACCTTTATATTCACTTTTACTTGCTATGTATTCAATCTCTGATTTAATCGCATTGTATTTTTCTTGAGAAAAATCGACTAAATCCATTTTATTTATTGCAATTACAACATCTTTAATTCTTAATAAGTTATTGATAAAAAAGTGTCTGTAAGTTTGTTCTATAACTCCGTTTCTGGCATCAATTAATACAATAGAAGCTTGTGCAGTTGAAGCACCAGTAACCATGTTTCTTGTATACTCAATATGACCTGGAGTATCTGCAATAATGAAACTTTTTGATGGCGTTGAAAAATAAATATGCGCTACATCAATTGTAATTCCTTGTTCACGTTCTGCAACCAAACCATCAGTTGCTAAAGAAAAATCTAAATAATCAAAACCACGCTGTCTACTTTTTTCTTCAATTGCTTCTAATTTATCGTCAGTCAATGATTTTGTATCGTATAAAATACGACCAATTAAGGTACTCTTTCCGTCATCTACACTTCCTGCTGTTGCTATTTTTAAAACTTTCATTTTGGTTTCTTTTTGATAATTTAATTTTAGAAATACCCTTGTTGTTTTCTTTTTTCCATTGCAGCTTCAGAACGCTTATCATCAATTCTTGCTCCTCTTTCTGAAATTGAAGAATCTCTAATTTCTTCTACAACTTTTGCAATATTTACTGCATCAGATAAAACTGCTGCTGTACAACTCATGTCTCCTACAGTTCTAAAACGAACCATTTTTTCTTGTATTTCTTCTTCTTTATCTCTAAAAACAACTGAATCATCTGCAGACCAAATCATACCGTCTCTCACGAATATTTTTCTTTTGTGTGCAAAATAGATAGAAGGAATTTCTATATTTTCTTTTTCTATATATGACCAAACATCTAACTCTGTCCAATTAGAAATTGGAAAAACGCGAACATTTTGGCCTAAATCAATGCGCCCATTTAGCATATCAAAAACTTCTGGACGCTGGTTTTTTTCATCCCATTGACCAAAATCATCTCTTACTGAGAAAATTCTTTCTTTAGCTCTCGCTTTTTCTTCATCTCTTCTAGCTCCCCCAATACAAGCATCAAAACCAAACTCTTCAATAGCATCTAATAAAGTTTCTGTTTGCAGCATATTTCTACTTGCATATCTGCCAGTTTCCTCTTTTACTCGGCCGCTATCAATATTGTCTTGTACATTTCTTACTATTAACTCCACACCTAAATCTTTCGCTAAACGATCTCTAAATTCAATCGTTTCAGGAAAATTATGGCCAGTATCAATATGCATTAATGGAAAAGGAATTTTTGCAGGATAAAATGCTTTCTGTGCCAAACGCACTAGAGTTATACTGTCTTTTCCTCCTGAAAACAATAACACAGGCTTTTCAAATTGTGCCAATACTTCTCTAAAAATATAAATTGCTTCACTTTCTAAAGCGTCTACTTGTACTATTTTTTGACTCATAATTAATTATAATTCTTTTAGATATGTAATCCACATTCGCGGTTACTTTCTACTTTTGTTGGGTCGAAATATGAAAACTCATTTGGTAATTTTCTTTCTATTAAATAAGTATCTAACTCTTCATCTGTCCAGTTATAAAATGGACTTACCTTTATAATTCCATCTTTGCTCTGAGAAACTATTCCAATACTATTTCTAAATGCGGTCTGACCTTTTCTTAAGTTTGTAAACCAAACATCTGGTTGATGCTCTTTCATCGCTCTTGCAAATGGTTCTAACTTCACTTGTTCTGTAAAAAGTACGTGTTCAGGATTTTCTAAAGAGGGAATTCCTAAAACCACATTTCTGTGAGCAGCTGTTTGTTTCGGTGTGTATAGATGAATATTTAAATTCAGTTTTTTAATTATATCCTCTGCGTGTTTATATGTTTGAACAGTGTTGTATCCCGTATCGCACCAGATTACTTTAATATCTTTTTGAACATCAGTAACCGCTCTTAAAATTGCCACTTCGTAAGGCCTAAAATTGGTTGTAATTACTGGGTTGTTCGCAAGACTAATAGCCCAATTGATAATCTCTAATGGACTTTTACGTTGTAAATCCTTGTTTATTTGTTCTAAGTTTAAGCTCATTACTTTCCCCATTTTATTCTGTTCCATATTCTCTCATGAAAAAAATATAAAACTAATTTTGTTAAAAAATCTACTGTAGCAATGGATGCTGCTAGTGTAAATTTACCTGTTGCGTAATAAGAAACTAATAAAGTATCTATTGTCCCAACAACTCTCCAGCTTAAAGCTTTCATTACACTTCGCAAAGGTCTCTCAGAACTCTTATCACTTTCAAATCCTTTACTCTGTACTTTTTTATTGAAAATTACTTGGTCTAAAATCATAAAAAATTAATTCAAACAATTATCCTACTACTATGGTAGGGTATACAAACATAATGTATTTAAAAATAAATAAGTAGAATAAAAAAGTATAAATTAAATAAACCCTATAGATTTAATAGATTAATAAAAATAAGGTAAAAAAAATAAGAATATTGAACTACTACAAGGATTTAGTTGTGAAAATTAATAATAAGATTATTAGTTAAATTTTTAGCAATTACACAAATCAGACAAACTAGTATTTCTAAAAATTTTTAAGGAACTATCTCTTAATTGAACCATTAATTTATGAACAGCGCAAGCATTCTCATTAGGACAATCATCACATTTTTCATAAAAGTTTAAACTCACACAAGGAACCATCGAAATTGGACCTTCTAAAATTCTCATCACTACAGTCATTTGAATTTGATTAGGTTCTTTTATTAGATAGTAACCACCACCTTTTCCTTTTTTTGATCCTAATAAACCATTTTTACGAAGTGTTAATAAAATACTCTCTAAAAATTTTAAAGATATATTTTCACTTTCAGATATTGTCGCAATAGAAACAGGAGCTTTATTCTCTTGCCTTGCTAAATATGTAAGTGCTTTAATACCGTATTTTGTCTTCTTTGAAAGCATAGCACTAAATTACACATTTTAATGAAATTACTATTATAAAACAGTTCGATAAACTTTTTTAATGAAAATAAAAAAATTACAGAACTAGAAAATCTATAATTATGGCATTATGTTTTGACTAATTTTATCACCACTCTAAAGCTTGCTGAATGTCAGCGATAATATCTTCTGCATGCTCTAATCCAACAGATATTCTAACCAAACCATCTGTAATACCAACTTCTAAGCGATCCTCTATAGACAATCGGCCATGGGTTGTAGATGAAGGGTGAGATACAATTGTTCTGGTATCTCCGAGATTTGCCGATAATGAACACATTTTAATTTTATCCAAAAAAGCGACTCCTGCTTCAAGTCCTCCTTTTATTTCGAAAGCAACGATATTTCCACCTAATTTCATCTGAGTCTTAGCAACTTCATATTGTGGATGCGTTTTTAAAAATGGGTATTTTACAAATTTTACATTTTTATTTCCCTCTAAAAAATTTGCAACCTTTAAAGCATTTTCACAATGTTTTTCTACTCTTATAGATAAGGTTTCTAAACTTTTAGACAACACCCATGCATTAAATGGAGACATTGCTGGACCTGTATTTCTTGCAAACAAATAGATTTCTCTTAATAATTTTTTGTTACCGACAGTAACTCCACCTAAAACCCTACCCTGTCCGTCAATTAATTTTGTAGCCGAGTGAATTACTAAATCTGCACCAAATTTTATTGGCTGCTGTATATAGGGAGTTGCAAAACAATTATCAACAATAAAAATAAGATTATGTTTTTTTGCAATATTTCCAATCAATTCTAAATCTAAAATATCTAAACCGGGGTTTGTTGGCGTTTCAATATAAAGAATCTTTGTATTTTCTTTGATTAAACCCTCTATTAAATCTACTTCATTCACCTTAAAATAAGAAGTCTCAATATTCCATTTTGGTAAATAATTACTAAACATCCCGTGTGTTGAGCCAAATACTGATCTGCATGAAACAATATGATCTCCAGCATTTAACAACGCTGCAAATGATGAAAAAATAGCCGCCATTCCGGTTGCAAAAGCATAACCAGCTTCTGCACCTTCCATGGCAACAATTTTATCTACAAATTCTGTTGTATTTGGGTTTGTAAATCGACTATAAAGATTACGCTCTTTTTCCTCTGCAAAGGATAAACGCATCTCTTCTGCATCATCAAAAACAAAACTCGATGTTAAATATAACGGTGTCGAATGTTCAGAAAATTGAGAACGTTCCGTTTGATTTCTAATTGCTTCAGTTTCGAAGTGTTTACTCATATCATAAATTTTGGTATTAGTTTACACCGGAGTGCAATTACTAATAACCTTTATTGTTTAGTTGTTATGTTTTGCTAATCTTAAAATATCTCCAAAAACTCCTCTTGCAGTAACACTTGCCCCCGCTCCTGCTCCTTGAATTACAATTGGTTGCTCTCCATAGGATTCTGTGTAAATTTCAAATATTGCATCAGATCCTTTTAAAGAACCTAATGGCGTACTTTCTGGTGTAGAAACTAATTTAACTTCTAATTTCCCTTTATTTTTTGATAAATCTCCACCTAACTCACCAATATATCTCAAAACGTGATTTGGTTTTTGAATCTCTTTTAAGGTTTGATATTCGTCATTTAATAAACTTAAATTATTCAGAAATTCATCCGACGAAACATTTCTTAAATTTTCTGGAATTAAATTTTTGATTTCAACTTCTGACAATTCATTTTCTAAATCTAACTCTCTTGCTAAAATTAAGAGCTTTCTAGCAACATCATTTCCACCTAAATCTTCTCTCGGGTCTGGTTCAGTAAAACCTTTATCAATAGCTTCTTGTAATATTTTTGAAAAAGAAACATTTTCAGTAGAAAAAGTATTAAAAAGATAACTTAAACTCCCTGAAAAAACACCTCTAATTTTAGTGATATTTTCTCCAGACTCATGCAACAGACGAATAGTGTCAATTAAAGGCAATCCTGCACCCACATTTGTTTCATAAAGATATTGCTTTTTGTATTCTTTTAACTTTAACCTTACTTCTTTGTAAAAATCAAACGATAAAGTATTTGCTATTTTATTACAAGAAACTAAATCGAAACCTGCCTCTATAAAAGGGATGTAATTACATACAAAATTGACACTTGCCGTGTTATCAACAGCAATTAAATTTTCAAAATGATGCTCTTTTGCAAATGCAATAATATCATCAACAGAAGTATTCTCATCTCCATTTTCTAAAAGGTTTGTTTTCCAGTCTCTAGAAACTCCATCTTTATTTAGTAATACTTTTTTTGAATTTGCTACAGCAAAAACATTTAATTGAAGCTTTCTTCTTTTTAAAACTGATGGTGTATTTTCTATTATTTGATCAATTAAAGCTCCGCCGACTAATCCTTTACCAAAAATGGCAATATTTATTTTTTTAGTAACTCCAAAAACTTGTCCATGAATTACATTTACAGCCTTGTGCAATTGGTCTTTTTTAACCACCAAACTCACATTTCTTCCAGTAACAGTATTATTGAATAAAACAGGTACAATTTGGTTTTCAATCAGTGCATTATATGGATGATGAAACTCACTCAAATCTTGACCGATGATAGAAATAATAGAAACATTATTTACGATTGAAATCTGATTAACATCTTGTGAATAAAAATCATTTTCAAATTCTTTTTCAAGAGCAGCAACTGCTTCTTGGGCTTTATCTGCATCAATAATTAATCCAATTCCTCTCTCTGAAGAACCTTGAGATATAATACTAATACTAATATTTCGATCACTTAAAGTTTTAAAAATACGAGCATCAATACCAACTTTACCTAACAAACCTCTACCCTCAAAATTTAATAACGCAACGTTATCAATCGTAGAAATAGATTTAATTCCTTTTGTTGATGACTCTGCTGTTATTAAAGTTCCTTTATCTTCTTTATTAAATGTGTTTAAAATTCGAAGATTTATATTTTTCTCTAATAAGGGTATAATTGTTTTTGCATGTAAAATTGTCGCTCCAAAATTGGCTAATTCATTCGCCTCTGAAAATGATAATTGTTCAATCTTTTTAGCATCAGCAACTAAATCTGGGTTTGCAGTAAAAATACCACTGACATGCGTGTAATTCTGCAACTCATCAGCATCTAAATAATTAGCTAATAAAGCAGCTGTATAATTACTACCATTTCTACCTAAAGTAGTTGTTATTCCTTTTTTATTTGATGCAATAAAACCAGAAACGATATGAATAGTATTTTTACTTTTCTTAAAAAAATTAATTATATTTTCTCTTGAAATAGCTGTTATAGGTTGTGCATTTCCAAAATTTTCATCCGTGATAATTAAAAATCGAGAATCTACCGAATTTGCTGTAATATTTCTTTTCTTTAATAAACTTACGACTATTTTTATAGACATCAACTCACCTTGAGCCAAAACTTCGTCTTTTATTTTTTTACTATAATCACCTAATAAAGAAACACCTTCAAAAATAGATTCTAACTTAGAGATCTCCTCAGAAAAATCTACTACACACTCAGGTTTTAATTGATATTCTTTAAACTTTTCAAATGCTAAACTATAGTCCTTTTTTGATACTGCTTTTTCTAAAATAGCTTCTAGTTCGTTTGTTGCATCTCCTCTTGCAGATGTAACAACTGTAATTTCTTCACCGTCTTTATATTTGCCTGCAATAATTTCAATCGCATTTTCCAATCCTATTCCATTGGATAAAGATTTCCCTCCAAACTTTAAAACTTTCATCTTATTTTCTTTGTAATCTTTATTAAAAATAGGTTCGATAATTTTCTGTAATTGATCATATTCCATCAAAAAAGCATCATGACCATGAACCGAATTTATTTCATAATAAGTCACATTATCTTTTGTTAAGGCCAACTTTTTATGGGTTTCTCTATTTTCCTCTGCAGTAAAAAACAAATCAGAATCAACACCAATAATGTGAATATTAGCTTCAATTTTATCTAAATTTTGAATATTCTTTCTACCACCAACAGTAACATCAATCGTTTTTAATAATTGGTTCATTAATTTGTAAGACGATAATTGATAGCGTTCTTGCAAAGATTTTCCGTGATGCAACAACCAACTTTCAACATCAAAAATATCTGAATCATCTTTTTTAGATCGATGAAAACGCTCTTTAAAAGATTCTGGCGTTCTATAACACAACATAGCGTGCATGCGAGCATCATGAACTGGATTGCTCGAATTTACCAAAAATTGTTCTTGAATTTGACAATTAGCAATTAACCAATCTGTCGATTTCCAGTCGGTTGCAATTGGTAAAAAGTGTTTTGTAATTTTATTATTTAAAACGACCATCTCCCAGGCAATTCCTCCACCTAAAGAACCTCCAATTAAAGCAAATACTTTATCTATTTTTAATACCGATAAACCTTTTAAAAATATTCTTGCTACGTCTCTTGCAATAAAATCTTTGTAATTATCGATTAAAAAACCATCAAAACCATTTCCAGGAATATTGAATGATAAAATAGTATAAACCTCAGTATTTATGGCTTTTTTATCTCCAACAACATCTTGCCACCAACCTTCTTTACCGGCAACATTACTATTTCCGGTTAAAGCATGATTGATTAAAACAACAGGAGCTGTACCTAATTTTTTTCCAAAAACTTGATAACTCAAATTAATTTCAGGAATTAAAATACTAGCTTCTGTTGTGAAATCTTTTATCTTGATGTGTCTTAACAAATCTTTCAACTTTTATTTTTATCGGTATGATAGAATAATGCTAAGAGTTTTTCATAAAAAAACTCTTGAGTCTAACAAATTAGACCGTTTTCAACTTATTAAATTTCTGAAAAAGCAACTTTTAAATCTGCTTTTAAATCTTCTAAATCTTCAATACCAACAGATAATCTAATTAAATCTTGACTCACCCCTGCACTTGCTTGTTCTTGCTCATCTAACTGCTGATGCGTTGTACTTGCTGGATGAATGATTAATGACTTTGTATCACCAATATTTGCTAATAAAGAAAATATTTTTGTTGTATTTGCAATTACTTTTGCTGCTTCAAAACCACCTTTCACTCCGAAAGTTATCAATCCACTTTGTCCTTTAGGTAAATATTTTTTTGCTAAAGCATTGTATTTACTACTATTTAAACCAGGATAATTTACCCAAACTACTTCCTCTTGAGCTTCTAGCCAAGTCGCTAACGCTAGAGCATTTTCAGAATGTTTTTTAATTCTTACGGGTAAAGTCTCTAAACCTTGAATAATGTTAAACGCATTGGTTGGACTCAAAGCACCACCAAAATCTCTTAATCCTTCTAAAATTAATTTAAATGTAAACGCTGCTGCACCCAACGCATCATGATATTGTAAACCATGGTAACCTGCAGAGGGCTCTGTAAATTCAGGGAATTTTCCGTTTGCCCAGTTAAAAGTTCCAGCATCAACAATGGCACCACCTAAAGAAGTTCCTTGTCCTCCAATATATTTAGTTAATGAATGTATTACAATATCTGCTCCATGTTTTATCGGATTCAATAAAACCGGTGTTGCAACAGTGTTATCAACAATAAAAGGAACACCTGCTTCCTTGGAATGCTCTGATATAGCCTCTAAATCTAAAACATCTAATTTCGGGTTCCCGAGAGATTCTACAAAAAATGCCCTTGTATTTTCCTTCACTGCAGCTGAAAAATTATTAGGATCTGATGCATCTACAAACGTAGTTGTAATTCCGAATCTTGGCAAAGTAACACTTAATAAATTGTAAGTACCACCGTATAAACTGCTGGAAGCCACGATATGATCTCCTGCTTTTAATAACGTTAACAGACCTGTTGAAATTGCTGCTGTTCCAGAAGCAAAAACTACAGCTCCTATTCCCCCTTCTATTGCAGCTAAACGATCTTGCAATATTTGATTTGTCGGGTTGTTTAAACGTGTATAAATAAAACCTAATTCTTTTAATGAGAAAAGATTTGCTGCATGTTCTGAATCATTAAAAACATACGATGATGTTTGATAAATAGGAACTGCTCTTGTACCTCCGTTTTGTGTTACGTCATGCCCTGCATGTAATGCGCTTGTTGCTAAATTTTGTGTAGCCATTTTTCTGTTATTTTTTTTGAGTTAATAAATGATTAAAACAAAAGTTTAATGCATCAACTTAATTGATGTACTTAATAGAAAAACGTTATAAAGAATTTTACAAATACACGAAGTGTAATTCTTTTTGGTTATCTATCCAATTCCCGATAAATGAATCCGGAATTAAGTAGAATTTAGCACCTTCTTTTCCTCACGAAAAGGGTTGCTAAGGCTTCAGCGGGTCTAATCCCTCCACCTTTCTTGATAACATTTCAATAAGTTATTGAACTTTCTGAGTGCAAATATATGTTCATAAAAACTTAATATCCAAGTAAAAATAAATATTTTTTTCAAGAAATAGTAATATCGCATTAAAACCACATCTTTTATATTTATTACTTAAATTACAAATAGCAACTTTATTTTATTGATGATACCATAATAAAATATTATTACTAAAAGTTATATTATTTAGATTTATAATGTAGATTTGCAAAGAATTTTAGAGGAAAAATTTGAACTGATTGCAACCTCTGACGCTGATTTATCAGCCGAAACAAAAAATGCTAAAGCAGTAATTTCCTACTACTTTTAGCTACCAACGCAATCTATTTTGATTTTTCTTTATGCTCCTTATACAGGATCAACAAGTTTAAAAGTTCCTCATGTTTACATTTAGGTCTCAATTTTTAATATTAAAAGAAAATTTATATGTCATATTTATTTACCTCAGAAAGTGTTTCTGAAGGACACCCAGACAAAGTTGCAGATCAAATTTCTGATGCTTTAATTGATAATTTTTTAGCTTTCGATAAAACAAGTAAAGTTGCTTGCGAAACCCTAGTTACAACTGGTCAAGTGTTTTTAGCAGGAGAAGTAAAATCTAAAACTTATTTAGATGTTCAAAAAATTGCTAGAGATGTAATTAATAAAATCGGATACACAAAAAGTGAATATATGTTTGATGGAAATTCTTGTGGGGTTTTATCAGCAATTCATGAACAGTCTCCTGACATTAACCAAGGAGTTGATAGAGAAAAACCAGAAGATCAAGGTGCAGGGGATCAAGGAATGATGTTTGGATACGCCACAGATGAAACTGAAAACTACATGCCTTTGGCTTTAGAACTGTCTCACAGGTTATTGATTGAACTAGCTGCTTTAAGAAGAGAGAATGATGACATTAATTACTTAAGACCAGATGCTAAAAGCCAAGTGACTATTGAATATTCTGACGATAATGTACCCCAAAAAATTGATGCGATTGTAATTAGCACTCAGCATGATGATTTTGACAAGTCTGATGAAGTAATGTTAACAAAAATTAAAAAAGATATTAAGGAAATTTTAATACCTAGAGTTATTGCTAAATTACCAATTCACATTCAAAATTTATTTACAAGTAATATTAAGTATCATATAAATCCAACAGGTGTTTTTGTAATTGGAGGTCCTCATGGAGACACTGGCTTAACAGGAAGAAAAATTATTGTTGATACTTATGGTGGTAAAGGTGCTCATGGTGGAGGAGCTTTTTCTGGAAAAGACCCTTCAAAAGTAGATAGATCTGGAGCATATGCAACAAGACATATTGCTAAAAACCTAGTTGCTGCAGGAATATGTAAAGAAGTTTTGGTTCAAGTTTCTTATGCAATTGGAGTGGCAAAACCAACAAGTATTAATATTGAAACTTACGGAACAGCTAAGGTCGATTTAACCGATGGAGAGATTAGTAAAATCGTAGAATCTATTTTTGATATGCGTCCTTATTTTATAGAAAAACGATTAAAATTAAGAAGCCCTATTTATTCTGAAACTGCTGCTTATGGCCATATGGGAAAAACTTCTGAATTAAAAGTAGTTACATTCACAAATCCTATGGGTGAAACTGTTTCTGAAGAAGTAGAAACTTTTACTTGGGAAAAATTAGATTACGTAGATAAAATAAAAGAAGCTTTTAAGTTGTAAGAAACTCTTTTTTAAATCATAAAAAACTTTAGAATTTAATTTCTGGAGTTTTTTTTATGTTAATTCTGAAATAAAACAACAAAAATAAAGTTTCGTATTTCAAATTTTATAAAAAAAAGCAAATCTTGTTTTCTGATTAAAAGTTAATTAAGACGATTTAAGGAGAAAATAAATTAGAATTAAATAATACAAACTAATTTGTACTAAAAAACGGCTACACTATAAAAGTGTAACCGTCTTACCATTGTCAGTAGCTCCCTCTCTAGGACTCGAACCTAGGACCCTCTGATTAACAGTCAGATGCTCTAACCAACTGAGCTAAGAAGGAGTTTGCTTCACTAAAATTGTGATTAGCGAGTGCAAATATATATCTTTTTATGATTCTAGCAAATAATATTTAAAAATGTATTTCACACTCCTAAAAAGTGTCTCAAAAAAATAGTTATTTAAATATTTAATGGTAAATAATTATTGACAAACAAAATTTCACGAAATAAACTTTAAAAATAAAGTATAAAAAAAGCACTTACTTTCGTAAGTGCTTTTGCTCCCTCTCTAGGACTCGAACCTAGGACCCTCTGATTAACAGTCAGATGCTCTAACCAACTGAGCTAAGAAGGAGTTTGCCTCGCACAAATTGCGATTAGCGGATGCAAATATACATTTTTTTCTTGTTTCCGAAAATAATTTCAAAATAAAATGAAAAAAAATTATTACTTAATTTTCATTAAAAAAAATAAGTAGTTATGACAAAAATTGTATTTTTGTTCCTCCTTATCGCTTAAAAAAAAAGCAGGAATAATAACATGGATAAATTTTCGTTTTTAAACGCAGCACACACAGGCTTCATAGCTGATTTATATGACAAATACTTAATAAACCCAGATTCAGTTGAACCAAGTTGGAGATCCTTTTTTCAAGGATATGATTTGGCAAATGAAAATTACTCCTTAAAAGATGTTGATTCTTTAGAAATCCCTGAGGAAGTTCATAAAGAATTTTTGGTTGTAGATTTAATTAATGGATATAGAACACGTGGTCACTTATTTACAGAAACAAATCCAGTAAGAGAAAGAAGGCAATATCAACCTAATTTAAATATCGAAAACTTTGGTTTATCACAAAGTGATTTAGAAATTGAATTTTCTGCAGGTGAAATTATAGGTTTAGGTAAAACGACACTTTCTAAAATAATCACAAAACTACAACGCATTTATTGCGATTCTATTGGTGTAGAATATATGTACTTGCGTAATCCTGAAAAATTAAGGTGGTGGCAAGACCGCATTAATAAAAATGATAATCATCCCACATATGCAGGTGAAGCGAAAAAATATATTTTAGGCAAGTTAAATCAAGCTGTTGCGTTTGAAAGCTTTTTACAAACAAAATATGTTGGTCAAAAACGTTTTTCTCTAGAAGGAGGTGAAGCTTTAATTCCAGGTATTAGTGTAATATTAAGAGATGCTGCTGAGAAGTTTGGTGTGAAAGAGTGTGTACTAGGAATGGCACATAGAGGGCGCTTAAACACATTAGTAAATATCTTTAAAAAACCTGTAAGAGACCTATTTAGTGAGTTTGAAGGAAAAGATTTTGAGGATCAAAATATTGATGGAGACGTAAAGTATCATTTAGGTTTAACATTAAGCAAAACCTACAGAGATGGTAATGAGATTAAAATGAACTTAGTTCCTAATCCATCTCACTTAGAAACTGTTGCATCTGTAGCAGAAGGAATTACAAGAGCAAAAATAGATAGAAAATACAATGGTGATGCTAGTAAAATATTACCAATAATTATTCATGGTGATGCAGCAATTGCTGGTCAAGGAATTGCTTATGAAATTGTTCAAATGGCCAAATTAAATGGCTATAAGACTGGTGGATCAATTCACATTGTTATAAATAACCAAATAGGTTTTACCACTAACTATCTAGACGCACGATCAAGTACGTATTGTACAGATGTGGCTAAAGTTACTTTATCTCCTGTTTTGCACGTAAATGCAGATGATACTGAAGCTGTTTGTCATGCAATGGAAATGGCATTAGAATTTAGAATGCGATTTAAATCAGATGTATTTATAGATTTATTAGGATACAGAAAGTACGGTCATAATGAAGGTGATGAGCCTCGTTTTACCCAACCAAAATTATACAAGGCAATTTCTAAGCATCAGAACCCAAAAGATATTTATGCTGAACAACTTATTAAAGAGGGGGCTATTGATACATCATATTTAAATGAGATTACGAACGAGTTCAAACAAATGCTTGAAAAAGAATTTGATGAAGCCAAGAAAGTAAAAACATCTAAGGTTAGAGAGTTCATGCAATCTACTTGGAAAAATTACAGTCGTCAGAAATTAGATGCAATGCTACTTGATGATGACACAAAATATGATGTTGAGAAATTAAAAAATATTGCAAAAGTGGTTTCCACCGTTCCAGAAAACGTAAAATTTGTTCGCAAAGCTGAACGAATTTTAAATGGAAGGAAAAAAATGGCTTTCGAAACCAATCAACTAGATTGGGGAATGGCAGAAAACCTTGCTTATGGATCTTTAATGGAGGAAGGCTATAATGTTCGCATATCAGGACAAGATGTAGAAAGAGGAACTTTTTCACACAGACATGCCATTTTGCGTGATGAAATTACTGAAGAAAGAATTAACTTACTAAACACAAACGCAAATAACAAAGGACAAATGACGATTTACAATTCGTTGTTGTCTGAATACGGTGTTCTTGGTTTTGATTACGGTTACGCCATGGCAAACCCAGACACCTTAACTATTTGGGAAGCACAGTTTGGAGATTTCTCTAACGGTGCTCAAATAATGTTTGACCAATACATTGCTGCTGCAGAAGATAAATGGAAAATGCAAAACGGAATTGTAGTCTTACTACCTCATGGTTACGAAGGACAAGGTTCTGAACATTCATCTGCAAGAATAGAACGCTATTTACAATTATGCGCCGTAGACAATATGACTGTTGCCAATTGTACAACACCTGCAAACTTTTATCATTTGTTACGTAGACAAATGAAACGTAAATATAGAAAACCATTAATTGTTTTTACACCTAAAAGTTTATTACGTCATCCAAAAGTGGTGAATACAATTGAGGAATTAGCAACTGGAGAATTTCAGGAAGTTATAGACGATACATTAGACCCTAAAAATGTAAAGAAACTTGTTTTCTGTATGGGTAAATTCTATTACGATTTACTAGAAGAAAGAGAAAACTTAGAAAGAGATGATATTGCTTTGGTAAGAATTGAGCAATTATTTCCTCTACATTTAGAGAAGATTCAAAAAGTAATAGATCGATATCCAAATGCTACAGAATACATTTGGGCGCAAGAAGAACCTAGAAATATGGGTGCTTGGAGTTTTATGCTAGAACGTCTAGAATTAGTGCGATTAAATGTGTGTTCACGTAAATATTACGCCGTACCAGCAGCTGGCTCTAGCACAAGATTTAAAAAACGTCATAAAGCTGTTATAGACAGTGTTTTTAGCAATGAATAAAGTTCGTTAAGGATTGAAACGACATCCTTTTCTTTATCGCCGGAAGCATTAAAAAAAAAGATATTAAATTTAAAGCTGTAAATAAATTCAGCAAAAAGTAAAATAAGAACTGATGATTTTAGAAATGAAAGTTCCTTCTCCGGGAGAATCGATTACAGAAGTAGAAATTGCAACGTGGTTAGTTGAAGATGGAGATTATGTAGAAAAAGATCAAGCTATTGCAGAAGTAGATTCTGATAAGGCAACATTAGAATTGCCTGCTGAAGAAGCTGGAATTGTTACTTTAAAAGCAGAAGAAGGTGATGCAGTTGCTGTTGGTGCAGTTGTTTGTTTAATAGATACAAGTGCTGCAAAACCAGATGGTGCTGCTTTACCAACAGAAGCGCCAAAAGAAGAAAAGAAAGTTGAAGTTAAAGCGGCTCCAAAAGCGGCAACTTACGCAACCGGAACAGCTTCTCCTGCTGCTAAAAAAGTATTAGCTGAAAAAGGAATGGATGCTTCTAACATAAAAGGAACTGGAAAAGACGGTAGAATTACTAAAGATGACGCTGTAAAAGCAGTACCGTCTATGGGAACGCAACCTGCAAATGGCTCTAGAGGAACCTCTCGCAAGAAAATGTCTATGCTACGTAGAAAAGTTGCAGAACGTTTAGTTGCTGTAAAAAGCGAAACAGCGATGTTAACTACTTTTAACGAAGTAAACATGCAGCCAATTTTTGACTTACGTAAAGATTTTAAAGAAGACTTTAAAGCAAAGCATGGCGTTGGCTTAGGATTTATGTCATTCTTTACATTAGCGGTTGTTAGAGCTCTAAAACTATATCCTGATGTCAATTCTATGATTGATGGAGATTACCAAATCAAGAATGATTTTCAAGATATTTCTATTGCCGTTTCTGGGCCAAAAGGTTTAATGGTTCCTGTCATTAGAAATGCTGAAGATTTATCTTTTAGAGGTGTAGAATCTGAAGTAAAACGTTTAGCAATTAGAGCTAGAGATGGTCAAATAACAATTGATGAAATGACTGGTGGAACTTTTACAATTACAAACGGTGGTGTATTTGGCTCTATGTTATCTACGCCTATTTTAAATCCTCCTCAAAGTGGAATTTTAGGAATGCACAACATTGTAAACAGACCAATGGCTGTAAATGGCCAAGTTGTAATTCAGCCAATCATGTATGTTGCTTTATCTTACGATCATAGAATTGTAGATGGAAGAGAATCTGTTGGTTTCCTAGTAGCTGTTAAAGAGGCTTTAGAAAATCCAGTAGAATTATTGATGGATAACAACCCAACAAAAGCATTAGAAATGTAATTTTCTAAACAATAAAATAGATAAAAAAAAACCAAGCAAAAGCTTGGTTTTTTTTTATCTTTAAAAATCATTTTTCAATGCTATAAAAATACTATGAAACAGGACACCCTTAAACCAATAGTTATATTGGTTGTACTAATTTTAACGAGTATAAATCCTATAAAAGCTCAATGGACTTATTCTGAATTAAATCAATTAAAAACAGATGTTACAATATCTTACGATGTAATTTACGAGAGAAACCTTACCAAACAAGAAAGAAAATCTAAAGAGTATGTTAGGGATATCTCAGTTACATTTAATAAGAAAGGTATATTAATTGAAAAGAAATTTTACGCTAGTGCTCAAACTAATCGTTTTGCTCACTTAGATTACAAAAGAGAAAAAGCCTTTTACTGCACTGTTTCTTCAAATGGAGGTAAAGTTGCCTTACAAAGTAATTTTAGAGAACCTAAAAAGAATGCGGAAATTAATACAAATGAAACAAAAAACATCGTTGGTTTAACCTGTAATAAAGCCACCGTTTCCATCAAAGGAATTTCAAAAGAAATTTTCTTCACAAAAAAGCTAGGAATAAAATATTGTAAAAAATATAATATTGACGGCTTTTTATTAGAGTATTCGGACTACAATAAAAAATTAGGTCATTATAAAGTAGTTGCTAAAAAAATATTATACCACAATATGGCGCCCTCGTTTTTTTCTTTAAATGGTTATAATATTATTTCATCACAAGAATATACAGCTCTTAAAAACAATGCTAAAGAAAAAATTCACGAAGCAAAAATATCAAAACTTGAGGAAAAGGCTCCTAAGTTTAGAGCAAAGTCTATTAAAGGAAACAAAATATTAAGCAAAGAAATGCTTGGTGAAATTATTGTATTAAATTTTTGGTTTACAACATGTGGACCATGCAAGAAAGAGATTCCTCAACTAAATAAACTTAAAGAAAAATATAACAAACAAAAAGTCAATTTTATAGCCATAGCATTAGATCCTGCCTATAAAATTGCTGCTTTTTTAAAAGAAAATAAATTTAATTATGATATTATACCCGAAGGCCGTTATTATAAAGATAAATTTGATATCCCGAGTTACCCTACAAATATTGTTATCGATCAAAAAGGAATTATAAAAATGTATGAGACGGGGTATAAAAACGATATTATAGAAAGAATGTCATATGAAATTGAAAAAGCATTAAAAATATAATTTTTTAATAAAATAATACTTGATTGATTAATTTGTAATAAAAAGCTACAATGCCAAAAAACCCTGAATTAGAACTTGCCTTACAATTTATTGACAAGACAGATAGAAATATCTTTGTCACAGGAAAAGCAGGTACAGGTAAAACCACTTTTTTACACCAAATTAAAAGAGAATCTTTAAAAAGAATGGTTATTGTGGCGCCAACAGGTGTTGCAGCAATTAATGCAAAAGGAGTCACCATTCATTCCTTTTTTCAAATGCCATTTGGCCCTATTTTACCAAACCAAATTGCAAATACATCTAATGCGCAACGTAAATTTAACAAGACGAAGATTGATATTATAAAATCTTTAGATTTAATAATTATTGATGAAATATCTATGGTTAGAGCAGATTTATTAGATGGCATAGATCAGGTAATGCGTCGTTATAAAAACCGAAATAAAGTTTTTGGTGGCGCACAAGTTTTAATGATTGGAGATTTACAACAATTAGCGCCAGTTGTTAGACCAAATGAGTGGAGTTTATTACAACAACATTACAATACCGTTTACTTTTTTAGTTCAAAAGCATATCAAGAAGCGAGCGTTGTTTCTATAGAATTAAAACATATTTATCGTCAGAAAAATGAAGACTTCATTACTATTTTAAATGAAATTAGAAATGATAATTTATCAGAAAAATCTGCAAAAATATTAAATAGTCGTTATGCGCCAACCTTCTCTCCTACTAAAGATGATGGTTATATTACCTTAACAACTCATAATAATAGAGCCAATTTAATTAACAACTCTGAACTAAACAAACTCAAAACGAAAAGTACTTTTTTTGAGGCTGAAGTTTCTGGGAAATTCAATGAAAACGCTTATCCGAATTCAGAAAAACTTGAATTAAAGATTGGAGCGCAAGTAATGTTTATTAAAAATGATTCTTCTCCAGATAAAAGGTATTACAACGGAAAAATAGGAATTGTAACAGATATTTCAAAAGAAAGCGTTACTGTTCAATGCCCTGACGAAATAAATGAAATTGTAACAGAAAGAGAAACTTGGAGTAATATTAATTATTCCATTAATGATGAAACAAAAGAAATAAAAGAAGACATTACAGGTTCTTTTGTTCAAATTCCATTGCGATTGGCTTGGGCAATTACAATCCATAAAAGTCAGGGTTTAACTTTTGAAAGAGCTATTATAGATGCAGAAGCTTCTTTTGCCCACGGACAAACATACGTAGCCTTAAGTAGATGTACTTCTTTAGAAGGTTTGGTTTTAAAAACACAAATTACAAGTAGCGCAATTATAAATGACAAAACCGTAAGTGTTTTTAATGAAAGTGTAGAAGAGAATCATCCTGATGAAAAGATTTTGAATGAATCTGAAAAACATTTTCAGTTGAATTTAATTTCTGAGCTTTTAGATTATCAACCCTTTTTGTACCCAATATCAAGAATGATTGATATTTTTTATAAAAATCAAACAAGTATAAAAGGAGATGTTATAAATCATTTACAAACCATAAAAGACGATGGAGTTGTTGCTTTAATGAAAGTTGCTAACGGGTTTAAAAATCAGTTGGTACAGATTTCTGAAGATAATATTTTACCTGAAAACAATTCTTCAATTCAAGAACGTTTTACAAAAGCAGTCGACTATTTTGTATCACAAACAAAAGGAAATATTCTAAAACCATTAAATACAATTTCATTTTCTACGGATAACAAAACAGTCAAAAAAGACTTCTCAAAACAGTTTGACTCCATACAAGAAAAATTAATGGAAAAACTTTTTGCACTCCAAAAAATGACAAACGGTTTTAAAGTAGAAGAATATTTACAAGTAAGAGCAAAAGCCGTTTTACAAAAAACCACACCTAGTAAAAAGAAAACAGTAGCTTCTAAACGCGACCCAATTTTAGCCATAAAGTTACGTGAGTTAAGAGATGAAATTAGAGTTGCAGAAAACATACCTGCCTTTCAAATATTTACTCAAGAAACTCTGTATGCAATGAGTGAAGCCATACCTCGGACAGAAAAAGAGTTACTCAAAATTTCAGGAATGGGTAAAATTCGTGTAAATAAATATGGATCACAAATTCTGGAAACAATAGAAGTATATTGTAAAGAAAACGGAATTAATAAATTGAACAAACAAAATAAAGAAGACAAAAAATCAACAAAACAAATTACTTTTGAGTTGTTTAAGTCTGGACTTTCAGTTAAGGAAATCGCAAAAGAAAGAAGTCTAACAACTGGAACAATAGAAAGTCATTTGGCAAGTTTTATTCCTTCTGGTGAAGTTGATATTTTAGAACTCATAGATATCAAGCGTTATAAAAAACTTATAAATGCAATTGAAGACACAAAGTTCAAAAGCCTAACAGAGTTAAAAGAAAAAGTAGATAAATCCTTTTCTTTCATGGAGCTAAGAATGGTGTTACTTTCTATGGAAAATTAATTGCAAAACTTTATTAAAAACGAATACCTAAATAAATATGATTATAAAATTATCATCATTCTTTGACCAAGAAATTTCTTCACTTCTGATTTAGAATTGGTTTTTTTTAATAAAAAAAGAGGAAATTTTATCAGCTACTTGTGCGATTTTCATGACATCCTTTTTTCTAATAAATTTATAAAAACACTTTATCGATTTTACTTCAAATCTTTCAATAACAACTGTATAGATTTATTACCATTCCATTCGTTTTCATCTAAAGCATAGACAATATCAAAGTCATTTTTAACAAACGTCATTTTATCCCCTAAACCAAAACCAATTGAGTTGAAGGTTCTTTTATTATCACCTTGAAAAACATTTAGTTTTAAATGAGTTTTATCGGCACCAACTTGTTTTCCGTAACCATTATCTCTGACACAAGTAGATTTAAAGGTGGGTTTCATATTCATAGGCCCAAAAGGAGCCATTTGCTGAATAATTCTAAAAAACTTCGGCGTAATTTCTGACAAATCTATTTCCGCATCTACAGAAACCTCTGGCGTTAATAATTTTTTATCAATCGTTCTTTCAACAACTTCTTCAAACATTTTTTTAAACTTCTCATAGTTTTCTGGTAATAACGTTAAACCCGCAGCATATTTATGACCACCAAATTGCTCTATAAGCTCTTCACATTCATGCAAAGCATTATACACATCAAAACCTTTTACAGAACGCGCAGAAGCAGCTAATTTATCACCACTTTTAGTAAAAACTAACGTTGGTCTGTAATATTTCTCTATCAATCTAGAAGCCACAATACCAATAACACCTTTGTGCCAATCTTCTTGATAAACGACAGATGAGTGCGCTTGCTCTTCTTTATTATCAATAATCTGAATTAAAGCCTGATCAGTAATTTTCTTGTCTAATTCTTTTCTATCTGCATTAAAAATTTCTATTGCAGCAGCAAATTCTATTGCCGAATCTAAATCCATTTCTGTTAATAATTCTACTGCATAATTTCCGTGTTTCATTCTTCCTGCTGCATTTATTCTTGGTGCAATTGTAAAAACAACATCGGTAATTGTTAATTCTGACTTTTTAGCTTGATTAATTATGGCTTTTATTCCGTTTCTTGGACTTTCATTAATAACCTTTAATCCATGATATGCTAAAACTCTATTTTCACCATTCATTGGTACAATATCTGCAGCAATTGCAGTAGCTACCAAATCTAAATAGGGCAAAAAATATTCAATAGTTTGATTTCTAGAAACGCCTAAAGCTTGTATTAGTTTAAAACCAACTCCGCAGCCACAAAGTTCATCAAAAGGATAACTACAGTCTTCTCTTTTTGCATTTAATACAGCAACTGCTTTTGGTATTTCATCTCCGGGTTTATGATGATCACAAATAATAAAATCAATCTTTTTTTCTGTAGCATAAGCAACCTTTTCAATTGCTTTAATTCCACAATCTAAGGCAATAATTAATGAGAAATCGTTGTCATGAGCAAAATCAATTCCCATATAAGAAACTCCATAGCCCTCTGCATATCTATCGGGAATATAAGTTGCAATATTTGGATGAATCGTTTTTAAATAAGAAGAAACTAAAGAAACTGCAGTTGTGCCATCAACATCATAATCGCCAAAAACTAAAATATTTTCGTTGTTGGCAATTGCAACTTCAATTCTGGCCACAGCAAGATCCATATCCTTCATTAAAAACGGATCATGAATCTCGTCTAAACTCGGACGAAAATAATTCTTGGCCTCTTCAAATGTTTCAATTCCTCTTTGACAAAGAATTTGTGCTATTGTTCTATTAACTTGAAGATCTACTGCTAATTTTTCTACTTTTTCTTTTACCGGATGTGGTTTTAACGTCCATCTCATAGCAATTTATTTTTTGAACAAAAGATACAATATATAGATGAATTAATTGAATTTTATAATTCGTGTAAGAAAATTTCAATTTCCACTTCAGCAAATTGACGAAACATTTCCATGACTCCACAATACTTTGTTACAGATAAATTAACTGCCTTTTGTATTTTTTTAGGTTGTAATTCAGTATCCGAAAAATGATAATCAACTTTTACTTTGTTATAAAACTTAGGATGCTCTTCTGTTAATTCTGCAGTAATATCAATTCTAAATTCAGCAACCTCAGCATGCATTTTTTTCAATAAAGAAACCACATCTAAGCCAGAGCAACCTGCCAAAGAAGATAACATTAGTGCTTTTGGCCTATAACCTTTTCCTTCACCTCCACTTTCTTCTCCTGCGTCCATTGCTAGAGAAATACCACTAGGATTATCCGATTCAAATTCCATATTTTCTTTCCAGGTAGTTGATACAATATTTGTAGCCATATTTGATCTTTTTGTTATCGTGTTATTAAAATTGAAATAGTAAATTGTGTTTTTGTACAAAAGTAAGAAAACACATAGAAGTTAATGATTAAAATAAATAAATCTCAAAAACTTCAAAAAAATAAGTCTTTCTTTCTTCTTTTTGATAACTTGTTTTTTCTTATTGGTAAATAAATAGTCAAAAAATAGAAAAACAGGAAGTATTAATTTTATAAGAAAATAATATATGGCATTAGTAACACCTTTATCAGCAGAACACGACTTAGAAACAAAAGAATTAGCAGAATTTTTTAATGAAACCTTAGGGTTTTGCCCAAACTCAGTATTAACAATGCAGCGAAGACCTGCAATTTCTAAAGCATTTATCAACCTAAATAAAGCTGTAATGGCAAATGAAGGCAAGGTAACATCTGCTTTAAAAAGAATGATTGCCTGGGTTTCTAGTAATGCCACAGGTTGCAGATATTGCCAAGCACATGCAATTAGGGCTGCTGAACGTTATGGAGCGGAACAAGAGCAATTAGATAATATTTGGGAATACAAAACACATGCTGCTTTTTCTGATGCCGAAAGAGCTGCTTTAGATTTTTCATTGGCTGCTTCGATAGCTCCAAATGCTGTTAACGTAGAAATTAAAGAAGAGTTATATAAATATTGGAATGAAGGTGAAATTGTTGAAATGTTAGGAGTAATTTCTCTCTTTGGATACTTAAATCGTTGGAATGATTCTATGGGAACAACTTTAGAAGAAGAAGCAATTGATAGCGGAAATAAGTTTTTAGGTAAACATGGTTTTGAGATTGGCAAACATGATGGATCTAAATATTAATTAATTTTTATTAAGTATCTACCACATAAAAATAGCTGTTTTTTTATGTGGTATTTTATTGACTTATTTCAATTTTAAAGCTTCATTATCCATAGACAAACCATCGAAACCAAATTTCATAAAGTTTCTAATATTTTGATGTGAAGTCCCTTTAACATCTTCTAAAACATTTTTATAATGTTCGCCAAAACAGAATAACGTTTCTTCTTTTCTTAATTTTTGATGTTGTGCAAATGCAAACAACTTACAAGAACCAGAATTCTCGCCTGCATTATTTGTAATGTCTCCATTTGTAAAAGTGGTTGGAATAAAATTATAGTTAGCCTCAATAACTTGCATCGTATCTGCAAATTTAATTGATGTTGGATTTGCTTTTAATTTGGTTTTAAACTCTTGAATTATCATTTCTGTTGAATTAAAATCACTCTAAAATGTTTTTTTTTAGATAAATCACCTAATAAAAAACATTTAAAACTTTGGTTTTTTTGTTTTATTTATAACACACTTTCTAACTTGATTCTGAAAATAAGAAGATGATTTGTATTTATTCATTATTTTGATGACTTCCCCTCTACAATAACAACAATTTCTCCTTTTGGTGGTTTTGCTGTATAATGTGCTAAAACTTCAGTTGCAGTTCCTCTAATAGTTTCTTCAAACATTTTTGTTAATTCCCTTGATACAGAAACTTGCCTGTCTTCTCCAAAATATTGTACAAAATGCCCAAGAGTTTTTACTAATTTATGAGGCGATTCGTAAAAAATAATAGTTCTCGTTTCTTCTGCTAACAACAACAACCGTGTTTGTCTTCCTTTTTTTACAGGTAAAAAACCTTCAAAAATAAACTTGTCATTTGGCAAGCCAGAGTTCACCAAAGCAGGCACAAACGCTGTTGCACCAGGTAAACAATCTACTTCAATATTATTTTCTACACATGCTCTTGTAAGTAAAAAACCAGGATCTGAGATTGCAGGAGTTCCGGCATCAGAAATTAGTGCACAGGCTTCTCCGTTTTTTATTCTTTGCACAATACCTTTTACAGATTTATGCTCATTATGCATGTGATGACTGTGCATTTGCGTTTCAATCTCAAAATGTTTTAAGAGCTTTCCACTTGTACGCGTGTCTTCTGCTAAAATAAAATCAACTTCTTTTAAAGTTCTAATTCCTCTAAAAGTCATGTCTTCTAGATTACCTATTGGTGTTGGCACTAAATATAATTTACTCATTTAATACGTATTTCTTGAATATTAATTATATTCATAAATACAAATTTACAAAGAATTGTACGGATTCTGCGTTACCGATTGAAGCATTTGTTTGAGCTCTTTTTTGTTAAAAAAAAGCGAGTGCGAAAAGCGGGGCATTTCTGAGAAGAAATGAACGCCCAAAAATAGAAGAGATTTATTATAATTGATTAAATTTGTAGCTTATTAAATAAGAGATAAATGTATAGAAGTCATTCTTGTGGTGAATTAAGAGCATCGCATATAAATACAGAAGTAACATTAGCCGGTTGGGTTCAAAAATCGCGTGATAAAGGTTTTATGGTTTGGGTCGATTTACGAGACAGATATGGTATTACGCAGTTAATTTTTGATGAAGAGCGCACACCAAAAGAAATGATTGAGAAAGCAAAATCTTTAGGTAGAGAGTTTGTTATACAAGTAACTGGTATTGTAATTGATAGAGAATCTAAGAATTCTAAAATATCTACAGGAGCTATTGAAGTGTTGGTTTCAAAATTAGAAATCTTAAACGCATCTGTTACGCCACCTTTTACAATTGAAGATAAAACGGATGGTGGCGAAGATATTAGAATGAAATACAGATATTTAGACATTAGAAGAAACCCGGTAAAGGACAGTTTAATTTTCCGTCATAAAGTTTCTATGGAAGTTCGTAAATATTTGTCTGACCAAGAATTTATTGAGGTTGAAACTCCTTATTTAATAAAGTCTACCCCAGAAGGTGCAAGAGATTTTGTAGTGCCTTCTCGCATGAATGAAGGTCAGTTTTATGCTTTACCTCAATCGCCTCAAACATTTAAACAACTTTTGATGGTTGGTGGAATGGATAAATATTTTCAGATTGTAAAATGTTTTAGAGATGAAGATTTACGTGCAGATAGACAACCAGAATTTACACAGATTGACTGTGAAATGGCATTTGTTGAGCAAGAAGATATTTTAAATATTTTTGAAGGATTAACGCGTCACTTATTGAAAGAAGTTAATAATGTTGAAGTGGAGAAATTCCCTAGAATGTTATATGACGATGCAATGCGTTTGTATGGAAACGACAAACCAGATATTCGTTTTGGAATGGAGTTTGCCGAGTTGAATGAAGTTACACAGCACAAAGATTTTGGCGTTTTTAATAGCGCTGAATTAGTTGTTGGATTTGCTGTTCCTGGAGGAAATTCTTATACAAGAAAAGAAATAGACAATATTATTAAATGGGTAAAACGCCCACAAATTGGTGCTTTAGGAATGATTTATGCTCGTGTAAACGAAGATGGATCTTTTAAATCTTCAGTAGATAAATTCTATGACCAAGAAGATTTAGCTAAATGGGCAGAAAAAACAGAAGCAAAACCTGGAGATTTAGTATGTGTTTTATCTGGAGAAACAAATAAAGTAAGAGCACAATTATCTGCCTTAAGAATGGAATTAGCAGAACGTTTAGGTTTGAGAGATCCTAAAGTATTTGCACCTCTTTGGGTAATTGATTTTCCATTATTAGAGTTGGATGAAGAAACTGGACATTACCATGCTATGCACCATCCGTTTACATCTCCTAAACCAGGTCAAATGGAACTGTTAGACACAGATCCTGGAGCAGTAAAAGCAAATGCGTACGATTTGGTTTTAAACGGAAACGAAATTGGTGGTGGCTCTATAAGAATTCACGACAAACAAATGCAAGCAACTATGCTGAAACACTTAGGTTTTTCTAATGAAGATGCAAAAGCACAGTTTGGTTTCTTAATGGATGCTTTTGAATATGGTGCGCCTCCTCATGGTGGTTTGGCTTTTGGTTTAGATAGATTGGTTGCTATTTTAGGTGGACAAGAAACTATTAGAGACTTTATTGCTTTCCCTAAAAACAACTCTGGACGAGATGTTATGATTGACGCGCCGGCTTTTATAGACCATGATCAATTAAAAGAATTGAGTTTAAAATTAGATATTCAAGCATAAAAAGTTAAATCTTACTTTTGTGGGATTTATTATATCTATAATTTCTTTTTTGAAAGAAATTATAGATAGTTAATTGACCGAAAATCAAAACTTTATACTTCAATACTTTATACTATTTAAAAAGAACAGCATCTTATAATCTAAACCTTTTTAAAATGGAAAAATAGATCGGTTCTATCTATAAATTCAATTTAAGTAAAATGAGAAAATATTAAGTAAAATGAGGGAAAATAGTTTTACAAAAAAAATGAGTAAAAAATCTAACACGGAGTTAGAACATATTTTTGCCAATAAAAGTGATTACACAAATGAAGCTTTACAAGCTGTAATTTGGGAATTAGAAAATAGAAACTTAATTGAAAAATCAGATATTCCTTCCATAGAACTTTCCAATACCTCAAATTAATGAGGAAACCTCAATACCAAAAGAAAACTTAAAGAATAACGAAAATCCTTTAAAAGAATCAGAAACACCGCCATTATATTCAAAAACTACAATTCAAGGATTTACAATTTTCTTTAGTACATTTTTTGGGGTTATATTACTAATGAGTAATTTAAAAGAAATGAATAAACCCAGAGCAAGAATGGAAGTTCTAGTTTTCGGGATTACGTATGCTATTTTTTCTAGTTTTCTCTTAAATTATCTTCCACGGATATTTTTTATATCAATAATTTTTAACCTTATTGGTTATGTTATTTTAGTTGAATATTTTTGGAATAAGAACTTAGGGAAAGACCTAAAGTATAAAAAGAAACAAATATGGAAACCTCTAATAATTTCAATATTATTTTCGTTAATTCTGCTTTTTATTTTACTTTCTAATAATGAAATACCAGGAATACAATTGTAAAGATTAGGGAAAACATAAATAATAAAATTGATTTCATACTAATAAATTTATATTTTAAACAGAGAACTTTTGTAATTTTGTTAAATGAAGTTAATACTAAAAATAATGTTTATCATCTTTTTAATTTGGATGATTGCTGGATTTTATTTGATAAATACAGAACACGAAAAAGCACAAATTGTAATGGGCTTAGGTGTATTTTACTTTTCGTTTTTATTTATGCCCTCCTTTATTTATTATCGATACAGAGATGGTAAGTACAAAAAATATATTTTAAACGATGAAAAGCTAAAAAATGCCTTTCAAGATTTTGGGAAAGAGAAATAACTAAATTTTCTACACTTAAGAAACCTGCAATCAATATCTTTTGTTTTTCTAAAGATAAAAAATTGAAAACATATTTAGGTCATGCAGACTAAGGGAGACTTAGCCCAATTTAACAACATATAGAAAACCTTTTATTAATATACGTTTTACATTTGTACTTGATAGAAAACCTACATTTGATAATATCAAAATAGAGGACAAAATAAAGAACTTATTAAAACAAGAATTATAAGAAAAAAGGAAAAGTAAATTTGAATTAATTATTAAAATCCTTAATTTTTATTGAGGATTTTTTTATGCTTTTACAATTCAAATCTTTGTATTTTTGCCATCTATGATAGACAAACGCGAAGTAATATCCGAAAAGGCCGTATTAATTGGTATTATATCTCAAAAGCAAGATGAAATTCAATCTACTGAGTATTTAGATGAACTGGAATTTTTAACTTATACCGCCGGTGGAGTTGCCGTAAAACGTTTTGTTCAAAAGATGGAAAAACCAAATCCCAAAACTTTTTTAGGGGTAGGTAAATTAGAAGAAGTTAGAGATTATATTGAATCTAACCACATTGGAACCGCTATTTTTGATGATGAATTATCTCCTGCACAAATACGTAATATTGAGAAGGTTTTAGATTGCAAAATTTTAGACAGAACGAATCTTATTTTAGACATTTTTGCAAGAAGAGCGCAAACAAGTTCGGCAAAAACACAAGTGGAATTAGCACAATGTCAATATTTATTACCACGTTTAACAAGACTTTGGACGCACCTCGATAAGCAAAAAGGTGGTATTGGAATGCGTGGACCTGGAGAAACAGAAATTGAAACAGATAGACGTATTATTCGTGATAAGATTACGGTTCTAAAAAAGCGTTTACTCACTATTGATAAACAAATGGCAGTGCAACGTAAAAACCGCGGTAAAATGGTGAGAGTTGCATTAGTTGGGTATACCAATGTTGGTAAATCAACTTTAATGAACGTAATTAGTAAAAGTGATGTTTTTGCAGAAAATAAACTATTCGCTACCTTAGATACTACAGTTAGAAAAGTGGTTATTAAAAACATTCCGTTTTTATTAACAGATACTGTTGGTTTTATTAGAAAGTTACCAACGCAATTGGTAGAATCTTTTAAATCTACTTTAGATGAAGTTCGGGAAGCAGATTTATTATTACATGTTGTAGATATTTCTCACCCAAATTTTGAGGATCATATTACATCTGTAAACACAATTTTAGCAGATATAAAATGTGCCGACAAACCAACTCTAATGGTTTTTAACAAGATTGATGCATATTCTCATGAAACAATTGATGAAGATGACATTGTTACAGAAAAAGGAAAAGAACATTATACTTTACAAGATTGGGAAAAAACTTGGATGAATGATTATGAAGTAGAATCGCTCTTTATTTCTGCATTAAACAAAGAAAATTTAGAAGATTTCAAAGAAAAATCTTACGAAGAAATAAAGAAAATTCACACCAAACGTTTTCCGTATAATGACTTTTTATATTACGAATATAAAGAAGGGGAATAGAAAGTAATCAATATTCCAAAATATTCAATTTACTTGAAGTGATAAAATAAAAATTAAAGACTGTAAAAGAGTTTTTAACCTTATTAACAATTACAAACAAAATAAAGATAAATAAACAAAAGCCTTTGGGCTTAAAAAAATGTTCCTAATTATATTCTTAGATATTTTACCGAACCAGAAAAAAGTGAGAATTGGAGTTTAGATTTTCAAATTTGAATTACTAGAAACAAAAGGAATTAAAAAGTATATGGAAAAACTAATCTTTTTTATCCTTAATTATACCCATTCTTTTTGCTCGGTTTTTCCATGATTTTCTAGCAAGAGCTTGTAAATCTGCCACAGAATCACTTTCATCCATAATTTCTAAACCTAATAGAGTTTCGATTACATCTTCTTGAGAAACCAAACCACTTACAGAGCCATATTCATCTACAACTAAAGCAATATGTTCTCTTTCTTTAATAAGCTTATCAAACAAGTTAGGTATTGATAAATTTCTATCAGTAACTATTATATTTCTTTTTATCGAAGCTAAAGTTTCAGAACCTTTTCCATCAATCAATGCTTCTAATAGATTGTCTTTTAAAAAATAGCCTGTTATTTCATCAATATTTTCTGCAAAAACTGGTATTCTTGAAAAACGTAAATTTGTTTGTTCGTTATAAAAAGATTGAATAGTTTGGCTTTCATCAGCTATTTCTAAAACAGATCTAGGTGTCATCACATCTTTAACCATTATTTCTTTAAAACCTAATAAATTTTTAATAACCTTACTTTCATTCTCTTGAAAAACACCATCTTTTTCAGCCATTTCTGTCATCACTAAAAAACCTTCTCTACTTAAAACACTTCCATGACCTTTACCACCAATAAGCTTTGTTGTAAGCTGTAAAATCCATAAAAAACCTGTCCATTTTAAAGGAAAAATCATCACTTTTAGAGCTTTAGAAGTAAAGTTTGCTAATTGTTTCCAATATGTTGCACCGATTGTTTTTGGTATAATTTCTGAAGCCACCAATATTAAAATTGTCATCACGGTAGAAACAACACCCACCATAACATCTTCTGTTATTTGAATGCCTAGAATAGCTTTCACATCAGTTCCGTATATTTCTGCATACGCAACTTTGGCCTGTACACCAACCAAAATTGCACCAACTGTATGTGCAATTGTATTAATTGTTAAAATTGCAATTAAAGGTTTGTCTACGTCTTTTTTTAAGGTTTCTAATTGATTTGCATATTCTGCTCCTTCACTTTTTTTAAGGTTTATAAAGGTAGGTGTAATACTTAATAAAACTGCCTCTAAAATAGAACACAGAAAAGAAAAAAAGATAGAAATCGTCGCAAAAACTATTAATAAAGTCATAAACAATTTAGTTTGAATTGCTAAGTTACAAAAATAAAAAACCTCAAAAATTTCTTTTTGAGGTTGCTGTAAAAAATAAGATTTTATTTAGAAAGCATAGCTCAAACCAAATAACCAATAAGACTGTATTTTATTATCAACAGAACTAAAATCTGCATTAGCATCTGCAATTTTAGCATTGTTTAACGCTTCTTGTTTGTTATTACGTAAACCTAATTCAAAACCAAGCCCAATTCCTTTCCAGATTGTATAACCAAATGAGTTTGTCCAAGTCCAGTTAGATAAATCAGCAGTTTTATAACTTTGAAAAATAGACAAGTTAGATTTTACACTTAACTTACCATATTTTTTTGTGTAGTCTGCTACAATTTTCGCACCTAAAGAAGATTCAAAAACAGTATCTCCACTACTAAAAACAAAATTGTAGTTTCCTGGGTGCATTACAACCACTAAATTATTTGTCGGTGTCCATGTAATACCCGCACCTAAATCTAAATAACCTGGGTCATTAAAATTATCTATTATGGTTGTTCTGTATTCTGCTAATCCAGAAAGTGCCCATTTTTTATTGAATCTTTTACCATATAAAGATGACAATGTAAAGACATCTGTAGCTGTTTCAAAACCTTCATCGCCAGAAACTCCATCTACATCTAATTTTACCAATCCTAAATTAACTGCTGCAGAATTTCTCCAAAAAAAGTCTTCTTTAATTAAGTTCGCAAAACCATTTACTGTAATACCAATATTACCTGCAGAAGCTGTTGGAGCAGTTCTCGAGTACCAGTTATTAAAACCAGAAAGGCTCCCACCAATTGTACCAAAAGCACCTTTTCTCCATCCTGGAAGTGCATCAATCTTTGCTTGTAAAGCTTTTACTTCATCGTTTAATTTAGCAATTTTCGCTTTTTTAGGAGCTTGTTCTTTTTCTAATTCTTCAGCTGTTTGTGCATTTGCCGAAAAACTAACAAATATCAATAAGAATAAGATTGATAATTTTTTCATTTTTTTTTTTTTAATTTTAATTTTGTAAAAGTAAACTTTTATACTTTAGACAAAAAACATTAATATGTAACTTTTTGATGAAAACTATAATTTACACCAAGACCAAATAATTGTCTAAATTGTATTTTACTAGATGCATTATCATCAATAATTGTATGAAAAGTCATGTGCATTTTAACATTACTATTTACTTTAAAACGAATATTTGTTTGATAATCTAAATCGATATTACCAACGTTTGCTAAATAATCTGAGTACGCAGTTAAAACGTTTTCCATTTCTATGTTTGTCATTAAGACCAAACTTATAATATCCCGAAAGGTTAAAACCTAAACTAAAAGCAGTATTTTCACCTTCTTCAACCCCAAATTTTCCAGAGAAAAAATCATTTACAACAGTATATCGTGCAGTCGCAGGAGCAATATTAAGACTTAATTTATCCGACTTTTTCCAAAGCATTCCTGGACCAAAGGTTAAATAAGCAGGTGAGAAAAAGTCTGAAACCTGAGTATTATTTTTATAATCGAAACCTTTAGAATATTGAGTTTTAAAATTGCCAATAAATGAAAAGAACCAAAATTTAGTTGCTTTAATACCTAAAAGTGTATTAAACTCAAAGCGATCGTCAGTTTTTCGATATCCTTTTTCACTTAAATGGCTTAGACCATAACCGGTAATTATTCTACTATCCCAGTTAACATTATTTTTTTTGTAATTAAAGTCATAATTAACATTAAAGTTTCCTGCAACTGTATTTTCTCCCCCTGAAGCCCAATTAGAAAATGAAGATTGATTAAATACAAACGCAAATCTTCCATGTATTTTCCAAATAGGAATACTATCTTTTTTTTTCTCTTCTTGGCCTAAAAGAATTGTTGTGAAAAGGATGAAAAAAATGAAAAATATTCTTTTCATAATTAGAAATTATTTTTTTGTTTTATACAACGGTACTGTAGAACAAGCTTCGCCAAACATAATGGATTTTGCTATTGGTTGTAATTTTTCTATTAAAAATGCATAAGCTGAATCTGGGATAGGCTTATTTGCACATCCTTTAATTATTACGGGCGCATCTTCAAATTCTTTAAAATCTATGAAGCTGATTAACTCTTGATAAACAGCCGTTTCTAACAATTCTAAATTACCAATAACAACCTTATTTGCAAACGGCATTAATTCTGAAGCAACCAACATAAAAGCCCAAGAAGGAATTATGGCGTCTACAGAGCAGTTAACCGCAACAAACGACTTCTTATACTGAGACCAATCGTGATTTTTTACAGATTCTCTAAAATCTGTCTCTTTTAAAATTAACTCTTGAAACAACCAATCTTTTACATCAAATAAAACTCTTTTACCTTCAGGATAAATTTCCTCTAAATCAAAAGTTTTCAGTTTACTCTTGGACACTCTATTTATAATTTCTTCTGACATATTTTATTATTATTTTCAACGTAGAAAACTATCATATTTATATTGAGGGCGTTGAAAAACTTAAAACAAAGTACGACACCATAAAACGACATGCATTATTTTCTTAGCATAAGCTGCAACTTTGAAATGAAAACCAAATTACAACATTCCTAATTCTAACTTTGCTTCTTCGCTCATCATTTCTTGAGTCCAAGTAGGGTCAAAAGTAATTTCGACTTCACAACTATTAATTTCTTCTAAAGATTTTACTTTCTCCTCAATGTCTAGCGGTAAACTTTCTGCTACAGGACAATTTGGTGATGTTAATGTCATTAATATTTTTGCATTGTTCTCTTCAGAAACAAACACATCGTATATTAAACCTAATTCGTAAATATCTACAGGAATTTCTGGATCATAAATTGTTTTTAAAACATTTACAATTTTATCTCCTATTTCTTCTAATTCTTTATCCGTCATCTTTATAATCTTAATTAGATATTTTGGTTTGTTGCGCTATTGCGTACATTTTAATGTGTTTAATCATAGATAACAAGCCGTTTGCTCTTGTTGGTGATAAATGCTCTTTTAAACCAATTTCATCAATAAAGTCAGTATTGGCGCTTAAAATATCTTTTGGTTTTTGACTAGAATAAACTCTCAATAACAGCGCTACAATTCCTCTAGTTAAAATAGCATCACTATCCGCAGAAAATTTAATAATATCATTATCTAATTCAGAAAACAACCAAACTTTAGATTGGCACCCTTTAATTAAATTCTCATCTAACTTATTTTTCTCATCAATAATTGACAAAGATTTACCTAACTCTATAATATACTCATAGCGTTCCATCCAATCATCAAACATAGCGAACTCATCAATAATTTCTTCTTGTATTTCTGTGATAGTCATTTTTTAAACTTATTTTTACGCCCTAGAAAAATATTTTTGCATCTATGGTGCAAAATTACTGAATAAATTTAAGAAATGAGCAAATTATTAGCAGTTGGTACAGTAGCATTTGATGCAATTGAAACACCTTTTGGGAAAACAGATAAAATATTAGGTGGATCCGGAACCTACGTAGGTTTAGCAGCAAGTCAATTTGGAGTAGAGACGGGAGTTGTTTCTGTTGTAGGAGGAGATTTTCCTGATTCCTACATAGACATGATGAATTCTAAAGGAATTAATACCGATGGAATTGAAGTTGACCAAAAAGGTAAAACTTTTTTTTGGAGTGGTAAATATCACAACGATATGAACTCCAGAGATACTTTAATTACAGAATTAAATGTATTAGAAACATTTACACCAGTTGTGCCAGAAAGCTTCAAAGATTCAGGCATTGTAATGTTAGGAAATTTACATCCTTTAACACAAGCATCTGTTTTAGATCAAATGGCAGAAAGACCAAAATTAGTAGTATTAGATACTATGAATTTTTGGATGGATATTGCTTTAGATGATTTGCATACTGTTTTAAAAAGAGTAGATGTAATTACTATTAATGATGAAGAAGCCCGACAATTATCTGGAGAGTATTCTTTAGTAAATGCGGCAAAGAAGATTCATGAAATGGGACCACAATACGTAGTAATTAAAAAAGGTGAACATGGAGCTTTACTTTTTAATAAGGGTGATATGTTTTACGCGCCAGCTTTGCCTTTAGCAGAAGTTTTTGATCCAACAGGTGCAGGAGACACATTTGCAGGTGGTTTTTGTGGGTTTTTAGCAAAAACTGAAGACATTTCTTTTAATAACATGAAAAATGCTATTATATATGGTTCTAACTTAGCTTCTTTCTGTGTGGAAAAATTTGGTACAGAACGTATGCAAGAGCTTACCAAAGATGAAGTTAAAACGCGTTTGCAAACTTTTAAAGCATTAACACAATTTGACATAAAGGTATCTTAATTTAATCTGCAATTTTTATTGCAGATTTTTTTTTTATTATTGCAACAACACAACAACTAATAAAACATAACAATAATGAGTGACGCAATTAAACACGAATGCGGTATTGCATTAGTTAGATTAAAAAAGCCTCTACAGTTTTACAAAGATAAATACGGTTCCGCTTTTTACGGAATCAACAAAATGTATTTATTGATGGAAAAACAACACAATCGTGGTCAAGATGGTGCAGGTTTTGCCAGTCTAAAATTAAATGTAAAACCAGGTACCAGATATATTAGTAGAGTTCGCTCTAACAAAGCAACACCAATACAAGATGTTTTTGCCCAAATTAATGACCGCCTAAACAGTGTTTTAGAGCGAAACCCTGACAAAAAAGACGATGTAGCTTGGCAAGAAGAAAATATGCCTTATATAGGTAACTTGTTTTTAGGCCACGTTCGTTATGGAACTTTTGGTAAAAATAGTATCGAAAGTGTACATCCCTTTTTACGTCAAAGTAACTGGAAACATAAAAATTTGATTGTTGCAGGAAACTTTAACATGACGAATTCTAATCAATTGTTAGAAGAATTGGTTGAGTTAGGACAACATCCAAAAGAGTTTACAGATACGGTAACTGTTATGGAAAAAATTGGTCATTTTTTAGAAGACGAAGTTTCTAAATTATATCAAGAAGCTAAAAAAGAAGGATTCAATAAAAAAGATGCTTCACCATATATAGAAGAAAATTTAAGCCTTAAAAAAATATTAAAAAGGTCTGCGAAAAATTGGGATGGAGGTTATGCCATGGCTGGTTTGGTTGGTCATGGGGATGCTTTTGTTTTAAGAGACCCTAATGGTATTAGACCAACTTACTTCTATGAGGACGATGAAGTAGTTGTAGTAGCATCAGAAAGACCCGTAATACAAACCGTTTTTAATGTAAAAATTGATGAAGTTAAAGAACTCGAAAGAGGTCATGCTTTAATTATCAAAAAATGTGGAGATACTTCAATTAAGAAAATTTTAGAGCAAAAAGAAAAACTATCTTGTTCTTTTGAGCGTATTTATTTTTCTAGAGGAAGTGATGCTTCTATTTATAGAGAGCGTAAAAATTTAGGGAAATATGTATTTCCAAAAATTTTAAAATCTATAAATAGTGATATTTCAAATTCTGTTTTTTCTTTTATTCCAAATACAGCAGAGACGTCTTTTTATGGAATGACTGAGGCTGCCGAAGATTTATTAAATCAACAAAAAACAGCTAAAATTTTAAAAGGAGGTAAAAAATTATCCACAGAACAAGTAACAGAAATTTTATCCGAAAGAGCTCGTTTTGAAAAAATAGCTATTAAAGATGCAAAATTAAGAACCTTTATTGCTGATGACAGTAGTAGAGATGATTTAGTAGAACACGTTTATGATATTACCTATGGTGTGGTAAAACCTACAGATAATCTTGTTATTATAGACGATAGTATTGTTCGTGGAACTACTCTAAAGAAAAGTATTATTAGAATTCTAGATCGATTAAACCCTAAAAAGATAGTTGTCGTTTCTTCTGCTCCACAAATTCGTTACCCAGATTGCTACGGAATTGACATGGCAAGAATTGATGCGTTTATTGCTTTTAAAGCTGCATTAGAATTATTAAAAGACACAAATCAATATCATATTGTTGATGATGTTTACAAGAAATGTAAAGCACAACAACCTAAAGATGATGAAGATATTGTAAACTATGTAAAAGGAATCTATAAACCCTTTTACGGCTGAGGAGATTTCTGCAAAAATTGCAGAAATGTTAAAAACAGAAGATATTAATGCTGAAGTTGAAGTTATTTATCAATCTATTGAAGGGCTTCATAAAGCATGTCCTGATAATCTAGGAGATTGGTATTTTACAGGAAACTACCCTACCCCTGGCGGTCGCAGAGTGGTAAACCAAGCTTTCATTAATTTCTACGAGGGAAATGACAAAAGAGCTTACTAATCTTTTTTTTGAAAAAATAGAGTTTTGCTCTCAAGAATTAGTCAAGTATTAAATAAAAAGCATCCTAATTGTGGATGCTTTTTTATTTAATAACACTATCCGTCTTTAACTTTTTATTAAGAATTCATCATACTTGGTTTTCTTAATTTAGACCTTTGTTTATACCGAATATTTATTATGATAAAAAAAAGACTTTACTACTTACTTTTGATTGCTTTCGTTTTTACCTTTTCTACAAAATCTAATGCTCAATTTTGGAAAAAAAAGAAAAAAGAAATTTCAAAAACAACTTCAAAACCTAAAAAAGATGGAATTAAACCTTATGATACAATAGTTACAAAAGGTTACAAAACTGATAAAGGTTTATTTAATGTTCATAGAAAAGATGATAATTATCTCTTTGAAATACCTGACTCTCTTTTAAAAAGAGAAATGTTAATGGTTACAAGAATTGCTAAAACAGCAAGTGGAATTGGATTTGGTGGAGGTAAAACCAACACTCAAGTTTTACGTTGGGAAAAGAAAAATAAACAAATTCTCTTAAGAATTGTTTCACACAATGTAGTGGCAGACACTATTTTACCAGTTCATGAAGCTGTTATGAATTCTAATTTAGAGCCCATATTATTTTCATTCCCAATTAAAGCCATAAATAGAGACTCTACATCTACCGTTATAGATGCTACTGAATTATTTTCTAAAGATATTAAACCACTGGGGTTTCCTGGGTTTTACAGAAAACTTTATGAAGCTACAAAAATGGATAAAACACGTTCTTATATAGACAGAATTAGCAGTTATCCACAAAATATCGAAATTAGACATGTAAAAACGTATTTAGCAAGTAAATCACCATCTAATAGTGCTTTGGGGTCAATTACTTTGGAAATGAGTAACTCTATGGTTTTATTGCCTAAAGTACCCATGAAACGACGTTATTTTGATGAACGTGTTGGATGGTTCACAAGAGGGCAGACAGATTATGGATTAGATGCTCAAAAAAGTAAGACAGTTACCTACATTGATCGATATCGACTAGAAGTTAAAGATGAAGACATCGAAAAATTTAAAAGAGGAGAATTGGTTGAACCTAAAAAGCAAATTGTTTATTACGTAGATAGAGCAACTCCAGAAGAGTGGGTTCCTTATATTATTCAAGGTGTTAATGACTGGCAAGTTGCTTTTGAAACTGCAGGTTTTAAAAATGCAATTATTGCGAAAAGAGCTCCCACAAAGGAAGAAGACCCAGATTATAGTCCAGAAGATATTCGTTATTCTGTCATTCGTTATTTAGCTTCTCCAATCCCAAACGCAAATGGTCCTCACGTTAGTGATCCTCGTTCTGGTGAGATTCTAGAATCTGACATTAACTGGTATCATAATGTAATGTCTTTATTACACAATTGGTTTTTTATCCAGACTGCAGCTATTAATCCAGATGCAAGAGGAAACAATTTTAAAACAGAAACAATGGGTGAATTAATCAAATTTGTATCGTCACATGAACTGGGTCATACACTGGGTTTACCTCATAATATGGGTAGTTCTTCTGCATACCCTGTAGATTCTTTGCGCTCAGCAAGTTTTACCAATAAATTTGGAACAGCGCCTTCAATAATGGATTATGCCCGTTTTAATTACGTTGCACAACCAGAAGATAAAGGTGTTGCTTTAATGCCAAATATTGGCATTTATGATAAATATGCAATTTCTTGGGGATATAGACCTATATTAGACTATAATGCTAAAGATGAAAAACCTATTTTAGATTCTTGGATTTTAAAACACGCCGGTGATCCCTTGTACAGGTTTGGACATCAACAAGCTGGTGGAGTTGTAGACCCAAGTTCTCAAACAGAAGATTTAGGAGACAATGCTATGAAGGCTTCTACTTATGGTATTAAAAACTTGCAACGAATTCTTCCTAATTTAGAAAAATGGACCTCTGAAAAAGGAGAAAATTATGATAATTTATCTACTATGTATGGACAAGTCTTAAGTCAATTTAATAGATATATGGGACATGTAACTGCTAATGTTGGCGGTGTTTATGAACAGTATAAAACAACAGATCAAGAAGGTGCAGTTTATAAACATGTAGACAAAGAAACTCAAAAAGAAGCTTTAAAATTTGTGATTAATGAATTATTTAAAACACCAACTTGGATGTTAGATAAAAACATTTTCAGTAAAACTGAATTTTCGGGTTCTGTTGAAAGAGTTCGTGCTTTACAATCAAAAACCTTAAATAATATATTAGATCCAGGGAGAATGGCTCGTATGATTGAAAACGAAACTTCTAACGGCTCTTTAGCATACTCATTAATAGGTATGATGAGTGATTTAAGAAAAGGAGTGTGGAGCGAAATTTATTCAAAAAAGTCAATTGATACCTATAGAAGAAACCTACAAAGAGTGTATTTAGATAGATTAGATTATTTATTAAATAAAGCTAAAAATCAAAAAGGAAAAAACAGTGGCTACTATAAAAGTAGTGGAATTAACATCAATCAATCTGATGTAAAATCTGTTGCAAGAGGTGAGTTAAAACGTATTAAAAGAGATGTAAAAAACGCATCTCAAAGAGGAAATACTTTAACTCGCTATCACTTGCAGGATGTTATAGATAGAATTGATTCTATTTTAGACCCTCAATAATTATTCTAGACGGACTTCTTATATTATTTAAGCTAAAAAGTATTCTATATTTGCAACTCAAAATTTTACATGAGTCAAACTTTACTATCTTCTCCTTTACAAGGTTTTACAGATTTTAAATTCAGAAATGCATTCAATCATTTTTTTGGAGGAATTGATACTTTTTATTCTCCATATATTCGTTTGAATGGAAAAATGGTAATTAAAAATTCTTATAAGAGGGATATAGATTTGGAAAACAATACAGAACTTCAGGTTATTCCGCAGATTATTACCAATGATGCTGATGAGTTTTTATTCGTTTCTAAATATGTAAGAGAATTAGGATACAAAGAATTAAATTGGAATTTAGGATGTCCTTACCCAATGGTTACAAAACGAGGAATGGGTTCTGGATTGATAAGTGATGCTGAAAAAATAGATAGTATTCTTCATAAAGTACATAATGAATCTGATATTATTGTTTCCATGAAAATGAGAATGGGATATGATAATCCTGAAGAAATTTTAAACACTTTGCCTATTTTAGACAAATACCCACTAAAAAATATTGCAATTCACGCAAGAATTGGAAAACAACTTTACAAAGGCGGAACAGATTTAGACGCATTTCAAAAATGTTTAGATAATAGCAAACATAAAATGTATTATAATGGTGATATTACTTCTGTAGCGGCTTTCAAAAAATTACAAAATCGTTTTAAATCTATAGACCATTGGATGATTGGCAGAGGCTTAATTGCAGATCCTTTTTTACCAAGTATGATTAAAAACAATACCACTGAATACCCTAAAAACAGGTTTGATATATTTAATGAATTTCACGATCGTATTTATCATGAATATGATGCAGCTCTCTCTGGACCAACACCAATTAAAATGAAAATGCTTGGTTTTTGGGAGTACTTTTCTCAGAGTTTTTCAAATCCTCATAAAACTTATAAAAAGATTAAAAAAGCAAGCAATCCTAAAAATTATGCTATTGCTGTAAGAGAGATTCTTAAAGAAGCAAAAAACAGATAATAGGTTTAACACAAACTTCTGTAGAAATAACTATAGCTTATAAATTAGGTTTAGCCCTGATTGAAGCAATTGTTTGAGCTCTTTTTTACTTTTCGTAAAAAAAGCGAGTGCGAAAAGCAGGAAATAGCTTCAAAAAAAAATGTTACGAAAAACTAGTTTTCTTTTTTAAAATCATTAACAACTTTAGTTATAACAGCATCTGTTCTTTCTTTATTGATATCGTACTTTATACTTATACCTTCCTTTTCGGGAAACTGTTCTATAGTAACTGTTGTAGATGGAAATGCAAAATCGACACCTAATTCTTTGGCTAATTTTACAATAGCAATATGTAATCTGTGTTTAGAGGATTGCTCGATACCCCAAGCTAAACTTTTAAAATATACGTTTACCATAACTAATAAAGCAGAATCTCCAAAACCTGTAAATTCGATATTAAAAGAATCTGAACGTGTTTCTGGATGTGCAATAACAATTTCTCTAAGTCCTTTTACAAATGCCTCAATCAATTCTGGTGGTGTATCATAGCGTAAACCTAAATTAGTGTTATAACGTCTAAACAAACGCAAACCTTTATTATTAATAACCAATTCAGACAATTTACTATTTGGTATCTGATATACAGAGGTATCGGCTGCACGAACTTGTGTAGATCTAAAACCAACTCTTTCTACAGTTCCTACAACTTCTCCTGCTTCAATCCAATCTTCTATATGAAAAGGTTTGTCTAGAAAAATCATGATAGTTCCTATCAAGTTTTTAACAGTATCTTGTGATGCCAATGCAAATGCTAAACCGCCTATTGTTGCACCTGCTAACATTGTTGATGCATCTACTCCAAAAAGAACTAACAATCTAAAAACACCAATTACAATAACCAAACCTGTAAGAAAACTATCTAAAATTGGTACTAACTGATCATCTAATCTTCCATGAGTTCTTTCTGTAAATAAAGCATAAATTCGCATTACAACTTGCACCAATTTTAAGAACACATAAATCCAAAAAACCGTTTCAGCAATATTTAATCCTAAAAACACCCATTTATTTGTAGTTAAACCAAATTGTAAGGATGGGAATATCTTATCAATAAAAGCTACTAAAACTAATAAACTTATAGGGTGTGCTAATTTTTTAAGAACTTCATTTACTTCTATATTTGAATTTTTAGTTACTGAACGCTGAATTCTTCTTAAAATAAAAAAGACAATTCTTTTAACGATCAAAAAGATAAAATATCCAATAACTAAAACTAATAACAAACCTATAAACTGCCATAATTCTATTCCTAACAACTTTTTATGACCAGAAACTGGAATTAATTTCTGTAATTTTTGAACATACCAAGGAAAAATCTCTTTGTACAAGCCTTCTATTTTTATCAAAGTTTCTGAAGAATAGTGCCAACTTTCACCTGTTTTTTCTAAATAAATTTGAGGCATTCTTTGAGGAAACAAAACATATCTAAAATAAGAAGAATAGCCAATGCTATCTTTATAACTTGGGTTTGTTGGTATTTTATTTACATCTACAAACAAACCTTTACCATCTAAAACTTGTTTTATTTTTATAGCTTTTTCAATTGCTTTTTCTTCAGAAAGCCCTAAAATAGTTTGTGCAGCTTTTTTAGGTTCATAAGAATCAGATTGTAAAAAATATAAATGTGTATAAATTGTAGCATGCGGATTGCTCACATCTACACGAATACTGTCTTGACCAATTGTAAACATTGGCAACAATAGTAGTAACCACAAAAATTTCTTCATCTTTACTTTGTTAAAAACTTGTTAAACAAGAAACAAATTTAAACCTTTTCACATTTTTAGTGTCCAAGAAGTGTAATTAAAATAATAAAACAATAAATAATGAAAAAATTAGTAAAAATAATAGTTCTAGTATTCGCATTTACATTGACAGTACAAGCTCAAAAAAAGAAAGGAAATAAAGGTTCTAAATTAACAATAGAACAGCAAACAACTTTAGCTGTAAAAAAAATGACATTGGCTTTAGATTTATCTGACAAGCAACAACAACAAATTAAGCCAATCGTAATGGCTAAAATGACGGATAGAAAAGATTTTATAGAAAAAAGAAAAGCATCAAAAGAAAACAACGAAAAGCCAACCTCTGACGAAATTTTTGCTATCAAAAACAAACAATTAGATCATCAAATTGTAATGAAAAATAGCATTAAAAACATTTTAAACGAAGAGCAGTTTGAGAAGTTCGAAAAAATGCATAAAAGTAGAACGAGAACGGCTAAACATAAAATGAAAGAGAGAAAGAGACGCAACAAATTCCAACAAAATAAATAACTAGTTTTAGTTGATTCGTTGATTGAAAAACCTGATTTCTTAATTGAAATCGGGTTTTTAGCTTTATTCACATTTATATTTGCGTTAGGGATTGAAAGATATGTTTGAGCTCTTTTTTGTTTTTTCAAAAAAAGCGAGTAGTGAAAGCCCGACCTTGTGTAACGCCCAAAACTTATTCTTTAAACCAACTGGAGTATTTTACATAATTATTGGCAATTCTATCAATCTCATCAGAGATTAATTCTTGAGAAATATCTTTTACTTTTTTAGCAGGAACTCCCGCATAAATACTGCCACTCTCTATTTTTGTATTCTTGGTAACTACTGCTCCTGCAGCAATAATTGAATTAGATTCTACAACACAATCATCCATAATAATTGCTCCCATGCCAACTAAGACATTGTCATGAATTGTACAACCATGTATAATTGCATTGTGACCAATAGAAACATTATTACCTATTGTTGTTGGTGATTTTTGATAAGTTGCATGGACAACTACTCCATCTTGAATATTAACTTTATCACCTATTTTTATGTAATGTACATCTCCCCGAATTACTGAATTAAACCAAATACTACATTCTTTACCTAAAGAAACATCGCCAACAATAGTTGCGTTTTCTGCTACATAACAATCTTCTGGTATTTGTGGGTATTTTCCTCTTACAGATTTAATTATTGCCATTTTTTAAATTATAATATGAAGTATAAATTTACTTTATGAAAACCAACGTTTCTTTTCCGCAAGAAACGATTGCTCTTTCTCCTTTTTCCTTTTTTATACTTTTTTCACCGTATTTGTAGTTACTAAATACAATTTATGAATTCTTGTGTGCGTATACTCTATAGAAGTTTGGTTTGCAAAAAAACAACTTTAATAGTCTTTTTTATCTCCAATAAAATCTTTAATCATTGAAAGAAACCGTACTTTGTCTTTCTCTATTTACATGCAGCTTAGTTACATCTGGTCTAGAATAATGGCCAACAACATCAAAATTTTGACGCTCTTCTAAAACTCGATTAAAATCTAACGTTTCTATAATTAGTCCTTCTTTATGCAAAACTGGTTCAACAAGCCATTCTCCATTTGGAGAAGCAATACAGGAACCTCCGTTTGCTAAAATATCTGGCGATTTTTCTACTATTTTGTCAAAATGAGGAACGTTTTTTGGAAAATCTGACTTTTTCATTAACGTAGAAACAGAAATTACAAAAGAACGAGATTCTCTTGCTATAAAACGTGTAATATCTCTTGTATTATGATCAGAACCGGGCCAAACTGCAATATGTAAATTTTCTCCCAAACCATATAACGCTGTTCTTGGTAAAGGCATCCAATTTTCCCAACAATTTAAACCACCAACTGTAAATTCTTTTAAAGGGTGTACTTGCAATCCATTTCCATCTCCAGGCGCCCAAGTTAAACGTTCATCGTAAGTTGGTTGTAATTTTCTATGAACAGATTTTATTTCTCCTTTTTGATTTATATAGACCAAAGAACAATAAATACTATGACCTCCTCTATTTTGTGCACGTTCCATAATTCCTAAATAGATAGAAATATTGTGCTTTTTTGCCAATTTACAAACGGAATCTAATTCGCCTTTTTCTATGGTAATTGAATTACGAATATAATGAGCGTGAATTTCTTTTTGAGTTTTAGAATCCCATTCTGCTCCATTTGTTAAAGCAACCCAAAAAGGATAACCTGGCAATAATGCTTCACCAAAAACAATGAGTTCACAACTTTCTTTTGCAGCATTAAAAATTGATTTTTCAATCTTTTGAAGCGTCTTTTCTTTGTTTAACCAAACTGGAGTAATTTGTGCTAATGCTACTTTTAATAAGTTGTTATCCATCATATTTATATTGGTTAAAAAATCTCAATATTTAGTAATTATTACATGAGAAATAATTTATTAAAATTCAATATTCACAACCAAACCTTCATTAGCTCTCACATTAAAAACAGTTTCGTCTTCGAAAATTAAATATTGACCTTTAATTCCGACTAGTTTTCCTTTATAGTTTGGTGTTTTTTTCAAATTTAAGCTTTTAGGCTTTACCGGATATTTTATCACCGGAAAATTTAAATGTGTTTCCGTATTATTGTCTATAAAATACTCTTTAGCTTCCTCCGGAATAAACTCTTTTAGTTTGTCTCTCCATTCCATCAAACTTGCATCTTCAATATCATTCTTTAGCATTTTTCGCCAATTCGTTTTATCTGCTACATGTTTTTTTAAAGCAACTTCAGTAATTCCGGCTAAATAACGGTTAGGAACTTCAACAATTTCTATAGCTTCATGCGCCCCTTGATCTATCCAACGCGTTGGTACTTGCTGCTTTCTCGTAACACCAACTTTAACATTGCTAGAATTAGCCAAATACACAATATGTGGTTTTAATTGTACCGATTGTTCATAAGCTAAATCTCTATCTTCAATCCCTAAATGTGCTTTACTTAATTCAGGTCTCATAATCCAATCACCAGCATTTGGAGTATCAAAAAAACAAGATTTACAAAAACCTTGTCTATAAATTTCTTTCTCTAAACCACAATTTAAACATTCATAGGTCTCAAAATTAATAGCTATTTCTTTATTCAGCAACTGATTAATATTTATAAAATCAGTTTTCATATCTAAATAATACTGAATTTCTTCTGCATTTTCAGTTAACATTTTTTTTAAGACTCCCTGGTACTTCATATTGAATATTTTACTACTTTTAAAATTCAATTTTAATGGAATTTTTATTTTAAAATCGAACTAAACAAACTTACGAATTTCTATGGCGTTTCAAATTATCAATTCTATAATTTCTTGGTTTTTAAAGAAACGAGAACATCAAATAGAGCTGTTTTTAAAATATCCTATTGATGTACAAGAAGAATTACTTCTAAAGCTCATAAATACGGCTAAGAATACAGAATTTGGTAAAGAAAATAGATTTTCATCGATTGAAAACCACAAAGATTTCTCGGTAAATGTTCCTATCCAAAAATATGAAACTTTCGAACCTTTAATTGAACGTTGTAGAAAAGGCGAACAAAATTTATTTTGGCCAACAGATATAAAATGGTTTGCAAAAAGTAGTGGCACCACAAATGCAAAAAGTAAATTTATTCCTGTTTCTGAAGATGCTCTAGAAGATTGCCACCTAAAAGCTGGAAAAGACATGCTGTGTAACTACATAAACAATAATCCTAATACACAGTTATTTACAGGTAAAGGTTTGCGATTAGGTGGAAGCTCTGAAGTGTATCAAGATAATGGTTCTTATTTTGGTGATTTATCTGCTATCATTATAGAAAACATGCCATTCTGGGCAGATTTTAGTTCTGCACCAAGTCAAGAAGTTGCTTTAATGAGCGATTGGGAAACGAAAATGGATGCAATTATTGATGAAACTATTGATGAAAACATTACCAGTTTAGCAGGTGTACCAAGTTGGATGTTAGTTTTGCTAAATCGTGTTTTAGAAAGAACAGGAAAAGAGAATATCTTAGAAGTTTGGCCAAATTTGGAAGTCTATTTTCATGGAGGAGTAAACTTTAATCCATATAGAGAACAGTACAAAAAAATTATTCCAAAAGCAGATTTTAAATACTACGAAATCTATAATGCCTCTGAAGGATTTTTTGCGATTCAAGACATAAATAATTCTAAAGAATTGTTGTTAATGCTTGATTACGGAATTTACTATGAATTTATTCCGATGAGCGAATATAATGGTGAAGAATCTAAAACCATTACACTTGCTGATGTTAAAAAAGGAATAGATTACGCTTTAGTTATTACTACAAATGGTGGTTTATGGCGTTATTTAATTGGAGACACCATTCGTTTTACATCTTTAGATCCGTATCGAATTAAAATTACAGGTCGCACAAAACATTATATAAATGTTTTTGGTGAAGAACTAAATATAGAGAATGTTGAGGATGCTTTAAAACTAGCTTGCGATAAAACTGATGCCTTAATTTCTGATTATACTGTTGGCCCAATTTTTATGCAAGGAAAAGAAAAAGGCGGACATGAATGGGTGATTGAATTTATTAAAAACCCAGAATCTATTGGGTATTTTTCTGAAGTCTTAGACAATGCTCTAAAATCTATTAATTCAGATTATGAGGCAAAACGATACTTAAATATTACATTAAATACCCCAAAAATTCATCAAGCTAAAGAAGGTTTGTTCTATTATTGGTTAAAGAAAAATAATAAATTAGGCGGCCAACATAAAGTACCGAGATTATCTAATTCAAGAAAGTTTATTGAGGAATTATTAGAGTTATAAAAAATTAGGAAATAAAAAACTCTTAAAAAAAAGTAAGTTTTAAATTTTAAATCTTACGATCAACCACGTAATCAATCATTGTTAATAAAGAGTTTTTGTATTCTGATTTTGGGTAGTTTTCTAAAATAGCTATCGCTTTATTTTTGTAATTATTCATTTGGATAGTTGTGTACTCTAATCCTCCGTTTTCTTTTACAAAAGTGATTATTTCTTTCACTCTTTTTTTATCTTTGTTATGCTTTTTGATTGAATTAATCAACCAAGATTTCTCTTTTTCAGAACAATTATTTAAAGTATGAATTAAAGGCAAAGTCATTTTTTGTTCTTTGATATCAATCCCCGTAGGTTTCCCTATTTTCTCATCAGAATAATCAAATAAATCATCTTTTATTTGAAAAGCAATGCCAATATATTCTCCAAACTTTTTCATTTGTTGAATTTTATCTCGACTAGCACCAACGGAGGCCGCGCCAATACCGCAACAAGCAGAAATTAATGTTGCTGTTTTTTGCCTAATTATATCAAAATAAATATCTTCTGTAATGTCTAATTTTCTTGCCTTTTCAATTTGTAACAATTCGCCTTCACTCATTTCGCGAACAGCTATAGAAATTAATTTCAGTAAATCGAAATCTTCGTTATCTATCGATAATAATAATCCTTTAGACAATAAAAAATCCCCTACTAAGACGGCAATTTTATTTTTCCAGAGAGCATTTACAGAGAAAAAACCTCTACGCCTATTACTTTCATCTACAACATCATCATGAACTAAAGTTGCAGTATGAATTAGTTCTACAACAGATGCTCCTCTATAAGTTCTCTCATCGAAACCACCATCAGAAACCATTTTTGCAACCAAAAAAACAAACATTGGCCGCATTTGCTTTCCTTTTCTGCGAACAATATAATACGTGATTCTGTTTAATAACGGAACTTTAGACAACATAGAGTCTTTGAATTTTTTCTCAAAGAGTTCCATTTCGTTTTGAATAGGAAGTTTTATAAGTTCTACTGGCTTCATGTATGTTGAACTAGTTTCAGTGCTTATGTAAATGTAATAATTTTATATTTACGATTTATTTGCTAATTGACCGCAAGCAGCATCTATATCTTTACCTCTACTTCTTCTTACATTTACGGTAATATCATGCATTTCTAGATTAGAAATATAATTATTTATAGCAGAATTACTTGCTTGTTGAAACTCGCCATCATCAATAGGATTGTATTCTATTAAATTAACTTTACAAGGCACATATTTACAGAATTCTACTAATGCTTTTATATCTTCTTTTCTATCGTTAATTCCACCCCAAACAATATATTCATAGGTAATTGTTCTTTGAGTTTTTTCATACCAATATTCTAAGGATTCTTTTAAATCTTTTAATGGAAAATTAGTATTAAAAGGCATTATAGAAGTTCTAACTTCATCTATTGCAGAATGTAAAGAAACTGCTAAGTTGAATTTCACTTCTTCTTCAGCCATTTTTTTTATCATTTTAGGCACGCCAGAAGTTGAAACTGTTATTCTTTTAGATGACATTCCTAAACCTTCTGGAGAAGTAATCATTTCTATTGATTTCAATACGTTTTTGTAGTTCATTAAGGGTTCTCCCATTCCCATAAAAACAATGTTTGTCAACTTTTTATTATGATATAACCTACTTTGTTTGTCTATAACTACTACTTGGTCGTAAATTTCGTCAGGGTTTAGATTACGCATTCTTTTTAAGCGCGCAGTTGCACAAAACTTACAATCTAAACTACAACCAACTTGACTAGATACACAAGCTGTTGTTCTTTTTTCTGTTGGAATTAAAACAGATTCTACGACAAAACCATCGTGTAATTTAATCCCGTTTTTAATCGTCCCATCCTTACTTTTTTGCATAGAGTCTACTTTGATATGGTTAATAACAAAGTTTGTTTCTAACATTTCTCTAGTTTCTTTAGAAATATTTGTCATTGCTTCGAATGTATGCAAAGACTTACTCCAAAGCCATTCATAAACCTGATTTCCTCTAAACGCTTTGTCGCCATTTTCTATAAAAAAATCGCGTAATTGGTCTTTAGTTAAGGCTCTTATGTCTTTCTTTTTATCCAAAATAATAGTATTTAAAAAATCAAAAATTGAATGATTAAAAATTGAATGCTGCAAAAATACGCATATAATTTGAGGTTATTATATTTGCTAGCAAGTAGGTTGCATTAGCGATTGAAATGACATCCTTTTTTGTGTTTTCAAAAAAGATATAATGTAAAGCGCGACCTGAAAGGGAATGCCAAAAAAAAACTGACAATTATTAATTGTCAGTTTCTAATTTTATATTCTTGAGTGCATTATATGATTAACATAGCGTCTCCATAAGTAGAGAATCTATACTCTTCTTTAATTGCTTCTTTATAAGCTTTCATAACAAAATCGTAACCTCCAAAAGCAGCGACCTGCATTAGTAATGTAGATTTTGGTGTGTGAAAATTCGTAATCATTGCAGTTGCAATACTAAAATCATGAGGAGGGAAAATAAATTTATTTGTCCACCCTTTAAATCCTTTTAATTCACCTTTAGATGAAACTGAAGATTCTATAGTTCTCATTACTGTTGTACCTACTGCACAAACTTTTCTTTTTTCTTTCTTTGCTATGTTAATTTTATCTGCAGTTTCATCCGAAATATCAATTTGCTCAGAATCCATTTTATGCTTAGATAAATCTTCTACTTCTACAGCGCTAAATGTTCCCAAACCAACATGTAAGGTAGTCTCGGCAAACTCAACTCCTTTAATTTCTAGACGCTTCATTAAATGTTTAGAAAAATGCAAACCAGCAGTAGGTGCTGCAACAGCTCCTTCTTGTTTTGCATAAATAGTTTGATAACGTTCGTCATCTATGGCTTCTACCTCTCTACCAATTGCTTTTGGTAAAGGTGTTTGGCCTAATTCTAATAATTTGGATCTAAATTCATCATAAGGACCATCAAATAAGAAACGTAATGTTCTTCCTCTAGAAGTTGTATTGTCTATAACCTCAGCCACTAAACTGTCATCTTCACCAAAAAATAATTTATTACCAATTCTAATTTTTCTTGCTGGATCTACTAAAACATCCCACAATCTATTTTCTGCATTTAATTCTCTTAGTAAGAAAACTTCTATTCTAGCGCCAGTTTTTTCTTTATTACCAAACATTCTTGCCGGGAAAACTTTGGTATTATTCAACATCATAACATCACCTTCGTCGAAGTAATTTATAACGTCTTTAAAAACCTTATGTTCTATAGTTTGTTCTTTTCTGTTTAGTACCATTAAACGAGATTCGTCTCTATGTTCTGCAGGATAAGTTGCTAACAATTCTTCTGGTAACTCAAATTCAAAATGCGATAATTTCATATATTTATTTGCTTGTAAAGGCGGCAAATATACGATATCGCGATAGGCGTTGTCAAGTGTTTGACGAGTTAATTTAAAGTTTATCTATTTTAATACCAATTTGTTGCATGTCATTCCAAAATTTTTGATAAGATTTCGTAACCACTTCTGCTTCTAATATTTTAATAGGAACTCGCAGTGCTAAAGGCGCAAATGCCATTGCCATTCTATGATCTTTATATGTTTTTATAGAAATGTTTGAGTTTATTTCTGAAGATTTTTCTAAATGTAAACTTTTGTCAGTTACCTTAATTATTGCCCCTAAATTGGTTAATTCATCGTTTAAAGCCACTAATCTGTCTGTTTCTTTAATTTTTAAAGTGTGTAAACCTATTAAATTACACGCTACTTTTTCTGCAAAACAGGTTACTGCTATTGTTTGTGCAATATCTGGTGCGCTTTTTAAATCTATTTCTAAAGTTTCTTTAGCACTCTCTTTTACCTTTTTTAAGGTGATAAAATCCTTACCAAAAACTGTTTCTACACCAAAATGCTGATAAATTTCTACCAAACAAGAATCGCCCTGTAAACTTTCTTTTTTATAAGCTGACAATGTAATTTCTGAACCAATATCTGACAATGCAATAATTGAATAAAAATAACTAGCAGAAGACCAATCTGATTCTACAACAACAATTTGTTTTTCGATTGATTTCTTAGGATTCACTTTAATAAAATTTCCTTCAAAACTAGTTTTAATTCCTAACTGATTCAATAAACTCAAAGTCATCTTTATATAGGGAACAGAGGTAATTTTACCAAGTAGCTCTATTTCTAAACCGTTTTCTAATTTTGATGCAATCAATAATAACGAAGAAATATACTGGCTACTTACGTTTCCATTGATTTGAACTTTATCCTTTGTTATTTTAGTTCCTTTAATTCTGATTGGTGGATATCCTTCTTTATCCTCATAAGAAATATTTGCTCCAACATCTTTTAAAGCATTTACCAAAATTTCAATGGGTCTGTTTTGCATTCTTTCAGAACCTGTTAAAACAGACTCTCTACCTTCTTTAACTGCAAAATAAGAGGTTAAAAAACGCATTGCTGTACCTGCATGACCTATATCTATTGTTTCTTTTAACGATGATAGAGCGTGTTGCATGTGCACCGAATCGTCAGAATCTGATAAGTTTTCTATAGAAATTTCTGGAAATAAATTCTGAAGAATTAACAATCTGTTCGATTCACTTTTAGAACCAGAGATTGTGATTTTCTCATTAATTTTCTTATTACCTAAAACATTTAATAATATATCCATTTCCTTAAATCTATAAAACTACTTTTTCAAAGAGTCAAAGTTACCATTCAAAAGAACTCTAACAAAGTTTCTTGACAAGAATTAAATGTAAAAATTTGATGCTTTTTTTAAGAATTTAAAGAAATATTTGCCTTTAAATCCAATTCAATTGCCTTTTCTAAATCTTGTAAATGCTGTTTTCTAACTTTTAACTTTGTTTCCGAGTGTGCTTTTTTATTGAGTTTAGAAAACATAACCGCTACCTTTATAGCAGTTGCTAACAAGTGTTCCTCTGGAACTAACAAATCTAAAAACCCTGCATTTAATGCATTTTTTGGATTATAAATTTCTGCATTATTTACACTTCTGTTTAAATAAACTTCAGATAAGCGTGCTTTTGCAATAGCTATTCCAGCGTTATGCATTGTCATACCGATGATCACTTCATTTAAACCAATTTTAAAATCGCCTTCAATACCAATTCTATAATCTGAAGAAAGCAGTAAAAAAGCTCCTTTTGCAATTGCATGACCAGAACAAGCAACAATTATTGGTTGTGGGAAAGACAACATTCTTAAAGATAATTTAGAACCTTTAGTTACTAATTTTTTAGCGGAATCAGGCGATTTCGTCATTATCTTTAAATCAAAACCAGCTGAAAAAACACCTTCTTTTCCTGTAATAATTACTACTTTATTTTCCTTTTCTGCTTTATCTAAACCTAAATTTAATCCTTCAATTACTTCAAAAGAAATTGCATTTGCTTTTCCATTTTTAATTGTAATAATTGCATAATTCTCTTCTGATTGGTACTTGACAAATTCGTTCATTATTTTGATTTTAAACCAAATTACAATAAAAATTAAAACAGTAAAATAAATCGCAAAAAAATGATTCTTTATGATTCAGAATTCCTTTGTTTTTATTTGTTTATTTTTGCAAATCAAAGCAAAAAAAGAATTATTTAAAGTTCTATTAGACTTTATTCTAATGATTTATTTTATGTAGTAAGTTGGGTTATATATGGATAAAATTAAAAAAATATTTCTTTCGTTTGAACAAAGTTTTTCCTTACTTTTCCTTTTAAAATGGGGTTTTATTTGTTTGCTTATTGGGGCATTAACAGGTAGTGCTTCCGCGGTATTTTTATGGACTTTAGAATGGGCAACAAACTACAGAGAAGCAAATTTATGGATTATTGCATTACTACCAATTAGTGGGCTTATTATTGGTTTATCTTATCATTATTACGGAGAAAGCGTAGTAAAAGGAAATAATTTACTGATTGAAGAATTTCATTCTCCTAAAAAAATAATTCCTTTTAAAATGGCTCCCTTAGTGTTTATTGGAACTATTCTTACGCATTTATTTGGAGGTTCTGCTGGTCGTGAGGGAACTGCTGTACAAGTTGGTGGTGCAATTGCAGATCAATTTACTAAAATTTTTAAACTTTCTGACTTCGATAGAAAAATTGTATTAATTACCGGTATAAGTGCTGGTTTTGCATCGGTTTTTGGAACACCTTTAGCAGGTGCCATTTTTGCGCTAGAATTAATGGTGATTGGTCGCATACGATTTGAAGCTATTTTACCTAGTTTTTTAGCAGCGGTTTTCGCAAACTATTTTTGTGATGTTTGGCAAATATCTCATCATACACATTATACTATTTCAAGAGTTTCTGATTTAACACCAACAACTATTTTATGGTCTTTATTAGCAGGTATTATTTTTGGCTTGGTAAGTATGTTGTTTTCTAAATCCACACATTTTTGGGGTACTTTATTTAAAAAGCGTATTAAGTACGCGCCACTTCGCCCTGTAATTGGTGGTGTAATTTTAGCATTTGTTGTATACCTCATGGGAACAACAAAATATATAGGTCTTGGTGTTCCAACAATTGTAGATGCTTTTAATATAAATCTAAATTCTTATGATTTTATTCTGAAATTACTATTTACCTCTTTCACTTTGGGTGCTGGGTTTAAGGGTGGAGAAGTAACGCCTCTGTTTTTTATTGGAGCTACTTTAGGAAACGTGTTAGTTTGGTTTATACCAATGCCAATGCCTTTATTAGCTGGAATGGGTTTTGTCGCTGTTTTTGCAGGAGCAACAAATACGCCTATTGCTTGTACAATAATGGGAATTGAATTATTCGGAATTGAATCTGGTATTTTTATCGCTTTAGCTTGTACAACTTCTTATTTATTTTCTGGGCATTCAGGTATATATTCTGCTCAAATTATTGGAAGCCCCAAACATAAATCTTTTATGAAAAAGAAAGGACTAACTCTTACTGAGTTGCACAACCAAAGGCATAAAAAGTAATTTACAACTCTAACTCTTCGACATCTATCCAATTTTTCTTTTCAACCACTGTCCCTTTGTCTAAAATAACAACACCAGGGTTTGCTCTAATCATTGTTTTTAAAGTTGTTTCATCACAAAATAAAAAGTTGAAAGGTAAATTGTATTTCTCTTTAGCAAGCATTAAATCATCTGCAAAAGAAGCCGAAACACCATAAACTGTATATCCTTTTGCTATCGCTCTAGTTGTAACTTCTTTAATTGCAGGAAACCCATTAACATCTACTTTTTCTAAATCATAGATGATAACCAACATTACTTTTTCTTTTTTTAATAATTCTGGCGCTAAATCTGATTGCTCATCTTCTAGCATAAAATCATGAACTGGTGGGATTTCTCCATCATCTTTATATTCCATTCCTTCGGAAATATTCTTTCCAATTGCATAAGCTCTAAAATCTATTAAAGGCAAATGAGTTAAAACGTGTTGCGTAATAAATAAGAAAACAGCTAATGATAAAAAGGCAATTACTTTAGGTATCTTTCCTTGAAAAATGGGTTTAACAAACTCTAGTTTTACAACTAAAATGATAATTAAAGCAATTAAAATAATATTCTTGTAGAAGGTTCCCCAAGTAGATAATTTTATAGCATCTCCAAAACAACCACAATCTGTAACTTTGTTATAATAGGCAGAATACCAAGTCAAAAACAAGAAGACTAAGGTTAAAATAAATAAACTAAAAACGGTAAACTTAGGTTTGTAACCGATTAAAATCATTACTCCTAAAAGAATTTCTGCCACAATCAATAAAATTGCAAATGGCAAGGCATAAGGAATTAAAAACTCCATATTTAAAACACCTTCAGAAAAATATTCTTGAAACTTGTATTGAGATCCAATTGGATCTACCAATTTTACAAAGCCTGAAAAAACAAATAAGGCTCCTACTAAAATTCTTGCAATTTGTGTAATAAGTTTTAATATCATGGTTTTTTGCTTAAATCATTATGCATTTTATATTAAACAATAAATTGCAAAAAATAATCTTGTTTTATAAAATGTGCCCTTTTATATACATGCAGATCTTTTTACCCCAGATGAATCATAGCAAAAACAGCATAATTAATCATGTCTTGGTAATTTGCATCAATCCCTTCAGATACAATGGTTTTTCCTTTATTATCCTCAATTTGCTTCACGCGTAATAATTTTTGTAAGATTAAGTCTGTTAGACTAGAAACACGCATATCTCTCCAAGCTTCTCCATAATCATGATTTTTATCCATCATTAATTCTTTGGTAATTTTGCTATGTTTGTCAAACAAAACGGTCGCTTCTTTAGTATTTAAATCAGGATTTTCAACAATACCTAACTCCAACTGAATTAAAGCCATTATCGAATAATTGATGATTCCAATAAACTCAGATTTTTCACCTTCATCAACTTTACGAATGTGATTTTCTTGTAACTGACGAATTCTTGTGGCCTTTATAAAAATCTGATCTGTTAAAGATGGTAAACGCAAAATTCTCCATGCAGAACCATAATCAGACATTTTCTTAATAAATAAACTTCTGCATTCTTCAATTACAGCATCGTATTGTTTTGAGGTATTTTGCATTTTTCAGTAAAAGTATTTGTGTAAAAATAGTAAAACTTAAACGCATTTCATTTATTTTTACAATGAAATTATCAATCATTATTATGAATAGAATTGTTGTTTTTTGTGGATCAAGCTTAGGATTTAATCCTATTTATAAAGAAGCTGCTGTAGAATTAGGAAATTATTTTGCTAACAACAAAATAGGCCTAGTTTACGGTGGAGGAAAAATTGGAATGATGGGAGTTCTTGCAGACACAATTCTAGCCCAAGATGGAGAAGTTATTGGTGTAATACCTAAATTATTAGAAAAAGAAGAGGTTGTTCATTCTGGCGTAGAAGAAATGATTGTTTGTAAAAAAATGAGCGAACGAAAAGTAATTATGAGTAAATTAATTGATGGATACATTACACTTCCCGGAGGTTTTGGAACACTTGATGAACTTTTTGAAGCTTTAACTTTAGGGCAATTACAGATTGAACAAAAACCCATTGGACTTTTGAATGTAAATGGTTTTTTTGATGCAGTTTTATTACAATTAGATAGAATGGTAGAAGAAGGTTTTTTAAAACAAGACAATAGAGATATGTTATTTGTAAGTAATTCTGTTAAAGACTTAGTACAAAAGATGAATGCGTACAAAACTCCAAAAATAGAACACGTAATTAATAAAGTAGTAAGTTAACATGACCATAAATTGCAAAGGTACTTTAGTAGACTTGTTATCACCAAAAGTGATGGGAATCTTAAATATTACTCCAGATTCTTTTTTTGATGGTGGAAAATATAAAAACGAATCAGACATTCTTTCTCAAACAGAAAAAATGCTTCTTCAAGGTGCAACTTTTATAGATGTTGGCGCATACTCATCTAGACCTGGTGCAAAACACATTTCTGAAGAAGAAGAGCTCAATAGAATTGTACCTGTAATTCATTTATTAATTAAAAAATTTCCAGAAATCATTATTTCTGTGGATACTTTTAGAAGTAGAGTTGCACAAGAAACTATAAATGCTGGCGCAGCAATTATAAATGATATTTCTGGAGGTAAAATGGATAAAAACATGTTTACTACAGTTGCAAATTTACAAGTTCCTTATGTCTTAATGCACATGTTAGGTACTCCACAAAACATGCAGAAAAACCCTATTTACAGTGATGTCACTAAAGAAATTATCTCATTTTTTGCAGCACAAATACACAAACTACATCAACTTAAACTAAACGATTTAATAATAGACGTTGGCTTTGGTTTTGGAAAAACTATCGATCATAATTTTGAAATTTTAAAGAACTTGTCTCTTTTTAAAAGTTTAGACGCACCGATTTTAGCTGGTATTTCAAGAAAATCAATGTTGTATAAAACATTAAATATCTCTGCACAACAAGCTTTAAACGCAACAACATCTGCAAATACAATTGCCTTATTAAATGGGGCAAATATTTTACGTGTTCACGATGTTAAAGAAGCTGTAGAAGCTGTAAAAATTGTAAATCAAATTTCATTTTGAATTTAAAAGAAATTTGAAGCTCTTTCCTAATTTTAGTACTTTAGCATAAAACCACTCAATTTTCATGTTCGATTTTATTGAATTTTCCTTGTTAGATGTTTTAGACATCTTACTGGTCGCAACATTACTCTATTACACTTACAAATTATTAAAAGGTACAGTTGCCATAAATATTGTAATAGGAATTGCCATTGTATTTGTTATTTGGAAAATAACTGAAGCACTAAAAATGGAAATGCTAAGTGGTATTTTAGGTACACTTTTAGGCGGTGGTGTTGTTGCTTTAATTATTGTTTTTCAGCAAGAAATAAGAAAATTCTTATTAATGATTGGTACTAGTAAATTTACGAATAAAGGAAGCTTTTTAAAACAATTAAAATTTTTACAAACAGAAATTAGTACAGAAATAGAAACTGAAGTTATTTTAGAGGCTTGTAAAAAATTATCAAAAACAAAAACAGGTGCTTTAATCGTTATTGAACGCACCAACTCACTTGATTTTCTAATAAATACAGGTGATAACATGAATGCTCTAGTGAACGTGGCTATCTTAGAAAGTATTTTTTACAAAAACAGCCCTTTGCACGATGGTGCATTAATAATTAGAGATAACTTTATTGTTGCTACAAGAGTGGTTTTACCAATTTCTGATAGTAATAAAATCCCTGCAAGATTTGGTCTAAGACATAGAGCGGCAATTGGAGTTTCAGAAAAAACAGATGCTATTTGTGTACTTGTTTCTGAAGAGACAGGTGAAATTTCTTATATAAAAGATGGTAGTTTTGAACTCTATTCTGATTATAATGAGTTGAATCAAAAAATTAGAAAAGACTTAATGTAATATTATTTTAAAGACTAATTCGTATAATTTACTTTTAGATTAAGTTATAAAATAAATCATTGAGTAGCTATGAAGCAGCTTCTAAGCTAAATTGTTTATTGTATAAGTTCTTGTAATACCCGTTTTCTCTTTCTAACAACTCACTATGACTTCCTTCTTCAACAATAAGGCCTTTATCCATCACTATAATTTTGTCTGCTTGTTTAATCGTTGCTAATCGATGGGCAATTATAATAGAAGTTCTTCCTTTAGTAATCGTTTCTGTAGCATACTGTATCATTTTTTCTGCATAAGAATCTACAGAAGAAGTAGCTTCATCTAAAATTAAAATACTTGGTTTACTCACATAGGCTCTTAAAAAAGCTATTAATTGTCTTTGACCTGAAGATAACATTGCACCACGTTCTTTTACATTGTATTGATATCCACCAGGAAGTGTCATAATAAAATCGTGAATACCAATTTGTTTTGCAGCTTCCTCAACTTCTTTTAAAGTGATGTTTTCATTTTTTAAGGTAATATTATTTAAAATGGAATCTGAAAATAAAAACACATCTTGTAAAACTACTGCAACCTGATTTCTTAAACTTTCTAAAGTATATTTATTAACAGAAACACCATCAACACAAATTGTACCACTATCTATTTCGTAAAAACGGTTGATTAAATTGATAATAGTGGATTTTCCCGCTCCTGTTGCCCCAACAATAGCCACGGTTTGCCCACTTTTCACCTCTAAAGAGATTCCTTTTAAAACCTCTTCATCCTTAACATAACTGAATCTAACATCTTTGAAACTGATATCTCCTTTTAATTTTTTTGCTCTCACTGTTCCGCTTTTAACAATACTACTCTGAGTATCAATCACCTTAAAAACACGCTCTCCAGAAACAATTCCCATTTGTAATTGGTTAAATTTATCTGCAATCTGGCGTAAGGGTCTAAATAACATTTGCGCCATTTGTACAAATGCCATTAACATTCCAGGACCAGGAACTTCACCACCTACAATTTGTTTGCTGCCAAACCAAACAATTAAACCAATACCAATTGATGATAGAATTTCTGCAATAGGAAAGAAAATAGAGAAATACCATATCGTTTTTACATAAGCCTCTTTGTGCTTGTTGTTGATATCCTTAAAACTCTTGTATTCTACTTTTTCTCTATTGAAAAGTTGCACAATTTTCATTCCAGTAACTCTTTCCTGTACAAATCCATTTAGATTTGCTACTTGATTTCTTACTTCCTGAAAAGTTGCTTTTATCGCTTGTTGAAAAACTCTAGTTGCATATATTAAAATGGGTAAAACTGCCAGTGCTATTAGAGCTAACTTCCAATTAAAATAGAACATCAAAGCTGCTACTGCAAACATTTGTAAAACATCACTTACAATTGTAAAAACACCACTACTAAAAAAAGCAGCAATCGTTTCTATATCAGAAACGACTCTTGTTACCAATTTACCAACTGAATTTTTATCAAAATAAGACATTTTAAATTGCAAAATATGCCTAAATATTTTTGCTCTAATATCTCTAATAATATGTTGTCCAACCCAGTTTGCAAAATATATAAATGAAAATCGAAGTAAAACTTCAACGAGTACAACAACAAACATTAAAATGATGTTATTTATAAGCCCTTCCGAATCCTTTTCTGTAATGTATCTATCGACAGTTTCTTTGATCAAATAAGGATTCAACAATGAAACTAGCGCTAATAATATCGTTGAAGAAGTTGCTATAAAAAACTTTAATTTATAGCGTTTTGCAAAAGACATCAGCCTTAAAAAAATCTGTAAATCAAAAGCTTTTCCCGTTTTATCTGCCAAAACCTAATATTTTATCTTTGTTAAAAATAATCCTTTTGCAGGAACTGACAACCCTGCATTGCTTCTACTTTTACTTTCTATAATTTGTCTGAACTCATCTTTGGTGATTTTCCCTAAACCAACATCAACCAAAGTACCAACTATAGCCCTTACCATATTTCTTAAAAAACGATTCGCTGAAATATAAAACGTTAATTCTTTACCATTCTGTTTCCAAATAGCTTCCGTAACATCACAATTATAGGTATACACATCTGTCTTGACCTTAGAAAATGTCTGAAAATCAGTATATTCTAATAATAAACTAGCCGCCTCATTCATTAAATCTATATTAAGATTCTGCGAATGGATTTGCCATGAAAAATCTAATAAAAAAGGATTTCTACCCAACCAGACTTTATATTCATAACTTCTACTAATTGCATCAAAACGTGCGTGTTTTTCATCAACAACAGTAAAAACATTATGTACAACAATATCTGGAGGTAAAACAGAATTTAATTTATGAGGAATATCTCCTTTTAATTCTTTGTCCAAATCAAAATGTGCAAACATTTGCGAAGCATGAACACCTGTGTCTGTTCTTCCTGCTCCAACAACTTCAATGTTTAATTGAAAAATTGTACTAACTGCTTTATTTAATTTTTCTTGCACAGTAATAACATCTGGCTGAATTTGCCAACCATGATAGTTTTTTCCTTGATAAGAAAGTTCTATAAAATATCTCAAGAAGATTTGTTTTTTGTGGTGTTCAAAATTACGGAATTTATTTTGTTATCCTTACATTTGGCCACTAAGTGGCTCTAAGTATTTTTACTTTGATCAAAAGAAAAAATTAATATTAGTGTTAGCTACCAATTATTAAACTAAAGGTCTGCTTTTTTAATACTCGAATGAAGAAAATCTTATTATTATCTGATACACATAGTTTTATTGACGAAAAAATTTTAAAATTTGTAAAGCAAGCAGATGAAGTTTGGCATGCCGGAGATATTGGTAATTTAGAAGTTACTGATACCTTAAAAAAATTAAAACCTTTGCGTGCAGTTTTTGGAAATATTGATGGTGCTGATGCTCGATCCGAATTTCCTTTAGATGCAAAATTTGAAGTGGAAAAAGTTACAGTTTGGATGACGCATATTGGTGGCTATCCCAATAAATATTACAAAAGAATTCGTGACAAAATAAAATTAAATCCACCCAAAATATTCATTTCTGGACATTCTCATATTTTAAAAGTACAATATGATAAGAAACTAAATTTACTACACCTAAACCCTGGCGCTGCTGGAAACCATGGGTTTCATAAAGTAAGAACTATGTTGCGGTTTGAGTTAGACAATAGTGAAATAAAAAATATGGAAATTATTGAACTTGCTAAGCGAAGTTAATTACGTCTTTTTCTAAAAATGGCACTTCAACTTTAATCATTAGTCCCTTCTAGTTGAACGTGTATAAAATCTAATTGTATCATTCTATTTTGCATCAATATATTCATCTGTAATCTCTGCAGAAAATTTGTAATAACACGTAAATAATAAAAATCTTTGATCTTTTAATCTATTGTTTTTATTTTATTTTTTTAAAATAAAAAACCGAGAAGTAAATTCTCGGTTTTTCGTCGCACTAAAATAGACTAATATGATAGGTTTATCGCAATCTATCTACAGATTTCACGAGATCTTCATCCTTTTTAATAGCTTTATTTGCCAAAACAATAAGCAAAACAACTAAAATCGGTAAGAACATCCCAATACCTTTCTTAGAAATAGAAATTTCTCCAGGTAGCGTTAGAGATACATAAATCAATAATCCTAATAAAAAAAGATTGATCAAAATTATTAAACGCCCAACTACAAATTGTAACTTTCTATTTTTAAATAAAAAAATATCTAAAAATGATACAACAGCAGAAAGCAAAAATAACAAAGGAATTACTTTTAAAAGAAAAGATTCTCTCATAAATAAGTCCAATGCAAAAATTTGTTCTTTAAGATTACTCCACAAATTGAACACAAAAACCAAGCCTCCAGAAACTAAGCTTGCTATTAATAAATATATACTTTGTATTCTTTGAATCATCTTAAACAATAGGTTGACAAAAGTAGAATTTTCTTTTTTAAAAAGAAAATCTAAAACTAAAAAAAATTGTATATATTTGTATCACATTATCCACACACATAAAGTTGTATAGTACTATATACAAGAAAAAAATCTAAAAATATTATAATCAATCTTACGCTATTAAGATTTACAATTTAACTTAACACATAACGAATGTTCGAAATCTCAGAACTAAAAACAAAAACACTTGCTGATTTACAGGTAATTGCAAAATCTATTGGTCTTACAAAAACAAGTCAGCTTAAAAAATTAGATTTAGTGTATCAAATTTTAGATACGCAAGCTGCAAACCCAGTAGCAACCCCATCCTCTTCTAAATCTGAAGTAACACCAAAAAAAGAAAAACCCAAAAGAAAAAGGGTTTCTAAATCTACTTCATCCATAAAAACAACAAGCGAGGCTGTAATTGAAAAGACAACTTTAAATCGAATTAAAGAAAAGCCTCAACAAGAACTTGAGAAAACTATTGAAGAAGAACCTAAGCTAGAAAATTTAACACAACGGAAACCAAATCCAATAAAAAGACCAAATCCAAGAAAAGAAGAGGTTAAAAAAGGCGAAAATTCTGAAGCAGTTTTAGATACTAAAGAATCTAATAATAAGGTTGATAAGCAAGAACAAAAACCTGCTAACAAACCAAATAAACCGCAGCATAAAAATCAGCAGAATAACAAAAATAAACATAAAGAAAATTCACAAAATAGAGACAAAAACAACTCTAACAGAAATGGTGGAAATAAATCTGGCAACAGATATAGAGACCCAGATTTTGAATTTGATGGAATCATAGAAAGCGAGGGCGTTTTAGAAATGATGTCTGACGGTTATGGGTTCTTACGCTCTTCTGATTATAATTATTTATCTTCTCCAGATGATATTTATGTGTCTCAATCACAAATTAAATTATTTGGTTTAAAAACGGGTGATACAGTTAAAGGAAATGTACGCCCACCAAAAGAAGGTGAAAAATATTTTCCCTTAATTCGAGTATCAAAAATAAACGGATTAAACCCAAACTTAGTAAGAGATCGTGTTGCTTTTGAGCATTTAACACCATTATTTCCTCAAGAAAAATTTGATTTAGCAGAAAAGGGAAGTTCTCTATCAACAAGAATTATTGATTTATTTTCTCCATTAGGAAAAGGGCAACGTGGTATGATAGTTGCACAACCTAAAACTGGTAAAACCATGTTATTAAAGGATGTGGCCAATGCAATCGCAGCAAACCATCCAGAAGTTTATCAAATTGTATTACTAATTGATGAACGTCCTGAAGAGGTAACAGACATGAAAAGAAATGTTCGTGGAGAAGTTGTAGCGTCTACTTTTGACGAACCGGCAGACAAACATGTAAAAGTTGCAAACATTGTTTTAGAAAAAGCAAAACGTTTGGTTGAATGCGGACATGATGTCGTTATTCTTTTAGATTCAATTACACGTTTGGCAAGAGCATATAATACGGTTGCACCAGCATCAGGAAAAATACTTTCTGGTGGTATCGATGCAAACGCATTGCACAAACCAAAACGTTTCTTTGGAGCTGCTAGAAATATTGAAAATGGTGGTTCTTTAACCATTATTGCAACTGCTCTTACAGAAACTGGTTCTAAAATGGACGAAGTAATCTTCGAAGAATTTAAAGGAACAGGAAACATGGAACTTCAATTAGATAGAAATATTTCTAATAGAAGAATATACCCTGCTATCGATTTAATTAAATCTTCAACGAGACGTGATGATCTATTATTAGACGCGAAAACAGTTCAAAGAATGTGGGTTTTACGCAAATATCTTGCAGACATGAATCCTATTGAAGCAATGGAGTTTATTAATGATAGAATTAAGTTCTCTAAAAACAATGACGAGTTTTTAATTTCTATGAATGGCTAGAAATAATATTTAGATTACACATGGAAAACCTAAACCTTTTTGAGAAATCAAAAAGGTTTTTTTTATTGAGAAAGTATTTACTGATTTCACGAAATACTATTTATTTTAAGTACAGATAAAAAAGAGCTAAAAAAAGCCATTCAATTAAGATTTAGCTTACCTTCAACTGGAAATAATTATTAAAAATAGACACCTCAACCCCAATAGAACATATCGGTTCCCTTAAAATTTGAACATAAAAAATCCGTTCAAAAAAATTGAACGGATCTTATATTCTATATAAACTTATAACTTAGTTTCCTATGTATAAATTTGCTCTGTAATCCTCTACATCTGACGCATTCTTAATAGCTTCATACATTACAGTTGTTTTATTCTTTCTAGCCTTAGAAATTGATTTTCTCGCAGACTCATAGTTTGGTAATGCAGTTGGAAGCTCTTTATTTGTTACAACAAAAGCATACACACCTTTGCTACCCTCTATATTTTTATATATTTTGTTTAATTCTGCATTAAACATAGCCCCCACTACTTTAGGTTCAGATCCTGCTCCAGATAAGGTAGGGCTTTTTAAAGTTACCCCATTTCCGTTTCTAACAGAAGTTTTGTTTTCTTTAGCGATATCCTGTAAAGTACTTCCGCTAAAACTATCTGCAATTAATTTTGCCTTCTTTAGGTTCTGTAAAATAGGTTTCACTGTATTTGTTGCTTTTTCAGCAGACATTAATCCTTTTTCTGTTTTAGCAGTTACAAAAGCTACAACGTGGCTTCCTTCTAGATCAAAACGTTTAAAGTCTCCTGGTTTCGTATCTCTACCAAAAGTCCAAGATATAATTTGCCTTTGATTACCTAGACCAGGAACATTTTCGTCTAAAACTTTTAGACCAACAACCGGTTTTGTTATGTATTTATTCTCTTTTGCGATTGTGAAAAACTTTTTATCTTTAGATGTAGCTAAAGCAAATTGCTCTGCTTTTTGAAAAACTACATTTTCAGTTGTTTCAGAAGCGACTATTTGTCTTCCAAAAGTAGCTAATTTTACAGCTGTTTGGCTATTCTTTTGACCGTCAATTTTAATTACATGGAAACCAAAAGGTGTTTTAACAACTCCAATATCTCCTTTTTTCCCTTCAAAAACAAAATCCCTAAAACCAGGAGTCATTCTTGTATAGTTAAACCAATCGTAAAAACCACCTTTTTGAGCAGAGCCTTTATCTGAAGAAAAGTCTTTTGCTAATTTTGCAAACTTTCTTCTATTTCTTTTTACAACACTCAAAATACTATCAGCTAAACTCTTAGCCTCGTCCTCTGTTCTTGTAACTTCAGGAGCAGTTCTTTGAGATCCAACAAAAGGAATTAATATGTGACTTGCCTTAGCTGAATCTGGCAATTTTGTAATGGAAGTAATTTTTGATATTTTAAAATATCCTTGCTCTTTGTAAGGTCCAAAAACGTCTCCTTTTGCTCCTTTAAAAACCTCTGAAGCAATTGTTTTTGTAACTGTATTTTCAAATTTAAAGTTCTCATCAAGATTCGTGTCAGAATCATTTTCAGCTAAGAATTCTTTATCATCAGTAGTGTTTTTAAAATCTGCTATGAATCCTGCAACTTCTTCTTTGATATCATTCTCATCTGCTGCGCTTGGCGAAATAGCAAACTTAACATATGATATATCTCTTGATTCATCAACTTTAAAATTATTTTCATTTTCACGAACATACGCTTCTACCTCTTTTTTAGAAACAGTAACTAAACTATCTGGAACAGAAGAATAAGGTACGTATACAAATTGAGATTTTAACTTACTATTTTCTGCAAAGTATTGAAACTCTCCTTCCTTTAAAGAAGCACCAAGACCCGCAGCTACGAGATTGTTGTATGTATTTCTTTCAGCATTGTCTCTAATTTGATTCATGTAATTAGACCATGCAGCCCACATATCTGTGTTTTGTTCTTTTGTATCCGCTAAAAATTGTTTGAAAATTCCTTCGTCAAATAAGCCTGCTTCATTTTGAAACTGAGGGCTATTCTTTACTGAAGATGCATTAATCAATTCATTCCAAACATCCGCTTCACCAACAGTGATTCCTGCCTCTGCTAATTGATTCTGATAGATTTTTTTTCTAAGTATATTATTCCAAACCGTTTTACTTGCTTGCATTTCGGAAACTCTGCTACCAGCTTGTCTTTTGTAAACTTCTAATTCCTCAGAAAACTCTTGTCTTGAAATAGATTCTCCATTTACTTCTCCTACTTCATTAACTTTACTTGAATTGAAAAAATCACCTAAAGTAGATGGGTCCAATACAAAAGCAAAAAGTGCTAATCCAATTATAATTATTAAGAACATTGAACGTTCTCTAATTTTTGATAAAACTGCCATACGTCATTTATTTTATTTCAGTTGGCGAATATACGATTTGGGTTTTAATATTGCAACGGATTTTCTACTTATTAGTGCTAAGTAGTGATACATTTAGACAGTTCAAAATGAATCGTTTTCTTTTAAGCTTCTTCATTTATAATTTTTAAACTCACTTCTTCAATTTTTGCACTGCTTACCCGTAAGACTCTAATTTCAAAATTATCAATAGTAACAACCTCACTCTCTTTAGGTATACTTTCTAAATGCTCTATAATAAACCCTCCTAAAGTCTCGTAAGCTTCAGATTTTGGTATATTTAAGCCATATTCTTCATTTAAGTAATCAACCTCCAATCTTGCAGAAAAATGCAATTCATTCTGAGATATTTTCTCTTCTAAAAATTTTTGATTGTCGTGTTCATCCTCAATCTCACCAAATAACTCTTCAACAATATCTTCTACTGTGATAATTCCTGATGTTCCGCCATATTCATCTACAACGATGGCAACACTTTTTCTTTTTTTCATTAAACTATTCAAAACATCATTTATCATCATAGATTCTGGCACAATCTCTACTGGTAATAAAATTGATTTAATCGTTTTAGGTTTCTTAAATAACTCGAAAGCGCTTACATAGCCGATAACATCATCCAATGAAGTTTTATACACTATGACTTTCGACAACCCAGTCTCTATAAATATACTTTTTAAATTCGATACTTTTTCATGCAGCTCTACAGCAACAATTTCTGTTCTAGGAACCATAACTTCCCTGGCCTTTACATCATGAAAATCTAGAGCATTTTGAAAGATCTGAATTTCTGAGTCTACTTCATCTTGATTGTTACCCGTTTCTAATTGTTCAGAAATATAGTTACCTAATTCTTCCTTACTAAACTCTGTCTGTTGTCTGTCCGCATTTGTTTTAAAGAAAACACGTAGAAAAAAATCAGATATAAAAGTAATGAATCCAGAAAAAAAGTGGAATAAAATATAGAAAAGATAGGCAGGAACTGCAAATATTTTTAAGACTTCATTTGCGTAAATTCTAAAGATAGTTTTAGGTAAAAATTCGGCTGTAACTAATATTATTATGGTAGAAATAATAGTTTGTATCAGAAGAATAGAAAAATCATTATAGCTTTTAATAGGAATAATATCAACTAAGAATTCACCCATGTAATAACTATAAATGACCAAAGAGATATTATTACCAACTAACATTGTGGTAATAAATTTTGAAGATTTTTGGGTAATTCTATTTAAAATTTTAGCAGTAAAGCCATCTCTTTTTTTCTCTAATTCAATATGAAGTTTATTTGCTGAAACAAAAGCTATTTCCATTCCCGAAAAAAATGCGGAAAGAATAATTGAGACACCTATAATTATAATTTCAATTTCCATTAAGGAATTTATACCTATTTATTTAAGTTGTTTCTTTTTTCTATTTTTTTCCTAAAATGCCTTTTAAAGAAAAAAACTAAGGTAATAAAAATAGCAGCACCAAGAAATATATATGCTTTTTCTCTCTCACCATTAAACCGAACAATACCCTCTATTAAACAGATTACTGCTACGATTAAATAGCCATACTGAAAAAATTTCCAAATTTTAGTCATATTATTATTCTTCTGCTGTTTCTAATCTTCCAATTGTCTTTTTCGCCAAATGCTGACTTAAATCTTCTTTACACTCAAAGCCAACTCCGTAAACAGTATCTTTTAAAGTACTTAAAGTAAATCTTTTTTCTGAGAAAAAATAGTTTGTTTTCTGATCCCAATAAAGCTGTTCTGTTTCTAACTTAGAATTTTCTGAATGATTCAAAACCACAACGTTTCCGATAAGTTCAGAAATGTCGGTCTTTGAATAAGACAAGGCATAGTTACCAGTAACAGTAACAGAATCTTGTCCTTCAAAACTTACAATTTTAATTCCTTCTGGAAACTCATTGTAAGGGTGTTCTTTTCTATTACTAAAATCACGCAACAAAGGTGTGATTAATTTTGAAGTAATTCTACCCGAATCTTTATATACATGAAAAGCATTTTTTGCTACACCAATAGGTAAATTTTTTGAAGCCAAAAAATCTCTAACTTCTCGCGTATTGTTAGAGCAAGAAAAAAGCATTACTGTTATTATGAATACAGTAATGCTCTTTTTTAATATTTTATTTAAGTTTTTCAAACAATTATTTTGTAGGTACTTTAACTGTTTCGCCAATCCAACATTTTATAGTGTAACTACTACCAGGATCAACACCCGCTGTAAAAATCACTTTTTGATTCGGTAAATTTGCTCTGTAACTTCTGATATACCTTCCAGCTGCGGCAGATATACTTGGATCTACAGCTGCAGCTTTTTGAGCTTGTCTTAGGGCTGCCGCATAAATCATTCTTTTTTCAAATTCACCTTTACCACAAGTGCTACCTTTAACACTAGATTGGTATAAACTTCCAATTAACAAATATGCTTTACCAAAGTTAGGATTCAGTTTTAATGCCTCTCTAGCTAAACTTCTTGCTCTTGATTTTTGCCCTCTAGCCTTCGCTGCATAAGCAAACTTCAATTTATATTTTGCTTTCTTTAAAGGGTCTGTTTCTAAATCGAACGCCTCTTGTCTCATTGCTGCTGCTCCGCTAACATCTCCATTTTTCTCTAAAATACCAGCATAAAATGATTTTGAGTCTGGAGAAGGTGCTGCTTCTGCATACGCTTTTGCAAGCGTTTCATACATTGCCTCTTCTTGACATCCCTTTTTAAACATTCTAGACACAGCTCTTCTTAACCAAACAGCATTCGTTTTATTCACTTCAAAATCTCTTTGATATAATGGCACCAAGCGCTCACATGTAGCAATTTCAGAAATAATATTATCTAAACCGCTTTCTACAGTACCTAAAGCTTTTGAGTTGATTGTATATGCTCTAATTAAAGACTTTTCCCTTTTATCATGCACCTTAGTACTGTCTGCAGTTAATGTCCTAAGTTTAGCCGCATAACCCTCTAATTTTTCGCTTACAGACTCCAATACATCATCATAAGTATCAAATACTTTTTGAGGATTTGTGTCTTTATTTCTATCTGTAACCCCTTGAAAATATTTATAAAGATTTTTTACACCCATTTTAGTTGGATCTATGCTATACCCTTTTTCTAAAATTGAAAATATAACTTCATCAGAAGCTAATTTGTTATTAGACAAATAAGTTGCATAATCACTATGAACTTTTGCAGGGTTTTGATCTGGATAATACTGTAACCTTTGTTCGTAGACTCTTTTAGATAAAACAGGATCTTTTCTTACTTTTTCAGCTAATACCGCTCCATATTTATAGATATTAATAGACAAATCTTTACAATCGTCCATTAAGACAATCCAATTTGCATAGGCCTCATCATATTTTTTAGACTGAAAATCTCCTTTAAATAAATTATATTTAATCGTGCATTCTCTTTTCGCATCATCTTGCGCATTTGTTTTTGCTGAAATCAATAATAACATTGCAGCTAGTAAAAACGTAATTCTCTTCATTTTGTTAATTGTTTATTAATCTATTTTTCTTTTTTGAAACCATTGTGTATCTGTTAAAGACAAGCTTAGTCTAAAATTAAAATAATTCTCTTGAATTAAATTATTATTCGTTGTCCCTCTCTTTCCAAATTCAAACCCCATATTTACTGTCGATAATTGCCTAAGCGGTAAACCTAGACCAAAAGACATGCCAAAGTCGTTTACTTCTGTAAAATTAGTATTTAGGCCAGACCCATCCACTAATAAACCCGTTTTCTCTAAACGAACACCAGCCCTATATGTAACCCTATGCCAATAACTTGATATTGAATTGATTTTAGGTAAATAATACCCCCCCAATGAGATTCTGTTAGACTCACTATATTTGATAAGGAGCATTTGTAGTATTTAAAAACCCAGTAGTTTCTATTGCTTCTTGATTTTCATATTCAACACCCACATACCATTTATCCATTTCACCCAAACCTACTCCTAAAGTAGCTTTTAAAGGTAATTTGTAATTTCCACTAATACTAGATTGTGAAATAGTATCTCTACCAAACTCATTTCCTACGTTCGTAAATGTAAGAGAATATAAATATTCGTCTCCTGTTACTTTTAAATCATTCCCCACCTTTAGGGTAGCTCCAGTGCTTAATACAAGATCTTTTTTAAGTACTTTTTTATACTGAGTACCTAAAGTCACAGAACCTCCTCTAACAATAGTTGACTCTTTGTACTTAGTGGATAGAGATATGCCCGCAATTTGATTAGTTATACTATTTTCTATATTACCAAAGCTATAATCAGCTTCAAAACCGATAGATAATTTTTTAAATATTTTTATCCCTAAGCTCGTGTAAATTCTGCTAACACCGCCTTCTCCAGAAAAAATAGAACGCTCTATTATTCCTCCACTTCCATCTAAAGTCTCGTTCACTAAAGAATAACCCACGGATGATATTGGCTGAATACCAAAAGACATACCTGCCTTAGAACCTAAAGGAAATGCCAATGCAAAATAACTTAAACTGGTAGAGTTTGTGCTTTGAGATTCGCTACCATTGTCTATTGTTAATTTATTATTTAACACACCAAAAGAATACGTTGTATATCTTAAGTCTGCATAAGCTGCAGGGTTTGCAAAATTCAAATATTTATAATGGCTAAACGCAACTCCAATACCCCCCATTGCATTCTGCTCTGCTGTAACTGGATTAAATTCTTCTCCAATACCAAAAAATGAATATGGTGACGAATTTGTTCTTTGCGCTGAAGTTGCTAAAGAAGTTATTAGTAAAAATACTAATAAGATATTTTTGATCATTTGTCTGTATTATGTATCAATATTCTATTTAATCCTTGAAGGAGTAAATTTTGATTGGCAAATATGCTACTTTTTAATTGCTTTGCCAAGAAATTTGTGTCTCCTCCTGTTAAAACAACTGTTAAATCTAAAAATTTCTTTTTATATTGATTAATAACGCCATCAATTTCTTGAATTGCACCATTTATAACACCCGAGTTTATACTTTCTTTTGTGTTCTTTCCTATAAAATCAGTCAATTCATCTATTTCTAATAAGGGTAAATTCGCCGTAAAATAATTCAAAGAGTTAAATCTCATTTTTAACCCCGGAGATATTGCACCTCCCAGGTACTCCCCTTCTGAGTTTACAAAATCAAAAGTAATACATGTACCTGCATCAATAACTAAAATATTGTGCCCAGAAAACTGACTTACCGCACCTGCAACCAGAGCAATTCTATCGACTCCTAAAGTTTTTGGAGTTTTATAAAGATTTTTGAAAGGCACCTCTGTGAAGGAAGAAATCACCTGAATATGAACTAGATCTTTTAGTTTTTTTAACTTCGAATCGGAAATAGAAGCAACATTTGACATGATCCCTACTGAAATTTCATGTTTTTTTAAAATTTCTTTAATTTCGGATAAAATTTTTGTTTTCTGAAAAACAAATAATTCCACAAGCTTATCTTTCTCAAAAACAGCTATTTTAACTCTTGTATTTCCAACATCTATTGCTAAATTCATTTTTCAAATTTAGATAAATTTTAAAAATTATCATTTTTTTTTTAATTTTCTTTAGGAGAAACCAAAAAACACATTATATTTGCCACCGCTAAGGCAATGGTACCTTAGCTCAGTTGGTAGAGCAAAGGACTGAAAATCCTTGTGTCCCTGGTTCGATTCCTGGAGGTACCACAAAATTATCCCGTAACTCATTTATAAACAATGATTTACGGGTTTTTTGTTTTTTAGAGGTTGCTCGAAAGGTTGCTCGGGAGGTATAAAAAGATAATTGTAAACTGGTTATATTGTGTTCTAAAAGTTAGGTTACTGGAAACTAAAGTTACGTTTTAACAGCGCACGATATATACAGCGCATTAACACCAGCACATCACGCTCCATATCTCTACCCAAACTATACTTGTATTCTTTAGGGAAATTTTTGGTACTTACAAAAATTTCTAATACCAATTTATACGTATCCCTATATACAGGAAGCGCTGTGTGTAATGCCATTTTTAAAAAATAAAACCCGACCGCTTAAGCGGCATTAAATTAAATTGATAAATAATTAAATAACTAAAAAGCCCGAACAGCACGCACACTGCTCGTGTAGACCTTATTGGTGGGGGGCTGATCACCATTGAGGAAAACCAGTTCCCACGCGCTAGTGTAATCGACCTCCGTAGAACTCCAGTAGGAACCGGAGTTTAAAGAAGCTGCATTTCCATTATTATAAACAACATACATAAGATTTAATTCTCTTTTGGTAGGTAACCGCCAATCTGAAAATTCCTTACCGTCTGCATCGTGATTAGAGGGATTGCTCAATAAGTCATTAGCTTCATACCAGGTTGAACTTCCTTGGTTTTGCATTGCAACCACTAAACCGTGTTTGCCATTAGGACTAATTTGTATAACGTAACCTCCTAATTCTGCATAAAAAGTGTTTACAGAGTAAGTTTTGGAAGTAGCAGCTACCTCACTCCAACTACTGCCATTGTAATAGTAAAAACCTGCTGTACCATCTGTTTGATATATCATTAAGCCTGTGGCAGCTGGGCTAATAGCATCACGCTGGGTCTCTGTCATTCTTGGGATTAATAACCCTTTTGTGGTAGAGGTAATATCTAATGCTGACGAAGCGTCTGGAGTTGTTGTACCTACACCCACTTGAGCATATGTTGTTGCAGTTAATACTACTGCCGCTAAAAATGTGAAAAATTGTTTCATTGGTGTGTTTTTTAATAGTTGTTTTTTCTTTTTTTAGTTGTTTTATCCCCAAGCACCTGGGTCCGAAGGTGCAGATTGCGCTTGTGCCTTTTTAGGGTTTAGAATCATAAATGTTCCCATCGCTGTGAGTGCAGCATACTTTCCCATTTTCTTTATGGCCTCTTTTCTACTGATATCATCGGTACCGTTAGGTGTGTTTTCTGTTTTTTTCATGTGGAATGATTATTCTATGACTAATTTTTTTGTGAAAACAATGTTTTCTGCCTGTACTTTTAGAATATAGACTCCAGTCTTCAAACCTACTGTAGATAGTGTCTCTTTCTGTGAAGGGTTTTGGATCTTTCTTGAGAGTACTTTCATCCCTAATACATTGTAAAGGATAAGATTTGCTGGCTCTGAGAACTGCTGTAATCCCTCTACTGAGATATAGGCATTTCCTTTTCCTTTATAGGCGGTTAATAATGAGGTACTACTCACCGTATCTGTGGAAAGGGTACTTGTAGTATAGTGAATGAAAAACCTTCCTATACCACTTAAGGTAGTTTGTGCTGTGAGCTCAAAACCTTCATTGGTAAGAAGTGTAAACGTGTTTTCTACGGTGTCTTCTAAATACACATTTATATCCTCTGGAATCGTACTACTTGCTATTTGAATTTCAAGAGCAATCCCAGCTTCTTGATTTATCGTTAGAGGAACGATTACATTGCTCATAGCATCTGTAGGCATCGCGTTAATACCCATGCCAATGCCGTTGTCTTGGTCTACAAGTCTCGAACTAAAACCTGAAGATTGATTAAAGGCTCCAGCATCATACCCTGGGTCTAATCCTAAAGTCAATCCTTCTTTAAAATAAAATTTAGTATCGTCTTCTTTAACACCATCACTATACATGTCTAAAACCAATTCGTAACTCGCAGAGGATCTTGCGGCAACAAAATCATCTGATCCGGTAACTGTTTGCATGGCTTTGCTAAGAGTGATTGTTTGATCCCCTCCGCTTCCTGCAGCGGCAACAAAAAAACCTTGACCTGGTGCTATATACGTGGCTGTACTTGTGTTGTTATAAATTTCATATCCTGTTCCATCTGCTTTCCAGCCATAGAGTGCCTCAAAATTATCATCTATTGCTGCTGTATTAACCGTTAAAAAATTATTGGTTCCATCTGCATTGTCATTTGCATTAAGATAAGAAGGAAAAGGATTGGCTATTAAATTCCAACGCCTTCCTGCACCCGAATTTGCTGCATCACTATTGGTTATGGTTACAGTTTGGTTTCCATCGGCAATAGCACCTGTAAAAGAGAGGGTGCCTCCACTTGTGGTGGCCATTTGGTATCCTTGCCCTAATGCTAAATTACCTGTGGTTGCATCGGTAGCGTTTGTCCAAGTATCCATAGTATTATCATAAGATCCTACTGCATAAAAACTTCCGTTTGTTGCAATATTGGTATCCGTGATTAAAGAACTAAATGCCATACCAGATACTGGCGCACCTATTAAATCCCATTCTCCATCACCTACTATATTTACATAGCGGTTGTAGGTAATATCTCCTGAGGCAGCACCACTTACCAATAACGATGAAAACTCATCCGAATCGGAATGTAAAGTTACAGTACCTGCGGTGTTGGTAAAATCACCGCCAACAAAAACATAACTGTCTTTGGGTATTGTGATACTTCCACCACTTATTACCGTTAAATTTTGACCTACTGAGATGTAAGACATTAATAAGAAAATAACTAAATGTATCTTTTTCATAAATAGGAGTATTTTGAAAAATTGATTAAATTAAATCATAATAAATAATTCTGTAAGGTATTGTAAATTAACTTAGATTTGGCCTTTAAATTATTTTAAATAAATTTAAAGGTAAATAACTCACGCAACCAATCGTGAGTTATTATACACATCGTCTTTTCTATACAACACCCTACCTCCTATTTTTAGTGGATTTAAGACCCCTTCTCTTCTCCAGTTATTCAATGTTTGAACCGTTACATTTAAGACCTTAGAAACTTCATTTCGGGTTAAATATTCGGTGTCCTCACCAGTAATAGACAACCTGTTTAATGGGTTTCCTATGGCGAGAATACCGGTTGCTCGAGAGGTTGCTCCGCAGGTTTAAATCCTTGTTATTTGGTTTGATTTCTCTTTACTATTTTATCATGATTTAGTCATTATACTGTTGATTTTCATTGACTTATATAAAAACACATAAAACGAGAGTAAAACCTAAAACTTCCTGGAGGTACCACAAAATTATCCCGTAACTCATTTATAAACAATGATTTACGGGTTTTTTGTTTTTTAGAGTTGCTTCAAAGGTTGCTCGGGAGGGATAAAAAGATAAATGTAAAGGGGCTCTATTAGAGCTCTTGAAATTCAGTATTTAAATAATTTATTCTGATGATGTTCATAGATTTTTAAATATGCGTCAAAAAAAGCCTTCTTATAGAAGGCTTTTTTGTATTTGTAAACAGTAAGATTACTCTTCTGTATCTGCTTCAGTATCGGCTGCCAAAGAGTTCATCATCCCCCCAAAATCAAACCAGTCTCCACCTCCAGATATTTTACCATCTGTAAATGCAAAAGAATGGTATGAGGTTATTTTAACAGATTTCCCGGAGGCTGCATGATCTGCCGTCCAAGTACCATATACTCGAGTACTACCATCTGGTAATCCAGTAGTTTCATCTACTCCAGGTAACCAGTAATCTGCTGTAAATTTCATGTTGTCAAACGCTGTTTGATAATTTACAAGAGCGTCTTTTAAGCCTTGTGCATCGGCCATTTCAGCGCCATATACTGGCATATGCCATTCTAGGTCATCATGTATCATTTCAAACATTTCTGCAGATTTTTCTGCTTGATGTAGTTCAAAATATTTTTTTGCAGCTGCTGTGTTTTTTTCAAAATCAGCATGATTTCCTGTAGAGCAAGAAGTTACTAAAACGGCCATCATCAATACTTTAAATAGGTTTCTCATGTTTTTAAAATTTAATTAATACTTGTTTTTATGTTTTTAAAGTTTTTTACTTAATAAATCCAACCCCCAACAGCAGTTCTGTATTCAATTGGATATGCTTTTAAGAGGTCCTTTAATTCTTTAGTGGCGTTACCTGCAATAATGAACTTGTCTATTTCGAACATCTTCATAAAAGGAGCAAAATTTGGCCCACCCTCAAAGTTTTTTGCATGCAATACCATATCTGCAGAAGTTAAATATTTCTCTACTAAAAATACACGTTTTCCATTTTCAGAAATAAAGTAGGTATAGTCATAGGTATTGGGTTCATTAGCTCTTACAAAATCATTTAATTTTTTAACCAGTATTTGCACATCCTCTGCAGTGTTTCCTTTGGTTACCTTAAGCTCTAATAAGATTACTAATTTCTCAGAAACATTCTTGGCCGCTTGCATGGCGTTTAGTTCTTTATCAAAAACAGCGTTGTCAAAAAACTGTACTTCTTTGATTATTTTAAGTCCATCCCATTTATAAGAAAGGTGAAAAGGGAAACTTACTTTTTGTCCAGTGTATTTACCAGTGGCACTAAAGGTATTCCAGACATTAGTCCAAATAATTCCATTTTCATAGACTGTTGTTTCTATTTCAGAGCCGATAGCATCTCCGTCTACCTCTTCAAAACTAATCTCATCAAACATCTCAAACAGTCCTTCAACACCGGCAATAAAACCTGCTTTGTCTTTTGAGTTATTTCTAGCATCTACAAACGTCATGTCATCAGAGAACAACTCTTTAAGATAATCGATATTTTCTTCACTTACGTTTTTAAAAAGGGTTTTAATAATTTCAGAACGTTCATCATTGGTAGTTACTGCACCGTTTGGGCTTTGGCAAGAATACACTGAGACCACGAGTAGCAATATGAGTATTTTTTTCATAATCAGATATTTAGAAAAACTAAGATATAAAAAAACGATGAATTAAAAGTTACTCCATAGGTTTAAATCCTTGATATTTGGTTTGTTATCTCTCCACTCTTTTACCATGATTCAGTCATTACACTATTTATTTTCATTTGCACTCAGAAAATCCCTTGTTGGTTTAATTTTAACAACCCATCCCCATGCAACACGAATTTTAAGCGAAAAAAAAGCATTAAAAAACGCAAACCTCTCGGTTTGCGTTTATAAAAAGATATTTTATTAAAAAAGTTATTCTTTTACAATTTTATAAGACCCTGTTTTTCCTTCTGCACTTACTTTTACAATATACATGCCCGGCGTTAGTTTTGACAAATTAACAGATGAATTATTTGTATCTAATGCATCAAAAAACACTTTTTGACCCAATAAATTAAAGACTGTTATTGCCTCTACTTTATTTTGAGATCTAAAGTTTAGTTCTTGCTTTACAATTGTTGGATACATTGTAAAACCTTCTAATATATTCGATGCTGTACCTAAAGTTTCAGAAGTGATTTGAAAATTATCAATAAAAAAATCATTATCAATACCTGGGTCATCAGCTCCTGAATTTGCATAAAAAGCAAATTGAACCTCATTACCATAACCAGACAGACTAATTTCTGCGGCGGATTGTCCCTCATTACTAATTTCTGTATCTGCAGTCCATCTGGCTAGCTCTGCCCATGAAACACCTCTATCTTGCGTAACAAGCACAGCTACATAATCATCTGAACCTAAAGTAGAAGATTCAGTTACCCCGAATTTAGTTAATGCTATATCATAGTTTAAGAAATGAGTACCCCCTGAAAGATCAAATACTGGAGAAAATAAATAATCTGCAACTGAACTTTCATAAATATTAATTAAAGCTGCCTTACCATTGGAGTTTCCACTATCATTTCCAAAATCCCATGCGAAGAATTGTGTTTTGACACCTATCGGCGTTCCGTAGTCGCCCTGCGCCACTTCCCATGATTCTGGGAGAAAAGAATTAAATGTTTCAGTGTAATTAGGTGTAATTGTTGCGGGTGGTGTGTATGAAAAAAGCTGATAAATACTTTCAACATCAATTTGTTCTCCGCTAGAATTATAAGAACCTGAAGATCCATATGTTTCTATATCTCCGTAACCACGATAAATAGTTGGCATAGAAGAGAATTCATCTTCAACCCACATAGTTCCATCATCAGAAACGTAAAAATCACTAAAAGACTCAATAACACTTTCTTTAATTTCACCTGAATGATATGCGTAGTTTTCCCTAGCCGATGGTACAAAATCTGCTAATGTGGAATCATAATCAAAATAAATAAGCTGAACATACTGACCTGCCATGTTAAAATCATAATCTTCTGCGAAAGAAGGTTGATAATTATCAGATTCAGACGAATAATTATAAAAAACACCTACATCTAACATACCGTTAACATAAGTATAGGCTGCTCTTTCAGACTTGACCCATGTAGTTCCTTCATCGTTAATCTCATCATAAAAAGTACTTGAAATTAAATTATCTTCATTGTAATAGTATGAATCAAGAGCGTAAAGCTTAAAACCTGCCGCTGTATAGTCATATTGATAACTATATTTCTGCGTAGGAAGATTATTTTCATAAACATATACAACTGCTGAAGAATTTTCATACTGCAAGGTTTCCAAATTTGCTATAAGAAGAATTCTCTGTGTTAAATTTCCTGCACTATCATAAGAATTCTGATATGCATAAGCTGCATATAGAGCATAATTGTTTGCATCTGCATCAAATTCATAATATTTTTCAGTTTCAACTGAACCATCTTCAAAATACGTATATAAATCGATATAATTACCTGCAGACTCCTCCATATCGAAAGTCATTAAATCATTATTATACATTGACATATAAGGAGATAATTTTCTTAAAACATCAATAGAATATTCAGACATATCAGAGCTCGAGGAATTTGAGTTAGATTTGCTATTGTAAGTTGCTCTATTCCTTCTTTTTTTATTAAACCTATTTCTTCTTTCTGCTACAGAAGGAATGTTATTGTTAAGTTTTTTAACAGGTGATTTTGTGTAAGGAATGGATTTGGGAAAAGATAAAGCCTCTATTGGTGAAACTTTAGTTGGAAAAATTGGGTTAAAATTTAATTTATGTTTCTGAATTTTGTCATTTAATTGTTTTAAAGTTTCAGAATCTGATAAATTTGATTTGCTAACGATGTCAGCTGGTATTAACCTATCTACTTGGGAGTGAGTAAATAAAAAAAAACCAATTGTCATTAAAATTGATAAAGTAATTTTTTTCATAATTGTTCTGTTTTATTTATTATTCTTTAAATATACTTAATATAATCTTAACAATACACAGAATACCAATACATTACATGTAATTGATATTTAATTGAACCTCATTTAGCGCTAGAACTTAAAATATATGAGTGGCAAATTATAAACGAATATTTTTAAAAGAAGAAAAAAAATAGGTATTTACCCTCTACTAATTCGCGAGAATCACTTTTTATTTTTAGTATCAATTAACCTAAGTAACTAATGTTTGTTGATACTATTTGAACAATTTTTCAAGCATATTGACCGAAAATAGAACTATTTTACTTGTATTTAATTTGAAATTTGTGATCATCTCTTAAATTCCTAAATGAAAAATAATAATATTATCAATCAAGTTTTTATTTTCCTTTTAACTACAAATTTTGTTATACAAGCTCAATCAGATAAAAAGGTATTTAAACAAAAACAGCCTAATTTTTTATTTGTTTTGGTTGATGACCAACCTTTTGATGCTCTTGGATTATCTAAACGCTACCCTTTTTTAAAGACTCCAAATATCGACCGATTGGCTAAAGAAGGAGTTAATGTAGAGAACTTCTTTGTAACGCAATCTATTTGCTCCCCATCAAGAGCTAGTTTTTTAACAGGTACTTATCCTCATATTCATGGAGTAAATCAGAATAACAAACATGTAGATCCTAAATGGGATGAGTTTGCACCATATTCGAGTCATTTACAAAAGAGCGGTTACGAAACGGCTCATGTTGGAAAAATTCACATGGCGCATTATAAAGGTAAAAAACACATAAGGCCAGGTTTTGACTATTGGTTTAGTTTTGTTGGACAAGGAAAATATTTTAATCCTAACGTAAATGAAAATGGAAAAGAATATCAGGAAAAAGGATATATGACAGACATTTTAACCGAAAAATCAATTTCTTGGTTAAAAGAAAAAAGAGATCCTAACAAACCTTTTAGTTTAAATCTCTGGCACAAAGCGGTTCATCAACCTCATCTACCTGCACCCAGACACGAAAAATTATATTTAGGAGAAGAGTTACCTACTCCTCCTTATGACACACACAAAGAAACATTTAAAGGAAAACCTGAATGGCAGAGAAAAAAAACTTACGGATTTGACTGGAAAAATAATTTACCTATTCCCTCTGAACTACCAGAACAAGAATGGCCTATAAATTACGATAGAAATATGCAATTATTGCGATGTCTAATAGCTATCGATGAATCTCTTGGAAAGGTTTTAGAGACTTTGGAAGAAATGGGAGAGTTAGAAAATACGGTGGTTATTTATAGCAGTGATAATGGCTATTTTATGGGAGAGCATACTTTTTTAGACAAACGATTAGCTTATGAAAACTCTATGCGAGTGCCAATGCTTATTCGTTATCCAAAAATGATTAAACAAAATACTAAAATAAAAGAGCAATGTCTAAATATAGATATCGCACCAACTATTCTTAATCTTGCAGGAATTGATAAACCTAAATATATGCAGGGAGAATCTATGATAAACTTGTTAAAAGGTAAAAAAGAGAAAAACTGGAGAAATGCTATTCTGTTCGAGTATTATTTAGATAGCTACTGGCCATATGCAGGACCTAGTCAAATTGCGGTAAGAACTGAGAATTACAAATTAGTAGATGCTTTTTTAGTAAATGATATTGATGAGTTATACGATCTAAAAAATGACCCAGGTGAGATGAATAATTTGATAAATGACCCAGAGTATGCTCAAATTGAACAGGAACTAAGAGATGAAGCAATTAAATTAAAAAAACAATACAAGTATAATCCAAAGAGAGATTGGTGGCTAAATCAAGTGATGAAGACAAAAATAAATAAACAAAAATCTTGACAGATTTTCCTGTTTTTGGAACTTTATTTTTGCCTTTTGTTTCCCTTTTGACTGCCTATTAAAAGTTGTATATTTACGAATAGGCACATTTACTGTTTTTTAATTTCTAAATACTTACCATGATAAGACGCTTTTTATTTGTAAGTCGCTTCTTGTTCTTTTTCTTTCCTATTTTTATATTTGGTCAGCAAATTAAACACCTAGGGGTATATGATGGTGTTAGAAGTGGAGCGGTTCGTGCATTTGAAAAAGATACTTTGGGTTACATGTGGATTGGAACCTCACAAGGTTTAAATAGGTACTCTGGTTATCAATTCAAAAATTATGATAAATTTCTTACAAGTGGAGTTGTAGATATTATTAGCAAAAACGGGCATCTTTTTGTGCTTGGAACCAAGGGAGAACTTCTTCAATACAACTACCAACAAGATAGCTTTACATCTATTTTAAATTTTAAGGATACTAAATTTTTATCTTTTGAACTCATCAACTATCGCACTATAATTATTGGTCTTCAACAAGGATTATTACTTTATGATTTAGAATCTAAAAGCTGCAGTAAAATTCTTCATTCTAATAGCATGTTTAATAGAAGAATTCAAATTCATAAAAATCAGATTTATATCGCTTCTACTAAAGGTATTGATGTTTATGATTACTATCAAAGCACTCACCAATTAATAAAACAAAAATCATTGTTAAAAAATCATGAAATACTTGATTTAGACTTTGATAATCAAAATCGAATTTGGGCCGGTACATATCAAAAAGGATTGTATGTAATTGACGAGAATGAAGCGATGTTAAAAATTAAAATTTATGATAGTCGTTTAAGAACACATACCATTAGGTCTATTGAATTTGATAAGGACAATAAAGCATTAATAGCTTTAGAGGGTGTTGGCTTGTTGATTATGGACCATCAATTTAAAACTCTTAATAAATTAGAATATACACCAAATGAAATAAACTCTCTCAGTCAGAACAGTATCTATGAAATTTTTGTTGATGAGGAAAATGTGTATTGGCTGGGATTAAGAGAAGTGGGGATAGATGTGATTTACCCAAGAGATAACGCTTTTAAAAACATTTTTTATGTTCCTTTTAAGCCAAATAGTATCCGTAATAATAACATACGTTCAATTTATTATGAGGATGGAGGAAATGTTTGGTTTGGAACTGAAAATGGAATTAGCAAGCTATCACCAAATGGAAAATGGACGAATTACAATACAAACCCTCTACTAGAGAATAAAGCGGTTTTAACCATAAATAAATATGAGGAACATTTAATTTTAGGTGTCTATGGTGCCGGATTACTAAAATTTAATCCTAGAACAGGAGAAACTTCCACTTTTAAGCTCAAAGAAAAAGGAGAAAGCTCTAAACGGATTTTTACCACATTCGTAGACAATAATGAATTATGGGTTGGAGGTTTTGATGGGCCTTTAAAACATTACATAAATAATGTTTTAGTAAGTACCTACAAAACTGGAAATGCAAGAAACATTGTTGCCGGAGAAGACCATATACTTTATGTGGCTTCATCAAGTGGTATCTATGAGATTAATACTCTCAATAAAAGTATTACTGCCATTAAGTATGAAAACAATAATTATATTGATCAAAATCATGCAGTTTTATTTGACAAGAAAAACAACTGTCTTTGGATTGGGAATACTCAAGGCTTATATCACTACAGTTTATCTACAAAGAAAATAAAGCAATTAAATACCGCATTAAACTTTGAATCTGGAACTGTATTTTCAATTCAAAAAGATGCAAAAGAAAATTTGTGGTTTGCTAGCTATGCTGGTTTGTGGAAATTAAATATTGAAAAAGAAATCATCAGAAAATATGATAACCTAGACGGTTTATCGATTGGAACCTTTGGGTTTGGAGCATCTACTCAATCTCCCGATGGACGATTAGCTTTTGGAGGACCTGATGGTGCAACGTTATTTGATCCATTAAATATAAGAATAGAGAAAGAAGTCTCTAAAATTTATATTTCTGATTTTCAAATAAATGGTGTTTTAGCAGATTCTACAATGATCGAAAAAAACATAAATTATCTTGATAAAATAGAACTTAATTACAATCAAAATTCACTGAGTTTTAACTTTGAAGCGCCCACTTTCCATGGATCAAAGAAACATTCATTTAATTGGCAATTGAAAGGACATGATGAAACTATAAATAAATCTAAAAACAGCAGAAGTATTGTTTACTCAAAATTACCTCCCGGTAACTATTCGTTAGATATAGAAGCTACTAATATAGAGGATGTTTCATCTATAGAACCCTTTCACATAGATATCATTATTAAAAATCCGTTTTGGTTAAATCATTTCGCATTTTTGATATATTTTCTAATTGGAAGTTTTTTATTATACCTATTTTTTCTCATTAGAAAATCTAGAGCTGCTCAAAAATTTAATGACAATAAAATAAAATTCTTTACAGAAGTTGCACACGACATTAGAACCCCTGTTACATTAATTCAGTTATTGGTTTCTCAACTCTCAGAAAAAAATAATTTACAGAATAATATTGATTTAATTCATCGAAATACTCAAAATTTGAATGAATATGTTACGCAACTTTTAGACTTTCAAAAAGCAGATAGAGGGATGCTTAAATTGTCTGTCATAAAAGTAGACTTAAAAGAAATTATTCATAGAATTGTTGCGGAAGTAGAACCTTTATTAAACAAAAAATCGATAGACGTTGTAATTTCTGTCCCAAAAAATTATGTATGGATTGATGAAAATAAAATGTCTCGAATTTTTTACAACTTAATTTCAAATGCAATTAAATACAGTGAAGATGGAGGACAAATTGAAATAAAAGCAATCAAAAATAAGTCATATTTATCAATACAATTTATTGACAATGGTCTTGGAATTCCAAAAAAAGAGCAACAATTAATATTTTCAAGATTTACAAGAGGAACCAATATTCACAATAAAGGAATTTCTGGTTCAGGAATAGGTTTAATGATTTCAAAAAAAATTATTGAATTACATAAAGGAACAATTGAGTTTAAAAGTAAAGAAAATTTAGGTTCTACTTTCACGATAACTCTAAAAATGGGAAGTGAACACTTTGACGAAAAAGATATTTTAATTGAAAGTTCAAATACGCAGGAACCTATTTTATTTGAGGAAAGTTTTTCTAACAGAAAAAGAATATTACTTGTTGAGGATAATGAAGATTTAAGAGTAACTATTAAAGCAGAATTAGAAAAAAAATATACCGTATTAGACGCTTCAAATGGTAAAGAAGCCTTGCTAATAGCATTAGCAAAAAATATAGATTTGATCATCACAGATGTTATGATGCCAGAAATGGGTGGCAAAGAGCTATGCCGCGTGATAAAATCAAACTTTCAAACAAGCCATATTCCTATTATTATGATTACTGCATTAAGTGATCTTGACACTAAAATTGAAGGGATAGAAACTGGCGCTGATGCCTACTTAGAGAAACCATTTAATATGAAAATATTAATTGCAATGGCTAGTAATCTAATCAATTCACGAGAGAAAATTCAGCAAATACTAAGTTCAAAATCACAGGACAAAGTAACACCAAAATCAGCTGATGAAAATTTTTTATCAGAGGTTGTAGAAATTATAAAAGCCAATATCACTAACAGTGAGTTTTCGATTAAGTTGATCTCTGATAAAACAGGGCTGAGTAGATCTAATTTATTTCGAAAATTAAAAGGATTAACAAACATGTCTCCCGTCGATTTAGTGATAAGAATTAAACTGAATCACGCTTCAGAATTACTTAAAAATAATAAATCTAAAAGGATTAACGAGATTGCTTATGAATCTGGGTTCAATGATCCAAAATACTTTAGTACACTATTCAAAAAATTCTATGGTAAAACTCCCAAAGAATATAGTGAAGAGGTTTAATTATTTGAATAGATTTTATATGGTTGTCAAGTTAACTTGAGTTGACAGGCTTAATTGTATCAATTAATTAACTCTATTGAGTAATATTTAAACCGTTGGGCTTTTTTTTTTAGGAATATTGCAAGTACATACATCCAACCAATATGAAATTAAAAATATTTTTAATATTGATCTTTTTGCCCTCGATAGTTGTTGCACAAAATATGTTACTAAAAGGAAATGTAATTGATGCAACAATTGGTGAGCCACTCCCCGGAGCTACACTATTTATCAAAGGAACATCAAATGGTACAACAAGTAATTTTGATGGTAATTTTGAAATTAACACTAAAATTGGAGATACTTTGGTGGCTTCATTTTTGGGGATGAAAACACAAGAAATTCTTGTACTATCATCTCCGATCACTATAAGAATGGAAGACGACATTGATCAACTTAATGAGGTGCAAATTAGTGTTGGTTATTTTGATGTGAGTAAAAAAGATCTTTCAGGTTCTATTACTCAAATTGGTGCCGAAGAACTAGAAAAGAATAGGGTAAACTCTATTGAAAGTTTACTTCAAGGTCAGGCTGCAGGAGTTGTGATAAATGAGAGCTCAGAACCTGGAGGAGGTATTGGGGTTTCAATTAGAGGGGTGAATTCTATGCTTGGAGGTACACAACCTTTGTATGTTTTAGACGGTATTCCTGTTGATCAGATTTCTGATGCTCAGGGAAATGGTGGATCAGGAAATGCTAAAAGTTCTTTGGGTTTTATAAATCCAAATGATATTGAAAAAATTGAAATTCTCAAGGATGCAGCAGCGACGGCTATTTATGGAGCAAGAGGAGCTAATGGCGTAGTATTAATTACAACTAAAACAGCTGATACAGCACAAGGCGTTGATAAAATCTCTTTCAACTATGATTCTTCAATTACTATGGTTAGAGAAAATATCGATGTTCTTGATGGACCTATTTTTGAAAAGTACTTAAACCAGCGACATGTCAATCAGTTGTACAAAGACATTACCAATCCTAACCGATCAGGTGGTGCTTTTGACGGAAGTCAAGTCTTATCAGAGGAAAATTACCCTGAACTAGTAGATTTCGAAATTCCTTATCCAACTTCTACAGGAATCAATACAAATTGGCAAGACGAGACCTACCGAATTGCCTTTACGAATTCTTACAATATTTCTTACAGAGGAGGAAATTTTAAAAGAAACTTATCGATTAGTTTAGGTCTTTTAGATCAAGAGGGGGTGATTATTAATTCAAATAATAAGAGAATCACCTATAATATGAATGCCAAAAGAAAGGCATTTAACGACAAAATTGATTTTTTTTCAAAAACAAATATTTCTTACAAGAAAGGAAATGCATCTTCAGTAGGAAATGGACAGATCTTTTCTCAAAGAGGCGTCGTGTCTCAAGCTTTGCAGTTTCAGCCTATTTTTTCATTACTTAGCACAGGAGAGCAAGATGATATCTATGCAGATTTAAATGAAGGAAATGTAATTTCTAACCCTTATACGCTCGCTAAAGATGTGGTTGATGAAAAATCGTCAGTTACAGTAAGACAAGCTTTTTCTATGGTTAGTAAGTTAACGCCAAAACTTACAAGTACTGTTAAAGGGGCATATAATTACCAGAGAAGTACTAGAGATAATTATTACCCAACCAATACAACAAGAGGATCCAGAAATAATGGAGAGGCCTCTCAGGCCTCTGTTGAAAACATGAAGCTATATGCAGAGGCTAATCTTCGTTATAGAAACAAATTCAGAGCCCATCGTATTGATGCAATTCTTGTTGGGACTTATGAAAACAACAATATTCGTTCACTTTTTAATAAAGCGACGGGGTTTGGAAGTGATAATACGTCGTTTTACAATTTTACCTCTGCTACAGAAATTTTTATTCCAGTCACAGGGTTTAAAGAGGTGGGGCTCTATTCGGGTTTACTTAGAGTAGGATACAATTATAAACGAAAATATTATGCTGATTTTAATGTAAGAATAGATGCTTCCTCGAAATTTGCTGCGAATAACAAAAGCGCTGTATTTCCATCTCTTGCCCTATCTTGGGTCATATCTAAAGAAAAATTTTTAAGAAATTCTAATGAAATTAATAATTTAAAATTACGCGTATCGTATGGCAAAACAGGAAGTAACCCCATTTCTCCATTTCAGTCTCTGGCACTTATGACACCGATCCGATACAATTTTGACAATAGCTTAACAACAGGATATTATGAATCGAACCTTGCCAATGACGATTTAACATGGGAAAAAACAGATCAATTTAATATTGGTTTAGATCTTGGTCTTTTTGATTCAAAAATAAATTTAACTATTGAGGCTTATCATAAATTAACCAAAGATTTACTTCAAAATGTAAAATTACCCGTTTCTAATGGATACACAAGTCGTGTTGATAATTTTGGGGAAGTAGAAAACAAAGGGCTTGAATTTAGTTTGGCTACTAATCTTGTAGAAACTGATGATTTTAAATGGGATATGCGAGCTAACTTGAGTTTTAACAGAAATAAACTCGTAGCCTTGAATTCTAATTTAGATTTTCAATTGGGACCCTCTGTTGGTTTTAGTCAGACAAACCCAATACTTTTTATGGTAAATCAACCGCTTGGTATTTTTTGGGGTGCACAAACCAGTGGTATCTATAGTGATTGGGACGAAGCAAATGCTAGTGGCATCCAAGGTGCAGCCCCAGGAGAGATTAAATACATAAATAATTCTATTGATTTGGATGCCTCAGGAGAACCCGAAGCTTTACAAAAAATTACTTTTGATGATTATGTAAAAATAGGAGATCCTAATCCAGACTATACCTTTTCGATATCCAATAGTTTTTCTTATAAGAAATGGGACATGAGTATTCTTTTTACAGGTCAAAAAGGAGGTGATTTATTCTGGGTAGATTCTTGGCAACTTTCAGGGCTTCAGAAACAAACAAACGTTCTTTCGTCTTCATTCAATGATTCTTGGAGAGCTCCTCTTGAAATGGTTGACGGACAAGTTACTTACGATCCTTTAATTGGCAATACAGTTAATACAGGTAACCCTGGAGCTATATTAAATAATGGACCTAGAGCCCTAGTTTCAGACAGACAAATTTTTGATGGGTCGTTCTTTAGATTAAAAAATATAAATGTTGGGTATACTTTTAATTTTCAGGAGAAAAGAAGTTTTAGAATTTATGCCACAGGACAAAATATTTTAACATGGACAACGTATCCTGGATATGATCCAGAAACACAGACATACACAAAAAACCCTCAAAAAAGAGGCGTGGATTTTGGAACTTATCCTGGTACAAAAACTTATTCATTGGGATTAAAATTCACTTATTAATAATTCAATTATGAAAAATATACTCTTAATACACCTGAAAAAAAGATATTTACTACTGTGTATTTTTACTGTCATCGTTGGCGCTTGTGAATCACTTGAAGAAGAACCTTTAACCAAAGTAAGTACAGACAGTTTTTATACTGATGAAGTAGATGCTAATGCTGCTTTAACAGGAGCATACGCTCGATTAAAAAGTTCAAATGGGTACTACAAGCAAGCTTTTTTATCTGTACTTTTTGCCTCCTCTGACCAGGGAGTTTCAACTTATTTATTAAAAGAATTTAAAACAGGTACCGTTGTTAATACCAACACAGATTTAACAAGGATGTGGAGTGACATTTATGTTGCTATTAGAGATGCCAATAATGTAATTGCGAACGTTCAAACCATTGATATGGACGAATCGTTAAAGCTGCGTATTATAGGAGAAGCAAGGTTTTTACGCGCCTTACACTATTTTAATTTAGTGCGTTGTTTTGGTGAGGTCCCTCTAAGAATTGAACCCTTGAAAGCGGGGGATGATGAAGGTCTTCCTGTCTCATCAATCCAAGATGTTTTCGCTGTTATCGTAACAGATTTAGAGTTTGCTGCAGAAAACTGTTGGGGAAGAAATGAAATTAGAAATAAGTATTCAAACGACTTAGGTCGGGCCACTAAAACTGCTGCCCATGCTTTATTGGCAAAAGCCTATTTAAGAATTGCTTCGTGTAAGAGAACAGCCCAAGGAGGTGTTGAAGGAAATAACAACTATCTTGCTTTTTCCGAGTCTATAGCGACCTATTATCAGCTTGCTAAAGAGCAATGTGATTTGGCTTTGAAAGACTCTGGTTTTCAATTAACATCTTCTTTGGAAGGTTGGAAAACCATATTTAGTCCCGATAACGGCAACAATCCAGAAATGATTTTTGAGGTTCAAGGTTCATCCATCGTTGGGCAAGGGACTGCAGTTTCTAATTTATTTTCGCCTAAAGATTCAGGTCTCAGTGGAACCGGTTTTGGAGGCAGTAATAAATTGAAGCCGAAATTCATTAATTTCCGCATAAATAAAGAAGATCTTAGATTTCAAAATACCATTATAAGAGAATATCAAAATACATTATGGTCATTTTCAATTAATGCTCAAAGTATTGCTTATGTTGCAACATCGTTGGATCCTACTAATTCTAGAAGTTTTACTTCTTGGCTTACCTGGACTTCCAAGTACATTGATTCGGAGGCTACGACAGAGTATACCAGTCGTCAAAATTGGCACATTATTAGGTTGGCAGACGTATATCTGATGCGAGCTGAAGCCATGGTAGAAATAGCCCAAGATCCAGGTCTAGCAAATTCAGATTTTAATGCATTACGAAGCAGAGTAGAAACTGCTGATTTTGAAGGAAGCACAATGAGCATGTCAGAATTTAGAACAGCGCTTCTTGAAGAACGCGGAGTAGAATTGTATATGGAGGGACATCGCTTTTTTGATTTAACTCGAATGGGAGTTTACGATGAATATTGTAGAACACTTCATGGAGATATTGATGGAGCAAGACAAGCGGAGGATTATCTATGGCCGATACCAATTTCTGAAACGAGTGCGAATAATAACATTGATTAATTTTTTTATTAATAATAGAGAAATATCCTCTAAATCTATTTCCAAAACAATATTGAATTTAGTTAAAATCATTTTATGAAAACGGGTAGTTATTTTTTTATTTTAATATCACTAATTATAGTTCTTTTTTTGGGTTGTAAAACAGCTTCAATAGCCCCCAATGAAACGACGCCTAATTTTATTGTGATATTATCCGATGATCAAGGTTGGAATGGAACCTCTGTTCAGATGATGGATGATTTACCAACATCAAAAAGTGATTACCATGAGACCCCACATCTCGAAGCACTTGCGAATCGGGGGATGCGTTTTTCATCTGCTTATGCCAGTGCACCGGTTTGCTCACCGTCGCGATATAGTATTCAGTTGGGTAAAACACCAGCAAGATTGAAAATGATTCGCGTAGGAATGAATACCAAACATATCAATCATCAAACACCTTACACCATTCCAAAACTATTAAAAAAAATCAATCCAAACTATAAAACGGCTCACTTTGGTAAATGGGGTATTGGTGTTCATCCTTCAGAACTTGGTTATGACGAAAGTGATGGGATGACAGGAAATAAAGACGGTGTTTTCAATTACAAAGCAAATCGAAAACAGTGGCAAAATAATGTTGATGAGGACCCTAAAAAAATATTCAGTACTACTGCTAGAGCGATCAATTTTTTAGAGCGACAAGCGATGTCAAAACAACCTTTCTTTTTACAAGTTTCGCATTATGCGGTTCATTCCGATGTAATGATGCGCCAAAAGACCCTTGATACATACCAGAGTAAACCAAGAGGTAGGTATCAGAAACACGCTGGCTTTGCTGCAATGACTGAAGATTTAGACAGTGGAGTTGGATTGTTACTCAAGCGTTTAAAATCTTTGGGTTTAGAAAAAAACACCTACGTAATCTACACGTCTGATAATGGTGCAGTTCCTATAATGCCACCCAAGCCCAAGTACAATAGAGGTTCGAACTTTCCTTTAAGTCGAGGTAAGTGGGATGCCATGGAGGGAGGAATCAGAGTGCCTTTTGTGATCGCAGGGCCTCAAATTACTCCAGGATCAGAATCAAAGACACCCATTACACATTCAGATTTATTACCAACAATTATAGATTTAGCCGGACAAAAATTGTCTCTTCAAGATGATATAGATGGAGGAAGTTTCAAATCAATACTGAATCAAGGAGCTAATGGAAATGTTTCACGTTTTTCAGAAGGATTGATCTTTCATGTCCCTTATGAAAATGGAATAGCGCTTAAAAGAGCACATTCGGCAATTATAATGGATCATTTTAAGTTGATTAAGTTTCATGATAATAACGAACTTCTATTGTTTGATCTTAATAACGATTTTGAAGAACAATATAATTTAATAATGTCCCACCCGAATGAATTAAAGCAACTTAAAACGGCATTGGATAGTTATCTTCATAAAGTGAAAGCTCCAAAATGGAAGCCAGGAATTACTTGGAAAAATAAACCTATCGAAAAAATTAATTCTTACCACTAATTTCTTAAAGTTTCGTAAAACGTTGCTTCAATTCTTCATGATGGTTAAATAATATAACCTTCTGAACAAATTATCAACCGTATAATGTTGTTTGATTTTTAAATTTACCTAAACTTTAATAACAAATTTCGATGACTAAAAACATCCTATTACTATTTTTTATTTCACTATTTGTGTCAAATGCTTTTGCTCAAAAAAATCTTGATAAAAGTGCTTCAAAAATAACTCAAAAGATGACAACAGCTCTCTCTTTGGATGAAGAACAAAAACTAAAGGTTTACGAGATTCAACTTAACCGTTTTCAAGAAGTCGCTAATATTCGGAAAGAATATAATAATGATACAAAAACTAGAAAAATACAATTAAGAAAGGTTTATAACCGATTGCATGGAAAATTAACGAAAGTTCTTGGGAAAGAAAAAATGCAAGAATGGGCAAACTTCAAACAGAATAACTAAAACAAAACCACATGAAAAAAATTACACTTTTTATTTTTACAATTTTTACGAGCTTTATGAATGCTCAATCAATATCTATTGGTGATTCAGATTTATTTTCTACAACAAGCAATGCAACTTGGACACATGTAATTACAGCCACCAAAACAAGTGATGGTGTTGCAGTTAGTAGTGCTGCTCAAACATTAGTAATTAACATTACTAGTTTACCAGACGGATCAACTTATCGAGTATATAAAACTACTGCTTCTGGAGGTAATTTCTTTTCTGATGGAATGGCCCTAACTATGGGGGAAAATATACTTACTGTTGCTGCAGTGGCTTTTAACCGAGCGGTTAAATTTCAGTTTTCTGGTGGTGGGGTAATTGAGTTTGACTCACTTTCGATTAATGGTGAAAGTCTCTACGGAGGAGAAACTTTCGATTGCGAATCTGATAATGAAAAAATTGGAGAATCAGATTTGTTTGATACAACAACCAATTCATCTTGGCCATTCGTATTTGTAGCTGCTAAAACAGCTGATGGTGTTGCAGTTAGTAGCGCTTCTCAAACACTAGTAATTAATATTACTAGTTTAGCTAACGAATCAAGTTATCGAGTATATAAGATTACTTCAAATGGAGGTGGTAACTTTTCTAATCCAACCTCACTATCTATAGGTGAAAATACAATTAATGTTGCTGCCGTGACTTTTAACAGAGCGGTTAAATTTCAATTTAGTAGTGGAGATATCTGTTTTGATTCATTGACACTTAATAGTGAAGATGTATTAGGGTTAGAAGGTTTTAACTCTGACTCAATCTCAATCTATCCAAACCCTACATCAGACTTTATATCAATTAAAGGAATTGAAAACATCAAATCTATTAAGGTATACTCAATATTGGGAAGTTTAGAAAAAGAAGTTTTTAATACTAATCAAGTTGATGTTTCAGAGCTTGCATCAGGAGTTCATTTTATTAAAGTGGACAATAGTAGCGTGTTCTCTAAAAAATTCATCAAACAATAAGTAAAGCATTTTTAAAAAGCCAATCAAATTATTCATTTGATTGGCTTTTAAATTTCCATAAAATTCTATTCGTGTATTTAAAAAAGATATTGATGTTAATTTTTTTTATGATGACCCTGGTGGGTTTCAGTCAAAAAGATTCCAATCAAACTACTCGACCAAACATTGTATTTATTTTCTCAGATGATCATGCAACCAATGCGATCTCTGCGTACGGTGGTATTTTTAAAGACATCGCTCCAACACCCAATATTGATCGCATTGCCAATGAAGGAGCGTTGCTTAAAAACGCTTTGTGTACCAATGCAATTTGTGGCCCAAGTAGAGCAGCGATTCTAACAGGAAAATACAGTCATGTTAATGGGTATTTCAAAAACTACAAAGGAGGTGTTTTTAACAACCAACAATGGACCTATCCTCAATCATTACAAGCTTCTGGATATCAAACTGCACTCATTGGGAAATGGCATTTAGTCTCAGAGCCTATTGGGTTTGATTATTATAAATACCATATTTCAAAAGGTGAACAAGGTCTTTATTGGGATCCGGTTTATAATGATAATGGAAAAAAAATTAAGGAAAAGGGTTATGCTACAAATTTAACCACTGATTTTGCGATGGATTGGCTCAATGAAAGAAATCCAAATCAGCCCTTTTGTTTGATGCTACAATACAAAGCACCTCACAGGCAATGGGCACCCGATACTAAGTACGAAGATTTATGGGAAAACCAAGAAATGCCAACTCCTTCCAACTTTAATGACACCTATCAAGATAGGGAACTGACGGCTGGAAATACCGAAATGACAATGGATTACTTCAGCAGACGAGACATGAAAATGACTCCTCCAGATTCTCTTTTAAAAAAAGCACGTAACAAATGGTTACAATATGGTTTTAAACCGGGTGAAGTTGTTACTCCTGTAAAAGGGTTAAATAGGGAAGAAACACGTCAATGGAAGTATCAAAAATATATTAAAGACTACCTAGCTACCATTAGATCTGTAGATGATAATATTGGGCGCGTTTTGGAGTATTTAAAAGTAAATGGGTTAGAAGAAAACACCATTGTTATTTATGCGTCAGACCAAGGATTTTTTCTAGGAGAGCATGGATTCTTTGATAAACGTTTTATGTATGAAGAAGCATTACATATGCCATTTATTATTCGTTATCCAGGAAAAATAAAACCAAGAACAGTTGTAAATGATATAATTACAAATATTGATTTTGCACCAACTTTATTAGAAATGGCAGGTGTTTCTGTTCCTGAAGCGGTTCAAGGAAAAAGTTTTTTTAATAATCTTAAAGGAAAAACTTCAAAAGATTGGAGACAATCAATGTATTACCATTATTACGAATATCCTTTTTACCATCGTGTCCAACCGCATTATGGAATAAGAAATCAACGCTATAAATTAATCCATTTTTATTATGATGTAGATATTTGGGAATTTTATGATCTTCAAAATGATTCGTCCGAAATAAATAATCTAATAAATTCTGAAACGCATACTGAAATCATTGATAGTTTGAAAACTGAATTATATCGTTTGAAGGAAGAGTACGGTAATACTATGTCATTGAGTGAATTAAGAAATATTTCCGATACTGATTTTGGAGGATTAGAATCTAATAAAAAATAGATCCTATGTTAAACACAAAAGAACAAAAAGAATTATTTAATAAAATAATGAAGCAGATCGACAAGAATAATAAAAAAAGTATTCAAAACAATAATGAAACGGCTGATACCAATTCACATAAAATGAATAATCAATTAAAATATTGATGTATTGTTGCAATAGAATTTAGTATAGCAATATTTAAAAATAATGATTAATACCAAAAATCTTAAATCTATATTATTTTTTTTATGCAGCAATCTTTTATTAGCTCAAGATTATTATTGGACAGGTGAAGGGCAGGATCAAGATTTTTTTAATGAAAAAAACTGGATAAATCCTAGTACTAATGAACCTCCAGAAAATGGAAGTATAGAACCTTCACAGCCCATAAACTTCGATCTCCTACTCTCATGTGAAGCCAGCACAATTTCTTCAGAAGAAACTGATATAATTTCTCAAACTCCCGTTTTATTTAGTGAAGTACCTAATAATGATAATTGGTCTCATTTTTACAGAGCTACATCACTGAATGATGGAAATAATGGCACTGAGCAAACCCTTGTTATTAATGTTACAGGTTTGCCTACTTTAGGTGCAAACTTTCGAGTATTAAAAACTGTGGCAAATGGACAATGGGCAATTGGCAATACGCAATCACTAAATATAGGTATCAACACAATTACTGTAAATGAAGTTAGTTTTGACAGGGCAGTTAAAATTCAATTTAGTAGTGGTGATGTAACTTTTAATGAACTATTTATAAATGGAAGTTCTATATATTCAGCGCCAAGTGAGCCAATAGTTTTTGAGCCTTCCAAAACATTACACATTACTGATGGATCTCTTAATATCTCCAGTTTTTCAGGAGGAAATTTAATATTAAACGAAAATTCATATGTGCATATAAATAATTCAGATCCCCTATTAAATAATGCTAAAGTTTATTTGAATTCACCTCTGAGCTGGTTACGTTTGGATAATGTAAATCCAAATGAAGTTAATGATAAATATGTTTCACAGTTGTTTGTTTCTGACACCAATGCAGAATATCCGACAACTATTCGCTTGGATAATTACTATAACAATGGAACTATTATTAGGTCTCAAAGTCTCGATACTGCCCCTTTAACCATATACTCGAATGAAGATATTTCAGGTACCGAAGCAGAGATTGTAGTTAATAAAGTATACAATGGTTCCGTTATCCCGAATCAAATGAATAATAACATTCATTCTTTTTACTTAAAAAGAGGTTATATGCTGACTTTAGCTGTGAATAATGACGGTACTGGAAAAAGTAAAGTTTTTATTGCTTCGGAGGAGGATTTAGAAATACATACTTTGTCTAATTTTTTTCAAGAGGGAATCTCGTTTATAAGAGTAATACCGTGGAATTGGGTGTCTAAAAAAGGCACAGGTGGTGATATTACAGGTATGGACAACACCTGGTTTTACAGATGGAACAATCAATGGATTTCTGATCTTCAACGAGAATGCATTCCAATGGCTTGGGGGAGTACGAATGCAGATGATGACAACGATATTAATCTATATCAATCTAAATACAAGACCACACATGTTTTAGGATTTAACGAGCCCGATGATTGTGAAGGCCAATCTGGGCAATACAATGATCTATGCACAGTTAGCACTGCCTTGGAACTTTATGAAAACTTAATGAAAACCGGATTACGTCTAGTTTCACCTGCTTGCAGACAAAATGCAGTATTTAATTGGTTAGATTTATTTAACCAACAAGCTATTCAAAATGATATTAGAATTGATGTCATTGCTGTGCATTGGTATGATTGGGGAGGAAACCCTCAAAATTCGACAAATGCTGACCCAAATTCTATTTTTGATCGTTTTAAAATATATTTACAGAATGTGTATGACTTATATGGTTTACCTATCTGGATAACAGAATTTAATGGGAATAAATACAGGTCTATTCAGACGAATCTTCAATTTATGGAGTTGGCTATTCCTTATCTTGAAAATCTAGATTATGTTGAGCGATACGCCTGGTTTGAACCACATAATATCGATAATCCTAAAGATCCTGGTAATGGTGAATTTTTTGATGAGGCTATGAATCTTACTGATATTGGAATGTTTTATAAAAATCAAACATCAGCGCCATCTATGCCAGATTCTTATTACACAGCGCAAAATAATTTGAATGATGAAATTATAGTTAATCAATTTACATATTCATGCACTCCCTTTAAAACTTTATCAATTAATACTGGTATTGACAATAAAAATATAAGCTTAAAAGTTATTCCAAATCCAGCAACCGACAAAATAAAAATATTGTTTTCGGAGCCTATAAAATCGATTAAACTTTACAGCATGAATGGATCATTGATAAAAAGACAGTTATTAAATGGATATATTGATGTATCTGACTTAAAAAGAGGAGTTTATATTTTAAGTTTAAATAATTACCACTTTAAATTATTAAAACAATAAACTGAATAGAATGCTATTTCATGAAATTAAAAAAATTATTCTTTCGAAGATAAAAATCAGGATATAAATTTCATAATTCAAACAGAACAAATGCCATTTAAAAAACGAATTATTAAACGAGAATTTAAAAATAGTCTTGGTGTTTTACTTTAAAAATAAATCATTTTTTTAAAGCTGCTATTTATTGGATTGGGGAAATAGCTCATTTGAATGATATATCTAAGAGCCATTTCTCTTGAAATTAGAAAAATAATTAGTTGGTGTACAACCAAAGTGCTTTTTAAAGCAGGTTCTAAAATATTTTGGGTCAGAAAACCCTACCAAATAGATTATTTCGGTTATTGAATATTTTCCAGATTCAATAAGATTTGCTGCCTTATTGAGGCGGTTTGTTCTAATAAATTCTGATGTGGATTGTCCTGTTATTGATTTAAGTTTTGAAAAAAGTGACGACCTACTCATTCCTATTTCTAAAGCAAATTTCTCAACAGAAAATTCTGTATTATCAATATTTTTCTTAATTATATTCATCGATTTTTCTATGAATTTTTGATCCAATTTGTTAGATAATTCTTTCCAAGACTTAGAGCTCGAATTCGTTCTAAATTTCTGAATCCATAGCTGTTTAGTGCGTAAAATATTTTCTAATCTTAACTTTAAAACTTCAATGTTAAAAGGTTTCAAGATAAACTCATCAGCTCCAGTTTCCAATCCCTCTTTTTCGTTTTCTAATCCAACTTTTGCAGTTAAAATAATTATTGGAATGTGACTTGTGGTAATATCAGTTTTTAATTTTTTACACATTTCAATCCCATTCATTTCTGGCATCATCAGGTCGCTTATGATGATATTAGGAATATTTTTAATTGCCTTCTTTAAACCTTCTTTACCATTTTTTGCAGTTAATATTCTGTAGTCATCACTAAAAAATGATACCAAATAGTCTTGTAACTCTTTATTATCTTCTACGATCAAAAGTATTGGTGTTTCCTTTGTGTGTGATTTAAGACTCTTAACAGATTTTTTGGGAAGCATTTGGTTTTCCCTAATAACATCTACTCCAACTTTAGTGTATTTGAAATCATATTTTAGAGGCTGTAATTCTATAATCGAATTATTAGAGTAAGCTGTTTTAGAAATAGGTATAGTAACAGTGCATGTGGTACCTTTGTGAAACTCACTCTCAATATTTATTTCCCCTTTGTGCACTTCTACTAAATGCTTTATATAGGCCAGTCCTAAACCTGAACCCACATTAATCGAGTTATTTTCTTTTCTTGTTTGATAGAATCGATCGAATATACTCGCTAATTCCTCTTTAGGTATTCCTATTCCAAAATCAATTACTTTGATAATGGCATAGTCTAAATTATTTACAGTTTCATTTTCAAGAATTACTGTAATACTCTTTCCTTTTGGAGTAAATTTAAAGGCGTTAGACAATAAATTATATAATATTTTTTCAATTTTATCATTATCAAACCATGCATTTAGTTCCTTTTTTGGTGATAAAAATAAAAACTTAATATCTTTTTCTAACGCAATATCTTCAAATGCGGCGAAAACTTCTCCAACAAAGGATACAAGATCATTATTTTGAACAATTAAATTTAAATTTCCAGTTTCCGCTTTTCTAAAATCTAAAAGTTGATTAATTAGCTTAAGAAGTCTATTGGAATTTTTATACATTATCAAATTTAACTTCGGAACATCTTTAGTATTGACCTGCCCATTCATAATTTGACTCAAGGGACCAACAATTAGAGTTAGAGGTGTTCTTAACTCATGTGATATATTAGTAAAAAATTGAAGCTTCATCCTGTTCATTTCTTCAGAATTTTCATGAATAGCGCTCTCTATATCCAGTTTACTCTTTAAACGGATCTGATTTAAACGAATTTTAACAAAGCTGTATATAATAGCAATGGTCAACAATGAAAAAAGCAAAATAGCTAGGGTATTTAAATACCAAGGTTTATTTATAACAACCGATATTTCTTTTGGTTCATCAGTCCACACACCTACACTGTTAGAACCATAAACTTTAAATATATAATCTCCTGGCGGTACATTGGTATAAGATGCAAACCGTCGTTCATTTCCTTTGGAGTATTGCCATCTCTCATCAAACCCCTCTAGTTTATATTTATATTGATTTTTTTCAGGATTGGAAAAATGCAAACTTGAAAACACAAATTCCATAGAATTAAGATTATATGGCAATTCAATTGTTTTGGTTTTATTAATACTGTTTTCTAAAATCACTTTCCCATTTCTTTTGTCTAACGGACGAATAACTTCATTAAAAAGTTTAAAATCAGAAATAACTAATTGTGGTTTTATTTCATTCACAGAAAGCTTTTCTGGTTGAAAAAAAGTAATTCCATTTATACCACCACAAAGCATCATCCCAGAGTTAGTAAATAGCATGGCGTTGTCCTTAAACTCACTAACATTAATTCCATCTTGGTTTTCGAAATAGGTAATCTCTCCCGTTTTAGGATTCAATTTAGAAATTTCCCTTACGTGTAACATCCATATGTTGCCTTGTTTGTCTTCCTTTATTTGATAAACAACATCACTTGGAAGCCCTTCCTTTGTTGTATAGTGTTTAAAATTTAATGTGCTATTTAAAATTTCAATTTGGTTCAAGCCTCCACCAAATGTACCAACATATAAATGGCCGTCACTAGCTTGAAAAGCATCCAAAACATAATTGTTGCTTAAACTATTTTTATTCTCAGGATCGTGCAGATAACTCGTAAAGGTAACATCTCCAATAGCATCTTGTTTTAGCTTATTTAATCCTCTGATGGTTCCTACCCAAATATCGCCATTAGAATCTTCAAGTATATCTCGAACGAAATTGTTGGATAAGCTATTTGTGTCGTTTATTTTATTTTGATAATTAACAGACGTGTAAGTTTTGTTTTGTTTATCAAAACTAATTTTAGCTATACCTTTCTTCCAATAACCAACCCAAATATTTGCCATTCTATCTTCTTCAATCGCAAAGACTGGACTTTTAATAAGTTTACCCTGTTCATCTCGAATATCATTAAACTTCTGAATTTCAAATATTTCTGAATTATTTTTAAAACTTATTTTACTTAAACCTGTTTTTGAGCCCACCCAAATATTGTCCTTGTGGTCATTTATCAATCTTTTAATTTCAAAAAAATCTTCATTATTAAATTGTTTATAAGCCTTTGTCAAATAATTATAGTCCAAAACTTTATTGGACATAATTGATAAATTGCGTTTAATTTCTTTTTCTTTTAAGAGAGCTAAACCACCTTTACCTTGAGTCCCTATCCAAATATCTCCTTTAGAATTTTCGCACATTGTAAGAATGGGATGCTCATAAAAAAAGGGGAATTTCTTTTCAGATGTATTTGAAAATTCGTTAGAATTTAAAAATGAATTATTTTCTAAATCCATTTTGTATAATCCATGATTTAAGGTGCCTAACCATAGAATATTGGTGTTATCAATCATTAATTGTTGGGCTTGCTGTATCGCAATCTCTTTTCTATTTACTGAATTTAAATTAAGTTTTTCTCCTGTTTGGGTATCATAGCTTAACAATGTCCCGTTACCTGCAACCCAAATTTGCTTTTCTTTATCTATAGCAATGGCTAATTTCTTGAAATTTTGTTCTGAAAACCCTGAACTATTATCCGAAAGACTTATTAGCTTCCGATCAATAACCTGAAGTTTATTGTTTAATTGAATTTTTAGAAGTTGTAATCTATTGCTTATTACCCAAATTGTATTCTTGGGGTACTCAATAAAATTTAAAGGATAACTCGAGTCAAATTCAAATGCATTAATATCTGTGCTTTGAATTTTAATTTCTGGCACATTTGTGATTTCATTTATCTCTGCTAAATGCAATTTTATGTTATTTTCAGGAGTAAAAAACCAGTGGTTACCATCTACTGCAGGAATAATATTTTTAATTCGTAAGCTAAAGTTATTTGAGACACTCATTACGTCTTCAAATAGTAAGCTGCCATCAACGGCAACTCGAAAAAATTTAATACCCTTAAAAGTTTTAATAAAAAAAACTCCAGATTTAGATTGATAAATATGGTCTATTTCACTTGCGTAATCAGGGGCCTTGGGATCATCAAAGTACACCTCTACTTTCCCTGTTCTTGGGTCAATTCTGTTTAATCCAGCATTTGTAGTTCCTGCCCATATATATCCATCTTTGTCCTCAAAAAGACTGATAATAATATTGCTACTAAGACTATTAACTTCATTTAAAAATTTGTAATGAACCATCGAATAGCCATCATATTTATTAATACCGTTGTAAGTACCTACCCAGATAAAACCATTACTATCTTGAATGATACTTTTTACAGTATTTTGCGAGAGCCCTTCAGTCCCTGAGATTTTGTTTAATTGCAATTGAGACTGCAGAGAAACACAACTACATAAGCTGATTATAAAAATAATTTGTTTACATAAATTAGACATTATGATCTCTAAATTTATCTGAATTATCGTTGAGTCAAAAATAAGAAAATAGCAAAATTTTTATTGTTTATACAATGAAAATGGTACCTAACACTATTTTGCGATAATAATTTTTTTAGGTCTTAAAACTTTATTAGCGCTTGTTGTAATTTGCAATAAATACATTCCATTTGCAAATTTATTCGTGTTTATCTTAAAATAATTTACTAACCCAGGACGATACTCCCCTACTACGCGGCCATCTAGATCAATTATTTTTATATTTTTTATATTTTTTTCTAAAGAAAGTAGCTTAACAATTACAAAATTTAAACTTGGATTGGGATATAAAGCCATTTTATTCTCAACCTCAACTTGAGCTATTGATAAACTTTCAGTATCTGTGACAGTTGTTTTGAAATCATCAAAATAATATGTGTCAGCGTGTTTTCCGCACAAGACTTTCACTTGTATGGACGTTGTTGGTTCTGTTAAATCAAAAATATATTCATGTGAACTATATTCTGTTTGCAGATTTAAAACTGGTGATGTTAAATAGTTGATGGCACCGCTTGCATATATGGTTTTAATTTGAAATCTAAAACTGGCTAGATTATCAGATTTTGCAAAACAATTTAATACAATTGTTTTTCCATTTAAATCATTAGTAAATATATTATTTTCAAGTAGTACTTTATTATACCCAGCATTAGTTTCAACAACTATTTTTGCTGCAGCATCCCCATTATAAGCGTCTGTTGGACCTGATTCTGATAATGTTGCCATAGACCCTGAAGATACATTTAAACTCCATTCAGTATTGTATCCACATTCGAAATCTGGATTGCGAATAATAGGATCTGGGTTAGGTCCGTAACACAACGGCCATGTTCCTGAACTAAACAAAGCACTCTTCACATCCTCCACCCAAGTTGAGTTGTCCACAACTGTACTTTTGTTTGTGTTTTTTGGATCATAAGTATTTACTGAAAAATTATTAATATTAAAGTTTTCAGAAGAAGGACTATCTTTTCTTTTATGGATTGTTTTATTAGACTTTGGTCCAGAATCCCAAGCTGCAAATGAAAACCCTCTATTTATCGCCTGCTCGGCTACAAATTTATGGTACTCTACTCTTGAGGCATTATCTGGCCCTCCATCAGCAAAACCAGTGGCATTGCCTGAAATAGCATTTAAATCTCCTGTACTATAATTATATCCGCCAGTATTGTCGGCACCAAATTCTCCTAAAAAAACTGGAATATCGTTGGTTGAAGCCCATGCCAAAACTTCATCAAACCTCGTAGTTAAGGTGTTTTTATCTGCATTTGTTCCCCAGGATATATTATCTCTAGAGTCTGCACTAGAACTTGTAAAATTAAAAGGTTGGTAATAATGGAAAGTTGCTATTAAATAACCATCGCTAGTAATAATGGAAGGTTCAATTTGCAAAGGCGCTTCATGTGAGGTCTGTGCGCCTCCTGTAACAATTACATTTCGAGTTGCATTACTTCCACCAGAAGTTCTTATAATAGCTAAAATATCAACATTAAGTGTGTCCATATCTGTCTTGCTCATATGAAAATAAGGCTCGTTAATAACTTCAAACAATAAATTCTCGGAATGGTTTTTAAACCGGTTGGCTACCTGAGTCCATATAGCTCTAAATTTTTCATTATCAGCAGCTCTTTTTGCTGAAGTTGGGTATGTAAATTCTGATTCCCTAGAATCAAATGTGTAGATAAACTCAGATTTTAAAGTTGCTCCGTGAAAATCAATGATGGTTACAAGATCCTGATTTAGTGACCAATTAACTATCTTTTCAATTCTATCAAGGTGCGCTGAGCTCACAACATAATCTGCTGATGTTCCTGTATAATTTACTGCAGTTCCAGTAGAACTCGAATAACCAGAAGTATCGCCTGTAGTGCGAGTCCCAAAAAAGTCAATTGGAATTCGAACATTGGTAAAACCAGCAGCAGCAACATCTATAAAATATTGTTCCTCAACAGCAGCGGCCCAGTTTCCCAATACAGGCGCACTATAAACGTTACCAAGGTTTATTCCTCTTCCCATTTGATAAACCATATCATATGGTGATGTTTGAGCAATTAAGATATAAGGTATCAGATAAACTAGTAACAGTAATAATACTTTATTTTTCAACATAAAATCGTTTTTTAAATAAAGCCAATACATTTAATTTGGTTTTATTTAATATTTATTGAATTTATAATTTTATTTCTTTTTTTTGTTCTGTTCTTTTAATAGCAGATTAACCGTATTAATTTCCCCTTTAGAAAATAGAGCGGATAATTTATCATTCGTGTCTTTATATGATTTCTTGTAAATTATTTTCTTTTCTTCGTTTGATAAATCATTGCCTTTTATTTGTTTTGAAGTTTCTTGATATTTACCCAACAAAATAGAATAGAGCATAGTTTGTTGACTATCATTTAAATCCATCTTATCGGCAATATATTGAGCATTTGTAGTCGCCTTTTTTTCTTGGTAGGACTTTTTTTGCGCATTCGCTTTAAATATAAAACCACATAAAACAATCAATAAAATTATTTTCTTCATTTCTATTCGTATTAAATATTTAAAATTATTAATTTGTTTTTATGAATTTTTTCGTTGAAACAAAATCATTCTTTTCTACGATTTTTAAGATATATGCTCCAGGTTTTAGTTTATCTATATTCAAACTATTTGTTTTTTCTTTAACCATTACTTTTTGACCTAACAAATTAAACACTGATAATCTCTTAATACCCAAACGTGACTTGATTGATAAGATATCTGAAACTGGATTCGGGAATAAACTAATAATGTTCTCATCAGGAAGATTTACATCCTTAAGTCCTAGAGATGAATCATAGTAAAAATTAATATAATCTATTGTAAAAGCTCCATTCGTTGAGTTTGCATTAGTATCGTCATTTCTTATATACAATTCTAATTGTGATAGGTTACCTGTCCATGTAGCATGTAATAAAGAAGCATCTATTTCACCAACACCGTTGGTTGCATCTCCAGCAATCGACAAGTTATCATAATTTATGAAAGCATTGCCCCCTTCTTTCGGATGTGAAAGACGCATTCTTGTATTATCGGTGCCGTTTGTATACCCTATTTTTAATGCATTTATATTCCAAGCAACAGGTGCAAATGAGCACACATCATATTTTAGTTTTGTTGAAGCTCCATTTATTAACCATGTCAAAACATTGTTTTCAACTGTGACTATTGCATCCTGAAAGCCAATCCATTTTTCTAACTCTGCACTTGTATCAAAGTTAGTGTCTGGAGAGTTTGAATTTGCTAAAAATAATGCTTTTACACTAACATCCGCAGCCGCCACAGTATAAGTGTAAGGATTGGTTGTTATGCCAGAAACTTGTCCATCAATTTCCCATTGATCAAATGTGAATTCATCACAGGATGCTAAAGCTGTGAATTCAACTGATTCTCCTGTTGGATAACATGCTAAAGGGGTTGATATAGTATTAGTTCCTCCGCCATCTGTTTCAGCTGTAATTTGAAAACCATCACATCCTTCTTTATCGAAAGTAACATCATCAAAATAAAACGTGCCAGCAGTAATTGCCTGAAGTCTCACATTCATTGCGACCCCAGCATCTACCTCTTCAAAAGTATGGGTATAGGTTTCCCATGTATTATCTGCTTGAATTGTGTAAGAAACTCCACCATACTGAGAGCCTTGATAAATTATTCCTTTCACTACAGTACCAACAACTCCCTTAACCTTGAAGGACAAAATATAGTTTCCCGCACCTTCATCAGGATTTGCGTTGGGAGTGGATTGAGCCTTTTTGTTTGCTGTTGTTGCAACAAGCTTCAAAGATCCATCAGAATTCCAAGAAATATCTCCTCCAGTAAATCCTTTCCATCCATCAATATTGGTATCAAAAGTTCCGTTTATAATTTGTGTAAACCCTAAAAAAGGCAATGTCATTAAAAATAAAGTAAGTGTAATTTTTTTCATAATTGTGAATTTATAATTAACTAGCTTTACAATATTAGTTCAATACCTCAAAAAAATGGGGGTGAAATGATTTTTTGAAAGGGTAATATGACTTTTCTTTAAATAGTTAATGTACATGATGAAAATTATAGACGATACCAATATTTTTAATTATGGCGTCGCATTCATAAGGGGTATGTTCTAATTTATGAAAAGTAACTATAGACCAGCCGATATGATTTTTAGCTCAAGAGGAATCCTCAACTTTATGAAATGAAAAAAATTATGGCCAAGAGTATCGATAAAAAAGACAAACACCTCTTAATCATTGTTTTAGATTAAAAAGGATTATGTACTCTAATTTTCTTTTTTAGTTAAAATCTGTTGCACAGACTCTTCATCTTTGATATTATCTACAATTCTACCAAAATCAGTATCGGTTATTTTTCTAAAATCTACCAAGCTTTTATTATCCTCGAATTTGATCATTAGGTTTTTCAATTTCGACTTTAGCTCAGCTGTCACCTCAGCATAACCTGGATTATTATAAATATTATTCACTTGATTTGGATCTTTTTCCAAATCATACAGTTCCCAGACATCAATATTATAATAAAAATGAGCTAACGTATATTTTTGAGTTCTTACACCATAATGTGGTTGTACATGATGCCAAAACGGAAACTCATAATAATGATAATACATCGCATCTTGCCAATCATTTGGAGTATTGCCCTCTAAAACAGAAACAAAACTAGTGCCTTGCATTTTTTGAGTGGTCGAAATACCCGCTAATTCTAATAGTGTTGGTGCAAAATCTATGTTTGTAATAATGTCCTCATTTACACTTCCTGCCTTTATTTTTTTTGGATATTTTACCATAAAAGGCATTCTTAAAGATTCTTCGTAAATAAATCGTTTATCGAAAAACCCGTGATCCCCAAGATAGAAGCCTTGATCTGAAGTTAATACAATAATCGTATTTTCCTCTAGATTATTTTCTTTGAGATAGTCTAAAACACGTCCAACATTATCATCAACCGATTTAACACAGGCGAGATAATCTTTAATATAGTTTTGATACCTCCATTTTCTTCCTTCTTCATCACTCATTCCCTTCGGCTGAACGATCTCGCCTGGTTTAGCACCATAGAAATCCCATTTTATACTTTCTTTTCCTTTCTTTAAATTCTTTGGGCGCTCTAATTTCATATCTCTACGACTAAAATATTCCATCGTCATTTCCGTATCTCCAGCCGTCTTTTCACGTCCCTCGTAAGTATCATTAAATGTTGCCGGATAAGGCATTTCAATCTCATCCCATAAAGTTGTATACTTTGTGTCTGGTTCCCATGGTCTATGGGGCGCTTTGTATTGCAGGATCATTAAAAATGGTTCCGTAGATTTTTTTGAGGAATCGAGCCAAGTCAATGCAAAATCTGTACTTAAATTAGTCGCATAGCCTTTCTCTTTCACATCGGTTCCATTATCGTTAAAAACAGGGTCCCAATAATGGCCTTGTTGACCTGCAGAATTATGATATTTAAAGGTATCGAATCCAACAGGATCTGTACCTAAGTGCCATTTACCAAATAAGCCAGTTTTATAGCCTTGTTTTTGAAATTCTTGTGGAAATGTCCACTGCTCTGAATTAAACTTTCCTCCACTTTCATTTTTATAATATCCATTTAAGTTACTATAATTCCCCGTTAATATGGCCGCTCTACTTGGTCCACAAATAGCATTAGTAACTAAAACATCTTGAAAAAGCATACCTTCACTTGCTACTCTATCTATATTTGGTGTTGGTGCAATTTCTTTATAAATACCCCCATAAGCACTGATGGCTTGCGTGGTTAAATCATCAGCCATTATATATATTATATTTGGCTTCTGGGTAAATTTTGTTTTGCTCGAATTACAGGATGTAAATAATTTGATACAGCTAATTAAAATACTTATGAAGATGAATGTATTATTTTTCATGGTTTAATTTTTTTATTTAAAATATGGCTTAAACTATCTACAATCCTTTTGTAATGGTTTTCAATTGCTAAATTTCTATTTTCGTTTGGATCAATGTTATGGTCGTATAACATTTTAGATATGGTTTTGTTTTTTCTTTGCCATTCGGTATAAAAATAATTGTCGGCAATTAAAGTTTCTCCTTTTTGATACCGAGAAAATGCCATGTTTTTAAATATTTTGCTTGGATTGTGAAGTGCATTTACAAAGGATTCTCCCTCCAAATGTCTTGGTTTCGGTACATTAATTAGGTCACAAATTGATGGGTAAATATCTACTAACTCTGCAATTGAATTTGTCCGTTTATTTTTTTGGATACCAGGTGCATTCACAATTAAAGGAACCTGCAGGGCAACTTCAAAATTACTGTGTTTTACCCATAGGCCATGTTCCATTAAACTCCAGCCATGATCTCCTACTAAAATAATTACAGTATTTTCTCTCAAATTTAAAGTATCTAACTCATTTAAAAGTTTACCAATTTGGGCATCAACATAACTTACGGAAGCATAATAGCCATGAATTAATTTTTTAGCGATCTTATCTGTTACTTGCCCTTTTTTAGGAATGTCTTTGTAGTATCGTAATTCTCCCCAGGAATGGCGTGCTGTATTTGGTGCATTTTTTGGAAACTTGAAATTTTCTGGAAGTTCAATATTTTTAGGGTCATATAAATCCCAATATTTTTTTGGTGCATTAAAAGGTAAATGAGGTTTTACAAAACCAACAGCTAAGAAAAATGGATTTCCAGCTGCTTTTAATTGCTTTAGGTCTTCAATAGACTTATTCGCTGTTTTACCGTCATTATAGGCATCATCTTCAACATTAGGACTTTCATAAGCAAATCCGTGATTTCCACCTTCTTCTAGTTTAATATTTTCTTCTGAGACATAATTTCTCCATCCTTTAATGAATGGATACCATTCTTCATCCCAATCCTCGATATCCTTTTTTAGATGAGAGATTTTATTATTACTAACCGTCGTGTAGCCCTCATTTTTTAAATGTTTAACCAAATTCAATACGTTAGGTGCCTCTTTTTTTACGCTCGCATCGTATCTTAAAAAACGAGTTGATGTAGGCCTTATTCCTGTTAATAAACTTGCTCTTGATGCTCCACATACAGGAACGTTACAATAAGCTCTGTTAAAAGAAATACCATTAGTTGCTAATGCATCTATATTTGGACTGATGATTCGATTTTTTCCATAACTATTTAGTTCTGGACGCAGATCATCTACCATAATAAAAAGTAAATTTTTCTTTACAGATGAGGGTTCTTTTATTGTATTCTCCTTGGTTACTATACAATTGAAAAGAAAAAAAACAAATCCAAAAAGTACTAACTTAAAATAATTCATTTATAATTTAATTCTATTAGTTACCGTTAAAGTTGTTGTTGTTAAATCTTTGGTATTTGAGGAAGAACCTGTCATAATAGAGAATGTACCTGGCTCTACACAATAGTCCATATTGATATCATAGAAGGCCAAACTCTCGGCATCTATAGAAAAGCTTACTGTTTTTGTTTCCCCTGCTTTTAAAGCAACGCGTTTATAGCCTTTTAATTCTTTTACAGCTCTTGTAACACTGCTTACATTGTCTCTAATATAAAGTTGTGCAATTTCTTCTCCATCAACATCACCGGTGTTTGTTATTTGAACAGCAACTGTTACTGTACTATTTTTGTTTAAAGTAGTTTCTGATAAAGTAGGAGCTCCGTAGGAATATTCAGTGTAGCTTAAACCAAACCCAAAAGGGTATAAGGGTGTATTTTTCTCATCGGCATATTTATGAAAATAAGCAGAGGGTTTGTGATTGTAAATCATTCGCAACTGCCCCACACTTCTTGCAACAGTTAACGGTAATTTACCACTCGGATTCACCTCGCCAAATAAAACTTCAGCAACTGCTTGCCCTCCTAGATTTCCAGGTTCCCAAGCTTCAAGAATTGCAGGGACATTTTTTTGAAGCCAAGGCTCAGAAATTGGTTTTCCGTTTACTAAAACAATAATGACTGGTGTTCCTGTTTTTTTAATTGCTTTCACTAAATCTAATTGCTTTCCAAATAAATCTAGATTGGATCGACCCATATTTTCACCAGCTGTTTTATCTTTCCATTTATAGCGCATAGAATTGTCTCCTACAACAACAATCGCATAGTCTGCATTTTTTGCTTTTTTTGCAGCCTCCTTAATTTTAGAACTCTGAATATTTCTAATATTTTCTCCTGAGTTAAAAAAGTCTACAACATACCCTTTGGTTTCTCCCAAAGTTTTAATTCCTTCATAAATAGTGGTTACATTTTCATCTGGCTGAGCAGCATGCCAATCCCCTAAAATAGATTGGTTATTTGCATTGGGTCCTGTTACAAATATTTTCTTTTTTGAAATTGTTTCAGGTAAGGGTAATAGCCCATTGTTTTTTAGTAATATGATTCCTTTTCTTGCTGACTCTAGAGCAGTTGATTTATGTTCGTCTGTAAATAGTAATGCTCCTTTTTTATCTAAATTTACAAACCTATTTTCAAATAATCCTAGTTTAAACTTCGCTGTTAAAATTTTACGACAAGCCTCATTAATACGATTTATTGAAAGTTTACCTTCCTTAACCGAAGCGATAATCGCATCTGTAAATTTTGGTCCATGCATGTGCATATCCATTCCGGCATTAACAGACAAATAAGAGGCTTCTTTCATGTCTTTGGCAACATGATGTAACTTATCAATACGTTCAATGTCTAACCAATCACTTACATAAAAACCTTCGAAGTTCCATTCGTCTCTTAAAATATCCGTCATTAACCATTTACTCATATGAGAAGGAACACCGTTTATCTCATTATGAGCCGCCATAATGGAATACAAACCGGCATCAATAGCTTTTTTATAAGGTGGTAAATGGACTTCTCTTAGTGTACGAACTGAGATATCTGCTGGAGCAGCGTTTAGTCCATTGACTGACTCACCTCCACCAATAAGATGTTTTGCACAAGCTATTACTTTTTGAGTTCCGGTAAAATCGCCTTGTTGAAATCCTCGTACCATCGCAGCTCCCATATTACCCACCATAAACGGATCCTCTCCTAATGTTTCTCCAACACGTCCCCAACGTGGGTCCCTGAGTATGTCTATGTTTGGTGTAAAAGTCCAGTGACTTCCGGTAGCACGCATTTCTTTGGCGGTTTGTTTTCCTACAGAATATAAAAGTTCATCATTCCAAGTAGATGCTAATCCTATGGGAGATGGGTATACCGTTGTGCCAGAAACCAATGCATTTCCGTGTATAGCATCAATTCCAATTAAAACAGGGATTTTAAGTGGTGATTTTAAAGCTAATTCTTGTAAATAGTTAGCTTCTTCGGCAGTCAAAACATGTAAAAAAGAGCCTATTTTCCCTTCTTCACACATTTTTGTAACATCATTTACAGAAAGTGTTTTATAGAATCCTTGTGCATCATTATTTTCTTTATCATCGTCCGGGTTTCCTGATTTCATATGATCTAGTCCAACAAATTGATTCATTTGATACACCTTATCCTCTAGAGTCATCCTTTTCATTAAATCTTCTACTCTCTCTTCAATAGGATGTGATGGATTTAAATATAAAGGATTTAAATTTGAATTATTTTTAGCTACGTTTTGTGCATTAGAGCCACATACACTTAGCACCAAACATAATAAAACTCCATTTCTAATTGCTCTTTTAAACATATTATTCGCTTATAATTTTAATAACGTTATAAATTGGTATTGGCTAAAAATTTTTAATTTTAGTGGGTTGAAAAATATCTTATTTTTCTTCTTTAATACTCTCACCAATATACCAAAGATTAAATTTCACAAAACCTGACTTTAATTTATGCTGTAAAATATTAATTAATTTTTTAATAAAACTCAGCTTGACTTTTAAAAGCTTCGTTATAATTTTTAATGTGTTATTTTATTAATTTTTGATTTACTCAAATTTAGAAAAGATTCTAAATAAAATAAGGGCGTTATGGTTAATTAATAAGGTGAAATGTCTTATTTCAATAATTAGCAATATTCTTTTCGAATACTTTCGACCTCTTGAAAACGGTTAAATAGAATCCTGAAGATCTTTAGTTTTTGTTCTTTATCCAAAGAGAGGGCTTTCGTCATCTTTTGAGTTATTTTTAATACTCTTTTATCAAAATTTTTTTGAGTAAAAGCATTTGACATAAATAGTAAAATAAAAAAATAATAGTATGTTTTTAGTCATTGAATTTGTTGTTAAAGTTTAGGTAAATTTAAAAATCAAACAACATTATACGGTTGATATTTTATCCAGAAGGTTGTATTATTTAACCATCATTAAGTATTGAAGCAACGTTTCCTTCTGGAACTTCATATTAAAAAGAAAAATTAGTCTTTATAAAATGAAAATTACCCCAAATTTTGTTATCTTTCGTTTAAATTCCCTCGCACAACATTGTGTACGCCGCTAGTTTTATTTCAAAACACTTGTTAAAAACAATAACAAATTGAAATAATACATTTTGCTGTAAATCAAAAATAAAATTTTATGTAATATCAATTTTCGGTTCAATGGTTTGCGAATGCACACTTATTGCACAAATTTTACCCCGAAGAATGTCTCTGGTGAAATCGGATATTACCATATTAATGTTTAATTAATTTTGATTTTTATCACATAAAAGCATTATTTCAGGTTAATTAAATCAAAGCTGAAATGAAAACCAAACTGATCTTTTTTTTATCCTTGATCGGATTTACCTCTATCTCTCAGAATCTTCCTACAGGATTTCAAACAGTTGCTTATGAGGGCTTCGCTTACACATCAGGCAATTCTCTTTTAGGACTGAATGGAGGGTCTGGATTTACAGCTGCTTGGGCGCAATCTTATTTAAATAAGTATATGAAAGCTCATGGTACAGGTTATACATATCCCAACCTTACCACTACTGGTGGTAGGGCCACATACAGCTCAACTTGTTACGGAACTTGTAATCAAATTGCCTCCTCAGGCAGGACCATCCCGATGCAGTCAAGTGGTGTTGTATATGTACAATTTTTAGCTAATTTAGGGTCTCAGGCAGGTGGTGGAACTCCACAAGTTAGATTTACAAATACAGTTACTAATTCCAATGCAATACTTGCAGGAGCAGTTACAAGTAATAGTTTCATTTGGGGAATGCATGATGGTGCAAACATTCACATGACAAATTTATCGTCAAATACAGAGAGATTTGTTATCATCAGATTTGATTATATAAATAATAATACTAAAATGTGGATTGATCAGAATGTCACCACATTCGACTACTCAAACCCAACTAATCCTGACGCAACCTCTCCGACGGCTAATAGTTTTAATAGCATTGATTTATATTTTAGGTATAACAGTCCTCATGGTGTTGATGAAATTCATGTTTTTAGATCACCACCAACCATTTCTTCAGTCACTGCAAATTGGGGTGACTTCCTGACTGAAGTAGAAGACGATATTGATAGAACAGTAACGGTTGTTACAAGCGGTGTTGAAGACGGACAAACGGTAACGCTAACCTTGAATAGTGTAAGTTATACTGCAAATGTGTCTTCAAACTCCGCCAGCATAACCATCACATCATCAGGCCTACAAGCTTTAACAAATAATACCGACTACACATTGACTACTAATGTTTCAGATATAGCAGGTAACCAGGCTACTGCACATACTTCAACAACCTTTAAAGCATTGAATAATCCGAGTACTAACAATGCATTGGCATTTGATGGTGTAAATGACTACGTTACTGCTAATATAAATTTACCAACAGAAGATTTCACATATTCTGCTTGGGTTAAATTCAACACTGTTTCGAGGAAAGAAAGTATTTTTAGTGTCGGAGGTAATAATGAACTTATTATAATTAAAAACACTGATGGTAAGTTGGCTGTATGGATTGATGGTAGTGAAAAAATTGTAGAAAGTTCAGCTACAGACACAGATTGGCATCATATTACATTAACCAGAAGTGGTGTAAATGCCACTTTATATCGTGATGGTGTTTCAATCGGCAGCTCCGCATCTGTAACCAGCAGTGCGCTTTCCCTAGGTAGTTGTGATTTGTTGATTGGTAGTGATAGTGATAGTGGTTGTAATGGTTCCCTGGATGATTATTTAGATGGTCAAATCGACGAATTACGTATTTGGAATGATGTTCGAACTACTTCAGAAATCTCAGCCAATATGACTGGTGAATTGAACGGTAACGAAAGCAATTTGGTCGGCTATTACAAATTTAACGAACCTGACACCAATACCATTGCTAGTAATTTTGCCTCTGGTACAGGTTCTAGCTATGATGGTCTATTAAACAATATGTCAGGAACAGAGTGGACAATGTCTACAGCTATGGGCATAATTTTAATTACTCAAATTTATCAATCTAGTGCTAAAAAAATGATTGAAGTGACCAATATTGGAGGTGTTCAAATACCAGGAAACACATATAGTTTAAACTTGTTTAGCAATAATTCTGGAGATATGACAGGTATTTTACCCTCTGTAAGTTATACCATAACATCGAATTTAAATGCCAATCAATCTATTGTAATTGAAAATAGTATTGGCAGTGGTTTTAATAATATAAACTCGGGAGCTATTTCAATAATAGATAATAATATAACAAACTTTGGTGATGCAAATGATATTTTAATATTATCTACCAGCTCAGATAGTTCTTCTTGGCAAAACCGTATAGATGTTATTCATTCTATTGGTGATACTACTTCTATGGTATTAAAAGATGAAGAATCCAATCCGGTACTTGTCAATGACTCAGATAGGTGGGTAATGTTTATAGATGATAATTTGGACCCGTACAGACCTGTTAATTCTGGAGGCCCTGAAAGACACCCTCATGATCCTCTTATTTCTGAGATTGATGATGCTAGTCAGAATTCTAATGCACAATTAGGGTATCATAGAACCGGAGTCACTAATAGAACGGCTGGAACATGGAGTAACGGAATCCCCGATAGATCCAGAAGAATTGTTATATCTGAAGATTATTTACATGCGGGGTCTTCTCTTTCTGCAAAACAACTCAGCATAAATAACAACAGTAAACTTGCTGTAACTAATAGTTTATTGATTGTCTCTGAAAATGTAACCATCACCAACAGTGCAGACCAAATTAGACTAATAGGAACTAGTCAATTAGTTACCACACATTCCACAAGTTCAAAGGTAAATGGCAATGGTTCTTTATACATAGACCAAAACTCAGAGATTGCAAGTACCTACAGATATAATTATTTTAGTTCTCCCGTTACAACTGTGGGGCAAAATACATTTTCTTTAGCTAGTGTTTTGAAGGATGGCACAACCCCTACATCTTCAATTTCAACCCCTCTTGATATTAATTTTGTGACTGATAAAAATGGTAATACGACCACCCCTATCTGTATTTCTACAAGATGGTTATACTCTTATCCAATAGCAGGTAATGGTTGGGTTCATAAAGGCAGTGCTGGTATTTATCAAGCTACAGACGGCTTTACTTTAAAGGGACCAGGACAGGTTCAAAATTATACTTTTGTTGGTTCTCCAAAAGATGGTGAATACACAAACTCTATAATGGCAGATGCATATTATTTGGCAGGAAACCCCTACCCATCAGCATTAAATGCTCAAAAATTTATAGAAGATAATATTGCATCAACTAGTGGAACCATCTATTTCTGGGAGCAACAAACTGGGCTCACAGAATACGAAAACCAAGGACACTACACGAGCAATTATGTTGGAGGATATGCAACAAGGAATTTAAGCATGGGAATAGCAGCGCCATATTATGGTGGTAATTCAGTATATAAAACACCTGCAAAATACATTGCAATAGCCCAAGGTTTTTTTATCGGTGGAGATTCAGACGGAGGTCAAATCGTTTTTAATAATAGCCAAAGAGAATGTCGACTTGAAGGTGATGATTCTCTATTTTTCAGAAATGGAGATAATTCAAATACTGAGACATATCAAAATACTACAATAAAAATAGGCCTAAATTATACAAACAGTGAAGGTCAAAATTTAAATAGACAAATTGGTATTTCTTTTAACGAAAAAAGATCTTTCTCCTTCGATCTTGGATATGACTCTCCAATGTTTGACTTACAAAATACAGATATGTTCTGGAAATTCATCCAGGACGACACCAAGTATGTGATTGCTGGGATTCAAGAAATCTCTGATGATCTAGAAATACCTCTTGGACTTACCATAGGTTCTGATAATGAAATTATTATTAAATTGGATGAAAAACAAAACATAGAAAGAGATATCTATCTAAAAGACAAGCTCACTGGAATAGAAGAAAAACTAACCGATAATGAACATGGTGTTCCCATTACTCTTGCACAAGGAGAATACCTTGAGCGTTATGCTATTGTATTTAAAGAATCTTCTTCTCTTAGTTTTAATAAAAATGCACTAGACAATAATAGCGATATTCACTTATATGTAGACAATAAAACTAACGAATTGGTCTTAAAAAATCATCTAAACCACATCATTAAAAAAGTCACAGTCCTTAATATTCTTGGACAATCTAAAAAAGTATGGACTGATATAGGAAAAGAAATAGAACACAGGATAAAAATTAAACTTCCTGCAGCTTTTTATATTGTAAGCGTTACCTCGGAAGAAGGTAAAACGATAAAAAAAATACATCTAGATTAAAGAAAGTCTGACGAAACAAGCTCAAAAAATAATATTTCTCGAAAAAGAGCAGTCGACACCTTATGTTTTAGAGATTAATAATAACCTAAAATAAATGAGTATTGAAAAATATAAAGAGCTTGGGCAAATGTTACCTCAAATTTTAAACCAAAAAAAATTGAATGATCATCGTATCCAATAGGTCCAGTAACTTTTTAATATATATAATTTCTGTATAATTAATTAACAACCTTTTACAAAAATGAAAACCATAAAAAAAATATGTATTTTAATTATTATTTTATTCAATTTACAATCATATGCCCAAGGTGATACTTCTTGTTTTAGTATTGAACCTAATCAAATAATAGAAGTTCCTGAAAATGCGCAAGTAGGAGATACTATAGCCACTATTCAATACTGCTCTTCTGGAGAATGGAAAAAATTAGAAACAGAATATTTTAGTACTCTTGCATTAAAAGAAAATGGTCAATTATATACTTGGGGATATAATGCAGCTGGAAGTTGGCCACCAATTACTGCCGGTTTAGATTCTAATCAAGAAATTATTTTTGAGCCAAATTTAGTTAAAGACCCAATAGACAACAGTCAAGATTTTTTATTAGATGACGTCGCTTCCTCGCTATATATGGCTTTTGGAATAAAAGCTTCTGACCAATCTCTATGGGGTTGGGGAAGAGATGAAAATGGGAGTTTAGGAATTGGAGAGTTTCTAAATGCCTACGATAACATATTTAGAGTACCTCAACTTTTAAATGACTCAAATACCTGGAAGACAGTCTCTGCTGGAAATTATCACGGAAACGCCATAGATACAGAAGGAAAACTATGGGGATGGGGCTGGTGTGATGGTGCTTGGGATCAAAGTGGATTTGATTATACTGTATTCACACCAACTCAAGTTGGTTCAGATTCTGACTGGGAGGTTGTATCTTGTGGGTATTCAAATACGTTTTTAATTAAAAAGGACGGTACACTTTGGGTTATGGGCAGAGATATTGACGGAAGTTCTGGTTTGGGTGAAAACCCTACAGAAGAGGGCATCGTTCAAATAGGAACAGATTCAGACTGGAGAGCAATAAGTTCATATTCTACAGGTTCAATTGCTATAAAAAATAACGGAGAACTATATGTTTGGGGTCAAAATGATGGGGGTGAATTAGGCTTCAATCCTAACAATATCAAAAAAATATTTGTTCCTACTCAAATTCCGGGAAGTGAAAATATTAATTTTACTCACGCAGATATTGGAAGCCAGCATGGTTTGGCATCAGATATAGACGGTAATTATTATGGATGGGGAGAAAATTTAAGTGGACAACTTGGAAACGGTGAAATAAATACTTTTGAAGAATTTCAATTAATTGAAACAGGTGGCATTTCAACAAGTTATGTAAGTGCAGCAGGAAGAACTTCTGGCTTTATAACTGAAGGCGGTTCTATGCGAATGTTTGGTTCTAATGATGCAGGACAACTAGGATATGGTGAAGATGCTGTAACAAACCCAAATGTTCCAATTGTAGTTAACCTAGGAGAAGACCTTAAAAATGCTACTATTATTAAATACAACTCTTCTGCTATTGCTCAAGGAGTTTTAACTGATGATGGGCAACTTTGGGTTTGGGGAGACAATCAATATGGAAGATTAGGGGTAGGACACGCTGACAGAATTGCTGCAAACTACTATCCTAATAGAATTGGTGAATCCTCTGACGTATGGACAGATTTTTCTCATTCTGGACAAAATTTATATGCTGTAAAAGACAATAAACTCTTTGCTGCGGGTCAAGGAGATCACAATAATATAGGATTAGGACTTCTAAATACTGAAAATCAATTCTCTATGACTGAAGTACCCGGTGTAGACATCTCTGAAATTGAGACATGGCAGAGTTCTTGGGCTGGTTTTATATCCATTAAAAAGAATGGCGAACTTTGGGGATTTGGAGGAAACTGGAATGGACAATTAGCTAGAAACCCAAATACTCAAATGCAAAATACGATGCATACCGTTGATATAAATAATGATGGTTTTGGAGGTATAAATAGTGTTGATAATATCAGTGAAGCAAATGTATCAAGGTTTTCAGGAGAATATGAAACTGGGCAGTTTACAACAAATGGCCAAGGGAGTAATGCTAATTTTTTAATAAAGATTAATGATATTGGTGAAGCATCCGTTTCTGTTATAGATGGTGGCGAGTCCTTTAAAGAAGACGACATTATAACGGTCTCGAATTACGAATTTGGCGATAATAGGAAAAGAAGTCTTTTAACTAACGGAAACTTTGAAACTCAAGATGATTCCTGGATTATTGGAACTAATGACAGCAGCGCCGCACCTGTGGTTACAGTTGGAAATAATACGTACTATTCTTTTAATGTGCTTGAAGCAGATGAAGTATGGAAGGTTAATGTAAGCCAAAAAACTGAAATATTAGAGGGAGATAACTATACACTAACTTTTGATGCTTGGTCCAATACAAATAGAAGTATAGTTGCAGGAATAGGTCTAAGTAGTGCGCCTTATACTGCGGCAACAGAAACGATAGCTCTTACAACAGAGAGAAAAACATATACACTAACGCTAGATGCAAATTTTGGGGATATAGGCGCTAGAGTTTTGTTTGATATAGGAGGAGAAATCGGTGAAGTTAACATTGACGATGTATCCTTAATAAATAATAATGTGGCCCCTGACTTAACATTTCAGGTTGATGTTTTTGGAGATAACGTTGGTAAGTCTAGTATACCGTATTATCAAAAATTAAACAATGACTCCGATTGGCATAAAATTTATGACACTAAAGGAACAAATACACTGATTGTTGAAAAAAATGATGGAAGTATTTGGTTTGCTGGAGGAAATAATGGTGGACCTGAAACTGATTTATATGCTGCACTTGGGATTAATGATTATAATAACGATGGTTTAGTGGAAGTGTTTCCTGTAGGAAATGATTGGAATACATTTTCAAGCTCTGAAGGAACTGTGATAGGAATAAAAGATGACGGAACGATGTGGAGTATTGGTAGTAATTCTCAAGGAAGAGCAGGATTGGGTGTTGATGATGGTTGGATTAACGAAATTACCCAAATTGGTTTGGATTCAGATTGGAAACACATTAATTTAAATGGTCCAACAGCGTTGGCTATAAAAACAGATAATACTCTCTGGACCTGGGGTAGTGGATGGACTGGACAATTAGGAAACGGAACTTTCGGAAATGCCAACCAACCAGTACTTGTTTCAGGTGACATTCAATGGGAAACTACCGGTGGTGGATGGCTCTTTCAAACAGCAATAGCCACCGATAATACTATTTATGGATGGGGATATAATAGATTAGGTGGTTTAGGTGGGCTTGGAGAAGTGTCTTCAGAATACCTAGATTGGACCACAGATGCATCTATTATTGAAGGTGCTTTTTCATTAAGTGATTTGGGTTATGTAATCATTCAAGATTCAGATGTAATAGATTATGAAACGATTAGCAATAATCAAGGAAGAAGCGAAAATATCATGACAAATTCACCTGTAGAAATTACGATTCCTATGACGATGTCTGATGGTATAAATACTTCGGATCCTGAAGATGTAATTTTTAAAATTATTAATATTAACGAAACTCCAACAGATATAGAACTATCTGAAATTGAATTTGATGAGGACAATAGTATTGGTTTAGAAGTTTCACAAATAACTGTGAATGACCCCGATTTAATAGATTCTCACAGTTTAGAGATTGATTCTCAATATGGAGATTATGAAAAATTTGAAATCATAAATGATAAATTAAAATTAACTCAAACTGTTTCTTTTCATGAATTTCAAACCTTAAGTGTAAAAATTACCGCTGCAGATGAGGGTGGATTATCTTTTTCAAAAATATTTACAGTAAATGTTAAAGATATCAATGATGCCCCAGTTGCAGTGAATGATGAATACACCCTTTCGGAAGATTCTGATAGCACGCCAATTAATGTAACCTCAAATGATTTAGATGAGGATGATGATAACCTAACAATTACCAGTTTTAGTTCTGACCGAACTGAATCTGACATCTCAATCTCATTAGATGGGAAGCAAATTAAATATGCACCTGAGGAAAATTTTTATGGAACAGAAATCATTACATACGAACTCTCTGATGGAGAATTAACCTCTACAGCCACCTTAACAATATCTGTAAGTGCTGAAAATGATGCTCCTATAGCAGAAGACGGACAAATCACTATAGATGAAGAAAAGAATGGAATAGTCACTTTAATTGCCTCTGATATTGATAGCAGCGAGCTTACATTTAGCGTACAAGACCAACCTAATCATGGATCTGTAACAATAGACGAAAATATTGCCACTTATAAAGCTGATGCATCTTATACAGGAGCAGATAGTTTTACTTTTACAGCATCTGACGGAAGTGCAGAAAGTAATATAGCAACCATACTAATAGATGGAACATTGAGTGCAGATATCTTTCGTTTAAGCACCATTGAAGCATATCCAAACCCATTAGGTAATTACTATATTATCGATAGTTATTTTCCATTACAACTAAATATCTATGATATAACAGGTAGCATTTTAAACACATATTCTTTAAAAGAAGGTGAAAACAGAATTGACACGTCTTTATTATCAGCTGGAATTTATCTTTTCAAGTATATGCATAAAAAGAATACAAAAATACAAATGGTAATTAAAAAATAAATTCGATTCTACTCTTATTAGCTTATAGTTATTATTCCAAAGAATAAAATTTTATTTGCAGTAGCATTCGATTTCTTATTTTGGTGAAAAAAAGCACAAAAAAAATCCAGCCTTAAGCTGGATTTTTAAAAACTTTATTTCAGTATTTGAAGATTTGTAACTTCTAAATTTGTTAACTCTCTCCACCTACCTCTCGGTAAATTTTTCTTAGTTAACTCTGCAAAAACGACTCTATCTAATTTATTTACCTTATAACCAACATGTTCAAAAATCTTACGTACAATCCTATTTCTACCCGAATGAATTTCGATACCTATTTCTGATTTTGGTTGACCATCAACATAAGAAATTGCATCTATAAATACCTTTCTACCTTCAATAATAACATCTCCTCTTAATTTCTCTAAATCTCTTAAATCTAATTTTCTATCTAAAGAAGCATGATATAATTTACGAACGTTATGTTTTGGATGCGTTAACTTTTTTGCTAAATCTCCATCATTGGTAAACAACAATAAACCAGTTGTGTTTCTATCTAATCGACCTACAGGATATATCCTTTCTTTGGATGCATTAGCCACCAATTCCATTACTGTTTTTCGACCTCTATCATCATCCATAGTGGTGATGTAGTTCTTAGGTTTATTTAGTAAGATGTATCTTTTTTGTTCTGGTGTGATAGAAGTTCCATCAAAACGAACAATATCATCTGGCTGAACTTTATACCCCATTTCCGTAACAAGCTTGCCATTTACCTCAACACTCCCATGCTCAATATAAGTATCTGCTTCCCTTCGAGAACAAACTCCTGAATTTGCAATGTACTTATTCAAACGGATCCCCGATGACTCATCTGATTTTGGCGCCTCTTTAATTTTAGTAAAAGTTTTTTTAGGGCTTTTTCTTGACAAAGGTTTGCTTTTTCTACTTAGAGGTGTACTTTTTTTTCCTTCTTGTCGTCCTCTCGACGAGTTTCTATCTGATTTCATTACTTATTATAATTTGTGCAAAAGTAAGTATAAAAAATCTTAATTCAATCTGTCTATTAACTTTTCTATTATCAGAGATTTATCAATAAAAATTATAGAAAAAACTCCTATTAACAATAACACTTTCAAAACATTATGCATTATTCTATATTGGTTAGTTTTTGTTGAGTTCCATAAATAAAACCCTAAAAAAACTAAAACAATTAAAGTAAAATAAAAATAGTATCTTATATAACTTAATGAAGGATCACTCAACAAGATTCCTATTGGAAAAAGTGTTAATATTAATAGAAATATTGATAATTGTTTCGTCTTTTTCTCTCCATAAAAAATAGGGAACGTGTCGTAATCATTCACTATAGCCCCTTTCATATTCTGTAAATCTTTAAGTAATTCTCTTACTGTTAGTAATAAAAACAAGAAAACAGCATACACAAAAATTATCTTTGAGAAATTTTTAAAATACACAAATACTGCAAAGAAAGGAAGAATTGTAAGTACAGTAGCAGAAATAAGGCCAATAAGTGGGTATTTTTTTAACTTATGCGAGTATAACCAAATAGCAAAAATATAAAGAGCAAAAAATAAGGCTGCCTTTACTGAAATTAGAAGCCCAAAAATAAAACCTAAAACATTTAAAAGAAAATACAATTTTAATTTAGTTGCTTGCTTTACATAATCGTCTAACCCTGCTTTTAGAGGTCGGTTGATTCTATCAACTTTTACATCATAAAAGTTATTGATAATATAGCCTGCAGCTACAACACAAATACTGGCTAAAATGATATAAAGTAAATCTATGTCAAAAACAATGTAAGAGAGAGATTTTTTAGGTGAAAAAATAAAAATAGCCGCTAAATACTGTGCTAAAACTAAAACTAGAATATTATAACCCCTTATAACCGAAAGTAAACTTAAAAATTTTAAAATGATTCTCTTTAACTTAAAGCTTAACATAAAGCTAAAATCTATAAACCAATTCTAACCTATAATCTTTCAAGCTTTTTTGCGCTTTCTCGTAATCTTCAGCAAAACCTAAAATATAACCTCCTCCGCCAGAACCACAAAGTTTCAAGTAATAATCATTACTACTTATACCGTTTTCCCAAACTTTATGAAAAGCATCAGGTATCATCGGTTTAAAGTTCTTTAAAACTATTTTTGACAATGATTTTACATTACCAAATAATGATTTAACATTACCTCCTAAGAAATCTTCGATACAAGCATCTGTTGTTATTGAAAACTCTTCGCTAATCATTTTTCTAAAACCTTCGTTTTTCATCTTATTCATAAAGATGTTAACCATAGGTTCTGTTTCTCCAATTTGCTCAGAATCTAATAAGAAAACAGCTCCTTTTCCTTTTTTTTGCGAAGGAATTCCTGCAGGTTCAACATTATCTTTCGAGTTGATTAAAATAGGCAAGCTCAAGTAACTATTTAAAGGATCTAATCCTGAACTTTGACCATGAAAGAAAGATTCCATTAAAGAAAAAACGCCTTTTAGGTTCAATAACTTTTCTCTAGTTAAGTTCTCTAGAACAGTAATTTTTTCATCGGCATATTTATCATAGATCGAAGCGACTAAAGCACCAGAACTACCAATACCATAACCTTGTGGAATAGAAGAATCGAAATACATTCCGTTTTCGATATCCGCTTTTAAACTCTTTAAATTAAAAGAAACTAAATCTGTATCTAATGAAGCTAAGTGTTCATAAAAATGCATCAAGTTTTTATTAGAAACTTCATGATTTCCTGATAAATCTTGAGAAGATTTTAAAGCTCCTCTGTAAGTGTTAAATGGAATTGCTAAACCTTTAGAATCTTTTATGATTCCATACTCTCCAAAAAGAAGAATTTTAGCATAAAATAGGGGTCCTTTCATTTTTCTTTCAATTTAGTACAAAAATACAAATTTAATATAACATGGTTCCCTTTAAAAGTTCTTATAATAAGATTTCCAAATACCAACCTTATCACCATTTTTATATTTTCCTTTTTCTTTAATTTTTCCGTTTTTGTAATATATTTTCCAGATACCTTCTTTTAAACCATTTTCAAATTTTCCAGAAATTTTTAACTCACCTGATTCATAAAATTCCGAGAAATTATCAATAGGCTTCCGTTTTAAATAATTTAATTTTCTAAAGATATTACCGCTCTTATAAAAATAGTTTTCTTTCTTTTTATCTTCGGAAATAACTTTATAATAAACCGAATTTATTTTATTTGTTTCTTTCAAATCAACATCTAACCAAATGGTTTTTTGCGAATAAACAGATAACGACAAAAGAAAAATCACTATTGATATAAACTTAGTGTAAGGTTTCATTTAAGATTTTTTTAGACTGAGAATTTTACAATTGTTTTGCTCCAAAGCCCACAGTATCACAAATATAATGATTTTTCTGGCAGTACTTAGACAACTCATTTTCAATAAATTGATTCACAGCTTCCTTTTCTACTTCAGGATATAAAACATGCACATTCGCACCTGCATCTAACGTAAAACAAATATTACTATCATTTTCATTTCTGTATTCCCAAATACGATTGATAATTTCTAAAGTATTTGGTTTCATTAGAATAAAATACGGATTACTTGTCATCATCATTGCATGCAACGTAAGCGCTTCACTTTCTACCAAACTTACAAATGCTTTGATATCTCCATTTTGAAGAATTTCTGATATTTTAGATAAGTTTTCATTCGCCTGCGCAAAACGATTTTCGGCATACGGATGATCGTGCATTAAATTATGACCAATTGTACTAGAAACTTGTTTTTCACCTTTATCAACCAAAAGAATTGCATCTTGATAATTTTCGAAAACAGCATGTACTTTATAAGGAAATCTTACACCAAATAAATCTGAACTTCCTTCAATTTCCGGGTGATTTCCCCAAACAACCATGGGTCCTTCTATACTTCTACTTGCGCTTCCAGAACCTAATCTTGCCAAGAAAGAAGCTTTTTTGTTAATGTATTCTTCTGTCAACTCTGAATTTAATTCATTCTCCAAACTCATTAAACACCTTGCAATTGCACTTAATCCACTGGCAGAAGAAGCAATTCCGCTAGAATGAGGGAAAGAATTCTCTGAATTTATAATCATTTTATATTCAAAAATGTAGGGACAATATTCTTGTATTCTTGCAAAGAACTCAGCGATCTTTGGTTTGAAGGCATCTTTTTGTTTCCCTTCAAAAAATAAATCGAATTCGACTGCGTCACCCTTCTCTTTTTTATCAAATTCGATGGTAGTAATTGTATGACAATTATTTAATGTAAAACTAATAGAAGCGTTTTTTGGTATTTGAGGATTACTCTTTCCCCAATACTTAACCAACGCAATATTGCTTGGTGTTTGCCATGTATAAGTGGATTTATCAACAAATTTTAAATCGGATTTTACTAAAAAATGAGCTGTATTCAAAGTCTTTAAATTTATTACAAAGATAAAGTTTACACTATACTTGTGCTAATTTTTGTAAAACGGATTCTTTATAACTCCTACTTATGGGAAGCGCTTTCTTATTAATTTCTATAAATTCATTTGTATAGGAAGTGATTTTATTTAGCGGAACTACATAAGACCTATGAATTCGAATGAAATTCTTATTTAGCTTTTCTTCTAAATTGGTTATGGTTTCTCTTGTTCTAATTGTATTGTCTATTGTAATTATTTTTACATAATCACTTAAACTTTGTACATAAAAAATATCTAAAAAGAAAGATAAACTACGATTTTAATATAGCACAAACTAAAATCTAAAGTCAATCCCCCAAAAGCATCATTTTTAAAATTTTAAAATGATGCTTTTTTGTTTGTATTTTTGTAACAAATGAAAACCAAAAAAGTTTTTTTGCTATTAAATGGTACACCTCCCAATACAGTTCCAAACATTTCCAATTATGATGTGATTTGTGCAACAGATGGCGCTTATCAATATTTAAAAGAAAATAACATTAAACCAGATTTTATTTCCGGTGATTTTGATTCTCTTGAAACTATTCCTAAAAACGTTAAAGTAATTCACACTCCAAATCAAGATTTAACAGATTTTGATAAAATACTTCAAATTTTATTTGACCAAGATTTTTACCAAATTGATATTTATGGAGCAAGTGGAAATGAACAAGATCACTTTTTAGGAAACCTGCATACTGCTATTCAATGGAAAAACAAATTAAAACTTACTTTTTTGGATAATTATGGTAGTTATTTTTTAGCTGATAAAAGCACAATTATTACTGATTGTAAAAATAAAGTTGTTTCATTAGTTCCATTTCCTTCAGTAGAAAAGATAACTACAGAAGGTCTACAATACCAATTAAATGATGAAGATTTAGTTTTTGGAAAACGTATTGGAACAAGAAATAAAGCCAAAGAAAATAAAATTAAAATTACTTTTGAAAGCGGAAACTTATTCCTTTTTATAAATGAGCAAAACAATGAATAGAAAAATAAAATTATTGTGGGATTTTAGAGGGCCTGATGCCAAAGAAACTGCAAAACATCATACAATTCATTTAAAAGAATTTGCAACAATTGAAAAACTAAACTTTCATGAAATTGATATTCAAGAAAAAAACGAAATGCTATTTTCTGCATTCATTACTGTTGATGAAAAAGATATGAAAATATACAGAGATGCTTTAAAACCTCATCGAGGTGAAGTTGCATAAAACCAATAAAATGCTTAAATGAATAGTTTAAAGATTTTTTTAAATTCAATATCAGAATTATCTGAAGAAACATGGAAAGAGGTTTTTCCTTTGTTTACAAAAGTTGAATTATCTCCGGGAGATTTCTTTGTAAAGGAAAATGTATATGCCAAAAAAATTGCTTTTTTAGAAGAAGGAATCATTAGAGCTTTTTTTACAAATAAAGAAGCAAAAGAATATAACAAACAATTTTTTGTAAACGCTAGTTTTATTGGTGCATACTCATCTTTACTAACCAATGAAAAAAATAAAATACCTCAACAAGCACTATCTGAATGTATACTTTGGGAAGCAAAATACTCAGATATAAAAAAATTATTTAAAAAATTCCACGATTTTGAAAAGCTTGGAAGAAAAATAGCTGAATATTATTTTCTAGAAAAAGAAAGGAAAGAACTAGAAATGGCATTACTAAATGCTACAGAAAGATATGTACTCTTCAAAAAAAGCTTTCCTAATTTAGAGCAAAAGATTCCTCAATATCATATTGCATCTTATTTGGGAGTTACTGCCACGCAATTAAGCAGACTAAGAAATAAATTACTCAAAGAATAGCCAAAAATATTTCTTTACCTATGTAAACCAGTTTGTTAATCTTAAGATAGAATTTTGTCATTCATTATAAATACTATAATTATGACAGTTAAAAAGAAAACAACAAATAAGAATAAGCTATGGGCATCTTTAGCACTATTAGCTTTATTCACTGTATTATTTAAATCTTGTGGTATTAAGCCTAATTCATGGCAACCTCCCACAAAACCCGAGTTTACAGACAAACTAAAAATAAACGAAGAGTTATTATCCTCTCAAAAAATAGACTTAAACGGATGGTATGGTCCTGAAGATATAGTGTTTGATGATGAAGGAAATATGTTTTGTGGAGTTCATATTGCCGAGAATGATTTTAGTGATGGTAAAATATTAAAAATAACATGTAATGGAGAAGTAGAAATTTACTACGATGCAAATTCGTGGGTTGCAGGATTGCATTTTGATGCAAATAACAACTTAATCGCCTTAAGTCATAAAGAAGGCCTTATCAGTATATCTCCCCAAAAACAAGTTACAGTTTTAGCAAAAAAAGATGAAAAGGGCAGAGAGTTTTTAATTCCAAATGGATTAGATATTGCCTCAAACGGAAATATATATTTTTCCAATACTTCCCATAAATCAGCCTACAATGTAAAATTTGGTAGAAAATTAATTATGGAACTAAAAGAAGATGGGGGTTTATATAAATACAACCCAAAAACAAATAAAATTTCAACTCTAATAGATGGCACTTATTTTGGCAACGGTGTTGTTTTGTCTAAAAATGAAGATTTCTTACTACTCACAGAAACATCAAAATATAGAGTATTAAAATATTGGTTAAAAGGAGATAAAAAAGGAACTAAAGAAATTTTTATGGATAATTTACCCGGTTTTCCTAATGGAATATCAATAAGAGAAAACGGCAGTTTTTGGCTTGGATTTTCTACTGCAAGAAATGATATGTTAGACAACATTCACTCTAAAAAATTCATGAAAAAAATAACCTTTGGTCTTCCAGAGTTTTTACAACCAAAACAAGAAGCTTTTGGTATGATTTTAAACGTATCCGAAAAAGGAGAAATTATTTCAGCTTTGTTTGATGATTCTGGCAAAATTATTCCAGAAGCTGGAGCTGTGAAGCAAAATAAAAACACCTTGTATATTGGAGGAGACAACTTACCATATATCGGATATTATTCAATTTCAAAAGATTAAAATCATTTTTTAAATAAACCTAATTTTCAATTAACAATTCTTAAAAATAAACGTCTAAACTTTGCAATAACATTTAATTACAAAAAGCTCTCGTATTAGAGAAAATATCAATCTACATAGTTGGTTCTTGAAAACCAAAATTCAAAAAAAATCGCTAATATTATACTTAGCGATTTTTTTTACTGTTATTTTAACGTAGTTATTTCCATTTTATACCACAACCAATACTTGGCTTTTGGTTTTCTAAAACAGATTTATGCTGTAATAAATTATCCATAGCTTTTCTCATATCTTTGCCCGTAACAGGTCTTCCATTTTCTGGTCTAGAATCATCTAATTGACCGTGATAAACTGATTCTAAACTAGCATCAAAAAGATAAAAATCTGGAGTGCAGGCTGCATCATAAGCTTTGGCAACATCTTGCGTTTCGTCATATAAATATGGAAATGGATATATCAATTCATGAGCTAGTTTCTTCATTAAATGAGGCGCATCTTGCGGATAATTTACGACATCATTACTACTAATTGCGATAAATCCTATTCCTTTATTTTGATATTCATTTGCCATTTTTACAAGCTCTTCATTTACATGAATTACAAAAGGACAATGATTGCAAATAAACATGATTAAGGTTCCTTTATCCCCTTTTAAATCATTTAACGCATAATATTTGTCATCGACTGTATTCATTAAATTAAAGTCAGGGGCTATTTTACCTACTTTAAACTCATTAGATTCTGTTTTTGCCATAATTTATTTTTAAGTATTTGCTAAAGCCTCTGCACAAATGTAACCACCTGTCCAAGCATTTTGAAAATTAAAACCTCCAGTTACTGCATCTATATTTAAAACCTCTCCAACAAAAAACAGGTTTTTATGTTTTCTACTTTCAAAACGTTTAAAATTAATTTCTTTTAAATCAACTCCTCCAGCAGTAACAAATTCATCTTTAAAGGTAGTTCTGCCATTGGCATTAAAAACTCCTTTAGTTAATTGGTTTGCCAAGTTTTCTAACTGAACATTGTTTAAATCTGCCCAATTTTGATTTACTTTTACACCAGCTGCAACCACAAAACGCTCCCACAACCTTTTAGAAACCTCAGCAAAAGGAGATTTTAAAATAGCTGTTTTACGAGGCTCTTTCTTTTTTAAATTTAATAGCACATTTAGCACTTTATCTGTTGGTCTAGACAGCCAATTTACCTCAACATTGTATTGATACTTTTTATCTGCTAAAACTCTTGCTCCAAAAGCAGAAAGCTTTAAAATTGCTGGCCCACTCATTCCCCAATGTGTAATTAACAGAGGCCCTGATGCTTCTAATTTTGTTCCAGAAATAGTTACCGTTGCATTTGGCACAGATATGCCCAATAAGTCTACCAACCTTTTATCATTAATATTAAAAGTAAACAATGAAGGTACAGGCTCTATAACAAGATGATCTAAAGTTTCACACAACTCCCATACTTTCTTGGAACTCCCCGCAGCAATTACTAATTTTTCTGCTTCAAAAACTTGTTCTTTTGTGTTAACAACCCACTTATTCTCTTTTTGAGAAACTGAATTTACACCGCAGTTTTTCAACACCTTAATTCCGAGGTTATCAACAGCATTTTTAAAACAATCTATAATTGCCTGACTTGTATTTGCTTCTGGAAATACTCGGTTATCACCCTCAATTTTTAAAGGAATACCTCTGTTTTCAAACCACTCAAAAGTATCTCCTGTCATAAATTTATGAAAAGGTCCTAACAATTCTTTTTCTCCTCTTGGATAAAATTTAACTAACTCTTTTGGCTCAAAACACGCATGTGTAACGTTACATCTTCCTCCGCCAGAAATTTTTACTTTCTGTAAAACATCTTTCCCTTTTTCGAGAATAGTAATATCTAATTCAGGATTATTTTCTTTTGCATTTATAGCTGTAAAATACCCTGCTGCACCACCTCCAATAATTATTACTTTCTTCATTTTGTATTTTTTCTGTCTTCTCAAAAACCTACTTTTTTTTCATAAATATTCGAGTAGCCATTTAGCCATTATTTGTGAAGTCTGTAAAGACTAAAACTTTTATGATAAAATCATTTCTGAATATGCAAGGATTGTTTCAAAGCCTTTATTTTTAAAATACTCTGGTGTTTCCGAGTTTCCTGTTGCCAAAACAAAATCTCCTCCCCAAGCTCCCAAACTTTTTATTTCCCCAAAATAATCTGGAAACAATTTTTCTTTTACTGGTTTCAGTTTTACAATTGAACTTATGATTCTCTCGTGTTCAACAATTAAACTTTCAAACGCCTCTAACGAATTTGTATTTAAAAATGCATCTGAAATAGCTGAAATTCTTTTTATTTGCTGATCAAAATTAATATTACTTTCTCTAAACTTCGCGATTCCTTCTTTTGAATCTTGTTTCTTATTTAAATGTACAAAAAACAAGTTCTCCTTAAAACTTGGATTAAAAACTACTTGCTGAACAACTGGTTCTTTATTTTCAATTTGATAAAAAATAGGAGTATTATTTTGAGCACAAGCAATATCATAACCACTTCCTTTAAAGGAGTTCCATAATAATTTAAAAGCATCTACTTTTGCCCAAGAGGCAATAGAATTTATTAAAGTTGACGAACTTCCTAATCCCCAATTCCTTGGAAACGTAAGATTTGTTTTCACAATAAATCCATTTTCAGAATTTAAAAAATCAGGGTTTAAATCTTTTGCTTCTCTTAAAACACTTAACAAAGTTTCGGCTATAACATCTGCATTACCTTCTTTATCAGAATGAAACGTACAATTTACCAAACGCAGTTTTTTAAGGTCAAAAACAGCTTCAAACCAACACTCACCTGTATGCGTAAAACTTCCCCAAATAATTTGTGATTCTTTAATTTTTTCAACAATTAAATCTTGACCAAATTTTGCAGGGATAGCTAATGATTTAGCTCCGTCTAAAACAAGATATTCTCCCGTTAATAAAAGTTTTCCATTAGAATAATAATTCATCATACTAAACCAAATTGTTTAAAATGATGCGTAAAATGTTTTACATGAAATTTCTGCCAATATTGAAAATCTAACTCTCCAAAAAACGGATGATTTTCAGCTTTCACAGTTTCAAAGTGAGTTTTAAAGTTATCTATTTGAATACACAAATCATTGATAGCCTCCTCAATAGAATTAAATTTTAATTCATTTGGCTCATCAGACAACATTGGCGCTTTAAAACCAACCGGCAGTTCTCCATCTGTATCTAGAAATGGTTTTCTTTTTGCTGATTTCTCAATAGAAACAGAACAATCAATATCAACCGTACCATTAGAAATCTGAAGCACAAAACTTAAATGCTCTATCATTTGTTGACCATTCATTATTCCAAAAAGAGGGCTCACATCTTTATTTATTGATGATAATTTAGAGGATATTAAATTCTTATCTAAAAAATCAATCCAATTCGTTTTAGGACTTCTCAAAGAATCTATTTTATTTACCACGGCAGAATGTGTAACTGTTCTTTTATCAAAATAAGCGGTAATTATTGCTTTTTCCTCGTCATTTACCTTAAATTGATTTAAGATATTCTGCAGATGCATTTTCATGTGCCCGTGCTGAATTCCCTTTGTTGTTAAAGCTCTTAAAGCAGCAAAATTCTGAGCTAATCCAGCTGCTGCCATTACTTGCATTAAAGTCTTTGCAGAGGGTTTTTGCAACATTTCTAAAGATAATTTTGCCATTGGATGTAGACTAGTTAAACCACCAACTGTTCCTAAAGCTAAAGGAATTTCAATCCAAAATTTAAAAATTCCGTTTGAAATATCACAATGAGATAAGCTAGAATATTGTCCGGTTTTTGAAGCATAGGCATGTGCACCCGCTTCTACAGCCCTAAAATCGTTACCAGTTGCTAAAACAACAGCATCAATTCCATTCATAATTCCTTTATTATGGGTTACAGCTCGGTAAGGCTCTACCTCTGCAATTTTTACTGCTTGGTAAAATTTCTCTGCAAACTTCTGAGGGTTTTCTCCTCCTAATTCTTCAATTTCACAACTCACTTCTGCTCTTACCAAACATTCCGGAACGTAATTAGAAAGAATACTCATTACTATTTCTATATCTTCTCTTTCAAATGTTTTAGCAATTGCTTCTAAACAAGAATTTATAAAATTTGCCCCCATTGAATCTTTCGTTTCAAAAGTGACATGTAATTGGTAATAGTTTTCTAATTTATCTGTTTTATCAACTAATTTTATATCTAAAATTCCACCACCACGTTTATCCATATTCTTTGTAATGGATGTCGTTGCTGCAAATAATTCAGTTTTATTTTTAGTGAAGTACTTTTCTATTTCAGTTTTATCACCTGCAAACATAAAATGGACTTGTCCTATTTTTGTTGTGCCAATTACTTTAGTTTTAAAACCTCCTCTTGTACTCCAATATTTTGCCACCAAAGAGGCTGCTGCCACCACAGAGCTTTCTTCTACAACCATAGGAATGACGAAGTCGCTATCATTTATAACAAAGTTTGGCGCAATGCCAAAAGGCATATAAAAATTTGAAATTGTGTTTTCGATAAAATCATCATGAAGTTGTTGTAAATCGATATTGCTATTCCAATATTGTTTGATAACAGTCTCATTTTCTGGATGATTATGGAAATAATTTTCTGTTAACCATGTAATTTTTTCATCTTTTGTTAACTTAGAAAAACCGGAAATAAGTTTACTCATTTAATGGGGTATAATACTATCAAGAACAAAGATAAGTGAAACGGGTAAAACATTAGTAAATATTCAAGTTTTCTCCTTTTTTAATGCTTTTTTTGCTGATTTTTCCGTAAACTTGGCAAAGTTTTATCAAAAAAAAGTCTGAATGAAGCACATACCTATTTTCGTCGCAATTGTACTTTTTATTAATTGCAAAATAATTGCACAAACAAACTCACAAAATACCTCACAGACCAAAGAAATTACCTTAGAAAAAATCTGGAACGGAACATTTTATGCAGAAAGAATGAATTCTTTAAATTCTATGAATGGGGATTTTTATGCAGTCTTAAATTATGATAGAAAAACGAGAATTGTATCATTAGATAAATATAGCTACGAAACATTAGAAAAAGTCGAAACTATTGTAAATAGTGGAGATTTGGAGGATTTAAACAGTTTCTCTTCCTACAGTTTTAATAATGATGAAACAAAACTAATTTTAGGAACTGACTTTGAAGGAATATATCGTTATTCTGAAAAGGGGACTTATTACGCTTATGACATTGCATCACAGAAAGCAACTTTAATTGGTGAGGAAATTCAAGAACCTATTTTTTCTCCTGACAATAAAAATGTAGCGTATGCAAAAGACAATAACATTTTTATAAAAAATTTAGCCTCAAATCAAATCACGCAGGTTACAAATGATGGAAAAAAGAATCATATAATTAACGGTATTACAGATTGGGTTTACGAAGAAGAATTTGCATTTGTAAGGGCTTTTGAATGGAATAGCACGGGGGATTATTTAGCCTTCTTACGTTTTGATGAAACTGAGGTCCCAACGTTTTCAATGGATATGGTTGGAAAAAATTTGTATCCTGATCAACAAGTCTTTAAATATCCAAAAGCAGGAGAAAAAAATGCAGACGTAACTTTACATATGTATACACTTTCTTCAAAAAATACAAATAAAATTTCTTTGGGAGATTATGAATATATCCCGAGAATTAAATGGTCTAACAATGCTGATATTTTAGTTGCAACGACTTTAAATCGTCATCAAAATAGTTTAAGATTACACAAAGTAGACGCCTTAAAGAGTAGTGCTAGTTTGTTATTGAATGAAATAGACAAGGCCTATATAGACATTACAGATAATCTTACTTTTTTAGCCGACAATAGCTTTATATGGACAAGTGAAAAAGATGGTTATAATCATATCTATCATTATAATTTTAGTGGAAAACTAATCAATCAAATTACAAAGGGAAATTGGGAAGTAACTAAATATTACGGTTTTAACGAAAATAAAAAAACTATTTACTATCAATCTGTAGAAAACGGATCTATAAACAGAGGTGTTTATTCTATTGGTTTAAACGGTAAAAACAAAAAGTTATTAAGTAATCGTAATGGGCAAAATACCGCTGCCTTTAGTAAAAACTTAAACTATTTTATAAATACATATTCATCCGCTGAAACTCCACCAGTTTATTCACTTTTTTCTAGTAAAGGAAAATTATTAAAAGTGATAAAAGACAATACTCGTTTAAAAAAGGAAATAGCTGAATACAAAATGAGTCAGAAAGAATTTTCAACAATTAATATTAATGGAAATGACTTAAATATGTGGACGCTAAAACCTTTAGATTTTGACGAGAACAAGAAATACCCATTATTGATGTTTCAATATTCTGGGCCAGGTTCTCAACAAGTATCAAACTCATGGAATGGATCTAATGATTACTGGCACAACATGTTGGCGCAAAAAGGAGTTATTGTTGTTTGTGTAGATGGACGCGGAACCGGCTTTAAAGGTGCACAATTTAAAAAAATCACTCAAAAAGAATTGGGTAAATATGAAGTTGAAGATCAAATCTCAGCAGCAAAAAAGTTAGCAGAACTGCCTTACATTGATAACAATAATATTGGTATTTGGGGTTGGTCTTATGGTGGCTTTATGAGTACAAATTGTTTGCTAAAAGGTAATGATATTTTTACTGCAGCCATTGCAGTTGCACCTGTAACTTCTTGGCGTTTTTACGACTCTGTGTATACAGAACGATATATGCAAACTCCGCAAGAAAATGCAAGCGGTTATGATGAAAACTCTCCAATAAATTATGCAGACAAACTAAAAGGAAAATTCTTACTAGTTCATGGAACTGGAGACGATAATGTGCATGTACAAAATAGTTTTAGAATGATAAATTCTTTAATTGCAGCGAACAAACAATTTGACATGTTTATTGTTCCAGACAGAACACATGGAATTTACAGAGGAAGAAATACACGATTAAATCTGTTTACAAAAATGACAAATTTCATCGAAGAAAATTTAAATAACGAATCAACTAAATAAATAGATAACTTATGAGTAATACAGCTAAATTACCACATCAGAAAGAACTTTTTGGACACCCTGTTGGACTATATGTTTTATTTTTTGTAGAAATGTGGGAACGATTTTCCTACTATGGTATGAGAGCAATACTTACATTATTTTTAGCTGCACCTGTTATTATGGGTGATCCACAATCTGGATATGGTTGGTCAAATGCTGAAACTTTATCTTTTTACGGAACCTATACCATGTTTGTCTATTTAACCTCTATACCTGGAGGATGGATAGCTGATAAATTTATTGGTCAGAAAAAAGCAGTGATGGTAGGAGGACTTTTACTTTGTCTTGGTCATGGAATCCTTGCTGTTGACGCGCAATGGGCCTTTTTTACTGGGTTAATTTTAATTGTTTTAGGTGTAGGAATGTTAAAACCAAATATCTCTACCATGGTAGGTGGTTTGTATAAAGAAGGTGATGACAGAAGAGATATAGGTTTTTACGTTTTCTATATTGGTATTAATTTAGGAGCTTTTTTAGGAGCTTTAATCGTTGGCATTGTTGCTGCTAAATGGGGTTGGCATTATGGTTTTGGATTGGCTGGCATTGGAATGGCTTTAGGACAGGTTATGTACTTTTATGGTTTAAAATACCTTACAGGTGTTGGTGATTTTCTTGGTGCTAAAGATTCTTTGAATAAAGATGTAATGAAAAAGCCATTAAACAAAAAGGAAAAAGATAGAATGCTTGTTATGTTTTTATCTTTTTTAATAATTATTGTTTTTTGGGGTGCCTTTGAACAAGCTGGTGGCTTAATGAGTTTATATACCGAACAAAAAACCGACAGATTATTGTCTTTCTCATTGCCTCTCATAGGAAATGAAGTTCCTGCAGCGGTATTTCAATCAATCAATGCTTTTTTCATTATAATTCTTGGAACTGCCATTGGAAGTTTTTGGTATAAATGGGCTAAAAAAGGGAAAGAGTCTTCATCCTTATTTAAAATGGCTATTGGAGTAATTATTATGGCTTTTGGTTTTTTCTTTATGAGTAAAGCTAGCACCGAAGTAGTAATGAATGGTGATAAAATTGTTGAAAAATCAGCTATGATTTGGTTAGTATTAGCATATTTATTTCACACTATAGGTGAATTATGTGCTTCACCAGTTGCTTTATCTTTCATAACAAAGTTAGCACCAATAAAATATGCTTCTTTTATGATGGGTGCTTACTTTGCTGCCACAGGACTGGGAAATAAAGTAGCAGGACTAGTTGGTGAATTATCTAAAGACGCTGGAGAATTTGAGGTGTTTACAGGAATTGCTATTTTTTGTACAATTTTTGGTTTATTAATCTTAGCCATATTAAAACCTCTTAAAAGACTTACTCACGGTGCTGAAGAATTAAAATTAAACAAGTAATAATTAGTTTAGATTTCATCTTTAATTACAATAAAAATTATGACAACAGATATCGAAAATATGTTTAAAGACAAAGTTCTTGGTCATCCTGCCGGACTTTTTGTTTTATTTTTTACAGAAATGTGGGAGCGATTTTCTTATTATGGAATGCGTGCCATATTAGTAATATTTTTAACAGGAGCCATCTCAGGAAATAACCCAGGATGGGGATGGGATACATCCACTGCCTTGTCTCTATTGGGAACCTACGCTTTATTTGTCTACTTAACCCCTATTGTTGGAGGCTGGCTTGCAGACAATAAAATAGGCTACAGAATGGCAGTTGTTATTGGTGCACTATTAATGACGCTAGGACATGCTTCCATGGCAATTGAAACCCCAACATTTTTATATATAGGAATTGCATTACTAATTGTTGGTAACGGTTTTTTTAAACCTAATATGACCTCTATTATTTCAAAAATGTATGCTGGTAAAAATGACAAGAAAGATGGTGCATACAACATATTTTATATGGGTGTAAATGCGGGAGCTTTCATTGGAATCATGCTATGTGGTTGGGTTGGAGAAAAAATTGGATGGAGTTATGGTTTTGGTTTAGCAGGAATCTTTATGTTTTTAGGAATGTTACAATTTTATTATGCTCAATCTATTTTTGGTAGCCTAGGTGATAAACCAAAAAAAATAGAGACTAATACTGCCAACTTAACTAGTAAGAATAAAACTGAAGAGAAATTGAATCCATTTTCAATGCTTGATTATTCATTAATTGTTGTTTTTATTATTTCAGCATTAATATTTATTATCAATGACCCTTTAAGTAAAATAGGTAATATTCACTTACTAAATTTCTCAATAGCAGGAATGTCTGATTCGTTATTTTTTGCACTTGTTGCTGCTATCACTTTTATCATATTATTACTTGTAAGAATTCCGAGATACACAAAAATAGAACGTGATAGAATGATTGCATTTACAATTTTCTGTTTGTTTACGATATTCTTCTGGGCTGCCTTTGAGCAAGCTGCAGGTTCTTTACCTATTTATACGAGAGATTTTACAGATAGAATTTTAGAAGGTACTGCCGGAAATATATTTAAGATTATTGATTTATTAGTAACTGTTATTCCAATGTTAGTGATAACATACGTGCTTATAAAGTTATTTAATAAAACCTTCAGTAAAATTAGTTTGTCAAACATTATTTTAGGAATTAGTTTTTTAATTGTTTGGTTTATCATAATTTATAAATTATATATTGAATTTCAAGCTACAGAAACAGAAGTGCCTATTACTTGGTTTGCCATTCTAAATTCTTTATTCATTATTATTTTCGCCCCACTATTCACAAAATTATGGGATAGTAAATACAATCCTCCAGCATCAGTAAAATATGGACTGGGTTTAATTATTATGGCTATTGGTTTTGGATTATTAGCATTTGCTACAAAAGATATTCCATTAGGAGCAAAAACTGCTAAATTAAGTATGATTTGGCTAGTGTTAGCCTATTTATTTCATACGTTGGGTGAATTATGTTTGTCTCCTATGGGGCTATCATACTTGAGTAAATTAGTTCCTGCAAGAATGGTTGCATTCATGTTTGGAGTATACTACCTAGCCATTGCTATAGGAAATAAATTAGCTCATTATATTGGAGGTGATATTGAGAAAATATCTCAGGAAAGCGGTTTATCTTATTTCTTCTTAATTTTCACGATTGTTCCAATAGCTTTAGGTCTAGTGTCCTTTGCACTGCATCCATTATTAAAAAAACTAATGCATGGGGTCCGATAATCAACATTAAAACAAAACATAAGGAAGGCATCATTTTTGATGCTTTCTTTATTTATGTAAGTTTGCTTTCTGCTATTATCCTATAAAATGTATTAAGGATAGAGCTGTTATTAAAAAGTTATGTATTAACAAATAAAATACTTTATAAAATTGGCATATAATTTGCAATCAAAAACAACATGAAAAAAACAATACTACTTTTAACAATTTTGGCTTTTAGTTTACAAACAAATGCTCAAAAAATAAATTGGATTTCTTTAAATGAAGCCTTAGAACTTCAGAAAGCGAAACCAAAAAAAATAATGATGGATGTTTACACCAATTGGTGTGGTCCTTGTAAGATGCTTGACAGAAACACTTTCCAAAATAAAGATGTTGCAGACTACGTAAATAAAAACTATTATGCTGTTAAATTTAATGGAGAAGGTAATGAAACTGTGAATTATAAAGGAACCTCTTATGGAAATCCTAATTATGATAAGACCAAGAAAAATAGGAGAAACAGCTCTCATAATTTTGCAAGTACTATAGGAATTAATGCGTACCCAACTATTGTGTTTATGAACGAAAATGGTGATTTAATAATGCCTTTAAGAGGTTATTACAATCCAAACCAATTAGAATTGTATTTAAAACTATTTAAAGACGAAGAGTACAAAAACATAACAAGCAAAGAACAATTTGAAGCTTATAACAAAAATTTTAAACCAGAATTTAAATTAAAAAAAGACTAATTTTTTAAAATATAAGCTCCTTTTATCCCAGTATAATGAAAAGGAACATTATTTCTAATACAAATATTTTCCCACCGAATTGCATCACTTTTATAATTAGAACCATCAACAATAATTTGTGATGGTTCTATCTTTTTAATCAATCTTGTCATATTTATTTTAGGTGAATATTGCATCAAAACAATTGGTGCATTCATTCCTGAAATCTGATAAATACCCAAACTGTCTATCAATAAGATGTCTTTATTAGAAAAACTGATTACGTTTTTAAAGTTTGTTTCTTTTATTTCAGTTATACTCTCTGCTATTTTGTATGATTTTATACTGTTTTCCTTCAAGAACCTTAAACTATCTATATTGTGCTGTAAAAGGAGTCGTTCACCTATCCTTTTTCCAATCATAGAAAATCTACTTTTATGAAAAACAATTATTTCTTCTTTTGATTTATTTTTATTTGATTCTAAAAGAAAAACACTTTGCAATAAAGCGATAGAAATGAAAAAATAAATAAGTTTTATTGATGTTTTATGTAATAAAAAGTAAATACCTAAAAAGATAACAACATACCAACACAACATTAACTGAAATGAAACAGAAATTTCTTTAAATAAGAATTCTTCTTGATGAGAAACCCAACTTATAAATGTATTCATCGAAGAAATAATCATTCCATAAAAATCTGCTAAAAATTGTGGTAATATATTTAACAGAGACAAACTTATCACCAAAACCCCTCCTATTAAAATTGCGCCTAAAAAAGGAATAATAACCAAATTAGATGCTAAAAACAAGCCCGGAAACTGTTGAAAATAATAAATACTTAAAGGTAAAATACCGATTTGGGCAGCAATAGAAACCGTAACCAATTGCCAAAAAAAATCGAAAATTTTGAACCTTGGCTTCCAAATGTCATATATTTTTGGTTGAGTCCAAAGTATACCAAAAACAGCTGAATAACTTAGCTGAAAACCAACGTCAAATAAAAACATTGGTTTGATCAACAACAAGAAAAACATCGAAGAAATAAAAGAAAACTCAACTACGTTCTTTCTTTTAAACGACATTCCTATCGCCAAAAAAGTAAACATAGTAACCGCTCTAACTACCGATGCAGAAAGACCTGCAATAAAGGCAAACATCCAAAGTAAAAGAACGATGATAATCGTTTTTAAAAATTTACCGTATTTTAATCTTTCTATCGGTTTAAAAATAAAAGCTAAAATCAATAAAATAACACCTACATGTAAACCTGAAACAGCTAAAATATGAACTGCACCCGCTCTTTGATAATCTTTTATTAACTCTTTCGAAATATCTTGTCGTTGCCCCAATAATAAAGCGGAAATAACAGACAACTCATTTTTCTTAAAATTATATTTATGTAATGATTCTTGAATCTGATTTCTAAACTTTGCTGACAAACCCAACAAAGTAGTTCTTTGAGAATTTAAATGTAAAAACTGCCCATTCTCGGAAAATAATTCGTGATGAATGCCTTGTTTGGCTAAATATGACTTATAATTAAATTGATGTGGGTTTAAGGGCGGAATCACCTCCTTTAAAATAGGTTTTAAAAGCAACTTGCTGTCAACTTTTAAAGGAATAGACGTACTATCTTTTTTAATATTAACCAATACAGTACCTATTGTTTTTTTATCATCAACTTTAAGAACTTTTGCTTCATATTTATGATAATAATTCCCTGGTTTTAAAATGGAATGAATCTGTAAGATTACAATTGAATTTTCTTTTAAATGATGATCATAAAACGAATCATAATTCCGGTAATCATTAATATATACAGAAGAAACACCAATAAAAAAGAATAGTAAAAAGGTAATGAGTGTTCTTAAAACTCTGTTCTTGATTACATAAACAAGAACAGTTATAAAGCCAAGCAAGAACAAGGTCTCTTTCGGGTTAAGAATCCAAAATTGAGTAAAAAATTGGAAAAATATTCCAAGAATTCCAAGCACAACAAAGTGCAAGGGTAAATAATGTAATAACCTTTTCATAGCAAGTTAAAGTTAGTGAAAATAACTTTAACGACTGACTACAGAATCTTAGTTGCTTTTACAAAAGCTTTTTTCCAGTATTTTTCTGATAATAAAGAAACAATAACTCCTTTTGAAGATGTTGCATGTACAAACCTAATTTCTCCTTTTCTATGAGAAACGACTAGCCCTACATGATTAATACTTTTTCTTCGATTAGCTGTTCTAAAAAATAGCAAATCCCCTTTTTTAACTTTACTTAAAGCGATTTTTCGTCCCTTTTTAGCCATATCTCTTGATACTCTCGGTAAACTTACACCTTCATCTCCAAAAGCAACATAAATAACACCAGAGCAATCAATTCCACTTCTTGTTGTACCTCCAAATCGGTAACGAACTCCTTTAAATTCTAAAGCATTTTCTACAATTCTATCAACTTTAGTAATTGGCTTTTTATTGATTTTAACAACCCTTTTAGAAGATGAGCAAGAACTCATCATTAAAGAAAAAACAACAATTACAACTAATATTTTCTTCAACTTGTCTCTTATTTTAAATTACTTACAATTTGCTTTGGCAACTTTTTCCGAAGCACCTTTACCTCCTAGTAATTTTTCTAATTCAAAATACTCTAAAAACAACTTTTCACGATGACTCTCTTCTAAAATCTTGGTTAACTCTGTTTTTAAATTTTTGCTATTAAAATCATTTTGAATTAATTCCTTTACAACTTCTTTGTCCATAATTAAGTTTACCAAAGAAATAAATTTTAAAGTAATGATTCTCTTTGCTATCTGATACGAAATATTGCCTCCTTTATAACAAACAACTTGTGGCACTTTAAACAAAGCAGTCTCTAAAGTTGCTGTTCCAGAAGCAACTAAAGCCACATAAGAAATACTTAATAAATCGTAAGTTTTATTGTTGATGAAACTGACCTTTCTATTTGCTATAATTTTCTGATAAAAACTTAAATCTTGACTTGGTGCGCCTGCTATTACAAATTGATATTCAGAAAAATCTTCAATTAAAGACAACATTACGGAAAGCATTTTTGTAATTTCTTGCTTTCTACTACCGGGCAATAAAGCTATAATGGGTTTATTAGTTAAATTATGTTCTTTCTTGAAAGCTACCTCATCTACTTGTTTTCTATCAGCAATTGCGTCAATCAATGGATGACCAACAAATTGAACTTTGTAATTGTATTTTTCATAAAATGCTTTTTCAAAAGGAAGAATTACGAACATTTGATCGACATCTCTTTTAATGGCCTCCACTCTACTTACTCTACTTGCCCAAACTTGCGGAGAAATATAATAATTGGTTCTAAAGCCTTTTTCTTTAGCCCATTTTGCAACGCGTAAATTAAAACCTGAATTATCAATAAAAACAACAACATCAGGATTAAATATAGCAATGTCTTTTTTACAAAATTTGATAAAACCTAATACTTTAGATAAATTCATTAACACTTCAAAAAAGCCCATAAAAGCCCTTTCTTTATAATGACTTACTATTTGACCACCAGCGGCTTGCATTAAATCCCCACCCCAAAAACGTATATCTGCATTTGTATCTTCTTGATACAATGCCTTCATTAAATTTGAACCATGTAAATCTCCAGATGCTTCACCAGCAATGATGTAATATTTCATACTTTCTAAATTAGAAAAACTTTAAAACTAAAGTTGTAAATGCTATTAAAATGGTTGCTAATAAAACTCCTTTCGCTTTGTAATCTTGCTTCTTTTTAATAAAAATAAAGAAAACAAACAAATTAGGAATTGCGGCTAAAGACAGTACTTTACCATACAATCTTCCTTCTTTAATTAAATCTATGGTTTCGTAAAATTCATATCTCGAAAAATACTCTAAATACAAGAACACGCCGCCAAAAGTTGCAAACAAAGAAATTAAAACTCCTATTAAAATATCCTTTTTTATAGTTCCCATGAATTTAATTTTTGAATCATATGATGTGCTGTCATATCAAATTGAACAGGAACTACAGAAATATAGCCAGTTTCTAGAGCATATATATCTGTATCTTGGCCTTTGTCTTTGTTGACAAACTCACCAGAAAGCCAATAATATTCTTTACCCATTGGGTTTTTACGTTTATCAAAATTTTCTTTCCAAAAACCATTTGCTTGTCGGCAAATTTTTACCCCTTTAATCTCTTCTTTTTTTAGTTTAGGAATATTTACGTTTAACACAATACCTTCTGGAATACCATTAAGTAAAGCATTTAATGTAATCATCTTAATATATTCTTCTGATTGCTTAAAATCTGCATGCCATTTAAAATCTAACAGAGAAAAACCGATTGCTGGTACACCTTCAATCCCAGCCTCTATTGCCGCGCTCATTGTACCTGAGTAAATTACACTTATTGAAGCATTAGATCCATGATTAATACCAGAAACACACAAATCTGGTTTTCTATTTAAAATTTCATTCACAGCCATTTTTACACAATCTGCAGGTGTACCAGAACATGTATATTCTAACTGTGGTCCTTCATCAATTGTTATTGGGTTACAGGTCAACACATTATCAACTGTAATTGCATGGCCCATTCCACTTTGGGGACTATCTGGTGCAACTACAACCACTTCCCCTATTTTGTTCATTATTCCAATTAATGCTCGTAAACCTGGAGCAGTAATTCCATCATCATTAGTAATTAAAATTAATGGCTTGTCTTGCATATTTGAAATCTTTTAATACAAATGTAATTGATTTTATATTATTTTCTTTTTAACATTTTGTAAAGAATAAAAATTCTCTATTTTACGTATTATTGCGAGAGAACTGCTTTGTTTTTAATCATTACAACATTAAAAACAAATAGAAATTCTTTGTGCAGCTTTAAAAGGAAAATATACTTACTAAAAATGGCATTATTTTAGTAAATTAGCACAGCACAACTAGTAAGTACGAAACCATTATCACGACTTAAGATTTATGAATAGGAAATTTAAAATCAGCTCACTTTTATTAGCATCGCTAATCTTTTTAATGAGCATACAAGCACAAGCATCAAATACTAATTCAGATCCTGAAAAGGATAAAATTTTAATATATATTTTAAGAAACATCCTTACTAGAAGTCATTTTGTTGTAAAAGACATGAATGATGATTTTTCTGAATATGTTTTCAACGAATTTATCAACGGATTAGACCCTAATAAAAGATATTTTACCCAAAAAGATATTAAACTTTTTTCGAAATTTAAATATGAAATTGATAACCAATTGCTAAAAGAAGATATCTCTTTTTACAATTTGGTATATGAACTATTTACAAGTAAAATAAAAAATGCAAAATCTTATTATGGAGAATTATTAGCTCAACCTTTTAACTTTAAGAAGAAAGAAACTATTGATGTTGATTATGAAAAAGTTTCGTTCGCTAAAGATGAAAATGAATTAATAGAATACTGGCGCAAGCAATTAAAGTTAAGTACATTAATTAGAATACAAGATAAAGTTAAAAAACAAGAAAAGGAATTAATAAAAGATGAAGAATATGAGCTTAAGAGCTTTAAAACTATTGAGGAAGAGGCACGCTTGGAAGTTCTCAAGAATATGGATGATTTGTATATAAGAATTGAAGAATTAGAGCATGACGATTGGTTTTCTACTTTTTTAAATAGCGTAGTTGGTGCGTTTGACCCACATACAACTTATATGGCACCAAGTATTAAAGAACGTTTTGATCAAAACATGTCTGGTAAACTAGAAGGAATTGGAGCTAGATTACAGAAAAAAGGAATCTATACACACGTTATTGAATTGGTTTCTGGAGGTCCAGCATGGAAACAAGGAGAACTCGAAGCTGGTGATATTATTTTAGAAGTTGCACAAGGAAAGGAAAAAGCTTTAGATATTGTTGGTATGCGTCTAGATGATGCTATTAAATTTATCAAAGGTAAAAAAGGAACCGAAGTGAGGCTCACTGTCAAGAAAAAATTAGATGGTTCTAACAAAATAATTTCAATTACTAGAGATGTTGTCGAATTAGAAGAAACTTTCGTAAAGTCTAGTATTGTTGAAAAAGAAGGTAAAAAATACGGTATCATAAATTTACCCAAATTTTACATAGATTTTGATGAAAAAAACTATAGAGATTCTGCAACAGACATGGAGAAAGAAATTGAAAGATTAAAAAAAGAAGATGTTACAGGATTGATTATAGATTTAAGAAATAACGGAGGTGGTTCATTAAAAACTGCTATAGAAATTAGTGGTTTATTTATTAATGAAGGACCTATTGTTCAAGTAAAATATCGAGGTGAAAATCCCATTATTAAAAAAGATATTGACCCAAAGATTCAGTGGGAAGGTGCTGTAGTGGTGCTTGTAAATGAATTTTCAGCCTCAGCATCAGAAATTTTTGCAGCTGCAATGCAAGATTACCAGAGAGCAGTTATTATTGGAGGAAACCAAACTTATGGCAAAGGCACTGTACAAAGTTTACTACCAATTAATCAGTACACGAAATACAACAAAAATTTAGGAGCCCTAAAAATGACCATCCAAAAATTCTATAGAATTAATGGTGGTTCAACTCAAATTGAAGGTGTTTATTCAGACATCGCTTTACCAAGTAGATACAGTTTTATGAAATTTGGTGAAAGAGATTTAGATGGTGCATTAATATGGGATAAAGTAAATCAAGCAGAATACACTCAAACAAATTGTTATGAAAACTTTTCTGAAGTAATCTTCAACAGCAAAAAAAGAATTGCTTCTGATTCTAAATTTATATTGATAGGTGAATATGCAAAATGGTTGAAAGAAAATCAGGATAACACTTCTTTTTCTTTAAACTATGAAACGTTTGACAAAGAAAATATTGCTCAAGAAAAAGGAGCTGAACAATTTAAAACTGTTTTCGATTATAAATCTGATTTAAATTTTATCTCTCCGAAATATGAACTTTCTTTAGTGGAAAAAGATACCATTTTAGCAGACAAAAGATTAGCATGGCACAAAAATTTATCTAAAGATGTTTACGTTTTTGAAGCACTAAATGTTTTAAGTGAGTTAAAACTAAAACCTACAAACAATTAGTAACATATTAAAACGCGCATAAAATTTATAATATAGCCTGATAACATTTATATTATCAGGCTTTTAAATACAAAAAAATGAGTTTTAAAGTAACATTTGCATCAAAATGGTCTGATTTTGACCCAAACAGACACATGAGGCACACGGCATACAATGATTATGCAGCAGAAGTTAGGGTAAGATATTTTAGAGATCAAAATTTCTCTTTAGAAGAATTTACACAACACAATATTGGTCCTATTTTATTTACGGAAGAAACTTCTTTCAGAAAAGAAATACATTTAGGAGAGAACATTAATGTAGATCTTAAACTATCTGGTTTATCCAAAAATAATGAACGTTGGAAAATAACACATCACGTTTTTAATGAAGCTGGAAAATTATCTGCAATTATAAAAGTATATGGAGCTTGGATAGACTTAACGAAAAGAAAGTTAACAGTTCCGCCAGAAGCAGCAAGAAAATTGTTTGATAATGCTGAGCGGAGTGAAAATTTTGAAGAAATATCACTCACAAAAAATTAAAATAAAAAAAACGTCTAAATAATTAATTTAGACGTTTTTTTATTTTGAACCTCAATTAGCATTTTATGCAAAATAGGCATAAATACCAATAACAATAGCGCAAATAATTACACCGGCTAATTTTACATGCTTCCAAGGTTTTATATCTACTTGCTGAGTATATTCTTGAACAAAATCTGTTTCTCTTGGTTTTATCTTTCCTATAATTAACATTATGACCACATTTAAAACGAAAAGAATTGCCATTACGTCTAAAAAGTGAGGATACGCTTGTGCTTTTATTAAAGCTAATTCAGCAACATCCGTAATCCCTTTTGATTTTGCACTCTCTAAAGCAGTATCTACAAAATAAGGCTGCAGAAAAAACTGACTAATTATGTATAATAAGCATCCAGAAACAAGGCCAACTTTAGCCGCAATTGCAGGAACTCTTTTTGTTAAATATCCAACTATAATAATTGTTAAGATAGGAATACTATAAATTCCATTAATTTCTTGCAAATAAGCAAAAAGACTACCGGCATTGGCTATTAACGGCGCAATAAACATTGAAGCAAAAGCTAAAATAACTCCAAACATTTTACCATATTTAACAACTGTTTTTTCGTCTGCATCTTTATTTATATGCTCTTTATAAACATCAATACCAAATAAAGTAACAGAACTGTTCAAAACACTATTAAAAGAACTTAAAATTGCTCCAAACAAGACAGCTGCAAAGAAACCAACCCATGCTTCTGGTAACACCTCTTTAACCAACATTGGGTATGCACTATCTGCACTTTCTAAATTACCTTCAAAAAGATGGTACGCAATAATACCTGGTAATACTACAATTATTGGACCTAATATTTTAATGAAAGATCCTAATAGCAAACCTTTTTGTCCTTCTGCTAAATTTTTTGCACCTAAAGCTCTTTGTATAATTTGTTGGTTTGTTCCCCAATAAAATAATTGAACAAGCATCATTCCTGTAAATATTGTATAAAAAGGAACTGGATCTGTTGGCCCACCCATAGACTTAAACTTATCTGGATTTTCTGCTGTTAATGTGTTTAACCCATCTATAATACTTCCATCACCACCAATCATCATCAAACCAAAAACTGGAATTAAAATACCTCCAATTAATAAACCAATAGCATTAATAGAATCTGAAACTGCAACAGCTTTTAAACCTCCAAAAACTGCATATATAGATCCAATAATTCCGATTCCCCAAACACAGATCCAAATAGATTGTGTATGCGTAACACCTAGTAATGCAGGCACATCAAACATACCACTAATAGCCAGCGATCCAGAATATAAAATTACAGGCAATAACACAATTACATAACCAGACAAAAATAAAACTGAAGTTAATGTTTTTGTTGTCGTATCAAATCTTTTTGCTAAAAACCCAGGCACCGTAGTTAAACCTCCTTTTAAATATCTTGGTAATAAAAACATAGCAGTAACAACCATTGCAATCGCCGCGAGAGTTTCCCATACCATTACAGACAATCCACTTTGATAAGAAGAACCATTAAGACCCACAATTTGTTCGGTAGATAAGTTCGTTAAAAGTAAAGAACCTGCGATTACCCCTGCTGTTAAGCTTCTTCCTCCTAGAAAATATCCATCAGAGGAGGACTCTTCTGTATTCCTAGTAGCAAAATAAGAGATAACGGCAACCAATATAGTAAAACCTAAAAATGTTAAAATCTGCATCATAATTTTAGTTAGTTAAATTTTTAATATTCAAATATATGTATATTAATCTTAGGTTAATAATAAATAAACTACTTTTAACAAACTGGTAGGTACTGGTAGGTATTAATTGTAAAAATTGTACATTTGTGCAATATATGATTCAGGTTAAAAATAAAATAGGAATTCCAAAATACAAACAAATCATCCACAGTATTGAGGATGCAATAAAAAATGGAGAACTAAAAAAAGGAGACAAACTACCTTCTATTAACGAGATTAAAAATCTGAATAAACTTTCTAGAGACACTGTTTTAAGTGCTTTTAATGAATTAAAAAATAGAGGAATTATTAAGCCTGTGGTTGGCAAAGGCTATTATGTGTCAAGTGAAAACATAAATATTCAGCAAAAAATATTCTTGCTTTTTGATGAATTAAATTCCTTTAAAGAAGATTTATACAACTCATTTTTAGAAAACCTAGGAGAACATATCCAAGTAGATATTTTCTTTCATCATTTTAATAAAAATATTTTACACAAATTAATAAATGATAATTCTGGAGATTACAATTATTATGTAATTATGCCTGCCAATCTAAAAAACACAAGTAATAGCATAGAAGTATTACCAAAAGATAAAGTATATATACTTGATCAATTGCATGAAGATTTATCAGATTACCCTGCCGTTTATCAAAATTTTGAAAAAACAATTTTTGAGAACTTAACCAAAGCATCACATTTCATAGAAAAGTACACGAAACTAATTTTAATTTTTTCTAAAGAAAAACAACCTAAAGGAATATTAAAGGGTTTTAAAATGTTTTGTAAAAATAACTCTATACCATTTGAAATCTTAGCTAAGCTTGAAGAAGAACCACTAGAAAAAGGGGAACTTTATATAATTCCTGATGATAAAAATTTATTGAGAATTATTAAAAAAGTGAGAAGTCAGAATTTTACTTTAGCCCAAGATATTGGAGTAATCTCTTATAACGATACTTTACTAAAAGAAATTGTTGAAGGAGGTATTACAACAATAACAACAGACTTTAACGAGATGGGAAAAAACTTGGCTCAAATGATCTTAAATAAAAAACAACTGAAAATAGAAAACCCAAATAAACTTATCATTAGAAATTCAATTTAACAACCGTGTATTCAATAAACCACAACAAAGAGACGAACATTTTAGAAATACAAAATTCTAATAATTCTGTTCTTGGGAAAATTCACTTAAACCAAGGAGCTAGTTTACAAGAATTAACTCTAGGAGGAAAAGCAATTATTCAAGACTTAAGTCCATTAAATTATCAGGATTCCTTTGCTTCTTCAATTTTATTTCCGTTTGCAAATAGAATTAAAGACGGAGCTTATTCTTTTAACAATGAAAAATTTCAATTAGAAAAAAATCAGGTCGAAGAACAAAATGCACTTCATGGTTTTGTTCATAATAAAAGATTTAAAGTAATTGTAAAAGAGGTTTTAGGTGATACTGCTAAAATAACATTAGCGTACAACGAACTTAACAAAACAGCAGGTTTTCCATATACATACTCGATTGAAGTAACTTATATTTTTGAAGATAAAACTTTAAGCTTACAAGTAAGAGTAAAAAACACAGATTCTAAAACTTTTCCATTTACAATAGGATGGCATCCCTACTTTATTAGTGATAACTTACCAAAAAGTACCTTAGAATTTGATTGTGACAAAAAATTAATTCTTGGAGATAGAAATATTACCACAGGTGTTGAAGATGTTAAAAATAAAGTAGCATTAAATATTGAGAATAAACAATTAGATGATTGTTGGGTTTTAAATTCTGATAAAGTTCAGTTTAAAACTCCTAAATATCAATTAAACTTTTCTTCTTCTGTAAAAAATAATTTTTTGCAAGCTTATACTCCGCCTAGATTAAATACAATAGCTATAGAACCAACAACTGGCGTTTCAGATAGTTTTAATAATAACATAGGCCTACAAACTTTAGAACCAAATAAGGAATATAGAATTACTTGGAAAATAAACATAAATAATATTGAACGATAGTAAAATGAGTGCAACACTAATTAAGGATGTTAAAGATACATTCATCGAGAAATTTAAAACAAAACCTCTATTAATTTTTTCTCCAGGACGAATAAATATTATTGGAGAACACACAGATTATAATGATGGTTTTGTTTTTCCTGCAGCTGTAAACAAAGGTATTGCAGCAGCTATTCAAAAAAGTGATTCTGATAATTCTACAGCAGTTGCTCTAGATTTAAATAGTACAATAGAGTTTGAACTAGATAAATTAAAACCCTCTAAAGAAGGTAGTTGGGAGAATTATGTTTTTGGTGTTGTTGCAGAAATTCAAAATAAAAATAAAATTATAGGTAATTTTAATATCATTTTTAAAGGAAATATTCCTGGAGGTGCTGGTATGTCATCTTCTGCCGCTTTAGAAAATAGTGTTGTTTTTGGGCTAAATGAAATTTTTAATTTGGGATTGACTAAACACGAAATGATTTTAATATCGCAAAAAGCAGAACATAATTATGTGGGGGTAAACTGCGGAATTATGGATCAATACGCTAGTATGTTTGGTATAAAAGACAATGCCTTGCACTTAGATTGCAGAACTGTAGTATCTAAACCTTATAAAATAGATTTTAAAGAGCATCAATTAATGCTGATCAACACAAACGTAAAACATAGTCTATCTGATAGCGCTTATAATGACAGGCGTTCTGCTTGCGAGGGTGTCTCTGAATTATTAGGCATAAAAGCATTAAGAGATGCTACTGAAGCAGATTTGGTGACCATTAAAGACAAGGTTACACCTGCAAACTATCAAAAGGCTTTATATGTTATACAAGAAAACGAAAGAACACTAAAAGCGGCAAAAGCAATTGAAGAGAATGATTTAGAATTATTAGGTTCTTTAATTTATGAATCTCATGAAGGTTTATCAAATCAATATCATGTCAGCTGTGATGAATTAGATTTTTTGGTAGACCAAGCTAAGCAGAATAAACAAGTTTTAGGTGCAAGAATGATGGGTGGCGGATTTGGTGGCTGTACCATTAATTTAGTTTCAAAAAGTGAAGCAAAATCATTTGCAGAAAACGCATCTAAAGCATATAAAAATAAATTTAAAAAGGAATGTTCTGTATATTTTATTGAACTTTCTGAAGGAACACATATCACAAAATAATCACTTACAAGACTAAAAAGATGAGTAATACTAATTTACAAGACTATTCGCATAAGCGATTTAATATTCTTACGGGAGAATGGGTTTTAGTTTCTCCACACAGAGCTAAAAGGCCTTGGCAAGGACAAAACGAAGCTGTAAATAACGAGAAAAGACCATCTTATGATGAATCTTGCTATTTATGTCCTGGCAATACAAGAATTAATGGAGAAGTAAATCCAGAATATACGGATGTTTTTGTTTTTACAAACGATTTTGCAGCTTTACAAAACGATTCGCCAACATTTAATGTAAACGACGGACTTTTAAAAGCACAGAGTGAAACTGGCATTTGTAAAGTAATCTGCTTTAGTCCAGATCATTCAAAAAGTTTGGCAGATATGTCGGCTTCAGAAATTCAAAAAGTAGTTTTTACTTGGCAAAAAGAGTTTAAAGAATTGTCTGAAAACCCTAAAATTAATTATGTACAAATTTTTGAAAATAAAGGTGCAGTTATGGGGTGTAGTAATCCACATCCACATGGACAAATTTGGAGCCAATCTTCTTTACCGAACGAAGTTTACAAAAAAAACGCACAACAACTAAATTACTATAACAACAATAATAGTAGTTTATTAGGTGATTATTTAACACAAGAATTAGAGAAAAACGAGCGTATTATTTTTGAAAATGATGGTTTTGTTGTTTTAGTTCCTTTCTGGGCTATTTGGCCATTTGAAGCCATGATTGTTCCAAAAAAACAACAAGCGAATATTTTAGAAATGACTGAAGAAGAAACTTTACAGTACGGAGAAGCAATTGCTGTTCTAACAAAAGCATATGATCAAATTTTTAACACTTCTTTTCCTTATTCTAGTGGTATTCATCAAGCACCAACAGATGGAAATGAAAACAAGCATTGGCATTGGCACATGAGTTTTTATCCACCGTTATTAAGAAGTGCTTCTGTTAAGAAATTTATGGTCGGTTATGAAATGTTTGGAACACCTCAAAGAGATATTACTCCAGAACAAGCCGTAAAAATGATAAAAGACTGTTTGTAATCTTCACAAACTTCTGAAAACAAAAAAAGCTTCTCATTATGAGAAGCTTTTTTTTTAAACGAATAGTATAGCTTTTTCTTAAGCCTTGATTTTAGTCCTTTTTCAATATATTGAAATTCAGTTTATTATATCAAATAGGTTGGGAATTTACTACTAAAAAACTAGAAGTTTCATCAGTCCCAAAACAAGGTAATTCTTGTATCTTAATAAGTAAAGAATCTCCTTTTTTGATTTTAAAATCTTTTTGAGTAAAAGAGACTTTGTATTTTTCACCTCTATGCATTCCTCGATGTAAACCAAACCCTATTTTAAGAACTTCTGTAACTTCTATTTGACACACTTTAATTTTTCTGACTCCACAAATTTCTTGAGGCTCTTTGTAAACCTCACTGATTTTTACTTTTGCATGAATCATATTGGGTTCTACAGAATCATCATTATCTGCAAAAATAGGTTTAGTATGCATAAAAGATGGATTCTGTATAATTGGCTTTTTCGTTGAGCAATTGAATAGTACTGACGAAAAAGCAATTAAATAAACAAATGTATTAATATGTATAGTTTTATATTTCATATTTTTCATATTACAATTTGATAAAAACGACTAGTAAACTACATGAACTAGTCGTTTTTATCAATTAAACATGAAGTTATTTAATAATAATTTTTTTCGTAGTTTTTTTAACTCCATCATTAACTTTCAATATATATATACCTGATGAGATGCTATTTAGGTTTATGTTTTGATCAAAATATTGAGTTGGCTGATACATTTTATGAAATACAGTTCTACCATGCACATCATAAACTTGAACATCTATGTCTGATGTTGAACTCGTAGAAAACTTCAGCCTAAATTCACCCTCATTTGGATTAGGATAAACCTTAAAGGCTTCTAGCTCAAAATTCTCTGTATTTAAAGTTTGAGCTTCTCCCATAATATAGAATAATAAATCTTGCTCTTTTGGAGGTGTACCATTCATGAAGTAGATATCAGGAAAACTTGTCCAATCACTATGCTTTAAGCTGACATTAGAAAAATGAATAAAAGAAAAATGAAGAGAATAACCCTTTGGATTTTTAAACATTGCTTCACTCCCAGTAACATTTTCAGTAGTATCCCAATACCAAGCATCAAAAAATGGTAACGAAGTTATATAAGGATACGCCGAAATCCAATATTTACCCGGTTGTAATTCTACAGATTGAGGAAACGGTATGTTTAAATTAAATTTTCCATCAGGCTCTTTAACTAAATTTAAACCACTTACCTTACCTGTAGTATAAACCATGGTACCTGGTTCACCATTATTATCTTCATAAATATTAACACCCGCTTCTTTAATTGAAGCATTTGCATTTGTTAGAGAACCACCACCTTTACCAAACAAAAAGACTCTGTTTAAATTCCATGAAACACCCTCTGGCACAACAAAATCGTCCGCACAAGTTCCAACACCATCTTTCTGAACATCAAAAAAACAAGGTGTTAAAAATGAGTCCTTAACATGTGATTGGTCGTAGATACCTATCTCTCTAATATCAGCTTTTACCAACATTGTGATAGTTTCTATACCTGAAGTACCTTTTATAACAATATCTACTTTACCCTTTTTTGTAGGATCTATATTCGTAAACTGTAATTCTTTACCCACAAGATTAATAGAACATAAACTAGGGTTAGAATTACTTTCAATAGTCATTGTAATAGGACTATTTGTAGAACTTTTAATATTTTCAGATACATCTAAACTATAAGAACCTGCATCATTGCTAATTTTAACATTATTTATATTTTCTGAACTAAGTGTAACCTGGGGTCTAGGATTAACAGCGAAATTTGCGCTAAACAAACCATTTCCATGAGTTGAAGCTACTGCAAATCCATCTTTACGTGTTTTTACATGTGATACCACAACATCCTCTATGGTTTCTGTACCAATATCTAGTGTTTCACGTGTCCAGATTGTATTTCCACCAGCTAGTGTTTCGGTATAATATAAGCCTGTACTTGTACCTACTAAATAACCTTCATTATTCCCAATTGTAGAAAACCAACGGACGGACGGTCCATTTCCAGAACCATCAGGATTCTCCTCTAAATTTCCGCTAATATCTGTCCAAGAATTACCTTCATTTTCACTCATCCAAATGCTTCTTACCCCATAGTTTGATTTTGTAATAAATACACGATCTGAATTCGTTGGATCTACATAAACACAGCCAATTGGTCCTTCTCCCAAACCTTTTCCTTTAATCAAATTACTACTGCGAGTGGCTGTTGGTAAATGTGCATTGTCTACTCTAAAAACACCTCCACCTTCTGCACCAAAATAAAGTTTATGATGTTCTGGGTAGGTCGACACATCTAAAGATAAAATATTTGATCCCAATGTATTACCACTAATTTGAGACCAATTAGTACTGGTTGGTGCTATTGAACCTTTTGGTATTTCATCCAAATTTTTATTTACAAGCATATTTCCCCCTCTAGGCATATACATTATATTATCATTGTTATGATCTAAAATAAAAGGAGATAAAAAACCAAAGTTACCACTAGAAATAGATGGTGTTACTCTCGTAGTCATAAAGTTATTTTGATTACCAAATTCTAATCGGTAAACAGATCCGTTTTGTGAAGATACGTAAAGTGTTTCACTACCGTCTGCAATAGCATTGTGACCGCCATCACCTGAGTATTGAGAATACCAAGGATCATCAATATCAGTATTACCTCCAATCCACCACGTACCATTATCTTGAAAACCTGCCAATAATTGATTTGAAGTTCCAGAAGGATCAAAAGAGGCAATTCTAGCTTGGGTTGTTAAATACTTATTATTAAGTGAGGTCCATACAGTTTTACCACTCTTAATATTCTGTGTTAAGTGTAATCCACCATCTGAAGCTGAGATTGCTTTAGATGGGTTAGAAGGGATAAATACCAAATTGTGTATATCTGGATGATGATTTTCATACAACTCATAATTATTGGCTCTACTATAACCTCCTATCCATCCATTCGTATTAGCAGTTTCAGAAAAACCATTTGTAGAACGATACAAACTTACTCCTCCTACATAAACCATATTCGAATCTGAAGGATTGACTTTTAAAACCATGTTGTAACCTCCTTGAGAATTAAAATTCCCAGTATTTCCAAGATTGTAAGGCATGCCGGACGACCTATTCACCCAAGTATCAATATCTACTTGATACCTCAGTAAAAAGGATTGCTCACCACGTACAATATTATCTGCCAAAAGCCATACAAAATTTTCATTTGACGGGTCTATCGAAACAACTATTCGACCAAGATAAAGTGCTGAATCATCTAAGAGAGTTGGTGTAATATCTGTCCAGGTATTTCCATCTGAAGATACAGAAATACGAGAATCAACATTTATGTTATTATTAGATGCATCTACACCATCTTCTTTACTAGAAGTAACATAAATTTTACCTGTAGCACTTATTTCTACCTCAGTAAAACTGCTTTCTGTTGCATCAAAAACTTTTTCTATAGTATTAAGGTCAGATGATTTTATTCTGTACACACCATGGGGTGCTGCAAAATACAAATCCCCGTTTAGAGGGCTTACAGCCAAATCGTTTATGTAATCAAAAATATCAACAGACAAAACATTTAAATTGTTTGTACTCTCAATTCTTGCCCAACTTAAGCCACTATCTGTAGATTTATATATTCCAGTTCCTTGATATAAACCACCAACTATATTTGCTGAATTACCGAATAGCTCACCAGAACTATAATACCAAATATTGGTAAATCCTGGCCTTGGGTCTTGAACTATCGCTGTTATACTCGGGTTTTGTTCTGCTAAAGTTACACGAGTCCAACTTGCACCAGTATCTGTAGAACGCCATAAACCACCGCTTACACCTCCTGCTAAAATAATATTCTCGTTATCTAAATCTAATGCCAACGCTCTTGTTCGACCACCAACATTTCCTGGGCCTCTAGCACTCCAAATTGCTGGTCCTTGAGTTTTTGCATTCGCTGATTTTAAATTCTTTGATCTTAATTTTTTTAGAAAGCTTCCTTTCGGTAATTTTTTAGCAAACTCTTTTTCTTTAACTTTTATATTTCTAGGTATTTTTCCGGTATATGGGTTTTTTAACATTTTAAACTCATAGGCAGCACGATCTGCCGCTTTATCTCCCGGCATCATATTTTTTTTCGTTTGCTGTTTACCCGTTTTACTATCGTATAACTTGGTATTTTTATAAGCTGCATGCCCTCCTTTTGTAAGACTAAAATTAGACTTCGTATTTTGGGCATTCATCATAAATATTCCCGAAAAAAATATTCCAATTAAAAGCGTTGCTTTTTTCATATATTTTAAATTCATAATTATCATATTGTCTAAAGTTTTGAAATTGTAAAACTATAACTGCACTTTTTGGGATTAATTAAGTATTGCTTGTGGGCTAATCCTCCTCTGTCCCAACTATTATCACCACCTACACCTCTTTGTTTGTAATCAATATTTAAAAAAACTTTATTCTTTGGTTTTACATCAATAGTATGTCTTTGGTTTTTATAATTTGTAATTGGATTAAAATCTGATGTAGGGTTGTGGTGTGTTGAAAAACCAAATGGACCTCCATTCGCTTTAAAGAGAAGTCCTTTACCACTTTTATTTAATAGTTTTAAATATCTAGCATCGGTTCTATATCCATTTTCTTGTGGTCGAATGTAAGGCACGTAATACTCTGATACTTTAGATTTATACACCCCAACTTTAGACGCGTGGTTTCTGTCTGAATAATTCTCAAAAGGCCCTTCACCATAATACTCGGTATTTTGATAATCATTTTTAAATACCATACTTACACCATATCTAGGCATAAAATCAGGCACTTTTTCACCTTTAAGAGGGGTAAGTTTGGTGCTTACTGTCAATGAACCACTTGCAGATACCACGTAAGTAATTGTGTTATTGGCATTAATAGATTCATGTAAAAAATTATAAATCAAAGTTATTTCTTCTTTCGATTCTTTAACATAAAAGTCAATGAGCTCCTTTTTCTTGGCAGCTTCTTTCCAAATAAAATATGCTTTGTCTTTTTCACGCTTTTTAAATTTAAAGGCTCCAAAATCGTTATCCGTTGGCGCTCTCCAGAAGTTAAAATCTACATCACCATCTAACATTTCTAGATTATCGTATTTAATAGAAGCCAAACCAATATTTTGCTTGTTAAATACATACTCAAAACCTTTTCCTTTCACAGTACAAACATCACCGTTTTGAGATAATTTTATGCGTCCCTTTACTTTTAAGGGTTCTTCTATCAATTGTGGTTTTTGAATTAGAAATTGTTCTGACGCCACCTCATGTCCCGATTTTAACAATTTACCATCGTTTTTGGTGTGTGCGTATAGATTAACAAAATATTCTTTAGTAGGATCTAAATTATAGTTTAAGTTTATTTTTACTTGTGCTTTTTTCTGAGGACCAATAACCACATTCTTTAATTCGCCATTTTTAACAGGTTTCCCATCTTCTATTAATTGCCAACTAAAATTATACACTGAGGTATTAATAAAGAAATTTTCATTATAAATTTCAATAGTATTAGCTTTTGGCATTGTAAACCAAATATTTTGATACGCTTTCTTAGCTTCAAAAACTCCAGGATGTGGGGTTCTATCTGAACCTATTAATCCGTTGGCACAAAAATTTTCGTCGGTATGAATTTTATACGATTTAGGTGTAAAATCGCCGCCGTAAGCATAATATACCTCACCAGATTTTGTTCTTTTTTCCAGCCCTTGATCCATCCAATCCCAGATAAATCCACCTTGCACATTGTCATGAGATCGCACCCAGTTCCAGTTATCTATAATATTACCCGTACTATTTCCCATAGCGTGACTATATTCACACCAAATAAACGGGCGCCTATCTTCTGGATTTCTATTTGCTTCTTTTGATAAGTGATTCCTTTCAATACCTTTCGGCCTGTAATACATCCAACCAATAATATCTGTAATTCGTTCATTGAGTTTATCATGAGCTACTTCAGTGCGCTCATAATGAACAGGCCTTGAAGTATCGTAAGCTTTCATCCAATCATAAGCCTTTTTAAAGTTGACACCAGCACCAGACTCATTTCCCATAGACCAATAGATCACTGAAGGGTGGTTGACATCTCTTTTTACCATTCTTTCAATACGGTCTAAATGCATCCCTTCAAACTCTGGCTTTTGTGCTAAAGTTTCACTATCCTTATAACCGTACCCATGGGTTTCTATATTGGCTTCATCACAAACGTAAATCCCATACTCATCACAGAGTGCATACCATAAAGGATCGTTAGGATAATGAGATGTTCTAACGGCATTGATATTGTATTTTTTAAAGTCTAAAATATCTGCAATCATACTTTCTTTGGAAACTACATGACCATTTTTAACATCATGCTCATGACGATTCACTCCTTTGATCAAAATAGGTTGACCATTGACCAACAATTGTCCATTTTTGATCTCTGAAGTTCTAAATCCAACTCTTAAAGAGGTAGCGTCAACAACTGTGCCTAATTCATCAAATAATTCAAGCTCCAACGTATAAAGATTTGGGTTTTCAGCAGACCATTTTAACACATTTGAAATATGTTCTGAAAATTCAATTTGAGTTTGTGAATTCGCTATTACTGAAGATAATTCTTTTACAAGTGTATTTTTATCATCTAATAATTTAATAGATAATTTTTTCAACGTTTTCTTCCCATCTTTTTGAAGCCCTAATGAAACATTTACGTTTAATTTACCATTCGTATAGGTTTCTTTATCCAAGCCTGCATCTACAACCACATTTTTTAGATAATGTTTGGGGGTAGCATACAAGTATACATCACGCTCTATTCCGCTTAGCCTCCAAAAGTCTTGATCTTCCAGATAAGAACCATCCGACCATCTGTATACCTCCAATGCAATATCATTATCTCCAGTAGAAATAAAGTCAGTTATATCAAACTCAGCTGCAGTTTTGGATCCTTCACTATACCCTACCTTCTTACCGTTCACCCAGATATAAAATGCAGATTTCACAGCACCGAAATAAATAACTATTCGCTTGTCATTCCAATTATTATTAATGGTAAAACTTCTTTTGTAACTCCCCACTGGATTAAAACTATCTGGAATGTAAGGTGCATTTTTAGGGAATGGATAGATAATATTCGTGTAAATAGGAAAATCATAACCACGCATTTGCCAGTTAGAAGGAACATCAATATCATCCCATTTACTAACATCAAAATCTGTATTGAAAAATGACTTTGGCCTATCTGCTGGCTTCATAGAATGTTTGAATTTCCATGTACCATTCAATAATTTGTAATTAGAGCGTTGTTGCCATTCTTGACTAAAACTGCCATCTTCTGAGTGATAAAAAGTAGCCCGAGGCTCTAATCTATTAATTTGAAATACCGACGCATCCTCATATTCAGAGTATTTTTGTTTCACCTCTGAAATTTTATATCTGTTAGGATGTGATTTGGTATATTCTTTGTTTTGCTTCAATCCTAAGAAAATTGGATCTTTTAATTGAGCAGACCAATCCGAATGTACTTTTTTTAGTTTTTGAAGTTTTTCTTTATTTTTTAGAGGTTGTTTTTCAGAAAGATCTTTATTAACGTCGAATAATTCTAATTTCTCATTCGCCTCTTTTACCAACTTATACTCCTGATTTCTGATTGCTATTTTTTGCTCATCGAATTTTCTCCAAAATAAATACTCATGAGGAGCTTCTTTTTTCTTCCCGTTTAAAAACGGAACAATGTTTATTCCATCCAACTTGTTCTTTGGAGTTGTCTTGGCATAGTTTGCAACAGTTGCAAAAATATCTAATGAGATTACTGGATGATCATACGTTTGACCTGCTTTAATCATTTTAGGCCATTGCATAGCAAAAGGAACTCTAATTCCCCCTTCATACAAATCTCTCTTCTTCCCTCTTAGAGGATCATTATTTGAGCCATTTTTGATGGGACCTCCATTGTCTGATAAGAAATAAACTATCGTATTTTTAAACTGATCTGTTTCTTTTAAGGCATCTAAAACAGCTCCAACACCGTCATCTACCGCACTAACCATTGCAGCATAGGTTTTTCTTTTCTTGTTTTTTATATTCGGAAATCTATCTAAATATTTTTGTGTGGCTTGTAAAGGTGCATGCGGTGCATTGTATGCCAAATAGATAAAAAATGGACTTTTACGTTTCCTTTTAATAAAGCTTACCGCCTCTCTTGAAAGTGCATCTGTCAAATACTCTTCTTCTTCTACACGCTTCCCGTTATGTAATAATTTTGTTCGGTAACCATCTCCTTGAGATCTAATCTCAGAAAGATCATTCAGTTTCCAATCTTTAGGAAAATATCGATGTCCGCCACTTAAAAAGCCAAAGTGTTCGTCAAAACCCTGATTTAAAGGGCGTTGCTTTTTATGAGCTCCTAAATGCCATTTCCCCAATGCAAGTGTATTATAGCCAACCTTGTTAATAGCCTCAGAAATCATTTCTTCTTCTAAGGGTAGTCCCTGATTGAGATCATTAGGAGCCAACAATGGATTCCTGCCAAAACCAAATCGATCTTGATATCGACCGGTCATCAATCCTGCTCTACTTGGTCCACATACTGCATAACTCACATAGCCATTGGTAAACACCACTCCGTTTTTAGCAATACGGTCTATATTCGGAGTAGGAATTTCTTTACTGCCATTGAATCCCACATCTTTATATCCTTGGTCATCTGTTAAAATTACGATGACATTGGGTCTTGAATTCTTCTGTGCGAGAGCAGAAAAAGTGATTAAAAAACAAATCAACATCCAACTCCTAAAAAATTTTTTATTCATTAATCTCACTACTTATAACATTATTTGCACGCAAAAATAGAATTACTACCGCTCTTAACTAGGGGTATCACAGAGCAAAATCAGGGGTAGATAAGGGCATAAACACCTACAAACAATTTTACCTCTGAAGAAAAAAAACGCTAAACCTGTCTGATTATATTCAACTCGCATTCTATAATTCGAATAAAAGAATTACTTTTTCACAAAATTACAGGAGTTTAAATCTCCATTATTTTTCATTTTTTATGGGGCAAAAATACCACTTTTAAAATCTATTAGAATAGAATTAGGACTTATCTTTTCTTCGTGATTTTCTTTTCTTGCTGTGCAATTGACTCGTTATATTCGAAGTTTTATTTATCCGTGATTTTTGAGTTTGAACAACTTAAAAAAAAACAACTCTTACTATCATTTAGTCTTTATTATATTGATAATTAAACTATCATAACAAAAAACGACCAGATTTTAAGCTGATCGTTTTGCAATAAACTAGTTCATTATTATTTATTCAATAACAATTTTTCGGGTTGTTTTACTTATTCCATCGCTAGCCTCTAACATATAAACTCCTGATGACAAATCATCTAACTTAATACGATTATTAAAATCTCCTTTAATTGTGTAGCTTTTATGATAAATATTACGCCCAGTGATATCGTTTATTTTTATATGAATGATATTTGAAGTTTTCGATTTAAACTTCAATGTAAATTCTCCTTTATTTGGGTTCGGATATATAAGGAAACCATCCTGTTCAAATTGTTCAGAACTCAAAGTATTAGACTCTCCCATAATAAAGAACACATGGTCTGTGGGTAAATCGAGGAAAACTTCTGATTGTGGTGTCCATTCCTCGAATTTCATGTAGGTGTTACCTGGTATATTTCCCGTTGCATCCCGATAGCCTTCCGGATTTATAAACATTGCTTCTCTCCCAACAACGGTACTGGTATTCATCCATTCCCATCTCAAGGCGAAGGGAAAATAACTTAAATGAGCAAAAACGGATATCCAATAGTTACCCGGCTGAAGTACGGCTGGCTCCGGAAAAGGGACTTCGATATCCAATATTAAGCGATCGGCTGAGCTCTCATTATTTAGATCGCCTACCTTGCCTGTTGTATAAACTATTTCTCCCGGTTTACCATTATCATCTGCCATAATCTCCACTTCAGCATTGTTTACTGCAATAACCCTTTGTGCTACAGATGTACCATATGCCAGCACCCTATCTACAGTCCATGTTTCGCCTTCCGGCACCACAAAGTCATCTGCAGCCCTAGCATGTCGTATAGGTGACAAAAGATCATCATAATTAGATGGTGTGCTAAAATACGGTGTTGTAGCCTGCTCGTAGAGTCCAATTACTCTAATATCCGCTCTAACTATCATTTTTACAAATTCTATGCCAGATGTGCCTCTTATAACAATATCTACTTTTCCCTTTTTAGTAGGGTCTATGCCGGTAAATTGAAGTTCTGACCCCACAAGATTAACCGTGCATAAATTAGGATTGGAATTGCTCTCGATAGATAAAGTAATTTCACTTCCTGTAGAACTTGTAAACTTATCTTCAATATCCAACGTATAGGACCCAACATCGTTGTTGATTAAAAGATAATCTACATTTTCTGCACTTAAAGTTGGTTTAGGCCTGTTTTTAACCGCAAAATTTGCGCTAAACATCCCATTACCATGGGTAGCTGCTGCAGCAAACCCATCGCTACGGGTTTTTACCTGAACTACTAAGGCATCCTCAATAGTTTCCGTGCCAATATTTAACACTTCTCGAGTCCAAATTGTATTATTACCGTCAATAGTTTCTGTATAGTATAGACCAGTGCTGGTACCCACTATATACCCATCGTGATTACCAATCATGCTAAACCAACGCACTGACGGACCATTCCCCGAGCCATTCGAATTCTCCTCAAGGTTACCACTAATATTTTTCCAAGTTTCTCCGGCATTCTCGGTCATCCAGATGCTTTTTACACCATAATTGGACTTCGTAACAAATACACGTTCATCATCTGTAGGATCTACATATATACAACTAATACGTCCTGGTCCCATTCCTTTATCTTTTGCTAAGTTACCACTCCGTGGAGCACCTGGTAAATTAGCATTATCTACTCTAAAAATTCCACCTAAGGCTGCACCAAAATAAAGCCTATGCTGCACTGGATAAGTGGAAACATCCATAGCCGTTATTGCTGAGCCCAAAGTAGTTCCATTCACTGTAAACCAATTGGTACTTGTTGTAGCTTGGTTTGCACTGGGGATGCCATCGAGATTATAATTAACCAACATATTACCACCTCTCGGCATATACATTATGTTATCGTTATTATGGTCTAGCAAAAAGGGTGTTATAAAACTGAAATTTCCTGAAGCAATGGATGGTGTTACCTTTGTTGAACTATAGGAGCCGCTGTTCGAATCGTACTCAAGACGATATACATTAGCAAATTGTGAAGACACATAAAGAGTATTGCCGTTGTCTGCAATGGCATTATAGGCCCCATCACCGCCATACTGTTGATACCAAGGTTCCTGTAAATCAGTTGAAGTACCATACCAGGAGCCGTTATCCTGAAAGCCAGCTAACAAATTATCTGAATTTCCGGAAGGATCAAATGAAACCGCATAGGGATGCGTAGTTAAATAATTATTATTTAAGGATTCCCAACTAGTAACACCACTTAAGATATTCTGGGTAAAATGCAAACCGCCATCTGTTGCTGAAATCGCATTTGATGGATTGGAAGGCAAAAACACCAAATTATGCTGATCAGGATGATGGTTGGGGTACACATTCCAAGCACCTGAGAGACTATAACCTCCTATCCAACCAGAGTTCTTAATTTCGGTAGTAAAACCATTGTTGGAACGGTATAAATTTGTACCTCCTAAAAAAACAATATCCGAATTACTAGGATGTACTTTTATCATCATATTGAAACCTCCTTGCGTATTAAGACCAAATGTTTGACCTTTCGGTAAACCTGAAGAACGATCTACCCAAGTGTCTGTATCAACTTGATATCTATACAAATACTCATCTCCTTGAATATTATCGGCAAAAATCCAAACAAAATTTTCGTCAGAAGGATCTATCTCTATAACAATTCTCCCAATATAAAGTGTTGCATCAGACAATGCGGATGGTGTAATATCTGTCCAATTATCGCCATCGGTAGAAACTGATATTCGAGATGCGATATTGTTACTATTACCTGAACTATCTTGCCCATCTTCCTTACTTGCCGTCACGTATATTTTCCCTGTTGGACTAATATTTACCTCGGTAATAAAACTTAAGTTGGCATCAAAAGCTAATTCCACAACTTCTGGAGCTGAAGCTTTTATTCTATACACACCATTTGTCGCCGAAAAATACAAATCGCCATTAAGCGGGTTTACAGCAAGCCCGTTTATATAATCAAAATCTGAATTAGAGGTAACATTCATGTCGTTGGTATCCACTATTCTGGTCCAAGTAAGCCCACTATCCGTAGATTTATAAATCCCAGTACCTTGATACAAAGCGCCAATATTTTGGGTAGAAGTACCTCTTAAGGAAGCAGAATTACCAAGGTGTTCGCCACTAGCATAGTACCAAATATTTCTCGAGCCTGCCCTGGGATCTTGAACTATAGCCGTGATACCAGGATTTTGATTTGCTGCTGTTACTCGATTCCATGAAGTACCGCCATTTATAGAACGCCATAAACCACCGGAAACACCACCCGCAAAAACAATGTCCTCATTGTCTAAATCTAATGCCAAAGCTCTGGTTCTTCCTCCAACATTACCAGGACCTCTGGCAGCCCAGGAAGCTGAACTTTTGCTTTTGACATTACTTTTATTTTTGGACATAAGACGTTTAAGCAAGCTGCCTTTAGGAAGTTTATTAGAGAATGACTTTTCCTTTTGACGGATATTTTTAGGAATTTTACCTGTAGTGGGATTTTTTAACAATTCAAACTCATAAGCAATACGATCTGCTGCTTTATCACCGATTATTTGTCTTTTGTTAGATGTTACACCAGATTTACTATCGTATAGTTTAGATCTTTTATATAAGGCATGTCCTGGTGTATTATTGAATTTTGGTGATTTCTTTTGAGAAATAACATTCAAGGAAAATAAGCTCAGTATTAGACTAAAGGCCAAGTTTTTTATGCAATAGGGATTTAACAACATATAATATTAGTTTTTAGAGGATGAATTGAAATTAGTTTGGTAATTGTAAAGTGTATTCTAGACAAATTATGATTATTCCATTGTAATCATGATATCATGTGGTATTTCATTTTTGTTAATATTTTTCTACTTTTTTTTAGAGAGTTCTACTACAGATATAAACTATTTATACAAAAGAATAATATCTATGATTGAAACCAACCGTTTCTAATTAAGAAACATGTACTTGCAGCTTTCGTGCATTTAAAGCGACACTTAACATATTGCACAACATATATACACAAACTCAAAAAACAACCATTAGATAAAAATGATTCTTTAAGATATTTCTAGATGTATACAGGGATAACCACTCGTTTACAGGGTAGTCCCGCAATTAAAATTATAAAATACCGTAAGTACTTTAAAAGTAAAACCACTTAAGCAAATAATTGTTAAGTGGTTTCTATCATTTAGAGATTTTACTAAAGTAAGCATCAAGTAAACGAATGGTTGCAATTATATATTTACAAAAATACAACTCCATTTATTATGCTGCATTAACTTTAAAAAAAGCACCCATCATTTAAAATATTTGTTTTACCTGACTCTCAATTTGGGGCTTTATTATAAAAATCTTAATGTTTATTTCTTAATTATTTTATAAGTACCTACAGCATTGTCTATAGTTACTTTCATTAAGTAAATACCGCTTTTTAAGTTAGAAATATTTACTTCTTTTCTTAAACCGTTTACAGGTGCGCTTAATGCATTCTGACCTAAAAGGTTATAAAACTCTACTTTCTGTATATTTTTAGAAGCAGATAAATTTACAAAATTATTTGTAGGGTTTGGTGCAAAAGAAAAGTTGTTGTCAGCCTTAAATTCTTTATTAGACAAAGCACCTGCTATAATACTTATTTCGTCTAATAATACTGGAGAACCGTCTGCATCTGGTTGAAGAGCTATAGCTAAATAGTAACCAGTATCATCACCCGTAGTAAACTCGAATGACGCCGATTTGTATTCACTAGTAGACAAGGTGCTTCTCTTTATTTTAAATGCACCATTATCTAAATACCCACCAGCTCCATCAGTTGCAGTTTGGATAGCGCCACTGTTACCACCATTATTCGATTGAACCTTAAATACTAAAACTTTTTCATCATTACCTACATTAGCGTTTACTTTTCTTACTCTATATGAGCACGTGTATGCTGTATTTGCGTCTAATACCACATTTTGGTTAACCTTAGAAGCACCATCCGCACTATCTAATTTAAGAGCATAAGTACCCGCATCTGCATCTGATGCCACGATACTAGACCTAGCTTGAAGCCCCGCGCTAACAGCATGCCAATAACCAATATCTTCAGTTCCTGCGCCATTACCTCCGACTACTACTTTTGTTTCACCTGAGGCACCGATCGTTTCAAAACCTCCATCAGCTATTATTTGTCCAAAAGATAAAGACGATACACATAACGCCATGATAAATGTAATTTTTTTCATAATTGTTTAATTTTATTGATTAATAATTTATTATTGTAACAAATGTAGGTATTTATCAACCTAAACTAAGGGGTAAAAATGGTGCAATTAAAGGGTACCAAATGAGCAAAACACTTACTTCTTACCTATTTTACCACAATTTATTTTATAATTAATTTAAAATGACCTGTACCCGAATTACTTTCAAGACTAATAAAATAGACACCTGCGGGGTAACCTTCCATATTAAAAGGATATGTGTTTAAATGTTCTTCATTTTCAAATATATAATTCTTTATAGTTTGTCCAGAAATATTATGGATAGATACTATACTTCCACCAGTAAGGTTTGAAACATTCATTTTAAATTTTCCTTTGCTTGGGTTCGGAAAAACTTCTATGTTGTAGTTTATCGTGTTATCAACAAAATCTAAACCTAAAGTTTGGTCTAATATAGGGGTGTTACTAAAGTTAATAACTTGAGCATCTACAAGATATATCGCTGCAAAATTATCGTCACAATCAGGACAAGTAACTCCAGAAACACAATCTGGGTTGTTTGGATGACATTCATCTATATAATTAGGATCAAAACGATATTCTAATGCTATTGGATTGCTTCCAATTTCATCTGTTAAGTCTATAATATCTGGCCGCGCAATTGCTCCTGGACACCAACCTGCACGACTATTATACCAAGTACCTTGTTGCCCGTAACAATTATCTGGATTTGGGTTACACCTTTTTTCTATGTCTTGCTCAAAAATTTCGTTGCCATCTACATCTATAAAATTAATGGCATCGTAAAACTCTGCTGCATTTTGAGAGTTATTTTGACCCCAGCCATGGCCAGTTGTCATTAAACGTAAATGAGAGTTTACAATATTGTTGTTGTATTTATAATTAATTGTGGGTACTGGTTGTAAATTCGTTGGGTTTCCTAAAGGAAAAGTTCCATCCCAGATTTCATCCACTTGCGAATACAGGTATTCTGGTGTGCCTTTTTGATACTCGAAATCGAGCGTGATTTGCCAACCACCAGTTCCCCAAGTATCGATAAACATTTGCATATCAAATTCTCCTTGCAATAATGATGCGTAATCTGTAACATCTATCTCATGATTACAACCAACATTATACGGTGTCATATATCTAATAAGCTCTATCCAATTGCCATCTGGTGCTTTTATATTAATATAACCTTTTCTATCCCAGTCATCGCAATTTCCTGTGGCAGAAGGGCATTCTACTTTTAATTTAGCTATTATTTTATCGTAGCTACCAACGTGCTGTGGTAAGGTATAGCTACCATTAAACCAACGACTATTTGTGCCGTTAAATTCAATAACAACATCTTGCATGGTTGTTACCGTTTGTGAGTTTACGGTATTTGTTACATTTATATTTCTCGTAATACTCGCACTGGAACCGTTAGAGCCAGAGGCAGTAATATTAATGGTATGAACACCAAAACCCGAAGGAGTCCACCAAAATGTATAATCACCTTCTGAACTGCCCAAATTAAAAGAAGTATCGTCAATTTCTATATTTACATTATTTAGTGCTAAGTATGATGGACCACTCATTTTTGCATTGATATAAATGGGATAAGCGTGCAGCTGAGGCATTTCGATGGGAAAGTTCTCTGTTAACCGTGTACTTAAAATAGGTGTGAAATTTGAAATATCTGTAACGTTGAATGTTTGGGAAACTTGCGCATTATAATAATCGGCATTACCCGCTTGTTCTGCCATAACCTCTACCAAACCTCCTGTTCCATTTAAAGTAATTGTATTGTAAGAAATTGTAGCTGGACCAGAAACGATACTGTAGGTAATATCCAATCCAGAACTGGCAACAGCATTTACATTAAATGAAGGAGCATCGGTGAATTTATCAGAGATATTACTAAAATTAATCGTCTGATTTTTTTGTCCGGTTGATTCGTCATCACTGAGGAAATACAAATCTCCCGTATGAATATTACCAAAATTAGTATTAGTACTAGAAGTATACACCATTTTAACATAACGTGTAGAAACGGCACCGAAAGATTTTTCTTGTTTTGAAACATCATTATCACTTGTCCAAGAGAAGTTCCCTATTGTTTCTGGAGTACCCCAGTTAACACCGTCATGACTAAAATAAACCTCATAGCCAATGGCCCTGTGCAAAGAATTAGCAGCGTTTGGTGTGTAGACAAAACCACTTACATTATATGCACTACCAAGATCTATTTCTACAAAGGCTGGTAATGAAAAACCAGCATCATTATATAGTGCCCACCATGTTGAATCGCTATTGTCGAAAGCATGGGCCACAGGATGTGTAGTATTATCGCTGCTGAAATTTAAAACGGTGTAATTAGACTTTGGAATGGGAGTACTTGCCCTAGTGTTAGTATTTATAGAAATACTAAATATAATAACCAATAGCGATTTTACGAATTTATACAGTATCGTTTTCATGATGTAATATGTATCTTTAATAAAGTCGTTTTTTATTTACCAAAACATTCTTGACATTTTGGTGTGCTTTCATTTTTTATGGATTTAAAGCGTTGTTTAACCCTTATGTAACTATTCTTTAGTGTATGAAAAACGCAAACCTTCCGAATTTATAGGCACAAAAGTAAACATCCAGTTTTGATGTTTTGTAGTACAAGGTACTTTCACCATTATTTCATTCCAACCTTTTTTTAATTGAATAACTGCCGGTTCTCTTAGCCAGTATAATTCCTCATCAGTCCAGGGTGTCTCTCTATCAATACCAGTAGACCAACCTTTTTGTTTAAAAGGTTTCCATCCAGGATTCTCCCATTTAGGTCCTTTGAATACCGCACCATTAACCCATATTTTTCCACCATTAATATCCCAAGATTCATTTTTGGCAATTCCTGTATAAATTCTGTTTGCTCGTAAAGGAGACTCAAAATTAATATGCGCTTTTAAAGATTTATCAGAATCACTAAAAATATAAGTTCTGGCATACACTGTTTCCCCTGGTTTTGCCTCTGGATAATGCCCCTGTTTAGTATCTCTATCTTTAATTACTAAAGAGTTTCCTTTTGCATTTTTCCACAAAAGTGTCTTTCCTTGATATACTAATTTTTCATGAGCATTTTTAACAAGGCTATCTCCTTGATTTCTGCTAAAAGGGCCTATAAGTTGCCATTGGGTGTTGCTTTGTTTAAAATATGGAAAAGGTAACTTGCTAAAATACTGTTCTTTGTGTGATAACAAAAAATCTTCAAATGCCGAAAAATGATTTGCCGCTTTGGTTCCTGATAACGGTAAATTTTGCTGATAAGCTCTTGGACTCGAAATTATATCGGCAGTCCATAATGACCAAGAATAAGTTAGTAAAGATATATAAACCGGATGTTGCAGGTAAATATCATCTTCAGACCAAACGTTCACATCTGGCCATAAACAAAGTATACCTCCAAGCACCTTATTTTTGGACTTATAACCAATAGGTCTAAAAAACAATTGATTAACGCCAGACATTGGTTCAAAATTATTGACATAACTAAACTTTGAATCTATTTCAGAATATCCTTCAATATCATGCTTTTTTTTCTGTTCACCCCAAGCCTGTAGCGTCACTGTTTTTGGCATTTTTAATCCTGGTGTCCAAGCGACAACCTTACGCCCATGAGACTCAATATAATTTACCATTTTTAAAACAAACTCCTCTGGGTTACTAATTTTAACCTCATCAGAACCCATATGGAAAATTGGGACTAAATCTTTCGGTATTTCATTAAAAAACTCATTCAACACATTCTCAAGAATTTTCATACCCTCTGGCGATTCCATTTTACAGCCCATAGATTTTATAAAGGAATCACTGTGACCAGGAATGTCTATTTCTGGAATGACGTTAATGTGTTTGCTTTTCGCATACTTAATAAAATCACGGATTTCTTCATAAGTGTAATATTTACCAGGGTTTCTTGATGGTCTGTGATTTTTACCATCCGTAAGTTCTGGATATATTTTACTTTCAATTCGCCAAGCGGGACGATCAGTTAAGTGCCATTGAAACGTATTCAACTTGTACTTTGCCATAATATCCAATTGCTCCTTTAATAAAGCGATACTTTGAAAATTACGTCCAACATCTATCATAAATCCTCTAATAGGAAATTGAGGCTTGTCCGTTATTTTACAAAGATGGATTTTGTTAGTATCGTTCTCAGTTTTTATTAACTGCCTTAAAGTTTGCAAAGCATAAAAGAAGCCCGCTTCGCCAGATGCAACAATATAGATACCCGATTTACTAACTTTCAATTCATAACCTTCTTTTAAAAGTTTATCATTGTACTTGAACCTTAAAACAAACTTTTTTTGTTTGTTTATAGTTATATTTTTTACCTTAAAAATATGATTGATTTCGCTAATTAATTGAGGTGAAATTTTTTCTACATCCTTAATATATATATCTGTTATCCCCAATTTCTTGTTATCCCAAACGATGTTTTGAGGGTAAGGGATTAACTTAACTGGTGCACTTTCTAACTCTTTGGACGTAAACTTTGTTTCAAAGATATTATCAATTATTGCTTTATCAGAAAGTTCTTTATTCTGAGCATTTAAGTTTGAAGACACAAAGGAAAAACAAAAAATAATAGTAATTGTACTAATTACAGATTTCATGATTTTATTTGAATTTTTAATAAACATAGTAATGACTTGTATTTAGACTTTTTTGGTATATTTTGGATTCACAAAAATGGTTTTTTAAACCGACTAATTGCTCTTATTCAATTGGTTTTTTAAGTATTTCTCTCGTCTTTCAGGAGTAGTGTAAAACGGCACTTTATTTTCCATTAAGCTTTCATGTATATGATAGGTAACAGGCATCCAATCACCTTCATCCCACAAAGGTTTCATTAAAGTAGATTCCCATGCTTTTAATTCTTGATGCAGTAAATTAGAGGTCCTTTCATCTAGATTGGATAAATCTGTTGTTTCTCCCAAATCAACATCTAAGTTGTACAATGTGCTCCCATAATCTTTTAAACGCACTAATTTTTTACTTCCTAATCTCACACCTGCCTCATCTAGTTTTCGCCAAAATAATTTTTCATGTGGATTACCAGTAAGTTTCCCTTTTAAATATGGAATTAAATTAACACCATCTAACTCTAAATTATTTTGAATGCCAGCAGCTGCCATCGAAGTTTTAAAAATATCAAGAGATGATGTTAAACCATTAAAAGTTTGATTTCCTTTTATTTCTTTTCCCCAATGAACAATAAAAGGAACTCGATGTCCACCTTCAAATTTATTCCCTTTCCATCCTTTTAAAGGACCATTATCCGCAAAACTATGTGGCGACCCACCGTTATCACTTAGAAAGAAAATCAAGGTGTTTTCTAATTGATTCGTTTCTTCTAGTTTGTCAATTAATTTTCCAATATTCTCATCAAGTGACCACATCATGGCTGCTAATTTTTTACGCGGATGATCTTTATATTTTTGTAAATGCTCCTTTTTAGCATGCCTTGGTGTATGAGGAGCGTTATAGGCTAAATACATAAAGAAAGGATGCTCCTTATTTTCTTCAACATAAGAGACTGATTTTTCACCTAAAACATCTGTTAAATAGCCATCAAAAATTACACGTTTACCATTGTATTGCAGGGTATGACCTTTTGAAGGATTTTGTACAGGAAAATAAGATCGACTACCTCCAATAAAACCATAAAAATCATCAAATCCTCTTTGATTAGGGTGATCAGAATGAGACTCTCCTAAATGCCACTTGCCCAAGGCAATAGTTTTGTAATTATTTTTTTTGAAAGCATCTGCAATAGTCTCTACATCATCTGATAATCCAATACCCCCGGTGCCATTGGCTTCAAAACCAAATCTTTGTTGGTATTTCCCTGTAATTAAACCAGCCCTTGATGGAGCACAAACTGTTGCCGAAACATGGGCATCTGTAAAAACAGCACCTCGCTTCGCTAATTTATCTAATTGCGGAGTGTCAAGATCTTTGTTTCCCATAAAACCAAAATCCATATAACCTGCATCATCAGCAAGTATAACTATTACGTTGGGTTTAGTAATCTTCTGGAAATGTTGAACAGACTTCTCTTTATTATGTTTACAACCAATTATTAATATCAAAAAGAAAGTTAAAATCGTTTTATTGAACACTTTATTTATTATTATTTTTTATTATTTCTAACTCCCTGATCATTGCAGCTACTTTTTCGGGATTTTTATCTGCTAAGTTATTTTGCTGACTTCTATCCTCTTTTAAATTATACAACTGCATATTTCTATCTCTTCCCGTTTCATTTTTTACCCACTTATTTACTCTTTTAGGGCCTTTATGAGGTGGAATTAAAACGTAATTTCCTTTAATGAATGAGGTAATATTATTTTGACCCAAAAGTAAATTTTGTCTACCTTCCTTGGATATTCCTGTTAAAGCATCTAAAATATTCTCACTGTCGGGAGTTGTATTTTGTTGCCCCACCAAACTTGCCAAAGAGGCGGTTAAATCTATCTGACATACAAGGGCATCAGAAACACTTGGTTTAATTTTTGATGGCCAACGTACCATAAAAGGCACATGGGTTCCTGCATCAAATAAACTGTATTTACCACCCCTTAATCCTCCACGAGGTGTATGCTTACCTATTTTTGTTTCGGACTCATCATGATAGCCATCATCTAAAACCGGTCCGTTATCACTAGAAAAAATGACAATAGTATTTTCAGCTATCCCTAATTTCTCTAATTCATTCAAAAATTCGCCTACAGCCCAATCAGCCTCTAAAATGACATCGCCTCTTGGCCCTAAACCAGATTTTCCTACAAATCTAGGATGCGGAATTCTTGGCACGTGTGGCTGATGTAAACTATAAAATAAAAAGAAGGGAGTATCTTTGTGGTTATTAATAAAATTTTTCGATTCTCTCAAAAAATCATCACTCATATCTTCATCAATAAATAAAGCTGATTTTCCACCTTTCATATATCCAATTCTTGAAATTCCGTTATGGATACTTCTATTATGACCATGACTAGGATGTACTTTTAATAATTCTGGATTTTCTTTTCCGGTTGGTTCACCTTCAAAATTACTCCTATAACTCACCGAAATAGGATCTTTGGGATCTAATCCATCAATATTATGATTTTTGACATACACTGAGGGCACTCTATCATTTGTGGATGCCATAATATAAGAGTAATCAAATCCAATTTCTAAGGGACCTGGCTTAATATCTTCATTCCAATTCATATTTTCATCACCCAATCCTAAATGCCATTTACCAACAACACCTGTAAAATAACCCGCATCTTTTAACATAGAAGGCAATGTTTGCTTCCCAATGTCAAATAATAAAGGAGCATTCCCTGGTAAAATTTTTGCACGTTGGCTTCTAAAAGGATAAATACCAGATAGCATAGAAAATCTACTCGGTGTGCAAGTGGGAGATGTGGCATAGCCATTTGTAAACCTTATGCCCTCATTAGCAATACGGTCAATATTTGGAGTTATTAATTCTGTTGCTCCATAACTACTCAAATCACCATAGCCCAAATCATCGGCATAAATCACAACAATGTTTGGTTTGGGGTTTTCGACTTTATTAAAATTTGATGATTTACACTTCATTAACATTATGGTTAATGAGCACATGAAAATAAATTTAAAGAATTGCATTGAAATGAATTATTTTAAAAAAGTAATCCCGAAACCCAACTGTATGCATTTTATTTTGAACAGTTTATTTGTTTTCGGGGCTTATGATGAATATTGTACATTTATAAAAATAAGCCATTGTCTAAAAAACATACACAATGGCTTGTTAAATAATTTAATAAATTATTAACTTTAAACCGCTACCGTTAGTAACGATGATTTTATTAGTTAAAAATTTCTAATAATTACCAACCAGGATTTTGCTCAATATTTGGGTTAGCAATCATTATGTATTGGGCTATAGGAAGCAAATAAAACTTGTCTTGCCATACTCTATTATAAGCTCCTGCATTTGGTTCAAATTTAGGTCCTACAAGGTCTCCATATTCTGTGGTACTTTGGGGGATACCAAAAGTTTGTCCGATAACTTGATCTCCTAATTTATATCGCCAAATATCAAACCAGCGTTGTGGGCCTTCACCAGCAAATTCATATCTTCTTTCCAATAATATAGCATCTATCATCTGGTTTCCCGTAGTACCTCTAGTTACAGTTGGTAAACCTATTTCGCTATATTTAGGCATTCCTACACGAGTTCTAACTTGGTCTAAAACAGGTAAGGCTTCACCATTTTTTCCTTGACCTGCTAAAGCTTCAGCATACATTAAAAGAACTTCTGAATAACGAATAATCTTATAATCTGCATCTCCTCGGTCTAAGGCATCCAAAGTATAATCTATATATTTTCTAAAGCTATAGCCTGTTGGATTTGATGGTTTCGTAATATCATCTCTACTTGGTAATATTGCTGGATGTGGTTGGTACACATAGATATTGTCTGGATTACCTTTGTCGGGTAATTCATCTCCAGGAAGCACAGCAGTTACAGCTAATCTGGGATCTCTGTTGGACCATGGATTTGCTGGGTCATAAGTAGGATCGTCTTTAGGAAACAAACCGTTAATGGTTTGAACCTCTTCAATAAAATCTGATGTATAACCGGCTCTACTTTGGTTATTTCCATAAGTCGCTTGTGGCCCTCTCCAAGAGCCTTTTTGCGCAAATCGCCTTGCTAAAGGTTGTGTACGAAATTCTGGAATAAAATTATTAGACAATACCGTTTCAGAACCTCCATTACTACTACGATTAAATTGTGACGCAAATCCATTTATTCCATTGGCTAAAGCATATACGCCACTGTCAATGATAGATTTACAGGCTGCTTCTGCACCAGCATACATGGCATTTACATCAATATGCCACCCTACAGCATTAAGATAAGCTCTTGCCTTTAAAGCGTTTACAGCACCTCTTGTAATACGACCTTTATCTTCTGATGCATATGTTAGGGGTAAAGCACTCTCAATCTCATTTAATTCATTAATTACAAAATTAAATACCTCTAAACGTGGTGTTCTGGATGGCAAATCATCAGCGCTTATAATCTCAGTAATTAAAGGGACATCACCATAGGCTAAAACCATGCGCTCATATATTAACGCTCTTATAAAACGTGCTTGAGCTCCATGACTTTCCTTAAGACCAGCTGTAGTATATTCTGCATTAGGCAAGGCTTCTAAGAAAAAGTTAATGTCTGCAATACGGTCATACCTATAATAGTCATCAAGCACATAGGTATTGCCAGGTTGTTTTACAGTAGACCAATTAAAATCAGAGCCAAAACGCCCTTCAAGATTTATATTTCTATGTAAAGCTTCGTCTGTCCAAAAATAAGGCACCATTTCTTGAGTGATATCCGCTCCAGGTAAAAAGTTATAGAGATGATTTAAAGCAAAACCCATATCTACTTCTGTTTTAAAAACAGAAGTAGCAGTCAATGTATCTAAATCTACAACATCAAGAAAATCATCACAGGATCCTAAAAGGGTAAATGATGCTATATATATTATTATTTTAATTTTTTTCATGTCTTTTTATTAGTTAAAATTTAACGTTTACACTTATAGATGTTGTTAAAGGTAATGGATACTCTACATAACCTACAGATAATTCCGGATCCCAACCATATGGTCTAGTTGGGCTATTAGTCCAAACTGTCCCAACATTTTCCATTGATAATGATATATTTAAAGCTTCAAAAGCATTTAATTTGTCTAAGATTGATTTACCAAAATCGTAAGAGAGTGTTATGTTCTGTATTTTAATAAATTCATTATCGTACATAAGATGGGATACGTTTGAATCATATCCTTGTATACCATTTCCTACTGGAGTTGGAAAAAAGGCATTGGGGTTGTCTGGACTCCAATAATTTAATTGATAATCAAATGCATTGGTTCCGTTAAGAAAGGGCTCATGCGCATTGGCACCATTCCACCACTGTTTTCTGTCTAGGGCACCATAAAATCTTGTAGAAAGTGTCAATCCTTTATAAGACATTCCTAAAGAACCACCAATACGAAGGTTGGTTGCACTGTTTCTATCTAAAATAACTTTATCGTCTCCGTTAATAACACCATCGCCAGCATCAGGAATTCCATCATTATTCGTATCAACAGTGAGTTGATCTACATACTTATAACCTCCTATACGTGTACCCCCAACATTACTTTGATTTATGGGAGCTACCCCATCTTCCTGAAGATGAGCATCTATCTCTTCCTGATTATCAAAAAACCCATCGGTTACAAACCCAAACCGATCATTAATACTTTGCCCTTCGGCAAAATTTGGAAATTCCCTTCCCGCAAGGTCTGTAATTTCATTGTCATAATTTGTTAGGTTAGCGTTAACCCAATATTTTACATCTCCTATATTATTTTCATGTGAAAACTCGAACTCCCATCCCCAACTATTAACTGCATAAAGGTTAGCAGGAACATTACCTAAACCAAATTCTACAGGTGTAGTAACTGTAGATAATATATCAAAGCGGTTAGTGTCAAAGTACTCGGATTTTAATTGAAATTTTCCTTGCCATAATGAAAAGTCCAATCCTACATTAAAAGTTCTAGCTGTTTCCCATTGCAGATCTCTACTTGCTGGATTACCAAGAAATAATCTTGGTTGTATTTCTCCACCTATAGGATACCCTGTAACATCCAAATTAACTAATTGTGTAACTCTTCTGCCAACTCCAGCATCATCGCCAGTTTCTCCATACGACGTACTTAACTTAAACTTATCTACAAAATTAGCACTTGACATAAACCCTTCTTCAGCAATATTCCATCCTAAAGCTACAGCGGGAAAAAACCCATACTGATTACTATCTAAAAAATTAGAACTTCCATCATAACGAAATACAGCTTCTACTAAATAACGCCCTTTATAATCATAATTTAATCTTCCAAAATAGGATAATGTTGTTGCATTACCTCCAATAGCAGACGTATTTCCTATACCTCCCCCTATTCTTGTGTCAATTTGTTCACCTAAATTTAAGCTTAGTAAATTGTCTAGCAAAAAACCCGTACGACCTGTCCGAAAAGATTCACTTTCCCCTTTTTCTGATTGAAATCCTAATAAGGCATTGAAATTATGTGCTCCAAATTTACGATTGTATTTTACTGTTGTTAAAGATTTAATTGAATACCTTGTACTGGATGTTAAAAGTAATCGTCTTGCATCAGTATTTCCTATAGAGTATGATCTATTTGGAGAATCAGGATTTATATAAGAATCGGGGTCTTCTAGATCCAAACTTACAAAATCAAAGACATTATCAAATGATCTAGCATTAGCGTTTGTTTTTACAACGGATACGCGTTCTTCTATTGTTAGTCCTTTTAGTGGATTAATTTTAATATACGCTTGTATATTAGCGGCATCTGTGGCAGTTTTATAAAACGTACCAGATAGCGCTTGTGCAATAGGATTAGGGTTTCCTGGACTTCCCTTATCCACAAACATTCCGTCTACAGTCTTTACTGGAAAAAATGGAGAACCCAATAAACCGTCACCTCCAGTAGCTGGAGTAGTTTTATTTACTCTATTTGAAATTAACACATTAGAACCAACCGTTAACCAATCATTAATATCAGCATCCAATTTCAGGCGTAAACCAATCCTTTTAAAATTATCTGGTCCTACAACCAGACCATTTTGTGTTAAATAATTAGCATTCATTAAATAACTAGCTTTTTTACCCCCTCCTTGTACGGTAAGGCTGTGTGACTGTTGATCTGCACTATTTTTATAAAGTTCATTTGGCCAAACTGTTTCTGGATAAAATCCATTAAGAGCTAAGTCTCTGACTGCTGGACTATAAGGAGCTCCAGGATTCCCTCCTCCTGTTGGGTCTCCTGTTACCGCAAAATTTTCAAATTCTATAAGCTCTAAAGCACTTAGTGTTCCTGGAAGATCACTAGGTTGCTGAATAGCTACATTAGAATTATAAGAAATAGACATTTTTTGATTTCTTTGACCTGATTTAGTCGTGACTACCATTACTCCATTCGCTCCTCTTGCACCATAAACTGCTACTGCAGCTGCATCTTTAAGAATACTAACTTTATCAATGTTTTGAGGATTTAAATCTGATAATGAGCCTTCAAAACCATCAATAATCACTAATATATTAGTACCATTTAACGAGCTATTACCTCTAATTCTAAACGTTGGAGCTGCACCAGGTCTACCATTGGGATTAAAACCCCTCAATCCTGGCATTGAGCCAATTAAGGAGGTTTGAATATTTGTAACGGGTCTTGTAGAAACCCCAAGATCTTTTCCTGTTGTATTAGATATAGAACTTACTACTTTTCTAGAACTTTGGGTACCAAACCCAACGACAACAACCTCATCTAATTGGGCAGCATCTTCTTTTAAAGATATATTATAAGTGGTGCTATCCCCAACTGTTACCAATTGCGATTTAAAACCTATGTATGAGAATTCTACAACTTGCCCAGCATCAACCTTTAAAGTATACTTACCATCAAAATCTGTAAAAGTACCTTTGGTTGTGCCCTTTATAAATACGCTAACGCCCGGTAAAGGAATACCAGTATTATCTGTTACAACTCCAGAAATGGTTTGTTGCATAAGAACAGTTGAATTGCTATCATTACCATAGTTCTCTACACCGCCTGAAGCAAATAAAGACGAAGAAGATACACTTATGAATAAGAACATCATAAAGCATGATGGGATTCTTAATTTTAAAGAGAAAACTGAGTTTTCACTTTTTTTATTAAGAAAAATCCATTTTAATTTGTTTGTCATAATACGTTGAGTTAATTTTTACTAGTTAATTGTTCTTGTTTCTGATCCTAATGAAAATCTAATTAACTTTTCAATTTTATTTTTGTTTTTACGCAGTGATAAAATATGATAAGTAGATTAATTAAGGATATTTTCTATGCAATAAGTAATCTGAAGATCACCTCTAACTGCAAATTCATTTACCCGATTCATTACTATCGATACAAATTTGGAGAATATTCAACTTTTAATGGAGGAAAATAAGTTCAATTAAGGGTATTTTAAGTCCATAAGCGAAAAACCTTAATTATACTTCAAAATAAAACATATATCATTATTATTGATAAATTAGTGCTCATTTAAAATGAACTAAAAAGACAAGATTTATGTTTTTTAGATGATAAAACTCTGCGAAATACCACCAAAAAAAGAAACAAAAATTTAATAATATTTATACCCAACATAAAAGAAAAAATTTTTATAATATAACAGATCAGCACATAAAAATAAATTTATGCAATTGCATTGAAACTAATTATTTTAAAAAAGTAATCCCGAAACCCAACTGTATACATTTTATTTTGAACAGTTGATATGTTTTCGGGTCTTATAATGAATGCTGTACATTTATAAAAATAAGCCATTGTGTAAAAGATATACACAATGGCTTATTAAAAAAATTCTATAACTAAATTAATAAAGTATTAATTTAAAACCGCTACCGATAGTAACAATCTTTTTATTAGATAAAAAGTTATTATTAATAACCTGGATTTTCAACCAGACTTGGATTGTCTATTAGATTATAAATACCAATTGGTAGGTAATAATTTCGCTCTTGAAAACGTCTTTTAACAGTTTCAGGAATTCTTACAGTTACTCTATAGTCTCTGGTAATACCATCGTAATAGAATCTTAACCCCTTTAATTGTCTACCCTCTATTTCTTGTTCAGCAACACGCCATCTGCGTAAATCCCAATACGTCTGGTCTTCTGCAAAAAGTTCACATCGTCTTTCTTGCATTATGTTTTCCCAAGTAAGACCTACACGATCAGGCATACCTGCACGATTTCTTAAGGTGTTAATTGCCGTTGTAGCATCGCTAACTAAATTTAGATGAAATGCAGCTTCTGCCAAATTTAGATAAACTTCACCTAAACGGAATACAATATAATCCGTACCATCTGAATTTATAGGAGGCTTAACAAGACGCTCATCAATACGTTTTCTCACTAAAAACCCTGTATGTTTTCTATTTCGGAATTCCGATCGCTTTGACCAACCTTCTGGAGCGCTATCCATATTAGTAGTATTCTCATGTGATGTATACAGAGATCCTTTCCAAGGTGCTTCTGGATAAAATACAGATGCTCTGAATCGTGGATCACGTTGTCCAAATAAAGCATCAGAAGACCATCTCCTCGATGTTAATTCGCTATCTGAAATGGCACCTGAACTACCATCTACAAAATCAAAAAGTTTCACAGTATCCCAAAATACATGATAATTTGCGCACCAACCGCGATTAAACAAGATACCCTTAGGTTGGCCTAGAACTGACCAATTATGTCCTTTTAAATCTGTATCAAATTTCTGTGAAAAAATAACCTCTGTGTTATCTTCATCTGTAAATAAATTTTGAAAGTTAACAGCCTTATCACCATGTTTCTTGTATAAACCATGTCCACTTTCGTTAATAATCATGTTAGCAGTATCATAGGCCTTTTGCCAAAAAGGTTGCGGATCAGGAATACCTAATAAACCATCTAATTGCATATCTCCAAATTCACCTATACTTCCTGCATAAGTTGCTGCCCTTGTTAATAAAGCTAAAGCAGCCCATTTCGTTGCTCTACCTGATGCAGCACTTGCCGTTGTTGATAAGTTTTGTGCCGCCTCCTCAAGATCTGAAATTATGAAATCATATACTTCTTGCTCGCTATTACGGCTTGCAAATAATTCCTCAACAGGGGTGTCTATATCTTGCGGATCGGTAATTATTGGCATCCCGCCATAGCGCTTTACCATTTCAAAATAGATGTAGGCTCTTAAAAAACGTGCCTCTGCTATTTTTTTATCAATAAAGCCTTGCGATAACTTAGATTCTATAGTTAATTTTTTTATGATTAGATTACAATCCCTTAATGCTGCCCATTTAAAATAGCCCAAAGAACGGTGCGCACCATTTGGATTTATTATTTGTACAGATCTTTTGTAGGGATTTTGCCATGCATCACCAACTTTAAGCTCCATCCCCATACTTGCGATAAGAACTTGATTAAAATTCTGTTCTCCTGTTAAATCTACAAACTCTAAATTATTGTAAACGTTATTTAAAAAAGCATCTACTAAGTTTTGATCTTGCCATACTTGACTATCTGTTATAAGCGTTGTAGGATCTACTTGTACAAAATCATCTGAACAACTGCTTAAGCCAATTAAAAGGCCTATACACAATATGTATAATTTATTTTTCATAACCTTCGTTTTTAATGTTATTAAATTTCTTTTTTTCATCATATATTAAATTATAGTGAAACCTTAACCCCTAAGGTTACTATTTTTTGTATTGGATAAGAACGTCCATTTTGAGTATTAACCCCTGAACTTGCTGTAACCGGACCACCTGTTGCATTGCCACTTCTTGTTTCTGGATCAAAAGTATCACTATAAATCCCTAACTTATCCCAGGTAAATAAATTTGAAGCAGCTATATAAAGATCTAAAGATCTAAGACCAATAGATTCTACCAATTCTTTATCAAAAGTATAATTAATATTCAAATTCTTTAGTCGAATGTAATCGTTAGGTCTTAACCAAAAATCAGAAACTCTCTCACTATTTGCATTTAAGCCTTCACCACCTGAAGTGATATATGGTAATTGTGCATCTGGATTAATGTTTACATTAGGATCGTCTGCACTTGGTGTCCAACTATATTTAAGATGATAATCATACGGTATTGTATTATTTGCGAAAGGACCAGCCGCCGCACCCGTAAAATATGTACTAAAACGAGCAGCTCCTTGAAATAAAGCTGATAATGATAAATTTTTGTAAGTTAAACCCAAATTAAGACCAAAAGAGATATCTGGGTTTACCCCATACCCAATTTCTACATTATCTTTTATATCTACAAATCCATCACCATTTTGATCTATATACTTAATGTCTCCTGGTTTCAGAGTACTATTGCCTGCGGCATCCTGATCGGCATGAATGTCTATTTCTTCCTGAGAGTTAAAGAGCCCATCTGATTTAAAACCAAAGAAACGATTGTTTCTAAAACCTTCTCTTTGCTGTATTGCAGCTATTTCTGGATCCTCAGAAAGGACTTCAGCGTTTTCTACAATATTCTTTTGTGCAAAAGTAAAGTTTGCACTTATGTTGTACTTAAAATTTTTATTTATTCGGTTATTGTGTTTTAACAAAACTTCAAATCCTCTATCTTCTCTTTTTGTAATATTTAATAGAGGTAGCGCCGCCCCTATAGATGCAGGATATAAATCATTAGCAGTACCAAAGACTCCATCCTCTAATCGATAAAACACATCAAATTCAAAAGCAAGAAGCCCTTTCCATAAACGACCATCTAAACCAATATTCGCTAATTTATATGTTAGCCAAGATGTATTCTCATTTGGTAGACGCGAATCATTAATTACCCCCGTTACACCATCTACTAAATTAATACCCGCTCGCGAAGTGGGATCTAAAATGTTAAAAGCTGTTAGGTACGCATAATTATTTCCGATGGCATCATTACCGGTCTCACTATAAGATGCTCTTAACTTTAAAAAGTTTATTGCATTTACGTTACTTATAAATTTCTCTTTAGAAAGTACCCATCCTGCTGAAACACCAGGAAAATAACCGGTTCTAGCGCCAGGCTTAAACCTCCAAGATTTATCGACACGCACAGAAGCCTCTAAAAGATATTTCTTCTTGTAATTATAATTAAAACGACCAACATAACTTTGTATTTTAGACGCGGATTCCCCGTTTGAAGCTGTAATTGTTGATGGGTCTACGGCAGTAAGAAAGGGTACAGCACTCGACAGTAGATCTCTACCAGAAGCTGATAGGAATGCTGATTTGGTGTTTATATATTCTGTTAAGGCTAATGCACTAAAATTATGTCCTTCAAAACTATTTTTGTAATCCAATCTAAAATAAGATCGTTCTCTACTTCCATTTGATACAGACTCAAAAACGCTACCAAGAGTATTACTTGGGCCAAGCGGAATATATGGATAATCTCCATTATAAATAGGGTCGTTTGGATCTTCTTCGTTTGGAGCATAGCGATATCTGTCGAATGCTCTGGCTACTGTTTTTGATTTATTTAGAGTAGAATAATAATCGAAACGTGCTCGAGCAGACAATCCCGGAGTTATATCACCTAGGTCATATTTTAACTCTATAGAAGCATTTGTGCGTTCTTGTAACCCATCTCGAAACCCCCCTTTATCTCTTCTTGTTTCTGCATAAGGACCGGTAGATGTTCTGTCTGGATTTGGCAAAATACCCAAATCTATTGGGGGAACATTTTGCAAAGCGTTAAACATCTGACTTGGATTGGTAAGAGGTGCCTTTCGCTCTCCTAATCGGTAAGACATATCAAAAGTAGCTGATAATTTATCATTTACTTTTGCATCTACATTAATTCTACCATTATGGCGTACAAAATTTAAATCTCCAGAGCGATAAACACTCTCTTGATTAGATTTACCGATAGAAGCAAAATATTTTAAGTCTTTAGAGCCACCACGAGCACTTAAATTATTTTGAATTAATGGTGTCCACTCAGTAAAAACTGCTCTATACCAATCAGTATCGGTAGTTTTCTCTCCAGACTCATATAATTCTAGCTGCTTTTCTCCATCTATGCCACCTAAACCATCATAAGTAACTCCCATTTTCAGATAGTCTAATGCTCCTACACGTGTTTGAAAACGTGTTGGATTTTGAAAACTTATATTGTTGTGAAAAGAAATATCTACTTTACCTTCCTTACCACGTTTTGTTGTTATTAATATTACCCCATTACCAGCAGCAATACCGTAAATAGCGGCGGCAGCATCTTTTAAGACACTAATAGACTCAATATCATTAGGATCTACTGTTGCCATATCTTGCTGAACACCATCTACTAAAACTAAAGCAGTACCAAACCCTCTAATCTGAATAGCTGTAGCATCACTACCTGGTTCACTAGAAATCTGTCTAGTTAACACTCCCGGTGTACGTCCAGTCAATAATTGAGTCGTATTCGTAACTGGTACTTCTACTAGCTCTTTTGCTTGTATGGTAGACACCGAACCTGTTACCGAAGATTTTTTTTGTGAACCGTAACCAACTACTACTACCTCGTCTAATTGGGCAGCATCTTCTTTTAAAGATATATTATAAGTGCTGCTATCCCCAACTGTTACCAATTGCGATTTAAAACCTATGTATGAGAATTCTACAACCTGCCCAGCATCAACATTTAAAGTATACTTACCATCAAAATCTGTAAAAGTACCTTTGGTTGTGCCCTTTATAAATACACTAACACCCGGTAAAGGAATACCAGTATTATCTGTTACAACTCCAGAAATGGTTTGTTGCATAAGAACAGTTGAATTGCTATCATTACTATAGTTCTCTGCACTGCCTGCAGCAAATAAAGACGAAGAAGATACACTTATGAATAAAAACATCATAAAGCATGATGGGATTCTTAATTTTAAAGAGAAAACTGAGTTTTCACTTTTTTTATTAAGAAAGATCCATTTTAATTTGTTTGTCATAATACGTTGAGTTAATTTTTACTAGTTAATTGTTCTGTCTCTGATTCTAATGAAAATCTAATTAACTTTTCAATTTTATTGTTGTTTTTACGAAATGATAAAATAGGTTAAGTAGATTAATGGGGGTATTTTATATGTTGTAAACAATCTGAAGAACGCCTCTGATTACAAAGTGCTATACCTGGATCATTAATATCGCTACAAATTTGAAGAATATTCAACTTTTTATGGACTAAAATAAGTGCAATTAAGGGTATTTTAAGTCCATAAGCGAAAAATCTCAATGATACTTCAAAATAAAAAAGAAAACCTTTTTCTAATAAAACAGATCAGAAGTTAAATGAGATGCAATGACGGTGACTGTATATTTTTCAATATTTTTAAGAAAGTCAAATTCCAAAGGAGTCGCATTGTACGGAATATAATTTATTTCATTTGCTTAAACGCAGAACAAAATAGAGCATTGAATCTTCTACTCACCAAAACTCGATAAAAACAAATACCTTACTTTTTGCATAAATAGGGAGGCACACAACAGAAGTTGGATAATGTTAACTTTAGAATGCTGATAACGAAAATTAAAGAGGATAAACTTTCGTTTGAAATTGAAACTTAAAACGAAAAAAAATGAAGTTTACAAATAATTACCTTAAACGATATTATTACGCAAACATAATTAAGGAAATAAATATTATTAATAATAAGGCAAAAATCACAGATTGCCATATCAAATTTAATTTGATTTTATTTTTAACTTTTTCTCTCATTATGACAAAGGTGGCCATAATTACCAATTACGCGAGGGGTCACATAGGGCAAATTAGAGGTTCAAATAACGCAAAGTTTCTATTTAAACTTATTCGGGAAGGGTTTTGTTAAATTTTGAAGGGTTTACACCAAATTGTTTAACGAAGCATTTTCTAAAATATTTAGGATCATTAAAACCTACAGTATAAGCAATACCAGAAATCGTATCCTCATTATCCGCTATCATTTGGGCCGCTTTCTTTAATCTAATAGATCTGATAAAAACAGTAATATTTAAACCTGTAATACTTTTAACCTTCCTGTAAAGTGTTGAAGGACTTAAAGCCATACTTGAGGCAAGAAACTCTCTGTTAAGTTCATTATTTGTTAAGTTATTTTCAACCAATTTCATGAGTCTTTTAAGGAATTTCTCATCTAACGAAGGTATTTGATCTTCAGTTTTAGACAAGCTGATTCTCTTATTAAAATACTCTCTCAAATATTTCCTACTATTTAACAAACTTTCAACTTGAGCCCGAAGTACTTTGGGACTAAAAGGCTTTGTCACAAATATATCTACACCAGAATCATAACCTTTTTCTTCAACCAAAGCAGCCGTGCGTGCTGTTAGCATAATTAGAGGAATGTGCAAAGTAGACTCTTGATTTCTAAGGGTTTTGCAAAAAGCAAGACCATCCATCTCAGGCATCATTAAATCACTAATAATTACGTCTGGTGGTGTTTTTGAAATCACTTTTAAAGCATCTCTACCGTTAACAGCCTCGATAACATTATAATCAGAACTAAAAACAGCCTTTATAAAGGTTCTTATTTCGAGATTATCCTCTACTATTAATAAAGTTAACAATCCTTGTGAACTCTTTTGGGGAAGATCAATTAACTCAGAATTAATAGGCAATTGATTTATTTGGTAATGACTAGGGTCCTCTGCCTTTTTAAAATCTTTGATAAATTGTTCTTTTGAAAAGTGATCTGCTCCAAGGGGGATTTTTACCACAAACACACTCCCTTTTCCTTTTTCACTAGAGACCTCAATTGAACCATGATGCAACTCAACAATATCTTTTGTTAAAGCCAACCCTATCCCTGTTCCAATTAGATTAATAGACTCGATATTAGCTAACTGATAAAACCTATCAAAAATTCGCTGCATAACTTCTTGACTCATTCCTGTCCCGTTATCGATGACTTCTATTTGACAGTACGAAGTAAAAACTTCATTATTATTAGAGAGGTGATCGATTGATCCTCGATCCAAAGAAATACGTAATTGAATGTGATTATTTGTATATTTAATAGCATTTGAAAGTAAATTAAACAAAACGATTTCCATTTTACTCCTATCAAAAACTAAAGGAATCTCAGCCTCTTTCATTATTAGCTCAAAAGAAACACCCTTAGTTTCCGCTAAATCTTTAAACGATACATAGATTTCCTTTACAAATTTTGAAAAATCACTATGAACCACTTGAAGTGTCATTTTACCGCTTTCAGACTTTCTAAAATCAAGTAGCTGACCTACAAGACCGCTTAATCGTTTTGTATGGTAATTAATAGTATTTAGATAACTCTTTTTTTGATCTTCATTAACCCCATCTTCTATTAGGGTTTCTAAAGGACCTGAAATTAAAGAGAGAGGTGTTCGTATTTCATGAGCGACATTTGTAAAAAATCGTGTTTTCATATCAGCCATTTCCTCGTCCCTTTTACGGTTTATCTTTGCCAAATTGAGTTTATGCCTTAATTCATGTTGCTTATTAATAAAATGCCTATACAATAACAATAAACCCGCAAAAACAAGAACATAAAACATAATAGCTGGCCAAGTTCTCCAAAGAGGAGGTAATACTTCAATTTTCAAACTAGTTACATTATTATTAGACACATAACTATCTGAAGCTACTTTTACCTTGAACTCGTAATTCCCAGGTCTCAGTTTGGAATAGGTTATATTTCTCTGTGAAGTTGCCGTATTCCAATCGGTATCTAAACCCTCCATTTTATAAGTGTAACTGTAACGAGATGCCGAACGATAATCGAGAGCAGCAAAGGCAATAGAAAAAATATTTTCAGAGCTTTTTAAAGTTATATGGTCACTGTATTCAATAGATTTATTTAAAACTTTCCGATCACTGAACTTTTTAATTGATGTTACTTCCTGACCACTAACTTTAAATTCAGTCAAAACCACCTTAGGAACCGTTGTAGTTGCAATAGAATCGGGAAAAAAGCTATTGATGCCTTTTATACCTCCAAAATACATTTTACCTTGATCGTCTTTATAAGCAGCATTTTCCATAAAATTATTAGACTGTAAACCGTCATTGACATCATAATTATAAAAAATTTCCTTTTTAACATTAAATTTAGAAATACCTTTGTTAGTACTTATCCATAAATTGCCCTTATCATCTTCTAAAATGGAATGTATATAATTATTTGGCAGTCCGTCTCTAACTTGATAGACTTTAAATTTAAGCTCGCCATCTGCTTTTGACTGAATCATATTAAGACCATTTGGGGTACCTACCCAAAGATTCCCGTTAGTGTCTTCATGCATTGAAATTACAATATTACTACTAAGCGTAGCAATAGCACCTGGATCTTTGGTATATCTGGTGTAACTATCTAAATTAGGTATATACTTAACCAAACCATTATATGTACCAATCCATAAATTCTTATTCTTATCTTCTACAAATGTGCTAATCCTGTCATTACGCAAAATAGTTTTAAAAGTTTGATTAAAAGGGTTTCCGCTGGCTATCGACTTCTTCACCCCATATTGCTGGGTACCAATCCAGAAAACACCATCGCTAGTCTGGAATAGTGCGGTAAGCTTATTTAAACCCCTGATCTTATTATTTTTTTGATTTCTAACATTAACCTGTTTTAGAGACTTAGTTTTTTTATCAAAATGGTACAAATAAGCATTATCTCCCAACCATATATTAGCGGTATTATCTTGATATAAAGCTCTAATCTCCAACCTCCCATTTCGCCTTTTTTTACCATTAATTATGGGTGTCCTCAATAATTCGAAAGTGCTATTTTTTTCTGAATAATAAAAATTATCATTTCCCTTAACACCCACATAAAATCCTTCGTTATTATCTTCTGCGATAAACCGAATAGGTTCGCTAGGCAAGCTAGCATCAGTAAGATTACCTTTTAAAAAAGCAAATTGATTTGAACTGTAATCTACTTTTGCGACCCCTCCTCCATCGGTTCCAAACCATAAGAGCCCAGAATTATCCTGAAAAATCGAAATAACATCTTTATACAACTCTGTTCCTTTATTTTTTTCGTTTGGTGTCAAATCAAACTTAGAGAAAGCCTCTGTTTTAATATCAAATTTGTAAAGACCGTATCCCCAAGTACCGATCCATAAATTTCTTTGATCATCTAAATACACCGAATAAGCATTGTCTGTCAAATTACTAGATGATTCACTATCCTTAATAGAAAGTTTTCTAAAAACATCGGTTGATGTATCTAACACAATTAAACCTTTATCCCAAGTAACAAAATAAAGAGTACCTGTTAACACATCTTCTTGAAGAGAACTTGTATTCCCTATTTTATACTGCTTGATAAAAACTCCATTTAAATCAAACTTAATAGCTCCTCTCGAGGTAGCCGCCCAAATAAAACCATTTGTAGATTTATGTAAATTGTATATTAGAGGACTATCAAAGATCTGCTCCACTTTGCCACTTTCTTTATTGTAAATAAAAAGTCCATTCTTATAAGTGCCAAACCAAATATTACCATTAGTACCCTCGCATATACTGAGCACGCGGAGATCTGGATTTATACCGGGAACTTCAGAATAACTTCTAATATTCTCAAAACCCCCTCGTTTTGGGTTATACTTTGAAATACCATTTGATTTTGTTCCTATCCAAATAACTCCTTCACTATCTTCAAACAAAGTTTCAATAGAGTTATTTATTAGGCTATTAGGGTTTCCTATTTCATTCTGAAACTCCTTAAAGCTAGTTCCGTCATATCTATTTAAACCTGCTCGAGTTCCAATCCAAACAAAACCCTTCTGATCTTGAATTATCGAAGTTATTTCATTTTGAGACAGCCCATCATCTGAGGTTAAATATTGAATATTAGAAAAATAATTATTTTGCTGTCCGAAGGAATGAAGGATACAAAAAGTTAAAAAAATAAAATTGATAATTACTTTTTGAAAAAAATGACCATTATAGCTATGTTTCATTACAAAAATTGTTCTCAATTCTAAGTTTTAAAGATGGGTCCTAATGAAAAAAAAATATAAATTTAAACTACCATTTAGATGCAAACCAAACAATAACTCTACTGAAATTGGACCATAATATAATCTGCACTAAAGTAAGGTAATAATTGTAATTTTTAAAATATTATTTGAATAAATACTATTCAGACTTGTGCAGACGAATTCAAGGGTTTTCAAATTATACAAAAGTTTCTAACCTTAAAATATTAGGTAAGTTGGCATTATCAAAAACAACATAAGTAAAATAGATACTGAGAATCTACGAAGTGGTATTTTGACCCCAAAAAAATAAAAAACCTCAACTTATTGAATTTCAATATGATGAGGTTTTACTTGTACAGGCGGAGAGACTCGAACTCTCACACCTCGCGGTATTACATTATACTTTCAAGATACTGACGAAAAATTTTCTCAGAAAATTCATAACGCACCTTAAAGCAAAAAGAAAGAATTCTGAACGATCAGTAACATATAATTTATAATTTTATCGGCGCAGTTTGCAATATAGCTGTTATAGAGGATTGTGAAGATTTGAAGTTTTATCCTCTTATTAGAGATAAAATACCAATACAGATGCTTCAGAAGTTATAGGTAAATAGGAGCATCTCAACTACTATAAACTACCAAACGAACTTCATTCATAAAGAAGAAGATGGCACTAATGATAAATTGGTAAAGTGATTCAATTATAACTAAAATTAGAAATGAAAAAATCAAAAGGTCGATAAAGATCCCAAAATTCATTCCATTAAAAACTAGCCTACTGTATCCATCATGACTTTTTGATTTTTTTTTGCAGTTGACTTGCTTGTCAGAAAGTTAAAAGCATTCAGTGGATGAACTTTGATCGTTTTTTTATTGTCGATATTATTGGCAAATATTTATACTTCAATTTAGAATATCAATTATCAACAAGGAATATTAGACAAAAATGGTCTTTCTTATTATAGTATTTCTTCTCTATGAATTAGAATTCCATTAAAATTTCTGTTTATTACTTGGACTTATTTTAGCTAAACACAAATTCTTTAAACAAAAAAGCCAGTGGCTAACAAAGAACTGAGTTAAAAAACAACATTTTTCTTTATTAATTTTAGTAAGTTACCCTCTAAGTTTAAACTTATGTTGAAGCTTCTCATAGTAATTTATTTTACAGTTTTTTTTACTATTCAGATAGTACTACTGAAACACCAGCTTCATCTTATGAATGTCCTAATGTTGCAATGGCGAAACTTTATGTGATTAGCTAGTTTTAAACTGCAATTAAAGCCAATTCCTTTCTCTTTACTCTATTTACGATCCGCTCACAAACCTCCTTCAACCCTTACTTTATTTGGAGAGATTACATAAATATGAGAAAAGTAAGTTCCGGATTTTTTTAGTATCACAAAAAAATCAATCTCTTTAAAAACAATATATAATTCTGCGGAATACATTAAAACTATCACTGCACCTGAGAGAATAGACAGAAATTGTCTGACAAATCATGTGAATTGTCACCTGACTTGGCAATCATCAAAACTTCTTGGTAAAAAACGTTGGGTAACAATTGATCCGCACTCAATAATTTTTTTTCAACTCAGTTCTTTGTTATCTTTGTCTTTCTTCGGATTCTTTAACCAAAATAAGAACGTAAGGAATTAGCGCATAAGATGAAGGCACTCGATTTTCCCTTCTCAAGACTGATGTAAGCATAAAATAATTTTAAATCATGAAAATTCAACTTTTAAACCAAAAAGAAGATCTTGCTGCAATTCATTTATTACAAAAAGAAATTTATCATCTAGACGCTGAAGATTCCCTTCCTTATCACACTTTGGTTACCTTATTCGCATCTGGTTGCTTGATCTATAAAGTAAATGACGGTCCAAAGATTGTTGGGTTCTCTATTTTAATTTTTGGGAAAGACAATAAGCACGATCAATTTCTTCATTTATATATGATTGGAGTCCTACAGAGTTACCAAAAGAAAAACATTGCTTTCAAATTAATGGAAAAACAAAAGGCAGATGCAAAAGCTCGAGGGATCTGTCTTATCAAATGGAGTTTTAACCCATACTCTTGCCAATTAGCCAACTTTTATATTAATAAATGTAAGTCGGAAATAGGAAATAGTTACCAAACAGACATGTATTTAAAAGAACCTACAAATTCATTAAATGCAGATAGAATCATTAGTTTTATTGATTTTAATCACAAGGACCTAGGCATAAAAAACAAGGCCATTATCAATTCGGAATTACTCAAACTAAAGTCATATACCCCTATTAACACTGCTACTATTCCCTCTGAAGATATTTGTTTACATTCTCGATTGAAACTGTATATTCCTTCAGAAAAAATGAAATTGAATAAAGATCATATCAAAATTTATAGGGATATTTTTTCTCGATTGCTAAAGAACTACTTTTTGGTTAAATTTGATCCTAAAGATTGCTCAGGTGCTTACTACTTCTATAAACTTTCTTAAGAATAAAATTCTCAAAAGAGCTATTTTTCAACACTTCAACAATCAATAAAGTACTTAAAATCACTGTATTTCAAAATAAATATCTTAGCTTTACGGAGAACTAGGTTCATAATTTGATCCATTTCAAGGATTCTATTCAAATATCTTGTAGAAAATTAAAAAATAAAAGTTGGAACGTATTACAAACCCTTTTGTAGGACTAAGATCTTTTGAAGACAGTGAAAGTCACCTGTTTTTCGGGAGAGATCAACAAATTCAGAATGTAATTACCAACCTAGAAAACACTGGGTTTACAGCAATTATTGGTTCTTCTGGAAGTGGAAAATCTTCGTTAATTCGATCTGGATTAATTCATGCCATCAAAAAAACATCGGAAAAAGACGAAGAGAAAAATTGGAGAATAGGAATATTTAAACCAGGATATGACCCCATTAGTAATTTATCAGAATGCTTGTGCAGTGAGGAAATAATTGGAGACACAAAGACCACTCACCTCGACGACATTCAAGGGCATACTTTAAATATACTTCGAAGAGATGATAGTGGAATAAGCAATTTCTTGAATGAATTTAGAGAAAATAGTTCAGAGAATATTTTACTAATTATTGATCAATTTGAAGAGATTTTTAGGATTGTCGATAATGAAAAACGCTACCCCAACGGCAATAGAGAGTCCGCTGCCTTTGTGAACTTACTTTTACATACATTGCACGACAATAGGATTCATATTGCGCTATCTATGAGGTCGGATTTTCTTGGTGATTGTACACAATTTTTCGGACTACCCGAGGCTTTAAACAAAGGACAATACTTAATTCCAAGAATGACTAGAAATGAAGTCAAGGAGGTCATAATTCGTCCTATTGCATTGATTAATGCAAGCATTTCAGAAAATCTCGTAACACTATTATTAGATCAAATTGGCAATAAGCAAGGCCAGCTACCTATTTTACAGCATACATTAATGCGGGTGGTTGATTTTTGGAATATTGAATCAAATCGCGACTGCCCCATTGACATCGAACATTATAATGCTGTTGGGGGTTTAGAAAAAGCACTATCTCATCATGCTGATGAAGCTTACAGTGAACTCGTTGATCCAGAAGATAAATTAATTGGTGAACTCATCTTTAAATCATTAACAGATGTGAGCACAAATTCAAAAGGTATTAGACGACCTTGTAAGCTCAGTACTTTAGCTGAACAGTTAAATATATCAGAAAATAAAATCCTTAAAATAATTGATGTTTTTAGATCATCTGAAAAATCTTTTTTAACCCCTAAGATCACGAAGAATCTTACTGGAGAAGATTTAATAGATATTTCTCATGAGAGTTTGATGCGCGAATGGGATCGCTTAAAATTTTGGTCCAATGAAGAGGCTGAATCAAGTAAAACCTTTTTAAATCTATGCAGTTTAGCAGCATTGTATCAAGAAGGTAAAGGCTCTTTATTAACCAATCCTGAGCTAGAAGTTACATTGCTTTGGAAAGAAAGGGTGCAGCCAACGGAGAAATGGGCAATGCGTTATGACACATCATTTGTGAGAGCAATGACTTTTTTGACGCAAAGCAAAGAAAATCACGAATTTCTTATGCTACAAAAGGAGATAGCTCAAAAGAATAAAATTCGCAGGACAAAGATATTCTCTATTGTTATTAGTTTCGCTTTTATCCTTGCATTGGGACTAGCCCTGGCATCTTATGTTTGGTACACTGATGCCGTTTCCAACAAAAAGTTAGCTGAAACCTCAGCAAAGAAAGCTATTGATTCAGAAAAAAGAGCAACTACCGAGCGAGATAAGGCATTAATACAAGAACAAAAAGCGAATGCGTCTGCCGAGATTGCCAAAAGAGCTAAATTGGTTGCACAGCAATCAGACTCAACAGCAAGATTGGCGCGAGACATAGCCGTGCGAGAAAAAATTAAAGCCAAAGAAGCTGCTATCGCAGAAAAAAGAGCCGCAGATGAAGCAAAAGAAGCACAACAAAAAGCAGTAAGAGCCGAAGGAGTAGCAAACATTCAGCGTGAAAATGCAATTAAGTCCGAAAAAGAATCTGAACGATTAAAAAACATTGCAGAATCCATCAAGGGAGCTTTTCTGTCACTGAAAAATTTGGATGCAAAAAACTATAAAAAAGGAACTGAACAAGCATTAAAATCATATGAAAAATTTAGCCTAAATAGTCGAGAAAAAAGGAATTCTGATATTTACTCAGCTTTGAATAGAGCGCTTATTGAAGGAAAAAACGCAAGCTATTACGAACACATTTACGGCGTTAAAAAAGTATCTTTGAGTCCAATATTGAATCGCATTGCAATTATCGATGCAAGAGGAGACTTGTCTATAAAAACAGATGGAATTTGGAGTTCATTTCAACCAAGCAAAGAGCTGCAAGTTCAAGGTAAGTTTGCAAGCCTGAGCTTTTCCAAAGATGAAGAACATCTTTTGTTAGGAACCAAAACAGGAGCACTTCATGTTTTGAAAACGAAACCTAGCATCACCCTTAGTGAAACTCTAAATTTTGAAAATGAAATTATTTCTCTGTATGCTTCCATCATAAACGGAATCAATTATGCAATGGTTATAGAAGGTAATAACATGCATCTGATCAAAATAACAAAAGAAGAAGTTCGCGTCAAAAACTCTGTGAAAATTCCAAATCAGAAATTCAATATCAATTATATCGCAGCTGACTTCTCAAAGATTATCATTTCGAATGGAGCAAATACAAGTATCTATTCAGTTTCGCTTGCTGCAGAAAAAATGACTATTTCAGAAATGAATACAATTAAAAGTCCTTCGAAAGTTTCAACAATTGAGATGTCTTCAAATGGGAAATTTCTCGCATTGGGACTACATGATGGCTTGGTAAATTTGGTTTCGCTAGATGAACAGATGAATGCGAACTACTCCAAAACAATAAACGCACATAGATCTAAAGTTTCTGCTATTAAGTTCATTGTTAACAAGGAAGAATCACTGCTCATTACCTCAAGCTATGACAATACGATGAAAATCATAGACATAGGAAACACCGCAGATATTGTTTCTTTAAAAGGCCATAAAGGATGGATTCACCAAATAGAATTGAGTGCAGATAATAGACGTATCACCTCTGTTTCTGAAGATAAAACGGTTCGTAATTGGTTCATTTACAAGAAAGATATAGTAAAACTTTTAAACAAAAAATAGTATTCTATGAATTTTAATTCTCAAAATAAGTTCACATTTTTAATTTTTAATGTTTTTTTATGCATGTCTATTTTTTGTCAACAAAATGAACAATGTAAGATCAACATAAAAGAGGCAGAGGATAATTATCAAATTGGAAAGTTTGAGATTGTTGAAAAATCACTGAGATCTAAATTAGAAAATTGTGACTTTTTAGATTTTAAAATAAAAAAAGATGCATACCGCCTGTTGGCAATGAACTCAATAGCCATGGATTCGATGGTTCAAGCAGAGGAGGACATAAAAGAACTTTTAAAAATTGATAGTAATTATAGTGTAAGATCAGATGATCCCATCGTGTTTGTTCAATTGATAGAGATGTTAAAAATTGGTCGAGGAGGAAGAATTGTAACTTCCGTTTCTAAAATTGCAGAAAATTTGAATGAAGCACCTGCTGTTATAAAAATAATGACCAAGGAAGAAATTAAGGAGAGAGGCTATGTAGATATGGAACAAGTATTTCATGATTTACCTGGATTTGATATTTCAAAAACGAGTGGTGTAACCTACTCTAGCATCTATCAAAGAGGTTATAGAACTAGCAATAATAATGACAGGTCTCTCTTTTTGATTGATGGAATTGAGGATAATGATTTATGGACGAATGCCATTTATATCTCTAGACAATATCCAATATCTAACATCAAGCAATTTGATGTTATTCATGGTCCCTCCTCAACAATGTATGGGGCAAATGCCTTTGTAGGTGTAACGAATGTAACAACACTATTGCCTGAAGACATCATTCCATCTACGTCAGAAAATGTAGGGATTACCGGATTTTATCAAAGTGGTTCATTCAATACACAAACAGCAGATTTCACAATAGGGTTCAGAAAGAATAAAATATCAGGTACCGTAACTGGGCGTTTTTTCTCTTCTGATGAATTTGACCGAAGTGGATTTGATGATTTTGATTATGCCTACACAGCAGCAGATATTTCTGACTATTTAAATTTAAGAATGGCAATTGATGATAGTGTTGCTGATAATGCCGAAACCCAAAGATATGTAACCATAGGTCCAGATTATGCTCAATATACAACGGAAGGTGCAGAACGCGCTCGAGATTTAGATGTGAGAGGTTTTACCACCGACGGACTTAATAAGAATATTAGATACTCCAATGAAAGTTTAAATAAGTATCTTTTGGCAAAACTCATGTATGGCAATTTCACTGCGGGCTATCAATACTGGAATAATGATGAAGGTATGGGGTGGTTCAATGATCAGGTATATGCCGGAACCAATAATGGCACCAAGTGGAACCCAACACAAAGTCTATTTTATTTAAAATACGATAAAAACATCTCGAGTAAGTGGAATATCACAAATCTAGCCTTGTATAAAAAACATGAGTTAGGTGACAACACGAGAATTACCTATGCCCCTGTTTCCTATCTATCAAGAGGAAACTGGTCTGCTAGTGACAATGGCACACTAACCTTGGGTAACGGTTACAAAGATTTACTGAGCCAAGCAGTTCCTGAATGGCGCAGACTGAAATTTAATTTAAGTTCATGGCAAGTAAGAGATGAATTAAAAGCAACCTATGTGAATACTAATTTTAATTTGGTTTCTGGATTGGAAGTTCGTTATAGTGAAATTCAAGAAAATTACGTGTTCAATCAAAATGAATTAGACTCAAGGATCATTCACAATACCTCAGACATCGGGCTTTATTCTCAAGGAAATTATTCTAAGAACGATCTAAAATTCGTTTTGGGAGCAAGGGTAGATTATAATAAAATTGATGACGACGGAGGATATGGAACTGTTTTCAACCCAAGAGTTGCATTAATTTACTCTCCTAAAAAATGGGTTTTCAAAGGAATTTATTCTGAGGCATTTAAAGACGCAACTAATTTTGATAAATTTTCTGTTGTCGCAGGAACTAGAGATGTTCCCAATCCAAATTTACCGCCTGAAAAAGTGAAAAAACATGGAGGTATCAGTCTCTTGGGACAATACCCTATCAAAAAAGAAAGGACTTAAATTTTTCATGGAAGCTTCTGCCTACTACACGAGTTATTCAGGTGTAGTTGAAACACTTCCAAATGCCCAAAACCTCCTTCAAAACCAAAATGTAGGTGCCCTTGAAATCATTGGAGGACAACTTCATTCAGTCATCGAATTTAACAAAAATGTGAAATTAGATTTTAATTACACCTATACCTCACCATTTTATATTCCAACGAATAGCGAAGAAAGCAACCCTGCCAATATAAGAATTGGAGATATTGCGAGTCACAAGGGGAACGCTATTCTTAATTGGAGATTTAATAAGAGAAAAGATTCAGAAGAATATCGCTTTAATTGGAATAGCCGTTTAAATATATCAGGTGAAAGACTAACGGGTAGCCAAACAACTGTATCCTCGAATCCAGTTGCTCAAGTAGACTCCTTTTCTATTTTAAATTCCTATTTTTCATATTCAAATAAATTTGGGTTAACTTTTGGAATTGGTGTAAATAACATCCTCGATTCTTTATGGTATGTTCCTGGAGCGAGGTCAGCAACAGCTCAGTACGCTTCAATTGTACCTCAAGCAGGCAGAAATTACTTTTTTAATTTGCGATATGACCTTCAGTAAAGGTTCTTATCTCAAGTTTTATAAAATGAATTGAATCAATTGTTAACTTGAAATATGTTAGCAAAGGCATAAAAGAAATACACTCGTTCGTAAAAGTTTTTTATGAGGTATTGTGAAACAATAGATAGCGCCGTTATCATAACAAAAAGATTAGTATGACGATTAAAAACATACTCAACAAGCTAAACATAAAGGAAGATGAATCTAGAAAAACAGGTTTATTACTCACGCAATCTATTTTTATTGGTATATTTTTAGCCTTTTACTTCTCCTTCGCAAATGCATTATTTTTAAATACTTTTCCTATTTCAAAATTACCATTGGCGTATATTATCTCTGGTATCTTAGGTTTTTTTTCCTCCTTTTTGTTCTCTATAATTCAAAAAAGAATCAATGCCTCTAAAGTTTTACAATACCTATTTTTAATCATCGCACTCCTGCTATTTATTTTTAAATTGAGTTTAGAAGTCTACGGGGATCACAAGTATATTGTTTTTTTCATATTTATTTGTTTTGCTCCGATAGCAACCCTAACCTCATTAGGATTTGGAGCTATTTCGATCAAATTTTTTGATTTAAGGCAGGGAAAACGACTGTTTTCAGTCATTTCATCCGGTGAGGTAATTTCTAGTTTTATAGCATTTCTATCGATTCCTTTGCTATTAAGTTTTTTTGCAAATGACAGTGACGACATTAGCTTTCTTTTATATTTTGGGATTTTTGGTTTGATTTTAGCTTTTACCTTTCAACTATTCATTGGAAAGCAGTATGATTTTTTATTTCGTGTAAAAACAAGCACCACCGATCCTGTAAAATCTAAAATTGGTTTTCGAAAAATTATTGGCAACAAGTACTACTTGTCTATCATTGTTTTGTCGGTAGTTTCTGTACTCTGTTATATGTTTATAGATTACTCATTCGCTGATTTTTCCAGAGAAAAGTATACAGATAAAAGAAGTTTAAGTGCATTTTTAGGCTTATTCTTTGGTGCTGAAAAACTTACAGAATTTATTTTCAAAACTTTCATCTCCGGGAGATATATTGAAAAATATGGATTAAAGTTTGGCTTAGGAGTACTCCCGGTCGTACTTGTTTCAATAACAATTCTAATTGTAGCTTCTTTTATTTTTAACTTTTCAGAAAGTACCATATTTATTTTAATATCACTGAACATGGGATTGCTGGTTGTTCTTAGAAAATCATTTGAAGAACCCTCTTTTAACTTGCTTTTTCAGCCACTTAATTCAGCTACAAAACAATCTGTACAGACATTGGTTAGTGGTAAAGCCAAATTATTTGGTATGATACTAGCCGGAGGAATTCTCTTAGCCATAAGTCTCTTTCAAGCCACTACTTTGATCATATCAGTGACCTTGTTTATATTTTTAATGTTTTGGATATTCACCATTCCTAAGGTTGGTGAAAACTTCAAATCCCTCATCGCTGATTTACTAAAAGAAAGAAAAGGTAAAACACATAAAAAACACTCTGAAGGACACTATTTACATTCCTTCGAAATGCTTCGAAAAAAAGAAAACCCTCTCATTCACAAACATTTTACGCATAGATTCATACCTGGATTTCAGCAAGTAACTTTGTTAAAAACCCATGGAGATCATATAAAAAGTCTTGAGGAGTTAATTAACTCCAATCATGCTAATGATCATTTAGCGGCATTAGGAAAACTGAATCTTAATTGGGATGCCAAATACGTGAATTTCGTTTGTACATCAGCATTAAGTGAATCAATGCCTTTGCGTAAAAGTGCTATAGCATTACTCAGTTCAAAAAAAATAGATAAACTTCATATTGATGCGTATTTGAATTCCATGACGAATCCTACTTGGAGTGCTTCGTTGTTCTTTCTTTTAAATATTGGATATCATTATTTGGAAGCCGTAAAAAAAATTGATTCATACTTTCAGCACGACACAGCCAATCGCATTTCAAAAAGATTAAAAGAAATTTCATTCATTCAAATTTTAGGTGAAAACCACCATAAAGTGTTTGACGATTTTTTTCTCACAAAAATTAGAGACACAGATTCTGAAATAGAAACACATCTTTTAAAAAGCTTGTCTCGAAGAAAAATTGTGTACACGGCATCTCAAAAGACCATGTTTCGATCTAAACTTGAACTTGAGGTCAATTATTACTGTTGGGTGCTAGCAAGTATTTTAGACCTTCATGATCAATCTCAATTTGAAGAAATACACGTGTTACTTTTGAATGAATTAGAAGTATGTAAAAATAGAATTTATCTCATGTTAGGACTCTTGTATAAGACCGATCAAATCAATGAAATTCAAAGCGCTTTAGAAGGAGATGAAAGTCATGAGATTGTATTAGCCATGGAGATGCTTGAAGAAATCTTAGATGCCGATATAAAAGAGTTTATAGTTCCTGTCTATGATCGCCTAGAGCCCAGAACCAAGTTCAATAAATTGAGCTCTTTCTTTCCTCAGATAAAGATGTCTCCAAACAAAAGGCTTGAAAATATAATCAACTATAATTTTCAAAGATCTATTACTTTCCTAAGAATTACGGCGATCAACAAATTAGGTCAGCTCAACGATGTACCTAACGGCACCATATTGGCGAATCTATTTCATCCGAATGAAATTATAAAAAAAACGGCATATACCTCATTATTTGAGAACCATAAAGCAGCATATTTCAAATACTTTGAACTAGAGAATGATCTAGATTTTAAGGAAAGGCTCACACATTTCAATTCAAATCAAAATATTTTGTGTATTCACAAAAAAGTTGAATTGTTGTTTCAAAATGAGTTTTTCCCGCATACCTCAAAAGTACTTTTGTTTAAAATCGCTCATTTATCTCAGATGAACCTAACAAATTCATTAGAAGAAACATGGTTAAAAGAGAATGACTTTGTTTTATTTATAGTTTCTGGACAAATCAAACAAACAAGTAGCTCCAAAAAACCAATAATTACCAAAAAAGGTGGGATATTAGGGCTTAAAAACTCAATTTATAGCGACAAAACAACTCGTTTAGATGCTAGTGAAGATGTTCAATATCTACGAATTCTTGCAACTAACCTCTTTCAAATATTCTTAACCGAACCTTTATTAGTAGCATCCTTATTAAATCACTTCCCAACATTAAGGATATTAAAAAGAAAAAAAACATTATAAACCATTGACAGATGTTAAGTTGTTCTTCAATTTGAACTAATTGAACCTTAAATATTTTTATGGGCCTCATTCCATCTCACTCTATAGGTGCTATCCTTGATACATGGGTGCAAAGTTATTGTGTAATCATGAGCACAATTTGACACAGCTGTTCTAAGTTGTTAATTCACTTCAAAAGATTTCCCATCTTTTACAAGTTCTCTTCTTATCCCTGCTAAAATTTGCTTTTTTGAAATGGGGTTGTTGTGTTTTTTTGCAATCAACCAAGCATATTGAATTACATTTTTAATCACACCTCCGCTAATTTCATAAGATTTTGCAACCTCTTTACTGAAAGATCTGGGAAGTTCTGAAATATTTTTCAGCGCGTTGAGCCAAAGAACTTCTCTTTCATTACTATTCGGAACCGGAAAATTAACAACAGATTGAATTCTTCTTGAAAAAGCTAAATCAATATTAGGTTTCAAATTCGTTGCTAAAATAATGAGGCCCTTATAGTTTTCGATTCGCTGAAGCAAATAGGCTGTTTGTTGATTGGCATATTTATCTTTTGAATCTTGAACCCCTGTTCTTTTGGAAAACAGTGATTCAGCCTCATCAAAAAATAGGATCCAATTCTTATTTTCTGCTACATCAAATATTTTTGCTAAATTCTTTTCCGTTTCGCCAATATACTTAGAGACTACTTGCGAGAGGTCTACCTTATAAACCGATTTATTATTTTTTTTACCGATTAGAGAAGCCGTTAGTGTTTTTCCTGTTCCGGGAGGTCCATAAAAAAGACATTTATACCCTTTATTAATTTTTTTACTCAGCAATTCGCTTTGCTCAATTTCAGATTTATTTTCTATCCATGTATTAATAATAGCAACTTCGTCTAAGGTATTTTTATTTAAGATTAGTTCCTCCCAAGTGAGTGGGGTTGAAATTAAAGTTGCAGGAAAATTACTACTATACCTTGGTTTATATCGAGTTCCAACTGTAAACAACTGAAAATACTCATCATTTAAATGAACCGTATTCGAAAGAAATGAATTGGTTGATTTTTCAGTGGACAGTTCTAAAACTCCCTCTCTCATAAAAATATGGTCATTATCAAAATAACGTTGAAGCAAGAATCGTGACTCAAAACTATCGCCATAAAAAATAAAAGCAATTGTTTCTAAGGTAGGTATAAATATTGAATTTGATTGATCTACTTTTCCTCCAAACTCCGTAAAACGTTTATCAAAAGCTTTATTTTTTATGAGGAATTTATCAAAAATTTGTGGTTTGAAATGTAAAACAAGGCAAGAAGCTATAAAAAATCTTTCGATTTCAATTAGCTTATTATTTTTTATAAAAAACGCATACTTGCTATCATCATCAATTAAATCTGGCGCATTTGGAGTTTCAAAGTTTTTACTTGGATCGAAATAACTTTGTAGTCTATTTTCTACGAACTGATTTAACCAATCTATTTCTTTCGAAACTGTGTTTGCATTTTTACTCGTCTCATTCATTGTCTCCAAATATTTAATTTTCCCATTCCACAAATAACCTAAAACTCATAAAACTATTCTGTATCATTGATATATTCCAAGGAATGGTTCTCAAAAGCATATCAAATGGTTTTTTCTCCACAATCAGTTTGTAATTATCATCCACTTTCTGAATGATCCCCTCTCGTTTCAAAAAGGTTTCTTTGAATGTAGGAATACTTGTTTTACTCAACTGCTCCCAATTTCCCGTTACTGCATTTAACAGTGTTGTAGTAATACTTTTTTCTGTATCACTCAATTCGATTTCTACATCCACAAAAAAATCTGGTGAGACACCACATAACAGTTTATTTAAAACCAAATTCGTTTCTTCATTTTCGTCTCCTTCGAAAATCACATATTGCGTTAGCAATATAGCTTTTTGCAAACTATAGTCATCAATAAAAGCATTTCCATCTAAAAGCTCTAATTTATTAAAAAGTGTAGATAAAAACGGCCAAACTAAAATTAAACCGGCATTATTTATATAGATGGATTCTTCTGATTCATAAATTACCTTATTCTTTTCAGGAACAATAGACTGCTCGCTTTTTGCTGTAACTCTGGAAATAGCAGATTGCATTAAAATAGATTTCACCAAAAGAACTTGTGCTGAGTTGAGGCGCTCCAATCCTTTTTGTAGCTGTTCAGTCAACACACCTGCCTCGATATCTTTGTGAAGCAGTAACTCTTCAAAAAGAGAGTATACTATACGATGAGGACTATTGATAATGATACGCTGTTTCGACCATAGGTTAAGAACCTTGCCAGTAAGTTTTTCAGGAGAGTTTATATCCAAGTAGGCTTCGATTGTATGATAGCCAAATACCTTTAAAACTTCATTAAATGTAGTTATGGATGCCATTTGTTTTGGATGAGCAAACGCAATTATTTTTGTGAGTTCCTTCTCTGGAAAAAGCTTAAATAAAACTGCAAGTTTACTAGGATGTTTAGACCAACTATAGAGTTGTTTTTTTAAAATCAGCTTTGACTTAAATTTCCAAAAATTCAAGTATAGGGCCGTCTCATCATAAATTTCAAAAGCTCTATTAAATGATTTGAACTCAATAAAGTAACGCAACTGATTTAGAAAGGCATGAAATACTTGTTCCTCATTTTTCTCAGACATGTCTTTTTCTGCATTGCTAACTGAAGCATATAAGGTTGCTTCTGAACGCACATAACTTAACAAAGGACTGTTCCTTTTTAGCATAAGTGAATTCAATACCGCATTCTTATCAAGTGGAAGATCAACGGCAATTGCATTAGATGATTTCTTTGAAAAAGCCTCAAAATTCAAATATGTAATTAGAGGAATGTCCGTTTTGAGATTGCTTGAATTTGCAATGAGCTTGTATGTAATTTTTAGAATCGTTTGATAGATTTTAGGAGTCAAGGATTTAAAATGACTCAACACTTGCTTTAAAGTGTTTTTTTGAACACTCCTTGGGGCAATAATATTATTCAATAACAAATCCAACAGTGCATCTCTCTTTGCATTAAATTGAGCAATGTTCCATTGCAGAGCCATATTAAAAATAATTTTGAAATCTGCATCTATCTCTTCTAATTCCTCAAGAATCACCTCAAAAAAAAGATCCTTTGATGTAATCTCGATAAAATTTTTACTTCGCATCGAAGTTCCTGAAAACTCCATGATTAATAGTTTCAATTGCTCTTTATTTACAAAGGCCTTTAACAATTGTATGTGAATCTCTCTTTTATGTTCTATAGCCCTCGGAAGTTTGCCACGTTGTATATAATATCGAACCAATTCAAGTTTGTCTGTATTCGAAACTAGCTTCGTTGGACCTACTACTAAATTAAGAGAGGGATAATATGTTTTTAAAGCTACAATAAATTTAAAGTGTTTTAGAGTTTTTTTCTTTAAAGATGTATAAATTTCATCAAAAACATATAAAATACTCGGCTTGTCCCATAAATTATCTGCAATAATCTGTTCAAAGATTAGACGAATGTACGCGTCTGATGCATCCTTGAGCTTCGTTATATTTCGATAAAAACTTGTTATTGAAAAGTTGCTATTGTTTGAGATTTCTAATAATTTAAATACTTCAATCTGAACATCAAAAGCCACATTTTTAAATGTCGATGTGAAAAAAGAAGCTGTTTTCTTGTCTTGTAAAAGTTCTCTTATGTACGGGGCGTCCATTTTTTTTATTCTAGCTTCGATGAACTTCACCTTTTCTGCTATAGAGAACGCCTCATCTTTGTCAGAGTTATATTTCTGATCATTGAGAATCGAGAAATAAATGGTGTTTTTTTGAAACTCAACCTCCTTGACATTGTTTTGAATGAATTCAAAATTATTTCGATCAAAAAAAGAAGCGATTCCTTCTTTAATTTGCTTTCTAACCTTTGTATCCGCGGCAATATAAGTTGAGATACTAGAGGTCTGTTTAAAATTTATTTTTCTATTAACAGAAAGGTTTTCAATAAAATTAAAAGTAAATTCTGCATGATTAAATCGCGCGTTCAGCTTGAAGTGTGCAAAACCCTTCAACACGAATAATCGTAAAAATATTTTGAATTCAAGACGATTGAGTGTTGTAAAAAGTGAGGTGTCATGCAGTTTTATGAGCTCTTTCTCTAGTTTACCTATTTGAGATAGTTCATTTTTAAACAAAGTCTCTAAACGAGATTTAATGGGATCAATAAAACTTGCTCGAGCAAATTCTAATAGTAATTCAAAATCGTCTAAGTATAGAATTAGGAAATCTGTAAGACTTGCGTCAGAGACCAGAATATCATCAATGTTTTTAAAAGGCTTGACATTAAATAATTGAGAAGGATTGTCTTTAGTCAATTCATTTTTCAAGCTTAAGAAGTAATCAAAATCTCTTTCATTCAAAGAATGAATAGGTTTATAATTTTGTAGTTCATAATCGAATCGCCTTTGAATGGCAGCATCATCATCAACATCTTGTCGTCTATTTTTTGGATGTATTCCCTCGCTCTCATCATTCAATAAATCTGCGCTAGGCTCCAACAACAATGAATCGACCTCAAAAGTCAATTTCGTTTTAATTTGATGATAAACAACAGTATCAATTCTATTTATTTCATTCAATAGTCTTTGATAAAACTGTTCATTCGACATGTTTTTTTCTTTAGCAAAGAAGAGCGCAGTTTGCTTTAATCGGATCTCAAATTCACTTCTTTTTTGGTAGGGTATTGCAGTCAGGATATTCGTTAAAATGATATGGTACTTCTGCGCTTTATTCAATACTAAACTATAAATCAATTCTTTGTAATTTTGCTCCTTGAGCTTGAGTACAGCCAATGGAGAACTCATGATATATTTTGTGAGTATTGTGCGCTTTATATCTCTATCAGATATTCTCTGAACCAAGTTTACGATCTCATTGACCCCATCGCTGGAGGAGTTTTTTAAATTACTGTAACTAAATAAATCATCGTTTATTTGATGCAGTAGCTGAACATCTTTTGCATTATAAACCGTCTTACTTCCTATTCTTTTTAAGAGCAAGAAAGACAACTTCTTCACATCTGAATTTGCGAGATCAGCAATATTCTTTATGATGGTTTGATAATTGAATTGGTTCTTTTTAGAGGCATATTTTTTGAGCTCAATGATTAAAATTTGCAAGAGTAGCGTCTTGTTCAATTTTAAAACTGTAGTCGTATCGATTAGAGCATTCAGTTCTTCGAATAAATAGTATAAATTCTCCTTAAAGAAAGTGTCTTGACTTTTGAATTCTTGAAGATCGAAATAATCCAGCTCAGATTTGTAGTTCAACGACACGACTTCAGATTTACTTTGCAAAGCTTTATCCCCCGCTAATGATTGTATAAAACCCTGTTCGTTCTTATTGATATTTTGATACACCTTGGGTTTCAACATGTAAAGTACATATTCTAAAATCGCTGGATCTCCTTTTTCCAGTAATGCAGGAGTCGAATAAAACTTCATTAAAACATCTAGAACTAATCGATATATTTCAAAACGATTCGTCTGTGCATAGGTTTCTAAAACACCTAATAAACTTTTTTTATTTACACTCTTTAGACTTCCTAATGAATTGAAAACAAATGTCTGTGTATCAGATTTTGTCCAAGAATTGAATACTACCGATTGATTTAAAAAATGAATCTGATCCATCAGTAGCTCATAATAGTTCTTTTGTGTAGGAGATAATAATGAGACATCGAAAAAGATATTTTGTGCAAAACCCCCTTTGGTTTCACTATTCATTATCTTTTGAATGAATTGCTGTTCCCTTTTGTCAAAACTAGCGTATAACTGAGGATTCAAAATAAAACGGACATACTCTAAAATTTCATTACCTCCTTTTTCAAGCAAGAGCGGAGTCGGATAAAATTTCATTAAAACAGCAACCAGCAATTGATGAATTTCTGAACGATTCGTATCTGCATAAACTTCTAAAACATGTAATAACCCTTTTCTTTTTGAATCATTTTGTCTCATTAATAGCTCGTACACAAATGCATTGGTACGCGATTTTGTCCATGAATTAAATACTACAAATTGATTGAGAAAATTAACTTGAGTAATCAGTAGCTCATAATATTTCTTTTGTGTAGCAGATAATAATGAGAAATCCAAAAAGGCATTTTGTGCACCCAACCCGAAACCTAGTTTGTTTTTGACGGTTTCATTGTTCTTTATAGTTTCAATGAACTGCTGCTCCGCACTGTTAAAATTATAATCTAATTGTGACTTCAGAATAAGACGTACATATTCAAAAATTTCATTGCCTCCTTGATCCAGCAAAGCAGCGGTCGAGTAGAACTTCATTAAGACACGTACAACCAATCGATGCAAAGCAAAACGATTGGTCTCTGCATAGATTTTTATAACATCCAATAAGCTGTATTGACTCCTTGCTCTTTGTTCAATCATCAGATTAGAAATAAACGCTTCGGTAAATGATTGCGTCCACGAATTTAGAACGACGGACTCATTTAGAAAAGTAATTTGAGTAACTAGTAACTCATAATAATGCTTTTGAGTTCCAGGTGTTCGAGTTGCATCTAACTTGAAATTGTGTTTAACATTTAAGAGATCATATGTATTCTTAAGAATCGTATTTTTAATCATCTTTTGAATAAATACTTGTTCAGTTTTTGAAAATATTTCAAATGACTTCGCTTGAATTACAAGAAGAACATACTCCAAAACAATCATGTTTTGATTTTCAATGAATACCTCCGTTGCATAAAACTCCATTAACAATGCAATTATCAATTTATGAACATCCAAATTAGTGGCCTTTGCATATGCCTTGATAACATATACTAATGGATTTTGATTTCGGAGTTCATGCCTAATCAAGGTCTCAAAAACAAATTTCTTCGAATAGGACTTCGTCCAAGAGCCTGCTCCGACGTATTGATTGAGAAAATCAATTTGATCAATTAACACATTATAATGATCTCTCTGTGAACTTGATAATAAAGTGGCATAGGAAAAGTTCGCTTCCTTTTCAAATCGCTGGATGAATAAAGTTTCCGAAGTCTTTCCATCCTGTTTTATTTTATTCGCATAAAGCAGCTCAATAACCTCTTGAAAATCGGTTTGATATTCTTGACTCGCAGAGAAAAAATAAAACTCAACAAACAAAAAAGTATCAGACAAGCTATAACTCTTTGATATCAAATTGATTAATCTTTTATAGAAATCTTTTTTAGTGCTTGGCGATAACGTTTTTAGTTTCATCATTACATGGAGAAAAGAAAAAACGGAAGGACTATTTATCTCACCTTTCAATTCCATAAACTTCACAAAACTATAGGTGTGTCGGAGGAAAACACTACGGGATGCTTCAAAATAAATTTTGAGATACTCGTGCAGGTTCCCTAAATTCACAAGTTTAGAAACTCGATACAGCTTCATAGGTTCATCATCAATATTTAACTGTAAAAACAGCACATGTAAAGACTTTTTATCGACATTTAATAAATGTGTGAATTCAGAAATTAGGTAGGGCAATCCAAAATTTTTGAATTCATTGATAATCCCATATTCAATAAACATTCTAATTTGAGCCAAACTAGACAAGCTACTTTTGAAAGATAACTGATTTGAAAGAAACCTGTTTTCATCAAATTCTAAATCCTCTGAAAACGATTTCAACCCTCTTGACTTTAAGGCTAAAAATTCCTGCACTGTATTCCATTCTATTGTAAAATCTTCAATTACTTTTTTGAGCACCAAAGAAAATCCTACATCTAATTTATTGTGATAGCTTAACAAAGAAGTGAACAGTTCGTAATGGATTCGAGCGCTATCTTTTAATCTAATATTCCCTAAAATAGTTGCTAGAAGTTTTTCAAAAAACAAGATACCATTTGAAAAAAAAAGGTAATTATTTTGAAGATACTCTTTAAAAAATCTCGCCTTATTTTTCGAATTTAACGCATTAAAAAAACGTTGGAAATAGAACTTATTTTTTGTTACTCCATCGTAAATAGATTTCTTGGAATCTTCTTCGTAATCATTCCTAGACAGAAATTGATTAAATTTTGTTTTATTATTTGCCCACCACGGCAGCGACCCATGTCTTACAAAATGTAGAATTAATCCCTCAACTGTTCTAAATTTAACTGCATGTAATGCGCTATAGCTCTCAATTTCTTTATTTAGCTTATCAATAATAGCTTCCGTAATTTCACGTTTATTCTGAAGTACTATTTCTCCGAGATCGACCACAATTTTATGAACAACGACATCTTCTTTTCCATCAACAAAAGAATGTGATAAATCGTCTAAACGGGGTACTAAGAAATCATTGGTTAGTTTCGTTAAGTTCAAGGCGACTTTATCGAAGTCATTATTTTCTTCAATATCTATATCAAACTTTAATTCCTTTATTGTAAAATCATTTTGAGACATAAGGATGATAGCTCGAAATTAGTTGAATTAGCTGAAGTGATTGTTTTTCAAGATTTTCAAGATTTCCTTTTTGCTTGTAATTTAACCATTTAAAATAAACACTCTCAAAAACCTCAAGAGATTGAAAATTCAAATAATAGATCGTATAGCTAAGATGAGCAGGAATAAACTCATCAATACTCTCAAAAATTAAATTTTTAAAAGCATTATTTTGAAAACGAACGGGCCAATCAGGGAAAATAAAATTAATGTGATTTGAATAGTTAAAGTCATTCGGAAAGTTATTCGATTCGTTCTTGGTTGTAACTATATCTGAAAAAGAATTAACATCGTAATTCGACGCTCTTTTAGCAGAAAAATACGCGATAATACGGGTTTTCTCTTCTTCTGCACTTGCAATAGATTCGAAATGTTGCTCTGACTTTAAGATAGGTTCATTAAAAAGATCATACACTACAATAAGATACTTTTTGGTCCTGCCTTTCTTTTCAATCGAATAGTTTTTTTCTTTGAGTACGCTCACCCATATATCGTCTCTTAAATCTCTGAGCAGATTGTATTCAACGTTGTAGTAACTTTTTAATAGAACCTGCTCGTTGTCATTGAAAACAATTAGTTGATAATTTGTTTCTATTTTGGGTCTCAATAAGATATTCTCTATTAAAAAAAAGGATTCACAATCTTTATTGAATTTTTTGAACTTATTCATGACCTTTTCCAATGCTTCCTCACATTTATGCGCGGTAGTTGAAGTATAAATGTTTACCGGAGCAATTTGTTTAGGACTATTAAACAACAAACAGTATTTCGATGTAGACTTTACTATTTGATAGCTTTTACTTTTATGGGCATATAAAAAAAGAGATTTCAACGTCTCATAATCCTCGCAATAAAAACTAGCCTCATCAAGTTCAGTTTGAGAGCTAGAAGGCGCGAAAACCGATATCGCAGGACCATTTTCAATTTGTAATAATTCAGACTTCCACTCTGCAGTTATTTTATTAATTTCAGAAGTTTCCAACAATGGGTCCAAACAAGATTTAATGATATGGTTTTCAATATTTAAAATTAAATTCAAGCGCTGTTTCAATCCTGAAATATTGTCTTGTAATGTATGCCTTTCTTTGTAATTAAATCCTTTGACTCTATTTCTTCCTAATTGTACAATTGCTTTGGCATAGCTCAACTTTGATTTGAGTGACTGCATCTGTACTTCATGTTCAGATAAATCATCAAAAGTGTTGGTGTTTAGTTTTGAGAGTAATGAACTATCATAGATCTCACCAAATCGAGCTAACAAATGATCAACTATTTGATTCTTCCTCTTGACAAGTCTAGTTTCAGACTCTGAAATAGTATTCATAAACTCTAAAAAAACATCGTTTTCATTGTCAATGAGGCTCTCTATTTGTCCGATCTCTTCAGGAATTTGATTGTACATTGTTCTCAGAGGACTTGTATCTAAATCAATTGAAAATAAATTTCTAATATTCACAAGCTGACTCAAGTAGTTCGCCATTATTTGTTCCATCAATAGCAAGTATGCCTTTAACTGGTTTACTTGACTCTTTCGCTCTGGGTTAGCGGTACTTGGAAGCTCAAATTCTTTTAATCCGTAGATGGATGGAAGCTCATTTTGAATCGAATAATAATGTTCAATACTTTTTTGTTGAAAACGACCTGATTTGACAATTTTTTTTGATTTGTACCCTTTGAAATAAGACTTTTTATCATTCAGAGCTATGGAATCGTATAATTGAGTCAAAATGGTTGCATCTATTTCATAGAGCGTTTCATTTCTCTGGAATTTAAGTCTATCTGTGTTTGAATTGTAATAATCCTTTTCTAAAGAAGGATACGAATCATAATCAAATGGAATAATATCATTATACATCTTTATTCCATTCTTATAAATGATCAAATTATCAACTCTAAGCACTCCTTCAATACTTAAAATAATTTCCTTTATTTCGTACTGATAAATTTCATTGGTCTTCCGCTTTAACTCATCTTCTTTGATAAATTTATTTTTTTGACGAGGTCCAGAAAAGATATTTTCATAATTCCCTTCTTCGAGCAGTTCATCATATTCATAAAACTTTAATTCTTTGTTTAATTTTAAATCAATTTCATGATAAATTTCAGCTAGAATACTTTCTCCTAAAACAAATGAATTGATGGTAATGTCTCCAGAAATAGATATCATATCTTTTTTAAGTACGATGATCGAGTTAAAATCAGTTCCTAAAGATCTATTCTGCATTAGGATATTCTCTATGTTAACAACGGTTGATTCTGTCTGCACAGCATTTAAACCATCTTTGAGCTGAATCAAAACATCGAATGTTCCTAGAATACCTAGAACATTATCTTTAATAGGGTTTACCCAGGCATTTTTCACATTATCTTCTTCATCAATAATTACTTTTCTGTAATCCAAAGAAGTTAAGGGAGAAGAGGGAAATATTTTTTCTGGAGGAATTAATAAATTATGATTTTCCAAATCAAATTTATCGGTATATGCCAACAAAATGTCTTCAATAGGAAAATTTGCTTTGTACCCTAAATCTGTTAAAGCATAGCAAATTTGTTCTAAAAAAGTAATTCCTGGATCATGGTAATTATAATCTGACCATTGATTCCCAGAGAATCGTTGAACAAACGCTATGCCTTGTTTCAGGAGCTCATCATAATCTAAACTTAAAGAGCTATAATCTTCTTTATTTATAAATTTTGGTTTTATCATGCGAAAAGCTAATCCTCTAAAAGATTCATAATGTTGTACTTTATTGTATAGTTTTCTTTAGATGCTGCATCAATTCCGTAATTGGTTCTTGTTCTTACCTGCAACCCATAGCTATTGAGATCTCCTACCCACCTAAAAGAAAGTCGTCTAAAATAAGACTCGTAATAGGCATTTGTAGTTCTGATCTTGTTTTTAGACCTTCTCCCTCCAAAAGCTGATAGCGCTAATGCATGAGATACTGCATAAAATCCCTTCCCTATTTTACCTTCAGCTTTGGCGGTAACTTCAAACATGGAAATGCCATCTAGATTTGAGAGCATATAATGCCAATTGCCATCTGCAGGAACACGCCCCTTTTTATACAAACCAACCTGAGTTTTTACTCCTATACTGCCATTTACCTCTAAATTATAATTAGGGCTGTTGGTGTTAATACCCACCTGCCCCTTTCGATTGAATTTAATTATGGAAGAATCATCACTGTTATTTATGGAAAGTCCCTCTGCATTGTTACTGTTAAGATTTATAGAATAATCAGCAACTTTCTGAGTAATCCTATTGAAAAATGAAATGAGCTTTGATCTTTCTTTGAGTGGACTTAATTTTAAACCATGATCAGGTGTTTTGGAAATACCATCATCAACTGAATTTAAAGATGAATCAATCAGGTCGATAAAATGTTTTTCTTTGGCAAATCCGCCCTTTTTGAAATAATTTTTTAATGTCTGCCTGTTTATTAGTGCCATCGTTTATAATTTAAGTTTAAAGTTAAATTTTGAATCCGCCGAATTACTATTCTTGTTAGGGGTAATAATGGTTTGACTGTGCTCGTTTACTTCCGAACTTATGAGAAAAGATTCTTCTATGCCTAATTCATTAAAATTAATTGGTTCTGGAGCAGCATACTCACTATTCTCTAAAATCTCAATTCTATGATTGTGTTTTGGCACCAAGATAGACCATTTAATCCCTGGCTCAATATAATCATTATTCGTGTTCTGTTGAGCAGAATCATATGCAAACTGAGCCCCATTTTCTAATTTTTTAATATGAATGATAGAAATACCTGTGATAAAATACACATAAGGTCTGCTATTGAGAAAATTAATAATGTCTAGTTTCTTAATTTTAGCGCCTATCTTATTTCTTTCTGAGGGTATGTACAACCATGAGCAAATAAAATTAAACAAGTCAGCATGTAATTTGTGAATTCCTTTCCCATTTGAAATGTTCTTAAATAGCACTTTACACTTGATCCACACGTCTTCAAAAACTGGATTGATAATTTCAATTTTTGAAAAAGGTGAGGTATAATTTTTTAAATACTTCTTTATTTCATTTTTTTCGGCTGAACTCAATTTAATATTATCTATGTTTTGATGCCCTTCAATTTTTTTAATACACAATAGTTGAATATTCAATTGATTATTATCTCCATTCACAGAATAGCACTTTACATGAGATAACCAATTAAATTTTGAGAGTATAAACTTTTCAAAATCCCATTTTGTTACCGGTCTATTTTTATGTCTGAGCAGTTCACTTGATCGCATGTAAAAATCCATATCCGATTCTCTATTCTTTCCCTGAATAGATCCCAAATGCTGCTCTACATTGATAATTCCGTCAACAGGATCCAGAAAACCTTCAATTGAATTGGGGGGTATAAATCTTCGACCACTTTGGTTTGAATCTGTTATAATTTCTGATGCTGAGGCAGAATTGGTTCTAATGGAACGAATCAAACTAAACTGATTTGTTTTATTTTTAGAACACGCCTTTATAAAAATTTTACTTTCATTAAACTCATCTTTTACCGCCAAAATATCGGAAGGAGCTTTCAAGCTTAAAACTCCCGTTTTCATGAGGTTCATCGTTTGATCGTAGAGAAAATCACCTGCATTAAAAAGCGTCCATCCATCGGCACTTGAATAATACCAATCTAGCTTTCGACTAAACTCATAATTCTGATTTTCACTTTTTACGATTTCAAATAATAAATTTAACTGAAACGTAGTTTTCGAAGTATCAAAACCTAAAATCAATTCACCTTCGTAACTAAAATTATCGACAATGGTATTTTTAGTAACAGAATTTTTTGAAAAGGTCTTTTCAATGCCAAATGGGGAAATCAAATAAAAAGAATTTTCCTGATCAAAATCGTTCTCTGAAAACAAGGACTGATTGAATATCAATGAGCTCTTTGCTTCATAATTCATGGTCAGACCTGATATCGATGGAGCATAGGGTTCATTTGGAAATTTCAGCAGATCAATGTTCTCCTTTTGGAGTTTCCCTTTGAGCGTTTCTTCTGTTACTTGATTAAAAACTTTATCATACAAATCAGCTCCAAAAGCAAAATTAGGAGCAACAAGCTCTATTTTTAAGTACCCTGCTTCTATATCATTTGAAAATTCTTCAAAATCTGATGATTTCAATTTGTAATTAGGTTTGATTGCTAATGCGTCAACATCTATCTGATTTAAATTTTTGTCATGCCTTAAAGCCCCCTCTTCTGTTTGATCAAATAAATCATAAACAAGTTCCGATTCCGATGATGTTGAATATTCAAAATTTGATAGCGCAGAAATCTTCACTTTAAATGTATCGTTTTGTATGCCTAAATTGTATTCTTTGTAATACGATTCGAGGGTTTGATTCAAACTATTCAAATTTTTATAATCCCACCCAATAGAGAGTTGATGGATTTTTTTATTGAATAATTCCTCCGTACCTAGCACTAAATTTGATCCTTTTTTAGGGGCAACTCCAAAGATTTCAAATTCCGATTGAACATCAACTTCTTCGCTATTTACATAGCAATTCATTTTTTTTAAGTTTTCAACTTTTACATTCAAATCTATCTGATGCACCTCCATACTATTCAAAAATGAGTATGGATTGTAAAAGCTATCCTGATTTAATATAAACTTTAAGACTGGAAATTCTGATGTAATTTGTAGTTGATGACTTTGAGCATAATAAGATACGATATCAGGATATGTTTTGTCTAGGGTAAAAGAAATTCGAATTATGCCTGTAGACCAATCTGTTGGACTGATCACTTTATAGTTTGAAATGCGCTTCCATGCTTCCTCAGCAGTATATTCTATTTGAAAAGCATTCGAAAAAATTTCATCAAAGACAACCTCCTCGCTCGTGTCTTTATTTTGAGCAATATCAATAATTAAATCGGATAAATATTTGATAGAATCAATAGTGAATTTAAAATCAATATCGATAGTTCGATCACTTTTTGATAACTTCAATACTGGAGATGACAACATAAAACCAATTGTTGCCTTGTCCATATTCATCTCCTCACTACTCAAGAAAATTTGTTCCTCTCCGAGTGACGAAAAAGCAGTCTTATCTGAATTAAAAAAGTTGACTTCATCTCTGTCAGAGGCATGAACTTTGGAGTACAATCCTGAAATTAAATTAAACCTTGATTGATGATCAAATAATTTATTTTCACTTAAGAAAAATGTACTAATATGAGTTAGCGGTATGTTATTTAGTTCAATATTTTCATCGACATGAAACAAAACATCAGCACCATTTTCCATTTGACCAACCTTTAAGACTGTATTAGGTTGTACATTGATAAAATCAATATTTTCATCAATTTCGAAGGATGCAAAGATTTTGGTTGGAGAAGCATCGAGATGACTCAATTTTAAAACCTCCTTAAAATAAAGATCTAGATGTTTTTGAGTAAATGTATTTAAATCAGTTAGTGAATGTTTAAAAAGCTCTAAAAACGAAAATATCAATCCTATGTGCGCCTTATGATTATCATTTTGATAGAGTGATTTGGAAAATAAATTTTTGCTTTTTGAAACAAGATTATAGACAATTTCGTAGGCCGGATTGAATATGAGTGTTAGTTTTTTGAAAGCAAAATTTAAGTCATTCTCATCAAAAAGGGTTTCATCTGCGTCATCAGAAGTAGCAGAAAAATTTAACTTCCAGATAGAATTAAAAACTTCAAATTTAGCTAAAACCACTTGGTCTACTATTTGTTTCTTTATGAAACCCTCAGTAATATGAATAAAATCGTTAGCAAGTACAGATAGTTTTTCTTGAATTGCCGTTTCTAACTCAGTTTCTATTAAGGAACTTTGTTGTGTTAAGTTATTCTGTAATGCATCTAAATACCATTCATTGATTTGACTGAAGAGGTCCAACGTTGAATTAAAAAATTCATAAAAAACAAGCTTTTTCCCTTCAATAGAAAAAGCCTCGTCATATTTCTTAATAAGTTGTACTCTATGTACACTGAAATTTAAAATATTGAATTTAGAGATTTCAGCAATTAAAAAAGTTTCATCAGATTTTAATAAATCAAACCAAGTACCATCAATTTTATTCTTTTTATTGTAATAATGGACTTCCTTAGAATACTCTTTCACAAAAAGAATAAAATCCAACATCTCTCTATCATCGATTTGAAAGTTTTGGGGATTTAGTATGTGTTGATAATTTCTATTCACTTTCATTATTTTATTGAGGTCCCTTCATTCAAATAAAAAGGAAAAACTATATTATCTCTCACGTTGGTTGAGTGAATTTCATAAAGTACATCTATATGAATCAATCCACTAATAGCATCAGACTTCGAAGCATTTACCCGATGCACAATAACTCTAGGTTCATAAATGCGAATACTTTGTTTTAATTCAAAAGCAAGTTCTTCAATAACATCTTGATCTGATTTCTCAAACATGTAATCATGAACAATGCATCCGTAATTCGAACGCATAATTCGTTCGCCAAGTTTGGTATTGAAGAAAATAATCAAACTTTGTCTTATATCTTCTTCCTTCGAAACCATTTCTACATCTGACTTTTCTTTGTTAAATGTAGGAGGAAAGCCCCAACCTCTTCCTAAAAATGATTTTTCTTGTTCCATACGTCTTTAATTAATTCCAACAGTAGCACCTTTAATTGTTACTTTTCCTGAAGCAACCAAATCTGCTTTACTTCCTCCTTTTGCAACAAGGCTCGTTTTTCCGGCAATTTCAACTTTACTTCCGGCAATCTTAACTCCGGTTCCGGCCTTTCCATTAAGAGTGATCCCTTTCGAACCTGAAATCGTTACTGCAGCGGAAGATGTAATTTTGATGTTTTTCTTACTTGTAAGTTCAATACCTTTGTCAGACATTTTAACAACATTCTTATTTTGATCCGTTAGCGTAATCCCTTTTCCTTTTTCACTAATAACAATACTATTTTTCTTGGGAGTACTAATTGTTATTTTCTTTTCCTTATCGTCAAACTCCAGCGTTAACTTACTTTTCGACACAAAAGCCTTTAGCGCATTCTCTTTTTTTAATTTGGTATACGGTTTCTTTGTTTTGGTATATAACCCACCTAAAATAACAGGATGTCTTGGGTCACTCGCAATAAATGAGACGATTACTTGAGAACCGATTTCTGGTATAAAAAAAGAACCTGCTGCAGATCCTGTATAGAAATGAGATAGTTTTGCCCAAATACCATTTCCTGTACTTTTTAAAGCAGGAATCAAGACCTGAATTCGACCTTGGTTCAAAGGATCTGCATCAATTTTTTTTACCTCTCCAATATGCACACCATCAATCGGCTTTATGATATTAGATTTATCCAAATCATTGGATGAAAAATGAACCTTTTTCAAACCAAATTCAATTTTCGTTGTAAAAAAGCCACTTTCAACTTGATGCGAAACACCGGTAATGTAGATATTTCCATCAAAATGTTTTCCAAAACCATAAAGAGCAACCACGGATCCTATATCGAGATTCGTAACGCCTTTAAACTTCGCTCTTCCCAAAATCCTACTCAGTCGAGCGTCTTGTAACAGCGCATTAGAAAGTGATTTAAGCTCTGATACTTCTGTGACTTGAGGTATGTTAATGTCTATTTTTGCAGGACTTGTGCTTTTACTCAAAACCTTCCCTGTCATTGATTTATTCGCTACAAGTCTGGGTTCAACAGCTTTACTTTTATTTTTTTTATTTGTAAAAGGATTCCAAGAATCAAGAGAAAGCGCACTGAGTTGTGTACTAGCATCTATTTGAGCGTCAAAAGTAATCGTAGCTTCACCATTGGTAATTGTTTGATCTGGCTTTGAGACTTGTTTGAAAGGCTTTGAGACTTTCATTTCATTGTCTGAATTCAAAACTACTAGTCCATTCAATTTGGCTCTACTGAGAATAAAATCCCAATCATTAGAATTGTATTTTGGTAAAAAAGGATGTGTAACTGTTGTGGCAGTAACAACAGATTTTAACCCTGCCACTTTCTTCAATAAAGTAGCAAAAATCTGACTATCCTTCTTTTTTTCATAGATATCAGAAGTATACGTATTCGTGAGTTTTACCGCTTTATCTACACAATCCAAAACTAAAAGACTTGCCCAAGGTTTCGTGGTAAATCCATTATTCAGTGTGATCCCTAATTTTTCTACAATTCCTTTAAAGAGAACCTGGTTATTTTGTTCATAACCAATCTTTATTTCCACACTCTTTCCTGGAGCAAAACTACTGTCTTCACTCTCATCGAAGGTGTTTTTATAGGCATCACCTCCTGAGAGAAATACTTTGGCTCTACTCAATTTATTGACAGCCTTGTCTATATTAATTTTAACAACCATATATTTTGACACAATAGAAACACCATTTACCCGTATATCGAATGACACGGGTTTATCCATCGAATCTTTTGGCTTGTCTCCTGAAGTTTTTGACATAGTTCTATTTTATTGGTGGTATTTCAATTTGACTACCATGTTTTAGATTCCGAAATGAACTAAGACCATTAAATTCAGCTAATTTTATATAATATTTTTTATCGTCATAATATTCCTCGGAGAGTTTAACAATTGAATCTCCATCTTTTACGATGGGCATTTTAGTAATATCTGGACTCTGAAATAAACTGGTGTCATTTCTATCAAAGTCTTGTACTTGCATTGTTATTACCGCTCTCAAAGGAGTCCCGTAGGCATTAAAAAAGGTGTAATTATATTTGTAAGAGGAAACAATTCCGCTAAAAGAAAAATTTGTTCCCCAACTCAGCCTAACAAAAGGAGGGCGATGTTCAGATACTACATCATCTATAGCCACTTCTTCTAATGTATTGATAGAATCGATCAAATTGGCTGACGGTGAAATCCCCATTCCGTCTGGTTTATTTGGAACAGCTCCGGTGCAATCTATTGTAAAACTCAGATCGAGTGTTCGTTGACGATAAATCGGAGTCGTTCTAGATACATCTTTACCACTCGCTGCTTTGTCCTTGTCTTTACTTTGAGGGTTCCCAACACTTATTGAAATCTCTGAAGGATTCAGTTGCAATCTATAACTGCCTATCTTATTGCTAAAATTAGGTTTTTTATAACCTGATATCATTAAATATTTCCCCATAATTAATAGCCAAACTTAGTTTCTAATTCTTTCATAACTGCCGAAACACATTCTTCAATTAATGCTCGTTTCTCAGTTTCCTTAAGTGCATTTCCGGAGTCCATCTTTGAGAGCTTTGCATCTATTATTTTAACAATATCCTCATCAGTTGATTTTGAACTCTTATTAATTTTACCTCGAACAATTAATTCTTTAATTACTACAGCCATGTTGTTATCAAATTAAAAAAGGTTATGATATTCCTGCTTGAAGTAGGAGTAAGCCAAAGTTAATGTCTCAATGGCAATTTCCGACTTATCAGCATTGAATGCACCAACTTCCAACTCTTTTGGATAGCAATCATAAAAGGACCAAGTCATTAATATATCGTCTTTGTCTTTACCAATCAACATCACATTAAAAATTCTTCTTTCTACTGAGTACAAATTATTATCTGCAATTAAAAAATTTCTACACCACCTTCCTAAAGATGAATCTTTTTTAATCAAACCTCTCGACAGGACTAAATCTGGATAGGTAGTGGCTGCAGGTAATTTGTACTGTCTATTATTTCGTCCGCCATTGATAACTATTGATTCACCTGCGGTTGCTTTGATCCCTGATATGGATTGAAAGTACGATTCCTCTATACCTATGATGCTATTGTTCGACATCGAAAAAACACCATCGCCTTGTGGTGACGCTGTAGAAGTTACCTTAAACCTAAATCCTAAAGCAGGGTAGTCTCTAATATCCACTCTATTTGAAATTATTTTTATTCTTATTTCGCATCATGCGCATAACTCTAATGCCAAAACACAACACTTTCGGTTTCTTCACAGCCCTTGTTAAAGATGAAATTATGCATACTAAAAACAGGCTTGAAATAGTATAAAACACATCAAGCCTGTTTTTAATTAGGATAACTTATAGCAAATTTCAATAACCTATCTATGCAACTTCTTGCTTCATACCTTCGTGAGCAAAAACAATTGTTTCGATTCCTGCTTCTGAAGATTGTGAATTCAATTCAGTTGGTGTAACCTTCTGAGGAAATGCATTGGTAAGTGTCCATGTCATTCTAGGCGCATTGGTCTCGTCTAGTAATCGTATTACTACAGTAACTCTTTTGTACGTGTTAAGCTTCACTTGATCCATCCATTCATAGAATACATTATCGTTAGCAAAAACGCCTTTTTTGAGGGTTACATCGCCATACTTCTTGAGTCCTGGCATTTTGATTGTTGAAAAACTCTGACTATTCCCATGACGGTATTCTATCACTTCAGTTTCAACATCTAGACCACTCACTTCTTGAAATGCAATATCTGTTACATCTCCAATATCAACAGAAAAATAAAACTTTGGTAATGGCCAAAATTTATCTTGAACGTCCCCTGGACCTACTACTGGTGCTGCCATATTATATTTTTTTTAGTTAGATTTTAAGATTTTTGTTGTTGCTGCTCGAAAGTAATTACAATAAACTCTGCAGGTCTTGTAATTGCTAATTTCACAGACATCTTTAACGTACCGTCTAGAATATCGTTTGGAGTCATTGTAGTTCCCAAACCAATAGAGACTTCAAAAGCTTCTTCCGGCGAAGCCCCTGCTAAAAGTCCCGATTGCCATTGATTGCTCAAGAAATTCGTAACGGTCGCCTTCAGGGTAGACCATGTGGTAGAATTATTTGGTGAAAACACAAATGCCTCCGACGCAAATTTGATACTTTGCTCAAGGAAAGTCATGGTTCTTCTTACACTAATGTACTTGTATTCTTGTGAATTACCTTCGAGAGTTCTTGCTCCCCAAACCAATACACCTTTACCAGAAAAACTTCGAATTGCGTTGATCGCCTTACCATTTAAAGGCAAGTTTAGATCTTCCTGATTGTCGTTATTTATGTTTACTGAAGGTGCGATTACCGATCCCAGACTTATATTTGCTGGAGATTTCGCAACACTCACCACATTATCACACATGGTATATGCTCCAGCCATCGCTGCACTTGGAGGCATCAAGTTCATCATGTCTCCCATATCTTCCATAATGGAATTGATTTTAGGCGACACTACCGTTAGTGTAGCATGAAGTGTTTTGATCAAATCTGCATCAGTGGTGTCTAAAATTTTATTAATTTCAGCCTTGATCCCCTCTGCTCTTGCTTCCGAAATATTATCCGCCGCTAAGTTTGCGTCTACTTCAGCCGAAAGAATTGCAACCAAATCTTCTGGATTGTCAATTAATGAATAATCTAATTCAGAAGACTTTACAATCGCGGTATTCAAATAAGGATAGTAGGCAGCCCCCCATTGCAGGAAGTTTGAACCCACACCTTCTCTAAATTTATTCACAACATCTTCATCATCAAAAGTTCTCTCCTGGAAACCATTGTATACATCCAAAATAGCAAATCTATTTTTCATTTTATACCCACAATGAGACAACATTGCCCCTTGGATAGAATAGCAATCCGCCTCTGAGAGCAAAACAGCCTCCGGAATCACTAAAATAGTAGGCTCTAAATCTTTTTCAAGAGCCAATAAACCACCTCCACTGGGGTCATTTAATTTCGCTGCATCAATTTTGTCATTGTAATCTCCAACTGAAACGATGAAACAATCCGCTCCGCCATTGGCAAAAAATAAACGAATAGAATCATACAAGAGAAAACGAGTCCCCTCTACAAAAGATAACTTAAATCCTACAGAAGAAGTATCATCTGCCTCAATGTTAAACTTTGTTTTTGGTGCGCCTCCAAACAATTCAACGAATTGCCCAAATGATGAAATTTTTGTTGGTTTATTCATTAAAGATTTTGAGCCTCTATTGGCTTTTTCAGTGTAACCAACGAAAGCAGGAAGTGCTGTCTGAACTGGTACAACTGAAGTGCCCAAGGAGCTTTTTTCTTCAATGTAAACCCCCGGTGTTGCCAAGGTTGTTGCCATAAAATTATAAAAATTAGTAGTTCATATAGTTGTAAATATATAACAAAAAAATATGATATTCACCTTAAAAATAAAATTTTATAGAATATTTACTCAGATTTTAACGAAAACATCATTAAAAAACGAATTTTTATCTTCGTCAAAATTTATCGTGTTTGGCCTGGGATACGGGAGAAAAACTGAAAAATAGGTAAGAAAATCATCATCCTTTTTTAAATATAATTTGGAGGAATAATTCTGTGAAACAAGAACCGAATCTTCAAGCACAAAATAATAAACTAAAGTTCCGTTAGCCAAAACTCGAGTATCATATTTCTTCATTTTAAAAGAATTCTGCTCGTCTGTAATGAAATATTTTTCAAAATCAACTATGGGTTCCGTCGAATAAAAATTATACCTAAATTTCACTTCCCTCGCGGCAAAATGAATCGAATACTTCAATTCATCAAGAGTTTTCCCCGCGCTTACACTTCCGAAAAACTGATTTTTAGAATTTAAACTTAGGTAGATTTCTCCAAAAAGACCATCTTCATCCGTGTTTTGAATATTTTTTTCATCAACATACTCCTCAGGATGCAACTTTTCACTAGACAAGTCCTGTGTATTTTGAAAAACAAATTTCTGATTATTTGAATACGGAATGTCTGTAATGTTCAAAAAAGCCGCATTCTTAAGCTTGAAAACAAACTTAAGTTTTAACGCTCCCGCAAAACTATCAGCTTCAAATTTAGCATCCTTTTTGGTAATCAATGCAAATCCATTGTCGATAGCCCTAATGAGAATTCCATAACTTTGAAGCAAAGTACTAGTCTCTTGATCTATCACAACTTCTAGGTCTCTCAGCAGATTATCCTTGTAATAACTGTGATAAATGTTCACACTCACAAATTGAGAAAAATTAGAAACATAAGTATAGTTGTTTTTTATCATTTGGAGATTTTTTTAGTTTTTGCTGTTTGCCCTTCAATAATTACTCTTCTTTATCATCTATCAAACCTAGGAGTTTGCCGGCATTTTTAGAGATCATTTCTCCATCTATTAAGGGCCTCGCCCTTTTCTTTGAAGCAACACCAAGAATCCTAGGAACATCCTCAGAAATCATTTCCCCATTAAACAACACGTGTTTCAGTTTATAACAAACAGAAGGCACATAATTTGCTCCGATATTCCCCCACAACTTATTTACCTCCTCTATTGATATATTGAATAATTCTGCATAGATTTTATTTCCATTTAAAGGCAATCCCGGAGTGTTTGAATCTTCAAACATATTATTGTTTTGAAAAAACTCAATAACCAATGAAACATACCTTAGCGCTTCTACATAATTAAAATTTGGAAAATATGCTGAAAACATGACATGGAGATTTATTTTAATCGGTGGATTAGCACCTGAGTTAAATTTCGTTCCAGCATTTTTGGAAATCTTCTCTTCTTCTATATGTAGTAAGAAAATCGAAATTTTATTTTCAATATCTTGATTAAGATTCCCTTTAATATCTACAAGGCTACTAACGATTACGGTATCATCTCGAATAGATAATTTATTCTGAACAAACTCATTGAGTTTTGAGGCAATCGAAGTAATTACATTGTGTATCATGAAATATCTTTATAAATAATTTTTAACTGCTTTTACTATTAGCCTGAAAATATAAATACTAATTAAAGAAACAAAACAGCCAATAATATAAAGTTGCACTGTAAATATTTTTTCAATTGAATTTAAATTTTCTGCTTCAGACGTCAGTCGCAATAGCCCTAAAAAAACAAAGGACAAGAATAGCGATATTACAGATCCTATCACAAACCAAAACAATTCTCTCACAAATATACGTTTCATAATTTTTAGGGTCTTTTTATGGGTTTCAATTTAATTTTATAGGCAAAAAACAATGTCAATATCCCAACAAAAAACGAAATATAATACTTCCATTCGTATTTAATAAATACATCTATCATCGGCAAATAGGTATTCAAAAAAGAATAAACAACCATGGTAATTGGAATCAATAACACAAAAGATACAGCAACAAATGACACCAATACCAACTGATCTTTTATGATAGAATCTCGAACTCTCCAATCAAACAGCAATACGAGAAATGCCAAGACCACCGTCAGCAAAAAAAAGATGGCTATTGCACTAAATAAATTTTTATTTTTCAAGAGGTATTCCGAAAATCTTACCGGGTAGCCTTCCGCCTCCCTTATGGGGTTTTTCACTATTTTTTTATCCGTAGAAAACTTGTCTTCTATGACATCCCATAAATCATTATACCCATTGTCATACCCTAAGGCCCAAATACCAATCCCTTTCAATTTTTTGCTCAAGGCAAAATCATATTTCTTGCCTAATGTATAATCATCATCAAACCAAATCTCTTGTGTTGAACCATCGTCAAATGTAATACTGTAATAATTTGTCAAACTTTTATCGTTTGTAAAAGCATTCACATTCACGTCTTCATTGTCAATGTATTTTTTTCTAATCTCAGCATAGGTAAGCGGCTTATCATATGAACTCTTATTGTACACCGCCCCTCCATCTTGCTCAAGTTCTCCTTTCCACAAACTTCCATAATAAGGAAGTGCCAAAATGGTGTTCTCGGGCTTCAATCCTTTGTCCAAATAATACGCCAGTGTTGTGGAAAGACTTAAAGACGAATTCTCCACAGATCTGAGAGGAGCCACTGCGCCCTGAGCCTGCGGTCCAATATGATAGTCATAGCCCATGATTACAAATAAATCTGTAAATAATTGCAACTCTTTAACATCAATAATATCTCGATTATTTACGGCGGGTAACGTCATTGATAAATAAAAGGTTTTTCCTTCCTTGGCATAGATGTTATCAAAACTTTCTCTAAAATATCGAACGAACCTGTTGAACTTTTCTCTTTTGAAATACGAAATACCTTCGAAATTCAAGTCAACTCCGTCTGCATCTCTCTCTAAAAGAAGATCGGTTAAGGTTTCAACAAGAACCCCCCACCTATCTTTATTCTCTAAAAAAGTATCATTATTCTCAAATCCGTGGCAAGAAACCGTTAATAAGACCCGCGTATTTTTGACCTTTGCAGAATCAATCATGGCGGTTGTTTTCCATTCTTCGATCTGCGCTGGGTTTGCATACCCCCCTGTGACAGGATCTACCTTATACGAAAAATAAGCAACGGTAGAAAGCAACTCAAAAGGGTAATTTTTCCATTTTGACCCCATCCAATAAGGATGCCATCCAAAAACCTCATTGTTTTGTTTGATGGTTTTGTAATTTTTATTCTTGACATAATATACCTTTTGCACTGAATCCCAAGTGAAGTTATCACTTCTTATTTGATCTCCTTTTGGGTTTATCACATCAAACAAATACCCATAATTATTGAGCATGTTTTTTTGCTTCATCGTCAAGTAAGCACCAGAGTCATCAGAATCTGAAACCTCTCCTGATTCGTCTTTGGATTTTTTATCCCCTAATCCAATTCCCTTTTTTAGCTCATTTTGCAATCGCTTCATGTACCTAAACTCCGTTTGTGTTCTTCGAACACTACTTTTCAGCTTCACCGCTTCTCGACATGAAGTGAAAAGAAACAAAAAGATGCCAAATATGATAAAATTTTTATTCATCCTTCAAGAGTGTTATGTGAATGTAATCTTTGTAAGCAACCATATCCTTCATGATTTCATTTTTAATTTTTGTTAATCCAACCGCAACTAAATTATAACTAACATCGTACTCATAGAGCGTGGAATTATTAGTGAAATATACTTCTGCTTTTTTAATATTTTTTGTTGTAAAAGCATCACTCTTATAAAAAGCAAAATTGGATGCATAATTATAACTCCTTGCATCTAAACTTTGATTTTTTATCAACAGTTCAACATCATTATTTTCATTGACATCTAATTCAACAGGCCTCAACACCTTACGAAGTTCATTTTTTGCAAAAATCAGTAAGGGATTTTCCTTAGCTGCCATTTCTTGAAATTGCGCTATGGAAGCTTTGTCGAGCCCAATCCAATAGCCCCATCCAATTAAATGGTCAAACCCAGCTATATTTAAATTAAAAACTTGCTGATAACTTCTTGTCAGATCTAACCTCGGACCCAATGTGAAATTTTTACTATCCATTACTTTATAGATGGTATCATTAATCTCTTCTACAAAGGGCTTCGAAGTAACGATTGTATCCTGTTTAATTTCAGCTTTTAATTTTAACTCAGGAACGATTTTTTTTATTACTATTTTTAATTTGGACTTAAATAGTCCTCTGTTCTTAATAAAATTATCATTCGAAATATTGACAGTTAGTATATTATCCGCAACAATTTTTATCTTTCCTTTAACGCTTTGTTTCTTTTTTAAATTATTTTTGACAAACCTAATTTCACCTCCTTCAAGAATGCTAATTTCTTTGAGAGCATTCGCCTTGGTATTGGTTATTTCATAAAAAATAAAATCGTCTTTTTTAACATTAAACTCATAACTTTTAACCTCTCCTTTTGTGGGAGAATTAACATATAGATTGGTGAGATAAAGCGTGTCTTTTTTAACGCCAGATTTTAAATGTTTTACTAAAAAAGATTCGAATGTATTTATTTTTAAACTCCCAGTCTCCACCAATACTGCCCTCAAACTATCAATATACGTTTGCGTATAATAGTCCGATAAGTTTACATCTGGATTTGGCAACATATAGTTCTTCAATTTATTCTTTACACCCTCTGAGAGCGCTCCTAAATCACTCGACAAGTCCTCAACAAAACTTGTTTGAGCAGTACCTAATTGATCTGGCCCGTCTTTTGATTGTAACCCCATTATGGCATTGCATGCTGACAAAGACAAAACGGCAAAAGCTCCAACAATATAAGAGAATACTCTGACTTTATTCATGCGATTATGCTTTAAAGTTTTTATTATCTAATGCCTGCCTCAATTTATCATAACGTGCAACGGCCTCTTCTTTTATTCTGTTTCTCATTTCAGATTCTTTCGATTTTAACTCAACATTCATAGACATTTCAATGAGCTTTCTATTTCTCAACCTTTCATGTTTGTGGGTATCTAATTGCTTTAAATAAGAGGCCTCAAATTGAATTTCATATTCTAAAACTAAATTATCGTAAGGCCCTTTTTCTGAGAGTAATTTTGTAAATATTGGGGCTGTCTCTATCATGATAAAAATAAAAAAAATAAAAAAAGAAGAAAATTTATCTATTTGGTTAAGTGCTCTTATTTGATCAAACAAACCATAAGAATTGGCTAAAAGTATTGCCTCTTCTTTTGCAATAAGCTCTTGAATACTCTTTTTTTCAATATTGAATTGCTTCATGATTACATCTCTTTTTTGTCTTTCTTGATCCAACTCTAATAGAAATAACTCATACCTCTCCTTTCTACTGCGACATTCTTTACCGTAACCTTTTATTTTTGTCCCGCAAGTACCGGTGCATTCACACTTGTATTCTTCATAATACTTATCTCTCAAAAGCAGTTTCTCTTGAAAATTTGATCTTAAAACCTCTTTCTTTTTCTCAATACGTTGAAAATTAGCACTGTACTTTTGACGAATATTGTCGGATAACGTTATTTTTTCTTGGCTTAAAAATGTTGCAATTTCACTCTTAAATAATTGAATCTCTAGAGGTTTTGATATCACCATCGCAATAAGAATTGCTATAAATAACCTTGGAATCGATTTCATGAATCCTTTTATTTTACTATCATTAACCCTCATAGAAGATACAATAAATCTATCGAGATTAAAAATAATACTACCCCAAAGCAAGGCCAAAGAAACTGCCAGATAATCCGAACTAAAGATGAGTTTGAACGCAAAGTAGGATGACAAAACAGACAAAATTGCTGTAAAAACAATTGTCAGACCGATACTCGCATGCTTATTGACTTCAAAGCGAGGGCATTTTTTAATCAACTCTAATGTGGCTCCAGAAGAGAAAAGTAAAAACCTTGTTATCATGGAAAATCGCTCACTCATCTATTTCTTTTTAATATTTGAAAGATAAAGTCTTTTGTTCGCCTTACCCGCTCTGTAAAAGAATCCGTTTCTTCAGAGTTATTCGAGACATTCTCTGCTACCATTACATTCTCAATTGCAGTATCCATATGAGCATCATCAAATGAATGGAAAATAAGTTTTTTCATTTGCGTATCTCCAATGGTGTTAAAAGTGAAAACCAACTCAGTATCTTCCATAATTTTCGCTTCATGAAAACCTGAAAGAGGCAAAATACCGAGCGTATGTTCATGAAGTTTACCAATCATTTTTATATCCCAAGAAACCTTTACAGTTTGACCATAATATACGGCATAATTTCCTTCATTCAACATAGATGGCTCAATTTTTATGTATTGATCCAAAATCGTATCAAAAACAGATACAGTAAAATCAATCTCCTCATCCTCGAAAACTTTAACAAATAAAATCTTAGAAATGGAAGTTTCCTTATTCAAGGCTCTAATTGTAAAAGTTTCATCTTCTTTCAAATAAAGCATTTTTGAACCTTCTAAAGCAACATCCCCAAGCAATGGCTCTATAGAAACATGATGCGCATTTTTAACACTCCAGCTCAACTCAAAAGACTCATTTTTTTGCAGCATCGTATTGCTTGCGGAAAATGCAATATGAATGTCTCCTGACAACAGTTCAATCTTCTCAGATTTTAACAAAATGCTCTTGAATAAAACATTACTACTTCGAATTACTTCTACTGGATTATCTTCATCTAAAGCATCGCTTGGCAAGGCAATCAAAAACACTTTGTCAAAAATACCAAAACCAATAGAATCATCAGAACTAGAATAATCAGTGCACCAATACAACGAAAAACCACCATTGATTAGTCTTTTTACTAAATTTATTATTCTAAGTGATTTTCTATAGCTATTTGAAACAATAATAATTTCTACTTCAATACTTTTATTTAACAACTTCAATAAAGAATCTGAGAGCAAAAATAAATCATTTTTATCCACTAAAACCTGAATAGAATACTCAGATCTTAATATTTGTGCATTTATTTCGGAAATAATATCAAATGTAGTGTAGTACTTAAACAAATTTAGTTAAATTTAAATTCTTAAATGGTTTTAACAAATATAATCTATTCAAGATTAAATCAGTAAGTAATAATTATGTCTAAAAATATCTCGAATCCTTTCGTTGGTCTACAGGCCTATTCAAGAAAAAATAGTGCAGATTTTTTTGGAAGAGAGAAAGAAGTTGAAAATTTACTGCAAATTCTGCAAAAAAACAAACTATTAACTCTTTCAGGAGATACCGGATCTGGGAAAACTTCATTTATCAATGCAAGATTAATCCCAAGACTTCAAAATGGTTTTGTTGGGCAAGTTGGCAAAAATTGGTCCATCGCATATTTCAGACCCAGTAGCAACCCTTTGTCTAACCTAGCGCATGCACTTACTAAAAATGAAGTACTCAACATAGAGTCAAAACCAAAAACTACAGACTATAAACACTACTCAAAAATCATAAAGGAGTTTGAAGCGGTGGGCCTTGTTGAAATTTATAAACGATCAGAGATTTACGACAAAAAAAATCTCTTAATTGTTATAGATCAGTTAGAAGATTTATTTAAGTTCAAAGAATACTTTGATCCTTCAAACAGTCAAGATGATCATAAGTTGATGGATTTAATTTACCGATCAGTCTCCTATAAAAATATGTCTATCTACTTTCTACTTTCCATTGAAAGTAATTACCTTACAAAAATAACCTCCTTCAAAAAGCTTCAAGAGATAGTCACTCCTTCGCAGTACACAATTCAAAACTTAGACTATATTAAAATCAATCATATTCTTGAAAAAACATTTTATGAGCACGAGGTTTATTTTGATCAACCTGCACTTGACTATTTTCAAGAGTCTCTCGATGAAAAAGCGAGTTACCTTCCTAATTTTCAGTTTTTACTTTGCAAACTATTTCAACAATACGTAATTCAAGAAAATGAAAATAACCTAATTGATCTAGATTGTATTGAAAAACTTGGTGGAATTCACAATGTCATTGCAAATAACCTAGAAGCGTACCATTTAAAACTTCAACCTAAAGAACAAAACGAGCTATCTCTATTTTTTAAAGTTTTAAACAAACCTCATCATTCTTCAACAGGTGCCAACTATGAAAAAATAGGCAGCATCTCCGAACATATGAATCTTGATATTGAGGAGGTATCAAAAAAGATACACGCTTTAAAAAATAGTTTTCACAATTTAATTGAGGTTTGTGAACCATCCATATCTGGCATCAAAAACAACCAGCAAAGGTCCTATGACGCTGAAAGTATTTTAAATTTGAAATACATCAAATACATAAACTGGTCTCGAAGACAAGAATGGGTAAAGGAAGAAAAAAATGACTACCTAAATTATAAGAAATTTTCTGAAGACGCCATTAAAAAAGACAATGGACAAATAGATTTTATCAAAACCTTAGCTTTGCAAAATGCCATAGCGTGGCGAGACAACCCGAACCACAACGAAAGTTGGGCCAAAAGATTCGGATTCAACTTTACCAAAACAGTCCAATACATTAATGATAGTGAACAAGATGATCTGAGGTTGAAAAAAGAAAAGGAAGATCAATTAGAAAGAGAAAGAAAAAAAGAACGAATCAAAAGAAAAGTATACCTCATCTTGGGCATTGGCATGCTGATTTTAACCACCATTGCATTGTTTCAAAAACGGGCAGCAACGGAAGCATCAAATACAGCAAAAAACAGTAAAGAAACTGCAGACAGCCTCAGAATCATTGCTCAAGATGATGCAAAAAAAAATCTTGCACTTAAACTAAAGGCAGACACCTTAATTACTAAGGCAGATGAATTGAGGCTAATATCACTCAAATTGGCAGATGGACTACAAAAAGAAAAAAAGGAATTGACAAAAACCTTGGCAAATTTGAGAATTTCTGAAAAAGACAGATCCTCAAAAAGAGATTCTATTATTCGAATTATTGATGAACTTGGCATGAGCAATGCAAAAGCTATTAAAGAATCTGAAAAAAATAGAATTACAAGAGAGTTAATTGAACTCAAGTATGCTTTCAACGATCTAAAGTTAGATCTAAATACAGCATTCCAGGAGAAAGACAAAGAGAAAATTAAATCCTTAATTGCAGAGTCGATTGATAAACAACAAAAATTCAACTTGTTGCGGTCACAGGAAGGCATTCCATATATCAACGATGAAAACGTCCTAGAACTCAATAAAAAAATCTTAGCCATTCTAGAAACTAAACAACAATATAGCGAAACGAGTATGAGGTTGCAAAAGTCGGACAATGCAATTAGAAATTTCAATATCTACAAGAACAAAATTGCATTTGGAGGAGACAAGGGAGAACTGCACTTCTATGATCTTATCAATACGAAAAAGCTTGCTACCATTAACATTGCTCAAAATAATATTGAGGACAGAATTCGGAATGTCAAATTTTTAAATGAGGACATCTTATTCGTAACTACTTTTTCAGGAAAAGTTTTAAAGGTAAAGAGAGCTACTTCAAACATAAAACCCATTTATAAATCTGAAGATGTTATTCTCGATTTTTACATTGATAGAAATAAAGATACTCAGCATCTAGTGCTAAAAAATAAAATTATTAGCTATTCTGAAGACCAAACTATCATGCACGAAAATTCGGAGTATCGAAATATTGAAGCCTCCTTCTACAAGGATTCTCAACTCATTTTTATAGCTAATGAACATCTGTATGTAATGGTCCATAAAGGATCTGAATATAAAATTATTGCTAATTTTAAGCTTGCAAACACAAACAATGCAAGCTCCATATACTTGAGTGATACCTATCTTTTTATAGGAACAGCCAACGGAGAGGTGAAATGTTTTGATTTTAGTCTTAGCAATTCAAAAAATCTTAAGGGCCCTGTATTAAGGCATGAATTCAATCAGCATTCAAGTAGAGTTAGCAACCTTTATTATGATGAGGACGAAACCGCACAAATTCTGTACACCGCTAGTTTGGATAATAAAATTTTCAGATATGACTTCAAATTATCCAAGGACACCCAAATTAAAAAGGCCATCATTGAGTTGGTTGGTCATGAAAAATGGATATGGCATCTAGAGACATATACAGACAAAAAGGGTGAAAAACTGTTATTAACGGCAGACGAAGATGGAAATTTACTCTCCTGGCATACAAATGTCGATGATCTATTGTCTAAAATAAAAGTCCAATTTGAAGGCTACTAACTATTTTTAGAACAATTTTTATGAAAATTTTATTTGTCTGTAGCAGCTCTTTAAACGACATCATTTCCCTAAATATTCTTTGCACGAATTTTATGAAACAGTATGCAAAAGAGACACTCACTCTGGATTTAATTTCAACAAAAAAGCACAGCATCTCGAATATTTTTTTTTCCAGAAATATTCTTAACCATAGCTATACTTTTGAATTTTCTAAACCATTCTTTCAAACCATTATTCAATTAAGGAAAGTAAACCATACGCACATTATAAAAATTGGAACAAATCTTAAGTCAGAGCTTGTTTACTATTGCTTGAAATCTGACAAAAAAGTAAGAACTCCTTTTAAATTAGCAAACATTTTCAAATCCGATAAAACATACCAAAAAGAAAATGTATCCTTAAAATGTGCTCATATTTTTAGTAAAATAAAATCCTTTGAATTCGTTCCAAAACTGCAACCTGAAATTATTTTTAATCAAGATATCTATGCCAAAACACATGAGATGGTGAATTGGTTTCTAAAAAGCTCAAACAAATTTTTACTGAGTAGCTACCGGTTCTGCTTTCTCTACATAAAATCACTGAAAGAAACCGAAAACGAACAACTTTTTCATCTTATGGATGTGCTCATAGAAAACAATACATGCACCATCCCTATAATTCATGATTCTCGGATAGCATTTGACAATTACCGAAAAAAAATCCCAATCAATAAGGAAAATTTATTAGTTTCAAATTTCATTCAAAACCATGATAACAATCATTTATCTTTATTCTTAAAGCATTCAGAATTTGTAATTACAAACGATCAAAGTCTCAAAATAGCTTGTGAACAAATTGAAAAAAAAATATTATTTTATAATTTTGACGGCACTAAACAGATTACAAAAGAAGAATTTTTACTAGATTTACAAGATAATTAATTTTTTTATGGCGAAATGTGTTTGCAGTGGTGCTAAAATTTCTTGTTCGTTTGGTTCGGGTCCAAAATCCATGTTGGTTCTTCCCTTGAATAGAACCCTGACAGCAAACACCAAACCTATTGCTAATATTTTAGACATTATTCCGTTTGTAAATATTCCTGCTTTTGGAAATTGTTTATCTCCCGCCAATCCAATGAATTGGAAAATGGCCGGACCTGTCCCCGTTTTTATTCCGTCTTCCTGCATTCCCATACCGGTTAGCCCGTGGTCTCCAGGTGCAAAAAAGACAAAAATCGGACAACAACCCGTTGTGCTCGCAAATAGTAAAACGATGTGTGCTTGGGCAGGATCCATCTCTGTTGTAAACCCTGGCCAAGTGAAAATAGACTGTAATTAAAATAAAATGTTGGAGCATGCCCGCTCATGAAAACAACATCACTTAATTGCGATAGAGAGAAAAAGAACTAGAAAACGTTTTTAGCGAAAGTTCGTTTTAGACCAAAACTAAAACGATATTGACACGATCATTCCTTCATTTTTTTAATCAGTTTCTTCTCTCGCTTGTAGAAAATCCTTTGGCGAGATCGTCTCATCTAGCAATGGCTCAACTTCTGTTAAATAATTCGCATACATATGAGTAGACTGCCTCAAAAGAAAGTCTATCGTTGCTTCAAAACTTTCAGAGTTCACAAGAGGACCGGAAACTTTGAAATACAACTCACCAGTATCCATATTCACTCCTGCACTACCACTTACTAAGCCATAATTCAGTCGAACAATGTATTCATTAACAGGCACAATTGAATCTAAAGGTATGGTTTTAGGACGATGAGAAACAACCATAATCATTTCTACTTCGGGCATTAGGTGGATCTGACAAATCCAACTTTCTTTGGGATGATTCACTTGAATTTTCCAAACATCTCGATCGGTATATTTTTGAAATTCCACCTCTTGCTTTAACAACAAGGTTTCAAGCTGATTCGAATAATCAACTAACTGACTTTCAGTAGACTTTAGATCTGACCAAGTAGTTTTAAAACCAAAACCAACCGATCCTTTACCTGCTAAATTTGCAGGCACATCCATATCCTGTGTCACGCTGAGTGCATTCCAAGAATCTAATGAATGGAATATGGTTGAAGTTATTTCTGAACTCGAGGTAACAATAGACTCCTTAAAAAAGGCTTCATCTTGATTGAAATCTATAAAATCATCATTTAGATTTTTTTTAAGTTTCAGATTCAAGTGGAAATTTTTACCATCCTCAAATTCTCCTCCTAAAATTGGCCCACGATTCTCTTGCTGCAGACCAAAAAGACAGCTTTTATCAATTTTTTCAAAAGCATTAGGAACTGCTGTTATGTGTAACTCGATTGAATTGTTTTCTCGAGACACCTTGAGTTCATTTGCTGTAACCATGATTTGATGCTCATCATTCCCCAGAATGATTGTTTTGTTTATATGAATTGATAACACTCTTTTCTGTTTTTTTTAATTATGGCAACTCGCCTTTGAATATACGCGAAACCGTTTCTTGTTTTGCCTCGAACAAGCCTCCTCCTACGCTCACACCAATTTCTCTTACATATCCAAGTTCAAGTGACAACTTATTAAAGTTTTCCAAACCAATCTCAACCTTCAAGGCAACCTTTCCACTTGCAGACTCACTTGGGGCCTTTGGATCAGAGACACCAACTCCCTCAAATGCTTCGAGTTTCGATTTCACATCAGACAAGGCAATTGCACCAACACTCATGGCCTGACTCGCAAGCATGCTTTGTCCACTTGTTTCATCACTATCCTTATTATTCGCTAAGTGCGCTAAAAATATTCTAGACCTAGCCATCATATCAATAATATATGGCGATGCAGTTTTAGCTACAGAACCTGATATTGGCATCACAACTTCAACGCCTCCTTTGAGTTCTCCTTTTGCTTCTCTTTTGTCATCGGGACCTGACCAATCTCTTTTGTATGCCAACTCAGCCTTTCCAAATGGATTCAACTCAGCAGCGAGTTTGGCCTCCCATCCAACGGCAGATTCTCCCATTTTTTTCTTGCCATTCCCAAAATATCCTGTTCCTTGACCTATTTCACTTCTTTCTCGTCCTTCACCGAATTTACTTCCCTTTTCCTCTTCAATTTGAGCGAGTCCTATTTTTGTTCCCGATGTCCTTGAAATTTCACCCTCCATCTTTGCCGCACCTGCTCCAAAGGTAGCTTTTACCGCAGCTACTCCTCCTGTTGTTACTTCTGGAGATTTACCATAAAGCCCTTGAATTGTGTTTTCTAGATTTCCAATTTCAGTATCCAATGTTTGAGTCTTGGCAATCGCTGTATCAATCTTCGATTTCGCCTCCGGGCTTAAATCTTTACTATCAATAATAGCTTGATATTCTGATTGAGCCTGAGCCCTTAGCGCCTCCTTTTCACTCTTTTTAACTTCAACTTCAGCAATTTCTTTTTTCAAAGGACCAAATATTCTACGTTCCTTTTCTGCCATTTTCTCTTCAGCAGCTCCAAAGCCTAAAGACCCAGTGCCACCACCCCAAATCGCATTTGTCATCGCAGCAGGAGTGACTCCGGTTCGAGCCCGTTGGTATAGACCATAAGACATCAGCTCTACAGCTTCTGCAGCGGTTCCTGCTTTTGACTCTATAAACCCTTCAATCTTACCCTCAACACCTAAGACTTTAATAAACTCAACGCCTGCGGTCATATTAACGGCAGCTTTTGTTGTAACCTGGTTGTCATCTTTACCCGCTTCCAATGTAATACCTCCACCAATTGAAGCAGTTACTCCTGGAGCAACCGGTACAGGTATCTTAACCGCTACTTCAAGTTTAGCAGCATCACCATTCTGCGGAACCATTGCATTCACTGCCGCTCCTAATCTCTTGAACAGTTTATCTCCACCTTCTTCATGTTTAATTTTCAAACGTTTGACAGCATCAGATTCCACTCGATCTTGAGGAACCGCTACCCCATCAACATCTTGAACATCCTCCGTCATTTGTTTCACGTTCTCCCTCTCATTAATCCAATCCTGTACAAGGAATTTATTGAACGCTTTTATTCTATCAGCCTGACGAGATTCATCTTTGTGATAAGAATTCCAATTTAATATATTGTCTTTAATAAGTTCTAAAACGTAGAGCTTGTCGTCTTTTTTCGCTTTAGGATCTTTTTGAAGGCCATCATAAGTGTTTATAAGACCATCTATTTCCTGCACTCCAGTTCCTCGCTTTACAAACATCCCTCCGTAGGTGGCTTCCTGAAAGCTCTTCATGTCCCACAACATTTGTGAAACTGTATTCCCTGTTGATGCACCCTCTGAACTAGGAGTAGAAGAAACTGCCCCAGACCGTGCTGCTTTTGCGCCCAAAACATCTGCTTCTCGTTCCAAGCGAACGTCATCATTTACTGGGATTCCTGCCTCTGTTGACGTGGGCTGAACCTGTCCTTTCTTTTGCTGTGCAACATGACCCAATTCATGGGGCAAATGCTGTTCTTGTCCCGGTCCTAAATAAATATTACTTCCTTGTGCATAGGCATGGGCATTTAACTGTGCAGGCTTATCAGAATTTCGATGTACCTTTACATCATCCATAGAAAAACCTGAAAGATTTTCCATTCCTGATTTTAGCTTATCCGGCAAGCCCGTTTGGTTTTCTCGACGTTGAATTAGCCCCTCCTTTTGATCAAAAGAAGCACTCTTATCTGCCATTTCCTGAAAAGCTTTTAGTTGGGAAACCTGCGCGCTATTGTTCACTACTTCTTGCAGTTTCATTTGAGTAATAGACTCCGGTCTGCTATCCGCAAAATCGAGACTCGAAAAATTAGCCTGCTGCTTTTCAGAGGAAGACACTGCAGTTTCCGACTTGTTCTTTTTTTCTAATTTCTTGTTTGCATATACACCCATGATTGTTCGTTTTCAGATTCCCTGTTAAATCTTGCAAAAATCTATTTATCGCGCTTTTCTCATTCTCTATTTGTAAATATAGCATATTATTTCTAGTTACTGCTAAAGCATTCTAAAATAATTAGCTTGGTATCTTACTACATATCTGAGTTTTAACAAGGAAAACAAGTAACAAACCTTATCCCTAATCAAAAATTCTAACATGAAGAAGCATTGCCAAAAACAATGCAACAAAAGTCTATCAGCACAGGCATTTAGGCATGCTAGAATTCGATTCAGTAAGATTCATATTGTTCTCTTTTCTGAATCGTTCTCATTTCTTTTAACGACTTTTAGGCTTGAATTTATAAATTCACAATTCACATGAGATGCACTAGTGAAATCCGCACCAATAAAGTGACAGTCAATAAACGTACATTCGTCAAAATAGGTGTTTTGACAATTGGTTTTATTGAACGAGACATTCTTAAAAATTACATTTTTAAAAACTGAATTCGTTAAATGGCTTTCATTCATTTTTGAGTCTTCCAATACCACATCTTGCCAGCGACTGTTGTCTAGAGAAACTCTCTGAAAAAAAACATTGTAAGAGGTGATGTTTTGAAAACAAGCAGACCTCATTTGAGAAGCGTTAAATGAAGTATCATTCATATTGACTTGATCAAATTTCGCCTCATTAAAAACACAAGCTGTAAAAGAAATATCACTAAAATCCATACCTCTAAAACTCCCATTGAGAAACCCCCCCTCAGAAATGACCATAGGATTATTTATATCTTTGGCTTTACGCCATATTTCAGGACCCTCCCAAATCAATTGAAGCATCTCAATCTTTGCTCGCCAGAAGGAATTATCTAATCGAGTAGCACTCAAATTTGTTTTCTCTAAACGACAAGTGGACAGCAGATACCCTGAAATTGTACTCCCACCCAAATCAGATCCACTAAAATCACAATGTTTCACATTCGCGTTAGAAAGATCCATATTGGAAAGATCACGGTCTCGAAACATGATTCTTTCCTCAACTGCAATTTTTTCTATTTCCGAATTAAATAGATCGTGATTTTCTTTTAAAAGTTTCATCCAGTCTCTCATGCTTTGGTATTTTTATAGAAGGCAGCGGCTTTAGATCCAAAATTGATAGTCCATTTTTTAACCTCAGCTACATCTACTCTCTCATACTGAGAAAAAAAGGAATTATCATTTCGAACTGCCAAAGGGTCGCTTCCTGCTTCTAAGGCTTTTTCTTCTATTGATTTCCTCCCTATTTCTGACAAACGATTAAATCCTTCAATGGAGCTGGCAACCTCAGGAGTTATTAATTTTTTAGCAGCAGAACACAAACGCGCTATGTATTTTCCCGCTCGATACACCGCGTATTGTGGATCTTCTTCGTTCTGATGCAGCGCATGCAAGGTATCTCCTACATTCTCATTTACTGCTTGTAGATATTGTTCTTGTGATAGTTGGTAAGAATAACTCTCAATAGACGGATCCTCTGCCTGCTTTTCTTTCAATTTCTTGGCAGCTCCCTGATCGCCAAGCACTGTATTTAAAACAGCTCCCTCGGTCGCATAGACTTCATTCGCATATGTCAAACCACGTGCAACACCATCATGAACTTGAAGCAATAATTCTTCAATTGCTGGTCTTGAATTTTTCGTTTCTTTTTGCAGCTCCTTAATTTGGAGTCGTAGCTTTTTGACTTGAAGAATGATCTTTTCATAGGCTACATTTGAAGCTTGCATTTCTAGGGCCTCTTCTCCCATATGGTCTTTTCCACTTGCATCCTTAAACGCACTTTTTTGTTGCTGCTCCTCAAAATCGAGGGCTTCTTTTAATTTGTTCGTCTCCCTTTTAACCGTATTGTAGAACATAGCGTACTCAGCATCAACTTCAGCAAACTTCGCAAGAGTTTCCTCTTTTTCTGCACGACTATCATCAATTCCCATCAAAACATGTTCTTTGTAGGTATCCCAATCATCTTGCGTCATATTCCTGCGAATTTTCACCATAGACCACACCTCGTTTCTCCCATCTTTCTTTTTCTGGTTGTCAGAACTTAATTCCTTTTTTGTGGTATCCATAGCTTCAGAAGTTGGAGTCATAACAATATTCTTATCCCCTTCTTCAGACTTCTGCTTTGGCTTAAACATCCAATCTGAAGAGTACACATTAATATCAAAAAAAGCTCCAGGCTCGGTTCCATATGCTAAATTAAAAGCAGTATTCATCATAGAAACTCCTATTTCCGTATTTTCTCCTTTCGCAGACAAATCAATATCAGAGGTTACTGATTCTGAACCAACAGCATCTGCCAGCCTAAAATTATCATCAATTTTATCGGGATTTTGAAGAGTATTTAGCCCTGGCAAAGTCCGTCCTTCAGCTATCACATCATGAATGCTAGGCTGCACCTGTTTCACAAAACGATCCCAAACTCTTCCTCGCATGTCTACAAGAGCCTGCATTAAATTTATACTCGCCTCATGAGTTGGTCGCGCACCTGTTACATCAGGCCAAAAATCTGTGGTCAAACACTTTTTAGCTTTAAACCAATTCGACTCAAAAGGGTTCTTAATAAGGTCTACTAAGAATTCATCGCTTAAGGTAGCAACCCCTTTTGGGCTTTGAAACAGGGCATTTGCAAGACCTTGAAGGGTTCCTGTTGGATTGAATGCATCTTTAAAAGAAGTTCTATTTTCCTGACCCTCGATAAAGGCTTCTTTTTGGTCTTCTGACAACGGGTCACTCTCTGCAAATGGTAATTCTTCACCCATACCATGTGTTCGAATCATGGATGGACCGCTGTCTTCATTCACAACAGCATTTAACTGAATGTTTTCTCTAGAGGTAGGCCTAGTCTTTAAGTTCACTTCTCCAACATTGGTCGTATACATTGCCTTAGTACCCATTTGAGTGGCTTCCTTCTCCAATCCCAAATCATCATTTACAGCAAGTTTTCCTTTCAATTGCTTCGTAGGTTTCACCCTGCCTTCCTTTTGCTGAACAACATGCCCCAGCTCATGCGGGAGGTGTTTTTCCTGACCTGCCCCCAAATAAATATCACTCCCTTGAGCATATGCATGTGCTTCCAATTTAGCTGGTTTATCAGAATTTCGATGCACTTTTACATCATCTAAAGACAATCCAGAAAGGTTTTCCATTCCTGTCTTTAAGCTTTCAGGTAACCCTGTCTTATTCTCTTTACGCTGAACTGTTTTGTGGCTTTCTTTTGAATAGGTATCCGCCATTTCCTGAAAAGATTTCAGTTGGGAAACCTGTACACTGTTATTCGCGAGCTCTTGCAGTTTCATTTGACTCACTGACTCAGGTCTGCGATTATCAAGTATAGAGTCAGCCTCTCCATTCGTCTGTAATTGAGATACAGAACTAGTAGCAGATTGACTTTTCTTTTCCTCTATTCTTTCAGCTTGCATGCTCATAGGTGTGCTTTTTTGAATCAGAAAAATAAAGACACCTTTTGCGTTTTGATGTTTTTCCCATTCAAAGCTAAGTTACATTTTTTAACTTAAAAATAAATAGCCTTCACCACTTATGTGAGAGACAGCAACTTTCTTTTTGCCGACTTCACGACTTCTAATAAGTTCACACGAGTACATTTCACTACTTTTTTTTTCGAAATAAAAATGATAAAAACATGACTTAAGTATGGGAAAACAGCACATATTCCATCATAAATTATCAGATAAAGAGCCGTATTTCATTTCTTTATTTTACAACAAACTGAAATATATGTAGCGTCCAGCCTTGAAAACAACCTGTACTGTTTTGAGCACTTTGCTTGCATGTACACTATGTATTTTCTCATAAAAATTGCTCAGGTCACAATTCCTTTTGCTAAAATCATTTCATGAATCTCACAAATCTCAATAGCCTCCCCTAGACATCTCTCAGGCTTATTTTAGTTTTCACACCATTGACAGTTCGCAGGATACGCAACATGTTTTCACCCTTCAAAGCTTTGGGCAGCAGACTTTTGGGCCAATTTTGAAAGCTCACAGGACGCACCCAACACTGAATTGAATGCACATCCACTGCAGTAAACCGAGCATCTGTAGATGCCGGATAAGGTCCGCCATGTTGCATAGAAGAACACACCTGAACCCCCGTAGGAACGCCACTAAAAATCATTCTCCCCACTTTATTTTGTAGTATCTGAACTAAATTTTCATGTGTACTCATTTCTTCCTGTGTTGCAATAATACTGCCTGTCAATTGCCCTTCTAACTGCTGTAAAACCTCTTCTAGTTCGGTTCTATTTTCACACACCACCAATAAAGAAAATGGACCAAACACCTCTCGGTGCAATGTTGGATATTTTTCAAGAACACGCCTCCCAAGACCTCCGCAAATAGCTCATCTGCATAGTCTTAAGGAAACTCTCTGACATCCATTTCTTAATGAAGAAATAACAATAAAAAACCACCAAATCCATTGATACAAACTAAACTTAGGTTTTAATTTTTTAAGTTTGTATATTTAAATAATTTTTTTGCAAAAGAGTTTCCATGAGTTCAAACCACCTATCAATCAAACAATCGCACAATGCTTTTCGTTCAAAAATTGAAAATATCAAAACAACAGAATTGTCAGACATAATAAAAAATTACAAAAAACTATTACCTGATCTAAATGATGTCAATGGTAGCCTTTTAATTGATTTAATTCAAATAGCTGAAAAAGAACTTGTAAAAAAACAAGTCCAATAAAATTCCCTAATCCAATAAATAATCTTGAAAACACGCCAAACTCTTTTTTCATTGATATTCTTAAGCACATTTAGTTTTTCTCAAGAAAGAGGAACGAATTATTTCTTGCAATTATCTCCCGAATTTAGGTTTAATACAAATAAGTTCGAATTTAGATATAGACCTTATGAGAGTCTTTTTTTAACAAACACCGCTACTAAGGAGACCATAAAATTTGGTCGAACAGATTTTATGGTGGGATATGTGCATAATAAGTTGAAGCTATTTGTATATGCGAAATTTGATACCAATAACAATAATTTTATCGGTCCACGATTAGATTTCGATACAACTGCTTTTGAAAATCGTCTTTTTATCCATGGGGAGTATCGTTACTTTTGGGGACTCAATAAAACATCTTTGGATCACCAATACTTCATTACTATTTTAGAATACGATACGAAGAAATTTCTAAATCCTGGTTTTTTTGGACTCAATCAGCAAACTTTTAAAGGTTCAACAGCTCTCTTTTATGGGCCTTCCTTGAGTTTTACTGTTTTCAAAGGACTAAGATTGTTAACCTCATTTATGAAAGACTTTAATACGCGAAGTGGATACTTCCTGTTTATTCGTTTTGGTGTGAGGATGAGGAAAAAAGCACTATGATTAAGAAATAGATGTTTTTTTATTACTTTCACAAAACGAAATTAATTAATAACTGAGAATCATTAAACCCATAAGAAATATGCCGAAAGAATTAAATCAAGTAAACATTGGTATTTTAGGTGGTATCGGACCGGAATCATCTGCAGAATTTTATCATAATTTGATCAAAGGAATTCAAAAACGATTTAAGATTAAATCAACAAATGACTTTCCACACATTATCTTGAATAGTATTGCAATTCAAGATATGATTGACCTTAACATTAAAAATAGTGAAATAAATCCTATTCTTGAAGGTCTTGTTGAATTGGATCAGTTTAAACCTGATTTCAACGCTATTATTTGCAATTCTGCAAACAGCTTTCATGATTATTTATCAAAAAATACGGCAACAGAAATTTTAAATTTAAGAACAATTATTCTAAAACATATTAGGAATAAACAACTAAAAAAAATAGGTGTATTAGGCACGTTTACCACGCAATACAACCTTTACAACTATCCAAATATAGAGGTCATAGCATTGCCTCATTATCTCTGTAAATGGATCAACAATATCATTTTAAAAATAAATAGAGGAGAAAATGTTTGTACTTCTGAATTGGATGAATCTGTCAATTATTTGGTTTCGCATGGTGCTGAGGAAATTATATTAGGATGTACAGAAATTGAATTGATTGGAAAAAACATCCCAAATACCATTAACCCAATGGCTTTATTGTTAGAAGAAGTATTGTGTAGAATTTCATCCTTAGTAATGAAAAAGACGGCTTAACATTCCATTGCCTTAAACAATTATAATACTTCTCACTTTAACAAGATAAACACATCCTAACGAATTCAGAGACTTCTCGAACATATCGAAAAATCTGATGTGCACAGCTTTATTCTAATAAAACAGCTTTATCGATAAGTCTTCTCTTCACCTTTCAATTTATAAAATGTATGCAACACAGCAGCATATAAACTTACAAAAGGTGTGGTAAATGTATGACGATTTAAAGGCAAAAATCTATTTTTGTGAAATTTACGAACAAAATAATTTGAAAAATCTCCCAATATATGTATTGGGCTTCCCCAACAGTATGCAAGCGTAAAACCGATTTCTCCATCTACAGGAGCAACGCCATGCAACCAATATGGTGGTATGTATAAGGCATCACCCTCTTCAACATAGGCAATAATTGGATCTACTGTTATATTAGGATCTAATGTTTCCCCTTCTAGGTAACGTTCTTTGGTCAGGTAATTAGATATTTCTTTCACCCTTTTTGTTTTTGGAGAAAACAAGGCTACCTTCTTCGACCCATTCACTTGGCACATCAATGTTTCGTCCATGTTGTGATAATGCCATGCAGTAGAAGCTCTACGATACATAAAAAATCTTCTATGCGGATAACCTCTTGGCTTTAATTCATTTGAAAGAAAGGAAAAATCTGGCATTTCCTTTATCAGTTTTGAAAACTGATTCGTTTCAGATATCTCATTGCGTGATAGATTCAAAATAAAATCTTGGTTTTTAAAAAGGCGCTTCACGGCATCATAAAATGTGGTCTCAATAAGATCTGCTTTATGACGGTTTTTAACCATATGATTCATATGAGGATATACAGACATATCAAAATTATCACATGCAGATAGCCAATAATCCAAATTTCTAAATTTTTGTATAGCAGGCCAATGTTTGATCGCATTTTTAATGAGACAGGGTTTGTTTTTCGAGACCCAATTCTTATAAAATTCGCTTTTAATCAATTCTTTAGCATCGACAACTGAAATATTTCTTGCTTTTTCAATATTGGGAATGATGTTAAATAAATCATCTCCAACGCCATTAAAGTTTGAAATAGCATTTGATTCACTTATATTTCTTTCCATATTTTGTAATAGTATTTTATTCATAAAAAACCACCCTATCTGGATTCAATTCAAGATGTTACGAATTTTGTTAAAACATACCGCCGGTTCATATGTGCTATTTCACAGAAATAAGGCAAAAACCAACACTCCCCCAAGTTTTACAAGATAATGCACATCAAAGGATTCGATGACCTAAATATAACTATAATCGAGTTTATTCACATGACATAAGTGATTTTTTTAGTATTCTTTGAATAGTATTCAATGTTCATCAGATGAAAACAAAGCATGAATTCTACTTTCAACTATCTCTAAATGACTTCTCTTGAACTGCTTTTATTTAAAAAAATTCTACGAATGGGTTCCTTCTAAAGCTTGATTAGCATAGTTTCACAGCGATAAGACTTTAATCGCTTGGTTTAAAAAAGTAGTTATAGCGCATTGAATCAATTTATTGTACTTAGAAATCTCTCTGTACCCTTTATTGTGTTTGCAGGCGGCGAATGAACATAGGAAAATTAAGTTACTTAGCTTCTTTTTTCGGACTTTACTAATCCTTAATCTTCCTCGTGCACTGCTCCGAGACTCTCTAATAGTTGCTGTAATTCCTAAATAACTGAATAATTGTGAAGATGTTTCAAACTTTGAAAACCTATCTGTAAAAACAAGACTGTTTTGAGCCCGATTCCGAGAATACCTGAGAAGACAGCTAACTGTTTTACTGCTAGACTTGTTTTACAAAACTCAAAAGCCTTGCCTTCACATCGCTCTTATTTGTTTTCAATTTAACCAACTTCATTTAGATAAAAAATACTTAACTGATAAAGGGGTTACCATTGAAACATTGTATAAAATTAATTGCTAGGTTATTACAATTTATGAACATTCCTAAGGAATATTCTATCTGTGATTTATTTGCTAACTTTAGTGTTTAAAAAACCCAATATGGTATATTTAAAAACAGCGTAAATTCAATTTTAACCTGTAGCCATATTTCAGGACTAAACAAACAAAACTCGAAAAGAGAAATTATGAATACTCTCGCAGACAAAACACAGGAGAACAAAAGCCAGACGGCAGCTGCTGAGACCTCCCAGATGCAGAGCGGTGATGAGTCTACTTTTCAATTTGTTGACAACAGACCTGAAGCAGTTGCGCAACGTAAGTTGCAAGAGATGGCTAACAGCAGCCCACAAGCTAAACAAGCTGCTAAACTGCAAGGGATGGCAAATCACAGTTCTCAGGTTAGGCAATTGATGACAGTTCAAAAAATGGATATAGATGAGAGTAAAGAAGTTGAACAACCGCAATTACCGAGGTACTTATATCATGCCACTGCTTTTGGAAATGCGGTTAGTATTGCACGTAATGGTCTTCAAGCACGTTCTGTCGGAGGTTCAGAAGTTCCATATTTATGCATGTCTGGTGAGCTAAGTGGAGCAACAACATTAGAACGAAGAGCTTCTGATATAATTTTTAGAGTAAGTAGTGATAAATTAGATAGAAAGATATGGTCAAAGAGCGGAGCTGGTAAATCTGAATGGCGCAGTACCTCAGGTGTCAATAAAGGGAAACTTGAATATAGAAGGTTTTTAGGGACAAAAGAACAATTGCAATGGAAATCCGCAGCTGATTTAGTTTGACTACGGATTATTAAAAAAAGCCTATGACATTTTATATAAGTAATGTCAGGCGATTAGGTAAATATCAAGGTTTGTAGCCCCCTCACACTGGGCAGCAGTTTGAAAGGAAAGTGCCACGCAATCTGCAACTACTCATATAAGGTGCGTTATTCATAATATGAAAAAACTAACATTTATAATATAACTTTTGACTTTGATTTCCTGTAATTATTCGAAAAACGGAATTACAGCTGAAATCAAAAACTAATCTTCAAAATGCTTTAACTATTTTTAAGGGAAATAAAAAAATTACAGAATCTATTAATAGAGCTCTTAAATCAAATATTTAGAATTATTGCTATTAAAAATTGCATTTTAAAAAACTTAATGGATGGTTGTATGTTCATAGTTATTTTTCCCTATTACAAAAATACTTTTAATCTATTTCAAAATATTTGGGAGTTTAATGAAAGTTATTTTAAATTTATCAAATAAAAAAAACACTTATTTTGTATTGATTTAATAAATTAAATATTTATTTTTTCATTACCTATTTCTAAATTCTAGTAATGTTGAAATCGATGTAAGATAGATCATTTTTAATGGTGTTATCTACTCTATTATAACTATAAACACTCGGTACAATTTGTAAAGAGAAATTAAGGCTAAGTCTTTCAGTAATAATTAATTGAAATTATAATATCTGAATTTTTAAAAAAGGGATTTTTTTGTCACTTTTGTTTATTAATAGAAGTATTCATAATTTTTAGAAGTTCTTTCGTATTTTTCAATAGTCTATAATTATATGTCATTAAGGATATCATCAAGACTCATTGACCCATTTGCAAAATCTCTTAATTTTACTGAAAATAAATCTAGCGTTATTAAGAAAAGAGACAGAACTTCAGCAAATTGAGAAGGAGATATCCCATTTTTTTTTGAAATAGGGTATACATATCGAATAGCAATTTCAGATCCATTATTGATGCTGAAATTTCCTAGAGCAGTTCTATGGTTGATATGAAGTAAGGCATCTTTTAACTTCTCATCTACAACATCCATTGTTGTTCCAGGTAGAATACTGAAAAACTGAAGAAGTTTGATTTCTTCGGTATCGTTTTCTGCAAAAGGTAAAAAGGTTAAATTCATATTACGTTCAAGCATCACAGGTCCTTTAGGTAAAATACAAATTAAGGTACTTATGTTGATGAAATCGGAAGGTTCCATTAATTGTGTTTCCAATTGGAAAACCTCCTCAATGGTTCTTTTTGCTATTGTTAATTGCTGTAAATCTGAATTATCAATCATTATTTATTTAAGTTTTATTTAATTTTAATTTTGGAAAATTTTAGTCTCTTTTCTTCATAGCTTTAACCATCATTTCTCCCTGTTTTGCAGGCTCTCCGTTTAGAGCGAACATCATTCCGCTATTAACACCAGTTGCCTTTATAATTGCAAGTACATTATTCGCTTGATCTTCCGATGTAGCAACAGATAGCATTCTAAAGATGTGCTGTGTGTGAGATACGTACTCCTGGTGCTTCTTATTTGATGACTTATCAATTTCCCCTTCGTCATAAGTTTTATTATTTCTATAGATTTTTTGTACTCCTTTAGCACCAGCATGAGCTAGTGATTCAGCAGCGACAGCACCTTTCATTACAGCACCAACTATAGCACCAACTCCAGAGAGTGTTACAATATCAGCAGTAATATTTACCATTTCTTTTGCAACATCTGTATATCCAGATACTCTACGTTTCTGATTGATCTCACCCATTTTGTCAACAACTTCATACTCTCGAATGGTGTCACTTGTGGTTTTTAATGTTTCAAGAGTATCTTTTCCAGTAACTTTCCCTTTAAGATGATTTTGGGCAGCTGGTTTCAGTTTACTCACAGAAAGTGAATTATGTGCTGCATCTTTAACAATCTCATCAGGTAATGATGTCATTTTACTAATTAGCTGTTTCTTTCTCTTGGCTTGCAGCGGATACTTTATTGTCTAAAGCTTCTTGTTTAGCTAAAGCTAGTTGCCATTGGTTATGCAAAGCAGTGTATTTATCTGTTACCAGCCCATTATCCGCTTCCAGTAAAGCAAAGGCTTCATTTTCCAATCTTGAGGATTCTGACATATTAGAATCTGCAGCATCCTTGTTTAGTCTTAGTGCCTCTACTTTCGCGTCAAATGTTTCTTTAGAGTCTTTTACTGAAGCTCCCTCCCTTGTGCTTTCATCAACTTGATTTGTGTTAGCCAATTTACCTGCTGCATAAGCATCATCTATAGCGGGTAATATTTCTGGTTGAATACGATAATATGTTTTATATGATGGCCATATTCCCCTTCTATCTTCTCTAAACACATTAACACTTTTTTCATCAGTATCTCCTAATGAGTCCGATACTTTTGGGCGCAATGTATCACTTTTATCGGCCATATCATTCTTAACATCACCAGCCTGCCATGCATCAGCAAATCTGATGATTAAATTAATCGCAGAAACAGCTATACTGAGCCCAGGGATTGTCTTGATTAAACTGCTTGGTGTGCCTTTACCAATTATATCATATGCTGATTTAGCAACCTTTGCAGCATCTAATGCTGCTTTCGTAATATTTTTAGCACTTACTAGAGCATCTTTGCCTTTGGTATTACTAGGGGAATTGTATAACTTCCAAAGCCCAGTAAATCCAATAAATGCATTTTTCACGGATGAAACTCCATCATTTATTGCTCCAGTATATTTACCTACAATATCGGAACCAATATTATTTTCAGTATCACCATCCTTTACGGTACCTTTATCATACCCTAGTGCTTTTGCCATACCATCAACAACCTTGGCTCCATTTGCAACACCAGAAACTAACGATTCAGCCCCTTCACCAAACGCTTTCCAACTAGGGTCTTTATAAAAGTCAACTGCGGCCTTCTTCATTCCCCAGAGATTACTTAATGCTCCCAAAGAGCCTGCTGCGAAATCACTTGCGTTTTTGGCAGTTTCAATTTCGGCATCTTTATTTATTAAATCTCCAAATTTTCCATTCTCACCGACTTCAGCCTTACCTGACCCTTTTTTTAGATCCGAATTAATTCCACCTTTACCATCAATACCTTTCAGCCAGGTGTTCTCAACTCCACCAGCAATTCCATCAACTAGGTCTGATCCTTTTTCTATCATGTCAAAGGTTATATCTGCGCCACTTTCTTGTTCAAATTCAACATTCCCCTGTGTTAGGTTTTTATCTATGGTCTTGGTCATGTCTAACCATGCAACTTTTCCATCGTACTCTGTTTTATAATATCCTCTAGAAGTTATATCAAAATCTACATTAGGTATGATTTGGCCAGGTTTCCATTTAGGGCCAGTATGGCTAGAACCAAACCTTTTACTTGGCATTGGACCATCAAGACCACCATCTTCAACGTTTTGTTTTAATTCAGTTGGTTCAACAATTACTCCTGGAGCTGGAACTCTTTGAATCGGGTTTAGTTTAAGTTGAGTTTCTGAATTTGAATTGAAACTTTTTGATTCGACTGCTTCACTACTATTGGCTTCATAATTTGCTGCTTTCGCCCCCATAATATCAGCTTCCTTTTCCAATCCTTCATCATCATTGATATTCACTTTTTTCCTTTGTTTGGATTGTTGGTTGCACTCGTCCCTGTTTTTGCTGAACAACATGCCATGCTTCATGAGGTAGGTGCTGTTCTTGGCCAGGACCTAAATGAATATCCGTACCTTGCGCATAGGCGTGTGCTTGAATACTTGCGGGTTCGCTTGAGTTATAATGAACATTTACATTATCTAGTGATTGACCTGACAGGTTTTCCATGCCTGTTTTTAAATTATCGGGCAAACCAGTGTTGTTTTCTTTTAGCTGTAAAGGTTCTTGTTGTTGAGAAGTATAATCTTCGGCCATTTCCTGCAATTGAGCGGATTGGTTTACTTGTAGACTATTATTTGCAATCTCTTGCAATTTTAATTGAGCAATAGCCTCAGGTCGATTGTCAACAAACTTCAAAGTAGACTCACTCTTAATCTTTCCTTGAGTTTCGCTATCTGAAAAAGATTGGCTCTTACTCTCTTTTTTTTTGTGAGCGTGAGTATTCATAATTTATTTTTTTTATGGCATTAATATATCGCCTTTAAAGAGCTAATATTCCAAATATACTTAAAAACTTCGTTTAAACAAAGTTAAAGGATGGTTGTATTTTCAAGGATATTTTACATATACTAATGAAAAAGGACCTGCCGCTCAATATTTCAACAATAAAATACAGCGGTTTGTAAAACAATTATTTTAAAATAAAACGGATTAAGAAATTTTATATAATACTTCTGAGTTAATTCTTAAAATAATTAAATGCTATAAAATATATTTTATTGTAATTTTTATAAATAATTTGCAGAAAATAGGTGCTAAAAGAATAAATATCAAATTTTAAGATGTATCGCAATTTTTGAAGTGCACATTGTAGGATTCGAACCTACACGAACTATTGTTCACCAGCCACTCAATTTTATGTGTTTGTTTTTAGAAATTAAACACTGTTTTTACGATTATTAAAATGTAAGTGTTTTTTATAATTATCTTAAAAGTGATACGGCATTACTTTTAAATTGAATGAATTATAAAGAATAAATGTAATAAAAATAACAACACAAATTATTGATTTCTAAATTTTATTCTAGAGCAGAAATTAAGGAACCATCATTAACAAAAAACCTAAGTCAAAAAAAATCTCCTACCTTTTAATATAGCAATCACAGTTTTAGAATTAATGTAACATCTTACACAATCTGATAATTGTCACGTTTAATTTAATATTGTTTTTATAATTTTATATGAAATTGAGATATTCAAATAAAAATTGCTATAAGTTTTGAAAACCTCCATCATTTATAAAAATAATAATAAAGTAGTTATATTCCTTATTTTGGAAGTTGACAAAAGCAAGTATTATAAGTTTATAATTTAGTAGAGCATAATATTGAATGCATGGGGATATCGCATTGTAAAGTTATTACTATTGGCATTTGATAACCATATAACTAAAAATAAAAAAGTATGAAAAAACAAAAAAGGACACCAGAAATGGTAAATGGGATTGCTATTTTAGAAGGAAAAACATTTACAAGGAAAGGAAAAAGTGGTTACAATAAAGGTGAAATAGAAAACCATAAGGAAGATTTAAATGTAATACGTTTCAATCTGCGGTAAAAGTTGTCTTTTGGGATTCGTTCACTTAATTGAAAATGAGCAAATAGTTTTTCTTGGTATTCTTTTTTGCCTTGCATATATAAATTAAAAATAAAAAGTTTTTATTTGTATTATTTTATCACAAGTTGTGCAACAGGCACAACGTGTATAATTAATTGCTTGGGCAATTGCCTACTTGGAAAATTCCTTCGGAATTTTCTCTCTCGTTTTTATTTACTAAATTAGGTGCTTAAAACACGCAACTAATCATACACAAACCGTTTAAGTAATTCTGACCCGTCCTGAATAAAGGCTACATAATTTTAAACATTATGTATAGAAATGACAAAGTAATTAGACGGTATTCAGAACCTTTTAAACTGAAAATTTTAGCCGAACTTACAACCGGAAAACACACAAAGAGCGAACTTTGTAAACTCTACTCTATTGCACCTACAACGGTCAATGAGTGGATTAAAAAGTACAATCGTAAAGACTTAATGAACACCAGAGTAAAAGTGGAAACTAAAGACGAAATATCTAGAATTAAAGCACTTCAAAAAGAGATTGAACAGCTTAAAAAACTACTACTTAAAAAGGATCTGGATGCTATGGTATTAGATTCTTACCTAGAAGTAGCTGCTGAAGATCTAGGATACAAATCTGTTAGCTGAACTAAAAAAAAAGTTAAGTATAAAGCCTTAATTAAAGCCAAAGAGAAATCTAAGGGATTTGCTTCTTTAACTACTATAACTCATTGTTTTGGACTTAAACGTGATGCGTATTATAAATACAAATCTAGAACTGATAATCGTTTAAAGATAGAACAACAGATTATAAGTATTGTTGTATAACGTCAGCAAAAAGTGAACTAATTATCACTTTAATATAAGAGAGAGGTTTTATTATTTTTACAAACCTTTAAATCTTAAATGATGAAAAACAAGAAAAGTGCCAGTGCTTTAATTAGCGACTTAAAACGTAAGACAAGAAAAGCTTACAATTCAGAAGACAAAATCAGGATTATTATTGAAGGAATGCGTGGTGAAACTACCATTGCAGAATTGTGTCGAAAAGAAAGCATCCATCAAGCTAATTACTACAAATGGTCCAAAGATTTCATGGAAGCAGGAAAGCGCAGGCTAAATGGAGATACGATGCGAGAAGCTAACACATCGGAGGTTCACAAACTCAAAGGTGAGAATGGTACTTTAAAAGAGTTGGTTGCAGAGCTTTCTTTAGAAGTTCGGTTTCTGAAAAAAAACTTACGTGGAGACGAGTAAAAAGAGAGAAGTATATGCACTATAGTCAATCAGAAAAGTACGAAATGATACAACTTGTTGAGCAGTCTGATCTTGGAATAAACCGAACACTCAAAGAGCTTAAAATCAATAAGACAACCTTTTATAATTGGTATAATTTATATACCCAAAAAGGCTTTGAAGGTCTAGCTCGTAAGAAATCAGAGAGAGTTGGGACTTGGAATAAGATAAATATCGTCGATAGAGACAAAGTAGTTGAAATTGCGTTAGAAAAGCCTGAGTTATCTTCTAGGGAGGTTGCTTGGCATATTACGGATAATTACAACTATTATATCAGCGAGTCAAGTGTCTATCGGATTTTAAAGGAAAATGGATTCATATCATCGCCTTCATTTAGAATAATGAGTGCTTCGGATAGTTTTCACGATAAAACAACTGCCGTGAATCAAATGTGGCAAACTGATTTTACTTATTTCAAAATATTTGGTTGGGGTTGGTATTATTTATCAACTATTTTGGATGATTACAGTCGTTACATTGTTACATGGAAGCTTTGTTCAACAATGAGAGCAGAAGATGTCACCAATACAATCGATGCAGCTATTGCATTTTCTGGAGTTAATGAAAAATCAATGCCTAGGTTGTTGTCAGACAATGGGTCTTGTTACATCTCACACGAGTTAGCAGACTATATCGGAGAGAAAAACATGAAACATATCAGAGGAAGACCATTACATCCTCAAACTCAGGGCAAAATTGAACGTTATCATAGATCAATGAAAAACATTGTAAAACTTGATAATTACTTTAGCCCTGGACAATTAGAAGAAAAAATGAAAGAATTTGTTCAGTATTACAATTATGAACGATATCATGAATCTTTAAAAAATGTAACTCCAGCAGAAGTATATTTTGGAACAGCCGAAAGAAAATTAAGAAAACGAAAAATGACAAAAAATATGACTTTGAAAGCTAGAAAAAAACAGTATCAAAATTTTTAACTAAATTAGCAGAAACATCTCTTAAATTTTGAGCGAAAAAGTTCATTTTTATTTGACTACATACATTTACAATGAATTGATGATTTTAAAAAACGATTTTAAATACATTTTGGGAAAATTATTACCACTTACATTTTGTTTCTTTTTAACTTTCATTTCTTCTGCTCAAATAACAAGAAATAAAGTAGAGAATATTTTAAATGAAATCATAGAAATAAACAGCTATGCAACTAAGGGGGAAACTAAAAAATTACTGTTGTTTTTTGAAAATAATAATTTATCAAAAAACCCTGATTACGACGATGGTTTAAGTTATATAAAATATTACCCTGATAATGATCTTGATTACTTGATTACAATAGAGAAAACTGAAATTGAATGCATTTTGGTTAAAAAATTTAATATGCAATGGAATAAATTTGAGGTTAAGATTGTATATGACAAGCTTAAATCAATGATGGGACTACCACCCAAAACCTTCTATCAAGCTAATAAACAGCTAAAAGAAGAATCTAAAAAAATCAATTCAACTTATATTGTAAAAGATATTTCAAATGATGAATTTATTGTAATAAATAATAAAGGTAAAATAAGATATGTGAAATCTAAGTTCGCAGATGTTTTTAGCAAAAACCCAAAATTTGGCGAAAGTAGATATTTTAAATACAATTTCGTATATGTTTATCCATACAATGAAAACGCAGTTTTTAATTTAACTTTTGAGTATTTTATTGACAATGACGGAAATTATACAATGTCGTTTAAAGTACCATTAAAACAAAACAATTTAGATGCTAATATTCGAATTGATCCAAACAAAATATAAGTTCATTTTTTTCATTTTATTAAATCTAGGAATATCAAAAGCATTTTCACAAAGATCAGATAAAACAAATCCCTTCTCTTATGCAGGTATCTATAATTTATCCCCTTTAGATCTCAAGGAATTTGTTAATGCATTTTACTTTGATTTTTATGTAAATAATCCAGCATATAGAAACAAAGACTTTGTTAAACTATCATTAGAAACTTATGACGCCTTAAATACAAGAATCTATTTTAAAAAGATTCAAGAAAATCAAAAAAAAGAAGAAACAAACACTTTGGCAATTGCCTGGGGTATGTTTGATAATTGCAGAGTTCAAATTCAAATTGATAAAAAAAATTGGTTAGAAGCGGACAATGTCAGACGATTATGGGTTATTTATCATGAATTGGCACATGACATTTTTAACATAAAGCACGGAGAAGGAGGACCATTAATGGCTCCTTCTATTCCTCCATTTATTGACGAAACATTATTTATTCAAGCAAAAGACCAACTGATGCAAATTGTTTCAAAAAACAATTCGTCATTTAAATGTAAAAAAGATTTTACTGAATTAGACTCTATATTAAATTAGGTGTTTTACCTAAAATAAGGTAGGTTTTCATTGTAATAACTAGCAACTTTTACCCAATCAATAACTAAAGATAATGATTGTTTTATATTACCAGATTTTAATAATGTTTCAAATTTATTTTTTTTGATATGTATTAGCAGATACAGCTGCTAATAACAAATTATTATTTATATTATTACCATTTATTAATTTCCAATAAGCAGAACATTGTTTGTTAATTTCTTGAGAAACTAATTGATTATTTGTCCCGTATTTTTTTAATGATAAAATTCTAATTGATTGGTAGGTATCATGACCTGTATTCATTAAAATTTTAGCATCATTATTCAATTGGCCAAATGCATGAAAATTAAAAAAAAGTGATGTTAAAACTAAAATTCTAAAATCTAATTTCATTTTTCTTAATAAGTTTTTCTAATATATATGATCTAATAAAGTTCCCTTTTGCTTGATGTATTAAAATATTAAACTTCATAAAAGCTCCTTTTTTAAAAGTAATCGTTGCAACAACCTTATTGTCATTTTGAAGATCAGAGATAGTAACTGAGTAATGTTTAATTTCAAATAAATATCTTCCATTAGCTCTGACACCAACATTAGATTCTGAATAATCACCCACATCAAATCCGGCTTCGAAAAGTGAATTAGACCAAGCGTTTTCGGTGTCACTAATTCTTCCAGATGCATAATATGGAACAAATGTTGCCTTTAAATCAAGACCTCTATTAATAATTTTGATTTCTCTTTTTTTGATTTCTTTCATCTCTTTCTTGGAGAAACTGAGCATTTGTGTTAATACAAAACCCAATAATCAATATGAATATATTTTTCATAATTAATTTGATTTACTACATTGCAATTTACAACTAATTATGTATTGATAAAGAATAATACTCTAGAAATGTAAGCTTAACCTACTTAAGAGGCGCAGAAATAGCTGAATTGAAAGAAGAAGATATGCCTATGGTTTAGTTGTTCTTAAGACCTTTAAACTATTAGTTACTTTCAATAAGCGATTTAATGATATACTTTCGTTTGGCTTTGTTTGTATCATTTGTTAATGTTCCAATTCCTGATGGCCCTATCCATTCGAGAAAAGCAACTGTCTTAAAGTTATTTGATGCGTCTTTTATAGTCATAGAATTTTTATCAATGTTTACTTGATATCGGCCATCAATTATTAAATATCCATCTTCTATACTGTAATCTCCTGTATTAAGATTAGATTTAAAAAATGATGTGTTCCAATTCTTTTCAGTGTTTTCGTTATAACTTGCATCCCAATTACCACCGAAGCTGCCAACAATAACAAATTTATCATCAAGGTTTAGCCCTTTATTTACTATCTCTAGTTTCAGTTTTCTTTGAAGCTTCTTATCCTCTTTAGATTGACCAATCATAAGATAAGGGATTAGTAACATAATTGTAAATAATAGCTTTTTCATAATTTTTTTTTCAAATATAAAAAAATAAACCTAAAAATATCAATGCAGCATAAAACATTATTCCATAACCTTAACTATATTCATTCAAGTTGATGATGACCATATCGATTCTTTTAATGATTACTACGATGAGCATACAGGTAGAAGAGTGAAAGAACCTTACAATCATATTAACTGGTTACACAAAGCTATTAAAGAGCCTAATTTTAATCTTTGTCAATGCTTATTTGGTTTGCACCTGATTAATGAAGACTACCAAAAAGAGATTGCTATTGTAGAAAGTGAAAAGACTGCAATAACTATGAGTATTTATGTACCTGATTATATTTGGTTAGCTACTGGTAGTAGCGGTAATTTTAAATACAAACTATTAGAACCACTTAAAAAAAGAAACTGTTTTGCATTTCCTGATAACGGCGAATTTACAAACTGGAGCAACAAAGCAAAAGAACTAAAAAGTAAAGGTTTTAAAATTGAAGTCAGTAATATATTAGAGCAATCGAAATTTAAAAAAGGTTTTGATTTAGCAGATTATTATTTCAATAGTTGATTTATAATTTTCATACACGCGCGAACAGATAGTACCGAACTCAGTATTTTAAAATAATATATTGCCTATTCAAAAAGGTTGTTTATATCTATAGAGTTAAGAACATAATAATTCTTTTCATTTTCATAACGAAAATTACCACTTCTTCGGAGGTGTTTTTTTTTAATAGAATTCTACTAAAATAACATTATACGAGTTTAATCTTTTTTCCCAATAAGATTATTAGTTGCAAATAATATTTAAGTTAATTATATTTGAATAAAAAACATTATGAAGAAACTTATCTATTTATTTTTAACAGTATTAATTGTTTCTTGTAGTGGTGATAGTAGTAATGATTCTAACACCTCAATAGTTGGTAATTGGCAATTAACGGCGATGTTAGAAAGTGGAATTCCAATTCACGATAGCTGTGATTTAGAGTCAAATATGACGCTTTCAATAACAAACACAGGCAGAGTATAATCAATATTACTCTGACGACCCAGCTACTGAGCCTTGTGGACTAGATGGGGTTCTTGATATGACTTGGAGTAAAGATAGTCCCTCCACCTACTCTTTATCTTTTACTGGAGTTTCGGGTTCTTCTTTTTCAGCTATTTTAGACGGAGAAACTTTAACGATAGATGGAGATGATAATGAGGTCCTTGTATTTAGTAGAAACTAATGAAATATATGGGTTTTGACGAAAATATTGATAGTTGGCAAGATGATTTTAAGCCAAATTTCTAAAATTAATAAAATCAAAATTTTAGACAGCGAAACCTCTCCTTTAAAGGGAGGTTTTTTCTTTTACTAAACAATCTCAATCATACTCCTTAACTTCTTTTACGTTAAGAAATAGAAACCCCCATTTTAAAAACATTAAAAATGGAATCTCAGTTAACTAATTTAAACTGATAATGAATCATTAATAATTTTATTTTATTCAGATAATGCACCAAATGAAGGAAATGAAGCCTAAAAAACAACTTTATTTAGAATCTCAAAGCTTTTTGAAAAACCACAATATAAAAAAGGGTGGACTTTAGTAAATTGTTTAGCAAACGAAGAACTAAAGGGTGAACCATATGCCGCATTCTACAAGCCTTAACAAAACAGGTATTTAACAAAAACGTTAGCTCCTTGTTTATATGGGGTTAGAAGGGTTTTAGAGTTGTGGAATCGTAGGACAGTAGAGAGTAGATTATTTTCATTACTCATCTAGAACCTCTGGGTTATATATCATCTCACGAAGATCGTCCTTAAAAGAAAAGTGATGTTATTTAGACAAAGGGGGGGGTGAGATTAATAAATGTTAGGTCTGATTTTTTGGCTTTTTATTAGTTGATGCTCAAGTTTATTCTTTTTAGTTCTCTAGCTATGGTAGTTATTGATTAAAAATATAGCACGTTAATAAATCATTATCAAGAGCGGAACCTGCTCCTTTCATAATAATAATAATAATAATGCACCAAATGCACGAAATGCAGCATTAAAAACAACTTTATTTTTTTGCTGAAATTCTTATAGAAATAAGACTAAGATAAGTAAATCGTACAATAATCGTACAAATTAAGATAATAAAAAACCTCAACCTATTGACTAATAAAGGATTGAGGTTTTAATCTGTACAGGCGGAGAGACTCGAACTCTCACACCTCGCGGCACTAGATCCTAAGTCTAGCGTGTCTACCAATTCCACCACGCCTGCAACTTCCAATTAAATTGGGATGCAAATATAAACAATACTTGCAAACTGCAAAGCAGTTCATAATAATTTTTCTACTTTTGAGATAGAAAAAACAAATTAGAATGAACAATATAAAATCTTACATAAAAAACAATAAACAACGATTTTTAAATGAACTAATCGATTTACTTAAAATACCTTCTGTAAGTGCTGATTCTGCTTACAAAAAAGATGTTTTATTAACTGCCGATTTTGTTTTAAATAGTCTAAAAAAAGCAGGTTGCGACAACGTGGAGTTGTGTGAAACTCCGGGTTACCCCATTATTTACGGAGAAAAAATTATAGATAAAAACTTACCAACGGTACTTGTTTATGGTCATTATGATGTACAACCAGCAGATCCAATAGAATTGTGGACTTCTCCTCCATTCGAACCTGTAATTAAAAACACAGAAATTCATCCTGAAGGAGCCATTTTTGCAAGAGGTGCTTGCGATGATAAAGGCCAAATGTATATGCACGTGAAAGCGTTAGAATACATGACATCTGCAGGGAATTTACCTTGTAATGTAAAATTTATGATTGAAGGTGAAGAAGAAGTTGGCTCAGAAAGTTTAGCTTGGTTTGTCCCTAAAAACAAAGAAAAATTAGCGAACGATGTTATTTTAATTTCCGATACAGGAATGATTGCCAACGATATTCCTTCAATCACAACAGGTTTGCGAGGTTTAAGTTATGTTGAAGTAGAAGTTACAGGTCCGAATAGAGATTTACATTCTGGCCTGTACGGCGGAGCAGTTGCAAATCCAATTAATATTCTAACGAAAATGATTGCTTCTTTACATGATGAAAATAATCATATTACGATTCCTGGTTTCTATGATAATGTAGAGGAGTTATCAACTGAAGAAAGAGCAGAAATGGCGAAAGCCCCATTCTCTATAGATAAATACAAAGACGCTTTAAAAATTGATGAGGTTTTTGGTGAAGAAGGATATTCTACAAACGAACGTAACTCTATTCGCCCAACTTTAGACGTAAACGGCATTTGGGGAGGTTACATTGGTGAAGGAGCAAAAACAGTAATTGCAAGCAAAGCATTTGCTAAAATCTCAATGCGTTTAGTTCCAAATCAAGATTGGAGAAACATTACTGAATTATTCAAAAAACATTTCGAAGGTATTGCTCCAAAATCAGTTACAGTAAAAGTCACACCTCATCATGGAGGTCAAGGTTATGTTACGCCAACAAATAATGTCGCATATAAAGCGGCGAGTAAAGCGTATGAAACAAGTTTTGGAAAAACTCCAATTCCACAAAGAAGTGGCGGAAGTATTCCTATTGTTGCCTTGTTTGAACAAGAATTAAAAAGCAAGACTATTCTAATGGGCTTTGGTTTAGATTCTGATGCCATTCACTCACCTAACGAGCATTTTGGTGTTTGGAACTACTTAAAAGGTATTGAAACGATTCCTTATTTTTATAAATACTTTACAGAGTTTTCAGAATAGAAAATAACTTTGTTTAGCTTGTCGTGCTATAAACTCGGTAAGCTTTTTTTACCTCAATTAAATACAATATTAATGAAATATCCTTGTTACCTTTTATTTTTCTTAACAATAACTTGTTCTGTAAATTCATTTTCTCAAGGGTTAATTGCAAAAAAAAGCAACTTTACAAGGCAAGATAGTTTAAGAGGTAGCATTACTCAAGAGAGAGTTTGGTGGGATTTAACGTATTATCATTTACAAGTGAATGTAAATCCTGATAAAAAATATATTTCAGGAAAAAACACCATTCAATACAAGGTTTTAAGCGCTTATCAAACAATGCAAATTGATTTACAAGCTCCTTTAACAATTACTAAAGTTACGCAAGATGGTAAAGAATTAAAAGTAATTCATGATGGAAATGCACATTTTATAAAATTGATAAAAAATCAACATACAGGAAAAACGGAAACTGTAATTGTTCATTATCAGGGAAATCCTAAAGAAGCAATTAGAGCTCCTTGGGATGGAGGATTTTCGTGGAAAAAAGATAAAAATGGAAATCATTTTATAGCAACTTCTTGTCAGGGTTTAGGAGCAAGCGTATGGTGGCCTTGCAAAGACCATATGTATGATGAAGTAGAAAGCATGCGAATTAGTGTTACTGTTCCTTCTGATTTAATGGATATTTCAAATGGTAAATTGGAGAGTATAGAAGACCACGGAAGTACAAAAACTTATAATTGGTATGTGAATAATCCTATAAATAATTATGGAGTAAACGTAAATATTGGTAATTACTCCCATTTTTCTGAAATTTTTGATGGTGAAAAAGGTCCTTTAGATATGGATTATTATGTATTAAAATATAATTTAGAAAAAGCAAAAAAACAGTTTAAAGATGCGCCAAAAATGATGAAAGCTTTTGAACATTGGTTTGGGCCGTATCCTTTTTATGAAGATGGTTATAAATTGGTGGAAGTACCTTATTTGGGCATGGAACATCAAAGTTCTGTTACCTATGGAAACAAATATATGCAAGGATATTTAGGACGTGATTTGTCTGGAACGGGTTGGGGTTTAAAGTTCGATTTTATAATAATTCACGAATCTGGACATGAATGGTTTGCTAATAATATTACCAACAAAGATATTGCAGACATGTGGATTCATGAAAGTTTCACTAATTATTCTGAAAGCTTATTTTTAGATTATTACTATGGTAAAAAAGCATCTTCAGAATATGTAATTGGTTTGAGAGAATCTATTGGCAATAAAAGTACAATTATAGGAGATTATAATGTAAACAAAGAAGGTTCTGGAGACATGTATAATAAAGGAGGAAATATGCTTCATACTTTAAGACAATTAATTGACAATGATGAAAAATGGCGCTCTATTTTAAGAAAAATGAACAAAACATTTTATCATAAAACAGTTACTACGAAACAAATTGAACAGTTTTTAAGTACAGAAACTGGTTTTGATTTAACGCCTTTCTTTAATCAATATTTAAGGGATGTTAGAATCCCTACATTAGAATATTCAATTATAAATAAAGTTTTAAATTACAAATGGACAAATGTTGTTGATGAATTTAAAATGCCTATTAGAATTTCGATAAATAAGAAAGAACACTGGATTTATCCTTCAGAGAAACTAAAGAAAATGGATTTAGAATCTGAAAATTCAGAAATAGAAATAGATCCTAATTTTTATATCTACACAAAAAACTAAATAATAAAAGCTGCTAAATGCAGCTTTTATTACTCTATGAAATATGCTTTTATAATGTAATCTACTTTTGGGTATTTTTCCCTTAAAAAAGTATTTCCGTCTTTATTAATTTTTTCTTGTTGTCTGCCCAATTTATCGCCATAACCACTGTAAAACTGTAACACAATCTCTTTTCCTTCAATTACTTTTGCAATTACAGGAAAACCAGAAACACCTGAATAAGTTAATTTATCTAAACGATAATTATCTTTTAAATTGATAAAAATCTGATTCGACCTTGTTTCTATTCCACCTCTCGCAAATGCAAGTGTCATTGCATCATTCTTTTGAACCACCGGTTCATCTGCAATTCCTTTTTGCCAACTTTTATTAATTAAAGAATCATTGTGAATCCCGAATTGAGCAACAAAATTAGGTACTACTCTGTAAATGGCAACATCGTGATAATATCCATATTTTATTAACTGATAAAATCGATCTACACCTTTTGGTGACCATTCTCTATTTGCTTCGACATCAAAACTTCCTTGTGTAGTTTCAAACCTAGCCTTAAAAGTTGCTGGCGCTTTTTTTTCTAACCATTTTTCTTTAAATTTTTTAGTTGCACATGAAGTAAAAAGTACAACACCTACTATTAACAAAATTTTATTTTTCATTTTATATTTTTAAACAACTATTTATACCGTCATGATAATTCAAATATGAACTCTATGTTTACAGAGTAAAAAATTAAAAATCTTTAAAAAAACTACTCTTTCTCTGGCATTTTCTTTACGAAATCTGTTATAATTACAATTTGAGTTGGCCCAACTTTACCCTCTATATACTTAGCGTTTTCATGATCTAAAGAAATTCTACGAACTGCTGTACCTTGTTTTGCTACCAAACTAGATCCTTTTACCTTTAAATCTTTAATTAAAACTACAGAATCTCCGGCTTGTAAAATAGCACCATTTGCATCTCTGTGAATTATCTTTTCGCTGTCATCTAAATGATCTCCAGATTCTTTTGCAAAACGTAAATCATCATCTTCTAAATACATCATATCAAGTAAATCTTGAGGCCAACCCTCGTTTCTTAAACGAGATAACATTCTCCAAGCAACTACTTTTACAGCCCTGTGCTCACTCCACATAGAATCGTTTAAACAACGCCAGTGATTTGACTCTGTTGTTTCTGGATTTTCTATTTGAGTTACACAAGTTTCACATGCTAACAAACTACCATCTACTCCACCTGTTGAAGTTGGTTTTACCTCGTAGATAGATAAATTATGAATTTCCCCACATAATTCGCATTTATTTCCACTTCTGTTTTCTAAATCTTGTTGTAAACTCATATTATATTTTTGGTTGTGTAAAAGTACATTTAAATTCAGATTTGCCATTCTTAGAAAGAAAACAATCTACTTTTAGTATTTATATATTTTATTTGAAGGTAAAACTGCAATCACTACTCGCTTTTTTCATCTCTAAAAAGAGGGCAAACAAACCGTTTCATATGCAGAGCATTCAAGGATTCAAAAGAAATATTCAACCGGAGTTAATCAAGACTATACTTGTTTGCTAACTTTTATTTTATTTCAAGTGAAGTAAATTTAAAAGAAGTTCCATCAAACAAACCTTTATCAGATAATTTTAAAGACGGAATTACCAACAATGCCATAAAAGACAAGCTCATATAAGGCGCGCGTAATTTACTTCCCATTTGCTTCGCCATTTTATCTAATTCAGCATACGATTTACCAATTTCTTCTGCAGACAAATCAGACATGATTCCTGCAACTGGCAATGAAACTATTTTTTCTTCAGTTTTATTTACAGCACAAACGCCTCCTTTATTTTCTATAATTAAATTTACGGCTTTACAAATAGCTTCATCAGAAACACCAATAGCAATAATATTGTGAGAATCATGACCAACAGAACTTGCAATTGCCCCCTCTTTTATTCCGAAATTTTTAATAAATGCAATTGCCGGCACATCACTTTTGTAACGATTTACAACCGTCATTTTTAAAACATCAGTTTTGGTATTTGAAACCAAATTCCCATTTTCAATTAAAGAAGAAGCTTCAATCTGGTTGGTTACCAATTCACCATCTAAAGCTTCTATAACTCTAATTTTTTCAGCGTTAGAATCAAATCTAAAATCGGTAACCTTCTTTTTATCAGTATCAAAATTATTTAAGATATTAAAAGGAACAGATTTGATAAAACTTTCTCCATTCTTAGCAACTAATTCACCATTAATATAGGTTTCTAAAACATTAAATTTCTTTAAACTATCTACTACAATAAAATCTGCATCATCTCCTTTTTGCAATAAACCAACCTCTAAATTATAATGTTTTACAGGGTTTACGCAAGCTGCTTGTAATACTTTAAAAACATCAATTCCTTTGGCAATTGCTCTTTCACATAATTGATTTATATGTCCTAATAATAAATCATCTGGATGTTTGTCATCAGAACAAAACATCATGTTTTCAAAATGTTCTGGGAGTAATTCTATTAAAGCTTCAAAGTTTTTAGCAGCAGAACCTTCTCTTATAATAACCTTCATTCCTTTCTGTAACTTTTCTAAGGCTTCATCATAAGAGAAGCACTCATGATCTGTAGAAATACCTGCAGCAATATATTTGGTAACATCATCTCCTCTTAAACCTGGCGCATGACCATCAATGGGTTTGTGATTATCTTTTGCGTGTTGAATTTTTTCTAAAACATCAGCATCATCAAATAAAACACCAGGGTAATTCATCATTTCTGCGAGATATTTAATGTCTGGATTTTCCATCATTAGTTTAATATCATCTGCATCTATAATTGCTCCTGCACTTTCAAAAGATGTTGCAGGCACGCAACTTGGAGCGCCAAAATTGAATTTTAACGGAACCTTCTTTCCGTTTTCAATCATAAAAGCTACACCTTTTACACCAAGAACATTGGCAATTTCATGCGGATCAGAAACAGTAGCAACTGTACCATGTTTTACAGCTATTTTTGCAAATTCTGAAGGAACTAACATAGAACTTTCTATATGAATATGCGCATCTATAAAACCAGGTAAAATGTAATTTTCTTGATTGTGGTTTGCCTCTTTTACAGAAACAACTTTACCGTTTTTAACTTCAACTTCTCCTTTGAAAATTCGCCTGTTTAGTATGTCAACTATATTTCCTTTTACAATCATTTTTTTTCAGTTTCTAAAACAAATTTACAAAGAATAAGAGGCGTTTAAAAGTTTATTTCGGGTAGATTACTTCGTTTAAAGGAATATCAAACTCGTTAACATTTTCTATACAATTAACTGGCTTGAAGAAGTTTAAACCAATCGTTCTAACATCTGCTTTGCATTCTGCAAGAAATCGATCATAGAAACCTTTTCCATAACCAACTCTGTACTTTTTTTCATCAGAAATTAACAAAGGAACAAATACTAAATCGATTTTTTTAGCATTGATTTCTATGCCGTTTATCGGTTCTGGAATTCCATAAGAACTAACTTTTAACTTTGTCTTTCTATCAAACAAAAAATGAGTTAATGTATTTGTAGAAAAATTACTTACACTAACAACAATTGTCTTGTTCTTAAATAGTAAAAAATCAATTATTGGATTTGTATTCACCTCTAACAATCGTTCTATTGATAGAAAAATATGAATTGTATTTATTTTATAAAAATCTAATTCAAAAACTTGTTGGTAAATATTTTCTTGAAAGCAGTAAACTTCAACAGCTGATAACTGTTTACGTTTCTGCTTGTATATTTTTCGAAGTTCTTGCTTTTTCATTTTACAAATTAACGAATTCGATTTTCTGTTATCAATGAAAAAGTATTTGCGTTAATCGAAATTCTTGCATTGTTTTGATTATCTGACATACAAAAACCTCGCAACCTCTCTGAATTCATTCTATAATTTAAAATTTTTATTTTATAATTTTATACAAAACAGGCTTACTTGGAGTTGCATCATTTTCGAAAGGAGCAATCATTAAATTTAATAAATACTCACCGTCTTCCACTTCGTTTGGCACGTAAATAAACTCTGTTATTGTAGCGTTCATTCTTAATTCTCCTGCAGTATTCCAAAAAGCATTATGAGCCAAAAGTGCTCCACCATCTTTTTCTTTATCTACTGACGGTAAATCTACTAATAAATGTTTTATTCCTTTTTCTCTTAAATAAATGGCTGCTTCTTCCAATAAATAAGGTGGATTTGTATTCAAGTATTTCATCGATTTCTTATCCTTTAAATTTGGCAAAGTCCTTATAACAATAGCATCTCTTTTCTTATTTTTCAAAGCCGTTTTTAGTTGTTTTTCTGATATAAAAAAGTCTTCACCATTGCTTTCCGGAACAACCGTAACTACCTCAGCTAAAAAAATAAAATATTTTAAATTTTTATTTACAGAGTGTACTTCTTTAGTAATATGACCAACACATTCTGTATGTGTAATATGAGAATGTGGATTAAAATGGATATTATTAAAATTAACCACGGCACCACTTGATACACTTATTTCATGACCATCTACTATTTCTGGAAAAATCTTTGGATCTTCGACTCCCCAAGCATTTATACTCTCTTTTTTAACATCTAAAGGAATTGAAATATCTATAGGATTAGATATGTTTACTTCTATTTTTCTAGAATTATATTCTATAACTGCTTTCATTTATGCTGTACTTTTTTCTTTATTAATTAAGTTGAATAACTTAGTTTATCATAAATAAATCTGATGCTATTCCATCTGATAAAAACTTCCCTTTTTGAGTGGTTTTTAGTATTTCATTTTCAATATACAATAATCCTTTATCAATATATTTCTGAGATTGCTTCTCTAAATATGTGATATAATTTACGCCAAAATCATTTTTAATTTTAGTAAAAGAAACACCCCAAATTGTTCGTAAACCTGTCATAATATATTCATTATAACCATCTATTTCCGTTAATATTTCTCTTTCTATTGGAAGTATATTTTCTTGAATTGCTTTTATATACTTGGTGTTATTTTTCAAATTCCAACTTCTTTCTTTTCCTCCAAAAGAGTGTGCAGAAGGTCCAATACCTAAATATGGTTTGCCTAACCAATAAGATGAATTATTCTGACTAAAAAAACCTTCTTTCCCGAAGTTAGAAAGCTCATAATGTACAAAGTTTGCTTTTGCTAATTCTTCAATTAAAATATAAAACTGTTCTTGCGCTTTTTCTTCATCAACATTTTTAATTTTCCCTTTTGCTATTAAAGTTTCTAAAGCTGTTTTGGGCTCTACTGTTAATGCATAACTCGATATATGAGATACTCCAAAACTCAATGCTGTTTGTATGTTTGCTCTCCATTCTTCATTTGTACAATCTGGAATTCCATAAATTAAATCGACAGAAATATTATCAAAGTAGCGAATCGCCACAGATAATGAATTTTTAGCCTCTATTGAAGAATGAGCTCTGTTCATCAATTTTAAATCCTTTTCATAAAAAGATTGAACTCCAATACTTAATCTGTTAATTGGAGTTTTTGAAAGTTCTATAATTTTCTCTTTGGATAAATCATCAGGATTTGCCTCTAAGGTAATTTCTGGTGATTTGATTACATTATGATTTTTATAAACAGCATCAATTAAAGCTTGAATTTCAGAGACTGATAAAACACTTGGAGTTCCACCTCCAAAATAGACAGTTTCTATAATTTCATTTTGCAATTCATCTTTTCTAATTTCTATCTCTTTCACTAGAGATAAAATCATATCATTCTTCTTTTTTAAGGAAGTAGAAAAATGGAAATCGCAATAAAAACATGCTTGTTTACAAAATGGAATATGAATGTAAATACCTGCCATTATTTCTTAACTCGTTTTTCATTCTGTTTTACAAAACTCGCCCAACCTGTATAATTTTTACCACCAACCACTTTTCCTGAATTGTAAAAATGACAAACTGCTGCTGCTAAACCATCTGTTGCATCTAGATTTTTTGGAAGTGTTTTTAAATTCAATAATGACTTTAGCATTAAAGCAACTTGTTCTTTAGTTGCGTTTCCATTTCCTGTTACAGCCATTTTAATTTTCTTTGGCAAATATTCTGTAATCGGAATTTCTCTTGATAAACCCGCTGCCATTGCAACACCCTGTGCTCTACCTAACTTTAACATCGACTGCACATTCTTGCCAAAAAACGGAGCTTCAATTGCAATTTCATCTGGATTGTAAGTATCTATCAACTCAATTGTACGTTCAAAAATATGTTTTAATTTAAGGTAATGATCGTCGTATTTCTTCAACATTAATTCATTCATTTGAATAAACTCCATCTTTTTACCAACAGCCTTTATGATTCCAAAACCCATAATTGTTGTTCCTGGGTCAATTCCTAAAATAATTTTTTCTACCGCCAAAATCGCAGATTGTTTTTGTATCTATCATCAAACTTACTGATGATTATTTATTACTTTGCAAACAATGTATAATTCGCTTTCATACAAAACTAAGCAATTCTTTTCGTTGATAATAAAACTATCGATTGTAATTGGTTGTGGGTATTTTATTTATCTAAGATTGATGGAAAACGAACAATTAAAATTTTCTGTTTTTTATCTAAATTTAATAGAAAACAATGTTTTTACACTCAAAAACTGCTCCATTCTTATAATCTTCACCACTTTTAATTGGTTTTTTGAAATTAGCAAGTGGCATTTACTAATTTCATTTATTAACAAGTATTCTTTTAAAAAAGCTTTAATTCAGAGTTTAGCCTCTTTAACCACTTCGTTAATAACACCTAACAGAATTGGAGAATATGGCGCAAAAGCATTGTATTTTGAAAAAAAACAACGAAATCAAGTTTTAGGTTTAAACTTAGTTGGTAATTTTTATCAGCTATTAATGACATTTATATTTGGAATTATTGGCTTCAGTTATTTTATTTATCAACATAAAATTGGAATCGACTTTTATCAAATTTTTAAAGTTATTCTTTTATGCTTTTCTGTAATTACAGTATTCTTTTTTATTACGAAATACTTTAACCACAGCAATTCGTTTTTTGAAAAGGCAAGAACTTTTACAAAGAAAATTTCGCTACGTTTAAATCTAAAAGTGTGTCTTTTTTCGTTTTTACGATTCGTAACTTTCTCTCATCAATTTTATATTTTATTACTGATTTTTAAAATTGATATTTCTTATTTTAATGCACTTTCTGCAATTACTTCTGTTTATTTAATTGCTTCCGTTGTGCCAATGCTATCCATGTTTGATTTCGTTTTAAAAGGAACTGTTGCCATTTGGATCTTTTCTTTTTATAATGTACAGCCAATTATAATTTTATCAATCACATCGATTATGTGGCTTCTTAACTTTGTATTACCAGCAATTATTGGAAGCTATTTTGTGTTAACTTTTAAACCTAATTTTGTAAAATGATTTGGTTTTTAGTTTTCATATTTACTTTTTATGCAATTCTGATTGTTACTTTAACAATTGGTTTTAATAAAGTTGATGAATTTAATGAAATATCAAAAAATAATTCAACCTCTTTTTCTGTGGTGATTCCTTTTAGAAATGAAGCTCAAAACCTTCCTCGTTTATTAGCATCTATTTCTAAAATTAATTATTCTAATAAACTTGTCGAATTTATTTTAGTTGATGATGCTTCTTCTGATAATTCAGTTCAAACAATCAACAACTTTCTGTCTACTATTCCGACCGAAATATCAAAACATAAAAACAAGCTAAACAAACACTGCCTTGATGGAACAAACATTCATATCATAAAAAATAACAGAGCTTCAAACTCCCCAAAAAAAGATGCGATTACAACTGCAATTTCGATTGCAAAAAACAATTGGATTTTAACTACGGATGCGGATTGTATTCTTCCTGAAAATTGGTTAAAAAGTTTAGATAATTTTATTCAAGACAAAAAGCCAAATATGGTTGTTGCTCCAGTTAATTATAAAGTGGAAAACAATTTTTTAGCGCAGTTTCAACTACTTGATTTTATGAGTATGCAGGGATGCACAATTGGTGGCTTCGGAATTGATTTCCCTTTTTTATGTAATGGTGCAAACTTTGCATATTCAAGAGAAGAATTTTTAAATCTCAATGGTTTTGAAGGAAATAATACCATTGCAAGCGGTGATGATATTTTTCTATTTGAAAAATTCATGAAAAAGGATAAAAAAAATGTTCATTATATAAAATCGAAAGAAGCAATTGTAACTACTTTCCCCGTAAAAAGTTGGAGCGATTTAATTAACCAAAGAACAAGGTGGGCCGCTAAAACCGGTAATTTTAGTTCTCTTAAAGTTAAGCTAATTGGCCTATTAGTTCTTATGACGAACTTATTAGTTATTTATTTTCTGTGTATTGAATCTTTAGAATTATTGTGGCTTCCTTTTGCTATAAAAATGATCGTTGATTTATTTTTATTTTTGCCAACAATCAAGTTTTTTGATCATAAATTTTCTTTTTATAAATGGTATACTTTTGCCAGTTTATTGTATCCTTTTTTTACCATTTTAATTATTTTCAATTCACTTTTTTTTAAATATAATTGGAAAGGAAGACGTTTTAAAAAGTAACTTTTCTTTCAGTAATTCATTAAATATTGCAAACAATTTTAGCCCTGATTGAAGCAATTGTTTGAGCTCTTTTTTACTTTTCGAAAAAAAGCGAGTGCGAAAAGCAGGAAATAGCTTCAGTAAAATATTCTCACAATAATGCATTCATAATATCTTCTGCTTTAAACCAAAGAAATAAAGCTAATGCTAAAAGCAAGATTAAAAAAATCCCTTTTGTAGGTTTTGTTTTCTTTTTTCTACCAAATTTTCTTTTAAACTCCATACAAATTATTTAGTTTTTAGTGACTGGTTTTATAGCACGTAACATTTCTCTTTTTCCTGGAGGTCCTGGTAAACGTTCTACTGTAAAACCAACTTCTTGCATTGCTCTTCTAACACTTCCCTTTGCGGAATAGGTTACTAAAATTCCGTTTTCTTGTAAAGAATCAAACATTTTACGAAAGATTTCTACAGTCCATAATTGAGGCTGAACACGTGCACCAAATGCATCAAAATAGATTAAATTAAAAGCATTTTTATCATCGATATCTTCAAAAAATTGTTTCCTTTTTGTGAGCGAAAATTTATTAGAGATTTGATGTTTTTCTTCCCAAGGAATATCATGAATTTTTTCGAAAGAAGCCTTATCTTTTTCGGCATTCAACACAGAAATAAAGTTCATCTTCTCTACTTCTTCTGAAGTAACGGGATACGCCTCTACGCCGACATAGTGAATTTCTTTTTCAGCTTCAAGATAGGTTATAAAACAATTTAAACCTGTTCCAAAACCAATTTCTAAGATTGAAACAACATTGGATGCAACCTGCCTTAACCCACTATTAATAAAAACATGATAAGACTCGTTAATCGAACCATTTTTAGAGTGATATTGCTCATTTAACTCTGGCAAATTAATGGTTGTAGAACCATCTGAAGTTATTAGAATTTCTCTTTTCATAATTATATCGTTAAATCGTTCTCTATTTTACAACAAGTGAAGTTTTATACATTCCGAAAAATTTACTCAAAAACAGGAGTACAAGTTTTACATTTTTCGCTCCATTAAAACACCATCTGCTTCAAAAGTATATTCTATTTTAGATTTAGTAATCTTAGCTATTTCTTCTTTTGTTTTTCCTGCATCTTCAGCATAATGTTGAAGTTCCTTTACAGAGGTTTCTTTTATAAAAGCTTTGCCGTTTAAAACAACTTCTCTTCCTTTAGAGTCTAAAGGCACAAAGAATCCATAATCTTTAAAACGAACCATTGTTTCTGCACCATCAACCAAAGGTAATTTCATCCAACATCCTTTTTTAGAACAAACATCTTTAACGATAGAAGTAAATTTTACGTTGATTGAATCACCCGCTTTCATCATTTTAAATTTTGACAATAAGGCTTCCGAAGTAATAGCGCCATCTAAAGATATTTTTGCTCCAAAGGAATCATAAACCACTTCCTGTTTTAATTCTGTAACTTCATCGTTTGTTTTCTTTACTTCTTTACAGGCATTTAAACCAAACACAACAAAGAAACAAAACTGTACTACATATTTCATAATTTTTCAATTTTTAGAATAGACAACAAAAGTACATATTTTAAAGAGTACAAAGCAATGATTTGGTGTTTTGTCAGATGAATAATTTATGTACATTTGCGACATAAATCAATCTAAATAGAATGAAATCTAATATAACAATTCAACTTACAGAAAAGTCAAAGATAGACACTGTCGATTTTGATAATTTACCTTTTGGTAGTGTATATTCTGACCATATGTTGGAATGTGATTTTATTAATGGAGAATGGCAAACACCTGTTATTAAGCCATATGCGCCAATATCCTTAGATCCTGCTGCAAAGATTTTTCACTACGGACAATCCATTTTTGAAGGAATGAAAGCTTATAAAGATACAGAAGGAAACACCATGTTATTTAGACCTTTAGAAAACTGGAAGCGTTTAAATAAATCTGCAGAACGTTTGGTAATTCCTCAGATTCCTGAAGATATTTTTATGGATGGCTTAAAAAAATTATTAGAAGTAGATAATAATTGGATTCCTAAAAATGAAGGAAGCTCATTGTACATAAGACCTTTTATGTTTGCTTCTGGAATAGGATTTCATGCTTCTCCCGCAGACACATACAAACTTATTATTTGCACCGCACCTTCTGGCGCTTACTTTGCAGGAAAAGTAAAGGTTTTAATTGAAGAGAAATACGCACGTGCTGCAAATGGTGGGGTTGGTTTTGCAAAAGCTGGTGGAAATTATGCTGCCCAATTTTATCCAACACAATTAGCTATAGAAAAAGGTTACAACCAAGTAATTTGGACGGATGATAATTCCCACGAATATATCGAAGAAGCTGGCGCGATGAATGTATTTATTAGAATTAATGACACCTTAATCACAAGTCCCACTAGCGATCGTATTTTAGACGGAATTACACGTAAAAGTGTAATACAAATTGCGAAAGATTTAAAAATTGATGTAGAAGTTAGAAAAATTTCAGTTTCTGAGGTCATTGCTGCTGCGCAAAGTGGAAGTTTAAAAGAAATGTTTGGAGCAGGAACCGCTGCAGTCATCTCACCAATTGCTGGTTTTGGATATCAAGGTACGGATTATGATTTGCCTAAATTAGAAACTCCTTTTGCAAACACTATAAAGAAAGCAATTACAGATATTCAAACAAATAAATCTAAAGATCCTTATGGATGGCGAATGATGCTTTAACCTTTAGAAAAATTAAAATATTTAAAAACCTCAACTTTTTGTTGGGGTTTTTCTTTTTTATAGCTTTCACTAAAATTATTATTTTTAATCATCAAAAACCGCTTTATTACTTATTTAGCCCTTAATTCCTCATCATTATTTAATGAATAGTAAGAAAATAAATTACCACAAAACAATCTTTGCATTCCAAAAAAACAACTCTTTATTTTGTTAAAAGAAAGTAAATTGCTTTAAAGTAAAAAACATTAATCCACTAAGCGTAAAATAAATACAAAACACTATTTGTCAATCAAATAAAAAGCAGTAGATTTGCACTCCTTTTTTAAGGTAAAATTAATTATTAATAAACAAAAACTAATAGTGTAATTATGAACACATTAAGTTACAAAACAGTATCAGCAAACAAAGCTACCGTTAATAAGGAGTGGGTTTTAGTTGATGCAGACGGGCAAACGTTGGGTCGTCTAGCTTCTAAGGTAGCAAAGCTAATTAGAGGTAAATACAAACCAAACTTTACTCCTCACGTAGATTGTGGAGATAACGTGGTTATCATCAACGCAGAAAAAATTGTTTTAACTGGTAAAAAATGGACTGAGAAGTCTTATATCCGTCACACGGGTTACCCAGGAGGACAAAGATCGTTAACTGCAACAGAAATGTTTGAGAAAGATCCTACAAGATTAATCGAAAAAGCAGTAAAAGGAATGTTACCTAAAAATATTTTAGGTTCAGCTCTATACAGAAACTTGTATGTATATGCAGGTGCAGAGCACAAACAAGCAGGTCAAGAACCTAAAGCTATTAACCTTAACGATCTTAAATAATGGATATAGTACATAAAATCGGTAGAAGAAAAACAGCTGTTGCTCGTATTTATCTTTCAGAAGGAAAAGGTAACATAACAGTAAACAAGAAAGACTATAAGGACTACTTTACAACTGGTACTTTACAGTATAAAGTACAACAACCTTTAATGTTAACAGAAAACTTAGAATCTTATGATATCAAAGTGAATGTTTACGGAGGTGGTGTAACTGGTCAGGCAGAAGCAATTCGTTTGGCAATTACAAGAGCTTTAGTCTCTATTAACGAAGAGCACAGATTAGTATTGAAACCAGAAGGTTTATTAACTCGTGACCCAAGAATGGTTGAACGTAAGAAATTCGGTCAGAAAAAAGCACGTAAAAAATTCCAATTCTCGAAACGTTAATAGTAATCAGAATTTATTCTGTAATATATTATATCGAGAACTGTTATTATATTTTAATATTAAACAGTTTAGCATCTAAATAACTAGGACTCGAAGGACTACCTAGTTATTGATTTCAAAACAGAAAGTAAACACATTTAGAAAAATGGCAAACGTAAACATTCAAGAATTATTAGATAACGGTGTACACTTTGGACACCTTACTAGAAAATGGAACCCAAACATGGCTCCATACATTTATACAGAGCGTAATGGTGTGCACATCATTGACTTGTATAAAACAGCAGCAAAAATAGAAGAAACTTCAGAAGCTTTAAAGAAGATCGCTAACTCTGGACGTAAAATTTTATTTGTTGCTACAAAAAAACAAGCAAAAGATATCGTTGCTGAAAAAGCAAAATCTGTGAACATGCCTTTCATTACAGAAAGATGGCCAGGTGGTATGCTAACTAACTTTGTAACTATCAGAAAAGCTGTTAAGAAAATGGCTCAGATTGATAGAATGAAATTAGATGGTTCTTTTGATGCATTATCGAAAAGAGAAAAATTACAAATCAATCGTCAAAGAGAGAAATTAGAAAAGAATTTAGGTTCTATTTCAGATATGACTCGTTTACCTGGTGCATTGTTTGTAGTAGACATTAAAAAAGAGCACATTGCTGTTGCAGAAGCTCAAAAATTAGGCATCCCTATTTTTGCAATGGTTGATACAAACTCTGATCCTAGATTAGTAGACTTTATTATACCTGCAAATGATGATGCATCTAAATCTATAGATAAAGTATTATCTTTTGTTATTGACTCAGTAGCTGAAGGTTTATCTGATAGAAAGGCAGATAAAGAAAAAGTAAAAGAAACAAAAGAAGTTGCAGCTCCAAAGACCGAGAAAGCAGCTCCTAAAGCTAAAGTTTCTGAAACTCCTGCTGAAGAAAAAAAATAATCATAATTAAAAAATACAAATAACATGGAAACAGTAAAGATTAGTGCTGCTGATGTTAAAAAATTAAGAGAAGCAACTGGAGCTGGAATGATGGACTGTAAAAAGGCATTAGTAGAAGCAGTTGGTGATTTTGATAAAGCAGTTGATATTTTACGTAAAAAAGGTCAAAAAATCGCTGCAAAAAGAGCTGATAGAGAATCTACAGAAGGAGTTGCAGTAACAAAAATAAACGCAGATAATACCGCTGGTGTTGCAATCGTTTTAGCTTGCGAAACTGATTTCGTGGGTAAAAATGACGCATTTGTTGCATTAGGTAGTCAATTTGCTGAAATCGCTTTAAATTGCGCTGATAAAGAAGCTTTCTTAAATGCAGATTTTGGAGGAATGACTGTTGCTGAAAAATTAATTGAGCAAACTGGTGTTATCGGAGAAAAGTTAGAGATAACTGCCTTTGAGAAAATCGAAGCTGCTTATGTTGGTGCTTACACTCACATCGGAAAAATTGCTGCTTTAGTTGGTTTATCAGCTGTTGTTGATAATGCTGAGGTTTTATCTAAAGATGTAGCTATGCAAGTAGCATCTATGGGGGCATCCACATTATCCTATAAAGATTTTGACCCTTCATATGTGGCCGCTGAAACAGAAGCTAGAATCGCAGTAATTGAAAAAGACAATATAGAATTAGGTAGATTGGGTAAAACATTGAAAAATGTTCCTCAATACATATCTATGTCTCAATTATCAGAAGAAGTTTTAGCTAAAGCTGAGGAAGCTGCAAAAGCTCAATTAGCTGCAGAGGGAAAACCAGAAAAAATCTGGGATAGAATTTTACCAGGAAAAATGGAAAGATTTGTTGCGGATAATACAACTTTAGATATGGAGCAGTGTCTTTTAGACCAAACTTTTATTAAAGATGAAAAGAAAAATGTTGCACAATATGTAAAAACATATGGCGATATTGAAGTAAGTACTTTTAAAAGAGTTACTTTAGGATAAAATTCACTTATTATTCTTGTTAAATCGAGAATATAAATATTTAAAACCTCGCATTCTATAATTTTAGAATCGTGAGGTTTTTTTGTTTCCCATAAAAAGGAAACTCAAAAAAAAAGCTTAATTTTGCACAAATTTCAAACCAAGCTATGGAATACAATAGAATTCTTTTAAAATTAAGTGGAGAGGCATTAATGGGAGATAGACAATACGGAATAGATCCTAAACGTCTTTCGGAATATGCAAAAGAAATAAAAGACGTCGTTGCCAAAGGAACCCAAGTTGCTATAGTTATCGGTGGAGGAAACATATTTAGAGGAGTTTCAGGAGCTGCAAACGGAATGGATCGTGTACAAGGAGATCACATGGGCATGTTAGCAACCTGTATTAATGGATTAGCACTACAAAGTGCACTTGAGGATGAAGGAGTTAATACACGCTTACAAACTGCATTAGAAATTAAAGAAGTGGCGGAACCATATATCAAGAGAAAAGCGATTCGTCATTTAGAAAAAGGTAGAGTTGTTATTTTTGGTGCAGGAACAGGAAACCCGTATTTTACAACAGATACAGCTGCCGTATTAAGAGCAATTGAAATAGATGCAGATTGCATTCTAAAAGGAACTCGTGTAGATGGTATCTACAACGCAGATCCTGAAAAAGATAAAGACGCAATTAAATTTGAAAGCATTACATTTCAAGACGTGATTAAAAAAGGTCTTAAAGTAATGGATATGACAGCATTTACATTAAGTGAAGAAAATAAATTACCTATTATTGTTTTTGATATGAATACCAATGGAAACTTGATAAAACTTGTTTCTGGATCAAAAATTGGTACTATTGTTGATAATCAATAAACATAATCTTAAAAAAAAGACTGAAGATGAACGAAGAAATTGAATTTATTCTTGATTCTGCTAAAGAATCAATGGGTAATGCCATAGAACATTTAATCAAAGAATTAAGAACTATTAGAGCAGGAAAAGCTACCCCCGCAATGTTAACTAATGTTATGGTGGATTATTATGGAGCTTTAACACCATTAAGCCAAATAGCGAACGTAAGCACTCCAGATCCAAGAACTATAAGTGTGCAACCATGGGAAAAAAACATGTTACAGCCCATTGAAAAAGCAATTCAAGTTGCCAACTTAGGCTTTAACCCTATGAATAATGGTGATTTTATTATGATTAACGTACCGCCATTAACCGAAGAAAGAAGAATTGGTTTAGCGAAGCAATCAAAAGCTGAAGGAGAACATGCTAAAGTTGGTATTAGAAATGCTCGTAAAGACGCAAACAATGACATCAAAAAGACAGATGTTTCTGATGATATGAAAAAAATAGCAGAAGATGATATTCAGCAATTAACAGATACTCATGTAAAACAGATAGAAAATATACTTGCTCTTAAAGAAGTTGAAATTATGAAGGTCTAAAAAAACCCAAGTAATGACAAGAGAGTGTTTATGAGCACTCTCTTTTTATTTGTAAATAATATATAATTAAATTTTAGTAAAATTATAAAAATGAACTTCTGGACAAAAGTTGCTGGTATTATCCTAAGAAACCGTTATTTGGTTTTAATAGGCATCGCCATCGTTACAGGCTTATTAGCATCACAAATGAAGTATATGAAATTTTCATTTACCGAAGCTAATTTATTACCAGAAGATCATGAGGCTAATTTACAATACAATCAATTTTTAAAGATTTTTGGTGAAGAAGGGAATTTAATTATTCTCGGAATTAAAGACTCTACAGTTTTTACACCTAAAAAATTCAATAATTGGAATAGCTTAGTTAAAAAATTTGATAGTTTAGACGAAATAGATTTTACTTTATCTATAGCTGATGTTCAAGAATTAAAAGCTGATAGAAAGAACAGAAAATTTATACTAAAACCTTTATATGAAAAGAGCCCCGGAACAACAGAAGAAGTATTAGAAATAAAAAGAAAACTTTTCGAAAACCTTCCTTTCTATGACAACCTACTCTTTAATAAAGAAACCGGAACGCTACAAACTGCAATTTATGTAAAGAAAGAAATTGTAAATACACCGCAGCGTAGAGATTTTATTTTTAACAAACTAATACCAACAATAAAAGAGTTTGAACAAGAAAATAATGTAGATGTTCGTGTTTCTGGTATGCCATATATTAGAACACTAAATGCTCAAAATATCCAAAATGAAATTATACTTTTTGTAGTAGGTGCATTAGGTATTACAGCTGTGATATTTTTCTTTTTCTTTCGATCTTTTAGAGCAACTTTTATTACACTCTTAGTCGTGATGATTGGTGTTACATGGGCATTTGGTTTTATAGGCTGGTTTGGTTATGAAATCACAGTTTTATCCGCATTAATACCACCGTTAATTATTGTCATCGGAGTACCAAATGCAGTGTTCTTAATAAATAAATATCAGCAAGAAATTAAAAAACATGGACATCAAGCAAAAGCACTACAACGTGTAATATCTAAAATAGGAAACGCTACTTTGATGACCAACATTACAACCGCATCTGGCTTTGCCACCTTTGTTTTTGTAAAAAGTAGTTTATTGCGTGAATTTGGAATTTTAGCCTCTGTAAACATCATTAGTATCTTTATTTTAGCGTTATTAATTATACCTATCTTATATAGCTTTATGCCGCTGCCAAAAAAGAAGCATTTAAATCATCTTGAAAAAAGATGGATAGAAAATGTTGTTGATTGGATGGAAAAAATGGTTAGAACCCGAAGAATCACAATTTATTTTACAACTGTAATTGTTATTATTGCTGCTATTATTGGCGTTTATAGAATTAAAGTATCCGGCAGTATCATAGAGGACATGCCAAAAAGTTTAGAGTTTTATCAAGATATAAAGTTCTTTGAGAGTGAATTTGGAGGAATCATGCCATTAGAAATTTTGATTGATACTAAGAAAGAAAAAGGAGTTATGAAATTATCCACTTTAAAAAAGATGGAGAAAATAAATGAAGCCATAGAAACTTTTCCAGAATTATCTAAACCCGTATCAATAACCAACCTAGTAAAATACTCTAAGCAAGCATATTACAAAGGAATTCCAAAATATTATCAACTACCAACAAGTCAAGAGCAAAGTTATATTTTTGCATACACGAAGAATTCAAATAGTGAAACTGGTATGCTTAAAAACTTTGTAGATTCTACAGGGCGTTATGCAAGAATTACTACTTTTATGAAAGATATTGGTACTGAAAAAATGAATATAATTCAGGAACGGTTAAAAGCGGTAATTGTCAAAGAATTTCCTTCAGAAAAATATGATGTTTCTCTCACTGGTAAAGCACTGGTTTTTATAAAAGGTACTAATTACTTAATTAAAAATTTAGTAATCTCATTATCATTAGCCATATTTTTAATTGCAATTTTTATGGCATGGATGTTTAGATCACCTCAGATGATTTTTATCTCTTTAATACCCAACATATTACCATTATTAATTACTGCAGGATTGATGGGGTTCTTGGGCGTTCCCATAAAACCATCAACAATATTAGTATTTAGCATTGCATTTGGTATTTCTGTAGACGATACGATTCACTTTTTAGCAAAATACAGACAAGAATTAATAGCTAATAAATGGAGTATTGTACCCTCAGTGTATGCAGCTCTCAGAGAAACGGGGGTAAGTATGTTTTATACTTCAATTGTATTGTTTTTCGGATTTTTAGTATTTACATTATCTAGTTTTGGTGGCACAATTGCTCTAGGAGGACTTGTATCCATCACTTTATTGTTAGCAATGGTCTCTAACTTATTATTATTACCATCATTATTATTAACTTTTGAAAAGAAGATAGCAAATAAGAAAGTCTTTAAAGAACCAGCAATGAAGATCTTCCCTCCAAAGGAAGAAAATACAAAAGTATAAACTTGAAATTAATCTTATCATTTCTGATTAATACAGCATCGATTAATTAAAAATGAAATAATAAAAAGTCATATTTACTTATGTTGAACTCTAATACAAAACATACTGTTTGGAAAAAGTTTTAAAGTATTTTTTGAAGAAACAACTATAATTATCATTGCTCATCTTATCCCAAAAAAGTATCTTTACTTTTTTAATTAATAACATATATTTATATCAATATTATAAGAATATGATCAACAAAAGCGTTGCCGAACTCATAGAATCGGAAGGATTATTACTACAAGAAATACATATTAAAGGATGGGTTAGAACATTTAGAAGCAATCGCTTTATTGCTTTAAATGATGGTTCCACAATAAATAATATTCAATGTGTTATCGATTTTGAAAACACATCAGAAGAAACACTAAAAAGAATCAATACAGGAGCTGCAGTCTCTATAAAAGGAACTTTAGCCGCAAGTCAGGGTAGAGGACAATCTGTTGAGGTACAGGTTTCAGAAATTAAGGTATTAGGAGACTCAAACCCGGACGAGTACCCAATACAACCCAAAAAACACAGTTTCGAATTTTTAAGAGAAAACGCTCATTTAAGAGTAAGAACAAATACTTTTAGCGCAGTAATGCGTGTACGATCTAAGCTCTCTTTTGCCGTTCACCAATATTTTCAAGAAAGAAACTTTAACTACGTTAATACTCCAATTGTTACTGGTTCTGATGCAGAAGGAGCAGGAGAAATGTTTAGAGTTACCAATTTTAAAGACAATGAAGCGCCACTGGCAGAAGACGGAACGGTTGATTATTCTAAAGATTTCTTTGGAAAAGAAACCAACTTAACAGTTTCTGGACAATTAGAGGCTGAAACTTATGCCATGGCTTTAGGAAAAGCATATACTTTTGGGCCAACATTTAGGGCGGAAAACTCAAATACAACACGTCATTTAGCTGAGTTTTGGATGATAGAACCTGAAGTTGCATTTATGGATTTAGATGGTAATATGGATCTCGCTGAAGATTTTATAAAAAACGTTCTAAATTCGATTTTGGAAAGTTGTAAAGACGACTTAGCATTTTTAGATCAACGTTTAACACAAGAAGAGAAAAGTAAACCACAAGCTGAAAGAAGCGATATGAGTTTATTAGAAAAACTTCGTTTTGTAGTCGATAATAATTTTAAAAGAGTTTCTTATACTGAAGCAATTGATATACTGCGAAATTCGAAACCTAATAAAAAGAAGAAATTTCAATTTCCAATTAATGAATGGGGTGCAGATTTACAATCTGAACACGAGCGGTTTTTAGTCGAAAAACACTTTAAATGTCCAGTGATTTTATTTGATTATCCAGCAGATATTAAAGCATTTTACATGAGATTAAATGATGATGGAAAAACAGTTAGAGCAATGGATGTTCTTTTCCCTGGAATTGGAGAAATTGTTGGTGGTGCGCAACGTGAAGAACGATACGATGTATTAGTGGAGAAAATGAAAGCCATGAATATTGATGAAAAAGAATTGTGGTGGTATTTAGATTTGAGGAAATTTGGAACTGCCGTTCATTCTGGTTTTGGTTTAGGCTTTGAAAGATTAGTTCAATTTACTACAGGAATGAGTAATATTAGAGATGTTATTCCTTTTCCAAGAACTCCACAAAACGCTGAGTTTTAAGAAGTATTTTGTATCTTTCAAACTATGCTAAAACAAAGCTTACATTATAAACTTCTGCAGAAATTATCGCCTCAACAAATTCAGTTGATGAAGTTAATTCAATTACCTACACAAGCTTTTGAGGAACGATTAAAGCAAGAAATTGAAGAAAACCCCGCTTTAGATACAGGTAAAGAAGATTCAGACTCTATAGATGATGACTTATCTAATGAATTTGATGACGCTGGAACAGAAAAAATAGAAGCTGAAGACATAAATATTGATGATTATTTGAGTGATGATGAAATACCGAATTACAAAACTCAAGCAAATAATTATTCAGCAGATGATGAAGAGAAAAACGTTCCTTATGCAGCAGGCACGAGCTTTCATCAATCTTTAAAAAATCAACTTAGCACTTATAGTTTTGGTGATGAAGAGCGATTAATAGCAGAGTTTTTAGTCGGTAGTATTGATGATAGTGGTTACATTAGAAGAGATCTTTTAGATTTAGTAGATGATTTAGCTTTTACAGCAAATATATTCACCACAAAAGAAAAAGTATTTACTATTCTAAAAAAAGTGATACACACCTTAGACCCAAGCGGTGTTGGTGCTAGAGATCTAAAAGAATGTCTTATTATTCAACTTAAAAGAAAGAAAGTTACCAAAACAAGGGCATTAGCAATTGATATTTTAGAATCTAATTTTGATCATTTTGTAAAAAAACATTTCACAAAACTTAAGGAAAAGTTTAATATTTCTAATGATGAGCTAAAGGAAGTAAATACTGAAATATCTAAACTAAACCCTAAACCAGGTAGTTCATACGCCGGAAACAATAAAATTGCAGAACAGATAGTCCCAGATTTTTCAATCAAACTTGTAAACGGTGAATTAGATTTGATATTGAATTCGAGAAATGCACCTGAATTGCATATATCTAGAGAGTACAACAATATGTTAAAAGGGTATCAAGAATCTAAAGTAAAAAGTAAATCTCAAAAAGATGCCGTATTCTTTATCAAACAGAAATTAGATTCTGCCAAATGGTTTATTGACGCAATAAAACAGCGACAACAAACTTTATTAGTAACAATGAATACCATAATGCATTATCAGCAGGAATATTTTTTAACAGGTGATGAACGTAAGCTAAAACCCATGATTTTAAAGGATATTGCCGATAAGATAAATATGGATGTTTCAACTGTTTCTAGAGTAGCAAATAGTAAATTTGTTTCAACTCCTTACGGTACAAAATTAATTAAAGAATTCTTCTCTGAATCCATGAAAAATGATAAAGGAGAGGATGTTTCAACAAAAGAAATCAAGAAAATTTTGGAAACAGTAGTTCTTGAAGAAAACAAGAAAAAACCCTTAACAGACGAGAAATTGGCAACAATTTTAAAGGAAAAAGGATATCCAATTGCAAGAAGAACCGTTGCCAAATATAGGGAACAATTAGATTTGCCAGTAGCACGATTACGAAAAGAAATTTAGTGAGGTTCTATAAATTCTTATCAATAATATTACATCCAATTGTAGTTCCTACAATTAGTATAATCTTGTACTTTATACTTGTTCCAAACGGATTTAACGCAAATCAAAGAATGATTGTGTTAGGATTAATATTTATATCTACTTACGTTATACCTCTCATCATTTTATTTCTTTTAAAAAGGCTTAAATTGATAAAATCGTTTAAAGCTAACACTATTAAAGAGCGAAAACTACCTATAGTCCTAATGATATTTTTATTCTATTTATTAGGCAATACAATTAAAGAAATTCATGACCTAAGAGATATTAGTTTACTTTTTTACGCAACTACATTAGGGTTGTTGTGCATATATATATTATTCTCTTTTCAACTAAAAACAAGTATCCATTTGCTATCACTAGGCATTACTACAGGATTCTTTTTTGCAATAAGCAATGTATATAGTGTAAATTTTATAGTTGTTATCATAAGTGGACTTTTACTCTCTGGCACTCTAGCAAGCGCTCGACTGAATTTAAAGGCACACACACCCACGGAAGTATATTTAGGATTTGTACTAGGTTTCCTATGCCCAATTATAGTCTATCTATTTTTATAAAAAATAGAAAATAAGTCCGAATTTTAAAATTTTCGTATTGATATCTTCCAAATCTATTTTACCATTATTAAAGATAGGTGTTAAACCATAAAATATATTAATATTAAATTCATCGTAACCAGCAGAAAACGTTAAACCATATTGTAATTTATTATAGCTAGAAATATCTGAATACTTTATCCTCAAATTACTTGTATCATCAAATTGAAAATTATTAGAAAGGTTATATAAGAATTTAATACCTGCATACACTCTCCAAAATTCATACTTATTTGCATTAGATGTCCTCCATCTCAATTCTAAAGGAAATTCTAAGTTTTGTGATTTAAATAAATTAGTTCTAATTGAAGTATCACTGCTAAAAATAGTATTGTTATTCACCTCTTCTACTTTTAATTCATGATTAAAAAAATCTAAACCATAACCTATACCAGCTCCTACAGAAAAATTTCCTTGTTTATTTAAAATTAAATCTTTAATAAAACCAGTAGAAAGTGAATACGAAAAATTACTTCTAGACACTGATGCTGGTTGATCATAAAACTGACTATAAGCAACAGATACATAAACTTGATCATCCGCATATTTATCTCCCAAATTGAGGGCATCCTTTTGAGAAAAACAAAAGCCACATAAGAGCAAAAAGAATAAATGAGTTACTGCGGTTTTCATAACAAGGTTAAAGGACTTATCAAAGATACAATATTTCGTTTCATGATTAGAGATAATAAAAAAGGGATAATTCAAATGAATTATCCCTTTTTTATGAATTCTAATGTAATTACTTAATCAATACTCGCACCCGCTGAATAACTAATTTTAAGAGCATTTACATCTCTTAATTTTAGTCTAACATCTACTATAGTACCAACACTACATTCTTTATCTGCTTTAATAGAAGTTGTCATAAACGGAACTTCTTCTTCTGAAACTTTAGATCTTGCATTTATTATAAACGCAGGAACCTCATCTGCAGTCGCTATTTTATCATTTAACTGGATTCTATTAAAACTAGTTCCATATTTAGTATCTTTTGCTTTACCAACGTAAATAGTAGTTACCAAACTTTTATGCTCTAACTTTTTTACTTCTTGTGCTGATGGCAACCTTGGCGTATCAATTTGCAATGAAGTTTCTCTCATGGTAGTAGTTACCATGAAGAAAAATAATAACATAAAAACAATGTCTGGTAAGGCGGCAGTATTTACTGCTGGCATTCCTTTTTTCTTTTTTCTAAACTTAGACATATGTTAAATTTTAAAAATTAATTTGTTGGTTCTGCATCTGAAATAATCTGAGGATAACTAGTTTTGATAAACTCAACCTTTTTCTTCAGATCCTGATTCGACTTATTATCTTTATAAGCTTCTTCAAGTTCAGTGTAAGATATTTTGTACTTATCCATACTTAACCTATTTCTTAAAACAGTGTAAGCTCTTAATAATTGATCTTGAACTGCGATATAAGTACCATATTCTGTTAACCTATCACTCTGAACAGAAATAATTGCTTTGTTTGGGTGATCTGAAGAAGATTCACTTTTTTCACCCCTACAATAATCACATTTTCCAGTAGCTATATCATTTTCAACTTTACCTTCACCTCCACCATTATCTATAAAAGCAATAGCAGCTTCTTTTAAACCTTTAATATCCATTCTTTCGCCTTCTACTAAAAGCTCATTATTTCTATTAATACTTACTTCAAAAATGTTTTTCTCTTTAATAACAGGTGGCACATAATCTGCCGGTGGTTTTTCAGATAGTTTCTTTGAAACCCCTGAATCCACATTCATTGTTGTTGTTACTAAGAAAAAGATTAAGAGCAAGAATGCAATATCTGCCATAGAACCTGCATTAATTTCGGGATTCTCTCTTCTTGCCATATTTTTATGATTTTACTAGTCCTTTTAATAAATCGTATACAAAGAATGAGCTTGCAACTAATCCTAAAGCAATACTATACCAAATTCCTGTACCAACCCATTGGTTTGTTGCTGATCCGGCTTCACCTCCTTTAAGTACGTTATTTGCTGTATCCAAAACAACATCACTATCTGCTAAAAAATAAGCAAACACCAAAACAACACCTAGAAGTGCAACTCCTAATAAAGTCTTTTTTAAGTTCTCTGGGTTTCTAAAAAGAGCAAATAAAGACAAAATTACTGTTGCTCCTACTGCGAAATAAAGCAGCATTGTAGAAAACGAAACAATGTGTCCTACAGGTCCATTTAGCGCCTCAACATCTTCTACATCCGTCATAAAAATACGAATGAAAAGAAAAGCACCTATCACAGCAATTACCGCTATGAAGATATTTAAAATTTTTGATAAATTATTTTTCATAATATATCTTATTTTTTATATTTTACTAATAAATCTATTAACTGAATAGACGCATCCTCCATATTATTTACAATACTATCTACTTTAGAAACTATAAAATTATAAAAGATTTGTAAAATAATAGCTACAATAAGACCAAATACAGTTGTTAATAATGCAACTTTAATACCTACCGCTACAACTCCTGGAGAAATATCATTTGCTACTGCAATCATATCAAAAGCTTTAATCATTCCAATTACCGTTCCCATAAACCCAAGCATTGGCGCAAGAGCAATAAATAATGACAACCAAGAAATATTTTTCTCTAAAAGTCCCATTTGCACTCCTCCATAAGAAACAACTGCTTTTTCTGCTGCTTCAACACCTTCATCTACTCTATCTAATCCTTGGTAAAAAATAGAAGCTATTGGACCTTTTGTATTTCTACAAACTTCCTTTGCTGCTTCAATACCTCCTGAGCTTAAAGCATCATCAACACTCGCTACTAATTTTTTAGTATTCGTTGTTGCCATGTTCAAATAAATGATTCTTTCGATTGCAATTGCCAATCCTAAAATTAATGCAACTAACACAATCCCCATAAACTGCGGATCTCCTTCAATGAAACGAAGTTTTAATTCTTGGTGAAAAGTTCTTGATTCCTCTGCTGTTGCTTCTTGAGCGAAAGTTGATTGAATAGCTCCAAAAAACATAAATCCTGTAACGGATAGGACATTTACTACTTTTTTCATCTTTTTTATAATTAAATTTAATAGTTAACGAATTCTAATTTTTAATCTTGAACATCAACCAAAAAGTTGATTTTTCTATAAAAATATAAGCCTTCTTTTCTTTTTTTATTTAGGAGTGGCAAGTAACAAAAAAATATTGGAGATTAAAAAAAAAAATCAATCTATTTATACATTAAAAATTGATCTCATTCCTTACCGGTCTAAAAGTTTTATATATCAGTTAATTCACCTCTCAAAGATTTTTCAAAAAACATTGTAAAATCTTCAACTGATAGATCTTGACTTAGAAGATACATCAACTTGGCTATTGCAGATTCTGTAGTAATATCCTTACCATCAATAACACCTATGTTTTTAAGCATCAAACTTGTATCATAATGCCCCATCATAACACTTCCGCTTTTGCATTGTGTTACATTTACAATTTTAATCCCTTGATCAATCGCATTTTTTAAAGTAGTAATAAAATTTTCCGAATTTGGTGCGTTGCCAGACCCATAAGTTTCTAAAACTATTCCTTTTAAATTAGGAATACTCAAAATACTTTCTACAACTAAATTCGAAATACCTGGGAACAATTTTAAAATTACAACCTCATTCACTAAATTCTTTCTTACTATTAAATTTTTTTGTTTATTTTTTGGTTGATAAAGTAATTCCTCATTAAATTTGAGATGCACACCACTTATTGCAAGTGGAGAAAAGTTGAGCGATGTAAATGCTTCAAACTGTTCTGAACTTATTTTCGTTGTTCTATTTGCTCGATATAATTTATATTCAAAATACAAACAAACCTCAGAAATTATTGGTGTTCCATTTTTGTGAGCACTTGCCACCTCGATAGAAGTGATCAAGTTTTCTTTAGCATCTGTTCTTAAATCTCCAATTGGCAGTTGGGAACCCGAAAAAATAATAGGTTTTGTCAAATTTTCTAACATAAAACTGATTGCAGAAGATGTATACGACATAGTATCAGAACCTGTTAAAACTACAAATCCATCAAATTTTTTGTAATTTGACTCAATAATTTCAGCAATGTCTTTATAAAACTTCGTATTCATATTTGATGAATCTATAGGCTCATCAAAAGAAATACTTGTTATCTTACAGTTTAACTGCTGTAGTTCTGGAATTTTCTCTACAATCTGACTAAAATCAAACGCTCTTAAAGCATTCGTTTTATAATCTTTAATCATACCAATAGTTCCGCCAGTATAAATCAGCAATATGTTTGGTTTATTTGTCATTTTGTCTTTTTTTACTCCAAAAAAATAAAATGGAATAGTTTATGTTGTAAATTTATCAAACAAAAACGAAATACAATTTTTAAACAATATAAATTATGATAGGATTTTATATTTTAATCGGTGCAATTGCATTAGTTAGCTGGTTAATCAGTAATACTTTAAAAAATAAATTCAATAAATACTCTAGAGTTCAGCTAAGAAACGGAATGAATGGAGCCGAAATTGCAGAAAAAATGCTTGCTGATCATGGTATTTTCGATGTAAAAGTAATTTCTACTCCCGGAAGGCTAACAGACCATTACAATCCGCAAAATAAAACTGTAAATTTGAGTGAGTCTGTATACAACCAAAGAAATGCTGCTTCTGCTGCAGTTGCTGCTCATGAAGTAGGACATGCTGTGCAGCATGCAACTGCTTATAACTGGTTAACAATGCGCTCTAAATTAGTGCCAGTCGTTAATATCTCTTCAAGGTTTTCTCAATGGCTTGTTATTGGAGGGTTATTTCTAGGTGCAGCCTCAGGGGCGAGTAGTTTTGGCTTTTATTTAGCAATAACAGGATTGGTTTTTATGGGTTTTGCAACACTTTTTAGTTTTATTACATTACCTGTAGAGTATGACGCAAGCAACAGAGCATTAGCTTGGTTAAGAAATAAAAATATGGTTTCTCGAGAAGAATTGGCTGGTTCTACTGATGCCTTAAAATGGGCAGCAAGAACCTACTTAGTAGCAGCATTGGGTTCATTAGCTATGCTTCTATATTGGGGTTTAAAAATATTAGGAAATAGAGATTAATTTAATAATTAATGGTCTTTTTTTTATGTTTAAATAAATCTGTAAATACTAAAAAAATATTGAATTTGGAGTTAAATGTATTAGGTAAGCCTTTAAAAAATTGTTGCAACTCACCCGTTACTGGATATTACAGAGATGGTTTTTGTAAAACTGCAGAAAATGATGCTGGTACTCATACAATTTGTGCAATAGTTACTGAAGATTTTCTAGAATACTCAGCCTCTCAAGGAAATGATTTAATTACTCCAAAACCATACTGGAACTTTCCCGGTTTAAAGCCGGGAGACAAATGGTGTTTGTGTATTTCTAGATGGTTACAAGCAGAAAAAGTAGGTAAAGCACCTTTTGTTATTTTAGAAGCCACTCACATAAAATCTTTGCAATACACGTCTTTAGAAATTCTTAAAAAATATACTTTTAAAGAATAATTACAAATGGATAATTTCATAAATGTTTTATCTCAAATTTCTTTTTTGGTGGATGCCGGACTTGCTATTTTAATTTGGATGGTTCAACTTATTATCTATCCCAGTTTTCTATACTACAGCGAAGAAAATCTTTATGCTTGGCATCAAAAATACACCTCTAAAATAGCAGTAATTGTAGTTCCGTTAATGCTTTTCCAATTAATCTTTGGATTAATAATTTCATTTTATTCCCCCACAATAAATCATTTCATTTATATAGGTATTGTCTTTTTTTTATGGGTATTTACATTATTGAGCTTTGCCCCGCTTCACTTTAAAATATCTGAGGGAAATGTGAATAACAAATTACTAACTACGCTAATTCATAGAAATTGGATTAGAACTTTACTTTGGTCTTTTTTGTTGATTTTTCATTTTATTACTTCTTAAATCTTTTCCTTTTAGTAACAATTTCTACTCCTGTGCCTCTCATTTTTATAAATTACTAATTAACTTTATAAACTAAAAAATTGAAAGAGACTCGTAAATTTTATAAATGAGAAATTCACAAATTCTATTTAAATATAAATAGCGCAGGAAACCTTTTCTATAAATACTGAGTCTCAACTCAACAGATAACTATTTTTTAAAAATTAATAATCAACCATTTTTGAATTATAAATCCGAGAAAATACAAATTAGAAGTTTCCATTTTGAGTTTTGAAATCCAAAAATTTAAAGAAGTCAGAGTTAAAGGAAGAAATTAATGGTTTTCCAAAAATCTAGCTGATTTAGATCGCAACTAAAATCACTGAACTTGGCAGCTTAAAATATAAAAAGCAAAACCTTTTTTTACAAAAGTTTTGCTTTTTATATTTTTAACCACTATTTCTAAAAATAGTTGGCCTATTCAAACGAGTAAATTTAGAAAATAAATAGCGAAAAAACCTAATCATTCAACTTTAATACAGCCATAAACGCTTCTTGCGGAATTTCTACATTACCAACCTGTCGCATTCTTTTCTTTCCTTTTTTCTGCTTTTCTAATAACTTACGTTTTCTCGAAATATCTCCTCCATAACATTTTGCAGTAACATCTTTACGCAATGCTTTGGTAGTTTCACGTGCTATAATTTTTGCTCCAATTGCAGCTTGAATAGGAATATCAAACTGTTGTCTTGGTATTAAAGTTTTTAATTTCTCTACAATTTTCTTACCGATTGTATAGGCATTATCTGCATGTAATAGCGCTGAAAGTGCATCTACAGGTTGCCCATTTAAAAGAATATCTACTCTTACTAGTTTAGATTCTTTCATACCAATTGGGTGATAATCGAAAGAAGCATATCCTTTAGAAACTGTTTTTAGACGATCATAAAAATCAAATACAATTTCTGCCAAAGGCATTTCGAAAATTAACTCAACTCTTTCTGTTGTTAAATACGTTTGATTTACAATTTGACCACGTTTTTCGATACACAAACTCATTACTTGTCCAACAAAATCAGATTTTGTAATAATAGAAGCTTTTATAAAAGGCTCCTCTACTCTATCTAACCTAGATGGATCAGGTAAATCTGTTGGGTTATTCAACAGTATTAACTCATCAGGATTTTTCTTAGTATATGCGTGATAAGATACGTTGGGAACAGTAGTAATTACTGTCATATTAAACTCACGTTCTAAACGTTCTTGAATAATTTCCATATGCAACATTCCTAAGAACCCACACCTGAAACCAAAACCTAAAGCAGCCGAGCTCTCTGGTTGAAATACTAAAGAGGCATCATTTAACTGCAGTTTTTCCATAGAATAACGCAATTCTTCATAATCTTCTGTATCTACAGGATAAATACCTGCAAAAACCATTGGCTTAACATCTTCAAAACCATCTATAGTTTCTGTTGTTGGTTTTTGCGCATCAGTAATTGTATCACCTACTTTTACTTCTTTCGCCGTTTTAATACCAGTAATTAAATACCCTACATCACCTGTTTTTACTGATTTTTTTACAACTTGCTCTAGTTTTAAAGTACCTACTTCATCGGCAAAATAATTTTTACTCGTAGCCATAAACTTAATTTCCTGACCCTTTTTTATTTCACCATTTAAAACTCTAAAATATGTTTCAATTCCTCTGTAAGAATTGTAAACTGAATCAAAAATTAAAGCTTGTAACGGTGCTTCTGGATCGCCTTGTGGAGCAGGAATTCTATCTATAATAGCTTCTAAAATATTGTCAACTCCAAAACCTGTTTTACCACTTGCATGAATTACTTCTTCTGGATTACAACCTAATAAATCTACAATATCATCAGTAACCTCTTCTGGGTTTGCAGATGGCAAATCAACTTTATTTAAAACAGGAATAATTTCTAAATCATTCTCTAAAGCCAAGTATAAATTCGAAATGGTTTGTGCTTGAATACTTTGTGCAGCATCTACAATTAGCAAAGCGCCTTCGCAAGCTGCAATAGATCTAGAAACTTCATAAGAAAAATCTACGTGACCTGGAGTGTCAATTAAATTCAAAATAAAAGGTTCTCCATTATGAATATAATCCATTTGAATTGCATGTGATTTTATGGTAATTCCACGCTCACGCTCTAAATCCATATTGTCTAATAACTGATTTTGCTTTTCACGATCAGTTACAGAGCCTGTATAATCTAACAATCTATCTGCTAATGTACTTTTACCATGATCAATATGTGCGATAATGCAAAAGTTTCTAATATTCTTCATACTTCGATTTCTATCTACTTTCAGCTTGCAAAGGTATGCTATTTATAGCCCTTCTCAAATAAAAAATTTCAATGAGATTCGTTATGCTTTTTAAAGTAAAATATTATCTCTTTCAATTAAAAAAAAGACACATACATTTAATAAAAAAGCATTAATTTTGCACAAAAATGAATAGTTTTGGTAAAAATAGGCAACATAGAACTACCTGATTTTCCGCTTTTACTTGCGCCAATGGAAGATGTGAGTGACCCACCTTTTAGAGCGCTGTGTAAAGAGCATGGTGCAGATGTTGTTTATACAGAGTTTATTTCTTCTGAAGGATTGATTCGTGATGCTGCAAAAAGCGTAATGAAGTTAGATATTTACGAGAAAGAGCGCCCTGTAGGCATCCAGATTTTTGGAGCTAATTTAGAATCGATGCTAAAAACAGTTGAAATTGTTGAAAAATCGAAGCCAGATATTATAGACATTAATTTTGGTTGTCCTGTAAAAAAAGTAGTCTCTAAAGGTGCTGGAGCAGGAATATTAAAAGATATTGATTTAATGGTTTCTCTTACAGAGGCCATGGTAAAACACACTGATTTACCTGTAACAGTAAAAACTCGTTTAGGTTGGGATCATGACTCTATTAGAATCGTAGAAGTTGCTGAACGCTTGCAGGATGTTGGTTGCGCAGCCATTTCTATTCACGGTAGAACACGTGCACAAATGTATAAAGGTGAAGCAGATTGGAAGCCAATTGCTGATGTAAAAAACAACCAACGAATGCATATTCCTGTTTTTGGAAATGGAGACATTACAACCCCAGAAAAAGCAATGGAAATGAGAGATAGTTATGGCTTAGATGGCGCAATGATTGGCAGAGCTGCTATCGGATACCCATGGTTTTTTAACGAAGTAAAACATTATTTTAAAACGGGTACATATTTAGAAAAACCTACAATTGCACAGCGCGTTGAAATGGCAAGAAGACATTTACAAATGGCTATTGATTGGAAAGGTCCTATTTTGGGTGTTTTTGAAACAAGAAGACATTACACTAATTACTTTAAAGGAATTCCGCATTTTAAAGAATATAGAATGAAAATGGTAACCTCTGACGACGCAAAAGATGTTTTTACTGCGTTTGACGAAGTCGAAGCTAAGTTTGGAAATACTATTATTCCACAATTTTAAAATCAATTGATTTCATACAAAAATAGTTAGCCAGATTTGCAACAAAATCTTTTTTGATCTTTCTCAAAAAATATCTTGTAAAACAGTAAATAAATTTAAAAAACTATTTTTCTATAAAGTCTTTATTAATTCTGCTACTTGCAATTTTTGATGCTATAAAACCTAAAACTGTAATTGTTACAACAACAATAAAAAGATTAGAAATTCGAAATTCTACTGGGTAAGGCAAATTTTGAGTAATCATGAATAATCCAAATTGCTTTTGAAGAAAAACTAATAAGATTCCCAATGATAAACCAATTATCATTCCTAGAAAAGTTAATAGAAAACCTTGATAAACGAAAATTCTTTTTATTTCTTCTATAGTAGCCCCCAAACTAAACAGTGTTTTTAAATTTGATTTTTTATCGATAATCATCATAATTATTGCCCCAATTACATTGAATAATGCAATAATTACAATCAATGTAAAAATCAGGTAAGAGACAAAATTCTCAGTATTTATGACCTTGTAAAAAACCTCGTTTAATTGTTGTTTGGTCCGTACTTTAAATTTACTTCCTAATTGTTCTTGCAGTTGTTCTGAAAACAAATTAGCATCTAAATTATCTTTTAATTTAATTTCAATTCCTGTAAATTGATTTTCTTTAAAATGTAGTAAGTTGCGCGCGTCATTTATTGAAACAAAGACAAATTTACTTTCAAACTCTTCAGTTCCTGAATACACTCCAACAACTTGTAAATTCATTTTGTAAAATGCATTGAGCGGGTTTATAAAACCTGTTCCAGATTTTGGAACCATAATAGATAAAGGTTCTCCAAAATTTAAAATTCCTAAAGACAATTTTCTAGAAATACCATTTCCCACAACTGCTGTCTTTGAAAATTCTTTATCTAACCAATTCCCTGTGTTTAAAACAGAATCTATGCTTGTAATAGAAGTATAATTCTCTTCAACACCCTTGATATACGCTATTTCGTTTTTATTGTTATATTCTAAAAAAACACGTTCTTCAATAACCTTAGAGAAAGCGTAAATTGATGTATTATTCTCTAAAATTTGATGGATATCTTTGGTATACAATAACTTTTTTCCTGTACTCGATGTAATTTTAATGTCAGGGTCTGAAACATCTAGCAAACTATAACTTAAACTGCGTAAACCCGAAAAACCAGAAAGAATTATAAACAGAGCCAAAGCTCCAACAATTACCCCGAAAGAAGCAATAATTGTAATAATATTTATGGCATTAGTACTTGTTTTTGAAAATAAATACCTTTTTGCTATGTATAACGGAAAATGCAAATAGAATTTCTGAATTTATTGTTTTTTTCGTCTTGGTAAAATGTTGGGGTTTTTAATAGGATTTGTATCCTCACCTTTTAACGATTTATCAATGCTTTCATTATAATCTAAAGTGTCGTCTCCAAAAAACAACAACTCTGGCATTCTACGTAACTGATGTTTCGTTCTCGATGCCATTTCGTGACGAATTAAGGTTGTGTTGTGTTGCACTCCTTTAATAATATCTTCTCTTTTATCCGAAGGAAAAACACTTAAATAAACCTTGGCAACCCCTAAATCTGAAGTTACATGAACCTTGGAAACAGAAATAATTACTCCTCTCATACCGTCTTGTGCTGCCTTCTGCAAAACATCTACCAAATCTTTTTGTAATACTCCTGCAATTTTAAGTTGTCTATTCGTTTCTTCCATGTCACAAATTTACACTTTTTTTATGGAGTGTAAATTTTATTTTTCATTGCAAACAGAACTAATCTTTATATATTTTTAAAATCACATTTATACAAAAAAAATCTTTTTTACCACTTAACACTTTTGTGTTAAAGACTGCATTTATAATACCTATATTTCTAAATGAATTTTAAGCAGAACTAGTTTATTATACAAATTTATGTTCTTCTAAAATGAAGGGTTTTACATTCGAAAACAAATTATATAGAACAAAATAGATATTTAAATAAAAGTTTATTCATAAAAAAAGGTCTCAAAAATAATTTCATTTTGAGACCTTTTACTTTATAACTATTTTAAGATTTTAATCTGCTAAAATAATTGCTTTATTATCATTTAATTCTAATGTTCCAGAATTAATAAGTAGTGTTAAAATTTTATCATCAACAGCATCTATAATTAATTTACCATCCAAATCATCTAATTTAAGATTAGCTTGAGAATGTATGTGAATTTTGATCGTTCCCTCTTTTAAATTAGAAACAACAGGCGCATGATTATTTAACATTTGAAATTCTCCATTTTCTCCAGGAACGGTTAATGAGTCCACTTCTGATGAAAATAAGATAGCTTCTGGCGTTACAATTTCTAAATACATAAAGTATATTTTAAACGATTACTATGCTTCTGCTAACATTTTCTCTCCAGCGTCAATCGCATCTTGAATTGACCCTCTTAAGTTAAATGCTGCCTCAGGATATTTATCTAACTCACCATCCAAAATCATATTAAATCCTTTAATAGTGTCTTTAATATCAACTAATACTCCTGGTATACCAGTAAATTGTTCTGCTACGTGGAAAGGTTGCGACAAGAAACGTTGTACACGTCTAGCTCTATGAACGACAAGTTTATCTTCTTCAGATAATTCTTCCATTCCTAAGATTGCAATAATATCTTGTAACTCTTTATAGCGTTGTAAAATTTCTTTTACGGCAGTTGCTGTATTATAATGCTCATCACCTAAAACAGCCGCTGATAGAATTCTTGAAGTAGAATCTAAAGGATCTACTGCCGGATAAATTCCTAATTCTGCAATTTTACGAGATAATACTGTTGTAGCATCTAAGTGAGCAAATGTTGTTGCTGGTGCTGGATCTGTTAAATCATCTGCAGGTACATAAACAGCCTGAACAGATGTAATAGAACCTTTCTTAGTTGAAGTAATACGCTCTTGCATTGCCCCCATTTCTGTTGCTAATGTTGGCTGGTAGCCCACTGCTGATGGCATACGCCCTAAAAGTGCCGAAACCTCAGAACCTGCTTGTGTAAAACGGAAAATATTATCTACGAAGAAAAGTACATCTTTACCTTGTGCTTCACCCGCTCCATCTCTAAAATATTCTGCTATTGTTAAACCAGATAATGCAACACGCGCACGTGCTCCAGGTGGCTCATTCATTTGTCCAAATACGAAGGTAGCTTTAGAGTCTTTCATTCCAGGCTTATCAACTTTAGATAAATCCCATCCTCCTTCTTCCATTGAATGCATAAAATCATCACCATATTTGATAATTCCAGATTCTAACATTTCACGAAGTAAATCATTTCCTTCACGAGTTCTCTCTCCTACACCTGCAAAAACTGATAAACCACCATGTCCTTTTGCTATGTTGTTAATTAACTCCTGAATTAATACTGTTTTACCTACTCCTGCTCCTCCAAATAATCCAATTTTACCTCCTTTTGCATAAGGCTCAATTAAGTCGATTACCTTAATTCCTGTAAATAATACTTCAGTAGACACTGATAAATCTTCAAATTTAGGTGCAGATCTGTGAATTGGTAAACCATCATCACCTTCTTTTTTCAAATTACCTAAACCATCAATAGCCTCACCTGTTACATTAAACAGACGACCATAAATATCGTTTCCAATTGGCATCTGGATTGGGCTTCCTGTAGCAACAACTTCTGCACCTCTGCTTAATCCATCTGTAGCATCCATTGAAATAGTTCTAACCGTATCCTCACCAATGTGCTGTTGTACCTCTAGTACTAAAATAGAACCGTCAGCTTTTTTGATTTCTAAAGAATCATAAATTTTAGGAAGTTCATTTTCAGTATTGAATTCAACATCAATTACTGGTCCTATAATTTGAGAAACCTTACCTGTTATTGTAGACATTATGTATCTAATTAAAGTTATTATTTTGTTTATGAGATGTAACTCTCATTTTCAGGATGCAAAGGTAATTTTTTTGAATGAAACTAAAAAGTTTTTTCACTTTAAAACGAGAATTATGGATATAAAAAAAAGCCTCATCGATATGATGAGGCTTTTGAATTTTTATTTAAAAAAAGATACTAGTTAGTAACTTTAATTTCAACTCTTCTATTCTTAGCTTTACCTGCTCTTGTTTTGTTAGAGTCAGTTGGAAAAGCTTCTCCGAATCCTTTCACTGATAACCTTGAAGCATCTACTCCTTTTTTAACTAAGTAATCTCTAACAGCAGCTGCTCTTTTGTCAGATATCTTGAAGTTAATAGCTTCAGAACCTGTACTATCTGCATGACCTCCGATAGCAAAAGTTGCTTTTGGATTTTTGTTCATAATAGCCGCAATAGCATCTAATTGCTTAGTAATTCCACGTTTAAATGAAGATCTTCCTGTATTAAATAAAATAGCTTTAGCTGTTAATGAGATAGCTTCTGCAGCCTCTTTTGTAATTGATTTTTCTTCACAACCACCTTCTGAAGCAACACCTGCAACTGTAGGACATTTATCATCTTTATCTAAAACACCATCTCCGTCAGTATCTGGCCAAGGACAACCTGCATTCGCAACTGGTCCTGCTACATTACTACACTTATCGTCTTTATCTAAAACACCATCTCCGTCAGAATCAGGACAACCTTTATTTGCTTTAGTTCCTTTAGCATTAGGACACATATCATCTTTATCAGCTACACCATCTCCATCAGAATCAGGACAACCATTCATAGCTGCTAAACCTGCAACATTAGGACAAGCATCATCAGAATCTTTTATTCCATCTCCATCTGCATCAGGACAACCTTTAAACTCAACTAAACCAGCAACTTCTGGACAAGCATCGAATTTATCATAAACACCATCGCCATCTGTATCTTTTCCTCCAAATTTAATTACTAAACCTAATGAAGTTTGGTAGTGATCGTTCATTTTATCAGCAAAACCCATTTTCATACCTGTTTGTAAGTTTAAACCTAAGTTTTCGTTAAACCAAGCGTTAAAACCTAAACCAGCTTGAGCCATACCTTCTCCTTCTGAATCAAGAGAAGCATAACTACCACCTACAAATACAAAAGGATCAAACCAACCAGTTTGACCTACTAAATTATTTAAATCGTATTTTACAATTGCATCTGCAGACCAATAAAGAAAGTCAGAATCGTCTATATCGCTAATAGTTTCTATTTTGTTAATAGACCCCGCTAACTGCAAAGAAAAACCTTTTTGAAGATATTTTTCAGCAGAAATTCTAGAAATAGAAGGTAAGATATTCCAATCTGTGTTACCTAATAAATCTTCCATATAGTCTGTAAACGTTGCATCTGGCAATAAAGTCTACTATATTTGCCCCAAAGCTTACAGCCCAAGGATTGTTTTCATCTTGTGCGTTTACGTTACCAACTGCTACTAACGTAAACAGAGCTATCACAGCTAATTTTAATTGTTTCATTATCAAATTTTTAAATTATAAGTTCTTATTAATGAACAAAAGTAAGTTGTTAAAACTTATCTACAAAGATAAATCTAAAAAATTATTACCTCATTGCGTTAATTTCCACAAAATCTATATTATTTTCAATTCTTTGCCAACATCAATAAATGCTGCAATTGCTTTATTTAAATGCTCTTTGTTGTGTGCTGCTGATAACTGCACTCTAATTCTTGCTTTATCTTTAGGAACAACAGGGAAAAAGAAACCAATAACATATATACCTTTCTCTAATAACTTATTTGCCATAACTCTGAGATAATTTAGCATCGTAGAGCATAACGGGCACAATTGCTGCATCTGCGCCCACTAAATCGAAACCTGCTTTTTCCATTTCTGTTCTAAAATAATTGGTATTCCACTCTAATTTATCTCGAAGTGCAGTATTGGTAGAGATTAAATCGAAGACTTTTAAAGTTGCACCTACAATTGCTGGTGCTAAAGAATTTGAAAACAAATAAGGTCTTGATCGTTGACGCAAAATATCAATAATTTCTTTTTTACCTGTTGTGTAACCTCCCATTGCTCCTCCTAAAGCTTTTCCTAAAGTACCTGTTACAATATCAACTCTGTCCATTACATTCTTTAACTCAACAGTTCCTCTTCCGGTTTTTCCGATAAAACCAGTTGCATGACATTCATCAACCATAACTAGCGCGTCATATTTATCTGCTAAATCACAAATTTCATCTAGTTTCGCAACAATTCCATCCATAGAAAAAACACCATCTGTAACAATAATTTTAAATCTGTGATTTTTTTTGTTCGCCTCTATTAATTGAGCTTCTAAAGAAGACATGTCGTTGTTATTATAACGATAACGCGCAGCTTTACACAACCGAACACCATCAATAATTGAAGCATGATTTAAACTATCAGAAATAATTGCATCTTCTTTGGTTAATAGCGGTTCGAAAACACCACCATTTGCATCAAAAGCAGCTGCATACAATATCGTGTCTTCTGTTGTGTAAAAATTAGCAATTGTTTTTTCTAATTGCTTATGAATATCCTGAGTTCCGCATATAAACCTAACAGATGATACTCCAAAACCATGAGTATCCATAGTATCTTTTGCTGCTTGAATAACTTCTGGATGATTTGACAACCCTAAATAATTATTAGCACAAAAGTTAATTACCTCTTCACCAGTAGAAATTTTTATAACTGCATCTTGCGATGACGTTATAATTCTTTCAGATTTATATAAACCAGCGTCCTTTATTTCTTTAATCTCTTTTTTTAAAATATCTTTAATTTTACCGTACATTTTTTATCAAATTAATAAATACAAAGTTACTAAGTTTATTTTTTTTGATTACACTTCAACAACATCAATTTCTTGATTAATATAAATCAGTAATTTTTTATCCACTTTAAAATCCATAGATTTTAAAACTCGTTCATATTTCAGTAGCTGCTGATGGTGATCACTTGAAGGGTTTCCTGTCTTATAATCAATGATTACAACTTCCTTTTTATCAATAAAAACCAATCTATCAGGAATAATTACGAGATTATCAACATCTACGATTTCTCTTTCATTATAAACAATTACATCTTCTGAATAGTAACTAACCAATAAAGGATGATTTACAACACTATAAATACTTTTTTTAATAAACCAAGTTTGTTCATCATCTAAAATTCCTTGCTGATTATACTGATTGATAATAACATCAATATCATTTTTTGTGATAATTCTAGCAAATATCTCATGAAATAAATTCCCGAAATTAATAGCCTCATGTTGCGCAGTATTCCATAGTTTAGATGCGCTAGCCAATAGCAGGATATTGTGCTCTTGCCAAGGAGTTGAAATAAACTTCTTGTGAACTTCAGCTAAAGGAATTTCTGTTTTATTTTTACTCACCCTATTTTTATCACCAAAAGAATATTCTAAAACATTATCATCCCAAAGATCTTGTTGTTTTAAATAATTGATAAAAATCCCTGAATAACATTTTATATTTTCTTCTCCTTTTGGAGATATTTTTTTCTCTGTTATAATATGTAATTGCTCTACAGCTCTTGTTAAAGTGACATACAATAAATTAAAATTATCTAACTCCAGTTCTTCTCTTTGGTGATCGTATATTTGTTTACCTCTTTTGCTAACAATACTTAAAGTCTTATTATAATCGACTAAAAGTTCACTAAAACCACCATAGGATTCTGGCAATTCATTTAACCAAGATTTTGGTTTTATTTGCTTATAAATATCCACATCACAAGGAAAAATAACAACAGGAAACTCTAGTCCTTTAGATTTATGAATTGTCATAACCTGAACAGCACTTGCACTTTCTGGCGCAACAATACTCAATTTATCTTTTTTGAGTTCCCAAAACTCTAAAAACTCACCGATATCTGTTCCATTTCTTTGTCGTTCTAAAACTACATCCAAAAAGAACTGAACGTATGCATCCGAAGAGTTGATCAAATTAAAACCTCTGATAATTTCTTCTATTTTTTCATAAAATGGTAATTGATGAAAAATAGAAGCATCAAACGAAACCCCGTATTTTTTAAAAGATTCCAAAATAGTTTTATTATCTGCTTTAGAAAATTCTTTTAAAAAATTATTTTTAGGAATTTCAATTTGCAAGTGTTGATGCAAAAAATAAAGTATTTCAAAACGAGACTCTTCATCGCTGGGATTTTGTAAAACTTTAAGAAAATCAATAATAAAGGATACTTTTCCACTATTTTGAAGTAACAATGTTTCTGAAGACACAATATTTACTCCTTTCTCTGAAAGATAATTGGCAACTGCAACCCCATCTTTTCTTGTTCGTGTTAGTATACAGATTTCATTTAAAGAAAAGCTTTCCTTTAATTGATTAATTTTCTCTAAAACTTTCTGCGGATATTTTACTTTCTCAATCTCTTTATCTTCATTTTTATCTAAAAAACTTAAAGAAACATAACCACCATTTTTAGAATTCTCTCTTTGTTTATTTCCTTCTAAAAATAAATTTTTATACGATTCATTTTGAAGAAAATTAGCGGTATGTTGAAAAAAAGAATTATTAAAATTGATGATTTCTGAATAACTCCTGTAATTGGTCTCTAAATTTTTAATTTCTTTAGCAACATGAAAAGGGTTTTCTCTGTCGGAACCTAACTCAATAAATTGTTCCGCTTTTCCTCCTCGCCATCTATATATAGCCTGTTTACCGTCACCAACCAATAATAAATTACTATTCTCTTGCGCTAATGTATTGTCTATTAACGGAACTAAGTTTTGCCATTGTAAAACTGAAGTATCCTGCATTTCATCAATAAAATAATGCTGAAAACGCTGCCCTATTCTTTCATATATAAATGGCGCTGGCTGATTTTTTATATTATCAGATATAAGTTGATTAAATTCCGCATTCAATCGAATGTTATTATCTTCTTTTATAGTTTCTAACTCTGAATTAATATTATTTAAAACCGCTAAAGGAATAATACTTTTTAGCGCTAATTTATTCATTGAAAATTGCTGATAAATTAATTCAGATTCTTTAAACAATCGAATAATTTCTGGGACTATTTGATCTATAGAACTGGCAACTGAATCTAAAGTCGACTTAGAATAATATTGATTATTTTCTATCGCTTTTTTTATGGTTTCACTTCGTTTGATAAAATCGATATTAACTGATTTCGTGCTCAAGTCAGCAAAAAACTTAGGTATTGTTCCCCGCATAAAATCCTTATGCTCTAAATCATTATTATCTATGAGCTGAAGGCATTCTTCACCTACCTTTTTTATCGATTCTTCTAATTCCTTTTGTTGCTTATAAAGTTTGGTTTTTAAGTTTGTAAAATCATCTAATTGTTTATCGGCTAAGTTTCTAAAATGCGCTACATCATCTTCATTCAATAAAATTTTTGCAAACTCACTTAAATCTCTAGAAATATCCCAAGATTTATCATCATCAGTTTTATCTAAAGAATAGTCTATTAAAAGATTTGTGAGTTTTTTATCTGTACCAATTTTAGAAATTAACACATCCACTGCTTCATTTAACAACGAAACTGCATCCATTTCTACTTCGAAATTAAGAGACAAACCCAGATCATAAGCGAAATTTTTAATAATTTTATGAGTAAAACTATCTATTGTTGTAATTGAAAAGGCAGCGTAGTTTTTTAGAATTGCATCAAGAATCTTTTTACTTCTCTCTTTAATTAAGCTTTTATCAATCCTAATTTCTTTGATTAAAACATTAAATAGGTCGTTCTCTTTACCGTCGGCAAAATCCTCGAGACTAGATAAAACACGCTCTTTCATTTCACCAGCAGCTTTGTTAGTGAATGTAATTGCTAGAATTTTCTGAAATGAAAAAATATCATCTGAATTTAATAATACTTTTATATACTCTTTAACAAGAGTAAAAGTTTTACCACTTCCTGCTGAAGCATTATAAACCTGAAACGAAGATGACTTTTTCACAGCAATATTTTTATTGCAAAATACGAAAAGCCAAACAGTTATTGTTTGGCTTTTTCATTATATTTTTAATTGATTTCTAACCTAAACCAACATCTAGAGACATCATTACGATAAAACCACCGATAAAACCAAGTGTTGCGATATCTGTATACTTATCTCTTTGGGTTTCTGGCACAACTTCTTCAATAACTACAAAAATCATTGCTCCTGCTGCAAAAGCTAATGCATACGGCAAAATTGGTGTGAAAAACGATACAGCTAACGCCCCTAAAACAGCTGCAACTGGCTCTACAACTGCGGATAATTGTCCATACCAAAAACTTTTAAGTCTACTAACACCTTGTCTTCTTAAAGGCATTGAAACTGCAAATCCTTCTGGAAAATTCTGAATACCAATTCCTATTGCCAAAGAAATTGCAGCAACTATCATTTCTGTTTGTTCAACACCGACTAGAGTAGATGCTGCTCCAAATAAAACTCCAACAGCTAAACCTTCCGGAATATTGTGTAACGTAATTGCCAACACTAACAATGTTGTTTTATGCCATTCCGTTTTTACGCCTTCTGCTTCACTTTCTTTAAAATTGATATGTAAATGTGGTAAAATTTTATCCAATCCAAAAAGAGATAAAGCTCCTAAACCAAAACCAATTGCCGCAGGTAAAACTTTCACAAAACCTTCTCCTGGACTATTCTCTATTGCTGGTGCCAATAAACTCCAGAAACTTGCAGCTACCATTACACCACCAGTAAAACCAAGCATACCGTCTAAAACTGCTCTGTTTGCCTTTTTGAAAAAGAACACTAAAGCCGCTCCTGCAGCTGTTAATCCCCATGTAAAAAGAGATGCATATAAGGCTGCTTGAATTGGGTGCTCTTTTCCAAATTCAACTAGTTGATTAAAAATACTCATGATTTTTGTACGTATAAATTGTTTGCTATTTTATTTGAAATTGAAAGTTTCTTACCATCTATTTGAATTGATAAAGAATCATCAAAATCTTCTTTTTCTAATACTCTAATTTGTTTTCCTAAAGTGATTTCTTTTTTGTCTAAGAATTTTAAAAATTCTGATGAAGAGTCATTCACACCGACACACACTCCAGTTTCATTTTTTTCTAAAGTTGACAACAAACTTTTTTCTATTGTTTTTAAATCCCCATCCTTATCTGGTATGGGATCTCCATGAGGATCATGTGAAGGAAAACCTAAAAAAATATCTAATTGATTTACTAATTTAGGCGATTTAATATGCTCTAGTTGTTCTGCTACATCGTGCACTTCATCCCAAGAAAAATTTAACTTCTCAACTAAAAAAACTTCCCAAAGCCTGTGCTTTCTTACAATACTAGCAGCAATCTTCTTTCCAAAAACTGTTAATGTTACCCCCTTGTACTTTTTATAAACTACAACGTCTTTTTCAGATAATTTCTTAATCATATCTGAAACAGAAGAAGCCTTTGTTTCTAACTTTTTGGCAATAGCGTTTGTACTAACTCCTTTAACAGTATCTAGCTCTAAATGATAAATTGCCTTTAAATAGTTTTCTTCAGAAAGTGTAAACATCCCTATAATTTAAACAACAAATATATACTTTTTATTCTTATTAAATATATTTTTAGACAAGACTAAAAATATTATATATATTTGCATGATATAAATTTAGTATAAATGAAAAATGCTTTCAATTTTATTTCTATATTTCTTTTGGGAATAATATCAATAAAAGGACAAACAAATACCATAACTGGGAAAGTCACTTCAAAAGGAGAAGCATCTCCTTTTGTGAACGTTTACCTCAAGAACACAAAACAAGGAACATCTACAAACGAAAATGGTCTTTTTGAATTAAAAAATATTAAAAACGGAAATTACACACTTGTTGCAAGTAGTATAGGGTTTAAATCTAAATCCAAAAAAATAAAACTAAAAGGAAACCAAAATATCATTCAAAATTTTAATTTAAAGGAGGCTAATTTTTTAGATGAAATTGTTATTTCTGGAACTCTAAAACCAGTTTCAAAATCTAAAAGTCCAGTACCTGTCGAAGTATACAGTAATACTTTTTTTAAGAAAAACCCAACCCCATCTATCTTTGAATCTTTACAGAACGTAAACGGAGTTAGACCTCAATTAAATTGCAATGTTTGTAATACGGGAGACATCCACATAAACGGTTTAGAAGGACCTTATACTTTTGTTCTAATTGACGGAATGCCAATCGTAAGTGGACTTTCTACAGTATACGGATTAACTGGAATCCCCCAAGCATTAATAGAAAGAGTAGAAGTTGTAAAAGGACCTGCTTCAACCTTATATGGATCAGAAGCTGTTGGAGGTATTATAAATATCATCACAAAAAAACCATCTAACTCACCTATTTTATCTACTGATCTTTTAGGGAGTTCATGGGGAGAAATAAACACCGATATTGGTTTGCGCTATAAATTATCAGAAAAAACACAAGGATTATTAGGTGTTAATTATTTTAACTATCAAAATAGAATCGATAACAATAACGATGATTTTACAGATTTAACACTTCAAAATAGAATTTCTCTTTTTAATAAAGTGAATATTGAGAGAAAGAGTAATAAAGTGTTTACAATTGCTGGAAGATATGTTTATGAAGACAGATGGGGAGGAGAAATGGATTGGGAACGTGAATTTAGAGGAACAGATATAAAATATGGCGAAAGTATTTATACCAATAGATGGGAAACTTTTGGTACTTATCAATTGCCAACTTCAGAAGATATTACATTCCAATTTAGTGCAAATGGTCATTATCAAAATTCATTTTATGGAACAGACTCATATAACGCAGAACAACTAATTGGTTTTGGTCAACTTATTTACAACAAAAAAATTGCAAAAAAACACGAATTACTTTTTGGTTTAGCTTACAGATACATTTATTATGAAGATAATACGTTTGCTACTTTAGAAAAAGATGGGATTACTAACAAACCCTCAATAACACATCTACCCGGTTTATTTTTACAAGATGAAATTGCTCTAAACTCACAAAACAAAATACTATTCGGTGGGCGATGGGACCACAATAGTTTACACGGAAATATATTTACACCAAGAGTAAATTACAAATGGAACTCTAAAGACAACTCTAATATTTTTAGAGCAAGTGTGGGTAATGGTTTCAGAGTTGCTAACGTTTTTACAGAAGACCACGCAGCATTAACAGGGGCAAGAGAAGTAGAGTTTGATGGAAATTTAGCTCCTGAAACTTCATGGAATGCAAACATTAATTACGTAAAGAAAATTAGTACAGAAAATACTTTTATCACTTTTGATGCAAGTGCATTTTACACCTATTTCGATAATAGAATTTTACCTGATTATGAAACTGATTCTAATAAAATTATTTACGCAAACTTAGACGGATATGCTGTTTCCAAAGGACTCTCTTTAAACACAGATGTTACTTTTACAAACGGACTTTCCGTAAATGTTGGCGCCACATTAATGGATGTCTCTATTACAGAAAATAGTATTAAAACAAGACAACTATTAACAGAAAGTTTTAGTGGAGTTTGGTCTGTCTCTTACAAATTCAGTGCTAATTTCTCTCTAGATTATACAGGAAATATTTACGGACCAATGAATTTACCATTACTAGGAGAAAAGGATATAAGGGCTAAAAAATCGCCTTGGTATAGTATACAAAATATTCAAGCAACAAAGAAACTTACCAATAGTTTTGATATATATGGTGGCGTAAAAAATTTATTGAATTTTACACCTGCGAGAAACAGCATTAATAATGCAAACAACCCTTTTGATATTGGTATTGATACAGAAGCCAACCCAGAATTAGCATTTGATCCAAGTTACGTTTACGCATCCAATCAGGGAATTAGAGCTTTTCTAGGCGTACGATACAGCATTTTTTAAATATGAGAGATGAAAAAAACACTTCTACTTCTTTTATTATTAGGTAGCTTTTTATCTTTCTCTCAAGAAAAAAAACAGACCTTAAACGTTTTTACATTTTCTGAGGTTGAAAAAATACAACGACAAAATCCCAAACCTATAATTGTTTTTATTACCACAGATTGGTGTAAAATATGCCACGGAATGAAATCTACGACTTTAAAAGATAGAGATATAATTCAAATTTTAAATGATAAATTTTACTTTATAAAGCTAAACGGAGAAGAAAAAGAGGATATTACTTTCCTAGAGAAAACCTTTGTATACAAACCAACAGGAACAAATACTGGTTTACATGAATTAGCAAATCAATTAGGTTTTATGGGTAATGTGATAACATACCCAACCACAACTTTTTTAAATTCTAACTTTGAAATTGACCTACAATTAACGGGGTTCTACAACTCTAAAAGGATGAAACAAATTTTAGATAAATACAAATAGCTATCTACAAATATCCCAAAGCCTTGGGTTAGTATTACGTCCTTTAAAACTATAAACTAATCCAATTGAAGTCATAAGATGAGATCTCTGACTACCAAATTTTTCCTGAGACACCTTGTACATGGCCTGAATATTCACACCATATTTATCGGAAAACCAAAAGGTGCTACCCGCACCAATGTTCATAGTAGGTGTTAAACGCAAAGCTTTAACAAAACTACCTCCAATTAAAACATAAGGTACAGTGCTGTTCTGTGATGTTTTAAAATCATAACGAGCAACTCCATCAAAGGTTGTATAATCTTGATTATCACCAATAGCGGTAGAAACCGAACCTACAAAAGTTACACCGGGAAACATATATTTTGCAAGAGAAAATCTTGGAGACTGACTAATAAACTTACCCTTAATAGGAGAATTACGAACATCTTCTTCTGAATATTGAACTGAAGAAAGACCTAAACCGAAAGTCCACTTGCTACCAGAATTCTGACTGTAAATTGAAAATGCTAAAAATAAAAATAAAAAAGTTAAAAAATTACACTTCTTTTTCATTGTATGTGGGGAATTAGTAATCAAATTTTGTTTAAAAAAGTGTAAATATATTGTATTATTTGATAAAACAAAATAGTTAATCGTCTTTTCTTTAATGAGCGATGATTTTAGACATAAACATTATATAATCAGTTTTAAATGTATTTGTTTTTTTATAGAAAAATTAAAGTTTTATAGAAATATTCATTGTTCTAAATTTATCTTTTCATTCACACATATTTTTTTAGGATGCAGGTTTAGCGAATAGTTTTGAAACATTTTATAATTAACAAATTCAAATTAATATCTTTGAACAAAATATTTTAGATTGAGTATCCAGAACATTGTAAATCAATATCAAAATTCTGCGAATGTTTCGCAGATAATTAAAGCTTTCCAACAAAACCAAAACCATTTTAATATATCTAACTTGGTAGGGTTCTTCGCTGTCTTTTGTTATTTCAGAAAGTTTTAAAAAAACAGACAAACCATATCTTTTAATATTAAATGATAAAGAGGAAGCTGCTTATTATTTAAATGATTTAGAACAACTACTAGGTGAAAAAAATGTACTGTTTTATCCTGGCTCTTACAGAAGACCATATCAAATTGAAGAAACGGACAATGCAAATGTTTTATTACGTTCGGAAGTTTTAAATAGAATTAACTCTCGTAAAAAACCTGCGATAATTATCACTTATCCAACAGCTCTTTTTGAAAAAGTAGTTACAAAAAAAGAATTAGAAAAAAACACACTAAAAGTAACGGTTGGCGAAAATTTATCGTTAGATTTTGTAAACGAAGTTTTATTTGAATACAAATTTAAACGGGTGGATTTTGTCACAGAACCAGGAGATTTTTCTGTACGTGGAGGAATTATAGATTTGTTTTCTTTTTCTAATAACGAACCTTACAGAATTGAGTTTTTTGGCAATGAAATAGAAAGTATTCGTTCTTTTGATGTCGAAACACAACTTTCAACTTCAAAACTGAGTAAGGTTTCTATCATGCCTAATGTTGAAAACAAAACATCAGAGGAAAATAGAGAAAGTTTTCTAAAGTACATTTCCTCAAAAACAATAATTTTCGCAAAAAACATCGATTTATTAGTTGGTAACTTAGATACTTTCTTTGAAAAATCTAAAGAGGCTTTCAAAGATTTATCCAAGGAAATAAAACATGCAAAACCAGAAGAATTGTTTTGTAATGGCGATTTTATTAGACAACAATTACAAGACTTTACGTTGGTTAATTTTGGAAGTCAAAAATCGGAAAATAAAAAAATTAAATTCAACACAATTCCACAACCCTCATTTAATAAGCAATTCGATTTATTAATAGACAATTTAGAGGAATACCATCAGGCCAAGTTTACTAATTATATCTTTTGTGCAAATGATCAACAGGCAAAACGTTTTCATGATATTTTTGATGATGCTGAACAAGATATTCATTATGAAACGGTTGTTTTTCCTTTATACAAAGGATTTATAGACGTCGATCACAAATTAGTTTGCTATACAGACCATGAAATATTTGAACGTTATCATAAATTCAGATTAAAAAATGGGTACGCTAAAAAACAAGCAATCACCATTCAAGAATTAACCAAATTAGAAATTGGCGATTACGTTACGCATATGGATCATGGAATTGGCAAATTTGGTGGTTTGCAAAAAATTGATGTCCAAGGAAATAAGCAAGAAGCGATAAAACTTGTTTATGGAGAAAGAGATATTTTGTATGTAAGCATTCACTCGCTTCACAAGATTTCTAAGTTTAATGGAAAAGATGGTAAAGCACCCAAAATATACAAACTAGGTTCTGGTGCTTGGAAAAAAATTAAACAAAAAACCAAAGCCAGAGTTAAACATATTGCATTTAATTTAATTCAGTTATACGCAAAAAGAAAACTTCAAAAAGGATTTGCTTTCGGACCAGATACACACATTCAACATGAGCTAGAAGGCAGTTTTATGTATGAAGATACTCCAGATCAATTCACATCAACACAAGATGTAAAAAATGACATGGAAAAACCCCAACCAATGGATAGATTGGTTTGTGGAGATGTTGGTTTCGGTAAAACAGAAGTAGCTGTTAGAGCTGCTTTTAAAGCGGTAGATAATGGCAAACAAGTCGCAATTTTGGTTCCAACTACTATTCTTGCTTTTCAACATTACAAAACGTTTACAGAAAGGTTAAAAGATTTTCCTGTAAGGATCGATTATTTAAATCGATTTAGAACTGCGAAGCAAAAAACAGAAGCTATAAATGGTGTAAACGATGGTTCTGTAGATATTATTATTGGTACTCATCAATTAACAAATCAACGTTTAAAATTTAAAGATTTAGGTTTATTAATTATTGATGAAGAACAAAAATTTGGTGTTGCTGTAAAAGACAAATTAAAAACACTGAAAGAAAATGTTGATACTTTAACATTAACTGCAACCCCAATTCCAAGAACTTTACAATTCAGTTTAATGGCGGCAAGAGATTTATCAGTTATAAAAACACCACCACCAAACAGGCATCCTATAGAAAGTAACGTAATTCGTTTTTCTGAAGAAACAATAAGAGATGCTATTTCTTACGAAATTTCAAGAAGAGGACAAGTTTTCTTTATTCATAATAGAATAGAAAACATAAAAGAAGTCGCTGGTTTAATACAAAGATTAGTTCCTTCTGCCAAGGTTGCTGTTGGTCATGGACAAATGGAAGGTAAAAAACTCGAACAATTAATGCTTGGTTTTATGGGTGGCGAATTTGATGTTTTGGTTTCTACAACAATTATAGAAAGTGGTTTAGATGTGCCAAATGCCAATACTATTTTCATAAATAACGCTAATAATTTTGGGCTTTCAGATTTACACCAAATGCGAGGAAGGGTTGGTCGTTCTAACAAAAAAGCGTTTTGTTATTTTATAACGCCTCCTTACCACATGATGACTGATGATGCGAGGAAACGTATAGAAGCACTGGTTTTATTCTCAGATTTAGGAAGTGGAATTAATATTGCCATGAAAGATTTAGAAATTCGTGGTGCAGGAGATTTGTTGGGTGGCGAACAAAGTGGGTTTATCAATGATATTGGATTTGATACCTATCAAAAAATATTGCAAGAAGCTATAGAGGAATTAAAAGAAAACGAATTTAAAGAATTGTATCCTTCAGATAATTCGAAGCCAAAAGAATATGTAAAAGAAGTAACTATTGATACTGATTTCGAGATTTTATTCCCTGACGATTATATCAATTCAATTACAGAAAGATTAAGTTTATATAATAAATTAGGTGAACTAAAAACAGAAGAAGAATTACAAGTTTTCGAAACTGAAATTATCGATCGTTTTGGAGAAATTCCAACACAGGTAGTGGATTTATTGAATTCTGTTCGTATAAAATGGCTAGCAAAAGAACTTGGTTTAGAGAAAATTATTCTAAAACAAAAAAGAATGATGGGTTATTTTGTATCCAATCAACAAAGTGCTTTTTACCATACAGAAGCATTTACAAGAATGTTAAAATACGTGCAACTAAATGGAAAAAGTTGTGTGATGAAAGAAAAAGAGTCTAAAAACGGTTTACGCTTATTAATTACTTTTATTAAAATAGATAGCGTAAAAACAGCCTTAGCTATTTTAAATAAAATTTAAACAATTTCCATTTTATTTAATAAAAAAGAAGCGTTCATGTTTTTACAAATTCCATTTTTTAAAGTGTAATCGAAATGCAATTCATCATCTAAAATTTCTGCATCAAAAAAGTAATTTTTAATATCCAGAAATTCGTTTTCCAATTCACACAAACTCACATCATGCGTTGCAATAATTCCTGTGGATTTAGATTTCGTTAATTTTTCTACAAATTTTTTAGAACCAATTGCTTTGTCTTTGCTATTTGTTCCCTTTAAAATTTCATCTAAAATGATAAAGTAATCTGTTGTTTTTATTTCATCAACAATAAATTTCAAGCGTTTTAATTCTGAATAAAAATAAGACTCATCTTCTGTTAAAGAATCTGTAGTTCGCATACTAGTAATCAATTTTATCGGCGAATATTTAAAGCTTTCGGCACAAACAGGCAAACCACAATTTGCCATAACAATAGACAAAGAAATGGTTCTTAAAAAAGTACTTTTCCCAGCCATATTAGCACCTGTAACAATAAAAAACTGCTCTTTATCAATGGTAAAATTATTGTCAATTCTTTTATCCATTTTTAATAAAGGATGTCCTAATTTCGTCGATTTTATAATTCCTTTTTCTACTATAATTTCCGGAAAGACAAAAGCGGTATGATTAAAATGAAAGTTTGCTAGCGAATTTTGAGCATCAAAGAAAGCAACCACAGAAAACCATTTTTCTACAGTATGTTTATATTTAGAAATCCACTTTTCTATCTTACATGCACTATTAATTTCTGTTAAAAAAAGTCCATTTCCTACAACAGCAATTAAAATATTATTTCGTTGATCGAACGCATCTAAGATTCTAGAAAATTCTTTAAAAATAAGAGATGCTTTCTTAGTTTCTGAACTTATAATTTTTTGTTTTTCTTTTAAAACTATAGATGAAAAATTTTCATTTTCTATTTCATTTAACAAAACATGATATTGCTTAAAGGTTTCTCTAACTTTGTCTGTATCTGAATATAAATTACTCGTCTTTTTCAAAAATATTCCGGTGACGAAAAGCCCAATAAAAAACCAAATTAATAAAATTGAAAAAGGAATAATGCCAAAAGACACTAAGCCAATTAAGGTTAAAGAAATAATAGAAAATAGAAATTGAATTTTAGATAAATACTTAGACAAAACAGGCATGTAATTATGTATCCAATCTGTAATAAAACCACTCGTTTCTTTTGTAGTAATTAAACTTGCTAAAGCAGAAAAATGTTGTCTCCATTTTACTTTTATAGACAACTCTTTAATGGTATTTTGCTTTTCTAAAATCCCATCAATTCTATTCTCTGTAAATAGATTGGCTAGCATTTTTTTACCTTCAAAAGTTACAGTTCTATTTGTGTATTGGAAAAAAGAACCAATTCCAAATAAATCAATATCATTACTATAATAATGATTGTGGTTTACAAATTCTTCTCCTGAATCTAATTGATGAAAATTTCTATTTAAAACCTCAAGTTCTATTCTATTAATGTTAATTTTAGAATCAACGATTGCCCTTGATCTCTGCAAATTAAGATGTTTTATAACTAAAAAAACAAATAATAAAACACCTAAAAAAGAGATGATAAAAACAGCTGGATAACTACCAAAAGTAAGATAGATTAAAACACAAGTTGTTAAAAACACTCCAAACCTAAGAACACTTAGGTTTATAGATTTTCTTTTTAATTGCGTTGCTTCTTTTTCTAATTCTGACTTTACTTTACTATAAAAATCGAAAGATTTTTCCATTTAAAATATTACTTATTATAACTAGATATGCCCCCACTTAAATTTAAAACATTTAATTTTGGATACTTTTCTTTTAACAATTTTGTTGCTTTGTAACTATTAAAACCTCGTTGACAAACCATTACATAGGTTTTTGTGTAATCAACATCAAATTTGTCAGCATCAAATTGATGAATAGGAATTGTTTGATGCACTTTAAAAGGCAATTTTAAATTCGGTAGAACTGCAATCAATTCTATATCTGAATCATTTAATTTCACTCTTAAATCTTCTGAAGAAATTTGCCAATCAGAATTTTGAACTGTACAAGCAGCATCAAAATACGTTTGCATTTTAAATAACTTTGCAATCTTATCTTTTAAAAATTTTGACTTTAATTTCATCTTTAATTGTGTATTTTGAAGTGAATTGTAAATCAATAATTCATTTGCTAACGGTTTTCCAATTCCCGTTATCAATTTTAAAACTTCATTTACTTGTTGAGTCGCAATCATACCAACAATGGAATTCATTGTACCAGCTTCTGAGCAGTTAGGTATATCTGTAGCTATTTCTGGAAAAGCATCCCTTAAATTAGCCGAATAACTTCCGTCTTTTTGCAAGACATTAAAACTAGCAACATATCCATCAAATTTATACAAAGATCCATACACCAATGGTTTGTTTTTAAGCACACAAGCATCATTTAATAAATACTTTGTAGGTAACGAATCTGTGCCATCAACCACAATATCAAATTCTGAAATTAAATCAAAAACGTTTTCTTTTGTGATTGGTTTGGTGGTAAAACTTACTTCTGTAAAAGGGGCTCTTTTTTTTATAAATGCTGATAAAACGGCTACTTTAGATTTACCAACATCATCTAAACTATAAAAAACTTGTCTGTGTAAATTAGAAATATCTACAAAATCAAAATCTACTAAATGAATTTTACCAATGCCACTTGATGCTAAATAAACAGCAACGGGACTTCCCAAACCTCCGCAACCAACAACTAAAACACTAGCGTCTTGAAGTTTCTGTTGCCCTATTTCACCAATTTCAGGCAAAGTAATTTGACGTTTAAAAAGATTCTTTTTTGTTACATTCATTAGGCTGACAAGATAGTTAAATAAAAAAACTGATTTCTAAATAAAAAACTCTATCCTACTTTAACTAAAAACAAACGAATACCCAAAGGACACTTAGTATTCTAAATAACAATATTTATAATTTTTCCCGGAACAATAATTACTTTTTTAGGAGCTTTACCTTCTAATTGTGCAATTGTTTTTTCATTTTCCATTACTATTTTTTCTATTTCATCCTTAGATAAATCTAACGAAAGCTCTAACGTAAAACGCATTTTTCCATTAAAAGAAATAGGGTAATTTTTAGCACTTTCTACTAAATAACTTGCATTAAAAACAGGGAAATCAGCCGTAGAGATACTTTCTTTATGTCCTAACAAATTCCATAATTCTTCTGCAATATGCGGCGCATAAGGCGATACTAAAATTGCTAAAGGCTCTAAAATTGAACGCTTGTTACATTTTAAAGTAGTTAATTCGTTTACAGCAATCATAAATGTAGAAACAGAGGTGTTAAATGAGAAGTTCTCAATATCTTCTTCTACCTTTTTAATAGTTTTATGTAATGTTTTTAATTCGTCTTTTGTTGGTTCTGCATCTGATACTTCAAACGCTTCTCCATTAAAATACAATTTCCATAATTTCTTTAAGAAAGATGAAACTCCCGAAATACCCGAAGTTTTCCAAGGTTTTGCTTGTTCTAAAGGACCTAAAAACATTTCGAATAATCGTAAACTATCTGCCCCATATTCTTCACAAATTGCATCAGGGTTTACAACATTGTATTTAGATTTAGACATTTTCTCAACTTCTCTACCAACTTTATAAACTTCATCTTCTAAAATGAATTCGGCGTTTTTATAGTCGTTATTTAAAGCATGATTCTTAAACCCATCAACATCTAATTCATCCGAAGAATTCACCAAAGAAACATCAGCGTGTATAGCTGTTTTTGTAATCATTACTAAATCCGCAAAATTAGGATCTAAAAACTTATTATCTAATAAGTAATTTTTCACAACAGATTCAAATTCATCATCAGAATTAAATAAATTTTTAGAAACAATTACTGTTGGTATCTTCGCTATAACATCATCATTAGATTTTTCATCAGAACAACCACAACCATTTTTTACAAAAGCAGTAGCTTTAAATACAAATGCAGAAGTTCCTAGAATCATTCCTTGATTAATCAGTTTTTTTGCAAACTCATCTACAGGTACAATTCCTTTATCAAATAAGAATTTTTGCCAAAAACGAGCATACAATAAATGTCCGGTTGCATGTTCTGACCCTCCGATATATAGGTCTATTTCTTTCCAATATTCTAAAGATTCTTTACTTGCAAACGCATTAGTGTTTGTAGCATCCATGTATCTATTAAAATACCAAGAACTTCCTGCCCAACCCGGCATTGTATTTAGCTCTAAAGGATAAACCGTTTTATTTTTTAACTTATCATTAGAAACAACTTTCTTAGCACGAGAATCCCAAGCCCATTCTGTTGCATTTCCTAATGGCGGTTTTCCATCTTCCGTTGGTAAGTATTTTTCAACTTCTGGCAATACAATTGGCAAATGTTCATCAGCAATCATTTGAGGCATTCCATCTTTGTAATATACTGGGAAAGGTTCGCCCCAATAACGTTGTCTACTAAAAACAGCATCACGCAATCTATAATTTATTTTACCATAACCAAAACCACGTTTTTCCATTTCAAAAATGGCAAGTTTTAATGCTTTCTTATATTTTAATCCTGATAAAAAGTCAGAATTGGCAATTTTAGTTCCTTCTTTATCGGTATGTGCCGCATCAGAAATATCTATATCTTCAAAAATATTCGGAATCGGAATTCCAAAGTGCTTTGCAAAATCATAATCTCTTTGATCTCCGCAAGGAACTGCCATAACTGCTCCCGTGCCATAACTTGCTAAAACATAATCTCCAATCCAAATTTGTACTTTTTCGCCAGAAAACGGGTGAATTGCATAAGCCCCTGTAAACGCACCTGAAATCGTTTTTACATCTGCCATTCTATCACGCTCAGAGCGTTTTGCTGTAGCTTTGATATAAGCTTCAACGGATTTTTTTTGCTCTTTAGTAGTAATCTTAGAAACCAATTCATGCTCTGGAGCTAACGTCATAAAACTTACTCCAAAAATCGTATCTGGTCTGGTTGTAAAGACATCAATCTTATATAGATTTGCATCTTTTACTTCTTTTTTATCCGTTTTTTCAATCGCTTTTGGAAATTGAATTGCTGAATTAATTTCAGCAACTGCTTGAAGTACGTTTTCTATTACTTCTTCGTTTGTAAAACGGATTACATTAAAACCTTCATTATTAAAAAATTCAGTTCTCACTGCTTCATCTTCTTTACCAGAAAATTCAACAATTATATTTTTTGTAACACATACATAGTCTACCACAAAAGTACCAATTGTGTACTTTTTTCTGAATTTTGATGCTCCTTTTTTATTCTTTAGTTCATCCCAAAGCGTTGTTTCGGCCTTCGATAAATTCTGACGTACTTCCTTTAAAGCCTCTAATTCTTTGTAAGTTAATTTTACTTCAGAAGATACTTTATCAGAACCATTATCAACATTAAATGAAACCATTGCACCTTGAGATCTTCCAATCCAATTGGTTTGAGAATCTTTTAAAGGTTGTGGCCAATCAATTTTTTCTAATCCATCCAACAAACGTTGAGCGTATGCAGAAATTCGCATAGACCATTGCGTCATCTTTTTACGAATAACAGGGTGGCTTCCCCTTTCTGAAACTCCATTTACAATTTCATCATTTGCGAGAACAGTGCCCAAGGCAGGACACCAATTTACTTCTGTATCAGATAAAAATGTTAAACGATATTTTAATAAAGTTTCTTCCTGCTCCTTGTTCGAAAATGCATTCCATTCATCCGCAGAAAAAACAGTAATTTCTTCGTCTGCAACTGCCTTTACAGAGGTATTTCCTTCTTTTTTAAAGGTTTTAATTAACGTAGATATATCCTCAGCTTTATCTGTGTTTATATTGTACCATGAATCGAAAAGTTGAATAAAAATCCACTGGGTCCATTTATAATATTCAGGACTAGAAGTTCTCACCTCTCTACTCCAATCAAAAGAAAAACCAATATTATCTAGTTGTCTTCTATAGGTAGCAACATTTTCTTCGGTTGTTTTTGCTGGGTGTTGCCCTGTTTGAATTGCATATTGTTCTGCAGGTAAACCAAAAGAATCATATCCTTGAGGATGCAAAACATTAAAACCCTTATGACGCTTATAACGCGCATAAATATCACTTGCGATATACCCTAAAGGATGTCCAACATGCAAACCCGCTCCAGATGGATAAGGAAACATGTCCAATACATAATATTTAGGCTTATCCGATTCATTACTGGCTTTAAAGGTTTGGTTTTCTGCCCAAAATTTTTGCCATTTCTTCTCTATATCTAAGTGATTATATTGCATTATTTGTTCTTTTAGAAGCTGCAAATTTACGTTTATTCTTTTTAAGCATGAAACGGATTTCTTTTAAATTAATAGCATAAAAAAAGTCGAGATTTCACTAATATGAAATCTCGACTTGCTATATAAGCTTTGAAACTATTATTTCAATTTCTTCTTAACTGCTACTTCTTTATAAGGTTCAATAATATCACCTTCTTGAATGTCATTAAAGTTCTTAAGTTGAAGTCCACAATCAAATCCTTTTCCTACTTCTTTCACATCATCTTTAAAACGTTTTAACGATGTTAAACTTCCATCATGCACAACAATACCGGCTCTAATTATTCTAATTTTAGAATCTCTAAATATTTTACCCGACATTACCATACAACCTGCAATATTACCAACTTTAGATATTTTATAAACTTCTCTAATTTCTACATTACCACTAACTTCTTCTTTGATTTCTGGAGATAACATTCCTTCCATGGCATCTTTTAAGTCATTGATAGCTGCATAAATAATAGAATATGTTCTAATATCCACTTCTTCTCTATCTGCAATAATTCTTGCATTTCCTTGCGGACGAACATTAAATCCAACAATAATTGCATCTGACGCTGTTGCTAATAAAACATCACTTTCTGTAATTGCCCCAACCCCCTTGTGTATTATGTTTACTTGAATTTCTTCTGTCGATAATTTTTGGAAAGAATCTGTCAGTGCCTCTACAGAGCCATCAACATCTCCTTTTAATATAATATTTAATTCCTTAAAGTCTCCTAATGCAATTCTACGTCCGATTTCATCTAACGTTAATGTTTTCTGAGTTCTTACCGATTGCTCTCGTTGTAGTTGAGATCTTTTCGATGCAATTTGTTTTGCCTCTCTTTCATCTTCAAAAACAACAAATTTATCTCCTGCTTGAGGTGCTCCGTCTAAACCTAAAATGGATACTGGGGTTGATGGCCCAGCTTCTGTTAAGTTAGTTCCTTTATCATCAAACATTGCTCTTACTTTTCCACTGTGTTTACCTGCTAAAAGGTAATCACCAATTTTTAAAGTTCCTGCTTGAACTAAAATCGTAGAAACATATCCTCTACCTTTATCTAAAGATGCCTCAACAACTGCACCAATAGCTTTTTTATTCGGGTTCGCTTTTAATTCTAATATTTCAGCTTCTAATAATACTTTTTCTAATAACTCCGGAATTCCTGTCCCTAACTTTGCAGATATGTCTTGAGACTGAATATTTCCACCCCATTCTTCAATCAACAAATTCATCTGAGATAATTGTGTTTTCACATTATCTGGATTCGCATTCGGTTTATCGATTTTATTAATCGCAAATATGATCGGAACTCCTGCAGCTTGTGCATGGGAAATAGCTTCTTTTGTTTGCGGCATAATATCATCATCTGCTGCTGCCACAATAATTACTAAATCCGTTACTTGCGCACCACGCGCTCTCATTGCCGTAAAGGCCTCGTGACCAGGTGTATCTAAAAATGCTATTTTCTGATTTCCAACATTTACTGAATATGCTCCAATATGTTGTGTAATACCTCCACTTTCACCTTCTATTACGTTTGCTTTTCTTATATAATCTAATAAAGATGTTTTTCCGTGATCTACGTGACCCATTACCGTAATAATAGGTGCACGAGTTACTAAGTCTTCTGGATTATCAACAACTTCTTCTATAGATTCTTCTACTTCGGCACCAATAAACTCTACCTTGTGATTGAATTCCTCAGCAACAATTACTAGAGTTTCGGCATCTAAACGCTGATTCATTGTAACCATCATTCCTAAGGACATACAAGCAGAAATAATATTGGTTACAGGAACCTCCATCATTGTAGCAACTTCACTTACGGTAACGAATTCTGTTACCTTTAATATTTTATTATCTAATGCTTGAGCTTCTAATTCTGCATCAGAATGCTCTCTGTGTGTAGCTCTTTTATTTCTACGATATTTTGCTCCTTTTCCTTTTGAAGACTTTCCTTGAAGCTTCTCAAGCGTTTCTCTTACTTGCTTTTGAATTTCTGCTTCTGTTGGTTCTTCTTTTTTAACTACTGCCGGTCTCGTCGCTCCTCTTCCTCCTCGATTAAACGGAGGTCTTCCGCTACCACCTCTATTCTGCGCTGGCCTAACAGTTCTTGTTGCAGCAGAACCCGATGTCCCTGCTTTAGTTACAATTCGCTTACGTTTCTTTTTGTCTGCGTTTGCATCTTTTTTAACTTCAGTTTTCTTCTTTTTTGGTTTATCAAATTGCTTCAAGTCAATTTTCTTACCTGTGAAGTTTGGGCCGTCTAGTTTTTTATACTGAGTTTTAATAGATTCAGCATTTTCTGGCTTAAATTCTTCATCTTTTTCTTCTGCCTTTAAAGCCTCCTTTTTACTCTTAGGTTTATCCCCAACTTTAAAAACTTCTTTTTCAATTTCAGATACGACTTTATCACCCTCTGCTTTTGTGAGTTTTGGCTTTTTAATAACCGGTACTTCAGCAACAGGAGCCTCAACCACTAATTTCTCTTCAGTAGATTTTTCTATTTTAGTTTCCTCAGATTTAGACTCCTCTGTTTTAGAGCTATCAATAACCTTTTTAGGCTCTTCTTTTACCTCCTCAACTTTAGACACAGGTTTTTTACCGACATTATCAATATCAATTTTACCTACAGTCTTAAGTTCTAATTTATCTGCTTTGGCTTTTAAAACCTCTTCTTTCTTTAGCTCTTCCGCTCTTTTCTTCTCTAACTTGGCTTCCAGTTCTATACGAATTGCTTCTTTCTCCTTACGTTTTTCCTCTCCAACTTCTTTAGATGCTGCTTTCTTGTTAGCATCTGTTTCAAAGCCATCGAGTAAGACTTGATAAACATCACCCGAGATTTTAGTAGTAGGCCTCGCTTCTATTTCGTGACCTTTATCTGCTAAATATTCGACTGCTCTATCAAGAGAAATATTTAACTCTCTTAAAACTTTATTAAGCCTCATTGTTTTGCCTACAGACATATATTTTTTTTAACTTTATACTTGTAAAAATATAATTTTTACTTGACTTCTATACTATATTTAATCTTCAAATTCTTCTTTCAGAACTCTTTGAACATCCATAACTGTTTCTTCCTCTAAATCGGTTCTTTTCACTAACTCAGCAACACTAGTCTCTAATACACTTCTTGCAGTATCTAGACCAATCTTTTTAAATTCAGCAATAACCCAATCTTCAATTTCATCAGCAAACTCTGTTAATTCAACATCTTCCTCCTCTAAACCTTCTCTTTGAACGTCTATCTCGTAGCCCGTTAACTCGCTTGCTAAACGAATGTTTACACCACCTCTACCAATCGCTTTAGACACTTCCTCTGGTTTTAATAGAACTTTCACACGTCCTTTTTTACCATTTTTTTCTTCATCATACATTTCGATTTCCATTGATGTCACTTTTGCAGGACTCAATGCTCTTGAAATGAATAATTGTTCGTTTTTGGTGTAGTTAATAACATCAATATTCTCATTCCCTAATTCTCGAACAATACCATGAATTCTTGAACCTTTAACACCTACACATGCTCCAACAGGATCTATTCTATCATCATAAGAATCTACAGCTACTTTTGCTTTTTCACCTGGTATTCTTGCAACTCCTTCTACAGTAATTAACCCGTCGAAAACTTCTGGAATTTCTTGTTCGAATAGTTTATTTAAAAACAATGGAGATGTTCTGGACAATATAATTGCAGGTTTATTACCTCTTAATTCTACTGTTTTTATAACACCTCTTACAGAATCTCCTTTTCTAAAAAAATCTGATCTAATTTGCTCACTCTTAGGTAATACAATTTCATTTCCATCATCATCTAATAGAATAATTGCATTGTGACGAATGTGGTGAACCTCTGCACTGTACAACTCTCCTTCAAGTTCTTTAAATTGTTTGAAGATATTTGTACTATCGTGCTCATAAATTTTAGAAATTAAGTTCTGACGCAATGCCAAAATGGCTCTTCTTCCCAAATCAACTAACTTCACCTCTTCAGATACATCTTCACCTATTTCAAAATCTGGCTCAATTAATCTCGCTTCTGCTAATTCTATTTCTTCGTTATCATCTTCAGAAAACCCGTCTGCAACAACAACTCTATTTCTCCAAATTTCTAAATCTCCCTTATCTGGATTGATAATAATATCAAAATTATCATCAGACCCAAACTTTCGTTTTAAGGTAGCTCTAAAAACCTCTTCTAAAATAGACATTAAAGTTACTCTGTCTATACTTTTATTATCCTTAAACTCTGAAAACGAATCAATTAACGCTATATTCTCCATTACATTCTTTACTTAAAATACAATCTTCACTTTTGCCTCTATAATATCTTTATAAGCTATCGTTGCTGCTTTACTTACAGTAACTTTCCCTTTACCAATTGGTTTTGGTTCTCTTGCTTTCCAATTTAAAACAATTTTATCTTCATCTACTTCCACTAAAGTACCCTCAAAATCTTCTATGGAAGTTTTCACTTTAAGTATTCTGTTGATGTTTTTTAAATATTGTCTCTTTACTTTTAAAGGATGAGAAATATCAGGTGTAGAAACTTCTAATGAAAAATCTTCTTCTTCTCTATCAAAATTATCATTTACACTTCTACTTATTCTAATACACTCGCTTAATGGAGCACCATTATCACCATCTACTGTAATGTGAATTTTATTGTTTTCTGATATCACAAAATCTATCAAATACAATGATTCATTCAATGACAATGCTTCGTTTACTACATTTTTTACCTTTGTTTGGTCCATTTTAATATTAAAATAAAGTATAAAAAGAGGGGCTTTTAAGGCCCCTTCTTTCTTCATTTACAATAAATTTCGGTGCAAATATACAAATTGTTTACGATTTAACCAAAGTATATTTGGTTCTATATTTACAGAATATAATCTGTACTAATAAAGTTACATGCTTTTTTGTCTAATAATTCTTGCAAAATGGCACTATTATATTCTGTATCTTTTGCGGCAACAAAGGTTCTTATAGAAAAAGAACGCAATGCATCATGTACACTTAAAGTTGCAACCGCAGAATCTTTTCTACCTGTAAAGGGATACACATCTGGTCCTCTTTGTGAAGCACTATTTAAATTTACTCTACATACTAAATTCACTAAAGTATCAATTAACGGTGCTAAAGTTTTTACTTGACTACCAAAAACACTTACTTGTTGACCATAATTAGAAGCTGCCATATCATCTAAAGGTTCTTGTATATTTTTAAAAGAAACAATAGGCACTAATGGACCAAATTGCTCTTCTTCAAAAACTCTAGAATCTTTAGAAACTGGGTAAAGAACAGCAGGGAAAATATAATTTTCTGATGTTTCTCCTCCTTTTTTATTAATAATTTTTGCTCCTTTTTTAATAGCATCATCAATTAATTCTTGAATATATGCTGGTTTACCAGGTTCTGGTAATGGTGTTAATTTTACACCTTCTTCCCATGGATTACCAAATTTTAATGCGTCTAAAGCTTTTGCAAAACGCTTATTAAATTCGTCTAAAACATGTTCATGCACATACAATATTTTTAAAGCTGTACAGCGTTGTCCATTAAAGGAAACACTACCTGAAATACATTCTGAAATTGCTAAATCTAAATCTGCATCCGGTAATATAATTCCTGGGTTTTTAGCTTCTAAACCTAAAACCAAACGTAGCCTGTTTTTTTGCGGATGGTTTTCTTGTATAGCATTTGCAGATTTACTATTACCAATTAGCGCTAAAACATCCACCAAACCTGTTTGCATTATTGGTGTTGCCAGAGTTCTACCTCTTCCGTAAATAATATTTACCACGCCTGCTGGAAAACTATTATGAAAAGCCTCTAATAAAGGTGACAATAATAAACAACCGTGTTTTGCCGGTTTAAAGACGGTTGTATTTCCCATAATCAAAGCAGGAATCAACAACGCAAAAGTTTCATTTAAAGGATAGTTATAAGGGCCTAAACACAAAACAACACCCAATGGACCTCTTTTAATATGTGCATAAACTCCGCTATGTTTCTCAAACTTTGCAGAATCTCTATCCATTTGTTTGTAATCTTCAATAGTATCGTAAATGTACGCTACAGTTCTATCAAATTCTTTTTCTGAATCTGGTAAAGATTTTCCGATTTCCCACATTAGTAATTTTACTATTTCTGCTCTTTTCGTTTTCATCTGAGCAACAAACTTTTCCATTGCGGCAATTCGGCCCTCTACCTTCATTGTTGGCCATAAACCCTGACCTCTATCATAAGATTTTACAGCTGCGTTTAAAGCATTAACACCCTCTTCTCCCGTTAAATTTGGCACAGTTCCTAAAAGTGTTGGTTGGTATTCTTTTGTGGATGAAATTGTAGAATATACTTTTACAGTTTCTCCTTTCCATTCTTTTAATTGACCACCTACTAAATAAGTATTTTGATTTACAAGATTAGTTATTTTGTAACTATCTGGAATTTCTATAAAGTTTGTTTCCATAATTATATTTTAAACAAATAACCTATAAGTTCTATAGACTAATTGGTTTTTCAAAATTAAAGAAAAAATAGCTACTAACTACACTTTTCTATCCTGGAAAACGAAATTTTCAATTTAAACTAAAAACTGAAACAAATCTGGCTTATCATTTATGTAATCGCCAAAGAAATTAGCCTTTTTCATTCTTTTAATTAAAGGATGTAAATCTTCAGAATACTTTAACTCTAAACCAACAACGGCAGACCCATTTGTTCTGTTATTTTTTTTTGTGTATTCAAAATGAGTAATATCATCATTTGGACCTAAAATTTCTACCACAAACTCTTTTAAAGCCCCTGCTCTTTGAGGAAATTTTACAATAAAATAATGTTTTAAATTAGCGTATACTAAAGCACGTTCTTTAATTTCTGCCGTCCTTGTAATATCATTATTACTACCACTTACAACGCAAACTACATTCTTTCCTTTAATTTCTTCAGAAAAAATATCTAAAGCAGCAATACTAAGAGCACCTGCAGGTTCAACCACAATTGCATCTTTATTATAAAGATCTAAAATTGTTTGACAGACCTTACCCTCTGGCACAGTAATTACTTCTGTTAAGTTTTTACTACAAATAGCAAAATTTAAATCACCTACTTTTTTAACAGCTGCTCCATCTACAAAAGGATCAATTTGATCTAAAACTATATTTTTCTGATTTCTAATAGAAGTCAACATAGAGGGAGCTCCTTCTGGCTCAACACCTATTATTTTGGTTTCTGGTGACAAATATTTAAAAACAGACGATAGTCCTGCAGATAATCCCCCTCCCCCCACAGGAATAAAAATATAATCTATTTTTTTATCTGTCTGACTCAGTATTTCTAAACCAACTGTTGCCTGTCCCTCAATTACTTTCTGATCATTAAAAGGATGAATAAATATTTTACTTTTAGCATCACATTCTAATTTTGCTGCATTAAAAGCATCATCAAAAGTATCGCCTTCAAGAACAATATTTATAAAATCTTCACCAAACATTTTTACTTGGTTAATTTTTTGGTTTGGAGTTGGAGACGGCATAAAAATAGTACCTTTTATTTGTAATAACTTACAAGATAACGCAACTCCTTGTGCATGATTTCCTGCACTAGCACAAACAATTCCTAGTTTCTTTTCGACATCATTTAAAGAAGACATTTTATTATAAGCACCTCTAATTTTGTATGAGCGAACAACTTGTAAATCTTCTCTCTTAAACAGAATTGTTGCATCTAACTCTTTGGACATATTAAAATTTTTACCTAACGGAGTTTCAAAAGCTACTCCGCTTAAGTTCTTTAAGGCAAATTTTATACTCTCTAAACTGGGATAATAAATTTGTTCTGTTTGCATGGGTCGAATATAAAAAGAAAACCTGTCAGATTTTGAGATCTGACAGGTTTTTATAATAATAACAATATTATTTATGCTGTTTTTACAACTTGCATTGCTGTCATAGAGGCTCTTAGCCTTTCTCCTACTTTTTCAACTGGATGATTTCTTATGATAGCGTTAATTTTAATTAACTCTTGGTTATCAACTCCATTTTCTGAACTAAATGATTTACCAATAACGTTTGTAGAAACTGTTTTCATAAACTCATTTAATAAAGGCTTACAAGCATGATCGAATAAATAACAGCCATATTCTGCAGTATCAGAAATTACACGGTTCATTTCCGCTAATTTCATTCTTGCAATTGTATTTGCAATTAAGGGAGTTTCGTGCAAAGACTCATAATATGCAGAAGCATCAATAATTCCAGATTCTGTCATTGCTTCAAAAGCTAATTCAACACCAGCTCTCACAAAAGCAACTAATAAAGTTCCGTGATCAAAGTATTCTTGTTCTGGAATTTCTTGATCAGTAACTTTTTGCTTTTCAAATGCAGTTTCTCCAGTTGCAGCTCTCCAAGTTAATAAATTTTTATCGTCATTAGCCCAATCTTCCATCATTGTTCGAGAAAAATGACCCGTCATAATATCATCCATATGCTTTTGAAACAATGGACGCATAATATCTTTTAATTCTTCTGAAATTCTAAAAGCCTCAACCTTAGCTGGATTTGACAATCTATCCATCATATTAGTGATACCTCCATGCTTTAGAGCTTCAGTTACAGTTTCCCAACCGTATTGAATTAATTTAGCTGCATAACCAGGTTCGATGCCTTCTTCAACCATTTTATCAAAAGATAAAATTGCTCCTGTTTGCAACAAACCACATAAAATAGTTTGCTCGCCCATTAAATCAGATTTTACTTCAGCAACAAACGAAGATTGTAAAACTCCTGCTTTATGTCCTCCAGTTCCAACTGCATAGGCTTTCGCTTCTGCCCAACCTTTTCCTTCTGGATCATTTTCTGGGTGAACTGCAATTAGCGTCGGCACCCCAAAACCTCTTTTATATTCTTCCCTAACTTCAGATCCTGGAGACTTTGGTGCCACCATGATTACAGTTAAATCTTTACGAATCTGCATTCCTTCTTCAACGATATTAAAACCATGAGAGTAAGACAAGGTAGCTCCTTTTTTCATTAACGGCATTACCGCTTTTACAACATTTGTATGTTGCTTGTCTGGAGTTAAATTAATTACTAAATCAGCACTTGGCAACATTTCTTCATAAGTACCAACGTTAAAGTTGTTTGAAGAGGCATTGATATAAGACTGTCTCTTCTGCTCAATAGCCGCCTGTCTTAGAGTATAAGAAATATCTAAACCAGATTCTCTCATATTTAAACCTTGGTTTAAACCCTGTGCACCACAACCTACAATAACAATTTTCTTTCCTTTCAAAGCCTCAACTCCATCTTCAAATTCTGAAGACTCCATAAAACGACATTTTCCTAATTGCTCTAATTTTTCTCTTAATGTTAATGTGTTAAAATAATTTGACATTTTTATTTATTTAGTTGTTGTATGTTTCTAATAATGTTGAAATTTTCATTTCTTCTTTTGTAACTGAAATTAGGCCCGACCTCGTATATTGCATAATACCAAAAGCACTTAATTTATCATATAACGCCACTACTTCTTCTTTTCTTCCTGATTTTTCAAGAACAAAGAAATCTTTATTTACAGTGACAATTCTTGCGTAACTTTCCTTAATTATATTCTGAATTTGAGGTTCTTCAAACAATAATTCAGATTTAATTTTAAACAATCCTGATATTTGATAAATAATTTCATCAAGATCATGATAATAAGCCTTAATTACCTCTACTTGTTTCTCTATCTGACCGATAATTTTCTTTACATTATCTTCTGTCATATTTACTACAAATATAAATTTAGAAACACCCTCAATTTCTGATGGAGAAATATTTAAACTTTCTATATTTATGTGTCTACGTTGGAATATTGCTGAAATTCTATTTAGCAAACCAATATTATTTTCAGAGTAAATAGATACTGTATATAATTTTTTTTCTGAACTCATTTTATTCTAGTCTTATATCTGAAACACTTGCTCCTGTTGGAATCATTGGAAAAACATTTCCTTCTTTTTCTACACAAACCTCTAAAAAGTAAGCCTCTTTGCTTGCCATCATTTCGGCAACGGCATCTGCTAACTCTTCTCTTTTAGTAACTTTCTTAGCCTTTATATAATAACCTTCTGCGATTGCAACAAAATTTGGGTTAATCATTTCTGTTGATGCATAACGCTTGTCAAAAAACAATTCCTGCCATTGACGAACCATTCCTAAAAAGTCGTTGTTTAAAACCACCACTTTGACTGCGGCTTTTTGCTGAAAAATAGTTCCTAATTCTTGAATTGTCATTTGATAACCACCATCACCAGAAATAGAAACAACTTCTCTTTCGGGAGCAGCCATTTTAGCTCCAATTGCTGCTGGTAAACCAAACCCCATTGTACCTAAACCTCCTGAAGTAATATTACTTTTCGTTTTATTGAACTCGGCATATCTACAAGCAATCATCTGGTGTTGACCAACATCAGTTACAATTGCGGCATTTCCTTTACTCTGAATATTAATTTCTTTTAACACCTCGGCCATTCTAATCCCTTTCGTTGAAGGATATAAATCATGTTTAATTACTTTGTCATATTCAATATTGTATAACTCTGTAAATTTATTACACCAATCTGCATGAGTATTTTCGTTTAACAAAGGCAACAATAAATCTAAGTTTGCCTTAGCATCACCTAAAACTGCTACATCGGTTTTTACATTTTTATCTATCTCTGCAGGATCAATTTCAAAGTGAATTACCTTGGCTTGCTTTGCATAAGTAGACAATGTACCAGTAACACGATCATCAAAACGCATACCTATGGCTATTAAGACATCACATTCGTTTGTTAATTTGTTTGGAGCATAGTTTCCATGCATTCCAACCATACCAACATTTAGAGGGTGTGATGTTGGAATAGCAGAAGCTCCTAAAATTGTCCAGGCAGCTGGAATACCAGATTTTTCTATTACAGATTTAAACACTTCCTCCGCCTGACTTAATATGACTCCTTGCCCCCAAACGATTAATGGTTTTTTGGCTGAATTTATTAATCTTGCCGCAGCTTCTAACGAAGCTAGATCTGTTTTGGGTATTGGATTATAACTCCTTACTTTAGTGCACTTTTCATAAGAAAAATCCAATTTTTCTAATTGCGCATCTTTTGTTACATCAACTAAAACAGGTCCTGGTCGTCCACTTTTTGCTATGAAAAAAGCTTTTGCCATTACAGCAGGAATATCCTCTGCTTTGGTTACTTGACAATTCCATTTTGTAACTGGTGTTGAAATACCAACAATATCTGTTTCTTGAAACGCATCACTCCCTAATAAATGAGAAAAAACCTGCCCTGTAATACACACCATTGGTGTAGAGTCTATTTGTGCATCTGCAATACCAGTAATTAGGTTTGTTGCTCCTGGACCAGACGTAGCAATTGCCACACCAACTTTACCCGAAATCCTTGCATAACCCTGCGCAGAGTGAGTTGCACCTTGCTCATGACGCGATAAAACATGATGAATTTTATCCTGATACTTAAACAACTCGTCATATACTGGCATAATTGCTCCTCCAGGATATCCGTATATTATTTCTGTACCTTCTTCAATTAAGCATCTTACAATTGCTTCACTTCCAGAAATTGTTTCTGTAACTTTTGTCAACGTTTCTTTATTTGTTATGGTTTGTGTTGCCATATTATTGTATGTTTAAATTTCACTTACGTAAAATTGATCTTCTTTTTTTACTCGTCCGTTATACAGCCCTTAGATGCTGATGCCACCATTTTAGAATACTTATACAATATTCCTTTTTTATGCTTTAATGCTGGCGCAACCCATTTCGATTTTCTCTCTGTGATTTCTTCATCAGAAATTAAAACATTAATTGAATTATCTTCTGCACTAATTCTAATTATATCTCCAGTTTCTACAATTCCAATTGTACCTCCTGTTTGTGCTTCTGGCGTAATATGTCCAACCACAAAACCATGAGTTCCTCCTGAAAAACGACCATCTGTAATTAAAGCTACAGATTTACCTAAACCCGCCCCCATAATTAATGAAGTTGGCTTTAACATTTCTGGCATTCCCGGACCTCCTTTTGGACCAACACATCTAATTACAACTACATCGCCTCTTTCCACATCTCCATTAATGATACCTGTATTTGCTGCTTGCTCTCCATCATAAACCACTGCTTTTCCTTCAAAAAACAATCCTTCATTTCCAGAAATTTTTGCAACAGCTCCTTCAGACGCTAAGTTTCCGTATAAAATTTGTAGGTTTCCTGATGATTTTAATGCTTTATCATCTGGAAAAATTACATCTTGATCATCAAACTCCATTGCTTCAACATGTGCTAAATTTTCTGCTAACGTTTTACCTGTAACAGTCATACAATCTCCATGTAAATAACCGCTTTCTAACAAATATTTCATAATTGCAGGCGTACCTCCAATGCCATGAACATCTTCCATTAAATATTTTCCTGAAGGTTTTAAATCAGCAATTAAAGGTGTTCTATCACTTACTCTTTGAAAATCTTCCAGTGTAAAGTTAATATCTGCGGCATGTGCAATTGCTAAAAAATGTAACACAGCATTTGTAGAACCACCTAAAGCATTTACTATTGTAATTGCATTTTCTAACGATTTCTTAGATATTATATCTAAAGGTTTTAAATCTAACTCTAAAAGATTTTTAATTGCAACAGCAGTTCTTTCTGCTTCAGATAATTTATTTGGATTTTCTGCTGGTATTGACGAGTTATATGGCAAAGCAAAACCCATACATTCTATTGCAGAAGCCATTGTATTCGCGGTATACATGCCACCACAAGCTCCCGCTCCTGGAATTGCTCTTTTTATAACCTCTCTATACTCATCTTCATCAATTTCTCCCGCCATTTTTTGACCTAAAGCTTCAAAGGCAGATACAATATTTAATTTTTTACCCTTGTAATTTCCAGAAGCAATAGTGCCTCCGTACATCATAATAGATGGGCGATTCAAACGCAACATTGCGATCACTGCGCCTGGCATATTTTTATCGCAACCAACCACAGAAACTAAAGCATCATAACTCTGAGCATTCATAACCGTTTCAATTGAATCTGCAATAATATCTCTAGACGCTAATGAATAATTCATACCAGAAGTCCCCATAGAAATACCATCTGAAACCCCAATTGTATTAAATCCTAAACCGACTAAACCAGCAATATTACTCTCAACCTTGACCTCCGCCGCTAAATTGTTCAAATGCATATTACATGGGTTACCATCATAACCCGTACTCGCAATTCCTATTTGCGCTTTTTGCATATCTTCATCAGTTAAACCTACTGCGTACAACATTGCTTGTGATGCCGGCTGAGATTCGTCTTGCGTTAGCCTGCTACTGTGTTTGTTTAATTTCATTTAAAGATTTCTTCGTTTTGTTGACTAAATTATTATATTTCCCGTTTTTCGTTACATAAAATTCAATACGATTCTTTAATTTCAGATGTTAAAAAAAATATTCAATTTACTGAAAATCAATTTTTTAACCCCATTTTATTATGATACTCAATCATTGAAATAAATGCAATAAAAAACCTTCCATTTTTACAGGAAGGTCGATTTTAAATTTTATGTTATAAATATCACTTCCTCGTCAACTCGTAATAATTACGATGACAATTAAAATTGAAATGATATTTGTGATTTGTCTTTTCATTTTGATAAACAAATATTGAGAAAATAATTTTAATTTTCCAAATTTAAATTAAATAATGGTGCTTTGACCCATGTAAATATTTTGAAAATTTAGATTGCTATCCTCTTGGTTAGTAATATAATCGGCAATAAAGTCACCTACTTTTGAAGTAGAAGCCGAATACTGGTTTTTTACTTTTAAATCTTGAGTTGTAATCCCTAAATCTAATGACTTTTCTACTGCTCTTTGAATTGCATCTGCCTCATCATGCAGACCTAAATACTCTAACATCATTCCTGCTGATAAAATAGATGCTAAAGGATTTGCAATATCTTTCCCTGTTACCTGAGGATATGTTCCGTGAATTGGTTCAAACAAAGCATTGTTCCCTCCAATTGAACTAGATGCGAGTATACCTATAGAACCCCCAGCCACACATGCAACATCAGAAATAATATCTCCAAAAAGGTTTTCTGACAATACAACATCAAACTGCTTAGGATTTAAAATAATCTGCATAGCAGCATTATCCACAAACATAAATTCGAGAACTACATCTTTGTAATCTTTAGCAATTTCCGCAACAGTTTTTCTCCATAAACGAGAAGTTTCGAGAACATTTGCTTTATCTACCAAAGTCACTTTTTTCTTTCTTTCTTGAGCCGCCTTAAAAGCTAAATGAGTTATTCGTGAAATTTCTTTAGTCTCATATGAAGACACGTCATAAGCAGATTTACCATCTTTACTTAATTCTTTTTTTCCAAAATATATCCCCCCTGATAGTTCTCTATAAATGGCAATATCTGTTCCTGAAATAATTTCCTTTTTAAGTGGGGAGTTTTTTACTAATTTTGGATAAGATTTTACAGGTATTACATTGCAAAATAAATCTAGTTCTTGCCTTAAACGTAAAAGTCCTTGCTCTGGCCTAATTCTTAACGTTGGATCATTATCATACTTTAAGCCTCCAATTGCACCGAATAAAATTGCATCTGCTTTTTTACAAATTTTAACCGTTTCTTCTGGCAACGGATCACCTTTTTCATCAATTGCACAAGCGCCCATTTGAGCTTCTTTATATAGAAAAACATGATCATAAACCTCTGCAATAGCATCTAATGCTTTTTTTGCCTGATTGGTTACTTCTGGACCAATACCATCTCCGGGTATAATTGCAATTGTATACTTCATTATTTAAGTGTCATCTAAATGATTCTATTTTCAAAGATAGCTGATTATTTTAAATAATTGTATTTAAAATAGGCCCCAACATACAAGTATAAAAAAGTTTTAAACCATTGCAATCTTAGAATCCTTACTCACCAATTTCATAATCGCATGAATATCGTCATCTTTAACTTCTTTTTGTTTATCTGCCATTTTTAAAAACTTTTCATAAGCGATATCTAGTTGCACTTTTGTTAATTCGTAACCAATCTTTTTTGATCTATACGCCAAAGCTGCTCTACCACTTCTTGCTGTTAAAACAATAGCACTCTCTGTTACACCAACATCTTCAGGATCCATGATTTCGTATGTTTCTCTATTTTTTATAACACCATCTTGATGAATTCCAGAGCTGTGAGCAAAAGCATTTGCACCAACAATTGCTTTGTTTGGTTGCACAGGCATTCCCATGCTTTCACGAACCATAATACTTGTATCGTACAATAATTTTGTATTGACACTTGTTTCTAAGTTTAAATACGGATGTTGCTTTAAAACCATGACTACCTCCTCTAAAGCTGTATTCCCGGCTCTTTCACCGATACCATTGATAGTACATTCAATTTGACGCGCCCCATTAATTACACCTGCAATTGAATTTGCAGTTGCCATTCCAAGATCGTTATGACAATGACAAGATAAAATAACATTTTCAATACCTTTTACATTTTCACGTAAATATTTCATTTTAGCCCCATATTCTTCAGGCAAACAATACCCTGTTGTATCTGGAATATTTAACACTGTTGCACCGGCTTTTATAACCGCTTCACAAACCCTTGCTAAGTATTCATTATCTGTTCTACCTGCATCCTCTGCGTAAAACTCTACATCTTCTACAAAAGATTTTGAATAAGAAACAGCCTTAACAGCGCGTTCTATTACTGCTTCTCTAGATGAGTTAAATTTAAATTTTATATGAGAATCACTTGTTCCAATACCTGTATGTATCCTTGGGTGTTTTGCATATTTTAAAGCTTCTGCAGCAACTTTAATATCATTTTCTACAGCTCTGGTTAAACCACAAACTGTTGCATTTTTAACGATTTTTGATATCTGAGTAACTGAGTTAAAATCTCCTGGACTTGATACCGGAAAACCTGCTTCAATTACATTTACTCCCAATAAATCTAATCTTTCTGAAATCACTAATTTTTGAGCCGTATCCAACTTACATCCAGGAACTTGCTCTCCATCTCTTAATGTCGTATCAAAAATTTGAACTTTATTATCTTGCATATTTTCTATAAAGATTATCTTATTTATTATCAAATGTATGTATTGAACTTAAAATAAATAGTTATTTTTACAAATAGATACGATTTCTAACACCATTTAAGAAAACTCAAAAACCTAACTAACAGCTTTTTATGAGCAAAAACACTACATCAATCAGTCAACAAAATGATGCTCTTTTTGTGTTGATTAAGTCCTTAACTAAATCAGAGAAACGACAATTTAACTTGTACGTTGGTAGACTAGGAGGGAATGTAGATGCTAAGTTTTTCTCATTATTCAAATTTTTAGAAAAACTAAAAGCATATGATGAAAAGATAATTATCGGAAGTGGAATTGTATCCAAACAACAACTATCTAACCTAAAGGCTCATTTATACAAACAAATTTTAATTAGCTTACGATTGAATCCTGCCCATAAAAATGTGCGAATTCAAATAAGAGAGCAATTAGATTTTGCAACCGTTTTGTATCAAAAAGGCCTTTACAAACAAAGTTTAAAATTATTAGAAAAAGCTAAAAATATGGCTTTAGATAATGATGAAAAAAATATTGCTTACGAAATTGTAGAGCTTGAAAAAGTAATTGAAACACAATACATAACAAGGAGTTTAAGTTCAAGAGCAAATCAACTTTCTATTCAGGCAAAAGAATTAAGCCAAGACAATGTTATTGCAAGTAAACTGTCTAACCTATCACTTCAATTATATAGCCATCTAATACAAAATGGTTACGTGAAAAATATTGAAGAACTAGAATTTGTTGACAAATACTTTAACGACAGAATGCCAAAGTATGATTATAAAACTTTAGGCTTTAGAGAAAAGTTATGGTTATTTAAAGCACATTTATGGCACAGTTTTTTGATACAAGATTTTTTATTGAGCTACAAATACGCCAAAAAATGTGTCGATTTATTTGATAGTCAAAAATTAATAAACACGCATCCTGTTTTCTATTTAAAATCTAAAAACTATCTACTAGAAGCCTCTTTTTTAGTGAAAAAAGTTTCTACTTTTAAAAAAGAATTAACTCTTTTTGAACATGAAATAGATCACAAATCAATACCAATGAATACCAATACAGAGTTATTGATATTCTTGTACTTTTACTCTAATAAGTTACACCTACACTTTTTAGAAGGCTCATTTGAAAAAGGTGAATATTTGGTTGATATAATCAATAATAAAATTGATAAATACAAAAACAGACTCGATAATCATTATATCATTTTACTTTATTATAAGATTGCTTGTTTGTATTTTGGAATGGGCAAAAACAAATTATGCATTACCTATTTACAAAAAATTATACGCTCTAAAAATCTTGGTTCAGCTGAAGATTTACAATGTTTTGCACGTATTTTAAATTTAATAGCACACTATGAATGCGGTTTAGATTATGATTTAGAAAGACAATTTGTAGACACTTACAAATTTTTATTAAAAATGGAAAATCTACAAGAAGTGCAAAAGGTTTTTCTAGCATCTATTAGAGATTTGAGCGATGTGTTTCCTCACGAAATTAAAAATGAATTTAAGAAGATTCACACCAAGTTGAAAAAATTTGAGAATCATCCTTATGAAAAAAGAGCTTTCTTATATCTAGATATTTTATCTTGGTTAGAAAGTAAGATTCAAAACAAACCGATTGCTTTAATTATTAAAGAAAAAACAAATCAACTCACTAAATAATAGCAAAATAACATTTGCTGGCTGAGTTTTCTAACAATACTGCATAAATTGATCAAAAACAAGAAATAATCCCTACTAGAAGGTTAAAAAATAAATAATACTACTATTTTTGCTGCGTGAATTTATTTAACACACATACCAACTCTTCAAAAACTACCAAAGTAGTTTGTACACCTATGCACACAATTATTAGCACAACTGCAACAATCACCCTTTAGGGGTTCTGCTAAAATAATATCATCATAGGTTCTACTCTGTTTCGAAAAACAAAGAAACAAAATCAATAAAAAATTAAATTACTCAAACTATTCATTCAAAATGAAAGTATTAAAATTTGGCGGTTCATCTGTCGCAACCTCAGAAAACATAAAAAAAGTCTTAGCTATTGTTGAGGCAGCATCTAAAAATCAAAAAATTGCAGTTGTAGTTTCTGCTTTCGGAAAGACAACAAATAATTTATTAGCAGGTGCTGATGAAGCTTTAAAAAACATTAATTCTGCAAAAGAAACTCTAGAGAAACTTAAAGAATTGCATTTTAATGTTATTGATGATTTAGTTATTAAAAATAAAAAAGATGTTTCTAAAGAAGTCTCTTCTTTATTTGATAGATTGAATTCTATTTATGAAGGAATCTTTTTATTACAAGAATTATCTGACAAAACACTCGCAAAAGTCTCTAGTTTTGGCGAAAGACTTTCTTCATACATCATAGCAAACGCAGCAAAAGAACTACTGGATGCAAATCATAAAGAAAGTAGAGATTTGGTTATTACAAATAATGAATACCTAAACGCTCAAGTAAACTATAAAGCAACTAATAAAAATATTATTTCATTTTTTACAGAAAACAAACATCAGGTTACGGTTTTAGGTGGATTTATTTCTTCTAACATTGCTAAAGAAACAACTACTTTAGGAAGAGGCGGATCTGATTTTACTGCTTCCATTTATGCTGCTGCTTTAAATGCTGATGAATTACAAATATGGACAGATGTTAGTGGAATGTTTACTGCAAACCCAAGAGTTGTAAAACAAGCATTTCCTATTTCAGAAATATCTTATGAAGAAGCAATGGAGTTATCTCATTTTGGCGCAAAGGTTTTGTATCCGCCAACAATACAACCTGCATTAAGAAAAGAAATTGCCATTAGAATTAAAAATACTTTTGACCCAGAAAGCGCAGGGACTTTAATTTGTAAAAGTCCTGAAAACGAAAACGAAGTGAAAGGAATTTCTCATATAGAAGACATTAGCTTAATTACTTTAGAAGGCGCCGGAATGATTGGAATTCCTGGCTTCTCTAAACGTTTATTTGAAACACTTTCTGTTGCAAAAATAAATGTTATTTTTATTACACAAGCCTCTTCCGAACATTCAATTTGTGTAGGAATTTATGAAAATGATGCTGCAAGAGCTAAAGATCTTTTAGACCATACTTTTAACGTAGAAATAGAAAAGAAAAAAATAAAGCCAATTATTGTAGAAAAGAACTTGGCAATTATTGCTATTGTTGGTGAGAGCATGAAAAACTACCAAGGTTTAAGCGGACAAATGTTTAGCGCCTTAGGACGAAATAATGTAAATATTAGAGCAATTGCACAAGGTTCATCAGAAAAAAACATTTCTGCTGTAATCAATAAATATGATGCAAAAAAAGCTTTAAACATTTTACATGAACAGTTTTTTGAAGAAAAAATAAAACAGCTAAACCTATTTGTAACTGGTGTGGGTAATGTTGGAGAACGCTTTTTAGCACAACTGCAACAACAAAAAGAATTCTTAAAAGAAAACATAAAGTTAAACATTAGGGTTATCGGAATTGCAAATTCCAGAAAAATGACCTTTAATAATGACGGTATTGATCTAAATAATTGGAAAGAGGCATTAGAAAACGGAGAATCGGCAACTATAAATAGTTTTCATCAAAAAGTAAAAGAAACAAATCATAGAAATAGTGTTTTTATAGACAATACCGCAAACCAACAAGTTTCTGAAGTATATGAAAAATATTTAAGAGAAAGTATTTCTGTAGTAACTTGTAACAAAATTGCTTGTGCTTCTAACTTTAACAATTACAAAACATTAAAACAAATTTCAAGAAAATACAATGCGTCTTTCTTGTTTGAAACAAATGTTGGTGCAGGCTTACCCATTATAGATACACTTAAAAATTTAATCAATTCTGGAGATAGAGTTCAAAAAATTCAGGCGGTTTTATCTGGAAGTTTAAATTTTGTTTTCAATAATTTTAATGAGAACTCAACTTTTCATGATATTGTGGCAGCTGCTCAAAAAGAAGGTTATACAGAACCAGATCCAAAAATTGATTTAAGTGGAGTAGATGTTGCTAGAAAAATTTTAATATTAGCTCGAGAAAGTGGTTATAAGTTAGAATTAGATGACATTGCTAACAATGCTTTTTTACCTCAAGATAGTCTAAATACAAATAATAATGATGATTTTTATGCTTCCCTAACTAAAAACGAAAGTCATTTTCAAAATATATTTAAAGAAGCAAATGACAAAGATTGTCGTTTAAAATATGTGGCAGAATTTGTTGATGGAAAAGCCAATGTTGGACTGCAGCACATTTCTTCAGACCACCCTTTTTATAATTTAGAAGGAAGTGATAATATTGTATTATTTTTCACAGACAGATATCCAGAAAATCCTTTGATTATAAAAGGTGCTGGTGCTGGCGCAGATGTTACTGCTTCCGGTATATTTGCTGATGTAATTAGAATTGCAAATCAATAAAAAATGGATTATTTAAAAATATTTGCTCCCGCAACTGTTGCTAATGTTTCTTGCGGATTCGACTCTTTAGGGCTCGCCGTTGATGCTATTGGAGATGAAATGTCCTTTACAAGAACAACAGAAAGAGGAGTTAAAATAACAAATATTACAGGCGCAGACTTAACATACAATATTGATAAAAATGTAGCTGGTGCTGTTGTTAAAAAGATTTTGAATGAATCACATGCTGATTTCGGAATTGAACTAACAATTCATAAAGGTTTTTCTCCAGGAAGTGGATTAGGTAGCTCTGCTGCAAGTGCTGCAGGTGCTGCTTTTGGTACAAATCAATTATTAGGAAATATTTATTCTGATTTAGAACTGACAAAATTTGCCATGTTTGGCGAAGAAGTCGCTTGTGGAAGCCCGATTGCAGATAATGTTTCTGCAGCAATCTATGGCGGATTCATATTGGTAAGAAGTTACACCCCTTTAGAAATTATAAAATTACCAGTTCCTAGTGAGCTGAGAGTGGTTGCAATTCATCCACAAATAGAAGTAAAAACAAAAGATGCTAGAGATGTTTTACCGACAGAAATCACATTAAAAGATGCAGTTTCACAATGGGCAAATGTTGGAGGTCTAATTAGTGGGTTATACACGGATAACTACAAATTAATAAGTAATTCTCTAGTTGATATTATTGTGGAACCAGCCAGAAAAGGTTTAATTCCGTTTTTTGATGAAGTTAAAAATAGTGCTCTCAACTCTGGAGCTTTAGGCGCTGGAATTAGTGGTTCTGGACCAACAATTTTTGCATTGTGTAAAGGTGATGAAGTTGCTAATAATGTTTACAAAAGCATTGCAGAAAGTTATAAAAATACGGGAATTGATTTTGAGATGTTTATTTCAAAAGTAAATCCCGAAGGCATAAAAATACTTGAAGAAAAATAACATGAAATATTATAGTTTACATCATAAATCACCAATATCAACTTTTAAAAATGCAGTTGTTCAAGGTTTAGCAAAAGATAGAGGAATTTATTTCCCTGATAATATTACTAAACTATCTAATCATTTTATTGATAATATTTCTGATTACACAAATCACGAAATTGCATACGAAGTCATAAAACAATTTGTAGGTGATGAAATTCCTGCTGAAAAATTGAAAGAGATAATTGCAAAAACTGTTTCTTTTGATTTTCCTATCGTTAAAGTTGATGATAACATCGCTTCTCTCGAGCTGTTTCATGGCCCAACAATGGCTTTTAAAGATGTTGGTGCAAAATTTATGGCACAATGTTTAGAGTATTTCAATAAAGATAGTGAGGATGAAATTACGGTTTTAGTAGCAACCTCTGGTGACACAGGTGGTGCTGTTGCAAACGGGTTTTTAGGTGCGAAAGGAGTAAATGTTGTTATTTTATATCCTTCTGGAAAAGTAAGTGACATTCAAGAAAAACAACTAACAACTCTAGGTCAAAATATTACTGCGCTTGAAATAGATGGTGTTTTTGATGATTGCCAAGAGATGGTAAAGACTGCTTTTTTAGATGAAGACATTACAAAAACATTAACCTCTGCAAATTCTATAAATGTTGCACGTTGGTTGCCACAAATGTTCTACTTTTTCTTTGCTTACAAAGAATTACATAAAAGCCATAAAGATTTAATCTTTTCTGTTCCTAGTGGAAACTTTGGAAATATTTGTGCAGGAGTCATGGCTCAAAAGTTAGGTTTACCAATCAAACATTTTGTGGCATCTACAAACATAAATGATACTGTTCCTAATTATTTAGTAGATGGAATCTACAAACCAAAACCATCTAAAGCTACCATTTCTAATGCCATGGATGTTGGTAACCCAAGTAATTTTATAAGAATACAAGAGTTGTTTAGTAATGACATAGATGCCCTAAAAAGCGCATTTTCTTCATATAGTTTTACTGATGATGAAACTCGAGCTACTATGACAAAAATATACAACAACTCTAGATATGTTGCAGATCCTCACGGAGCTGTTGGTTATTTAGGTCTAAAAAAGCATGGATTAAAAGAAAATGAATTTGGCGTTTTTCTTGAAACTGCACATCCTGTAAAATTCAAAGATGTTGTAGAAGAAACTTTACCTGTTAAAGTAGAAATCCCTAAACAAATTAAGAAAGTAATCAACAATACTAAAGTTGCTATCAAAGCGTCTAACTATGAAGATTTAAAGGCTTATTTGATGAAACAGTCTAACATTTAAACCCTTCTCTATTTGAATTAAAAAATATAAATCTTTTTATCCATAAAACTCTAATTTAAGAATTACTAAACTTCAAAAAGAAAATATTTATCTTGAAATGTATATAAGTCTTGGTTGAAAAAGAACACAATCTTCTCTTTATTTAAAGAACATAAAAAATATTTATTTACAAAAATTATAGGGAAACTGATTCTAGAATAGTTATAACAAACAAACATTTTATATTGCAAAATAAAAGAATAAAATCCTTTTGGTCTAGTACCCCCTCTACATAGAGTATTAAATAACGCTTAATTATCTTTATAGTTCTGTAAGTTTGTAAAAAATAAGAATATGACAATTAATTACTATAAATTATTATTTACAACTTTGCTTTTATTGATAGTTATAAAAACAAAAGCTCAAAACCCAAGCGCATTATATCAAAATTGGTTAGATGCTCAGGTAAATAATACGGTTCCTACACTACCTACTTTTAGTTATGCAGGATATAAACATGGGGAAGTTGGTTTGCCTATATCTTTTTCTCAACCAATTTTTAATGTAACTGATTATGGTGCCGTTGCAAATGATAATATTTCTGATAAAGAGGCTATAAAAGCGGCCATAGCAGCGGCTGAATCTGGTTCTAATGGGGGAATCATTTTTTTCCCTCCTGGAAGATTTATTGTAAATGATGCAAATCCAATTGAATCTGGAGTGGCTGCTGATGATCCGTCAGAAGTGATACGCATTTCTAAAAGCAATATTGTTATCAAAGGAAGTGGTTCTGGAGCTGGTGGTACAGAACTATTTCAAAAAAGTCATACAACAAGTCCAAATATGGCTATAAAAAATTGGTCGTGTCCCTATCTATTCTTATTCTGGAATGGAGAAGATTCTGCGAACACATTTATTACAGAGGTTACTGGGAATGCAGACAGAGAATCGCATACCATTCAAGTGGCTAGTACGTCAAATATTTCAGTGGGACAATGGGTTGAATTATACATTAAAGATACAAACACGAATCTATTAGCAGAAGAATTGGCACCTTTTTCTACAGCAGACTTTCATGAGCCAGAGAATTTAAAAATTGCTAATAACGGTGTGGAAGTTAGAGAATTTCATCAAGTATTAAGTAAAACAAGTAATACAATTACTTTTAAAGAACCTATTCATAGAGCAGTAAATGCAAATTACAATTGGAAAATAAATAATTTTAAAGCGCTCGAAGAAGTGGGGATTCAAGATTTGAAATATACAGGTGGTTTCATATGGAAACATATCCATCATAAAGCTCCTGAAGAATTGTATCCGAATGAACCTGTTAGTGGGCCCAATTCATTTTTAAGTTCTTCAGGTTGGAGTGGCGTACAGTTTAACCATACTGTAAATAGTTGGATTTCTAATGTGGAATTTTCTGCAATGTCTCAAGCAGCACAATTCGTTTTTACGGCTAATGCAACGGCTTTAAATAACAGGTATACAGGAAATCCAGGACATAATTTCATTGTGACCAACTCTGCAACTCGCTGTTTTTTGGGTAGAAATGATGATTTAACAACTGGTGTTTGGCATGGAGCAGGAGTCAATGGTAAATCTATAGGGAATGTACTTTGGAGAAATAATCATCCACAGAATGGTAATTCTGGAATGGAAATGCATGCAAGTCAGCCAAGGTCAAATTTGTTTGATGCTTGTACGGGAGGTGTGTTTTTTAACCAGGGAGGGGCAACAGGATCTCTGCCAAATCATTTAAAAAATATGGTTTTATGGAATTTTGAAGGGGTTTCTTATCAAACTTCTAATGTCAAATCCTTTCGTCCCAATTCTGAAACGGTATATGCAAAATTTATAATGCCTATTATTACTGGTCTAAAGGGGTTTACGATGTCTTCAGGAGCCAATCAATTTCAAGAAAATGAATCTCCAGGAAAACACGTAGATGAAGAATCTTTATATGAAGCGCAGTTAAAATATCGTTTAGGAACTCTTCCTAGTTGGATTACAGGTATAGAAGTTAATCCTTTTTATCCAATATTTTTCTATGAAGATTTTAGATATGAAAATAGAGGTTTTTCTTTATATATAGCTGAAAATCCAGACTCACAAAGTGAAGACGTTATCGGAAAACGAGTTGGAGATATTCCAGATGCTGCAGATTCAAATAATGCATTTACAGAGGAAAGACCTGCAAACAGAATTCCTTTAAATACAAAAAGAGACCAAAGAGCAATTTCAATTTCTGGAATATCAACAAATAAAAATTACAAATTAGATACTTGGGTAGTAATGACCCCCGTAAATTTATCTGTAAGCAATAATTTCATTAACGAAGATGATACCTATAAATATGTTAGCTTTTGGACAGAACAAAGGTTTGCCAGCGGAAACACCTCATCACTTGAGGTATATGTTTCTAATGATTATACAGATAATGTTGGTGCTGCTAATTGGACAAACGTTACTTCTAACGTGGGCCAAATAGCTAAGTCTGATGAAAATTCAGAAACCTATTTAAAATCTACTTTAGATATTTCTAAATACGACAATAGCGAAAATTTCACGTTAGCTTTTAGATATAAAAGTGATGATACAACTTACTCTCAAACAAGTAGGAATGGTATTTTTTACATTTCTGATGTAAAATATTTTGTATCTAGCACGGTTTTGTCTAGTAATATGTTTAAAAGAGAAAATACTTCTAGGATTTACCCCAATCCTTTTGCTTCAGAGCTTAGATTAAGCGATTTAAATTATAAATTTAAACAAGCAATTTTGTTTGATGCGGTTGGTAGAGTTGTTTTATCAAAAAATATAGACGAATTAGAAAAAGTACAGTTAAATTTTTCATCAAAAAAACTCGCTAAAGGTATCTACATTTTAAAGTTGATTGGAAGAAATTACACAGAAAAGCATAAATTAATTAAGAGATAATTCATAAAATCTTATTAAAAGAAAAGGGAATGTATTGCTACAATCCCTTTTTTATTTATCTAGAAGTCTAATTATTTTATCACCACTTCGAAAGGGTTATTTATCTTTTTCGAAAATGTGTTTAAATAATTTTCCCATTCTTTTCTTGAATTAAATTTCCCTCTAACTTTCCATCCAAAACCAGCATAATAAACTACCTTGGTATTAGTTACATTTAAATGCGCGTAAGCATTGCTTAAATCTTTGGTTTCTATATCGTATTTTTCAAAAGTTTTAAAAGTGTTTTTATCTGCTACAATTGCAGATCCTAATTCAGAGTTTCCATGAGGTTGCCAATAACTAACCCAACCATTTTTTACATCTGCAGTAACTTTTCCATCCTTTTCATGCAAAGTTAAACCAGCTGCAATAGTATTTACACCTTCGATCTTTGTTGAAAATTTTGATAGATTATTTCCTAAATCTAAATTTACAATTTTTGATTCCTTTATTGTTTTTCCATTTGCGTCCCAACTTTCATATTCTAAATAAAAACTAGTTCTTATAGGTCCAATAGTAATTGTTCTCCATTTTTTAAAGTTTTTTGACAAAAAATAAGTACTATCAACCTTGACAGCTATTCCACCAACACCTCTGCTAACACCCACGTGAAAATTGTCTAAACCTTCACCTGTATCTTCATGATAAGAGCCATCGGTTTCTATTTCTTTTTTATACCAGTTATTAATAATTGGATGTTTTACTTTTTTTAACCAAGCATCAACACCACTTGATAAAGTAGGTTGAGGCAAACCGTTTTCTGCCCTATATTGTGCATTAGGACCAAAAACTCTAAAAGCAACTCTGTCGTTTTCCCAGGTGTAATCGTCTGTTCTTTCTGGCACAAAACGTGAATAACATAAGTTTTCAGCCTGTGGTTGTTCAGCCTTTTTAATTGACACTACTTCAAAGTTAGCTTCTGAATGTGCATTAATTGTTGGTTGAAACAGAACTTCATCCATAGAACCATCACCATCATTATCAACCAATTGAGTAACTTGTAATTTATTTGTCTTTATATTTTTTATTCCTACTGATGATAAATCATCAACTTTTAAAGAAGTTTTTTTAATTTCTACAGTTTCAAAATTTCGTTGAAAATCTAGTGTATTTCTTACAGTAATAATTGTATTTTTTTTTTCTTGAGAACAAGAAAACAAAAGATTTACAATTAGTAAGTATGAAATTTTTTTAGCGGTATTCATTATATGTAAATTTTAATTAAAAATTTAAAAAACCTGTACAAGTTATATTGAAGACAGGTTTATTTATTAGGCAAAAGTTTTTGTTAATCTTCTTTTTGCTATGCAACAGCCTCAAATAAAGAATTTTTGAGAATAAGTGTTTACTACAGTTATTACTCCCGAATTACATAGACCTTTGACTATTGTATTTCCAAAACTATCAACAACTCCAGTTACTAAAGCCACCTTCTCCGTTGAGTCAAATAAGTCAATTGACATATTTTTCCTGATTATCTTAACTCGTTAATTTTACAATGGTCCATATCACCATAATCTAAATTTTCACCAGCCATACCCCAAATAAAAGAATAACTGCTTGTACCAGAACCAGAATGAATAGACCAAGGTGGAGAAATTACGGCTTGATTATTACCCATCCAAATATGTCTAGTTTCTGTTGGTTCTCCCATAAAATGGCAAACTGCCTGGTCCGAAGGAACTTCAAAATAGAAATATACTTCCATTCTTCTATCATGCACGTGAGCTGGCATTGTATTCCAAGAGCTGCCAGGTTTTATACTTGTCATTCCCATTTGTAATTGGCAAACATCTACTACACTATTTACTATATACTTTCGTAAAGTTCTTGCATTTGCAGTTTCTGGAGCACCTAATTCTACAGTTTCAACATCATCCTTACCAATTTTTTTTGTAGGAAAAGCTTTATGAGCTGGCGTTGAGTTTAAATAAAATAATGCAGGGTTTTGAGCAGAATTACTCGAAAACTCAACATTTTTTTTACCTTGACCAACATATAATGCCTCTTTGTGTTCTAAAACATATTCAGTACCATCAACAGTAACTACCCCAGTTTCTCCTACATTAATAATTCCCAATTCTCTTCTGTCTAAAAAGTTTTCAGATTTAAGAGCATCAATAGATTCTAACTTTAACGCTGATACTGTTGGTACAGCACTTCCTGTAATAAAACGATCATAATGAGAATAAGTAAGATTGATTACATTTTCTTGCATTAAATTATTTATCAAAAACTCTTCCCTAATTTCTGCTGTATCATAATTTTTCACATCTTTTGGAGAAGCTGCATATCTTGTACTATAGTTTGTGCTCATGATTATATTTCTTTTTAAAATGATTGTTTCCAGTTAATTTAGATGCAAAAGTAATAAAAAATATTAAAATACAATCGATTGTATTTATATTTGCAAGGCATTCAAGGAATTTTGATGTTTAATTTGAAGTTATAAAAAAAGAGTTCAGAATGGAAAATAGTAAAGTTACGATACACGACATTGCAGATATTCTTGGCATAGATAGCTCTACTGTTTCAAGAGCATTAAATAATAGTCCTAGAGTTGCTAAAAAAACGAAAACTAAAATTCTTACAAAAGCTAAAGAATTAGGTTATCGAAGAAATCATTTAGCGTCTAATTTAAGAAAAAGCAAAACAAACACTCTAGGTGTAATTGTACCTCGTATTTCACGTTATTTTTTCTCATCTGCTATTGCAGGAATTGAGGAAACTGCTTTTAAAGCTGGTTATAATGTAATTATTTGTCAATCTTTAGAGAGTTTAGAAAGAGAACAAAGTATATTGGATACGTTGTTAGCAAATAGAGTTGATGGAGTTCTAATTTCCATTTCTATGGAAACAAAAAATGACAATCACTTAAATGGTTTAAAACTGCGAAATATACCTTATGTTTTTTTTGATAGACATTGCAATATTGAAAAAAATAGTAATGTTGTTATTGATGATTTTGAAGCAGCATTTATGGCTGTTGAACATTTAATTGATCAAAAATGCACAGAAATTGCTCATTTTTCTGGTCCACAAAATTTAGAAATATATAAAAATAGATTTAAAGGATATAAATCCGCTTTAGAAAAGCACAACATTACTTTTAGGGAAGAGTTGGTAATTTCTTCTAGTTTAATGGAAAAAGATGCGGCTGAAAATGTAAAAAAAATTTTAGCACTACCTTTTAACGTTGATGGTTTATTTTGCGCAAATGATGTGGTTGCAATTGGAGCTATGAAATACCTTAAAGAAATAGGAATTAAAATACCAGAAGAAATTGCAACTGTTGGTTTTAGCAATGAAACTATTTCATCTGTAATTGAACCAGCATTGACTACTATAAATCAACCTGGTTCTAAAATAGGTGTTGCGGCTGCAAATTTATTAATTGATAAAATTTCTGATAATACCATTCATAAAACGATAATTGTTCAAACAAATTTAATTCAACGAAAATCCTCTTTGAGAACATATAAATAATTACTACTTTTAATTTTTCCGAAAAGATCCGTTTAATGAGGCTAAAAAATTACACTCTCCTTTTTGTTCTTCTGCTTATTTTTTATACTTCTTCTGCACAAGATATCTCTGGTGAAAATCAACTATTAAAATTTAAACAATTTTCATTAGCCGAAGGCTTGTCTCAGAGCTCTGTTATATGCATGCTACAAGACTCTAAAGGTTTTATGTGGTTTGGAACTAGAGATGGTTTAAATAAATATGACGGACATAATTTTAAAACTTACAGGTTTGATTATAAAGACAAAAAAAGCATCAGCAATAGTTTTATCAGATCTCTATTTGAAGATAAAAATGGAGATATTTGGATTGGCACAAACAATGGTTTAAATAAATATTTACCGGGTAAAGATAGTTTTCAAAGATTTAAGCATAGTAAAAATAAGAATAGTTTAATAAATAATGAAATTTGGAGTTTAGCTTCTGCAGAGGAAAACTATTTGTGGGTAGGTACTAATGGCGGTTTAGAAAAATTCAACACAGTTACTAATAAAAGTGACCATGTTAAAAATGAAAAAAGCATTTTAAAAAATAATATTCGTTCATTATTTAAAGATTCAAAGCTAAATTTATGGATATGTAATAGAGAAAATATCTTATTATTAAACCATAACAAAAAAGAGTTTTCTGAAATTTCGTATCCAGCAACTCAAGTAAGGAAGTCTACAAGAAATTATGCTCCTGTAATTTATCAAGATAGAAATGAAAATATCTGGTTAGGTTATAGAGATGGTTTAGCACTTTACGATAAAGAGAAAAAAAAATTTCTGCATTTTACAATTGAATTCGGAGCTAAATCCTCAATTTTAGAGGAGGTACGAGATATTTACGAAGATATTTTTGGCAATTTTTGGGTAGGTACTTATAATGGTTTATATATTGTAAACAAAGAAAGAAAAAGTATCACACATTATATTCACGATGCTAACAATTTTAATAGTTTAAGTCATAACTCCATATACAGTATTATTGGTGATACAAAAGGAGATGTTTGGATAGGAACTTATGCAGGAGGTGTTAATTATTATGACAGAAGCTATGATAGCTTTAAAAACTACTATGCGGGCTCAAACAACTATAAGTTAAATCATAAAGTAATTAGCTCTTTAATAGAAGAGCCCTCAGGAAACCTGTGGATTGGTACGGAAGGCGGAGGTCTTAATTTTTTGAATAAAGAAACTGGTAAATTCACATATTACACTCACGATATATATAATTCTAACAGCATAAGTTCTAATAATATAAAATCTATTATTAGAACTCAAGAAGGAAATTTATGGATTGGAACTCACGACGGTGGTCTTAATTTTTTTAATCCGAATAGAAAACCTTTTGTCTTTAAAAAATATAAAAGACAACAAGGAAACCAAAAGAGTATCAGTAATAATAGAGTTATTTCATTATTCGAAGATTACAAAAAAAATATTTGGGTTGGAACTTCTGATGGAGGTTTAAATATGTTTAATATTAAAAATAATAGTTTTTTAAGGATTGAACATGCATCACGATTTATTGGGGAAATAATATACAATATTGCGAGTACAAACAAGAAAGATATTCTTATTATATCAGGCAACAAAGGATTGGCAAAGATTAATATCAATTCTAAAGAAATAACACCTATAAAATATCAAATTGAGAATAAAACTGAGGGTAACACGATTATAACGCTTTGTGCCTATGAAGATAGATTTAACAATTTGTGGATTGGTACAGAAGGAAACGGACTCTTTTATTACAATACAAAAACAAAAAAAAGCCTAAAATATGGCATATCAGAAGGTTTACCAAATGAAGTGATTTATACAATTTTACCAGATCATTTTAATAATATTTGGTTTAGCACTAACAAAGGATTAAGTAGGTATAATCTAGAATCTCATCAATTTAAAAACTTTGATGTTTCAGACGGACTTATAGAAAATGAATTTAATTACGGAGCAAAACTTAAATTAAAGAATAAGGAATTAATGTTTGGTAGTGCAAACGGAATTGTGTTTTTTAATCCAGACAAAATTACAGAAAACTCATTTGTACCACCAATTTACATTACTTCGATTTCTGTTAATAACAAATCCTATTTCTCTAGCACAGATATTACTAAAGGTTTAGAATTAACTCATGATCAAAATGTATTCGGCTTCAATTTTATAGCTTTAAGCTACTCACAATCAGATAAAAATAAATATGCATATAAATTAGAAGGTTTTGACAAAGATTGGAATTATATTGGTAATAAAAAATCAGCAACCTACACAAATTTAGACCCTAATGAATATGTTTTTAAAGTAAAAGCATCAAATAATGATGGCTTATGGAATGAAAAAGGTCAATCCATCAAAATAACAATTCTTCCACCTTTTTGGAAAACTTGGTGGGCATATCTTTTGTATTTATTCATATTAATAGCGGCTTTTTATTTAATACGAAAGTACAGTTTATTAAGAATTCATGAAAAAAACGAATTAAAACAAGAACGTTTAGAAAAAGAGAAAATTGAAGAAATAAATAGTTTGAAACTAAAATTATTTACCAATATTTCACATGATTTTAGAACACCATTAACGCTTATTGTTGGCCCTTTAGAAAGGATGTTAAAAAATAAAGAGGGAAGTAATTATATACAGAAACAGCATCAAACAATGTACAGAAATGCCACTGTTTTACTGCAATTAATAAATCAACTTTTAGATTTTAGAAAAAATGAATCGGGCAAATTAAAGCTAAAAGCTTCTCAAAACAATATCGTTTTGTTTACAGAAAATATTAAAAAATCCTTTGAAGATTTAGCCGAATTTAGAGAAATAGATTACAGTTTTAAAACTACAGACATAAATCTAGAAATTTGGTTTGATGTTATTAACCTTAAAAAGGTTTTATTTAATCTACTATCAAATGCTTTCAAGTTTACACCTAATAACGGTAAAATTAAAATAATAATATCTACTACAACAAAAAATAGCAAGAAAGACAATTTTGTGAAAATTGAAATAAAAGATAATGGGAAAGGAATTCCAAAAAAGAATTTAAATTTTATTTTTGATCGTTTTTACCAAATAGAAAGAGACGATAGTTCGCGTTCAGGTACTGGTATAGGTCTTGCTTTAGCTAAAAGTATTATAGAACTTCACAGTGGCAGCATAAAGGCTAAAAGTAAAGAAAAAGAAGGAACATCGTTTGTGATTTTATTACCATTTGGGAAAAACCATCTAACAAAAGAACAAATTATTAAAGAGACAAATGAGATAGAAACGGTTAATTTCTACGAAAATGTCATTGTTAACTCTTTCAGAGAAAAATCTGAAAACAAAATTTTTGAAAATAGTGTAATAATCCCAGAAATACCAACAATATTAATTGTTGAAGATAACCCAGAAGTTCGAGTATTTGTTCGAGAAATATTTCAATTAAACCATAATATTCTTGAAGCTGGAAATGGAAAGGATGCTTTTGAAATTGCAAAAAATAAAAGTGTAGATTTAATCATTAGTGATGTTATGATGCCTACAATGAATGGTATTGAACTTTGTAAAAGTATAAAAACAAATATAGTTACAAGTCATATACCTGTTTTATTATTAACAGCACAAACATCTCAAGAATCTCAAAAAGAGGGTTATAAAACGGGTGCCGATTCCTATGTCACAAAGCCCTTTGATGCAAATATTTTAGAACAGAAAGTAAAAAATCTTTTAAAAACAAGGCAAAACCTTATTAAAAAATTTAAAAAAGATCTTATTTTAAAGCCTAAAGAGTTAGAAATTACTTCTGCCGATGAAATTTTCTTGCAAAAAAGTATATCATTAATAGAAAAAAACATCAATAATCCAGAATTTACAATTCAAGATTTTATTTCAGAAATAGGTATGAGTAGGTCTGCTTTGTATAGAAAACTAAAGTCACTTACTGGTCAGTCTATTTCAGAATTTATAAAAACTATTAAATTGAAGAGGGCAGCACAATTAATTACTCAAACCAAAATGAATATTTCTGAAATAGCCTTTGAACTTGGTTTTAATGATTTAAAACATTTTAGAAAATCTTTTAAACTACAATTTAATGAATTACCATCTCAATATCGCATTATGAATGCGAAGTAAGCTAAATTATTTTTCTTGAAATATAAGTTACTTAATTTCAGTAGTTTTAAAGTATTTAGAACAAATAACCCCATTTCAAAGAGTCAGAATCCCCCTTAGATTACCTAAATACTATCTTAACTTTACATTGTAAAATTAAACCAAAATACAATGGTAAAAAATCACATTACGCTATTTTCTGATACAATAAAAACTAACAATATTATCCTGTATTTGTTTTTAATGTGCGCTCTTAGCACAAGTAACATTTATAGTCAAGTAAAAACAATTTCAGGTATTGTTTCTGATGAAATAGGTGATCCTTTACCTGGAGTATCAGTATTAGAAACAGGGACTTTAAATGGAGAATCAACAAATTTTGATGGTAAATTTTCAATAAAGGTAAAAGAAGGTTCTTCTTTAACCTTTAGTTACATAGGTTATAAACCTGTAGTGAAAATTGTAGGTAAAGAAAATATAATAAGTGTTGGATTAAAACCAGATATAGAAAATCTTGATGAAATTGTAGTAATTGGTTTTGGTTCTGTAAAAAAGACAGATTTAACAGGTTCTGTTTCGACTGTTAAAATGGAAAAACTTACTGAAGCTCCTGTTATAAGTTTTGATAAGGCTTTAGCTGGAAGAGTTGCTGGTGTGCAAGTAAGTGGAGGAACTGGAGAGCCCGGGTCAGGAGGAAACATTGTAATCAGAGGGGCAAATACTGTAAATGGAGACAACTCTCCATTATATGTTTTGGATGGCTTTATCGTTGAAAACTTTAATCCAAGTCTTATTGATCCCTCAGATATAGAATCTATGAACGTTTTAAAAGATGCTTCTGCGGCTGCAATTTATGGAGTTAGAGGAGCTAATGGAGTTATCATAATAACTACCAAAAAAGCAAAAGTCGGTAAAACCTCTATTTCTTATGAAACAAGGCTAGATGCCAAACAAGTAACCAAAACATTGGATGTTTTGGATTCTTACGAGTTTTTAAAATTGTCTAGTGAAATTAATGCTAACAGTGCTGCATCTAGGTATTTTACAACGAGGGATCCTTTAACGGGAATTGGTACAATTGTTGGTACTATTGAAGATTATATTGATGCACCAACCAGAAACTGGCAGGATGAAGCATTTAGAACTGCTTTTGCTAAAACACATAAAATAAACATTTCTAGTGGTGGAGAAAAAACAAGATTCAATGCTTCTGTTAATTCTTTAAAAGATGAGGGTTCTTTGCTAAATTCTAGTTTTGAAAGGTTAAATGGTAGAATTGATATCAATCATAAAGTTACATCTAAATTAGATACTCGAATAAGTCTGTTATATACCAATAGCAAACAATCTGGTTTAGATACACGAGGTAATTCATCTTACTCTTTTATGAGAAATTTAATTACCTATAATCCTGTAGCAAATAAATTTTTAGATTACGGAGGTATAGATCCTTTAGATGGAATTAGTGATGAATTCGATTTAATTAATATAGTAAGTTGGCACCCAATAGTATCTTTAGAAAACGAACAACGAAACCGTGTAACAGATCAATTTATTGCAAATTTAGGTATAAAATATAGAATGAATTCAAACATTACTTTAGAATCCAAAGTAAGTTTGAATAATCAGTTTAGAGAAAGTGATTTATTTAATAATAGTAAGACTGTTTATGGTAGATTAATTAATAAAATTGATGGTATTAATGGCTCAATAGATCATATAAAATGGAATAATTTTAATAATGTAAACACCATTAATTATAAAAATAATTGGAATGGTCATTCTATAAACGCATTATTTGGGGTTACTTTTGATAAAAGAAAAATTAGTAGAACCTATACAAGATATATAGATATTCCTCAATATGTAGAAGAACTTGGAGTAAACAGTTTAGATTTAGGAACTTTAGATGAATCAAGTGATATCAACGGTATCATTAACGAAACTGCAACCTTCTCTTTACTATCAAGATTAAATTATAATTACAAAGGTAAATATTTAGTAACTGCTTCATTAAGAAGAGATGGTTCTTCTATTTTTCGTGAGAGAAATAGATATGGTTATTTTCCGTCAGCAGCCATATCTTGGAATGCACATAAAGAAGGATTCATAAAAAATTTAAATGTTATTTCTCAATTGAAGTTTAAAATGGGTTATGGTAAAACAGGAAATGATAGAATTCCTGCAAGTGCAAGAGATCCTTTTTTATCAGCAAATAATGCGAGTTATTTCTTTAATGGACAAACAATACAAGGTGTAATCCCACCGACACTTGGTTCAAACCCAGATTTAGCATGGGAAACTACAGAGCAATTGAATTTTGGCGTAAACACAGGGATTTTTGATGGTAAATTTTCTGTTGCTCTTGAATTATATCAAAAAGACACAAAAGATTTATTACTTAGAGCAGATACAGCCCCCTCTCAAACAAATTTAGCTCAATATGTCAATACGGGTCACGTTAGAAATAGAGGTTTAGAAATAACTCTAGCTACTACAAATATTTCAACAAAAGATTTTAGTTGGACGTCAGATTTTAATATCTCATTTAATCGAAATATAGTAAAATCATTACCAAACAGTAAGCCGATTATTGGAACCCCTAATTATTATAGAAGGTTAAGCACAAATCAATTTATTGTAGAAGAAGGGCAACCCTTAGGAAATATGTTTGGCTATGTTTCAGACGGAGTATATCAAATAAGTGATTTTCAAAATTATGATGCTACAGCATCTACGCACACTTTAAATCCTATGCAACCAAGTTACAGAAGTCATCAGCCCGGAGATGAAAAATACAAAGATTTAAATGGAGATGGAAAAATAACAACGGCAGACAAAACAGTAATTGGTAATGCTCAACCAGAATGTTTTGGTGGTCTAACAAATACATTTAGGTATAAAAACTTTCAGTTAAGCACATTTTTACAATGGTCCTATGGAAATGATGTTTTAAATGCCAATAGACTAGTTTTTGAAAGTATGCAAGTAGCTAACCAAAACCAATTAGCAACTACACTAAATAGATGGACTCCTGAAAACCAAAATACAACAATGCATAGGGCTTTAGGACAAGGTTTTGAAGATATTTCATCGAGGGTTGTAGAAAATGGTTCATACTTAAGGTTAAAAACAGTAAATTTCTCTTATACCCTGCCAAAAACTTTTTTAGAAAGTTATAAAATAACTAGTTTAAAAGTCTATTTAGCAGCACAAAATTTATTTACAATTACCAATTACAGCGGTTTTGACCCTGATGTATCTGTAATTAATAACCCTATAATGCCTGGAGTAGATTATTCTGGATATCCAATTCATAAAATTATTAGTGTTGGATTTAATGTTACATTTTAATATACAAAAATTATGAAAATAAAATCAATATTTATAATAGTATTCTCTTCAATAGTACTTTTGGGATGTGATAATGAATTAGATATAATTCAAAAAGATAATATTACACCAGACAACCTATACAATACCGAGGCTGGTGCATTAGCAGGTATTGCTGGTGCTTACAGTAGAATTGTAGCAGTATATAAAGAAGCTGTTATCAATGCTCAATACCCTACAAATTTTACTGATGAAGGGCACTACAATAGAAAAGGTTTGAGAAGTATTTTAAAAAACAACTTTACTGCTGCAGAACCAGATTTAAGATCTATTTGGGGAACATATTATCAAGGAATAGGAGCTATAAATTCAACAATTTCTGGTTTACAAAATTCACTTCTAGAAGAAGATGTAAAAATGAAATTTTTAGCAGAAGCACATTTTATAAGAGCATTTCTTTATTTTGATATCCAAAAAGCTTTTGGTGGTATTAAAGGATTACCCATGCCATTAGAAGATAATAATAAAGAATTATTACCAAGAACAGCAGGAATAGATGTTTACAAACAAGTAGTAAAAGATTTAGAATATGCAGAAACTAATTTACCTACGGCTCAAGAAGTAGTTCCCGGACATGCAAGTAAAAGTGCTGCAAGAGGTCTTTTAGCAAAGGCATATTTGTATATGGCAAGTGATCCATTTAAAGAAACTGGTGCTTATCAAAAAGCAAAAGAATGGAGCTTAAAAATAATTAATGATGGTTATCACGATTTAAACCCGAGTTATGAAGAAGTTTTTAATAATCTAGCAAAAGGAGAATATGAGCAAAAAGAAATGTTATTTCAATTAGGCTTCTCTTTTGCAGATAAAGATACTAGGCAATCGTCTAAATTGGGTTCTGGTTTTGGGATGAAAATAGATGATGAATCTTGCGGAAAAGGTTTTGCTCTAACGTATGCAACCATTACATTAATACAAAAATACAGGTCAGATCCAAATGATGAAAGAGGTTTATGGAATACAACTCCGTATTTTAACAGAAGAGGTAATAACTGTAATTTAAGTACAATTAACAACCAATTTATTTACCCAGCATCTAAATATCGTAGATTTTTAGAGCCAGACAATTCCAATACAAGTTATGGTTCTCACCATTGGCCAGTTTTACGTTTTTCAGATATTTTACTTATTTATGCAGAAGCAGAACATAATATTAATCAAGGATCTACTTTAGCTTTAAATGCTTTAAATAGAGTTAGAAATAGAGCAAAAGCAACACCTTTAATTGCTATTGATGATAAAGCAATTCAAGAAGAACGTCTGTTAGAATTATGTTTTGAAGGACATAGAAAATATGATTTAGTGAGGTGGGGGATTCTAGCACAGAAAGTGGGAGAAACAAAAGTAGCAATGGAAACACTTTCTAATGATTCTAATTTTATAAATGACGATTGGACCTCTTATGGAGAGCCAAATTTAGGGCCAGATGGACTTCCAGAGAGTGGAGATGAGCCGGCAGTTCGTGAAATAAGAAAAAATGCATTTAACCCTTCTTTTAGTTATTTGGATGGCTACAATGATTTTGACCCAAATCAAAATTATATTTTACCAATTCCAGAACAAGAATTGGGAGTAAATTTAAATATTTCTCAAAACACAGGTTGGTAACAAAATGATAATTATAAAAAACATAAAAATGAAAAATCAAAAATATTTATTTTGGATTATTCTATTATTCATAATCGTCTTTCAAAGTTGTGAAGACTCAGAAGTAGTAGAAACTCCAAACTTTACAATTTCTTACGATATGCAGGCTAAAGCTGGAGAACCAGTTGAATTTAGCATTGTTAATTCTCCTCAATTTTTAAGCTTTTTCTCAGGAGAATTTGGTAAAGAATATAAAAATAAAGACAGGACTAAAGCTGAAGGGGATTTTACAGTTTCATTTGAAACATCTAGACATTATCAAGACGGTGACAGTAGATTAGATGGTGCTTGGCGTTTTATGTATTCAACAGATTATACCGGATCTGGCTCTGTGGCCGATGTAGAAGCAGCAACATGGGTAAACATTTCTGATAGAGTTACGTTTGCAACAGAAAGAACATATAACAAAACATTTTCAGGTATTACAGATATAACCGATTTATCAACAGATAAACCAGTATATATGGCAATAAGAATTTTAGCAGAGGGAAAGAAAACAGAGGGAAACAGACAAGGTATCTTCGATTTTTTTAGTTTCAATCTTACATTAGCTTTAGATCAAACAAACAGCTTACAAATAGCAGATATGAATACCCCAGGTTTTTTTCCTGTAAATATTACTGGAGAAAATTCAAACCCTTCTTTTGATAACTGGATATTAAGAGACAAAAGCTATAGAATGCATGGAGGTAGTGCAGAATACACAAATGATGACTGGCTAATTACAAAACCATTAAATTTATCAGGTACTGTTGCTCCAGACAGAGGAGAACCCTTAAAAACCTATTCAGAGAAATTAGAAAATTTTTCACATACATATCAAAATCCAGGCTCTTATACTATAACATTTGTGGGTAGAAATGAAACCATTTATGGCTCAGAAGAAACTATAGAAGAGTTTACTATTTTAGTTGAGTAGAAACATAAAAAGTAAAACAGAAAAAGCGTTTCAACTTAATTAGAAACGTTTTTTTAGCCTTGAGACTCAGAACACCCATTACTGAACAGTTATCCCCCTGTGTAAAATGAGATATGAGTTTAAATTTGTTAGCACACTTATTCATGAACTTAAATTAGAAGCAACAATGAAAAAAATTACATTATTAATTTTCGGGTTTATCGCATTTTCAATAAATGCACAAACAATTTATTATGAGGATTTTAGATACGAAAACGAAGAAAGGGGGTTTACTGTACAAAAAGTTGCACTTGATGGTCAAGCAGCAGACCGAGTAGGAAAAAGAGTTGGTGACGTTCCGGATGCATCCGATTCAGATCCTGTTTTTGATGAAAGTACGAGGCCATCAAATAGGATACCACAAGGAGCAACCAGAGAGCAACGGGCAATCGCTTTTTATAATTCAAGTGGTGCAGATGATGCAATAACAAATCACGAAATTGAAGCTTGGGCCTTTATGACAAATCAAGATCTTTCTTCAGCAAATCAGCCAAAAATGTCTTTTTGGACCGAGCAACGTGATCTAGTTGGTGGCGGAGCAACACTCTCTATCTTAGTTTCAGAAAATTACACACATGGTAATTTACCTTCAACTGCTAGTTGGACAGATGAAACTGCAAACATAACAGGGAATATTGCTAAATCCGACATAAACCCTTTAATTTATGTTTTCGGTAGCATAGATTTATCAGCCTATGCAAGTAATTCTGTAACGGTAGCTTTTAAAGTTGTTACAGATAATTCTGCCTATGAAAAAGATGTAAAACAACATGGTACTTTTTATATTTCTGATGTTAAATTTGATGTAGCCCCTGAAGAAATTGCCGATGGATCTTTTTCTGCTTTAAATACGAGTTCTTCTGGGCAAACTGATATTTTTGATATTCCATCAGCAGCAATTTCTGAAAGTAATTTTTCTAATACCTCAAAATGGGCAGACGTTCTAACTACAGAAAGTTCTGTACCAAGGCTTGCAAACGGAGTTTTAATTCCTATTGGAGAAGGTTATAAGTTTAAAGTTGCAGATAAGTACAATCCTATTGCTGTATCAGAAGTAAGATATATTCAAGTAAATGGAGCTTCCAATAAAGGTGCACCAGATAATTCTAAATGGATTGTTCAAGGAAGTAATGATGATACTAACTGGGATGATTTAAGTGATGTCATACAAATGTATAGTTCTACAAACGATATCGAAACCTCAGCATCATTAACAACTACAAAAAGATATAGATATTATCAATTTGTTTTGGCTAATGCTTGGACACCCAACTCTAATTTTACAGCAATTAAACAATTAGATTTTACAGTAGATGCATCTGTGTTGTCAGTAAAACATGAAACGGTAATGGAGGATTTTACGGTGTATCCAAACCCAACCAAAAGCGTCATTAATCTTACTAACTTCAATAAACAAGTTAAAAATGTCAAATTAATAGATGTTACAGGTAAAATAATCTACAAGAGTACAAATACACAACCAATTCATGTAAGAGACTTCTCAAAAGGTTTATATATCTTAAAAATAGAATCTCAAACAGGTGAAGTTTCAAGTAAAAAAGTAATTATAAACTAAAGTATAGTAAAAACTTTAAAAATATAAAAGGGTTATAAGTCTTTTAGGATTTATAACCCTTTTTAATTTATTTTTATGTGTATTACCTCTTAAAATCAATATTTTAGATTAGTAAACAACCCTTTATTGACCTACGAAAGCCCTTTATTTTTCGAAACATATTTTAATTTTGTGAACGAACTATTACCAAATTATTTATTAACATAAAAAATACAGACAATGCGTTTTAATATATTTTTCTTATTTCTTCTAATAGCTTTTGCTGGCTGTACAAAATCATCTAATCCATCTCATATTGATTTACAAAAGCAGATAGATGATTGTGAAAATCAATTGAAAATTGCAGTTCCAAAATTAACCGATTTAACAAAGCATCCAAGGTTAATAGATAAAGATAAAAAAGAGTGGAAAGAAGTTACGAACGACAAACTTATTTGGACTTCTGGTTTTTATCCTGGAGTTTTATGGTATGCTTATGACATTACAGGTAATGAACGTTGGAAAAATGAAGCAATTCAGCGTACAGAAGTTTTTGAAGATTTTCAAAACATAACCGAACACCACGATATTGGTTTCATGATGTTTCCAGCCTATGGAAATGGTTATGAAATTGGAGGTGAAAAAGAATACAAAGATATTTTACTGAACTCTGCCGCTTCTTTAGCATCGAGGTTTAACCCAAATGTAGGTACAATTAGATCTTGGTCGAACAAAATGCACCCGCGTTGGAAACAGCATATTACAATTATTGATAATATGTTAAATTTAGAGTTGTTGTTTTGGGCTGCAAAAAACGGAGGAGATCAAAAATATTATGATATTGCTGTAAGGCATGCAGAAACAACTATGAAAAATCATTTTAGAAAAGATTTAACTTCATGGCATGTTTTAGAGTACGATTCTATCAATGGTAATGTATTAAACAGGCACACAAAACAAGGTTTTGCAGACGATAGCAGATGGTCTAGAGGGCAAGCTTGGGGAGTTTATGGCTATACAATGGTTTACAAGGAAACTAAAGATAAAAAATATCTCGACTTTGCTAAAAAATTAGCAGATACATATCTCTCTTTATTACCACATGATATGGTTCCTGCTTGGGATTTTGACGTACAAAGTAATCCAAAAGAAGAAAAAGATGCCTCTGCAGCTGCAATTGTGGCATCTTCACTAATGGATTTAAGTACGTTTGTAGATAGTGAAACAGATCAAGAACGTTATTTTAATGCGGGTGTAGAAATCTTAAAATCCTTAGGTTCAGAAAAGTATTCTGCTGTTGGTAAGGCAGATTCTTTCTTGCTGCATTCTACCGGAGCAAAATCTTTGGGACACGAAATTGATGTGGCTTTGATTTATGCAGATTATTACTACATAGAAGCATTATCTCGATTGCAGAAATTACAGTCTAAAAAATAAAAGTAAAGTAAAGTACTACTATGAAATATTTAAGATTATTACGGTGTGTTTTCTTATTAGTCGTTGTTTTTTCTTGTAAAAATAAATCAACATCAAAAGCTATAAAAAATACAAAACCTAATATTCTATTTATTTTTCCAGATCAATTTAGAAATGCTGCCATTGGTATTAATAATCAAGACCCAGTAATTACCCCAAATTTAGACAAACTGGGGAAAGAAGGTATGGTGATTTCTAATGCAATTAGCAATTACCCTTTATGCAGCCCATACAGAGGCATGCTCATGACAGGTTTGTTACCTTACAACAATAATGTGTTAAGTAACAGTAATTCCAAACGACACAAATACAATAACTCTTGGCAAAAAGACGATGTTAGTATTTCTGACGTTTTGGTCAAAAATGGGTACGATGCGGGCTATGTAGGCAAGCTCCACCTCACTTCTCCTCCTCCAATTCAAAGGCAAAGACACCGTGCTTTGGGACGCATACCAACCAAAAGAATTAAGACACGGATTTAACTTTTGGTATGCTTATGGTGCTTTCGATCAACACAATAAACCACATTATTGGATCAATGAAGCCAAAGAAGATGAGGTGACCCAAATATATGAATGGTCTGCAAAACATGAGGCAGATGTAATTATTGACTATATCAAAAATCCATCGGCCAAAACAAGAAGTGCAGACAAACCATTTGCGTTATTTTGGTCGGTAAACCCCCCACATCCACCTTATCAATTTGTGCCAGAAAAGTACGTAGAGGTTTATAAAGACAAATCTTTAGACGAATTATTAATTAGAGAAAATTTGGCTTTGGATTCTGATGCCGCTGAATTTAAGTTTCATGCAGGTGCTACAAGAGAAAGAACACATTTGGCAAAAGAACACGTAAAGAATCATTTTGCCATGGTTACTGGTGTAGATGAACAAATTGGAAGGGTTTTAAAAGCATTAAAAGACAAAGGTTTAGAAGAGAACACCATTGTTATCATCACCTCTGATCATGGAGAAATGATGGGAAGTCATGGCTTAATGTCAAAAAATATCTGGTTTGAAGAAGCTATAAACGTGCCTTTTATTATTAAATGGCCCAAGAAAATTAAAACGAATCAAAAAAGTGATTTAATTCTAAGTGTTACTGATATTATGCCCACAATTTTAAACTTGGCAGCCGCAACAGAGGGCATACCAACAGGGTTAGATGGGAAAGATTTGTCAACAATAATTACGCATGATAAAGGAGATAAACCAACCTCTGCATTGTATTATTACATTGAAGAAGGGAAACCTGCATCTGGTCATAGAGGAATTAGAACTCACAAAAACACTTATGTAATTACCATCGATAAAAAAAATATCGAACGTAAATTTTTGTACGATAATGTGAACGATCCATATCAAAAAATTAACTTAATAGACAAAGACATTGACGCAAAAGAAATATTGCATGCAGAATTATTAAAAAATTTAAATGACAAGAAAGATCCTTGGTTAGAAAAATATCAAAATTTAAATCAACGATAACATAATGAAATTGTTCATGCGCTATTTTCTTACATTTTCCAAAAACAAATTGATTCAATCCTTTTGTGTTGTGTTTGTTTTGATATTACTTGTGAGATGTAATCAAGAAAATTCAGAAACAATTATTTATAAAAGTAATGATACAAAAAAAGAAACTTCATCTTTTGAGAAATTAGAGTTTAAGACCGATAATCCTGAAGAATGGGAAGTGTCTAACAACAGAATAGCGTGTTTGGTAAGTGCTGAAAACAGGAAAATTCAGCTGCGAACAACAAAATTAGAAAATCAAAAAGGAGGTTTAGAAATTAAAGTTCGTTTAGGTTTCTTTAACGACAAAGTATCGAGTTTGAATAAAAATTGGGCAGGTGTTCATATAAGTTCCGTATCCGATCCTAATGTGAACGTAAACACCCAAAAAAAAGGGTTGAGTATTGGATTGTGCACAAATGGAGCTTTATTTATTGGAACCCCAAGTCCAAATCAAAACAATGATTCGATTATTAGCACTTTAAAAAATGGAGTTGATTTAAAAGTATCAATTTTAAATAACTCTAAAGATTACGTCATTTATTTTTCTGTATCTGACATTAAAACAAAAAAAATATTATCAAGAATTTCCAAAAAAGGGATTACAAAAGAGCAAATAGCCGGAAGTCTAGCACTTATTAGTAATTTCGAAAATCGAGAATTCAACTCAAATGATAATCCAAAAAGTGTTTGGTTTCAAGACTTGGAAATAAAAGGATCAAAAGTTGAAGAATTAATTAAGTAGCTAGAAAGCTATTAGAAAAATAAATTACGAGTATGTTATACTTATCAAAAACAAAACTTTTTTTTATATTAATTTTTGTGGCACATGTTTTCGTTTATGCACAAAACTTACCCGCTGTAGAATCTTTTGAAGATGAAACAGCTTTGACCACTTATAAAACTAAAAACAGTAACTTATCTACAAGCGAAGAACATTTTAGATATGGTAAGAAATCATTAAAATGGACTTGGATTGGCGAAGCCAATTTTTCTACAAGTAATTTTAGACTCTTAACCAAAAAAGAGAGCCCTTTGGCCTATGGAGATCATTTTCCTGCAAGTCCTACATTACAGCTAAATTTTTATAATGAAATACCTCAAAATCAAAAAATTACTTTTTCTTTTAAAAAAAACGGACAAAAAGAAGTCTGGTTTGATGTTGTGTTAAATTTCAAAGGATGGAGAACAATTTGGGTACCTTTTTATGAAATGAAAGGAAATGCTCCCAAAAAAGGTGCATCAATAGATTATGATACTTTTCAAGTTTCTACCATGTCTAAAAGTGGAACCTTATTTTTTGATGATATTATTTTCTCTCAATATCAAGATGATAGACATCAATATCCAGATGAAATAGTACCATTTGTAAAAGAAGGGCAAGATTTGGCAAAAGATCATTGGATGCCACTCATTAGTAATTATGAGCGAATAAAAAACTTACAACCAAAACCAATCTCTGTCGCAACAAGAATGGATTTAAAAAAATTCGAACAAAAAATTGATGCAAGTCAAACAATACCAAGTAGGTATAAAGTATACATCAATACCTTAAAAGAGATGTTTGCTGAGTTACATTTAAAATTAAAAGACGATAAAGTTATAGGACCACCATTAACTTTTAAAAGAGAAAGACAGGAGTCTTATTTTAACGAAGTACAACAGGGCAAACCTGTGTTCAATGATATCTACGATTTTGGTAAGGTAATGAAAAAACTATCAAATTTTCATGATAGAGCAAATGCAGCAGAAAAAAAAGCCATAGAAGAAATGCTGATTATAGGTGCTAAATACTTTTTAGATCAAGGTTGGGCAGCAGGCTCTAACGGTGGTACGAGACACCATATAGGGTATAATGTAAGAGATATAACAGAAGCATTTTTTAACTGCCGAAAATTATTATATCGAGAGGGCTTACTGAATGAAATTGCAAGGAGCTTACATTGGTTATTTAATATAGGCATGTTGTTAGAAGATGAAAGTAAATTTCATGTGAATATTGACTATTTAAATACGCAATCGTATTATCACTTAATGCTCATTTTTATGTTTGAAAAACAAGAAATGCAAGCGGCCATTTTAAGTGCATATTCAAAATATATATCTATTACGTTGGCACAGCAAAAGGAAGAATGGGGCTTTAAAATAGATGGTACAGCCTGGCATCACAATGGACATTATCCGGCCTATGGAATTGGTGCATTCAACAATGTACCTAAAGTGATCAATACGTTAGCCAGAACTCGTTTTAGAATTAGAACAGAAGGTCATGAGAACTTCAAAAAAGCATTTTTAGCGTCAAGAATCTACAGTCAAAAATTCAATTGGGGTTTTGGTAGTTCTGGACGTCATCCTTTAGAGGATAACGGAATCCAAAAAATGAAAGATAGATTTTTGTGGATGGCAAATGCCGGGGATCCGGTAGGAAAATTAAAAATAGATAAGGATGTTGCTGCTGCATATCTCAGACTTTGGGGAAAAGAGGATCTTTTTAACTCCTCTCTATTCACAGAAATAAATGGGATACAAAAAGAAGATGTATCCGGCTATTATACCTTTCCATATGCAGCACTTGCTGTGCATAGAAGAGACAATTGGGCAGCTTTCATTAAAGGATACAACAAATATGTTTGGGCATCGGAAATTTATGTTGCTTCAAATAGATATGGGAGATATCAATCTAATGGGTCGATACAATTATTAAATGAACAAGGAGAAAAAGGAAGTGGTTTTCAACAAAAAGGTTGGAACTGGAATCGTTACCCAGGAACTACTGTAATTAATTTGCCTCTTAAAGAGTTAGAACCCAAAATGCCATTAATTATGTTTCGCTCTGAAGAAACTTTTGCAGGAACAGCAAAACTAGGAGGAAATGGAATTTTTGGAATGATTTTAAACGAAGGTAAAGGCTCTAATGCAGACGGCAGAGAAGTAAATGTTGGCTTTTATGGAAAATTAAAAGCTAAAAAATCTGTTTTTTCTTTTGGTGATAAATTAATTTGTATTGGTACAAATATATCTAGTATTGATGATAAAAACTCAACACAAACCAACTTGTTTCAAACGTTTTTAGAGGCTAAAAAAGATAAAATTTTTACATCACTTGGAGATGTAAAAAAGTTTTCTTTGAAAGAAGAAATCCCTAAAAACACAGAACACAAAAACTGGATTATTGACAATTACGGAAATGGATATCATGTTTTATCAAACGATATTGTTCATTACCAAAAAGTACATCAAAAATCGTATCATAATAAATATTCGATTAATACAGGTAAAATGAACCCGAAAGGAAAAGGAGCTCAAGAAACTGAAGGAAATTTTGCTTCTGCCTGGATTAATCATGGCTTAGCCCCAAAAAATGCCAGTTATCAATATGTAATTTACCCTTTTAACAATGAAGATGAAATTAAAAGTTTTGGAGAAAAAGTAAAAACCGACAATTCTTACAACATCTTAAAAGCGAATGAAACTGCCCACATTGTGCACGATAAAACAACTAATACAACTGGATATGTTATTTTTGAAGCTGATAAAAATTTAGAAAACGGAATTATAAAATCGGTGTCTAAGCCTGCTTTAATTATGGCAAAAAAAGACGATGACAATAGCACTACCTTAAGTATTGTTCAACCAGACTTAAACTTTGAGCCAAAGGGGAGCAACAGATTTATAAATTTTAGCAGACCTGTGAAGTTTACAATTACTTTAGATGGAAAATGGTCGACAACGCTTTCAAAAAATGTACTTTCTGTTGATCATGTTAGTAAAGGAACCGTCATTTCTTTAGAATTAAAAGATGGTCTATCTCACGAGATTACTTTAATGAAAAAATAGTGAAGAGTTATAAATTTATAACATGATTTTTCAAAATATTGGATCTTTAGGAGATTTGCTTCTTCCAAAAATTTGAAATAAAACACATGCTAAAAAAATAACCCAAGAGAATTTGTGAAATTTAAATGTGTAAGAAAAAATTCAAATTAAGAAATATGAAATTTAAAAATTATCATTTGTTTTGTTGTATTACAATTGCATCAGCAATAATAATTAGCTGTAAAACAAAACTTTCAGAAGAAAAAAATACATCAAAAGAAACTAAAAAACCAAACATTGTTTTTATTTACACTGATGATTTAGGCTATGGAGATATAAGTGCTTATGGAGCGACAGAAATTAAAACTCCAGCCATTGATAATTTAGCTAAAGAAGGTATTTTATTTAGCAACGCTTATGCAACTGCAGCCACTTGTACACCATCAAGATATTCTTTATTAACGGGAAATTATGCTTGGCGAAAAAAAGGAACAGGAGTTGCTAAAGGCGATGAAGCACTGCTAATTGATACTAAAAGAACCACATTACCAAACATTTTGCAAGGTGCTGGTTATCAAACAGGAATTGTTGGCAAATGGCATTTAGGTTTAGGAGATGAAAATGGCCCGAACTGGAATGGGAAAATTAGTCCCGGACCAATAGAAATCGGTTTTGATTACTCCTATTTAATTCCTGCAACAGGAGATAGAGTTCCATGTGTTTTTGTAGAAAATCATCACATTGTAAATTTAGATCCAAATGACCCAATTACTGTAAATTACCAAGAAAAAGTGGGTGACTGGCCAACAGGAAAAGAAAATCCAGAGTTATTAAAAATGAAAACTTCACAAGGTCATAATCATACAATTGTAAATGGAATTAGTAGAATTGGATACATGACTGGCGGAAAAGCTGCGCTGTGGGATGATGAAACTATAGCAAAAGAACTAGTTGATAAATCTAAAAAATTCATAAATTATAATAAAGAAAAGCCTTTCTTCTTATTGCTTTCTACCCACGATATTCACGTACCGAGAATTGCCAACAAAATGTTTAAAGGTAAAAGTAGTTTAGGACCAAGAGGTGATGTTATATTACAATTAGATTGGACAGTAAATGAAATTATAAAAACCTTAAAAGAACAAAATTTATTAAACAATACAATCATTGTTTTTTCAAGCGATAATGGCCCAGTTGTAGATGATGGTTATCAAGATAAAGCGCGAGAATTACTAGGAAATCACAACCCTGCAGGAGGATTACGAGGTGGGAAATATAGTGCTTATAATGGTGGCAGTAAAATACCTTTAATTATTCGATGGCCAAATGGAAAAGGTAAAGGAACAGTTTCCAATGCCTTAGTAAGTCAAGTGGATTTTTTAACTTCTTTTGCAAAAATAGCAGGAGTTCATAAAATAAAAGAGGATGTTATAGATAGTCAAAATAGATTAGATGTATTTAAAGGTGATAATAAAATCGGTAGAGCATCAATTATACAAGAAAGTTTTATGGGACCCATCTCTTTTTTAGAAGGTGATTGGAAATATATTGAGCCTTTGGATGGACCAAAATTAGTTCCATGGGGACCAATCATTGAAACAGGTTTTCAGATGGACCCCCAATTATACAATATCAAAAATGACGTTAAAGAGAAAAATAATCTAGCTTCAAAATATCCTGAAAAAGTTAAATATTTGAAAGAAAAGCTTTTGAATTTAAAAAAAGATGGGTTTAAAAATCAACACGAAGTAAATCTAAATTAAAAATTTACGAAGTAAAAATGGCTATTCTTACTTTTTTAAACAAACAGTTTTCTTTTAATTCAGCATATAAAACGTAAAAACAAATTTTTAATCTATTAATGTTAACAACAGCCTAGTATCCCCTCTTAATTGGGCAGTATTCCCCCTGTTTGTGAGTTAGTTTCTGCCTATTTTTATAAAAAAATAAAGATTTAATTAAACAGACGTCTACACAAAAAATAACTACAAAATATAATATCATAATTTAGAAAATTTAAAGTAGTAGAGGTCATTAGAAATAAAAGCTTGATTCCATTATTTTTAAAACGGATATAAAACTTAGTAAACGGATTAAAATAAATAAAAATATAATTTTAAAATGAAAAAAAATATTTTATCCTCTTTAGTTCTTGTTTTTGTATTCGTTTTTAGTTCTTGCGAAACAAACAAGCAATACAAAACTATCAAGTTAGCACATGGTTTAGATATGAGTCATCCTGTGCATAAAGCAATGGTTTTTATGGGGCAAGAATTAGAAAAAAACTCTAATGGAACCTTAAAATTAGAAATTTACCCAAATCAGCAATTAGGTTCAGAGAGACAATGTTTAGAATTGTTGCAAATAGGAAGTTTAGACATGACAAAAGTTTCTGCAGCAGTTATGGAAAATTTTTCTCCTAATATGAAAGTGTTAGGTTTACCTTTTTTATTTAAAAATAAAGAGCATACTTTTAGAGTGTTAGATGGTGAAGTTGGTAAAGAGTTACTTGATGGAGGTAAAAAATATTGGTTAAAAGGGTTGGGATATTATGATGCAGGCAGTAGAAGTTTTTACACCAAAACTGAATCTGTTTTAAAACCGAAAAATTTAGAAGGTTTAAAAATTAGAGTTATGGAAAGTGTTACTGCTATGAATATGGTAACTAGTCTTGGAGGATCTCCAACACCAATTTCATATGGAGAATTGTATACCGCTCTGCAACAAGGTGTTGTGGATGGCGCAGAAAACAACCCACCTTCCTTTTATTTATCAAGACATTATGAAGTATGTAAATTCTATTCTTTAGACGAGCATACAACCATACCAGATGTATTAATTATGAGCACCCATTTATGGGATAAATTATCATCAAAAGAAAAATTTTGGATGCAAAAATCAGCAAATGCTTCTATAAAATATCAAAGAAACTTATGGGCAAAAGCAGAAACAGAAGCTATTGAAGCAGTAAAAAAAGCAGGTGTTACTGTTGTAAAACCTGATAAATCCTTATTTCAAGAAAAAGTTTCTTCTATGTATGATGATTACAAAAGCAACAAAGAAATTTATAATTTGATTACTAGAATAAAATCAACTAGATAACAGAGAAAATTTTATTTGCAAAACAATATTTAAGATGAAATTCAGAAAAAAAATTGATACAATATTAGGAATCTCACTCGCCATAATTATGGGAATAATGGTTGTAAATGTCTTATGGCAAGTATTTACGCGTTTTGTGATAGGTACACCAAGTTCTTTTACAGATGAACTTGCACGTTATTTAATGATTTGGGTTGGAGTTCTTGGAGCTGCATACATTTCTGGCAGAAAAATGCATGTCGCAATAGACTTGTTGCCTACTAAACTTAATAAGGAAGGACAGAATAAACTAAAAATTTTTATAAACTGTATTATTATTCTGTTCTGTTTTTTCGCTCTAGTGGGCGGTGGTATTAGATTAGTTTACATCACTTTCACTTTAGAACAATATTCACCAGCTTTACAAATACCTTTAGCTCTTGTTTATTTAGTGATTCCTATTAGTGGAATTTTAATCATATACTACAAAATTACTGATATTTTATACAAACAATTATAATGGAATATTTACCAATACTCGTTTTAATTTTTAGTTTTTTAACTCTTTTGTTAATAGGTGTTCCTGTAGCGTGGAGTATTGCTATATCGTCATTACTAACAATGACGGTGAGTATTCCTTTTATACCAGCCTTAACAACAGTTTCACAAAGAATCGCAACAGGTTTAGATAGTTTTGCACTCCTCGCTATTCCGTTTTTTGTCCTCTCAGGACAATTAATGAACAAAGGAGGAATCGCACATCGTTTAATAGATTTTGCTAAAACTTTGGTAGGATCGCTTCCCGGAGGGTTGGCTTTAATCAATGTAATTGCAGCTATGCTAATGGGCTCTATTGCTGGTTCTGCAATGGCATCAGCATCAGCAATGGGCAGTATTTTAGGCCCAGAAATGGAAAAAGAGGGTTATTCAAAAGAATTTGGAGTCGCCGTAAATATAACATCCTCTACTGTAGGTTTAATTATTCCACCAAGTAATGTTCTTATAGTTTACTCATTAGCTAGTGGAGGTGTTTCTATAGCAGCGCTTTTTATTGCTGGTTATATTCCTGGTATTTTAACGGGGTTGCTTTTAATGTTAGTAGCCTCCTTTTGGGCAAAAAAGAAAGGATATAAAGTTGGTAAAAGAAGTACCCTAAAAGAAGTAGGCAAAACTTTTATCAAGGCGTTTCCAAGTTTAATGTTATTATTTGTGGTAATTGGAGGAATTGTTGCTGGTATTTTTACGGCTACAGAAGCATCAGCAGTGGCTGTGCTATATACATTACTTTTAGGGTTTTATTATAAAGAAATAAAAATTAATAATTTACCTCAAATATTATTAGATTCTTGCGGAACTACTGCTATTGTAATGCTGTTAATTGGTGCTTCAATGAGCATGTCCTGGGTAATGTCTTACGAAAACATTCCTCAAGATATTAGTAACTTGTTGTTATCTTTAAGTGATAATCCAATCGTTATACTTTTAATCATAAATTTACTTTTATTATTTGTTGGTATTTTTATGGATATGACTCCAGCGGTTTTAATTTTTACCCCCATCTTTCTACCAATTATTACAAAATTAAATATGGATCCCATTCAATTTGGAATTGTAATGGTTTTAAATTTGTGTGTTGGCTTATGCACACCACCTGTGGGCTCCGTGCTCTTTGTTGGTGTTGGTGTTGCAAATACAACCATAGAAAAAGTCATTAAACCTCTACTCCCATTATTTTTTGCAATGATAGTTTCTTTATTTTTAGTAACTTATTTCTCAGAATTAAGTCTTTGGTTGCCAAGAATGTTTGGTTTATTGTAAGATGATAAAGTCAGTTTAAAACTAGATTTTACAGTCCATATTTTAAATATGGAAGTGTTAGTTATAGTTATGGTCTAAGAAAAGGAAATAATTCAGCCAAAAAAGAGTAAATCACAATTCGTAAATAAGTTTACCTTAAAAACATATAGCTTTTTTATGATAACAATTTAAATTACTATTCAAATTTTGTGAAATTTAGATCTAACTTAACATACAGAAAAACGAAACTTTCATATTCCTCTTCTTTTATCTTTTACCCATTAATAATCAGTAAAAAATTACATTGAAAGTACAATAAACCTCCTTATTTGAATTGGTATCCCCCTAAAAAAAACATGAACTATCTGTATTTTTGAGAAAACTCAAAAATGTACAGGATGAAAAAAATTACAATTAAAAAGGCATTGATACTGCTTGCTTTTATTTTTATAGGGAGTACAACATTTGCTCAAATTCAGCCAGCAGGAACTTGGTCTGCTATTGGAGATGTTACCATTTCCAAAGTAACAACGGATGCTGACAATGGAGATGGTGCAGGAGACGGTGCACTAAATATAGATGGTACAACATCTACAGTTGGTCAAGGGATCTTATTTACTTTTGATGGGACCATGCAAGAAGGGAATACCTATGCGATCAATTCACATATGTTTAATTCTAATGGCTCTTATGTTAAAGTAAGAGTTACGCTTCATAACAAAACAGATGACACGGAATTGGCGGTAGATGTAGACGGTGGAACAATCATGCAAAATGGAGATGTACATAATATTGATTTCTCGTATACAGCTATTGCATCTGATGCAGGCGATGTATTAGAGTTGCGTTACACCAGAAATGACGATGGAAATACTGCGCGTAACTTTAATGTGGATAACGCTATTTTGAATGGAAATACGCTAGGAGCCAGAACCCTTATATATTCAGAAGATTTTAGATATGCAAATACAGGAAGAGGCTTTGAAGCAAAAATAATGAGTGATGGAGGTCATTCTACTCCTGGTAATATACTCACAAGATTAAATGATATTCCTGACTCAGCAGACAGTAATAACCTTTTTGATCCTTCTATAGATAGAGAAGCTAACAGAATACCAAACGGAGCAGTAAGAGATCAGAAAGTAATCTCTACATCGGGTAGTGACAACACTACCAATTATGCTGTGGATGCCTATGCAGTGTTTACAACCTTAGATTTAACGGATGCAAATACACTGATAAATCCAAGTGATGATTATGTATATGCAAGTTTTTGGACTCAAAGAAGATATGGAGATGGAGATATCGCAACTGTTACAGTAAGAGCAGCAACTAATTATACAGGAGATCCTAGCACCACTACTTGGACAACCTTGCCTTTGCATTCAGGAAAATTAGGAGATTCTTCAGATGGCAGAAAATATGTGAAAGCGATGGTAGATTTAAGTGCTTACAATGGGAGTACAACAGTTACATTAGCAATAAGATATCTTGGAAGTTCAAGTGCATATTCCGGATCAAACAGAAATGGTACTTTTTACATCTCTGACTTGCAATTTATAGCCCAAGAAACACCTGTAAAAAATGTTTGGAACGGTAACTCAGATTCAGATTTAAGTAAGCCTGCAAACTGGGATACCAAAGCAGCACCAGTAGATACAAACAATAACTTAGTAATCCCTGGAGGTTTATCAAACTATCCAACAGCTACAACCGCTTTAACGGTAAATAGTTTGACTTTAGAATCTGGCGCTTCTTTTATTACTACATCTACCTTAACTGGTAATGTAACCTACAACAGAAATCTAGGATCAGAAAACTGGTATTTGGTATCAAGCCCCGTTGCTGGAGAAACATATGACGATGCTTATGTTGCTGCAAATTCTTTAGCTATCAATGGTGCAAATAATGCTATTAGTACTTATGTACCTGCAGAGTGATAGTTGGTCTTATATGCAAACTGCTGATGCCGCTGCTAATTTTAACGCAGGACAAGGATATTCTGTTCGTTTAGCAGACTGGTCAAAGTACAGGAGATATTTCATTTACAGGAACTATAAATACCGCAAGTGTAGAGACCCCTTCTCTTGCAGTTGGGTTTAATTTATTAGGGAATCCATATACATCTTATGTAAATAGTGCAACTTTTTTAGGTGCAGCCACTAGTGCTAATCTAGATCAAACTCAAATTTGGTTGTGGAATCAAGCTACCGGTATGTATGAGGTTAAAACATCTGGGAGATGCTTGGGTATTGGCTCCAGGACAAGGTTTCTTTGTAAATGCTACGTCAGCAGGAACCGTTACTTTTGATGAAAGTAATCAAGCTGCAACGGGGAATGCTTTTCAAAAGAGTGCAAAAACTGAAGTGAAGTTAGTATTATCAGATGGCGAAAACAATCGTTTTGCAAAACTTAATTTTGGTGATAATTTTAGCAAAGGATATGACTATGGTTGGGAAGGAGAAACATTTGGAGGGATTCCAAACTCTTTATCAATTTTTACATCTTTATTAAATGATAATGTTGGTAAAAGATACCAAGTACAATCTTTACCAAATTCAGATTATGAGAGTATGGTTGTTCCTGTGGGTATAACTGCAGCTGTTAATAAAGAAATTACTTTTTCTGCTGAAGCTTTAAATTTACCTGAGGATCTTAAAGTATTTTTAGAAGATAGAAGCAACAATACTTTTACTCGCTTAGACGAGGCTAATACAACGTATAAAGTTACTTTAGATGAAAAATTAGATGGTGTTGGACGTTTTTATGTACATACAACTCAAAGTGCTTTATCTATTGATAATGTAGCATTAACTGGAGTAAGTATTTTTAAAGCAAATGCTACTACATTAAGAGTAACAGGTTTACAACAAGGTAAAGCATCTATCTCTTTATTTAATGTTTTAGGCAAACAAGTAATGAGTACTTCTTTTGAAGCAAATGAGTAATACAGATATTTCTTTACCTAAATTAGCAACGGGTGTTTATTTTGCACAAGTGCAAACAGCAACCGGGAAATTAAGTAAAAAAATCATTTTAGAATAAGTAACGAGAATTTAAAAGAAGATAGATCATGAAAAAAAATATAGAAAATAATCAAGAAATTACTCGTAAAGAAGCTAGTTAAAAAAATTGGTACTTATGGTAAATATGCAGCGTTAACTGCATTGGGTACTTATTTAGTATTGAATCCACAGAAAGCGCAAGCACAAAGCCCTGAAGACCCAGGAACAGGCTTTTAACATACATTTCTTAAATTAAAAAACAGGGTTAAGTTATTGCTAATTTAACCCTGTTTTTGATTTCCTTAAAAATTTAATAATACACTTACAATAGTTAAAAGTCTTTCCTTTATTTTAAAAGAAACTTCATTAATAAATACATAAATCAATTTTTTATGTTTTGTTACGCAATAAAATTGACAAATACATAAAGTTTATTATTCAGTATATAAAACAACCGAATTAGGTTGGTTTTTCTTCTGGATACAGAGTATAACTAACTGGCATCCATTTTTAATAAGTTTGGCAATTAGATGTTTTACATCTTCTCTTTTGTTCAAAATTTATAAATCTAATATTACAGGTATAAAGCTTTGATTTATACAAATAAATTGAACAAAAGATTTAAAATTAATTGCAGTTAGTTCCATGACCCGAGTACTTTAATAAATCTGTTAGTAATTGATTAGAAATAGTATATTCTCGAGTAAACAATATTGGTCAGAATTATATTATTTACTTAAAATATTTAGTGACAGATATACGCAGGTATGCTTAAAAAAGAATCCCTTTTAAACAATAATGCTTAAAAGGGATTTCGTTTTTTTGTTGGCCTACAAGGACTCGAACCTTGAATGTCGGTACCAAAAACCGGTGTGTTACCAATTACACCATAGGCCAATACTTTAATTCGGGTGCAAATTTAGTTCATTTTACAAAACGTACAAGTATTTTTTAATATTTTTTTCATTTAACAAACATTTAAGATGCGTTTATCATGAATAAAAACAATTCTCAACTATTTTTATTCTTAATTATTAGTAAATTCGCCACACATTATCAAATAACTATGACATCAGCAACCTTTAAAAAATGGAATATCATTCTAGGATGGGCCACATTTGCCATTGCTTTAATAACATATACTTTAACATTAGAGCCAACCGTGAGTGCTTGGGATTGTGGAGAATATATTTCTACCTCCGTTAAACTAGAAGTAGGACACCCTCCTGGAGCTCCTTTATTTCAAATGTTAGGTGCGTTTTTTGCAATGTTTACCTCAAGTTTAGATCAAATTGCCAAAATGGTAAACTTCATGTCCGCTTTAGCAAGTGCCTTTTCTATTTTATTTATGTTCTGGACTATAACGAACTTAGCAAAAAAATTAGCTCTAAAAACAGGAGGTTTTTCTGAAGGAAAGTATATAGCAATTTTAGGAAGTTCTGTTGTAGGTTCTCTAGCATATACTTTTTCTGATAGCTTTTGGTTTAGTGCTGTAGAGGGTGAAGTATACGCTATGTCATCATTTTTAATGGCCTTATTATTTTGGTTAGGTTTAAAGTGGGAAAGCGAAATACATACAGCCAGAGGAAACAAATGGTTAATTTTAATCAGCTTTGTAGTGGGTTTATCATTCGGAGTTCATATACTTTCATTATTGGTTATCCCAGCAATTGTAATGCTATATTTCTTCAAAACGTATAAAAATATCAACTTAAAAACAACTGCAATCGCAACCGTAATCTCTGTAATGGTTTTAATGCTAGTCTTTAAGTTTTTGTTTCCTTTTACGTTAAAATTCTTTAGTGCATCAGAATTGTTTTTTATCAATACTATCGGAATGCCATATAATTCTGGATCTATTATTGCTGCACTCGTTTTGGTAGCTTTTTTCTATTTCGGATTAAATATTACACGCAAGAAAAATAAAGTACATACAAATACATTAATTCTATCTGTACTCTTTATTATGATTGGTTTTTCATCTTGGATGATGTTACCAATTAGAGCAAATGCAAACACCACAATTAATGAAAATGATCCTTCTAGTGCTAGAGAATTATTAGCATATTATGAACGTGAACAATATGGAGATGCCAATGTTTTCTATGACACCTATTACTCTAATTCTTTTGAAAGAGAACAAGATGCCAAAACCCCTTACAAAGACGACAAACCGAAGTACGAAAAAAGAAATGGCAAATATGAAATTGTAAATAAGTACAAAAGTATTGTACCTAATTGGTCTGATAAACACAAAGGTTTTATACCAAGAATGGTAAACCCAGCTTCTGAAAAAATGTACAAATCTATTGCTGGAATTCCTCAAAGGAGTAAACGCAGACCAACATTTGCAGAAAACATAAAATTTATGATGAGCTATCAGTTTGGCTACATGTATGGACGTTATTTTATGTGGAATTTTGTTGGTAGACAAAATGATATTCAAGGAAACTTAGATATTTTTAATGGTAATTGGATTAGTGGAATTGATAGCCTTGATGAAATAAGAATTGGTTCTCAGAAAAACCTACCGTCTCAAGTTTCAGAAAATAAAGGGAGAAACAAATACTACTTTTTACCTCTAATTTTAGGAATTATTGGCTTGCTATTTCAAGTAAAATGGGACAAAGAAAACTTCTTTACTTTACTACTATTTTTCCTATTTACAGGAGCAGCTATTATATTTTATACCAACCCAAAGCCTTTTGAACCTCGAGAAAGAGATTACGCAGTTGTAGGGAGTTTCTACATATTTGCAATTTGGATTGGTTTGGGAGTATTTGCCTTGTATGAATATTTAAAAACCTTTGCCAATAAAAAAACAATTGCTATTTCTGTTTCTGTTATTTCATTTTTAGCTGTACCAACATTAATGGCCGCGGAAAACTGGGATGATCATGATAGATCTAACAGATACACAACGCATTTAAATGCACAAGCGTATTTAGAAAGTTGTGATAAAAATGCCATTATGTTTACTATTGGAGATAATGACACCTTTCCTCTTTGGTACATGCAAGAAGTAGAAAATATTAGAACTGATATTAAATTAGTAAATACATCACTTTTTGCCACAGATTGGTATATAGATCAGATGAAGCGAGCAACTTATGATGCAGCTCCAATTCCATCGCAACTAAAACATGATCAATATAAATACGGTACATTAGATGTTGCCTATTCTTTAGAGCATCCTAGGTTTAAAGATTCTGTGATGACAGTTAAAAACCTTATGCGTTGGATTGCTTCTGATAGTGACGTAACTTATGTAGAAACTGAGAATGATTCTAAAGAAAAGTTTTATCCAACAAATAGAATTAGAATTCCAGTTAACAAAGAAAAAGTGTTAGCAAACGGAATTGTAGCTCAAAAAGATGCAGACAAAATTCTACCCTATATTGATATTACCATTGACGATAGAGCGTTATTTAAAAACCGAATTTTAATGTTAGATATTCTTGCCAATAACGATTGGGAAAGACCTATTTATTTTACTGGTGGAGCAAATGCCGATGAAGAATATATCTGGTTAAAAGATTATTTACAATTAGATGGTTTAGCCTATAAATTTGTACCTATTAAAACACCAATAGCTGAAAAGAGTCTATTTGATATGGGAAGAATTGACCCAGATAAAATGTATGAGAACATTCAAAAATGGGATTGGAGAAACATTAATGATGGTAAAATCTATTTAGATGAACAAACCAAAAGAAACTCTATATCCATGCGCAACAGCTTATTCCGTTTGTCTGATGCTTTTGCTCAAAAAGGAGATACTATAAAAGCAATAGAAGTTTTAGATTTATCGCTAGAAAAAATGCCTATTAAAGATTTTGATCATTATACTTTATCTACTGGCTATCCAGAAGCTTACTACAAATTAGGTAATCAAGAAAAAGCTAGAGAGACTGCAGAAACTCTATTAAGAGTTTACACCGAAAAAGCTACTTGGTTAAGTACTTTTGATATTGATGATTTGCCTTTAATTGAAGACGAATTACAAACATCTTTTTACATCTTTGATACCATTGTTAGAAATATAGAACTTTACGATAATGACAAAGACTATTTGCAACAAAAAAAACAATCTGTTAATGAAATATTTAGGCTTTTTAGCCATTTAATGCCAGACGAAGAATAAGGTTTAGATGAAAAAATATTTTTCCAAAACGCCACGTTTTATGATGAGATTTTTCTCTAAATATACGTGGCGTTTTCAATCTAATGAAAAAGAAATTTTTCTAACATTTGATGACGGACCTACTCCAGAAATTACACAATTTGTTTTATCTGAATTGAAGAAATATAATGCAAAAGCTACTTTTTTTTGTATTGGAAAGAATATAAAATATTATCCAGAAATCTTTAATGAAATTATTGCTGATGGGCATTCTATTGGAAACCACACTCAAAACCATTTAAATGGTTGGAAAACGACAACTGAAAACTATATTGCTAATTTTTTAGAGTGTCACAAAACAATCACACAATTCAACAAAATAAAAATTAAACATCAATTATTTAGACCTCCTTATGGAAAAATTAAGAAATCTCAAGCGGAGAAAATCTTAAAAAAGGGTTACAAAATTATTATGTGGGATGTTTTATCTGCTGATTTTGATAACACAATTTCAAAAGAAAGGTGCCTACAAAATGTATTAAATAATGCTAAAAAAGGTAGTATTATTGTTTTTCATGATAGCCTTAAAGCTTCAAAAAAAGTGAAATATGCACTACCCAAAGTTTTAAAAGCATTTTCTGATAAAGGATTTGTATTTAAGAAGATTTAAATGCAATTATTCAAAATTTCCGACTCCAAATAAGTAACCAATATTGATCACACGAATTACAGCCCTAATTGAAAAATCATCTTTTTTTTTCAAAAAAACAACAAAAATTAGAGTATAACCTATTAGAAAAACATCAACGATGAGATTTCTAAATTTTGTCTAGAATGATAAAATCTAAATATACTGTTGCAGTAAACCTACTAATGTATTCGAATCTTGTAAACCTGTTTGGCGCCATTTCATTTCGCCATTTTTATAAATCATAAAAGTAGGGTTACCTTTCACACGCAGAGCGTCTGCAAGTATTTCGTTTTTTTTAATATCAATTTTGATTACTTTAGCCTTGTGCCCAAGAACGGCGGCAACGTCTTTTAACATTTTTAAACGTGTATCTACTTCATTCCAATCTTCATAAAAATCTAATAAAACGGGTTTATCAGCACTAATTAAATCACCAAATTTTGTCATAATATTGAGTTATTAAAGGGGGTAAAACAATACATAAAAGAACTATTTATGCGAGCAAAGATAGAAAAAAGTATTTAAACAGTCTGATTATCAGGCCTTTTTTAATTCTATGACTGTTATTTCAGGCCAAATACCAACGCGACCAGGAAATGCATGATAACCAAAACCACGATTTACGTTTATATAACGTCCATATTCTTCATACAATCCTGCCCATTGTTTGTATGCAAATTTAGACGGACTCCATTTAAACCAACCAGGAATTTCGATACCCATTTGTAAGCCGTGTGTATGACCACTTAGCGTTAATTGATAATTAAAATCATCTTTTTTAACAACATGTTCCCAGTGACTCGGATCATGTGACATTAATATTTTAAAATCGTCTTTATTGATATTTGCAGATGCTTTCTCTAAATCACCTGCTTGATTAAATCCTTTTCCCCAATTCTCTACACCAACGAGGGCTATTTTTTGTCCATCTTTTTCTAAATATCGGTGTTCATCGAGCAATAAATCAAAACCAATTTTATTATGAATTGCTTTTACAGCTTGAAAATTATTAATTTTATCTTGAGGATCTTTCCAGTCCATATAGTCTCCGTAATCATGATTGCCAAGAATTGAATACTTTCCTTCTTTTGCTTTTAATTGCGAAAAAACATCAATCCAATTATTCATTTCATCTGCTTTATTGTTTACAATATCTCCTGTAAAAAGCATAAGATCTGATTTCTGTTCGTTGATTAAATCAACACCATATTTTATTTTTTCTCTATTTGTGAAACTTCCTGAGTGAATGTCTGAAATTTGAGTAATCGTAAAACCGTCGAAAGAATCTGGTAAATCTTTAAAACGTAACTGGTATTTCAATACTTTGTAATTATATTTTCCTTGAATTATTCCGTAAATAAAAGCGGCAAATGGTATTGCTGCTATCCCCAAGGCTAATTGAGAAATAAACTTTCGTCTACCCGTAAATGAATTTGTATTGTTAGATGAAATAACAGAGAATAACTTTAAAACTGATCTATAAACATCTTCACCAAACATTGCTATTAACACAACTAATTTGGGCAATAAAACAGTGAGCATTACCCCCATTGCCATCTGAAATTGTGGAGTTTGACCTAATGTCCTATCATATGTAATTGCTACATAAGTGAAGTTTACATAAACGATTACACTTACAATAACCCAAGAATATCTTACTATTTTATTCTTTGACACCGTTTTTAATGCTTGAAAAGCATAAACCTCTAAGGCAACAATAATTACTAATAAAATAGCCAATCGAATAATCCAACGCATACAAATAAAACCTTTTAAAAATGCTTACAAATATACTTGTTAAATAATGAATGAATTTTAACGTCTTGTTAAAGTTTTGTACCTTTCTCGAATCTCTAAAAACTATTTTTTTGAGACCGTTTTAAACTACTAAATTCACAAAATGTCAGATCAAAAAAGAGTTTTTTTAGTTGATGCCTTTGCATTAATTTTTAGAGGATATTACGCTTTTATAAAAAACCCAAGAATTAATAGTAAAGGTTTAGACACTTCTGCAATTATGGGTTTTATGAACTCACTTTTAGATGTAATAAAACGTGAAAGGCCAGACCATTTAGCAGTTTGTTTTGATAAAGGCGGAAGTGTAGATAGAGTAGAAATGTTTGAAGACTATAAAGCAAATAGAGATGAAACTCCTGAAGCTATTAAATTAGCGATTCCTTATATTCAAGAGATTTTAAAAGCAATGCATATACCAATTATGGTAAAAAGTGGTTTTGAAGCTGATGATGTAATTGGAACTTTAGCAAAACAAGCAGAAAAAGAAGGTTACAAAACCTATATGGTTACGCCCGATAAGGATTTTGCACAATTGGTTTCTGATAATATTTTTATGTACAAACCTAGATTTGGTGGTGGTTATGATATTTGGGGAGTACCTGAAGTCTTAGAAAAATTTGGGGTCACAAACCCTCTACAAGTGATTGATTTCTTAGGAATGATGGGCGATTCTGCAGATAACATCCCAGGTTTACCTGGCGTTGGAGAAAAAACTGCCAAAAAGTTTTTAGCTGCTTATGGTTCTATGGAAAACCTTTTTAAGAATACGCATGAACTAAAAGGAAAAATGAAAGAGAAAGTTGAAGGAGCTGTAGAATTAGGCTTACTTTCTAAACAATTAGCAACAATAATGTTAGATGTACCCGTAACGTTTAATGCGAAAGATTTTGAATTGGATCAGCCAGATACAGAAAAAGTAACAGAACTTTTTAACGAATTAGAGTTTAGAAATTTATTAACCAACTTTCTAAGAACTTTTAGCGCTAGTAAGACAGACGAAATAAAAAAAGAAACAAATTTAGCTTCAAGCGCATTAGAGAAATCAAAAGCAACTCAAATACCTGAAGGACAATTCGATTTATTTGCTGCTCCAGGTGCAGGTTCTGTTTCTAAAGAAGCAATTTCATCTGGTTTTAAAACCATAAAAAATACCGATCATTTTTATCAGCATATAGACTCGCCTTTGGCAAGAAAATTATTCTTAAAAAAATTAATGCAGCAAACTTCTGTTTGCTTTGACACTGAAACAACGGGTTTAAAAGCTTTAGAGGTTGAATTAATCGGAATTGCATTTTCATTTGAGAAAGGCAAAGGATATTATGTTTCTTTCCCTGAAGACCAAGAGGAAACAAAAGCTATTTTAGAAGAGTTTAAACCCTTTTTTGAGAGTGATATTGAAAAAGTTGGTCATAATTTAAAGTATGATATTAAAGTATTATCAAACTATAATATGCCTGTAAAAGGGAAGTTATTTGACACAATGATTGCGCATTATTTGATAAACCCAGATATGCGCCATAATATGGATATACTGGCAGAAACATATTTAAATTATCAACCTGTTTCTATTGTGGATTTAATCGGTAAAAAAGGAAAAAATCAGCTTTCGATGCGTGTTGTTCCTATTGCTGATCAAACAGAATATGCTGTAGAAGATGCCGATATTACTTTTCAATTAAAAGAACATTTTACAAAAGAATTAGAAAGTGGTAATGTTACCAAGCTTTTTAATGAAATAGAATTGCCATTAGTTTCTGTTTTAACAGCCATGGAAATTGAAGGCATAAACATCAATACTGATTTCTTAAAAGAATTGTCTTTTGTATTAACAGATGACATCAACAAACTAGAAAAAAATATTTACGAACAAGCTGGTGAAGAGTTTAATATTGCTTCACCTAAACAATTAGGAATTGTTTTGTTTGAAAAAATGGAATTGGTTAAAAAACCTAAAAAGACAAAAACAGGGCAGTACAAAACAGGTGAAGATATTTTATCAGCTTTAGCTCAAGAACATAAAATTATTAGAGATATTCAGGAATATCGACAGTATAAAAAATTATTGAGCACTTATGTAGATGCATTGCCAAATGAAATCAACCCAAAAACGGGAAGAATTCACACAGAATATATGCAAGCAGTTGCTGCAACAGGAAGGTTGAGTTCTAATAACCCCAATTTACAAAACATACCTATTAGAACAGAACGTGGTAAAGAAGTTCGTAAATCTTTTATTCCAAGAGATGAAAACCACGTTTTGTTAGCTGCTGATTATTCTCAAATAGAATTAAGAATTATTGCTGCTTTAAGTGAAGAAGAAAATATGATAGAAGCTTTTAAAAACGGCGAAGACATTCATGCTTCTACCGCCGCAAAAGTTTTTAATGTTTCTTTGGATGAAGTTACCCGTGAACAAAGAAGCAACGCGAAAACAGTAAACTTTGGAATTATTTATGGTGTTTCTGCTTTTGGTTTAAGCAACCAAACTGATTTATCTAGAAGTGAGGCAAAAGAGCTGATTGATACGTATTACGAAACCTACCCGAAGTTAAAAGCATACATATCTAAACAGGTAGAATTTGCTAGAAAAAAAGGTTATGTAGAAACAGTTTTAAACAGACGTCGCTATTTAAAAGATATTAATTCTGCAAATGCAATGGTTAGAAGTGGTGCAGAAAGAAATGCCGTAAATGCACCAATACAAGGTTCTGCCGCAGATATTATTAAACTAGCAATGATTAATATTTACAATCGTTTTGAAAAAGAAGGTTTTAAATCTAAAATGTTATTACAAGTGCATGACGAATTGGTTTTTGACGCTCATAAAGACGAATTAGATACTATTCGACCAATTATAAAACACGAAATGGAAAATGCTTTTACATTAAGTGTGCCTTTAGATGTTGAACTTGGTATTGGTGAAAATTGGCTTCAAGCTCACTAAAAAGAAAAAATGGAAATAGATTACCTTGATGACATAAATGGTCACGACCAAAATATTGTTCGGTTATATAACTTTAATAAAGCTGAAGCAATTCTGTTTAGAGACCTTTTAAAAGAAACTATTATAAAGAATAAGCAGAAATTAGATGTATCTAAAGTAGACTTTATAGAACCTCGTAATTGCAATTTAATTTTCGGATTATTTAAATCTGACGAGGGGGTTCTTACAAAAGATAACGAAAATTTTTTTTGTATTTTAACTTTAGAAGGTTTTAACAAAATGATAGAACTTATAGAACCTTTTTGTAAAAAAGAATCTAAAGGGTATCAATATTTATATGACATTGACAATCCAATTGATTTAATGTTTTGCCCTTCTGCAACTTATGACTACTGATAAAGGTAGAAATTCAAAAAAACTCTATTAATAAATATCATAATTTTTATCCGTAATTTTGCAAACGAATTATGAGCATCATTTCTAAAGATATACAAAAAGCAATAACGCTACTAACCAATGAAAAATTGGTTGCAATACCTACTGAAACAGTTTATGGTTTAGCTGGTAATATATTTAGCGAAAAAGCAATAAAAAGTATTTTTTCCACAAAGAAAAGACCTTTTTTCAATCCATTAATTGTACACATTTCCTCAGCTAATTCTTTAAACGATATTGTAATTCATCTTCCTGAAAAGGCAAAGTTATTAGCAGCTGCTTTTTGGCCAGGTTCTATGACGTTGGTTTTAAAAAAGAATGATAAAATTCCTGATATTATTACAGCTGGAAAAAATACAGTTGCTGTTCGTGTTCCAAATCACCCAGTAACTTTAGAGTTGTTAAAACAACTACCTTTTCCTCTGGCAGCTCCAAGTGCAAATCCATTTGGAAGCATCAGCCCAACAAAACCAGAACACGTAGAACGTTATTTTAAAGATGATATTGAACAAGTTTTAGATGGTGGCTCTTGTACAAACGGAATTGAATCTACCATTATTGGTTTTGAAAATGATGAACCGATAATTTATAGATTAGGAGCTTTGGCTTTAGAAGATATTGAAGCTGTTGTTGGTAAAATTAACATCAAAAACAAGGAAGAAATAAGTCCTGATGCTCCTGGCATGTTAGCAAGACATTATGCACCTGCTACTCGTACTTTTTTGGTTGATAATGTAGCTAATGAAGTTAAAAAACATTCAGGTAAAAAAATTGGAATTCTTGTTTTTAAAGATTCATTAAACGCCCCTTTTTTAACCGAGATTATTCTATCAAAAAAAGGATCTATGCAAGAATCAGCATCAAAGCTTTATGACTCTTTGCACGAATTAGATCATCAAAACTTAGATGTAATAATTACTGAAAAATTTCCAAACCATGGATTAGGTAAATCTATTAATGACAGATTGCAACGCGCAACTTTTAGTCTTTAACTTCATAATTTTAACTATTGAATTATTTTCAAAAATTTAAAGCGCCTATTTCTGAAATTAAACTTCCAGAAAAATTTACATTTCCGTTTTACTACAAACCTCATCCTTTGGCTAAAATTGCAACAAAAGAGGTACAAGAGTACCTAGAAAACCAAACGGATTTTAAACATAACTTTGGACTATCTGAAGACAACACAACATTACCAATTGGCAAGATGTTTGGTGTTTTGGTTGTAAAAAATAGTAAAAATGAAATTGGATATTTAACTGCATTTTCAGGGAAATTAGCTGATAAAAGTTTGCCTGATAAATTTGTTCCGCCCGTTTTTAACATGCGCAGTTATGGCAGTTTTTACCTAAAAGGTGAAGAAGAAATAACAGAAATGAATCACCGATTATCATTTTTAGAACAAAATGAAAATTACATTCATTTAAAAAATTCGCTCCAAAATATAACCAAAAGTATTAATGACGATCTAGAAAAAGAGAAAGAAAAGCTAAAAAGGTACAAAAAAGAAAGAAAAGCTAGAAAAAAAACTGGAAAGTCAACTTTGAATAAATCTGACTTTAAGCTTCTTGAGAAAAAGTTAATTCAAGAAAGTTTTAATAATCAATTCTATTACAAAGAGCTAGAAGAATATTACAAAAATAAAGTTGCTAAAAAAGAAAAGAATTGGCTGCTTTTGATGACGAAATAGCAAGTATAAAAAAAGAAAGAAAAGAAAAATCTAATTACTTACAGCAAACACTTTTTAGTAAATATGCTTTCTTAAACCACAAAAAAGAATCAAGAAGTTTATTAGATATTTTTAATAACCCAGCAATTAAACCGCCTGCAGGATCTGGGGATTGTTCTGCTCCAAAACTTTTACAACATGCTTTTTTAAATGATTTAACACCTATTTGTATGGCAGAGTTTTGGTGGGGAATTTCGCCAAACTCAGCAATCAGAAAACATAAAAATTTTTATCCTGCTTGCCAAGGCAGATGTAAACCTATTTTAACTCATATGCTTGGTGGTATAGAAATGGATGAAAATTTATTATTAGAGAATTTAGCAGAAAACCAAGAGTTAGAAATTGTTTATGAAGACAATGTTTTATTGATTGTTAACAAACCTTCTGAATTTTTATCTGTTCCTGGAAAAAACATTTCAGATTCTGTTTACACTCGTATAAAAGAGAAATATCCAAAAGCTACAGGTCCATTAATTGTTCATAGAATAGACATGTCTACATCTGGTATTTTATTACTTACAAAAACCAAAGAAGCACATAAAGTTTTACAGAGTCAATTTATAAAAAGAACTATTAAAAAACGTTACGTTGCTTTATTAGATGGAGATTTAACTGAAAATAGCGGGACGATAAAACTTCCTTTACGTGTAGATTTAGATGACAGACCAAGACAATTAGTAGATTTTGAATATGGTAAAAATGCGGAAACAAATTGGCAAATCATTAAAAAAGAAAATGGAAAAACCAAAGTTTATTTTTACCCAATTACAGGTAGAACCCATCAATTAAGAGTTCATGCCGCTCACAAAGACGGTTTAAACACCCCTATTGTTGGTGATGATTTGTATGGAAAAAAAGAAAATAGATTGCATTTACATGCTGAATTTATTGAATTTTCACATCCAGAAACAAATAAAATAATGAGTTTTACGATTGCTGCTGACTTTTAGAAAAACGAAAAACCGATTCCGAGAGAAACACTATCTAATCTATTGTTTTCAAAACCTATAATTCCTTTTCTATGGAAATCTAATCGAAGAATTGTATTCCATCTTTTTTCACCTGCAACTTGCAATCCTACCCCTAATCCATAATAATTACCATCAGGGTAATTAGAAGAAGGTGTCCACATTTTACCATAGCGCACTTCTGTAAAAAAAGCATTATCATCTCTTTCTTTAATATTATATTTTAAACTCCCATAAGTGGGAAAAGCACTTACTGCATAATTCCAATGGTAATCAAAACCTGTATTAAACGCAATTGCAACTCTTCGCTTAAACTCATATCCAAAACCAACTCTAAAAAATAATGCTGATGGAACAAGAAAGGTCTCATTATCATCATCATTAAAAATGGTGTAATTTTCATTTACACCTAAAGTAAAATTTACATCTCCTGTAAAAAAAGGTCTTCCTGTTTTCTGCTGTGAAAATAAAGTTGATGTTAAACAAAAAAAGAAAATTAAGAGTAGTATTTTTTTCATGTTATCGTTTTGACTCTTATAATTGAGGCAAAAACTATTCCATTTCTTACAATTATCTTAAGAAACTATGCTTTCAAAATATTTAAAAAAGTATTCCTATCCACTTCTTTAGCTCCTAAACTTTCTAAATGTTCATTATAAATTTGGCAGTCTATTAAAGTATAATTTTTATTTCTTGCTAAATGGATAAATGCTAATTTAGAAGCATTAGAAACTTTACTAAACATACTTTCTCCACAGAAAATAGTATTTATCTCTAAACCATACAAACCACCAACTAACTCGTCGTTAAGCCATATTTCTATAGATTTTGCAATACCTTTTTGATGTAAATTGATATAAGCTTTCTCCATATCACCAGTAATCCAAGTTCCTAAACCATCACTTCTCGTAATATTCTTACAATTATAAATTACCTCCTTGAATGCCTTATTTTCAGTTATTTTAAATTCATTCTTCTTAATGACTTTTCGCATAGATTTTGATACCTTTAGTTGATCAGGAAACAACACCATTCTTTCATGAGGACAATACCAAACAATAGGATCTCCTTCAGAAAACCAAGGAAAAATCCCATTGTTGTAAGCATAAATTAATCGTTCTTCAGATAAATCTCCACCTAAAGCAATAATACCATCATCAGTAGTTAAATTATAAGGTGGGAATTCAATTTCATCTTTACGTAAAATCATTTTGTAAAAATAGGTAACAAAATAGCCTCATCAAAAATTGATAAGACTTTTTCTTAAAAATAATATGATAAACAAATACATAGCTCCTTAGCTATTTTTTTAATGCGTTTTATGAAAATAATTTTAATTATAAGCTTCTTAAAATTATCTTAATATGCATTAATTTTAGCTATTATATGCTAGAAGTCACTATTTTTGCAAACTACTTTAAGAATTGTTAATTGTCTAGAATGACCAAGAGAAAAAAAATAAAGACTAAAAAAGAGAGGGCTAAATTAATGCATAGCTATTACTCTAGAACTGGCTTTTATATGTTTATTTGGGAAAGTCTTAAAAAAGCTTTTATCCCAATAGTCTCTGTTGTAATAAGTCTTTTTTTAATAAACAGCTATGTTTATAATATTAACGAAGGTCTAGAATCTATTACCGAGACATTTTCTAGGCTCGGTATTTTTTCTTTCTTTTTTACTTCTGAAACTCTATTAGGATTAATTCCTCCAGAAATATTTATTGCTTGGAGTAAAAAAACTTCAGAACCAATTTTAAATTTATTAATACTAGCTTTACTCTCTTATAGCGGAGGTTTACTATCATACTTTATTGGAAAAATAGCTCTGAGAATAGATTCTTTAAAAACTTATTTAGAGGTAAAAATGGCAAAACACTTAAAGAATTCAAAAAAGTGGGGAGGTTTCTTAATTTTAGTTGGTGCATTATTACCTGTACCTTTTTCAATTTCTTGCATTGCTGCTGGAATGATTAAATACCCTTTTAAAAATGTTGTTTTATTTGGATTATTTCGTTTTGCAAGATTTGCCATTTATGCATGGGCAATTTTTCAAGTAGTAGATTAAATTAAGATTTAAAATAATTATATTATGGGATTAACAAATAATGATATTCTAAAAAAACTACGTGTAGCTCATAAATTACGCGATACAGATATTGTAGAAATTTGTGCTTTAGTAGATTTTAAAGTAACTAAAGGAGAATTAGGCGCTTTATTTAGAAATGAAGAGCACGACAAATATGTAGAATGCGGAGACCAGATTTTACGTAACTTTTTAAACGGACTCGTTGTTCATTTACGCGGACCAATGCCAAAAAAAGGTGAGAAGAAGTAATTTTAGATTTTTAGGTTGCTTAGTTTAGATAACGTAAACAAGACAAAAAAAGAGTGTAAAATAAATTTACACTCTTTTTTTATATCTAGAAATCTAACTTTCTAGTAATATATATTTTTCTAGAAAGGTAAATCGTCTGGTTCTGCATCAGAAACATTTGTAGCTGGTTGAAATTGATCTACTGGAGGTAAATTACTTCCAGATCCTGCAGTTTGGGATAAATTTTCTATTCTCCATCCTTGAATAGAGTTAAAATATTTAGCTTCTCCTTGTGGGTTAATCCACTCTCTACCCCTTAAATTAATTGCTACTTTTACATCTTGACCAACAGAGTAGTTGTTTAACAAATCACATTTATCTTGCACAAACTCAATCATAATCATTTGAGGATATTGATCATCTGTTGTAACAACTAATTCTCTTTTTTGAAATCCGTTAGCTCCAAAAGTCTGAACATCTCCAATTAATTTTACTTTACCAATTACTTCCATAGTTTCTAATTTAATAAAAGTACTTTCCAAGCACTTTGTACATCATTATTGTTTAAATACGCTTGCGCAAATGTATGTTTTTTTGTGGTTTCTAATCCAATAAATTCAGGATGTTCTTTCCTAAAGTTATCAACAGACTCTATTGTTGGCAATTGCTGTACATTACCTAACACACCTAAATTATTTCCTGTTAATATAGCACTATTTCTAATTTCTAACGGAATCTGATCAACTCCAATACCTAAAGAAGTGATTGGTTTTTCAATTTCGAAAAAACCATCTCTTGCTCTTGTATAGTAATTCCCACCTGCTCTTGCCACCAAATCAATTTTATGTTGATCTATGCTTCCATCATCAGCTAAAACATTATTAGAAACATGAATTTTTACTACTTCACAAATAATTAAATTGCCCGCACCTCCTTCATTTCCTGTAAAAACAACATCGTTTACCTTACACTCAAATTGAACAGGAGATTCTGCAACTCTAAAAGGCTTTATTTTATCAGAAGGCAACATGGTAAACCCTGCTTTTTTAAACTCATTTACACCCTCAGGGTACTCTGTACTACTCAAAGACATTTGTTGTACAATGTCATAATTTACAACATTTATAACAACTTCTTTGGTTGCTACAGCGTTATCTAAAGTGTGTTTTGTTGTATTGTTTTTAACTCTTCTTGCTGGAGAAAAAATTAGTAATGGGGGATTAGCACCAAACACATTAAAAAAACTAAAAGGTGATAAATTAGGGTTACCTTCCTCATCTATTGTGCTCGCAAAAGCAATTGGTCTTGGTGCAACTGCACCTAATAAATAACCATGTAATTTTTTAGTAGAAATCTCTTTTGGATCGATAGAAAGCATACATAAATTTTTAGTTACGTAAATATACTATCAAATTTTTAAAAGAGTTATATAGTGTAAATCTTTATATTTGTTTTAATGAAAATTTTCTCGAATACACTTTTATTTAAACGAATTACCATTTTAGTTTCGTTTGTTATTATCTCTCTCATTTTATGGAATACGTATACTTTCTTTCAAAAGTTTAAGTATGAAGAACGCATTAAGATGGAAATTCTTGCTACTGCATTAAAAGAAATAACAGCTAATAAAGATTTAAATGCAAGTGTAAGCCTACCTCTAAAAATTATTGAAAATAATAGCAATATTCCAATGATTTTGGTTGATGAAGAGGGAGATATTGAAAACTATCAAAATTTAGATTCTGTAAAAGCGTTATCCCCAAAATACATTGAAAACATTCTGACTAAAATGAAGTCAGAAAACGCTCCTATTGAAGTAAGTTTTTCTGGACAAAACAAACAATATATCTATTATCGTAATTCTGATTTACTAAACAAACTTACTTATTATCCATTAGCGTTAATTTTAATTCTATTTCTATTTTTATCTTTAGTTTACATGTTTTACAACTCTAATAAAGTTGCTGAAACTAATAAACTTTGGACAGGTATGGCTAAAGAAACTGCACATCAAATTGGCACACCACTATCATCTTTATTAGGCTGGATTGCTATTTTAAAAATGGAAAAAGTAGAAGACAAATATGTCGAAGAAATAGAAAAAGACGTGAGTAGATTAAATACAATTGCAAATCGTTTTTCAAAAATTGGATCTACACCAGAGCTAAAAAAAGAAAACATTGTTGCGATCACAAAACAAGCTTTCGATTATCTAGAGTCAAGAAGTTCTAAGCAAATATCCTTTTCATTTGCCTCTGTAGACAATGAAATTTACAGCAATCTAAATACAGAGTTATTTGGTTGGGTTATAGAAAACCTCATCAAAAACTCTATCGATGCCATGTTAGGCAAAGGCGAATTAAAATTGAACATAGAAAATACTTCTAAAAAAGTAAAAATCACCATTTCAGATACCGGAAAAGGAATACCTAAAAAATTATTTAATCAAATTTTTAAACCAGGTTTCACAACCAAAAAACGTGGTTGGGGATTAGGTTTATCGCTTTCTAGACGTATCGTTTCTGATTATCATAAAGGAAAGATATGTGTACAAAAATCAGAAATAGGAAAAGGAACTACTTTTGAAATTTCGTTAGATAGAGTTTAGATTATTTGTTAGAAACTATTTCCTACTTTCACTTCTCGGTTTTTTCTTACCTAAAAAGAGCTTAGACAGATGGCTTAATCAGAGCTAAAATTGTTTTTGAGCTGTTTTTTTTACAGTGACTAAGTATTTTTTGAATATAAATCAATCATAATTCTAAACGAAGTAGGAATAAATATTACTCAAATTTATCAGCAATACTTTTAGCCAATTCAATAAACTCATCATTGGATAATTTTACTTTTTGATGAAATTGTATATCAGCCATTGCATTTAAAGGAATTAAATGCACATGCACATGAGGCACTTCTAGACCAATTACACTTTGTCCCACCCTGTTGCAAGGAACTGCTTTTTCTAATGCTTTTGCAACTCTATACGAAAAATCCATCAAGCTTAAATATTCATCCTTAGTTAAATCAAATAATTTATTTACTTCTTTCTTTGGAACAACCAAAGTGTGCCCTTTTGCATTTGGATTAATATCTAAAAAAGCAATAAAATTATCATCTTCTGCCACTTTATAACAAGGAATTTCTCCGTCAATTATTTTTGTAAATATGCTCATCAAATTAATCTTTATTTGTTTGGTTTTACTTAGTAGTAAATGTAAAAAAGAATTCGGGTTCTAGCAATGCTAAAACCCGAATCTATAAAATAGTTTCCTACATCAGCAGAAATAAAAATTTACCTCGAAATTTGTACAATTTCAAATTTCATAATTCCATTAGGAACCTTAATTTCGGCAACATCTCCAACTTTTTTTCCTAATAATCCTTTACCGATTGGAGAGTTTACTGATAATTTTCCGTTTTTAACATCTGTTTCAGAATCTGCCACCAATGTATAAGAAAACTCCATTCCGTTAGCTACATTCTTAATTTTTACAATTGAATGAATCAATATTTTGGAAGCATCTAACTGAGATTCATCTATAATTCTTGCACTAGAAATTACATTTTTTAATTTTGCAATTTTAAATTCTAAATGAGATTGTTCCTCTTTTGCTGCATGGTACTCTGCATTCTCACTTAAATCTCCTTTATCTCGTGCATCTGCAATTTCTGTTATTACTCTTGGACGTTCGACCTGTTCCAGCTGTAACAGCTCTTCTTTCAAATTTCTTAAACCTTCAACTGAATAATATGATATTTCACTCATGATATTTAAATTTAAAAATCCCATTACCTAGACAGGAATGAGATTGTCTTACAAATGTACAAAATAATTGTAAATTGCAGACGCTATTACGATATCAAAGATAATTATGATAAAAAAAACACTTATTTTCTTTTCATTTTTAATATTATTAAACTGCTCAAGTAATGACGATTTAACTAATTGCATACAATCTTTACCCCTAAATATTACTACAGATTTAAATAATCCTCAACTAATAAACGCACTGGTTCCTGGTGGTTTTGTTGAACTTACAGGAGGTTCTAAAGGAGTGCTTTTAATGAATGTAAATGGAAGCGAATTTATTGCTTACGACAAATTATGTCCTGCAGATGCCTGCAGCACTCCCATGACTTTTGATGGTAGTTTTACTCTAAAATGTAACTGTGATGGCAGTGAATATGGTGTTGGAAAAGGTATAGGTGGCGCTCCACAAACTGACGGTTTTATTTGTCCGGCAATAGAATACAGAGTTATAAAAAATGGTTCTGTACTTCGAATCACAAATTTTTAATAGCATACAAAATTTAAGTTGCCTATTTTTGCCCAAACACAACAATATACAAAGTGAAAAACTATTTTTCTTCAGACTTTAAACTAGGTGTCCTTGGTGGTGGACAGTTGGGGAGAATGCTTTTGGCAGAATCTCAAAAAATAGACATACATACCTCTATTTTAGATAATAATAAAAACGCACCTTGTGCAGAAATTTGCAATACTTTTGTTCTTGGAGATCTATTAGATTTTGATGACGTGTACAACTTCGGGAAAACAGTAGATGTTCTAACCATTGAAATAGAAAATGTAAATTTAGATGCCCTAGACAAGCTAGAAAGTGAAGGTTTAACAATATTTCCTAAACCAAAAGATTTACGCATAATTCAGAGCAAAGCAGTACAGAAAAAATTTTATGTAGCACATCAAATTCCTACTGCAGAATTTTCTCACTTTTTAAATTCTACTGAAGTTAGAGATGCTTACCAAAAAGATTTACTTGCATTTCCTTTTGTTTGGAAAGCTGCTCGTTTTGGTTATGACGGAACTGGAGTAAAGATTGTTAGAAATACCGAAGACTTAGAAAATTTACCAAATGTTGAGTGCATTACAGAAAAATTAATTCCTTTTAAAAATGAATTAGCAGTTATTGTTGCAAGAAATGTTGAAGGTGAAGTAAAAACATATCCTGTTGTAGAAATGGAGTTTCATCCAGAAGCAAACCAAGTAGAATATGTAATTTGTCCTGCAAGAATAAACTCTCAGGTTGCAGAAAAAGCAAGAGAAATTGCTTTAAAAGTAGTGAGTGATTTAGATTTTGTAGGTTTATTAGCTGTAGAAATGTTTCAGACAGTAGATGATAAGATCTTAGTAAATGAAGTTGCTCCAAGACCACATAATTCTGGACATTATTCGATTGAGGCAAGCTATACAAATCAATTTGAACAACATTTAAGAAGTATTTTAAACCTTCCTTTAGGAAATACAGATAGTAAAGTTGCCGGAATTATGGTAAATTTAGTTGGTGAAGAGGGTTTTTCTGGTAATGTAATTTATCAGAATATAGAAAATATATTAAAAATTGATGGAGTTACACCTCATATTTATGGGAAGAAAGAAACACGTCCGTTTCGTAAAATGGGCCATGTTACTATTGTAAACTCTGATATCGATATAGCAAGAGAAATAGCGCAAAAAGTTAAAGAAACAATAAGAGTAATAAGTAAGTAATTATGGTAGGAATAATAATGGGAAGTGATTCTGATCTTCCAATAATGCAAGAAGCAATAGATATTTTAGAGAGTTTTAACATTGCAATAGAAGTAGATATTGTATCTGCTCATAGAACTCCAGAAAAACTAGTTGATTATTCTAAAAATGCACATAAAAGAGGTATAAAAGTAATTATTGCAGGTGCTGGTGGCGCAGCACATTTACCAGGAATGGTAGCTTCAATGAGTCCATTACCAATTATTGGAGTTCCTGTAAAAAGCAGAAACTCTATCGATGGTTGGGATTCTATTCTATCTATTTTACAAATGCCAGGAGGCGTACCTGTTGCAACCGTAGCTTTGGACGGTGCAAAAAACGCGGGTATTTTAGCTGCACAAATAATTGGCGCTTCTGATACAGCTGTTTTAGATAAAATTATAACGTACAAAGAAGAATTAAAATTGAAGGTTGAAAAAGCTTCTGAACGAGTTAGAAAGTAATTAAACTATAATATTAAAAGACCCTTTTTGAGTTTTAAAAAACCCAAAGGTCTCTTAAATTGATCATACATAATGAACCCACTTTTAAAAGATTTTAATACAGCCCCTTTTTCTAAAATTTCAAATTCAGATTATAAACCTTCTATTAAAAAAGCAATTGAAATTGCAAAATCAGAAATAGATGAAATTGTAAATAATACGGACGTTCCTACATTTGAAAATACAACGGTTGCTTTAGATTTTAGTGGTGAAAAATTAAATAAAATTACGAGTATTTTTTTTAATTTAAATTCAGCAGAAACAAATGATGAAATTCAGAAAATAGCACAAGAAATTTCTCCTTGGTTAAGTGAATTTTCAAACGATATTAATCTTAATAAAAACTTATTTAAAAGAGTAAAAATTGTTTTTGATAATAGAGGAACTTTAGATTTAACTCCAGAACAAGAAATGCTTTTAGATAAACAGTACAAAAGTTTTGCAAGAAACGGTGCTAATTTAAAAGAAACGGATAAAAGCAAACTTCGCGAAATTGATGCGAAATTATCTAAATTATCTTTAAAATTCGGAGAAAATGTATTGACAGAAACCAATGCGTTCGAAATGCATTTAACGAATGAAAATGATTTAGCAGGTTTACCCGAAAGTGCAAAAGAAGCAGCAAAAGAAGTTGCAAAAACTAAAAATAAAGAAGGCTGGGTTTTTACTTTAGACTACCCAAGTTATATTCCTTTTTTAACCTACGCTGATAATAGAGAATTGCGAAAAAGAATGGCAATTGCTGCCGGTAAAAAAGCATTTCAAAACAACGAATTTAACAATGAAAAAAATGTTCTAGAAATTGTAAATCTACGTCATCAAAGAGCAAATTTACTAGGATATAAAACCCATGCTCATTTTGTCTTGGAAGAAAGAATGGCAGAAACGCCAGAAAAAGTAATTGAATTTTCAAATAATTTACTAGAAAAAGCAAAACCTGCAGCTCTAAAAGAATTTAAAAATCTAGAGAATTTTGCTAAAAAATTAGATGGAATTGATCAACTACAAAAATGGGATGGTTCTTATTATTCAGAAAAATTAAAAAAAGAATTATTTGATTTAGATCAAGAGTTATTAAAACCATATTTTAAATTAGAAAACGTAATTGATGGTGTTTTTGAAATTGCAAATCGTTTATATGATTTAAAATTTGAAGAAGTTTTTAATATCGATAAATATCATAAAGATGTTAAAACATATGGCGTTACAGACACAAATGGAAACTTTATTTCTGTTTTTTATGCGGATTTTCATCCGAGAAAAGGAAAAAGAAATGGTGCGTGGATGACGAGCTATAAATCACAACAAATTAAAAATGGAGTCAATGAAAGACCACAGATTTCCATCGTGTGTAATTTTACAAAACCAACAGAAACAAAACCTTCATTATTAACTTTTAATGAAGTTACAACCTTGTTTCATGAATTTGGTCATGCATTGCATGGCATGCTCGCAAACACAACATACAATAGTTTATCTGGAACTTCTGTTTCTTGGGATTTTGTTGAATTGCCAAGTCAGGTTTTAGAAAATTGGTGTTACGAAAAAGAAGCTTTAGAATTGTTTGCAAAACATTATGAAACTGGAGAAATTATTCCAATGAAATATGTCGAAAAAATTAAAGAATCTGCAAGTTTTCATGAAGGAATGCAAACATTAAGACAATTGAGTTTTGGGCTGTTAGATATGCAATGGCATGGACAAGATCCGTCAGAAATTTCTTCTGTAAAAGAATTTGAAAACAATGCTTTTTCGAATACAAAATTATATCCTGATGTTGCAGAAAACTGCATGAGTACTGCTTTTTCTCATATTTTTCAAGGAGGATATTCTGCAGGATATTACTCTTACAAATGGGCAGAAGTTCTAGATGCAGATGCTTTTGAATACTTTTTAGAGGAAGGAATATTTAACAAAGAGGTTGCTACAAAATTTAAAGAAAATGTACTCTCTAAAGGAGGTACAGAAAAGCCGATGATTCTATATAAACGTTTTAGAGGAAAAGAACCAAAACCAGACGCTCTATTAAAAAGAGCAGGGTTAATTTAGTAATCGGTTTTTTACTTCAATCCATTTACTCATATACTTTGTAGCTTGTAATGTTTGATGCTGTAATAAACTTCCTAAAAAATTTTGAGTTCGATGTTCGAGTAAATTTTGTTGAATTTCTTTTACTTGATTGATAAAAAGCACCCCTAACTTCTCTTTATCGTATATTTGATTAATGATTTCAACACCATGTTTTTGAGATTCATTCCATAGTTTTTCATCAGTATATAATTGAACTGCTTTTTCTGAAAATTTAGAATAATCTCCTGCTACAAAACCATTCCAAGGCAATATATCATGCATCCCTTCTGCTCCAATTTTTGATGTAACACTTGGGGTACCACAAATCATTGCTTCCGTTAACTTTCCTTTAATTCCTGCTCCAAAACGAAGAGGTGCTAAAACAACTCTTGCATTTCTTACAACTTCTTGTGCATTTTCCGCAAAACCTTTAACAATAAATCCTTCCTTTGTGTTATGTAGCTGATGTATTTGTTGGTTCGCATACGACCCATAAATATGGATTTCTGCTTTTGGTAGTAACTTTCTTATTTTCGTCCAAATTTGAGTTTTTAGGGTTAAAACAGCATCAACATTTGGTTTGTGAAAAAAATTACCAATAAAAATAAAGTTCTCTCTATCTTCAAAAGGGCGCCATTTTTTTATTTGATGTGCATCAACCTTATCTAATAAAAAAGGTAAGTAATAAAGAATTTTTTTATCAATTTTAAAAACATCTTTTAATAAATCCATTTCAAAAGTAGAAATGATTAAACTCATATCACATCTTAAAATAGCCGCAATTTCTCTTTTAGCATCATCCGAATTCAACAATGCTTCAGTACTAAAACCTTCACCTTTCTTTATTTGTTGATGTCTCGTCTTTCTTAAGAAATGTAAATCTTCCGTATCTAAGATTCGTAATGCTTTGGGGCAATTTTCTGCAACTCGCCAGCCAAATTGTTCTTCCATCATAAAACGGTCGAATAAGACAATTGTTGGCTGTAATTCCTTTATAAAATCATCAAAAGAAGTATTGTTTAATTCAATAGAAATTTCATCGATTCCTAAAGAACTTAAATTTGATGCCTTTTCACCTTTTTGAGCAGGACAAGCAAATGTGATTTTAAAATCTTGCTGTAAAAACTGCTCAATAAGTTGAAGCATTCTGCCACCTGCTGCAGATGAGTTAGGTTCTACCCAGACATAACCAATAATTAATACTTTTTGTTTATTCAATTGTTTAAAAATTCAATAGTTGTTTATAATTTGCTCGCACGTCCTTTTCTAAAGGAAAAATAAAAAGTAATCTTTAATCCCTATATCGTAAAACTAGTAAATTCTCACTTTATTCTATGAAAATATCCGTATTTTTGGCAACTATTATGAAAAATCAAACCGAAAGGTTTACAGATTAGGCTAAACAAACACACTCATGAAATACGATATTATTGTAATTGGATCAGGACCTGGAGGATATATTGCCGGAATAAGAGCTTCCCAATTAGGAAAAAAAGTAGCAATTATTGAAAAATATTCAACTTTAGGAGGAACGTGTACAAATGTTGGATGCATACCATCTAAAGCTTTATTAGATTCATCTCATCACTTTTATGATGCAACACATCATTTTGAAGAGCATGGAATTTCTGTAGAAAAACCATCTTTCGACTTTGGTAAAATGATTGGTCGTAAAGATAAAGTTGTAGAAACTACAACAGGAGGAATTAAATATCTTATGGACAAAAATAATATTGATGTTTATGAAGGTTTAGGTTCTTTTGAAGATGCTACACATATAAAGATTTCTAAAAATGATGGTTCTTCAGAAATAATTGAAGGAACAAACATCATTATAGCCACCGGTTCAAAACCATCTACCTTACCTTTTATCTCTGTTGATAAAGAACGTATAATCACATCTACGGAAGCTTTAAAATTAACTGAAGTACCAAAACATTTAATCGTTATTGGTGGAGGAGTTATTGGTTTAGAGCTAGGTTCTGTTTACAAGCGTTTAGGAGCAGAAGTTACTGTGGTAGAATATGCGCCAAAAATTACACCTACAATGGATGCAGATGTTTCTAAAGAACTTCAAAAAGTTTTAAAGAAACAAGGAATGAAGTTTAATGTTGGCCATGGAGTTACTTCTGTTGAAAGAAATGGAAATGAAGTAATTGTAAAAGCAAACAATAAAAAAGGCGTTGAAGTAGAATTTAAAGGAGACTATTGTTTAGTTGCTGTTGGTAGAAAAGCGTATACCGAAGGTTTAGGTCTAGAAAAAGTGGGTGTAGAAGTTAATGAACGTGGACAAGTTTCTGTGAACGAACATTTACAAACGAACATTTCTAATATTTATGCAATTGGTGATGTTGTTGCTGGTGCAATGCTAGCCCACAAAGCTGAAGAAGAAGGTGTTAATGTTGCAGAATATTTAGCTGGTGAAAAACCGCATATTGATTATAATTTAATTCCTGGAATTGTTTATACCTGGCCAGAAGTTGCTGCAGTTGGTAAAACAGAGCAAGAATTAAAAGATACTGGAATTGACTACAAATCTGGAAAATTTTCTATGAGAGCTTTAGGTAGATCTCGTGCAAGTGGAGATATTGATGGTTTTGTAAAAGTTTTAGCCGATAAAAATACAGATGAAATTTTAGGGGTTCACATGGTTGGTGCACGTGTTGCCGATTTAATTATGGAAGCTGCAGTAGCGATGGAGTTCAGAGCCTCTGCTGAAGATTTAGCAAGAATTTGTCATGGACACCCAACATACGCAGAAGCTGTAAAAGAAGCCGCAAAAGCTGCATGGGATGGTAAAGCATTGAATGCATAAATAGAAAAACATACAATTTAAAAAAATCTCGAAATAAAATTTATTTCGGGATTTTTTTTTGGGAAGAGAATTTTTAAGAAAGCAAACAGGAAATCTCTGAACCAATAATTAATTCTATTTTTTAAAGAAAAAAAGGTAAAAATAAAAGCAAACTTATGCCATTACTTTTTCTTCTCGCAAAGTTTCTTATTTTTAACACATGACAAAAATTACTATCTTACTTCTAACTTTTTTTATTTGTTCAAATTTAATAAGTCAAGAAAATTCACCTCCTAAAACGCAACCCACTAATTTTTTATCGAAATCTTATTACAGCATTAATTTTGGAGGAATATTTTATCCTTTTTCTAATAAAAATTTAATTGATGGATATGCCACTGAAACTTTTTCTAGAAATTATTTTTCGGGAAGAATGTTATTAGGTTATAAAATTCAACCAAATTTAGCAATTCAATTTGGTACTTTAAGACCTGCAGCATGGTTTAAATACGATAACGTAAATAACATAGGTTACCAAAGAAGTGTTTGGATAAATGCTTGGTCTTTATCATTAAAGAAAAACATAAACTTAAACAATAAACTTTCTATTTATGGCGAAGCAGGTATCGCAAACGTTACGAGAGTTGGTTTTTCAATAAATGAAAAAGTAATTTATCCTGATGCCCATTATGCTTCTTTATTGTATGGTTTTGGATTCAACTATAAGTTAAACGATAAATTCAGATTGAATTTAAACGGAACATTTTTGCCTAAATCATTAAAAGAAAATCAACCTTCTATTTCTCAAGCCTCTGTTGGTTTTGAATATCATATTCAAAAATTATCAAAAGAAAAAGTAGAAAAATATGAAAAAAACGGTTTTTTCTTTCCAAAAAATATGATTCAAGTTGGTTACGGAACCAGCAAAATTGGATTTGGAATTAATCGTTTTTTTGGAGCGAGTTTAAAGGTTGGTAACTTTGAAAGCTTTGGAATTCCTGTTTTTTGGGTTGGAGAAGTAAAAGCAGAAAATTCATTTTCAGTAACATATCAAAGATTAGCGTTTAGAACAGAAAAGATTTTTTCTTTAGATTGGGGTTTAAGTGTTACTGCTTTTAATACAGAAGCAACCAATGAACAAGTTTTGGCTTTTTCTATTTTTCCAACAGTGCGTTTTTATTTAATGAGAAGAAAAGGGTTTGATATGTACACAAATTACTCATTAATTGGGCCAACACTGTTAACAAAAGATAATTTAGATAATTTAAATGCTGGCCCTAAAATCACTTATCAAGATATGATGGGTTTAGGAGTTTTCTTCGGAAAAAAAAGAAGTTACAATGCAGAACTCAGAATTATGCATTATTCTAATGGTAATATTTTTCCACAAAATGCCGGAGTTGCAGTACCAATTCAATTTACGCTAGGAAAAACATTTTAAAAGTTCTTTAAATTCTAAAAGAATAACTATTTCAATGCAATAAGAATTGTATTTTTGAAGAAAATATGCAAAGGACAATTCGCACTTTTTCTGTTGAAGATATTATTAAATTCAAGAATAATTTACTCTATTGGGCGCAACAGTTTGAAACATTACTTTGGTTAGATTCAAATAATTATCACCAAAAATATTCTAGTTTCGATGGCGCCTTAGCTGCTGATGATTTTACTTCAATTAAAACAGATCATTACAATGCTTTCGAAAAGCTAAAAGAATACCAAACCATAACCAAAGATTATATTTTTGGTTATATGAGCTATGATCTTAAGAATGATATTGAACAACTTTCTTCGACTAATTTTGATGGTTTAGATTTTCCTGACTTGTATTTCTTTCAACCTAAAAAACTTGTTTTCATCAAAGGAAACGAAGTTGAATTTCATTATTTAAAAATGGTTGATGATGAAATTGAAAGTGATTTTGAAGAAATTACAGGACTAAAAAAGCAAGAAACCTCAATAAGAGAAGACTCTGAGATAAAGATAAAGTTACGAATTCACAAAGATGAATACTACGCTAAAGTAACCAAAGTTTTAGAACACATTCATAGAGGAGATATTTATGAAGCCAATTTCTGTCAAGAATTTTATGCTGAAAACTCAACTATAAATCCTCTTGAAGTCTACAAACATCTCAACCATATTTCAGAACCTCCTTTTGCTTCTTTCTTAAAGTTAGACAACCAATTTGCCTTGTCTGCTTCTCCAGAAAGATATATTAAAAAAGAAGGAACAAAAATAATTTCTCAACCTATAAAAGGAACTGCAAAAAGGTTAATTAGTGAATTTGATGACGCTCAATTAGCTTTAGATTTAATGCGCGACGAAAAAGAACGTGCAGAAAATGTAATGATTGTAGATTTGGTTAGAAACGATTTATCAAAAACTGCAAAAATAGGAAGCGTAAAAGTAGAAGAGTTATGCAATGTGTATTCTTTTAAACAAGTACATCAATTAATATCTACCGTAGTTTCTGAAGTGGCAGAAAACACACATCCAATAGATATTATTCAAAGCACATACCCTATGGGAAGTATGACAGGTGCACCAAAAGTGTCCGCGATGAAGATTATAGAAAATTTAGAAGCAACTAAACGCGGTTTGTATTCTGGCACTATTGGATATTTTACTCCAGATAATAATTTTGATTTTAATGTAATTATAAGAAGTATCTTATATAATGAAGAACAAAAATACATTTCATATTCTGTTGGGAGCGCAATTACAGCAAAATCTATTGTAGAAAAAGAATATGAGGAGTGCTTGCTAAAAGCAAAAGCAATGAAATATGTTTTACAGAATTCTAAATAAATTCATTTGGTTTTTTAGAAGCTATTTCCTGCTTTCTCTGCTCGCTTTTATTGCAAAAGAGCAATAAAGAGCTCAAACAAACCGTTCAATCAGGGCTAAACTTACTTGCCAATTATTCGCTATTATTTATCTTTGTAACATGATTATAAACCAAGATGAACTTTTTCAAAAAACTTTTGATAGTTTAGAAGAAAAACCAACAGAACAAAATATGTTTAACATGTTTTTAAAGTTGTATCCAAAAGAATGGAAAGCATTAAAAATTACGTTTTCTAAATTTAACAGAAGTAAACAATCTGGTAAAACAATTCCTTTAGCAAAACCTGAAGTTTCTATTAGAAAAGATATTCGCATTTGGTTAAGTAAGCAATAAAACAGTATTTTTGAACTATAAATGCTGCAAAAACTCTCAAACCACATAAACAAAAACCTTCCTTTTTTAAAGGACAAAAAACTATTAATCGCTATTTCTGGCGGAATAGATTCTGTGGTTTTAACACATCTATTATCAGCATTAAATTTTGATATTTCTCTTGCACATTGCAACTTTAACCTTCGCGGTAAAGAAAGTGATTTAGACGAAGAATTTGTAATACAATTAAGCGAAAAATTAAATCTAAACCTTTTTAAAATTCATTTTAAGACTGATGAATTTGCAAAAAGAAATAAACAATCTACCCAAATTGCAGCAAGAGAATTGCGTTATAATTGGTTTCAAAAATTAATAAAACAAAATTCTTTTGACTACGTTTTAACAGCGCATCATGCAGATGATAATCTAGAAACTTTTCTAATTAACTTAACGCGTGGTTCTGGTTTAGATGGTTTTACAGGAATCCCTGAAATTAACGGAAATATTGTTCGTCCGCTTTTAAATTTTTCTCGCGAAACAATTTTAGCTTATGCAAAAAATAATAATATAAACTGGAGAGAAGATAAAAGCAATGCTTCAACAAAATATATTAGAAATAAAATAAGACATAAGATTCTACCCGTTTTAAAAGAAATTAACCCAAGTCTTTTAGAAAGCTTTGCAAAAACAACTGATCACTTAAAAGAAAGCCAGCAAATCATTGAAGATCATATAGAAAAAATTGCATTAGAAGTTATTTCTGTGGAGCAAAACACTACAAAAATTAATATTAAAAAAATCAGAAAACTTTCTAATCCAAAAGCATATTTGTATCAGCTTTTAAATAAATATAATTTTACAGAGTGGAATGATGTCTATCAATTACTTTCTGCACAATCTGGAAAACAAATTTTTTCTAGAACACATACTTTGTTAAAAGATAGAGATTTCTTGTTGCTTTCTCAAAGAAATGCATCTACAGCCACCGAAATGACGTTTCTAATAAGTGAAGGCCAAACAGAAATCACCAAACCCATTCATCTTAAATTTGAGAGTAAACAAGAAAAATCAAAAGAAAACAAGCAAACTATTTATATTGATAAACGACACCTAGTTTATCCATTAAAACTGAGAAAATGGCAAAACGGAGATTTTTTCTATCCATCTGGTATGACTGGAAAAAAGAAATTGAGTAAGTATTTTAAAGATGAAAAAATATCGCTTCTAGAAAAGCAAAATACTTGGCTACTTTGCAATAATAACAATGAAATTATTTGGGTTGTTAATCATCGACAAGACAATCGTTTTCTTGCTAGAGAAGCTACTAACAATCTTTTCAAAATTACAATTATCACATAAGAAAAATTGCCAAGCCCTTAAATATGAAATCAAAATAATATCTTGAGAATAAAAAATCACTTAAGAAAATACAACAAAATACTTGGACAATACATTAGCAGAAAAAATAAAATTTTTACAGTTATCGTTTAATCATTCTTTATTTTTCAAAAGACCTTCATTTTAAAAATTGAAGGTTTTTTTAGTTTATAAAAATCTTAAAATAAACAAATAGCAACAGAAATTGAATATTTCACTAAATAAGGCCGTAATTTATATATTTTTCGTAAAGAAAAAGAGGATTATTCATTAAAACGTAGGTTTAATAACTCCTGTTTTTCGTAAATTTATTCCTGTAAAAGAACCACTATATGAGCAATTTACCTAAGCTAGATCGATTTAATCAAAACGTACTGTCTAAATACCAAATTTATAACAGTATTTTTACCACACTGCCTTTTGACACCATAGATGACACAGGGGTACTAATACCTCTATTGCATAAAGTTTGTGCAAAAGGTTTTGAGTTAGAAAAAAATCCCACAGAAATTATAGATCACTTTTTTGATAAATATCAAGAAAATCCAACGGAGAAAGAAAAAACCGATTTACTTTTTCGTTTTATTCAATTTATAGAACGTCAAGTCGTCTTATTTGATGCCGTAGAAGATGCTGCTTATCCGGTAATAAATAATATGAATGGGTTTGGAACACTAAGAAATTCTAAAGATGCTGCATATCTTAACAATAAAAAAGACGAATTAAAAGCACATTTAGAAGACTTTAAAGTTCGTATTGTGTTAACAGCACATCCAACTCAATTTTACCCAGGATCGGTTTTGGGTATTATTACAGATTTAGACAAAGCCATACAAAATGATGATTTATTACTCATTAGAAAGTTATTAGCTCAGTTAGGAAAAACACCTTTTTATAAAAAAGAAAAACCATCTCCTTTTAATGAAGCTGTAAGTTTAATCTGGTATTTAGAGCATGTATTCTATCATTCTATACCTAAAATTTACAATTACATTCAACATCATATTTACGATGGCAAACCAATAGACAATGAAATTATTGATCTTGGTTTTTGGCCAGGTGGAGATAGAGATGGAAATCCATTTGTAACAACAAAAATTACGTTAGATGTTGCAGAAAGATTGCGTCAAACAATATTAAAAAGCTACTACAGAGATATTAGACGTTTAAAAAGACGTTTTACTTTTGAAGGCGTTCAAGATATTCTTTCAAGAATAGAGAAAAGATTATATAAACATGTCATTAGAAGTTATGTTGAAATTAATTTTTCTCAAAAAATTCTTCTAGAAGAATTATATGCTGCAAGAGAAATTATTGTAAACGAGCATCAATCTTTATTTATTGAGGAATTAAATGATGTAATAAATAAAGTAAGAATTTTTGGTTTCCATTTTGCTACATTAGATATTAGACAAGATAGTAGAGTGCATCACCATGCTTTTATAAAACTAGTTGAAGACCTACATAAAGTAGGAGACACCACTTTTCCTAAAAATTATATAAACCTTTCTGAAGAAGAACAAATTGAAATTTTATCATTAGTAAAAGGTGAAATTGACCCAAATATTTTAACAGACGAAGTCTCTGTTAAAACAATAGAATCTATTTACGCATTAAAAGAGATTCAATATAGAAATGGAGAACGTGGAGCAAATCGTTACATTATTAGTAACAATCAAACTGCTCTTAACGTAATGGAAACATTTGCAATGTTAAACTTATGTGGTTTTGAAAATGAATTGCCCGTAGATGTAATTCCACTTTTTGAAACTGTAGAAGATTTAGAAAATGCAGAAGATGTAATGAGAACGCTTTACTCAAACAATGTTTATAGACACCACATCGCTAAAAGAAAAAACAAACAAACTATTATGCTTGGTTTCTCTGACGGAACAAAAGACGGTGGTTATTTAATGGCAAACTGGGGAATTTTTAAAGCAAAAGAAGCTTTAACAAGAATTTCTAGAGAATTTGATATTGAAGTAATTTTCTTTGATGGACGTGGTGGACCTCCTGCACGTGGAGGAGGAAAAACTCATCAGTTTTACGCTTCTCTAGGACCGACAATTGAAGATAAAGAAATTCAATTAACAATTCAAGGACAAACAATTAGTTCTAATTTTGGTACGCAAAACTCTTCTCAATTTAATCTAGAACAATTGATAAGTTCTGGTATTAAAAATGAAGTTTTTGCAAAGGATCAACTAAATGATTTTCATAGAGAATTAATAGATGATATGGCAAATACGAGTTATCAGGCATATGTAGATTTCAAAAAGCATCCTAAATTTTTACCGTATTTAGAAAAAATGAGTACGTTAAAATATTATGCAAAAACCAATATTGGAAGTAGACCAAGTAAACGTTCTAATTCTGATACATTAGACTTCTCTGCACTTAGAGCAATTCCTTTTGTAGGGAGTTGGAGTCAGTTAAAACAAAACGTTCCTGGGTTTTATGGTCTCGGAACTGCATTAAAAAAATATGAAGACGCTGGTAGATTTGATGAAATTATTGAATTTTATAATACTTCAGATTTCTTTAGAACATTGTTAGAAAACAGTATGATGAGTTTAACTAAATCTTTCTTTGGATTAACAGCCTACATGGCAGATGACGAAGAGTTTGGAGAGTTTTGGAAATTGATTTTTGCAGAATATGAAACCTCTAAAAGATTGCTTTTAAAACTTGCTGGACATAATGAATTAATGGAAAACTTTCCTGTAGGAAAAGCATCTATTGAAATGAGAGAAGATATTGTATTGCCTTTATTAACGATACAGCAATTTGCTTTAAAGAAAATTCAAGAACTTCAAAAAAATGGTGGAAATAAAAAAGAGCTAGAAACATATGAAAAAATGGTAATGCGTTCTTTATTTGGAAACATTAATGCAAGTAGAAACTCTGCTTAAAATTTTGTTTATCAGATAATTATATTATTTTTGCAAAGTAATAATACGTACTATGAAAATCTACGCTTTTTTACTTTTAAATTTATTTGTTGGTAGTTTTTGTTTTTCACAACAAAAAACTACCAACAATAATTTTATTCCAATTAGTATCTACACAACTTCTTTTCTTGCTAAAAAAGACAGCAATCCTTCTTATTCATCTATTAAGAAAAATTTGAAATTCAAAAGTTATTATAAACTTACTACTATATCTTATGAAGATGCTGACAGTGGGCAATTTTTAAATTCTAGTAAAGATATTACCACAAGAGCTTCTAGATTCATCTATGATGATTATAAAAACTATAGAGATGAAAAGTTGCTAAAAGGCTTTTTAGAGAAGTACGATGCTACAAGATGGCGTGAATGTAATTTTAGGCAACAAAACATCAATTAATTTTCTTTATCTTTAAAGAAAAAAAATGCTTGTTAAAGTCTATGGCTCTGCCGTTTTTGGCATCGAAGCCACAACAATTATTGTCGAAGTAAATATTGATAAGGGTATTGGTTATCACTTAGTAGGTCTTCCCGATAACGCTGTTCGCGAAAGTTCATATCGAATATCCGCAGCATTAAATAATAATAATTACAAACTTCCTGGAAAGAAAATCATCATTAATATGGCACCTGCCGATATTAGAAAAGAAGGTGCTTCTTATGACTTAACTCTAGCTTTAGGGATTTTGGCTGCTTCTGATCAAATAAAATCAGACAAGATTGATGAGTATGTAATTATGGGCGAACTATCTTTAGACGGAAGTTTACAACCTATAAGAGGTGCTTTACCAATAGCTATAAAAGCTAGAGAAGAAGGCTTCAAATATTTAATTCTCCCTAAGGAAAACGCGAAGGAAGCTGCAATTGTAGACAATTTGGAAGTTTTAGGAGTTGATACTATTTTAGAAGTCATCAATCATTTTAATGGTAAACAAAAAATTAACCCGACCATTGTAGATACAAGAGCTGAATTTTATAAAAACATCGATTTCCCTGAATTTGATTTTTCTGATGTTAAAGGACAAGAGTCTATAAAACGTTGTATGGAAATTGCTGCAGCTGGTGGACATAATATTATTTTGATTGGTCCTCCGGGATCGGGTAAAACAATGTTAGCTAAAAGATTGCCTTCTATTTTACCACCAATGACTTTGCACGAAGCTTTGGAAACCACAAAAATTCATTCTGTAGTTGGTAAAACAAAAAAAGAAGGATTACTATATCAACGTCCTTTTAGAAGTCCCCACCACACAATTTCAAATGTAGCTCTTGTTGGAGGAGGACAATACCCAAGACCCGGAGAAATTTCTTTGTCGCATAATGGTGTTTTATTTTTAGACGAATTACCAGAATTTAAAAGAGAGGTTTTAGAAGTAATGCGTCAACCTCTTGAGGATAGAGATGTTACTATTTCTCGTGCAAAGTTTACAGTAACGTATCCTTGCAGCTTTATGCTGGTAGCGAGTATGAATCCAAGTCCATCTGGTTTTTTTAACGACCCTAATAGCCCTATGACTTCATCTCCTCAAGAAATGCAGCGGTATTTAAGTAAAATATCAGGACCTTTGTTAGATAGAATCGACATTCATATTGAAGTCACTCCTGTTCCTTTTGAAAAGCTATCGGAAGAACGAAAAGGAGAAACATCCTTAGAAATTAGAAAACGGGTTACAGCAGCAAGAGGAATACAATCTGAAAGATTTAAAGATTTTGAAAACATACATTACAATGCACAAATGAGTGTAAAACAGATTCGTACTTTCTGTAAATTATCTGAAGAAAGTTTAACGTTGTTAAAGACGGCAATGGAAAAATTAAATCTTTCTGCACGAGCCTATGATCGAATTTTAAAAGTATCAAGAACAATTTGCGATTTAGCAAATGAAGAAGACATTTCTCCAAGTCATATTGCCGAAGCTATACAATACAGAAGTCTAGACAGAGATGGTTGGTTGAGTTAATTTTTATATTTTTTCAGCACATTAATTAAACAAGTCACCTTTACAATAATAAAAACCTGAATTTTAAATTAACAATACTCCACGGATAGATTATAGGAATTTTAATTGGCTCTATTTAAACTTATTTAGCTAATCTGAAACTCTTAAAAAATACACAATAATTTAATTTCAAAGAAAGTCTGTCTAGTTAGTAAAGTTTCAGGTGATAAAATTTGGAAAAAACAAAAGCTAGTATATTCAGAGTTCACTCTAAAGTTAAAAAGTAGTTCAATTCTGTAATAAATATTTAAAACCGAATATACTTAAGTTTCGATTAAACCCATAAAATGAAAATTAAATAGTTTATGGTATGACAACTATTTATTGCAATTTCTGATTCACTTGCAAAGTAACAAATCGTTTAAATTATAATACCTAATTAGATCAATACGAATCATATCTCATTGATAAACAACGAAAAATGAAAATATTTAATCAAAAAGGGGGAAATTTCGGTCAAATAAAACACAAAACATAACAAGGCGTAAATAAAAAATTATCTTTGACATTATTTTAAGAAAAACCAAGTCTGCTGGGAAAAATCTAACAAAAAAGACTTAAACAAAAACACTAAAACCTTTCATAACAATCGTATATTATTTCCCCTTTTTTTATTAATTTAAAACGTACATCAATGAAAATATTAAATCCCCTAGTAAGAATTGTAATTTTACTTTTTATTCTGAATAGTAATGCGCAAGAACGCCCAAATGTTATTTTAATAATGGCAGATGATATGGGTTGGGGCGACGCCGCTTATAATGGTCACCCTGTAATACAAACGCCAGCTTTAGATGCTATGGCGGCAGAAGGTATTCGATTTGATCGTTTTTATTCAGCGTCACCTGTGTGTTCACCAACAAGAATGAGCTTTTTAACAGGAAGAAACCCTCATAGATCAGGAGTCTTTACAGCAAACCACGGTATTTTAAGACCTGAAGAGATTACAATTTCTGAGGCATTACAGGGTGTTGGGTATGAAACTGGACATTTTGGAAAGTGGCACTTAGGTACTATGACAGATACTGAAAATGACGCTAACAGAGGAGCGCCAGGAAATACCAAAGAATACAATCCTCCTGTATTACACGGATACGATAAGGTTTTTGCAACAGAATCAAAAGTACCAACATTTAACCCAATGATAAACACTGACGGAACATCTTATGGTACGGCATTTTGGGACGAAAATAATAATAAAGTAACCGAAGTGGACGGTAATTTAAGTGGAGATGCAAGCAAGGTTGTTATGGATCGAGTAATACCTTTTATTGATGATGCTAAAAGTAATGATAAGCCATTTTTAGCTGTGGTTTGGTTTCATGCACCTCATTTACCTGTTGTAGCAGGTCCCGATCATCTAGCTATGTATCCTGGGCAAAGCAACAAAAAGAAACATTATTATGGTTGTATTACGGCTATGGATGAGCAAATAGGGCGTTTAAGAGCGCATTTGCAAGCACAAGGCATTGCCGACAATACTATAATTACATTTTGTAGTGATAATGGTCCGGAAGTGAATGTTGATGGGACAGCTGGAAATTATAGAGATAGAAAAAGATCTTTATATGAAGGGGGAGTTCGCGTGCCAAGTGTAATGGTATGGCCAGAAAAAATAACACAACAAATAATTACTGATGAACCATTTGTTACCTCAGATTATTTTCCAACAATTCTAGATATTTTAGATATTGATTTACCAAGTGATCGATCTTATGATGGTGAAAGTTTCTATCCGTTAATCACGAACACTAATTTTACAAGAAGTAACTCAATTGGTTTTGCATTTCATTATCAACCTAATGCAAATCAACGAAATCAACTTAGTTATCAATCATCAGATTATAAATTATATGGCCAAGATGAGACGTTTGAACTTTATCATATAAAAAACGATCCCTATGAGAATAATAATTTAGCGGGAGACTCTAGTAAAGAGGGAATACTAAATGAGTATGATAGCATCATACAAAACGTGGTTGCAATCTGTGAAAGATAGTTTTTATGGTGAAGAATATGGAACGACATCTTATGACAAAATGGAACAGGAATTTGTTACTCCTATCGCTAATACTCCAATTACCAATGCTAATTTTAAAACTGCCATAAATACTTGTTTGAGTACAAATCCTGTAGACGGAATGTGTAGTGATAGTGAATATGGAGTAATGCCAAATTGGGATGTTAGTAATGTAACAGATATGAGTGATGCATTTAAAGACAAAACCTCTTTTAATGGAGATCTCGGCACTTGGTGGGATGTTAGTAGTGTGACGAATATGGAAAGATATGTTTAATAACGCATCCGCTTTTAATAAAGATATAAGTTCTTGGAACGTGAGCAGCGTGACTGACATGGAAAGTATGTTTAATGGCGCATCTAGCTTTAATCAAGATATCAGTAATTGGGTTGTGAGCAGCGTAACTAACATGAAACAAATGTTTAAGAATGCATCCGCTTTTAATAAAGATATAAGTTCTTGGAACGTGAGCAGATGTGACTGACATGGAAAGTATGTTTAATGGCGCATCTAATTTCAACCAAGATATATCAGATTGGTGCGTTACAAATATTACTTCAGAACCAACTACTTTTAGTAGTTCTTCATCATTGAGTGAAGCAAATAAACCTGATTGGGGTGCTACTTGCTATACACAAATTACAAATGCAAACTTTACAGCTGCCATAACTGACTGTCTAGGTATAGATGCTAACGGAAATTGTACAACAAGTCAATATGGTCCAATAAAAGATTGGGATGTAAGCCAAGTAACAATATGAAGTCGGCATTTCGCTAAAGCTACTTTCAATGGTGATATTTCAAATTGGGATACAAGTAATGTTACTGATATGGAGAGTATGTTTGAAGAGCATTGCCTTTATGGAGATATCAGTGCTTGGAATGTGAACAATGTGACTACTATGAATCGAATGTTTATAAAAGCTACGTGCTTTCAACCAAGATTTAAATTCTTGGGATGTGAGTAAAGTAACTGACATGACTAATATGTTTAAATTTACAGATGTTTTCAATGGAAATATTAGTTCTTGGGATGTAAGCAGTGTAACTCTTATGGAGGGTCTGTTTAATGGGGCAAAAGTATTTAACCAAAATATTAGTGCTTGGAATGTGAGCAAGGTTACTAAAACAAGACAAATGTTTCGAGAAGCAGATGCTTTTACTGGAGATATTAGTTCTTGGGATGTGAGCAATTAAAGGATATGCATGCTATGTTTAATTTAACAGACAATTTTAATGGAGATATTAGTGGTTGGGATGTTAGCAGTGTTACTACTATGTCGTCAGTGTTTAGTGGAGCGCACTCTTTATCAAGATATAAGTGCTTGGGATGTTAGTAGTGTTACTATATGGCAGCTATGTTTAAGCGCAACTTTTGATCAAGATTTATCTAATTGGTGTGTTACAAATATTAGCAGTTTAACCAAATAATTTTTATGCAAATTCAGGTCTGTCAAGCAATAACTTACCTAGTTTGGGGTAATTGTTCTTCTCCTAACTAATACTTGGAAAGGTACTACAAACAATGATTGGGATACAGCGTCTAATTGGAGTACTTCTTCAGTGCCTACGCAAGCCAAAATGATTCACAATACCATCTGGTTTAACAAATTACCCAACAGCAACAAGCGCAGTGTCATTTAACACGATGACACTTAGAAACGGAGCTACTTTTATCTCTGAAAACAATACAGTAACTGGTAGACATTACTTACAAAAAACGTTTGCCAAATACAGATTGGTATTTAATAAGCTCACCTGTTAGCGGAGAGTCTGTGGAAGATGTAATCTCTAATCATTCCTTAGCAACTGGCGTAGAAGACCCAGATAATCGAGGTCTTGCTAGTTTTGTTAATACGGATTCAAATCCTTGGAATTATAAAAGTGCTACATCTACGGGTGCATTAAATCGAGCACAAGGATATTCTGTAAAACTGCAAGCCGCAGCAGATGTCTCTTTTACGGGTAGCGCAAATACATCAGATGTAAATTACACAGTGAGTGGTGGTAATAGCAACAACTTTTATTTATTAGGAAACCCTTTTACATCTTATGTAAATTCAACATTATTTCTTAATAAAAACACAACTCTTCTTTCTGAACCAACCATTTGGTTGTGGGACGGTACAACATACCAAACTTACAATTTGGTAAACCCTCTTGAAGTAGCACCCGCACAAGGATTTTTTGTAGATATCGATGATAATGTATCTAATGCTGATATTGTTTTTGAAACTTCAAATCAAAGTCATCAATCTACAGATACTTTTATGAGAGAAGACGCCTATTGCTAATTTTGAATTGTCTATAGAAGGTGACCATACGAAAAGTACAGCAAAAGTATTTTATGTAACAGGAAAAACAACAGGTTTTGACAATGGTTATGATTCTAAAATATTTAGCGGAGTTACGAATAGATTTCAGCGTTTATACTGAGTTAGTTGGCGATAAACAAGGGGAAAAACTAGCGATTCAAACATTAGATAAAGACGATACTTCTATCATACCAGTGGGTGTCATAGCAAATGTAGGCAAAGAGATTACTTTTTCTTTAAAGAGCGAAAATTTAAATGAAGATGTAAGCATCTATTTAGAAGATAAATTAACAGGAGCGTTTATAAACGTATCTGAAACTACTTACCAAGCAACAATAACTGAAGAAGCACAAAGTGTTGGTAGATTTTATATTCATACTACTGAAGCTAGTTTAAGTACAGAGAGTTTAAATGAAAATAATATCAGTATCTATAAGTCATCTTTAAATGAAATAACAATTAAAGGATTGACAGACGAAGCTACTTTTAAAATGTTTTCAATAACTGGACAAAAAGTATTGGAAACAATAGTTCGTTTTAATGAGCAAGCCAAAGTCCGTTTACCTTCTTTAAATAGTGGAGTTTATATAATTCGTGTTTCAGATGGTGTTCATCAAATCAATAGAAAGTTTGTAATTAACTAAATGCAAAGAATTCTAGATATAATTTTTTATCTGATATATCTTGAGATATTGAAATTAAAAGTCTTTTAAGTAATTTTAATAAAATCAATCTTATACTTTAGTTTATAAACCATTAACAATTATAATAGTAATATATTTGCCCCGTTTTATATGAATACTCAACCTTGTACAATGAAAATATTAAATCCCCTAGTAAGAATTGTAATTTTACTTTTTATTCTGAATAGTAATGCGCAAGAACGCCCGAATGTTATTTTAATAATGGCAGATGATATGGGTTGGGGAGACGCGGCTTATAACGGTCACAATGTTATAAAAACACCAGCTTTAGATGCGATGGCAGCAGAAGGTATTCGATTTGATCGTTTTTATTCAGCGTCACCTGTGTGTTCACCAACAAGAATGAGCTTTTTAACAGGAAGAAATCCTCATAGATCAGGAGTCTTTACAGCAAACAAAGGTATTTTAAGACCTGAAGAGATCACAATATCTGAGGAATTACAAGATATTGGCTATTCAACTGGACATTTTGGAAAATGGCATCTTGGTACTATGACACATTCTGAAAATGATGCTAACAGAGGGGCGCCAGGAAATACCAAAGAATACAACCCTCCTGTATTACACGGATATGATAAGGTTTTTGCAACAGAATCAAAAGTACCAACATATGATCCCATGATAAAACCGGGAACAACAAGCACCCCTTATGGGACGGCATTTTGGGACGAAAATAATAATAAAGTAACCGATAATTTAAGTGGAGATGCCAGCAAGGTAGTAATGGATAGAGTATTGCCTTTTATTGATGATGCTAAAAGTAACGAAAAGCCATTTTTAGCTGTGGTTTGGTTTCATGCACCTCATTTACCAGTTATAGCAGGTCCTACACATCTAGCTATGTACAATGGCCAGAGTAACAAAAAGAAACACTATTATGGTTGTATTACGGCTATGGATGAGCAAATAGGACGCTTAAGAGATTATTTGCAAGCAGAAGGCATTGCTGATAATACTATAATTACATTTTGTAGTGATAATGGGCCAGAAGATAATACACCTGGAATAACAAAAGGTTATAGAGAAAGAAAAAGATCCTTATATGAAGGGGGAATCCGCGTACCAAGTGTAATGGTATGGCCAAAGAAAATAAAACAACAAATAATTACTGACGAGCCATTTGTTACCTCAGATTATTTTCCGACAATTCTAGATATTTTAGATATCGACCTACCAAATGATAGATCTTATGATGGTGAAAGTTTCTTGCCTTTAATTAATGATGCTAGTTTTAAAAGAAGTAACGCAATTGGTTTCGCATTTCAACATAATGTTCAACAACAAGTTCGAAATCAACTTAGTTACCAATTAGCAGATTATAAATTATATGCTAGAGACGAGACGTTTGAACTATATAATATAAAGAACGATCCCTATGAGAATAATGATTTAGCAGAAAAACAAAATTTCTCAAGCAGACTAAATGATATGATAGAAGCATATAAAGTTTGGCTGCAATCTGTTAAGGATAGTTTTGATGGCATAGAATACGGCACTACATCTTATGACAGAATGGGACAGGTATTTGTTTCTCCTTTAAATATTACTTTATCAAGAAACGATTTTAATGATGCTTTTTCTAATATAGCAGTATATCCAAACCCAACCCAAGATAAGCTTCGCATAAGTAATTATAAAGAAAAGGAAGTAAGTGCGGTAATCATAAATTTAAATGGAAAACGAGTTTATAAAAGCTCTGAAGTGGAAGAATTCATAGACATCAGTGGTTTGCCAAGTGGCATTTACATTTTGCAATTGAAAAATAAAAATGGATCAGAAAAGAAATTTAAGGTAGTAAAAAAATAAATTAACTTTGATTTAAGTACTCTCTTACTAAATAAGGCACTATAAAAAATCCCAAGCATAAAATGCTTGGGATTTTTACTTTATTATTAAAATATGTGTTTAATAACGGTAATGCTCTGGTTTGTATGGGCCTTCTACTTCCACGCCAATATAAGCAGCTTGCTCATCGCGAAGCTCTGTTAACTCAACACCAATTTTAGCTAAGTGTAATTTAGCAACTTTTTCATCTAAATGTTTTGGCAACATGTATACGTCGCTGCCATAGGCATCGCTATTATTCCAAAGTTCTATTTGAGCAAGCGTTTGGTTAGTAAATGAATTACTCATCACAAAACTTGGATGTCCTGTTGCACAACCTAAGTTTACCAAGCGTCCTTCTGCTAAAAGAATAATGTCTTTACCGGCAATGTTATATTTATCAACCTGAGGCTTGATAGTGTCTTTTGTATGACCGTGATTTTCGTTTAACCAAGCTACGTCAATTTCATTATCAAAATGCCCAATATTACAAACGATTACTTTGTCTTTCATTGCTTCGAAATGACGACCTTGAATAATATCTTTATTTCCTGTAGTTGTAATAATAATATCTGAATTGCCAATAACAGTTTCTAAACGCTTTACCTCAAAACCATCCATTGCAGCTTGTAAAGCACAAATAGGATCGATTTCTGTAACTGTTACAATAGAACCCGCACCTTTAAAAGAAGCGGCTGTTCCTTTACCAACATCACCATAACCACAAACAGTAACACGTTTACCAGCTAACATAATATCTGTTGCTCTACGAATTGCATCTACTGCAGATTCTTTACAACCGTATTTGTTATCAAACTTAGATTTGGTAACAGAATCGTTTACATTAATTGCTGGCATTGGTAAAGTTCCTGCTTTTACTCTATCGTATAAACGGTGAACTCCTGTCGTAGTTTCTTCTGATAAACCATTGATTCCTGCAGCTAATTCTGGATAACGATCTAAAACCATGTTTGTTAAATCTCCACCATCATCTAAAATTAAGTTTAATGGTTTTCTATCTTCTCCAAAAAATAAAGTTTGCTCTATACACCAATCAAACTCTTCTTCTGTCATATCTTTCCATGCATACACAGCAGTTCCTGCAGCAGCAATTGCAGCAGCAGCCTGATCTTGTGTAGAAAAAATATTACAAGAACTCCAAGTTACTTCTGCACCTAAAGCTTGTAAAGTTTCAATTAAAACTGCAGTTTGAATTGTCATGTGTAAACATCCTGCAATTCTTGCGCCTTTTAATGGTTGAGAATCTTTGTACTCTTCTCTTAGACTCATTAATCCTGGCATTTCTGCTTCTGCTAATTCAATTTCTTTTCTTCCCCAAGCTGCCAAAGAAATATCTTTAACTTTATTTGGTACGTAAGCTGTTTTTGTGCTCATAGTATTATATTTGTTTATTCTCAAAAATTTCGAGCTGCAAAGTTACGGAATAACTTTTAAAATTTATGCCTCTTTACAAGACTATAACTGTTAATAAAACGACTAAAGTATTGATTTGGAAGATTGAAGAATCTTGTAATGAATTAAATACAAACGTTTTACTTTCTAATAAAAGTCAAATTCGTTTAAATAGCATGAAATCTCAACTACACCAAAGAGGTTTTTTAAGTGTACGCCATTTATTAAAAGAGGTCGGTTATTCTGATGCAGATTTAGTTTATAATGAATTTGGAAAACCCCATTTAAAAGACGGAAAACATATTTCTATCACCCATTCTTTTACATTTTCTGGTATTGTAATTTCTGATGATAAAATTGTTGGAATTGATATTGAAAAGCAACGTGAGAAAATCTTAAAAATAGCACATAAATTTACACAAGTTGAAGAATACAAAACGATAACAAATCATGATGCCCTTGTAAGAAAATTAACAGTTGTTTGGGGAGGAAAAGAGAGTTTATATAAAATATATGGAAAGAAAAAACTTTTATTCTTACATCATATTTATATTAAAGATTTTAAACTTTGTGATAAAAAGACAACTGGTGAAATTCGCTATAATGATAAAATATCTCCTTATAAAATTCACTTTTTAGAGTTTGAGGGGTTTACTTGCACTTATGCTTATTAAAAAAGAGTTACAAAATTTTAAGTCATCGTGATTCTTTCCGTCAAAAACCTATAGGTTTTGTATTTTCGTGATCGTGAATATTTACCAAAACATTTTACTAGCCAAAAACGAAGGCAAAAAATTACTTGCAGTTTTAATTGATCCAGAGAAAATTGATGTTAAAAACATCCCTTCTTTTTTTAAAAAAGTTCATCAATCTATTACTACTCATATTTTTGTTGGTGGCAGTACAGATCATAAAAATCTAACAGATACTATAGTTACTGCAATTAAAAAGGCAACCCATCTACCTGTTCTTCTTTTTCCCGGTGATGTTTCGCAAATCTCAAAAAAAGCAGACGGAATTCTATTTTTAAGTTTACTTTCTGGCAGAAATTCTGAATACTTAATAACACAACAAATTAAAGCTGCTCCTATTTTAAATAATTCAACTTTAGAGATTTTACCCACGGGTTATATTTTAATTGATGGAGAAACAATTACCGCAACCCAAAGAGTCAGTAATACAAAACCAATTGCTCAAAAAAATTCAGAATTAATTTTACATACTGCTTTAGCGGGTCAATTTTCCGGAAAAAAGCTAATCTATTTAGAGGCTGGTAGTGGAGCAAAAGTTCCTGTAAACCAAAATATCATTACACTTACAAGTAGTAATTTAAATATTCCTTTAATTGTTGGTGGAGGAATCCGATCTAAAAAACAACTAGAAAATACTTTTAACGCTGGTGCAGATTTAGTCGTTATTGGAACAGCATTTGAAAATAATGAAGCTTTTTTTGAAGATTTAAAAAAATAATAATTGCCACAATTTTTGAAATAACATATCACTTCCAAGAAAGTAAAACCTACTCTTAAAACATTATAGATTCTTACTATCACAGGAATGATAGAAAAGTTTAAATTTACCAAATCAAATAAAAATCAATGTCAGAAATTATCGACTTCCTTTTTGGACAATACAAAACTTACGAAACAGCCGATATTGTTTTAGAAATTATTGCCGTAATTTTTGGATTTTTATCTGTTTGGTATTCGAAACAGAATAAAATTTGGGTTTTTCCTACAGGAATGATAAGTACCGCTATTTTTGTTTATTTACTTCTGAAATGGGAGCTTTTAGGTGATATGATGATTAACGGATATTACTTTATAATGAGCATTTATGGTTGGTATATTTGGTCTTATAAAAGTGATGGAAAACACGAAACCCCTATAACGAGAACAACTTTAAAAGAAAAAAAAATAAGCGTACTTATTTTTACAGCAACACTTATTTTTGTCTACGCCGTGTATACTTATTTTGAAAAATGGACAAGTTGGACCGCTTATGTAGATACAATTACTACCGCAATTTTCTTTGTAGGAATGTGGTTGATGGCTAAACGAAAAATAGAAAACTGGATTTATTGGATTATTGGAGATATTATTTCTACTCCTTTATATTTCTACAAAGGGTTTACTTTTAGTAGTTTTCAATATTTAATATTTACTTTTATAGCAGTATTTGGATACATCACATGGAAAAAAAACTTAAACAAAAACCCATTAATCTTGTAAAAGTTGTTTTATTTGGCCCTGAATCTACAGGAAAAACTACACTTTCTCGTCATTTAGCACACCACTACAATACCGTTTGGACACCAGAATTTGCTAGAGAATATCTACAAAAAAAATGGAATCAAGAACGTAAAACTTGTGAAGTAGAAGATTTACTTCCTATTGCTATTGGACAAATGAAATTAGAAAATAGGCTGGCTAAAAAAGCTGATAAAGTTCTAATTTGTGATACAGACCTGTTAGAAACAAAAGTATATTCTGAAGAGTTTTATGACGGCTTTGTAGATGAAAGTTTAAAAAGAGCAGCAACCGAGAATATCTATGACATTTATCTTTTAACATATATCGATACTCCATGGGAAGAGGATGACTTAAGAGACAGACCAGGGTTACGTTTAGAAATGTTTAATGCTTTTGAACAATGTTTAATAGACAATAACAGACCTTATATTTTGTTAAAAGGCGATAAAGAAACACGACTAAAAAATGCAGTTAAAGCTATTGATCAAATCATTTCTAGCAAAGAAAATCTATACTCTTATTCTGAATCTTTATTAGACTTAGATAATTCGTGTAATTATTAAATGAACATTGAAAAAATTTTAAAAGAATTAAATTTTAAAGGCATTAGAAGCTCTGGTGCTGGAGGACAACACGTAAATAAAGTGTCTTCGAAAATTGAGTTGACTTTTGATTTAGAAAACTCAAACGCGCTTTCCGATCGAGATAAAGAACTTTTAAAAACGAAGCTTTCCTCAAGATTAACAAAAGAAAACAACCTCGTTCTATTTTGTGACGAAACACGTTCTCAACACAGAAATAAAAACTCTGCTATTAAACGTTTTTTAGAGTTATTGAAAACAAATTTAGTTCGCCCGAAAAATAGAAAGAAAACAAAACCAACCAAAGGTTCTATCAAAAGAAAAACAGAAAACAAAAAAAGAATTTCTGTAAAAAAAGCACTTAGAAAAAAACCAACACTTGATTAAATGCTATTTATTTTTCTAACAAAAAGACAGAAAATATAGCAGAAAATAGCCTCTACAAATTGATTTTTCATAAATATATTATCAAACTTTTATTGAATTCACCAATTTTATAAAAAAAAGCTTTTGTTGTTTTCTATGTCAAAAATCTAACTTAATTTTGTACCGTTCTCATAAAGGGGTGCTTTAAAAAGCTGAGATCATACCCAATGAACCTAGAACAGATAATGCTGTTTAGGGATTTTGAATGTTATATTAGAGAAAGTATATTAATTTACTTATGCTTGTCCCGTTATAACAAAAACTAATTATTCAATATTAATTACAAGAATAATTACCTCTTTTTATTCGTTTTAAAAATTTTTAAAATGAAAAAAATCACCATTTTTTTATTCTTGTTTGTAAGTACACTTGCAAACGCCCAATCCTTTACACTTTCAGGAAAAGTAGTAAATGAAAACAATGATTCTTTACCAGGAGCAACTATTTTGGTAAAAGAAAGTAAAAAAGGAACTTCTACCGATTTTGATGGTCAGTTCTCTTTAAGTCTTCCAAAAGGAAAGTACACAATTCAAGTTTCATTTGTTGGTTACAAGCCTATTTCTAAAGAAATTTATTTAACTAAAAATGATGAAATGGAGTTTGTATTATTACCAAACTCTACTGTTTTAGAAGAAGTTTTGGTTTCTGCAGTTCGTGTAAAAGCGAATTCACCTGTAACGCATTCTAATTTATCAAAAAAGGAAATTGCAAAGCGTAATTTAGGACAAGACATTCCTAATTTACTTAATTTTTTACCCTCTGTAGTTACTACAAGTGATGCTGGTGCTGGTATTGGTTACTCAGGTATTCGAGTTCGAGGTACAGATGCAACAAGAGTAAATGTTACTATAAATGGTATTCCATACAATGATGCTGAGAGTCAAGGTACTTTTTGGGTAAACTTAGGTGATTTTGCGTCTTCTACTCAAAGTTTACAATTGCAGCGTGGTGTTGGGACATCTACAAACGGTTCTGGAGCTTTTGGAGCCAGCCTAAATATTTTAACTGACGCTGTTGCAGAAAAAGCAGGTGGAGAAATATCTAATTCTTTTGGGTCGTTTAATACTAGAAAACATACTGTGAAATTTAGTACTGGAAAAATAAATGAACACATAGAAATTTCTGGACGTTTATCTAATATTACTTCTGATGGTTATGTAGATAGGGCTTTTACTAATTTAAAATCTTACTTTTTACAAGGTGTATATAAAGATGATAATACATTAATTAAAGCACTTACTTTTGGTAATAAAGAACAAACTTATCAATCTTGGTATGGTCTTACTGCAGATCAAGTTAAAGAAAATCGTCGTCAAAACCCTTATACATATGATAATGAAACAGATAATTATTGGCAAGATCATTATCAATTACATTGGAATGAGCGTTTTAACAACAATTGGTCTACAAATATAGGTTTAAACTACACAAAAGGTAAAGGCTATTTTGAGCAATATGAAGATGATACAGATGAAATAGCTTCTTATAATGGTATTGTAGTAGGTACAGATATTAAAGTAGGTGAGGATGAAGATGGAAACCCTATAAACATTCCTATTACAGATGTAATAAGAAGACGCTGGTTAGACAATGATTTTTACGTTGCTAACGCCAATGTAACATACAAGAACCAAGAGTTAGAAATTATCTCTGGTGTATCTTACAGTAATTATAATGGAAATCATTTTGGGGAAGTAATTTGGGCAAGACAATTTTCTAATACTGCCAATATTAGAGATAGATATTATGAAGGAGATGCCATAAAAAATGATTTTAGTGTTTTTTCTAAAGCAACTTTTAAATTAAATGAATCTTTAACAGGTTTTATAGATTTACAAGGGCGCTTTGTAAACTATAAGACAAATGGTTTAAATTCTAAAGGTACTTCTTTTATAACTGATACAGATTTTAGCTTTTTTAATCCTAAAGCTGGATTAACTTATAAAGTAAATCAAAACAATAGTTATTATATCTCTTATGCTAGAGCAAATAGAGAACCTAATAGAGACGATTTTGAAAATGGTGTTACTCAAAATGAAACATTAAATGATATTGAATTAGGATGGAGATACAAAACAGAAAAAATTGCTGTAAGTTCTAATATGTATTATATGTTTTATCAAAATCAATTAGTCCTTACTGGTCAACTTGATGATGTGGGAAGCCCGATTAGAGCAACAAGTGGAAAAAGTGATAGATTAGGTTTAGAAGTAGATGCTGCTATTACATTTAATACTACTTTTAGCACTTCTACAAATATCGCTTTAAGTTCTAATAAAAATAGAAGTTTTAATACAACTACAGATACAGGTTTGGTAAATTTAGGTAATACAAATATTTCTTATTCTCCAGAATTAGTAATTGGTAATGCCATAAACTACAATCCTTTAGAAAACTTACAAATTTCTCTTTTAAGCAAATATGTTGGAGAGCAATCTTTAAATAACATCGATGACAATAGAGGTGTTTTAAAAGCGTATTTTGTAAATGATTTAAATTTTAATTATGAAATAAAGCCAAATGCAATTTTTAAATCTATCGTTTTTACTGGGTTAGTAAATAATATCTTTAATTTAGAATATTCTTCTAATGCAATAGATTATGGTGGTGGTTATGTTTATTTCTACCCACAAGCAACTAGAAACTTTTTAGTTGGCGTTACTTTAAAGTTTTAAAAAATAATTTTTAAATTAAATTAAAAATTAAAAATCTCAAGCTTACGCTTGAGATTTTTTTTGGATTTAAAACAAAGGTTTTTAACTATATGATAAAAATAAGCAAATCTAAAAAAACACCATAAAAATGTAACTAATTTGCTCCCTTTATGCTTTTAAAAAATTAATTATTCCGATTTATTTCTCAGCTTCAGTTACATAATGAAATGTTGGCGAACTCTCAGTAATAGTGCCTGCTCCTTTTTTGTTAATTTTGAAAGTAACATCTTTTGTTGTGGTAAATAACAAAACAGACAAAAAAGGATTTCTAAGATGCTCTTTTAAAACACTAAAAGCTTCCTCTAAAGTAAGTTCTTTCTCTACATCTTCAGTTTCACGAGGTCTGTAGCTAAATTTCACTAAAACTTTAACATTTCCTTTCGAAGCAAACGGTCTTACAAATATATTTTTTAACTCTAATTTACCAATGGTTTTTGCCATTGTTAATTTAGCAAACTCTTCCTTTTTTATACTTTCTTTTACTTGCTCTAAGAAAAGAACAAATGCATCTTTATATGGCATATATTACTCATTTAAGTTCTAGTAATAATAGTGTTTATTAAAATCTACTAAACTATTAATTACAGCTTTAAATTTTTCAAACATTGCTACTTTTACAATTTTTTCTCTAAAGTATTTAATCTTTTTAAGAATCTATTCTACCAACAGCGCAACTCACAAAAGATTTTGCCTTGTGTAAAACAGTATTTTTATCACCAACTTCTGGATATCCTAATTTAGATAATTTTAATTTAATTTCTTCTACATTATCATTTTCTGATGTAATTAAAACAATTGATTTTTCGATATCAATTTCTATTTTACTCACTCCTTCGATTGCTAATATTGCCTTTTTAATTGTTGATGCACAACCACCACATTTTAAGTTTTCTATTTGGACTTCTGCTTTCATTATTTATTATTTTCTTTTTTCCACTTAGTATATCCGCCAATAACATTATAAACTTCAAACCCTTTTTCTAGCAAAATATTTGTCGCTTTACCACTTCTATTGCCCGATCTACAGTATAGATAAACTGGTCTTCTTTTATTCACTGTACGACTCACTTTTATCAAAAATTCTTTATCAAAAAAATCTATAAATAAAGCAGTTTCTATCGAACCTTGTTTAATCTCTCTTTGGGTTCTTACATCTATTAATTGTATTTTATCTTTAAACAACAACTCTTTTAATTCTAGCGTTGTTATTGTATTTTTTTCTTGTAATTCTGCACAATTAATAAAAAGAAAACTTACAAAAAATATAAAAATTAGTGGTTTCATATTTCTATTTTAAAGTTGATGGACAAACTGCGTATGTTCTTTCAATATTTGTATTTCTTACCGCAGAATAGCCTTTTGCAACATCAATTACGTTATGAAAACCTCTCGCCTTTAATATTGATGCTGCAATAACAGAACGATATCCACCAGCACATTGTAAATAAAAATCTGCTTTTTTAGGGAATTTAGAAATATGTTCATTTAAAAAATCTAATGGAGTACTTTTTGCAACTGTAATATGTTCGATTGCATATTCTCCTGGTTTTCTGACATCAAAAACAAAAGCATTTTGTTTAATTTTATCTTCTAATACATCTGCAGATACAGATTGTAAAGTATCTATTTCTTTACCAGCATTCTTCCATGTTTCAAAACTTCCGTCTAAATAGCCTAAAACATTATCAAAACCAACTCTAGACAAGCGTATAATTGTAGCTTCTTCTTCTCCTTTTGGAGTTACTAATAAAATTGGTTGTTTAATATCTTTTATCAATGCACCAACCCAAGGAGCAAAAGTACCGCCTAAACCAATAAAAATAGATTGTGGTATAAATCCTTTTATAAATTCTGACTGATGGCGAACATCTAAAATTAATGCATCCGTTTCATTTGCATGAATTTGAAATGCTTCAACAGACAATGGTTTTGCGCTGTTTTCTATTACGTCGTCTATATTTTTATATCCTTCTTTATTTAGTTTTACATTTAGAGGAAAATAAGCTGGCGGAGGCAATAAACCATCAGTAACTTCCTTAACAAATTCCTCTTTTGTCATATCTGTTCTTAATGCATAATTAGTTTCTTTTTGATTACCAATTGTACCCACAGTTTCTGAACTTAAATTTTTACCACAAGCAGAACCTGCTCCATGTGCAGGATATACAATAACATCATCTGCTAGAGTCATTACTTTATTGCGTAAACTGTGGTATAATAAACCTGCTAAATCCTTCTCTGTAAGATCTCCTTTTTGCGCTAAATCTGGTCGACCAACATCTCCTAAAAATAAAGTATCACCACTAAAAAGAGCAACATCTTTACCCTCTTCATCTTTTAATAAAAAGCAAGAACTTTCCATTGTATGACCTGGTGTATGCAATACTGTAATTGTAATATTTCCTAATTTAAAAACTTGATTGTTTTCGGCAACAATTGATTCAAAATTCGTTTTCGCTGTTGGACCATAAACAATTTTTGCACCAGTTCTTTCCGCCAAAGTAACATGTCCACTCACAAAATCTGCATGAAAATGGGTTTCAAAAATATATTTAATCTTTGCTTTATTTTTATCTGCTCTTTCAATATAATCTTGTACTTCTCTTAATGGATCTATAATTGCCACCTCACCATTACTCTCTATGTAATAGGCCCCTTGCGCTAAACAACCTGTATAAATTTGTTCTATTATCATTCTATTTTTTATCTATATTATACCTTTTGAAAACAAAGTTTTCAAAAAACCTCTCTATTTTTTTTAATGATATGCTTGATGAATATACTTAGCATATTTTTCTTGTTGTGCTCTATCTCCTGTTTTATAGAATTTAACGGCATCATTTGCTCGCATAAAAAAGTGATTCACATCTATAATAGAAAGCATTCCACTTTTAAACAAATCATCTCTTACGGGACCTTTAACACCAGCAAATAAAATAACAATACCTTTTTTATTATAGAATTTAATGCGCTCTTTTAACATCTCTACTCCTGTACTATCTACTCTATTTATGCTTTCAGCATCAAAAACTATCAATTTTAAAGAAGCCCCTTTCTTTAAAGCCATATCATCTAGTTTGTCTCTAAAATAACTTGAATTTGCATAAAAAATTTGTGCATCAAACCTAAAAATTAAAATATCTTCTTCAATAATAACTTCTTCAAAACGATCTCTATTTCTATAAAAATCTGAGTTGGGAACTTTTCCTAATTCGGCAACATAAGGCCTAGAAGTTCTAAAAATTAGCACAATTAATGAAAGACCGACTCCAACTATAATACCAAACTCAATTCCTAATAATAATGTTCCTATAAATGTTGCCAGCATAAGCCAGAAATCTAGAAGATTTGCTTTCCACAAAAAAACAGCTTCCTTGATATTTACCAATCCAAAAACTGCAACAATAATTATTGCTGCTAAAACGGTTTTTGGTAAATGATAAAAAAAGGGAGTTAAAAAGAGTAATGTTATTATAACCATTACAACAGAAATTAAAGCAGCCATTCCTGTTTTTGCACCACTTTCTTGATTAATTGCAGAACGTGAGAAACTTGAAGTGGTAGGAAAAGCTTTAAATAACGAACCTACAATATTACTTAAACCTAGTGCTATTAACTCTTGATTTGGCCTTATTCTATATTCATCTTGTTTCGATTCTAACGATTTACCAATAGAAATAATTTCTAAATAACCAACCATTACCAGAGTAAATGCAATTGGAAATAACTCTTTTAATAAATCTATATTAAAATCAGGAACACTAAACATTGGCAAACCAGAAGGAATATCTTTTACTATAGAAACACCACGAAATACTTCTCCAAAATACTTCATTATTAAAATCCCGAAAACCACAACAATTAATGCATTTGGTATTTTTTTATTAATTTTTTTGAAGATAATAATCAAAACAATAGAAGTTAAACCAATAAGAGTTGTATAATAATTTAAGTCAAAAATCTGATCACAAATATCTCCTAAGACATACTGTAATTGATCGCTCTGAACAAATTCTACTCCAAATAAATTACGAAATTGATTAAAGCCAATAATTAATGCTACTGCCGATGTAAAGCCAGTTATTACAGGCTTAGAAAGAAAATTTACAATGAATCCTAAACGAAAAACACCCATAACAAATTGAATTACTCCAACCATTAAAGCTAACAAGATTGCAATAGAAATATAACTATCTGAACCCGCCAGAGCTAGGGTTGAAACACCTGTTGCTACAATAAGTGAATCCATTGCAACAGGACCAACTGCTGCTTGTCTCGAAGATCCAAAAATTGCATACATTACTTGCGGAACTAATGCGCAGTATAATCCATATATTGGGGGTAAACCTGCAATTAACGCATACGCAATTCCTTGTGGAATTAAAATGATACCAACAGTAATACCTGCAACAAGATCATCCTTAAAAAGAGGAAAATTGTACTTAGGTAACCACTCTAAAATTGGTATAAATTTTTTAATTTTCATTTTCTCAAATTACAGAAAATAGATTAAATCTGAGGGATAACGGACTACTTCTATTTGTTTTTAATTCTAATTTATTTTTATACTTTGAGAACACTTAAAACAATAATTACATTCATAAAATTCACAACCTAGAATAACTCTCCTTGACTATTTCCTTTTATTTCTCCTAAATGATTGTATGCTAAATCTGTAACTTCTCTTCCGCGCGGTGTTCTCATGATAAAACCTTGCTGAATTAAAAAGGGTTCATAAACTTCTTCAATAGTTTCTGTATTTTCAGAAACAGCAGTTGCTATAGTACTTAAACCGACTGGGCCACCTTTAAATTTATCAATTATTGTTTTAAGAATTTTATTATCCATTTCATCCAAACCATGTGCGTCCACATTCAATGCTTTTAATGCATATTTTGCAATATCTATTGATATCTTTCCATCACCTTTGATTTGTGCAAAATCACGAACACGTCTCAATAAAGCATTTGCAATTCTCGGTGTTCCTCGACTTCTGCCGGCAATTTCTATTGCAGCCTCCATTGATATAGGAACTCCTAGAATAGATGCACTTCTTTGAATTATTGTAGTTAATAAATCTGTTTTGTAATATTGTAACCTACTACTAATACCAAAACGAGCTCTCATTGGGGCAGTTAATAATCCTGAACGAGTAGTTGCTCCAATTAGAGTAAATGGTTCTAAATTTATTTGCACGGTTCTGGCGTTTGGGCCAGATTCTATCATAATATCAATTTTGTAGTCTTCCATTGCAGAATATAAATACTCTTCCACAATAGGACTTAACCTATGAATTTCATCGATGAATAAAACATCACGCTCATCAAGATTCGTTAATAATCCAGCTAAATCCCCTGGTTTATCTAAAACAGGACCAGATGTAACTTTTATACCAACTTGTAATTCGTTTGCTAAAATATGAGCAAGTGTAGTTTTTCCTAAACCTGGAGGTCCATGAAAAAGTGTATGATCTAAAGCTTCCTCTCTTTGATTTGCAGCTTCAACAAAAATCTTTAAATTATCAATTGCCTGATCTTGACCTGTAAAATCATCAAAAGAAAGTGGGCGTAATTTTTTTTCTACGTCTAAATCTTCATTTGAAAGATGATCATTTTCAGGATTTAAGTTTTCGTTCATAAACACAAAGATAACTGATTTTCAATAACAGTTTTTATCTTTTGGTGCACAAAACAAATAGCAGAAAAATATTTTAACATAATTCAATAAATCTAACTTCTAAATTGATGGTACAACTACAATTCCCCAAAAAAAACATGAAACCAGAGCAAAACTCTTATATCTGATTATGTTGTTTATTTCAATTATAAAATCTTCTAGAAGTAAAAAATAATATGTTTTAAAAGTTTATTCAAAAAGAAAAGCCCCTCCAAAATGGAAAGGCTTTATCAGGATAAAATATTTATTTATGATTCTTCTTCACCTTCTAATAAAGGTGTAGTTTGTAAGACAAAATCTTGACCATGTAAATAATCACTATCATCATCTTTAGAATCTATACGTTTACTATAATCATATGCCCATCTATGAACTTCAGGAAGCTTTCCTGGCCAATTACCGTGAATATGCTCTACTGGTGTTGTCCACTCTAGTGTATTAGATTTCCATGGGTTTTGCGTTGCTTTTTCACCCCTATACATTGAGATAAAAAAGTTTGCTATAAAAAATAATTGACCCAGACCACCAACTAATGCAAACACAGTAATAACTACATTAATGTCAGACAAATCATCAAACATTGGAAAATTAGTATTAGTGTAATAACGTCTTGGTAAACCCGCTAAACCAATAAAGTGCATTGGCCAAAATACTCCGTAAGCACAAATTATACTGACCCAAAAGTGCCAATACCCCAATGTCTTATTCATCATTCTACCATACATCTTAGGAAACCAGTGATAAACCCCGGCATACATACCAAATATTGCAGAAACACCCATTACTAAATGAAAATGCGCTACAACGAAATAAGTATCGTGTATATTAATATCTAACGCTGAATCTCCTAAAACCAATCCAGTTAAACCTCCAGTAACGAAAGTAGAAACTAATCCAATAGAAAATAACATTGCTGGGTTTAATTGTAAATTTCCCTTCCATAATGTCGTAACATAATTAAATGCTTTTACTGCCGAAGGAATTGCAATTAACAATGTAGTAAATGTAAACACAGAACCTAAGAAAGGATTCATACCCGAAATAAACATATGATGACCCCATACAATTGTTGACAAAAATGCAATTGCTATAATAGAACCGATCATCGCTCTATATCCGAAAATTGGTTTTCTTGCATTCGTAGAAATAACTTCAGAGGTAAGACCTAATGCTGGTATTAATACAATATAAACTTCTGGATGACCTAAAAACCAAAATAAATGTTCAAATAATACAGGAGAACCTCCTTGATAATGTAAAACTTCTCCGGAAATAAATATGTCTGATAGATAAAATGAAGTACCAAAACTTCTATCAAAAAGTAATAATAATGCTGCAGATAATAAAACTGGAAAAGAAACTACACCGATAATTGCAGTTATGAAGAATGCCCAAATAGTTAATGGCAATCTTGTCATTTTCATTCCTTTTGTTCTTAAATTTAATACAGTAACAATATAATTTAATGATCCTATTAGAGAAGAAGCTATAAATATTGCCATAGAAACCAACCATAAAGTCATACCGGTTCCAGAGCCTGGTATTGCTTGTGGTAATGCACTTAAAGGAGGATAAATTGTCCATCCAGCAGAGGCAGGACCAGCCTCCACAAAGAGTGAGATCACCATTACTACACTAGATATAAAGAACAGCCAGTATGACACCATATTTAGGAAACCAGAAGCCATGTCTCTAGCCCCAATTTGTAAGGGTATTAATAAATTTGAAAATGTACCACTTAAACCGGCAGTTAATACAAAAAATACCATTATTGTACCATGTATTGTTACCAATGCTAGATAGATATCTGGATCCATTATTCCATCTGTTTGATGATGTCCTAAAAACGCCTCAACAATTGAAAAGGATTTCTCTGGCCACGCAATTTGCATACGAAATAACATAGACATTAATACACCAATAATTCCCATAAACATTCCTGTTACAAGGAACTGCTTGGCTATCATTTTATGATCTTGACTAAAAATATATTTTGTTACAAATGTTTCTTTATGATGATGTTCTGACATAATCTTTTTGATTTGTAGTATCTTTTAATAATAATTATTTAATAACTGATGACAAAGTAGGCTGTTCGGCAATCCATTTATCATAATCGTCCGGCTCAACAACCGTAATTTTCATTTGCATATTGTAATGAGATGCCCCACAAATTTTATTACAAAGCAATAAAAAATCGAAAATATAAGGGTCTTCGCCTTTAGCTCTTCTAATTTTATTTATTCCTGCAGTTTTATCAACAACTTCAGGTTTCAATCTCATCTCTTCAGTTGTGTACTTTGGTGTAAAGCCAAACTCAGTGACCATTCCTGGTACACAATTCATTTGTGCTCTAAAGTGTGGCATGTAAGCTGAGTGCAAAACATCTTGGGAACGAAACTTAAAATGGATTTTTCTACCTTTAGGTAAATACAATTCAGTTACTTGTTTATCGTCTTGAGAATTTTTATCGCTCATATCAACACCCATAGTGTTAATTCCTTTAATGTAGTTTACGTTTCCTAAACCTAACGTATTATCCTCCCCTGCGTAACGAGCATCCCATCTAAATTGTTGAGAGTATACTTCTATTACCAAAGCATCTTTATTGTCAGATAAATCCATTACATTATTCCATTGCCATAATCCATAGCCAATCAAAACTACTAAAACTACTGCAGGCGAGATTGTCCAAATAGCTTCTAATTTATGACTATCTGAATAAAATTTTGCTTTCCTAGTTTTCTCACCTCTATATTTAAAAGTGAAATAGAAAATTAAAAATTGCATAATGAATTGTACAATTCCTATTAACCAAAAAGTAATACTAAAAAGGTTATCATCATGCTCTCCTTCAATAGAAGCAGATTCTGGTAACATGATTACGTTCATGAAAATTAAACAATAAACCATCATTGCATATAAAAATACCATGAAATAAATGGCGTTTTTACCTTGCTTAGCATTGTCCTTATCATCAGCGATTACGCTTCTTAAGTCCATTATTCTGGTTATTTGCCAGAAACTTACAGCGATTGCGACAGCTATAAAAATATAAAATAGAGCTAACATATTTATCTCGTCTTAATTATTTTAATTAAAATTATTTATTAATGATCAACTGAACTTTCACCTCTGTGTTCAATATTATAATAATGGAAGTGTTCACTTTCTCCAAGGAATGGATTTCCTCTTGGTATAGGGTTTGCTTTAGAAAATGAGGTGAATGTAGCATAAATAAAGATTCCCAAAAAGAATAATAATGAGCCCAATTCAGCAATACCAAATGACCATTGTGCACCTACAGTTGCTGGCATTATCATCACAAAAACATCAATATAGTGTCCAAAAAGAATTACTATACCTCCAATAACAACGAACCAAGGAATACTTTTGAAATCACTATTTAAAAGTAATAATATAGGAAATACAAAATTCATACCAACCATTGCTAAAAATGGTAATTTATACTCATTAAATCTCGCGACGAAATAAGTAGTCTCCTCAGGAATATCTGCATACCAGATTAACATAAATTGAGAAAACCATAAATAAGTCCAAAATACTGAGAAACCAAACATAAATTTAGCTAAATCATGAATATGACTATCATTTACAGATGGTAACGCGCCTTTTGAACGCAAGTAAATAGTTACAAAAGCAATTACAGTTAATGCACTCACCAAAAGACTTGCTAAAACATACCATGCAAACAAGGTAGAAAACCAATGTGGATCTAATCCCATAATCCAATCCCAAGCCATCATCGATTCTGAAATCATAAATAAGAAAATAAAACCAACGGAAACATTATAGTTTAACTTATAGGTTTTTCCGCCATCATTTATTGTATCTTCTTTTATAGAATTCCTGCGAATAAACCATCTGTAAGCATTCCATATTGCTAAATAGAAGACACTTCTAATAGCCCAACCTGGAACATTCATCCACCAAGATTTACCATCTACAATGGCATCATAATTTTCGTGACCTACTGTAAAAGTACCTTCAGCCATCCATGGAAACATATGATTCCAATGCATCACAGCTGAAACAACAACTAATAGCATTATAATTGATGTTGGTAATAAATTAGCTGTTATTGCCTCCATAACCCTAAATAAAACTATTGACCAACCTGCTTGTGCCACTCTTTGTATAGCGTAAAATGCCAATACCAATAGTGTTACTCCTAAAAAGAAAAATAAGGATACATATAGTGCTGACCAAGGTTTGTTTTGTAATTGATGAAATACATGTTCGTCATGAGCTGAATCATGATGTTCGTCATGAGCATGATTGTCAAGCGTAACTTCGCTCTTTACAGTGTCATGAGAATCTCCATGAGATGATTGGTGTGCTATAATTTCTTTAGCTTCTTCAACTGTTTTAGGAGCTGAATAAAAGCCGTATGCAATACCCAACGCTCCTAATATAATTAGTGCTATTGAGAGTGTTTTTAATTTACCTGAGAATTGATACATATCTTTTCGTATTCTTTCTTTTTGTACTTATTTTAATAAATCTGCACGTAAAACTTCGACATACTGAACAACTTGCCAACGTTCTTTATATGTTAGTTGAGATGAATGAGAACCCATCAAGTTTTTACCATGCATTAAAACATGATAGATACTCCCCTCTGTAATGTCCCTATCTTTATAATTAGGGATTCCCGAAAATTTATCTGCTTGAGATAAATAACCATTTCCATCACCTTTCTTTCCATGACAAGAGGTACAGTAAATCGTGTACATCTTTTTTCCATTTTCTAGATTCTTTTCAGTTTTATCAAATGGGTTTTTCAATTCTGATTTTGCCCTCTCATAACCATCATTAGTATCTAAAATATCGTATGCAGGATGTCCACCTCTTGGAATAGTCCCTCCAACTGGCTTCATATTTACCGGATTTCCATTTAATCCGTTTTCTCCGTCGGTATTATAAGCTACAGACTCGTACATATCTGGCATGTACTGCAATTGTGGCGTACGTTTATCATTACAAGAAACGATACTTGTAAGAGTTAGTATAGCGATAATTAATTTAAAATTCTTCATTATATATATTAGTGCTTATCTACTACATTAATTTCTACTGCTCCTGTTTTTGATAATAATGCCGTGATTTCTGCTTCATTATTGTGCACAGGGATTTCCATTAGAAAATGGTCATCAGTAGTTCTTGGGTCAGGGTTTTCAGCTTCCTTAAATGGCCATAATCGACTTCTCATATAAAAAGTGATTACCATTAAGTGAGCCGCAAAAAACACTGTCAATTCAAACATGATAGGCACAAATGCAGGCATATTAGTAAACCAACTAAAATTTGGTTTTCCTCCAATATCCTGAGGCCAGTCTTGAATCATCATGTAATTAGTCATCCAAATAGCAAAACTTAATCCTGTAACTCCGTACAAAAATGCAGTAATTGCCAATCTTGTTGGTGCTAATCCCATTGCTTTGTCTAAACCGTGTACCGGAAAAGGACAAAATACTTCCTCTATGTGAAGATGTTCTGCTTTAACAGCTTTTACTGCATCCACTAAAACTTCATCATCATTATAAAATGCGTGAATAACTTTTGATGATTCCATAATTATTCTTTATTAGATTTATCAGATTCTCCTGCTACATTGATAGCTGGTTTAGTTGGTATACCTTGATCTCTTCTCTTCTTGTAAAATTCACCAGAAGATTTTAAAATAGTTTTTACCTCTGCTTGCGCGATTACAGGAAATGTTCTAGCATATAACAGGAATAAAACAAAAAAGAATCCTATTGTACCAACAAAAATACCAACATCTACAAACGTAGGTTCAAAACGCCACCAAGTTGAAGGTAAATGTCCCTTACTTAATACAATTGCAATAATATCGAAACGCTCAAACCACATACCTATATTAATGGCTATTGAAATAATAAACGTCCAAATAAAACTTCTTCTAATCTTTTTAAACCATAGTAATTGAGGTGTAATAATATTAAATATTATTAGAGACCAGAAAGCCCAAGCATAAGGCCCTGTTGCGGCACCGACAGATAAATATGTGTAGTTTTCGTAAGGTGAACCCGTATACCAAGCTATAAAGAATTCTGTTGCATAAGCTACAGCTACAATACCACCTGTTAAGATAATTACGATATTCATATATTCAATATGCATCCGTGTAATATAATCCTCTAGATTGGTCACTTTTCTCATAATACCTAATAAAGTCTGTACCATTGCAAATCCTGAGAAAATTGCTCCAGCCACGAAATAAGGAGGGAAAATTGTAGAGTGCCAACCTGGGTTAATTGAAGTAGCAAAATCCATAGATACAATTGTGTGTACTGAAAGTACTAACGGTGTTGCTAAACCTGCAAGTACCAGAGAAACTTCTTCAAAACGTTGCCAATCTTTAGCTCTACCTGACCAACCAAATGATAATAAGGCGTAAATTTTCTTTTGAAAAGGCTTTACCGCTCTATCTCTAATCATTGCAAAATCGGGTAATAAACCTGTCCACCAAAAAACTAATGATACAGATAAATACGTTGATATTGCAAAAACATCCCATAATAATGGGGAGTTAAAGTTTACCCACAACGAACCAAATTGATTCGGCAATGGCAAAACCCAATAACCATTCCATGGTCTTCCCATGTGGATAATAGGGAACAATCCTGCTTGAAACACAGCAAAAATTGTCATTGCCTCAGCCGAACGGTTAATAGCCATCCTCCATTTTTGTCTGAATAACAGAAGTACTGCAGAAATAAGTGTTCCCGCGTGACCAATACCTACCCACCATACAAAGTTTGTAATATCCCAAGCCCATCCAATGTTCTTGTTTAACCCCCAAACTCCAATACCTGTTCCTACAGTGTAAAATATACACCCAAACCCCCAAAGCATTGCTGCTAAAGAAATATAAAATGCGATGTGCCAGTTTTTATTTGCAGTACCCTCTATAGGTTTTGCAATGTCTTCAGTAATATCGTGGTAACTTTTATCACCTAATACTAAAGGTTCCCTTATGGGTGCTTCGTAATGAGACATACTTTTATTACTTAGTTTTATACTTTATTAGTTTCAAAGCTGAGTTAAAAAACTCACTCCTTTCTACTATTTTAAGCTTCGTTTGTATTCTTAATTTTTACTTGATAGATTACGTTTGGTTTAGTTTGTAAATAATCTAAAACGCCGTAAGCTCTTTTATCTTTTACCAGTTTAGTTACTCTATCTTCTTCATTATTAATATCACCAAATACCATCGCTCCAGATGAACAAGCTGCTGCACATGCACAAGCATCATTAAACTCATCATTCGCAACAGATCTACCTTCTTTTTTTGCTTTTAAAATTACTGCTTGTGTAGATTGAATACAGAAAGAACATTTTTCCATAACCCCTCTAGAACGAACTACAACATCTGGGTTTAAAACCATTTTACCATATTCGTTGTTCATATTAAAGTCGAATTCCTTATTATTTGCATAATTAAACCAATTAAAACGACGAACTCTGTATGGACAGTTGTTTGCGCAATATCTTGTCCCCACACATCGGTTATAGGTCATTTGATTTTGACCCTGGCGACCATGAGTGGTTGCTGCAACTGGACAAACTGTCTCACAGGGAGCATGATTACAGTGCTGACACATCATTGGTTGAAAGGTAACTTCAGGATTTTCTGCTTCCGTTTCTATAGCTTTATATAAATCACCTCCACTTAGTCCTTGTGCCTTAGCTTCCTCTCGAGTTGCAATTTCGGAAGAATAATATCTATCAATACGCAACCAGTGCATATCTCTACCTACTCTAACCTCTTTTTTACCAACAACCGGAACATTGTTTTCCGCATGACAAGCGATAACACAAGCTCCACAACCTGTACAAGAAGTTAAATCTATAGATAAATTAAAGTGATGACCAATTTCTCTATTGTGCTCTCCCCATAAATCAATGGTTTTTGCCTCAACCTCTTGGTGATCATAAGAAACATGTGCTGGTTTATTCCAACCATGATGATGATCTTTCGGAGCTACTGTTTTGTACTCTTTTAAAGATGCAACTTTTAAGATATCATGACGACCTGCAATTGTTTTTTGTACCTGAGTACAAGCAAATTTATGAGTGCCAGATACTTTTTCTATCGCGACATTATATTGTATATTATTTCCATTACTGTACAATGGATATGCATTTACACCAACTTGCATTTCGTCTTTTAAACCAAACTCTCTACCGTAACCCAACGCCAAACCAATAGATCCTTTAGCTTGCCCTGGCTGAATTAATACTGGTATATTTTTAACAGTAACACCATTAACCGTAATATTTGCATAGTCACCGTCTATAGCTCCATTATCTTTAACAGGATTCTCAAAACCTAACTCTCTTGCATCTGATATAGACATGGTTAAGTAATTATCCCAAGAGGCTCTTGTGATTGGATCAGGAAACTCTTGCAACCAAGGATTGTTTGCTTGTTTACCATCTCCTAAACCAGTACTTGTATATAAATTTAATTCAAAAGCAGAAGATTTAGTCGACTTAAACAATTGTGAAGCAACATCAGCAATTACAACTTTTGAAACTGAGGGTTCAGAAAACCCTAAAGATTCTATTTTATAAAAACCATTGTGCAAAGCTGTATTCCAAGAAGTACCTTCTAAAACATTTGTTGATGCAAATTCCTTTAGATAGTCATAATAAGAAACTGAACTACCAGACCACTTTAACAATACATCTTGAATTTGACGCGTATTAAATAATGGTTGGATTGTTGGTTGCATTAAACCATATAAAGATGCATCAAACTGAGTATCTCCCCAAGATTCTAGATAGTGTGGAGTTGGTAATGAAAATTTTGACAGATTTGTTGTTTCATTATTTTCTAATGATAATGCGACAGAAATTTCTAAATTATTTAATCCCTCAATAAACTCTGATGAATTTGGTAAAGAATAAACTGGATCTACATTATAAGAAATTAAACCAGCTATTTTACCTGATTTCATTTCTGAAACTAATTGAGCAACTTCTGCATCATTTCCTTGACGGATATTTAATGTATTATTTGTGTCAATTATTTCACTACTTAGTACTTTATTAATTTCTAATGCAACTAACTGTGCATTTTTATCATTCAAACCTGTAAGAACAACCCCTTTTGAACCTGATTTTTTAAGAATTTGAGCAACCTCTTTAATGGCTGCATCTACCGGAGTCGATTTAGAAGGAAGATTTGAACTTGTAAGTATATTGTATAAATTCAACAAGGCAAAAACTTGATCTGACGGCTTTAAAACAACCCTTTTATCAGAATTGGCACCTGTTAAAGACATATTGCTTTCAAACTGAACATGGTAAGACATCTTCCCTGATTCTGGTTTTCTACCCTGTATGTATTTTTTTTCAAAGCCTCCATGGAAGTCTCCAAGAAAGTCTGCACCAAAAGAAACAATAGTTTCCGCTCTATCTAAATGATAGTTTGGTAACGCACGTTTACCATGCATTGCCAACATGGCTTCTGCAGCACCTGACTCTGAAACGGCGTCATAAACAACGTGTTTTACATTTGGATATGCCGCAATAAATTCCTTGATAACTTCATCTGTAGATGGACTTGCCATAGTACCTGTAAGCAAAACAACAGGCTTATTAGCAAGTTTTAATTCATTTAATTTTGCACCAATTTCCCCATCTGCATCAGCCCAAGAAATCGTATCGCCACCTTTAGTAGGCTCTTTTAAACGAAGCTTTTCATCATATAAAGACAAAATAGACGCCACAACCCTACCATTGATATCAGATTCTGACTCTTTATTTGGCATCACTAAAATAGGGCGACCTTCGCGAGTTTTCACTAAAACATTTGCAAAATCGTAACCATCAGCAATGGACGTTGCGTACCAATCTGCAACACCTGATATAATATCATCTGGCTTTACTACGTATGGAATAGATTTCACTACAGGACCTTCACAAGCAGCTAAAGAAGCAGCGGCAGTTGTAAAACCTACATATTTTAAGAAATCTCTACGTGATGTAGATGAATTCTCCAACGTTTCTTTATCACCTAAAAAATCATCTGTCGGGATATCCGCCACAAATTCATTCTTACTCAACGTTTCAACAATAGAACTGTCTTTAAGTCCCTCAACACTTTGCCAGTATTTTTTGTTTGAAGCCATTTTTAGTTTTTATTTAATGATTGAAAGAGTTTATAACTGAAAACAAAAACTCTTTATAATCTTTTAATTTTTAATCTTTTTAAACTTTAATTTTAAAATTCAATAATAAACTTTAAAATTTTTATACTATTAAACTTAATCTCCAGTTAATAGTGACACTTACCACACTCTATTCCACCCAACTGTGCAGCAGTAACTTTTTCTACACCATATTTCTTAGCCAATTGTTCGTGGATTTTGGCATAATATTCATTTCCTTTTAAATCCACTTTTGTTTCTCTATGGCAATCAATACACCAACCCATTGTTAATGGTGAATGTTGATACATCTCTTCCATTTCCTCGACAGGACCATGACATTTTTGACACTTCACTCCTTGCACAGTTACGTGTTGAGAGTGATTAAAATATACAAAATCTGGTAGGTTATGAATACGAACCCATTTGATTGGTTTCTCAACCCCAGTATACTCTAAGTTTTCCGCATCCCAACCAGCAGCTTTGTATACTTTTGCAATCTCTAAATCTAGCTGTGCTTTACCAAGAACAACACCATCTTCTAATTCTACAACGGTGTTTTCTGCAACTTCCGCAATACTTTTATGACAATTCATACAGACATTTACCGAAGGAATTCCTGAATGCTTACTATGCTTTGCTGATGAATGACAATATTGACAATCGATTTTATTGTCTCCAGCATGAATTTTATGCGAAAAAACAATTGGTTGAATTGGTTGATAACCTTCATCTACACCAACCTTAAACAAAGTTCCAAAAAAGACATAAGCTCCAATTAACAATAAAAATATAGTGGAAAGCACTTTTAAGAAAGTATTCTTTTTTAAACCCTCCCAGAGCTCATGCAAATCTCTTTTAAGATTAGAACCCTCTCTCTTTCTTTCAGACGAATTCCCTTTTAACTCATTTACTTGCTTTAACAAGCTAGCAATCATTAAAAAAGCAACTATTATAGCAGCAGCTAAAAAATAAATTAACCAACTAGGCGCATTAGAACCAGAAGAAGCTTGCACTCCTGCATCAGCTACACAACCTCTTTTTTAATCTCACCTACAGTTGTGTAGTATAAAATATCATCTACATTTTTATCAGACAACTGAGGAAAAGCAGTCATGTTAGAACCATTATACTCTTCAAAAATCGCGATCGCATCAGCATCTCCCGAAGCCCTCAACTCTGCATTGTTCTTAATCCAAGCCTTCAGCCAATCATTCTCTCTTCTTTCCTCAACACCACCTAAAGCAGGTCCTATCAACTTTCTGTCCAACTTATGACAAGAGGCACATAAAGATTTAAATAATTTTTTTCCTTCTTTTTGACGCACTTCATCCACATCTTGTGAAAAAGAGGACAAGCTAAAAGTAAAAAACAGAAGGACTGTAAAACTCTTCAGAAGTAAAGTAGTTAGCCTATTGTGTAATCTTACACTTTTCATATTTAAATTTTCTTTAAAAATATCTAATATAAAATGATAAAAGTCATTTTTTTTGGTTCAGCAAAAATACTACTTCTTCTTAAATCTTGAAAAGCGAAAGGAGTGTTAAATTTAATTTATAATTATTCTAAATAGTATATTTACTTAATTTATTACTGAACTTGTAGCTATTTTTGTTAAAAAAAATTTTCACGATGAAAAGTATATTAAAGCCACTTTTATTTTTGATTGTTTTACTAATATCAAGTTTCAAAGGGTATTCTCAAAACACAACAAAAAAATCACAAGAAATTAAGAGTATTATTTCTAAAAAAAGAAGCTTTAACGATATTTATGGATTTGGATATAGCATTCAACTTTATAATGGAAACGAGCAAAAAGCAAAAAAAATAAAGGCCCGTTTTGCTGTTGAATTTCCCGGTAACTTCTCAAAATTAGTTTATAATGCCCCAGAATGGAAGGTGCAAGTAGGAAATTACAAAACCAAACTAGAAGCTGATAAATATTTAATAAAGTTTCAAGAAAAATTTTCAGGAATTATAGCTGTGCCGCTGGGTAAATAACTAGTTGACAATTTCTTGAACAGAAACAGAAACTATAGTATTTTCCCAACCCATGTGCATATTAACACATTCTTCTTGATTCTTATCGAAAGCAATTGAAAAAGCTTCAATAGTTTTATCTGATTTAGACACTTTAGCTAAAACCCTAATAACATCATCATTTTTATCATAGGAATAATGTCCCCAAACATTTCTAACAGAACTGAGAATTAAACTCCATTCCTTTTCCGCAGGAACCGTAAATAAAGTATAAGTTCCGGCTTTAACTTTTTTCCCTGCAAAAAGAACATCTTTAAAAAAAGTAATTTCCGATGCCTCGTTAGCACCAGTGCGCCACACACCTTTACTCGAATCTGCAACAGCTAAAGAAGATAATGACCTCCCTTTCAATTGAGGCCTGCTATAAATTACTTTTACCAATTTATCGGAATTTTTCCAACTATTTGGATAATAAGAAGCGTCTAAAGGACTCACATCTAATCTTGAAAATTTTTGAGCAAAAGAATCTACGGTTGTCACAATTGTTATTACAAAAACTGCCACTGATAAGATTGAATTTTTCATATTTAATGATTTGTATTGCAAATTAAAAATAGGATTTCAAAAATAGAGAACGCTTTAACAAGAAGTTACTAATTTTGTGTTAAAGAAACAAAAGGACTTGCAAAACTATTAATTCCAAACTTTAGTTATTCTCAGGTAAATGCAAATAATTTTAAAACAACGAGCGACTTCTGAAAATAAGCAAAAATATAAATAGAGTTTATTTTAAAATTATTTACAACCACAACCTGATTTGCATTTACTATTCTTTTTAGAAGGAAAAATATATTTCTTCACTAAAAATAGCACTGCTAAAACAACTAATATATAGGATATAATTTCTTGCATTAACTTAAAATTTGATAGGTTAAAAATGAAGAAAAATAAGCCAATAATCCCATCCCAAACAACTGAATTAAGGGCCACTTCCATGTTTTGGTTTCGCGCTTTACAATGGCTAAGGTTGCCAAACATTGCATAGCAAAAGCATAAAAAACCATTAATGACATCCCTACTGGAAAATTAAATCTTTTCCTACCAGTATCTTGATTAACTTCTGACCTCATCTTCTCTTTAATAGTAGAAGTATTTTCATCATCTGAACCTACACTATAAATTGTAGCTAAAGTACCCACGAAAACTTCTCTTGCAGCTAATGATGTTATTAAAGCTATTCCAATTTTCCAATCATAACCCAGAGGTCTAATTACAGGCTCTATTGTTTTTCCCAAAATTCCTATATAAGAATTCTCCAACTTAACAGATGCTATTTTTTGCTGCAACTCCTCACTTGACAAATTTTGATTTACAAAATTATCAATAGTATTTTTCTCCACATCATTAAAAGAGGAAGGACCATTTGAAGCTAAAAACCACAAAACGACAGACAACGCCAAAATAATTTTTCCTGCTCCCAAAACAAAAGATTTTGTTTTTTCTACAACTTCAAAAAATACATTTTTTACAGATGGTAATTTATAATTTGGCATCTCTATCACAAAAAATGATTTCGATTTTATTTTTAATGTTTTATTTAAAACATAAGCCGCCACTATTGCTGTTATAAAGCCTAAAGCATATAATAACAATAAAACTAAGCCTTGTAAATTTAAAAAACCAAATATTTTTTCATCAGGAATAATTAAAGAAATTAAAATTGCATAAACAGGTAAACGTGCAGAACAAGTTGTAAACGGAACTACTAGAATAGTAATCAAACGTTCTTTCCAACTTGAAATAGTTCTTGTAGCCATAATTGCAGGAATCGCGCAAGCTGTTCCAGAAATTAAAGGAATTACACCTTTCCCATTCATTCCAAAACGTCGCATAATTTTATCCATTAAAAAAACAACACGACTCATATAACCAGTCTCTTCTAGAATTGCGATAAATAAAAATAGAATTGCAATTTGTGGTATAAAAATTAAAACGCCACCAATACCTGGTATAATGCCATCTGCTAATAAGTCAGTGAGAACTCCTTTTGGTAAATTACTTTTAGCAAAATCAGTAATTTCTGCAAAAGTACCATCAATCAAATCCATGGGTAAAGTTGCCCAGTCAAATATTGATTGAAAAATAACTAACAACAAAAAAAAGAAAAACAAATAACCAAATACTTTGTGTGTAAAAATACTGTCTAATTTAGAACGCAAATCTGTTGCTTTACTTTTATCTAAACTATAAGTATTTTTTAAAATTTTATTAATTTGTTGATAACGATAAATAGTTTCTTTGTGCTGATACTTATTAATTTTGGAAATATTATTTCTATAAGCTAGTAACTTTTCTTTCTCTTCTTTTGTAAGTTGTTCTGGATAATTATTCTGTGTTAGCATCAACCATAATTGATACAATGAATAATTAGGACTAATTTCTTTTAATCTTGTAAAATAATCGGGATCAATCTTATGGTCAATACCACACAAAGGCGACGCTTTTGCTGCAACATGACAACGAATAATTGCAGATTTTACATCATCTATTCCTGCGTTTTTTCTGGCACTTATTAAAATGACTTCTGTATTTAATTCTCTCTTTAACAAAGATAAATCAATAGTAATTCCTTTTTTTTCCATTTGATCAACCATATTGATAGCTAAAACAGTTGGAATTTCTAAGTCTTTAATTTGAGAAAAAAGCAGTAAGTTTCTTTTTAAATTCTCAACATCTGCAACCACCAAAATAACATCAGGAGATTCTTTAGTGTTTTTTGTAAATAAAGTTTTTAAAACAATACTCTCGTCTAAAGAGGTGGGATTTATGCTATAAGTACCAGGTAAGTCTGTAATAACGGCATTCCTTGTAGAAGACAATTTACTAATACCTTCTTTTTTATCAACAGTAATTCCTGGGTAATTTCCTACTTTTTGATTTAAACCAGTAAGTTGATTAAAAAGTGAAGTTTTTCCCGTATTAGGATTCCCTATTAAAGCAACCTTTATATCATTTTTAGACATTTAGTATTCGCTTTTCAGGATTATAATTTTAGCCGCAGTTTCTTTTCTGATTGCTAAGTGACTTCCATTAACGCATATATACAAAGGATCTTTTAAAGGTGCAACTTGAATTAATTGAACCTCTGCACCAGGCAAACAACCCATTTCCAGTAATTTTAAAGGAATAGCGTCTAATGATTCTTCAGAAACGTATCCTACTTCTCCAATACGTAATGTAGCTATTGTACTCAATGAATTTTATTTGGTAAGCAAATATAAGAATTTAGAATAGCTCTAAACTAGTTATTTAGAAGCATATTCTTCTTTTAATAAAACAATATCTTCTTTAAGCTTTTGCATATCTTTAGTTTCTGTGCCATCATAGTAACCCCGGATACGTCTTTCTTTATCTACCAATACAAATTGTTCTGTATGAATAAAGTCGTTTTCATCTCCATTACCTTCATCTAAAACAGCAAAATAATTTTTTCTAGCCAAGTTGTATATGTGTTTTTTAGACCCAGTAGTTACATTCCATTTTCCGTTAATAACCCCTTTTTTCTCTGCATACTCTTTTAAAACGGAAACACTATCTATTACAGGTGTTACAGAATGTGATAAAAATAGAATATCATTATCATTTTTGTAATACGCTTGTAACTCACTCATATTATAAGCCATTGCAATACAAATTGTTTGGCAACGTGTAAAGAAAAAATCTGCTATATAAATTTTATCTCGATAGTCATCGTTAGTGATGGTTTTACCATTTTGATTAATCAATTTAAAATTTCCAATCGTGTGATTTTTTTGAATATGCAACATGCTATCATCAACCAATCTTGGATTTACATCAATAGGATTATAGATCTTAAGGCGGTTTTCAACTTTTAATAAATTATAAAAAACAGTTAGCACAACAGCAGAAAACAATAAAAAAAAGATAAGTGCTGATAAATACTTTTTAAAGAACTTTAACTCCATAAAACATTTTATATATCTACAAATTTACGACTTAAAAATCCTACAGAAAAACAAACAAAAACAAATACTTTCTAAATTCTTTGTTAAAATAAAAGCCAAGTTCTATTCGCCCTTTTTATACTCTTTATAAAAACGTACATTTGCCACCATTTTAATTATGATTTAACGCTAAATGGAAATATTAATAAAAGTATCGCAATTTATCTTAAGTTTATCTTTACTTATTGTATTGCACGAATTAGGGCACTTTATCCCTGCAAAATTATTTAAAACTAAAGTAGAAAAGTTTTACTTATTCTTTGATTATAAATTTTCAATTTTTAAGAAAAAAATTGGAGACACTGTTTACGGTATTGGATGGATTCCATTAGGAGGATATGTGAAGATAGCTGGAATGATAGATGAAAGTATGGATACCGAGCAAATGGCTTTACCTCCAAAACCTTGGGAATTTCGTTCTAAACCAGCATGGCAGCGTCTTATCATTATGTTAGGCGGAGTTTTCGTAAACTTTGTTTTAGGTATTTTCATCTACATTATGTTAATGTATGCGTATGGAGAAAAATATTTACCTAACGAAAATGTAAAAGACGGTGTTTGGGTACAAGATACCTTAGCCATAAATCTTGGTCTAGAAACAGGTGATAAAATTCTTACAATTGATGGAGAAAAAATCAAAAAATTCTCTGAATTAACACTAGGATTTGTCAATGGTAATAATTTTGAAATAGAAAGAAACGGAATTGTTATCGACAAAGAAATACCTGAAGATTTTATTTCTCAATTAGTAGATAGAAGCAAAGATGCTGGTGCAATTTTACTACCAAGATATCCCTTTACGATTACTAGTGTTTCTGAAGATTCTCCTAACTTAAATGTTGATTTACAAGCGAAAGATATAATTGTTTCGATTAACGGGAATCCAATAAAATATTTTGATGAAGCTCAGGTTGAATTAAATAAATTTAAAAATCAAGATATTTCTGTAACCATAAAAAGAGGTTCTGAAACAAAAGATGTAGCTGTAAAAGTTACAGATAATGGAAAGCTAGGTGTTGGTTTTGGTTTATTACCAGCTAAAGATTTAGCAAAATTAGGTTACTATAATTTAGCTGAAATAGAATATTCTTTTGCAGAGGCAATTCCTGCCGGATGGAACAAATCAGTAAAAACACTTACAGATTATATCAAACAGTTAAAGAAAATATTTAATCCTAGTACGGGAGCTTATAAAGGTTTAGGTGGTTTTATTTCTATTGGAAGTATTTTTCCGTCTGAATGGAGCGCAGAGTCATTCTGGAACATTACAGCATTCTTATCTATTATGTTAGGTTTTATGAATTTATTACCAATACCTGCTTTAGATGGAGGACATGTAGTGTTTACCCTTTGGGAAATGATTACAGGGAGAAAACCAGGAGATAAATTTTTGGAATATGCCCAAGTAACAGGCTTTATTCTTCTGATAGCGTTATTACTTTTTGCTAACGGAAATGATATATTTAGGTTGTTTAAGTAAAACAACCTAAAATTAAAAAAGCCTTGACACAAATGTATCAAGGCTTTTTTTTGTAAAAATATTCTTTAGAAATTATAACGCAATCAAAATAAACATTACTTAATAATCTAAATTAAAAATAGTATTAGTTGACAATAACTTGTTATACAAAAAAACATTTTTAAGCTTTTAAGTCTTTCATCTTTTCTTTTGCAGCCTCATTTCTTTTAATTTTATGCTCTGGCCTACTCCATTTTGGTTTTTCTCCTAAAGCTTCAAATTTAGAATCTTTAGCTTCTACAGTTTTCGGTTGCACTTTTTTAGTAAATGGTTTCTGCGGATTTAAGCCCAATAATTTAAACATTTTCATATCCTCATTTACATCAGGATTAGGAGTAGTTAACAATTTATCACCTGCAAAAATTGAATTTGCTCCTGCAAAGAAACACATCGCTTGTCCTTCTCTACTCATTTGAGTTCTTCCTGCTGATAAACGAACTTGGGTTTCTGGCAACACAATTCTAGTAGTTGCTACCATTCTAATCATATCCCAAATTTCAACCGGCTTTTCATCTTCTAAAGGAGTTCCTTCAACAGCAACTAATGCATTAATTGGTGTAGATTCTGGTTGTGGATTTAAAGTTGATAGAGCTACTAACATTCCTGCTCTATCTTCTGCAGATTCTCCCATTCCAATAATTCCTCCAGAACAAACAGTAACATTTGTTTTACGAACATTATCTATTGTATCTAATCTATCTTGATATCCTCTAGTAGAAATTACTTCTTTGTAATATTCTTCTGAAGAATCTAAATTGTGATTGTATGCATATAAACCTGCTTCAGCCAGTCTTTGTGCTTGATTTTCAGTAACCATTCCAAGTGTACAACAAACTTCCATATCTAGTTTATTGATTCCTCTTACCATTTCTAAAACTTGATCAAACTCTGGTCCATCTTTTACATTTCTCCAAGCTGCTCCCATACAAACACGAGAACTTCCAGATTCTTTTGCTCTCAAAGCTTGAGCTTTTACTTGATTAACCGTCATTAAATCATTTCCTTCAACATCTGTGTGATATCTAGCTGCTTGTGGGCAATAACCACAATCTTCAGAACATCCACCAGTTTTTATCGATAATAAAGTTGACACTTGTACAACATTAGGATCATGTTGTTTTCTGTGGATTGTTGCTGCATCATACAACAACTCCATCATTGGTTTATTGTAAATTTCTAATATTTCTTCTTTCGTCCAATTATGTCTTACTTCGCTCATAAATATTGGGTTCATATATAAATTGGAAAAACTCCGTTTTGGAAATGGAATTTATAGTTAGTATAAAAAAGTGTTGCTAAATAGTTCAAAATGCTTTTTAGCAAGCAAAAAATCCTTGATAGAGATCTATCAAGGATTTTTTTCTGTATATTTTCTCTTTAGAAACTATAACGAAAACCAAATAAAACATTACTTGGTGGCATTGGCACATAACCAGTTTCTATATATTCTGCATCAAAAATATTGTTTGCAGTAATTGTAAAACTAAATTTATTAACATCTACAATTATAGAAGCATCCCACACATTATAACTTGTTCCAACAGTTCTTTCTGCATGTTTATGAATAATGTTTTGCCTTACGTTTTTAAATAATTTACTTGAAAAACGAGTTATAAACTGGTGCTTTAAAGTATTTAAAGAATAACGAGATAAACTCTTTATTTTCATCTAAAATATTGTCATCCAAAAAATTATAGCCAAAAGACAAAGTCTGATTAAACTCATTTAATTTAAAACGATAATCTGTATTTAACTCAAAACCTTTTGTATTTACTTCTGCAAGATTGGTTGCTTCATACTTTTACTGCTGCTGCATCTGGTCTTACAAAATCTATTAAGTTAGTCGCGTCTCTATTAAAAACTGCTGCAGAAGCTGTAAAACTCTTTTGACCATATTTAAACCCTATTTCTTGTGCAAACGCTTCTTCTGGTTTTAAATTAGAATTTCCAATGGTACTTCTATCATTATAATACAAATCTGTATACGTTGGTATTCTGTAAGTTACCCCTAAATTACCATAGGCTTTTAAATTATCTGACAATTGATACCCAATATCCAACCCTGGAAAAGCATGGAATTTAAAGTCAGAAAAATAGGTAATAGCAACACCTGGAGTAATATCTAATTTGTCATTAGCTAATTTAAAACGATGTTCTAAAAACAAATTTGCCATGGTTCTATTTCTCTTCCCTAAATTATTACTACTAATAAAAACTCTAGAAATATCAACACCAAAACCTGTAATACCTATATTTGAAGTGTAAGAAGCATTTGTTTCTACACCTACCTTATTAGTAATATGTAAGTTTCTATAAACACTTGGGTTATCTCTTATATACACATATTCATCTTGACCTCTTTTCCAATAAACTCTCGGAGTAATTTTAAATTTCTCCGTTCTAAAAGTAGTAGAAGCACCTAACAAACTACTCTGTGTTTCTTCATATTGTTCTGTAGCAGTTGCACTTGCATAAAATCCATTTGCACCAAATTTTTTGTCGAAAAAAGTAGCAATTACTTCTATAGGTTGTTCTTTCTTATTAAAAACTCCTTTTAATAAATAATTTTTATTTTCATAATCAGAATTATGTCTATATCCGTCTGAAGTTAAGATACCAACATGAGCAATTACCGATGAATTTTTAAATTCTTTTCCAACAGTTACAGAACCATTTAATTGTCCAAAAGAACCTACCTCAAAATTTGCAGAAACTGTATTTTCTAGATTTTTTTTAGTTACTATATTTATGGCTCCTGTAAATGCATTTTGCCCAAAAACTCTTGCTGCAGGACCTTTAATAATTTCTATTCTTTCAATAACCTCAATTGGTAAAGCAGCATTCATTGTGTGATGCCCTGTTTGAGCATCGTCCATTTTAATACCATCAATTAGAAGTAAGGTTTGATCAAAACCACCACCTCTAATGTATAAATCTGCTTGACTTCCAGCAGTTCCTCTTCTTCTAATATCTAAACCTGCAACTTGTTGTAATAAATCGGCAACATTTGTTGCTGCACTATTCTTTATAACTTTAGATGATATAATATTGATGGTTCTAGAGTTCTCCTTGAAAGGTAAATCTATTCTTGTAGATTTTATTAAAACAGTGTCTAATTCCTGAATTTGCTTTTTTTCTTGAGAAAAAGAAGTCATGTGCAACACTAAGAGTGCAATAATTAATAATTTATTTCGTGTCATTTTATTTTATTTTGATTTTTAAAACGCTGCAAAATTCGTAACTTTCCGGACGATTAAACTAGTCCAGTTTTAAAATGATAGATAGTCCGGTTATCATAGTGTTTAAACAACTCATAGATTTTGATAAAAATCTATCTCAACCCTTATACATACAAGTCTCTCAGCAAATTATAAATGCAATACAACGAAGCTATTTAACTAAAGGTACAATTCTACCAGGAAGCCGTGTTTTGGCTAAGTTATTAAAAATTCATAGAAATACAGCCGTTGCTATTTATGAAGAATTAGCTTCTCAGGGCTGGGTAGAAATTATACCAAATAAAGGTACATTTGTTCTAGAACCAGAACAAAAAACAGCAAAAATAAAAGCCAATTCTCAAAAAATAGATGAAGCATATACCTACGCTAAAACAACAGGATTCCCTTTTCAAAAATCATTTCATTTAGCATCAACTCATCAATTAACAAATGTTAAGTATACAATTAACGATGGAAAACCAGATTTACGATTACATCCTGTCAATGAATTTACCCGGTGGTACAGCGCTGCAATGAAAAGAAAAACATTAATAAAAAAATGGGATAAACCAATTGAATCTTCATCCTCTTTATTTCAAACACAATTGTGTAATTATTTAAATGCAACAAGAGGTTTTCATATAACTCCCAATAATATAATAAATACCCGGAGTACAGAAATGAGTTTATACATCGTTTCTCAATTATTAATAAAGCAAAATGACGTCGTATTAGTTGGCCATTTAAGTAATTATGCCGCTAATATGATTTTTCAACAAGTAGGTGCAAATATCAAAACAATCCCTGTAGATGAAAATGGTTTAGATATTGATTACATAAAAAAACATTTTGTAAAACAAAGTATTCGATGTATTTACATCTGTGCCCATCGAGACTACCCAACCATGGTAACTTTAAGTGCAGAACGTAGATTAAAACTCTTACTACTTGCAAAAGAATACGGATTTGCTATTATTGAAGACGATTACGATTACGATTTTCAGTTTAAAGGGTCTGCCATGCTACCAATGGCTAGCGCAGGTGCAAATGGTATGGTTATTTATTTAGGAAAACTAGGGCAGTCTTTATTTCCTAGTTTTCAAACAGGATTTGTAGTAGCCCCAGAAAATTTAATTTCAGAAGCAAATAACTATCTGCAATTATTGGATAAACAAGGCGATTTAATTCAAGAACAAATGTTATCTGAATTGATTCATGAGGGTGAAATTTATCGACTCATGAAAAAAAACATTGTTATTTATAAACAAAGACGTGATTGTTTATGCAAACTCCTAACTCAATATTTTGATAAAATAGCTGACTGGAAAATTCCTACTGGTGGACTAGCAATTTGGCTCGAATTTCAACCAAAAATATCATTGATAAAACTAGCTAAAGAAGCAGAAAAAAACGATTTATTTTTACCACAAACCATCCTTTATCAAGATAAAAAGACTTGCGCTATTCGTTTTGGTTTTGGACAGCTAAATATAGAAGAAATTAAATCTGTGATTAAGAAATTGAAAAATGCTTACAATACTGTTAAAGAGCCTCTTGTGTATTAATTTTTTTATCCTATTAAGATATTAACAAAGCGATTTTATCCGCTATTTTTTATTTTTTTATAGCATGTTTGTGCATTTAGATTGTAATAATTTTCATTTCATATTTATTATGAATGAATTTTTAACTAAAATTTACACCAAAAAGCAATTACTATTTTAAACAATAAAAATAGTTGTGTTATTTCTATGTGCGACAAAACCAAGAAACCTGTTACTTTTGGCCGCGTTTTATCATTGTTTATATTTACAAACTTTTCTTTAATTTAAGAAACTCCGTAAAAAAAAGAGTCAATATTTTGTTATAAACCCCAAATAAAATACTTTTTTTTAATATTTTATTATTGTTTTTCAATAATTTTTATATATTTGCATTGTTAAGCAATAAAACCATATGTAATGAAAACAAAAAAAATATTAAAATTTATGCACATCCTTTCTTGGTTTGTATTTATTGGATTATGTATTAAAACAGGAGGAATTCTAATTTCTTATTTTATGAGTATTACAACTCCTGAAGCTGCAGAAAACTTATATGCTGGTTTAGATCTATCAGAGTATTATAAGCATAGCTTTAAACAATACACTTTTATTGTTAGCTACAAAGTAGCTTTGTTTGCAACTGAAGCTTATATTGCATTTCTAGTTACCCAATTATTAAAAGCATTAAACTTAGAGAAACCTTTTAATCTAAAGGTTCAAAAATTGATGCAAAGTATTAGTTATAGTATTTTTAACTTATGGATTTTAGCTATGATTCATAATACACATGTTCAATTTATAGGTATAAGATATCATTATTCTATGGATTTATTTTCGAGTGATTTTATATTTTTAGCAGGTGTAATTTTCATCTTTGCACAAATAATTAAAAGAGGAATCGAAATTCAATCTGAGAATAATTTAACAATATAATATGGCAATCATAGTAAACTTAGATGTAATGCTTGCCAAACGAAAAATGCGGAGTAAAGAATTAGCAGAAATAATTGATATTACAACTGCAAACTTATCTATTTTAAAATCAGGTAAAGCAAAAGCAGTTCGTTTTTCTACATTAGAAGCAATTTGTAAAGCATTAGATTGTCAACCTGCAGATATTTTAGAATATATAGAAGATTAATTAAGGTTTCGTTTTTCAATAAAAAAACGTTTTAATAACTGAGAACATTCATTTTCCAAAACTCCTGCTACTACTTTTGTCTTTGGATGCAAAGTGGTATTTAAATTTTTAAAACCTCTTTCTAACTCTGAAGCTCCATAAACAATCTTACCAATTTGAGTCCAATAACTTGCACCTGCACACATTTGACAAGGCTCTAAAGTAACATACAAAATACACTCTTTTAAATATTTTCCACCCAAAAAATCTGCAGCAGCAGTAAAAGCTTGCATTTCTGCATGCGCAGTTACATCTGTTAATGTTTCTGTTAAGTTATGTGCTCTTGCAATAATTTGATCTTTAAACACAATTACAGCACCAACAGGAACTTCTCCTTTATCAAAAGCAGTTTTTGCTTCTTGTAAAGCTTTTTTCATAAAGTAAGTATCATCAAAAGGTTGTATCATCTTTTTGAATATAAAAATCAATATTACAAAATTTGATGTTGTATTTTTGCATTCGAATGAAGAACTTGTTAGAAAACATATCAAATCCATCTGATTTAAGAAAATTAAATCCAGCACAATTAACGCAATTAGCAAAAGAGTTAAGAGCATTTATTATTGATATTGTAGCCACAAAAGAAGGTCATTTAGGGGCAAGTTTAGGAGTTGTAGAAATTACCATTGCTATTCATTATTTATTTGATACTCCGAATGATTTATTGGTTTGGGATGTTGGACATCAAGCCTATGGTCATAAAATTTTAACAGGAAGAAAAGACAACTTTCATACCAATAGACAATTTGGCGGAATTGCCGGTTTTCCATCAAGAAAAGAGAGCAAATTTGATGCTTTTGGAGTTGGACATTCATCAACCTCTATTTCTGCAGCATTAGGCATGGCAATTGCTTCTAACTTAAAAGGTGAAACAGAAAAACAACATATTGCTGTTATTGGCGATGCCTCTATTGCGAGTGGAATGGCTTTTGAAGCTTTAAATCACGCAGGCGTTTCTAACGCTAATTTACTAATCATTTTAAATGACAACGCTATTGGAATTGACCCATCAGTTGGTGCTTTAAAAGAGTATTTAACAAAGGTTAAAAGCGATAAAAGATTAGCAGTACAAAATAATATTATAAAAGCGTTAAATTTTGATTATTCGGGCCCCATTGATGGACATAATTTACCCAAAGTTTTATCAGAATTAAAAAGACTAAAATCTGTAAAAGGCCCTAAATTTTTGCATGTAATTACTACAAAAGGAAAAGGTTTACAGCAAGCAGAAGAAGACCAAGTTACATATCATGCTCCAGGAAAATTTGATAAAATTTCTGGAGAAAGAATTAAAAAAGAAGAGAGTTTATATACCAAATATCAAGATGTCTTTGGAAAAACAATTGTAGAACTTGCAAAACAAAATGATAAAATTATTGGTATTACACCAGCAATGTTAACAGGAAGTTCGTTAAAATATATGATGCAAGAATTTCCTAAAAGAACTTTTGACGTTGGTATTGCAGAACAACACGCAGTAACTTTAGCTGCTGGAATGGCTGCACAAGGTTTAATACCATTTTGTAATATTTATTCTACATTTTTACAACGTGCATACGACCAAGTAATTCATGATGTTGCTTTGCAAAATTTACCTGTTATCTTTTGTTTGGATAGAGCTGGTTTGGTAGGTGAAGATGGAGCAACACATCATGGTGTTTTCGACTTAGCATACTTACGTTGCATTCCTAATCTAATTATTTTTGCACCCAGAAACGAAATTGAATTGCGTAATATTCTATATACTGCTCAATTAGGATTAAAAAACCCGATTGCAATTCGCTATCCAAGAGGAAAAGGAACCATTATTGATTGGTTAAAACCTTTTAAAAAAATAGAAATAGGAAAAGGGGTTCAATTGAAGCAAGGAACTAAAACAGCAATTCTATCTATTGGAACAATTGCTAAAAATGTTTCTGAAGCAATTGAACTATCAAAGAAAACTGATGAAATTGCTCATTTTGATATGCGTTTTGTAAAGCCTTTAGATGAAAAACTATTACATACCATTTTTTCAGAATATAAAACAATTATTACAATTGAAGACGGGACTATAAAAGGAGGATTTGGAAGTACTATCTTAGAATTTGCATCAGAAAACAATTATCAACATAAAATAAAAACGATAGGAATTCCTGATGAATTTATTGAACACGGGAGTATTTCTAAACTGCAACATAAACTTGGATTAAATATTGAAAACTTAAAAATAACAATTGAAAATTTGATCTAAAAAAAACAGTTACAACGAAACTTTAAGTTTATATATAGTTAAATTATTCCTCAATATTTATGATAGTAATGTTTTTGTTTTTTTGATTATTTTTTGAAAACCGACCATCATCTTGTTCGACCATGCCAATATATTTATATCCTTGCAACTGGTTAGTAGTATACCATTCTAACTTCATTCCAATAAAAACTCCTTCCTTTAAAACTATTTTTGATTTACTATCCAAAACTTTGTAATAGATGGTTTTTATAGAGTTTAGATCCTCTTTATAACTTGTAACCAATAACATCGATTTGTTATGATTATAAGTTTTATTTTTCAAAATTATAGTTTTAGAAACAATACTGGAAACCTCTTCCTTATTTGTCACTACTATTGATTTACAAGAGAGTACGATTATTAAAAGAGAAAAAACACACATCTTTGCTAAAATTTTGCACAACATGTTTAACATAAGATTAGATATTATTGAGAATATACTCAAGTTTTATTTTATAATTAACTTCCCTGTAGCTTTTCTGTTATTCTGATCTATTAATTCGACAAAATAAACACCTGAATTTAAATTGACTGAAATTTTATGTTTATCAGTATTTTTAAAATTTAAATTTTTGGTTGATACTTTTTTACCGTTAACATCAAATAATTTGAGCGTTGAGTTACCCAAGATATTTTTACCAAAAATAGTAAAACTACCATTTGAAACTGTTGGATATAATGAAAACAGTTTTGTATTACTGATAACTTCATTTATGGACGCTACACTGCCTTCAATAGATTTTATAGCCCAACCTAGAGAATTAGCCGCTGGATCAGTAATTAAGCGAAACCTTATCACAATTGTTTGACCAATAGAAAAACCCTTTTCTACTAAGTTAATAGTTTGAGATTTGAATAAGTTATCCGAAAATAAGGCATCTGTACCTTTATTATACTCCACTAACCATTCATCAAATCTTCTTGAATCATATTTATCTAACAATGTCCAGTTTTGCATATCGGTAGATGCTTCTATCTGAACAAAATCATAAAAGCTATTTAAATCTGTTAAATTATCTGTGTAAGGTTCAACAATAGCTTGATCTTCATATGTGAAATTTTTATTAGACTCTGATATTATCAATGGTTTTTTTAGAACAGTTGTATAAGTAGTGTTATCCTGATAAGGGTGGTCTGAATTATTCAAAACCAAACTAGAAACAGTTCCGTTAATATTATCAATCTTAAAATCATTATTGTAAACATAAACATCTGAGGCTTTAAATTCATCGATACCAATATTCTGGGAGGCATTCTCAAAATCAATTACATCTATAAGATACTCTTGAATTGTAGTTTGATTCTCATTTGTATCATCGAATAATTGAACACCTACCTTATGCAGCCCTTCTTGTAAATTTACTGTTTCATATTGGTAAGTATTACCAGTATCAAAATTTTGTGTTATTTCTGTTTGTTCCACATCATCTATAAAAATTTTAACTCTGTTTACTGAATTTGATGTAACATTATAATTAACTATTGTTTTTAAACTTTCAATTTCTTTTTGGAATACAGAAACTATAGGTAACGTTAAAAATTCCGGAAGAGTATATGAATCTAATTCACTCAATGTTGCTGACCAAATACCTCTACCATAAGTAGCAATCACTATTTGATTATTTACAATTTTCATATCGTAAACGGCCACAGGAATAAAACCATTTAAAAGATTCCAACTAGAACCACCATCTAAAGTTTCGAAGATTCCTATGTCTGTACCTGCCCATAATATATTTTCATTAAATGGCATTTCAACAATAGAATGAACAGCAACATCTGGAAGAACCGAAACACCATTCCCAGAAATATTTGTCCAAGAATCACCTAAATCTTCCGTTTTTAATACTTTAGCAGCTCCTTGAGATGAGAAAAGTGCATAAGCTCTTTTTCTTTCTATTAATGAGGTTCCAATACCACTAATGTTATAACTATGATTTCCGGTAGAACTAATAAAAGGATTGGTTTCTACAAATGTCTGACCATTGTCTTGTGAAACCTGCAATAGATAAGATCTATTTTCTCTCATTGCACCACCCGCCCAAACAACATTTGGGTCTGCAGTAGAAACCTCTACATTTAGAGCACTATTATTACCTGAGCCAAAACTCGAAGGTAGTGTTATTAAGTTCCAGTTAACCCCAAAATCTGTAGACCTCCAAACCCCTCTACTTGTTATTGTAAAAACAGCGTCTGGATTATTATTTGCACTCGAAATTTTTGAATAAAAAGGCGCAATTGCATTATTTCCAGAATCTGCAATATCTGCAGTACCATCATATGAGTAATTCATATACCTTCCAATTGTACCATATTGAGAAGTTACCAAAAAATCTCCAGGTCTATTATAATGCCATAAAGCTTCATAACCGTCTCCACCAAAAACATAAGAGTAAGTTTTTGACTTCTCTGAATCATTACCTTGTGAAATCCAGGAACCGTTATCTTGGGCACCTGCTAAATAATTATCTTGACCATTTTGTTTTGTTGCACCATAAAATTGGGTGCTATTTTTACCTACAACATCACTAGACCAATCTCCTTGATTTGTACCGGGGTCTTGTGTGAAAGATGTACTATAAATACCACCATCATTTGCTAACAAAATTTTAAAATCTTGATTACTTCCCAAGACCACAAATAGACCGTGCTGATCTACATGTACTGATCTATTAATCTGACTATTATCATAACCCGAGGCAATAGAGGTAGAAGTAAAGTTTTCACCAGAAATAGTAACCTTAAAAACAGCCACACCACCTACATAAAAAACATTTGTATTGTATGGGTGTGCCATTATTACATTATCATACCATCCTTGACCCGTTAATAAATTAGCACTCTCTGCTGAACCTGAAGTTTTTAAATTTGTAAAAGTGGCACCCGCATTTCTTGAAACATAAAAATCTGTATTTATACCTGTAGTTGCTCCTGAGCCCGAATATACACTTACAAAAACTGTATTAGAATCTGCAGGAGAAACACTTGTTTCAAACCTAGAATGATTAGAATTATATGAATTTCTATTGAATATAACACTCCAGTTTTTTCCCCCGTCCAAACTTTTCACCAAGCCTAAATTACTAACTGAACCATATTGAATATTAAAATTTGATGGATCGGCATCTAAATCTTGAACTGTATTAGCTATGCTAGAAGCTGAATACGACTGTGACCAAGTAGTACCTCCATTTGTAGTTCTATAAATACCATTTTTTGCCGCTACAACAACATTTTTTTTATCATTAGGATTAATAATCATTCTACCAATATCCCCAAAATTAGAAGTACCTGCCAATGCAACCCAAGTAGCGCCACCATCAGTTGTTTTAAAAACACCAGACCCTCCAATAGCTCCAAGATTTCCAAAAGGCTCTCCTGTACCAGCATACAAAGTATTAGAATCTTGCGGACTTATAACAACCGTAGATGTTGCTAAATTTGGCAATTGATTGTCTGTTAAATTAACCCAATTTTGACCTTCGTCTTCTGTTTTCCAAACACCACCTCCAACTGTACCGGCAAACCATATTTTATTATCTGTGGGATCTACTGCAATACCTCTAGTTCTTCCAGGAACATTTACTGGACCTCTTTCTATAAAAGTAGGATTTAAAGCATTTGTACTTTTTTTAGAAATAGCATTTTGTTTTGCTTTTTTGTATTCCTTTATAAGGTAACCGTCCTCATAAGATGTTTTAGACGAATCTATATGTTTTCTAATTGAAAGCTGATAATCAGCCATGTACTCAATACCTTTCTTATGTCTTAAATTTGTTTTCCGTACTTTTTTCTTTTCTTTAAACGTATCTATTTTTATTAGCCGTTTGTCTTTTTTACAAGAAGTAAAAAATAAACCGACAATCATAAATGCAAAAACTATTTGATTAAAAAAAAATTTCATAATATTTTGATTTTTTAAATAACTTTTTTCCAATTTTCTCGTAAAACGAATAAAAAAGAAGAAATATCTAGGGTTGTACAATATTAAACTAAGACATTTATATTTTGAGTAGTATATACTTAAAATTCTGATTTACTATAAACACCTCAATTATCAGTTACTTTACAAACAAAAAATATCTTAATTCCTATTAATAATTTTAAAAAACTAATATTGGAATTAAATCAAATTTCCTGTTAATTTTTTATGCATTCTAATGGCACAACTATCTGACATTCTTGAAACATAGCTGCAAATACTCATAATTCTAGTATACAAATCAATTCTTTTCTCATGGTATTCTTCTGGTAATAAATTCAAAACTAATTCATCGTAATTAGAAGAAATACCATCAAATTTATTATTGAATGCCGTAACAAAAACATCTAATAAATCAGAAATAATTCTATAACCTGCCACTTCTTTCTCAACCACTTCTTTACTCTTGTATATTTTATCAACACTTATTTTAATAATGTCGTTAATTTGAGCTTCATACTTACATTTATCCAATAAAGATTTTTCAAAAACACCATTTAAAATAGCATCTTCATTTTCTAAAAAGATGGCTTCAGCCTCATTAATTAAAACACCAATTGCAAGTGCTCGTAAATAACTTACTCGATCTGTTTTGTGCTGAAGTGAGTGATATTTTTTACTATCGATAGTATCTTTTACCAACTTAATCATATATTCTAAGGCGAATTCTTCATCAATTAAACCTAAGTTAATTCCGTCTTCAAAATCAATAATTGTATAGCAAATATCGTCTGCCGCTTCCACTAAATAAGCTAATGGATGTCTGTAATATGAAGTACCTGAAGAAGGTTTTTGTTTCATTCCTAAATCATCAACTATATCTAGAAATTCTTTTTTTTCTGATTGAAAAAAGCCATACTTTTTATCTACAATATGATTGGTTGGCCTTTTAGGAAGACTCTCTTTCGGGTATTTTAAAAATGCGCCTAAAGTTGCGTAACTTAGCGTAAACCCCCAGAAACCCCTTTTCTTGTTTCTGTTAGAATCTTAAAACCATTTGCATTTCCTTCAAAATCTATTAAGTCTTGATATTCTTTGGCAGATAATTGTTCCTTATATTTAGAACCATTTCCTGACTTAAAATACTCACCAATCGCTTTTTCTCCTGAATGACCAAAAGGCGGATTTCCTATATCATGCATTAGTGAGGCAGCACCCACAATTGCACCAAAATCGTTAAAAGTGTACCCTAATTTTTGTAAATTTGGATGACGCTCTAAAAGCGCTTTACCAACTCTTCTCCCCAAAGTCCTACCTACTACAGACACTTCCAAACTATGCGTTAAACGTGTGTGTACAAAATCAGTTTCAGATAAAGGTATTACTTGTGTTTTATCCTGTAAACTTCTAAATGCTGATGAAAATATAATTCTATCATAATCTACATCAAAACCCAAACGAGTTTCATCTTGTGCTATTCTCTCGCGTTTTTGTGTATCGCCAAAGCGTTTTAAAGAAAGGAGTTGTTCCCAGTTCATTTTATGCTGAATTTAGTTCAGTATTTTTTATTATTAGATTCCGGCATACGCAGGAATTACAAGTTGCACGAAAATACAAAAAAGATTCTTCACTTTGTTTTGGTCATAAATTACATTCATTAGTGAGCAATATTAAATAACAAGCTGTATATTATTAAATAAGTTTAGCCCAGATTGAACGGCTTGTTTGAGCTCTTTTTTATTCTTTTTTTTGAATAAAAAAAGCGAGTAGTGAAAGCTGGAAATAGCTTCCAAAAAAAAAGAGAAGCCTTTCGACCTCTCTTTATCATTTATATTTTATTGACTATCCTTCGCAAGAAGCACACTCTTTCTTTTGTTTAAATTTCTGTGCAGCATTCATACTGTGTTGGTAATACATAGATTTTATACCTAATTTCCAAGCGTTGATATAAACTGAATTCACCTCTTTTATTGGCATATCTGGATGCACCATAATATTTATAGATTGTCCTTGATCGATATGATTTTGTCTATTTGCTGCTTGATAAACAATGACGTTTTGATCTATTTCTGAATAGGTTTTAAAAACCTCTTTCTCTTCTTCTGTTAAAATATTTAAATGCTGAACAGAACCATCATTGTCTCGAATACTTTTCCAAACATCAGATGTATTTTGCCCTTTACTTTCTAATAATTTTTCTAAAATTGGATTTTTAATTGTTGTTTTTATCTTTGCGATATCTTTGACATAAATATTAGACCAGATTGGCTCAATACCCTGAGACACTTGTCCTAATATAAAGGCAGAGGATGTAGTTGGTGCGACTGCATTTAGAGTTGCATTACGCCTTCCATATCCTTTTAAAACAGCCGGCTCCCCATACATTTTTGCCATCTCTTCTGATGCCTTATATGATTTTTCTTTAATTACTTTAAAGATCTCACTGTTTAAAGCGTATGCTTCTGTACTATCAAATCCTAGCATTTTAGATTGTAATAAAGAGTGCCATCCTAAAGCTCCTAACCCCAATGCTCTATTCTCTTTTGCAAATTTATAGGCTTTCTCCATAAAACGAAACGTAAACTGGTCGTCTCTATCTGATGAGTTTTTATATACTTCTAATTTGTTAATAAACTCTTGCATTACCGCATCTAAAAAGAAAGTCAATGTTTCTACTGCATCAGTATCTTTCCACTTGTCATAGTGTACTAAATTAATTGATGATAAACAACAAACAAAAGACCAATCTTCATTAGAAGGTAACATTATTTCTGTACATAAATTACTCGCGTAAATTTCATACTTGTTGTCTTTATAAACATCTACTGTTCCATTGTTTGCATTATCTCTAAAAAGAATATATGGATACCCGATTTCTCCTCTTCGTTGTAATACTTTTGCCCAAAGACTTCTTTTTTCTACATCACCATCTACCATTTCTTGCATCCACTGGTCACTTACAGTAACACCATGAGTTAATTCTTGTATAGGATTTCCTTCTGTACCTATCTCTAAAAATTCTTTAATATCTTGATGATCTATTGGTAAATAAGGCGAAAATCTTCCTCTTCTCACAGAACCCTGACTAACAACGTCAACCATTTTTTCAAACAACTGCATAATATGTACCGAACCAGATGAAGAACCATTATTTTTAACAGCAGCTCCTCTTTGACGTAATTTACCAAAGTAACCAGACGTTCCACCTCCTAATTTAGACATCATACCAACTTCTGACTGCGAGAATAAAATATCTCCCATATCATCTGCTACATGCGAACCAAAACAACTAATAGGTAAACCTCTTTTTTTTCCAAAATTAGACCAAACCGGCGATGCTAAAGAGTAATAACCAGCCGCCATGTATTTGTAAAACTTATCAGAAAAACCATCAATCTTTAAGATACGTTCAGCATTATCCGCAATTTCACGGATTCTCTCTTCTGGTGTTGTTTTTCCTGTTAAATACCCTGACTCTAAAAATTTACGACTATTCTCGGTAAGCCATTTTATTTCAGGTTCATTTGTATTTTTAAGCATTTCTTTTCGAGCAGCGCTTCTTGCTTGAATCATTTTTTCGTGCTCTGTAAGTTCGGTTGTCGTTGTTTTCTGGTCGTTTAAATTCATATATTAAAATAAGTCGTCACTGGTTATACTTTTCGTTCTTTTGCTGTAGTTTATAGATCTTTTTACAAAGAAATCACCATGTTTTGTTCCTATAATTTCATCATCAAACCAATCTGTATTCGATAATAATGTTTCGTTAATATCAAATACTTTTGATATTCCAATACTTTCTAAAGAGTTATTAAATCTATTCTTGATGAATTCTTTTATTACAACTTTAGGTAAGAAATCTAATTCTCCTTTTTCAAAAATCCAATCAATTATTTTACTTTCAGAAAGAAAAGCTTCTTTACATGTTTCTTGAACTAACGCTTTATGGCTTTCATCAAACCATTCTGGATTTTCTTCTTTAATTATTTTAATAAGGTCTATCCCAAAATCTCCATGGATTTGCTCTTCTTTTGAAGTAGCCTCAACAACATTAGAAATCCCTTTTAAAACGTTTCTATATTTATTAAATGCCATTATAATCAAAAACTGAGAAAATAAAGATACATGCTCTATAAACAAAGAAAATAAAATTATGGATTCTGAAAACTCCTGATTATCATCACTATTCACATTTTTTAATGCTGATTCCAAGTAACTAACACGTTTCATAATTACAGGATTCTTCTTTAGGTTTTTAAACTCATTGTTTAAACCTAAAATCTCTAATAAATGAGAATATGCGTCATGGTGACGAACCTCACTCTCTGCAAACGTTGCACCAACAGAACCAATTTCTGGTTTTGGCATCTTTTTATAAATGTCTCCCCAAAAAGTTTTAACAGCAACCTCAATTTGAGAAATTGCTAACATTGTATTTTTTATTGCATTTTTCTCCACTTCAGAAAGAGATGTTTTAAAGTCCTGAACATCACTTGTGTAATTAAATTCTGTGTGGATCCAATAAGAATGTCTTATAGCATTTACATATTCACCTAAAACAGGATAATCATATGGCTTTAAATTTATTCTCTTTTCAAAAATGTTGCTTTTTCTACTTCTTGTTTGTTCATCCCTGTATAATATGTAGGCCTTCGCAACATCATGGAAGGGACTATCCATTAATTTAAACTCCACAATATCTTGAACTTGTTCTACTGTAGGCGTATAATCTGGCTCATTTAACTTTCTTTCTAGTAAGGTACCATTTACAATATTAGAGATTGCGATAGCGTCATCTCTTGTACCATTATCAACGCTCAGCATCGCTTTTTCAATAGCATTTATAATTTTTTCTATCTCAAAAATGGTCGTTTCAGAGTCTCTCTTTATTATTTGAGTTATTTTCACGGTTAACAGGTGTTATTTAAAAGTTAGATTTTGACTTAAGGTGGGGTTCTACAAAGATTGCTTTTTTTGTTCCAAAATAAAAGCCATACTTATTCACAAAACCCTTGAAGTTTTTAACAAAATTATAATTATCGCAATTTTATTAGTGAAAAATAAAAATTACAACAATCTGTATATCAGTCTTTTAAATTTTTAAAAAACGCTAGAAGTACTATGTTTACTATGTTTTTTTAAAAAATTCTAAAAACAAAAAAATATTTAAAAAAATATCTTAAAGTTGTTCCAATTACTAAAACCAATTCCTTTCAAAAAAAAATAAACAAAATTATTTAAACCAGTCTTTTTGTAAAACCAATTACAATTAACCTTATATTTGTAATATTATTAACATTTTATATTATATTATTTTGAAAAAAGGAACAATAAAATTCTTCAACGAGTCTAAAGGATTTGGATTCGTAACAGAAGAAGATTCAAGCACAGAGTATTTCGTACACGTATCTGGATTAATTGACGAAGTTAGAGAAGGTGACACAGTAGAGTTTGACCTTAAAGAAGGTAGAAAAGGTTTAAATGCAGTAGACGTTAGAGTAATCTAATACTATATTTACAATTCTTAGAAAAGAAACAAGTCGTTTAAAATATTTTAAACGACTTTTTTTTGTCTTATTTTTGTAAAAACATTTCTCTCAAATGAAAAGTAAATTTCCACAAATTGTAAAAATTACAATTATATCTGTCTATTTAATTTTCTTAGCAGGTTCTATTGTTAGAATGACAGGTTCTGGAATGGGTTGTCCTGATTGGCCAAAATGCTTTGGATATTACATTCCGCCAACCTCAGAGGAACAAATAACTTGGAAACCAAATTCAGAATTTAAAAAAGGTCTAATAATCATTAAAGGTGAAACTTTATTTGTTGCAGAAAAAAATATAAAAACTTCTGATGAGTTCAATAAAAACAATTGGACAAACTACACGAAACATGATTACGCTAAATTTAACAAATACCACACTTGGACAGAATATATTAATAGGTTATGTTCCGTTTTAGCTGGCTTGATATTTTTATTTTTAATTTATGGAGCATCAAAATTTTGGAAAACAAACAAAACAATTCCTCTTTTAGCATTTGCCGCTTTTTTCTTGATGTTAGTGGAGGCCTGGTTGGGTAAAACAGTTGTAGACACCAATTTAAAGCCCACAATTATCACCATACATATGATTCTTGGTTTAATTATAATTGCACTACTACTAAAACTAAAATTTAATATTTCTGAGAGAAAAAGAATATATAGATACAATGCTTTATTTAATAAACTGCTAATTGTTTCTGTTGTATTTTCTTTGATTCAAATTGCAATGGGAACCCAAGTAAGGCAATTTATAGATGAACAAGTAAAACAATTAGGGTTCGAAAACAAGAACTATAGTTTGATGAATCCGAGCTTTAAATTCTATTTTCACAGATCTTTTACAATTGCAATTGTATTGGTAAATCTAAGTTTATTCTACCTAAATCAAGTAAAAAACTTAGGCTACAAACTCGTAAACTGGGTTGTTCTGTTAATTTTTTTAGAGGCTATTACAGGAATTTTAATGTATTATGCAGAATTTCCTCTAGGAACGCAAGCTATACATTTGTTGTCAGGCGCTATTTTATTTGGACTACAATTTTATCTATGGATGCAAAGTAAAAAGACGGTTAGTAATTAGTAGTTGAGAAAACAAAAAAAGACAATTAATTTACGGATGTGCATTTACCCAAACTTCACCATCTGTAAAATATTCTTTTTTCCAAATAGGAACCTTTTCTTTTAAAGCATCAATTGCAAACTCACAAGCTTCAAAAGCAGCCTTTCTATGTTTAGAGGAAACTGCAATTATTACAGGAATTTCACGAATACGTAATACTCCTTCTGCATGATGAATTGCGATTTTTTTAATATCGAACTTTTCTAGAATCAAATCTGCAATCTTCTGCATTTCCTTAATTGCCATCGGTTTGTAAGTGGAAAAATCTAACTGGGTTACTTCTTTTCCTTGAGTATCATTTCTAACAGTGCCAACAAAAGCAGAAATACCACCACAAGAATCATCTTCTACAAAATTGTAGCATTCTTGTAAATCTAATTTTTCTGAAGTTATTTTTATTGAAGTTCTTATCATTTTATCAGACACTAAAACAAGTTGAAAGCTCATAGCAAAAATAGTAATTCAAAATGTATCTTTGTAATCTAATTTTCAACACTTCATAAAAATGAAAAGTATCTTTAGAGTTGTTAGCTTCCTAGAAGGGGTTTCTTACTTATTATTAATGAGCTTAGGCTTGTACTACAAATACGCCCTAAACGACCCTAGTTTTGTGAAAATGTTTGGAATGCCTCATGGCCTTTTATTTATGTTGTACATTATTTTAGCCGTTATGCTTAAAAAAGAAATGAATTGGAACAACAAAACACTAGTTATCGTTTTACTAGCTTCCATTTTACCTTTTGGTACTTTTTATATTGACAAAAAGTATTTGAGATAATTTTTAACCTCCACTTACAGGAGGAATAATAGCAACTACGTCATTTTCTTCTAAAACTAAATCATCTACTGCATAACTTTCGTTCACAGCAATTGCATAAGAAGCGATGTTTTTTAACTGCGGATATTTTTCTTTCAACAAACTCTTAAGATTTGCAACAGTAGAAGCTTCAACAACCTCTATTTCTAAATTTGAAGCGCCTAACAAATCTGATGTAATTCCGAAAAAAAGTATTTGGACTTTCATATCTCAAAAATAATTAAAACACCCTAAATCTAAACAACAAACCATCATTTTTAATTCCTCCTGAATTAGAACGAACATAGTCTACTCTTAAAAAACGCCATTTACCAAAACCTATATTATCTAGGCCTACAGAATACTCTGTATATGCATTTTTATCAGCCATAAGTAAAGTTTTTGCACCTCCAACTAAATGAAAATTTAATTTATTTATCAGAGGAATTTTACCTAAAACAGCTCCTTTAAAATTATGCTCAACGTGTGCTTCCGCGTATTTATCATTTGTATAAAACTGGTAATAATCTAACAAACCAAAACTATTCAACTCATTGTCCATAACAAAAGTCAATTGATTTCCATTTACTTGTAGTTTATCCATAAAAGCGATGTTTTTCTTTTTCAAAAACACACCTCCTTTAATATTATAAGAGAAATCTCCGTAATTACCTGCATTTACATCTTGTCTTAAATTTGCTGTAAATAGATTGGAATTTAACTCAGAATTTGATGCTCCAAAAGATTTTCTATAATTGACACTTAATGATGGATATTTATCATTTCCTATATTTTCTTTTATATTAGGATAAGACAGGTATTTTTGATTGAAGACAAAAGTTGCACCCACATTGAAAATCACTATATTATGTTTTGTAAAACTTGGATTTGTAAAATTTGTTGGATCTAAAGGATCATTAGAAGTGTAAGGATCATTTTTACTTTGACGAGCAAAAGAATAATTAGTCGTATTAAAAAGCGGTTTTCTATTCGCGTATTCTAGAGAAGAAGAAAAATAAACTCCATTTTTAATTTCTTCTGAATAACTCACTTTTGCAAATTCTTTTTCATAAATTTTCATATAATTATCCCTCATTAATAAAGAGCGAATCATATTATCCATTTTAGAAATTGGTTCATTTCCATTAAATTGTGCAGTTGTAACACCTCCAGATATTGCTATTTTTGGCCTAGAAATATTATTCCATTTTTTACTAAAAAACAAAGTTGGTCTTATCCGTTTATCTGAGAAACCATAATTAGCTTTCACTCCAGCGCTCCACCATTTTCCTTTTTTATTTTGTTGATTAAAATAACTAAAACCTAGAGATGTATTAAAACCTTGAACCGGGTTAAAACCTAAATCATCTATTAAACCATTAAAAGATAAAGACCACTTTTCGTAAGAATTACGATATGTATATCCTGTTATTGGCGAAAGAAAATTAAACTGATTTTGCTTTTTATTTATAGAATCTAAATATTTTTTAGATTTACGCACAACCTTAATACTATCTTTAATTTGATAATCTTTAATTTCTTCAATTGTTAAAGGAACTGGTCTTAATTTATTCCAATAATGATTATCTTTTTTGGTAGCATCTTTTTGAAAAGTTAATATTTCATTTGTAAACGTTTTGTCTTTAGACGCGGGTTTAAAGTTATAATCTGAATATACATAAGAAAATTTTCCACTAGGCTTAAAACCTAAAACAGAAAAATCAAAATCTATAGTCTGACTAATTAAAACCCAAGCATCTATATTTTCAGAATAATTGAAGCCCTGTTTTAGTTTTAAGGAATTTACAACAGGAATATTCACTTGTGCTCCAGTAGCAATAACGTCTACCCCATATAAAGCCCAATCATCTTCTACAACATAAATAAAACCATTAAAAACTCGGTCATTTTTTCGCTTTGGAATCAATTTTATCTTATTGATAAGTTTTCCATTTTTATCATAAAAAACACCCTCTAAACTAAAGCGATAATAACTAAACGTATTTGTAGAAATTGGCGAAATTAAATCATTAAAAAGAGCAATACTATTATTATATAAATTAATATTAGACTCTTCTGCTCTATTAAAACTAACACCATTATCTTGCCCAGAAACTTTAGATGCAATAATTTTTTCTTTAAACTTGGCAGGTTTCTTTTGAAAACTAATATCGGATATCGTTTCTGACAAATAAATAATTCCTGTTCTTGTCGAATCTAATCCACCTCCAAAATCACCAGTATTTTGACCAAAGAATTTCTCTGGCGCATCTTTAATTTTCATTAATCCTCTAGAGTAAAATTTAGCACTATAGTTAGAATATTTATTTGTATTCTTCTCTTTATTTGTAATTACATTTCTAATAATAGTATTTGCTGGATTGTCTTTTGTAGAGATATAAATTTCATCTAACTCAATTTTTTCCTCTTCTAATTCTATATTTAACTCAAAAGGAAAAGAAGTAATATTTACTTCCTTTTTTAGTGTTTTATAACCTAATATTTGATAAACAATTGTGTTTTCACCTTTCTTAGTAAGGCTTAAAACATAATCTCCATTATCATTAGAAGTCGTTCCGGCAACTGTCTTATCTACATAAACGCTAACAAAAGATAAAGATGCCCCATTTTTATCTGTTATTTTACCCTTTACCTGTCCAATAATTATTGATGATATAAAAAGCAATAGTAGAAAAATATTTTTTTTCATTATTTCGTATTTATTCTTTAGACGCCAACCTTGAATTTATGTTACATAATATATTTAAAAGATATTAAACGTACAATAATGGTCTCTTGTTTTTTTTGCATTAAACATTAAACTTATAGGTTTTTATGATTTTCTAAATCATGAGTATTTTAATTACCTTCTCATTGAAAAGCTTATATTTGTTGGTTAAACAAATATTTATGAGCGATTCTAGAAAAAGACACGAAGCTTTACTATATCACGCAAAACCCAAACCAGGTAAGATTGAAGTAATACCTACAAAAAAGTATGCAACCCAGCACGACTTAGCTTTAGCCTATTCCCCCGGAGTTGCTGAACCTTGTTTGGAAATTGCAAAAGATAAAAATAACGTTTATAAATATACGTCGAAAGGAAATTTAGTTGCGGTAATTTCTAATGGAACTGCAGTATTAGGGCTCGGTGATATTGGCCCTGAAGCATCAAAACCAGTAATGGAAGGAAAAGGTTTGTTGTTTAAAATATTTGCTGATATTGATGTTTTTGATATTGAAGTAGACGCAACTGATGTGGATGATTTTATACGAACAGTAAAAGCAATTGCTCCAACTTTTGGAGGAATTAATTTAGAAGACATAAAAGCACCTGAAGCATTTGAAATTGAAAGACGTCTAAAAGAAGAATTAGATATACCTGTAATGCATGATGATCAGCATGGAACAGCAATAATTTCTGCTGCTGCATTAAAAAACGCCATCGACATTACAGAAAAAGATATTAGCAAAGTAAATATTGTTATTAATGGCGCGGGAGCAGCTGCAATTTCTTGTACACGTTTATACTTAAAACTAGGGGTAAAGAGAGAAAATGTTGTTATGTGCGACAGCAAAGGAGTTATTAGAAAAGATAGAAAAAACCTTACCTCTCAAAAAGCAGAATTTGCAACTGATAAAGATTTAAATACTTTAAGCGAAGCAATGCATAACGCAGATGTTTTTATTGGTTTATCTATAGGAAACGTAGTCTCACCAGAGATGCTATTAACAATGAAAAAAGACCCAATTGTATTTGCAATGGCAAATCCTGTTGCAGAAATAGAATACGAGTTAGCGGTTGCTACAAGAAATGATATCATCATGGCTACTGGTAGGTCAGACAATCCTAACCAAGTAAATAATGTACTCGGATTTCCTTTTATTTTTAGAGGTGCTTTAGATGTTAGAGCAACTAAAATTAATGAAGAAATGAAAATGGCTGCTGTACACGCTTTAGCCAGTTTGGCAAAACAATCCGTGCCAGAGCAAGTAAATATTGTGTATGATGAAGTAAGTTTAGCTTACGGGAGAGAATATATTATTCCAAAACCATTTGACCCGAGATTAATTTATGAAATTCCACCAGCAATTGCAAAAGCTGCCATGGATTCTGGAGTTGCTTTAGAACCTATCCAAGATTGGAATAAATACCGTGAAGAATTAATGGAACGTTCTGGATCAGGAAGTAAAGAAATTAGACTTCTACACAACAGAGCAAAAAGCAATAAAAAGCGAATAGTTTTTGCTGAAGCTGATCATTTAGACGTTTTAAAAGCTGCACAAAGAGTGCATGAAGAAAAACTTGGAAAGGTGGTTTTACTTGGGCGTAAAGAAGTTATTTTAGAATTAATGGCAGAAATCGGCTTTATTGCAAATGTTCCTATTATAGATCCTAAAACTGACGAGGAAAAAGAGCGTAGAGGTCGTTTTGGAGAAATTTATTGGAACAATAGACGCCGTAAAGGACGCACATTATCTGAAGCACAAAAATTAATGCGCGAACGCAATTATTTTGCTGCGATGATGGTAAATGAAGGTGAAGCAGATGCATTAATAACTGGGTATTCCAGACCTTACCCAACAGTTCTAAAACCCATACTAGAACTTATTGAAAAAGATAAGGGAATTACAAAAATAGCAGCTAGTAATCTTATGCTAACCAAACAAGGACCTTTATTTTTATCAGACACAACGATTAACATTAACCCAACTGCGAAAGATTTAGTGAAGATTTCTCAAATGACAGAAAAATTTATTAAAATGTTTGGAATGAAAGCAAACATGGCAATGGTATCATTTTCTAACTTTGGATCGTCAAGCTCAGAAAGTTCTAAAAAAATAAGTGAAGCTGTTTCTTATTTGCATCGTAACTTTCCAAACACTGTTGTAGATGGAGAATTACAAGCAGATTTTGCATTAAACCCAGAAATGTTAGCAAAAGAGTTTCCATTTTCTAAACTAAATGGGAAAAAAGTAAATGCTTTAATTTTTCCAAATTTAGAATCTGCTAACATGACTTACAAGCTATTAAAACAAGTAAATAAAGCAGAATCTATTGGACCTATTATTTTAGGTCTAAGCAAACCTGTGCACATATTACAACTAGGAGCCAGTGTAGATGAAATGGTAAATATGGCCGCTTTAGCCGCTGTAGACGCACAAGAAAAAGAAAAGAGAAACAACAAATAAAAATTACTACATTAGAAGCCTGAAAAACAGTTCTATGATTACACAAATTAGAGGGAAACTAATAGAGAAAAATCCAACAGAGATTGTTGTAGATTGCAATGGTGTTGGCTATTTACTCCATATTTCACTAAATACTTTCTCTAGCTTACCAGATAATGAAGCTGTTATTTTATACACACATTTATCTATAAGAGAAGATGCACACACGCTTTTTGGATTTTTCACTAAGACAGAAAGAGAAGTTTTTAAATTATTAATTTCAGTTTCTGGTGTAGGACCAAGTATTGCAAGAACTATGTTATCTTCTAAGACAGCTGAAGAAATACAACACGCAATTGCATCAGAAAACATTCCACTAATTCAATCTGTAAAAGGAATTGGCGCAAAAACAGCACAAAGAGTCATTGTTGATTTAAAAGATAAAATTCTAAAAACCTTTAATATTGATAAAGTTTCTACGTTTACAAACAATACCAATAAAGATGAAGCGTTATCTGCTTTAGAAGTATTAGGATTTAATAAAAAGCAATCTGACAAGGTTGTCTCTATGGTTTTAAAAAACAATCCAGATGCTTCCGTTGAAAATCTAATAAAACTATCCTTAAAGAACTTATAATAAATTGAGTAATTTTTTAAAAAAACCATTCTTGTTTCTTGCAATTGCCTTCATAGCAAACCTATCTATGCATGCGCAAAGAACTAAAAAGAATGATTCTTTATCCGTAAAAAAAGATAGTGTAGAGTTAAGGTATAACTTTAAAAAAGACCAAACAGGTGGGCTCTTTTTGGAGTATTTAGCAACTAAAGAAATCATCTTTGACAAAGATTTAAACAAATATGTAATTCTAGAAAAGATAGGAAATTACTATACAAGAACCCCCATATTTCTCACCCAAAAAGAGTATGCTAAATATCGTTTAAAGAGAGATATGACACAATACTTTAAAGACAAAGTAAGTGCGACAAACTCCAAGAAAAAAGGTTCTAAAGATGCTCAAAAAGACTTACTACCAACTTATTATGTGAATTCAGATTTTTTTGAAACTATTTTTGGAGGAAACACCGTAAAAGTAACTCCAACTGGAAGTCTAAACTTAAAATTGGGATTTATATATCAAAATACAGAGAACCCGCAATTATCAGAAGAAAATAGAAGTAGCTTTACCTTTGATTTTGATCAACAAATTAATGCAAGTATTCGTGCAGAAGTAGGTACTCGTTTAGATTTTACTGCAAACTACGACACACAATCTACTTTCGATTTTCAGAATTTGGTGAAAATTGGTTACGAACCTACTGAAGACGATATTTTACAAGGAATAGAAGCTGGTAATGTTTCTATGCCGATTAAAAACTCTTTAATTAATGGAGCTCAAAGTTTATTCGGTATTAAAACGCAATTAAAATTTGGTAATACAAATATAACCGCTGTTTTTTCTCAACAAAATTCAGAAAGTAAAACTGTTGTTGCGGAAGGTGGAGCATCGATTCAAGAGTTTGAATTACAAGCCACAGATTACGATAACGATCGACACTTTTTCTTAGGTCAATATTTTATTGATAATTATGCAAACTCTTTAAAGAACTACCCATTAATTAATAGTCAAGTTAATATTACAAGGTTAGAAGTTTGGGTAACCAACAGAAATGCGAGTACAGAAGATTTTAGAAGTATCGTTGCCTTTGCTGATATTGGTGAATCGGACACCAATGTTTTGGTAAATCAAACAGGTGATATACTACCAACAAACCCACCAACAACGACTGGTGGAAATATTCCAACCAACCAATCTAATAATTTATCTACTTTATTAACAGCCACTAGTGGCATTAGAAGTATTTCTTCTATTAATAGTACATTGAGCTCTTTTAGTAACAACAATATGAATGAAGGTACAGATTATTCTGTATTAGAAAATGCTCGGAAATTAGAACCAAATGAATACAATTTAAATGCTCAATTAGGTTTTATTTCTTTAAATAGAAGATTAAATGATGGGGAAGTTTTAGCAGTTGCCTATGAATATACGATTGCTGGCGGTGTAACCGGAAGCACAGATACTTCATTTAAAGTTGGGGAATTTTCAAATGATGGAATCTTAGCTCCTCAGACTTTAGCTTTAAAACTATTACGTAGCGAAATTTTAAAAACAAAAAGAGACAGAGTTGTAAACGGTATTACTATAGAAGAATCTTTTCCTACATGGCGTTTAATGATGAAAAACGTATACGCATTGGGTGCTTTTCCTTTATCACAAGATGGCTTTCTTTTTGAAATACAATATAGAGATGATCAAACAGGAATTCCTTCTAATGTATTGCAAAATGCAAAAACTATTGGAATTCCAAATACCCCATTAATTCAAGTTTTAAAATTAGATCAATTAGACCAAAGTCAGTTTAGATCTGCCGATGGCTTTTTTGATTATGTAGAGGGTGTTACTGTAAATTCTCAAAATGGTTATATCTTTTTTCCAGAACCAGAACCTTTTGGAAACGATTTAGTCCAACAAAATTCGAATGATATTGGTTTAGATGAAACTTTAGATGAAACTTATTTATTTAAAGAATTATACTTAAACACAAAAATTAATATCCAGAACAACTATCAAAATAAAGACAAGTATTACTTAAAAGGATATTTTAAATCAGAAAATTCTGGCGGAATTCCTATTGGCGCATTTAATGTTCCAAGAGGTTCTGTAAACGTTACTGCTGGGGGAAGACAACTAGTAGAAGGTGTAGATTACGTTGTGGATTATCAGCTCGGACGTGTACAAATTATAGATCCTGGTCTACAAGCGTCAGGAACACCAATTAGTGTCTCAACAGAGAACAATGCTGTTTTTAATCAACAAAGAAAAACCTTTATGGGAGTTGATGTTGAGCATAAATTCTCTGATAAATTAACAGTAGGTGCAACCATCTTAAATGTTAACGAAAGACCTATTACCGCAAAAGTTAATTTTGGTTCAGACCCAATAAACAATACCATGTTTGGGACGAATATAGATTACGCGACAGAAGTACCTTACTTTACAAAATTGGCAAATAAATTACCTTTTGTAGATACAGATGTACCCTCTAATTTATCAATTAGAGCTGACATGGCATATTTACTACCTGGAACGCCAAGTGGAATAGATGTAACCGGCGCTGCAACGACATATATCGATGATTTTGAGGCTTCACAAATTCCCATAAGTATATTATCTCCTTTGGATTGGTATGAAGCAAGTACGCCACAAAATAAAGCTAATGATATTTTTAATGGAACAAGTAGCGATTTAGATTACAATTACAAAAGAGCAAAATTAGCCTGGTACAATGTAGATCAAATTTTTTATGGTGTAGGGAACACCCCATCAAGCATCAATGCAGACGAACTTTCGAGAGCAGAGACGAGAAGAGTGAATTACAGAGAATTGTTTCCGAATGTGCAATTAGACATCACTCAAAACTCCTTAATTAGAACACTAGACTTAGCTTATTTCCCTGAAGAACGAGGGTCGTATAATTACAACCCCGACGCAACTTTTATTGACGGAAGCGTAACACTTCCGGATCCAGAATCAAACTGGGGTGGAATTATGCGTCCGCTAACCACAAACAATTTTGATCAAGCAAATATCGAGTACATTCAATTTTGGGTCATGGATCCTTACGAAAATTACTCAATGACTATTGAGGAAGGCTTGCCTTTAGGAATGAACCCTGAAGATCCTTCTAATCAGATTGGAGATTTATACATAAACCTAGGTAATGTATCTGAAGACATCTTAAAGGATAGTCGTAAAATGTATGAAAACGGAATGCCAGAAACTGGTGGGATTCTTAATACTATTGAATCACCTTTAGGTAATAGAATACCCCAAAACTCATCCATTATTTATGCTTTTAATGAAGAAGATGAAGCAAGAAAAAACCAAGATATTGGTTTTGACGGTTTGAATGATGAAGATGAAAAAAAATTAACAAACATAGGTAATTATACAAGTCTATCAGATCCAGGAGCTGATAACTTTCAATTTTTTAGAGGTAGTGCTTTAGATGCTATTGATGCTTCTATTATTACTAGATATAAAAACTACAACAATACAGAAGGGAACTCACCGACCTTAAACCAGTCTCCAGAATCTTATCCAATATCTTCATCAACGTATCCGGATGTAGAAGATATCAATAAAGATCAAACAATGAATACCGTAGAAAGCTACTACGAGTATAAAGTTTCTATGAATAGAAATGATTTGGTTGTTGGAAAGAATTTTATAGTTGATGAAAAAGTAACAGATATTACTTTAGAAAACGGAGGAACTCAAAAAACAACATGGTATCAATTTAGAGTTCCTATTAGAGGTGGAAAATCTGTAAATGAGATTTCTGACTTTAATAGTATTCGTTTTGTTAGAATGTTTTTAACCAATTTTAAAATGCCTGTAGTTCTTCGTTTCGGTGAATTAGATTTGGTAAGAGGAGATTGGAGACGTTACACAAAAACTTTAAACCAAAACATAACACCTCCAGTAGATTTAGACGAAAATGAATTAAAGGATTTCGAAGTTGGTGTTGTAAGTATAGAACAAAACGAGGGCAGCTACATTCAGCCTCCAGGAATAGTAAGAGAGCGTTTACAAGGAAGTACAACCGTGCAATTACAAAACGAACAATCTGTTACCTTAAAAGTAAATAACTTACCTGCAAAAGAAGCAAGAGCAATCTATAAAAACATTAGTATCGATTTAAGGCGATTTAAAAACTTAAAAATGTTTATGCATCTTCAAAAAAATGAAGGAGCGCTTGCTATTAATGATGATGACTTTTCTGCAACTATAAGGTTAGGTACGGACTTAGACGACAACTACTACCAAATAGAAATGCCTTTAAAAGTTTCTACAAATGGAACATCTGCTTTAGATATTTGGCCAGAGGCAAATAACTTAGATGCTTTCTTAGAAACGTTTGGTAAAGTAAAATTAGAAAGAGATAAACTCGATTTTTCAATTATAGAATTATATACGTCAACAGAGCAAGATCCTGCAAGACCTTACACAATTTCTGTGAAAGGAAATCCAACTTTGGCGAAATTAAAAACAATTGTTTTAGGATTAAAAAACAATACAACTGCACCAATAAGTGGAGAAGTTTGGTTTAATGAATTACGTTCTGCAGGTTTTGATAATAAGGGCGGATGGGCGGCAGTTGTTAACGCAGATGCAAATTTTGCAGATGTTGCGAACGTATCATTATCAGGGAGCATGTCTACCATCGGTTTTGGTAACGTAGAAGAAAGAGTAGGACAGCGTAGTTTGGATGAAAACAAACAATACGATTTTGCCACAACTGTAAATTTAGGTAAGGTTTTTACACCTAAAAAATGGGGTATTCAATTACCCATGAGCTACAGTGTGGGAGAAAAATTTATTGATCCAAAATACGATCCTCAATATCAAGATGTTGAATTAGAAGATGCTTTAGAAGCAAACGATAACAGCAAATTCTCTAGGGATTATACAAAACGAACGAGTATTAGTTTTACCAATATCAAAAAGAATAGAAACCCTAATTCTACTAAAAAACCTAAATTTTATGATGTAGAAAACCTAGCTGTTTCTTACGCTCATAATAAAGAGTTTCAAAGAAACTATAATATTAAAAAACGAATTAATGAAAGTGTTAGAGCTTCTGCTAATTATAACTTTAGTTTCGATTCTAAACCAATAGAACCTTTTAAAAAAAATGATTCGATATTTAAAAGTAAATATTGGAGATTGCTAAAAGATATTAACTTTAATCCTGTTCCGAAGACGTTTGCTATAAACACGAACATCAACAGAAACTATAATGAACAACAATCTAGAAATTTAGTGGCTGGATTATCTGATCAACCAGAATTAAAGCAACGTAGGTTTTTATTTGATTGGGATTATACTATTGGTTTCGATTTAACAAAATCGTTACAAATAAACTTTAATGCAACAAATAGCTACATCTACGATACTTTTAACAATAATGATGAGATTCAAGTATTTGATGATTTCTTTAATACAGGAAGAGCTAACCATTATCACCAAAAATTAAACGGAAATTATAATTTACCTCTTGATAAAATTCCATTTTTAAAATTCATAAAGGCTGATTATGGTTATACCGCAGATTTTGACTGGCAAGCAGCACCCCAAAGCACAATAAACATAAATGGAGTTGATATTGCGTCAGTAGATTTAATAGGAAATGTTATACAGAATGCAAACACCCATAATTTAAATACAACATTTAGTTTTGATCGTTTATACAAAACTTTTGGTTTCGAAAAATTATTAATGAGCAAAACGCAACGTAAAAACTCAAAAGTTTCGAAAAATTCTGGTATCCCAAGAAGTCCTGGAAGAATTACAACGAATAAAAAGTTATCCTTAGGTAAAAAATTACTAAAAGGAACATATGATATTCTAACATCTGTAAAACAAGGAAAAATTAGTTATTCAGAAAACAATGGGCAATTATTGCCTGGTTATACTGAAAATATTGGCTTCTTAGGAGGAGCACCAACTTCCTTTGCTTTTGGTAGCCAGGTAGACATTAGAAATACAGCACTAGAAAATGGTTGGTTTGTTACAAGAAATGAAGGCGAAGAGTATTATAGTAAAACTTTTAGTAAAACGCATTATAACAAATTAGATTATTCCTTTACCTTAAAGCCAATAAAAGATTTAAATATAGATGTAAGAGGAAATAAAATTCAAACGAGAGCTCTCTCTCAGCAGTTAGATCTTTTAGATGGAAACAATCAATTTGAGGACACGCCTTTCTTTGAAACAGGAAACTTTAGTACCAGTTATTCTATGGCTTCAACTGCCTTTAAAAATGGTGATGATTTATTTCAAAAAATGAGAGATTACAGAAACATAATCTCCAACAGATTAGCTGAAGAAAATGGAGCTCCTGTAAGCGGATTTGGACCAAACAGTCAACAAGTTTTGTTACCAGCTTTTATGGCTGCTTACTCCGGAAAGAGCCCAGATAAGATAAATACAGGAATGTTCAGAGATATTCCAATACCTAATTGGACAATGCGTTATAAAGGATTAATGAAGTTAAAGTTTTTTAAGAAAAATTTTAGCAATTTTGTAATTTCACATGGTTATAGGTCTTCTTATACAGTGTCTAGTTTTACAAACAACTTACAATATGATGCTAGTAATCCTTTCGGAAATATAAATGTTGCAAATAATTATGAACCTGAATTATTAGTAGCTGCTGTTACTTTAGTTGATGAATTTTCTCCACTGATTAAATTAGATATGAAAATGAGAAATTCTTTTTCACTAAGAGGAGAAGTAAAAAGTGATAGAACACTTACCATGAATTTTAACAATAGTACGTTAACAGATATACAAGGCACTGAATTTATATTCGGAATGGGTTATGTGTTTAAAGATGTGAAACTTAACACCCGATTTACAGGCAAAAAACAGACATTAAAAGGAGATATAAACCTAAGAGCGGATGTTTCTTTAAGAGATAATTTAACACAAATTAGAGCTGTAGATGAAGATAACAACCAAATTAGTGGTGGTCAAAAATTATTTTCTATTAAATTTACAGCCGATTATAGATTAAGCAATAGTCTAACAGCATCGTTTTATTATAATCATCAAACATCTAAATATGCAATATCTACTACATTTCCTAGACAGGCCATAAATGGAGGGTTTAATATTATATACAACTTAGGAGGAAACTAAACATAAAACTAATAAAAAAATGAATATACCATCAGAATTAAAATACACTAAAGACCACGAGTGGATTAAAATTGAAGACAACATAGCAACAGTAGGTATTACAGAATTTGCTCAAGGGGAATTAGGAGACATCGTCTATGTAGATGTAGACACTTTGGATGATACTGTAGAAGAGGGTGAAATTTTTGGTTCTGTAGAAGCTGTTAAAACTGTTTCAGATTTATTTATGCCATTAACTGGTGAAGTGTCAGAATTTAACGAAGAATTAGAAGACGAACCCGAACTGGTAAACTCTGACCCCTATGGTAAAGGTTGGATGATTAAAATAGAAATATCAGATAGTTCACAAATAGCAAACCTAATAGATGCCGAAACTTACAAAGAGCTTATTCAAGGATAATTTTTTCGTCATAGCCATAGGCATCACAATTAGTATTGCATACCTCAGCTTAATGAAAATGCCAAAAGTAGAGGTAAACATAAGTAATATTGATAAATTCTATCATTCATTTGCTTATTTTACCCTAAGTTTTTGCTGGTTATTCTCGTTTTATAAAAAACCGAACCTTAAAAAAATTATAGTAATTTCTTGTATAATTTACGGCATAATTATTGAGGTTATACAAGATACATTAACTCTGTATAGAACAGGAGATTTTAGAGATGTTCTTGCAAATACAGTAGGTATTGTATTAGGATTGTTTGTTTATAATCAAATTTTTAAAAAATTTTGATTATAATTTAGAGCAAGGCTTGTGTATAAACCAATAATTTAACTAAATTAGCGCACTTTAAAAAATCTTTACAATGGAAATTAAGAAAAACCCAAAGTCAAACTTAGAAAATTATAGCAAGATTTTTATGCAAATCGGCTTAGTTTTAGCCCTTTTTGTAACTTATGCTTGTATAGAAAACAAAACATACGATAGAAATATTGGAGACTTAGGTTCTGTGACAATGAATGCTGAAATGGAAGAGGAAACGGTAATTACCGAGGTAAAAGAGCCTGTAAAACCTAAAACTCCACCACCACCAGCTCCAGAAAAAATAGAAATTGTTGAAGATGAAAAGGAAATTGAAGAAACTGTTATTGAATCAACAGAAACAGATGAAACAGAAGCCGTAGAAGTTGAAGAGATTGTGGAGGTTGAAGAAGTTGAAGAAGTTATAGAAGATGTAAGTTTTATGATTATCGAGGATGTACCTGTATTTCCTGGATGTAAAGGATCTAAATCTGAATTAAAAGCGTGCTTTAGTAAAAAAGTTCAGAAACACTTCTCAAGAAAATTTAATACAGATTTACCAAATGAATTAGGTTTGTCTTCTGGTAGAAAGAGAGTCTTTATAGGTTTTAAAATAGATAAACAAGGTAATGTTGTTAATATAAACGCAAGAGCTCCACATCCAAAAATTAAAAGTGAAGTAATTAAGGTTATGAAACAATTGCCAAAAATGAAACCAGGTAGACAAAGAGGTAAGCCAGTTGGTGTAAAATATAGTATTCCTTTTACTTTACTTGTAGAGTAATCATAACATTAAAATCTAGAAAACGCTTAAAAAACTATTTTAAGCGTTTTTTTTGTTTTTATACATTAGTTTGAACCAATTATAAGATTTCTCAAATTAAAAAATCAATGATAATTTTGACAAGATTATCTATGACCAATTTTTATAATCGAAATGAAATTAGAAACTAAAAAGACAATATAAAACGGAATATTGTTTTTAAATTAAATCAAAATATTGTGTTTATTATTTCACAATAAAAATTATCTTTATGCCAAACTCAAAATATTAAAAATGGAAAAATATATTGACAAACTTAAACAATTAATGGTTGAATTTACACCAAAAATACTCGTAGCATTAGCTATTTTATTTATTGGTTTATTTGTTATTGGATTGGCTGTAAAAGCTTCAAAGAAATTAATGAAAGTTGGTGGACTTGATGAAACATTGCAAAAATTTTTAGGCAATTTAGTTAACTGGGCGCTAAAAATCCTTTTAATCATTACTATAATGTCAAAATTAGGAGTAGAAACAACTTCTTTTGCCGCTATTATAGCTTCAGCAGGTTTGGCTATTGGTTTAGCTCTACAAGGATCACTAGGAAATTTTGCTGGTGGTGTATTAATCATGATATTTAAGCCTTTTAAAAATGGAGATTTAATTGAAGCTCAAGGAGAAATTGGTGTCGTAAAAGAAATCGAAATATTTACAACGAAACTGATTGGTTTATCTAACAAGGTAATAATAATACCTAACGGAAGTTTATCTAATGGTAACATTATTAATTATTCTCAACAAGGTACAAGACGCGTTGATTTAACTATTGGTGTATCTTATGAAGCAGATATTAAGCAAACAAAAGAAGTTTTGTTAAACATCTTAACTTCTCACCCAAAAGTTTTAAAAGATCCTGCGCCAAATGTTACTGTTTCTGAATTAGCAGATAGTTCTGTTAATTTTGCTGTAAGACCTTGGTCTAAAACAGAACATTACTGGGATGTATATTTTGAGGTTACAGAAGCCGTAAAATTAGAATTAGATAAGGCAGGAATAGACATTCCATATCCGCATCAAGTAATTATCAAAAAGTAGGTTTCTTTTTCTTCTCAGGAATTGCAACAAAGTCTTTTAAATAAAAAGGTTCAAAATAAGCGACATCTTCGATGTCGTTTTTTTTGAACTTATTATAAGACAAGACAGCCATTTCTCTTGATGAAGGAAATTTATCGTCTATAAAAATAGCATTTTTATGTGTAATTATATCCTTGCATTTAGCCGCACCATCTCCTAAAAAATAAACCTTATTGATTTCTAAATAATCAGAAAAAGAATTTGAATCAATAATTTCTGCTTTAATTTCTCTTACTTCCTTGCAATTTTCATCAAAAACAGCAGCGTAAACTTCCATTCTTCTCGCATCAATCATTGGTACTACGAATCCTGTATCAATTGAAATAGCATTTGCTAAAGATGTCAGGGTTTTTAATGCTATTAAAGGCTTACCAAAAGCAAAACAAAGACCTTTTGCTGCAGAAACTCCAATTCTTAACCCAGTATATGAGCCTGGCCCTTTACTTACTGCTATGGCGTCAATTTCATTTGAATTAACCTGAGCTTCTTTTAAAATATCAGTAATAAAAGGGTGTAAAACTTCTGCATGAGAATAATTACCATTATTCAATTCTTTTATTGCTATAACTACTCCGTTTCTTGCCAGACTTACAGAACAGTTTTTTGTTGCAGTTTCTATGTTAAGGATTATTGCCAACTTATAATTTTTATGCAAATATAGGTTATAGAAAAAAGAAAACCTCGCAATTTTGCGAGGCTTCATTAGTAATATTTGTTTTATCTATTCCAGAACTAATTCTCCCGAGTAAAATTGTAAAACTTTAGTTTTAAAAACATAATCATATTTAGAACGAATAAGAGCACCTTGTGCATTTACCAAACGTGTTCTAACTTGATCGAAATCAAACAACGTCATTGCACCATAGTTATATCTTTCTTGTGCATTTTTGAATGCTTCTTCTTGTGCAGCCTGCGATATTTTGGCCGCCTCATAAGACTTTAAAGCTGTTTTAACATCTAAGAAAGCTTGTTCTATAGTTTGCTTTAAAATTAATTTTTCGCTTTCTAATCTTGTTTCTGAAATTTCTTTATTAATTTTAGATTGTGCTACTCTATTTTTAGTTTGAAAACGACTAAAAATTGGAATACTTAAAGAAACACCAGCACCATATTGAAGACGATCATTCGCTTGATTGATAAAATTATCATTGACTCTGCCTGGTAAAAGGTTATTAAATTGATGATAATAAGATGTTCCAGCACTTAAATCATAACTTAATGTAGGTAGAAATGCCCCTTTAGAAATTTTAATATTTAAATCCGCATTTTTAATTGCTAATGTTGCTCTTTCTATTTCTGGCATTCTATCAAGAGATTTATTGTAGACAGTTGATGAGTTTTTATAGAATAAATTAGCAGATGGTGCACCAACATCAATAGAGGCAATATCAAAACCTTCTACAGGAACCTGCAATAACTGGGCTAAATTTAACAAAGATAAATCTAATGCATTTTCCTGTGATATAACAGCTTGTTGGTCTGTAGCTGCAGTAGATTGTGTATTTAATAAATCTCCCTTGGCAATAACTCCTGACTTCAATCTACTTTCAGCAGCTTCAATTTGTTTTTTACTAATTTCATACTGAAATCTTGCAGCATTTAGGTTTTCCTTCGCAAATAATATATTTAAATAACTATTTACAACATTTAAAGAAATATCGTTTTCAATTTTCTTTAAGTCTAAAAGACTAGATTTTACGCCTAATTGTGCCTGTTTATAAGTATTAGTATTTCTATAACCATTAAAAATATTACCAGAACTTCTTAAGCTAAAACGCCCGTTAAAATTATTTGTATTTGTTAAAACACCGGTTTTATCGGGAGATAAACCAGAATTAAAATTCCCACTAGAGGAACCAGTTAAGTTTGGTAAAAAATTACCTTTAGAAATATCAACATCCTTTTTAGCTAATTCTAAACTTAATTTATTCTGTTGAATAGAAATATTTCTCTCTAAAGCTTGATCTACACATTCTTTAAGAGTCCATTTTTTCTGTGAAAAAGTAACAACAGAAATTAATAATGATACAAATAGGATAAATTTGGTTTTCAAAACGTTTTTTATGTTTAATTTATAAAATAAATGATACACATCAAAGATATCTTTTGATGGTTTCAATAAGACGACTAAAAGTAAAATATGTTACAAGATATTACTCTTATATAATTGTTAAATTTTAGCCTTCTTGTTATATCTATAAATTACATAAAATAAAACACCAATTAAAAGATAAGGAAACACCATTAAGTAAGTGATTCCGCTATTCACTCCCTCCGCCATTGAAATATCTCCACTTTCTACAACAGCTTTACACATAGCACATTGAGCATTGGAAATAATGGAGGTAAAAACAAGTAAAAAAATTAATACTATTTTTTTATTGAGCATAATATGGGGATATCATTATATAAACGATTACGCCGGTTACGGCAACATACAACCAAAGTGGAAAGGTGATTTTTGCAATTTTTTTGTGTGCTGAAAAATCAGTTAATTTTGCGCGCATGAAAGTAGTTAACACAAAGGGGATCACTACGATTGATAGGGTAATATGTGTAATTAAAATAAAATAGTAGAATGGAAAGGTTCTCAGTTTTGTTAACAAATCATAATCTGCGGCAACTGCACCTCCATAACTAGTGGAATTTGAGGTCATGTGATAAGCTACGTACATTACTAAAAACAACAGTGAACAAAAAATTGCAAAGGTATTTAAACGTTCGTGCAATTTCCGGTTTCCTTTTTTGATAGCGATGACGGCAGCTACTAAAACAATAGCTGTTATTGCGTTTACAAATGCATAAATCGGAGGCAAAAAAGTAAGTGGTTCAACATCAAAACCTAATTTTTGTAAATTAATACCGAATAACGCGGCAACGGCCAGAGGAATGACAATAGAAAGTGCCATAATTATTCTCTTGTACTTTTTTTCTTGTGCTAAATTCTTATTCATTTAATAAAATTTTAATGTCTTCTTTTAACTCTTTGATCTGATCAGGAAAAGTTTGCTCTTTTAATGCTCTATAATACATAATTGGATTTCCAAACTGATCCTTTCTAGATCTTATATAACCCTTTCCGTCTACCAAAGCAAAAAGCCCGGAATGTTCAAAACCACCATGAATTTCATCGCCTTTTCCTGCATATAGTTTAAACCCTTTGTTTGATAAAGCGTAAACTAATTCTTGAGATTTACCTGTTAAGAGGTGCCAATTCTTGTGTGTTATTTTATGATTTTCAGCATATGATTTCATTACCTCTTGTGTATCAATATCTGGAGTTATTGAAATAGATGCAATTCCGAAATCATGATTTCCTTTAAACTCTTGTTGAATCGCTAACATCTGTTCATTCATCAATGGACAGATCGTAGGGCATGATGTAAAAAAGAACTCAACAACATATACTTTTCCTCTATAATCATTATTAGTGATTGTAAATCCGTTTTGATTTATAAATTCAAAGTCAGGTACCTTATTGAATTTATACAAATTATTTGCTTTACTAGATTTTTTATCTACTTTATTAAGTCTATCATCTTGAATGAGATCGTCTTCATTTACTCTTCGATCTAAGTTTCGCACCACATAAATTCCAAATAAAAGTATAATAAAAGAAATACCTATGTAAGAATACTTTTTTTTCATAATCCCATTTCCTTTCTTTCTGCTTTATTCTCGTTTTTATCCTTAAATGAAGCATAATACTCATAATAGAGTACTAAGATATCATCTTTCATTATCTTGTTCTAGATCTGCAACAGAATTCATATTATAACCTGCTGTTTCTCTATGTTTATTTTCTTTATCATCTGCGCGAGCTCTTAAATCTCCATTTTTATCAACCAAAAATGCTTTAAAAGTATACAAATTAATAAGTTTGTCATTAGAATTAAAACTGTTGTGTAAAGCAATAATATCTTCTTTAGAACCAGGAATAAAATTCCATTTCACCATATCTGTAAATGCACTAATTTTCTGTTCAATTTGTTTTGCTTCCTGCTCTTTTCCTTCTGGGTAAATAGCAATTATTTGAAAATTATTATATTCAATAAATTTCTTGTAGATTTTCTCGTTTAAATTAAAGAAACCTCCCTGATTAGCTTCCATATCTTCACCTAAAAAACAAACTACAGAAATATTTCCCTTAAATGTTTTTGCAACGTCTATTGCAGAAACATCTATAACATTTGCAGTGGCAACAGGTAATTTAGTGAAGTTATTTTTCCCTGTAGACAATATTAGAAAACAGATTAAAGGAAAAATAAATAGTAAAAATAATACAACTCGTTTTTTAGTAAGTTTCATCCCTTAAATTTTATCGAAACACTGAATATCGTTTATTAAAAAAAATAGGTGGTTAAAACCACCTTATTTTTTTATAATTACTTTACCATTTTACCAATGGTGATAATGTGCTATATAAATAACTACCTTCTATTAACATCAGAGTCATTAAATAGCAAATCAAAAAAATGGATGTCCAAACAATTGAACGTCTAAACCATTTTTTCTCACCCTCTAGATGCATAAATGCCCAAGCTATATAATATGCTTTCACCAAGGTTAAAATAATAAACAACCAATTTAAAGGACTTATCCCGAAAAAACTAGTTAGATGTAGAGATGCTGGTTTTATAATACCAAACACAACCTCTACCGTTGTTATTACTGTTAAAAGTATTAATACTACCCAAATTCTTTTTGTATTTGATTCGTGCGCGTGTGCCATTTTAATTTCTTTTGTAAATTAAACTAAATAGAAGAATGTGAATACGAATACCCAAACTAAATCTACAAAGTGCCAATATAATCCTACTTTCTCTACCATTTCATAATGCCCTCTGCGCTCGTAAGTGCCTAGAATCACATTAAAGAAAATAATGATATTAATAATAATCCCTGATAAAACGTGAAACCCATGAAATCCTGTTATGAAGAAAAAGAAATCTGCAAAAATGGTATTCCCGTATTCATTTACTTTCAAATTTGCTCCTTCAATCACTAATTTAGTTTTAGCTAACTGAGCCATACCCTCTTCTCTAGAAAGAATTATTTTTTGTTTGGTTACAGGATCTATCAATTCTGATCGAATTTGTATATCCGAATTCGATTTGTAAGAGTTTTGAATTTGAGCTATAGAATAATTAGCTATTGTTTCTTCTTCTTCAAACCATAATCCGTTATGTCTTTCATGCTGAACCCTTCCATCAGTTCTTTCGCCTACAACAAAATCTGATAAAGCAATTTGATGACCATCTTTTACAAATTGTAAAACTTTACCATCTGTTGTTTTTACTGCTCCATAAGAACCATTAATAAAATTTTTCCATTCCCAAGCTTGAGAACCAACAAAAATTATTCCAAAAATAATGGTAGCAAACATATACCAAGCCACCTTTTTTTGTTTCATTTGATGACCTGCATCAACGGCTAAAACCATTGTTACAGAAGAAATAATTAGAATAAATGTCATTAAAGCAACGTAATACATTGGCGCGTGTACACCATGCAATCCAGGAAAGTGAGTAAACACTTCGTCGGCAATTGGCCAAGAATCAATAAATTTAAATCGTGTTAAACCGTACGCTGCTAAAAAACCTGTAAAGGTTAAAGCATCAGAAACGATAAAAAACCACATCATCATTTTACCATATCTTGCCCCAAATGGCTTTTGTCCACCACCGTTCCAAGTTTTTTTACCGTCTAAAGGTATAGCAATATTTGCTTCCATATAATAATCTCTGTTATGTAATACTTTCTGTTAATTTATAGCTAATTCGCCCGACAAAAATAACTATTTTTCATCACCTAATAAAATAGAAAAAGAAAAATAGGTAAATCCATAGTAGGTCTACAAAATGCCAAAAGATTGCACCAAGTTCAAACCCAAGCATATTATCTGGTTTATACTTGTATTTAAAATGGTTATAAATAACAACTAAAAGCACTAAAAGACCTGCTAAAATGTGTAAAACATGCATAAAAGTAATTCCTATTATAAAAGATGTCGACACAGTACTTTCTGGTCCCGTAAAAAATAGACCTGAACTTTTTAATTGATTAAAGCCAACATATTGTTGCCAGACAAACCCTACTCCTAAAATCAATGTTACAATAACAAATATTAAAGAAAGCTGTCTTTTATCATTTTTTAAAAATTTTTGAGAAAAAAACAGCGTGAAACTACTTGCAATAATAAGAATTGTACTAATATAAAATGCTTGCGGCAAATCAAAAGAAACCCAATCATCTCTTTTCATACTTATTACATATGCGCTGGTTAATCCTGCAAAAAACATTACCATACTAATCATGGAAACCCATAACATCGGTTTTGCTGACTTTTTCTTAGCAACCGCTAATTCTTCTTTTAAATCTTGTTCTAATATCATACCTAATGTAAAAATTTATCTAATACGTATATAATTTGTATTACAGTAATATACAAAACACTTGAAAGCATTAGTTTTCTTGCATCAATGTTTTTTTCGCTTTTATGAAGTTTAACCCCAAAATAGAGCATATACAATCCCAATAAAGTAATAATTCCGGCTGTTATAGGATGAATATAAAATGAACCTGATAATTTTAAAACTGGTGCAATTGATACAAGTATCATAATTACAGTATAAAAAATAATCTGTTTTACTGCTCCTTTATCTTTTTGCCCCATGGGAAGCATATTAAAACCTGCTTTTTTATATTCTTCATCTTGTAGCCAACCAATAGCCCAAAAATGAGGAAACTGCCAAAAAAACTGAATCATAAATAAAAGACCCGCTTCTATACCAAAATTATCAGTAGCCGCCACCCATCCTAGCATAAAAGGAATTGCTCCTGGAATTGCGCCTACAAAAACAGCTAATGGCGTAACTGCCTTTAAAGGAGTATAAACACTCGTATATAAAAATATAGAAATAGCACCAAACAAAGCTGTTTTAGGATTTATACTATATAAAATTGTAAGGCCAAAAATTGTAAATAGAATCGCTATAGTAAGTGCAATATTTACTGGCATTCTTCCTGTTGGCAAAGGTCTATTTTGGGTACGCTTCATTATAATATCTGTATCTTTTTCTATAATTTGATTGAATGCGTTTGAAGCACCAACCATAAAAAAGCCTCCAGTAGCCAAAAGAAAAAGTATAAAATAGTTAACAACATCTATGGCTAATAAATACCCTGCTACAGAAGAAAACACGACACTTAAAGACAATCCAACTTTTGTGAGTTGTTTAAAGTCAGAAATAATAGCTTGCATAGAAATTTTATTGTTTGTAATTACTGTTGTCTTCATTCTACGAAATAGATAGCAAAGATATTTGATAATTATGACTTTACAATGTTTTTAGCCAGCTTTTACGCCTAATATAAAAAAACCCACTCAATGAATTGAGTGGGAAAATTGCTATGAAAAAGAAAAAGTGTGATTTACTAAAAAATCACGCTGCGAATATATATAATATTATTTGTTATTAGATAAAAAAAATGTGTTATTTAAAAATCGAAATACCAATTAAATAAATCTGCTTTTATCCCCAAACTAAACCAAACATTTCTGCCAGAGGGAGAAGCTAGATATAGTTGTATTTGGTGAAAATTTTCTAAGAGACAAACTTGCAAAGAAATTTGTATTATTCGACGGGTTTATTAAATAGTTAGCTTGCACGTCAGCAATAAATATGTTGGCAGTATTGCCTTGAGCAACCTCAATACCAGCATCACCAGACCGATTTTCATAAGATTGATAAATATCACCTCCATAACTTATGATTTGCCCATCTAAATCAAAACCCTTTTTACCTAAAATAACTTTTGCGCTACCACTCCATCTGTCTTTTTTATATCTCGCAATTGCTATTGCTTCCCAAAAATTAGCTCCCCATAAATGCCCAAGTGGTTGGCTATAGTTACCATAATTCAAAATTGGCGATTTATGTGCAAAAGTATAAGGTCGAGCTCGATTATATTCTAACTGAACAAATAAGTTTTTCACTTTAAAAGCGTCAAAATATTTTGCACCCATTTGGTAAGCAAACTTATGTTTCCAATCACTCATATCCGCAAAGTTTCCGAAAGAGAACTCATCAATGATTAATTGAGAATACAGAGAGATATTATTAGTCAGTTTATATTTTCCTGTTAAACCGATTATTGCATTACCAGCATCTTCGCCTCTATTAAACTCTAAAGATCTATAAAATATTATAGGATTTAAAAAACCTGCATCTATACCATTTTCTCCTGCAGAAATTGCTGTTTCAAAAAAGCCTAAATTTAATTTATCTGTAATATTAACACTAAGATAATGGGCTGCTACATATTTTCTTGCATGCTCGTTTGAATCAGAAATAGAACTAATAGACGGCTCTGTATTCCACATCCAAATATTAGTGTATTGAAATTTCCATAAATCAACCTTCATTTTTAAATAAGTAGATGGAGAAGAAACATCTGATAAGATAAAAGATCTATATCCGTCCCCAATAAAATTTTTACCATTCCCAAATTGAAACTGCATGTGTTTATTTGGTGTGAATGCTAAATAAGCTTCTGCAACAGGGTAATCATGAGAATCTGTTTTAAATCCTTTCGTTTTTCCTCTTCCAGGAACTAAACCTTCAGAGTTTTTAGGTTTAAAACTTAATGCTGGGTTTGTAATGTAGCTATTTATATACTCTGAAAACCTTCCTTGACTCTCGAAATAAGTTGTGGAAAATGAAAAATTATTCCCAATTTCTCCATTTACATTTAAAATTCTAGAATTATTATATGTATATGCTAAATCTGAATTATCTTTACCTACCTGAACATCAAACAAAAAGTCTACAGTAAACCAATAATCTTCCTTTTTAACTTGCAATAAGTGTTCATTCCAAACTTTATTCCCTAACCAAGTTTTTTTATTAGGTTTTAAAAACTTTTTTTTCTCTTCTGTTAAGTTATAATAATTATTTACTTCATTATAAGTGTATGGTTTTGATGCTGTGTGTGTACCTTTTGCTTTGTGTAAAGCAAATTCATAATCTACATAATTTCTATGAGTAAATGGAACATTTAATTTACTGCTATGTTCTAGAAAAGTAGAATCTGCAATTCTAGTTTTTGCTACAACATCTAATAAACTTTCTTTTTTAATTTCTATTGAAGGTTTTACTTTATAACTACTAGAATTTTGTTTTACAGGAAAATTAATAGGAAGCTCAAACTTCATTTCTATCGAGTGATTATTGTAAAAAGCAGGAGTAATTTTCGGAAAAACTTTAAAAACTCGTTTTACTTCTTCTCTAATTTCTTCATAAGGAGTATTGACGTAAATCAATTTAAAGTTACCTTCTATTGAAACAGAAAAAATAGCATTAACTATTCCATTAAATTTTTCGTTTTCTACAACTGTGGGAGTTTTAAATTCTGCAAAAAAATATTTTCTGGCCGTAGTGTAAAAACACTCTTTTAAAGCTTCAATATCAGCCCCTTTGCAAACATCGAAAACTGGATACCTCTCTTCTTGAGCAAGAAAAATAGAAGGAAGCAGTAAAACTAGAAATACGTATTTTTTTATCATTTTATAACTTTACAACAGTGTTGCCTTTTAATTGATATTCTTGATTGCTCTCCTTACAAACTGCAATTCCCTTTTCATTGAACTCTAAAGTATGACCATATTCACTTACCCAACCAATTTGTTTTGATGGATTACCAACTACAAGTGCAAAAGGTAAAACTTCTTTAGTGACAACAGCACCTGCTCCAATAAAAGCAAATTCTCCAATAGTATTTCCACAAACAATAGTTGCATTTGCGCCTATGCTTGCGCCTTTTTTAACGATTGTTTTTAAGTACTCATTTTTTCTTTTGATAGCACTTCTTGGATTTATAACATTTGTAAAAACCATAGAAGGCCCCAAAAAGACATCATCTTCACAGATAACGCCTGTATAAATAGAAACATTATTTTGTACTTTAACGTTCTTACCTAATATTACTTCTGGAGACACAACAACATTCTGACCAATATTGCATTGTTCGCCAATAATGCAATTAGGCATAATATGGCTAAAATGCCAAATTTTGGTATCTTTCCCAATACTGCAATCAGTATCTATTACAGCTGTTTTATGTGCAAAATAATGTGCCAAAATTAGTAATCTGTATTTAAATTTATTTCTTTTTTAACAATCTCTTTGGAAGATGATGTACCAATTCTATCCACTCCTAATTCAACCATTTTTATAGCTGTTTGATAATCTCGTACACCTCCTGCTGCTTTTATTTTTAACGGTTTTGCATTTTCCAAAATTAACTTCATCGCTTCAAATGTTGCTCCATTTGGCAAATTGTTTTCTGTTTTATAAAAACCGGTTGATGATTTTACAAAAACTTTATCTGAATTCTCCTCACCAAAGTCATTGAAAACAATGTCTTTAATTAACTGCGAAATTACAATTATTTCTTTGCTTGTTAGGGCAGCAACTTCAATTATCCATTTTACTACCTTGTTATTAGCTAAAGCAAGTTCTATTCCTTTTGTAATTTCTTTTTTAACTAAATCTATTTCTCCTTTTTTAAACGCTTCGTAATTTACCACAAAATCTAACTCATCTGCACCCAAACTAATGGCTTTTTGAGCTTCTTCTAGTTTTTCTTTAATAGTATAAGTTCCTTCATGAAAACCAATAACTGTGCCTATAAGATTTTCTTTCCCAGCTTCTTGAAACATTTTCTTTGCCAAAGGAATGTAATTAGCCCTAATCATTATTAACTTATAATCATACAAAATGGCTTCTCTAATTAAAGCAATAACCTTTTGTTGATTTTCTTCTTCTGAAAAATTTGCTTGACTTGCTGTTTTTAAGTAAGTAGCATCTAAATATTGATTAATTTTCACAAAACAAAAATAATAAATAACACATCGTTATTAATAAAAAAAACTTACCAAATGATTGAGTTCTAAGTTAATCTATTTTAACAGCAATTGGGAGTAAATAATGAATTATGTAGTAGAATTATCTTCTTTATATTTATCCTAAACGAGAAATTAGTTTAGCCAAGGAGATAGAAACAGTAAAAACTAAAACTATATTAATTGAAGGGACTAAAAGAGTGAAAAAAATAATGCTTTAAATACAATAGTCATTATTAAAACTCCTCTATTTTTTATGCTTTTTAGCTACTTCTTCTAACTCGTCATACCAGTCTTGACCAAACTTTCTTACTAAAGCTTGTTTCACGAACTTATATACTGGTACTTGCAATTCTTTTCCAAAAGAACAAGCATCATTACAAATTTCCCACTTGTGGTAATTTACGGCAGCAAACTCGCTATATTCTTTAACTCTGATAGGATATAAATGACAAGAAACAGGTTTTTTCCAATCGATTTCACCTGAATTATACGCTTCTTCTATACCACAAAGCGCTGTGTTTTTTTTATCAAAAATTACATAAGCACAGTCAGATCCATTAATTAAAGGAGTTTCTAACTCACCCCATTCACTTTTTACCCAAGTTCCTTCTTTTTCAATAACATCTATACCTTCTTTTCTTAAAAAAGGCTTTACTTTTGGGTAAATTTTTTCTAAAATTTTAGTTTCCTCCTCATCTAACGGAGCACCAGCCTCGCCATCTACACAACAAGCACCACCGCAAGCAGAAAGATTACACACAAAATCTTTCTCTATAATATCTTCTGAAACTATTGTTTTTCCTAATTGAAACATGATGCAAAAATAGTATTATTTTTTTCTATACATTTACGATTATCTAAACTAAGTTTTTTAATTTTATAAAAACCTCAATTCATTTATTATGAACTTTAATTTTAAAGAAATTATTACTGCCTTTATGGTTCTTTTTGCAGTAATAGATATTATCGGAAATATTCCAATAATTATAGATTTGCGCAGAAAATCTGGACATATTCAATCTGAAAAAGCATCAGTTATTGCATGTTTTATCATGATTCTTTTTCTTTTTGTAGGACAAAGTTTACTCCAATTTATTGGTATCGATGTACATTCTTTTGCTGTTGCTGGAGCATTAATTTTATTTTTTATTGCTCTAGAAATGATTTTGGGCATTACCTTATATAAAGATGACGAAAGTTCGTCTACTGTTACTGCGACTGTTTTTCCTCTGGCGTTTCCGCTAATTGCTGGCCCAGGAAGTTTAACAACATTACTCTCCTTGAGAGCAGAATTTGAGATACAAAATATTATTGTTGCTGTTATTTTAAATATGATTGTTTTGTATATCGTTTTAAAAACATCTTCAAAAATCGAAAAATTAATTGGACCAACCGGAATTCAAATAATACGTAAAGTATTTGGTGTAATATTATTAGCAATTTCTGTGAAGTTATTTGCAGCAAACATTAAAATGCTTTTTATTTAAAATGAATTTTGACGCTCTAATTATTGGTGGCGGTGTATCTGGGATGCAATGCGCTTTAGTTTTAGGTTCTGCAAAAAACAAACCTTTTGCTGAAAACAAAAATATAGGAATTATCACTCATCAAAGAGCTTCTCATTTAAAAGACGCTTTATTTAATAATGTATTAGGTTTATCTCCTAAAACTTTAGGGAAAGATATTTTAATAGAAGGCAAAAAACAACTCTCTTTTTTATATCCTCATGTTCAACAAATAAACAATGAAAAAGTTTTATCTATATTAAAGAGTGAAAATGAATATCAAATAATAACCAACAATACAACTTACACAAGTAAGGTGGTAATCATTGCTTTAAACTACTCTAAACCTTTTACAATTGAAGGTTTAAATGATTTCATAGAACCTCATCAAAGAGCCAACCCTGCAAAAAATAGAATTCAACTTAAAAACGATAATCACCTTATAAAAGAAGGTTTATATTGTTGCGGCACAATTGCTGGTTGGAGAAGTCAATTTGCTATTGCAGCAGGAAGTGGTGCAAGTGTAGCTACAGACATACTTACGCTGTGGAATAATAAAAACCACACAAAAGTGCATGATAAAATATGATAGAAATTATGTTTTAAAATAAAAAGCCAGCTTTAAAAGCTGGCTTTTTATTTTAAAAACAATATGAGCTACTCAACAGTAACTGATTTTGCTAAATTTCTTGGTTGATCTACATTTTTATCTAACATTACGGCTATATAATATGACAATAACTGTAATGGAATTGTAGTTAATAATGGTGTTAACGCCTCCTCAGTTTCCGGTATTTCAATAACATGATCTGCAATTTCTTTAACCTGAACATCTCCTTCAGTAACAATAGCAATTATTTTACCAGATCTTGATTTTATCTCTTGAATATTACTAACCACTTTTTCATAATGACCTTTGTTCGTAGCAATTACAAAAAGGGGCATGTTTTCATCAATTAAAGCAATTGGACCATGTTTCATTTCTGCAGCAGGATATCCTTCTGCATGAATGTAAGAGATTTCTTTTAATTTCAAGGCTCCTTCTAAAGCAACCGGAAAATTAAACCCTCTTCCTAAATACAAACAATTTTTAGCATCTTTATAAATAGATGCTATTTCTTTAACTTTTTCATCTATCTTTAAAAGTGCTTCTACTTTTGTAGGAATTAATTCCATTTTTTGCAGATACAGTCTAAATGCAGAATCTGAGAGAGTTCCTTTCGCTCGTGCTAGTTTTAATGAAATTAATGTAAGAATAGTAATTTGAGTGGTAAATGCTTTTGTTGAAGCTACTCCTATTTCTGGTCCTGCATGCGTATAAGCTCCTGCATGAGTTTCTCTTGCAATAGAAGAACCTACAACATTACATATTCCGAAAACAAAAGCTCCTTTAGATTTTGCTAATTTAATCGCTGCTAAAGTATCAGCCGTTTCACCAGATTGCGATATTGCAATAACAACATCATTTGGCGTAATAATAGGGTTTCTATATCTAAATTCCGATGCATATTCAACTTCAACAGGAATACGCGTCATATCTTCTAATAAATACTCTCCTACCAAACCAGCGTGCCATGAAGTACCGCAAGCAATAATTATAATTCTATTGGCATTCAAAAACTTGTTAATATTGTCGTCTATACCAGACATTTTTATTAGACCTTCCTTAGGTAACATTCTACCTCTGAAAGTATCAATAATAGCTTTTGGTTGTTCATGAATCTCTTTTAACATAAAGTGATCATAACCGCCTTTCTCTATTTGATCTAAACTCAATTTAAGCTTTTGCACATTGGCATCAACCAAAGAATCGTCATTAATCCTACGAATTTTTATAGTTTTACCAATCTTAATAATTGCCAACTCTTCATCCTCTAAATAAAGAGCGTCTTTAGTGTATTCTATAAAAGGAGAAGCGTCTGAAGCCACAAAAAATTCTTTACTATCTTCCCCAACTCCAATAGCAATAGGACTTCCTAAACGAGCTACGACTAATTCATCAGGTTTTGTTTTATCAAAAACTGCAATCGCATAAGCACCAATTACGTTGTTTAAAGCCAATTGCACAGCTTTTCCTAGCTTACATTTTTCTTGCTTCTTTACTTCTTCTATAAGATTAACAAGAACCTCTGTATCTGTATCACTTTTAAATGTATATCCTCTAGTAATTAATTCTTTTCTAATAGAATCATAGTTTTCAATAATTCCATTATGAACGATTACTAAATCTCCAGATTGTGAAAGGTGAGGGTGAGAATTAACATCATTTGGAACTCCATGAGTTGCCCAACGTGTATGCCCAATTCCTATACTTCCTTTTTTTCTACTTTCTTCATTATTGGTTATAACTTCTAAATCAGAAACTTTTCCTTTGGTTTTAGACAACTGAATATCTTGACCATCATACATCATTATCCCAGAGCTATCATACCCTCTATACTCTAGCCTTTTTAATCCATTAATTACTATTGGATAGGCATCTCTAAAACCGATGTAACCTGTTATTCCACACATAACACTTTTTTTTCTTTTTCTTAATTAATTTTCTTCTTCTGAATACGAAATCTTAAGCTTTATTTTTTTACTTTCATCTGTAGCAGATTGGTTAAAAAGAGTTACCGCTTTAGGATTCCAACTAAAATTATTGAATACAGTATCTGATACTACTTGTAGATCTGTAGGATTGACTACTTTTAATTTTAAAGAGGGAGAATAATCTGTCTCTCCACTTAAAATATCTGAAATATAATCTGTAATTCTAAATGTGTATTTTTCTTGTTTACCATCACTATCTCTCTCTAACAAACCGCCAAAAACTGCAGAGCCTTCGGTGAATAAATCCTTAACATGACTGTAAATTGGATTTATATCCTCATTACTCTTATACAAAAACAATTGATAAGGTGTTGCAGTGGTATCTGCAGACTGATTGATATAAACTGTTAAGGAAGCATCATTTATTAATAAATTATCAGCTCTTAATTCTTCTATTTTATCTGCTAATCCATTTCCATTATTATCAGCTCCAAAAATATTTATTGTCGCTTCACTTCCTGCTGCTCCTTGCAATATTACCTCTTCATTTACTGGATATACTTTGTCTTCCATTTTATAGGTACTTGTTCTTATTCCTGATAACAGAAAGCTATCATTTTTCTGAATCGTATCTATAATTGCACCTCCTGCAACTACAGAATTGGTATAATAAACTTCTATTGATGGCTTGGCTGTAACACTAAAATCAAGAGAAACTAAAGAACCTTCACTTCCTGTAGCTTCTAAAATAACCCCTCTGAAATAATTATTAAATGCAGATTGAGTCTCAAATTCTGATGACTCATATTTATCCAAAAACAATTCTTTAATCTTATCCTCTTTTAAAGGAACTAGGGCGAAAGGAACAGGAATCGTAGAGTTTGTAGAACTAGTATAAGAAACAGTATCTTTAGAAGATAATGTATTATCACTCAACCATCTTTTAATTACAACTGCTGTATCTGTAGCTTTTGGAATAAAAGCAAAGTCTTTACTAATATTCAACTCAGTTCCTGTTTTCTCAAATACATCGTTAGAATTATAGCTGTTTATTTTTGATGGATCTAAGGGATTTAATTCACTTAAATAGGTACTTGTTTCATAAACATTTAAATTAAATGCTTTTGATTTATCACCAATTATAGAATCTAAATTATAACCTGTACCCTCATCATTTAAAGTTGCTTGGTAAGGCAATTTTAGAAAAACTGTATCTATTGTTGTTACTACTAAAGTATCAGAATTATAGACATTTTCATTATCTATTACTTTTAAACCTTCATTTATTGACAGTTGTGAAATAATAGAAGCCTCGATCTTTTCGTAATCATCACTTGCATGAACTCCTAATAAATATTGCCCGGGTTCTGCTGATAAATTATCTGATTTAACCATGGCAACAGGACTATTTGACATTTCAACATCTACAAGCATAGAGCTTGTAGAAAATTTGGTATTGCTAATAATATTTGAACCAATATCTGTAAAATCTTCCTCACAAGAAACAACGGCTGTGAACACCAATATTAAAGCAACAACATATGTGCTTTTCTTTAAAAACTTCCTCACCTTATAATAATTATTTGGCTGCAATTAAATCAGCATAAAAATTTAAATAACTCTCTTTTGTGTTTTCAACTTGATGCTCTAAAACAGGTATTTCTTTTCCTTCTAAAAAAGAAGACAATTCTTCTGAAATTGTTTCACTACCATGTATAATCCCATCAGAGTTTTCAATAGCACTCTTTAATATATTTATAAAACTTGGAATCTTAACTGTTGCCCTTTTTTTGTCACATATTTTATCAAAGGCTAACTTTTCAGTTAAAGCTTCATCTAAATTTCCTTCAAAAGGATTATCGTATAAAGAAGTAATAATTTTACTTTCTGTAAACAAAGGTTCTTCATTATAAAATTCTTTTAAATAAAGAGGTAATAAAGAGGCCATCCATCCATGAACATGAATAATATCTGGTGCCCAGTTTAACTTCTTAACAGTTTCTACAACACCCTTTGCAAAGAAAATTGCTCGTTCATCATTGTCTTCAAACAAATCATCATCTTCATCTGTAAAAACAGCTTTTCTTTTAAAATATTCTTCATTATCTATAAAATAAACTTGCATCCTTTCTTTAGGAATAGAAGCTACTTTTATAATTAATGGCATATCCATATCATTAACAACCAAATTCATACCAGATAAACGAATTACTTCGTGCAATTGGTGCCTGCGCTCGTTAATAACGCCAAACCTTGGCATAAAAATTCTTGTTTGTACTCCTTTAGAATGTGCATTTTTTGCAACATTAAAAGCTGTTGATGATAACTCTGTTTCTGGCAAGTATGGAACTACTTCCGATGAAACAAATAATACTCTCTTGTCCTTCATTAAATCAATCTCTTTTATACGAAGCGCAAAAATACAAATTATTATGCTAATATCGTGTTAAAATGGTAAGTTTGCAGACTTTACTTAATTTCTAAGGATGAAAATATTCAATACTAAACAGGAAATAAAATCTTTCTTACACACACAAGGTGAAGCAAATAAAACTATTGGCTTTGTGCCAACAATGGGTGCATTGCACGAAGGGCATTTGTCATTAATTAAAAAAGCAAAGAAGAAAAATGATCTAGTTGTTGTAAGTATTTTCGTAAACCCCACTCAATTTGACAATAAAGAAGATTTAGTAAAATACCCAAAAACGTATAAGAATGATACTAAATTACTAGAAAGTGTTTCCTGTGATGTATTATTTTTCCCTTCTGTAGAAGAAATATACGCTGGGAATATTTCATCGGAAAAATTTAACTTTGATGGGCTAGAAAATCAAATGGAAGGAAAATTTAGAGATGGCCATTTTGATGGAGTTGGCACTATTGTAAAAAACCTTTTTGAAATTGTAACTCCAAATAAAGCTTATTTTGGACAAAAGGATTTTCAACAACTACAAATCATTAAAAAGATGGTAAAAAAGCATCATTTAAATATTAAAATTAAAGGATGTGCTATTTATAGAGAAAAAGATGGTTTAGCTATGAGTTCTAGAAATACAAGGCTAACAAAAGAACATAGAACCGCAGCCCCTTTTATTTACAAAACGCTAAAAAAAGTTCGTGCTAACATTAACACAAAAAATGCAACTAAAATAACAGAGTGGGTTGAAAAACAATTTAAGAAACATCCTTCTCTTGAATTGGAGTATTTTACAATTGCTGATGAAAAAACATTAGAAAGCATAAAAAACAAAGAATCTGACAAGAAATACAGAGCTTTTATTGCAGTATTTGCAGGAGAAATTAGATTAATAGATAACATTCGATTAAAAACGAATTAAACAAAAAAATACTATTTTTGCCACATGTTAGTACAAGTTGTAAAATCAAAAATCCACCGTGTAAAAGTTACAGGTGCAGATTTAAATTATATAGGAAGCATTACCATTGATGAAGACCTAATGGATGCAGCCAACATTATTGAGGGAGAACGTGTTCAAATCGTTAACAACAACAATGGTGAGCGCTTAGAAACATATGCCATTCCTGGACCTCGTGGAAGTGGAGAAATTACGTTAAACGGAGCTGCAGCAAGAAAAGTTGCGGTTAACGATGTTTTAATTTTAATCGTTTATGCTTTTATGGAGTTTGAAGAAGCAAAAAACTTTAAACCGTCTTTGGTTTTTCCTAACGAAAAAGACAATACACTTACATAGTTTTGAGCATTAAAAAGATTTTAAAAACCATATTACCTCTCGTTTTGGGAGGTTTTTTAGTATGGTATTCAATATCTAACATCTCTATAGATGTACTAATAGAATATTTTAAAGAAGCAAATTATAGCTGGATTGTACTGGGTTTGTTTTTTGGAATTTTAAGCCATTTATCAAGAGCATACAGATGGAAATTTATGCTAGAACCTTTAGGTTTTAAACCTAAATTTACAAACAATGTTTTAGCAGTTTTAGTTGGCTATTTAGTAAACCTAGCATTACCCAGAGCAGGTGAAGTTTCTCGAGCATTGGTTTTAACAAATTATGAAGATGTCCCTTTTGAAAAAGGATTTGGAACTATTGTAGCAGAAAGAATTGCCGATTTAATTATGATGCTGTCCATAATGTTGATCACACTTTTTGTTCAGTTCGATTTTATTTATGAATTGCTAACAAAGAACTTTAATCCAACAAAAATAATTACTGGTTTAGTTGTCGTAATTCTCGGTTTTTACATTTTGACTTCAGTTGTAAAAAAAGCAAAATCAGGATTTCTTCTAAAAATAAAAACCTTTGTCTCTGGTTTAGGGGAAGGTGTTACCAGCATCTTTAAAATGAAAAAAAAATGGGCATTTATCTTTCACACCGTATTCATTTGGGTAATGTATGTTTGTATGTTTTGGGCAACAATTCCTGCAATTGAAGGATTAAATGTTCCTTTTGGAGGAATTTTAATCGGTTTTATTGCTGGTGGATTTTCTATTGCAGCAACAAATGGCGGCATTGGTTTATACCCAATTGCTGTAGCTGGCGCCTTGGCTTTGTTCGATATTCCTACAGAACCAGCAACTGCTTTTGGTTGGATTATGTGGACCGCACAAACCGCAATGATTATTATTTTTGGTGGTTTGGCTTTCTTATTTTTACCAATTTACAATAAGAATAAATAATTTTTTGGCCGTTCCCAAAAGGTCGCGCTTTCAATACTCGCTTTTTTATAAAATAAAAAGAGCCCAAACACGCCATTCAAACGCTAACGCCAACTGTTTACTAACTTTTAGAATATCTAATATTTCGAAGGGTTAACATTCAATATTACTTTGTAACTTTACTATTTTCAAAATCTGTAAATAAATTCAAATGGCTAAAACCAGAACAACTTTCTTCTGTCAAAACTGTGGAACACAGCACGCAAAATGGGTCGGGCAATGTGGTGCTTGTAAAGAATGGAATACCATTGTAGAAGAAGTAATACAAAAAGAAGAAAAACGCGTGTGGAAACAATCTACAACTGCAAAACAAACAGTAAACAAGCCATTAAAAATTGCAGATATTCAATTAAATCCAGAAGAAAGAGTTGTTACCAATAATAATGAATTAGATTCTGTGTTAGGTGGTGGTTTAGTAAAAGGCTCTGTAACACTTTTAGGAGGAGAACCAGGCATTGGTAAATCGACTTTATTATTGCAAGTTGCTCTAAATATTAGTCAAAAAGTATTATATGTTTCTGGAGAAGAAAGTCAATCTCAAATAAAAATGAGAGCAGAAAGATTAGAAGCCAATAGTTCTAATTGTTTAATTCTTACAGAAACCAACACACAAAACATCTTTAAAAACATTGAAGAAATAGCTCCTGAGGTTTTAGTAATAGATTCAATTCAAACATTACATACAAGCTCAATAGAAGCTTCTCCTGGTAGCATTTCTCAAATTAGAGAAACTGCTGCAGAACTTATAAAATACGCTAAAGAAACTGCAACTCCGGTTTTATTAATTGGCCACATCAATAAGGACGGAAACATTGCTGGACCGAAAATTTTAGAACACATGGTAGATGTTGTTTTACAGTTTGAAGGAGACAGAAACCATACCTATAGGATATTAAGATCTCAAAAAAATAGATTTGGCTCTACATCAGAATTAGGAATTTACGAGATGCTTTCGAATGGACTAAGAGAAATTTCAAATCCATCAGAAATCTTAATTTCTAAGAAAGATGCAGATCTAAGTGGAACTGCAATTGCGAGTACCTTAGAAGGAATTAGACCTTTAATGATAGAAGTACAAGCCTTGGTTTCTACAGCTGTTTATGGAACACCTCAGCGATCTACAACAGGTTACAATTTAAAAAGACTAAACATGATTTTAGCAGTTCTAGAGAAAAGAGCAGGGTTTAAGTTAGGTGCAAAAGATGTGTTTTTAAATATTACCGGAGGAATAAATGTAGATGACCCTGCAATAGATTTGGCAGTTGTTGCTGCAATTTTATCCTCTAACCAAGATGTTGCTATCAACCCAAATGTGTGTTTTGCTGCAGAAGTTGGTTTGGCAGGAGAAATAAGACCTGTTTCTAAAATAAACCAAAGAATTACAGAAGCCGAAAAACTGGGATACAAAACACTAGTAACCTCTAAATACAATAAAATTTCTTCTAAAAATCACGGTATAAGATTGGTTTTAGTTGGTAAAATTGAAGAAGCATTTGCAACTTTGTTTGCTTAAAAAATAACAAAGTTGATTATTTATCAACTTCCCACCGAATACTGCTCCATTGAATAAATACAGACTATTCTAAACTCAGGAGTCTTTGTGAAATTTGCATGGATTACAATTCTTAGTGGCGTAACAACAGAAATAAAAAAAACCGAGCATTTCTGCTCGGCTTATAACTAAATTATAAAGGTCTTCATAGAGCTCTATAGTATTTATTTCTTATTTACAGCTTTAATATAGTTATCTAAAGCCATTGTCATGGATGGGTTTTCTGGAGAAGGTGCTGTTATATCACACTTCAAACCTGCCTCCGTAGCTGCTCTAACTGTAGAGTTACCAAATACGGCAATTCTTGTGTTTTTTTGTTTAAATTCTGGAAAATTCTTGAATAAAGAATCAATACCTGATGGACTAAAAAATACTAAAACATCGTAAAAAACATTTTCTAAATCAGATAAATCACTTACCACTGTTCTGTATAAATCTAATCGTTTCCAGTTTAAACCTAACTTATTTAATTCATTTGGAATTAATGGCTTCAACTTATCAGAACTTGGTAATAAGAATTTTTCAGCTTTATGCTTCTTTATTACTTTTGTTAAGTCTGCAAATGTTCTTGTACCAACATAAATCTTACGTTTTCTGTAAACTACATACTTTTGTAAATAATAAGCTACAGCTTCAGACTGACAAAAATACTTCATTGCATCTGGCACTTTAAAACGCATTTCTTCAGCAATTCTAAAAAAATGATCTACAGCATTTCTACTTGTTAATATAATCGCAGTAAAGTCGTTTAAATCAACTTTCTCTCCTCTTACTTCTTTAACAGACATTCCTTCAACATGAATAAAAGATCTAAAATCAATCTTAACTTTCTGTTTATCTGACAAGTCGAAATAAGGAGAGGTTTCTGTCTTTGGTTTTGGTTGCGATACTAAAATCGTTTTCACTTTCATAAGATTTCTTTTTCTCTTTAAAATAACAATTTAAACAATATAAATGGGGGCGCAATTTCGAAGCTGCAAAGATACAATATAAAATAAAATAACTTGCTAGAAATTAGCTTTTTATTACTTATCAGGTGTAATACGAACCGAATTGAGAAAAATAATACTGAAAAATAAACTAAAAATAATGTATTTAATGGCGAGTATTCAACTATAACAAGAGCAATGAATAAATAAAATGAAACACAATTCAGGTAATTTGACTTAGAACATAAAAAGAATTTTAATTGTTCATTTATCTTAAATAAATGACTTAATAAAAATTCTAACAATCGTTTTATTGAAAAATAAGAAAAAACAACACCTAAAGTCTCTATAAAAATGTAAAATCCTCCTTCTTTAGAAACATCAAAAAACAACAAAAACTTATACATTAAAAATGAAATCACGATCATTGAAAAAATAAAAACTACTATTTTAAATAGATTTACAAAAGAATAGTTCTCTTCAATTTCAGATTCAATAAAAGTCTTATTTATTAGAGAAAGGGCATTTCCCTTCAATCTCTCGAAACTTAATCCTTTTAAAAGAAAAACACAGACTAGTAATACAACCAATAATATGGTAATCCAGTTTGTGTCAATTATAGTTCTTTCTAACGCTTGCACCTTTTATTGTTTTGCTCAGATTAATACAAAATTAGTAATTAAAAAATGTATATTTGTGTTCTTACCACATGAAAATTAATTTATGTCAGATGCGTTAGTCATAATTCCTACCTACAACGAAAAAGAGAACATAGAATCGATCATTAGAGCAACTTTTAACCAAGAAAAAGAGTTTCATATTTTGATTGTTGATGATAGTTCTCCTGACGGAACCTCAGAAATTGTAGAAACCTTAATTTTAAAATTCCCAAATCAGCTTTTTTTAGAGAAAAGAGTATCTAAAAGTGGTCTGGGAACCGCATATATTCATGGCTTTAAGTGGGCAATTAAAAAAAAGTACGATTACATTATAGAAATGGATGCAGATTTTTCTCATAATCCAAAAGATTTAATTCGCTTGTACAATGCGTGTAAAAAAGATGGTGGTGATGTTTCTGTTGGATCTAGATATGTTAATAACCAAGTTAATGTTGTTAATTGGAACATGAAAAGATTGTTGCTTTCTTATTTTGCTTCAAAATATGTGCGCTTAATCACGAGAGTACCTTTATTTGATACAACTGCCGGCTTTGTTTGTTGGAAAAGAGAAGTTTTAGAAACAATACAACTAGATAAAATAAAATTTATAGGATACGCTTTTCAAATAGAAATGAAATTTAAAGCATGGAAACATGGTTTTAATGTTAAAGAAGTGTCTGTGATTTTTACAGATAGAACTCTAGGAACTTCTAAAATGAGTGGTAACATTATAACTGAAGCCTTGTTTGGAGTAATTAAAATGAAATTAAAAGGGTTACCTAAATAGATTTTGCTAAATCTCAAGCCAAGAAATATAGGTCAGATTATTACTACAAAAATACGAAAGCAGCAAAAGACCATTAGAATTTGGGTTCTCCAAAGTTTTAGTTAATATAAAAAATGATACTTAAGAAATAAAAAATGACACAATCAACTTTAATAAAAAACGCAAGAATTGTAAATGAAAACAACATTTTTTTAAGTGATGTATTAATTGAAAACGAAATTATAAGAGAGATCTCAACAGAAATAAAAGTACCTGAAAATGTTGAAATTATTGATGCCGAAGGTAAATTTTTAATTCCTGGGTTTATTGATGATCAAGTTCATTTTAGAGAACCTGGCTTAACCCATAAAGCAAATATTGCTACAGAAAGTAGAGCTGCTGTTGCGGGTGGAATTACTACTTTTATTGAAATGCCAAATACTGTTCCTCAAGCTACAACTCAAGATTTACTGGAAGATAAATTTAAAATTGCAGCCAATGACTCTTACGCAAACTATTCGTTTATGTTTGGGGGAACAAATGATAATTTAGATGAACTATTAAAAACAGATCCTAAAAAAGTTGCCGGAATTAAATTATTTTTAGGTTCTTCTACTGGAAACATGTTGGTTGATAATGAAGCTGTTTTAGAGAAAATATTTTCATCAACAAAAATGATTATTTCTGTACATTGCGAGGATGAAGCAACTATCAGAAAAAATACACAAGAATTTGTAGACAAATATGGTGATGATATTCCAGTAAAATACCATCCAATTATTAGAAGTGAAAAAGCATGTTATTTATCATCTTCTAAAGCAATCGAATTGGCTAAAAAAACGGGTGCAAGATTACATATTTTTCATGTTTCAACAGCTAAAGAAACCGAACTTTTTAGAAACGATATTCCTTTAGAGGAAAAACAAATTACAGCCGAAGTATGTATACATCATTTATGGTTTTCTGATAAAGATTATGCCGAAAAAGGAACACATATTAAATGGAATCCTGCTGTAAAAACAGAAAAAGATAGACTTGGTTTATGGGAAGCTTTGTTAGATGATAGAATTGATGTTTTAGCAACAGATCATGCGCCTCATACATTAGAAGAAAAAAACAACGTATATACAAAAGCACCAAGTGGTGGGCCATTAGTGCAACATGCTGTGACTGCAATTTTAGAAAAAGTTAAAGAGGGTGTAATTTCAATTGAAAAAGCAGTGGAAAAAATGAGCCATAACCCTGCTAAATTATTTCAAATTGAGAAACGTGGGTTTATAAAAGAAGGCTATTTTGCTGATTTAGTTTTAATTGATACTAACAAACCACAGATAGTTTCTAAAAACAATATCCTATACAAATGTGGTTGGTCTCCTTTTGAAGGAACTACATTTTCATCATCCATAACCCATACATTTGTCAATGGAAATTTAATATATAACGAAGGAGTTTTTAATGAAAAAATAAAAGGAAAAAGAATAACCTTTAACAGATAAAATGAATAAAATCAGCCTTTTACTTAGTTTTATTTTTCTTAGTTCGTGTACTAGTAATACCATTTTTAAGAAACCTCAAGACCTCATTCCGAGAGACACAATGAGTCTTTTAATACAAGATATGATGATTGCTTCTTCTGCTAAATTTATAAAAAATGTAAATAAGCAAAAGAAAATTAATTATATGAGTTTTGTTTATGATAAGTACAAAATTGATAGTGTTCGTTTTCAAAATAGTAACTTTTACTACATTTCAAAAATAGATTTGTATGAAGAAATTATAACTGATGCTAAGGTAAAATTAGAAGATAAAAAAAAGTTTTTTACTAAAATAAAAGCAACACAAGATTCTATTAATAAATTAAAACGAAAGAAAATTCGAGATACCCTTTTTTCTTTTAAAGATACTGTTAACTTTAAAAAAGGACTTAACCTAAAAAATAAAATTCCCAAAATTAAGAAATAGTGTAATTTTTTGAAACACTTTTAATAACATCATCTATTTCTTGAAATTGAAAATTTATACTTTTTTGTATTTTTTTTGAAGAATATCTAGAGATTGAATGTGCACTTTTAGCAGAAGATTTGCTCAATATAGGTTCTTTACCTGTTAATTTAGAAATTAACCAAGAAAATCGCCAGAAAATCGCCATATGCCAAGATTTAATTTTTATTGAAGGCGGCTTTTTACCCATAGAAATTGCCATTGATAAGAAAATTTCTTTGAAAGATTTATTTTCTGAAACTAAAATAAAACGTTCGTTTTTTATATTAGAATTCATCAAGAAAATCATTGACTTAACCACATCTTTTACACCCACAAAACCTGTAATTCCCTCTGTAAAGAATTTTAATCCTTTATAAACTTGCGTAAATAATTTACTTGATCCTTTTTCCCAAAAACCACTTCCTAAAATAATACCAGGATTTACAATTACGACGTCAACACCCTCTTGGCTTGCACGCCAAATCTCTATTTCAGCTCCAAATTTAGTAATAGAATAATCGCTATTAGGTTCTTGAGAATTCCACTCACACTCCTCAGTTATTAAATTTCCATCTAAAGAGCTTCCAACAGAAGCAATAGAGCTCACAAAGCAAATTTTATCAATTTTTGCGTCAATAGAAAGGTTTGTAATGATTGCTGTTCCGTGAATATTTACTTTACGCATTTCTCTATAATCTTTAGGATTAAAAGAAATGAATGCAGCACAATGGTAAACTTTAGTAATTCCAACAAAAGCAGGAATCATAGAAGGTACATCTGTAATATCAGCTTTAAACCACTCTATTTTCGCAATTAGACTATCATCATCTGTATAAAAAGAGAAAACTTCTTTTACTTTTTCTATTCTTTTTTCAGAACGATAAATAGCACGTATTTTTTCCTCATTTTTTATCAAATGATACAATAAATGAGCTCCAACTAATCCCGTTCCCCCCGTAACTAAAATCATATTACGAATTTATGTTTTTTTAGCTGATAAACGTATATTTGCCTCCTGATTAATTTTATATAAATGACAAACTTTGTTGAAGAATTACGCTGGCGTGGACTATTACATGATATCATGCCAGATACAGAAAATTATTTATTAGAAAATAAAACTGCAGGTTATATTGGTTTCGATCCAACCGCAGACTCATTACATATTGGTAGCTTGGTTCAAATTTTTATTTTGAAACACTTTCAAAATGCTGGTCATAACCCTATTGCTTTAATTGGTGGTGCAACGGGTATGGTTGGAGATCCTTCTGGGAAATCTGCAGAGAGAAATTTATTAGATGAAGCTACTTTAGAGAAAAATATTGCTGGAGTTAGAGAAAATTTAGAACGTTTTTTAGATTTTGATGCTACTGCAAATAATAAAGCAGAATTAGTTAATAATTACGATTGGATGAAAGATATTTCTCTAATCGATTTTGTACGAGATACAGGTAAACATATTACTGTAAACTATATGATGGCTAAAGATTCTGTTAAGAAACGTTTAAGCTCTGAATCTTCTGTTGGAATGAGCTTTACTGAGTTTACATATCAATTATTTCAAGGGTACGATTTTTACCACTTATACAAAGAGAAAAATTGTAAACTACAAATGGGGGGCTCTGATCAATGGGGAAACATTACTACTGGTACAGAATTAATTAGAAGAAAAGCACAAGGAAAAGCTTATGCAATTACAGTTCCTTTGGTTACAAAAGCAGATGGTACAAAATTTGGAAAAACTGAAGGTGGAAATGTTTGGTTAAATTCGGATAGAACTTCTCCTTATAAATATTACCAATATTGGTTAAATTCATCTGATGAAGATGCTGAAAATTTTATTAAAAAATTCACTTTTTTAAGCAGAGAAACTATAGAAAGTTTAATTTCTGAGCATAAAGAAAATCCGCATTTGCGTTTATTACAAAAAACACTTGGAGAAGAGGTTACTGTTTTAACACATGGTAAAGAAGCATTTGAGAATGCTTTAAAAGCTTCAAGTATTTTATTTGGTAAATCTACAGCTTCTGATTTAAAATCTTTAGATGAACAAACTTTTTTAGATGTGTTTGATGGTGTACCACAAGCTACAGTTTGTAAAGCAGATATAGAAGAAGGACTAGATATGATTGGTGCTTTAGCAGCAAAAACAAACTTCTTAAAATCTAATGGTGATGCAAGAAGAGCCTTAAAAGAAAATGCAATTTCTGTAAATAAAGAAAAAGTGAAAGAAGATTTTATAATTTCTAATGATGATTTAATTGCAAATAAATATGTGTTATTACAACGTGGTAAAAAAACATATTATTTATTAGTTGTGGAATAATACTATCTAATATATTATAACATAGAAAAGAGCTGAATTAATTCAGCTCTTTTCTTTTGACCCCAACTTCTAGAGTATTTATTCTCAAAAAAAATGAATTATGGAAAAACACGATAAACGTAATCGTAGAAATTTGCAATAGATTACAGATAAAAAGAAATGTGGATTACACCTTTTTAATAAAACCTTTTAGAGTAGTAATTAATTCGCTTTTATTTTCAATATGACTCATATGTCCATCTGGAAAAACAACAAATTCTGAGTTGGTGTTTTTAGCTTCCACCATAGATGTGTCGAAATCTAGAACAGGATCTTTTTCTCCAATAATAATCAACTTTTTAAAATCATTATCCTTTAAAACAGCACTTCTATTTAGCCTATTTTTCATTCCTTCTTGTGCCGCAATATAACCTTGAACAGAGGTTTTTAAAGCTTCATTTAAAGCCTTTTTTATTTCTTCTTTAAAGAGGGTTTTACTTTTATCACCGAACAAATTAGCAAAAGACATTCTTACCATATTTGTATAGTTATTCTGAATCATTTTGTTAGCGCGAGTTCTTAATAATTTTCGATCATTATCATCTTCAAAAGAAGTAGAATTCATTAAACACAAGCCTTTTATTTTCTGAGGATTTTTCTCTGCAAAAGCCAAGGCAACATAACCACCCAAAGAATGACCAACCAAAATACATTTTCTAATTCTTACATGTTTTAAAACGGCTTCTATAGTTTCTGAAAAAACCTTCATAGAATGCGAATACCCCAAGCAATCAGATTTTCCATGTCCTAACAAATCAATAGTTATAACTCTATTTTTTTTAATTAATTCTGAAGTAATTTTATCCCACATTGTGGAATTCTCTAAAAATCCATGAATTAGAACAACTGCAGCTCCTTTTCCTTGATCTGTATAAAATACATTTGCCTTTTTATATTCTAAAATCATAGAAACAAATATAATATTTGATTCGCTTTTAAAAATCTAAAAAATTATAAATATAGAATGAATTTAATATCACAGATTTATATAAAATAATAAGAACACAAGAGTTTTTTTTATTTCAAAAGTCTTAAATATTTTCAAAATTAAAAACCCTACTTTTGCTTTTCATTTTTTTGTTAAATAAAAAATATAGTATTTGTTAAACTATTATTCATATCCGCATACAACATCTAGAGAATGGGTGACTTTTGTTCATGGAGCAGGAGGAAGTAGCTCTATTTGGTATAAACAAGTAAGGGATTTTAAGAAATATTTTAATATTTTAATCTTGGACTTACGTGGCCATGGAGATAGCCAACCAACACTAAAAGATACCTTTAATTCTAAATATACGTTTGATTCTATTACGCAGGATATCGTTGAAGTTATTGATTTTCTTGAAATAAAAAAATCGCATTTTATCGGCATTTCTTTGGGCACAATTTTGATCCGTAATCTTGCTGAAAAAAGACCAGAATTAGTTGGGAGCATGATTATGGGCGGCGCAATTATAAAAATGAATTTCCGCTCTCAAGTTTTAATGAAAGTTGGTAATATTTTTAAATCAGTGGTTCCTTATATGCTGCTATATAAATTATTTGCATTTATAATTATGCCAAAGAAAAACCATAAAACATCACGTTCTTTATTTGTTCAAGAAGCAAAAAAATTATACCAAAAAGAATTTTTACGATGGTTTAAATTAACTTCAGAAATTAATCCACTATTACGTTTTTTTAGAACAAAAGATATAAAAATACCTACTTTATATATTATGGGTGCTGAGGATCATTTGTTTTTGCCTTCAATAAAAAACATCGTATCTAAACATGTAACTTCTTCGTTACTTATTATTGATAACTGCGGACATGTTGTGAATGTAGAACAACCAGAGACATTTAATAACGAAACAATTAATTTTATTACATCTCTAAAATATTAGCTACATTGTTACAAATTATATTATAAAAAAGGCGAGTTCAAAAACTCGCCTTTTTTATGATATTAGTTCATCAAATCTTCAATTTCATCTGCTTCAATCGGTATATTTTCCATTAAATTAAGAGGCTCTCCTTTTTCTTGAACCACAACATCATCCTCTAAACGGATTCCAAAACCTTCATCAGGAATGTAAATTCCAGGTTCTACTGTAAAAACCATGTTTGCTTTCATTTTTTCATGTAACAAACCATAATCATGGGTATCTAAACCAATATGATGAGAAGTTCCGTGCATAAAATATTTTTTATATGCTGGCCAATCTTTATCTTCATTTTGCACATCAGCTTTATCTAATAAACCTAACTTTAGTAATTCTGAAGTCATAATATCACCAACTTCCAAATGATACTCTTTCCATAAAGTTCCTGGAACTAATAATTTTGTAGCTTCTTTTTTAACGTAATTTACAGCATTGTAAACTGCTTTTTGTCTGTCAGAAAATTTACCAGAAACAGGTATTGTTCTCGTTAAATCACTTTTATAATTTGCGTACTCTGCAGCAATATCTAATAAAATTAAATCACCACTTTTACATTCTTGGTTATTTTCCATATAATGTAAAACATTGGCGCTATTTCCTGAGGCTATAATTGGCGAATAAGCAAACCCTTTAGAACGATTCCTAACAAATTCGTGTATTAATTCTGCCTCAATCTCGTATTCCCAAACACCAGGTTTTACAAAATCTAAAATTCTACGAAATCCCTTTTCTGTAATATTACAAGCTTGTTGCATTAAGTCTAATTCTATTGGGTCTTTTACAGAGCGTAAACGATGCATAATAGGACTACTTTTTGCAACTGAATGTGCTGGGTATTTTGCTAATAACCATTTTGTAAAACGATCTTCTCGTGTTTCTGTTTCTACATTGGCTCTGTAGTGCTCGTTTGTATTGATATAAAAAGTATCACAATAAGTAGAAAGCTCAAAAAGTATTTTTTCTAAATCCTGTAACCAATAAACTGTTTTAATTCCAGATATTTCAAAAGCAGCTTTTTTTGTTAATTTTGCGCCTTCCCAAACAGCGATATGATCATTCGTTTCTCTTACAAATAAGATTTCTCTATGCTTTTCATTTGGACAATCAGGAAATAATAATAACACGCTTTCTTCTTGATCTACTCCACTTAAATAAAAGATATCTCTGTGTTGTTCAAAAGGCAATGTACTATCTGCACTAACTGGGTAAATGTCATTAGAATTAAAAACCGCCAAACTATTTGGCTTCATTACTGAAGCAAAATTGTGACGATTTTTGATAAAAAGTTCTGAATTTATTTGGTGATATTTCATCTGAATCTGTGTTTAATAACACAAATGTAGCGATAAAATCATCAACAAAAAATGATCTAAGAACGCTTCTTTTTAGGCGCTCCTGTTCTTCCTCTTCCCGAAGTTGCTCTTGCTGGTTTATTTCCTTTAAAATGAGGTTTTCTTTTTGATTTATTTCCGTCAGATGAATTAGAATTACCTCCTTTATTTTTCTTCCCAAAAGATTTTTTACTTTGTGAAGCGGCTCTTTTGGGTGGTGCAGTATCTGTTGGCTCAAAACCTTCAACAATTGTAGATTTTAATTTTTCTTTTAGTAGTTTTTCTATTTCACTTTGATATTCCGTTTCTTCGCTACAAACTAAAGAAATAGCTTCTCCCGCTGCTCCTGCCCTCCCTGTTCTACCAATTCTATGCACATAATCTTCTGGTACATTTGGCAATTCAAAATTAATAACATAAGGCAATAAAGGAATATCTAAACCTCGTGCTGCAATATCAGTAGCAACTAAAATTTTAATAGAGCCATCTTTAAAATTTCTCAAAGCCTTTGTTCTAGCTCCTTGACTTTTGTTACCATGAATAGCTGCCGAAGAAATTCCTGCTTTCACTAGCTTTTGTGTTAGTTTATTAGCTCCATGTTTTGTTCTTGTAAAAACTAAAACCTGTTTCCAATTTCCATCTTTAATCAACTTAATTGTAAACTCTGTTTTTTTATTTTTATCAACTTTATAAACCTTGTGAGTTACTTTTTTTGCTGTAGAGTTTTGAGGAGCAGTTTCCACAGAAACTGGATTTTTTAAAATACCCGCTGCTAATTTTTTTATATCATTAGAAAAAGTTGCTGAAAACAACAAGTTTTGACGTTTTTCGGGCATAAAACTAATCAGTTTGTTAATATCTCTAACAAACCCCATATCTAACATTCTATCAGCTTCATCAAGAATCAATACATCAATTCTTTTAAAAGAAACTGCTTTTCTATCGTGTAAATCTAACAATCTACCCGGAGTTGCTACTAAAATATCTACACCTGATCTTAAAGTTGCAATTTGTGGTTTTGCATTTACACCCCCAAAAACTACGCAAGATTTTATGTTTACGTACTTACTGTATTCTCTCACGTTATCGTAAACTTGTGCTGCCAATTCTCTTGTTGGCGTTAAAACTAATGCACGTAAAGGTCTATATTTTGGGTGTTTAGTTTCTGCTAAATGTTGCAAAACGGGTAATGTAAAGCCTGCTGTTTTCCCCGTACCTGTTTGTGCAGAAGCTAAAATATCTTTACCCTCTAATATATGTGGAATTGCTTTTTCTTGTATTGGTGATGGTTTGGTATATCCTTTTTCTTCAACTGCTTTTACTAGCGCTGGAGATAAACCTAAATCTGAAAATGTCATAGAAATTATTTATGAAAGTAACTTTATGTAGTTGTTTCTGGCTGCAAAGATACATTGTTTTAAATTGAAGCGTTTTATTTCACAGAATCCTTTTTCTGTTAATTCTTTTGATATTGATTTTACTAGTAGTAATTTCATCACTTTAAACCATAACTTACTTTTTATGAAATCTATCTTAAGTTATTTATTAATGTGTTTTTCGGTAACTTTAATTGCACAAAGAGCAACAAATTCTGATATAATTCAAAAATCGTTAGAGAAGAAATCTCAAATGATAAACACTTCTCTAGTTAAGAATATTGAGTTTACCAATATCGGACCAACAGTAATGAGTGGTCGTGTTGTAGATATTGATGTAAACCCAAATAATAATGCTGAATTTTATGTTGGTTATGCTTCCGGTGGACTTTGGCACACAAACAATAACGGAACAACCTTTAAACCAGTTTTAGATAATTCTCCAACCCAGAATATTGGTGATATTGCTGTAGATTGGAAATCTGGAACAATTTGGGTCGGTACAGGTGAAAAAAACTCTTCTCGTTCTAGTTATGCGGGAATCGGAATTTTAAAATCTACCGATAAAGGCCAAACTTGGCAAAATGTTGGTTTGCCAGATTCTCATCACATCAGCAGAATCCTCATCAATCCGAATAATAAAAATGAAGTTGTAGTTGGTGTTATTGGTCATTTATATTCTTCAAATTTAGAAAGAGGAATTTTTAAAACTATAGATGGCGGAAAAACTTGGATAAAATCATTATTTATAAATAAAGATACAGGTATTATTGATGTTGCTTACGCACCAAAAAACTTTAATATTATGTATGCTTCTTCTTGGGAAAGAGAACGTAAAGCTTGGAATTTTAATGGAAATGGCAGTAATTCTGCTATTTATAAAAGTTTAGATGCAGGAAGTTCTTGGACCAAAATTGCTGATAAAAGCGGTTTTCCTCAAGGAAATGGAGTTGGTAGAATTGGTTTAGCCGTTTTTAATGAAAACACGGTTTATGCATTTCATGACAACCAATTCAGAAGGAAAGATGACAAGAGAAAAGAGCCTACTAACACATTGATTAAGAGCGACTTTAAAACAATGTCTGTAACTAATTTTTTAAACCTCACAGATAAAAAATTGAATACATATTTAAAAACAAACGGATTTCAAGAAAAGTACAAGGCAGAAAACGTAAAACAAATGGTGCGTTCTGGAAACGTAAAACCAATTGATTTAGCTCGATATTTAGAAGATGCAAATTCATTATTATTTGATACTCCAGTTATTGGAGCAGAGGTTTTTAAAACTGCAAATGGAGGGAAATCTTGGAAAAAAACACATGATGGTTATTTAGATGATTTGTACTATTCTTATGGTTATTACTTTGGTGAAATTCGTGTTGATTTACAAAATGAAAATAGAATTTATGTAATGGGAGTTCCTATTTTAAAATCTGAAAATGGTGGGAAAACGTTTTCTTCTATTAGCAAAGAAAATGTGCATGCCGATCATCAAGCATTATGGGTAAACCCTAAAAAAAAGGGACATTTAATTGATGGAAATGATGGTGGCTTAAATATTTCTTATGATGATGGAGAAAACTGGACTAAATTAAATGATCCAGCAGTTGGGCAATTCTATTCAGTTTATGCAGACAATCAAAAAAACTATAATGTTTATGGAGGTATGCAAGATAATGGTGTTTGGGTAGCTTCTAATAATGCGAAAATTGACAAATACTGGTATCAATCTGGGAAAAACCCTTATGAATCAATTATGGGTGGAGACGGAATGCAGGTACAAGTAGATGACAGAAACCCAAACATTATTTATACAGGATATCAATTTGGAAATTATTATAGAATTGATAGAGAAACGGGTAATAACAAATACATTCAACCAAAACATACTTTGGGCGAAGACCCTTACAGATTTAACTGGCAAACTCCAATTCACTTGTCTCAACACAATCAGGATATTTTATATTTAGGAGGCAATAAATTACATCGTTCTTTAAATAAAGGTGATGATTGGGAAACCATTTCTGATGATTTAACCAATGGTGGAAAAAAAGGAAATGTAGCTTACGGAACACTTACTTCAATTTCTGAAAGTCCGTTTAAATTCGGATTAATTTATGTTGGTTCTGATGATGGTTTTGTAAACGTTACCAAAAACGGAGGAGGAAATTGGACTCGTATTTCTAAAAACTTACCACAGAATTTATGGGTTTCTAGAGTTATTGCTTCAAAATTTAAAAAAGAACGTGTGTATGTAACTTTAAACGGTTATCGTTTTGACGATTTTGCTTCTTATATTTATATGTCTGATGATTATGGACAAACTTGGAAAAGCATAAGTAATGATATTCCAACAGCTGCAGTAAATGTTATTAAAGAAGATTCTGAAAACGAAAACGTGTTGTATGTAGGTACAGATAATGGTTTGTATGTTTCTTTTGATTATGGTGATTCTTGGCAAGCTTTTAATAAGAATTTACCTAATGTTGCTGTGCATGATTTGGTAATTCAACCCACTGCAAAACACTTAATTATTGGAACCCATGGACGAAGCTTATACAAAGCTAATATAGGACCAATACAAGAATTCACTAAAGCGACTCGTAAACACCATAGTCTAGAAGTTTTCACTATTAATCCTATTACCAAAAGAAGTTCTTGGGGAAGTTCTTGGAGCAAATGGTTAGCAGCAAATACGCCTGAAATTAATATTCCTTTTTATGCAAATTCTGATAAAAAAGTAAAGGTGGATATTTTTACTGATACTAAAACAAGTTCAGCAAAAATTATAAAAGTAAACTCATTTACTATAAATGCAGACAAAGGTTTTAATGAAATAATTTACGATGTTTCTTTTTCTATAAATGGGAGGAAAACCTACCAAAAAGCAAAGAAAGAGGTAGATTTAAAAAAAGCCAAAAATGATGTTTATTATCTACCTAAAGGGAAATATATCGTTAAAATTGGTGATGCAGAAGGTGAGTTTGAAATAAAATAATCTTAAAAATTAGCGCTAATTTCTAAATAAATTTCAGCGCTTTTTTTTATTGCTGATGAATGATTAAAAAATACTATTTGTCCATTAAAATTAGCTTCAATTAACCAATAAGAACCTTTAAAGTAAGAATTTAATACTTGTGAATGTTTACTTTTTTTTTGAGAGTTTTTTACAACTTTTATTTGATGAGGATATAATAAAAACGTTTTATTGTTGATGGTAATTTCATTTACATCATCGAATAGAGCTGCAATATATTTTTCTTTTGGGCTGTTATAAATTTCTATTGGAGACTCATTTTCTATAATCTTATTATCTTTTATAATAATGAGTTTGTCTGCAAATGAAAGTGCGTCATCTTTATCATGAGTCGCCACAATACAGGCAATATTTTTTTCTTTTAGATAACTGAACAAATTTCTTCTTAAAGAATTCTTTTTAAAATTATCTATTTGCCCAAAAGGTTCATCTAACAATAATAATTGGGGCTCTTTTGCCAAAGCTCTTGCAATGGCAACACGTTGCTTTTGACCTCCGCTTAAGTTTTTAACCTTTGTGTTAGCAAAGGCTGTCATTTGAATAACTTCTAATAATTCTTCCGTTCGCTTTTTACTTTCTTCAGGATGAAAACGTGAGAGGAATTTTTGAATATTTTCTGAAACAGAAATATAAGGCATCAAGTCGAAATCTTGTGCTACGTATTTAAAGTTTTCAAAACCTGGAACTAAATGTTTTTTGGGGCCAAAGACCTGTTCATCTTTCCAAAAAATTTCACCCATGTTTAGGTCTATTAAACCGTAAATTGCTTTTAAAAGAGTAGATTTCCCGCATCCACTTTCTCCCATAACACACAAATGCTCTCCTTTTTTTACAGAAAAATTAAACTCTTTTAAAACAGGTTTGGTTATGGTATAATTAAAAGAAATATTATTCACTCTTAGCATATTACAAAAATAGCTTTTCTATTTGATTTGTTATTACTAAAAATTGTTAAGTATACTGCGTTAGCGATTGAAACGGCACCCTTTTTTGAAGAATGAAAAAAAGATATAGTGAAAAGCGCGACCTTGAGGTAACGCCATAAAAAAACCGACACTTTTGCATCGGTTTTAAATTTTAAAGTATAATTTTTATAAAGGAAATTATACCAAAAAAGATTGTGAGCTTACCAAATTCTAACTCTATCTTCTGGTTTTAAATACATTTTATCATCTTCTTTAACATTGAAAGCTTTGTAAAAGGCATCGACATTTTTTAACGGCATATATGCTCTGTACATTCCAGGAGCATGTGTATCTGTCATTATTTTATTTTTTAAAGCCTCGTCGCGCATTTTTGTTCTCCAAATTGTTCCCCAAGAAAAGAAAAATCGCTGTTCTGCTGTATAACCATCAATATCTGCTGGTCTACCATTCTTTGCCAAGAAGATTTGTAAACCTTCATAAGCCGCTTGCACACCGCCTAAATCTCCAATATTTTCACCTAAAGTATATTCTCCATTTAAGTGCATACTATCGATTGCAATAATATCGCTGTATTGTTTTATCAATTTACTACCAATTTCTTTAAACTTAATAGCATCCTCTTCCGTCCACCAGTTTTTTAAGTTTCCATCACCATCAAAACGAGATCCCGAATCATCGAAACTATGAGATATTTCGTGACCAATAACAGCTCCTATACCTCCATAATTAACAGCTTCATCTGCTTTATAATCGTAAAATGGGGGTTGTAATATTGCTGCTGGAAAAACGATTTCATTATTTACCGGGTTAAAGTAAGCATTTACTGTTTGAGGAGACATTCCCCATTCTGTTCTATCTACAGCTTTACCTAATTTTGCCATGTTTTTATTGTAATTCCATTTAGTTACATTGATTGCATTTTCAAAGTAAGAACCACCTTCTTTTAAACCTTTTACTTCTAATTTTGAGTAATCTTTCCATTTATCTGGATACGCTATTTTAACGGTTAATTTATGTAATTTTTCTAAAGCTTTATCCTTAGTAACATCGCTCATCCACTCTAACCCAGCAATTCTTTTTTCGAAACCTAACATTACATTGTCAATCATTTCCTTCGCTTTTTTCTTAGCTTGGGGTGGAAACATTTTGTCTACATATAATTTACCTAAAGCCTCACCAACTGCTCCGTTTAAACTACTTAAAGCGCGCTCATCTCTTGGTCGTTGCTTTTTAGATCCACGCATTTCTTTGCTATAAAACTCCCAATTTGCAGTTTCCAAATCTGTAGATAAAGATCCTAAAGCGCTATTAATTGTGTTCCAACGTAATAAAAGTTTGATATCTGCTAAAGATCCTTTAGAAAATATTTCGCTAAATGCTTTAAAGTAACCAAGATCTGTTACAATAACTTTATCAAGATCTGCAACACCAATGCCATCTATATGTCCTTGCCAATCTATTGCGGGCGCTAATTTTTGTAATTCTGCAACTGTTAAAGGGTTATAAAGTTTACGAATATCTCTACTTTCTTCTTTGGTCATCATTGGTTCTGCTAAACTAGTTTCAAAGGCAACAATTGTGGCTGCATTCTTTTTAGCTGTAGCTTCGTTATCACCAAACTCTTGCAGCATTTTTGCAATGAATTCTTGATACTTTACTAATTTGTCTTTTACCTTAGCATCTACGTAATAATCTCTGGATAAACCTAAGCTTCCTCCACTCATATAACCTGCATATTGACTACTATTTTTTAAGTCGTTATACACGCCAAAACCATAAAAGCCACCACCTCCATAAGGCGCCATATTTGTTAAATAAGTTTCAACATCTTTTTTTGTTTTAATCTCTTCTATTTTTGCTAAATATGGCATAACTGGTGCTTTTCCTTTTGTATTTCTAGCAACAGTATCCATTATTGTTTGATAATAGTTCACAGCTTTTTCTTGGTCTGAATCTATTTCATTTCCATTAGCATCTTTTACTTTTGGGAAATTTCTTTCTTCGATAGCTTTGTTTAAAATAGTTAAAACATCGGCATCTGTCGTTTTACGAAGCTGATTAAAACCACCCCAAGAAGTTTGATCATCTGGAATTTCTGTTTTGTCTAACCAAGTACCGTTTACATGTCTAAAAAAATCATCTGTAGGCGCAACAGATGTATCCATATTTTCTAGAACAATACCAGCAACTTTTTCTTTTGATTTGTCTTTTTTACATGCGACTACACCTAAAAAAGTAATAGCAGAAACAAAAACAACTTTTTTAATTATCTTCATTATTATTGTATTTTAATTGAGTTTAATTATTCGATTAGTAGAAAAAATAGGAAATTGTTACAATTTTGATTGATTAAAAATTAATCAGATTCGATATCAAATATATATAAATTTATAAAAACTGAGTTGTTAAAGCTGATTTCAAAAAAATTTATTTAGTACATATCCCAAATACAACCTTTTAAATTGATTAATTTTGCAATCACAAAACGATACATGAAGGATTATATAATCATTGGAGCTGGTCAATCTGGTTTAGCAATTGCTTATCATCTAAATAAGAAAAATGCTAATTACCTGATCATTGATGCTAATTCTGAAACGGGTGCTCCTTGGTTAAAAAGATGGGATTCTTTAAAATTATTTACACCATCGGAATTCAATAGTTTACCCGGAATGAAATTTCCTTTCAAAAAAGGACATTACGCTAACAAATATGAAGTTGCAGATTATTTAAAAGCCTATGTTTTTAAATTTAATATCCATATTGAATTTAATCACAAAATAACTTCATTAAGAAAAGAAAATGGTCGTTTTATCTTAGAAAGTGAATCAAAAAAGTTTGAAGCAAAAAATGTCATTATAGCTACTGGGCCTTTTCACAAACCCTATACACCAAGTTGCCACACAAAAATATCGAAAGAGATTTTACAAATTCATAGCGAACATTATAAAAGTCCTAATCAACTAAAAGAAGGAGCAACATTAGTTGTTGGCGCAGGAGATTCTGGCGTTCAAATTTTAAATGAGGTTTCTAAGACAAATAGAACTGTTTATTTTTCTGGAAACACAAATATTATGTCTATCCCGCAGGAAATTTTAGGTAAAACCTTGTGGTGGTGGTTTCAGAAAGTTGGTTTTTTAAAGGCAAATAAATATTCTTGGATTGGCAAAAAGTTAAGTGAAAGCGGGCAACCTGTAATTGGAACCGATGTAAAAACTTTATTTAAAAAGAAAAATATTACTTGTGTTGGAAGAACACTTAATGCTAATGAAAAAACCATCACCTTTGAAAAACAAAAAATAACCGATATTAAAAATATTATTTGGGCAACTGGTTTTAAACCAAATTTTAATTGGATTGATGGCATTGAGCTAGACAAAAATCATTACCCTAAAAACTTTAGAGGTATAAGTAATATTGAAGGTCTTTACTTTTTAGGACTTCCGTGGCTTTACACCAGAGGTTCTGCCACTTTGGGTGGTGTTAAAAACGATGCAGATTATTTGAACAAATATCTTTCTAAAAAAGAAAAAGATAGCCATTAATAACAGCTATCTTTTCATTAATTTAATTTTAGTGAAAACTATAATTTAATTTTCGATTTTGGCGGATTTGGCAATTCATCAAATCCCATATTGAACAAAGTAAATCCAAAAATATCTGAATATTGCTCAATTGTTTTTGCAACAGGAGTTCCTGCTCCATGACCCGCATTGGTTTCTATTCTAATTAAAGTAGGATTCTTTCCAGACTGCTTTTCTTGTAATTCTGCAGCAAATTTAAAACTATGTGCAGGTACAACTCTATCATCATGATCTCCAGTAGTTACCATAGTTGCAGGGTACTTTACACCTTTTTTCACATTATGTACAGGTGAATATCCTTTTAAATAATCAAACATTTCTTTGCTGTCATTTGCAGTTCCATAATCATACGCCCAACCTGCTCCTGCGGTAAAGGTATGGTAACGTAACATGTCTAAAACCCCAACTGCTGGCAAAGCAACTTTCATTAAATCGGGTCTTTGTGTCATTGTTGCTCCAACTAATAAACCTCCGTTAGAACCTCCACGAATTGCTAAATAATCTGAAGATGTGTATTTTTCTGAAATTAAATATTCTGCAGCCGCAATAAAATCATCAAACACATTTTGTTTTTTTAGTTGAGTTCCTGCATCGTGCCATTTTTTACCATATTCTCCACCACCACGTAAATTAGGAACTGCATACACACCACCTTGTTCCATCCAAACTGCGTTTGCAATACTAAAAGAAGGTGTTAAACTGATATTAAATCCTCCATAACCATATAAAATCGTTGGGTTTTTACCATTTAATTTAACGCCTTTTTTGTGTGTAATAATCATAGGAACTTTTGTTCCGTCTTTTGATGTATAAAAAACTTGTTTACTTGTATACGCTTCAGAATTAAAATCTACAGCAGGTTTCCAATAAGCTGCATACGTTCCGTCTTTTGGATTGAATTTATAAGATGAATTTGGTGTGCTATAATTTGTAAAAGAAAAATACAATTCTTTCGCTTCTGTTTTCCCTCCAAAACCTCCAGAAGAACCTACTCCAGGTAACTTTACTTCTCTAATTAATTTTCCATCAAAATCGTATTGTAATACTTTAGAAACAGCATCTACCATATATTCTGCGAAGAAATATCCTGCACCAGAATTTAAACTCAAAACGTTTTCGGTTTCAGAAATAAGTTCTTTCCAATTTTCTGGAGTGGGATTTTTTGCATCAGCAGTAACCACTTTTTTATTTGGTGCATTTAAATTAGTTACCAAGTATAATTTGCTGCCTCTGTTTTCTGCAACATATGTATCGCTATCAAAATTATTAACAACGGTTTTTAATTTTGAATTTTCTTCTGATAAATCTTTGATAAATAATTTATTTCCTGATGTTGATGTTGCTGCAGAAATCATTAAATATCTGCTATCTTCTGTTAAATAACCACTAACATATCTGTGCTTTTCTGATTCTTTTTCACCAAAAATAACAACATCATCTTTTTGTGAAGTTCCTAGTTTATGGTAATATAATTTATGCTGATCTGTTTTTGCAGACAACTCACTTCCTTTGGGCTTATCATAACTCGAATAATAAAAACCTTCGTTTTTGTACCAAGAAATTCCTGAGAACTTTACATCAACCAAAGTATCGCCTTTAATTGTTTTTGTTTCGGCATCCATTATAATGACCTTTCTCCAATCAGAACCTCCTTCCGAAATTGCATACGCAGCTGTTTTTCCGTCTTTCGAAAAACTTAAAGATCCTAAGGAAGTTGTTCCGTCCTCAGAAAACGTATTTGGATCTAAGAAAACTTCTTCTTTACCATCTTTTTTCCTGTAAACCACATATTGGTTTTGCAAACCATCATTTTTATAGAAATACGTATAATCTCCTTCAATAAAAGGAGTTCCTACTTTTTCATAATTCCATAATTTTGATAAACGCGCTTTTAATTGCTCTCTGTAAGGAATCTTACTTAAATAATTAAAAGTAACTTCATTTTCTGCCTTTACCCAAGCCTCTGTTTCTTTACTTCTATCATCTTCTAACCATCTGTAATTGTCTACAACTGCCGTTTTAAATATTGTATCAATTACTGGTTTTTTAGTAGTTATTGGATATTTCAAATCTATATTTCTTTGATTAATTTCTTCTTTACAAGAAACAAAAATTGCACTTGCACACAAAATAGGAATGATTAATTTATTCTTCATAATTTTTAAAGTTTGGTAAGTCTTCTCAAAGTTAATACAAAAAAAGCCCTACACATTATTCTCTAAAAATTTTTAATAACTTTTAACATTTTATATTTATTTTTCTTTCGATTATGTAATTTATAAAAAGAATAAACGACTACTTTTGCTCAAGAATTAGAAACAAGTTTCGTTTTTATTTTGGAAAACAAAGATTAATAAAATTTCGGCATTGTCGGAAAGAATATTTTAAGTTATGACAGAAAATTTAACCAAAGCAACCTTTTTAGAAAAAGTCTTTAATTTTGAAGAAAACAAAGAATGGAAATTTGAAGGAAAAAGACCGGTTTTAATAGATTTTTATGCAGATTGGTGTGGACCTTGCAAAGCATTAGCCCCTGTTTTAGAGCAGTTGTCTGAAGAATATGAGGGTAAAATTGATATTTATAAAATAGATACAGAAGCAGAACAAGAATTAGCAGCTGCATTTGCAATTAGAAGTATTCCATCAATGTTATTTTGTCCTGCAGAAGGGCAACCACAAATGGCAAATGGTGCTTTACCAAAAGCAGAAATAGAACGTATTATTACTGATGTTTTAAAAGTAGAGAAATAAAAAGTTTTACTTTAGATAAAAAATTAAATCCTGAGTTTTAAACTTAGGATTTTTTTTTGTGTACAAAACATATACATAAGTTTGTGATGCATTAGAAAATTATGTATACATTTACAACATGGGAAATCAGAAATTATATAAAGGTTCTTTACAAACCATCATTTTAAAGTTATTAGAAAGTAACGATAAAATGTATGGTTATGAGATTACTCAAAAAGTAAAAGAATTGACAAAAGGCGAATTAAAAATTACTGAAGGTGCTTTATACCCTGCATTGCACAAATTAGAAGCCGATGGTTTATTAGACGTGGAAGTTGCAAAAGTTGGCAACAGACTCAGAAAATATTACAAATTAACAGAAAGCGGTTCTAAAGAAACTGCCAATAAATTAGCAGAAATGCAAGAGTTTTTAAAAACGATGCAACATTTAGTAAACCCTAAATTTAGTTTGGAGTAATAATTTATAAGCTATGGAATTAACAAAAGAACAAATACAGCAAGTAGAAAGATACCTTGATAAAAAAAACTTTGATTTTATAGATTTAAAAGTTGAGGTTTTAGACCATATGGTTTCTGATATTGAAAGCTTTTTGGTGAACAATTATACTTTTGAGAATGCTTTTAAAATAACTGTTTTAAAATGGGATAAACATTTTAAAGATACATCAAGTTTCTATTTTGGACTTCAATATTATGAATCTAAGATTGTGGTAAAAAAAGCAATAAAAATATTTAGACCTTTTTACTTTATATATTTATCAGCATATTTTTTACCAATACTATTTCTTAAGAACACTTCAATTATTTTCCCCAAAAAGACAATCTATTTGTTAAATGGATCTCTTGAATTTAATTACAGCTGTATTTCTTAATTTACTTAATTTTTATCATGTTAAGGTTATAAAATCGAAAGTAAAAACAACCTATCGTTTTATTTTAAGAACTCAGTATTTAGGAATGATATTTCTAGTGATTCTCTTTGTTTATAGGAAATCATTTTAATGATAAAGGAAACTTAAATGCGTTTTTACTGGTTTTCTTTTTGGCGGTTTTGCAGTAACATACATCTGTCATCATTTCTATAAAAAACACAAAGAAGCTATCAAAAAATATCAAATTGTCATAAAAAAACTATGAAACTCACAGAAACACATATAAAAGAACTCTACACATTTACAAGACAACATTATGTCTATTTTTATGATGTACAAACAGAATTGGTAGATCATTTGGCTAACGACATAGAAAATATTTGGATTGAAAAACCAAATTTATCTTTTGAACAAGCCAGAGACATATCATTTAAAAAATTTGGAATATTTGGCTTTATGGATGTTGTGGAAAGTAGACAAAATGCAATGAATAAAAGCTATTTCAAGACTATTTTAAGCGTTTCGCTAAAGAATGGTTTCGTTTGCCTAAAATTATTCTCACAACTTGTATATCGTTATTGTCTTTTCTTTCTTTACAAGAATTACTTTTTCAAATGCCTATTATACAGTATGTTTCAATTTATAGTTACTTCGATTTATAATTTCAGAAGCAATAGTCTTAATAATAAACACAAAAGAAATCTCGCAAACAGTTCAAAGTACCGGTAAAAAATGGATGTCTTCTAGAATATATGATTCGAGACATCAACGGCAATTGGAAATTCTGTTTTAGTAATTTTTCTATGTTTTCAAATTTTCTGTACAAAACAATGCTCAAGACTTCCTTTATTAGCTAGGAAATCCTGGTTAGCTCTGAATTCTCTCTGCACTAGTTAATTTCTGTTGTGCTAATTTTAGGATCTATAATTCTGGTTGTATGATCCCACAAAAAGCAGAAGAATTATTAGAAGAAACCTATCCAGAATATAAATTATCAAAAAATCTGTAACAAATTTGATTTTTGAGCTACTTATTATCAATCAAACTAATTATTAAAACATGATTTTACATTTTCTAAAATTAGAATGGAAACAATATTTTCGTTCTTCTCATTGGCAAAAAGGACTCGCACTTAAAATAATAATGGGGTTTTTTGTGCTGTATTTTTTAGTTACTTTTTTAGCAATAGGAATTGGTGGTTACTTTATTTTAAAGAAACAATTTCCTGAATCTGATCCTTTACAACTCGTGAATTCATACTTGATTTTTGTAATTCTTGGCGATTTAGTTTTACGTTATTTAATGCAGAAACTACCCATAATAAATATTAAACCATTGCTAATTTTACCAATTCAAAAAAACAAGTTGGTGCATTATGTTTTAGCGAAATCTGCTTCGTCATTCTTTAATATTTTAGGTTTATTTTTTTACATTCCTTTTGCTGTAGTTTTAATAAAAGAAGGTTACGACACTGCTGGAGTTTTAGGTTGGTTAGCAACTATGATTTTAATAATTCAATCATCAAATTTTTTAAATTTTTTAATCAACAAAAACAATAAAGCATTAATTATTATTGGTACGCTTATCGTTGGTTTAATAGGTCTTCAAAATTTTGGGATTTCAAATGTTGTAGGTTTTGGCGGATCGATTTTCGATTTTATTTATCAAAACCCTCTTTATTCTCTCATAGGAATCATCATTTTAACAATTTTATATCAACTCAATTACAAACAATTACGTAATCAAGTATATTTAGATGGCGCAGTTGCAACGAAGGTAGAAGAAGCAAAAACTGTAGATTTATCTTGGGCAAATAAACTAGGTGATGTAGCACCTTTTATAAAAAATGACATTCGTTTAATTTGGAGAAACAAAAGAACGAAGAGTGTTTTTCTAATGTCGTTTTTATTTCTTTTTTATGGGTTAATTTTTTACACTCAAGAAACATATCAAAAAATGCCAGCAATGTTAATGTTTGCATCATTATTTATTACTGGTGGTTTTACATTAAATTATGGACAATTCATACCTGCCTGGGATAGTGCACATTATAAAATGTTAATGGCACAGAATTTTAGATATCGTAAATTTTTAGAATCTAAATGGGTTTTAATGGTTACAATGACAACTGTGTTATACTTTTTAAGTTTCCCGTATTTATATTTTGGAACAAAAATATTTTTAATGATTACTGCAGGAGCAATTTTTAATATTGGTTTTAATTCACTCTTTTTATTGTACGCTGGTTCTTTTAACAGAAAAAGAATTGACTTAACAAAAGGTGGTTTTGGTAATACCCAAGGAACAAGTGCAACACAGTTTTTGATAATTCTCCCTTTAATGTTATTACCAATGTTATTGTTTTGGGTTTTTGACAAATTTGTGGGTTACAACTCTGGTTTTATAGTTGTAGCAGCTTTTGGAATTATTAGTTTATTATTTAGAAACTATGCCATGAATTTCATCGAAAAAAAATACATTAAAGACAAATACGCTATGATTAACGCTTTCGGTAAAGAAGCGTAATTTCAACTAAAAAGAAAACACAATGATTACAATAGATACGGTTTCAAAAAAATACGGGAAAGAGGAAGTTTTAAATGTTGATGTAATAGAAATTCCTACAGGACAAAGTTTTGGTTTAGTAGGTAATAATGGAGCAGGAAAAACAACATTATTTAATATTTTATTAGATTTAATTAGACCAACTACAGGCACAATTACTAACCACGATATTGTGGTAAACAAAAGTGAAGATTGGAAAACTTTTACAGGTTCTTTTATTGATGAATCTTTTTTAATTGGTTACTTAACTCCCGATGAATACTTTGATTTTATTGGAGATTTAAGAGGAATGAATAAAGCTGACATAAAAATATTTCTAACTCGATTTGAAGAGTTTTTTAATGATGAAATTCTTGGAAAGAAAAAATACTTAAGAGATTTAAGTAAAGGAAATCAGAAAAAAGCAGGAATTGTAGCTGCAATGATGGGAAACCCTCAAGTTGTAATTCTAGATGAACCTTTTGCAAATTTAGATCCCACAACTCAAATTAGGCTAAAGAAGATTATTAAACAACTCACGGAAGATAGAGAAATTACTGTGTTAGTTTCTAGTCACGATTTAACACATGTAACCGAAGTTTGCGAGAGAATTGTGGTTTTAGATAAAGGAAACGTGGTAAAAGATATTGCAACATCTACAGAAACTTTAGAAGAATTAGAAAGCTATTTTTCTGTATAAGCCTTCTATTCTTTATTTATTGCTATTTTTACACTCTTATTTATACTATTTTACTAAGAAAGTAGTTTTAAATAAGAGTTTTTTGTTTTCTTAGCCAAAGAAAATAATCGTTTAATCAATATTTATTTTTGTGAAATTCATTAAAAAAATAGTTTCAATTCTTTCAGTATTTGCAATTTTATCCTCTTGTAGTACAAGAAAAGATACTATTGTAAGCAGAAACTGGCATTCTTTAAATACAAAATTCAATGTACTTTTTAATGGTAAAGAGGCTTTTAAAGAAGGAATTGACGGTATTAATGAAAGCTACAAAGATGATTGGTTTGAACAATTACCAATAGAACCGATTAAATTTGCGAGAGAAAAAATAGAAATTCCAAAATTTAATAATAGTATTGGTGCTGGCTTTGGTGATGCTAAAGATGAAGAAAAGAAAGCGTCTACACCTTTTGGTATTGCAGAAGAAAAAGCGGTAAAAGCGATTCAGAAGCACGGAATGAATATTGCAGGTGAAGAACGAAATAGTCAAATAGATGATGCTTACCTTTTGTTAGGAAAAGCGCGTTATTACGATCAACGTTTTATACCTGCCATAGAATCTTTTAACTACGTAATATCTAATTATCCTTTTGCCAATTTAATTAATGAAACTAAAATTTGGAGAGCAAAAACGAACATTAGATTGGATAATGAAGAATTTGCTATTGAAACTCTAAATTTACTTCTAAAAGTAAAAGACACGCTAGAACCAGAGTTGCCAGAAGACATTAAAGAGCAAGGTTATACTGCACTTGCGATGGCTTACGTTAAAATGGATAGTATACAAAAAGCGAAAAAATTTCTTATCAAAGCCACAGAAACTTTAACTAATAAAGACCAAGGAGCAAGAAACTTGTTTGTCTTAGGTCAGATTTATAGTTCAGAAAACAAGAAAGATTCTGCTTCAGTTATTTTTAAAAAAATAATCAATTTTAGAAAAGCACCTGAGAAATATAAAATGCACGCTAACATAGAGTTGGCAAAAAATACAACGAGCGATTCTACTTCTGTTGTTATTTTAAATAAAATGCAAAAATTAGTTAAAGATAGAGATAACAGAAAATACTTAGACGAGCTTTATTATCAAATTGGTCTTTTGCATGAAAAAAATGATAGTACCGGTTTAGCAACTGCTTATTACAACAAATCATTAAGAACTGATTCTGATAATATTAAACAGAAAACTTTTACATTCGAAAAATTAGGAAACATCAATTTTAAGAATTCTAAATATCAATTAGCCAGTTCTTATTATGACAGTATTATAAACATTGCTGCAGATACTTTAAATTTAAGAATAAGACGTATTAAACGAAAGCACCGAAACCTAGCTTCTCTAATAAACTTTGAAGAAACTGTAACTCGAACAGACAGTATTCTAAGAATAGCTTCACTTTCTAAAGAAGAACAAGAAACTTATTTTCAAAAATATATAGATAATTTAAAGAAGAAAGATGAGGAGATTGCTCAGTTAAAACTAAATCAACAAGCTTTTGGAGCATCTTTTGCTGGTAATTCTTTAAAATCTAATAAAAAAGGAAAATGGTATTTCTATAACTCGCAATCATTAGGTTTTGGGAAAAATGAATTTAAAAAAATTTGGGGGAATAGACAATTAGAAGATGATTGGAGATGGTCTTCTAAAATTTCAATTAATAGCAAAAAGAAAGACACCTTAAAAATAAACCAAATAAGTTTGCGTTACGATTTGGCAAGTTACCTAAAAACGATTCCCACAGATAAAAATAAAATTGACACTTTAATTTTAAATAGAAATCAAGCTTTATATGAATTAGGACTTATCTATAAAGAACAATTTAAAAATACCAAATTAGCTATTGAAAGACTAGAAAGAGTAGCTTCTTTAGATCCTAAAAAAGAATTAATCTTACCTATAAATTGGCACTTATACCAGGTTTACAAAGATGTTGGTGATCAAAAAAAATCTGACAAACACCAAAACATAATTCTTACAAAGTACACAAATACCATTTTTGCAAAGACAATTAGAAATCCAAATAAAAAAATTGAAGAAGAAATTTCGGTTGATGAGATAGAAAATGTGTACAAAGAAATTTACTATTTATACAAGGATAACAAATATCAAGAAACGGTTGCAAAAGTCGTAGACATTCTGCCCTCAATAGAAAATTCAAAATTAATTGCTAAATTCGAACTTCTGCGAGCTTATGCCATAGGAAAGTATACTGATAAAAAAACCTATAAATTTGCATTAGAAGCTATTGTTATTAAGTATGGTAATACAGCAGAAGGTAAACAAGCAAAAAAAATAATAGAACAATTAAGTAAATAATTATGTTTAGTAGTAAAGACAAAAAACCTCAAAAAAATAAAATCATGGAAAGAAATGTTATTGCTAAAAACACATCAATTGTTGGAGATATCAAATCTGATGGAGATTTTAGAATTGATGGTAGTTTAGAGGGAACTCTAACGACTGATGGTAGAGTAATTATTGGAACTAACGGTTTTATTAAAGGAAAAGTAGAAGCTACTAATGCAGATATAGAAGGTAAATTTTCTGGAGAACTTCTGGTATCGAGTACATTGACTATAAAAGCCACAGCAGATATTTCTGGTAATGTTGTTGTCGGAAAACTTTCTGTAGAACCAGGAGCTTCTTTTAATGCTACATGTGCTATGAAAGGAAGTGTGAAAGAATTAAATTCTGTTGATGACCAAAAAAGACAATCAGAAAAAACCGCTTAATACGGCAATAAAACTTTCAGGTGCAGGTTTGCAAATGGGGCTAACTATTTATTTAGGATTCTTACTAGGTGAATGGTTAGATGTAAAATTTGAAACCTATTTTTTAACAAACACCATAACTTTAATAGCCATTTTTTTTGCAATGTATTCATTAATTAAACAAGCTAACAAAATTAATGATTAGAAGTATTATTGCATACGCTGCTATTTTCTTTTGCATATTTATTATAAGCTTTTCTCTTCACGAATACTTACTTGAGGAACGTCAAATAATTTTACCTTTTTCACTAAAAAAAGTTTACCTCTTTCACCTCGGATTTTCATTGATTATCTGCACAAATTTTGTAGCAATTTCTAGAGTTGAAAAAATTTTTGATCAATTGGGTTATATTTACCTTGGCACTATCTTATTAAAACTAATTATCTTTATTGCAACCTTCTATAAATCAATAATTACTGGGGAAACTTTGCCATTTATAACAAGAATATCATTATTAATTCCAATGATTATTTTTTTATTCATAGAAGCAATTATCGTGGCAAAAATTTTGAAGAAAAACCAATAATAAAAAATAGCTCTAAAAAAGGTTTGTGGTTTTGAATTATTACATATCTTTGCGCCGAATTTAGAAAGCGGATTTTTACAATGAAGATTGCACAAAAAACAATCAAGTTTCTTTTTATAGCAGTACTAACGTTATTTACTTCAGTAGGTTTTGCCTCAGAAACTGATAAAAAGCACGACAACCAAAGTGATGGTGGTCAAGTGAATACTCAAGAAGAGGTAACAGCTTACATTAAGCATCACCTTAAAGACTCTCACGACTTTACATTTTTCTCGTATTCTTCTGAAGAAGGTAAAAGAGAACATTTAGGTTTTCCTTTGCCAGTAATTATTTGGACAAGTGAAGGGTTGGTTTCATTTATGTCATCAGAATTTCATCACAATGACGATGGGCATGTAATCGTAGAGAAAAAAGGATTAAAATTCGCAAAAATACATAGCAAGATTTATGAGTTAGATAAAGACGCTTCAGCAGTTTCCTTTGATGACGCACATCACGCAACTAATGCTCATACAGTTTTAGATTTTTCTATTACCAAAAGTGTAGTTGGTATTTTATTTGCAGGTCTTTTAATGTTTTTAGGGTTTTCTAGATTGGCAAAACAATACAAAACTAGAAAAATACCAAAAGGATTAGGGCGTGCTCTAGAACCTTTAGTTATATATGTTAGAGACGAAATAGCAAGACCAAATATTGGAGAGAAAAAATACAAAAAGTTCATGGGCTTTTTGCTAACAGTATTTTTCTTTATTTGGATTTTAAACTTATTAGGTTTAACGCCATTAGGTTTTAACGTAACAGGACAAATAGCAGTAACTAGTTGTTTAGCTATTATAACAATGGTGATATATGTAACGAGCGGAACAAAAGACTTTTGGGCGCACACATTATGGATGCCTGGTGTACCAGTAATATTAAAACCAATTTTAGCTGTAATAGAATTAATTGGTTTTATAGTGATTAAACCATTTTCATTATTAATACGTTTATTTGCAAATATTACTGCAGGTCACTTTGTAGTCATGAGTTTAATCGCATTAATGGTAACAATGAAAGAAGCATACGGACCTGTAGCATCTACAGGAATGTCTTTATTGTTGGCATTGTTTATAATGGTTATTGAAATATTAGTAGCTTTTTTACAAGCGTTTATATTTACCATGTTAGCATCACTTTTTATTGGGATGGCTGTAGAAGAACATGAACATCATTAAAAATCTTGATAAACAATCAAGTAACAACAGAGAATTAGAGTTTGTTTAATTAATATATTTAAAAATCAAGTAGTATGTACAATTTAATTGGAGCAGGATTAATCGTAATCGGAGGAGGAATTGGATTAGGTCAAATCGGTGGAAAAGCAATGGAAGGAATTGCTCGTCAACCTGAAGCAGCTGGTAAAATTCAAACTGCAATGATCATCATTGGAGCTTTATTAGAAGGTTTAGCATTTGGTGCATTAATCTTAGGAAAATAATCCTAAAAAACCAAAAACACTTTTCTGTAACGGTTGGTTACAGAAAGTGTTTTTAAATTAAACAAAAACAAAATAAATAGTTTATAGAATGGAAACTTTATTAAACGATTTTTCACCAGGGTTGTTCGTTATGCAACTTGTCATCTTAATAATTTTATTATTTTTGATGAAAAAATTTGCATGGAAACCAATTTTAAACTCTCTAGAAGAAAGAGAAACAGGAATTGAAAGTGCCTTAGCGTCTGCAGAAAATGCACGTAAAGAAATGCAAAATTTACAAGCAGATAATGCCGCATTAGTAAAAGAAGCAAGAGCAGAAAGAGATGCAATAATGAAAGATGCAAGAGAAATTAGAGATAATATGATTGCAGAGGCGAAAGAAGATGCAAAAGAGGTTACTTCAAAATTAATCGAAAGTGCACAAGCTTCTATTCAACAAGAAAAACAAGCTGCATTAGCTGAAATTAAAAAGAGTGTTGCAGAATTATCAATAGGTATTGCAGAATCAGTAATTAAAAAAGAATTATCTAATAAGGCAGATCAACTAGAATTAGTTGAAGGAATCTTAAAAGATGTTACTTTAAACTAATCTAAGCATGAAAAACGCAAGAGCAGCAATACGTTATGCAAAAGCAATCTTAAATCTTGCTAAAGATTCTAAAGAAGAAACAAAAGTAAATGACGACATGTTATTTATTTCTACTACAATTTCAGAAAACCCTGAATTTGAAGTGATGTTAGCAAGCCCTATTGTTAAATCTTCTGATAAAATAAATGTTTTAAACGCATTATTTAAAGGTAAAGTAAACAATATTACTCTTGGGTTGTTTCATTTATTACAAGATAACAAAAGAATTTCAATGCTTAATTCTATTGCAAAGCAATATGTAATCATTCATGATTTCGATAAGCAGATGCAAGTTGCTAAGGTTACCACAGCTGTACCTTTAACAAAAGATATTGAAGATAAAGTTTTAGCTAAAATCGTTGCTTTAACGGGCGATAAAGCAAACTTAGAAAATGAAATCAATCCTGCCATTTTAGGAGGATTTATTTTACGCGTAGGAGACATGCAATATGATGCAAGTATCTCTAATTATTTAAACGAATTGAAAAAGGAATTTGACAACAGTCATTACATTCCTAAAATTTAATAATACATCAAATTATAAAAGATGGCAAGTATTAAACCAGCTGAAGTATCAGCAATTTTAAAGCAACAGTTAACAAACTTTGAAGCAAAGGCAACTTTAAACGAAGTCGGTACTGTCTTACAAGTAGGAGACGGAATTGCTCGTGTTTACGGTCTTTCTAATGTTCAATATGGTGAACTAGTAGAATTCGATAACGGATTAGAAGGTATCGTATTAAACTTAGAAGAAGACAATGTAGGTGTTGTATTATTAGGAGCATCAACTTCAATCAGAGAAGGTTCTAATGTGAAACGTACAGAACGTATCGCCTCTTTAAAAGCAGGAGAAGGCATTGTTGGACGTGTTGTAGATACTTTAGGTAACCCAATTGATGGTAAGGGACCAATTTCTGGTAATACTTATGAAATGCCTTTAGAGCGCAGAGCTCCTGGAGTTATTTATAGAGAACCAGTAACTGAGCCGTTACAAACTGGTATTAAAGCTATCGATGCAATGATCCCTGTTGGTAGAGGTCAACGTGAGTTAATCATTGGAGACAGACAAACTGGTAAATCTACAGTTGCTATCGATACCATTTTAAACCAAAAAGAATTTTACGATGCTGGTGAGCCAGTATATTGTATATACGTTGCTATTGGTCAAAAAGCATCTACTGTTGCAGCTATTGCAAATATGTTAGAAGATAAGGGCGCAATGGCTTATACTACCATTGTAGCTGCAAATGCATCAGATCCTGCAGCAATGCAAGTTTATGCACCGTTTGCTGGAGCTGCAATTGGAGAATTCTTCAGAGATACTGGTAGACCAGCTTTAATTGTTTTTGATGATTTATCAAAACAAGCAGTTGCCTACCGTGAGATTTCTTTATTATTAAGAAGACCTCCAGGACGTGAGGCTTATCCTGGTGATGTATTTTACTTACACTCAAGATTATTAGAACGTGCTGCTAAATTAATCAATGATGATAAAATTGCAAGTGAAATGAACGATTTACCTGATTCTATAAAAGGAATTGTAAAAGGTGGAGGTTCTTTAACTGCATTACCTATCATTGAAACTCAAGCAGGAGATGTTTCAGCATATATCCCAACAAACGTAATTTCGATTACAGATGGACAAATTTTCTTAGATGGAGATTTATTTAACTCTGGTGTTCGTCCAGCAATTAACGTAGGTATTTCTGTATCTCGTGTTGGTGGTAACGCACAGATTAAAGCCATGAAAAAAGTATCTGGTACTTTAAAATTAGATCAAGCTCAATATCGTGAATTAGAAGCATTTGCAAAGTTTGGTTCTGATTTAGATGCAGCTACAATGAGTGTAATTTCTAAAGGACAACGTAATGTTGAAATTTTAAAGCAAGCTCAAAATGATCCATTTTCAGTAGAAGATCAAGTTGCGATTATCTATGCAGGTTCAAAGAACCTATTAAAAGATGTTCCAGTAGACCAAGTAAAGAAATTCGAAAAAGATTATATCGATTACTTAAACGCAAAACATAGAGATACTTTAGATATATTGAAATCTGGTAAATTAGCACCAGAAGCAATTGCTGTATTAGAAGCAGCAGCTAAAGAAATTTCTACTCATTTCGCATAAAACATAGTTGTCATTCCCGCTAACGCGGGAATTTCAAAATTCCAATAGAATGGCAAACTTAAAAGAAATACGTAATAGAATTACCTCTATTAAATCAACTATGCAGATCACATCTGCCATGAAAATGGTATCTGCTGCAAAGTTGAAAAAGGCACAAGATGCAATTACGGCAATGAGACCATATTCATCTAAACTAACTGAATTATTGCAGAATTTAAGTGCAACTTTAGATAGTGACACCGGTGGAGCGTATTCAACTCAAAGAGAAGTTTCTAAGGTTTTATTAGTCGTGATAACTTCAAACAGAGGTTTGTGTGGAGGTTTTAATTCATCAATCACCAAACAAGTTCATAAAACTGTAAATGATAAATACGGCAATGATTGAAGTAGATTTATTAACTATCGGTAAAAAAGGTGGTGATGTATTATCTAAACAATTCAATATTATCGATTCCAAAAATGATATTTACGATGATTTAACTTTTGATAACGTTGCAGTTATAGCAGAAAAGTTAATGAGTTTTTATACTGCAGGGACCTATGATAAAATTGAAATTATATACAATCAATTTAAAAACGCTGCTACACAAATTACCCAAGTAGAGCAATTTTTACCTATCAAACCTATTGAAGGAGGTAATACTGAAGCAGTAAATTCTGATTATATTTTTGAACCTTCTAAAATTGAAATTATTGAGGCTTTAATACCCAAATCATTAAAAACTCAATTATATAAAGCAATAAGAGATAGTTTTGCTTCTGAACACGGTGCGCGTATGACTGCTATGCATAAAGCAACAGACAACGCAACAGAATTAAGAGACGAACTATTGTTAACCTATAACAAAGCACGACAAGCGGCAATTACCAATGAAATCTTAGAGATTGTTGGAGGAGCTGAAGCTTTGAATAATTAAGAAGAATTTTTATAGAAAAAAAGCGAACCAATTGGTTCGCTTTTTTTGTTTTATAAACTTAATTACAAGAGAACAAACAAGTTTACACTTTTTGTATATATTGCCATAACATAAGAATATTATTCATTAAATATAAAAAGTTGAAGACAATGAAATTTTTATCAATAATTGCCATCTTAATTAGCTTTACACAATGTGGAAGTATAAAACTAGAAAATAACCCTCCTTTTACAATTGAAAAAGCATCATACCATCACTGGATTGGTGGACAACCAGGTATAAGTGGTTCGAACATTGAAATTGAATTGAAGGAAAATTCAAATATTGATTTTGATTCAATCTTTTTTCAAAATAATTCAACAAAACTAGAAATTAATACTGTAGATAACAAAACAATTTTAATCGGTAATTTTAATACATCTAAAAGATCAAAGAGAAACTTAATTTTAGATTCAAATGCTGTTAACGAGTTAAAAAACGAAATACCTAAATCACAAAATATTCCATTTAAATTACTTGAAAACGAAGCAATTATAACCTACAAAACAAAAAACAAACTTAAATATTTTAAAATTAAAAATATACAAAAAGCAAAACGAAAATTTTTTCCAAGAACAAATAAAGCATAACAAAACAGTTGATTATCCAAACAAAAATATTCATTCATTGAGTAGTTTTATTTTTTGGCACGCATTTTGAAAATACATAAGCATAACAGTCAAACGAAAGCTTATGAAATCTCTAAAATTATTTTTAATCATTATAATAACAGGAACATTGTTAACTTCTTGTTCCGTGTATTATGAAGATTCATTTGATCATAATCCAATCTCTTTAGAAGAAATAGTAACTGAATATGATTTATGGTACGTAGATTATCATAGAACTACCGGAACCGGCGATATACCATATGTATCTCGAGCTTTTACACTATCTTTTATTAACGGAGTATTGTATGCAAATAATAATATTGCAGATATTGGAAGAACTGGAAATGGCTTTGGAATTGATGTAGGAACATACAATACATACAATGGTTTTTTAGAAACAAATCACGATATAGATGGAGCAAATGATTTTGAAGTAACTGTTCTCTCTAATAATGAAATAAGGATATATAATTACAGACAGAACATTAGCTATTATTTAATTGGTTATCAAACAAACAATTTTGATTACGATAAATTGTTTTACGAAAACATCGAATACTTTTTACAAGAATATACAAATTGGGAAAAGGTAAGAACCATAGGTGGAGTTCAAAATGCTTTTGATAATGAAAATTATTTAGCTTTTACACCAGAAAATACTACGACATTTTATAGCTCGCAAGACAACCTTGGCAAACCAATTGAACATATTAATTGGACCTTCATTGGAGGATATGAAATATACGATGTAAACGGATATGAGGACCTAAAGATATTAACACTTAACTATGAAAACGGAGATATAGAAGAGTTTGAATTAAGCGTAATTAATGATCAGAGGATAGAACTCTATAATATAGTTTCAGAAACAACATATGAATTTTCAGGAAGAGGATTTGTACAATATTTGAAAGGAGGAAAATCTAAAAAAGAAGCGAACGGTATTAAAGGAAATATTGGCCGAAAAAGAACTAAAATCTCAAGAAAGATAAAGAATAGAAGAAAATTAAAATAACGTTTGGTTAGTTCATTTATGATTCACTTTTACATGATGACAGATTAATAATGAGGCCGCTCTTCTGAGAGCGGTTTTTTATTGTTCATAATTAATAAAAAAATTACATTTTAAAGAATGCTTAAAAAAGCTATTTTTATACTTTTAACACAAACTTGATAAAAAGTAAAGTTGAAGTTTTTTCCTTCACTGAAATAACAGAGGATAATTTATGAAACAAACAGCATTTATTACAGGAGCAACATCAGGAATTGGAAAAGCAACTGCTGAAATTTTTGCGAAAAATAATATTAAACTCATTCTTTGTGGAAGAAGAACTGAAAGACTAAAAGAGCTTCAGAACGAATTAAGTACTCTTACAGAAGTTACTACATTGCAGTTTGATGTTTCTAAGAGGACTGAAGTTGAAGCTGCCATCCGTTCGCTTCCAAAAAATTTTAAAAAAATTGACATTCTCATTAATAATGCTGGTAATGCTCATGGTTTATCAACCATACAAGATGGTGATGTTAATGATTGGGATGCTATGATAGATATTAATGTAAAAGGATTGCTCTATGTTTCTAAAGCAATCATTCCTAAAATGACAGAAAGAAATAAGGGTTTCATTGTAAATATTGGTTCTATAGCAGCAAAGGAAGTATATACTAACGGAAATGTATATTGCGCTTCTAAATACGCAGTAGATGCTCTAAATAAGGGGATGAGATTAGATTTAAACAAACACAACATTCGTGTTTCTGCCATTCATCCTGGAGCTGTAGAAACAGAGTTTTCCAGATATTCGTTTTAAAGGAGATACTCAAAAAGCTAAAGCTGTTTATGCAGGTTATAAAGCTTTACAAGCTGAAGATATTGCTGATATTATTTACTTTGTAATTTCTAGACCTTACCACGTAAACATTGAAGATTTAGTGGTGTATCCGACTGCACAAGCAAGTGCAACAATTATGAATAAGCATTGAGATGATAAATAAACGCTTACTTATCAAAAATCTACTCTCGCACAATGATGAGAATAGTTTTTATGATAAAAAGCAAAAATTATCATTAAATACTAAAGATGGAAAAGCTAAGTTTTTAAAGCATATTTGTGCACTTTCAAACTCAAATCCAGAAAACAATTCTTACATCGTTGTAGGCATTAACGATGAGGAAAATAAAATTATTGGGGTAGATTTTTTTGATGATAGCAAGATTCAGAATTTAGTAAATGCATATTTAAAAAACCCACCAAAGATAGAGTATGAAAATGTTCCTTTTCCAACCTTACCGAGGTATAAAGTTGTTGGTTTGGTTACTATTTACCCAAATAATAAAGTTACTTCTCTTTTAAAAAATGCATGGAAATATAAAAAAGAAAGCATTTTTTATAGAAGAGGAAGTAATTCCATGCCAAGTTATGGTAATTTTGAACTAAGAAATACCAACAAAATAACCGTTGACGCCATTGAGAAAAATGCACGTAATAATATAGAATTAACTTTAGACGGTGTTTTCGATTTTATAAACAATCACAAACCAAAATACAACGCTCAATACAAGGTTTTTAATGAGCAATTTGTCCTCTGTTGGGCTGGAGAAAAAAAGATTATAAATAATGAAGAATTCTTCTCAAGAGTAGATATCGAATTGATAAATGAGCGGGTAAAACTCTTTTTTTCGTCTTTAGACGATGTGCAAATTAGTTATAATAACAAATCATTTATCATAACAGAATATATTTTACTAGGAATTGATAAAAATGAAACTCATTATCCTTTAGAAAAAACAATCATCAATTTTAAAACAAACGGAAGACATGATATTGTTAGGGAATTCTTATTTGTTCCACCAAAATTGAACATACATATTATGATCGGTATTTACAAAAATTGTGAATCTATTGTAAAAAAAATTGAAACTAATATTACACTTACTCCTTTAGAAGATAAAGCTATTTTACGCCTTCCCACAGATTGTCTTGTTTGTTTTCTACATGGTTTTTCTGATGCGAAAAAACAGCTGAAAAAAGTAAAAAATTATATAAAGAATTTAGAAAATAAAACGACTTATATAAAATATAAAGAAGCAATGCGAGTCATAAGAAAAATTGAGTACAGTTAAAATAACTGATACACATCATTTTTGACATTCAGTAATGATATCAGCAACTTTAATAGATTTAGGAATTATACAAAATCTAATTTAGAAAATGATTTGTTTAAAATAGCAACATCATCTACTTCTAACCATTTATCCAAAATGGTCGCGTAAATTTCTCTAAAATCTACTTCGTACTTTAAATTTCCATTTTTATCTAAGTTTGCCAAATTTGGTAATTTATTATACAACCCTTGTTTCTTTAAATTTTTTCCCATTATAAAAACATTGTTTGCTGTACCGTGATCTGTACCGTTAGAATCATTCTGTTTTACGCGCCTTCCGAATTCTGAAAATGTAAGAACTAAAACATCATCAAAAGCATTATTTTTTTGTAAATCATCTAAAAAAACCTCTAAACTTTCAGCATAAATTCTTAATAATCTTTCTTGAGTATTTGTCTGATTTGCATGAGTATCAAATCCGCTTAAACCTGCGTAATAAACTTGAGTTTCTAATCCTGAATTTATAAATTGAGCAATCGTTTTTAACTGTTTACCAAACAAGTTCTCAGGATACTCATCAGATGTACTTTTTGTACTACTTTTTTCGAAAATATATTTTGCGGATGACTTTGCATCAATCATTGTATTGTACAAATAACCGAGATTGTGCTCACTTAAATGTGCATCCTTATAATTGCTAACAACATTATTAAAAAAAGGAGATCTCATAGAATTATAAAACAGTTTTGGGTTTGTAATTGCCAAGCCATTTTGAGTTTTTCCTTTCATCATTAAAGACAGGCACTCATCTACTTCAATAGCATTATAAGGGTTTCCTTTGGTGTAATCTAAATAACGACCCACCCAACCATTTTGTAAATACTCATTACTATCACTTGCTGTTTGCCAAATATCTGTAGACCTAAAGTGTGATAAATTAGGATTGGGATATCCAACATTATTTATAATACTTAAAAAGCCTTTATCATGGAATTTCTGCAAGGGTTGTAAGCTTTTATGAAGGCCAACTTCATCCGAAATCTTAAATAAATTATTTTGTTTTATAGCGATATTATTTCTCTGCTGATAATAAATATCGTTATTAAAAGGAACAACAGTATTCAACCCATCATTACCCCCTTTTAATTGAATAATAACTACTTTTTTATGACTAAAAGGTTTTATCATTGGATTGTTCTCAAATGCCTTTAAAAATTGAGGCACAAAAAACATTCCTGAAGCAAAAGTTGACTGTTTTAAAAAATCTCTACGTTTCATGTGTTTCAAAATTTAACAAAGTTGATATTCTGGCAGACTCATTAATTGTAAAACAAAATCTCTTTTAGACAATTGCTGATTTCTCTCTAATACTTCTAATGTTCCTTTATTTATTTTAGATGTAATTAAATAATTTATCAATTCTGCATTGGGTTCATTTTTATAATGCTTATCAAAAGAGCTCCAATCTGCAGACACTTTTATAAAAGTATTTCTTCTTAGTTTTCTTTTCTTAAGATTATTAATCATTGCTTCTTCATCACCTTTTTCGGAATACGCAATTTCTGCATTATTTAACAAAACTGAAGGCAAACGTAAACGAGTAACAATGGTATTACTGTCAATCCAATTTCGCCCAGTTTTCCAACCAGCAACATTTGGTGGACTCATTAAAATTTGACCTAACAACCTCTGAAGCAATATAATTTGCTTTGGCTTTTCAAATTTGTGAGGCACAACTATATTCATACCTACTAAAAATTCTATGGGCGATTTTATTTTAGTTCCTATATTTTTTTCGTCATAAAACCATTCAGAAAGCAATACAAAACGCATTAACTCCTCTATGTTATAATCTTTATAGAAAACGTTAACCATTTCATCAATATGTTTTTTATTGATGTTTTCGTTTACAAAATAGCGGTATATTTTTTCTGAAATAAAACGAGCACACTGTTTTTGTTGCAAAATAATATCTATAATATCATCGCCATTAAAATTACCGGTTTTACCGAAAAAGGTTTTTTCATTTTCATCATGATTTTTTTGTTTAAAGTTAAACTCTCCCCTAAACCTATGACTATATCCTGTAAAAGCGCGCGCAGACTCTTTAATATCTTGCTCTGTATATTTATCTTGGCCCAAAGTAAATAGCTCCATTAATTCGCGAGCAAAATTCTCATTCGGACTTTTTTTATTATTCTGCTTATTATTTAAATACACAAGCATTGCAGCTTCTTTAGAAACTATTTTAGTAAAACTCCTAAAATTACCCAAAGCATTTTTGCGCAACATATTATTATAGCTTTCTGTAAATACTATATTTTTACTCTTACAAACAAAATGGTTTGTCCAGAATAAAGTCATTTTTTCTCGTAAAATTTCAGAGGGGTTATTTAGTCTTAAAAACCAGGCTATTGAAAATTCTGATACCTTTTTTTTACTTATTTTTTGAAGCTCTTTGCGCTGTTCTTTAGTTTTAAAATCTTTATAAGTCTTACCCTTTAAAAAAGAAGTATCTACCTTTAAAACACTTATTTTCTTGGAAGAATCGAATAACTCGTTCACTACATTTATTTTACTTTTTTTAGATAAACGAGCAAGGTTTTTCGGTGTAATACCAAATCCAACTCTGTTATATAAGTGCTGTACATGTGATAATTTCATATATTTTAGACTATAAAACTGAAAGATAGTTTAAATTACAGAAAATAAAAAACCCAAATCATTGTGATTTGGGTTTGCTTTTCATTTGTTATAAGGCTCTTAAAGATCGAATTTAATTCCTTGTGCCAGAGGCAATTCATCCGAATAATTAATGGTATTTGTTTGGCGTCTCATATAAACTTTCCAAGCGTCAGAGCCAGACTCTCTGCCCCCACCAGTTTCTTTTTCACCACCAAAAGCACCACCAATTTCAGCACCAGAAGTACCAATATTTACGTTTGCAATTCCGCAATCTGAACCTGCATAAGACAAGAACTTCTCAGCTTCTTTTATTTCATTAGTCATAATTGCAGAAGATAAACCTTGAGCAACACCATTTTGTTTTTCAATTGCATTTTCTACTTCTCCAGCATATTTCATTAAATATAAAATCGGAGCAAAAGTTTCGTGTTGTACAATTTCAAAATGATTTTCAGCTTCAATAATTGCTGGTTTTACGTAGCAACCAGATTCATACCCTTCTCCTTCTAAAACACCGCCATCTACTAATACGTTTCCTCCTTCAGCTTTTGCTTTTTCAATAGCAGCCAAATAGGTATTTACAGCATCGTGATCTATTAACGGACCAACATGTTTTGTTTCATCTAAAGGATTTCCAATTTTAATTTGATTGTAAGCACCAACAATTGCATCTCTTACTTTATCATAAACAGATTCATGTATAATTAGTCTTCTTGTTGATGTACAGCGCTGCCCACAAGTTCCAACAGCACCGAAAACTGCCCCAGGAACCACTACTTTTAAATCTGCAGTTGGTGTAATAATAATGGCATTATTCCCTCCTAACTCTAATAATGATTTTCCAAAACGTTGTGCAACTGTTGCACCAACAATTCTTCCCATTCTTGTAGATCCTGTAGCAGAAACTAAAGGAATCCTGGTATCTGTAGTCATCATTTCACCAACTTTGTAATCTCCGTTTATAATGCAAGAGATTCCTTCTGGTAAATTATTTTCTTTTAAAATTTCTGCAATAATATTTTGACAAGCAACCGCACATAAAGGTGCTTTTTCAGAACCTTTCCACACACAAACATCACCACAAATCCACGCTAAAGCTGTGTTCCAAGCCCAAACTGCAACAGGAAAGTTAAATGCAGAGATAATACCAACAACTCCTATTGGATGCCATTGTTCTCTCATAACGTGTCCTGGTCTTTCAGACGGAATTGTTTGTCCGTTTAATTGACGAGATAAACCTACAGCAAAATCACAGATATCTATCATTTCTTGCACCTCTCCTAGACCTTCTTGGTAACTTTTTCCCATTTCATAAGAAACTAATTTACCAAGCGAATCTTTCTTTTCTCTTAATTTATTACCAAATTGACGTACAATTTCTCCTCTTTGTGGAGCTGGCATATTTCTAAAAGATAAAAAAGCCTTTGTAGCCGACTCCATTACTTTTTCGTAGTCTTGTTTTGTAGTAGATTTTACTTTTCCAATCAATTTTCCATCAACAGGTGAATAACTTTCTATAATTTCTCCATTAGAAAAATTATCAGATCCTGTAGAAGTGCCTTCATTTATTTTTTTTAAACCTAATTCTAATAAAGCTTCCTTTATTCCAAAGTCTGTCATTTTGCGATTCTGTTTTTATTGTTTACTTTCTAAAAACGAATTTACAACTAATTTTACATATTTATAAATTAAACATAAAAAGCTATTTTTGTTAAATATTAAACAATAGGTTGGAGAAATATGTACTCAGATAAGAGGCAAGTGATAAATTAAAATAAGTATTAAAAATTGTTTTTAACTTCATAAAAATGTTCTTTCATTACAATATGTAGAATTTCTAAAAAGATTGCGTTAATTAATTCTATTTTTGTAAAACTCTTTTTTTTAATTTCTTTTTTTACTGATAAAAGTCAATCAGTATGACTGAAGAATGCAAATTAAAGTAAACCATAGCAGAACTGTTTTGGAAATTTTTTCGAGTATATGCAAAACAATATTTTTAACATACAAACCCAAGAAGAATTTAAGCAAGTTGCTTTAAACGTTTTTAAACATCAATTTAAAAATAATAAAGTTTACCGTTCTTTTTGCGATTTATTATACATTCATCCTTCTAGTATTACTAAAGTTGAAGAAATTCCGTTTTTACCTATTCAGTTTTTTAAGAGTAGAAAAATACTTTCCTCTTTAGAAGAAGTTCAAGAAACTTTTACGAGTTCTGGCACAACAGGCAGTATAACAAGTAAACATTTTGTAACAGATATTAATCTTTATAAAGAAAGTTATTTAAAGGGATTTTCTCATTTTTATGGAAACATAGAAGACTATGTAGTTTTAGCATTATTACCCAATTATTTAGAAAGAGAAGGTTCTTCTTTGGTTTTTATGGTTGATGATTTAATTCAGAAATCTAAAAACTCAGAAAGTGGGTTTTACCTCAACAACATCGAAGAATTAGCTAAAAAGCTAACTGAATTAGACAAAAAGGGACAAAAAGTACTTTTAATTGGTGTTTCTTTTGCTTTGCTAGATTTGATTGAAACTGCGCAATTCAACCTAAAAAATACCATTATTATGGAAACTGGCGGAATGAAAGGTAGAAGAAAAGAACTGGTTAGAGAAGAATTGCATCAGATTTTACAAAACGGATTTGGAGTTTCTGAGATTCACTCAGAATACGGAATGACAGAATTACTAAGTCAAGGATATTCTGATGGAAATGGTGTTTTTGATACGCCGCCTTGGATGAAAATTCTTACTAGAGATACAGAAGATGCATTAACTATTCAACAAATTGGCAAAACTGGTGGTATTAATGTTATTGATTTGGCAAATTATAACTCTTGTTCTTTTATTGCTACGCAAGATTTAGGTAAAGTTCACAAAAACGGAACTTTTGAAATTATTGGTCGTTTCGATAATTCTGATATTAGAGGTTGTAATTTGATGGTTTTGTAAACTTGAATTTCTTAAAAAACAACTAAATTCGTTTAACTTCTGATATAACAAATTAAAGCGTTCGATATCATTGATAGTTGTAACAAATTGAACAATATTTCGGAAAATGAAGAAAAAATATTGTATAAGAGACCAAAAATAAAATTGAAATTAAATAAAACCGATAAAATTCTTGAAATAATCGGTTGGGTTTTTCTTTTGGGAATATGGATTTTTACCATAGCAAACTACTCGGAATTACCTGAAAAAATTGCACTCATTCGATTTACTCGGAGAGGCAGATTCTTTTGGTAGAAAAGAAACAATATTTTTTCTTCCAATTATATCAACTTTGCTCTTTTTTGGTTTAACTATCTTGACTAAATATCCACACGTTTATAACAATTATCCTATTAAAATAACAACAGAAAATGCTAAACTTCAATATGAAAATGCAAATCGAATGATGCGCCTTTTAAAATTATCAGTTATAATTATTTTTGGAATAATTGATTACCAAACTATAAAAAATGAAAATATAAACGAACTTGGGTCTTGGTTTTTTCCGTTTGTGTTGAGTATAACTTTTATTCCAATAATATATTTTTACGCAAAGGCTAATAAAAAAACGAGTGAATAAAACTCTAGCTGCAGCACCGTATTAGTTAAACGAAACTTTCCAAAAAAAAAAGCGAAAATTTAAAATTTTCGCTTTTTATATTTATAACATTCTGCTACTTTATTTGTTCTCTATAGCATTCCAGCCTTGTGCTTTTAGTTCAATTTCTTGTTCTGCTCTTGTTACTAAGTTTAAACCTTGGTTTTCTGCAGTTATATGACCAATAATAGAAAAATTTGGGTTTCCTTTAATTTTATCAAAATCGGCAATTGGCACTGTAAATAAAAGTTCGTAATCTTCACCTCCACTTAAAGCCACCATGGTAGAATCTAACTCAAATTCTTCACAAGCAGAAATTACTTGAGGATCTAAAGGCAATTTATCTTCATATACTTTACAACCTACTTTACTTTGAGTACAAATATGAAAAAGCTCTGATGAAAGTCCATCAGAAACATCAATCATAGAGGTTGGTTTTACGTCTAATTCTTTTAATAAACCAGCAATATCTTTACGCGCCTCTGGTTTTAATTGACGCTCTATTAAATACGTGTAATTATCTAAATCTGGTTGATTATTTGGATCAACCTTAAAAACTTGTTTCTCTCTTTCTAAGACTTGTAACCCCAAATAAGCGGCACCTAAATCTCCAGAAACCACAATTAAATCCGTTTCTTTTGCAGTATTTCTGTATATCGCTTCGTCTTTGTCTACTTTACCAATTGCAGTAACAGAAATTAAAATTCCTTTGGTAGATGAAGTTGTATCTCCGCCAACTAAGTCAACTTTATAAGTATCACACGCTAACTGAATTCCCGCATATAATTCTTCAATTGCTTCTAGAGGAAATCTATTAGAAACAGCAATAGAAACAGTAACTTGTTCTGCAACACCATTCATTGCATACACATCAGATAAATTAACCATTACCGCTTTGTATCCTAAATGCTTAAGAGGCATATAGCTTAAATCGAAATGCACACCTTCTATCAACAAATCTGTTGTAACTAAGGTTTGTTTTTCTGAAGCATCTAAAACTGCAGCATCATCTCCAACAGCTTTAATTGTTGATGAATTGTATATCTTAAAATATTGTGTAATATGATTGATTAAACCAAACTCTCCTAGTTCAGCCAACGATGTTTTTTGTGTGTTTTTGTCTTCTAACATCTTGCAAAGATAAGTACATTCTAAAAAAGGAAAGAACTACTTTAACATCTATATTTTTTAGTTTATACTTTAAAATGGTATTTTTAAAATCTAATTTTTTCTTTTAATGAAATATTTTCTTGCCATCTTACTTTTCGTTTCTCTAAATGTATGCAAAACAACGGCTCAAGAAATTCTTGAAATTTCTGAGTCAGAAGCGAAATCTGCGGCATCAAAAATTCATTTTAGAGCAAATCCAAATACATCAAATTACGATATAACGTATCATAAATTAGAGTTTACTGTAGATCCTGCAATAGCAGATATTGCCGGGAAAGTAACTACAACTTTTACTGCTTTAGATAATATGAATTCTGTTACTTTTGATTTAGATGATAATCTAACAGTTACTAACGTTACTCAAAACGGAAATTCGTTATCATTTACCCAAAACTCAAATGATGAATTAGTAATTACACTTCAAAACACTTTAAGCTTAGGAAATGCAACATCTGTTTCTATAGAATATAATGGAACTCCTATAAGTAAAGGCTTTGATTCTTTTGAAACTTCAATTCACGGTAATGATTCAACACCTGTTCTTTGGACACTTTCTGAACCCTATGGAGCTCTAGATTGGTGGCCTTGTAAACAAGATTTGAATGATAAAATTGATGAAATTGACATTTACATATCTGCTCCAGAAATATACACATCTGTTTCCAATGGCCTAGAACAAAGTACAACTGTAAATGCAGGCATTAAAACCACACATTATAAACATCAATATCCAATTCCTGCTTATTTAATTGCTTTTGCAGTTACCAATTATGAAACTTATTCTCATACCGTTTCTAATAACGGAAACCCATTTCCTATTGTAAACTATGTTTACCCTGAAAGTTTAACGAGTGCGCAAAATAGCACGGAAGTTACTGTTGATATTATGAATCACTTTATCAGTTTATTTGGTAATTATCCATTTGAAAATGAAAAATATGGACATGCTCAATTTGGTTGGGGAGGAGGAATGGAACACACCACCATCTCTTTTATGGGTAACTTTAGTAGAGGTTTAATTGCACATGAATTGGCACATCAATGGTTTGGGAATAAAGTAACTTGTGGAAGTTGGAAAGATATTTGGTTAAATGAAGGTTTTGCAACCTATTTATCTGGTTTAACGATAGAACATTTAGATGGAGAATCTTCCTTTAAAAGTTGGAGAAACTCTACGATAAGTTCAATAACTTCATCAACAAGTGGTGCCGTTTACCTAACGGATGCAGACACAACAAGTGTAAGCCGTATTTTTAGTGGAAGATTGTCTTACAGAAAAGGAGCAATGGTTTTACATATGTTGCGCAAGAAACTAGGAGATACTAACTTTTTTAGTGGAGTAAAGAACTATATCACTGATTCTAAATTAGCGTATGGTTATGCTAAAACTCCAGATTTAATCGCACATTTAGAAACTGCAAGTGGCACGGAATTAGATGAGTTTTTTAACGACTGGGTTTACAATCAAGGCTATCCAACTTATAATTTAGAATGGCATCAACCAGGATCGAGTAAAGTACATATTCAATTAAATCAAACACAAAGTCATAGTTCTGTTTCATTTTTTGAGGCCAATGTTCCTATTCGTTTAAATGGAACAAATGGAGAAATTTTAAATATTGATTTAAATAATAAAATTAATTTTGAAACATTTATAGAAAATGTAAATTTTACAGTGAGTTCTATTGAATTTGACCCAGATTATCATCTTATTTCGCGGAATAATAATGTAACGCTAAACATAAAAAATGATAATTTTATAGCAGAAAATATTTCTTTATTTCCCAACCCAATAAGCAATGTTTTAACTATTCAAACATCTAAAAACATCAAAATAAAAAATGTTGTTATTTTCAATGCTTTGGGTAAGAAAATCATTGAAACTAGAAATAGACAAATAAACGTGAATCAACTTAGTAAAGGCATTTACTTTATTACAATTTTTACTGATTATGGGGACCTTCACAAAAAAATTATTAAAAATTAACTTTATAAATAAGTTTTTCTATTTTTACCGACATAAACAAATAATTCTTTGATTTCCATAACTACATCAAAAAACAAAAAAATCTATTTTGCTTCAGACCAACATTTTGGTGCTCCAACACCAGAAGCTAGTTTTCCTCGTGAAAAAAAATTTGTTGCTTGGTTAGATGAAGTAAAGAAAGATGCAGAGGTAATTTTTTTATTAGGTGATTTATTCGATTTTTGGTTCGAATATAAAACCGTTGTTCCAAAGGGTTTTGTGAGAGTACTTGGAAAATTAGCAGAAATCAAAGATTCTGGAATTCCTATTTATTTTTTTGTTGGGAATCATGATTTATGGATGGATAATTATTTTGAGAAGGAACTCAATATTCCTGTTTATCATGAGCCAAAAGAGTTTCTAATCAATAATAAAAAATTTCTTATCGGTCACGGTGACGGTTTAGGGCCTGGTGATTTTGGCTACAAAAGAATGAAAAAAGTTTTTACTTTTCCTTTGTTTAAATGGATGTTTAGATGGCTTCACCCAGATTTGGGAGTACGTTTAGGCCATTATATGTCTGTAAAAAACAAACTAATTTCTGGAGATGAGGATGCTAAATATTTAGGAGATGACAATGAGTGGTTAGTGCAATATTGTAAAGAAAAACTAACAAAAAAACACTACGATTATTTTGTATTTGGACACAGACACCTTCCTTTAGAAATAAAACTTCAAGAAAACAGTACGTATATTAATCTTGGCGATTGGATACAATATTTTACCTATGGTGAATTTAATGAATCTGAATTCAAACTGTTAAATGTTAACGATAATTCCTTTTAAAATAAGCTAAAACTTACGAAATCTTTAACCAACTTTTAACAAATATCAATATGTTAAAATTGTAGTTTTGTTTTTCGTAAAATAACACCTAACACAATATTACAATGGATGTAGATGTAAGAGCAATTAATGAGAAAATAGAAAGAGAAAGTGCCTTTATAGATATTCTTACTTTAGAAATGAATAAAGTAATTATTGGCCAAAAACAAATGATAGAATCTTTGTTAATTGGGTTGATTGGAAACGGGCACATTTTGTTAGAAGGAGTTCCTGGATTGGCAAAAACATTAGCAATTAACACACTATCTAAAGCAATAAATGCAAGTTTTAGTAGAGTTCAGTTTACACCAGATTTATTACCTGCAGATGTTGTTGGTACCATGGTTTATAATATGAAGGAAAATGACTTCATGATAAAAAAAGGACCCATTTTTGCAAACTTTGTTTTAGCAGATGAAATTAACAGAGCACCTGCAAAAGTGCAATCTGCTTTATTAGAAGCAATGCAAGAGCGTCAAATTACTATTGGCGACACTACTTTTAAGTTAGATGAACCTTTCTTGGTTATGGCAACTCAAAACCCGGTAGAACAAGAAGGAACTTATCCGTTACCAGAAGCGCAAGTAGATCGATTTATGTTAAAGGTTATTATCGATTACCCAAAATTACAAGACGAACAAATTGTGATGCGTCAGAATTTATCTGGCGGATTTGCAAAAGTAAATCCTGTAGTTTCTGTAGAAGAAATTTTAAGAGCAAGAGAAGTGGCTAATGAAGTTTACATGGATGAAAAAATTGAGAAATACATTCTTGATATTATCTTTGCAACCCGTTATCCAGAAAAATATAACTTACCACAATTAAAAGATTTAATAAGTTTTGGTGCTTCGCCTCGTGGAAGTATTAACCTTGCAAAAGCTGCAAAATGTTATGCTTTTATCAAAAGAAGAGGTTATGTAATACCAGAAGATGTTAGAGCTGTTGTTTTTGATATTTTACGACATAGAATTGGAGTTACCTATGAAGCAGAAGCAGAAAATGTAACTTCTGTTGACATCATCAATTCAATTATCAATGAAATTGAAGTCCCATAAAATGTGTAATTGTGTAAAATTAGACAAAAAGAATACAATTACACTCTCAAACAATAAAACAGTACGCATTGAATACCAAGGAAATACTTAAAAAAGTTCGTAAAATAGAAATTAAGACAAAACGTTTGTCTAATGATATTTTTGGTGGTGAGTATCACTCATCATTCAAAGGACGTGGTATGACTTTTTCTGAAGTAAGACAATATCAATATGGCGATGATGTAAGAGCCATTGATTGGAATGTTACCGCTCGTTACAATGAACCTTATATAAAGGTTTTTGAGGAAGAGCGCGAATTAACAATGATGCTTTTGGTAGATGTTTCTGGTTCAGAATTATTTGGTACATCAACTCAATTTAAAAAAGACACCGTTACAGAAATTGCGGCAACATTAGCCTTTTCGGCAACTCAGAATAATGATAAAGTTGGTTTAATTTTATTTTCTGATGATATAGAGCTGTTTATTCCTCCTAAGAAAGGGAAAAGTCACGTTTTAAGAATCATTAGAGAACTCATCGAATTTCAGCCAAAAAGTAAGAAAACAAATATTGATGCTGCATTAAAATTTTTATCTAGCGTGATGAAAAAAAGAGCAATTGTTTTTATGTTATCTGATTTTATGGATGAGGATTATGAAAAAACATTAAAGATTGCAGCAAAGAAGCACGATTTAACAGGCATTCGAGTTTATGACAAATATGATGAAGAAATTCCAAATTTAGGAATGGTACCAATGTTAGATTCAGAAACTGGTGATGTTCGGTTAATAAATACAGCGTCGAAATCTGTAAGGTCAAGCTATAAATTAAATGCTTTACGTTTAGCAGATTATTACATTAACATGTTTAAAAGAAGCGGTGCAGGTAGTGTTACCACAAGAGTAGATGAAAACTACGTGAAAAAATTATTAGGTTACTTTAAACACAAAGGAAGATAGTAACTCCGTTACTTTTAAAAATGAAAAAACAAATACTCTACATACTATTATTAGTTTCAACGATAAGTTTTGCACAAAAACCTATGGTTAAAGCAGAAATTGATACCATAAATATTAGAATTGGTGAGCAATTCAAGTTAAAAATCTCTATCGATGAAACTCAGAATGTTATTATTCCTAAATTAAAGCTAAAAGGCCTAGAGGTAATAGATTCAACAAAAACAGATACCGTAAAAAACAGTCTAATTAGAAAATATATTTTAACAGGTTTTGATAGTGGTGCTTTTTACATTCCACAACAACAAATATTTGTAAAAAACCAAGCTTTTTTAACAGATTCTTTATTAGTAAATGTAGCTACAATAGCTATTGACACTACAAAAGTAAAAAAATTTCCTATTAAATCTATTAAAAGTGAACCTTATGTTTTTGATGATTTTAGAATTTACATTTATATCCTTTTAGCTGCTTTGGCAATAATAGGTTTCTGGATTTATTGGTTTGTTATCAGAAAAAAGAAAGAAGAATTAGAAGAAGATACGTATAGTGCTTTACCTCCTTATGAAGAAGCTATTTTTAAACTGAATGAATTAGATGAAAAATTATTGTGGCAGAACAATAAAGTAAAAGAATATTACAGTGAATTAACTGAAATTGTGCGTGGCTACATTGAGCGAGAATTAAAAGTTCCTGCATTAGAAAAAACGACTGATGAAGTATTAGATATGCTAAAAGAGTTTAAAAATGCAGAAACAATTCTGACTTCCGAAGATACTATTACGAAGTTAAGAGATTTGTTACGTGAAGCAGATTTGGTCAAGTTTGCAAAATCTAAACCGTTAGCTCTAGAAATAGAAGAAGACAGAAAAGATGCTCAAGATATTGTGAGTGATTTAAAACCTAAACCAATTATTGAAGAAGATGATGAATTGGAATAATTTTGAATTTAATAATCCTGGATTTTTGTGGCTACTCATAATAATTCCATTAGTTGCAGTTTGGTACTTTATGATGCGTAAAAAAGAGGCTGCAAACTTAAGAATACCTAGTTTAAAAGGTTTTAAACCAGATACGCTTTTATCAAAATTAAAACCTGTTTTATACCTCTTACGAATTGCAGCATTAGCACTAATAATCATTGCCTTGGCAAGACCTAGAAATGTCTCTGTAAGCAGAAAAATAAAATCAAATAAAGGAATAGATATTGTTATGGCTATTGATGTTTCTGCGAGTATGTTAGCGAGAGATTTAAAGCCCAACAGATTAGAGGCGTTAAAAAAAGTTGCTGTAGATTTTGTTGACAGAAGACCAAATGACAGAATAGGAATTGTTGTTTACGCAGGAGAAAGTTTTACACAAACACCTATAACAAGTGATAAAGGAATTGTAAAACGCACTATCTCTGAATTAAAATGGGGACAATTAGAAGGGGGAACTGCCATAGGAATGGGATTAGGTTCTTCAGTAAACAGATTAAAAGAAAGTACCGCAAAAAGTAAAGTAATTATTTTATTAACTGATGGAGTGAATAATTCAGGAAATATAGATCCCAGAACTGCTACTGAATTGGCAAAAGAATTAGGTATAAAAACCTACACAATAGGAATTGGAACAAATGGAATGGCAGATTTTCCTTACAGTAGAGACCCTAGAACTGGAAAGTTACAGTTTAGAAAACAACAGGTTGAAATAGATGAAGATTTGTTGAAAGAAATTGCCAAAGAAACAGAAGGAAAATACTTTAGAGCAACAAATAATAAATCATTAAAAAAGATTTATGATGAAATTGACAAACTTGAAAAAACAAAAATAGAAGAATTCAAATATTACAATTATCAAGAAAAATATAGGTTTTTTGTTTTCTTGGGGTTAAGCTTTTTATTATTAGAATTTATTTTAAGAAACACATTATTTAAGAGTTTTATATAAACATGTACAAAATAGAAGAACCAATTTACTTTTCCCTACTTATAATCATTCCAGTAATGATTGTTTTCTTTTTGTTGGTTTTATGGTGGAAAAAAAGAACACAACGTAAGTTTTCGGATTTAAATTTACTAAAAAAATTAGCTCCTAATTATTCAACCTTTAAACCAGTTTTAAAGTTGGTGATTTTACTTTTAGGAATCACTTTTTTAGTTATTTCTTTAGTAAATCCCAAAATGGGAACTAAACTGAAAACAGTAAAAAGAGAAGGAGTAGATATTGTATTTGCATTAGATGTTTCTAAAAGTATGTTGGCAGAAGACATTGCCCCTAACCGATTAGAAAAAGCAAAACAGATTATATCTAAAACCATTGATAGATTAGGTTCAGATAGAGTCGGAATAATAATTTACGCAGGTAATTCGTATCCACTTTTACCAATAACAACAGATCATGCAGCAGCAAATATGTTTTTGCAAAATGCAAACCCAGATATGGTTTCTAGCCAAGGAACAGATATTAATGGAGCGCTAGAATTAGCAAAAACGTATTATAACAATGATGAACAAACAAATCGTTTTTTAATTATTATTTCTGATGGTGAAGATCATCAAGAAGAAACAAAACAAGTAGCGCAAAATTTAGCAAACGAAGGTGTAAAGATTTATACTATCGGTGTTGGTTTAGAAACAGGTAGCCCAATTCCTATGCGTGTAAATGGCTCTATGATTGGGTACAAAAAAGACAGAAAAGGAGAAACTGTACTAACCAAACGAATGCCAGAAGTTTTACAAGGTATTGCAGATGCTGCTAATGGAAAATATATAGACGGCAATGTTACAGAAAAACCTGTAAAAGTGATTGCCGAAATTATAGCAAATGCAGAAAAAAATGAATTTGAAACAAAACAATTCTCTGATTATAAAGACCAATTTCAATGGTTTTTAGTCATTGGATTGTTCTTTATAATCGTTGATGTATTTTTATTTGAAAAGAAAACAAAATGGTTAACAAAGGTCGATTTGTTTAATGAAGAAAAAGTAAAGAAGTAACATGAAGAACATACAATACATCCTTTTATTAATCTTGATGCTATTTTCATCCAAAGAAATTTTAGCACAAAAAGATTCTATTGCTTTGCAACGGAAAGCGAGAAAGTTGTTGCGAGAAGGAAATGAGTTATACAATAAAAAACAGTATACAGATGCTTCAGTTGCTTATCAGAAATCATTAGGACAAAATACCAAATACGGCAAAGCATCATATAATCTAGGAAATGCTTTGTATCAAAATAAAAACTACAAAGAAGCTGTTCCCCAATATGAATTAACAGCACAAACTGCAAAAGATAAATTTACGAAGGCCGAAGCTTATCATAACATTGGTAACGCTATGATGGAGCAAAAACAATATCAACCAGCTGTTGATGCTTATAAAAATTCTTTAAGAAATAATCCTAATGACGATGAAACTCGTTATAATTTAGCCGTTGCTCAAAAATTATTAGACAAAGAAAAACAGGATAATAAGGACAACAAAGATAACAAGGATAACAAGGATAAAAGGACAAAAACGACAAAAATAAAGATAAGAAGGACGGAGACGATAAGGACAAAAAGAATAAAGACAAAGATAAAAAAGACCAAGACAAGGAAGATAAAGGCGAGAAAAACAAGGATAAAGATTCTAAAAATAACGAGAATAAAGACAAATCAAAACCTAAGCCACAACAAGGAAAAATGACTCCTCAACAAATTAAACAACTTTTAGAAAGTTTAAATAATGAAGAGAAAAAAACCCAAAAGAAAATGAATGCTCAAAAAGCAAAAGGTAAAAAAATAAAACAAGAAAAAGATTGGTAGATTAGCAATATCTCAGAAAATGAAGATGAAGTTGAAATTTTACATAACAACATTTATAAGTTTACTTACCCTTGTAACAGCTGCTCAAGACGCAACTTTAATAGCAAAAGTGAGTAAAAATAAGTTGGGTTTAAACCAACGTTTAAAAATAGAGTTCTCAATAAACAAACAAGGCAGCGATCAATTTACTCCTCCTAAATTTACAAATTTTAAAGTAGTTGGTGGTCCAAGCCAATCAGTTAGCCAATCCTGGGTTAATGGAAAGGTTAGCTTTTCTCAATCTTACACATACATTATTCAACCAAAAAGAAAAGGTGAGATAACTATTGGAACCGCTAGTGTTAAAATAGGTGGAAAATATATAAGATCTAAACCAATAAAAATTATCGTTTTAGACGCTGTAGAAATTCCCAAAAACCCTAATGACCCAAATTACATAGCCCAACAAAACATACATTTAGTTGCAGAAATCTCTAAAACTAGACCTTATGTAGGTGAAGGTGTTTATGTAGAATACAGATTATATGTAAGTGAAAATGTTAGTGTTTATAATTACGGCGTAACAGAGGCGCCAAAATATAACGGTTTTTGGAATCAAGAAATAAAAATAAAAGGACAATCACCTGTTAAAATAGGCAAGTATAATGGAGAAGATTATCGATATATTGTACTTCAGAAAGCTTTATTAATCCCTACAAAAACAGGTAAACTTACAATAGATCCGATGAAAATGGAGATTGTTATTGGAGTTCCTACAGGAAGATCAGATTTTTTTGGCAATGTAATTACCAGAAATGTTAGAAAAGAATTTGCTTCTGCAAAAAAAATCATTAGACCTAATAGTCTTCCTTTAGAAGGAAAACCAGCAAACTTTAGCGGTGCAGTGGGTGCTTTTAACTTTAATGTTGCCATTAGCAAAGAAATTTTAAAGGCAAATGAAAGTTCACAAATAAAAGTTGCTATTTCTGGAAAAGGAAACCTGAAGCTATTTGAATTGCCTGAAGTTATAACTCCTACTGAACTAGAAAAATATCAACCAGAAAGAAACGAAAGAGTACGGGTAAATTCAACTGGAATTTCAGGATCGGTATCAGATTTATATACTATTGTTCCTCAATACAAAGGGAAGTATAAAATACCCAATGTTTCTTTCTCATACTTTAATCCGAAAGAAAAAAAATATCACACAATTGTTACTGACGATTTATTTGTTGATGTTTTAGAGGGAAAAGAATTAAAACCAGTTGTAGATACAAATTCGATAAGAAAGCAAAATGTTACTTCTACGGGGAATAATTTTAGATATATTCAAACTAAAACCAATTTAGAAGTTGTTGATACGAGCGATTTTTTTAAATCGAACTTGTTTTATATTTTATTATTGCTGCCCCTAATCGCTATACCGATTGGCATTATTATCGCCAAAAATAATCAAAAAAGAAACAATGATCTTGTTGGAAACAAGCAAAGAAAAGCAGAAAAATTAGCTAGGAAATATCTATCTGAAGCTAAGAAGAAACTGGGGGAAAAAGAACCTTTCTACGAAGCTTTAGAGCGTGCACTACACAATTACTTAAAAGCTAAGTTAGGTATTGAAACTACAGATATCAGTAAAGAAAAAATTACTGGAATTTTAAAAAATAAATCCATTGAGACAACAACTATTCATCAATTTATCGAAGTCTTAGAACATTCTGATATGGCCCGTTATTCGCAAATAACAACTACAGAAATGGAAGCCGAATTTGAGAGAGCGAAACAAGTTATTGTTGAATTAGATAAACAATTATAAAAATGCCCACAGTGGGATTAAGTAAAATAATTTACTCAAAAATGAAAAGAATATTATTTTTATTATTGATCACTACGAACTTAGTTAACGCGCAAAATTTAGATAGCTTATTTGTTAATGCCAACAACTTGTATAAAGCGGGAAATTTCGAAGGCGCAATAAAAGAATATGAAACAATAGAATCTAATAAATTAGTATCTGTAGAATTGTATTATAATTTAGGAAATTCGTATTACAAACTAAACAAAGTTGGTCCTTCTATTTATTATTATGAAAAAGCGCTTCACTTAGATCCTTCCAATGAAGATGTAAAAAATAATTTGGTATTTGCAAAACGATTAGCATTAGATAATATTGAAGAGTTACCAAAAACTGTTTTTCAAAAACTTAATAAAAATTATTTACAAAAACTATCTTATAATCAATGGGCTATTGTTGTAATTACCTTTTCTGTATTGGGTAGTTTATTCTTTTTATTATTCTATTTTGCTGAAATTCCATCTAAAAAACGATTTTATTTTGTTTCAAGTATTTTGAGTTTTATATTATTATTAGCGTCCTTATTTATAAGTTATAATCAATACAATACATCTAAAACAAATAATCTAGCAATTGTCTTTGCTGAAGAAACTGAAATTAGAAATGCACCTACATTAAATTCAGAAATAGTTTTCAAATTACACGAAGGAACTAAAGTTATTGTTTTGGATGCTGTAGACAATTGGAAAAAAGTTAAAATTAAAGATGGAAAATTAGGATGGATAATTGCCGAAGACATAAAGATATTATCTAATTTTTAATTTTTAATTAACAACTATTTCGAAAACCTTTATTAATTTAGCGAAAAATAAAATAATTGAGAGTTAAAATTGCATTTTTATTTACCCTTATGTTTTCAATTACCCTAATTACTCCAACAGTAATTAGTATTTTTGATAACGGGAATGATGTTACTTTTTTTCTAGACATGAGTGAAGAAGAAGAAAATCAAGGTAAGGAAAGTAATGAAGCTGCAAAAGATTTAGAAATAAAAATTTACCCCACAGAACAATTTGGTGCTTTATTGCTAAACGTAATTCAAAAAAAGAAAAATGTAAGTTTTCAATCCAAAACATACACTTCACAATATCCCAAAAACACCACTCCTCCTCCAAAATTTTTTCATAACAACCCGTTTACAAAAACTAATTCACAAATTTTTTAAATTCAAAAATTCTCTAAAATAATATTATTTAGAGATAAAATTTTATATCTATGTTTAAATATATTAAAAACGACTTACCTGCAAGTGTTGTGGTGTTTTTCGTAGCATTACCTTTATGTTTAGGAATTGCATTAGCAAGTGGCGCACCATTATTTTCTGGACTAATTTCGGGTATAATTGGTGGTACTATCGTTGGAGCTTTAAGTGGCTCAAAAATTGGAGTTAGTGGACCAGCAGCTGGTTTAGCAGCTATTGTTTTAGTTGCAATTCAAAATTTAGGGTTTGAGAACTTTTTAGTAGCTGTTGTTTTAGCAGGTATCTTTCAGATTCTTTTAGGGGTTTTAAAAGCAGGAGTTATTGGTTATTATTTCCCTTCTTCAGTAATTAAAGGGATGTTAACTGGTATTGGTATTATTATTTTTCTAAAGCAAATTCCTTTCTTCTTCGGACACCTTGACGCTAAGTCTAAAGGGTTTGGTTTAATTGATTTCTTAGGAAGTTTAGAAAAAATTGAGACCTCTTCAATAATAATTGGTATCATAGGATTGGTTATTCTAATTTTGTGGGATACCGTTTTATCTAAAAAAGGAAAGTTTTTCCAAGTAATTCAAGGGCCAATAGTAGCTGTAGCAATTGGAATTGTGTATTACTTTTTTACGAAAGATAGCTCATATACCATAGCGGGTCAAAACTTAGTAAATGTTCCAACCCCATCTAATTCTGATGAGTTTTTTGCTCAGTTTGTGTTTCCTAATTTTAATGCCATTACAAATCCTGAAATTTTAATTACAGCTTTTACTATTGGTTTGGTTGCTAGTTTGGAAACCTTATTGTGTGTAGAAGCTACGGATAAGCTTGATCCTCATAATAATGTAACGCCAACTAATAGAGAGCTTTTTGCGCAAGGAGCAGGTAACATTGTGTCCGGTTTAATAGGGGGATTGCCTATTACACAAGTTATTGTAAGAAGTTCTGCAAATATTAACTCTGGTGGTAGAACAAAAACTTCTGCAATAGTGCACGGGCTCTTGTTGTTAATTTCGGTGATGTTAATTCCAACCTTGCTTAATAATATACCTCTTTCAGTTTTAGCTTCAATTTTATTAATTGTTGGGTATAAATTGGCAAAGCCATCTACATTTAAAACCATGTTTAAATTAGGTTGGAAACAATCTATCCCTTTTTTCGCTACAGTTGTACCTATGGTTGTAACAGGTAATTTATTGTTAGGAATAGGAATTGGTTTGGCAGTTGGAATTGTTGTAATTCTTATCAAAAGTTTCCAAAACTCTCATTTCTTACATAAAGAAGATAAAAGTAATGGTCAACAAAAAATGAAAATGACGTTAGCAGAAGAGGTTACTTTCTTTAATAAAGGAGCTATTTTAAAAGAATTAGATGCATTACCAGAAGATTCATATTTAGAGCTAGATGTAAGAAAAACGAGATATCTTGATAATGATATTATAGAAATTTTAGAAGATTTTGCTTTAAAAGCAAAAGAAAGGAATATAGATATAAAAATAATATCTGAAAGAGGAAATATAGAGAATCCTCCGAGTTATATTGAGTTTTTCAAACTTAGACCGAAAACAGCATAATAAGCCTGAAATATCGATTAATCACAATTATAAAAACCAATCATTAATCAGATTGGTTTTTTTATAAAATTATTAATATTAAATTGTGCTTCACAATATTAATACTTTTAAAATTTATGAAAAATTTATTTTCAAATATAAAAGGAGATGTTTTTGGAGGAATTACAGCCGGAATTGTAGCATTACCCCTAGCTTTAGCGTTTGGTGTTAGCTCGGGTTTAGGGCCAAGTGCTGGTTTATACGGTGCTATTTTTATTGCGTTTTTTGCGGCATTGTTTGGAGGTACAGATACACAAATTTCTGGGCCAACAGCACCAATGACAGCTGTAAGTATGGTGGTCATAGCAAGTATTATTGCCACAAATGAAGGTAATGTTGAAAAAGCCTTACCAATTATATTAACTGTATTTTTATTAGCTGGTCTAATTCAAATTGGATTAGGTATACTTGGATTCGGAAAATACATAAGATACATTCCTTATCCTGTAGTTTCTGGTTTTATGACAGCAATTGGTGTTATTATTTTAGTGACTCAAATTCTACCTTCTGTAGGTTATTATGCAAAAAAAGATTCACAATTTGTGGAAAAATTTAAGCCACAAGCAGAAGAAATTATCTTAGAAAACATTTTAAAAGATGAAGCTGATGAGGGAATTTTAGTTCTTGAAGACTTTAGAGAAACTGTAAAAAGAGCAGAAGTAATTACTCAAGCAGATATTTTAAAAGAAAGTAAAACATTAGCGGGTAAAGAGGCTTCCGGAGTTTTAGGAACCTTTAAAGTTTTACCAAGAGCATTAAAAAATATCAGCTGGCTAGAATTAATACTTGCATTAGGAACAATTTTTATTATTTATGGGTTTAAGCGAATAACAACGGCAGTTCCAAGTACTTTGGTTGCTTTATTAGTAATGACAGGAATTGCATCAGGCTTCGGCTTAAATTATTATCCAATTGAAAAAATTCCAAGTGGGTTTCCAATACCAAATATGGAAATATTCACAAGTTTTAGTTTAGGAAGTTTAGCGCCTTATGCTTTTACAGCATTAACCTTAGCTTTATTAGGGGCTATTGATTCTTTGTTAACCTCAATAGTTGCAGATAATATGACTAAAACAAAACACAAACCAAATAAAGAATTAATTGGACAAGGAATCGGTAACAGTATAGCCGCATTTTTTGGAGGAATTCCAGGTGCAGGGGCAACAATTAGAACTGTTGTAAATATTAATTCTGGAGGGAAAACTAAATTATCTGGTATGATAGCAGGTATTATGTTACTCTTTATTTTATTAGGATTGGGTCCTATCGCTTCTAAAATTCCTGCAGCAGTTTTAGCAGGAATTTTAATTACTGTAGGTATTGGAGTTATGGATTATAAAGGATTAAAAGCTATACCTAATTTACCTAAGGATGCTAAAATAGGTCCATTTAAAATAAGTTCTGAAGTAATTATTATGTTAGTTGTATTAATTCTTTCTACTTTTTGGAACTTAGTATATGCCGTTGGTATCGGTTTAGTAATTGCTTCTCTAATGTTTATGAAAAAAATTGGAGACTTAACTGCAGAGTATTCTGATATAAAATCATTAAAAGAAGAACCTTGGGCAGATGAAAAAGATTTTCCAACTAATTTAAGTGAAGAAGTATTTATTAAACATATTAAAGGTCCTCTGTTTTTTGGTTCAACAAGTGATTTTCAAGCTCTTGTAAAACAAATACCGGATATAGCTACCAGTGTAGTTATACGTTTAGATAGAATGCAATATATGGATCAATCTGGGTTGTATGCAATGGAAGATATGCTTCAAACTATGCAATCTAAAAATATAAAAGTCCTCTTTGTAGGATTATTAGATCAACCTCGCTATATGATGGAACGAATTGAAATCATTCCTAATGTAATTTCTGAAGATGCTATTTTTAGCTCTTTTGATGACTGTTTAAGTTGGGTTAAAAAAAATATAAAAGACAATAATTAAAAAATAAAAAATGAGAAATACTGTAATAACAAAAGAAGTACAAGGTAAATTAACTCCACAAGGAGTTTTAGAAGATTTATTAGAAGGAAATGAAAAATATATTAAAAACAATTTAACATCTGTAGATTATAATGCATTAGTACAACAAACAATTTCAGGACAGTTTCCAAAAGCCGTTGTATTATCATGTATAGACTCTAGAGTTCCGGTTGAACAAGTTTTTAACCAATCTGTAGGTGATATTTTTGTTGCCCGTGTAGCTGGGAATTTTGAAAATATAGATATTCTAGGAAGTATGGAATATTCTTGTAAAGTAGCAGGGAGTAAATTAGTATTAGTTCTTGGTCACGAAAGTTGCGGAGCCGTAAAAGCTGCCTGTGACGGAGTTGAACTTGGAAATATTACTGCAATGTTAGATAAAATTTTACCTGCCGTTAAACAATCTTCTGAAGAGGTTGAAGGAGAAACAAACTCGTCTAACAGTCAATTTGTAGCTAAAACAGTAGAAAATAATGTAAAATTAACTATTGAAAGAATTAGAGAAAAAAGTCCTATACTAAAAGAAATGGAAGATAATGGAGAAATTAGTATCGTTGGAGGTGTTTACTCCCTTCAAACTGGAAAAGTAAATATGTTATAAATGTGACGTCCTAAAATAGCGTTACATAATTAATATACTAAAGGTAGTGATTTTTTATCACTGCCTTTTTTCTTTTTGTATGATTTTCTTTTCATTGATTTTTGTTGATGCATTTGATTAGGAGTTAGCATATAATTAGACAAATGAGGTCTATAATTATTATATGTTTCAATATTATCTAAGAGCGATTTATCCTGTTTTTCTTCTTTTAAAATAGACGGGAAAATTGTTGGAGCTATTTTTTTTACTGAGCTATATAAAATAGATTCCTCTAATGTTTTCTTTTTAACAAAAGGAATAGTCTCATTCATTTTTCCAAAGAAAATAAAAATAATACTTAAAATTAATCCAATTTTTAAAACTCCGAATACACCTCCTAATATTTTATTTATTATTCCTAAAGAAGCAAAATCAGCAATTTTTGTTAATACTTTTCCAAGCAGCGTTATTGCGACAATAATTATTACAAAAGTTATCGCAAAAGATGCTAAAGAAATGTATTCTTGCTTAAAGGACACATATTCTTTTAGAAAATTAGATACAAAGTATGAAAAATGAATAGCTCCATAAACTCCGGCTATCAATGCAACTAGAGAAGCAACTTCTATAAACAAGCCTTTCATTATACCTCTAACAAGTCCAAAGAGTAATAAAGCAGCTATAATAATATCAAAAACATTCATGAATTTTCTTTTATCAAACCTACATATTTTTTTTACAATTTAAAAATGTCGGTTGTATCTTTACACTTCTAAAATAAGTAACATGCCAAAATCAATCACCCTAAAAGAGAAATGGGATTTATTAGTTAACAAATTAACAAATCAATTTGCAGATGGTGACGAATTAAATATAGATGGAATTGTCTATTTAATTGGTGTACAAGAACTAGGGAAAAGTCATAAAGAGTTTAAAAAAGATGATAAAGTAAACTTAATGCATATTGCAATTTGTAAACTTTTAGAACCTTATGGTTATTATGAATTCGATTATTTTGATGATGATAGCTGGCCACATTACAAAACACTTACTGAGCTTCCAAACTTGAAGCCTGGAGAACAAACTGTACTAATGAAAGAAGCTATTGTTAACTATTTTGAGGCATTAAAATATTTTGATTAGTGTGTAAACTCTTTGTTTCATTATAATGAAATAAAGCTCTCTTAAAAACATTTAAAATTTTAAGTTAAAGTAATCTTATTATACTGATTTTCGGTTCGTAAATCATCAATAAAAAAGCTGTAAAGCGCTTTTAATTGGCATACAAGAAAAATACAAACGAATACAATAAATCTGAAAAAAATTATGATTAAAACTCATAATTATGTTTTTATGTTACACGATACTTTTTCAAAAAGTAAAATAGTATTTTTGGTATACTTCATAAAAAATAGCTATACAAGAACAAATTAAACTATAAAATAATGAAAAAAATACTAGCTTTTATATTCTTAATTTCTTCATTTACACAGGCACAACATACTATTAATGGCACAATGTCTCCTGCCATAAAAAGTGATTGGGTTACTTTACACAAAATAGAAGGTGCAAGACAATTTTTTATTCAAAATACTAAAATAAAAATAGATTCTTTTACGGTTGAAGGTGAAAAACAAACTTTAGGACGTTTTAATTTTACACTTCCAAAAAAAACAAAAGTAGGCGCATATAGAATAACTTACAGCCTAGAAGGTGGAGGTTTTGTAGATTTTATCTATAACAAAGAAAATATTAATTTTGGCTTTCACCCAGAATACCCAAATCAATCTGTAACTTTTACGGAATCAAAAGAAAATAAAATTTATAGAACTTATCTAGATCAAAAGGCAAAAGGACAACAGTATTTAGACTCTATTCAAATATTAGCTTTACAAAACCCTGATTTAAATTTAAAAAGAAAATACAAAACAGCAATTAAGAAAGTAAACAGTATTCAACAAAAATACTTAAAAGCTACCGAAGGTATGTATGTTCGGCCCTTTATAGAGGCCTCATCAAGCAATAGCCCTTCAGAAATTATCCCTTCTCCAGAAAAGTACATGTCGAATATAATCGATACTTTTTTTGACAAAATAGACTTTAATAATAAAACACTTTTAAATTCTTTTTTTTTAGTTGATCAAATTACAGAATATATCTTTTCTATTAATTATTCTGATGATGAAGCTACACAACAAAAATTATACAAAGAATCTGTAGATAAAGTCTTTAGCAAAATTGAAGTAATTAGTTTTAAAAAGGATATGATTGAGTTTTTAATTGGCCAATTTGAAGCATCCAAAAATTTAGAGTTAATAGATTATTTGTTCGAAAATCATTACAATAAATTGCCTATTGGCGTTCAAAATAAAAAATTTAAAGAAGATAAACTATCTATACTTGCCGCAGAAATTGGTAGAATTGCTCCCGATTTTTCTTGGAAAGAAAATAGTAAAACATTGGCGCTTTCAAGATTAAAGGATGCTGAAAATTATTTATTAATTTTTTGGAGTACAGGTTGTGCTCACTGTTTAAGAGAAATTCCCGAGGTTCATAAGTTTTTAAATGAAAACAAAGAAGTAAAGGTGATTGCTTTTTCTTTAGAAAAAAATGACTTTTCTTGGAAAAAATACAAAAATAAATTACCAAATTGGCATCATATATTAGGCTTAAATAAATGGAAAAACAAAACCGCACAAGCCTATAACATCTCATCTACACCGAGTTATTTTGTATTAAATGCGGATAAAAAAATTATTGCAAAGCCAAAACATTTAAAAGATGTAAAACTGTATTTTACTAATAAATAATAAAAATGCTAATAGCCTTAAAAGACTTTTTAGCAGACACTACGACATTAAATTTCATTATAATCGTTTTAAAAATGAAGAAAAGCATCTTTTAAATGCCTTATTTTAATTGTTTTTTGATGAGTGATAGCAATAATATCAAAACGTACTTCTACATCTAAATCTTTTTCATTCACATAGTAATCAATGGCAGAAAGTAACAATTTTATTTTCTTAGGATTTACAAAATCTTGCGGATTTCCAAAATAATCTGTACTCCTTGTTTTTACCTCTACAGCAGCTAGCACATTATCTTTTTTGGCAATAATATCTACTTCTGCTTTTAAATAACGAAAGTTTTTTTCTAGAATTTTGTATCCATTTTTTAATAAAAAGTCAATAGCTAATTTTTCTCCTTTAATACCAAGCTCATTATGTTCTGCCATTTATTTTTAGTCTAAAAAATTCAATTACAACTATATTAATTTACAAAATAATATCTATTCTTTAAAAATCATAGAAGCTTGTTTACTACCAACAGATAACTTTACTTTTCTACCAAAAATCAAAGCCCTATTATCTGCTTTATGTCCTGCTGGAAAATCAAACAAAACAGGAATATTTTTAGGAACAACATCTAGAATAAGTTGTTCAATAGAACTTCCCCATTTTGTAGAATTCTTCTTTATAGAAGAAAAATTTCCAACAATTAATCCACTTACGTTTTCGAAATAACCTGCACGTTTCAAACTTTGCAACATTCTATCAATTCCATATTTGTATTCTCCTATTTCTTCAATAAAAAGAACTTTTTCATTGGTATTTAACTGACTTTCAGAACCCAACATAGAAGATAAAATAGCTAGATTACCTCCTACTAATTGTCCCTCTACAATTCCTTTTTTATTAAATTCTGAAGAAGGAATATTATAATAGATCTTTTGCCCAAATAACGCTTTCTTAAAACTAACAATCGTTTCAATAATTTCTTCTGGCTTCTCCTCTAGACTGGTTGCCATCATTCCATGAATCGTTTCAACACCTAAATTATTTATATGATTGTGAAAAGCTGTTATATCAGAATAACCAATAATCCATTTTGGATTTTTCTTAAACTTCTCGTAGTTCAATTTATCTAAAATTCTAACAGAACCATATCCTCCTCTTGCCGCCCAAATTGCTTTAATATGGGGATTGTCTAAAGCTTTTTGAAAATCTGAAGTTCTCTCCATATCAGAACCTGCAAAATGATGCCCATTTTTAAATAAATTATCACCTAAAACAACACATAACCCCCAACTTTCAATTAAATTTTTGGCTTTCTTTATTGTTGCTTGTCGATTTTTCAAAATTCCTGCAGGTGCAACAATTGCAATCGTATCTCCCTTTTGTAAATAAGGAGGTGTAATTAGCTTATTTTTTTTTTCTTGCCCATTTATTGATGAAAAAATCATCAAAATAATAATCGTAAAAACTGATTTTATCTTCAAAATAGTATTATTTATTATTGGTTTTATAGCTTAAAAACAATTTGAACGTAAATGTATCAAATTTCAATCGTTATTAAAACTCCCTTTTTCGTACTTTTGCACTTCAAAAATTAGTCCACAAAATCAAGAGAAACTCATGAGTGCTCCAAAAAGATATACAATTACAGCAGCTTTGCCTTATACAAATGGTCCAATTCATATTGGCCATTTAGCAGGTGTTTACGTTCCAGCAGATATTTATGCGCGTTATTTACGTTTAACAGGTAATGATGTTGCGTACATTTCTGGTTCTGATGAACATGGTGCTGCTATACCAATGAGAGCAAAAAAAGAAGGGGTTTCTCCGCAAGTAATTATCGATAAATATCATGGAATTATTAAAAAATCTTTTGAAGATTTTGGAATTTCTTTTGATAATTATTCTAGAACATCAGCTAAAGTACATCATGAAACTGCATCAGAATTTTTTACAAAAATGTATAATGATGGTGAGTTTGTAGAAGAAGTTTCAGCACAATTGTATGATGCAGAAGCAAATCAGTTTTTAGCAGATCAGATTTGTGGTTGGAACTTGCCCAAAATGTGGATTTGAAGAAAGTTATGGAGATCAATGTGAAAACTGTGGAACTTCTCATAATGCAACAGATTTAATCAACCCTAAATCTGCAATCACTGGAAATGTACCAACAGTAAAAGAAACAAAACATTGGTTTTTACCTTTAGATAAACATGAAGATTTTTTACGTGAGTGGATTTTAGAAGGCCACAAAAAAGACTGGAAACCTAACGTTTACGGACAAGTAAAAAGTTGGGTAGATGACGGATTAAGACCAAGAGCCGTTACCAGAGATTTAGATTGGGGAATTCCGGTTCCTTTAAAAGATGGAGAAGGTAAAGTTTTATATGTTTGGTTTGATGCACCTATTGGATATATTTCATCAACCAAAGAATGGGCTGCTAGAGAAGGAAAAAACTGGGAAGACTATTGGAAAAAAGAGGATACCAAAATGGTTCATTTTATAGGAAAAGACAATATTGTTTTTCACTGTATTATTTTTCCTGCAATGTTAAAAGCACATGGCGATTATATTTTACCAGATAATGTACCTGCAAATGAATTCTTAAATTTAGAAGGAAATAAATTATCCACTTCTAAAAACTGGGCAGTTTGGTTGCACGAATATTTAGAAGAATTTCCAAATCAGCAAGATGTTTTACGTTATACATTAACTGCAAACGCACCCGAAAGTAAAGACAACGATTTTACTTGGAAAGATTTTCAGGCAAAAAACAACAACGAACTAGTTGCCATTTTTGGTAACTTTATTAACAGAGTTGTGGTTTTAACAAATAAATATTATGAAGGAATTGTGCCTGAACCAAATGATTTTACAGAAGTAGATGAAGATGTTTTAGCAGCTGTAAAAGAGTTTCCAAATAGTATTGGTAAATCTATTGAAAGATATCGATTTAGAGAAGCCTCTCAAGAATTAATGAACTTAGCAAGACTTGGTAACAAGTATTTAGCTGATGAAGAGCCTTGGAAAGTTATAAAAATAGATGCAGAACGTGTACAAACAATTATGTATGTTGCTTTGCAAATTTCTGCAGCTTTAGCTGTTGTTTCTGAACCATTTTTACCATTTACATCAACAAAATTAAAAGGAATCTTAAATCTAAATGTAATTTCGAGTGAAACCGAGAAATCTCTTTCTTGGGAAAACGTAACTGAACAAGACGTTTTAATACCTGGAACTCATCAAATAAATAAAGCCGAATTGTTATTTTCTAAAATTGAAGATAAAACAATTGAAGCTCAAATAGAGAAATTACAAGCAACTAAATTGGCCAACGAGCAAGAAAACAAAGTTGTTGAGGCTCAAAAAGAAACCATTGACTTTGAAGATTTCACAAAACTTGATATTAGAATTGGTACTATTTTAGAAGCTGAAAAAGTTGCTAAAACTAAAAAGCTTCTAAAACTAAAGGTTGATGTTGGTATTGATACAAGAACTATTGTTTCTGGTATTGCAGAAAGTTTTTCTCCTGAAGAAATTATTGGGCAGCAAGTTTCTGTTTTGGTAAACTTAGCGCCAAGAAAAATTAGAGGTGTAGAAAGCCAAGGGATGATTTTAATGACAGATACACCTGATAGTAAATTAGCTTTCGTAGAACCCGCAAAAGAAGTTAAAAACGGACAAGAAGTGAGTTAATGCTTAAGATAGCACACCATCCTATATACAATCATCCACTGAGGGAAGACCATCGTTTTCCAATGGAAAAATATGACTTGTTGCCTGAACAATTATTGTATGAAGGCACTTGTAGACCAGAGAACTTTTTTGAGCCAGAAAAACCGAATAACAAATATTTTTTTACGGTTCATGAACCTGAATATTTTTTCGACTTATTAAACATCACTTTAGATCAAAAAGCTGCAAGAAAAATCGGATTTCCACTTTCTGAAGTTTTAATTGATCGTGAAATGATTATTGCAGACGGCACAATGAAAGCATCTAATTTTGCATTAAAAAATGGAATTTCAATGAACATTGCAGGTGGTACACACCACGCTTTTTCAAATAAAGGTGAAGCTTTTTGTATGTTAAATGACCAAGCAATCGGAGCAAAATATATACAAAATAAAGGTTTAGTAAAGAAAATTCTAATTGTAGATCTAGATGTACATCAAGGAAACGGAACTGCTGAAATTTTTCAAAACGATCCCTCTGTTTTTACCTTTTCTATGCATGGAAAAAGTAATTATCCCTTTATCAAAGAAAAAAGTGATTTAGATATTCCATTAGAAGACAATACGACAGATGCTGAATATTTATCAATATTAAAACATATTTTACCAAAACTAATCAGTCAACAAAAACCAGACTTTATCTATTATCTATGTGGTGTAGACGTTTTAGAATCCGATAAACTAGGTAAGTTAAATTTAACTGTTAAAGGTTGTAAAGATCGAGATCGATTCGTTCTGCAAACCTGCTTCGATTTAAAAATCCCCGTGATGTGTTCTATGGGTGGAGGTTATTCTAAAGATGTAAACATTATTGTAGATGCACACGCTAATACGTTTAGATTAGCACAGGAAATTTATTTTTAAGTCACCCTAAAACACGACTCTTTTTCAATTCCTTAATAAAAGGTTGGCTATACATTCTTTTACCCAAGGCAGCATTAATTGCATTTGCAACGGCACCTCCTGCAGGTGGCAACCCTGGTTCTCCTAAACCTGTTGGAGACAATTCGTTTTCTACAAAATGAACCTCAACTTTTGGTGTTTCCTGCATTCTAATTAATCTATAAGTATTAAAGTTTTTGTGCGATGGTTTTCCGTCTTTAAAAGAAAGGTCTGCATACATTGCATGCCCTATTCCATCTATAACACCACCCTCAACTTGATTTCTTGCTCCTGTTGGGTTTACTACAACTCCGCAATCTACAGCAACAATTACCTTTTTAATCACCGGAAAACCATCTTTTAATTCGATTTCTGCAATTTCGGCAACATGTGTATTATGGCTATAATATGCAGAAAAACCCTGATAAACCCCTGGCTCGGTTTTTCCCCAATTTGCTTTTTCTCTTACTAACTTAATCGTATCCTCCATTCTTTGTCCAGAATATTGTATTCTTTTATCTGTTGACCCTTTTACGTTTTGAAGTAGATCTAGGCGTAATTGAATAGTATCTATATTTAATTCTGATGCCAACTCGTCAAAGAAACTTTGTTCTGCAAAAGCTAAAAAATTAGTATACGGTGCTCTCCACGCCCCTGTTGTAATATTACCTCTGTAGTTAGCCGATTCAACTTTATAGTTAGGAATACAACCTGCCGGGAAAAAGTTAGGAAGTAGCCCATACATATTTCCGTTTATAGCAGCTTCCTTCAAATGATATCCTGTCACTTTTCCATCTTTGATGGATGCTTTTATTCTATATTTTATTGCAGGACGATAGATACCCGTAGTCATATCATCTTCTCTAGAAGAAATAAGTTTTACTGGTTTTTTAATGGCATTTGATATTTCTGCAGCTTCATAAACGAAATCACCATACAATCTTCTCCCAAAACCACCTCCCATTCTTGTCATTTCTAAAGTCACTTTATCTACATCGTAACCTAACATATCTGCCACAATAGAAGCTGTAAGTTTTGGTGTTTGAATAGGACCAACTAAATGTACTTTTTCTGGAGTTACATTTGCATAAAAATTCATTGGTTCCATGCAGTTGTGAGGTAAAAAAGGAGAATTATAGGTTTTCTCAATAATTCTATCTGCCTTTAAAAAAGCCTTTTGAATATCTCCATCTTCTCGCCTTACTTTCTGCTTTTCCCCATCTAAAACTTTTGTCAGTATTTTGTCATGATCTTCTGTAGATTCTAATTTGGTATCCGTTACCCAAATAGCCGAAAGTGCTTTTTTACCTTTAAAAGCAGCCCAAGTGTTTGTTGCAATCACAACTATTTTATCTGTATTTGATAATTTAAATGTCCAATTACTTTTGCCAGATCTTATTTGGTTTCTTGCTTTCTCACCTATCGTTATTACATCAATTACACCTGTTACTTTTTTTGCCTCAGTAGCATCAAAACTTTCTAACTTCTGACCAAAAGAGGGGGGTCTTAAAACGGAAGCATAAAGCATTCCTTCCGATTTATAATCCAATCCAAAAAGTGGTTCTCCGGTAATAATTTTATCAATATCTACATTTACAATTTCTTGACCTATAATTGTAAAATCTTTTATCTTCTTGAGATGCACGTCTTCAGGAACCTCTAATAATGCGGCATCTTTTGCAACCTCTCCATAGCTTAATTTGTCCCCATTTTTATTGATAATAATTCCTTTTGAGGCTTTACAAGTGCTTGCTGCGACATTCCATTTTACTGCAGCAGCATTTATTAGCATTTGCTTTGCTGTTGCACCTGTCTCTCTTAGAGCATTCCACCCAAAACGTATAGATTGACTTCCACCTGCCATTTGTCTTTTGAAATTATTTGAATCTAATGCTCCCTGTACAACGTTTACTTTATTCCAGTCGACATCTAATTCTTCTGCAATAATCATTGGCATTGAAGTTTTTACTCCTTGTCCAATTTCTGGATTTGGAGAAAAAATAGTTACATAACCCTCATCAGAAATCTTAATAAAAGCATTAAAATCATTGAAATTAAGTTTTTTGATATCAACTGGCATAACTGCTTCTGGTTTGCATGCAGTAATTAAATTAAAGCCAATTAACATTCCTCCACTGGCTAAAATGGATGTCTTTAAAAAGTTTCTTCTACTTAAATTATTTTTATTTTGAGGTTTCATTTCTTGCAACAGTTATAGAGTTTAAGCCATTTTTTCTGCAGCTACTTTAACTGCTTTTTCAATTCTATTGTAAGAAGCACATCTACAAATATTACCATTCATAGCTTTTCTAATTTCTTCTTCTGAAGGGTTTTTATGTTCTTCTAAAAAAGCTGCAGCTGTCATAATTTGTCCTGATTGACAATATCCACATTGTGGCACATCAATTTCTTTCCAAGCTTGCTGAACTGGATGATTTCCGTCTTCAGATAAACCTTCAATAGTTGTAATTATTAGATTATCTAAAGAAGATACTTGCATTTGACAACTTCTTGTTGCAACCCCGTCTATATGCACTGTACAAGCGCCACATTGTGCTATTCCGCAACCAAATTTTGTTCCCACTAGATTAAGTTCATCCCTTAAAACCCACAACAAGGGTGTATCTGCATCTGCAGCAACAGAACGTTCTTTTCCATTTATATGAAGCTTATAATTTGGCATAATAATCGGTTTAAAATAATACTGGAAGTTACATAAAATTACTCTCAATTATTTATCTCACTCTAAAATAAAATGAATGCAAGTACTTTTTTTTTACAAAAAACATCGGTATGTACCATAAAAAAAAGCATTGGTCCATAAACCAATGCTTTTCAATATCAAAAATATCTAAAACTATTTCCCTCCCAACATCAATACTTCATTGGCAACAACTTCTGTAATATACTTTTTTTCTCCTTCTTTTGTTTCATAACTTCTAGAAGTTAACTTACCCTCAACAGCAACTTCGTTTCCTTTTTCTAAATATCGTTCAATAATTTCTGCAGTTTTATTCCAAGCAACCACATTATGCCACTGTGTGTCTGTTACTTTTTCTCCACTTGCATTTTTATAACTTTCATTAGTCGCAATAGAAAATTTTGCTAATTTCTTTCCACTATCTAAAGTGATAATTTCTGGGTTGTTTCCTAAATTTCCAATTAACTGTACTTTGTTTCTTAACGTACTCATAAGATAAGGTTTTAAATTATTATTATTTGCCAATTCGTTTTGACTCTGCAAAGTTGCGACATGATTCTAGTTTTATTCGGTTACAAATCAATTACTTTCGGTTGTAATTACTTGTAGTCGTTTGTACGTGGTTAAATTAACTTATATTTGATATGTGAAGTATTATTTAGAAACAGAACGGTTAATTATTAGAGAACTTCGATGGACCGATTTAGAAGGCATGTTTGAGTTAGATTCAAATACAGAAGTCCATAAATATCTAGGAAATAAACCTATTAAAACAAGAGAAGAAGCTAAAAATACAATTCTCTCTATTAGAGAACAATACATAGAAAGAGGGATTGGACGTTTTGCTGTAATAGAAAAAAAAACAGGTGCTTTTATTGGTTGGTCTGGTTTTAAATTGAATAAAGGGAAAAAAGAAACACTAAATGGTTTTGATAATTTTATAGACATTGGCTATCGATTTATTCCTAAATATTGGAAAAAAGGCTATGGTTTAGAATCTGCAATTGCTTGTTTAGATTTTGGTTTTAAAACATTAAATTATAATATAATTTATGGAGCTGCAGATGTAAAAAACTTAGGTTCTAATAAAATTTTACAAAAAATAGGATTGCAATTTGTTAATGAATTTAAATATGATAATTCAGCAATAAATTGGTATCAGTTTAAAAAAGAAAACTATGAAAACTAGAAAATGCTTAGAATGTGACGAAGTTGTAAAAGGGAGAATTGATAAGAAATTTTGCTCTGATTATTGCAGAAATTCACACAATAATAGAGTTAATAAAGACAGTAAAAACCTTATTAGAAATATTAATAATCGACTTAGAAAAAATTATAAAATTTTATCAGAATTAAATATAACAGGTAAAACAAAAGTAACAAGAACCAAATTATATGATAAAGGGTTCGATTTTCAGTTTTTTACATCTATCTATAAAACAAAAACAGGAAATACTTATTTTTATATCTATGATGAAGGGTATTTATCTTTAGATAATGAAATATTTTTATTAATCAAAAGAGATTAAAACATAAAAAACGTTAACTATTCCAAGTATTACCTTTTACACTAAGTGCGGCTTTTAAGACATCTTTCTGACTTAATTGTCCAATTAATTTTCCGTTTTCAACTACAGGAAATCGTCTTCTACTTGAGCTTATAAATTTTGAAGCAGCGTCAAAAATATTCATGTTTTTATCAATCGTATCAACATCTTTAACCATATATTTTCCAACTGTATTATTTACATCAGAAGGCATGTTGTAATATTTACTTTCAGAAATATGTTTTATACAATCTGTTTCCGAAATAATACCGATTAAATCGTTTTTATCGTTTACAACGGGTCCTCCAGAAATTTTATTCGTAATTAATTGATTAATTACGTGATCTAAAGAATCTTCAACATTAAAAGTTATCAATTTTTTTGTCATATAATCAGACACTAAAATTTGTGCATCTTCTTTTCCTTGCGATGTATCTCTTTTTCCTTGAAAACTTTTAATAGCCATAATAATTTGGTATTTGATTTAACTAAATGTAATAAAAATTAAGTTTTAAACAACTTATAAATTTAGTTTTTTTAACATTTTGTGCATTGATCATAGCTTTTCCCTCTAATAAAAGCCTGTTTAATACGCTTTTCTGTACGCCTATTCAAGAGCGCTATCTATTAGAATGTACTTATTAAAAATCAACTTTTTCGCTCACAACAAATAGATTTAATAAAAATCAAAAATTAGACGTTACAACATGTCATCTTTTATTAAAAGCAAAAAAACATTCTGAAAATTCAGAATGCTTTTTTAAAATATTTTACAAACAAGTGTTTAGTCTATCTCAGAAACTCTAGAGGTATTGACCATTCCATGCGCTTTTGCAGGCATAGACGTCAGGTTAATCATAAGGTCTCCCTGCTTTACATATCCTTTTTCTTTTGATATTTTATTGATCTCAACAACTGTTGCATCAGTAGTTAAGTTTGCATCATAATAAAACGCTTTAACACCCCAAAGTAAGTTCAGTTTTCCTAAAATTCTTCTTTCTGATGAAAATACTAATATTTTAGCTTGTGGTCTCCAAGCAGATATCTGAAAAGCAGTGTAACCACTTAAAGTAAGTGTAGAAATTGCTGCGGCATCTATATCGTTTGCCATTAAAGCTGCATGATGACAAACTGATTTTGTAATAAATCTGTTTGTTCTAATATGCGGTGCTTCATGCGGTACTTTAATCATTCTAGAATTCTCAACAGCTTTAATAATTTCTGCCATTTTTTGAATAACTCTTACTGGGTGTTTTCCTACAGAGGTTTCACCAGAAAGCATTACTGCATCTGCACCATCCATAATTGAGTTTGCAACGTCATTTACTTCTGCTCTGGTTGGAACAGAATTATCAATCATTGTTTCCATCATTTGAGTTGCAATAATTACCGGAATTCTTGCTCTTTTTGCACGTCTCACTAATTTTTTCTGAATTAATGGCACATCTTGCATTGGAATTTCTACCCCTAAATCTCCACGAGCAACCATTAACCCATCACAATAAGGAATTAATGCATCCATATTTGCAACCGCTTCTGGTTTTTCGATTTTAGCAATTACAGGAACTCTGTAATCAGAATGCTCGTCAATTAAATCTCTTAACATTCTTAAATCTTCTGGCGTTCTAACAAAAGAAAGTGCAATCCAATCAACTTTTAATCCTAAAGCAAAAATTGCATCTTTTTTATCCTTATCTGTTAAAGCTGGTAAAGAAATAGCTGTATTTGGAAGGTTTACACCTTTTTTAGATTTTAATGGACCTCCCACAATTGTTTTAACAACAACCTCTTTGTCTTTATCGGTAGAAACTACTTCAAAAAGTAATTTACCATCATCAACCATTATATTTTCACCAACTTTTACGTCTTTAGGAAAACGTTGGTATGTCATAAAAGCTCTTTCTTTATTACCTACACACTGCTCTGTTGTAAAAGTAAAAAGATCACCATCATTTAAAACGACATTGTCTTCCATAACTCCAACACGTAGTTTTGGACCTTGTAAATCTGCTAAAATGGCAACATTATAATCGTTTTCTTCATTGATTTCTCTAATGGTTTTAACCGTTTTTATAACATTATCATAATCTGCATGCGAAAAGTTAATACGAAACACGTTTACGCCTTCTGTAGCTAACTGTGTTAAAACTTCTTTACTGTTTGTTGCTGGCCCCAGGGTTGCAACTATTTTAGTCTTTTTGTAATCGTTCATTTTTAGAATATTAAAAAGTCTTTAGACTTTAATGTGTTTTTATCAATTGAAAAAGCAGTTATCACATTTTCAATATTTTTAATCTTATTTATTGTTCTTAAAACAAACTCATACTCAACTATTCCAGATATTTTTAAAAAAAAATCTACTTTTTTCTTTTCTGAAATTAAATATGTTTTTGTTTCTGAAGTTAATAACAAATCTTTTGAAATGCTTTTATTTTCTCTTCTGTAACTATTCGCTATTAAAAACCAATCAAAATCATTTTCATTGTTTTCATAGTTATAAATAGAAAATGATACTTTCTTTTTTTCCCTTACAAATTCTAAATCTTCTTTTGCTTTATAAAACTTAGTACTTAGATTTTTATTTAATAGGTAAGCTAATTTATAATCTTCTAATGTTGAATGAATTCCTATTAAAGAATATTCTTCTTCACAAAAATCGTCGATTTCTAAAGCGTACACCGGCATAAATTGGAACTATCAATAGTTATTATGTAAAGGCTAAATTACTAATTGTTTGTGAGCTTTAAAGTTAATTTTAACGAAAACGTTATCGTACATTTAACCTAAGTTAATTTGCTTTTGAAAAACAAAATACACTCTTTTAGAGGCTTGTTCTTCTGCTTTTTTCTTTGAAGTTGATCTTCCTTTAGCTATTAACTGACCATCAATACTAATTTTTACACTAAAGTGTTTAATGGTTTCATTACCAGAATCCTCATAAGCATCAAATGAGTATTTTTTCTTGTGTTTTTGACACCATTCAATAATTAAACCTTTGTAGCTAGTTATTTTACCTTCTAGCAATTCAATGTTTACGTGAGGAACAATTACGTTTTCGAAAATAAACTTATGACAAGTATTATATCCTTTGTCTAAATAAATAGCTCCAATTAATGCTTCAAAAATATTACCGTGTATATTAGCACCTACATTTGCTTGGTCTATGTTACTTTTAACAAAACGGATTAAATTTAAATCTTTCCCTAATTCATTTAAATGGTCTCTACTCACAATTTTAGATCGCATTTGTGTTAAGTAACCTTCATTACCTGTAGGTACTTTTTTATATAAATATGAAGAAATAACAGAACCTAAAATAGAGTCTCCTAAAAACTCCAATCGTTCGTAATTGATAGGATTTCCTTTACTGTCTATCATTTGCACAGATCTATGTGTAAATGCTTTCTTGTAATAATTTATTTTTCTAGGTGAAAAATTAAGAAGTTTTTTTAATTCGTTGTATAATTGCTCATCCTCTTGTTTTCGAGAATTCACTATTTTACGAATAAAATTCATATTTTTTTATTCTTCTAACTTTCTAAATGCAACACAAGCATTATGCCCTCCAAAACCAAAAGTATTACTCATAGCCACGTTAATATTGCGCTTTTGAGCCTTGTTTAAAGTTAAGTTTAAATCAGGATTAATATTTTCATCTATGTTAGCATGGTTAATTGTTGGTGGAACAATGCTGTGTTTCATTGCTAATATTGCAGCAATGGATTCAATAGCCCCTGCAGCTCCAAGCAAGTGACCTGTCATAGATTTTGTAGAATTGATATTAATATTTTTAGCATGATCACCAAAAACATTAGAAATTGCTTTTAATTCTGCAACATCACCTAAAGGTGTAGAAGTACCATGTGTATTAATATGGTCAACATCTTCTGGTTTAATTCCTGAATTCTCAAGACAATTTTTCATTACAGCAATAACACCTACTCCTTCTGGGTGTGGTGCTGTCATATGATAAGCATCAGAAGACATTCCGCCTCCAATAACCTCAGCATAAATTTTTGCTCCCCTCGCTTTTGCGTGTTCGTAACTTTCTAAAACCAAAGCACCTGCTCCTTCACCTAGTACAAAACCATCACGTTCTGCATCAAAAGGTCTAGAGGCTGATTCTGGGCTTTCATTTCTCGTAGATAATGCCTTCATGGCATTAAAGCCTCCAACACCAGAAATTACAACCGCAGCTTCTGAACCTCCGGTTACAATTACATCACAAGTTCCTAAACGAATATAATTTAAAGCATCAATCATTGCGTTGGCTGATGATGCACATGCAGAAACCGTAGTATAATTTGGGCCCATAAATCCATTTTTGATAGAAATGTTTCCTGGAGCAATATCTGCAATCATTTTTGGGATAAAGAAAGGATTGAATTTTGGTGTACCATCTCCAGCTCCAAAGTCTATAGCTTCGTTTTGAAATGTCTCCAAACCTCCAATTCCTGCTCCCCAAATTACACCAACGCGTAATTTGTTAATTTTTTCTAAATCTAGATTTGCATCTGCAATTGCTTCATCTGAGGCTACCATTGCGTACTGTGTAAATCTATCCATTTTACGTGCGTCCTTTCTATTCATAAAGTCGTTCACGTTAAAATCTTTTAATTCACATGCAAAACGAGTTTTGAACTTGGCAGCGTCAAAACTTGTGATAGGTGCTGCACCGCTAACTCCGTTAACTAATGCGTTCCAATATTCTTCAATATTATTACCAATAGGCGTTAAAGCGCCAAGTCCAGTGACTACAACTCGTTTTAATTGCATATAAATTTTACTTTTTTGCTTCCTCTATATAACTTACAGCTTGACCTACAGTTCCAATGTTTTCTGCTTGATCATCTGGTATTTGGATATCAAATTCTTTTTCGAATTCCATAATTAACTCAACAGTATCCAAAGAATCTGCTCCTAAATCATTTGTGAAGCTAGCTTCTGTTGTTACTTCGTTATCGTCAACGCCTAATTTGTCTACGATAATCGCTTTTACTCTTGATGCAATGTCTGACATAATTTTTTATTTTAAATTTTAAATCTCGGCAAAAATACAAATCTTATTATTTATAACTAAATATTTGTCCTAAAAATGATTCTGAAAAGTAAATAAATAATTTATCATAATCAGTTTGTTAATAATTATTCCGTTTTTTGTAACTTAGAAATTAGATATGAAGCGTATTGTTATTTTTGCATCTGGTTCAGGATCGAACGCAGAAAATATTATTAATTTTTTTAACCAAACTAAAACGGCTAGGGTTACTAAGGTGTTTTGTAATAACGAAAACGCAAAGGTTCTAGATAGGTGTAATAAATTGAATATCAAATCATTATGTTTTAACAGAAATGAGTTTTTATCAACAGATATTATCTTAAATAAGGTAAAAGAGGAGGCAGACTACATAATATTAGCTGGTTTTTTATGGAAAGTTCCACAAAGTTTTATTGAATCTTTTCCAAATAAAATTATCAATATTCATCCTGCTTTATTACCAAAATATGGTGGAAAAGGAATGTATGGAATGAACGTTCATAATGCTGTAAAAGAAAATAAAGAGACAGAAACTGGCATCACAATTCACTACGTAAATGCCAATTATGATGAAGGAGCTATCCTTTTCCAAGCTAAAACAACTCTTTTAAGCGTAGATTCTCCTGAAACTATTGCAGAAAAGATTCATTTTTTAGAGCAAAAACACTTTCCTAAGGTTATTGAAGAAGTAATTTTAAAGGAAAATGAGTAAAAAAAAGTTTTATGTTGTTTGGAACGGGCATAAAAAAGGGGTTTTTACTTCTTGGAAAGTCTGTAAAAAACAAATTGATGGTTTTGAGGGCGCACAATACAAATCTTTTGCAGATTTCAATGAAGCTGAAATAGCATCAACTAAAAACTATGCAGACTATGTTGGTAAAAACACCAAAAAACCAACTTTATCGTCTTCTGAAAAAGTAAGTTACGGTGCACCTAATTTAGAAAGTATTTCTGTTGACGCTGCTTGTTCAGGGAACCCTGGGAAAATGGAATATAGAGGTGTATTGACGCATAACAAACAGCAAATTTTTATTAAAGGTCCTTTTAAAAAAGGAACGAATAATATTGGTGAGTTTTTAGCTTTGGTGCATGGTATTGCCTTGTTAAAAAGTAAGAACAAAGAAGATATTCCTATTTATTCTGACTCTAAAATTGCCATGAATTGGGTAAAACAAAAAAAATGTAAAACCAATATGCACTTTGATGCCTCTAATAGAGATTTATTAGATTTGATAAAAAGAGCAGAAAAATGGCTTAAAGAAAACACCTACAAAAACCCAATCCTTAAATGGGAAACGAGAGCTTGGGGAGAAATTCCTGCAGATTTTGGAAGAAAATAGTACATCCATCATTAATAATATCTGGTTAGCTAATAAATTATAACGAACACCAAACATAATTATTAATCTTAAAACAAAGGGTTTTGTCTCTGAAATTAAAAAATCAGAAAAAGCGTTGCTTATTTACGTTTACTCTTTTTAAATTCTTTCTTTATTTTTCCAAATTCAGGCTCAATACCTCGACGCATTTGTTCAATTATTTCTGGTTTTTCTTTTTTTAACCATTTAATAATAGCACCTGCATTGGGTGGTGGACAATTTTTCCAATTGATTGAGTCTAGTCCATAATCATGATTTTTAGAATTCCAATCCTTATAATGGCCTCTCATTTTATTTGCAACTTCTTGATACTTTGGATTACTAATCAAATTATTTAATTCGAATGGATCGTTAATAATATCGAATAACTCCTCAGGTTCTTTGGTATCCTCAAAGAAATGCTCTTGCACCCCAGTCAATTTCCCATCCTCTTTTAAATTTCGCATAATATGAATCGCCGGTCTATGAAACTCGAGATATGCTTGATGCGCATCGTGAGATTGGCTCGTAATATTGTTTTTTATGTATCGATATTTATCTGTAGTAATGGCTCTAGATTGCTCTAAAATTTCATCCCATAAATCTCTAGCGGAATAGATATATTCTCTTGGATTTTTATTTTCCGCTATAATAGATCTTGCCGTCATATAATCTGGTAATTCTACACCAGCTGCTTCTAAAATTGTTGCAGCTACGTCAACAGATGCCACCAAACGTGTATCTTTTTTTCCTCCTGTAATTCGTCCGGGCCAATTTACAATTAGAGGTAAATGTAATCCAGGATCATACATATATCCTTTTCCTCTGATATTACAACGACCATTATCTCCAATAAAAATAATAATGGTATTGTCGCGCATTCCTTTTTGTTCTAAATCAGCTAATAACAATCCAACTTGATAGTCCATATATTCCACTTGGTCTAAATATTTAGCCCAATCTAAGCGTATTAGGGGTGTGTCTGCATAATGTGGTGGTAAAACAACATCTGCTGGATTTACTTTATGAGTTGATTTTGATCTAATTGCGTTCCACCGGTCTCCTCTATGAGTAACATTCAGCGTTACTTGAGAAAAGAAAGGTTGATCTTCTACATTAAATCCATTTTTCTTATCAAATAACCCAAATTCATTAATACCATCCCAAGGCCCAACTGCTTTGTGCTTAAAATTAACATCTATTTTCTGCGAACCTCCTTTCACTATTTTATTTCCAATAATACAAGTGTATCCCGCTTCTCTTAAATAAGACGTAATTGGTTTATATGGTGCAATTAGGGGTACTTTTCTATTTGATCTATGATGTTGTGCATTAATGATGTTTTGATGCACTCCTGTAATCATATTAGATCTACTCGGAGAACAAATAGAATTATTACCATACGCATTCATGTATTGAATACCTGATGCAGCTAACGAATTTAAAACGGGAGTTTTTACGGCTGGCATTCCATAACATTCGAGATCAGTACTCATATCCTCAGATAAAATAAATAAAATGTTTGGTTTTAGGAGTTCCTTTTTTTGCTGTGCAGAGCTATTTATTGTTATAGATAATAGAGCAAAAACAATAATTTTATATGTTGCTATTTTCATCATTTTAATAAGGTTTTTCTTTTCTTGGTTCATTTAACCATTGAGTTAGTTCTTCAGATAATTGTTTGGATATCTCAGGGTAAGTAGCTAATAAATTCCATCTTTCATATGGGTCTTCATCCATGTTATATAGCTCATTAGGGACACCTTCAATTGCTAATAATTTCCAAGGTCCTTTTCTGGCTATTTGGTTAGCAGTAGGTTTTAACCTAATATCTGTTACGTTCACATAGTTGCCACTTCTTTTATATTTAGAAGCTATTTCCCAAAACATGGTTTTTCTATCTACTAGGGGTTTTTGATGAAATAAAAGTGGGGTAATATCTAAGCCATCAATAGGTGTATTTTTATCGAGGGTTCCTTGGGCTAATTTTAAAAAAGTAGGTAGAAAGTCTATAGTATTGGCTATTTCATTACTAACGATTCCTTTGGAAATTGTTTCCGGCCACCACGCAATCATAGGAACTCTAATACCTCCCTCATGAAAATCTGTTTTTCTTCCTTTAAAATGAGCAGGACTTCCTAAATATGCGGGTCCATTATCACTAGTAAAAATTACGATTGTATTTTTATCAATATTTAACTCTTTTAGTTTTGCTAAAACACTTCCAACACCTTTATCTAATTGAGAAACCATGCCCCTATATAATAAATCTTGACCTTTAGCTCGGTCATTATATTGATCTAAGACTACTTTTTCTGAGTACTCATAAGGTGCATGTGGTGCATCTAACCATAAATTAAGAAAGAATGGTTTCTTTTCTTTTGCACTATTTTCAATAAACTTAGTAGCTTCATCAAATTTTATTGTGGTCCAATGTTTATTGTTTGGCGTTAATAAAACATCATCTTTTACCAAATGTTTACCTGCATCTTTATACAATCTTTTTTCTCGCATTGCAGAGCCTCGGTAAATAGGATCTTCAAGCATAGCTAAGTAATGATCAAACCCATGTTGTAAAGGCCCAGGCATACTGTTGTTTCTATCTAAAACATGAGATTCATTCAAACCTCCTAAATGCCATTTTCCAATATGCATAGAAGTATAACCTTCTTTTTTCAGCACTTTTGGAATGGTTAAAACATCGTTATCTAAAAACATTTGTCGATCATTAAAATGTGCAGAAACATTAAACCGTAATGGGTATTGACCCGTTAAAATACTAACTCGAGTAGGGGTACAGACAGCAGAACCAGCATAAAATTGGGTGAATTTAAGACCTTCACCTGCCATTTTATCTAAATTTGGCGTGTTGATCCTTTTGCTACCATAGCAACTTAAATCTCCATAACCTAAATCATCGGCTAAAATAAGTACAATATTTGGTTGTGTTAATTTTAATTGTTTCGTTTTATTTGAGCTGTTTTTACAACTAACGAAAACTAATACAAATAACAGATAAAGAAAGAAATTATAACTTAATTTTTGCATATCTTTATTTTAATCTAGTAGATTGTTTTTTTAAATACTTTTGCATTGCTGCCGGAGTTTTATACAGTATTGATTTATTTTGCATTAATCTTTTTTGAATATGGAACGTTACATCCATCCATTCCTCCTCATCCCACAAAGGATCTATTAATCCATTTTTAAGGGCACTCTATGGACTCCTTCAAATTTATTACTTTTAAAACCTTTTAACGGTCCATTACTTGAACTATTTGTATGCGCACCTCCATTATCACTTAAAAAGAAAATTAAGGTATTACCTAATTGTTTGGTTTTTTTTAGTTTGTCGATTAGTTTTCCAATATTTTCGTCCAATGACCAGGTCATTGAAGCCAATTTTTTTCTAGGATGATCTTTATATTTTTCTAAATGCACTTGCTTTGCTTCCATTGGTGTGAACAGCATTGTATGAAAGATACATAAAATAAGGTTCATTCTGATGTTCTTCGATGTAAGAAACAGATTTATCTCCAAGCACAAGGTCTGTAGTTACACCAAATCCTTTTTTAGGGTTTCGTTCCCCGGGAATAGTTATAACAGGACTTGTACCTTCGGGTTCATCTAGAAATAGGTTTTCAGAGTCTCCTGCACAAGAATTTAATAAAACCGTAAGTATTAGTAATTTTAAAATCGTTTTTATTTCCATTTTATTTATTTATAACATATTCGTTAATTTAAATCTTCGTTTTTTGCTCTATTGCCCCCATATCTGGGTTGCCTGTAATTTGTTGTCCTAAAATGTCGTGCGTCACTTTTAATCCTAAAATTAAACCGTTGGCATCATTAGGAATGCGTTCAATTTTTAATCCTTTGTCTTTTATAAGTTCCGGAGTTTTTCGTTATATAATCTTTAAGATTTAATCCTCCCATATTGATAAATTCTGGGCTTCCGAACAAAGGCATTGTATCTTTTATTGGGATGTTTTCGGGCCAATTAACTGCATTTAAAAATAGATTATTTTTAAATACTATATTTTTTATTTGTGAATCTCCTGAAGTATCTGGGGTATATTGATCACCTAAAACACCTTTGCTTTCTCCTTGAATATAAAAAATATTATTCATGATTAAGATGCCATCTGAAGCTTTGTCAAAGGCAAACTTTGAAACGATATTTTCTGACACAAAGATGGTATTATTATAAATATAACTATTAATAGGTCCGTTTCTCTGAATACCCTTTCCTACAAAACCACTTAACCAAATTGTTTTTCCTTCTTGAAAAGCACCATTAGTACCTTTAACCCTATGACCATCATTTACACTTATATTATATCGATAGGCACAATTGTAATTATTACCTAATATTTCACAAAATCCACCAGCATTATAAGCACTAAAATTATATTGTAAAATAATATTTTTACAGTTGAAATCTATATGTGCACCTGCTGAATCTCCAGGACCATTCGCGTTTAAAAAATAGTTTTTTTCAATGAGTATATCTTGAGAACCCCAAGTCCATAATCCGCTTCCACGACCCCATTTTCTTGAATCATTAGTACTACCAGATTTATTTATATAGTTATTTACAATATGACCTTGATCTACACCAGACATTTGAATACCAGGACCACCTGTTTCTAATATTTTGCAATTTTCTATGACAATATTCTTAATATTATGGTTCTTACCTGTAAACTTTATACCCGTATGGGATACATTATTGATTTGACAATTTTTAATAAAAATATCTTTAATAATGGCCTCTTTGGTCCTATTTATAAATCTAATTCCCCAACCATAACTTTGAGTACCATTTGCAGAAATTACTTCGGTAATTGGCCTTTGATATCCAGAGGTTTCATAAAACACATCTTGAACCATGATATTGTCAAAAATTATATTTTCTGTAACATCATTTTTTATGGGCTGTACTAAGATACCACAGCGTTGAGGATTAACTGATCTTATGTTTTTATCTATACCTGGTCTTGCAGATACAGTTATATTTTTTAATTCAATAAAACTACAATCATTTATACAGATTGCATTCAATACATTTTCTGTTCTAATGGTTGCCCTTTCCTTTATAAAAGTATTATTTGGGGAATAACTAGTAAAGACAATTTTCTTTTGTGCACTACCTAAAATGTTATTTAAAAGCAATGGTTGAGAAAATACCACATTGTTAGCTAAAAGTACACTATCTCCCGGTTTTAAGACAATGTCATTAATTTTTGATAAGGATTTCCAAGCCGTATTTTGGCTTGTACCATTATTAGAATCATTTCCTAAAACAGAATTAATATAATAAAGAGTATGAGAACCACTAGATGGATTCTCCCTTTTACTACACGAACTAGCAACTAAAAGAAACAAGAAAGCAAAAGAAACTGTTAGTGTCTTTTTCATTGTAAAATGATAAAAATTGTACGTTTTTTTAGCGAATAAATATTATTGGAGATAATAAAAGGCCATTATTTAATAAATAATGACCTTTTAAATAAACTACTTATTCAATATATATTTAATTAATACCCAGGATTTTCTTTAAAATCAGGGTTATCAGCCAAAATACTAGGACCTACAGGAAAATAATAATTTCTATCTTTAAAAACTCTTTTAGCACCTTCACCATTTACAAATGTTATTGTATACTTTTTAGTATCAGCATTGTATGCATACCTCAATCCTCGTGTACGTAAATCATCTAAAACATCTACTGCTATCCTCCATCTTCTGAAATCCCAGTAACTATGATCTTCAGCAAAAAGCTCACAACGTCTTTCTTGTATAATATTCTCCCATGTAAGACCTGTTCTTGCTGGCATTCCTGCACGACTTCTAATTGCGTTTATTGCATTTGTTGCCTCACCTACTTTGCCTAAATGAAATGCAGCTTCTGCTAAATTTAAATACACTTCTCCTAATCTAAATACGATATAATCTGTACCATCTAGACCCCCTCGAGGTTTAGGAACGCTTTCGTCTAATCTTTTTCTTAAGTGAAAACCAGTTCGGTTTTTGTTTCTGTTAGGCGCTTTAGCCGGCCAATCTTCTGCTAAAGTACCTGAACTACTTGAGTGAAAATATACTTTAGATCCTTGCCAAGCGGCTTCTGGATAAAAAATTGAAGCTTTAAAACGCGCATCTCTTGTACCAAATAATTCTTCTGAAGACCAAGTTTGAGCGGTTATTTCTGATTCTGATAAATCTCCTGAAGAACCATCTGCAAAATCAAATAAACGAACTGTATCATAAAATACGGGGAAATTAGACCCCCAAACAACCTCAAACCCAGAAGGCATTGTTAAACCACTAAAAGAATGCGTTCTTAATAAGGTTTCATCAAATATTTCACTAAATATTACTTCCGAATTATTTTCTTCTAAAAATAACTGTTGAAAGTTTTTAGTTTTATCTGAAGCGTACTTATTAAACAATGCATGACCACTGTTCTCAATAATTTCTTTTGATGTGTCATAGGCCATTTGCCAATATTTATTAGCATTACTAATACCAACATATTCTCCTGGTACTGGTGTACCAAACTCTCCAATACTACCAGCATAGGTCATGGCTCTACTTTTTAATGCCAATGCCGCCCATTTTGAAGCTCTTCCTGAAGATGCATTTGGAGTATCTGAAAGGCTGTCAGCTATTGCATCCATCTCAGAAGCAATAAAATCATACACAGCCTCTTCTGTATCTCTCTCTAAAAATAAATCTTCTTCGTCTATTGATTGAGGTACTGTAATAATTGGAACTCCACCATAACGTTTTACCATTTCAAAATAATAAAAAGCTCTTAAAAAACGTGCTTCTGCAATTTTTTTGTCTATTATCTGTTGATCTAGATTTGATTCTGTATTTAGCCTTAAAATAAATTCATTGGCCCTTCTTATAGAATTGTATCCCCAATAATTCATAGCACCAGGAGCACCATTTTCGTTAATAATAGCAATTGCTGCTTTATACGGAGTTTGCCAAGGTCCCATTGTTCTAAACTCGGCACCCATAGCACCAATTAACCCCACGTTAAATCCAGACTCACCTGTTTGATTTAAAAAAGGAGCATCAAGATACATTCTGTTTAAATAAGCATTAAGCAAACTTTCATCTTGCCAAATATTACTATCTGCAATTAATGAAAGAGGTTCCTTATCTAAAACGTCGCTACAAGAAGTAAACAACACAAGGCTTAAACTGATTATTTTTATATATTTTTTCATTTTTTTTTATTTTATAGTGAAATATTTAAACCTAATGAATACGTTTTCATAATAGGATAAGATCTACCATTTTGAGTAAGAGGTCCCTCAGGATCAAAAGTATCTTTAAAAATACCTAATTTGCTCCATGTAACTAAATTAGTTCCAGAAACATAAATATCAAGTTTAGAAACTCCAATTTTAGAAATTACATCTTTAGGCAAACTATAATTAACATTTAAAGACTTAAGTCTAACATAAGAAGCATCTTTAAACCAAAAATCTGAAGTTAGTAAATTATTTGGATTTACACCATCACTACTAACCATTGGAAATAAAGCGTCAGGATTGGTGTTAGAATCTGTTACTGCATCATAAACAAACCTATGCTTTAACTGATAATCGTAAGGAACAGAATTGTTATTTTGGTAGGGGCCTCTTGCAGCTCCTGTAAAGTTCATATTAACATTTGTAGCCCCTTGAAATAATGCTGAAAAAGAAAAATCTTTATAAGTAGCTCCTACATTTAAACCAAAATTAATATTAGGTGTTCCTCCATAACCAATAACATCTCGGTCAAGATTTGTAATTACCCCATCACCATTAATATCTTTATATTTTATATCTCCTGGTAGTAAAGTAGAATTTCCTACTTGGTCTTGATCTATAGGATGATTATCTATTTCTGCTTGTGATGCAAACATTCCATCAGAAACATAACCAAAAGCTCTATTCGTCCAGTTACCCTCTCTTTTATTTATTCTGTTAAAATCATTACCATTATTAACAGCCAATTGGTAAGCGGCATCATCTGCAAAATCTGCAGGATCTAAAGCATCTACATCTACCAAATCTTCTAACCATTTATCTCTTTTTTGTCTATTAAAGCCAAAATTAACGCCTATAGAATAAGAGAAATCATTATTAATTCTGTTTTCATGTGTTAACAAAACATCAATACCTCTATTAGAATCCTCGTTATAATTTAACTGTGGTAGTAAACTAGGCTGTAATCCAAATGTAAATGGAACACCACTTCTATCAGGTGTAAATATATTGGTTCTTTTTCTGTAAAAAGCATCTATCTCAAAACCTAATTTTCCATTCCAAAAACGCCCATCTAAACCAACATTAAAGTTGTTTAACTCTTGCCATGTAATATCAGTATTAGGAATACCGTTTGTAGATATTGAAGCACCTGATGACTGGTCTATTATGTAAGTACCAGAATTAATATTGAAGCCTGTTAAATAATTAAAGGCCCCAACATTTCTATCTAAACCTGTCTTACTATAAGATGCTCTCATCTTTAAAAGATTAAGAGCTGTAAAGTTTTCCATAAAAGGTTCTGATGATATTTTCCAAGCACTTGACACACTAGGAAAATAACCCCATCTTGAGTTTTCAGGAAACAAATGTCCAACAGCATCTGCTCTCATGGTAGCTGATAAAAAATATTTATTTCTAAAATTATAATTAACACGACCAGCATAACTCATATAACCTTGTTCTGAAGCTCTTGCTCCCGTTGTTTGCTCTTCCTCACTACCTACATTTAAATAGGGAATGTTTGGTGATAGTAAATTAATTCTTCTAGCCCAGAAGCTTTCATCTTTCACATCTCTAGTTTCTACTATTGCAAGAGCATCTAAATTATGTCCTCCAAATTTTTGTTTATAATTTAACTGAAATGAAGGATATAATTCTCTTCGTTTTCTATAATCTTCTCTCACAGAGCTTATTCCGTTTTTAATCCCCTTTGAAGTATATTCATCATTCTCATAAGAATATGAAAAAATTTCATATGGTTTTTTATATGTTTTCTTAGAAGTATTTAACGACTGATAGTTTAACCTTGCTTTTGCTGATAAACCCTCTATGGACTGGAATTTATAATTTAATTCTATTCTTCCAATTAGTAATTCTCTTACATCATCATCATAACCACCAAAACGTTTTTGAGTTGCCGCATACGGAGCTCTTGGCTGAAAACCTCCCCAAGCTGCTAAATCTGGGTCTGGTAAAATAGCAGGATACATTGGTTTTGAAGTTTCTAACTGATTATACATTTCAGAAATACTAACTCCCGGAGAATCTCTATCTTCTCTCTTGTAGGATAAATCTACAGTAAAACCTAGACTTTCATTAATTTTTGCATCTAAATTTACCCTGGCATTGTAACGTTTAAAGTTTAAATCTCCAGAATTAAAAGCACTTTTTTGATCTTGCATACCCAATGAAGTAAAGTATTTGACATCTTCAGAACCTCCTCTAACGCTTACATTGTGCTGTACCATTGGTGTCATGTCATTAAAAATAACATCGTACCAATCTGTATTGGCATAACTAGGATCTATAGCGTTTCTATATTTTGCAATATCTTCTTCTGGATAATCTGCATCTACATTAGCACCAATATTTGCAGCTCCTTCTCTAATTAAAGAGACATAATCCCAAGAATCTACCTTATTCGGCAACACAGTTGGTGTTTGAAATGTAGTATTTGTTGAAAATGATATTTTTGGTGCACCAGATTTACCTCTTTTTGTTGTAACTAAAACCACACCATTACCAGATAATACTCCATAAATTGCAGCTGAAGCATCTTTTAATACACTTATACTTTCAATATCATTGGGGTCAATTCTATTAAATTCTGTAATCACACCATCTACTAAAACCAAAGGAGCTCCAAAACCCCTAATATTGAAATTAGTTGCATCATTACCAGGAACACCAGATTCTTGTGTTGTTACTAAACCTGCTACACGACCAGCTAATAACTGAGACGCACTTCCTACAGGAGCCTCAACCAGAGATTCTGACTTTATAACCCCAACAGCACCAGTTAAATCAGATTTTCTCTGAGTACCATACCCAACAACAACAATCTCTTCTAATTCTGCAGCATCTTCTTCTAAAGATAAGTTATAGGCAGTGCTTTTACCTATAGTTACTTTTTGTGTTTTAAAACCTAAGTAAGACACGATTAAAACATCTCCTTGAGAAGCTTTAATTTTGTAATTCCCATCAAAATCTGTCGATGTACCTACTGTTGTTCCCTGAACTAAAACACTTACACTCGGCAATGGTGTGCCAGAAGAATCTGTTATGGTTCCTGAAATTGCATCTTGGGCAAAAACGGCGTTACCGAGTGGAATCAATAATAAAAAATAAAAAAAGAATACTTTCATAGTTTCGTTTGTGTTAAATTTTTGTAATTAAAAAACATTTTAATTAATTAGTCCAAAAATACTAATATTAATAAAATGTTAGTAGGATAATTAGAGCATTTAGGGGTATTAATAAATCAATATTTATGACAAGTTACTAACTAAGCTGTTGATTACCAGTTTTTTCCCTATATTTTGATGGTAAGCAGTTAAATTGTTTTTTAAACGAAACTGTAAAATACTTGTAGTCATTAAAGCCTACTTCAAAAGAGATTTGATTAAGACTCATATCTTGAGTAAGAATAAGAGTAGCTGCTTTTTTTAAACGTACAGATCTGATAAATGCAGTTAATGAAAGCCCGGTTAGCGATCTTATTTTTCGATATAATGTAGATTGACTCATATTTAATTGATCTACCATATCATGAATACCAAAAGAAGGATTATCTAGGTTGTTTTCTACAAGAACAAGGGCTTTATGAATAAAAACACTTTCACTATTCGATTCATTTTCAACTTTCGGAGCTGTTGGCTCAAAACGTACTTTATTTAATAAGTAGGTTCTTAATTTTTCTCTATTCTTTAGTAAACTAGAAATTCTAGCTTTAATAACTTTGCTGTTAAATGGCTTAGCTATGTAATCATCAGCCCCCGTTTTTAAACCTTCAATTTCTGAAATAGATGAAGTTTTGGCGGTTAATAGTATAATAGGTATGTGTGAGGTTGTAACTTGAGATTTTAGTTCTTTACATAAAGTTATTCCATCTTTACCCGGCATCATTACATCGCTTATAATTAAATCTGGAACCAATGAAGAGGCGGTTTCAAACCCTGAGTCACCATCATGAGATTGAATAATATTATAAGAATCAGAGAGTATGTCTGTGAGATAATTAAGAATATCTAAATTATCATCAATTAGAAGTAGTGTAGATTCTTTAGCGCGAATATTTTCTTTATCAATTATAGGTTTATTATTTTCAATTACAGACTTGTCAATAGCGTCGTTTTCCATAAAGTTCTCATAACCATCTTCCTCATTTAGTTTAAGATCCATAGGTATTTTAATTAAGAACTCTGTACCTACATTTTCTTTACTAGTAACTGCAATATTACCATGATGTAACTCTACGATTTTCTTTGAAAAAGCCAAGCCAATACCACTACCAGTCATTCTTGACGAATCAGATGGTTTAACCTGAAAAAAACGATCAAAAATTTTGTCAAGATAATCGGCTTGAATCCCAACACCCGTGTCTTTAATTAAAATAGTACAAAAGTGCCCCTAAGTTGCAATCTTGATATTGATTTTGTCTCCTGATTTACTGTGCTTAATAGCATTAGAAAGTAAATTAGATAAGACTATTTCCATTTTATATCTATCAAAAAGAAATACTATGTTTTCTTGATCTGTTTTAAACTTTAACTTTATGTTTTTAGATTTTGCAGCTTCTTTAAAATAAACATGTATTTCTTTTGAGAACTTTACAAAATTATCCTTTGAAACATTTAGTTTTAATAAGTTATGACTCGGTATTTATTAATCAAAAAACCATTCGATTGTAAAATCTGTTTTATAAAAGAAGCATACTTATAAAAGTCTCTCTATCTATTTTTGTGAATCAGGCCAAGAAACTAGTTTTCCAGTATTTGTATTGGTTGGCATTTGGGCATCAACACTTCTTAAATAATTACCTAATTCCGCTGCTAATGATGTTACTTTTAATTTCTCTGTAGAAGCAAGGTTTGTAGTTTCGCCCATATCATTTTTAATATTAAAAAGTTCAAAATGCTCATTAATATGATAATAAATTAATTTCCAATCCCCTTTTCTGATAACACTAGAAGCACCAATTCCTGGCCCTTTTTTACCCCAGTTATTCGGGAAATGCCAGAATAAAGCTCTTTCGGAATCATTCATCGTTTTACCTTTTAAAATAGGAATAAAACTTTTTCCATCTACGTGTTGAATAGTTTTATAACTAGAAATTCCTGCAAATTCCAAAATACTAGGGAAGAAGTCTTCAATAATAACCTTTGTATCCGTTGAAGAGTTCGGTTCTGTAACTCCTGGCCATTTTACCAACATTGGCTCTCTAATACCGCCTTCATGAACCGAACCTTTTCCACTTGACAGAGGTTTGTTGTGTGTATGCTTTTTTCCGCCACGTCCATAAGCACTTAAACCTCCATTGTCTGACATAAATAATATAATGGTGTTATCTGCAATTCCTTTTTTATCAAGGTGATCCATAAGGTCTCCTAAACTCTTGTCCATTCCCTCAATCATAGAAGCATATTTGGCTTCTTTAGGATGAAAACCCTTGTCTAAGTATTTTTGCTCAAATCTCCCATCGCCTTGTATGGGAGTATGTACGGCATAATGTGCCATGTATAAATAAAAAGGAGCTTCCTTATTTATAGCAACATCCATAGCTAAAATTGCTTCTCTCGTAATCGCCTCTGTTAAAAAAATATCTTGACCATGGTATTTCTCTAAACCAGGAACATTCCAAATAGTTTCTTTTCTTTTAGAATTTACGAAATTATTAGCTCCATAATAACTTCCGGGAGCGCCAGCTGCATGTCCTGCAATATTAATCTCAAAACCAAGATTTTTTGGATCAGCACCGGGAGTTCCGATAGCACCAAAATGCGCTTTCCCTGCATGAATTGTTAAATAGCCGTTGTCCTTTAATATTTGTGGTAATGGTGTAATATGTACAGATTGATTAATACCATCAGTTGGTTGCGCGCCATTTAAGTTCCATTTAGGTAATTTTAGTCCCTTAGGAGGTTTTACCATATCTGTGTCTCTTTTCAGTGTCCAACTTGTTACTCTGTGCCTTGCAGCATTCATACCAGACATTAAACTAACCCTTGTAGGAGTGCAAACAGGAGTTGCATAAGCTTGAGTAAATTTCACCCCTTGATTTGCTAGACGCTCCATGTTTGGAGTTACATATTTTTGATTAAGACTCGTTTTTTTATTCCAAAAAGGAACCGAAGTATCTTGCCATCCCATGTCATCTACCAAAAACAATATAATGTTTGGTTTGCTTAACGGTTTATCGCTATGTTTTTTAGAATCATTTTTACATGAGAATATGATTAAAGAAGTCAACAGGATTGATAAAAATGTTCGCATGTTTAAATTAATTTAAATATTTTTTACTTAATTCTATTAGATCTTCTTTTGAGCTTTTTTGAAAAGGAATTAAGAAAAAACGATACGCATGTTTTTTATAACCCTTTATTTGATATTTATTTTGAGGTCTTGCATACCAACTGTCATCTCCTCCAACACCTCTTTGCTCTATATCAATGTTAAGTTGAATTAAATTCTTTTCTTTAATATCAATGGTGTGTTTTGATCCGTTTATTTCAGGAATTCCATCAATTCGGTACTCATCATCAATTTCAACATTTGAACCATAATTAAGTCCATCAGTTGTGTCAAAATCCTCATTTTCCATGTGCAAAGCGCTAATTCCCAATCCTTTTATTGTATTGTCTGCAACAACCAATAATCCCGTATTAGTTGTATCTGAAAAAGCTGCCCAACGCACATTTGTTTTATATCCGTTTTCTTGAGGACGTATATAAGGAACGTATTGGTCTTTGATTTTTGAAGTATACAAATCAATAAATGCAGATGCTTTTCTGTCTTGATAATTTTCCCAAGGTCCTCTTCCAAAATACATCATATTATCATATTTCTTCTGAATTTGCATACGCATTCCTACACGAGGAGCATCTCCTTTGTAGGATGTTTTGTTTAAAGTGTTTTTTAAAGCTACCACGCCATTTCCGTAGATAGAATATTCAGATTTAAATGTAGTTTCAACACCTGGCAGTTCGTAAATAACATTAAATAAAATAGCCCCTAAAGAATCTTTTTTAATTGAAGTGCTTTTAACTTTTGAAAACAAAGATGCTTTTTTCCATTCAATGTTTTTAAATTGCATTTTATTACCAAAGTCATTGTCCGTGACAGCGCGCCAAAAATTAGGTTTTGGTCCTTTTCCATTGTTTAAAAGTTGCTTTCCTTTATAGATATAAGAAGTAATCCTACCTTTTGTTTTATCAAATTGAATTGTAAGTATGTCATTATAAAATGCTACAATTTCACCATTTTTTTCAACGCTTAATTCAGAACTTTCCTGAGATAAAATACGCTTAAACGTATTTTTATACGGCAACGGAATTTGTTCTCTTGCTACTTCAAATCCTTTTGGTAGTAATTGCCAAATATTCTTTGTAGTTACAGAGAAATGCACAAAATACTCTGTGTTTTTCTTAAAATCAATTCCTTTAAGACTCAATCTAATCAGTTTCCCAGTATTCGGTTCAACAGAGATCGTATCTATGTTAATCGTTTTTAAAGTCTCACCATCGGCTTTGATCGTAGCAGTAATATTAAATTGGTTTAGATTCGTGAAATCATATAGGTTCTCAACTAAAACTCTTAATTCATTATTATCACTCAGCCCTTTTTCTTTAAAGTTGATAAATTCATGAGCCTTTTTTACTTCGTACAAACCTGGGTGTGGACTTCTGTCAGGAAAAACAAGTCCGTTGTTTAAAAACGTGTTATTCGTTGGCATGTTATTACCATAATCTCCTCCATAGGCATAAAAACGCTCTCCATTTTCAGCTGTCTTCCAAATAGACTGATCTACCCAATCCCAAATAAAGCCTCCTTGTAAGTTATCATATTGTTCAATAATATCCCAATAATCTTGAAAATTTCCAGTACTATTCCCCATGGCATGAGCATATTCACTTGGAATATAAGGTCGGTCTGTTTTAGATCTTCCTACTCTTTCAAATTGAGCTGGAGTTGGATATTGAGGTACAATGATATCAGTGTTTGAATCCATATCAAAGGTATTTCCATCAATATCTTTGTAAGAACGCTCATACTGCACAGGTCTTTTACTTTTATCAGCCATTTTAATAGCCTTATAACCTGCATGAAAATTAACGCCGTTTCCTGCTTCATTTCCCATAGACCAAATAATTACAGAAGGGTGATTTTTATCTCTTTTTACCATTCTAACCATTCTATCTACATGGGCTTTCTCCCAGTTTGGCTTTTTTGCAAGTGAATGTTTATCATAATACATAGCATGAGATTCAATGTTAGCTTCGTCAACAACATAAATACCATATAAATCACATAATTCATAAAACTTTCGACCTCTTGGATAATGACTTAATCGAACGGCATTAATATTATTTTCTTTCCAAAGTTTGATATCTTTTAGCATCATTTCTTCAGACATAACATGGCCAGTATCAGGATCTGTCTCTTGCGCATTTACCCCTTTTAAAGTAATGCGTTTTCCATTTAATAATAATAAACCATTTTTTATTTCAATGTTTCTAAATCCTATTTTTGAAGAGGTTACCTCAAGAGTTTTTCCCTTTTTATCTTTAAGTTCTATAACTAACTGATATAAATTAGGATGCTCTGCATTCCATTGTTTTATATTATGAAGAGTCGACTTAAAATTTATAGTTAATTTATTTGAAGCTGAAATTTTAAACTTTGACATTTCAGTTGAAATAATCTTATTATTTTGATCTAATAACTTATAAGTGATTTGACCTTTTTTATTGGCTTCAAAATGATTTTTAAGGGTAATGTCTAAATCAAGTACTCCTTTTTTGTTTGAATCCTCGAGAGACGCAATACTATTAAAGTCTTCAATTCGTAATTTAGGTTGTGCATAAATAAACACACTTCGTTCTATACCACTTATTCTCCAAAAATCCTGACACTCCAAATAAGAGCCATCAGTCCATCTAAATATTTGAAATGCTACCGTATTTTTTCCTTGTTTAGCGAACTTTGTAATATTAAACTCAGAGGGTAATTTACTTCCTTGTGAATATCCTGCATATTCACCATTAATCCAAACAAAACCACCAGATTTCATTGCACCAATATGTAAGAATATTTCATTGCCAATCCAATCATTTTCAATGGTAAAATTACGACGATAAGAACCTACAGGGTTATAGTTATTTGGAACCTTTCCTGGGTATTTTGGATATTTTCCCTCAACAAATTCCATATCATCGGCTACAGGAGCTTTATAATCAGCAAACTCATATTGATGGTTTACATAAATAGGAATTCCGTAACCTTCAACCTCCCAATTTGAGGGTACTTTTATGTTATCCCAATTATCAATATTCTCGTTTGGATTTACAAAAGTAGTTGGTCTATTTTTAGGATTTCGAACCCAATTAAATTTCCAAATACCGTCTAAAGATTTATAAAAATGGGCTTTTTTAATGTTGAATGATAGTGCATGTTGCTCTTTGGTATAAGAAGTAAAAGAGGCATGAGGATCTAATTTGTTTTCACTAATTAGTTGTTCGTTCTCAATATAATCTTTGTAATTATTAAAAGGATTAGAATTTTGGGCATACCCGTTTAATATTTGAGTGATAAAAATAATATTAAAAATTAATATCTGTTTTTTCATTTATATTCGTCTTATTTGATTGTTTTATTTTTCCTTTCCATTGTCTATGAATAACCTTTATTCATTAAAATCGCAGGAAATTCTTCTTTTATGTCTGATGTTTCTGAAGAGTCTTTTTCTAAATCACTTAATAATTACTCTACTCCTTTTTAATTATTTGATGTTCATCGTTTTTCTTTTTCAACAGCAGACTTTGCATTGCTTTCCTGTACTAAATAATTTTATTCTAAACTTTTAGAACGATAAGCAACGGTGTTAAATATTTGTATTTTTAATTCCATTTTTTATTGAAAATCTCTTGCATTACTGGATAATTACTATCTGTATCCTCATATACTTTACGTTGTTTTTTTAATTCTATTTTCATTTCAGATATAATTTCTTTGTATGCAGGGTCATTATAGGCATTATGGTTTTCTTTCGGATCTTTAACCATGTCATAAAACTCCCAAGCAGGCTCTGTTGCTTGATCAGAACAACCTGTCATATCTAATGATTGTCCATAAAAGAAAGCTAATTTGTAGTTTGCATTTCTAATACCAAAATGTCCTGGTCTTTCCGGGTAATGTTGCCAATATCTATAGTATGCGGATTTTCTCCAATCATTTGGAGTTTTACCAATTAAATTTTTTCTAAAACTTTTTCCTTGCATAGAATTAGGGACCTCAACGCCTGCATAATCTGCAAAAAGTGCAGGAAAATCAATATTCAAAATAATATCATCTAATCGTTTTCCTGCTGGAATTTCTTTCGGATAACGTATAACAAATGGCATTCTTAAAGATTCATCATAAATTAAACGTTTATCAAAAAACCCATGTTCTCCCAGAAAATAACCTTGATCTGCAGTGTAAATTACTACCGTATTTTCTGCTTGTCCAGACTTTTCTAAATAGTCTAAAATTTTTCCAATATTATCATCAATAGCAGCACCTGATCTCATAAAATCTTTTACAAATTTTTGATAAACTTGTTTTCTTATTTCTACGCTATCCATATCTTTAGTGTAAAATGGTAGACCCGGATATTTGCACCACCATTTTTCAGGATCATCCGAAGCTTGTTCATAACGCCATGCCAAGGTTTCTAGTTTCTGACCTTTAAAACTTCTTCCTGTAGTTTTGGGTGAAAAATCATATAAAGATGGTGGTTCAGGAATTTCAATATTTTTATACAAATCATTAAACCTTTCAGGGTAATCAAATGGCTCATGAGTTGCTTTAAAATGTGTCATCAATAAAAAAGGCTTATCATCTTTTCTTTCTTTTAACCACTCTAGAGATAGGTTGGCTATAACATCAGTAGAGAATCCTTTATGAATATCCCATTCCTCAGAAGTTTTATTAAAATTGTCTACGGTTTTTAAAATAGGATCCCAATATCTACCTTGATCATTTAATACATTATAATAATCAAAACCTGTAGGTTCTTTCTTTAAATGCCATTTACCTATAATCGCTGTTTCATAACCATTTTTTTGAAGAACTTTCGCAATATTAAGACTATCTGTTTCTAGAGCATCACTTAATGTGTAAACACCATTTTTGTTACTGTATTGCCCAGTTAAAATGGCAGCTCTACTAGGTACACAAATAGAATTAGTGCAAAATGCATTGTCTAAGACAATTCCCTCATCTGCCAACCTTGATATGTTTGTATTCTGAACATAATTTTTTAGCACACCTCCATAAATTCCCCAGGCCTGAGAAGTATGGTCGTCTGACATAATAAAGAGGATATTTGGCTGTTTTTTTTCGGTTTCTTTTTGTTTTTTATTGCAACTGAATAGTATCAATAAAAAAAATAAGCTAATTGTTAATTTGAATAAGCTAAAAGTCTTTTTAATTGTCATTTTCTATTTTATTTAATAATAATTTCATCAATAAAAAACCATCCCGGATTACCAGATCCTGGGTTATACTCTGGAATTTCATCAATACCTTTTATATTTATCTTAATGAATCTTGCTATTGGATTTACATCAATTACTAGCAAACCTGTAGAGCTATCAATCTGAGAAAATTTCGAAGAACCACTAACTTTTTTATCGTTAGAAAAAGAATGCCCATCATTAGAAAAACTTACTTCAACTAATTGTGGAATATAGATCCAATTTGATGGCGAGTGCAGGTAACCAATACCAAGAGAGGAAATGGATTTAGACTCCTTTAAATCAATAATAAATTCTAATTCTTTGCCTTCTTGACCGATCCATTGTCTTGTACTATGATCTTTAAAACCTCTTTTTCCATCAAGAAGTACTTCAATATTTTTGTATTTATTATGAAGTTCTTTTTTAGCAATAATCCTTCCTTTTCTTCCTAAATGAACAATCTTCTGCTGTTCTTTTGGAACCTCATCATCAGAACCATGTTCCCAAGAAATAAAATCAGCAATCAGTTCTTTAACAATATTAGGATGTTTATTTGCTAGATTATTCATTTCTGAGACATCATTACTTAAATCAGATAGAAAGAGGGCATCGTTTTCTAAATCCAATATACCTTTGTGTGATGTGTCTTTTGGGAAGCCCATTAGTTTCCACTTTCCTTTTCTAACCACCCATTGGTTACCGTATTTCCAAAACGCACTGGTTCTTGGCGATTTTGTAGCCGGATTCTGAATCATATCAGAAAGGTCCATTCCATCAAAATCATCTGGAATATTTTTCAAATCGCATAGTTTAGCCAAAGTGGGCATCCAATCCATGTTTATTAAAAACTGGTCACTTACGATATTACTAGGTAAGTGGTTTTTCCAATTAATGATAGTTGGCAATCTAATACCTCCTTCAAAAAGACTACTTTTAGCACCTCTATAAGGACCAGAGTTTCCACCACCGTTTAAAGCTCTAACTTCTGTTGAATATCCATTGTCTGATTGATATACAATAATGGTATTTTCTCGTATTCCTAATTCGTCTAATTTATCGATTAAAAATCCTATCCTTTCATCAATAGTGGAAATAAAGGCCGCATAATCTCCTCTTGGTTTTTCAACATCTTTATAAAAATCTCTCCATTTTTTTGTAGGTTGATAGGGATAATGTGGCATATTAATAGCATAATACATAAAGAATGGTTTGTCTTTATGATCTTCAGTGTACTGCAAAGCCTTTTTTGAGGCTAAATCAGGAAAGTACTGACCATCAAAAAACACCTCTGTTCCATTTTCATATAAGTCATGTACATTGGGACCTTCCCAATAAAAATAATGAGAATAATTATCTATGCAACCTCTTAAATGTCCAAAGGAATAATCGAAACCCTGGGCATTAGGACTACTGCTCTCACTCATTCCTAAATGCCATTTTCCTATATGACCTGTATGATAACCGTTTGACTTAAAAAGTGTAGCCATCGTGCTTTGCCCTTTCGGTAAGCCATGAGAACCTGGCGAAGCCGAAGTGTTTTTTGATACCCCTGCATTTTGAGGGTATTTCCCTGTGAATAAGGCCGCTCTTGACGGTGCGCAAACTGGCGCTGCCACATAAGCCTGAGTAAACCGAGTACCTTCTTTTGCAAGTTTATCTAAGTTTGGGGAATAAATGTCTTTTGCACCATAACAACCTAGATCCATTGCACCTTGATCGTCTGTATAAATAACAATTACGTTTGGTTTTTTAATTACCTTATTTTGAGATTGCGTTTTATTTACAAGAAAAAAAATACAAATAATAGTTAATATGCTTTTAAAAAAAAGGGTTTTATTCGTTTTCATCTTAATCCAGTTTTGCGAAAAAGTAGTTTTATTTCTTTTATGATTCACTTAATTCAATTACTATTTTATATATAATAAAACGTCTTATTAGGCTCTTAAAATTTCTGAATCTATAAGCATTTAAAACCTTAAAATATTTAGCTTTAGTTCTTTTCAATAAAATTAGACTTCTTTCTTATGTATGAAGCCTCAATAACTTCTAATTATCAATCAAAATTAATTTAAATTACAGGGTGATTTGGTTCCTATTCGTTCAATATAGGGGTTAATATAATCAATCTTGCAACCCTCAAACATTAAACGGTCAATTTGATAGATGAAATCTCCCCCTTTCATTTAAAGTGTTTAGAGTAATCTATTAAAGAATATTGAATAATTTAGTATGCCTTTTTTAAATTTGACTAATTGTAACTTGTTATAAACTATAAAATATATTGCTATTTTTGTATGTATTCTTTTTACTACAATTCTAAAAACTATATAGATTAAAAAGACCTATTATGATGAAATATTTTATAGTAATGATAAGCGCTTTTATGTATTTTGATAACTGTAATTCTCAAAATTATAAATCAAAACCAAACATCATTTATATTTTGGCTGACGATTTAGGCTATGGCGAATTAGGAGTCTATGGCCAAAAGAAAATTCTAACTCCACATATTGACGCTTTGGCTTCAAATGGAATGTTATTTACCCAGCATTACTCCGGAGCCCCTGTTTGCGCTCCTTCACGATACATGTTAATGACGGGCAAACATGCAGGTCACGCACGCATAAGAGGTAACGATGAGTGGTCAGAACGAGGCAATGTATGGGATATGGAAAAAGTTTTGGAAGACCCAAATCTTGAGGGCCAGCGACCTATATTAAATAGCACCGTTACCCTCGGAGAAGTTATGCAAAAAGCAGGATACAAAACGGCTGTTGTTGGAAAATGGGGACTCGGTGGACCGTTAACCGAAGGGATTCCGAATAAAAATGGTTTCGATTTTTTTTATGGTTATAATTGTCAACGTCAGGCACATCAATTATACCCTCAATTTCTATGGAAAAATGAAAATAAAATTTGGTTGAATAATGAAAAAATATTCCCAAGAACTCATAGAAAACTAGATAAAGGAGCTGATTCCTTGGACTTGAATAGCTATAAAAAATGGACTCAGCAAGACTATGCACCAGCAAAAATGCAAACAGAAGTTCTGAATTTTATTGAAAAAAATAAAGAGCAACCCTTTTTTATGTATTATGCCACACCTTTGCCACATTTACCATTGCAAGTGCCCCATGAGTATGTTGAAAAATACCTGAAAATTTTTGGTGATGAAAAACCTTATTTAGGAAATAAAGGTTATTTCCCAAACAGATATCCTAAAGCGACGTATGCAGGCATGATATCCTATCTTGATGATCAAGTAGGAGAGATTGTACAAAAATTAAAAGATTTAGAAATCTATGATACTACAATAATTGTTTTTACATCAGACAATGGCCCTTCTTATACGGGGGGAACAGATGCAGCATACTTTAATAGCGCTGGTCCTTTTTTAAGTAAAAGAGGCCGAACAAAAGGATATACTTACGAGGGAGGTATTAGAGTACCCATGATAGCCAGCTGGCCAGGTCATATTAAATCCAGAAGTAAAACAGATCATATTTCTGCTTTTTGGGATGTTTTACCTACTTTTTCAGAGTTAGTGAAATCAGATGTTCCTGAGAATTTAGATGGTATTAGCTTTTTACCAACCTTATTAAATAAGTCAAAAAAGCAAAAAACTCACGAATTTTTATATTGGGAATTCCCCGCTTATAAAGGGCAACAAGCTTTACGAATGGGTAATTGGAAAGGAGTTCGGAAAAACATCTTTAAAGGAAATATGAAAATTGAACTATACGATTTAGATAAAGATCCTCAAGAACTTTATAATGTGGCAAATAAGTACCCCGAAGTTGTTCATAAAATAGAAACTATAATGAGGTCAGAACACACGACAGCAGAGATTAAAAAATTCAGAATGAAACAATTAGGAGATAAATAGTGTCATTAAATTTTATTAGATCGGCAAAGTATTTTAGCCAATCAAAAAGCTATTATACACGCAGAAATATTAATAATAGATAAAAACGGAATAGAAGTACCGAAAGCCAATAACTTATTAACCTTTGAATTAGAAGGTGCAGGTAAACTCATCGGAGTAGAAAATGGCGATATTATTGACTTATATCCACATAAAGTGAATTACAGAAAAGCTTTTAATGGAAAATGCTTAGGAATAATTCAGTCTAATGGACTCCAAGGTGATATTAAATTAAAAATTAAGTCAAAAGGGTTAAAATCACAAACAATTAATATTACAGCACATTAATGTAAAGATTAATGATAAACTTGATCTAAAAAACATTAATCTACTTTTTCACACACAATATTGCTCTTATTTACCCTTTTATTGAACGGATAATACACAAGTGTTAGTCTTACTGATATTAAATTTGAACTTTACTGCATTTTTTGTTAAAAGAAATGATAAAACATCACTCTATACAACAATAGAATAACGAATGTTTATTGATAACCCGAGTTTGCTAATCCAATCAGATGGAATTTTAAAAATATAGAATGAATCTCAATCAAATTAAAACTATTTTTTTTCTTGCCTTTATTTTTATTGTTATTAGTTGTGGTAACAAAACAGAAAAGGATACAACACAAAATAAAGAGAAAAAAACTAAGCCTAATATTGTCTTTATAATGAGTGATGATCATGCTTACCAAGCTATTAGTGCTTATGGTCATAATTTAAATAACACACCAAATATTGATAGAATTGCAAATGAAGGAGCCATTTTCAACAGAGGGTTTGTAACAAATTCAATTTGTGCACCAAGTAGAGCTGTTATGTTGACAGGAAAACACAGTCATATAAATGGTAAAGTAGATAATATTTTACCTTATAATTGGAATCAAGATAACTTTGCAAAACAATTACAAAAATCAGGTTATCAGACGGCCCTAATAGGTAAAATTCATTTACATGGATTGCCACAAGGGTTTCATTACTCTAATGTACTTCCTGGACAAGGACAATATTACAATCCTGATTTTATAGAAAATGGAGAGAAAAAGAGGTATAAAGGATATGTGACATCCATAACTACAGACATTGCTCTAGAATGGTTAGATACCAAAAGAGAAAAAGACAAACCTTTTTTATTATTGTATCACCAAAAAGCACCTCATCGAACATGGATGCCTGAAAAAAAATATTTCAATTTATTTAAAGATAAAAAATTTACACCTCCAACAAACTACTTTGATGATTATAAAGGCAGACCCGCAGCTGCTAAACATGAAATGGGTATTTTTAAGGACTTAGATATAGTGTATGATCTTAAAATGTTAGACAAGAATAAAGAGTTAAAAACTCGTTATCGAAAAGCATTTCAAAAACAATATGATAGAATGGATAGTATGCAGAAATCTGCTTGGGATGAACACTACAACCCTATTATTGCAAGTTTTAAGAAGAATACACCTGTTGGGAAAGATTTGGCTTTATGGAAGTTTCAACGATATATGGAAGATTATTTAAGAACCATTCAATCTGTTGATGACGGAGTTGGGCAAGTTTTAGACTATTTAGAAGAAAATAATCTAACAGAAAACACCATCATTGTTTATACATCAGATCAAGGATTTTATTTAGGAGAGCATGGTTGGTTTGATAAAAGATTCATGTACGAAGAGTCTTTTAGAACACCTTTGTTAATGAAATATCCCAAAGAAATTAAACCAGGAACCGTAGTAAACAAAATGGTTCAAAATTTAGATTTTGCGCCTACTTTTTTAGACTATGCAGAGGTTGATATTCCAAAAGACATTCAAGGTGAGTCTTTTAGAAAGTTAGTAAGTGGTGAATCTAGTGAATGGAGAGATGCTATCTATTATACCTATTATGAATTTCCTGGAGAGCATCATGTAAAGAGACATTATGGTATAAGAACGGATCGCTACAAATTGATTCATTTTTATTATGATATTAATCATTGGGAGTTATATGATTTAGAAAAAGACCCATCTGAAATGAACAATATTTATGATAATATAGCCTACATTGAAGTGAAAGAAACCATGCATAAAAGGTTGATTGAAATGAGAGAAAAATATGGAGACAGTGATAAATTGACTCAGAAAAACTTAGACAACTACCTAAATGCAAAAGGATTAAAGAAAAAACAATTTTAAATAAGTTAAATGAAAATAAAAAATTTAGTTTTTAAGGTTATATGCAATAAAGTGTATACTTTATTCTTTGTTGCTTTTACAGTTACACTATCTTTAGTTTCATGTAAAAAAAATGAAAAAGAATCTAAACTAGACGAAGTTTCAAAAGTAAAATATGTCAATCCCTTTATAGGAACTGCTGGTCATGGACACACTTATCCAGGTGCAACAGTACCTTTTGGTATGCTTCAAGTAAGTCCAGATAACGGAATTTCTAAATGGGATTGGTGTTCGGGCTATCATTATTCAGATTCTATAACTATCGGATTTAGTCACTTGCATTTAAGCGGAACAGGTATAGGTGATTTGGCAGACGTTAGATTGATGCCAATTAATAAAAATGTTGACTTGACAAAGGAAGTTAAATCTAGAGATGATGTTCCTTATAAATCTGCTTATTCTCATCTTAACGAGACTGCAAACCCTGGATATTATAGCGTAGATTTAAAAGATTTTAATATCAAAGCAGAATTAACATCTAGTTTAAGAACAGCAAATCATAAATATACTTTTGCTAAAAAAGATATTCAATCTGTTATAATTGATTTGGGTTTTGCAATTAATTGGGATAAAACACTAATATCAAATATAAAAGTAGTTGACAGCAACACTATTTCAGGTTATAGACACAGCAAAGGCTGGGCAAATAATCAAAAAGTTTTTTTCATTGCTAAATTTTCAAAACCCATTACAAACTATATTTTAGTAAAAGATGGTTTAGAGGGTGAAGTAAATTCTGTTATTGGAGAAAAAACTTATGCTCAATTGTTTTTTGATGAAAAAAAAGGAGAAGTCCTTGAGGTTAAAGTTAGTTTGTCATCAGTAAGTATAGAAAATGCAGTAAAGAATTTATCCACCTCTGGAAATGATTTTAAGTTTGATTCAGTTAAAAATGAAGCTGAGTCTAATTGGAATATAAATTTATCATCAATAGAAGTAGAAAGTTTAAATGAAGATTTAAAAACTACATTTTATACAGCATTATACCACACACAAATTGCACCAGTTACTTTTAGTGATGTAAATGGTGAATTCAGAAAAGAAAATGATGAAATAGTAAAATCAACCAATTTTACTGCTTATTCAACACTATCTTTATGGGATACTTTTAGAGCAGAGCATCCGTTGTTAGCTATTTTACAACCTAAAAAGGTAGCGGATATTATTAATTCAATGTTGTCTTATTACGAAACAAAAAACATTTTACCTGTTTGGACACTTTACGGAAATGAAACAAATACGATGACAGGCTATCATTCCATTCCTGTAATTGCGGAGGCCTATTTAAAAGGTATTAAAGGTTTTGATATAGAAACAGCTTACGAAGCAATGAAAACCACAATGATGCAAGATGAAAGAGGCTTAAATCATTATAAAAAATACGGTTATGTACCTCATAATTTGTTGGATGAATCGGTGACTATAACATTAGAATACGCTTATAATGATTGGTGTGTTGCACAGATTGCAAAGACATTAGGTAAAGATGATGACTATACCTACTTCTTAAACAGATCTAAGGCCTATGAGTATTTATTTGATACAGAAACTGGTTTTATGCGAGGTAAAGACGATACTGGTAAGTCTTGGAAAGAACCATTTGACCCCAAATATTCTGCACACAGAATACACGCTGAATATACAGAAGGTAATGCATGGCAACATAGTTGGTTTGTGTTACACGATACAGATAAATTAATTGAAATGCATGGAGGTGAAGATAAATTCACCAATAAATTAGATCAATTATTTACGGAAACGTCAGAAATTACAGGGGACAATGTTTCAGTTGATATTAGTGGATTAATTGGGCAATATGCGCACGGAAATGAGCCAAGCCATCATATTGCATATATGTACAATTTTGCCAACCAGCCTTGGAAAACACAATATTGGGTTAGACAAATTTTAAAAACTCAATACAATACAACTCCAGAGGGATTAAGTGGAAATGAAGATTGTGGTCAAATGTCTGCCTGGTATGTATTCAGTTCTTTAGGATTGTATCCTTATAGCCCTGCCTCTGGTGAGTATCAAATAGGAAGTCCTGTTTTTGAGAAATCAACGATACATGTTTCTGAAAAAACTACATTTTCAATAATAGCAGAAAATGTTTCAGATGATAATATTTATATTCAATCTGCAACCTTGAATGGAAAAGATTTTAATAGAACTGCTATATCGCACAAAGAATTAATTAGAGGTGGAACACTTCAATTTATGATGGGAAATAAACCTAATAAGAATTGGGGTATTAATAAAACTGTAAATTAGAGAATGGATATAATTGATGTATCAATAATAGTTGTATATATTTTACTGACATTATTTGTAGGAATCTGGGTTTCGAAAAAAGCTTCTAAAGGATTAGAATCTTATTTCTTAGGAGGAAATAATATTAAATGGTACTACTTAGGTTTAAGCAATGGGTCGGGAATGTTCGATGTTTCTGGAACTGCCTGGATGGTTGGTATTCTATTTTTATATGGAGTAAAAAGCTTTATGTTTATGTGGATGTGGCCAATTTTCAATCAGATTTTTATCATGATGTTTTTAGCTATTTGGATAAGGAGATCAAATATAATGACAGGTTCTGAATGGATTCTAACACGTTTTGGAGATAAAAAAGCAGGTAGAGCATCACATATTATTGTTGCAATTTTCGCAATTGTTGCTACAATTGGATTTATAGCTTATTTCTTTGAGGGGGTAGGAAAATTTATGACAATAATTTTACCTTGGGATTTAACCTTAATGTTTAATGGCAGCGAGTTATTATCTTCAGATCAAAGTTATGCTTTATCAATTATATTATTAACAACACTTTATACTATTAAAGGAGGAATGTTTTCTGTAGTTGCTACTGAGGTTTTACAGTATGGAATTATGGTAGTTGCTGGCATTCTGGTTGCATTTTATGCCTTTATTGCCGTTACCGATGCTGATATTAATAGTGTATTATCAACAGAATGGAATAATCTTTTATTTGGATGGGAGCTTGAAGGCTCTTGGAGTGGAAAATATCAAGCTTTCAACAACCTTATAGATACACAAGGCTATAAAATGTTTGGTGCATTCATAGGAATGTCTTTATTTAAAGGTTTTTTTGCTAGTATTGCTGGCCCAACACCAAGTTATGATATGCAACGTATTTTATCTACAAAATCGGTTAAAGAAGCCGCATATATGTCTGGTTTTACTAATTTGGTGCTTTTTATACCAAGATATTTACTAATTGGTGGTATCGTTGTTTTAGGATTGGTTTTTCTTGCTCCTGAAATGGCTTCGTCTTCAGCGTTAAGTCTAGGGGATTTAGAAGTAATTTTGCCCAAAGTAATTAATAATCATGTTCCGGTTGGAATTAAAGGATTGTTATTAGCTGGACTTTTAGCGGCATTTATGTCAACTTTTTCAGCGTTCGTAAATTCTGGACCTGCATATATTGTAAATGATATTTATAAAAAATATTTTAAACCAAATGAAAGTAATAAACACTATATAAAGGCGAGTCATATTGCTTCATTTGCTGTAGTAATATTAGGCGTTGTAATGGGCTTTTTTGCAGATTCTATTAATTCAATTACACTATGGATTACCAGTGCACTTTATGGTGGTTATGTTGCGGCAAATTTCTTGAAATGGATATGGTGGCGTTTTAATGGTTGGGGATATTTTTGGGGTATGACATCAGGATTGATTATTGCTACATTACAATTCTTAATAGATCAAAATAAAGCTAATTTTGAGGCAGGAACATTGCTGAATGATCTAGCTCAAATACCAGCAATTTACCTTTTCCCTATTATATTCTCATTTTCTCTTTTAGGATCATTTTTAGGAACTTTTTTCACAGCACCTACAAGTATGGATACCCTAAAATCATTTTATAAAAATGTCCATCCGTGGGGATTTTGGGGAACAGTTTGTAAAGAACTGCAAAAAGAAGACCCTTCGTTTAAAAAAAATGATGAGTTTTGGAAAGATATGGGGAACAGTTTAATTGGGATTATTTGGCAGTCTAGTATGATTGTTTTACCAATTTATTTTATTGTGAGAGATTATCCAAAAGCAATTATATCATTAATTGTGTTTTTGATTACATCATTTGTTTTAAAATATACTTGGCTAGATAAAGTGAAAAAAATACCGAATTAATTAGGTGCTAATTCCGTAATTAAACTAAATATAAAATAATTAAAAATAGAATAAAGTGAGTAATATTCCTTGGCAAGACAAACCTGAAAATAGTAATGATGTAGTTTGGAGATATTCAGAAAACCCTATTATTAATAGGTATGATATTCCTTCATCAAATAGTATTTTTAATAGCGCAATTGTTCCTTTTAAAGATGGGTTTGCAGGCGTTTTTAGATGTGATAACAAAGCGGTTCAAATGAATATTTTTGCCGGTTTTAGTAAAAATGGTATCGATTGGGAGATTAACCATGAACCTATTACAATGCAAGCAGGAAACACCGATATGATAGATTCTGATTACAAATACGACCCGCGCGTTGTTTTTATTGAAGATCGTTATTGGATTACTTGGTGTAATGGATATAATGGACCTACCATCGGCATAGGTTATACTTTCGATTTTATAGAGTTCTTTCAATGTGAAAATGCTTTTTTACCTTTTAATAGAAATGGAGTTTTATTTCCACAAAAAATAAATGGAAAATATGCAATGCTAAGTCGTCCTAGTGATAACGGACACACTCCTTTTGGGGATATTTATATTAGCTACAGTCCCGATATGAAATATTGGGGAGAACACCGTTGTGTTATGAAAGCTACTCCTTTCGAAGATAGTGCTTGGCAATGCACTAAAATTGGTGCAGGCCCTATTCCAATATTAACTAATGAGGGCTGGCTTATGTTGTATCATGGTGTAATAAATACTTGCAACGGGTTTAGATATGCAATGGGATCGGCTATTTTAGAAGAACATGCCCCCGACCAAGTAAAATACAGAACCCAACCATATTTGCTAGGACCAGCTGAACCTTATGAAATGGTTGGAGATGTACCTAATGTTGTTTTCCCTTGTGCCGCTTTACATGATATTGAGGAAGATAAATTAGCAATTTATTACGGAGCAGCAGATACTGTGGTCGCTATGGCATTTGGAAAATTAAGTGAAGTTGTACAATACACAAAAGAGAATAGTTTATAACCCAATGATTTTAAAAAAAGTTTTTTTATTAGTTGTATTTATTAGCATATTAATAACTAGTTATGCGCAGACTAAGAAGGATGTTGTGCCTTTAACACAGATAGCTTACAAAACCACAGAAACCATTATTATTGATGGTAAAGCTGATGAAACCTCTTGGAAAAAGGCTTCATGGAGTAATGATTTCATTGATATTGAAGGCTTTAAAACCCCCAATCATCAAACCAATGTAAAAATGTTATGGGATGAAAACTATTATTATATTTTGGCAACAATTGAAGAACCTCATGTTTGGGGTGATATAAAAGAGCGTGATGCAGTTATTTTTTATAATAATGATTTTGAAGTATTTATTGACCCCGATGGAGATACTCATAATTATTATGAATTAGAAATTAATGCTCTTAATACTGTTTGGGATTTATTTATCACCAAACCTTACAGAGAACTCAATAATCCAATATTAAATGATTGGAATTATACAGGATTAAAATCGGCAGTAACAGTCAATGGTACTTTAAACAACCCGAATGATATTGATAAAGGTTGGACTTTGGAAATAGCTATTCCTTTTAAAGATTTAAGAACCGCGTATGAACAGGATAATATTCCAAGAGATACATTTTGGCGTGTCAATTTTTCAAGAGTGAACTGGCAATATCAAATTACAGATGGGAAATACGAAAGAAAAAAAGATGCTGAAGGTCAATTTTTAGAAGAATACAATTGGGTATGGTCTCCTCAAGGTGTTATTAATATGCATGAACCAGAAAAATGGGGTTATGTTTATTTTTCTTCAAAAAAAGTAGGAGAAAAAGATAATTTCAGTATTCCAAAAGATGAAAAAATTAAATGGAAACTATATGAATTGTACAGAGCTCAAAAAACTTATTTTGAAAAGTACAATACATATGCAACCACATTAGACAGCTTAACAGGTTCTTCAATTATAATAGAAAACAAAAAATTAAATCCTATTCTCGAAAGCCATAAAACTGGATATAATTTATCTGTATTAAGCCCGTTTTCTAACAAAATTTTAATATTAAAAGAAGATGGCAAATTCATCTCAAAATAAATCTATTATGAATTTACATAAATTATTATTTTTTACATTTTTACTTGTCATTTTTTCCTGTAAAAAAACAGAAAAACAAAAAATTAATATTGAAAAACCTCAATTCGAATTTGGTGTATGGACAACAGCTGATAAAGATAAATCAAATGCAGATTATGCTGTGGAATTTGAAAAATATAAAAACGCAGGAATTGATGAGGTTTTAATCAATACACATACAGATCCTTTATTATTAAGAAGAATTGTGCCCATCGCTAAAGAAAAAGGTTTAAAAATACATGCTTGGATAATGACCATGAAACGTCCTAATGATTCTATAGCGCTATCGCATCCAGAATGGTATGCTGTTAGCAAAGAGGGTAAATCTTGTTTTGATAACAGACCTTATGTAGATTACTATCAGTGGTTGTGTCCGACAAGAAAAGAATCTCGTAATCATATTTTAGGATTGATAGAAGGGTTGGCTAAAGTAGATGGTATTGAAAGTGTGCATTTGGATTATATCCGATTTTCAGATATTTTTTTACCTATTGGGCTATTACCAAAATACAATTTAAAACAAGAAACGGAACTTCCAGAATTCGATTTTTGCTATTGTGATGCTTGCATTACTGCATTTGAAAAAGTACATCATAAAAACCCTCTTAAAATGAAAAATACTTCCATAGATATGGAATGGAAACAGTTTAGACTGAATGCCGTTAAAAGGGTTGTTGATGAAGCCTATCAAATAGTACATAAATACAATAAAAGATTAACAGCAGCAGTTTTCCCTTATCCAGAGATGGCAGATCATATGGTGCGACAAAGATGGGATAAATGGGATATTGATGAGGTGTACCCTATGATTTACCACGGATTTTATAATGAAGAAATTGATTGGATTGGCTTTGCAACAAAACAAGGAGTTCAAGATGTAAAACATAAAGGTATTGGAGTAAATACGGGAGTTTATTTACCACCTTTTAAATCTGCAAACGAATTGAAGACAGCTATTTTATTAGCCAAAGACAATGGCGCCAAGGGCGTAACGTTTTATGATGGTAATGCTTTAACCGAGGATCATATGAAGATGATTAGGACTGTCAAAAAAAGCTTAGAATAGAATTAATTTTACAAACCAAAATTCTTTAATCGTCATTATATTTTGCTCAGCTTGTGTATTAAGGTTTAATTTTTAAGAATTCTAAAAAATAATATCATGAAAAGAAGAAGTTTTATAGAAAAAGCCACTCTCGGTACTATTGGTATTGGTGCTGTTTTAAGTTGTAAGAAAAATACAGAAACAAACGATGAGGGTATGGCAGCGAATAGATCGCCATCAGGAATAAAACCATTAATTATTTCTACATGGAATCATGGATTGCCTGCAAATGAAGAAACTTGGAAACAATTAAAACAAGGAAACACCACATTAGATGCTATTGAAGCGGGAATGAAAATTCCCGAAGCAGACCCAAAAGTAAGAAGTGTTGGTTATGGAGGTTATCCGGATAAAGAAGGCAAAGTCACTCTAGACGCATGTATAATGGATCACGAGAGTAATTGTGGTTCAGTATCGTTTTTACAAGGAATTAAACACCCTATTTCCATAGCAAAACGGGTATTACAAAATACCCCACATGTTATGTTATCAGGTAAAGGAGCACTTCAATTTGCATTATCTCAAGGATTTACTGAAGAAAACCTGCTAACGCAAGAAGCAGAAAAGGATTGGAAAAAATGGTTGAAAAAATCAAAATACCAACCAGTCATAAATATGGAAAACCATGACACAATTTCTATGTTGGTAATCGATAAAGATGGAAACTTGTCGGGAGGTTGCACCACAAGTGGTGCCGCTTGGAAAATGCATGGACGTGTAGGTGATTCACCAATTATTGGTGCCGGACTATTTTTAGATAATGAAGTAGGTGCGGCTGCCGCAACCGGTTTAGGGGAAGCGGTTATAAGAACGGCAGGTAGTGCTATGGTTGTAGAATTAATGAGACAAGGAAAATCGCCTTATGATGCCTGTAAAGAAATTGTAGAACGTATTTACAATAAGCATAAAAACCATAGAGATATGAAACATTTACAGGTCGGTTTTATTGCTGTAAATAAAAAGGGAGAACACGCAGGTTATAGTTTAAGATCAGGCTTTAATTATGCTGTTTATGATGAAGAGATCGGAAATAGAATGGAAGATGCGTCCTTCAAGATGTCATGGAAAAAATAAAAAATTAACAATAATATATTCATCTAAATTAATAATATGCTTTTTAAAAGATTCTTAAATCAAATCGCAATTTTAATAATTTTATTAAGTTCCTGTTCAAAAAGTAAAGTTTTTACAGAAAATGATATTCAAATAATTCCTAAACCAAGAGAGTTAAAAATTACAAAAGGATTTTTTGAGTTTTCTAAAAACACAAAATTTGTTACTAATAATGATTCTCAAAAAGAAATATTAAATACTTTAATAAGTAAATTTAATACCGCTGCCGGATGGAATCTTGAAATTGTAAAAGAAGTGCCTCAAAAGAATTATGTTAAGTTCAGTATTGATCCTAATTTAACAAACGAAGGATATCTACTTAATGTAACAAAAGATAATATTATAATAAAAGCCAACGGAAATGCAGGCTTTTTATACGGACTCGAATCTCTACGTCAATTATTGCCAACTGCAATTGAGAGTTCAACTTTAGTAAAAGATATAGAATGGCGTGTTCCGAATCTTTTAATTCAAGATGAACCCAGATTTAAGTGGCGAGGTTTGATGCTTGATGTCTCTAGACACTTTTTTGAATTAGACTATCTTAAAGAGACGATAGACGCCATGGCAATGCTAAAACTAAATGTGTTGCATCTTCATCTAATAGATCACCAAGGATGGCGAATTGAAATAAAAAAATATCCAAAATTAACAAATGTAGGTGCTTGGCGTGTACCTCAAAAGGATATTAATTGGAGAAGTCGCGAAGTTAATGATCCTGATGTAAAAGGAACCTATGGAGGATTTTACACTCAAGAGCAGTTAGTGGAGCTGATAAATTATGCCACTTCAAAAAATATTGAAATCATTCCAGAAATAGAGATGCCTGGTCATGTATCGAGTGCGATAGCTGCTTATCCAGAACTATCTTGTACTGGCGAAAAAATTGCTGTACCATCAGGAGGTAATCCAAATAAAAATGTTTATTGTGGAGGTAAAGAATCAACTTATCTATTCTTGGAGGATGTATTAAAAGAAGTGATGGAAATATTTCCTTCACGATACATTCATATCGGTGGTGATGAAGCTCAAAAATTTCAATGGAAGAAATGTAAACATTGTCAGAATCGAATCAAGAAAGAAGGACTTAAAAATGAAGATGAATTACAAAGCTATTTCATTAAAAGAATGGAAAAATTTATCAATGCTCATGATAAAAAATTAATTGGTTGGGATGAAATATTAGAAGGCGGATTAGCACCAGATGCCACGGTAATGAGTTGGAGAGGTGTGAAAGGTGGTATTGAAGCAGCAAAACAAGGGCATAATGTTATTATGACTCCTAATTCACATTGTTATTTTGATCATTTCCAAGGCCCTCAAAATGAGGAACCCCCTGGAATTAGGGGGTATTTACCATTGAGTAAAGTGTACCAATTTGATCCAGTTGTTGAATCTATGAGTAAAGAAGAAGCCTCATATGTTTTAGGAGGACAAGCAAATTTATGGGCGGAATATATTCCAACAGAAGAACACTCTCAGTACATGCTTTATCCTAGATTGGCGGCTTTAGCTGAAACGGTTTGGAGTCCTAAAAAGTTTAAAGATTGGGTTGATTTTTCAGAAAGAATCACTTCAATGTTTAAAAGATATAAGTTATTAGGAATTAACTACGCTAAGAGTGTTTACTCGGTAACTGCAGATGCAAAAATAAATATAGAAGAAAAAGTAGTTGAGGTTATCTTAAAAAATGAATTTCCTAAATCAGACATCAGATATAGTACAGATGGAAATGAACTAAATAGTGCATCAAAGAAATATACAGAACCTATAAAAATTACTGAGACCACAAATCTAAAAGCATCTTTATTTGAAAATGATAAACCCATTGGCAGAGAACTAAACCAAACTATAAAATTTCACAAAGCTATTGGAAAAAGGATTACCTATAATGAAATGTACAGTGACTCGTATAAAGGAGTTGGGAAATTCAATATGATAAATACCTTAAGAGGAACAAAAAATTTCCGGGACGGCCAATGGCAAGCTTGGTTAGATAAAGATATGGAAGTTGTAATTGATTTAGAAAAAGAAACTTCAATCAGTCAAGTAATAGTTGGTTCTATGGAAAATCAAGGACCAGGAATTTATTACCCAACAAAAATAGAGGTATTTATTTCTGAAGATGGCAAGAATTACAAAATAGCAGGCAGTGTTGAGAAAGCATATGCTAAAAATGCAGGTTCAGAATTAAAAGACTTCAAAATTAACTTTTCAGAACAAAAGGCGAGGTTTGTAAAAGTTGTGGCAACTAGTTTAAAACAAACACCAACAGGTGGAAGTGTTTGGTTATTTATTGATGAAATTTTAATTGATTAAAATGATGAATAGAATTACTCTGATTATCCTTTTTTTAGTCTTCAATTTTGATGTAATAATCGGACAAGACCAAGCCTCATATGTGAATCCATTTATAGGTACTTCTAATTATGGTGCTACCTATCCTGGCCCAATTGCTCCCAGGGGTATGGTTAGTATAAGCCCTTTTAATGTAGCAGGATCAAAAAACCTACCATTAGAAAAAGACAGTCAATGGTTATCTACACCTTATGTTCATGAAAACACTTTTTTAACCGGGTTTAGCCAAGTTAACCTAAGTGGTGTAGGTTGTCCTGATTTAGGTGTTATTTTGCTAATGCCAACAACAGGACAAGTTGAAACAAATCATTTGAAATATGGATCAACGTATTCAAACGAAGTTGCTAAAGCAGGTTATTACAGTTCAACAATTGATAAATACAATGTAAAAGGTGAATTTACAACTTCAACAAGAGTTGGGGTAAGTAGATTTACGTTTCCAAAAGGACAATCAAATATTTTATTAAATTTAGGTTTAGGGCTAACAAACGAAGAGGGCTCCATGGTAAAAGTAATTTCGCCCACAGAGATAGAAGGCATGCGTTCTGTTGGATCATTTTGTTATAATAGTCCAGAAGCTGCATATCCAGTATATTTTGTTGCCAAGTTTTCAAAACCAGCAGACACATTTGGCGTTTGGAAAAAACCAGCAAAACATGAAGGAGTTGAAGCCAAGTGGATGACATATAATGGTAAACCTCGTTTAATGAAACAGGCCACAAAAATGGTGGTCGGAGATAGTATAGGAACTTATTTTACCTATAAATTTGATAAAACAGAAACTGTTGAAGTCAAAATAGGAATATCTTATGTAAGTATTGATAACGCTCGTGAAAATTTACAAAAAGAGACAGACAATAAATCTTTTGATTCTGTTTACGAAGAAACCCATACTAAATGGAACAATTTATTGTCTCGAATAAAAGTTGAAGGGAGTTCTGAAGACGATAAAATTATTTTCTACACCGCATTGTACCACACACTAATTCATCCAAATATATTAAATGATTTTAATGGGGAATACCCTGAAATAAACAGAGGTAAAATAGGGAAAACAGAAGATACACGTTACACAGTATTTTCACTCTGGGATACCTACAGAAATTTACATCAATTAATGTCTTTAGTATACCCACAACAACAATCTGATATGATAAAAAGTATGTTAGACATGTACGGTGAAAATGGATGGTTACCAAAATGGGAATTAAATTCTACGGAAACTTTTACTATGGTTGGAGATCCGGCTAGTATCGTGATTGCGGATACATACTTAAAAGGAATTCAAGATTTTGATATTAAAAAAGCTTACGAAGCTATGCTAAAAAGCGCCGATCAAATAGAAAATAATCCTTTACGACCAGAACTAAAAGATTATATTGAAAAAGGTTATGTAACAACAGATAACGAAGGTTCTGTTTCTAAAACAGAAGAATATAATGTTGCCGATTATTCAATTGCTTTGTTAGCGAAAGAACTAGGGGAAAAAGAAGATTACGAACGGTTTAAAAAACGTTCAATTTCTTATCGTAAATTATTTGATAAAAATTTAAATTTATTAAGACCAAGAAATTCTAATGGAAGCTGGCATGAACCCTTTAATCCTGAAGCAGGAGCTAATTTTACCAAAAATATTGGTTTTATAGAAGGAAATGCATGGCAATATGCCTTTATGGTTCCCCATGATATAAATGGACTAAAAAAATTGATGGGAGGAAATAAAGCGTTTACAAATCAATTACGAATGGTTTTTGATACCAATCAGTTCGACATGGCTAACGAACCAGATATTGCTTATCCTTATTTATTTAATTATGTGAAGGGTGAAGAATGGCGAAGCCAAAAGTTAGTAAATAAATTAGTCAGAAAATATTTTCAAAATAAACCTGATGGTTTACCAGGTAATGATGATACGGGAACCATGTCTGCTTGGTTAGTATATTCTATGATGGGAATTTATCCTATTTCACCAGGAAGTCCTGAATACACTATAACATCACCTATGTTTGATAAAATTACCATTCAGTTAGATTCTAAATATTATAAGAAAAAGCAATTGGTGATTGAGCGCGAGGGAAAGAGTAAAGGCAAAATAAATAAAATATTGTTGGATAAAACTAAACATAAGAGCTATTTTATAACTCATGATAAATTAATAAATAGCAATAAACTTCGTATTATTTTAGGTAATCATTTTTAAGAATGTAATGCAATAAATCAGTATCATCTTTATTATGAGAATTCATTTTTCAAATATAACTGAGAGTGTTTGTTTTTTTAAGTTGTCCAAGGAAAAATTACCTCGTGCTAAAAATAGTATTTAAATTATTGGTAAACAGAGGATAGAAAAATTGGGTAATAAAAACATAATAAGTTAAAATGCGATGTTGCTTTTATTACAACTAATCATGATTAGTAAAAACGTTAAAAGTAAAAAATAATGGCTTAGAAAATATTAATAGTAATAATGAGTAAATAATAATAGAGTTTTGTAAATTGCAGCTCTAAAAAAATTAGTAATGAATATGTTTTCAATTAAAAAAAGTATCTCTTTTCTTTCTTACATTTTATTAATATTAACTATAGTCAATTGTAGTGGAGATAGCAGTGACATTCAGCCAGTAGTAAAAACACCTATAATAACAGTTACAGGAAGTTTATCAGGATTTAATGCAACCAATGAGTTGAGTTTTTCTGAATCTAAATCTTTACAAGTGAAAGGAGCAGATTTAACAGAAAACCTTAAAATAGTGACATCCGAAAATTTTGAAGTTTCACTAGACAATAGTGATTTTTCAAATCAAATAGACATCCCTAAGGAAAACTCAAATGGAGAAAACACTACTATATACCTGCGTTTTGCGCCAAAGAAAAATGCTATTGGTATTGTTTCCGGAACACTAACTTTTACAAGTAATCAAGCCTCTACTAAATCAATCTCATTGACAGGAGAAGGACTAAGTATCGATCCTGTAATAAAAATAGACAAAACCTCCTTAAATTTTGAAGATACCGAGGTTATGACAGAGTCTAGTTCTTTAAACCTAGTCGTTAATGGAGATAATCTAGTCACTGGTTTAAATTTAAGTGTTACTGCGGGGTTTGTAATCTCTTTAGATGATATTACTTTTACAAATACTCTGCAAATTCCTGCAGACTCAGCTAATGATGATACGGTAGTTTATGTTAGATTTAAACCTACTGAAGTTGAGAGCATTACCGGAGTATTAGCATTTAAAAATGCAGAAATTGATGATGTAGAAATGGATTTAGTAGGATTTAGCACTCCCCTTGCTCATAACTATAAAACTTTTAACCAAAAGGCTATTGCGCATTTAGGTGGTGCAAGTAGAACTGCAGAGGAAACCTTTAATTTACATACAGATTTATCGAATATCTCTAAAATTAAAATGTTTTTACAAATTGATTGCCCTAGTTCAGGTTGTGATGATTGGGATCGTTTTGCCAATGTGAAAGTTAAAGATGTAAGTTCTGGGAAATGGTTCGAATTAGGACGTTATATTACTCCTTATTGGACCGGAACTCAGCAATTACCTAGAGGATTAGAATTTGATGTTACTGATTTTAAGTCGTTATTGACCGGATCGGTAGATTTAAGAATCATGACAGATAACTGGACTGCTAAGGCCGACCTTATTTCTGTAGAATTTGATTATATTGAAGGTGAACCTGATTATCCTTACTATGCTGTTTCAGAAGTGCTTGGTTTCCATAGTAATTCTACTGGTAACGGCGCGATTCCTTACGGAGTAAGCCACAATAGAGATTTAGATAAGCAAATTTCAATACCTTCAAATGCAGAAAGTACGCATTTAAGAACAGTAATTTCTGGTTGGGGCCATGCAACACCTAAGGATACAAATGGCAGAGGATGTGCAGAATGGTGCTTTAGAACACACCATATCAAAATAAATGGATCGAATACTTTTGAGCATTATATGGGGCCAATTGGATGTGCCTCTAATCCGATTAGTAATCAAAGTCCAGGTAACTGGACACCAGATAGGGCAGGTTGGTGTCCTGGAATGGCAGTGCCAACTAGAGTTGATGTACTTGCATCACCAATGGCTGGAAGTAATTTTTCTTTTGAGTATGATTTTGAGGACTGGACCAATAATATGGGTAACGGTAATGCTTTTTATTCTACTTCCACTTATGTTATTGTTAAAAGTAATTCTGTAATTGTAAAACCAACAATCACAAATTAGTGAACATTTTTCTAAAATATTTATAAATGCCATATTGAACGCAGTTTAATATGGCATTTGACATTTACCAAAAAAAGCACTTCATAAAAAAGTAATCCAATAATTATTTAGCTGAGCTCACACAATAAACGGCGGCAAGCACGATTGTGATTTTAATTTTTAAAATGGTTGAATATAATTAAACTTTCTAGTAGGCTTGTATATTTCATAATTATTTAACTCTAATAATTCTCTAGCTGAATAATTTTATAAAATCTATTTTACAAGCGCAAAGCACACATCTAAAAGTTTAAACAAACAATATCGTTTTCATTAAGTTAAAATGCGGATACTTCAATTCTGTTCTTCTTATAAAGAAGAAACCTAACAAAATAATATACACATAAGTAGCGATGCATTTTAAAATAAAAAAACATGTTTTATAACTTTTAATTTCAAGCAGTATTCATTGTCAAAAATTAATGACATAAAAAAACTCCTAAGAGTAAAGAAAAACCCGATGCTAAAGTTAGCATCGGGTTTTTTAAAAGTTTCTAAAACTATTTAGAAATAAAATTAACTTTTATAAATTTAAATATTAGCTTTCATAAGTTCTCTATTCATTCTAGCAATATTGTCTAGAGAAATCCCTTTCGGGCATTCTACTTCACAAGCACCAGTGTTTGTACAGTTTCCAAAGCCTTCTAAATCCATTTGAGCTACCATATTTTGAACTCTATCTGCGGCTTCTACTTGTCCTTGTGGTAATAATGCATATTGAGATACTTTTGCCCCAACAAACAACATTGCAGAAGAGTTTTTACAAGTTGCTACACATGCACCGCAACCAATGCAGGTTGCAGCATCCATAGCTTCATCTGCTGCATGTTTAGAAATAGGTGTAGTATTTGCATCTTGGGTATTTCCCGATGTATTTACAGAAATATATCCTCCGGAATGCTGTATTCTATCAAAAGCAGTTCTATCTACTACTAAATCCTTAATTACAGGAAAAGCTGCTGCTCTAAATGGTTCAATGGTAATTGTATCTCCATCTTTAAACATTCTCATATGCAACTGACAAGTAGTTACACCTCTATCCGGACCATGTGCTTCTCCATTAATGTACATTGAACACATACCACAAATACCTTCTCTACAGTCGTGATCAAAGGCTACAGGTTCTTCACCTCTATTGATAATTTGTTCGTTTAAAACATCCATCATTTCTAAAAAAGACATATGCTCTGAAATCTCAGAAACTTTATAATCTGTCATTTGACCCTTGGAATTAGCGTCTTTTTGTCTCCAAATTTTAAGTGTTAAGTTCATAATGTCTTCTTATTTATAACTTCTTTCTTTAACTTCTATATTCGTCGTAAACCAATTCTTCTTTGTGTAAAACAGCGTCTTTTGGTTCTCCTTTATACTCCCAAGCAGAAACAAATTGGAATTCTTTTATTCTTTTTGCTTCACCATCTTCGGTTTGATATTCTTCTCTAAAGTGTCCTCCTGCAGATTCTTCTCTAACTAAGGCGTCTTTTGCAAATAACTCTCCTAATTCTAGGAAATCTCCAACTCTCCCTGCTTTCGCTAATTGTTCATTGTATTCTGTCGCTGTCCCAGGTACATTTACATTTTTCCAGAAATCTTTACGCAATGCAGAAATCTCCTCAATAGCTTCTTTTAAACCAGCTTCGTTTCGAGACATTCCACATTTATCCCACATAATTTTACCTAACTTTTTGTGGTAATAATCCACAGAATGTGTTCCTTTGTTATTGATGAAAAATTCAATCCTTTCTGAAACTTCTTTTTCTGCTGCTTCAAACTCTGGAGTATCTGTAGATATTTTTCCAGTTCTAATATCATCAGCTAAATAATCTCCTATTGTATATGGTAAAACAAAATAGCCGTCCGCTAAACCTTGCATTAATGCTGATGCTCCTAATCTGTTTGCTCCGTGATCAGAGAAGTTTGCTTCTCCAATTGCATAACAACCAGGTATTGTTGTCATTAAATTATAATCAACCCAAACACCACCCATTGTATAGTGCACTGCAGGATAAATCATCATTGGTGTTTCATACGGGTTCTCATCTACGATTTTTTCGTACATCTGAAATAAGTTACCGTATTTCGCTTTTACGATTGCCTTCCCCAATTCTTGCACTTTAGTATCAGAAGGGTTGTTGATATTTTTAATTTTTGCCTGCTCATTACCATAACGTATAATCGCAGATGCAAAATCTAAATAAACCGCTTCTCCTGTTGCGTTTACACCATAACCAGCGTCGCAACGCTCTTTTGCCGCTCTAGATGCTACATCACGCGGAACTAGGTTACCAAAAGCAGGATAACGTCTCTCTAAGTAGTAATCTCTTTCTGCTTCAGACAAATCGGTAGGCTTTTTCTTACCTTCTCTAATTGCCAAAACATCTTCCATATTTTTAGGAACCCAAATACGTCCATCGTTACGTAAAGACTCAGACATCAAAGTTAATTTAGACTGATAATCACCAGAACGCGGAATACAAGTTGGGTGGATTTGCGTGTAACAAGGGTTTGCAAAATGCGCTCCCTTTTTGTGGATTTTCCAACCCGCCGTTACGTTAGAACCCATTGCGTTTGTAGATAAAAAATATACATTTCCGTAACCCCCAGAAGCAATGACAACTGCGTGTGCAGAATGTCTTTCAATCTCTCCTGTAACCAAGTTACGAGCAATAATTCCTCTTGCTTTTCCATCAACAACAACAACATCTAACATTTCATGTCTGTTAAACATTTCTATTTTACCTCGAGCAATTTGTCTATTCATAGCAGAATATGCTCCTAATAATAACTGCTGACCCGTTTGTCCTTTCGCGTAGAAAGTTCTTGAAACTAAAACTCCACCAAAAGAGCGGTTGTCTAACAAACCACCATAATCACGGGCAAAAGGAACTCCTTGCGCTACACACTGATCAATAATATTTGCAGAAACCTCTGCCAAACGATAAACGTTTGCTTCACGAGAACGATAATCTCCACCTTTTACCGTATCGTAAAATAAACGGTAAGTAGAGTCTCCATCACCTTGATAATTTTTTGCTGCGTTAATTCCTCCTTGAGCCGCAATTGAATGCGCTCTACGTGGGGAATCTTGATAAGCAAATGCTTTTACATTGTAGCCTAATTCTGCTAAAGTTGCAGAAGCAGAACCACCTGCTAAACCTGTTCCAACAACAATAACATCAATATGACGTTTGTTTGCCGGATTTACCAAATCTATATGATTTTTATAATCTGTCCATTTGTCTTTAATGGGACCTTGAGGTACTTTTGAATCTAAAGCCATATTTCTAAGATTAATGATTTAAGTGATGATATAAAGCGATAAAAATAAACCCTAAAGGAACTATAATTGCATACGCTGTACCTAATTTTTCTAGTTTTTTACGAAGCGAATTTGCTCCAACAGATTGAAATGCTGATGTGAAACCATGCGCTAAATGTAAACCTAAGAATACAAAGGCAACAGTATACGCTGCAACTCTAATTGGGTTTAAAAATTTATGAACTAATTCTTCGTGGTAACGATAACCGTCAACACCTTCTATAACACCAGACCAATCACCTTGAATGAATTTTGTGTTAATTTCAGGAAACCAAAAATCTATAAAATGCAGACCTATAAAAGCTAAAATTGTCATTCCGCTATAAATCATATTTCTACTAAACCAAGTAGAATTTGCTGCACCATTATTTTTAGCATACGAAGTACCCTGAGCTTTTTTGTTTTTTAACTCTAAAATAAAACCCATTACAAAGTGAAAAACAACTGCAAATATTAAAACAGGCTGTAATGCAAACTGAACCAATGGATTAGTTCCCATAAAATGGGAAACTTCGTTAAAAGTATCTGGGCTAAAAACTGATAAAAGATTGATTGCTAAATGTTGTAATAAGAAGAACATTAAAAAAAATGCTGAAAGTGCCATTGACACCTTTCTTCCAATTGAAGATTTGAAAAATCCGCTCATTATATTATTAAATTAAATTAATTGGCACAAAAATACGGCTTCAGAGTTTTTTAAACAAAGATTTAAGAACGTTTTCATAGGTATTTAGAATAGTTATAAATAAATCTGTAGGTCTAACGTATGGCCATACTAAATACTTATTATTTCTCCATTTTTATTCGCAAAAATAAGTGTTGAATAAGCACGTATAAAATCAATTATTTGTGACTAAAAGAATTCTTATTTTCTTATCAAAATCCTAAAGATATTACAGTTTAAGAGACTGAAATAATAGCTATGAAATTTAGTCTAGAAAAACATCTTAAAACTTGAATTAAAGACAATATTATTTTCTTAATTAATTTTTTTAATTAGAATTTTTTTTTCTCTAAACTCGAACTCATCATTGACTTTTTTTCCTAATAATAAATTCCCAATAGGAGATAATACGGAGATAGCAAAATAGACTTTATCTTCAACGATTATTCTTCCAGCAGAAATCGAAAGAAAATAATTCGAGGAATTTGTTTCAATAACACTTCCCAAATGAACTATCTCTGTACTTTTAGAAATATCTATTTTTGACAAAACTAATTTCATTTGGTTTATTCCTGAAATTTGCTGTCCTGCTTTTTCCATTTCTAACTGCAACATAGCGCGCCCAGTTTCATGCTTATCTCCAGCAGAACTTTTAGTTTCTGATTGCAATGCTTTTTGATTAGATGAAATTACCTCTTCAACAGTTTGCAATCGTTTATTCACAAAAGCCTCGCACTCTTTAAAAAGAACTTCTTTTATTTTTGAACTCATTCTGTATTTTTTGTGAATCAAAAAAAGTAAAGTTTTTCAAATTACTTTTTTTATAATCTTGTTCTCATCATTAAACATTTTTTAAATATTTATTAAAAACTTTGGTCGTTAAAATCAAACTTTAACTGCACCCAAAAAGGCTCTTTCTTAACTGTATTTAAATTACTAAACGACAACCCTAATAAACGAACTGAATTTAATAATTTATCTTGAAATAATAATTCTTTTACTACAGGAAAGAACTCTTTTAGATTCTGCATAAAATCCTTTTTAGTACTACTTCTAGTCTGTTGTTTAAAATCTGAATATTTAATTTTTAAGGTAATTGTTTTTCCTTTTGTATCTAGTTTTATCATTCTTTTCTCCAACTCTTCTGCAATTTTCTCTAACTCTTCAATCATAAAAATTTCAGAAGAAATGTTTTCTAAAAAAGTGCGCTCTGCTGCAACAGATTTTCGAATTCTATTCGGCTTAACCGGACTTTTATGAATTCCTCGAACAATATTATAATAATGACCACCAGATTTACCGAATAGTTTTATTAATTCTTCTAAGGTTTTTTTCTTTAAATCACTACCCACAAAAATCCCTAGATTATACATTTTAGATGCAGTAACTTTACCAACACCGTAAAATTTATTGATCGGCAATTCTTCTAAAAATTGAAGAACCTCTTCTGGATGAACTGTTTTTTGTCCATTTGGTTTATTTATATCAGAAGCTACTTTTGCAATAAATTTGTTAATAGAAATACCTGCGGATGCAATTAAACCTGTTTCATCAAAAATACGCTGTCTAATCTCTCTCGCAATTGTATTTGCAGACGGATTTCCTTTCTTGTTTTCTGTAACATCTAAATAAGCTTCATCTAAAGAAAGTGGTTCTACCAAATCTGTATATTCGTAGAAAATATCTCTAACCTTTAATGATATTTCATTATAGCGCTTAAAATCTGTTTTCACAAAAATTAAATGTGGACATTTTTGTTTTGCTAAAGCCCCACTCATTGCAGATTTTACTCCAAACTTACGGGCTTCATAACTTGCTGCGGATATTACACCTCTTCTACCCTCACCTCCTACTGCAATTGCCTTACCTCTTAATTCTGGATTATCTAATTCTGCTACCGATGCGTAAAAAGCATCCATATCTACATGAATTATTTTTCTAAAAGGAGGTTGTAATTCCATATTTCGAAAGTACGGAATTTGAGTGGGAATTTATTTTAAAAAATTAACACAAAGTTCCACGACTTTTTCTAATTCTTTTGATAGGTTTTCTTGTTGCCAAGGATGGCAAGTATTAAACACATGATTTGCGTTTTCTATAATTTTAAACTCACTTTTTTGATTCCATTTATGTAAATTTTCTGCTTCATTAATCAACACTGAAGTATCATAATCTCCATGCAATATTAAATGTGGAGTTTTTAAATTTCGAGTAGCTTTTTGAATATCTAAACGTTCTTTATTTTTAATAAAATCTTCATAAAATTGATAATAATGCGGCATTTTTTGTTTTGTTCTTCCGTTTAGAATATATTTTACACCGGTTTTTTTCCATTGTTCTAAATCGCCAATAGTTGCTGTTCTTTTCTCAAAATCACAAACTCCTGCCAATGTAATTACTTTTTTAACTCTTAGATCCTCATTGGTTTTTAAAAGTGCAACTCCCCCTCCTCTACTATGACCAACCAAAGAAACGTCATCAACTTTTATTTCATTTTTAAAATCAGAATTATTAGTAATCCAATCTATTACTGTTTCTAAATCATCTAATTCTTTGGAGTAATTATTATGTCCAAAAGCTTCTAAATCTGGAAAATCTATTGGTTGTTCTGCAGTTCCTCCATTATGTGAAAAATTAAATTTCACAAAAAAGAAACCCTTATTTGCAAAAGTTGTTGCCATTAAATTCCAAGCACCCCAATCTTTAAAGCCTTTATAGCCATGACAAAAAATTACAATTTTTTTTGGGTGTTGCTCTTCCTTATAAAAAACATCTATTATAATTGGTTTCTTGTGACTTCCCTCAACAACTACATTTTTAACTATTTTCATGTTATTTTTTTTAAATAAATAGTTTTATTAAAGTAAAAATAGCCACTAGAGCAGTTAAAATACTTAGAATAAAGTTGATATCTTTTGTTAATTTCCCTGTTTTATTCTGAATAATTTTAGCAAATTTTCCATATAACAAAAGGATGTAAAATGTACCTATAATAGAACCAAAAGTAAAAGAAATAACAGAAACAAGATTGAAATTAAATAATTTAAAAGCATCTAAAGTTATTACTATTCCACTAAAAAAAGGAATGGCAAACATATTTAAACTAGATAGTGTTATTCCTATTAAGAAAGAGTTTTCGCTTTTAGCTTTGATCACTTCTAACTCCTTTTTACTTTTTTTAGATTCTTTATAAAAATAATATGACAACAGAATAAAAATAATAATTCCTGCTTTTTCTAGTGTTTCTAGTATTTTAGGATTTTCTGCAATGTATTTGGTTAAAATAACAGCAATATAAACTTGTGGAATTACAATTAAGGAAACTCCCAAAGCATATCTCTTAACTTCTCTTTTGCTTTTTTCTAAACTAATTTTTAAAGCAGTCATGTTTAACATACTTGGCGAAATAGACCCCACAAAAGAGAAAATAAATCCGAATAAAAGATGACTAAAAAATAACATCATTAAAATAATATGAATATTTAAACAAAAAAAGCAAAGACTAATTACTAAAAACTAGTTAGTAATTTGTTTTTATCAATGATACAAAAAAAAAGCACCAAATAAATTGATGCGTTTTATGATTGAAGTTTGAAATGATATTTTTTAAACAACTCCTTGAGCTAACATTGCGTCTGCTACTTTTACAAAACCTGCAATATTTGCACCTGTAATATAATCTACAGAACCATCTTCTTTTATTCCATATTTTACACAAGAAGCATGTATATCTTTCATGATTGTTTTTAATTTTTCATCAACCTCTTCTCTTGTCCAACTTAAACGTAAAGAATTTTGACTCATTTCTAAACCAGAAGTTGCAACACCACCAGCATTTGACGCTTTTCCTGGAGCAAATAAAATATTTGCTTTTTGAAATTCGTGAATTGCTTCTGGAGTCGAAGGCATATTTGCCCCCTCAGCAACACATATACATCCATTTTTAACTAATAATTTAGCCCCATCACCATCTAACTCATTTTGAGTTGCACATGGTAAAGCAATATCACATTTTACAGACCAAGGCCTTTCACCTTTATAAAATTTAGCACTTGGATACGTGTTTACATACTCACTAATTCTTGCTCTTTTTACGTTTTTAATATACATAATATGTGCAAGTTTCTCTTCATCAATACCATCTGCATCATAAATATACCCTGACGAATCAGATAACGTGACAACTTTTCCTCCTAACTGAGTTGCTTTCTGAGTAGCGTACTGGGCAACATTTCCAGATCCAGAGACTACTACTGTTTTACCTTTGATAGAGTCATTTCTTCTGTTTAGCATATTTTCTGCAAAATACACATCTCCATAACCTGTTGCTTCTGGCCTAATTAAAGAACCTCCCCAAGTTGCTCCTTTTCCTGTTAAAACTCCAGTAAAAGAGTTTTGTAATTTTTTATACATTCCAAACATATATCCAATTTCTCTACCACCAACACCAATATCGCCAGCAGGAACATCTGTATTATGTCCGATATGTTTACATAATTCACTCATAAATGCATGACAAAAACGCATAACTTCATTGTCGGATTTACCTTTCGGATCAAAATCAGAACCACCTTTTCCTCCACCCATTGGTAGAGTTGTTAAAGAGTTTTTAAATACCTGTTCAAAAGCTAAAAACTTTAAAATACTAGCATTTACTGACGGATGAAATCGTAAACCACCTTTATAAGGACCAATTGCGGAATTCATTTGAACTCTATAACCTCTATTTACCTGAATAACGCCATTATCGTCTACCCAAGAAACTCTGAAGGAAATTTGCCTTTCTGGCTCTACCATTCTTAAAAGGATGTTTTTACCAAAGTAAATATCATTCTTAATAATATAAGGAATTACAGTTTCAGCAACTTCATGTACAGCTTGTAAGAATTCTGGCTCATGGCTATTTCTTTGTTTAACCAAGTCCATGAACTCGTTAATTTTAAATTTAATACTTTTATCCATGTTTTTTTATGATATTAATAAAAATTAAACGCTGTAAATATATTAAATTTTCAATATGATAAAATTAAAAATCTTATAAAATATTAATTGAAACTCATTTTTTTAATCGATTTAATTCATAGAGGTTGTTTTATTCACAAATACAATATGAAACTCTTTAAAAAATAGTAGATTTGCAGCTTAATTATCTGTTAAAAATGTTAGATAAAGTAAAAGAACTGATTGGTGACGTAAAGGCATTTAATGCATCTACAAAAGAAGAAGTTGAAATATTTAGAATTAAATACTTAGGAGGTAAGGGGTTATTGAAAGAACTTTTTGCTGAATTTAAAAACGTAGATGCCCAACTTAAAAAGGATTTAGGGCAAGCTTTAAATACTTTAAGAAATGCTGCTGAAGGAAAAGTAACTGAACTAAATGCTTCTTTAGAGAATAATCAAAGCCAAAAATCTTTTTATGGAGATTTAACGCGTCCGTCAGAACCTATTAATTTGGGTTCTCGTCATCCAATTTCATTGGTTAAAAACCAAATTATTGAAGTTTTTAATAAAGTTGGTTTCACGGTGTCTGAAGGCCCAGAGATTGAAGATGATTGGCATAATTTTACTGCTTTAAACTTACCTTCACATCATCCGGCTAGAGATATGCAGGATACATTTTTTATTGAACAAGACCCGGATATTTTGCTAAGGACACATACTTCTTCTGTACAAGTCCGTTACATGGAAGAAAATCAGCCTCCAATAAGAACGATTTCTCCAGGAAGAGTTTTCAGAAATGAAGATATTTCTGCGAGAGCTCACTGTATTTTTCATCAAGTAGAGGGTTTGTATATAGATACTGATGTTTCTTTTGCAGATTTAAAACAAACGCTTTTATACTTTACAAAGGAAATGTTTGGAAAATCTAAAATACGTTTAAGACCGTCTTATTTCCCATTTACTGAACCAAGTGCTGAAGTAGATATTTATTGGGGATTAGAAACCGAAACAGATTACAGAATTACAAAAGGTACTGGGTGGTTAGAAATTATGGGTTGTGGAATGGTAGATCCTAATGTACTAAAAAATGCGAATATTGATCCTGTTAAATACTCTGGTTATGCTTTTGGTATGGGAATAGAGCGTATTGCAATGTTATTATATCAAATACCCGATATTAGAATGTTTTATGAAAATGACAAACGTTTTTTAGAACAATTTAAATCTGTCATTTAATGAACTATTTTTCACAGTTTTGGGACGAAAATAGAGATGACGAATATGCAGATTGGGGAACCTCAACTTGGTATTTTGAAACCAATGACGCAGATGAAGTTTTAAAACAAATTACTGTTTACAAAAACGGAAAACTTACCAAATATAATGAAGACAACCTAGAAGATGAATTTGGTGGTTTATGTGAAGGAACATTAACTATTGATGAATGTGATGGAGATGTTATTTCTAAAGACGATTTCTATAAACTTTGGTGAAAATATACTGAAACAAGTTCTGCATAAATGAAAAAAGACATACAAATACCAGAAGTTACAGATGTAGAAATGGCTATTGTTTATGAGTTTAGTGATCTGTATAAAACAGATGATTGGAATGTATACATTATAAACAATAAAAATGTTGATTTAGAAATGATGGTGATTGTTTCTCAAGGTTTTTCCGAAACGAAAACAACGTCTTTAATTCGTAAAAAATTAGATAAACTACCTGCTAATTCTTTTGCTAAGATTGAATTTATTCAACCTGAATTATTCAAATTAAACAATCGTTTTCAGGTTACTTTTTTCGAAGGAAATACATTGTATGAAAAAACGTTTATTTTTAAAGAAAATACAGTTAAAGAAGGCGCTTTACGTATGATTAAAGAAATTAAAAAACGAGGAATTTTAGCGAAGTAATTATTCTATATATTTTTCGGTTTTCAAAATATTTTAGTAAAAACACCTTAACTAATAAGGTGTTTTTTTGTTTTATAAAATTGAAAAGAATGAAGCATTTGTTTAAGCTCTTTTATTAAGAGTGAATAAAACTTGAGTACTAAAAGCGCAAACCTTGCAGTAACACTCTAAATTCCTAAAAACTTTAGATTTACTTTAACCTAAAAACCCAATAATCAAATATAAAAACACTGAGATTACACCACCAATTAAAGCATAAGGTAATTGTGTTTTTACGTGATCTATATGATCACTTGCAGATGCCATAGAAGATATTATTGAAGTATCTGAAATTGGCGAGCAATGATCTCCAAAAATTCCTCCACCTAAAGTTGCAGCAACAACAATTGTCAAATCTGCTGCATGAATATTTGCCATAGGAACAGAAATTGCTAACATAATAGCGAAAGTTCCCCAAGAGGTTCCGGTAGAAAATGCAATAAATGAACTAATTATAAATACAACGGCTGGTAATAACTCCGGCGACAACCATTGTTTGGTTGCATTTGCCACATAAATTCCGGTTTCTAATTCTTTACAAGCATCACCAATAGCAAATGCTAACAACATTAACAAAGCCAAAGGCATTAACTCACTAATACCTTTTAAGGTTAAGTTTATGGCTTCTTTTGGTTTCATAATTCCTTGAACGAAATACATAACCATAGCAACTAAAAGTGCTGTAATTACAGCGTATAAAACGGATGATGAACCAGAACCTTTGCCGATTGCTTCTGATGCGTGATTAGAGAAAGATGTAGCGTTTTCAACGGAACTCCAACCTGTATAAATTAAGTTAATTGGCATCATAAAAACCATTGTCAAAAGCGGTACAATCATATTATACGCTTTAGCCTCTATGCCTTTTTTGGGCGGAAATGAGGTAATTTCATCAGAAACCATTGGTTTAGAACCTTTATTCATCAATTCACCAGTTTCTTTGGTTCTTTTTTCAGCATTTTTCATAGAACCAATATCCTTTTTTGTAAAAATTACAATGAACACAATTGTAATTGCCAACAAAGGATAAAAGTTGTATTTAATAGAACTGATCATCACAGAAAAAGGTTTATCAATTCCTTGCGTTAATAAAAGTCCCATTATAAAAGCTCCCCAAGCATTAAAAGGAATTAAAATAGAGGAAGGTGCAGAACTCGAATCTGCTATGTAAGCTAATTTTTCTCTCGGTATTCTAAATTTATCGAAAATAGGACGATATAACGCGCCTACGGTTAATGAACTAATACTTGTTTCAACAAACAATAATAAACCTGTAAAAGTTGCCAAAAGCTGAACCATTACCCTACTATAACCTGTTTTTTTATCTTCTAATTTTGCTAGTTTTTTATTAATTATATTGATAAAACCCTCTACACCTCTGGAGTATTGAATAAAAATTAACAACGAACCTACCAATGCACTGAACATTATAGTTCTCGTATTTCCTTTCGATTGAAAGACATTAACCAATCCTTCAATCATTGCTATAGTTCCGTCTAACGGATTCCATCCTTTAATAATCACCCAAGAAAACCAAATTCCAAATAACAAAGCAATGTAAACTTGCTTTGTTCTTAATGCTAAAATAATGGCAACAATTGGTGGTATTACTGAAAGAAATCCATATTCCATAAAAAGAAGTTTTAAGTTAGTTAAAGGTAGTCATTTATAAAATATTTTTTTAGGTGTAAGCTGATTGGTACAAACAATAAAAAGTAATAGCATTAAAAAAATTATTCCTCTTTCTCGTTGCTTTCAATCTCAGATGTTAAATCTAAATCTCTTAAGGTTGGATTTAAAACTCCTGTTGCCACAACAGTAATTAATGTCATGGTTCCTCCAAAAACCACTGCAACTACTGGTCCTAATAATTTAGCTGCTAAACCACTCTCAAAAGCACCTAATTCATTAGAAGAACCAACAAACATAGAATTTACAGAAGAGACTCTTCCTCTCATATCGTCAGGTGTTTTTAATTGTAAAATAGTTTGACGAATAACCATCGAAATTCCATCTGCAGCACCACTTATAAACAAGGCTAAAATACTCACCCAGAAAATAGATGACAACCCGAAAGCAATAATACTAAGTCCAAAAATAAAGACGGAGATTAACATTTTTTTTCCTGTATTTTTATTGATAGGAATATATGTTGTTATAAACATTGTTAATATGCTCCCCAAAGAAATAGAAGCATTTAAAATACCAAAACCTTCTGGGCCAACCTTTAAAACATCTTGAGCAAAAACGGATAATATAGCAACAGTTCCTCCAAATAGAACAGCAATCATATCTAAACTTAAAACCCCTAAAATTGCTTTATTTTGAAACACAAACTTTACTCCTGCTTTTAAGCTGTCTTTCATAGGTTCGCCAATTTTAGCATTTAAAATTGGTTGTTTCTTTATCTGAAAAAGAAATATAAGTGATAAAATTACTAGAATAAAAACCAGACTTAAAGTTTTATCAACTCCAATCCAACTAATAAAAAAACCACCAAATAAAGCTCCGGAAACGGACGCGGTTTTCCAAGTACTTGTGCTCCAGGTCGCTGCGTTATGATATATTTTTTTAGGAACTAACAATGCAACTAAAGAAAAAATTGTAGGTCCAAAAAATGAACGTAAAAATCCACCAAAGAAAACCAATGCATAAATAGAATATAATACTGCATTTGTAGACCAATGCCCAACAATAGTGTCTGATGTTAATAAAAATAAGCCTAAACTAATTAATGAAAAAGCAGCTGTACAAATTGCTAGTAAGTTTCTTTTTTCATTTTGATCTACAATATGACCAGCAAATAAAGCCATAGAAAATGCCGGAATTATTTCCATCAACCCAATTATTCCGAGAGACAAAGGATCTTTTGTAATAGAATATACTTGCCATTCAATGACAATAAATTGCATAGACCAACCAAAAACTAGTAAAAACCTAACAAACAAAAAGAGATTAAATTGTCTAATTCTTAATGCTGCGTAAGGATCTTGTTTTGCCATTTAATTAGCTTAATTTCATGTCCATTAAAATAGAAAATGTTTGGTTGATGTCTTCCTCTTTTACAACAATTGTCATTTCGTTTGTAGTAGAAATAATTTCTTGCAAAGGAATATCTGCCCAAGCTAATTGCTTTAAAATAAAGTAATAAACTCCAGATTGCTCTAAGTTATCTTTTGGTAACTTTATAGTAATAGAAGCTAACTCTAACATGCTATGAGTTAACGTTTCGTGTTCAAAAATTTCTTTTACAAAAGGTTGTAAATTTTTACTTGTAACAATATTCGTTTCAAAAATACCTTGTGAAACCGTTAAAAAGTAATCAGAATTATCTGCAGATTTAGTTAGAATTTTTGCAATTTCCTTTAATAAAGAAGGTGTATTTTTAAATGTAAAATCACACAAGTCAGATCGTACAATAACATCTCCTAAATCTAAAGCTAGTTTTTTAATGTTCTTTCTAATACGTAATTCACTTGCAGGAGAAAGTCTGTTAATTGCCATCATAACAGCACCAACTTTTACTTCTTTCTTTAGGGCAGTAGAAACATCAGGTAAAATAATTCTAGCTAAAGAAGATACATTTATCAACTTTTCATTTAAAGCTTCTTCAATAAAAGGTGTTTTTCTAATCGTACTTTCTACAACTTCTTGTATTGTTTTCATTTTAAATGTTTAATAATTAATACCTATGTTCAAAATTAAACATTTAATCTAATTTATCTGTCAATTTTTTAAATTCTTTTTTAGGGCTTTTATTATCATATAAAATATTATAAACAGTTTCTATAATAGGAGTAGCAGCGCCATTTTCTTCTTTTATTTTAAATGCACTTTTGGTAGCGTAATATCCTTCTGCAATCATACTCATTTCCATTTGAGCAGATTTTACAGTGTATCCTTTACCAACCATGTTTCCAAATTGTCTATTCCTACTAAACAGTGAATAACCAGTAACTAATAAATCGCCCAAATAAGCAGAATTATTAATATTTCGTTTCATCTTATGAGTCTTTTTAATAAAACGTTTCATTTCTCTAATTGCATTACTCATTAGTACTGCTTGAAAGTTATCTCCATACCCTAAACCATGTGCTATACCAGCAGCAACAGCATAAATATTCTTTAACATCGCAGCATATTCAGTACCAATAATATCATCAGAAATTTTGGTTTTTATATACCAGCTTTCTAAAGATTTTCCAATACACCTTGCTTTTTCTTGGTCTTGACAGGCAATTGTTAGGTATGATAAACGCTCCATTGCCACCTCTTCTGCATGACATGGTCCAGTGATTACGGCTATATTTTCTAATGGAATATTGTATTCTTTATTAAAGTGTTCTCCAATAATTAAACCTGTTTCTGGCACAATACCTTTAATTGCTGAAACAATAATTTTATGATCTAACGAAGTTTCTAATTTTTTTAATTCACTAGTTAAAAAGGCAGAAGGAATTACAAAAATAAGTACATCGTAATTTTTAGCTATATAATTTATATCAGATGACAAATCTAATTGACTTGCAAAAATATCTGCAGCGCGCAAATAATTTGGATTATGATCATTTTCTTTTATATGCTCAATAGCTTGTTCATTTCTCATGTACCAGCCAATTGTTTCTAAATTTTCACTTAACATTTTTACAATAGCCGTTGCCCAACTTCCACCGCCAAATACTGCTATTTTTTTCTGTTTACTCATTATTATTTATTTTTAAATCGCCAAAAATACTAAAATTAGTATCTATATAATGAATGCATTTTCTAATTATTATATTTAGTGCGTTACAAGATCTCGTTATGAAAAAATTAAGTTTGTTTTTTCTACCTAAGCAAGCTTTAATCTAAAAATATTTTCTTGGAAAATATTAATGGTATTATATCACTAATTGTAAACTTATTCTTTCTTAAAAAAAAATAAACCTTTATATTGTTCTCTTTTCTCCGTATACTATTTATTTAATTTTTACAACGATAACGAATAATACTAAAATAGTGTTTTTAAATTTAAATAAAAAAGATAGAAAACCATATAAAAATAATGAACGTACAAATAATTAACAAATCGAAACACGCAACTCCTAACTATGAAACCGAAGGAGCGGCAGGAATGGATTTAAGAGCAGATATTGAGGAAACTATTACTTTAAAACCATTAGAAAGAGCCATTGTAAAAACAGGTTTATTTATTGCACTACCAATTGGTTTTGAGGCACAAGTAAGACCTAGAAGTGGTTTAGCGGCTAAAAAAGGAATTACTGTTTTAAATTCTCCAGGAACTGTAGATGCAGATTATAGAGGTGAAATTGGGGTAATTTTAGTTAATTTATCTAATGAGGAATTTATAATTAATGATGGAGAAAGAATTGCACAATTAATTATTGCAAAACACGAACGTGTAAATTGGCAAGAAGTTGATTTTTTGAGTGAAACAGAAAGAGGTTCTGGAGGTTTTGGAAGTACAGGAGTATAGTTATTACAGGCTTACCTGTTATAATTGAACATGAAGCGAAAAAAATTATTAGTAAAGTTTATTAAAATAGGAATTGTAGTTACTGCTTTATTTGAAGTTTTTGGTCTTGTATTATTTTATATTTTATAGAAAGTGGTTCCACATTCTATAAAAGGGTCTTATAAACTTGAATCATTTTCCTTACATGTTGGTGTAATAAATCGTATTCTAAAAAAGTATGAGAATGATACTTAAATCCTAAATTTTTATAAAATGAAAGAGCTTGGGGTTGCTCATTCATTGCATCTAACCAGATAATTTTGTAATCTTTCTCTTTAGCTTTATTTTCCAACCAAAAAAGAATATTTTTTCCAATTCCTTTTCCTTGTAGGTTCTGATGCAAATAAATTCTATGTAATTTTACTTGTTTTTCCTCGGATAATCCTTCTAAGTTTTCATTCCAAATAATTCTAAAATTGCCAATAATTTCATCATTAAAAACAACGTAATAATACTCAGATTTTTCCTCAGATAATTCTCTTAAAATATTTTCATCAGAATACTGAGTATTCACATACCAATCTCCGTTATCAGTCCAAAAATGGCTGTAAGCCAAAGGATAAATAGTGCGCATTAAAGAATACAATTGGGTGTAATTCTCTATATTTATTTCTTTTAAGGATAAATGTTCTGTTAAATAAAGCATATTGCAATAAAATAAAAAATCGACTATAGTTTAATTGCACCTAAAGTCGATTTTTTAATAATAATTATAACTTTTAAAACTTATTCTTGGTTTTCAATAGCAGCTTTTATTTTTTCTTCTAACTCTTCTGCTAATTCCGGATTGTCTTTAATTAAACCTTTTACAGCATCTCTACCTTGCCCAAGTTTGGTTTCACCATAACTAAACCAAGATCCAGCTTTCTTTACAATACCTAATTCTACACCAATATCTAAAATTTCTCCAACTTTAGAAATTCCTTGTCCATACATAATATCAAATTCTGCAATTTGAAAAGGCGGTGCTACTTTATTTTTTACAATTTTAACTTTAGTACTGTTTCCAATAACTCTGTCACCGTCTTTAATTTGTGTTCTTCGTCTAATATCTAAACGCACAGATGCATAAAATTTTAATGCGTTACCACCTGTTGTTGTCTCTGGATTACCAAACATAACACCAATTTTCTCTCGTAATTGGTTAATAAAAATTACAGTACATTTTGTTTTTGAAATTGTACCTGTTAGTTTACGCAACGCCTGAGACATTAAACGGGCATGAAGACCCATTTTAGAATCTCCCATTTCTCCCTCAATTTCTGACTTTGGGGTTAAAGCAGCAACAGAATCAATTACAACTATATCTATTGCTCCAGAACGTATTAAGTTTTCTGCAATTTCTAATGCTTGCTCACCATGATCTGGTTGAGAAATAATTAAATTATCAATATCAACTCCTAAGTTTTCTGCGTAAAATTTATCAAATGCATGTTCAGCATCAATAAATGCTGCAATTCCTCCAGCTTTTTGAGTTTCTGCAATTGCATGCAATGTTAAGGTTGTTTTACCAGAGGATTCTGGCCCATAAATTTCAATAACTCTTCCTCTTGGATAACCACCAACGCCTAAAGCTAAATCTAACCCTAACGAACCAGATGAAATTGCATCAATATCTTCAGTAACTACGTCACCGAGTTTCATAACAGCTCCTTTGCCATAAGTTTTATCTAATTTATCTAGTGTAAGTTGAAGTGCTTTAAGTTTAGCTGTTTTTTCTTTATCTGTCGCCATTAATCTTGCTGTTTTTATTTTTAATAAGATTGACAAGTTACAAAAAACTAAGAATAATTTACTAACAAAAACATCCTAATTTATAGTATTTTTACACAAAGCAAACGATGAATGAGTTCTGTAGAAATATTAAAAAATAAAGACTGTAAAGTTATAATTGAAAAAGGAGAATTAATTAGTTTTCAGCACAATAATAATGAATATATTCATCAAAAAGGAAACAAAGGTTGGCGTAATTCTGATGATGAAATGTTTCCTGTTATAGGGCCAACTGCTAAAAATAATTTTATAGTTCACACCAAAAATGGTGATGCCATTCTAGATCAACACGGTTTATTGCGTGAGTTAGAATACTCTTTAGTTTCTTTTGATAAAAACAGTGCAAAATTCATTAAAAAATATAAAAAAAATACTCAAATAGCAAATAGTAAGTTTCCTGAAAAATCATCAGAAGAAAAACTATTTTGGCCGTTTGATTTCACTTTTCAAAAGAATTTTACCTTGGAAAGGGACGTTTTAAACATCGAATTTATCATTGAATCAGAGAAAGGAATGCCTTTTATGTTAGGCTATCATCCTGCTTTTTTATTATCTGATTCAGGTGAAGAAACTCTAGAATCTAATGGTGTAGAAATAACCTTAACCGATGTTTACAAAGCAGGTTCTAATGCCTGTCCTGTTCTAAATTCTAATAAAATTATATTAAAAAATATCCATAGAAAAGACTTAGAAATTACTACAAAAGGTTTTGATAATTTTATGCTGTGGACAGAAGTTGACAACATGCTTTGTATAGAGCCAATAACACAATATACTTCTTATACAGATCAAAAATTTTCAGAAAAAAATATGAGTTTGTCTGATGGTAAAAACATTTTTTCTGTAGCAATAAAAATACTTTAGTTTGACAAAAAAACACCAACATTTTATAATAAACAAACCATGGGGAATGATTTCTCAGTTTATAAATCCCGCAAAGCGGAAAAAAAAACTACTAGGTGATTTATATAATTTTCCTGAAGGAACAATGGCAATAGGGCGCTTAGATGTGCCCTCTGAAGGTTTGCTTTTATTGACAACAGATGGTAAAGTTTCTGCAGAAATTAGATCTAATAAATTCGAGAAAGAATATTATGTTCAGGTTGATGGAATTATTACTCAAAAAGAAATTGAACAATTAAAAAATGGTGTAGAAATTGGTTTTAGCGGAAAAAAATATACGACAAAACCTGGTAAAGCTTTTATAATTGATGATCCAAAATTTCCGGTAAGAAGTCAAAAAATTAGAGATGAAAGACACGGACCTACCAGTTGGGTTTCAATCGTTATTAAAGAGGGTAAATTTAGACAAGTTCGTAAAATGACTGCTGCTGTTGGTTTTCCAACATTACGTTTAATTCGGGTTAGAATTGGTGAAATAAAATTGGACGATTTAGAAATAAGTGGTGTAAAAGAAGTTGATTGTTTTATGTAATATTTAGTTTCTATCCATTCTAATGTGCGGAATTCCATCTTCTAAATATTCGTCTCCTACTTGAATAAAGTTATGGGTTTCATAAAAAAATTTTAAATATTTTTGAGCAGAAATGGTAATTTCATCAACATTAAAATGTTTATTTATAGCTTCTATAGAAGCTTTCATTAAATCATGACCAAAACCATGTTTTCTCTCTGAATCTGCAACTACTACCCTACCAATACTTGCGTAATCAAAATAATCTCCTGGTTTAAAAATACGAGTGTAAGCTATAATTTTATCATTTTTACATGCAAAAACATGTAAAGCTTTTTGATCTTTAAAATCTACATCTTGATACACACAATCTTGCTCTACCACAAAAACTTCAGAACGTAATTGAAGTATATTGTAGAGTTCTTTTATATTTAACTCTTCAAAAGTTTTAATTTGGAACTTCATATTTCTTTACTTTAAATACTTGATAAAATTAAAAAAACGAAATCACTTAAATTGAAAATAAATATTTAACAATTTGAGTGATTTTTACTTTTAAGAATTTTGTGTTTTAGAAAGATTATCCAGCACAAGAAATTTTATTTACTCTATTTCCATGTCTACCACCTTCAAATTCTGTAGAAAGAAAAATATCTACAAAACCTATTGCTTGTTGTAAAGATACAAAACGAGCAGGAATGGTTAAAACATTTGCATTATTATGCTGTCTTGTTAAGGCTACCAATTCATTATTCCAACAAAGTGCAGCTCTAATACCTTGATGTTTGTTTGCTGTCATCTGTGCTCCATTGCCCGATCCACAAAGAATAATACCTAATTCTGCTTGACCACTTTCTAAGGCATCTGCTGTTGGATGAATTGCATCTGGGTAATCCATAGAATCATTTGTATCCGTTCCAAAATTTAGTACTTTATATCCTTTTTCTTCTAAATGTTTTATAATTTCGAACTTATATTCTGTTCCCGCGTGATCGTTTCCAATGGCAATTGTCATAATAAATTGATTTTAATTGTGTTGTAACAACAAAAATACAGATATTAACGGTTATCAACAGTTATAAACATTCAAAAATTTATCATTTCTAATAACCTTTTAATTTTTAACGATTTAGCTATGTAATCTAAATGTTAAGAAGTATGAGTAAAGTTTTACAAGTATTTTTGGTAGTTTAAAATAATTTTTTAATACTAAAGGTGTTTAAACATAAACAAATTTTTTTATAAGTTTTTGGTAAAAGTTTATCAACATAAAATTTACAATTTGTTTACATAGATTTAGCTATTAACTATTAATAATTTTAAGTTAATTACTGTTTATAACTATTGTTAATAACTATAAATTTAAATTGATTTTTAAGCTTTTAAGCAATTCATAAGTTGTGAATGGTTTTTAATAACTCAAATTAAAAAATAAAACAATAAAATTTTATAGTAGCTATTAACACACTATTATTACCATCATTGTTTTTTTAAAATTTTAAAAGAAAATATAATTATAATATAGAATGTTGATAACTGTTAAAAAGGTTAAAATTCGAAAATAATAGATTCGAATGAAAATTCTACTTTATTTAAACACTTAAGTAATTCGCTAAGAGCCACAGAAATCTTTGATTTAATAAAAGTTATTTAAAACTTTTCTTATGAAAACAGAATCGGGTAGAGGATACTCTAAAAAATAGAATTTAAACAGCTTTCTTTTCTGCTTGTAAAAGATATAAAGTATCTTTTTGAATATCTGTAGTTTCGCTGGAGTGCACAGATTTATTTAAAGAAGTATTTAAAGTTATTATAGTAACAAAAATGCCCGCAAAAAATATAAAAGCGAATAAAGCAATAATTTTATGTAGTTTCTTCATCTTAAAAATATAATCTCTTACTATAAAGACGATTTGTTTTATAAAATGTTACATAAATTTTAAGATTTATTTAACTTAATGAACCTCAATTTTAAATGTTTACGAAGTAAAATTTTAAAATTGTAAGTTGAATTAATCCCGTTGAAAAACGGGATTTTTTAATTATTATACTGATATAGTTGTGTTAAATATGAGATTTCTCCATAAAGTCGAAATGACATCTAAAACTTAATTAACAATAAAATTTATAGCTTTTTCAATGATTTTTACAGAAACTTTTCCTGTTCCAATTAATTCTCCATCTGCTTGAATAAAAGGTTTTGTTGTTTGTGGAATTACTGTAATTTCTTTGGTTTTATAAGTTTCAATTTTTTTATGATGCACTATTTTACCAGAATATAATTTAGGAAGATTAAATACTAAATCGAATAAATTTAGATTTTTAGCAATCGTAATATCAAACAAACCATCTGTAGAATTTACATCTTTTGTAAATTGCATTCCTCCTCCAGAAAATTTACAAAGTCCAAAAATTGTCATTAAACAGTTGGTTTCTAATATTCTATCATCAAAAATTATTTTAAAAACAGATTTTTTATAAAGTAATAAACCAGCTAAACCACTCAATAAATATGCAATAGAACCAAAACGTTTTAATGTTTTTAACTTGTTAACAATGTATCCATCATAACCTAAACCAGCTACATTATTAAAATAAGAAACTGTTTTATTTTCAGTTTCTAAAACCCCGATATCTTGTAAAATTGTTTTCTTTTTAGAGATAATTTCTATCGCTTTTTCAACATCATTAGGTATGTTATAAGTCTTAATCCAATCGTTTCCTGTTCCTTGTGGAATCACTGCAATAGTTATATCAGAAGTTTTTACATACCTTTGACGCATTATTCCGTTAACTACATGATGTAGTGTTCCATCTCCACCAATCGAAATAATATTTCTAAAACCATCTAGAATTGCTTTATCTACCAATTCAATTTCGTGTTTAGAAAACTGTGTAAAAACAAAAGAAAAGTCTATTTTCTTAGTATTTAATAATTGTTGAATTTCTTCCCATTGTTGAGAAGTGTTTCGATTTCCAGAAGAAGGATTTACAATTATAAACCAAGGTTTAGACATAAATAATAATTAAGTTAAAGCCAAAATACAACAATCAATCGATAACAATTTTTTAATACTAAAATCTAGTATTTAATTGTAATTTGGTAATATGTAATAACAAGTAAAGATTAATGACAAGAAATAAAAAAAAGATATTTAAAAAGAAAGGTAGAGTAATAAAAAATTTAACTAGAAATATCTTTAAAATTTTAAATGAAGACAGTGATAAATTTTATAACTATAAACAAATTGCTGCAAAATTAAAGATTTCTGATACTGATGGAAAAACACAAGTATTAAAGAAATTAGCAGAATTAACCGCAACTAAAAAAATTAAAGAAGTAGATAGAGGTAAATTTCAAATTAATACTGATAGAAAATATTCTGTTGGTACTTTAGATGTTACTTCAAATGGTAATGGGTATTTTATTTCTGATGACTATGAGAACGATATATTTATTCCTAATATTAATTTAGGTAAAGGTTTACACAATGATATTGTAAAAGCTTATGTGTATAAAAAACGTAGTGGAAAAAAATTAGAAGCAGATGTTGTAGAAATTGTGGAACGCGCAAAAACAGAATTTGTTGGTGTTTTGCAAAAGAATAAAGATTTTGGTTTTGTGATACCTGATAATAACAAAATGTATGCAGATATTTTTATCTCTCAAAACAAAATGAATGGCGCAGAGGATGGAGATAAAGTGCAAGCAACAATCACAGACTGGCCACAAAACTCAAAAAATCCTTTTGGTAAAATTACGACTGTTTTAGGAAAACCAGGAGATCATAACACAGAAATGCATTCTATTTTATTAGAATACAATTTACCTTACGAATTTGAATCAGAAGTAGAAAAAGAAGCAGAAAATTTACCAATAGAAATAACAGATAAAGAAATTTCTAAACGAAGAGATATGCGTAAAGATTTAACCTTTACCATAGATCCAAAAGATGCTAAAGATTTTGATGATGCATTATCGTTTACAAAATTAGAGAATGGAAATTATGAAATTGGAATTCATATTGCGGATGTTTCACATTATTTGCAACCCAAAACTATTTTAGATGATGAAGCCTATGATAGAGCAACTTCTGTTTATTTAGTAGATAGAGTAGTACCAATGTTACCAGAAATGTTGAGTAACGGTGTTTGTTCTTTAAGACCGAATGAAGAAAAATTAACTTTTTCTGCAGTATTTGAAATCAATGATAAAGCGCAAATAGTAGGTGAGTGGTTTGGTAGAACTGTTACCTATTCAGATCAACGTTTTGCTTATGAAGAAGCACAATCTATTATAGAAAATGTAAAATTGTCTGATGATATTCAGCCTTATACAATGCCAAAAGATATTTCTATTATTGATAAAGAATATAAAGTTACTCCAGAAATTGTAGAAGCAACTTTAAAACTAGATGAATTAGCTAAAATTCTTCGTAAAAAAAGAATGAAAGATGGCGCAATTTCTTTTGATAGGGTAGAGGTAAAATTTAATTTAGATAAAGAAGCAAATCCTATTGGTGTTTTCTTTAAAACATCTAAAGATGCTAATAAACTAATTGAAGAATTTATGTTGTTGGCAAACAGAAAAGTAGCAGAATTTATTGGTAGTCATCAAGATAAACCTTCTAATAAAACGTTTATTTACAGAGTACATGATGAACCAGATGTAGAAAAATTAGCTTCTCTACAAAATATCATCAGTAAATTCGGTTATAAAATCAATACAGAATCTAAAGAGTCAACATCAGAATCTTTAAACCAGTTACTAAATGATGTAAATGGCAAAGCAGAATCTAATATGATTGAGACTTTAGCAATACGTTCTATGTCTAAAGCTGTATATACAACACAAAATATTGGGCATTATGGCTTAGCTTTCGATTATTACAGCCATTTTACATCACCTATAAGACGTTATCCTGATGTAATGACCCATAGATTACTCCAACATTATTTAGAGGGTGGAAATACACCTAAAGCAGATTTATATGAAGAAAGATGTAAACATTCATCTAAAAGAGAAGAGTTAGCTTCAAAAGCAGAAAGATCATCGATAAAATATATGCAGGTTAAATACATGCAAGACCACAAAGATGAAGTTTTTGGTGGAGTGATTACTGGAGTTACAGAATGGGGTATTTATGTAGAAATTTCCTCTAATAAATGCGAAGGAATGGTTAGAATTAGAGATATAAAAAATGATTATTATGTATTTGATGAAAAGCAATATGCAATAGTTGGTCAATCTACGAAACACATTTATCAATTAGGCGATGATGTTGTTGTAAGAGTAAAAAACGCAGATTTGGAGCGTAAACATTTAGATTTTACTTTAATAGAAAACTAGATTTTTGTTAAATTATTTTATTAAAAGTTTTACTCCACTAAAGTTGGATTTGATATATTTACTTAATTTTAATGTTAAAAAATTAAGTAAATATTTTTTTTACAATAAAAAATCTAAAATACCTTTATAGAGTTATAATTATTGATTACTAATATGTTAATTTAATTATGAAAATGATAAAAAAGATAATATGTGTTTGTGTTTTAATTTTAAGTAATGTAACATTTTCACAAACAGTTGTATCTAAAAATTTAGGAGATTATACAATTTTAAAAGTTTATAATGGAATAGAAGTAGAACTTATAAAATCTGGAGATCAAAGGTTAGAAATAACTGGTGAAAAATCCGAAATGGTCAAAATTAAAAATGTAAATGATATTTTAAAATTATCGTTACCTTTTTCTTTAAAACCAGAAAATAATGCAGCAGACGGTAAGGTTTTAATAAAGTTATACTACAATCAAAACATCGCTGTAGTTGATGCTAATGAAGGTGCCACGATTACAGGTAAAGATTTTAATCAAGACAAATTAGAAGTAAATTCACAAGAAAGAGCTTTTATAAATCTAACGTCAAAAGTAAAATACCTAATTGTAAGAACATCTACTGGTGGAATTATAAAACTAACAGGCACAACAGAGAACCAAGAAGTAGATGTAGATTTATATGGTATTTACAATGGTTACGGAATGCAAACTACAGGAAATTCTACGGTAAAAGCTGGTACAGGAGCAAAGGCAGAAATTTTAGCAGGAAAAACGTTAAGTGCTAAGGTAAGTTTTGGTGGTTCTATATTTTATAAAGGAAATCCAGAATTTGTAAAAGATAAAAAAGTAATTGGTGGTATTATACAAAAAAGAGATTAGTCTTTTTTAAAGTAATCTGCTGTAATAACCTTTTTCGTATATTTGTATCTTAAAATAAAGAACAATGAATAGTTTAGGTATATATTTTGGATTTATTGGTGGTCCACAAGTTATTATAATTTTAGTGGTTGTCTTATTATTATTCGGTGGAAGAAAAATTCCAGAATTGATGAAAGGACTAGGAAGCGGAATTAAAGAGTTTAAAAATGCTTCCAAAGATGATAATTCTGATGAAAAAATAGAAGATAAAAAGTAATTTAAAATTACTTTGTTAAAAAAGAAAAACTCAATTTGTATTTCGCAAATTGAGTTTTTTTAATTTACAATATTAATTATTCTTTTATTTTTTTACTTTTCGCAGCCTTCATAGATTCACCAATTTGATTTGTTGCTGCAAAACTTGCTACCATGTCAGTTAACATAGAACTTGCTGCGTTAGGATTATTAGGTAGTAAAATTAAGTTACTGTTCGTATCGCCACCGATAGATTGTAAAGTATCATAATGTTGAGTAATTACAATTAATGCAGATGCTTCTTGAGAGTTGATTCCTGCTCTATTTAGAACTTCTACAGATTCTTCTAAACCACGTGCAATTTCTCTACGCTGATCTGCAATTCCTTTACCTTGTAAACGTTTACTTTCTGCTTCCGCTTTAGCGCGTTCTACAATTAAAATACGTTGTGCATCTCCCTCGTATTGTGCAGCAGTCTTTTCTCTATCGGCAGCATTAATTCTATTCATTGCTTCTTTTACTTGAGCATCTGGATCAATATCGGTAACTAAAGTTTTAATAATATCGTAACCATACGTCATCATTGCTTCATTTAATTCAGATTTTACGGCAATTGCAATATCATCCTTCTTAACAAAAACATCATCTAATTTCATTTTAGGAACTTCTGCTCTTACAACATCAAAAACGTAAGAAGTTATTTGATCGTGTGGATAGTCTAATTTATAAAAAGCATCATATACTTTATCTTTTATTACTTTGTATTGTACAGAAACTTTTATTTTAACAAAAACATCATCTTTAGTTTTTGTTTCTATAATAACATCTAATTGCTGTATTTTTAAACTTAATCTTCCTGCTATTCTTTGTACACCTGGTATTTTTAAATGGAAACCAGATTGACGAATACTTGTAAATTTACCAAAGGTTTCTATAATTGCTGCTGTTTGTTGTTTAACAATAAAATAAGAGGCAAACAAGATTAATAGAGCTAGTACTATTGGTATAATAAATAATGTGTTCATAGTTTTTTTAATTATTATTTGATTTATTGTAAAGATACTGAATTTCAATCTTTATCTATCATATTGTGTTTTAGGTACAACTTATACTTTATAAAAATTAAAAACCCTGCATAAACAATTGTTTTGCAGGGTTTTTAATTTAAATTGTATGTTTTCTAATTTTCTTCTGGAAAAACTTTGTAAATTTTTCGATTGTACTTGATCCATTTTTTATGTTGCTTCTCTGAAAGTAATTCTTTCATAGTTGCGTTTAATTTTAAATCTTCTGTTTTAAGTGTTTCTAAAATTGGTTTTAGGTTTTCACCCATTTTTTTCTGAATTTTTTGTTGATTCGAAAAATCGCCACTTTTCATAGATAATTTCTGAAAATTATCAACCATATCTTTAGTACTTCTTAACAAAAAAGTATTAATTCTAGTGATGTCTTTTATATCTTTATTATACTGTGCTAATACTTTAGAAAATTCTTTTCCCTCTTTAGAGGATAATTTTACACTCGATTTTTTAGCAGTTTTTTCAATATCATAAATAACAATTCCTATATATTTTTTTATGTTAAAATTTGGTTCTGGAGCTTCTTGCTGTGGTTGTGGCATTTGGCTCTGTCGTTGGTTTCTAAAATTCCTATTACCAAATTGTGCTTGAGTAGAAAAAGTGCAACTTAAAATTAAAATTAAAATTATATTTTTCATAATGAATTTATTAGATAAAATTTTAGAAGTTATAGTTTTTCAATTGCGTTTTCAAGTCTTTTAATTGCCTCTTCTTTACCAATCATTGCAATAATATCAAATAAATGAGGACCCGCTAATTTTCCAACTAAACTTAATCTTAAAGGTTGCATTACTTTACCAAAACCAATTTCTTTGGCAGTAATCCATTCTTTAATTTCTTTCTCTGTATTTTCTGATGAAAAATCTTCGATAGAAGAAATAATTTTAATTAATTCTGTCATTAACTCAGAAGTTCCTTCTTTCCAATTTTTCTTACTTGCTTTTGCATCATAGCTTGTTGGTGTTTCAAAAAAGAAACTTGATAAATCCCAAAAATCACCAACAAATACAGCTCTTTCTTTTATTGAAGAAACTACATTTAAAACAAAGTCTTTGTCTTTAGTAATTCCTTTTTGTTCTAAAATTGGCAAGTATAAATCTGTTAATTCAATATCAGATTTAGCTTGCATGTATTGTTGATTAAACCAACTTGCTTTTTCTGGACTAAATTTTGCTCCTGATTTGCTAACTCTTTTTAAGTCAAAATTATCTACCAACTCTTTTAAAGAGAATATTTCTTGTTCTGTCCCAGGATTCCATCCTAAGAAAGCTAACATATTTATAAAGCTTTCAGAAAAATAACCATCTTCCTTGTATCCACGAGAAATATCACCAGAAACTTCATTTGTGTATTCCAAAGGGAACACTGGGAAACCTAATTTATCTCCATCACGTTTACTTAGTTTTCCTTTGCCAACAGGTTTTAAAATTAAAGGCAAATGTGCAAATTTTGGAGTATTCCAACCAAAAGCTCTGTATAATAAAATATGTAAAGGCATAGAAGGTAACCATTCTTCGCCACGAATTACGTGAGAAATTTCCATTAAATGGTCATCAACAATATTTGCTAAATGATAGGTTGGCATTCCATCTCCTTTAAATAAAATTTTATCATCTAAAGTATTGGTATCAATTTTAATATTTCCACGAATTTCGTCTTCCATTCGTAGCAATTCATCTTGTGGAGTTTTAAAACGGATTACATAATTTTCACCAGAATTAATTCTGCTTTGTACTTCATTATCAGTTAAAACTAACGAATTCACCAAACTTCCTTGATCTCTATTATGCCAATTATAGATAAATGTTTTTCCTGATGCTTCATGCTCTTTTCTATGTGCTTCTAATTCCTCAGTAGTGTCAAAACAATAGTATGCCCACCCTGTTTCTATTAAATTATCGGCGTATTTTTTATATAAATCTTTACGTTCTGATTGTCTGTAAGGACCAAATTTTTCATTTTTCCCCGGACCTTCATCAATAGGAATATTACACCATTCTAAAGCATCTATAATATATTTTTCTGCATTTGCAACATAACGTGTCTGGTCTGTGTCTTCTATTCTTAAAACAAAAGTTCCGTTATATTTTTTAGCAAATAAATAATTAAATAAAGCTGTTCTTACACCTCCAATATGTAAAGGTCCTGTAGGACTAGGTGCAAAACGAACGCGAACATTAGATTCCATTTTTTATATTTTTAATGGCACAAAGATAGTTTTTATAATAGAAAATAGAGAAAAGAAAAAAGACTGTTTTTTATGTCTTATTATAATAAGGGAATTAAAATTATATCTATTTGTTTTATTTTTGAATACTTTAGTTATATTACTTCTAATATTCGTTTTATGAGTTATACGATGGTATAGCAATGTAAAAATAATATTGTTAAAAGTTAATTATGGTTTCATTTAAAAATATTGAGGATAAATTACATCAGTTTACACGTAAATATTACACTAGTGAATTGATAAAAGGGTCTATTTTATTTCTTTCTCTAGGATTTATTTATTTCTTTTTCACCTTATTTTTAGAATATTTTTTGTGGTTAAAACCTACTGAAAGAACCATACTTTTTTGGTTATTTTTCTTTGTTGAATTGTTCCTTTTAATTCGTTTTATTGCTATCCCTATTTCCAAGCTGATAGGTTTGCGCAAGGGAATTACGTTTGAGCAATCTTCAAAGATTATTGGTAATCACTTTCCTGAAGTTCAAGACAAACTACTGAACGCTCTACAGCTGAAACAAAGCAATAATCAATCTGATTTATTGGTAGCGAGTATTGAACAGAAAGTACAAGAATTACAACCAATTCCGTTTTTGAAGGCGGTGGATTTTAGGCAAAATAGAAAATATTTAAAATATGCAATAATCCCTATTTTTATCTGGATAACTATTTTGTTATCAGGAAATAATTTAGCTATTACTCAAAGTTTAAATCGTGTTGTAAATCATAAAACTGCATTTAAACCACCAGCACCATTTTCGTTTTCGCTGGTGAATACCAAATTAGAAGTTATACAAGGTAAATCAATCTCTATTTTGGTAAATGTGGTGGGTGAGGTGATACCAATTGAAGCGAAAATTAATTTTGAAAATCAACAATATTTTTTACAAAACAATAGCAATAGATCTTTTTCTTACACTTTTTCTGATGTTCAAAAACCTTTAGAATTTTTTATTGAATCCAATGGAATCAAATCTCAAATCTATACTATTAGCGTAATTAAAACACCTACAATCAATACGGTTTCTTTAGATCTTAAATATCCTTATTACTTAAGAAAAACAAATGAGTCTATTAAAAATGCGACGAATATAATAGTGCCAGAAGGAACTGTAATTACTTGGAATGTAATTGCTAATCAAACAGATTCGCTGGCTTTTATTTACAATAATAAAAGAGATTTTTTTGATTCGATTTATAATAATAATTTTAAATATTCAAAAAGAATTAAAAATGTACTTAATTATCAGATTTCATCATCAAATAAAAATTTAAAAGATTTTGAGAATTTACAGTTTTCTGTGGATGTGTTAAAAGATGAATTCCCAAAAATTTCTATTCAATCGAATATTGATTCTATTTCTCTTGGAGCGAAACAATTTGCTGGTCAGATTTCTGATGATAATGGAATTAAAAAACTACAGATTGTTTATTATGATGTTGTCAATCCGCAAGCTCAGAAATATTTTAATTTACCTGTTACAGAACAAAATCTACAAACTTTTTTTTATCAGTTTCCTGATGGGTTAGATTTGATTGAAGGTGTTAATTATGAGTTTTATTTTCAAGTGTTTGATAATGATGGTTTTAATGGAAGTAAAAAATCAAAAAGTAAAGTTTTTAATTATCGACAAAAAACACAAGAAGAGGTTGATCAAGCATTGTTTTTAGAACAAAGAAATACAATTAATAATTTCGAAAAATCTATACAGAAACAACAGAAGCAGTTTAAAGATCTCGAAAAAGTTCAAAATGAATTACAAAGCAAGAAAAAGATTAATTGGAATGATAAAAAGAAGATTCAGAATCTAGTAGAACGACAAAATAACTATAATAAAATGATGCAACGGCAAACCGATCAGTTGCAAGAAAATTTAGATTTTAAAAAAGATAAAAGTCAGGACCTTCAAGAAAAAAAAGAAGAATTACAAAAGAGAATTGCTGAGCTTAAAAAGCAAGATAGGCAACAAAAGTTGTTGGATGAAATTCAGGAAATGGCTGAAAAATTAAACAAAGAAGATTTAGTAAAAAAAGCAAAGGAATTAGCGCAACATAATAAACAACAAGAACGCAGTTTAGAGCGTATTTTGGAATTGACAAAACGTTTTTATGTTGAGCAGAAAACAATGCAAATTGCAAATAAAATTGAAGAACTTTCTAAAAAGCAAGAAGAGTTAGCTAGAAAAAAGGAGGAAAGTGTAGCTGCACAAAAACAAATTAGAAATGAGTTTGATCAAATAAAAAAGGAGTTAGAAGATCTTAACAAAGATAATGAGAAATTGAAAGAACCTATGGAACTTCCAGATTTGGAAGATGAAAAATCCGACATTGATAATGAATTAAATAAAGTAGAGGAGAATTTTTCTAAAGAAGATAAATCTACTGCTAAAAAAAGTCAAAAGAGATCATCTAAAATGATGAAAGAGATGAGTGCGAAAATGCAAAAATCTATGATGCAAATGGCGGGTGATTCCGTTGAGGAAAACATGGATGATTTGCGCAAAATTTTAGAGAACTTACTCGTTTTTTCTTTTCAACAAGAAGAATTAATGAATAGGTTTGATGAGTCATCAACAAAACATCCAAATTTTGGAAGAGATTTAAAGAAGCAAAATCAATTAAAAACATATTTTGAGCATATAGACGATAGCCTCTATGTATTGTCTATGAGATTGCCTAAAATTTCGGCAAAAATTAAAGATGATTTATCTTCTACACATTATAATTTGGATTTGTCTTTAGAGAATTTTTCAGAAAACCGTTTTGATAATGGAGTTTCAAATCAACGTTATGTTATGACTTCTGTAAATAACTTAGCACATTATTTAAGTAATATCTTAAGTAGCATGAAAAATTCCATGTCTATGAAAATGGGTAAAGGAAAGAAGGGTAAAGGCTTCAGTTTACCTGATTTAATTCAAAAACAGGGAGAATTGTCAAAGAAAATGGAAAAAGGGATGAAGCCCGGACAAAAACCTGATGGTAATAAAAAAGAAGGCAAGGATGGTAAGAGAGGTGGGAAGGAAGGAAAAGAAGATATATTAGGTGAAGGTAAAGAGAATGGCAGTAGGGCAGGAGAAAAGAAGAAAGACGATTTGGATGGCGAAATTTATGAAATTTATAAACAACAAAGTTTATTACGTCAAGAATTACAAGAGCAAATCAGGCAATCTGAGAATGGAGACAATATAATGAATTCAAAGGCCACAAAGGCTTTAAAGAAAATGGAGGATTTAGAAAATGAAATCTTAAAAAATGGTTTTAATGCTGCTACACTTCAAAAAATGCAACACCTGAACTATGAATTACTCAAATTAAAGACATCTGATTTAGAGCAAGGAAAGGATAATAAACGGAAATCTAGTGCTAATCAAAAGCAGTTTGAGAGAAAAAATATCAAGGAGATTGAGTTTAAAAAGCAGTTTTACAATCAAACAGAGATATTAAACCGACAATCATTACCTTTGCAGCAAAATTATAAGAATAAGGTCAGGGAATATTTTTCTGATAAAAAGAAAGATGAGATATGATTACTTTTAATTACGAAACTTCTTTTGAATTAAAAAGTGAAATTTTATTAAAGAATTGGATAGAGAACGTCGTGGCTGACGAGGATTTTAGTATCGGCGAGATCAATTATATTTTTTGTGACGATGATTATCTTCATAAGTTAAATGTTGAATTTTTACAACATGATACATTAACTGATATTATCAGTTTTGATAATACTTTAGGTAAGTTAATTAGTGGTGATATTTATATTTCTGTTGAAAGAGTAAGGGATAACGCTAAAGATTTTAAGGTGTCGTTCTTAGATGAATTACATAGAGTTATGATTCATGGGGTTTTGCATTATATGGGTTATAAAGATAAGTCTGAAAAGGAAAAAATTAAGATGAGAAATGCTGAAAACACAGCATTATTAAGTATTAATTAACTGATAATCAGTTAAATAAGTCTAAAGTTTCACGTGGAACTATAAAGTTATGAGTTTATTTACAACAACGTATGATGTAATTGTAGTAGGAGGTGGTCATGCAGGAAGTGAGGCTGCTGCCGCTTCTGCAAATATGGGAGCACACACATTATTGATTACCATGAATTTGCAAAATATTGCTCAAATGAGCTGTAATCCGGCAATGGGCGGAATTGCAAAAGGTCAAATTATAAGAGAAATTGATGCGTTAGGTGGTTATAGTGGTATTGTTACTGATAAAACTGCTATTCAATTTAAAATGTTGAATAAATCTAAAGGACCTGCAATGTGGAGTCCAAGAGCGCAATCTGATAGAATGCAATTTGCAGAGTGTTGGAGAACTATGTTAGAAGAAACTGAAAATCTTGATTTTTATCAGGATTCTGTAAACGGTTTGTTGTTTGATGGAAATAAGATTGTCGGAGTGAAAACAGTTTTAGGTCTAGAAGTCAAAGCTAAAACGGTTGTTATTACCGCTGGTACTTTTTTAAATGGGCTAATTCATATCGGTGATAAAAGTTTTGGGGGTGGAAGAGCTGGTGAAGGTGCGTCAACGGGTATTACCGAAGATCTGGTTGCTAAAGGTTTTGAATCCGGAAGGATGAAAACAGGAACTCCACCAAGGGTTGATGGTAGGTCTTTGGATTATTCCAAAATGATAGAGCAACCTGGGGATGAGGTAACAGAGAAGTTTTCATATTTACCTACGACGAAATCTCTAAAAGAACAACGATCTTGTTGGTTAACGTATACAAATTTAGATGTTCATGATTTGTTGCGAACAGGTTTTGATAGATCGCCAATGTTTAACGGTAGAATTAAGTCGACAGGCCCAAGATATTGTCCTTCAATCGAAGATAAGATAGATCGGTTTGCAACAAAAGATAGGCATCAAATGTTTATTGAGCCAGAGGGTTGGACTACTTGTGAAATGTATGTGAATGGTTTTTCAACTTCACTTCCAGAAGATATTCAAGACAAAGCTATTCGTTCTGTTGCTGGTTTTGAGAATGTAAAATTTTTAAGATATGGATATGCAATCGAATATGATTACTTTCCGCCAACACAATTAAAATATTCTTTAGAAACCAAATTAATCGAAAACTTGTTTTTTGCAGGTCAAATTAATGGAACTACAGGTTATGAGGAGGCAGCTGCTCAAGGATTAATGGCCGGTGTAAATGCTGCGTTAAAAACTCAAGGTAAAGAGTCTTTTGTTTTGAAAAGAAATGAAGCGTATATAGGTGTATTAATCGATGATTTAATAACTAAGGGAACAGAGGAACCTTATAGGATGTTTACTTCTCGTGCGGAGTACAGAACACTTTTAAGGCAGGATAATGCTGATTTAAGACTTACGCCAATAGGCTTTGAATTGGGCTTGGCTTCACAAGAAAGATTAGATCGTGTGAGGCGAAAACAAGAAAAAGCTGATTTATTGATTAAGTTTCTGCAGGATACAAGTGTTAAAAAAGAAGAGATGAACCCTATTCTAGAATCGAAGAATTTGGCATTGATCAATCAATCAATGAAACTTTATAAAATTGCAGCACGACCTCAATTAGAGTTTTCTGATTTTAAAAACGTAGAGAAGTTAAATGTATTTTTAAAAGAAAATTCTATTGATAAGGAAGTTATTGAGCAAGCTGTTATTCATTTAAAATATTCAGGTTATATCGAAAAAGAAAAGAATAATGCGGATAAATTAAATAGGTTAGAGAATGTTACGATACCCTCTAAATTTAATTATCAAAATGTAAAATCCCTTTCTTTTGAAGCAAGAGAAAAGTTGACAAAAATACAACCTACATCAATATCTCAGGCGAGTAGGATAAGTGGTGTTTCTCCGAGTGATATTTCTGTTCTTTTGGTATACATGGGTAGGTAGTTTGTGAAAAAAAAGCGAATGTTCCACGAGGAACATTTTGTAAAGAAAGAGAAGGATGGTTGATAAAAGACAGCTTTATAAGGGTTTAGAGCCTTTTTTAAATTGTAAAGATTTTACGGTTTCTGGAGAAACATATGAGGTTATGTTGAATTCAGTTTATGATATGTTGGTAACTTCACCTGTTCCTGTAAATCTAGAAAAGTATTACAAAAGCGAAGATTATATTTCGCATACAGATAGTAAAAAATCAATCTTAGATAAAGTATATCAATTTGTAAAAAATTATACTTTAAAAAGAAAATTATCTTTAATTAATTCTTTTAAAAACGAAACAAAAAACATCTTAGATGTTGGTGCAGGAACAGGAGATTTTTTGAATGTTTGTAAAAATAATGGGTGGAATACAATTGGAGTAGAACCAAATATTGACGCTATTAATATTGCTTCAGCTAAAGGAGTTTTCTTAGAGGAAGACTTAGATAAAATTCAAAATAAAAAATTTGATGTAATAACACTTTGGCATGTTTTAGAACATGTAGAAATGTTATCTGATTATATTATGAAATTAAAGAAGCTGCTTTCTGATAATGGAAGGTTAGTTGTTGCTGTTCCTAATCATAAAAGTTACGACGCATTGCATTATAAAGAGTTTTGGGCTGCATTTGATGTTCCAAGGCATCTTTGGCATTTTTCTCAAAAATCAATTCATAAAATATTTTCTACGGAAGGAATGATTGTAGAAAAAACAATACCAATGAAGTTTGATTCTTATTATGTTTCCCTTTTAAGTGAAAAATATAAAACTGGTAGAATGAATCCAATTAAAGCAATGTATATGGGTTGTCTGTCAAATTTAAAAGCGAAAACCACCTCAGAGTATTCTTCCTTAATTTACGTCATTAAAAACTGTTAAAAACACTTTTAAGATATATTTTACGTGTTTTTATCTATTTAGATATACAATACGCTTGCTAAAATTAAAAAACCTCTTAAAACAAACATTTTAAGAGGTTTTTTAATAGTAAAAACCTATTTAAATTGTTTTTATAATAATTTTTAACTATTTAGTAAATATACACCCAATAGTGTAATGATAAAATAGACTGCTAAAGACATCGCTCCTGCATAATCTTTTGCCAAACGTTGGCCGATAAGCATAAAAATTAAACTGACTCCAGAGAGCTCTGTGCCGATTAACGCAATTTCTTTTGATTCTGAAGTATAAATCTGATACACTCCAATGGTCATTAGAATTGATGCAACTATTTCTATAATTAAAAGAATTGCCAACAAAAAGGGAACATTATTTTTAAAAGGTGAGTTTTGAAAATGATTTTTTATAAAATTTACATTTCCTTTCCAATCTGATATTTTTTCAAATCCAGATAGAACAAAGGTGATAATTAAAAAAAGTAAGATCAATACTTCTGTAGGGTAATTAGAAAATAATTTCATTTTTACTTTTTATTGCGAATAATGGCTGAATTTCTTATTTGTTTCCGCTTTTACTAGTTTGAAATATTCTTAAGTTTTTTAATCTTATCAACAATTGTTTGCGCTAACCGTTCTTTACTTTCCAATGACCAACCAGCAACATGAGGAGATAATAAAACATTATCAGAATTAATTAAGTATTTAAAAGCTTCGGGCATTTTATTATCAGAAAAAAGATTTTCGAAAGATGATTTTTCATATTCTAAAACATCTAAACCTGCCCCTAAAATTTTTCTAGATTTTAACGCGTAAACTAAATCTTTGGTAACAACAGATTTTCCGCGAGCGGTATTTATCAACCAAAAAGGCTTTTTAAACCCATTAATAAAATCAACATTTATCATATTTTTTGTGAGTTCAGTTTGAGGTGTGTGCAAGCTTAGAACATCAGCTTTTTCTTGCAATTCAGCTAGCGAAACTTGTTTACAATTGGCATCTTCCATATTCGGTTTTATATCGTAACATAAAACTTCAACATCAAAACCACGTAGTTTTTTAGCGAATGATTTTCCCATATTACCGTAACCAATTAGGCCTATAGTTCGTCCATCAAGTTCAATTCCGCGATTTTCTTCACGTAACCACTTTCCGTTACGAACTTCTTTATCAGCTTTATTAAGCTTGTTAAATAGAGATAATAACATTCCTAAAGAATGCTCTCCAACTGCGTTTCTATTTCCCTCAGGAGCCGCAATTAAAGCTATTCCTTTGCTTTTTGCATACTCACAATCTATGTTCTCTAATCCAGCACCAACGCGTCCGATAAACTTTAAATTTGTTGCTTTGTCAATGAAATTTTTATCAATAGAAAAACGACTTCTGATAATAAAACCATCGTACAGATGAATCTTTTTTTCGATTTCTTGTTTGGAAGAAGTATAGTCTTCATCGTTAGAATAACCTAAGTTATTCAATTGTTTAATTAAAAGAGAGTGATTTGTATCTAGGTGTAAAATTTTCATTGGTATTATTCTTTTTTTTGACTTTACAGAAACATAGTCAATGTAGCTTCTTGTGTTTCTGATTTTATTAAATGAGTAATAGTGGATTTAATAAAAATCATGTCATCCACTTATTAACGACTAAAAATAAAGCCATAATTGGAAAGAGGTAGATAGCGTAAAGCTTAAAAAAAATCAAGAAAATATTAAATAAAGAAGCAAATGAATTATTTTTATTAATTAAATGAGCTGTTTTTTTTGATAAAAAATTAAAACTTATCCTCACAAAAGGAATTAAAAGCAAATAAATGATAGTGAAAAACACTTTTTCTGACAATGTCATTTTTATAACTTTTCGAAATAAATCACTTTCCGTTATATAGCTTGATTAAGCTTCTAGTATTGTTCTTTTTCATTTGGAAAATCACCACTTTTCACATCACTAATATAGCTTTCAAAAGCACCTGTCATATCCTTATATAAATCTAAATATCTGCGTAAAAAACGAGGATGGAATTCGTGTGTCATTCCAATCATATCATGGGTAACTAAAACCTGTCCATCAACACCATTTCCAGCACCAATTCCTATGACAGGAATGTTTAAAGCTTCTGCAACTTTTTGCGCCAATTTTGCAGGTACTTTTTCTAAAACGAGTGCAAAACAACCAATTTTTTCTAAAAGTAAAGCGTCTTTCATTAATTTTTCGGCTTCTTCTTCTTCCTTAGCTCTTACTGTATAAGTTCCAAATTTGTAGATAGATTGCGGTGTTAAACCTAAATGACCCATCACGGGAATTCCTGCATTTAAAATTCGCTTTATAGACTCTTTTATTTCCTTACCACCTTCTAACTTTATAGAATGACCGCCACTTTCTTTCATAATTCGAATAGCAGAACGCAGAGCTTCTTTAGGGTCAGATTGATAGCTACCAAATGGTAAATCTACTACAACTAAACAACGATTTATCCCTCTTACTACAGAGCTTGCGTGGTAAATCATTTGATCTAAAGTTATTGGTAAAGTAGTTTCATGACCTGCCATAACGTTTGATGCAGAATCTCCAACCAATAGTACATCAATACCAGCTCCGTCTAATATTTTTGCCATTGTAAAATCGTACGCAGTTAACATGGAAATTTTTTCTCCATTCTTCTTCATATCGATAAGAGATTTTACAGTAACTTTTTTATATTCTTTCATTGCTGTTGACATACTTTTTGTTTTTAATAATAATGTAAATGTAAGAAAAAGCTTTAGATATTAAGCACCCTAAAATTTAGCCATTTTATAGTTAATTCATTTGAGTTATTAAAAGATATGGTAGCACGTAATTTAGTCTGTTTTATGCACGTGACGAGGATAAAAACTACCATTATATTAGATATTTATCTCTAAAATAGCAGAAAAAAAAATTTTATTAAACACAGACAAATGGATAGATAATTATGTAGATTAGATGTGTAATTTTGCTATAATTTGAGTAAATAATGGTGTTTTAGCAAAAGATTTGGTTTAAGATACATTTATTGAAGTTTTAAGTCTGCTCAACATTTTCAAGGAAAATCTAACGAAAGAACTTGGTTAATCTCTATTTTAAAAAGAAAGATAATCGACTATTATAGAAAAATAAATTCCGTGTTTTTGTACTTTTGAAAAAACTTTAACGATGCATTTTTTACCAGAAAATATTGATAATTATGTTGTAGAACACTCACAACAAGAACCAGATATTCTAAAAGAATTAAGCAGAGAAACTTGGCAGAAAGTGTTGAACCCTAGAATGTTAAGTGGTGCTTTTCAAGGAAGAGTACTATCTATGATTGCAAAGTTAATTCAACCTAAAAATATATTAGAAATAGGAACTTATACAGGGTATTCTGCATTGTGTCTAGCTGAAGGAATGCATGCTGATGGAAAAATTTTTACAGTTGATAAAAATGAAGAGCTAGAGCCGCTTCAGAATAAATATTTTGAAAAATCGGGTTACAGAAACCAAATAGAACAATTTGTTGGTAATGCTTTAGAAATAATACCAACTATTAACCAGAAATTTGATTTAGTTTTTATTGATGCAGATAAATCTAATTACATAAATTATTTTCATTTAATAATTGATAAAATGAATTCGGGTGGAATTATTTTGTCTGATAATGTACTTTGGAGTGGAAAGGTTGTTGAAGAATTAAACCCAAAAGACAAAGACACAAAAGAACTTTTAGAATACAATAAACTTCTTAATGCGGATAATAGAATTGAAACCGTTCTTTTACCCATTAGAGATGGATTAACGATTAGCAGAGTAAAATAAATTTCAGAAGTTGGATCTATAAATTTCTATTATTAGAAGAAATATAAGTTTTTTCTTAAAATTGTCTTTTGATAGGGCCTGTAAGGTCATCAATATTGTCTTTTGCATTGCTAATTTCTTTGTTAATATCTTTAGCAATGTCAGTATCGATAGAATGTTTTTCAGAACTATCCTTAATCTCTTTTTTAATATCGTTTGTTGCATCTTTTACTTGACGCATACCTTTTCCTAATCCTCTAGCAATTTCGGGAATTTTATCTGCACCAAAAACCATAACTACGATTAACATAATTACCATAATTTCTGGACCGCTAATAAATAAAAGAATAGAATTCATGTTGCAAATATAATTACTTTTTTGGCAATTTTCGTTTAATCTTAGTTAGTTTTAGCTGCTAAAGTATTTCTGTTTTCTGTCAAAACTTGTTTAATAGTGCTATCTAAATTTAAAAATTAAATTTAGCTTGTCTATCATACATAATAATACTTCCGGCAACGGATACATTTAAACTCAACTCAGATTTAAACTTCACTAAATGATGCGATTTGTCAATCGCAATTTTAGATAATCCGTGGTCTTCTGCACCTAATAAATAAACGCAACGTTTTGGATGTTCAAAAGTTTCTAATTGTACTGCTTTTTTATCTAATTCTACACCAACTAACATCGCTCCTTTAGGAAGGTTGTTAAAAAAATCATCAAAATTTTTGTAATGAAAATAAGGCATTGCACCAATAGCTTTATGAGTATCGCAGGCTTGTTTAGCATAGCGATTACCAATGGTAAAAATAAAACTAGCACCCAAATTTTGAGCAGATCGCCATAATACACCTAGGTTTTCAGGCGTTTTTCCATTCTGAATTCCAATTCCGAAAAAACCTTGTTCTAAATTGTTTACCATTATTTCTTGATCAACATTCGCTTAATCTCGTTCAATTTCATCAATGCTTCAATAGGTGTTAAAGTATCAATATTTGTAGCAAGAATTTCTTCTTTAATATTTTCTAACAAAGGATCGTCTAACTGAAAAAAGCTGAGTTGCATTTCTTCATGTTGCGTTTGTTTTAAAACGTCTTTTACTTCCGTATTTTTATTGCTTTTTTCTAGTTTAGCTAATATTTTATTCGCTCTATGAATCACCATATTTGGCATTCCAGCAAGTTTAGCAACATGAATACCAAAACTATGATTCGAACCACCAGAAACTAATTTACGTAAGAAAATAATAGTGTTTTTTAACTCTTTTACAGACACATTAAAGTTTTTAATACGCTCAAAAGTAGCAGTCATTTCATTCAATTCATGATAATGTGTTGCAAACAATGTTTTTGCTTTAGAAGGATGCTCATGTAAGAATTCAGAAATGGCCCAAGCAATTGAAATTCCGTCATAAGTAGAAGTTCCACGACCAATTTCATCTAATAAAACCAAACTACGCTCAGACAGGTTGTTTAAGATCGATGCAGTTTCATTCATTTCTACCATAAAAGTAGATTCTCCCATAGAAATATTATCGCTTGCACCAACACGTGTAAATATTTTGTCTACAATTCCGATTTTTGCATTTTGAGCAGGGACATAACTTCCCATTTGTGCTAATAAAACAATTAAAGCTGTTTGTCTTAAAATAGCCGATTTACCAGACATATTTGGCCCAGTAATCATAATTATTTGTTGCTGATTTCTATTTAAAACAACATCATTAGCAATATAAGTTTGATCTATTGGTAGTTGTTTTTCAATAACAGGATGTCTTCCGTTTTTAATATCTAAATCGGTGCTTTCATCCATAATCGGACGAACATAATTGTTATCAATTGCTAAAACTGAAAAAGACAATAAACAATCAATTTTTGCAATAATTTGCGCATTTTCTTGCACAATTTGTACAAATTGAATGATATATTGTAATAATTTAGAAAATATTTCGTGTTCTAGTTTTGCTATTTTTTCTTCAGCACCTAAAATTTTGGTTTCGTATTCTTTTAATTCTTCTGTAATATAACGCTCTGCATTTACCAAAGTTTGTTTACGAATCCATTCTTCAGGAACTTTGTCTTTATGAGAATTCCTAACTTCTATATAATAACCAAAAACATTGTTGAAAGAAATCTTTAAACTTGTAATTCCTGTTCGCTCAACTTCACGCGTTAGCATGTTGTCTAAATACTCTTTTCCTGAGTGAGAAATTGCGCGTAAATCGTCTAATTCTTTATGAACGCCCGTAGCAATTGCATTTCCTTTATTGATGTTTACAGGTGCATCATTAAACAAAGTGTCATTTATTTTTTCAATTAAATCTGTACACGTATGTAATTGATTACCCAGTTTATTTACAGCATTATTTTTACTTTTCTCTGCATATTCTTTTATCGGAAGAATAGCTTTTAAAGAATCTTTTAGTAAAACAATTTCTCTTGGTGATGCTTTCCCTGTGGCAACTTTAGAGATCAATCGTTCTAAATCTGATATTTGTTTTAATTGATAGGTTACGGTTTGAGAAAAATCATCAGAATCTATAAAAAATTTTACCAATTCGTGACGGTTTTTAATAGCGTCAATATTTTTTAAAGGAAGCGCTAGCCATCGTTTTAATAAACGGCCACCCATTGGTGAAATCGTTTTATCAATAACGTTTAACAGCGTAACAGCGTTTATAGAATTAGGATTGTACAATTCTAAATTCCTGACGGTAAAACGATCCATCCAAACATAATTATCTTCAGCAATTCTACTGATATGTTGAATGTGTTTTAGCTGATTATGTTGCGTTTCAGATAAATAATACAACACGGCACCGGCAGCAATAATTCCATTTTTTAAATCTTGAATACCAAAACCTTTTAAGCTTTTTACTTCAAAATGATTCTGTAAAGTTTCGTTGGCATATTCTGGTTGAAAAACCCAATCATCTAAATAAAAAGTATAATATCGATTTTCAAAAAGCTCTAAAAATTGTTGCTTGTTTTGTTTTTGAACTAATACTTCACTCGGATTAAAGTTTTGCAATAACTTATCTATGTATTCTGCATTTCCTTGTGCCACCAAATATTCACCTGTAGAAACATCTAAAAATGAAATTCCAAGTTGTTTTTTATCAAAATGAACCGCCGCTAAAAAGTTGTTAGTTTTGGTTTGTAAAACTTCGTCATTTAAAGAAACTCCGGGAGTCACTAATTCTGTAACACCACGTTTTACAATGGTTTTTGTCATTTTAGGATCTTCTAACTGATCACAAATAGCAACACGCATTCCTGCTTTTACCAATTTCGGTAAATAGGTGTTTAAAGAATGATGCGGAAAACCAGCCAAAGCCGTTTCTGTTTCACTTCCTGCACCACGTTTCGTTAGCGTAATTCCTAAAACTCCGGCTGCTTTTTTAGCATCCTCACCAAAAGTTTCATAAAAATCTCCTACACGAAAAAGTAACATTGCATCAGGATATCTATTCTTGATGGCATTGTATTGTTTCATTAAAGGAGTTACCTTTTTTGGTTTTGGTTTTGCCAAGTTTTTAAAAATTTTCAGTTAGTTTTGCGAAGATAGAAAAAAGTGATTAGTTGTTCATTTTTAGTTCTTAGCGAATTATCCACAAATTATGAGAAAACTTAAAAATAACGAGTTAGGTAGAATTACAGTTGATGAATTTAAGTCTGTAGAAAAAACACCCATAATTGTAGTTTTAGACAATATTAGAAGTTTAAACAATATTGGTTCTGTTTTTAGAACAAGTGATGCCTTTTTGATTGAAAAAATTTACTTATGTGGTATTTGTGCAACTCCGCCAAACAAAGATATTCATAAAACAGCTCTGGGAGCAACAGAATCTGTCGCTTGGGAATATGTAGAAGATACGCTGACGTTAGTAGAAAAATTGAAAGCTGAAAATATTAGAGTTTTGACTATTGAACAAGCAGAAAATAGTACAAAACTAAATACTTTTTATCCCGAGAAAAATGAAAAATATGCAATAGTAATGGGTAATGAAGTAAAAGGAGTGCAACAGAAAGTTGTAAATGCTGCCGACGCATGCATAGAAATACCACAACTAGGTACAAAACATTCATTGAATATTTCTGTAACTACAGGAGTTGTTTTATGGGACTTATTTCAGAAAATGAATACATTATAGTTTTTTTTAATTTAAAAATCTTATTTTTAACACTTTACGAAAAACTTTTTTTAAATTAGGCCCGATGTTAAAAACTTTATAATACTAAAGATGAGTTTTTAATTTTAAAAATAGATGATAAAACACCAATTATTCACAAATTTAAAGAGCTTACCATTTAGGCAATTAAATGCATTATTGCTTTTATTTCTTGTAAATATTTCTTTATTTTCTCAAAAGCGCGAGATTGATAAAAAGATAGACTCTATTTCTTTCTATTTGAACAATGCCAAGGGGGCTGACAAATTTTTATATTTAAAAAGAGCGGTGCTACTCTCTGAAGAATTAAAAATAGATTCACTTATAAAGCACACAAGTATTGAATACGCAAAACAAAGTTATTTTAGAAAAGATACTTTAGGGCTCACGTTTTCCGTAAATAAATTACTAAATCATTTTCAACTTAAGAAAGATTCTTTTTCTTTAGCAAAAGCATATCATTTAGAAGCCTTAAATCATAAGATAAAAAATAATATAGATAGTACCTTTTATTATTTCCACAAATCAAAAAATATTTATATAGCTCTTAAAGACTCCATTGAAATCGGGAGAAGGTTATTATCTATGGCAAATTTACAATTGGATGAGAAAGATTATTTAGGTGGCGAAATAACTGCGATTGAAGGCATAAAATATATAGAGCCTATTAAAGAGTACAGAACTTTAATTTCTTTATACCAAGCCTTAGGAAATTCTTTAGCTCACACAAAAAAGCCCAAAGAAGCTAGAGTTTATTATTTAAAAGCAAATAAAATAAATAAGTTTATTAAATTGAAATATTATAGAGAAAAAAATTTAGTAAACCTATCAACCAATATTGGAATGACCTTTAAAGATGAAGGAAATTTTAAAAAAGCAACTGCTTTGTTTAAAGAAGGGTTAAGCTATGATAGCCTAGAAATAAAGTATCCAGCACAATACCAAATTCTCTTGGGTAACTTATCTTCTATTTATTTTGAACAAGGAAAAATAGAGAAGGCAATAGAAGGTTTTAAAATAGTATTAAATAGTAGAATTAAGTCTAAAAACATGTACAGACAAAGTGTTTCACATAGTTTTTTAGCAGAAGTATATTTAAAGAATAAAAACTATTCTTTAGCAAAAAAGCATGCAAAAAAAGGTTTAGAGCTAGCAAGAAAAACTAGAAATACTAAACAAATTTTAGAGTGTTTAACGTTTCTATCAAAACTAACTAAAGGCAAAATTGCAAAAAAGTATTTAAGGGATTATATAAAATTAAACGATAGTTTGTTTACTAGAGAAAGGAACTTAAAAAACCAGTTTGCCAAAGTTAGATACGAAACTGATAAAAAAGACAAAGAAAACGCCAGCTTAAAGGAAGAAAACACAAAGAAACAGATAGAATTAGAAAGAGAGCAACAGCAAAAAACGATTGGTTGGTTGCTCGCAGGAGTTAGTATTTTATTTATTGGCTTTAGTGCCAATATTGTTCGTAATAGAAGAAAGAAAATTATTTTTGAAGCGAAAATAAAACAAATTGAAGTCCGTGAAAAAGAGCGTCAGAAAATAGCAAAATCTTTACATGATGAGGTTGCAGGAGACCTCAGAATGTTACATTTAAAATTAGAAAAAAAGAATCAAACTGAAGAAGCCAATAGTTTAGATATTATCAAAGAAAATGTAAGAAACTTATCACATCAATTAAGTAGTGAAAGTTTTGATGATGTATTTTTTAAAGATCAGATTATTAATTTAATTTCAGATTTTTTTGAAACTGGTTTTAGAGTGAAAGTAGAGGAAATTGACTCTGTCAATTGGCAAGAAATAAAGAATGCTATCAAAAGAATATTATTTTTAGCTGTTAGAGAAAGCATACAAAATGCTAAAAAACACGGAGCTGCAAAAAATGTTGTTTTAAATTTTAATGAAACAAAAAATGTTATTTTTTTAACAATTTCTGATGACGGAAAAGGCTTTGATCTTGCTGAAAAGAGAAGCGGAATAGGTTTAAAAAATATGAAAGAAAGAATCGAGGAAATTAATGGTGTTTTTTCTATTGAAAGTGAGTTCAGAGAAAGGAACAACTATAAAAATTGAAATCCCTAAAAATGGAAACTAAAACAAGAATTTTAATTGCTGATGATCATCAACTTGTAATACAAGGAATGCTTTGTTCTTTAAAGGAGGTTGGCAATTTTGATATTGTTACAACAGATAATTGTGACGACGCTTTTCAGTTAATTAAAAGCAATTTAAAAACAAATCCGTTTCAACTTTTATTTACAGATTTAAGTTTTGATAACTCTACAAAAGACACGAATTTAGATGGTGGAGAAGAGTTGATAAAAGCTATTAGAAATAATGAAATTGATATTAAAATAGGTGTAGTTACTGGGCATACAGAAACTAATAGAGTCTTTAACGTAATTAGCAATTTAGAACCTAATGCGTATTTATTAAAAAGTAAATGTGATGCCACAGAATTAGATTTTGCTGTTAAACAGATGTTAGTAAATAAAAAATATTATACGCATGAAATTCATCAAAAAATAATGCGTAGAAATATTATTCAAATCCAAATGGATGATATAGCAATTCAAATACTTAGAGAGCTTCCAAACCATCCAAAACTTGCAAATTTAGAGGGAGTGATTATAAAAGGAGATGGTTCTTTTTTAAAACTTCGTTCTATAGAAACAAAATTAGGAAGCCTAAGAGCTGATTTAGATGCAGTTAATAATACAGATTTAGTTTTAAAAGCAAAAGAATTAGGTGTTATTGATTAGTTTTTGCGGAAATCCACATTTTAAACTGCGGTTTTTTACACTTTTAATTATATAAACTGTTATAAATTTGCAGTGTAGTATTAAAACTACTATTCGAAAAGGGAATAATTGCGATATAATTTTATATCAAAAGTTAAGAGAAAAAGGAAAAAACCTTTCAGCAAAGCTGAAAGGTTTTTTTATATACCTAAAATAAGTTTTGCAATTAAAAAATAAATTAAAATTCCAAAAATATCGTTACTTGTAGTTATAAAAGGTCCTGTTGCAATTGCGGGGTCAATACCTCTTTTATTCAAAAATAAAGGGACAAAAGTACCTATTAAGCCAGCAACAATAATTACCACAACAAGAGAGACAGAAATGGCTAGTGCTAAATCTATTTTACCTTGATATGCCCAAACAAATAGAAATAAAAAGAGTGCTAAAATAACACCGTTTAAAGCGGCGAGTAACATCTCTTTAAATAGTCTACTATTTACACTTCCTTTAACATCATCGTTTGCTAAACCTTGCACAATAATAGCAGAAGATTGCACACCTACATTACCTGCCATCGCAGCTATTAAAGGCGTAAAAAAGAACAAAGCTACATATTTAGAGAATACGCCATGAAACCCTTCCATTACCAAAAAAGCACCAATACCACCCAATAAACCTAAAAATAACCAAGGCAAACGAGCTCTCGTTAATTGAAAAATACTATCGTCAGAATCTACATCTTGTGTTAAACCAGCAGCCATTTGATAATCTTTGTCTGCTTCTTCTTTTAAAAGATCTACAATATCATCAATGGTAATTCTACCTAATAAAACTTTGTTATTATCTACCACAGGTATCGCCTCTAGATCATATTTTGCCATTATTTTAGCAACTTCTTCGTTATCTTCATTTATGTTTACAGAGTCTACCTTATCTATATATATTTCTGAGATTTTTTGTTCAGATTTGGCAATAATTAAATCTTTTAAAGAAAGCCTACCAATTAACTTGTCTTCTTTGTCTACCACATAAATAGAATGTACCCTAGTAACGTCTTTTGCTTGTCCTCTTATCCTTCGCATACAACCAGCAACCGTCCATGTTTCATAAACCTTTACCAGTTCTTTTGCCATTAAAGCGCCTGCAGTTTCTTCTTCGTAAGAGAGTAATTCTTTAATATCTGCAGCTAATTCATCATCTTCTAATGCTGAAATTACGCGTTCTTGACGCTCTTCTGAAAGTTCACCAATAATATCTGCAGCATCATCAGAATCCATTTCTTCAACTTCTTCTGCAATTTCTTTAGTAGATAAGTTTTTTAAGATTTTCTCACGAATATCTTCGTCTAATTCCGTAAGAATTTCAGAAGTTTTCTCGCTATCTAAGAGTTTAATGATGTAAATGGCTTCATCAAAACTAACTTCGTCTAAAACCTCTGCAATATCTGCGTAATGAACTTCTCGAAACAATAAAGTAATTGCTTTATCATCATTAGCATTTATAACATCGGATAGCTTTTCTAAAAATTTATCTGTGATTTCAAATGCCATTTTCTGCTAGTTTTTTCGTCAATTCTATAAATTCGTTTACAGATAATTGTTCTGGTCTTTTTGTGAAAAAGTGTTCTTCTTTTAAAGAATCTGACAAGTTAAAAGATTTTAAACTAGAGCGCAGCATTTTTCTTCGCTGGTTAAAAGCGGCTTTTACCACTCTAAAAAAGAGTTTTTCATCAACAGGTAATGAAAAATCCTTTTTTCTAACAAGCCTAATTACACCAGAATCTACTTTTGGTGGCGGATTGAAAACAGTTGGAGGAACAGTAAATAAGTATTCCACATCAAAAAAAGCTTGTGTTAAAACAGATAGAATTCCATATACTTTGCTTCCTTCTTTTTCTGCAATTCTTTTTGCTACTTCTTTTTGAAACATTCCTGCAAACTCAATAACATATTCCCTGTTTTCTATAGCTTTAAAAACAATTTGGGTAGAAATATTGTATGGAAAATTACCAATAATTGCAACTTGCTTTTTATTGAAAATATTTTGAATGCTTTTCTTTAAAAAATCGCCTTCAATAATACTAAAATGTTCTGATGAGGTATCTAATTTAATATTATCTAACGGAAAAGTATCATTTAAGTAGGCAACAGATTCTCTATCTAACTCCATGACAGTAACTTTTGCTTTTTTAGGCAATAAGTACTTTGTTAAAACACCCATTCCTGGACCAATTTCTAAAACATCGTCATATCCATTGCCAGATAAAGCATCTGCAATATCTTTTGCAATACTTTCGTCTGTTAGAAAATGTTGACCTAAATGTTTTTTTGCTTTAACTGACATGATTCTAGTTTTATGCTGTTCTAAACATTTTTTTAATTACTAATATTTGTAGGGTAAAATTCTTTTATCAACTTTAATTCAGTTCTAAAAGATAACATTTTATCACTAAACTTTTTTAGACCTTTAGCACGTAATCGTTCAGCATCGTTTTTGTAATAGTTTTCTATATCTTCTTTCGTATTTGCCGAATATTGTACAGAATAAGTTCTTCCTCCCATGTCTTCATTTACCAAAACTTCAGTTAGCTTTGCAGCTGTAAATTTCCCTGTGTTTAGTACTTCAGGTATGTGAGTTTCCATCCAAGTAAGCCATTCTAAATGAACACTTTCATCAATATTTATAGTTACGTTGTATATGTACATTAATGTTGTTTAATTGTGTGTTTGTTTGTAAAAGGTACAAGTATTTTAAACTTTATCACCTCTAATTCTGCGATATTTTTTCCTTGCATCTACCAAAAAAATACTGGAAGAATAGTCAAAAATAATCTTTTGATAGTATTCTGATGCCTTTTCAGTGTTTTTTAAATGATTTTTATACAATTCTGCTAATTCGTAATAAGCGTCATCGATTAAAATACCTTCAGGTTTTAAGGTAATTACTTTTTCCAAATTGATTATTGCTGCGTCAAAATTGTTTTGCTTGATTAATAATTTTGCTTGTTTAAAAAGGGCTTCATCTTCAATTGGCTGCCCTTTAAATTTTTTATTTATAACCCTTAAGGTATCGATTGCTTGTTGTGTTTTGTTTTGAAAAGCTAATAGTGCTGCTTTTGAATATTGTTTTAACCCAGAAGGTATAGAATCAACAGGTTCATTATCTGTGATAGTTAAAAATAGTTCTAAAGCATCATTAGCAATCAATTGTGTTGTAGACCCTTTCAGTACTTTTAATTGTGCTTTTGCCCAAATAAAATCTCCTTTAAAATAGCTTGTTTGTGCCACTTTAAAACGGGCCTTTTGAGCTAATTCGTGGTTTTTAAGTTGTGTCTGAATTTGAGAAAAGTAAATTAAAGCTTTGTTGTAGCTACCTGTAAAAACTAAGATGTCTCCTAACTTTAATTTTATTCTTGCTTTATCAAATTTCGATTGTGAAAATTGTAAAGCATGTTCTAATATGGCTTTTGCTTCATTTGGTTTATTTTTTGAAAACGTTAAAAAATCAGCATAAACTACTTGTAATTTTAAAGTAAATATATTTTTTCCAAACTCTTTAAATAACGATTTAAATAAGTTTTCAGTGTCAGTGCTATTGGTAGCAACTGCAATTTTAGCGATGAACAAATTAGCTGCTATTTTTTCTTCTGATAGCTTTGTTGTTTGGTTTATAAAGGTAAAACACTCTTTGGCTTCTTCATAATTTTTATTTTCAAAAGCAATTTTTCCCAAGTCAAAAATAGCTCCTAAATCTGCTTGACTTCTTTGATAAAGCGCCTTTTCTTGAGTTAGTGCTTTTCTGTAATCTTTTTGCTGAGTAAATAACCAACTTAACAATACGTTCCAGATATCTTTTGGGTTACTTGCAGACTTTCTTAAAAGCGTTTTTCTAAATAAAATGTTTACTTCATTTTCAGCGTCATCAGTAAGATATTTACTAGTATACCTTTTAACGAGACTTAAATAAGTTTCCGTTTTATCAACGAGATTAATATACGCTTCAAACATTTTTTTGAAGTCGCCTTTTTCACCATAAATCTGGGCTATTTGAAAGCTATAATTTACATTTTTATTTTGCGACATTGCTTTTTCATATGCTAAAATGGAATTGTCGAGTAAGTTATAATCTTTAAAAATACGCCCGATTATTCCCCCAGAATTAGCATTTTTGTCTAAAGAATTTAGTGCTAAATTATAGTGGTTTTTTGCTAAATTATTAAATTGTTGTCGTTGGTAATTATAGCCTAAGAAAACATGCAGAAAACCTCGTTTTGGGTTCTTTTTAATTATAGATTTCAATAAATTTTCTGCTTTCAAAAATTGATCTGTTTCTTGGTAGCAAGAAATTAATCGACTTAAATAAGAGGTATTAAAAGGGTTTTTAGAATATAACTTTGTAAAAATTTGAGTGGCTTTTTCATATTCCCCTTCTCTGTAATAATTTTCTCCCAATAAATAGTCATTCTGAGTATAGCTAATACTAGTGATAGTAATAAAAATAAGGAAAATAAAATTTTTCATCAAAATCAAAGATACTTAAGTAATATGTTAAATTTTTATTAAAGCCAACAATTCTAAGTTGTTTGTTGTAACGTTTTGGCACGAAACTTGTCTAAGGTATATATAACTAATCAAATTTTAATTTTATGAATACTTTTTCTGCACAATACGAAACAGCAAAAAATAACTCAATAGAGTTTATGAAAAACGGACAAATTAGTGCTTATTTTGATGCACTTTTGGAAATGAATAAATACAAAAGGTTAATGTTAGCTGTAATCGCAAACTAGAGTTAGTTTTTAATGATTAGCCTTTTGGTATTATTTAAAATCTATTGCGAAAGAGTATTGTATGTTGTTTGATTTATTATAAAAGAGATTTTTAAGATCGCTTAATTAATCATATCAAACCCACAATAAGGAACCAATACATCGGGTACTTTAATTCCATCTTCTGTTTGGTAATTTTCTAAGATTCCTGCCAAAACTCGGGGTAAAGCCAAAGAGCTTCCGTTAAGTGTATGGGCTAATTCACTTTTACCTTCCTTATTCTTAAAACGAAGTTTTAATCTATTTGCTTGAAAAGTTTCAAAGTTTGAGGCAGAACTTATTTCTAACCATCTATCTTGTGCTGTAGAGAATACTTCAAAATCAAAAGTTAATGCAGCAGTAAAACCAGTGTCACCACCACATAAACGTAAAATTCGGTAAGGTAATTTTAATTCTCTTAAAATATCTTTTATGTGCTCTACCATTCCGTTTAAAGCTTGGTAAGAATTATCTGGATGTTCAATTCGTACAATTTCTACTTTATCAAATTGATGTAATCTATTTAAACCGCGCACGTGTGCACCATAACTTCCTGCTTCTCTTCTAAAGCAAGGCGTATAACCTGTCGCTGTTATTGGAAACTCTGATTCTTTCAATAAGTTTCCACGGTACATATTTGTAATAGGAATTTCTGCGGTTGGTATTAAATATAAATCATCTACTGTAGCATGATACATTTGTCCATCTTTATCAGGTAATTGCCCTGTTGCAGTTGCAGATTCTGTATTTACTAAATGCGGCACCTGTACTTCTTTATATCCAGCTTTTGAATTTTTATCTAAAAAATAGTTAATTAATGCACGCTGAATTCTTGCTCCTTTTCCTTTATAAACAGGAAAACCAGCACCTGTAATTTTATTTCCTAATTCAAAATCGATAATATCGTATTTCTTCGCTAATTCCCAATGAGGAAGTGCATTTTCTCCTAAATCAGGAATCGTTCCTTCGCTAAAAATGTTCTCATTATCTTCTTCAGATTTTCCTGCTTTAACAGAAGCATGAGGAATATTTGGAATCGAATATAATAAGGTTTGTAAAGCTTCCGAAAAATGATTTAAGCGTTCTCCAAGCTCCTTAGATTTTTCTTTTAATTGACTTGTTTTTTCTTTTAATAGATTTGCTTTTTGTATTTCTCCAGATTTAAAAAAACCACCAATTTCTTTCGACAGTTTATTAGATTCAGCCAAGGTATCATCTAACTCCACTTGAGTTTTTCTTCTATCCTCGTCGGCAGTTAGAACTTGCTCTACTATAATTTCAGCATTTGCAAAATTACGTTTTGCTAATCCTTCTAAAACAGTTTCTTTGTTGTCTCTAATAAATTGTACTTGTAACATTTCTGTAGAATTTTGTAAATGCAAATATATAATTTGTGCGATGGATTTACCATCAAATTTTAAATAAAAAAAAGAAGGGTATTGGTGCAATAAAAACACTTTAAAAAGAACAATTATGTTTTAGTGTTTCGAAAAGGATTAGCTTTTCGTTTAAGGGCCCTATTGGTTTCTTAATTTAGATTTACTTAATAATCCTGTAGGTAAATAAAATTTTAGCAAATGAAGTATAACAAACTACAAATTAGTTAATAAGTAATTTCTAGCAATTTGTTCGTCTTTTCTAATTTGAAGGATTAAATTTTCAATCGAGTTAAACTTTTCTTCATCGCGTAAAAAATAAAGCAATTCTAAAGTAAGTTTTTGGTTGTATAAATTAGCATTAAAATCAAGGAAATGAACTTCAATGGTTTGGTAACCCCCATTTAAAGTGGGTCTATTACCAATATTCATTATGCCAAAAATCACTTTCTGATTGATAGTAGATTTTACAACATAAACCCCTGTTTTAGGAATCAATTTATAGGATTCTTTTATATCTAGATTTGCTGTTGGGTATCCAATTTTTCCACCTAATTGTTTACCATTCACAACAATACCACTTAGCATAAAATTGTAGCCTAAGTAATTGTTAGCTGTTTCTATATTTCCTTCTGCTAGAGCACGTCTTACTTTCGTGGAGCTAACAGAAACATTATCGATATCTTGAGCAGGAATCTCTTCAACCGTAAAATCATATAAATGGCTGTACTCTGTTAATTGAATAATATTTCCTTCTCTGTTTTTACCAAAATGATGGTCATAACCAATAATTAATTTTGAAATATTAAGTTGATTTACCAAAATATCTCTCACAAAATCTAAAGCGGTCATTCTAGAAAACTCTTTACTAAAAGGATGAATAATTAAGTAATCTAACCCTGTTTTTGTAAGAAGTTCAGCGCGCTCATCAATGGTGTTAATCAATTCTAAAGAATTGTCTTTTTGCAAGACCATTCTTGGATGTGGAAAAAAAGTAAGTAATACCGACTTTTTATTTGCTTTTTTAGCCTCTAAAACTAGTTTTTCAATAATCTGTTGATGCCCAAAATGCACGCCGTCAAAAGTGCCAATAGTAACAAAGGTTTTTTCTGAGGTAGTAAAATTAGAAATATTTTGAATTATGTTCAACTAAAAGTGGAATTAAAGAAATGCAAATGTACAATATCTAACTGTTTATGTTAATATGTAGAAGACTCCTTTTTTCATTTTATTCTTCTGATAAATAGGCTCTTTTTTTATTGTAATCATAAAAAAGAAACCTATTTATTGAATTATTTAAAAAAAATTGTACTTTGCATCAAGCTAACAAACAATTCAAATTATGAGAAAAAAGATTTTATTTCTTGCATTTATAGCTTTTAGTAGTGTCACAATGGTTGCCCAAACCACTGTTTCAGGTACAGTTACAGATGCAAAAACAGGAGAGTTAATCCCTGGGGCTAATATTAAAATTTCTAGAAAAGCTGTAGGAACAAATACAGACTTCGACGGTAATTTTGTGTTAAAAGCTGCCGACAAACCACCTTTTACAATAGAAGTATCTGTTGTTGGGTTTAATACAGCGAAAGTAGAAATAACAAAAAATAATCAGAAAGTTGAAGTGAAATTGGTTGAAAACGAAACTTCTTTAGACGAAATTGTAGTTTCGGCTTCTAGAACTCCAGAACGTATTATGGAGTCTCCAGTAACGGTAGAAAGATTGGATGCTAGAGCGATTAAAAACACTTCTGCTCCGTCATTCTATGATGGTTTAGAAAATCTTAAAGGGGTAGATGTAAATACTAATAGTTTAACTTTTAAGTCAGTAAATACAAGAGGTTTTGCAACATTTGCAAACACTCGTTTTATGCAGTTAGTAGACGGCATGGACAATTCGTCACCAGCACTTAATTTTGCAATAGGTAATTTATTAGGAATGTCTGAATTAGACGTAAATACCGTTGAATTACTTCCTGGTGCATCATCTGCATTGTATGGAGCAAATGCTTTTAATGGTATCATGTTTATGAAAAGTAAAAGCCCTTTTGATGATCAAGGTATTAGTGTTTCTTTAAAAGGAGGAATTACGAGTCAAGAAGCTGGTGGAAACAATGAATTTACAGATTTTAATATTAGAATGGCATATGCTTTTTCTGATAAACTTGCTGCAAAAGCTACACTTTCTGTATTGGAAGCTACAGATTGGGTTGCTACCGACTATAGAAATACTACTGCGGGAATTAGAGGAGCAGTATTAGCGCCTGGTGACAGAAACTCTGTGAATGATTTTAACGGTGTGAATGTATATGGTGATGTTGTAGCAACAGACTTAGGGCCTGCAATAGGTAGGGTAAGTAGAACGGGTTATGAGGAAAGAGATTTAATGGATTATGGTGTGAAAAGTGTAAAGTTTGGCGGATCTCTTAATTACAGACCTTTTGGAGATGATCGTTTAGAACTTATCTGGAACTCTAAAGCTGGTACGGGAACTACGCAATATTTAGGTGGTCAAAAGTATAGTATTCAAAACTTTTTATTACAACAACACAAACTAGAGGTAAAAGGGAAAAACTTTTTTGTAAGAGGGTACGTTACTAGTGAAGATGCTGGGGACTCTTACAACACTTTATTTGCTGCTATAAATGTAAATAGAGCGTGGAGTTCAGATACCCAATGGTTTACAGAATACGCAGGAGCTTACCTTGGATCTGTTCCTGGAGTAACTGCATCTAGTCATGCTGCTGCACGAGCTTTTGCAGATAGAGATCGTTTAATTCCAGGCACTGAAGGCTTCAAAGAAGCTTTAGATAAAGTTACCTCAGATCCCAATTTATTAACAGGTTCAAAATTTAGAGATCAAACTAAATTATACCATTCAGATGTAAATTACAATCTTAAGGATGTAGTAGATTTTGCAGAAATTCAAGTAGGTGGTTCTTATAGAAGATATTCTTTAAATTCTTTTGGAAATATTTTTACAGATGCTGACGGTCCTATAAATTATGATGAATATGGTGTGTATACACAAGCACAAAAAAAATTCTTAGAAGAAGATCGATTAAAAGTAACAGCATCGATACGTTATGATAAAGCACAAAATTTTGATGGTAATTTTTCTCCAAGAGTTTCTTTTGCATATGCAGCAGGAGAAGATAAAAATCAAAATTTTAGAGCTTCTTTTCAAACAGGGTTTAGAAATCCAACTACGCAAGATCAATATATTGGTTTAGATGTGGGTAACGCAATTTTAGTGGGATCTGCACCGGATAATTTAGATAAAAGTGTACAATATTTAGGAGCTGATGGTGTTATACAATCTTTAAGTATTAGAGATGCGTATGAGAATTCTTTCACAACAGAAAGTGGAGGTACTGTAGCAGCAGATATAGATTTAGTAAGTCCAGAAAAAGTGACTGCCTTTGAGGTAGGTTATAGAGGCTTGGTAAACCCAGGTTCATCCAGATTAACCGTAGATTTAAGTGTTTATTACAACAAATATGAAGACTTTATTTCTAGTAAAAATGTTCTTGTTCGTGGTACAGACAACGCTCTTAAAGTCGCTCAAGTGTACACAAATACAAAAGCAGACATCAGTTCTTATGGAGCTACATTAGGTGTAAACACGAAAGTTTTAAATGGTTTTGATTTGGGCGTAAATTATACGTATGCGAAATTTGATTTTGACCAAGCATCTGATCCAGGTTTTGAGGCTGGTTTTAATACTCCAGAGCACAAACTAAAATTACAGTTTGGAAAACCAAATTTATTTAAAAACTTTGGTTTTAATTTTAATGCAAGATGGCAAGATGAATTTTTATGGGAATCTACGTTTGTAGACGCAGTTATCGGTGAAAGAATCGTTTTAGATGCGCAAATTAATTATGCTGTTCCTTCTATAAAATCTATTTTTAAAATTGGAGGTGCTAATCTAACAGGACAAGAATATTTAAGTGCTCCTGGTATTGGTGCTATAGGTTCACAGTACTACGTATCTTGGACAATTAATAACTAAAAAGAACATACTATATGAAAAATTATAAATACATCGCATTGTTTCTTTTATCATTAGGCGTTATGTCTTGTGAAGAGAATACAGACTTTGACCCCATCGAAGCGCCAGTAATGCCACAAGTACAGTTAAACACTAATAATTTAGACTTCTCTAAATACATTGCTTTAGGTGCCTCTTTTACAGCTGGTTATACAGATGGAGCATTATTTACAAAAGCACAGGAAAATTCTTTTCCAAATATTTTAGCTTCTAAGTTTGGTACAGATTTTAACCAACCTTTAATGAAAGATAATATTGGTGGTTTTGTATTCGGAGGTAATGCAACAGCAGAACCAAGACTTTACTTTAATGGTGCTGGCCCCGTCCGTTTAGAAGCATTACCTACTACGGGATTGGTAGATCGTGCAGAAGGTTCTTCGTTTAATAATTACGGAGTTCCAGGAGCTAAAAGTTTTCATTTAGTAGCACCTGGTTATGGAAATCCAGCAGGTATATTGGCAGGTTCAGCAAACCCTTATTATGCACGAATGGCCTCAAGTGCCGAAGCTACAGTTTTAGGGGATGTTATGGCAGAAAGTCCAACATTTTTTACATTATCTGAAGTTGGTGGAAATGATGTTTTAGGATACGCTACTTCAGGTGGTTCTGGGATGGATCAATCTCCTTCAGCAACAAATCCAACAGGTAATTTAGATCCAGCCACTTATGGCTCTAATGACATCACAAATCCGTTAGTTTTTGATCAAGTTTTTAGAAACATGGTTATGACAATGACTACTGGTGGTGCAAAAGGAGTAATCGCAACAGTGCCAGATATTACATTATTACCATACTTTACTACAGTTCCTTACAACCCAATTCCAATGGATGAAGCAACTGCAACTGGAGTAAATGGCGCTTATGCAGCTTATAATGCTGGTATTCAACAAGCGTTTGGTGCATTAGTAGCTTTGAATGCAATCTCAGAAGATATGGCAAATGCAGAAGTTGCAAAAAGAACGATTAGCTTTGCGGCAGGCCAAAACCCTGTAGTAATTATAGATGAAAGTCTAACTGATTTAGGAGCATTAAATTCCGCATTTGCAGCTTTACCTCAATTAAGACAAAGTACTTCAGAAGATTTACTAGTCTTACCAGGTTCTTCATTTATTGGATCTTTAGCAGATCCGAGTAATCCATCATCCGTTAATGGAGTTGGAGTGGCTTTAGCAGATCAATGGGTGGTAACTTCTTCAGAATTAGCTAGTATTAGTGCAGCAACCGCAGCTTACAATGCAACAATTACAGATGTGGCAAGTTCAAATGATAATGTAGCTCTTGTTGATCTAAATGCTATTTTAAGAGAAGCTTCTGGAGGTATTGTTTTTGATAACTATACAATAACTACTAGTTTAGTTACCGGAGGTTTGGTTAGTTTAGATGGGATTCACCTTACAGGAAGAGGATATGCATTAATGGCAAATAGAATGTTAGGTGCTATAGATGATAAATTTGGTTCTAACTTTAGAACAGCAACAAATGGTTTAGCGAAAGCAGATGATTATCCAACAAATTACAATCCTGCTTTAAGATAGTATTAGTGGTTTTACACAATAAAAAAGGTTCTGCATTTGCAGAACCTTTTTTATTGTGTAAAATTTATCAAAAAAAAAACTAAGAAAGCATTTGTACAGCTCTTTTTACACCATTTACTAAAACATCTATTTCTTCTTTTGTATTGTAAAAAGAGAATGATGCTCTAATGGTTCCTGGAATTTTATAGAAGTCCATAATTGGTTGTGCACAATGATGACCTGTTCTTACGGCAATACCTAATTTATCTAGAATAGATCCAATATCATAGGGATGAATTTCATTTACATTAAAAGAAATAACCGCTGTTTTTTGTTTTGTGGCTCCGTAAATTTTTAAACCTTTTATTTTTAGAAGTTCTTTTGTACCGTATTCTAAAAGTTCGTTTTCATAAGAGGCAATATTATTGAATCCAATTGAATTCATATATTCTATGGCGGTTCCAAAAGCAATTCCTCCACAAATATTTGGAGTTCCAGCCTCGAATTTATGAGGTAATCCCGCATAAGTAGTTTTTTTAAATGAAACCGTTTCTATCATTTCTCCACCACCTTGATAAGGAGGCAGTTTTTCTAACCATTCTTGTTTTCCGTATAACAATCCAACTCCTGTTGGCCCACATAATTTATGAGCAGAAGCTACGTAAAAATCTACATCTAAATTCTGTAGGTCTGGTTTAATGTGAGGTGTTGCTTGAGCTCCATCGATCAAAACAGCAGCATTTACTCTGTGGGCGGCATCAATAATTTCTTTTATTGGGTTTAGAGTTCCTAATGCATTTGAAACGTGATTACAAAAAACTAATTTTGTATTTTCATTTAATAAATTATGGTACACATCCATTTCTAAAGAACCATCTTCATTCATCGGAATTACCTTAAGAATAGCACCTGTTTTTTCACATAACATTTGCCAAGGCACAATATTAGAATGATGTTCTAAAGCGGAAACGATAATTTCATCATCTTTATTTATAAGTGAAGCAAAGCCAGCCGCAACGATATTAATGCTGTGCGTTGTTCCTGAGGTCAAAATGATCTCATACGCTTCTTTTGCATTAAAATGATTCTGAATTTTAATACGTGCTTGTTCATATTTATCTGTAGCAATTTGACTTAATGTGTGGACACCTCTGTGAATATTTGCATTGTAATTGCTATAGTAATCAACAATAGTATCAATAACTACTTGAGGAGTTTGTGAAGTGGCAGCATTATCAAAATACACCAAAGGTTTTCCATGAACTGTTTTTTTTAAAATAGGAAAGTCTTCACGAATTTTATCAACATTTATCATACGAAGTCAATTTAAAACACAAATATAAAGTTTGGATTTTGAAAGAGGTAAAATTGTCTATATCATTTTCTTATTTTTACATAACTAAAATTTAGTCTTTATGAAATATTTAAAACGAATTGCTCTTTTATTACTTGTTGCTGTTTTAATTATAATAATTTATAATTATTCAAAGTTGAACATTTTGGCAGGTTATTCGGCAAAAAATACAGCCTCATCAGTATTTGTTGCTAAAAGAACTTTAGCGTTTACAGACACAACAGACAATAATTTTTCACCTGTTAGTTTGGCTTCTGATGAAGTTAATCTAAAAACTAAATCAGCAACATCATCTGTTTTTGGATTATTGACGCGAAAAGCAATCATCAGACAAGGTTTAGGTAGCGTTTTAACTTTAGAAGAAGATGATGAAACAGCAGCATATTTTATACCCAGAAGATTATCACCAGATAACAATACTCCTTTCCCTTATGGAAACGGTGAACAAAATAATTTTATTTTCAAAAAAATTGATTATTCTAAACTAAGTAAATCTGTAAGCTCAATTTTTACAAAAGAAGATAAATCAAGAGCCGTTGTTGTAATTTATAAAGACCAAATTATAGCTGAAAAATATGCTGATGGTTTTAATAAAGATTCAAAATTTTTAGGATGGTCTATGACCAAAAGTATTTTGAGCACTGTTTTTGGTGTGATGCAACATCAAGGAAAAATAAATGTTTTAGAAAAAGCTCCAATAGCAACTTGGCAAAATGACGCTCGTAAAAACATTACTATCAATAATTTATTACAAATGAATTCTGGTTTGGAGTGGGATGAAAATTATGATGAAATTTCAGACGCAACTAAAATGTTGTTTTTAGAAAGAGATATGACCAAGATGCAGGAAAACAAACCAGTGGTTGGTAAGCCAAATGAATCTTGGAATTATTCTTCTGGAACAACAAATTTATTATCTGGAATTTTAAGAAATTACTTTCAAACTCATCAAGAGTATCTAGATTTTTGGTATACTGATTTTATTGATAGAATAGGAATGAATTCTATGCTCTTAGAAGCCGATTTAAGTGGTAATTACGTAGGTTCATCATACTCATGGGCAACCGCAAGAGATTGGGGCAAATTTGGCCTGCTATACCTTAAAAATGGAAATTGGAATGGAGACGAGTTATTTACAAAAGATTGGGTAGATTACGTAAAGACACCAACAAATACCTCGGGAGGGATTTACGGAGCCCAATTTTGGTTAAATAGCAATGAAGGTTTTAAAGACGTGCCGAATAATATGTATTATGCAGACGGTTATCAAGGACAACGAGTATACGTTTTACCTGATGAAGAGATGGTAATTGTACGTTTTGGACTGAAAAATTTTGATGAAAATGAATTTTTGAAAGGTATAATAGAAAGTATTAAATAGATTTGTTTTTACGAAGTTTCGTTTAGTTATTTTGATATTAAATGTTTCAAGATTTTTGGGGAATAGGTAGCTTATATTTTTCAGAAAATGAAGTCTAGAGAGTTATAAAATTCCAACATCTAATTTAGGATCGTTAAAACGATTAATTATTTTACAAAAAAAACCACGCAAATTGCGTGGTTTAAATTTTATATTATTAGAGATGCTATAAATCAAAACCAATATCAACACCTAATTTATCAGCGATAATTTTAGTAATTCGTTGTTTAACTTCTGGTATTTTTACACTCTCTAAAACGGTATTTGCAAATGCAAACATGAGTAATGCTTTTCCTTCTTTTTCTGGAATACCTCGTTGTTGCATATAAAATAAAGCATCATCATCTAACTGCCCAATAGTACAGCCATGAGAACACTTTACATCATCAGCAAAAATTTCTAGTTGAGGTTTGGCATTAATTGTTGCTTTATCACTCAATAAAATATTGTTATTTTGTTGATATGCATTTGTTTTCTGAGCTTCCTTTTCAACAATTACTTTACCGTTAAAAACAGCCGTAGAACGATCATCATAAATTCCTTTATAATCTTGATGAGATTCACAATTTGGTGTAATATGATGCACTAAAGTGTGATGATCTATATGTTGTTTTCCTTCACTAATTGTAATTCCTTTTAAAATAGAATCTATATATTCTCCTTTTTGAAAGAAGTTTAAGTTGTTTCTGGTAATATTTCCTCCAAAAGAAAAAGTATGCACAGAAACTACGCTATTTGATTGTTGTTCTACATAAGAATTGTCAACTAAAGAAGCTTTAATGTCATCATTCTGAATCTTGTAATAATCTACAAAAGCTCTTTTGTCAGCAAAAATTTCTGTAACGGCGTTTGTTAAAACAGGATTGCTTGTTAAACTTTGATGACGTTCTATAATTTGAACGTGAGAATTCTCGCCAACAACAATTAAATTTCTTGGTTGCAACATTGTTGCGGCGTCAGAACCTGTTGTAAAATTAATGATTTGAATTGGCTTTTCTACTTCAATATTTCTAGGGATATTTATGTATGCTCCTTCTGTTGCAAATGCCGTATTTAAAGATGTTAAATTGTCTTGTTTTGCGATTTTATTAAAATAATTATCTATTGTAGCTTTGTATTTAGGCTTGCTTAATGCAGCAGACATCAAACAAACATCAATATTTTCATGAGTAGTTTCGGATAAAAAAGAACTGTATTTACCATCGATAAAAACAACATTGTAGGTATCTATATCATGAATAAAATATTTTTTTACATCTGCCAATTCTACAGCAACACCCTTGTTAGGAAACAAACTGTAATCTTCTTTTAAAACTGAGTTTAGAGAAGTGTATTTCCAAGCTTCTAATTTCTTGGTAGGAAATCCTAAATTTTCGAAACTTTTTAATGCTTTAGAGCGAATTTCGTGTACATCAGAATTTGTATCTACACGATTTTCAAAAGCTACATATGATGATAATAATTTATCTTTTAATTCCATTTTTCTGCTAGTTTGAAAGTTGAAAGTTGATAAGCTACAAAAGTTGATTTCTCAGCTTTTAATACTTTAGAAACTTTTAAACCAATTCTTGTTTAATCCAATCATATCCTTTTGCTTCAAGCTCTAGAGCTAAAGAAGCATCTCCACTTTTTACTATTTTTCCATCGTGTAATACGTGTACAAAATCGGGTACGATGTAGTCTAATAAACGCTGGTAATGTGTAATAACAATTACTGCATTTTCTTTAGATTTTAGCTTATTAACTCCGTTTGCCACAATACGCAATGCATCAATATCTAAACCAGAATCTGTTTCATCAAGAATAGCTAGTTTTGGCTCTAACATTGCCATTTGAAATATTTCGTTACGTTTCTTTTCTCCCCCAGAAAAACCTTCGTTTAAAGAACGAGATAAAAATTTACGGTCTATTTCTAGTAACTCAGATTTCTCACGAATCATTTTTAACATGTCTTTTGCAGGCATGTCTTCTAAGCCTTTAGCTTTACGAGTTTGGTTAATCGCGGTTTTAATGAAATTGGTAACAGAAACTCCAGGGATTTCTACAGGATATTGGAAAGACAAAAAGATACCTTCGTGTGCTCTTTCTTCTGGTGATAGTTCACTAATATCTTGTCCGTTTAATTCAATAGATCCAGCAGTAACTTCATAATCATCTTTACCAGCAATTACATTTGCTAAAGTACTTTTACCGGCACCATTAGGCCCCATAATAGCATGTACTTCGCCAGATTTTACTTCTAAACCTAAACCTTTTAAGATAGATTTATCATCTATACTTGCTTGCAAATTTTCTATTTTTAACATTCTCTTTGTACTATTCGCTTTTAACTTTTTAGCTAGAAGCATTATTTAAAAATTGATATATTTTATTGTTGGTAATTAATTACCCAACACTTCCTTCTAAACTGATTTCTAGTAATTTTTGAGCTTCTACAGCAAACTCCATAGGTAGTTTATTTAAAACCTCTTTGCTAAAACCGTTTACAATTAGAGCAATTGCTTTTTCAGTGTCAATACCTCGTTGATTGCAATAAAATAATTGGTCTTCACCGATTTTACTTGTGGTTGCTTCGTGTTCTATTTGTGCTGATTTATTTTTCACTTCTAAATAAGGAAACGTATGAGCTCCACAAGCGTTGCCCATCAATAATGAATCACACTGAGAAAAGTTACGTGCATTTTCTGCTCGAGAACTCACCTGAACTAATCCTCTGTAACTGTTTTGAGATTGACCTGCAGAAATTCCTTTAGAAATAATGGTAGACTTTGTATTGTTACCCAAGTGAATCATTTTTGTACCTGTATCGGCTTGTTGATAATTATTAGTTACTGCAATTGAGTAGAATTCACCAACAGAATTATCTCCTTTTAAAATACAAGAAGGGTATTTCCAAGTTACAGCAGAACCTGTTTCAACTTGAGTCCAAGAAATTTTTGCATTTTTTTCACAAAGACCTCTTTTGGTTACAAAGTTGTAAACACCACCTTTTCCCTCTTTATTTCCAGGATACCAGTTTTGTACAGTAGAATATTTAATTTCTGCATCATCCAAAGCAATCAATTCTACAACTGCTGCGTGCAATTGATTTTCATCTCTACTAGGTGCAGTACAACCTTCTAAATAAGAAACATAACTTCCTGCATCTGCAACAACTAAGGTTCTTTCAAATTGGCCTGTTCCTCCCTCGTTTATTCTGAAATACGTAGATAATTCCATCGGACATTTAACTCCTTTTGGAATGTAACAAAAAGATCCATCAGAAAAAACTGCCGAGTTTAATGCTGCGTAAAAATTATCTTTTGTTGGTACAACAGTTCCTAAATATTTTCTAACTAATTCTGGGTGTTCTTGAATTGCTTCAGAAATAGGCATAAAAATAATACCTTTTTCTCCTAATGTTTTCTTAAAAGTAGTTGCTACAGAAACAGAATCCATAACAATATCTACAGCTACATTGGCTAATTTCTTTTGCTCATCTAAAGAAATTCCTAAACGCTTAAAGGTGTCTAGTAATTCTGGATCAACTTCATCTAAAGAATTTAATTTCGGTTTTTCTTTTGGAGCAGAATAATAAGCGATGTCTTGAAATTTTGGTTTCTCATAATGAACATTTGCCCATTCTGGTTCTTCCATTTTTTCCCAAACTCTAAAAGCTTCTAAACGCCAATCTGTCATCCATTCTGGTTCGTTTTTCTTTTTAGAAATAGCACGAACAACCTCTTCATTTAACCCTTTGGCAAAAGTTTCACTTTCTATATCTGTATAAAAACCATACTTATATTCTTGGGTTTTTAATTCTTGCTCTAAATCGTCTTCAGTATATTTTGACATTTTTTTCTTAAATTTTTAAAGAGAGAAAGATTCCCCACATCCACAAGTTCTGTTTGCGTTAGGATTATTAAATACAAATCCTTTCCCGTTTAAACCACCTGAGTACTCTAAAACAGTTCCTACTAAGTATAAAAAGCTTTTTTTGTCAACAATGATTTTTATACCGTTTTCCTCAAAAACCTTGTCTTTTTCTTCTTGTTTGTTATCAAAAGTTAAATCGTATGATAAACCTGAACAACCACCACTTTTTACACCAACTCTTACATAATCTTTTGCAGCATCAAAACCATCATCCAACATGAGTTGGATCACTTTTTTCTTGGCTATGTCTGAAACTTTTATCATAATATGAAATCTAAATAGATTGCAAATATACGATATAAGTCCAATTAAACTATAAGTTCTATTATCAAACCAAATATTATAATTAGTTTTATTGATTATAAGGAGGCAGGTGAATAAAAGAGCAAAAGAGATTTTTATTCTTTTAAAATAGTATTAATCAATTAGAGAGCTCTAGTTCTAATACTTTTTGTAGCATCTTATCGTCTTGATGTATAATTCTGTAGTAACCTACATTGCCAAAAAGTGTATTTGCAATGGATGCTTTTAAGTATTTATTTAAGCCTTGTTTTGTTTTAAAAGAAGGTTTTGCCCGGTCTTTAATATCAGATAGATAACTATAAAAAACAGCTTCGTCTTTATCAAAGTCTGCAATAAAACTATTTATAGTCCATTTTTCTAATTTTCTTCTATTGTTATCTACATAATTAAACGCAAAATTATTAATAGTGTTGAAATAAAAATTAGACATGTAAGAGGTCGTATCTATGGCAACAAAAATATCCGGAATAATACCTCCACCGCCATAAACTACCTTTCCTTTTGGAGTTACAAATTTTAAAGAATCGATTACTTTTATACTATCTTTATTTAACAACTCTCCGTTAGTAATTCTTTGTTGATAATCTTTATAGTAATTTTCATGTCCGTTTTTAGCATATGGTTTTTGAATTGAGCGCCCTGTGGGTGTATAATAACGAGCAGTGGTTAAACGAACAGCAGAACCGTCGCCTAAATCCATTTCTATTTGCACCAATCCTTTACCAAAAGAACGACGACCAATAATGGTTCCTTTATCGTTGTCTTGCAAAGCACCAGCAACAATCTCTGAAGCAGATGCAGAATTTTCATCAATTAAAACATATATACCCCCATTTTCGAAACTTCCCTTAGAAGTTGCAAAAGATTCTTCAATTATGTTTTTATTATTTTTTGTAAAAACAATTAATTTATCATTCTCTAAAAATTCATCAACAATCTGATTTGCAATATCTATAAACCCTCCACCATTTCCGCGCAAATCTAGCACCAAATCTGTCATTCCATTGTCAATTAAAGTATTTAATGCAGCTTTAAATTCTTTGTAAGTATTTCGAGCAAAACGATCTAGTTTAATATAACCAACACTATCATTAATCATATAGGCAAGATCAACACTTTTAATATTTACTTTTCCACGAGTAACATCCACCTTAAAAAGAGAATCGTTACTTTTTCTGTAAATTTGTAGTGCAACTATAGTATTAGGTTCTCCTTTTAAATAACTGGGCACTTTGCTACTAAAAATGTTTTTACCAAACAAAGTATCTCTATTCGCTATTAAAATTCTGTCTCCAGCTTTAATTCCTGCTTTTATACTAGGGCCACCTTTAATGGGCTGAATAACCGTTATTGAGTCATTTATCATTCTAAACTGAACACCGATTCCTACAAAATTACCTTGCATATTCTCTTTAACAGCTTGTAAATTTTCTTTAGGAATATAAACAGAATGTGGGTCTAATTTACCTAACATTTGCGTAATTGCACCATCTAAAAGACTTTCTGTGTTTATTGTATCTACGTAATCTTTTTCAATAAAATTAATAAGTCTCTTTATCTTTATTTCTTGTGAAGAATTTTTATTTAAAGTCAACATATCAGAAACACTTCCATTTAAAGAAACACCAATGATAATACCAAAAACAACAGCTAAAGAGAAATATATAGGAAGATTGTTATTATTTTTCATAAGGTAAATGCATAATTTTTACACCAGCTTTTTCTAAAAAATCGATTCCAGAGGTGTCTTTGTACTTGTTGGCAAAAACAACTCGCTTTATACCTGCTTGATAAATTAATTTACTGCATTGTATACATGGAGATAATGTTATATATAATGTTGCTCCGTGTGTAGATTGGGTAGAAGCTGCAACTTTTAAGATTGCATTAGCTTCTGCGTGTAAAACTTCCCATTTTGTAATTCCATCTTTGTCTTCACAACAATTATCAAATCCGGTTGGTGTTCCGTTAAAGCCGTCAGAAATAATCATTCTGTCTTTTACAATTAAAGCACCTACTTGTTTGCGTTTACAATGAGAAAGTTTTCCCCATTCATAAGCCATTTTTAAATAAGCTCTGTCGTATTTTAATTGTTTCTTATCTGTCATCAGAACGAAAGTAAAAAGATTTAGAGAAATATGATGTTAATTCTAAAACAAAATTTAAATCGTTACCAATAACTTGGAGATTTTTTTTTGGATAAGAGAATCTCTAACATTACGAACGAGTAATTAAGAGTTACAAAGCAAAAACAATTTTTTTACCAAAAAACTCTATCAAGCATCATTTGAAGGGAAAAACCAATAACAATAGACGAACAAACTAAAATCCAGTCTCTTTTTGTAACCCTAAAAAAGTTTTGCAGTAAGGTGCCAATAATTAAAATTCCAATTACAATAATTATTTGAGCAGCTTCTATTCCGAGAGCGAATTCTGATAAAATTAATAATTTATTATCATCTCCAGAAACCAATCTTGTTATATAATTAGAAAAGCCTAATCCGTGAATTAAACCAAAAACTACTGCAAAAATTAAATTGGTATTTTGCTTTCCCGCTGATGATTTTTTTGCAGTAAAAACATTTACAACCCCGGTAACAAATATGGTAAAAGGGATTAAGAACTCAACGATTTCTATATTTTTTTTATTCATTTCGAACAGTAAACCGTATGCAGATAAAAATAGCGTTAATGTATGGCCAATTGTAAACAAAGTGACTAACCATATTACTTTTTTAAATTGGTTAAAACTAAATACAACAGCTAAAACAATTAAGAATAAGATATGATCGTAAGCAGAAAAGTCTAACACATGGTTAAGACCCATTTTGAAGTAGAGTAAGAATTCGCTCATTTTTTTTAAGTTAGGAGATTACAAAGATATTAAAAATGATTTATTAACTAAATTATATTTTGAAATGAATAATTCCTATTTTTTTGAACTCAACTTTATTAATAATTCATTAAAATGTTACTTTTTTTCACCAATTTTAAAAAAACAATTCAGTCTTAAAAACAAGCACATATGTTATAGTAACGTCAGTAAAATCTTTTATTTTTCAAGTGTTAAACACCCAAATGAAGTGGGTGTATGAAAATTTGGTGTTGCTGTTTTTGGGTTTACCCAAGTAATCCAAGTTGGTTTAAAGGTATTGTCTTTTTGTAAATTATACTTTGCCCTATAAATACCTGTTTCTATTTTTCCATTTTTTAATAAATTTAAGTCTTTTAAGGACTGAATAGAAATGGCGATTTCTACAATAAAATAATTTGATTCTACAGATGATTTTATTTCTAAATCCTGAGTAGGCCATTTCCAATTAAAGTCAAACTCTTTATTTGGTCTTGCTTTAAAATCCATAACTCTACCTTGCGTATCGATTTCTAAACAATAATAAGGATTTAAAGAGGCATCACTTCTAAAGAACAATTCTACTCTGTCAGAATTATTTATACTATCATTTTGATCTTCTGAAGGATGAATATGCGTCTGAAAGTCATCAACTTTAAATTTAAAAAATACTTTTTCATGATTATGAATCGCTTTAAATTCTATTTTTTTAATAGGCTCTTTATCCCAAGGAGAAGTAAAGTTATTCATACTGTTTGCTTTATTCCAAATAGTATCGTTTCCTTTTCCTAAAAGGGATATATTTTTTTCTTGTATTGAATTTACCTTGTAAGTATTCATAAATTTATAAGATCATTTATTTGAGATATAATTCTAAATTTTCAGCATTAATAATATCTATAGGTATTAAGCTTTTTGCCGGTATTTCTTTATTAAATAGTAAGTGTTCTACTAAGTAAGTTAAACCCAGAAATACTTGTTTTTTTGGATTTTGATGAATTAAAAAGGAAATAAGATTTTTTTTCAGGTATTCTATATTTTGATCTAATAAATCATATCCAATAATTTTTATATTTTTTTCTTTTATAATTTCTGCCACCATATATGTCTTTGAAGTCGTAACAAAAATTCCTGTTAAATTTTTAGATGATTCTAAAATGTCATTTAAGGTATTTTGTAGGTCGGTATTTTTAGAACTAAAGGTAGTTAGTTCGTAATTAGCGTCTTTTAATTCGTTAAAATAAGTTCTAAAACCTTTTTCCTTTTCTTGCATATGGATTGAATTGTTATAATCTTCATCAATATGGATAATTGCAATATTGCAATTATCAGGAGTTATAATTTTCATTAAACTTGCTGCAATTCTGCCGCTTTGAAATAAATCTTGCCCAACAAAATTTTTCGTGTTTTCTATTTCTAATTGATTGTTAAATTTACTCACAATAATATTGGACGCTGAATAATTGTTGACAATTTTAACTGTTTCCTTATAAAATAAAGGGGTTAGTAAAACAGCATTAGGAGACAATTCTAAGACCTTTTTGTTAACCTCTATAAATGATTGTATGTCATTTGTTTTAAAAAAAAACGCTTCTATACGCATGCCAAATGAAGCAAATTCATTAATTGCTTCAAGAATACCATTGTAAGAGGGAAGCCAAAAAGCGTCTTCTTTATAATTAGGTAAAACAACACAAATATGAAACTCTTTCGTATTTTTTAAACTTCTTGCTAATAAGTTTGGTTTGTAATCTATTTCGTTTAAAACGGCATTTACTTTCTCTAATGCTTTTTGAGATACTTTTCCTCTTTTATGCAATACCCTGTCAACGGTACCTTTTGACACACCCGCAATTTCAGCAATATCTTTAATGGTATACTTTCTTGTCATAAATACAAATATAAATAAATGTGTTCGATAACACAAAATTATTGTGTTCGAACACATTTGTTACGGTTTTTCTTTCTTTTTCTTTTTATTTTATATAGATTTGTCTTTAATCAAAGAGTTTTTTGTGGTTTAAATACTTGTTTTTTCGGTTTTTAAACATATCAATTAATTTGTTTAAAAAAGAGCTTAAATTTAAAAACAATGAATAAACCGACGTTAGTGATTCTGGCAGCCGGAATGGGTAGTAGATATGGAGGGTTAAAGCAAATGGATACCTTTACTAAAGAAGGAGATACAATTATAGATTTTTCGTTGTATGACGCAATTCAGGCTGGTTTTGGTAAAGTAGTTTTTGTTATTAGAAAAACTTTTGAAAAAGATTTTAAAGCAATCTTTGATAAAAAGCTAGAGGACAAAGTTGAGGTGGATTATGTGTTCCAAGAAGTAGATAAAGTACCAGAAAAATACATAAGTTCAGAAAGAGTAAAACCTTGGGGAACCGGTCATGCACTTTTAATGACAAAAAATATTGTAAAAGAAAATTTTGCCATTATTAATGCAGATGATTTTTACAGCAAGCAAGCTTTTTATGTGATGGCAGAGCATCTAAAAAATACAGATAAAAATAGCTGTAATTTTAGTATGGTAGCTTATTCTCTAAAAAATACAGTTTCTGATAATGGATATGTTTCTAGAGGAGAATGCACATTAGATGAAAATGGTTACTTAACAGATGTTACAGAAAGAGTAAGAATTGAAAAAATTGATGGAATTCTTAAAAGTGAGAATAATGATGGAGAGATGTCTCCAATAGATGAAAACACAACTGTTTCTATGAATTTTTGGGGATTTACTCCTAAATGTTTTGAATTTGGAGAAAAACTATTCCTGGATTTTTTAAAAGAGAATAAAGAAAATCTTAAAGCTGAATTTTATCTACCATTAATTGTAAATAAAATGTTACAGAACAAAAAAGCGTCTGTAAAAGTGTTAGAATCAGATTCAAAATGGTTTGGCGTAACTTATAGTGGTGATAAGGAAAAAGCCCAAAATGAAATTAAAAGATTAAAAGAAAACGGAGTTTATCCCAAAAAATTATGGAATTAATATGAAAGCCAGTTCGTTAAAAAACATTTTCAATGAGTTTGATCATAAATGCAATTACATCGGTCATTCCGAGTTAAATTCTGGACATATTAATGACACTTTTTTGGTAAATACCGAAGAAGACAAAAGCTACATTGTTCAAAGAATTAATCATACTATTTTTAAAGATGTACCGGGTTTAGTGAATAACAAAGTACTCACAAGTAAACATTTAAAAAGTAAATTTTCAAATATTCCTGACGAAGAGTTAAGTCAAAAAGTTTTAAGTTTTGTGAAAGTCCAAAATTCTAGTTCTTATTACTTAAAGAAGGATGGAAATTATTGGAACGTAATGGTTTTTATAAACAATAGCATAACCCATGAAATTGTAAAAGATAAAGAAATCGCTTACGAAGGAGGTAAATTGCTAGGTGAATTTTTAAATGGTACATCAGATTTTGATAGTAGTCAATTAATTGATGTAATTCCTAATTTTCATGACATGTCTTTTCGTTTTAAACAATATGCATCCGCATTACAAAGCGCATCTAAAGAACGATTGTTTAAAGCAGCGAAATACACAAAATTAGTGGCAAGTTTAAAGGAAGAGATGCATATTCTTCAAGAATTAAAAGAAAGTGGAGAAATACCTACTAGAGTAACTCATAATGATACTAAAATATCAAATTCTCTTTTTGATAAAAACAATAAAGGTATTTGTATGATAGATACAGATACCGTTATGCCAGGCATTATTCATTACGATTTTGGAGATGCTATAAGAACCATCTGTAATACAGCCGCAGAAGATGAGAAAGACCTTTCTAAAGTTGAATTTAATTTAGATTATTACAAGGCTTATGAAAAAGGATTTTTAGAAAAAACAAAAGATACCTTGTCGGAAATTGGATTAAAACACCTGCCGCTAGCCGCAAAAACAATGATTTTTATAATGGCACTTCGTTTTTTAACTGATTATTTAAATAATGATATCTATTATAAAACGAATTATTCAGAACACAATTTAGACAGAGCAAAAAATCAATTTAAGCTGATAAAGAGTTTTACTAATCAAATAAATAAAAATAAATAACAATGCAACAAAGAAACAACACTACAGCAATTATAATTATTGCAAGTTTATTCTTCATTTTTGGTTTTGTAACCTGGATTAATGGAGCATTAATTCCATTTATGAAAACTATTAATGAATTAACAGATGCACAATCTTATCTTGTTGCATCTGCTTCATACATTTCTTTTGTAGTTATGGCTTTACCGGCCTCTTATATTTTAAATAAAATTGGCTACAAAAAAGGAATGTCTTTAGGTTTAATAATCATGGCAATTGGTGCTTTGGTATTTATCCCAGCAGCAGAAGCGAGAACCTATTGGGTATTCTTAACGGGTATATTTATTCAAGGAGTTGGAATGACAATTCTTCAAACAGCAGCAAACCCATATATCACAATATTAGGTCCTATAGAAAGTGGAGCAAAGCGTATTGCAATTATGGGAATAGCAAACAAGACTGCAGGAGCTTTGGGTTCTTTAATTTTTGGAGCTCTTTTATTATCTGGTATAGATGAAACAAAGGAAAAATTAGCAGGTGCTAATATTGCAGATAAAAATATGCTTTTAGATACAATGGCCGATAGCGTTTTTATGCCTTATGTTGTAATGGCTGTTGTTTTATTTATATTAGGAATCTTAATCAGAAAAGCGCCTTTACCTCATGTTGAAGCAGAGGAAACAGAGGCATTAGAAGATGGTAAAACTGCTAAAACAAGTATTTTCCAATTTCCAAATTTATGGCTTGGAGTATTAGCACTTTTTGTTTACGTTGGTGCAGAGGTAATAGCAGGAGATACGATTATCGCCTACGGAATTTCTCTCGGTTTTACTGGTGAAGAAGCAAAGTATTTTACAACATATACTTTACTTGCAATGGTTGCAACTTATGCCTTAGGAGTTTTCTTAATACCAAAGTATATAAAGCAAAAAACTGCTTTAATAGCAAGTGCTATTTTAGGAATTATATTTAGTTTTTGCATTCTAAATACTACTGGTTATGCATCTGTATTATTTGTAGCTGCATTAGGTATCGCTAATGCTTTGGTTTGGCCAGCAATTTGGCCATTGACTTTGGAAGGCTTAGGGAAATTTACAAAAACAGGTTCTGCGCTTTTAATTATGGCAATTTCTGGTGGGGCTATTATACCTCCTTTGTATGGTAGAATTGTAGATGCTAGTAAGCATGACTTAATAAATACTGGTATGCAAGAAGCAGATGCTATGGCAACAGCTTCTACAACTAGTTATTGGATTTTAATCCCATGTTACGCAATGATTCTGTTTTTTGCAATTTGGGGGCATAAAATTAAAAATTGGAGTAAAAAATAATACTAAAATTTAAGTAAGCAAATAATATATTATGTTAAAAAGTATCATAGATAAAGCAACTAGTTTCGAAAAAAGATTCGAAAATATTGGAACCGTAGTTTATCAAGATTCTACTTCAGCTTCAAATGCCATTGCATCAGAAATTGCAAGCCTTATAAAAGTAAAACAATCTCAAAAGCAACCTTGTATTTTAGGATTAGCTACAGGATCTTCTCCAAAAGGATTGTATGCGGAGTTAGTGCGTCTTCACAAAGAAGAAGGCTTAAGTTTTAAAAATGTAGTTTCATTTAATTTAGATGAATACTACCCAATGGAGCCCGATTCTGTAAATAGTTATGTGCGTTTTATGCAAGAACAATTGTTTAATCACATTGATATTTTACCAGAAAATTGCTACGTTCCAGACGGTACTTTATCAAAAAGAGAAATTAAAGATTATTGTGATCAATACGAATCAAAAATTGAAGCATTAGGTGGTATAGATTTACAAATTTTAGGGATTGGAGGAAATGGCCATATTGGTTTTAACGAATCTGGATCACTTCAGAATTCAAAAACAAGATTGGTTGCTTTAGATCATATAACAAGGGTAGCTGCAAGTGGAGATTTTTCCGGTTTAGATAATACGCCAAGAACAGCAATAACACTGGGAGTTAAAAAAATAATGGAAGCGAAAAGAGTCATATTAATGGCTTGGGGAGAAAGTAAATCTAACATTATAAAGGCTTCTGTAGAAGATGGAGTAACTAGTTTAGTGCCCGCTTCTTATTTACAAGAACACAGAAATGCAACTTTTATTCTAGATAAAGCAGCCTCTTCTAAATTAACAAGGATTAATACGCCTTGGTTAGTAGAGAAAATTATTTGGACAGACAAGTTAATAAGAAAAGCAGTGTTAAGTTTAGCGTTAGACCTAAAAAAACCAATCTTAATGCTAACAGATGCCGACTATATAGAGAACGGTATGAGTGATTTATTAGCAGATTCTGGGCCAGCTTATGATATTAATATCAAAATATTTAATAAACTACAGAATACTATTACAGGTTGGCCAGGTGGAAAACCAAATGCTGAGGATGGTAAAAGACCTGAGAGAGCTGAACCTGCAAAAAAACGTGTATTAATTTTTAGTCCACATCCTGATGATGATATCATAAGTATGGGAGGAACTTTTAAAAGATTACACGAACAAGGTCATGAAGTGCATATTGGTTACCAAACTTCGGGTAATATTGCTGTTGCAGATGATGAAGCTTTGCGTTTTGCGAGTTTTGTGGTAGATTATAACGAAAAATTTGGCATCAATAATACTGACGCAATTGATATTTATAAAAAAGCAGCTAATTTTTTAAAGAATAAAAAATCCAGTGAAATAGACACTGAAGAAGTAAGATATATCAAAGGATTGATTCGAAAAGGTGAAGCAAGATCAACGTGTCATTTTGTGGGTTTACCAGATGCACAAATCCATTTTATGAATCTACCATTTTACGAAACGGGTGCAATAAAAAAGAATCCGATTGGAGTTGGAGATGTAAAGATTACTACAGATTTAATTGAAAAAGTAAAGCCACATCAAATTTATGCAGCAGGTGATTTAGCAGATCCTCATGGAACACATAAAGTGTGTTTGGATGCTGTTTTTGCTGCTGTAAAAGAATTAAAACCTAAGAAATTTATGAAAGATTGTTGGGTTTGGTTGTATAGAGGTGCATGGCAAGAATGGGGAATTGACGAAATAGAAATGGCAGTTCCAATGGGGCCAGATCAGGTTTTAGAAAAAAGAAAAGGAATTTTTAAGCATCAATCTCAAAAAGACGGAGTCGTTTTTCAGGGCACAGATAGCAGAGAGTTTTGGCAACGTGCAGAAGATAGAAATTGTGAAACAGCAGAGTTGTATGATCAGTTAGGTTTATCTCATTATGCTGCTATGGAAGCTTTTGTTAGGTGGCATTATTAAAGTCATAAAAAAAGCCTTCCAATTAGGAAGGCTTTTTTTATGATTACCGTAGTTACTTTTTTAAAGAATTATTTTAGTAAAAAATAATGAGTTGACATTAATTCTTTATTAATTTCGTTATTCCAGTTTTGTTATCAGAATAAACCTTAACAATATAAACGCCAGACGACAGATTAGAGATGTTAATTTTATTGTTTGTGTTTTTAACTTTTAAGACTTCTTTACCAAATACATTATAAATAGAAATAGCACTAATTGTAGCTAAGGATTTAATGTTAATAGTATTATTTGAAGGGTTCGGATGTAAATCAAAATCTATTTGATTAAATTTAGCGACACTTAATGTACAATCTGAACTAAACGACTGTGTTGAATCAACATTGAAGTTGCCCTGATTTAATGAGTCATTTGCCCATGTAGATGTTGAGTAATCAACATCATCTACAGTTATGCAAGTTAGATTTTCATTTCCTGATGAATGAAAGTATTCAATTTTTGTGTTTTGCTCATTTTTTATGTTTAAACTAGAAATATTACAATTTCCAAAATCAACAATGGTCAATTTTGTATGGTTTTGTAGGTCATAATCACCCTCTAGAGTATAGCAATCATAAAGATCTAAATAATTAAGTTCTATATTCTTTGATAAATCAAGAGAAGTTAGTTTTTTGTTGTTACCAAGTTCTAATTTTTCTAACATTATGTTTTTGGATAGATCTAAATTTTTAAGTTTTGCTCTAACATAAGAATAGTCCGCAGGCAGTAACTCCATATTTAATTCAATAAGTTTAGTGTTATTGGATAAATCTATAGAAGTTAATTCATTTTCAGATAAGCTAATTTTTTCAAGATCTAAATTAGATGATATATCTAATGATGTTAATTCCCACAGGTCATCTCCAATAAACTCTTTTAATTTTATGTTGTTTGATAGGTTGATAGATGATATTTCAAACCCTGTCAAGTTTAGGTAAACTAAATCAGGTAAATCGGCAAGAAAACTCAGATTTTGTATGTCAAAGTTGTAATCTAAATTTAAATATGTGATTAGTGGGTTGTTTTCCAGATTAATACTAGTTATCTCACAATTGCTAAAATCTACATGCGTTAATTTTGTGTTTTCTGATAGATTAACAGTGCTTATTGAATTTAAGGCAAAATTTAAGTAGGTTAAATTTTTAAGTGCACTTAAATCTAGATTACTTGGTATATCAAACCCTATAAATTCAGCTTCTAGTTTTTCTAAGGCTAGGAAGTTTTCAATTCCAGTTAAATCATTTATATCTAGGTCGGTTATGTTTAATTCTGTAACAGTATTAATATTGCTAGTTAAAACTAAACCATCATTGGCAACACCGTTCCCCATAGAGTTTGCTTCTAAGTGTTTTTCAAATTCTACATCAGGTACAGAAGTTGTTTGCCCGTAACTATGAAGTGTAAGTGATAATAAAGTAAAAAGTAATATTTTTTTCATTTTAAAATAATTAAGTAGTTGTTTTAAACAAACTTACTGATAATATACATTTTCAAATACTCTATATTTAACGAAAAGTTAGCTTAATTAGAACAGGTAGTTATTTAGATGAAATATTATAGTACAAATCTTACGGTTCAAGTCTGAGACCTATTATTTCGTCTATACCTGTGTATAGATAATAAAGAACTTTGAATACTCTTAAATAGCTTTAAATAAATTAAACGATCAACAAAACACTATGTTTTTTCTTGTAAAAGGTAGTTATATTTCAGAAGGTATTTCATAATTGCATAAATAAGAAAAGCCTTACTAAAATTAATTAGTAAGGCGGTCCCCTTTAATAATAAGTAACCATTTGGTTAGGTTTACTATTACGACAAATGTAATGTATTTATTTTAATAATTGACCATAAAAAAACTGAAGATCAAGTTTAATCTTCAGTTTTTTAATTTTAGGAAGTATTTGATAAGAAAAAAATATTTTGTTTGGGATCACAAATTTACAACTGCTTCAAAAAGTTAGAAAAGAAGTTGCAATAACCAAAATCAAGAAATACCAGGAGGAATCGATTAAAATTAATGAGCATTTAAATAATGTTGATAAAAGGAATAATTAAATTTTTAAAATTGGAGAATACATGGGGAAGTGAAATTATATACAATCAGTAATTTAGAGGCATTTTCTAAAGGTATATGAAGAGAAACCCATCATTTTACACCATTTGCTACAGTTGTTATTTTACCACTATAATTTGAATTAAAAAACCTTGTCAAATTAAAGACAAGGTTCTGTTTCTCAAACAAAGATAAATTCACTTATGACTAAGTTGTTATCTCTAGTATATATAGCTTTTTTATTTCTGTTCTATACTGTTAAAATAATTAGTTACTCGCCTACTTAATTTTTGATATCCGCCGTGTTCATGTTCTAATGCGGTGTTATTCTCTAAAAGGTAAAAACGCTTGTCAATCAACTCTAATGCTTTTTCTATATCAGGAGTCAATAATTGTTCTAAATTCGATTCTTTTGTCATAGTTATAATATTTCAATTTTTCCTAAATATACAAAATAATTAATCTATCTAAAATGTAATTACTTACAAGTTTAAATAAATATTAGTAATTTCTTGTTTTGATATATTAAATCAATGACGACTAAATGTTGACTAAAAAGCAAAAAAAAACAACCTCAACACTTTGATTATAAAGGTGTTGAGGTTTTTTAATGTACTCAAGGTGGGAATCGAACCCACACTCCCGAAAGAACTGGATTTTGAATCCAGCGCGTCTACCAATTCCGCCACTTGAGCAAGTAGTAAACAAGAGTACAAATGTATTAAATTATTTTATTTTAAAGTCAAAAAATAAATCCGAAACTAAAAAAATAATTTCTACTTTTGTTCATCAACAACAACACAACAAAAAAACTACTAAATGCCTACAAATCAATTAGCCCCAAAACTTTTTGCGTGCTCACAAAGTACTGTTTTAGCAGAGAAAATAGCCAAAGAGTACAATACAGAATTAGGAAAAGTAACGACAACCCATTTTAGTGATGGCGAATTTCAGCCAGCTTTCGAAGAATCTATAAGAGGAAGAAGAGTCTTTTTAATAGGTTCTACATTTCCAACAGCAGACAACTTAATGGAAATGTTATTGATGTTAGATGCAGCAAAAAGAGCATCGGCAAGACATATTACAGCAGTAATGCCTTATTTTGGGTGGGCAAGACAAGATAGAAAAGATAAGCCTAGAGTTGCAATAGGGGCCAAGTTAGTTGCAAACTTGTTACAAACAGCCGGAGCCACAAGAATTATGACAATGGATTTGCATGCAGATCAGATTCAAGGTTTCTTTGAAAAGCCTGTTGACCATTTATATGCTTCAACCATTTTTATGCCATACATAGAAAGCTTAAAATTAGACAATTTAACAATTGCTTCTCCAGATATGGGAGGTTCTAAAAGAGCGTATGCGTATTCTAAACACTTACACTCAGATGTTGTAATCTGCTACAAACAGCGTAAAAAAGCAAATGTAATAGGACACATGGAGCTAATTGGAGATGTTAAAGGTAAGAATGTAATCCTAGTTGATGACATGATTGATACAGGAGGAACATTGGCACATGCAGCAGATTTAATGATGGAAAGAGGTGCTTTAAGCGTTCGTGCAATTTGTACACATCCAATACTTTCTGGCGGAGCATATGAGAAAATAGAAAATTCTGGGTTAACAGAATTAATTGTTTCAGATACAATTCCTTTAAAGAAGGCAACTTCTAAAATAAAAGTAGTATCTTGCGCGCCATTATTTGCTGATGTTATGCATAAAGTGCAAGATAACACTTCAATTAGTGGACAATTTTTAATGTAAATTTTAATAAAAACAGTAATGAAATCAATTTCGATTAAAGGATCAAAAAGAGAAAGCGTAGGTAAAGTAGCAACTAAAGCCTTACGTAATGCTGGTATGGTTCCTTGCGTTATATACGGAGGAAAAACACCAATACACTTTTCAGCAGAAGAAAAAGCGTTTAAAAACTTGGTATTTACTCCAAATGTATATACAGCAAGTTTAGATGTTGATGGTCAAAAGGTAGAAGCAATATTACAAGATATTCAGTTTCACCCAGTAACCGACAGAATTATTCATGTAGATTTTTATCAAACATTTGATGATAAAGAAATTACAATGAACATACCTGTAAGATTAGTAGGAACTTCTCCAGGAGTATTAAATGGTGGTTCTTTACGTTTTACAAACCGTAAATTAAGAGTTAAGGCTTTGCCAGCTAATTTACCAGATTTTGTATCTGCTGACATTTCAGGATTAAAAATTGGAAGTAAATTATTGATATCATCAATAGTAAACGATGCTTATACATTTATGCACCCAGAAAATACTGTTGTTGTTCAGGTAAGAACTTCTCGTAATGCAACTGCAGAAGACGAAGAAGAAGGTACTGAAGAAGCTACAGAAGCTGCTGCAGAATAAATTTTGCAAACATATTTTATAAAAAGCGTTACAGACCTGTAACGCTTTTTTTATTTTAGTATTTTTGGCGAATGAATTTAAGAAACTTCTTTTCTAATTTATTTAGAACAAAAGAGGAAACTAAAGAAGAATTGATGAAAAAGTTTTTAATTGTTGGTTTAGGTAACATTGGCGATAAGTATACAAATACGCGTCATAATATCGGTTTTAAAATTCTTGATGAAGTTGCAGAAGAAAATAAGGCAACCTTTGAAACTGAAAAGTTAGGAGAGGTGGCTACATTTCGATTTAAAGGAAGAACTTTTATTCTTTTAAAGCCAAGTACGTTTATGAATTTAAGTGGAAAAGCAGTGAAATATTGGATGGATAAAGAAAATATAGCTTTAGAAAATATTTTAATCGTTACAGACGATGTACATATAGACTTTGGTTGTATTAGGTTAAAAGCGAAAGGTTCTGCTGGTGGACATAATGGATTAAAGGATATTCAAGAAAAGTTAAACACCCAACAATATGCTCGATTTAGATTTGGAGTTGGTGGTAATTACAGTAAAGGGAGACAGGCCGACTTTGTGCTTGGAGAATGGAGTAAAGAAGAAACGAGCATGTTAATAGAGCGTTTACCAATTTCAGCAAAAATAATTCCTTCTTTTGGTACTGCTGGTTTGGCAAATACCATGAATACCTTTAATGGAAAATAATTCCCTAATTTTTAAGAAATAAAAAAGCTGTCTATAATTGTATTATAGACAGCTTTTTTTATATTATAATTAATTTTTAGAGAATTAGCTAATTATCACTAGCATACCATTCTGCAAAGCTCGAATCTGTTTCTTGTAATTTTATAGAGTGTAATTTGATGGTTTTTGGCAATCGTTTTTTTAACTTATCAGCAAAATCAATTACCATCATTTCTGTTGTTGGTTGATAATCTGTAAGTAAAACGTGGTGTTCTCTTTTAATTAGCTCATTGGCTAATTCTAAATGTGGTGTATTTTTATTGAATACAGTTGCGTGATCAAAAACATCAACAATTTCTTCATTTACGATTTTTTTTAAATCGCCAAAATCTAAAACCATTCCGTATTTTACATTTTTTGGATCGGAGATAGGGGATCCAATTACGGTCACAAATAATTTATAAGAATGCCCGTGTAAATTTTTACACTTACCATCATAACCATATAAAGCATGACCTGCTTCAAAAGTAAATTGCTTAGTAATTCTAATTGAGCTCATTAATGTACATTTCTAAATTTGCTGCAAAAGTAAACAATAATTAATCCTATTGCTAATCCTATAAATAAAAAAATCTAGCTATTATTTGTGTTTTGTTATCACTTAATTAAAAAGCTATCTAAAACATCAGCAATTTTTCTATTGTCAGATAATTGCGGAATTTTATTTTGTCCTCCAAATTTGCCAATAGATTTCATATACTCATGAAAACCACCTTTTTTTACTTTTCTAATGACTAGAGGGCGTAGCACTTTTCCTTTAATTAAATCTAAATAATAGATGTTTTGAGTTTGCATTGAAGCGTCAATTTTAGCTGCAAAATCGTCTAGATTTTCGGGCTCATTTTCAAACTCTATAAACCATTCGTGATAAGGTAAACCATTTTTTGGGTTTACTTGTGGGGCTACTGTAAACTCACTAATATTTATTGGTGTTCCTAGAATAGAATCGTTTAACGCCTTTTCTACCTCCTTACCAATAACGTGTTCGCCAAAGGCGGATATAAAATGTTTAATTCTTCCAGTAACTTTAATTCGATAAGGTTTTGTTGATGTAAATTCTACAGTATCACCAATATTATATCCCCAAAGTCCAGCTGTTGTGTTTAAAATGATGACATAATTTACACCAATTTTCACATCTCTTAAAGAAATCCTTGTTGGATTTTCATCAAAAAACTCAGTCGCAGGAATAAACTCATAGAAAATCCCTGAATCTAATTGCAATAGCATGCCTTTTTCTGTTTGTGAGTCTTGATATGCAATAAAGCCCTCTGATGCAGGATACAATTCTATATAATCGATCTTTTTACCAATTAAACTTTCGAACTTATTTTTATAAGGTTCAAAATTTACACCTCCATAAATAAAGAAGTTAAAATTCGGGAACAGTTCTGAAACTGATTTCCCAGTTTTCTCAATTAATTTTTCAAAATACATTTGCACCCAAGAAGGAATTCCGCTTATTACAGACATATCTTCATTTACGGTTTCTTCTACAATTGCATTTACCTTAGTATCCCAATCTTCTATGCAATTGGTTTTCCAGGATGGCAAACGATTTTTGAGTAAGTAATTAGGAACATAATGCGCTGCAATACCACTTAATCTACCCAATTTTACTCCGTTTTTATCTTGTAAAACAGGACTTCCTTGTAAGAAAATCATTTTTCCGTTTACAAAACTTGCATCATTTTTTTCAACGATATAAAACAGCATTGCATTTTTTGCTGCCTTGATATGCGTGGGCATAGAGTCTTTGGTAATTGGTATGTATTTTGCGCCAGAAGTTGTTCCAGATGTTTTTGCAAAATAGAGCGGCTTTCCTGTCCAAAGAACATCAGATTCTCCTGCCACTACTCTATCTACATACTTTCTTAAACCTTCATAATCGGTAACTTTTACTTGTTTTTTAAAGTCTTCATAATTAGATATTTTATCAAAATTATGATCTTTTCCAAAGGCAGTTTTACGACCTTTAGAGAGTAGTTTTTTAAAAACTTTTTCTTGTGTTTTATGAGGGTTATTAGCCCATTTGTAAACTTTTTTAGTGGCTATTTTAGCAAATGGAATAGCAAAAGTAGATTTGAGACTCATTATTTAAAATCTATAAAATTTGTTGGATTTACGGCATAACCGCCGTTCCAAAGTTCAAAATGTAAATGAGGTCCTGTAGTTAATTCTCCTGTAGAACCTAAAGTGGCAATTACTTCACCAGACTTTACAAAATCGCCTTGTTCTCTCAATAAATTACCATTGTGTTTGTAGGTAGAAATATATTCTTTGGCATGTTTTATAATGATAACATACCCCGTTTCAATCGTCCAACCAGAAAAAATAACAGTGCCATCTGCAGCTGCCTTTATGGGCGCACCAATCTCAGCGGTAATGTCTACTGCAAAGTGTTTAGAGGTAGCGTCAAAATTTTGAGAAATAATTCCGTTTAAAGGAGCGAAAAAGACAATTTTCACATTACTTCTAGCATTTTTTTGTAAAGAAAAACGAGTTTCACTTTCTATTTTTTCTCTAAATAAAGAATCTTCTTTTGTCGCATATAATTCACTTTTTTCAATTAATCGACGCTTTGCTTTCGTTAAAACAGAATCGATACTTTCCGCTTCTATTTCACCTGTTAAAACAGGTTTTAGTGCTCTTGTATAATTTTCTAAAAAGGCTAACCTTGTTTTAAGAGAGTCTACTTCTAATGTGGCTTTAACCGCATTAGATTTTAATTTTGAGGAAGAGTATCCCGGAATGTATTCTTTTATAGGTGTAAATGCGATTAAAACAATTGTACCTGCAATTATTAAAATAGAAAGAACACCACTTAAAACAAATACATTTAATCTTGATAGTTTTAATGAAAAGCGTTCTTCAAAAGTGTCTTCATTTAAAACAACTAACCTGTATTTAGCGGTTAGTTTTTTTTTGAATTTCCCTTTCTTTTTATCTTTAGTGCTCACAAAAATTTGTTTTATCGATAACAAATATACAATGAAACCTTCGCAAGGCTTATTAAGTTTGTTAACGTAATAATAATAAAATTATTTTTTATAAAAATTCATTTCATCTATGTATTCCCATACTTCTTGGGTTAAAAGTGGCGCTACGTTTTTTTTGTCTTTAATTGCGTTTCTAATCATAGTAGAAGAAATTTGTACAATAGGTGCAGCTATTTTATGAATTTTAGGATGTTTATCAAACTGTGTTTCTGTTTTTCCTTCAGAAATTCTTGGGTAAACATAAATGTGATGATGTTCTAAAATAGTTTCATAATTTTTCCATTTATGTAAACTTTTTAAATTGTCTTCTCCCATAATCAAACAAAACTCTTTGTTTGGGTATGCCTCAGTAATTTGTGCTAATGTATAAACCGTGTAATTGGGTTGCGGTAATTTAAACTCAATGTTAGAAGGCTTTATTTTAGGGTAGTTTTCTGTTGCTCTGTAAACCAATTCAAATCGATGATTATTATCGAGTAAAGAGTTTTTCTTTTTAAATGGATTATGAGGTGTTACGACCATCCAAACTTCATCTAAGTCTGAGTGTTCAACCATATGATTGGCAATAATTAAATGGCCAATATGAATAGGGTTAAAGGTGCCAAAATATAAACCGATCTTCATCTTATACCTTATCTAATTCTAAAAAATCACTGATTAAGTTTTCTGCTTCTTTTAAAGCATCTTCTAAAATATAGTTTTTAATAATTTTATCAAATTGTGGTGCAGTTGCTAATTCTACAGAGGCTTTTGCGATGCGCATATTTATTTTATCTTCACTTTCTGTAGAGCGCTTTTTTAATCGAATCTTTAGCTCATCTACACTTGGTGGTTTTACAAAAACAGCTAAAGTTTCTTCCGGAAATTTATGCTTAATTCGCAATCCACCAACAACATCAATATCAAAAATAACATGTTTTTTTAATGCCCAAATTCTTTCAATTTCACTTTTTAAAGTTCCGTAAAAGTTATCTCTATAAACCTCTTCCCATTCTAAAAATTTATCAGATTTAATTTTATCTTTAAATTCTCTTAAATTGATAAAGTAATAATCTTCTCCTTCTTTTTCTTCTCCTCTAGGTTCTCTAGAAGTTGCAGAAATAGAAAACTCTAAATTAAACCTTTCTTGTTGTAATAAGTGGCGTACAATGGTTGTTTTACCTGAGCCGGAAGGAGCAGAAAAGACAAATAATTTTCCTTTAAAATCTGACATGAATTCTCTAATTTTTGTCATTCTGAATTTTTTTCAGAATCTTGTTTACTAATATTGAGAGGCTGAAAAGAAGTTCAGCTTGCTTTCTTTTTGTTAAAGAACGTTTAAAATTTGTTCTTTAATTTGTTCTAACTCGTTTTTCATTTGAATTACTGCTTTTTGCATAGGTGCAAAATTGGCTTTAGAACCCGTTGTATTTATTTCTCGGCCCATTTCTTGAACAATAAATCCTAATTTTTTACCATTAGAGTTTTCTGAGCTTAATGTTTGTAAAAAATAATCGAGATGATTTGCTAAACGAACTTTTTCTTCGTTAATATCTAATTTTTCTAAGTAATAAATAAGTTCTTGTTCAAAACGATTTTCATCAGTAGCTACTTTTAAATCATCAATAGCCTTTTGTAAGCGTGTTTTTACGTTTTCTACTCTATCACCGTCTAAAGCTTTTACTTCTTCTAAATAGGTTTTAATATTTGCAATTCGTTCTTTAAAATCTATTTCTAAAGAAGTAGCTTCATCGATTCGATACTGTACAATATCTTTAATAGCAATGTCAATATTTTCGTTGATAAGATTCCACTCGTTTTCATCAAGTTCCTCTCGTTCTGTTTTTAATGCATCAGGCATTCTTACAGCCATTTTTAGCAATTCAACATCATTAGAAGATTCTGTTTGAACGACACTTCTAAGTTGTTGCATATATTCTTTTACAACTCCGTGATTAATAGTTGTAGAAGTTTCATCAGCAGTCATTTCTACAAAAATTGAAAAATCTACTTTACCACGAACTAAAGCACTTGCTAATTTTTTACGCACGGCTAACTCTTTCTCCTTATAGTAAGAAGGAATTCTAACGTTTAAATCGAGGTTTTTACTGTTTAAGGATTTAATTTCTATAGTAACTTTTTTTGTAGGTAATTGTAATACAGATTTACCATAACCAGTCATAGATTGAATCATAAAATCAACGTTTTAAATGAAGGACAAATATAGTTTTTATTTAACAGAACTATCTATTTGTTTGGTTACTAAATATACACCCGAAAAGATGAGTAATGTTGCTACTATCTTTACAAAGTGTAAAGAGTCACTACCAACAATTAGTGCGTAAATTGTTGCAATTACAGGTTGCAAATAAATAAAAACACTTACAGTTGTTGGTTTTAATTTAGATAAACCATACAAATTGAAAAGATAGGTAACGCAAGAAGTAAAGATAACCACAAAACCAATACTCCAATAAATAGTTGTTGGTATTTCTTGCCATGTAACTTCTCTTAATTCATTATAACCAAAAGGAATCGTAAAAAATAATCCGAATAAATACAACCACTTTACAAGGGTAATTGGATGGTATTTTTCAATCAAACTTTTAGAGATTACCAAATATAACCCATATGAAGCCGCGTTTATAAAAACTAAAAAATTACCCCAGTTACTATTAGTTGCTCCAATGTCTTGTGCGTTGCCATATGTGATTAATATAATGGCTCCTATTAAACCTATAAGAATGCCTAAAACTTTTTGTTTACCAATAGCTTTTTTAATTAAAATACTAGAAAAAATTAATACCATAATTGGTGAAGTTACCATCATAACAGAGGCGCTTATTGGTGTTGTTAAGCTTAATCCTTTAAAAAAGGTAAGCATGTTTAAACCAACACCAAAAAAGGAAGCGATTAGTATTTTTTTGTAATCAGATTTGTCTATTTTCTGATGTTTGATAAATAAACTAAGCATCCAAAAAATAGCAGTTGATCCTATGATTCGTATTAATATAAAACCAAAAGGTTTTACATAAACAGGCATTACTTCTTTAGCAATTGTATAAGTAATACCGTAAATTACGGTGGCTATAGAAACAGCAATTAGTGCTAATGTTCTTTGCTTCATAAAAAAATTATAAAATAAAGTGCAAATTTGATGATAAATTTTAAATCTATTGCACAAAAGAAGAGCTTCAAGTAAATATTGTTCTGTTTTAAACTTGGTTGTTTTAAAATTTGCTTATTTCATTGAGGTTTGTTCTAAAGAAAGGGGTTGTTTATAGCGAATTTCGTTTTTCTTAATTTAGTTACTGTCTTCATACAAACGTTAAACAATTTCTTTACATTTGTGGATATAATTTAAAAAAATGATCATTCATCACTTACAAGAAAAAAACTCAATTCTTAATAAATTCATTTCTGAAATTAGAGATGTAAACGTTCAAAAAGATTCACTTAGATTTAGACGAAATATTGAAAGAATAGGGGAAGTTCTTGGTTACGAGTTGAGTAAAGAGTTATCATATTTTAATGTTTCTGTGAATACTCCTCTGGGTAATAAGGAAGAAAAACTACCAAATAAAGATGTTGTTTTGTGCTCAATATTAAGAGCTGGTTTGCCCTTGCACCAAGGCTTATTAAATTATTTTGATGATGCAGAAAGTGCTTTTATTTCGGCGTACAGACATCACCCAAATAATGATGCAACGTTCGAAATTATTGTAGAGTATTTTGCATCACCATCCATAGAAAATAAAACACTACTATTGGCAGATCCGATGCTGGCAACCGGACAATCGTTGGTTTCTGTTTATGAGGCAATAAAAAAACAAGGAGTTGCAAAAGAGATTCATATTTTAGCTGTTATTGGTTCTATGGAAGGTATTGAATTTATAAAAGATAAATTTCCTGAAAACACACATTTATGGATCGCCGCAATAGATGCTACACTAGATAATAAAGGATACATTGTTCCTGGTTTGGGAGATGCTGGCGATTTGGCTTTTGGCGCTAAATTGTAGCAAGAAAAAAAGTTACAATAGTTCCAATTAGTAGCAATCCAAATAGAATATTTTTTAACACCTTTTTTTGAATAACTTCAAACCCATTTGCAATAATTATGGACGATGGTGCTAATAAAAAGATGATTTCAGAACCATTCTCTTCGTTAATTGTTAAAGCAAAAATAGTTGTAAGAATTAAGTTGATTATTAAAAGTATCCAATTTTTCTTAAAAGAATTGTTTACAGATAATACTTTTGGAGATTTTAAAAATATAGAAAAAGTAGTTAGAAAAAAGAGTACTCCGAAAACCCAAATAGTATAATCCTTAGCGTAAATGGAGGTGTTATTTATGACATCAAAATAAAATAGTTGTGTAAACTCTTTACTTGTATTAGTCCAGAATAAGTAAGCAAAATAACTAATTAAAGGTGAGGCAAAACCTATCACAGGGGTTATTAGCGTATGAATTGTTATTTTTTGATGCAATAATATCGCTGTAAATATTAAAATAGAAAACAGCAATGAAAAAGGTTCTAGAATAAATAGAATTCCTAACCAAAGTCCACTATCGAATAATTTTTGAATTACTTTTTTGGGAGAACTTAAACTGTATATTTTTCTCAAGAAAAAAAGGTATATTAAAAGTAGGGTTAGCAATTTAAAATCAAATAACTTAGAAATAAAAACGATTAGAGCAAGGGTAAAAAGGAAAAAAGAGTAAGAGTTGCCAGAAGTAAGTTTATTTTTTGAAACTAAAAAGCGATAAAAAAAGAAAATAAAAAGAAAAAGGAAAAAATAGGAAACACCCGCAAAGACATCGTAAGGTGTTAATTCTTCTCCAGAAATATTTAAAGTGGCAGCAATAAAAAAGAAACAAAAGAATAGCCCTAAATAGATGATGAAATTGATTGGTTTAGATTTCTCTAAAAAATTGGCTAGCATTGTTTCTTTTGTTATTTTTGCAGTGTAAAGATAATTAAGTTATGATAGCAAGCAATATTTTTAGATGGATTGGTAGTTTATTTACGGATTTATTATTCATACCATTTAATTGGTTTAGAAAGGGAGATTTCGATTGGTGGTCTGCCAATACTGTAAATTGGTTTTTCTTAGTAGTACTTTTAGTTTTATTTGCTTACTGGATGAATCAGAGTGTTCAGTTTAAGAAAAACGGAACAGAAGATAAAGCTTAATTTTATATTTTGGGAAGTAAAAATAAATTGAAACGTTTCAAAGAAAATGAAACGTTTAAAAATGTCATTCAACCGACAAGAGAAGAAGTTGTAACGAGTTTTTCTCATCAAGGTAAGTGGCATTCTTTTTTTGGCAACAACAATCCTATTGTTTTAGAGTTAGGTTGTGGTAAAGGAGAATATACAATTGCTTTAGCTCAAAAAAATCCTGGTAAAAACTATATTGGAATCGATATAAAGGGCGCACGTTTTTGGCGTGGAGCTAAAACGGCAATTGAAGAAAATTTACCAAATGTTGCTTTTGTAAGAACACAAATTGAGTTGGTTGATTTTATTTTTGCAGAAAATGAAGTTTCAGAGATCTGGATTACTTTTCCAGATCCCCAAATAAAGTTTCAGCGTACAAAACATAGAATGACAAATTCTAGTTTCATGAAAAAATACCATCATATTTTAAATGAAGAGGGTATTATGAATCTGAAAACAGATTCTGAATTCATGCATGGTTACACATTAGGTTTGTTGCATGGCGCAGGGCATGAAGTGTTATACGCAAATCATACTGTTTATAAAAATGAGGGTGCTCCAAAAGAAGTTACAGAAACACAAACTTTTTATGAAAAACAATATTTAGAAGTTGATAAACCAATTACGTATATAAAATTCAGATTGAAGTATTAACGTTTTTGATCAAATAAAATGATTAAAAAAATCCCATCAAATTTTGATGGGATTTTTTTTGTTAGTTGAAAAAAGGAAGGAGATAGTAAAAATATTTCTTTGAGGTCGGTATAAACGTTGGTTTAGAATTTCTTTTCGTAATTTGAATATTTCCTATCTTCACTTCGTGAAAGAATCCGATAATTTTTTTGAAAAAGTTTACAAAGTAGTTCGCTTAATTCCTCACGGAAGAGTTACAAGCTATGGCGCAATAGCAACGTTTTTAGGTGCAGCAAGATCTGCAAGAATGGTCGGTTGGGCAATGAATAAATCTCATAATTTAGAAGATGTTCCGGCACATAGGGTTGTCAATAGAAAAGGCTTGCTTACCGGTAAACATCATTTCGATGGCACTAATTTAATGCAACAATTGCTCGAAAATGAAGGGATTATTGTTGTTGATTCTCAAATACAAGATCTCGAAAAAGTATTTTGGAATCCTATGGATGAGTTACCTAATTTGAAGTGATTAATTATTCCGTTAATCTTACTGTGAGTTTTAACTCTTACCTTTTGAATCATTATGTTTTAGCCTTAATGTATTCTCTTATAGAAAGATATTAATAATTCTTTTTTTCCTTGATTTATATGAAAACACGAATACTTTTCAATTATTAACTTTTTTTTAGTGGTAGTAATTCCTTCTTTACTTCCTTAAAAGTTTTTTTAAAAGTATCTTTGTCATTCAGAATGAATGATAATTAAAGTCTCTACAATGAGTTTTAAAAAACAAGATATATACAAAGCATTAGAAACGATTACAGCTCCAGGAGAGGGTAAGAGTTTAATTGAAAATAAGAACATTACAAATGTTGTTACTTTTGGCAACGAAGTGATGGTAGATGTTACAATTAGCAACCCTACTTTGCAGGCGAAAAAGAAAATTGAATCAGAGATTATTAATGCAATTAAAACGAATGTTGATGAAAATATTGATGTAAAAATCAATTTAAAAGTAGAAAAACCTGCAGTAAAAGAAAATCCGAATCAAATAAGAGGAAAAGAAATTCCTAATATTAAAAACATTATTGCAATTGCATCAGGAAAAGGAGGCGTGGGGAAATCTACAATTACCTCAAATACAGCAATTACTTTAGCTAAGATGGGGTTTAATGTAGGGGTTTTAGATGCAGATGTTTACGGGCCATCGCAACATATTATGTTTGATGTAGAAAAAGCAAAACCACTTTCTGTTCAAGTCGAAGGTCGTTCTAAAATGCAGCCTGTAGAAAATTACGGAGTTAAATTATTGTCTTTAGGTTTTTTTACAAATCCAGATCAAGCAGTAATTTGGCGTGGACCAATGGCATCAAAAGCCTTAAATCAATTAATATTTGATGCAGATTGGGGAGAATTAGATTTTTTATTGATTGATTTACCTCCAGGAACAGGAGATGTTCACTTATCTATCGTGCAGGCATTACCAATTAACGGCGCCGTTGTAGTAAGTACACCACAAAATATAGCATTAGCAGATGCTAAAAAAGGTGTCGCTATGTTTCAACAAGAAAACATTAACGTTCCTGTATTAGGAATCATAGAAAATATGGCCTATTTTACGCCAGAGGAATTGCCAGACAATAAATATTATATCTTTGGAAAAGATGGAGCAAAAAATTTGGCAGCTGATATAAAAACTAAATTTTTAGGTGAAATTCCATTAGTACAAAGTATTCGTGAATCTGGAGATGTTGGACACCCTGTGGCTTTGCAAGAAGGAACCGTTTTGGAAAAATCATTTAATGATATTACTAAAGAGATGGTTTCAGAATTATTAAAAAGAAATGCGAACTTGCCACCAACAGAAATTGTTAGAATTACAACAATGAGTGGTTGTAGTACAGTTAAAAAATAAGATTATGACAGCAGAAGAAACATTAAATAGTGTAGAAAAAGCGTTAGATGAAATTCGTCCGTTTTTAATGAGTGATGGTGGTAATATTAAGCTTTTATCTATAGAAGATAATATTGTTAATGTTCAATTAGAAGGCGCTTGTACAGGTTGCTCTGTAAATCAAATGACATTGAAAAATGGAGTAGAAGCAACTATTAAAAAATATGCCCCTCAAATACTAGAGGTCGTAAATATTTCGTAAGCACAGAAAAATATATTTTTGGATGTTTTCTAAAAGAGTTAAAATTTACGCAACTATTACTCTTATTTTTAAAACAAGTAAAAAAGATGCTCTGCGTTTAGCGTGTTATTTAAAATATATAAAAGACCTCATAAGAATATAATCTTATGAGGTCTTAAAAAATAAAAAAATGATTACAACAGATATATTAATTATTGGTGCAGGTCCTACAGGATTGTTTACTGTTTTTGAAGCAGGTTTATTAAAACTGCGTTGTCATTTAATAGATGCATTGCCGCAAGCTGGTGGGCAATGTTCAGAAATTTATCCTAAAAAACCTATTTATGACATTCCTGCATATCCAGAAATTTTAGCAGGAGATTTAACACATAAACTAATGGAACAAATTAAACAATTTGAACCAGGTTTTACGCTAGGAGAGCGTGCAGAAACAATAGACAAGCAAGAAGATGGAACTTTTATTGTAACAACAAACAAAGGAACAGAACATCATGCAAAAGTAGTTGCAATTGCTGGTGGTTTAGGTTCTTTTGAACCAAGAAAACCTCCGATTCCTAATATTGCAGATTTTGAAGATAAAGGAGTAGAATACATCATTCGAGATCCAGAATTTTATAGAGATAAAAAAGTAGTTATTTCTGGTGGTGGAGATTCTGCTTTAGATTGGTCTATATTTTTAACAGATGTAGCATCATCTGTAACTTTAATTCACAGAAGAAATGAATTTAGAGGCGCTCTAGATTCTGTAGATAAAGTACAAGAATTAAAAGATGCAGGTAAAATTACAATGATTACTCCTGCAGAAGTAAAGGGAATTGTTGGCACAGATAAAGTAGTAGGTGTTTCTGTTGTTCAAAAAGGAGAAGAACCATGTACTGTTGAAACAGACCATTTTATTCCGCTGTTTGGTTTATCACCAAAACTAGGTCCTATTGCAAATTGGGGATTAGAAATTGAGAAAAACGCTATTAAAGTAGACAACTCGTTAGACTATCAAACGAATATTCCGGGTATTTATGCAATTGGAGATGTAAATACATATCCAGGAAAATTAAAGTTAATTTTATGTGGTTTTCATGAAGCAACATTAATGTGTCAAAGCGCTTACAAACGTATTTTTCCGGATAAAAAGTACGTAATGAAGTATACAACAGTTGGCGGTGTTCAAGGTTTTGATGGAACAAAAAAAGAAGCTCCAAAAGCAGTAATAAAAAAGATTGATTAAATACCTTGGTTTACAAATGGTGTTTTTAAATCCGCAAAGTTTTGGATAACCTCATCATTTTTTTAGTTTTATTTAATCGTTATAAGTATATATGAAATTTCAGTATTTTTCTGGCTCCATGTTCATCAACTAAATAATTACGAATCTAGTATGAAGTTAACTATTAAATGTTCTCAATCGGTTTCACAAATTGTTTTGAAACTTTTATAAATATAATTGTTATTTAGAATAAATAATAACTAGCTTTGCATAATGGAAATTTTAAGTGACGTAACGTTCAATATTCAACTTAGAAAGAATACTTTTTGTAACTATCAACTAAAGGTAGATCAAAAAATAATGACACTTAGTTTTCCACAAATACTTCAATTAAGACATAAAATTAATAATTTAACATCTGAAGAAAATCTAGAACACATTATTCAAAATGAAAATTATGTTCTATTGTTTATTGCAGATAAAAAGTATTTATTATTTTTAGAAATCCCGAAATTATTAGATTTGAAAGAAGAGTTATCATACTGCTTTCAAAGCTTTTAAATAAGAACTATTTTTATTTAGATTCTCTTTAAATTTTATAGCGGTTTAAAAGCAGTCATAAAAATCGGTATATTTGTCTTAAAACCGAATAATATGAAGACAGCCATAAGAAAACAAATGACCATTAGTACAGAGGTAATGGATTTGTTGAACGATCAGATATCTTTAGAAATGCATGCGTCTGCTTCTTACTTAGCAATGGCATCTTGGTGTGACCAGCGCGAATTATTGAATAGCAAGGCTTTTTTTTACAAACAGTCTGAAGAAGAAAGAGGACACGCAATGAAAATTTTCGAATTTGTGAATGATGCGGGTGGTGCAGCTATTTCTCCTGCAATTCCTGTTGTGAATAATGATTTTGAGGGATTAAGAGAAATTTATGAAGCTTCTCTAGATCAGGAAATTGAAGTAACACAATCAATTTATAAATGCTTTAAAAAAGCAAGAAGTGTAGATGATTTTGCATCTGAAGTATTTTTACAATGGTTCGTTTCAGAACAAGTTGAAGAAGAAGATACTGTTAGAGGAATTTTAGACACGTTTGATTTAATGGGAGATATGCCATTAAAAATGATTGATGAGCGTTTACCTAAGGAATAACAGCCTTATCTCGTAAAATATAAAATCTAAAGCTTAATTGCTTTAGATTTTTTTTTGAACTTTAAATAAAATTTACCTCAAAATATAGAGTCAATCTGTAATTATTTGTTGTGATAGCTCTATTTGATTGTTTTCACAAATAGCTAATCTGTAAAAATAACCTTTGCTCTGCAATTCATTAGACTCTTTAAACCTCCAACAATATGCTAAGTTTCAAATGAATATTCTGTATATTTGTTTGTATTGCAACTAAAACAGTCAAAAAATGAGCTGGTTAGATCTTCTTATATTATTAAAATTCTTAATAAAAAGAAATCCTGAATAAGGTATTCATGTCATAATTAGTTATAACATGTAACAACTTTTGTGTTGTTACCAGTATTCACGAATCTATTTATACACAAGAAAACATGCCTTTTTATCATAAATTAGGGAATATTCCACCTAAAAGACACACACAGTTCAGAAAAGCAGATGGTAGTTTGTATTACGAGCAATTGTTCGGTACAATTGGTTTCGATGGAATGTCCACCAATTCCTATCACGAGTATAGACCTACTATGGTCAAAGAAATTAGAAAGCAATATTCTGTAAAACCAAAAATTGCGAAGGCAAATAATATTCAATCTTACAGATTTAGAGGATTTCAAGTTCCTCCAGAAAACGACTATTTAGAAAGTAGAAAAATCGTTTTAACAAATTCTGATTGTAATATTATTCTTTCAGCGCCACAAAAATCTACTTCAGATTATTTCTATAAAAATACGGACGCAGATGAGGTAATTTTCATTCATAAAGGTACTGGAAAATTAAGAACACATCTCGGAAATTTAGATTTTAAATACGGTGATTATTTAGTAATTCCACGTGGAATTATTTATAAACTAGATTTTGATGATGAAAACAACAGACTTTTTATTGTTGAATCCTATTCGCCGGTTTACACACCAAAAAGATACAGAAACTATTTTGGTCAATTATTAGAGCATTCACCATTTTGCGAACGCGATTTGCGACGACCAGAAGAATTAGAAACACATAACGAGCTCGGAGATTTTTTAATTAAAGTAAAAAAGCAAGGTGAAATTATAGAAATGATTTATGCTTCACATCCTTTTGATGTGGTTGGTTACGACGGTTATAATTTTCCATATGCATTTTCAATTCACGATTTCGAGCCCATCACAGGGAGAATTCATCAGCCACCACCGGTGCATCAAACTTTTGAAACAAATGCATTTGTAATTTGCAGTTTCGTGCCTCGTTTATACGATTATCATCCAAACTCAATTCCTGCACCTTATAATCACAGCAATATAGATTCAGACGAAGTTTTGTATTATGTAGATGGCGATTTTATGAGTAGAAACGATATTGATCAAGGTCATATTTCTTTGCATCCCGCAGGAATCCCTCATGGTCCGCATCCAGGAACAACAGAAAAAAGTATTGGAAAAACAAAAACGGAGGAGTTAGCAGTTATGGTAGATACTTTTAAACCGTTGCAGGTTACAGAAGAAGCCATGAAAATTGCAGATGAAAAATATTATAAATCGTGGTTAGAGTAATGTTCGCCTTACTCTTTCTAAAATAAAAAAAAACAGAACATAACGGGATTTTCTATTCTGTTATGAGTATAAAAAAATAAAAAGAATGTCACTTAAATTCAGGCGAAACTAGTTTGTAAACAAATAGCATTCATAAAATACTAAAATCATCTCAAGATGTCAAAAGAAATAAAATCAGTAAACTACGGTTTAGAAAAAATATTTGAAGGAGCTCAAGATTTCCTTCCATTGTTAGGTACAGATTATTTAGAGTTTTACGTTGGTAATGCAAAACAAGCAGCACACTTTTACAAAACAGCATTTGGTTTTCAATCCTATGCTTATAAAGGACTAGAAACCGGTTCTAAAGATGTTGTGAGTTATGTGCTTACTCAAGATAAAATCAAATTAGTTTTAACAACACCATTAAACAGTAAATCACCAATAAACGATCATATTGTAAAACATGGCGATGGTGTAAAAGTAGTCGCTCTTTGGGTAGAAGATGCAAGAAAAGCCTATAAAGAAACAACATCAAGAGGTGCAAAATCTTATATGGAACCTACTGTTGAAACCGATGAACATGGAGAAGTTATAAGAGCAGGAATTTATACCTATGGAGAAACAGTGCATCTATTTGTAGAACGTAAAAACTATAACGGAGCATTTTTACCAGGTTTTAAAAAGTGGGAGTCAGATTACAATCCACCAATTGCAGGTTTAAAATATATAGATCACATGGTGGGCAATGTTGGGTGGAATCAAATGGATATTTGGGTAAAATGGTATGAAGATGTGATGGGTTTTGAGAATTTTCTATCTTTTGATGACAAACAAATTCATACAGAATATTCGGCTTTAATGAGTAAGGTGATGTCTAATGGAAACGGACGAATAAAGTTTCCGATAAATGAGCCAGCAGAAGGGAAAAAACGATCTCAAATAGAAGAATATTTAGATTTTTATGAAGGCGCAGGAGTACAGCACATTGCGGTGGCAACTGATGATATTATTGCTACAGTAACTCAATTACGTTATAGTGGTGTAGAATTTTTATCAACACCTCCAGAAGAATATTATAAAGCGGTTCCGGGAAGATTAGAGGAATATAGTCATGAATTAAGAGAAGATATCGAAAACTTAAAAGCGTTAGGTATTATGATTGATGCTGACGAAGAGGGATATTTATTGCAGATTTTCACAAAGCCAGTAGAAGACAGGCCGACGCTGTTTTTTGAAATTATTCAAAGAATGGGAGCAAAAGGTTTTGGAGCAGGAAACTTTAAGGCATTGTTTGAATCTATAGAACGAGAGCAAGCTAAAAGAGGAACTTTGTAGTTTTGATGGCATTGGAACGTAAATAGTTATTTCATAATCAAATTATGATATTTACAAGAATCAAGGAGCAAGATTTTAACTATCTTGCCGCTTGATTCTTTTACACATCAAAAAAGTAATGGAAAGAGACGAAATTTTAAAAGCAATAGAAGAAAAGTACGATAAATTAGGAGTTCCTGTGGATTCTATGTTAGAGGGTTTACTATGGAGTACACCTATTACCTATTGGGATTATATACAAACAGATACTTTACTTAGTTTACAATCATCTAGAACAACACAGCCAGATGAAATGGTTTTTATTATGTACCATCAGGTAAATGAGTTGCTGTTTAAAATGATTTTGTGGGAAATAGATCAAATTGCAAAGGTATCTGAAATCACTGCAGATAAGTTTTTGATGCATTTGGGAAGAATTAGTAGATATTTCGATATGCTCTGTAATTCTTTTGATGTGATGGCAGACGGAATGGAGCCTGATCAATATCTAAAATTTAGAAATACACTAACTCCTGCAAGTGGTTTTCAATCTGCTCAATATCGTAAAATTGAATTTGCATCAACAGAATTGATTAATCTAATTGATGCTCGTCATAGGGAAGCGATAGATACAAATTCATCATTTAACCATGCATACGAGCATTTGTATTGGCAAGCAGCAGGGAAAAATCACGCAACAGGCAAGAAATCTACTTTATTAAAGCTTTTTGAGAAGAAATATAAAGCAGGTTTTATTGATTCTATGCAGGAATATAATGAGATTAACTTGTCTAAAAAATTCAAACAATTACCCAAAGATGTGCAGTTAAACCAAGAGTTAATCGAAGCAATGCGAAATTATGATTATATCGTTAATGTGAAATGGGTAATGGCTCATTACAACGCCGCTGATAAATATTTAGGAGGAAAAGACAAAGATTTAGAAGCAACAGGCGGCAGTAGTTGGCGTAAATACATGCATCCAAAATTTCAGCGAAGAATTTTTTTCCCATATTTATGGAGTGAAGAAGAATTAAAGAACTGGGGTACTTTTTAAATTAGCATATTTCATAAAATTTTGTGGGTGTTGCATCCTGAATTATTCTTTTAATTTAATTTATTTAGTGAAATAGAACTTGTAAAGTTTTCCTAAAAAGATGCTACATGATCATGAAGAGGTTGTTTTTTTCTTTTTTGGAACAGTAATTGTCATTACTTTTTTATAAGTTTGGTTTCTATGAAAAAGTATATCCTATTATTTTTTACGTTTTTTTTCTGTGCAGCTCTAAGTAGTCAAGAAAAATCAAAAGCTTTTAAAAGTGGTGAACGGCTGCGTTATAAAATGAGCTATAGTGGTTTTTTAAGAGCCGGAACAGCCATTTTAGAGGTTGATGAAAAAGAGTTAAATGGTAAAAAAGTGTTTCACACAAAGGGATCAGGTTGGACATCTGGAATGATAAAATGGTTCTTTGAGGTAGACGATAAATATGAATCTTACTTTGATAAAGACACCATTAAACCTTACCTTTTTAAGAGAAAAATTAATGAAGGCGGTTATAAAAAACATAGAATAACTTCATTTAATCATGTTTCCAATAGAGCTTACACACAAGACTTTACTTTGCAAAAAGATACATCAGTAGCATTTTTTAATGTACAAGACATGCTTTCTTCTTTTTATTATTTAAGAGGTAGAGATGTTAAAAGTATGAAAAAAGGAGAAGAAATTGCGATTGATATGTTTATGGATTCTCAAGTATACCCTTTTAAATTGAGGTTTTTAGGGAGGGAACTTCTAAAAACTAAATTTGGAAAAATAAATACCATGATTTTTAGACCTTTGGTTCAATCAGGTAGAATATTTAAAGCACAAGAAAGTGTTACTTTATGGATTACGGATGATGCAAACAAAATACCAATTAAAATGAAAGCAGATTTAGCTGTTGGTTCTCTTAGAGCTGATTTAGAGCAATACAAAGGTTTGGCAAATCCTTTTATTAAAAAGTAATAAATTTTTAGCGAAACCGATTTAGGAACTTCATTAAGATTAGAGACTTAAAAAACTTTTTTATTTGTATTTTTGAAAACCACATTCAATAGTACATATTTTTTGAAAAAAATAATCTTCTTTTTTGTTTTAATAACTGCATTCTTGTCTTGTAAAAAACAGTCAGAAAAATCAATTTCATCTATTAAAAAAGTAAAGTTAAAACCCGTATACCAATTTGGGTATAAGTTAGACGACTTTCTAGTTATACGAGACACAATTAAAAACGGGGAGAGTTTTGGGGCTATTTTAGATAGACATCACGTCTTTTATCCTAAAATAAATAAGATCGCTGTGTCGATTAAAGAAATATTTGATGTGAGGAGGGTTAGAGCAGGAAAACCTTACACGATTCTAGCAAGTAAAGACTCTACAGAAAAAGCACAAGTTTTTATTTATAACCATAATAAAATTAATGCTACAATTATCGATTTTAAAGATTCTTTAATTACCGCTAAACGTTATGAAAAGCCAGTAAAAAAGATTCTTAAAACAGTTGGAGGTTCTATTAACTCTAGTTTTTCTGTAACTATGGATAGCTTAGGTGTTAATGCAGGTGTAACGAATGAGGTTGCGGATATTTATGCATGGACTTTAGACTTTTTTAAACTTCAGAAAGGAGATTCTTTCAAACTTACATTCGAAGAAAGATTTATAGAAGATACTATTTATGCAGGTTATGGAGAGATAAAATCAGCTGTTTTTAAACACAAAGGAAGAGACTTATTTGCCTTTAGGTTTATAGCAGATTCTATTCAAGGAATTCCAGAATATTACGATGATCAAGGAAATATGCTTCGCAGTCAGTTCTTAAAATCACCAATAAAATTTAGGTACAGAATTTCGTCGAGGTATAACTTAAGAAGAAGAATCGCTTATTACGGCAACAGAATTAAACCACACAGAGGTACAGATTTTGCTGCAAACGTTGGAACCGAAATTTTAGCCACAGCAAGTGGTGTTGTGGTAGAATCAACAAGACGAGGAGGTAATGGTAAATATGTTAAAATAAAGCATAACGCAACTTATTCTACACAGTATTTACATATGAAAAACCGTAAGGTTAAAAAAGGACAATACGTAAAACAAGGAGATGTAATCGGTTGGGTAGGAATGACGGGTAATACAGGAGGACCTCATGTATGCTATCGTTTTTGGAAAAACGGAAGAGAAGTAGATCCTTTTAAGCAAAAGTTGCCAGCAGCAAAACCTTTAAAGAAAGAGATAAAACCAAGATATTTGGAGTTTATTAAACCAATTAAATATCAATTAGAAAATACAGTGCTTCCGGTTAAACAGCCAGAGGTTATAAATAATCTAGCTAAAAAATAAATATTGATGGCATTAAAAAATATCAACCCAACTGCAACCAACGCTTGGAAAGAATTAACAAATCATTTTAATGATATTCAAAATATCAATATAAAAGATTTAGCAAAAGATGTAAATAGAAAAGAAGATTTTTCATTAAATTTTGATGATTTATCAGTAGACTTTTCTAAGAATAGAATTACAAAAGAAACCATTCAATTATTAGTAGACTTAGCAAAAGAAGTAGATTTAAAAGACGCTATTGAAAAGCAGTATTCTGGTGAAATTATAAATGTAACAGAAGGTAGAGAAGTTTTACACACAGCTTTAAGAAGTTCGTCTGAAGAGCCAATTTTGGTTGAAGGGAAAAATATTAAACCTCAAATTCAAGCTGCATTAAGAAAAATTAAAAGTTTTTCTAACAAAGTCATCTCTGGGAAGTGGAAAGGGTATACGGGTAAATCTATTACTGATATTGTAAATATAGGTATCGGAGGTTCAGATTTAGGGCCAGATATGGTTGTAGAATCTTTAAAACATTATAAAAATCAATTAAATACTCATTTTGTTTCTAATGTTGATGGTGATCACGTATCAGAAATTATAAAAACGTTAAACCCCGAAACTACGTTGTTTGTAATTGTATCAAAAACCTTTACAACACAAGAAACTATTACCAATTCTGAAACGATCAAAAACTGGTTTTTAAAATCAGCGACTATTTTTGATATTCCTAAACATTTTGTCGCGGTTTCAACAAACTTAGAAGCGGTGGATAACTTTGGCATCGATAAGAAAAACGTTTTTCCAATGTGGAACTGGGTAGGAGGCCGTTTTTCTCTTTGGTCTGCAGTGGGTTTGTCTATCAGTTTATCTGTTGGCTATGATAATTACAAAGCATTATTAGAAGGAGCAGAAGAGATGGATCTTCACTATAAAAACGAAGAATTTGATAAAAATATTCCTGTAATTTTAGCATTGATAAGTATTTGGTATAATAACTTTTACGGCGCAGAAACAGAAGCTGTTTTACCTTATTCTCAGTATTTAAAGAAACTTCCAGATTATTTGCAACAAGCTATTATGGAAAGCAATGGTAAAGGTGTAGATAGAAATGGTGATAAAATAGATTATCAAACAGGAACAATTGTTTGGGGAAGTACAGGTACAAATATGCAACATGCTTTTATGCAATTAGTACACCAAGGAACCAAATTGATTCCTGCGGATTTTATTGGTTATAAAGAATCACTGCACGGTTTAACAGATCATCACAACAAATTAATGGCAAACTATTATGGTCAAATGGATGCATTAGCTTTTGGTAAAACAAAAGAAGAAGTTCATTTAGAGTTAAAGTTTTCTGGTAATGAAGATAAAATTGAATCCCTTTTACCTTTTAAAGTTTTTGAAGGAAATCGGCCAAGTAATGCAATTCTTTTTGATAAATTAACACCTCGCTCTTTAGGTAAGTTAATTGCACTTTATGAACATAAAATCTATACCCAAGGAATATTGTGGAATATTTATAGCTATGATCAGTTTGGTGTGGAATTAGGAAAAGAACTAGCAAAAAAAATATTGAATAAATAGTTTTTTAGGAGACTGTAAATCCACAATTCAAATATTTGATGCTATGTTTATTATTTGTTAATAATTCGATTGTTATTTAATTTATTGATTATTAGGATTTAGATGTCTTTTTTCTTAGATTTGAGTTCTTAATGTTTTGTTAATTCTTAACATTGGGTTAACTTTAGGAAGCTGTAAAATGGGGATTTTTGCAGAATATTTAATAACATAAAATTATACAATGAGAAATTTTAAAAACTTATTATTTGTAGTGGTGTTTTTTATATCTGCTACTGTTTTAGGACAAACTAAGATTACTGGTATTGTTGTCGATGAGACAAATCAATCTTTACCAGGAGCTAGTGTTGTTGTAAAAGGTACAACAAACGGTACATCAACTGATTTTGATGGAAAGTTTACACTCCAAGCAGAGTCTGCTTCTGGAACAGTTGTCGTATCTTTTATTGGTTACAAATCTAAAGAAGTTAGTTTTTCTTCTTCGAAAGCCAATATAGGAACGGTTCAGTTAGAAGAAGATTCAGTTTTAGATGAAATTGTAATTACTGCTACTTCATTTGCTATTGATAGAAAAACTCCTGTTGCGGTTTCTACTGTAAAAGCAGCGGATATTGAAGCAAAATTAGGTACCCAAGAATTTCCTGAGATTTTAAAATCTACTCCAGGTGTATACGCTACTAAAGCAGGTGGTGGTTATGGAGACTCAAGAATTAACTTACGTGGATTTAGTTCTGCAAACGTTGCGGTTATGATTAATGGAGTTCCTGTTAATGATATGGAAAACGGAGCTGTGTATTGGTCTAACTGGGCAGGTTTATCTGATGTTACATCTGCAATGCAAGTGCAAAGAGGTTTAGGAGCATCTAAAGTTGCAGTACCTTCTATAGGAGGAACAATCAACATAATTTCTAAATCTTCAGATGCAGAGCAAGGAGGTAATGTAAAAATGTCTACCGGAAATAACGGATATCAAAAATATGGTATGACGTTGTCTACTGGTTTAATGGATAATGGTCTTGCAGTTACTGCTTCTGCTGCTAAAATTTCTGGAGATGGTTATGTTGATGGACTTCAGTTTAGCGGAGTAAATTATTTCTTAAATGTTTCTAAAATTATAAACGATAATCATAAATTATCTTTCAACGTAATTGGTGCAAAACAAACGCACGGACAACGTTTTAATAGAACCACAATTGCAGGTAATAGAGCTACAGAGCAAGGTGGTCAGAGGTTTAACTTGGATTGGGGTTACAGAAATGGACAAGTTGAAAATTCTTCTTTTAACTTTTATCACAAACCTCAGGTGTCTCTTAACCACGATTGGGTAATTTCAGACAGAACATACTTAACAACAGTTGCTTATGTTTCTTATGGTTCTGGAGGAGGTAGAAGATTGGACAATTCTGCCGATGGAGAACTTAACATAGGAAAAGCTGAGTATAGATTAGGAGGTGCAGATCAACCAATTGATTTTGATAGAATTATCCAAGAAAACAAAGATAGAGGTGCATTAGGTTCTTCAAATGTGTTTTTAGCGTCTAATAATGATCACGAATGGTACGGAGTTTTATCTACACTTAAAACTGATTTATCAGACAATTTGAAACTAACTGCAGGTTTAGATGGTAGATACTACAAAGGTATTCATTATTACGAGGTGACAGATTTATTAGGAGGTGAGTTTTTCCAAAACCCAAATAGAAATGATAATAATTTTAACGAAGCCTTAAAAGTTGGTGATCGTTTAAATAGAGACTATGAAGGTAGAGTTTTAAGATACGGTCTTTTTACTCAGTTAGAATATTCTAAAGAAGAATTATCTGTTTTCTTATCTACAAATATTTCTAATACAAGATATGGTAGATCTAGCTTCTTAGACGATTCTACTAATATAAATGGTAGAGTTTCAGATAACGTTAATTTTGTAGGTTTTGGTACAAAAGGAGGAGCAAATTATAATTTAGATGATACTAACAATGTTTTTGCTAACGTGGGGTATTTTTCTAGAGCACCGTTCTTAACTGGAGGAGTTTTTGTAAATAAAGAATCTATCGATTTTAACGAGGACGCTGCAAATGAAAAGATTTTTAGTGCTGAAATTGGATATGGATACCGAAGCGAGAAATTTAATGCAAATGTAAATGTTTATAGAACCTCTTGGTTAGATAAATCTATTTCTCCTAGTGTAAGAGATCGTGATAACCCAGGAGAATTCTTAAATACTAATATTACTGGATTAGACGCTTTACATCAAGGAATAGAGCTTGATTTCGTCTACAAATTATCTGATAAATTAAGAGTAAACGGAATGGTTTCTTTGGGAGATTGGAAATGGAAAAGTGATGTAGTAGCTGATGTTTTTAATGATGACGGAACTTTAAATACTACAATAGAAGTTTTAGCAACAGATTTAAAAGTTAATGATGCTGCTCAAACTACTTGGGCCTTAGGAACTAACTATAAGGTTTTAGATAAAACTTCAATATCTTTGGACTATAATTACGCGGGCGATATTTATGCTCGAGTTGATTTTAGTCAAGGAACAACAGACAGACAAAACACATGGAAGTTACCTTCATATCATTTATTTGATTTAGGAGTTAATCATGGATTTAGTATTGGAGATTTTGATGCTACCTTAAGAGGGAATATGAATAATATATTTAATGTTGAATACGTTTCTGATGCTTTTGATGCCTCAAGTCACTCAGCTGCAGATGCTGATGTATTCTATGGAGCTGGAAGAACATTTAGTTTAGGGTTAACGGTTAACTTTTAAAAAAATACACACACACAATCATGAAAAAAATACTTTTATTATTAACAATTTTTTCAATGGTATTCACTTCTTGTGATCCATTAGAAGATATTTACAGTGATTTAGATACACTAAAAACTGATGGCATTTTCGGAAATGTAATTCGAACTTTATCTGATGACGATTATGATGATTTAGATCTCAGTCCCAAGAATTTTAGTTCAATAGACGATGCAAAAACAATGTTACCTGGTTTTTTATCAGACGAATATCCAGTTTTAGGTGTTATTTGGAACGCAGACGGCTCTATTAAGAAAGCTTCTTCTGCAACAATCACTTACAAATTAAACAGTCCAATTAAATTTGATAGTTACACAGTAACTGATGACGATTATACTGATCTAGGTTTAACAAGTTTAAATAACCTTGGTGATTTTAATGATTTGTTTACAAGTAAATTTCCGAATGAAGAAAAAGGAACTGTTGTAGATTTAACATACAAAACTGAGCCTACAATTATAGACTACACATTAACTGATGAAGATTTTGATTTAGTAGGTAACGGTCGTTTTGATAACTTTGATATTAGATCTGGAAGAGCTGAAGAAAGCGAAGAAGTTAGAAGAGTTAAGATTCAAACAATCTTATTAAACAACTTTCCAGCTGCAGAAGATGGAACTAAATATAATGTAACATATGCAGTTTGGGAGGGATTTAACTCAACTAGAGAAATGGTTGTTAAGCAACAACAGAATGAACCAGATCCTTCTTTAACCACAGATTATACTTTAACAGATGATGATTTTACTTCTGTAGGTAATGGTCAATATAAAAACTTTGATATAAGAGAAGGTAAAGATGAAGAAACGATAGAAGCAAGAAGAGCTAAGATAGAGACTATATTATTAAATAATTTTCCAGCTGCAGTTTCTGGTGACTTATATAATGTTACCTATGCAATTTACGACGGTTCTGCTGGTACGAGAGTTATGCTAGTTCAATTTGATGGAACTGGTTATACTATTTTCAGTACCACTTCATATGAATTTTATACTTTTGAGTTAGAGGAAGCTACAACTAGATTTACACTGACAGATGAGTGGGCTGCGCCAATTACATTCACAAGTGAAGAGTATACTTTAATGGGACAACGTTATCCAAACTTTAGTGATACTGACGAAGCAGAATATAATATTGGAATCTACCTAAAAACATTATATCAATTTGCAGCTCCAGAAGATTTTGTCGCTGTAGAATATAATTACTTTAGTGGAGGGGTAAGCCAAAGAAATGTGAATTTTGTTTTTGATGGTTCTGTATGGAATGCAATACCTACAGTAATTGATTCAGAGTTACAGTTTGCACATAATGGTACAACCTGGGTTCCAGACAATACAATTAGTTACACATTAACAAACGCAGATTTTACTCTTGTTGGTAATGGTAACTATAACAATTTTGATGTTAGAGCAGGAAAAGATGAAGAAACGGTAGAAGTTCGTTTATCTAAAATAAGTACAATCTTATTAAACAATTTTCCTCAATATGGAGAAGGTCAAAAGTTTTCAGTCTCTTATGCTGTTTGGAAACCCGGAGATGATGTTTTCGTAATGAATGTTATTCATGACGGTACAAAATATGTATTACAATAATTAAATTGTTTTCCTTTTAAAAACCACCTCAATTGAGGTGGTTTTTTTATGTATAAAATGATTAACTTTGCAAAATCATAAAATTACAAAATAATGAAAACCATTCATTCATATTGGGCATACATAGTATTAGCAATTCTAATTTTTACAGTTGTAAATGCTATTATTGGTCTAAAACAAAAAAAAGAATTTACAGACAAAGATTTACGTCTAGGTCTTTTCACTTTAATTGTTTCTCATATTCAATTACTAATTGGTTTTGCATGGTATTTTATGTCTCCTTGGTATAAAGCATTACAAGATGATGCAGCATCCGTTATGGCAAATAAAGAACTAAGATTACTTGCTGTAGAGCATCCTATTACTATGATTCTTGCAATTGTATTGATTACCATTGGTTGGTCTAAGCACAAAAAGAAAACAGAAGACCAAGCTAAGTTTAAAACATTTGCTATTTTTTATGGTTTAGCATTACTATTGATTCTTTCAAGAATCCCTTGGAGTAACTGGTTCTAAATATGAAAGTTTTAAGCTATATATTATCACCAATTTTTGTACTTACGTTTACTTTATTGTTGATTATTTTTCATCCTTTTCAGTGGCTAAGTTTCACTGTTATTTGGTATTAAAGGCGCATTCTAAAGTTGTAAACGCTTTAAATTATACTTTGGTTAAATCGATGTTACTTATTGGTGTTACTGTACGGGTTATTAATAAACATAAGATTCCCGAAAACACACCAATTATTTTTGTATCCAACCATCAATCAATCTCAGATATTCCTCCGATTGGATGGTATTTTAGAAAGTACAATCCTAAATTTGTATCAAAAATTGAGTTAGGGAAAGGAGTTCCGAGTGTCTCTTTTAACCTAAAGAATGGCGGTGCAGCACTTATAGATAGAAAAGATTCAAAACAATCAATAAGTGAGTTGATTAACTTTTCTAAAAGAATCAATAAAAACAAATGGAGCGCTGTAATCTTTCCGGAAGGAACTAGGAGTAGAAATGGTGTTCCTAAAAGTTTTGCTAAAAACGGTTTAAAGGTAATTGCTAAGTTTAATAAAGAGGGGTATATAGTACCACTAACAATAAACAATTCATGGAAAATCTTTAAGTACGGAAAATTTCCATTAGGTATTGGTAATCCAATTACAATTACCACACACCAACCCATAAAAATAGACTCATTACCTATAGATGAGTTATTAGAAAAAACAGAATCCGTTATAAAAGAACACATAAAATAAAACGATGTCTATATACAATATTAGAAAAGAAGTAATGCTAACTTTAGAACAAAGTATGCAAACTTTTATGGATAAATATTTAATCCCCGCAGAAAAAATTTGGCAACCAACAGACTTTTTACCAAATTCTCAAAAAGATTCTTTTATTACAGAAGTAGAAGAAATTAGAGAAATCTCTAAAGAATTACATGACGATTTTTGGGTTGTTTTAGTAGGAGATACGATTACGGAAGAGGCTTTGCCAACCTATGAATCTTGGTTATTAGATTTAGATGGTGTTTCTCAAGACCCAGACAATAGTTGGGCTAAATGGGTAAGAACTTGGACGGCAGAAGAAAACAGACATGGAGATGTTTTAAATAAGTACTTGTATTTATCTGGTCGTGTAAACATGCGTGAAGTAGAAATTTCTACCCAACATTTAATTGCAGACGGTTTTGATATCGGTACATCAACAGATCCTTATAAAAACTTTGTCTACACAACTTTTCAAGAATTAGCAACCTATATTTCGCATAATAATGTAGCTAAGATTGCACGTAAAAAAGGACACAAAGCATTGGCAAAAATGTCTAAAATTATTGCAGGAGATGAAATGCGTCACCATCAAGCCTATGCCCACTTCGTGAAAGAAATATTTAAAATAGATCCGAGCGAAATGATGTTGGCTTTTCAACACATGATGAAACACAAAATTGTAATGCCAGCTTTGCATTTAAGAGAGTCTTTTAAAGAGAAAGGAAGTGCATTTGATGATTTTTCTACAGTAGCACAAAGAATTGGTGTTTATACAGGTTTCGATTATGTTGATATCCTTCAGAAATTAAACTCAATGTGGGAAATAGATAAGATTACGAATCTTACACCAGAAGCAGAAAAAGCAAGAGACTATTTAATAAAATTACCAGCAAGAATGTACAGAATTACAGAAAGAATTGTTGTTCCAGATACAGACTTTAAATTTAAATGGATGATACCAGCATAGTTTTTTAGAAGCTATTTTCTGGGTTCGTTACTCACTTAATTAGAACTATACTTGTTTGTTAGCTATAGATTCTATAGAGAGCAATAACACACTAAAGACTCTTTTAAAATTCAATTTTAAAAGAGTCTTTATCATTTAAGAAACCAAGTTTCTTACGAACGCTATCTTGTTCTGTTTTAATCAAGCTCGCTTTTACAATGCCCATTTCATGGTATTGTAAATTAGACATTGCTTCACCAAAATAATCTACAACCAGAGAATTTCCAGAATAGTTGTAATTATTAGCGTCTTCACCAGTTCTATTGACTGCAATTACATAGCTCATGTTTTCTATTGCACGCGCTTTTAATAAGGTTTCCCAAGCTTTTATTCTAATTTCGGGCCAGTTTGCCATAAAAATTAAAAGATCGTAATTATCAGTGTTTCTCGTCCAAACAGGAAAACGCAAATCATAGCATATTAACGGGCAAATTTTCCATCCTTTATAGGTTACAATTAACTTTTCTGTACCAGAAGTGTATACTTTATCTTCTCCAGCTAAAGTAAAAGAATGTCTTTTATCATAGGTTTCTATTTCCTTAGAAGGATGCACAAAAACCATTCGATTGTAGTAATTGCTATCTTCTTCTATAACCAAACTTCCACAAAGCGCAATTTCATTTTCTGAAGCCATTTTTTGCATCCAAGAAACGGTATTTCCATCCATTTTTTCAGCAATATTTTCAGGCTGCATTGTAAAACCCGTTGTAAACATTTCTGGCAATACAACAAGATCTGTATTTTTAGAGAGCGTATTTATTTTCTCTTCAAAAAAAGTAAGATTTTCAGTTGGGTTTTCCCAAACTAAATCGGCCTGAATACCAACAACATTCAATTCATTTTGCATTAAAAAATAATTTAATGATTAAAAGAGGTATAAATGTAAGTTTTTGTAATTTAGAAATTCAAACTCATCCCAAAAAAATTGATGCAATCATTTATTTCTGATACTTTAGACCATATTTTAAAAACCACAAAATCTTTTGAAGATGTTGTATTTATATTACCATCACAAAGAGCAAAAGTGTTTGTAAAACAAGCTTTTAAAGATAAAATTACGGTTGGGTTTTTACCAGAAGTTATAAATATAGAACAGTTTATAAATCAAGTTTCTGGAATAGAAAAAGCTGATAGCATTCAATTATTATTTCATTTTTATACCATTTACAAAGGTTTAGAGAAACAACCCGTTTCTTTTGATGTTTTTGCATCTTGGGCGTTCACCGTAATTCAAGACTTTAATGAGTTAGATCAACATTTAATAAATACCAAAGAAATTTTTATCTACTTAAGAGATATTCAACGTTTAAAAAAATGGTCTGTAGAAGGCGATTTTAAGGAAACAGCATTAATGGAAGATCATTATTCATTTCTAGAAAAACTGAATACATATTACAACGCTTTTTATAAGTTCTTAAAAGAAAATAAGATTGGCTATCAAGGTTTAATGTATAGAGAATCTTGCAAAAAAATTGATTCCTTTTTAGATAAAAACACAACGAAAAAATTCTTTTTTATTGGTTTTAATGCATTAAATACAGCTGAAGAGTTTTTATTTCAGAAGGTTTTAGAGAATAAAAATTCGGATATTTATTGGGATATTGATACTGCATTTTTTAAATCGAATCACCAAGCAGGAAGGTTTATTAGAAGATATAAAAAAGAGTGGCGTTATTATGAGAAGAACGAAGTAAAAACTTTAGGAGATACGTTTTCTCAACCCAAACATATTGAAGTAATTGGCGCATCTAAAAACACGACTCAAATAAAATATGCAGGAGAAATTTTAGAAAAAATTACGGACTTTAAAAATACGGCTTTGGTTTTAGCCGACGAAACCTTGTTGCCAATAACGCTAAATTCGTTACCCAAAAACATCAACGCGATTAACATTACAATGGGGTATCCTTTAAAAGATGTGCCAACTACCAATTTGTTGTTTTCAATATTTCAGTTATTTATCTCTCAAAACAAGTTAAATAAAACAACGATTAATGAGTTTTATTACAAAGACGTAATTCGGTTTTTAAAACATCAATCTATTTATAAATTAATACCAGAAATAGATGCTTTTTCAGACGATATCGCAAAACAGAATCAAACGTTTATCAAACAAAGCCGCATCAATAAATTATTAGAAAACACCAGTTCTGAGTTAAAAGAAGTGATTGTTTCAATATTTACTTCCTACAACTCTATAGATGAATTTATAGATAGAATTATAAATCTAATTAATTTTTTAAAAGAAGATGTAAGTGATTTAGAAAAAGAATATTTATTTCGGTTTTATACCACCTTTACACAGTTAAAAACATTACAAAATGAGTTTAAATACTTTCCAGATTTAAAAACATTAGCACTCTTTTTCAGACAATTAATTTCTTCGGAAAGTTTATCCTTTCAGGGAGAACCATTAAGAGGTTTGCAATTAATGGGTATGTTAGAAACGCGTGTTTTAGATTTCGAAAATATTATTTTAGTCTCTACCAATGAAGGAGTTTTGCCAGCAAGTAGCCAACAAAATTCTTTTATTCCTTTCGATGTGAAGGTTGAATTTGGTTTGCCAACCTATAGAGAAAAAGATGCTATTTTTTCGTATCACTTCTTTAGATTAATGCAAAGAGCAAAAAACGTTTTTATCATTTATAACACAGAACACGACGTTTTTGGAAGCGGAGAAAAAAGCAGGTTTGTAACGCAATTAGAAATGATGCGAACAGATATTGTTCAGAAAATTATTTCACCAAAAGTAGCACCTCAAAACAAAGTATTAAAAGAAGTAAAAAAGAATGAAGCTGTTTTAGAACGCCTTAAAGAATTGGCTCGAAAAGGAATTTCACCATCAGCTTTAACCAATTATTTATACAACCCAATTTCATTTTACAAACAAAAAATACTAAAGTTAAAAGAGTTTGATGATGTAGAAGAAACTATTGCTTACAACACTTTGGGTACTGTTGTTCACGAAACTTTAGATAAATTATATAAACCTTTTGTTGGCAAGTTCTTGTTAGTAGAAGATATAGAGGCAATGAAGGAGAAATCTAAAGATTTAGTTGTAAAATATTTTAAAATTGAGTTCAAAAACGGGGATATTTCAACAGGAAGAAATCGATTAATTTTTGAAGTTGCCAATAGATTTGTCAATAATTTTTTAGCGCAAGAAAAAGAGTTGTTAAAAGACAAAAATCAATTAAAAATAATTGCAACCGAAGAAGATTTAGCAACAGAAATAGCAATTGATGGAATTGATTTTCCAATAAAAATTCATGGTCAGGTAGATAGAGTAGACGAATTAAATGGCGTTTTACGAATTATCGATTACAAAACAGGAATGGTAAGTGCTGGTGATTTAAAAGTGCCAGATTTCGAAAAATTAAGAGAAAAAGAACAGTACAAAGCCATTCAAGTTTTATTATATGGGTATTGTTATACAAAAAGTAAAAAGTATACATTTGATCAGCCTTTAGAAGCCGGAATTTATTCTTTTAAAAATCTAAATAGTGGGTTTTTACCGGTCAATTTTTCATCAAATTATAGAAAACCAGATGTAGAAATTACAGAAGAAAAATTAGAAGAATTTATGAGTGAAATAAAAACCTACATCAAAGAGATGTATACGCTTGATGTAGATTTTATAGAACCTGCAGATTTAAAATATTAATCTATTTTCCTTTTAAAATTAACAAGGGTCTTGAAGTATGAAACTCTTTTTTAAGCACTGTATTCTTTTCCCATAATTTTTTAAAGAAACCTCGTTTACGTCTAAAAACGCATAATATGTCTGGGTTGTGTGTTTTAAAATGCTCTAAAACACCCTGAAAAGTAGTTGCATTTTCAGTTACAGTAAGATTCGTTTGTAAAGCTATTAATTCTTTATCTAAAACTAAATCTTCATCTTTATGGCCAACAGTTTTAACAAGCAAAGAATTTATTGTTGGCTTAAATTTATCAGCGATAATTGCCAAAGGATTTAGGGCTGTTTTGCATTTAATAACACCAGATTTAAAGGCTAATAAAATTGATTTTATGGGTTTGTAGACATAATCTTCAGGAATTGTTAAAACAGGTAAGTTTGATTTTTTAACCAAACTTCCAGCTGTCGTTCCTAAAAAAATACCATCTTTAATAGAATTACTTTTAGCACCTACAATAATTAAATCTACACCAATCTCATTATCAATGGCCTCAGCACTATCTAGCACACCTCCCTTCGAAGAAATCAATTTTACATTTACATTTTTTGTGTCAACGGCGCGTACCATTGTTTTCAGATATAATTTTGTTTCACGCTCAATAATGGCGGTCATATTTACCATACTACCCGCTTTAGATTTTGCTTTGTAAGCTCTAAAAACCAGTACATTTGCATGTATATCTTCTGCAAAATCAATGGCATATTGTAAAGTGCTAATTGCTTTTTCTGTAGATCCAATCGGAACTAAAATATTTTTCATATCACTAATATTTAAGGCTACAAAGTTACATATTTTTTGGGCGTTACCACAAGGGTCAGGCTTTCCGTTTCAAGTCCTCGTTCGTTCCTCACTGTGGGCTTTTCACTACAATCCTTAACGCAGATTTAGAGATGAAGACAAAAAATAGTTTTAAAAACACGAATAAATTGGCAAATTCAATTATATAAAAAGTGAAGACAGACACTATTATGAATCAAGATTTGCCATAAAACTGGTAGAATGAAAATAAAATTAAATAAATAAGTAAATAAAACCGATAAAAGTTTCTTGCTTTTATATATGCGGTGTTTTCTGAATATATATTTCCGAAAAGAGCTTTTATTTCTTTCACAAATAAGGGTTTAATATTTATTTTCCAATCATTTGTTTGGTAGACAATTTTTCTAAAATTACTTCTGTAATAAGACAAGGGTAGTCCCCAAATAATAAAAGCAATTAGCCACACATTATCCTTTATTAATTCTAGCATTTTATTATTTTTTTGGAAACCAAGGAATAAAAGCATTCGTAGATTCAACGTATTCTTTATAGCCTGGTTTTGTTTTTTTTAATGATTTTTCTAACATGGCAACGCCTGAAATCTTGATAATTAAATAGATCATTACCAACGCACCAATAAAATGCCAATATCCACCAGAAGCTATAGAAAATAGTCCAAAAGAAAACCAAACTGTGGCATCACCAAAATAATTGGGGTGCCTTGTATAGCGCCACAAACCAGTTTTAAGAATGGCACCTTTATTGGCTGGATTCTTCTTGAATTTTGTTAACTGATAATCACCAACGGATTCAAATAAAAACCCGATACACCAGCATAATAGCGCTATATAATCAATGCTATTTAGTTCGTTATTGGTAGTTTCTCCATAAATGCCAAACAAAGGCAGAGAAACAATCATTATTAGGCTTCCTTGCAAAATAAAAACCTGAAAGAAACTCACCCACCAGTATCTATTTACACCATAATATCTTCGAAATTCTTGGTATCTAAAATCCTCTTCCTTTCCATAATTTCTTTTAAACAAATACGCAGATAGGCGAATTCCCCAAATACTAACCAGAGCTAATACAACAATAGTACGCGTATAGCTATGTGGCTCTAGTATAAAGTAGGTAGCATTTACCACCACAAACCCCATTCCCCAAAAAGCATCAACAATACTCACGTTTTTTAAGGGAATACTTATGAGCCATAAAATGACCATTAAGAATAATATTACAGATAACGCAATCAGAAAATTCATGAATATCCTATCATGTTTCAACTAAATTTTCAAGTAGTTGTTTAAAAAAGTAAAATTTATTCTTCAGCCACTTCAAATGAAGCAAAGAAACCTCCAAAATCAAAGTAATCTCCTCCTGCAGCTATTTTACCATCTACAAAATCAAATGTATGATACGCATGGAGACTGAAAGATTTACCTGTTGCTACATGGGTTCCAGTCCATGTTCCATAAGTTCTTACACTTCCGTCTAACTCGCCAGTTTCTGCGAGAACACCAGGCAGCCAGTTATCTGGGGTGTATAGAATATTATCAAACAAAGTTTGGTACATCTTTAAAGCTTCTATGTGTGCTGTTTTACCATATTGCTTAGCGCCATGCATTGGTGGTTGCCAAAGTAAATCATCATGAAGCATGGCAGACTGGGCAGCGATGTCTTCAGTGCCGTGTGCTAGCATAAAATTCTTAGCAATTTCTAGATTGGCTGCATATTTGGGATTGTTTTCTTTTTCAGGGGCACATGAAGCAATAAATAACAGCAATGTAATTAAGGATAATTTAAAAATTGTTTTCATTTTTTTGTATGGATTTAAAATTATGTCCCTATAAATATAAGAAATTAATTGTGTTTTACCTGTGTGAGTGCTTAATGATATTTTTGTAATTCATTTATAATCACTAAATTACTATCTTATACGAACTAAATTAATCATATTATGAAACAATTATTGAAAGGAATTTTCTTATTATTAACTACTGTTCTATTTGTGAATTGTAACTCAAGCGGAGGAAAAAACTTAGTAGCTGGAGACAATTATGGGAAAACATATAGTATTGGAGATAATGCCATGTCTGAAAAACTACAGATACTAGCAAAGGCATATAGCATGCAAAATACAGACGAGTTAGTAAAACATTATGATGCAGAATTTCTTGGTGAAAACGGGGTGGAATCTACGCGAAAATGGTTAGAATCGATGGATTCAATTAGTATGGAGCCGTATGTAATTATTCCAGTAAAATTGGAAGGAGACCCAGACACAAAAATATTGGCATGGTCTAAAGAGGAACGTCATTATAAAAACGGTTCTTATGAAAAATTAGATCTTATGGAATTTTTTAATTTCAATAAAGAGGGTAAAGTTGATAAATTTAGACAATGGAAAGCAATTGATTCTGCAAACTTCGGAAAATCTTACGGAGGTAAATTTATTGGAAAAAAAGACAACGAATACTCCGGAAGACCATTGGTGTTTTCAGATAGAAATGAAGTAGCCATCATAGAAAAACTAATAAAAGATTATAATGAAATGAATATTGCCGAGTTTGCGGAACCTTTTGCAGATGTTGCAACTTTAAATGATTACAAAGGCAACGCAATGAAGATGGAGAAAAAAGATATGGCTGGTATTTTTAATGATTATAAATCTGTAAACTGGGTGCCTTATGCGATTGTTCCTTTAAAAATATACAATACAGATGCTGCATCTGGTGTGCAAGTAATGTCTAAAGAAACGAGAGTATTTAAAAACGGAAAAGTGTGGGAAAAAGAATTATTTGAAATATTTTACTTTAATCTAGAGGGTAAAATTACTTCCATGACACAATTTGCGAGAGACTTTTAAGCACAAAAAGCAAAATATAAAAAGAGCTACAATTAATTTGTAGCTCTTTTTTTTTGGCTCGTTAAATCTTTAAAAAGTATTGATACTTTTAAAAAAAGTAATGTACTTAAAAGAGTAGAAGAAAGTTTGTACAGATACTTAGAGGAACAAGGATGGCTATTTGGTTACCATGCAGTAAACAGTATACGAACTAATATTTTAAAAACTCGCACTTTTCTGAGGTCAGTTAAAGAAAATAATTTCTTCCGTATCTTTTAGGGAATTCTTCCTATACTTTTGCAACATGCATACGTATCTAGTTGTACAAAGTTGTACAATAAAAGTCTAAAAGTTGTACAATATTTATATAAATATAGTAGAATAACTTGTAAAAAATTGTAGTATTTTTATAAACTAGGTAATTACCAGCCTATATGTAAGGTAGCACCCTTACCTAATCAAGATACGAAATAAAAAGCACATTATAAAAATATTTCTTTAAATCTGTAGGAAGTTTACATAAATAAAATTCAAAGAATGAGAGGCTTGTATAATAATCTCATTGCGTTTTTTGAGTACTAATTTTAGCAGTTATACCGCGCAGTATTGCATTGTCTTTTTTTAGTAAGGTTTTACTCAATAATTGCCACAAAAAAACCCAAACATTACTGAATGGGTTTTTAATAGTATTTTAAATGTTAATTTCTTCTTTTACTTTTGCAAAATCCCGTTTGTGGAATTTTCTAAACCATTAATACCTATATGGATTATAAATGATTATCAAATGTGTCATATAAACATCTGAATCTCATCGTTACTTTCATAGTCCATCTCTTTTGTACAATCCGTTATGATTTCTGATTTAGAAAACATCGAACCAAACATCAATAGTATGGTTAATATTATTTTTTTCACAGTATTTCTCATAATGGTTACTTTAATAGTTTTACAAATTGTGTTCTAATCTTTCTTTTCTGCTAGTTTTTAGGGTACAAATATACGTCTTACAATCGTAAAATAAGTAAACAAATGTAACATAATCAGTTACTTATGGTTAAAAAAACACCTATAAACGATATAAAATGGCATTTCAACGAAATTTTAACAATTTGCAAAGCTACATTGACCAATTATATTTCCACTGCGGTTTTCCACATTTAAAACTGCGGATTTCCGCAAAATGAATTTCGTTTGGTATTTTTTGATGAAGGTGTTTACTCAATAATTGCCACAAAAAAACCCAAACATTACTGAATGGGTTTTTAAAGTATTTTAAGTATGAGTTTACTTCTTAATAAACTTTTTAACTATCCTGTTGTGGTAGAGGTAACATCTAAAGCTGCAGAAGCGTCTGGCGTTGTAGTACCAATACCCACTTAGGCAAAAGTTGTTGCAGTGGATACTACTGTTGCCAAAAGTGTGAAAAATTGTTTCATTGGCGTATTTCTTTTATTTGATCTTTTAATCGTTGTTTTAACCCCAATTACCACCCAGGATCTGGCGGTGTAGATTCTGCTTGTGCCTTTTTAGGGTTGAGAATCATAAATGTTCCCAGGGCTGTTAGTGCAGCATATTTCCCCATTTTTTTTACGGCTTCTTTTCTACTGATATCATTTGTTCCGTTGGGTGTGTTTTCTGTATTTTTCATGTGATGTTCTTATTCTATTGCTAGTTTTTTTGTGAAAACAATGTTTTCTGCCTGTATCTTTAAGATGTAAACGCCTTTTTTAACGCCTATAGTAGAAAGCAGCTCTTTCTGTGAAGCATTTTTAATGGTTTTTGAAAGTATTTTCATTCCTAATACATTATAAAGGGTCACCTCTGCTGGTTGTGAGAACTGCTGTAATCCTTCTAAAGAGATATAAGCATCTCCTTTGCCTTTATAGGCGCTAACCAAAGAACTACTGCTTACGGTGTCTATAGAAAGAACGCCTGTAGTAAAGTGTAAATAAAACCTGCCCGCACCACTCAAAGTGGTTTGTGCTGTGAGCTCAAAACTCTCATTGGTAAGAAGTGTAAACGTATTTTCTACTGTGTCTTCTATATAAACATTTATATCCTCTGGAATCGTACTATTTGCTATTTGAATTTCAAGAGCAATATTGGCTTCTTGATTTATTGCTAGAGGAACGATTACATTGCTCATAGCATCTGTAGGCATCGCATTGATACCCATGCCAATACCATTGTCTTGTTCTACAAGTCTCGAACTTAAACCTGAAGATTGATTGAAGGCTCCGGCATCATAGCCTGGGTCTAATCCTAAGGTCAATCCTTCTTTAAAATAAAATTTGGTGTCTGATACTTTAACAGCATCACCGTGCATGTCTAAAACCAATTCGTAACTCGCAGAGGATCTTGCGGCAACAAAATCATCTGCTCCTGTAACTGTTTGCATCGCTTGGGTAAAATTGATTGTTTGATCCGCTCCACTTCCTGCTGCGGCTACAAAAAATCCTTGACCAGGGGCAATGTAAGTGGCTGCGCTTGTATTGTTGTAAATTTCATATCCTGTTCCATCAGCTTTCCATCCATAGATTGCCTCAAAATTATCATCAATTGCTGCTGTATTTGCAGTTAAAAAGTTGTTAGTACCATCTGCATTAGAGTTTCCATGAAGATACGACGCAAATGGATTGGCTATTAAATTCCAACGCCTTCCTGAACCTGAATTTGCTGCATTATTGTTGTTAATGATAACACTTTGGTCTCCATTGGCAATTGCTCCTGTAAAAGAAAGAGTGCCTCCACTTGTGGTAGCCATTTGGTATCCTTGCCCTAACGCTAAATCACCTGTGGTTGCATTGGTTGCATTTGTCCAAGTATCTAAGGTATTGTCATAAGCACCTACTGCATAAACACCACTTCCGTTTGTGGCAATATTGGCATCTGTAATTAAAGAACTAAATGCCATACCAGATACTGGCGCACCTACTAAATCCCATTCTCCTGCGCCTACTATATTTACATAGCGGTTATAAGTGATATCTCCTGAGGCAGCACCACTTACCATTAGCGATGAAAATTCATCCGAATCGGAATGTAAAGTTACCGTCCCTGCTGTGTTGGTGAAATCTCCACCAACTGTCAATGAACTTGTACTTTGAATAGTAATACTTCTACCTGAATTTACAGTTACATTTTGTGAATGCATTGAAAAAGACAATAGTGATACTAATAATATTAACTTTTTCATATTTTTTATTTTTCTGAAATTAATTTTCTTAAGTTTTCAATTCTACTTTTTAGGTCAGCGTTTTTTAAACTTAATTCATTTACCGAATTTATGAGAACAGGTACAAGACCTTGGTAGTTTACTGCCAACATTTTATTGCTACTTACACTTACTAGCTCAGGAAATACTTTTTGAATATCTTGTGCTAAAAATCCAATTTTAATTTGTTGTGTTTTATCTTCTAACATCGTATACTTCTTTGGATATAATTTTGAAATCATTGCCAGAGACGGCCCAAAAGAAAAAATATTAGCCTTAAGTCTTGAGTCTGAAGAGGTAACTACTTCACCTGCGATAGTTAATAAACCGTCTGATAAAGTAAATAGATCGGTGTCTGAACTGTGCCCTATAGTAGCATCATCTATAACAAGATCATCCACGACTACAGATCCTGCCGTAAGTAAAGCATCAATATCAGCGGTTGAAAATGAATAGTTTTGTGCATTTACACTAAAGCCGATGGCTAATGCAATAATGGTGAGTTGTTTTTTCATTTTTCTTTAATTAAAGTTTCTAATTCTGAAAGCTCTTTTTCAAGCTCATGATAGTTCCCTTCCTGTTCTTTTAGCGCATTAATAAGCACTGGTACTAGTGCTTGATAATTCACCGCTAGCATTCCGTTTTTGTCTTCACTAACTAGCTCTGGAAATACCTTTTGTACTTCTTGTGCAAGTAGTCCAATCTTTTGTTTTTGCTCTTTATCCGCTTTCATCGTGTAACGCTTTGCATCTAATTGCATAAGACTAATAAGAGTGGGGCCAAGGGTTACAATATTTGATTTTAATCTAGCATCAGAGGATAAAATAATATCTCCAGCAACTGTTAGTGATCCACTTGCAAGAGTCATCAAATCCGTATCAGAACTATGGCCAATTGTTGCTCCATCCATAACCACATTATCTACCGTAAGTGAACCCACAGTGGTTGCTGCAGAACTTGTAAGCGAGGTAGCAGTAATAGTGTTAGGGAATAAATGTAAACCAGGACCTGAAGTAGCCATAATACTTGTTGCTGAAAGCGCCGTATTTCCACTATCATAAATAGCGTTAGAACTAGCTGGATTTAACTTTAAGATCTCATCTCCATTGGGTGTTCCAGAAAGTCCAATTCCAAGGGTAGTAACAAGACCAGTTGTAGAAATACTGGTTGGTGTGGTAGAAGTCAGTGTAGCCGTACCGCCAGAAATTGAAAAAGCAAAATCTGCTGCTACAAGAGCACCTGATCCACCTGTTGTTGTATACAATGTTTCACTTGCAGTAACAGCTACAGTGCTATTGTTTACAGAGAGCCCTACCGCATCAAAGGTTGGAGCAATATTATTTATAGAAGCTGTGTTGCCTGTTTGAGATGTACTCATTGCCGTTGTGCCATAATAAATTGAGTTTGCAACTGGTGTTATAGTTAAAGTCTCTGCGCCAGTAGGATTTCCTGTTAATCCTACCCCTAAAACCCATACAGATTGAGAAGTTTTTGAGATAGATGTTGGTGTAGCACTTGTAAGAGTAGCGCTCCCGCCAGAAATACTTAATGCAAAATCACTTGCTTCTAAATCGGAAGAACCACCACTGGAGTTGTATACACTTAAACTTGTGGTTACAGTGATTGTTGAATTGTCAGCAGCCAAGGAAACACTGCTTATTTCTGGAGTTAAAATATCATAAACACGCACATGCCCTGAATTAGATCCATTTCCATCATTAGCAAGTGCCCCAATAGCGACTTTTGTTCCATCACTACTTAAAGAAACAGACCTTCCTGAGGTGTCACCAGCAGCCTCACCATCAATATCAACAACTGGCTGACTCCAAGAACCTCCATCATACTCATAAATACGCACATGCCCTGAATTAGATCCATTTGCATCATTAGATGGAGCCCCAATAGCCACTTTTGTTCCATCACTACTTAAAGAAACAGCGTTTCCTAAGTTGTCATTAGCAGCCTCACCATCAATATCACTACCTAGCTGACTCCAAGAACTACCAGAATACTCATAAACACGCACATGCCCTGAACTAGATCCATTTGCATCATTAAATGTAGCCCCAATAGCCACTTTTGTTCCATCACTACTTAAAGAAACAGAAAACCCTGATCGGTCACCAGCAGCCTCACCATCAATATCACTACCTAGCTGACCCCATGAACCAAGGTCATACCGATAAACACGCACATGCCCTGAACTAGATCCATTTGCATCATTAAATGGAGCCCCAATAGCCACTTTTGTTCCATCACTACTTAAAGAAACTGAATATCCTGATTGGTCAACAGCAGCCTCACCATCAAGATCAGCACCTCGCTGATTCCATTGATTATTATAGTAACTATAAACACGCACATGCCCTGTGAAATTTCCACCATTATTACCATAAGCCCCAATAGCGACTACCATTCCATCACTACTTAAAGAAACTGAATGTCCTGAGTAGTCATAAGGACTCTCACCATCAATATCATCGCCTAACTGAACCCAAGAACTACCAGAGTACTGATAAATACGCACATGCCCTGAATTATCACCACCTCCATCATTTTTAGTTGCCCCAATAGCAACTACCGTTCCATCACTACTTAAAGAAACTGATTGTCCTGAGGAGTCATTAGTAGCCTCTCCATTAATATCTGAACCTATCTGACTCCAAGAACTACTAGAATACTGATAGACACGCACATGTCCTGAATCAGAACCACCTCCATCATTTTTAGTTGCCCCAATAGCAACTTTTGTTCCATCACTATTTATAGAAACAGAGACTCCTGACTGGTCATAACTAGCCTCTCCATTAATATCCGAACCTAGTTGAGTCTGTGAGAACATGGTTAAGGGTAGTAATAAAGTCGTAAGTAGAATAAATTTTTTCATCGTTGTTTTTATTTGATAGAACCTTAATATACAAATAAAATTCTAAATAAATTTAAACTCTAAGTAAAATGGTTTAATTATTAGTTGTTGTTTTTAATTTTTCAATTTCTTTTAAAAGAATTGAAAATGCATTTCAACGAAATTTTAAAGATTGAAAAGTTACTATTACCCATTTGACTTCCTTTGCGGTTTTCCACATTTAAAATTGCGCACTTCCGCAAAATGAATTTGGTTTGGTATTTTTTGATGAGGTGTTTGTTGGAAAAGTAATTCAAACCAAATATGAACAGGTTTATCTATTCCGAAACACAAATTACAACCTACTACATAGTTCTTTATTAAAGTTAAAGAAAGCTTTTTTTTTGAGAGTCATTATGGACTTTTGGTAAATGTAAATTTATAAGTAATCTTATATGATTAAAGTATTCGTTCGTTACTCACTTTCGGTTTTTCACAGCAGCGCATAACGCAAATCTAGTTACATTTGCAGACATATATATGAAAACAAATATTAGCCTTAAAACCATAAATAAATTAGCGATTCCTGCTTTAATCGCAGGTATTGCAGAGCCTTTGCTATCTATTACAGACACTGCAATTATTGGTAATATTCATCAAAATGCTACAGAAAGTTTAGCTGCAGTAGGTATTGTAGGTGCATTTATTTCGATGTTAATCTGGGTTTTTGGGCAAATTAGAAGTGCTATTTCTTCAATAATCTCGCAATATGTAGGTGCAAATAAATTAGACGAAGTAAAAAGTTTACCAACACAAGCAATAGCAATAGTTGTTTTAGGAAGCTTGTTTGTATTAGCAATTTCTTATCCTTTTGCAAAGCAAATTTTTCAATTCTACAATGCTTCAGGATCGGTTTTAGAGTATTGTGGTAGGTATTTTAAAATAAGAATTTTCGGATTCCCATTTTCACTCTTTGTATTTGCTGTATTTGGCATATTCAGAGGTTTACAAAACACCTATTATCCCATGATAATTGCAATTATAGGAGCATTATTAAATGTGGTTTTAGATCTTGTTCTTGTTTACGGAGTGAAAGATTATATACCTGCTATGCATATTGAAGGAGCGGCTTATGCAAGTGTTATTGCACAAATTGTAATGGCAATTATTGCCTTGGTGCTATTAATTAAAAAAACACCAATTTCATTAAAGATAACCTTTACAATACATCCAGAAATACCTCGTTTGTTGGGCATGATGGGCAATTTATTTGTAAGAACAATAGCATTAAATACCGCTTTGTATTTTGCAACGTCTTATGCTACAGGCTATGGAAAAGAATATATAGCCGCCTACACCATTGGCATTAATATTTGGTTGTTAGGTGCTTTTATGGTTGATGGGTATTCTAGTGCAGGAAACATTTTATCAGGCAAATTCTTGGGAGCAAAAGATTACAATTCTTTAGTAGTATTAAGTAACAAACTATTAAAATACGGTTTGTTTGTAGGAGTAATTATTGGTTTGGTAGGAGCTACTTTTTATAATTTCATCGGACAAATATTTACAAAAGATCCAGCTGTATTAAAACAATTCTATACTGTTTTTTGGATTGTTTTAATAACACAGCCAATAAGTGCCATCACCTTTATTTTTGACGGAATGTTTAAAGGTATGGGAGAAATGAAATATTTAAGAAACCTCTTAATTCTATCTACAGGGTTTATTTTTATACCCACATTATTAGTTTTTGATTATTACGATTTAAAATTAACAGCAATTTGGATTGCCTTTACCCTTTGGATGATTGCAAGAGGCCTGCCCTTAATTATTAAATTTAGAAAAAAGTTTTTACCACTTATTCAGAACAATTAAGCGTGTGGTCTGCATAAGTATTTTTCTATAGATTTAAGAAAAATGTACCGATAGCGTATTAAGAATAAAGTTATATTTTTACTAAAAATTTAGTTCATGAGTGCTACAAGACCAAACGGAAGTTTGTATACCAAAATTCAAAATAACATTGCCACTATAGAATTTGGTCATCCTGCAAGTAATTCTTTTCCAAGTGAATTATTAGACAGGTTAACCAAAGAAATCATTTCGGTGGGTAAAAACACCGAGGTTTTTGTAATTATTTTAAAATCTGAAGGAGAAAAAGCTTTTTGTGCTGGTGCTTCTTTTGATGAGTTGGTTGCCATTTCTAATCTAGAACAAGGAAAACAATTTTTCTCAGGTTTTGCAAACGTAATCAACGCGATAAGAACTTGTGGAAGACTAGTTATTGGTCGCATTCAAGGAAAAGCTGTTGGCGGTGGCGTTGGTTTAGCTGCGGCTTGTGATTATGTTTTAGCGACTGAAAATGCTGCCATAAAATTATCTGAATTCACAATAGGAATCGGGCCTTTTGTAATTGAACCTGCTGTAACTCGTAAAATTGGCGTTTCAGGAACGGCAGAACTTACCATAGATGCAACCAACTGGAAAAACGCTTATTGGGCAAAAGAAAAAGGGTTGTATGCTAGGGTATTTGAAACAGCAAAAGAATTAGACACAGCCATAGAATTGTTGTCAGAAAAGTTGGCTTCTTATAATATTGCCGCTTTAACTGAAATGAAAAAAGTATTGTGGAAAGGAACAGAAAATTGGACTGATTTGTTAGAAGAAAGAGCGGCTGTTTCTGGTGAATTAGTATTGTCTGAATTCACAAAAAAAGCATTGTCAAAATTTAAAAAGTAATCCGTAGCATGAAAATAGTTTCTACGAATATTGGAGAACGAAAAGAAATAGATTGGAAAGGCGAATTGATTACCACAGGTATTTTTAAATATACTGTTGATAAACCTATTTTTTTAGATAGAGAAGATGTAAAAGGTGATGCAATTTGTGATAGAGAAAATCACGGAGGAATCTTACAAGCAATTTATGGGTATTCTTTTAAGCATTATAAGCATTGGCAAACATTGTACCCAAATTTAGAGTTCGAAAACGGAATGTTTGGAGAAAATTTAACCATTGATGACCTAGAGGAAACTAAAATTCATCAAGGCGATACTTTTAAAGTGGGTGAAGCTATTTTGGAAGCAACTTTGCAAAGAGATCCTTGTATAAAATTAGGAATTCGTTTTAACGATATGAAAATTTTAAAACAATTTTGGAATAGCACCCTATGTGGTGTTTATTTTAAAGTGATACAAACTGGTTTTGTAAAAGCGGGTGATGCATTTATCCAAATAAAAAGTTGTAAAGAAAACCCAACCATTGCAGATTTGTATGTGGCTAAAAGACGTGCGAAAGAAATGTAAAAGAAATGTAATTTTTTATGTGTTTGTCATTTCGCCTCAACCTGTCATTTCGCATCAATCTGTCATTTCGACCTTGTGGAGAAATCTCAGAGAATAATTAGGTTTAGATTTCTCAATTTCACTGGTTTCATTCGAAATGACATTAGGTTGTCATTTTGATTTTGTAGAAATCTCAAGAATAATTGTTTAGATTTCTCAATTCACTGTTTCATTCGAAATGACATTTAGGTTGTCATTTTGATTTTGTGGAGAAATCTCAGATAAAAAAAGCAAGTAGCAAAAGCTAGAAATAGCTGCTACACAGTCTCCTCTTTTTTATGTAAAAAGCGCGTCAATTTCATAGAAAGATCTAACAAAATAATTTTTGCATTTCCATTTCTTTCTATATGATACATGGCATCATTCAATTCTTTTTCAATTTCTAAAATATTACCAGCATGCACAAAAGGAGCAAATTTAGAAAGGTCAAAACCGGTTTTAGTTTCCATAAAAACCAAGTTATCCGATTTGTAATTTAGTAATAAAGCTTGTCTAAAAAACTGCAAACAATAGTCTAAAAAACGCTTTTGAGTTTCTCGGCCGGTTTTTGCAATCGTATCAGACCATTCAATTAACTGTTGCACAACAGCAGCATTTCCTTTGGCTTTAAAAGCAGTTCTAATCCATGCAACAAACCATTGTTCAAAAATAATATCAGAAGAATCGTTTTGTAATAAATGCAATGCTTTATTAAAATTACCTTCTGCTTGGTGTGCAATTTTAGCCGCATCGTTATCAGAAACCTGGTGGTCTACAACTAGAGTATTAGAAATATCTTGCTCGCTCAACGCAGGAAAATGTAATGCCTGACAACGAGATTTTATGGTATTTATAATCTGCTCTTCGCTTTCTGTAATTAAAATGAACACGGTTTTTTCTGGCGGTTCTTCAATTAACTTTAATAATTTATTGGCAGCAGAGATATTCATTTTCTCTGCCATCCAAATAATCATCACTTTAAAACCACCTTCAAAACTTTTTAGTTTTAGTTTCTTTACAACTTCTTCCGCTTCATCAACCCCAATAATTCCTTGTTTATTTTCTACACCAATATGTTGCAACCAATTAAACAAACTTCCGTAAGGTTGGGTTTCAATAAAGGTTCTCCAATCTTGCAAAAACAAACTACTTACAGGATGTTTTTTTACGTTTTCATTTGAGGTAACAGGGTATGCAAAATGTAAATCTGGATGTTGTAGTTTGTCACATTTTAGGTTACATACGTCAGCATTATCAGAAAAATTACACAATAAAAATTGAGCGTAGGCAATGGCCATTGGCAAAGTACCACTACCTTCTTTGCCTACAAATAATTGTGCGTGCGGAATTCTGCCGTTTTCAGCAGACACTTTTAAGTGTTTTTTAATGTGTTCTTGACCGATAATTTGGTTGAAAAGCATAAGCAAATATAAAATTACTTTATCATTAATTCATTCATTTTAGAAATCAATCTTTTAATTTTTGAATTCGTTGTAGGTGTTACATTGCTTTCGAAAACGTTGTATTGATTTTTGAGGTTTCGCCATTAAAAAGAATAAATAAAAAGGTATTTTTGTTGAAAATAGATTAATAAAAGATGAAAACACTAAAAGATTTTAATTTCAAGAATAAGAAAGCGCTAATTCGTGTAGATTTTAATGTGCCTTTAAATGATAAATTAGAAGTAACAGATGCTACAAGAATTCAAGCTGCAAAATCTACCATTATAGATGTTTTAGAACAAGAAGGTAGTTGTATCTTAATGTCGCATTTAGGGCGTCCAAAAGGATTTCAAGATGCGTTTTCTTTACGTCATATTGTAGAGAAAGCAACAGATATCTTAGGAGTTAAAGTAAAATTTGTAGCAGATTGTGTTGGAGATAAAGTTGAAGAAGCGGTTGCAAATTTAGAATCTGGAGAAGTTTTATTATTAGAGAACTTACGTTTTTATGAAGAAGAGAAAAAAGGAGATGTTGCTTTTGCTGAAAAACTATCAAAATTAGGTGATGTTTATGTAAACGACGCTTTTGGTACGGCACACAGAGCGCATGCATCAACAACCATTATTGCGCAGTTTTTTGCAGAAAATAAATGTTTCGGAAACTTATTAGCAAGAGAAATTGAAAGTATAGACAAAGTATTAAACAATTCTGAAAGACCTGTTTTAGCCATTTTAGGAGGTGCAAAAGTATCCTCTAAAATTACGGTTATTGAGAATATTTTAGACAAAGTAGATCACTTAATTATTGGTGGTGGTATGAGTTTTACTTTTATCAAAGCACAAGGTGGAAAAATTGGAAATTCTATTTGTGAAGATGATAAAATGGAATTAGCCTTAGATATTTTAAAGCAAGCAAAAGAAAAAGGTGTAGAAGTGCATATTCCTGTAGATGTTATTGCTGCAGATGATTTTTCGAACGATGCAAACACACAAACCTTAGATATTAACGCAATCCCTGATGGTTGGGAAGGCGTTGATGCTGGGCCAAAATCTAGAGAAAATTTTGATGCTGTAGCAAACAAGTGTAAAACTATTTTATGGAATGGGCCTTTAGGTGTATTTGAAATGGAATCTTTTGCTGGCGGAACAATTGCTCTAGGAAATTCAATTGATAAAGCAACTAAAAACGGAGCCTTTTCTTTAGTTGGAGGAGGAGATTCTGTTGCAGCGGTGAAACAGTTTGGTTTTGCAGAAAAAGTAAGTTATGTTTCTACGGGTGGTGGTGCTATGTTAGAAATGTTAGAAGGTAAAAATTTACCAGGTATTGAGGCGATTTTGAAATAAATTTTCTAGATGCAATTATCTATTTAAAATGTTAAACGGAGCTTGTTTAAGTTCGTTTCATTTTAAAAGAAAATACAATATAAATAAGCGTGCAATTGATAAAATTGCACGCTTATTGTTTTTTAGGCGAATAAAATCTAAATTCGTAGAAAGTTTCTCAAACAAATTAACAACTACACGTTTATACAGCAATCCATGAAATACACCAAATTACCAAATACAGAGATTAAAGTTTCAAAAATTTGTTTAGGAACCATGACTTGGGGTAACCAAAACACCCCAGAAGAAGCATTTGAGCAGATGGATTATGCTTTAGAACAAGGGGTTAATTTCTTTGACACCGCAGAGTTATACCCAGTGCCTGCAACTCCGCAAACGTATGCAGATACAGAGCGTATTATTGGAAACTGGTTTCAAAAAACAGGAAACAGAGAAAACGTTGTTTTAGCGAGTAAAATTGCTGGTGGTGGAGATTATACAAAGCATATTAGAACGGGTGGTTTTACCAAACAAAACATTACGGATGCAATAGAAGGGAGTTTACAAAGATTACAAACAGACTATTTAGATTTATATCAATTGCATTGGCCTTCTAGAGGCGTAAATTGTTTTGGTGTTAGAGACTATCCTTATCAAACTGCTACCAAAGAAGCAGAAAACCATTTAGAGATTTTAGAAACACTCAACGCGTTTGTAAAAGCAGGAACTATTAGAGCAATTGGTCTTTCTAACGAAACACCATGGGGTACTATGAAATATCTACAAACAGCTGAAGAAAAAAACTTAGTAAGACCAGTTACGATCCAAAATTCGTATTCGATGATTCATAGAGCCTATGAAGCCGGAATGTCTGAAGTATCTTTGAGAGAAAACATAGGCTTATTGGCATACTCTCCTTTAGCACAAGGCGTATTGTCTGGAAAATATATAGATGGAAAAAGTCCAGAAGGATCTCGAGGAAATTTATTTCCAAGATTTATTGCACGTTATATGGGAGATGGTTCTAGTGAAGCGGTAAAAAGATATCAGTCAATAGCAAACAAAAACGGAATTACCTTGTCAGAATTATCTCTAGCATTTGTAAATCAATTACCTTTTGTAACAAGTAATATTATTGGCGCTACTAAAATGAGTCAGTTAAAAGAAAATATTGGTAGTATTCATATAGAATTATCAGAGCAAACGCTGCAAGAAATTCAAGAAGTACATGCTATGATACCGAATCCTGCTCCTTAAAGAAAAGCATTGCTGTTTTACAAGTTATTTGTAAAAACGCATCATTAAAGCTAAAAATCAATTAAATGCATAAAAAAGCCTCGGTATCAATTACCGAGGCTTTTTTTATGCATTTAAAAGAAGGTATTTATGCCTTATTTTTTAGCCCAAGAGTCACGTAATCCAACCGTTTTATTGAATACCAAATTTTCTTTAGTAGCATCATCATCCACATTAAAATATCCTAAACGTTGAAACTGAAAACGTTCTCCTATACTAGCTGTTTGCAAACTTGGTTCTAAATAAGCTTCAATAATTTCTAAAGAATTAGGATTTATAAACTCCATAAAGTCTTTGTCTTTATGAGCATCTGGTGCTTCGTCTAAAAACAATCTATCATAAGCTCTCACTTCTGCTTTCACAGCGTGTTTTACAGATACCCAATGCAAAGTACCTTTTACTTTACGTTTGCTCTCTTCAGTATCCATACCAGATTTTGTTAACGGATCATACGTACACTGAATTTCAATCACATTTCCATCTTCGTCTTTCGTACAGCTATTTGCAGTAATAAAGTAAGCGTTTTTTAAACGCACTTCTTTTCCTAACTTTAAACGGAAGAATTTTTTATTTGCTTCTTCTCTAAAATCCTCTTTTTCTATATAAATTTCACGAGAAAAAGGCACTTCTCTACTTCCAAATCCTTCTTCATAATCATTATAGTTAGCGTCTAATATTTCCTCTTTTCCTTCAGGATAATTGGTAATAACCACTTTTACAGGGTCTAAAACCCCCATAACTCTTTTGGCAGTATTGTTTAAATCCTCACGAATTTTAAACTCTAATAAGGCAACATCTATTACATTTTCACGCTTAGAAACCCCAACAGTTTCAACAAAACTCTTAATTGCATTTGGTGTGTACCCGCGTCTTCTTAAACCAGAAATTGTTGGCATTCTTGGATCATCCCAACCAGCAACATTTCCATTTTCAACTAAAGTTAACAATTTACGTTTACTCATAATTGTGTAACTCAAATTCAAACGAGAAAATTCGCGTTGTTTTGGCGGATTTGGGTATTCAGATCTGCTGTATTCAACAACATGATCGCGAAACCAGTTGTATAATTCTCTGTGAGGTTTAAACTCTAAAGAACACAAAGAATGCGATATTTGTTCAAGATAATCACTCTCACCATGCGTCCAATCATACATTGGGTATATGCACCAGTCATTGCCAGTTCTATGATGCGCTTTGTACATAATTCTATACATTAAAGGATCGCGCATTAACATGTTTGGGTTTTCCATATCAATCTTTGCACGCAACGTATGTTCCCCTTCCTTAAACTTACCCTCTTTCATTCCTTGAAAAAGTTCTAGGTTTTCTTCTACAGAACGCGTTCTAAAAGGACTATTTGTTCCTACCTCAGTAGGCGTACCTTTTTGAGCACGCATTTCTTCAGAAGATTGAGAATCTACATAAGCTTTGCCATCTTTAATTAACAAAACAGCCCAATCGAACAATTGCTGAAAATAATCTGAAGAATAACATTCATTTGCCCAAGAATAGCCTAGCCAAGAAATATCTCTCTTAATAGCATCTACATACTCTTGTTCCTCTTTTGCAGGATTTGTATCATCAAAACGTAAATTTACAGGCGCATTATAAGTTTCACCTAAACCAAAACTAATTCCGATAGCTTTTGTGTGACCAATATGCAAATACCCATTAGGTTCTGGCGGAAAACGAAAGCGTAAATTTTCTTTCGGCATGCCGTTTGCCAAATCTTCTTCTATAATATGCTCTAAAAAATTGAGCGATTTATTCTCTTCAGACATAATTAAATATAATTGATTTTCTTGTTCTAGCGAGCGCAGTCGGTATACAAGAAAAGTAAGCCACAAAATTAAGTAAAATAACTTGTATATTTTCATTTTGGGCGTTCCCTTTCAGGTCGCGCTTTCCGTTTTATCTTTTTAGCTTAAAAAAGAGCCAAAAAGGATGTCACTTCAATCGCTAACGCGGGCATTTTTAGGGCTAAAAAAGATTAGAAATAGATGCATAGCCTTTATTTTATTGTACTTTTACACACATTAAGTCGGTTATTTTTTAAAATTTAGAATTAGTTTTTTTTAATGGGAACAATACAAGTAAACAATATTAAGTTATACGCATTTCACGGATGTTTAGATGAAGAAGCAAAAATAGGCTCTGAATATAAAGTTGATGTTGAGGTAAAGGCAGATTTAAAAAAATCATCAAAAACAGATGCGTTAATCGATACCGTAGATTATGTGCATTTAAATCTTATTGTAAAAGAAGAAATGGCAATACGCTCTGAGTTGTTAGAAGAAGTGGCACAGAGAATATTAGATAGAATATTTAGAGAAATTTCTATGGTAAAAAAAGCCAAAGTTTCCGTAGCAAAAATAAACCCACCTATTGGCGGAAACGTAGAAGAGGTTGTTATAATTCTCACAAAAAAGCGATAAACTAAAAAAACACTTGCAATACTTGTAAATTTGCGTAAATTTGCAGTCCTTATAGTAAATTCTTAATTTTTCAGGAATTAATTTATAAGTTAAAAGGTGTCTTGGCCGAGTGGCTAGGCAATGGTTTGCAAAACCATGTACAGCGGTTCGAATCCGCTAGACACCTCAAAAAAGCCCTCATCTTTAGATGAAGGCTTTTTTAATTTTAAAAGAATGATAAAGAGGTTCTTAAAACAAGTTTATTTCTTCATAAACTTTTTAACTATCTCTTTTTGTTGGTCTACAATCTTAATAATGTACATGCCACTTTGTAAATGATCTACGTCTATTGCTTTTAAAGTTGTTTTAGATACAAACAACTTACCTGAAAAAATATGAGTAATTTTACAATTAAAAGTTATAAAAATACTTTTAAACTACACTTTAATACTTTTAAACGACTTTGCAAAAATAAGAGCAAAGTTAGGTTGTACTTTTATAGAGAACTTTAAAACTACTGCTTATGTTTTTCCAAATTATTTCACCAGACACTTTAGTTACTCGTCAATCTTCTTTTGAAACAGCCTTAGTATTTGTCCTCTTAGGGGTGGCTTTTACAGTTTTTATTTTCTTAAGAGTTTCTGAATACATGCATAAATCTAAATAGAACAAGTTAAAATTTATTAAAAAAATAGAAGTTATGAAACCTCTATGTTTACAATAAATAATTTTAAATTTTTTTGTTGTAATTAAAAACAACTTGTTTGTGTAGTATTGTTAGTGGCGGATTCTAGTAGACTGTACTTTTACTTTAGTACTTAGTTTATAAATTGCTAAGGTCTTTTAGTTCAGCAAGAATCCGCCATTAACGCTTAAATAAGCTAGGGGCTTTATTTAAATAGTTTTTTATTTTATTAGTTCTCTTTGGTTGCACAAGTATCATTTATAATGATACGAATTTTACTCTTGACAAATTTACTAATACTAATATAATTGTTTCTGCGGATTTCCGCAAAAAAAACTGTGGATTTCCGCAAACTTAATTGGAAAAAAAAATGTACGGTTCTTTTTACTGGTTATTATTCAATTTTACCATTTAGGTCAAAGGCTGTCACGAAACTCCAAACTTCCTCAGAAGCATTAATATCCATATTACCTTGAAAACCTGGCCATTCATGACCACCACCTGTAATTTTTAAATGCTGTACTTCTGCGTCATTATCACCATTTAAATACTCATATCGTTTTACGGTGCTCCCATCTCCTGTATCACTATCTGGTATATTAGATATAATTGGTAAAGCATCTGTATTATTATGGCCAGTCCAAAAATCTAGCAAACCTGCTACGCTTGAGTATTGTACAATGCCATCTTCAGTCCCATGAATTTGAAGAATAGGCATAGGTTTTACAGGTGAACAATTATTGATTGCAGGCTGATACATTGATCCAGTTACCGAAGCGACAGCAGCAATTCTGTCAGATAGTCTGCAAGCTAAGCTAAAACTAAAAAAACCGCCCATTGACATCCCTGTGCTATATATACGGTTAGATTCTATATTGTAATCTTCTTCTAATTGATTCAATAAAGAAACTATAAAATCAATATCTGTGTCATCATTGGCAGATACAGTCCACGTGTTTGAAATTCCATTTGGATGAACAACAATAAAGTTTTCACGTTCTGCTAGTTCATCAAAATTTGTATAGCTATAGTTAAATTCCATATTGCTACTCAACCCATGAAATGATAATAATAGAGGGAATGCAGTAGTTACATTATAATTTTCAGGGATATAAATAATATATTCTCTGGTAATCCCATTTACTGTGAGTTCCTTTATCATTTTTCCTGTTGGAACATTGGGTGTTATTTGCTCATTCTCTGATTTAGAGCATGCAATAATCAATAGCATGGCTATTAGCGAATAAAATACAATTACTTTTCTCATACTGTTTATGACTCTATAAAATACTCAAGGTTTAATGTCTTGTCCTGAAATATGGCTACAGGTTAAAATTGAATTTACGCTGTTTTTAAATATACCATATTTGGTGTTTTATAGTCTAAAGATAAGTGTAATCTTATTTCGTTATATAATTTAATTGCATTTTTTTGCAGCTCTTTTCGCATGTGCTGCATTCATAAATGTTTGATCCAGATAAAATTCATTTTTTAGGATTTACAGCAAACAAGTATTTGTAACAAATTAAATGTTTGGTTATGCAACAGGCGATTGTGAATGGATGCTAAAGCAACAGAATCGGATTAAGTAATGGAGTAGTTTTTTTCATAATTTTTGTTTGTAAACATACGTTTTATTATGATTTATGTAGCATAAATTTTAAAAAAATAATTGCAAAACGTTCAGTTATCTACGGTTATTAACTTGCGTATTAGCGAAATTAACAGACAGTTGGGCGAAAATTTTATTTAAAACTTAAGTTATGTTGTAATTTTATATGACATTCTAAATTCACCTCTTATGTTATTCCAAATATTATCACCAGACACACTAGTGACAAGACAATCATCTTTTGAAACCACCTTGGTCTTTGTTCTATTAGGTATAGCTTTTACAGCTTTTATTTTTTTAAGAATTACTGATTATTTAGACAATTCTGATTAGAACCAGTTTTACTCTTCAAAAAAATAGGTTTTCCACAGATAACCTTTAGATTTTTTTAACAAAAACTTATGTAATTTTTTACATCTTTGTTCGCTATACTTTTTTAAGTATAAAAAATCATTTCGATTATTTTTAGGAATAATGTAGATGATTTTAATCGATATAGAATGAAGATATATCCTATAGAAACAGGTAATTTTAAACTAGATGGAGGTGCAATGTTTGGCGTTGTGCCTAAAACTATTTGGCAAAAAACAAACCCTGCAGACAGCAATAATTTAATAGACATGAGCATGCGCTCTATGCTTATAGAGGATGGCAATCGTTTAATTCTTATAGATACTGGTTTAGGGGCAAAACAATCTAATAAATTTTACAGTTATTATTACCTTTTCGGAGACTCTTCATTAAATTCTTCTTTAGCGAAACACGGTTTTCATAGAGATGATATTACAGATGTTTTTTTAACACATCTACATTTTGATCACTGTGGTGGTGCGATAGAATGGAATGCTGATAAAACCATTTTACAGCCTGTGTTTAAAAATGCCAAGTTCTGGTCTAATGAAAAACATTGGGACTGGGCGGTAACACCAAACCCTAGAGAAAAAGCTTCTTTTCTCAAAGAAAACATCAACCCTATTAAAGAAAGCGGACAATTAAATTTCATAGATAACAACTACAAAGATCAGATTGGTTTTGATGTCCTTTTTATGGATGGTCATACAGAAAAACAAATGTTACCAATGATATCCTATCAAGATAAAACAATTGTTTTTATGGCAGATCTATTACCAACAATTGGCCATATTCCTTTGCCTTATGTTATGGGTTATGATACAAGGCCTTTGTTAACAATAAAAGAAAAAGCCGCATTTTTAAACGAGGCAGCAGATAAAGAGTATTACCTTTTTTTAGAGCACGATGCTTACAATGAACTTTGCACTGTTGCGCATACAGAAAAGGGAGTTAGATTAAAAAACACACATAAATTTACAGACATATTTAATTAAAGATAAAATAAATTATGAGAATTTTAAAACCAATTTTATACACAGCAACTGCTGGATTATTTTTTTCAAGTTGTAAGTCAATTTCTAGCCTTCCCGTGCCGCAAGGTTCTGATGTTGCAATTAATGCAGTAGCTAAAAAAGCGCCATTAACAGATGCGCAAAAGAATAACTGGGGAAATTTAGATTTAATAAAAGATTCTATTCCTGGTATGTCAGTAGACAAAGCATATGATTTCTTAAAAGGAAAAAAGAGCGTAACCGTTGTTGTTGGGGTTGTAGATTCTGGAACAGATTTAGGGCATGAAGATTTAAAGGATGTTGCTTGGGTAAATACTAAAGAAGTAGCAGGAAACGGAATTGATGATGATAAAAATGGTTACGTAGATGATATTAATGGTTGGAATTTTTTAGGAGATGCTTACAAAGAAAACCTAGAAGCAGCTAGAATTTTACACAACCCATCTTTAGCAAGCCCAGAAATTGTTGCAGAAATAAAAGCCAAACAAGAAAAGAAAGTAGCAAATTCTGGAAAGGTAAAAATGAGATATGAGCAAATGCTAAACGGAGTTAAAACAGCCGATGAAGGTTTAACAGCGCATTTGGGAACAAAAGATTATTCTGCGAAAGAGGTTGCAGCAATTGTCACTGAAGATGCTTCTTTACTAAAAAGTATTGCCTTTGCACAACAAATGTATGGTTTTGGTTTGTCTTCTTTAGAGCAAGCACAAACAGAAATTAAAAAAGAGATAGCGAAGTTAGATGCTTTATCAGATAACAAATACACAAACTATAGAAAAGGAGATAACCCTGAAGATATTAATGATTCTCCTGGCTATGGAAATGGAAATCCTGGGGTTTCTATTAAAAGCGAAGCACACGGAACTCATGTTTCTGGAATTATTGGAGCATCAAGAAATAATGGAAAAGGAATGAATGGAGTAGCAGATAATGTAAAAATTATGGCTGTACGTTCTGTACCTGACGGAGATGAATATGATAAAGATGTTGCTTTAGGCATACGTTATGCGGTAGATAACGGTGCAAAAGTAATTAATACTAGTTTTGGTAAAGCATATTCTCCTCATAAAGAATGGGTGTATGAAGCAATTCAATATGCAGCAAAAAATGATGTACTAATTGTGAATGCAGCAGGGAATGATGGTAATAATATTGATGTTGTAAAAACATACCCAAATGATTCTAAAGATTTATTAACAGAGGTTTCTGATAACGTTCTAACGATTGGGGCAATGAGTGCAAGCTATAATGAAAATCTACCTGCTAGTTTTTCTAACTACGGTAAAATAAATGTAGATGTTTTTGCGCCGGGTGTACAAATATACTCTACTACGCCAGAAAACGAATACAAACACTTTAGCGGAACATCAATGGCAGCGCCATCTACAGCAGGAGTAGCAGCTTTAATACGTTCTTATTACCCTAAGTTATCTGCAAGTCAGGTAAAGCATATTATTATGAATTCTGGAACAAAGATTGACTTACAAGTTAGCAAGCCAGGTTCAGCATCTAGAGAAAACCCTGAAGGAGAGTTGGTTTCTTTTGCAGATTTATCTGTTTCAGGTAGAGTTGTAAATGCATACAATGCTTTAAAAATGGCAGAAAGAATTGTAAAAAGAAAAAAATAATTATTTAAATAATAAAAGCGGTATTTTTAGAATGCCGCTTTTTTTTGAACTTAAATGAATTTATAGATGAGAAAAATTTACTTTTTAGGGCTGTTGTTGATGTTTTTAACAGCTTGTAAACTTACAAAGAATACATCTAGTGTTGCCAAAGAAACCTACTGGCAGCAGCATGTAGATTATACAATGGATATTGATGTAGATGTAAAAAAGTTTCAATACAAAGGGAAACAGACCTTAGTGTATACGAATAACTCTCCAGACGATTTAAAAAAAGTGTTTTATCACTTATATTTTAATGCCTTTCAACCGGGTTCTCAAATGGATGTGAGATCTTTAAATATTAAAGATCCAGATAGAAGGGTTAGAGATCGTATTAGTAAATTAAAACCCAATGAAATTGGTTATATCAAAGTAAATTCTTTAAAACAAAACGGAGTGCTAGTTTCTCATGAAACGGTAGGTACAATTTTAGAAGTTAAATTGAATGAACCTATTAAATCTGGCGAAAGTGTTACTTTAGAAATGAATTTTGATGCGCAAGTGCCTGTTCAAATTCGTCGTTCTGGAAGAAATAATAAAGAAGGTGTTGCTTTTTCTATGGCACAATGGTATCCTAAATTAGCAGAGTATGATTTTCAAGGTTGGCATACGCCTCCTTATATTGCAAGAGAGTTTCAAGGTGTTTGGGGAGATTTTGATGTAACGATTCATATTGATAAAAACTATACTGTTGGTGGTTCTGGAAATTTACAGAATCCCCAAGAAGTTGGTCATGGATATCAAGATGCTTCACAAGAGTTAAACCTGCCAGCTGGCGATAAATTAACATGGAATTTTAAAGCACCTGATGTGCACGATTTTATGTGGGCTGCAGATCCAGAATACAAACACGATGTTTTAAAAATGGAAAACGGAATAGATTTACATTTTTTATATAAAGAAAATCTAGACTCAAAATATTTAAAAAACTGGCAAGAATTGCAACCTAAAGTTGCAGAATTAATGACGTATTTTAGTAAGAATGTTGGTCAATATCCTTATAAACAATATTCTGTAATTCAGGGTGGAGATGGAGGAATGGAGTATGCAATGGCTACTTTAATTACCGGCGAGCGTAATTTTGGGAGTCTTTTTGGAGTTACTGCTCACGAAATGGCGCACACATGGTTTCAGTTTTTATTAGCAACAAACGAAAGTTTACATCCTTGGATGGATGAAGGTTTTACAACTTATATTTCTAACAAAGCAGAAAATGAAATTTTAAAAGAAAATAAAGACAATCCACATGCAGGTTCTTACAGTGGTTACAGAACTATTGTTGATAATGGCTATGAAGAATCGTTGTCTACGCATGCAGACAGATATCATACAAATTGGGCTTATGGAACAGCAAGTTATTCTAAAGGAAATATTTTCTTATCGCAATTAGAGTATGTCATCGGAAAAGAAAATGTTGAGAACGGATTAAAAAAATATTTTACCGATTTTAGTTTTAAGCATCCAACACCAAATGATATTAAACGTTCTATGGAAAAAGTTTCTGAGATTGATTTAGGTTGGTATTTAAATGAATGGACACAAACTTTGCATACGATTGATTATGGTGTAAAATCTGTTAATGGAAAAACAATAACGTTAGAAAGAATTGGCAAAATGCCAATGCCTATGGATGTTGAGGTGGTTTACCAAGATGGCACTATAGAAAGTTTTAATATTCCTTTAGAAATGATGCGAGGAAATAAACCAACAACTTCAACAGTTTTAAAAGACTGGGGTTGGGCGTATCCAACGTATTCTTTTGATGTTTCTAAAGAAGTAAAATCTATTGTAATAGATAAATCTGGATTAATGGCAGATATCAATTCAGAGAACAATACTTTTGAAGTGAAATAGATTTAATGAGAGAGAAATTTAATTGGCGAGGTGAAAATCTCGCCTTTTTTATTGAATAAGCTCTTCAATTTTATTATTCGGAATAAAACCTTTAAGCATTAAAAAGACACCACAAACAATTAGAATAATTCCCATTATTCTTTTTAATCGATAAATAACTAAAGGAGTCAATTTGCTTTTTAGTTGCTTTGCTAGGAGTATTTTACCTAAATCTGTTACTGCATATCCTAAAATTACTGTGGCAAAGTACCAAAAAATACTGGTAGGATTCATATCTAAAGTTGGCCCTACTACAACTACAATTCCCAACCAGCCTGCTAAAACGCCAATATTTATAAAGTTTAAAAAGTATCCTTTAAAAAAGAGCTTTATATAATTACTTTTAACACGAACTTCAATTGTTTTGGCATTTTCTAAAGCTTCTTTTTTGCTTTGTTTATCAAAGTAGGTAATGAGGCCGTAAATAATAAGCACCAAGCCCCCGATGAAAAAAAGTCGAGGATCATCTTTAATTTTTTCTAATAAAGATCTACTTCCAAAATAAGCGATTAGTATAAAGGTAATATCCCCAGCAATAACACCAATATCAAAAGAAATGGCAGCTCTGGCGCCCTTTAAAATACTGGTTTGTATCAACATAAAAAACACAGGGCCAATCATGAAAGCCATGAAAAAGCCAATTAAGAACGCATTTTTAAAGTCGTAGATATCCATAGTTTAAAAATACTATTTTTTAGTTGAAGGGTAAAAAGAAAGGATGGAAAAACCATCCTCTCTGAATAAAAGATTTATTGTTTAGTGTTGAATTCGTTCTTAAACGTCATCAAAATCAATAGCAATATTTGGTGTGGTAGGAAATGCCTGACAAGCTAAAACAAGGCCTTCTTCTATTTCACTATCTGATAAAATTGAGTTTTTAACCATTACTGCTTTTCCTTCTGTAACTTTACACAAACAAGAGCTACAAACGCCTCCTTGACAAGAGTATGGTGCGTCTAAATTATTGCGTAAACTAGCTGATAAAATATCATCAGTTTGTTTCATTATAAATGTGGTTTCCTCATCATCTAATAAAACCGTTATCTCTGAGTTTCCTTCTTGTATCTCTGAAACGGCAATTTCATCAACAGAGGCTGTAAATAATTCGAAATAAATATTTTCATCAGCGATACCGTGCTCAGAAAGTGTTGCAGAAACCTCTTTAATCATTTCTTCAGGTCCGCATAAATAAGCAGCATCAAAATTAGTGTCTTTGTATGTGCTGTTGATGAAAGAGTTTGTGTGTGTTTTATTAATTCTGCCAAATAAAGTGTCTTCTACTTGTTCTCTACTATACACGTAATGTAGGTTAAAACGTTCTGAATTTACTTCTTTTAAAGCGTCTAACTCTTTTTTGAAAATGGTATCCGCTACCGTTTTGTTTCCGTAGATTAAAGTAAAAGTAGCCGAAGGTTCACTTGCTAAAACATCTTTAACCATCGATAATATAGGTGTAATTCCTGAGCCAGCAGCAAAGGCAATATAATTTTTGTTCGCTTTTGGTTCGAGTATAAATTTTCCTTCAGGTTCAGAAATTTCTATAAAATTTCCTGCTTTTAATTCTGAGGTTGCATATGTTGAAAAAGTACCATTTTCTACAGCTTTAATTGCTACTTTTAAATAATGATCGGTTGGAGAAGAACAGATAGAATATGCTCTTCTTATCTCGTTGCCGTTAATTGTTTTTTTAAGTGTTAAATATTGCCCAGAATGAAATGCAAATTTAGATTTTAAATTTCCGGGTATTTTAAAAACAAGAGAAACCGCATCGGCGGTTTCTCTTATCACATCTTGTATATTTATTTTGTGAAATGTTGCCATTAAAAATGTATGTTTTATACCAAATTATTTGCTACTAAATATTCGGCAATTTGAACTGTGTTTGTAGCAGCACCTTTACGCAAGTTGTCTGCAACGATCCACAAATTTAAGGTATTTTCTTGAGATTCATCTCTTCTAATTCGTCCAACAAATACTTCATCTTTATCATGTGCATTTATTGCCATCGGATAAACGTTGTTTGCTAAATCATCTTGAACAATAATACCAGGAGTTTCCGTTAAAATCTGACGAATTTCTGTCAAATCAAAATCATTTTCAAACTGAACGTTTACAGCTTCCGAATGTCCGCCAGAAGTAGGTATTCTAACGGCAGTTGCTGTTACAGAAAAAGAATCATCACGCAGAATTTTCTTTGGTTCTTTCACCAATTTCATTTCTTCTTTGGTGTAACCATTTTCTAAGAAAATATCACAATGTGGTATTGCATTTCTTCCTATTTTATGAGGATATGCCATTTCGCCATCAACACCAGCTTCCTCATTATCTAATTGCTGAACCGCTTTTACACCTGAACCAGAAACAGATTGGTAGGTAGAGATTACAACTCGTCTCATTTTATATTTTAAATGTAAAGGAGATAGAGCAGCCACTAACTGAATTGTAGAGCAGTTAGGGTTTGCGATAATTTTATCATCCTTAGTTAAAACATCTCCATTAATTTCTGGAACTACTAATTTCTTCGTTGGATCCATTCTCCATGCAGAAGAATTATCAATAACAGTTGTGCCAACTTCTGCAAATTTAGGAGCCCATTCTAGAGAAGTATCTCCACCAGCAGAAAACAAAGCCACATCTGGTTTCATTTTTAATGCATCTTCTAAAGTAACTACTGTAAAGTCCTTTCCTTTATAGGTTAATTTTTTACCAGCAGATCTGGCAGATGCTACAGGTATTAATTCTGTTATAGGTAAGTTACGTTCTTCTAAGACTTTTAACATTACAGTTCCAACCATTCCAGTTGCTCCAACTACAGCTATTTTCATCACTTTTAATTTTGGTGTTCTAAATTGAGTTGCAAAGATGCTAAAAAAAGGTATAAATTAAATTACATAAAACGTTATAAATCAACCAAAGTTTAAAAATCGAGCACAAATTTTTCTAATGTTTAAAATTAAACAGATTGATATAATTATTGAGGTCTGAATATTGTTTGTTTAAAGCTTGTTACTTTGCTTACGCAATTTGTTTAGCATGATGTATCCGTTTTTCATCTTTTTTTAGAGAATGATTTAATTTATAAGAATCTGAAAATAAGTGAGATAATCTGGTTTTGTGTTGAGTGCATCAATTTTAAAAATTTACTACATTTGCAAAAAATAATTATTAAGTTTAACCTAATTAGTATAGCATGCAACTGTACAATAAGTTAAGCGCAATAGAACGCGCTGCATTAATTGATGAGGCTGGCAAAGACCGACTCACCATATCATTCTATCAATATTATAAGATAGAAAACCCACAATTATTTAGAGATAAGTTGTTTTTAGAGTGGAATGCTCTGGATGTCTTAGGGAGAATTTATGTTTCTTTTGAAGGTATAAATGCCCAATTATCTGTTCCTTCAGAAAACTTTTATGCTTTAAAAGAGCAATTAGATAGCATTTCTTTTTTGAAAGATATTCGTCTGAATGTTGCCGTTGAGCATGATAATAAATCATTCTTAAAATTGAAAGTAAAAGTTAGAAATAAGATTGTAGCCGATGGTTTAAATGATGATACTTTTGATGTTACCGCTAAAGGAGTTCATTTAAACGCTAAGGAGTTTAATGAAATGTTAGCGAATCCTGATACTGTTTGTGTAGATATGCGCAATCATTATGAGAGTGAGATTGGTTATTTTGATGGAGCCATAACGCCAGACGTAGATACGTTTAGAGATTCTTTAGATATTATTGAAGAGGATTTAAAAGATAACAAAGAAGATAAAAACCTATTGATGTATTGTACTGGCGGAATTCGTTGTGAAAAAGCATCAGCGTACTACAAGCACAAGGGATTTAAAAATGTTTTTCAGCTTGAAGGCGGAATTATAGAATACACACGTCAAGTAAAAGACGAGGGAATTGAAAATAAATTTATTGGTAAAAATTTTGTTTTTGATCACCGAAGAGCAGAGAGAATTACAGAGGATGTAGTTTCTAATTGTCATCAATGTGGTAAGGCGTGTGATACACATACAAATTGCGCAAATGAAGGGTGTCATTTATTATTTATTCAATGTGATGAATGTTCAGAAAAGATGGAGAATACCTGTTCTACAGATTGCCAAGAAACCATTAAATTGTCTTTTGAAGAGCAAAAAGAATTAAGAAAAGGAAAAGGAAATAGTAATAAAATTTTTAAAAAAGGACGAAGCGAAGTTCTAAAATTCAAGAAATAAAATTTAAGATTAATGAAGTGTTTGAAATGCTTCAACTTATAGGTTCTTTTTAATACTTTAGAAGCTATTGTAGCACGATTTCTAATTAAATAGAAACGAATTCTTAAGAACATAGAGGCAAGATAAGGGCTTAAACTATATTTGTTATGTAATCATACAAAAGAATGTTGCAAGAACTTTGCGTAAACCTATTTTTTCATTCTTTGAGAATGCGTATATTTACAGATTAGCGAAGGTTAGACTGTGTTTGAGTAGCAGTCTGATAATCAATTTATGAACCAAGAGGTTTTTATTCTTTCTGGTGTCTTTTTTAGTGGGTTTGCTGCTGAAAATAAACGTTAAAGAATATCAACTACAAAAATATATATACTTACATGGCATGTGGAAGTTGTGGTACAACAGAAAATGGTGTACCAAAAGGTTGTAAAAGTAATGGTAATTGTGGGAGTGGAACCTGTGGAAGTGGTAGTAATAAATTAGCCGTTTTCGATTGGTTGTCTAACATGACATTGCCTAGTGGGCAAGAGAAATTTAATATTTTTGAAGTACGTTTTAAAAACGGAAGGAAGCATTTTTATAAAAACCCTGATAATTTACCCATAACTATGGGAGATATTGTAGCAACAGAGGGCGCTCCGGGGCATGATGTTGGAACGGTTTCTTTAGCAGGAGAGTTGGTGAAAGTGCAAATGAAAAAGCGAAAAATTACTCCTGATCACGAGGATGTAAGAAAAATATACCGAAAAGCTAGTCAGAGAGATATAGATATTTGGCAAAAAGCTAGAGGAAAAGAAGAAGAAACTCAGCGAAAGGGCAGAGAGATTTTAGGTAAATTAGGTTTGCAAATGAAGTTGTCTGATGTAGAATATCAAGGCGATGGCAACAAAGCTACTTTTTATTATACAGCAGAAGCAAGAGTAGATTTTAGGCAGTTAATTAGAGATTTGGCTAGTGCGTTTTCTATTCGTGTAGAAATGAAACAGGTTGGTGCAAGACAAGAAGCCGCAAGATTAGGTGGCGTTGGTTCTTGTGGGAGAGAATTATGCTGTTCTACTTGGCTAACAGATTTTAGGAAAGTAACAACATCAGCAGCACGATATCAGCAATTATCACTAAATCCGTTAAAATTAGCAGGACAATGTGGCAAGCTTAAATGTTGTTTAAATTTTGAATTAGACACCTATTTAGACGCTTTAAAATCATTTCCGAAACAAGATTTAGTTTTAAAAACTGAAAAAGGAGACGCTGTTTTTGTAAAGATGGATATTTTTAAAAATCATCTTTGGTATACTTATAAAGAAGAGCGTTTTAAGTGGTTTAGACTTACTTTAGAGCAAGTTTTAGAAATAGTTGAGCTCAATAAAAAAAGTGAAAAATCTCCCTCGTTAGAAGAATATGAAGCGGATGTTGAGGTTCCTGTAAAAGTAGATTTTGAAGATGCTGTTGGTCAGGATAGTTTAACACGTTTTGATGTGCCAAAAACGAATAAGCGTAAGAAGAATAATAGGAATAGAAACAAGAAAAAACCATCCAAGGATCAAGCTAACAATAATAGCAGTGGCAAACCAAGGCCAAACCCGAAGCAGAAAAATAAGCCTCAAGGGAAAAGTCAGCCAAATCAGAATCCAAATCAAAAACCAAAGCTGAATCCAAATCAGAAACCGAAGCCTAACTCTGAGTCAAGAGCTAAACCACAGGCTAAACCAAAACCAAAGCCTCAAAGGAATGCAAATCGACCAGAGGGCGAAGTTAAAAAAGGAAATAAACCAAGAAGAAATAATAGAAATCGTAAAAAAAACAATCCAAAAAATGATGATAATTCTGAAAAGAAATAGATTCTCTCTTTTTTTATGTATTCTTTTTTTGATATTTTCTTGTAATGATAAAATTGATTTTAATCAATATAAATCTATAGATACACAAGGTTGGCAATCAAATAAAAAAATATCTTTTACATTTGATATAAAAGATACAATTTCGCCGAAAAATCTATTTATCAATCTTAGAAATAATAATGGGTACGAGTTTAGTAATTTGTATCTAATTACCGAGCTAGTTTTTCCAAACAAAACGTTGGTTGTAGATACTTTACAATACCAAATGGCAGATGAAACTGGTTTATTCTTAGGAACAGGTTTTACAGAAATTAAAGAAAACAAATTATTTTATAAAGAAAAAAAGGTGTTTCCAAGTGTAGGAACATACATTTTTAATGTACGCCATGCAATGCGGAGAAATGGAGAAGTTCATCCAATTGAATTTTTAAAAGGAGTTCAAGATATTGGTTTTAGTATAGAAAATTAGATTAAAATGGCGAAAAAAAAAGTAAAAAATTTTACAAAATATATCATATGGTTCTGGGGTATTTCCTTAGGAACTTTTTCTCTTATCATCTTATTGTTTTTGTCTGCTTCTTGGGGAGGGCTCGGTGCTTTACCAACATTTGAAGAATTAGAGAATCCGGAAAACAATCTAGCCACAGAGGTTATATCTTCAGACGGGAAAACACTTGGTAAATATGCTACAGAAAATAGGACACCGATAAAATTTAAAGACTTACCACAAAATATTATTGAGGCATTAGTGGCTACCGAAGATGAACGGTTTTACGAACATTCTGGTATCGATTTTAGAGGCACAACAAGGGCTGTTTTAAAACCCGGAAGTGGAGGGGCGAGTACTATTACTCAGCAATTGGCTAGAATGTTGTTTACTGGACAGAAGTCTAGAAATAAAATTAAAAGGGTATTACAAAAAGTGAAAGAATGGGTTGTTGCTACAAAACTAGAAAGACAATATACCAAACATGAAATTATAACAATGTACCTAAATAAGTACGATTTTTTAAACCAGGCCGTTGGTATTCGTTCTGCAGCACGTATTTATTTTGGAAAAGAACCCAAAGAATTAGACATTCAAGAATCTGCAATGCTAATTGGGATGTTAAAAAACTCTTCTTATTTTAATCCATTAAGAAGACCCAAATTAGTAAAACAAAGAAGAAATGTTGTTTTAAAACAAATGAATCGTAATGAGTTTATTACGCTTAAAGAAAAAGATTCTTTACAACAATTAAATTTAGGTTTAGATGTTCACAAAGAAGGTCATTCTGAAGGTTCTGCAACTTATTTTAGATCTTATTTACAAAAATACTTAAGAAAGTGGGTAAAAGAAAATCCAAAACCAAACGGAGAACAATACAATATTTTTAGAGATGGTTTAAAAATTTATGTAACCATAGACTCTCGCATGCAAAAATATGCAGAAGAAGCGATTGAAGAGCACATGTCTAATTTGCAATCCTACTTTTTTGAAGAACAAAAAACGAACAAAACAGCTCCTTTTTATGAGTTAGAAAAGTCTGAAATTAACATGATTTTAGAGAGAGCTAAGAAGAATTCTGATAGATATAAAAGATTAAAAATTGCAGGAAAATCTAAAACGGAAATTGATAAAATTTTCGAGAAAAAGACAAAGATGAGTGTTTTTTCTTGGAAAGGAAATATTGATACAATCATGTCTCCAATAGATTCAATAAGATATTACAAATACTTTTTACGTTCTGGATTGTTATCAATAGAACCTGAATCTGGCCATATAAAAGCTTGGGTTGGGGGTATTGATAATAAGCATTTTAAGTATGATGCAGTTGCACAACAGAAAAGACAGGTAGGTTCTACTTTTAAGCCATTTGTATATGCTACAGCGATTAATCAATTAAAATTATCGCCATGTGAAGAGTTTCCAAATATACCTTACACAATTCCTAAAGGAAAATATGGGATTCCAGAAGAATGGACTCCAAAAAACTCCAGTGATGAATATGGAGGAATGTTATCTTTAAAAGGTGGTTTAGCAAAATCTGTAAATACAATGTCTGCAAGACTGGTAGATATGGTTTCTCCAAGAAATGTTGTTCGTTTGGCAAAATCTGCTGGTATAGAAAGTAGAATACGAGCAAACCCATCTATAGCATTGGGAGCGGTAGATTTATCATTATTAGAAATGGTAAGTGCATATGCTACTTTTGCGAACAAAGGTTTACGAGTTACTCCTATGATTTTAACAAGAATTGAAGATAAAAATGGAACCGTATTACAAGAGTTTATTCCAGAAACTAAAGAGGTTTTAAGTGAAGAGTCTGCTTATGTTGTGTTGGATTTATTAAAAGGTGTGACACTTTCTGGTTCAGGAGTTCGTTTACGTTTGCCTTGGGAGAAACCCGGTTATGTTACTGGGCATCCTTATAAATTTACAAATCCAATTGCGGGTAAAACAGGTACAACACAAAATCAATCAGATGGATGGTTTATGGGAATTGTGCCTAATTTAGCAACAGGAGTTTGGACTGGTGGAGAAGATAGGTCAACACATTTTGAAGGAATTGCAAAAGGACAAGGAGCAACAATGTCTTTACCTTCTTGGGCATTATATATGCAAAAATGTTATGCTGACAAGACATTAAATATTAGTTTAGAAGATTTTGAAAAGCCAGAAAACATATCCATTAAGATCGATTGTGGTGAAAAGCCTGATGAAGAACTTGAAAAAGAATCTGAGAAGGATAAAGAGGTAGAGCCAGAGCCAGAGGAGGATACAGAATTTTAATGTTCACTAAATTTACTTGTACTGAACTTATTTCAGTATTTTTAATAACAAATCATAAATAGAATTGCTATGATAAATAAAAAAGTAAACAATGTAGAAGAGGCTTTACGAGGTGTTAAAAGTGGAATGACTTTTATGCTTGGTGGTTTTGGTTTATGTGGTATTCCAGAAAATGCTATTTCGGAATTAGTAAAATTAGATGTTAGAGGTATTACTTGTATTTCAAACAATGCAGGTGTAGATGATTTTGGTTTGGGATTATTACTGCAAAATAAACAAATTAAAAAAATGATTTCTTCTTATGTAGGAGAAAATGATGAGTTTGAGCGTCAAATGTTATCCGGAGAATTAGAAGTAGAGTTAACACCTCAAGGTACTTTAGCAGAGAAATGCAGAGCTGCACAAGCAGGATTTCCGGCATTTTATACACCAGCAGGTTATGGTACTGAAGTTGCTGAAGGAAAAGAGACTAGAGATTTTGATGGAAAAATGTATGTTTTAGAACCTGCATTTAAAGCTGATTTTGCATTTGTAAAAGCCTGGAAAGGTGATGCGGCAGGTAATTTAATTTTTAAAGGAACTTCAAGAAATTTTAATCCAAATATGTGTGGAGCAGCAACAATTACGGTTGCAGAAGTAGAAGAAATGGTTCCTGTTGGCGAATTAGAACCAAATAATGTTCATATTCCGGGCATATTTGTACAACGTATTTTTCAAGGAACAGCATATGAAAAGAGAATTGAACAACGAACTGTAAGACAAAAAAGCTAATTATGTTAGATAAAAACGGAATAGCGAAACGAATCGCACAAGAAGTTCAAAACGGATTTTACGTAAATCTAGGAATTGGAATTCCAACTCTTGTTGCAAACTATGTTAGAGATGATATAGAAGTGGAGTTTCAAAGTGAAAATGGCGTTTTAGGTATGGGGCCTTTTCCTTTTGAAGGGGAAGAAGATGCAGATATTATAAATGCGGGTAAACAAACAATTACCACAATGCCTGGTGCAAGTTTTTTTGATTCTTCAATGAGTTTTTCTATGATTCGCGGTAAACATGTTCATTTAACCATTTTGGGAGCAATGGAAGTTGCACAAAATGGAGATATCGCTAACTGGAAAATTCCTGGAAAAATGGTAAAAGGAATGGGAGGAGCAATGGATTTAGTGGCTTCTGCAGAAAATATTATTGTTGCAATGATGCATTCTAATAAACGTGGAGAATCTAAAATCTTAAAAAAATGTTCTTTGCCTTTAACAGGGGTTGGTTGCGTAACAAAAGTGGTTACTAATTTGGCTGTATTAGAGGTGAAAAATAACGAATTTCATTTATTAGAGAGAGCGCCTGGAGTTTCTGTTGAAGAAATTAAAGAAGCTACAGATGGAACTTTAATTGTTAATGGAGAAATTCCAGAAATGACTATTTAATTTATAGTTATAAAAAAAATATTGGTTAATAAATCCAATTATTTTGTAAAATTTCTGTTGGTTTCTGATCAACTTTGTAGAACGCAAACAGAAAAAATTAAACAAATCACATGGCTATTTTTAAAGAAGCCAGTTATTTTAGAATAAATGAAAATAATATCATACAACGTAAACGGAATTAGAGCAGCTTTAAAAAAAGGCTTTTTAGATTGGTTAGAAGCTGCAAATCCAGATGTAATTTGCATTCAAGAAACAAAAGCACATAAAGAGCAATTAGATGTAACTGAATTCGAAAATGCAGGTTATCCATATCATTATTGGTTTTCAGCGCAGAAGAAAGGATATTCTTCGGTAGCAATTTTTTGTAAAGAAAAACCAAATCATATAGAATATGGTACAGGAATTGAAGCTATGGATTTTGAAGGTAGAAATTTACGTGTAGATTTTGATAATGTTTCTGTAATGAGTTTGTATTTGCCTTCTGGTACAAATTCAGAAAGGTTGAGTTTTAAGTTTAATTATATGGATGAATTTCAGCAATATATCAATGATTTAAAACAAGAAATTCCCAATTTAGTAATTTGTGGAGACTATAATATTTGTCACGAAGCTATAGATATTCATAATCCAAAAATGAAAAATGTTTCTGGATTCTTACCTGAAGAAAGAACTTGGATGGGGGAGTTTATAAACAGCGGCTTTATAGATAGTTTTCGTTTTCTAAATCAAGATAAACAAGAATATTCTTGGTGGAGCTATAGAGCAAATTCTAGAGCAAATAATAAAGGCTGGCGTTTAGATTACGCAATGGTATCAGCACCATTAAGAGAAAAAATTTCTAGAGCTTATATTTTATCAGAAGCAAAACATTCAGATCATTGCCCTATCGCTTTAGAGTTAGATATTTAAAGTAAAAAATGAAGAAACTAATTATATTTCTCTTTTTAACAAGTTCTCTTTTTTCTCAAGAGAAAAAAGATACTCTCATTGTAGCGGTAGATTCTTTAAAAAAACCAGTTCAATTAGATATCTCTTTAATCGCTAATGATTCAGTAATAAATGAGATTGAAGGAAGCTTTTTTTCTGACAAAGATTTAAGAATAATCGATAGTTTACTTGTACAAGAAAAATTTAATTCAGGCTTAATAGATACGCTTGTTTATGTAATTAATGATAAGGATATAATAGGAAACACAAATATAGTTTTAACTAAAGATTTATTAAAAGTTCGTCTTTCTAAATTAAATGCTAAAACACCTTTTAATCTAGCGTATAACATTTCTTTAGAAAAAGTAATTAATAGCTATTTACAGCAGCGTAAAAAGTATTATCCGGCCTTAATGGCAAAGGCAAAATATTATTTTCCAATGTTTGAGCAATATCTAGATCAATATGACATTCCGTTAGAAATGAAGTACTTGGCTATTGTGGAATCTGCTTTAAGACCTAAGATAAAATCGAGAGTTGGAGCAACAGGCTTATGGCAATTTATGTATGGTACAGGAAAGGAGTTCGATTTAAAAGTGAGTTCTTATGTAGATGAGCGTCAAGATCCAGTAAAAGCAACCATTGCAGCTTGTAAATATTTAAGTCAGTTATTTACCATTTTTGGTGATTGGGACTTAGCTTTAGCAGCCTATAATTCTGGCCCTGGAAATGTAAGAAAAGCTATAAAACGTTCTGGAGGGTATAAAAATTATTGGAATATTAGACCTTATTTGCCAAGAGAGACAGCTGGTTATGTGCCGGCATTTTACGCAACAATGTATATTTTTGAATACGCAGAAGAGCATAAAATTTATTCTGAAATTCCAATGTTTTTTAATTTTCAAACCGATACAATTCAAATAAAAAGAACGATTAGTTTCGATCAAATTTCTGAGATAATTGATGTTGATGAGGAGGTGTTAACTACTTTAAATCCCTCTTATAAGTTAGATATTATTCCGTTTATAAAAGACAGAAATTACGCTGTAAGATTGCCAAGCAACAAAATTGTTCAATTTTTAGACAAAGAAAAAGAGATTTATGCGTTAGCAGATGCCGATGATGCGCAAAGAGAAAAACCTTTGCCTAAATATTTTGAAATGGATAAACGCATTCGTTACAAAGTTAGAAGTGGCGATTTTTTAGGGAAAATTGCTAATAAATTTGGTGTACGTGTAAGTGATCTTAAACGTTGGAACAGCCTAAAAAGTAGTCGATTAAAAATAGGACAAAGATTATCTGTTTATCCTAAAAAACTTAATTTTTCACTTAAAAAATCATCAAAAGACAAAGTGGTAGAATCTACTATAAAAGGGTCACCTAAGGTTTATGTTGTAAAAAAAGGAGAGTCACTTTGGAGTATTTCTCAAAAATTTAAAAATGTTTCCGTTGATGAAATTAAAAAATGGAACAATATTTGGAGTGCTAAAGACTTAAAGCCGGGAACTAAATTAAACCTATTTAAAAGCTAAATTTATGAAGAAGATATTCTTACTATTTGTGATTACTGTTTTATTAGTATCATGCGGAAACAATGATAAAGTTGTTTTACGAGACTCAATTGGTAAAATAAACAAAGTATTGGTTGTTACTAAATCTAGTGATTGGGAAGGTAGTCTTGGAAAGGAAATTAGAAATTCTTTTGGTGAATTAATGGTCGGTTTACCACAGCCAGAATCTATGTTATCTGTCTCGCAAGTTGCGCCAAATGGATTTGGAACGATGATGAGGGTTAGTAGAAATATTTTAGTGATTGGTATAGGAGATGAAGAAAAATATTTTGTAAAAAATAATATTTATGCGCAACCCCAAACGGTTATTTATGTTTATGCTAAAGATGATGAAGGTGTTGTAAAAATGTTTAAAAAACACGAAAAAGAAATTATAAAAACATTTATTCGGTCTGATATAGATAGAACTCAGAGTTTGTTTAGAAAGAATAAATTAGATGATACTCAGTTTAAGACCTTACAAAACTTAGGGATTTCCTTAACTATTCATGACAAATTTAACACTGTTGATGATACAGGGGAATTCTTGTGGTTACGCCACCATTTATCAAGTGGAATCGCAAAAACCGGAAGTAATAATATTTTAGTCTATTCAATTCCTTTAGAAGATGAAACAAAAGTTTCAGATAATATTGTTGCTGTTAGAAATAGAATTGGAAAGAAATACATACCAGGTTCAGATCCAGAAAAAATGTATATGATTACTGAAGAAGCTTATACTCCTTTTACTTTTGATGCTGTTATAGATGGAAAGAAAGCTTATGAGACCCGAGGTAAATGGGAAGTTAAAAACGATTTTATGGCAGGTCCTTTTTTAAATTACACTGTAGTTGACAAAAAGAATAACAGGCTTGTTGTTTTTGAAGGGTTTACCTACGCACCGTCTGTAAATAAAAGAGCTTTTTTGTTTGAATTGGAGGCAATTGCCAAATCTATGAAGATTCAATAAGAAATCTTTAGTAAAAAAAACCGAAAGTATTTACTTTCGGTTTTTTTATGATTTCAGATGTTATTTAATAACCTATTTTAGTTCTAACTCTTTGTAGTACGTCGTTAGCGACTTTCGTTGCTTTCACCGATCCTACCTTCAAAGCGTCATCTATTTCTTTCTTGTTTTCCATAAAGTGGTTATAACGTTCTCTAACAGTTGCAAATTTTTCAATTATCAATTCAAATAAGGCTTGTTTTGCATGACCATAACCATAATTTCCACCTTCATAATTTGCTCTCATTTCTGCAATTTGAGTATCTGAAGCTAATAACTTATACAAACCAAAAACATTATCTGTATCGGGGTTTTTGGGCTCTTCTAAACCTAAACTATCTGTTTTAATAGACATTATTTGCTTTCTCAGTTTTTTGTCTGATAAGAAAATATTGATAATGTTATTTCTAGATTTACTCATTTTTTCACCATCAGTTCCAGGAACTAATTTTGTGTTTTCTTGTATTTTAGCTTGAGGAGCAACTAATGTTTCTCCTACAATATTATTAAATCTATTAGCAACATCACGTGTCATTTCTAAATGTTGTAATTGATCTTTTCCTACAGGAACAATTTCAGCATCATATAACAGAATATCAGCAGCCATTAACATCGGATAAGAAAACAAACCTGCATTTACATCTCCTAATCTATCAGATTTATCTTTAAAACTATGGGCTAATGTTAGCCTTTGGTAAGGGAAGAAGCAACTTAAATACCAAGTTAACTCTGTTGTTTGCGGAATATCACTCTGTCTGTAAAAAACAGTTTTACTAATATCTAAACCACAGGCAAGCCAAGTTGCTGCAGTACTATATGTGTTTTCTCTTAATTCTTTTCCATCTTTAATCTGAGTTAAAGAATGCATATCTGCAATAAATAGAAAGGCTTCATTTGCGGGGTTATTCGCCATTTCTATGGCAGGTAGAATAGCGCCTAGTAAATTCCCTAAATGAGGTGTTCCAGTACTCTGAACACCTGTTAAAATTCTTGACATGGATAGTATATTTAATGTATTTTTAGCTTGAGTGATATATCTTAAGGTTCTGCAGCGGTAAAAATAAGGTTTTGTTTAAGAAAACCAATCAAACAAAAGAATAATAGTATTTTTGTCTACATTATTACCTTAAATAAGTAAACGCTCATCTTTATTGTTGGATAATTAAAATGTTAATTTAACGTTTATAGATTCTGTGAAGTATATTAAAATTCCTTTTTTGTTAATTTGGCGATTGTGGTTTTATCTTTTAATGATAATAGCTGTTTTTGTTCTATCTCCTTTTTTATTGATATTTTCTTTTAAAGAAGATCATTATCATATTTTTTGGAAAGTGGCTAGAATTTTATCTAAAATTTTAGTTTTCGGAATGGGTTTTCGTATCGATTTCGAGACAGAAGAAATTATTCAGCCAGATAAAAGTTATATGTTTTGCCCCAATCATGCATCTTTAATAGATCCATTTTTGTTAATTGTATTAAGTAAGAACCCAATAGTTTTTGTCGGTAAAAAGGAGTTAGCCAGAATACCTGTTTTTGGCTTTTTTTACAAAAGAGTTGTTATTATGGTGGATAGGAGCAATCATAAAAGTAGAAAAAGAGTTTTTAAATTGGCAAAAAAAAGATTGAATGATGGGGTAAGCATGGCTATTTTTCCTGAAGGTTTAGTGCCTTCGGAAGATGTTGTTTTAGCACCCTTTAAAAAAGGAGCTTTTAGCTTGGCAATAGAATTTGAGATACCCATTGTACCTCAAGTTTATTACGATTGTAAACGGTTGTTTTCATGGGATGCGTTTAAAGGTGGTATTGGTGTTTTTAGAGTGAAGCAGCACAAACCTATTTCAACAAAAGGAATGTCTATTGATAAAATGACGTATTTAAAAGACAAAACATTTGATGTTATTTACAATGCTTTGGCAGATGATGAGGTATATATGAAAGATACAAATAGAAAGAAATGAGCGAGAAATTAAATAAGACATATTCAAATGCTGAGGAACGACTTAATATTTGGTCTCATGGATTAGGTTTGGTTGCTAGTAGTATTGCATTTCCTTTTTTAATAATAAAAGCGATGTCTTATTCTTCTTTTTGGGATATAACAAGTTTTATCATTTATGGATTGAGTTTAATTATTCTGTATGCAGCCTCTACTTTTTACCATGCCGCTAAAAACCCTAAAAAAAGGCGAAGACTAAATATTTTTGATCATGCTGCTATTTATGTGCTAATTGCGGGTAGTTACACTCCTTTTTGTTTAGTCGCTTTAGATTCTGAGTTAGGTTGGTATATGTTTATTGCTGTTTGGGTTTTTGCTTTAACAGGAATTATTCTGAAGCTATTTTTTACCGGAAAATTTGATAAAATTTCTACTGCGATGTATCTTTTAATGGGCTGGCAGGTGTTGTTTTTTATAAAACCTTTGATAAATGTTTTAACTAGTTTTAGTTTAAATTTATTATTTGCTGGAGGTGTTTTTTACACGGTTGGAGCTATTTTATATTCAATAAAAAAAATACCATACAATCATGCAATTTTTCATGTGTTTGTTTTACTAGGAAGTGTAAGTCATTTTTTAGCTTTGTATTTTTTGTAGCTAAAAGACACTAAATATTAGTTGTTATGACCAATCTTTAAAGGGAGTTTTACTAATACTTGAATTGTAGAATCTTTTATCTCCTGTTACCTCCTCGTTTAACCAATCTGGTTTTGTAAATTTTTCAGTTTCATCATTTAGTTCTACTTCTGCAATAACTAGTCCTTCGTTATCGCCATAAAATTCATCAACCTCAAAAACATGATGACCTACTTTTACTAAATATCGAGTCTTTTCAATGATACTTGGTTCACAAAGTAGCAGTAAGCTTTCTGCTTCTTCTTTTTTTATTTCCTTTTCCCATTCGAATCTTGTTGTACCTGTACTATTAGATTTACCTTTAATAGTTATAAATGCTTTTTCATTAGCAATTCTAATTCTTACGGTTCTATTTTTATCAGAATTTAAATATCCCTGTTTTATATGTTTCTTAGAGTAACTTTCACTCTTAAAATCGTTATTTTTTACTAAAAATTTTCTTTCTATTTCAACACTCATAAAATCTTGTGATTATTGCACTAATGTAAGGTGTTTTATCGTTATTGTAACAATAAATAAATATCTTTGAGAATCAAATTTTAAAAATGAAAAAACTCTTTTTACTATATATTTTATTTTTTTCACTGCTATTTTCTGCTCAGACAGATTATAGTGATTCGTGGGAAGATTTTTATTCATACAATAATGTTAAAGATTTTGTAAAGGTAGATGCTACTATCTATGCTTTGGCAGATAATGCTGTTTTCACCTATAATACATCTACAAAAGAAATTAGTAAGTTATCATCTGTACAGGGTTTATCAGGTGAAACAACTTCATCAATTCATTATAATGCTAGTTATCAAAGATTATTTATCGGTTATGAAAACGGATTGTTAGAGGTGGTAGACAATGATGGTTCAATAACAATTTCATCAGATATTGTGAACTTTAATCAATCAGGAGAAAAAAGTATAAATCATATCAAAGAGTTTGATGATAAACTTTATTTATCAACTCCTTTTGGCATTGTAGTCTATGATATTAAAAAATTAGAGTTTGGAGATACTTTTTTTATTGGAAACAACTCTAGTTCTCTAGCAGTTAATCAAATAGAGATATTTAATGGGTTAATTTATGCAGCAACCGATAGAGGTATTTTTACTGCAGATATAACAAGTGATTTACTCATTGATTTTAATAATTGGAATGAGCAATTTTCTGGAAGAAATTTTAGTCAAATCTCATTATTTGACAATCAATTGTATGTTGCAGAAGGTGTAAGATTGTATCAATTAAGTAGTAGTATTTTAGTCGAAATAAGAAATTTTTCACAAAACATTTTAGCGATTAAATCTTCATCTTCTCATTTGTCAGTTACACTAAAAACCTCAGCAGAGGTTTTAGACACCTCAATGAATAATGTATTTCGATTTGCTGCAACTACAGAATTCGATTTTACTTTAAATAATTCATATTTTGAAAATGATATTGTTTTTTTAGCTTCCAAAGAATTCGGAATTTTAAACTCAAATTCAAGTCAATTAACAAGTTTTACAGAAATTCATCCAGAAGGTCCTGTGTTTAATGATGTTTTTTCAATTACAGCTCAAGATAATAGTTTGTGGGCAGTTTACGGGGGGTATTCTGGTACTAATTCTCCCAACCTTAATAAATATGGCTTTAGTCAGTTTAATGGAGAAAATTGGATTAATACACCCTATGACGCTAATTTACCTGTAACAGACTTAACTCATGTTTCTATTGATGCAAATTCAGAGAACAGAGTTTATATTGGTTCGTTTGGTTCAACATCTCAATTAAATAGTCTATCCACAGGGGGTTTGGCAGTTGTAGAAGACAATAAAATTACCAATTTCTATAATAATTTAAATAGTCCTTTAGATGATATAGATGCAAGAGAAGCATATGTTTCAATTAGGGTGGCAGGTACAGCTTTTGATAATCAAGGTAATTTATGGGTTACAAATGTTGGAGTATTATCAGAATTAAAAAAACTTTCCCAATCTGGGCAATGGACGAGTTATAATTTGTCATCATTAACAACAAATAAAATTGCTATTGGTTTAAATGAAATAATAGTAGATAGAAATGGAATAAAATGGATAGGAACGAGATCAAATGGTGTTTATGCTTTTAGTGAAAACGGAAATAGAATGAAAGCACTTGTAGCCACAACAAACTTAGGAAACTTACCTGATTTAAACGTAAGAAGTGTTGCCGTAGATAGTAATAATAGAGTGTGGTTAGGTACTAAATCTGGTTTAGTGGTATATTCTAATGCCTCTGGTGTTTTTGATGATAATACACCAAATGCGAATCCAGTTGTAATTAATGGAAATGAAGATGGGTTTGGAGAAAGGCTTTTAGGTGATCAAACAATTAACTCTATTGTTATTGATGGTGCAGAAAACAAATGGTTTGGTACAGATAATGGTGGTGTTATATACACAAATCCAGATGGTCAGAAAACTCTAGCTAATTTTAGCATGCAAAATTCTCCTTTACCCTCAAATCAAATTATAAAAATAGCAGTAGATGATAGTTCTGGAAAAGTATATTTTGCTACCAACAAGGGTATTGTTGCTTATAATAGTAAAGTTGCACCTTTTGGTGAGGTTTTGGGTGATGTTTATGCTTATCCCAACCCTGCTCTTAAAAACCACGAGACGGTTACTATAGATGGCAGAAATGGAACTCATTTGCCAAAAGGAACGAATGTAAAAATTCTTGATGTTGCCGGTAATTTAGTTTATGAAAGTAATGTTGTGGAAGGACAGGAATTACAAGGAGGTAAAGTTGTTTGGAATAAAAAAAATCTTGCAGGTAACAAAGTAGCTTCAGGTATTTATATTGTTTTACTATCTAATGACGATGCGTCAGAAACAGCAGTTACAAAAATAGCAATCGTAAACTAATGGCAGTTGTAGCAACAAAAGCCATTGTGTTAAGTTCTCTTAAATATAGTGACTCCAGTTTAATTGTAAAATGTTACACACAGAAAGAGGGATTAAAAGCATACTTAATTAGAGGTATTCTTAAGCCTAAAAAGGGAGGCTTAAAAGTGGCCTATTTTCAACCATTGACTCAACTTAATATTGTTGCAAGTCATAATACTAAAGGTACTTTAAACGCCATAAAAGAAGTACAAGTTTTTAATCCATACAAAACCATTTACAAAGACATTATAAAGCAATCTGTTGTAATGTTTTTGTCAGAAGTTTTATCTTACTCTATTAAAGAAGAAGAAAAAAATATTCCGCTTTTCGATTATTTAGAATCAGGGCTTACATGGTTAGATTTGCATGATAAGATTGCAAATTTTCACTTATTATTTTTATTAAATCTTAGCCGTTTTCTTGGGTTCTATCCAGATTTATCAGAAAAAGATAAACTTGGTTTTGATTTGGTGGAAGGGGTTTTCACAGATGTTACTTCTCAGAAAAATGTTATAGTCGGAAACAATTTTTTTCAATTTAAAAAGCTTTTAGGCATAAATTTTGATAAGATAGAAAACGTGTCTTTTAACAAACACGAAAGACAGGTAGTCTTAAAAATAATAATTAGATATTTTGAACTACATTTGGACGGATTTAAAAAGCCTAAATCACTGCAAATTTTAGAAACAGTTTTTAGTTAATGAGATATATAGTTTTCATATTCTTTTTTTTAGTCAATAATTATTCTTTTTCACAAAAAGTAAAGATTGTAGATAAAAAAACAGGCAAAATTGTCCGAAATGTAACTGTTTATAATGAGTCTTTAACCATTAACTTATCTTCAGACCATAATGGCTTTGTTGATGTTTCTGAATTTAATAAAAATGAAATTATTGTGTTTTCACACATTTCATATGCATTATTGAAGGTTCATAAGTCTAAATTATTCAAACAAAAGTTCATCGTCAATTTAACAAATCAATCAGAACAATTAGATGAGGTTGTATTATCTGTTTTTAAGAAAGCGGAAAAAACAAATAGAATTGCAGAACAAATTGCTGTTGTGTCTGCAAGGGATATTCAGAAGAGATCTCCTCAAACTTCTGCAGATTTATTAGCGACTATTCCAGGAATTAAAGTTCAAAAATCTCAATTTGGTGGAGGAAGTCCTGTAATTAGAGGAATGGAGTCTAACCGTGTTTTATTGGTGGTTGATGGTGTTAGAATGAACAATGCTATTTATAGAAAAGGGCATTTACAAAGTTCTATAACTGTGGCGCCTAATATGCTAGATAAAACAGAAGTTGTTTTTGGCCCATCATCTGTAATTTATGGTTCTGACGCGTTAGGAGGTGTAATTCATTATTACACAAAAACACCAAAACTGTCTGAAGAAGATGAAGTGAAAAGTCAGTTATTTTCTCGTTTTTCATCCGTGAACCAAGAAACCACTACAAATGTTTCTGCTGAATTAAGTTTTAGTAATTGGGCTTCTTTTACAAGTATTTCTTATAGTGATTTTGGCGATTTAAAAACTGGGTCTAATCGTAATCATGGTTTTGATGATTGGGGTAAAGTATTTTATTATTCAGATAATTTAAACGGAAATTATAGCGAAAGTCCAACTAAAAATTCGAACCCAGAATTATTGCTAAATACATCTTATACGCAAACAGATATATTACAGAAATTCTTTATTCCATTATCCAAGAATACAGATTTAAAAGTTAATTTACAATATTCAACTTCTTCAGATGTGCCAAGATTTGATCGTTTAACAGAATTAAGAGATGAAACAGACAATTCAAATCTTAAATTTGCCGAATGGTTTTATGGTCCTCAAGATAGATTATTAATTTCTTCACAATTACTGATAAATCCAGATAAAAACTGGATAGAAAATGGCGCAATTACAGTTGCCTATCAAAATATTGGCGAAAGCAGAATTCAACGAAAATTTGGAAGTTTAGAGCGCTCGTATAGAAATGAAAAGGTAAATATTTTCAGTGTAAATGGAGATTTTTCTGTTTCACTAAATAAAGAGAAAAAGAAAGCAATCTCTTACGGTTTTGAGTTCGCATATAATGACGTTATTTCTAATTCTTATGGAAAAACATTAAACATTTCTGATGGAGAAATAAATGGCTTTTCAGGTGATTTTAATGTTCAGTCTCGTTATCCTGACGGAGGAAGTAATTATCTCAGTTCTGCTGTATATGCTGGTTATAAACAAGATATTAATAAAAAATCGACGTTAAACACGGGTATTCGTTTTACAAACACCAATTTAAATGCAACTTGGATTGATGAACGTTTTATTGTATTAGAGGATAATGATATTAGTGCAAATAATTCTGCTTTAACGGCTACATTAGGTTATGTGTATAGACCAAATAAAAATTGGCAATTAAATAGTGTTATTTCATCTGGCTTTAGATCTCCAAATATAGATGATGTTGGTAGGGTTAGAGAGAAGTCTGGAAATATAACCATTCCAAATATTCATGTGAAACCAGAATTTGCTTACAATGCAGAAATTGGAATTCAGAAATATTTTAATGACAAAAAGTTTCGTCTTGGAGCAAATATTTATTACACATTGCTAGATAAATACATTCAAAGAGACTTTGTATACAATACAGATGGAAGTGTTTTACAAGTAGAATTTGACGGAGAGTTTGGTGACGCAATATCTAATCAAAATAAAGGAAATGCATACATTACAGGTTATACAGCTAATTATTTAGGAAAAATTTCGAAGACTCTGAATACTTCTGGTTTTATAACGTATACAAAAGGAAGAACTTACGATTCAAAAACACCAATGTCCTCTATTCCGCCTTTATTTGGTCAGTTTTCAATGAATTATACAAAGCATAAATTTGAATTTGGGGCTGATTTAAGATTTAATAGTAAAAAAGACATAGAGGATTTTAACTTTACCGAAGGGATAGATAACCATGATTTAACCCCTATTATTGACACAAGTATCGTTGATGTAGATGAAACTAATTATGTGGATAAATACTATGGTACACCAAGTTGGATAACTCTAGGTATAAATGGTAGATATCTTATAAACGATAAACTCTCTGTTCAAGCAAGGTTAAGTAATTTGTTTGATGAACATTATGTAGAATTTGCATCAGGAGTTTCTGCTCCTGGAAGAAATTTATCAGTTTCTTTTGTTGCTAATTTTTAATTTTATTTCTTTTTACCCTCTTCAGTAAAATTTTCGGTCAAAGATTTTTCTGTTTTTATGATACAAACAATTACAGAGAGAAATACGAGGGCCATGGGTTGCCAAGTAAATTCTTTGTTAACAAAATTGGCTAACACTAAACCGCCTAAAAAAGAAATACCAGAATAAATTATCAAGTTTTTCGTGAAAACAGTGTTTGCAAAATCCCATATTTTTTGATTCAGCATCGTTTTGTGTGTTCTATAACCATACCAATTATTTATTTTCTTTGGCGGAAACTTCCAAAGAATAATGCTCAATAAGAATAGCAAACCATTTGTAGTTAAGATATAAGTGATCGGATTCATCTGTTTTAATGTGTTTTTTTCGTTACTGTTCGTTTTTTTTTGTTCTCAACAATCCTTCTTGTGCAAAAGAGGCAATTAATTTTCCATCTCTTGTAAAGATATTTCCTTTTGATAATCCTCTCGCCCCAAAAGCGTTTGGAGATTCTGCTGAGAATAACATCCAATCATCAAAATCGAAATCTCTAAAAAACCACATAGAGTGATCTAAACTCGCTGTTTGTGTGTTTCCAAAATTGTATTTACTAGCGTTTGGGTTAAAAGCTGCGTTTAAAACATTGTAATCAGAAATATAGGTTAATATTTCTTGTTTTGTTCTAAAATCCATTTTCTGTTTTTCACCTTTTAAACGAAACCAAACTTCTTCATTTGCTGGTAAATCTTCTGGGTTTAGTGGGTTTGGAATTCTTACGGGCTTAAACTCAATAGGCCTTTCAATACTCAAAAAGTATTTCATTGATTTTGGTAAAAAATCACCAAATTGTTCCAACATATCATCCCAACTAAATAATTCTTCGGGTTGTTTTATGTTTGAATCAAACGTTGTTTGATGTTCAAAACCATCTTCTTTTTTATGAAATGAAGCTGCTAAAATAAAAATGGTTTTATCATGCTGACTTGCAGTAACTCTTCGTGTAGAAAAACTACCACCATTTCTTACTTCGTTTACATTGTAATTTATAGGAATCGTTAAGTCTCCTGCTTCTAAAAAATATGAATGTAAAGAATGGAGTATTCTGTCTTTAGGTATTGTTCTGTAAGCTGCATTTACAGCTTGTGCTAAAACTTGTCCGCCAAATACAAAAGGACTTCCAATGGTAACACTATTTCCACTAAAATTATTATTTCCTAAATCTTCTAAATTTAAAAGTGCAATTAATTCTGTACTATTTTTCATGTTTAATTTCTATAGTTTTAAATGGAAATTTTTGTTGAAAAGGTTTGGGTTGAACTCTTTGTAAAAATAACTTTAAAATTTTATTAGTAATCGTTTTTTTATGACGAAGATACATGGTTAGATCTTGAGGAACTGCGCCAACAGAACTTTTTATTTCGCTTGCAGTTCTGCCAAAATTAATCGTTTTTAGTTTCTTACTGATGGCAATTTCTATATAATGATATAGCATTCTTTGGTAAATTGCATATTCTCTGTTTTTTTGATAATCAATACCAACAAAATGTGCGTCTAAAGATTTGTTATTGATAACGCCAGAGATGAAACCAACAATTTTATCTTCTAACCAATAAGACTTTAAGATATAATCATCACCAAATTTTTCCTTTAAATGTTTATAGGTTTCTAAATTAAAATTTCCCAAATTAAATTCTGCATTCGAAGCAACTTTTTCATACAAAGCTGTCATTTCAGGTAGTTTTTGAGAAATATTTATTAAGGTAACGTCTTCAATTCTTAAATCTAAACTTTGCTTAAACGCTTTTTTAGCTTTTACTCTAAACTTTGTTTTCAATGCAGCTAAATAATCATCGAAATTTTTCCAATTATCGTTTAATTTGAGTTGCATATTGGGTTCTACAGAAAAAGTATGATATTTAAATTCTTTTAGTTCATCGGTAATAAATAGAGATTCTTGAGCAAAGTCTTTGAGTAAAAAGGCATCTATTTGTTTTTTTAATTTCTTGTTAGCGTTTACAAAATGATTCAGACTTTCTGCAAGTCTTTTTATAATTACTTTTTTATTTTGGTTTTCTTTTATAAAAACGCCATGTTCTCCGGTTACAAATGTGTTCCCACAAATTAATAATTTTAATGGTTTTTTGTCAGGAAATATGTTTAGTTTTCTACCGATATTTTTTAAAAAGTCTAACTCACTTTTAATAGAATTTAAATAAAAATCTATGATTTTTAAACTAGCAAAAGCAATCGGAGAATTATTTTCATCAACCAAAACAACATAAGAAAATATTATTTTTGGGTGATTCTTTTCTAGTGATTTTAAAAAGTTAGGATGAAAATATATATTTTTTGTACAGCCTAAATCTTCCCATATTTTGACAGGAATTTCATCTATTGAAGAGAAATATAAAGCGTTATTTGTGTTTGTGCAACAGATCAAATTAATTCATATAATGTGTTAAGTTTTCAACACTGTCTAATCGTGTTTTCAACTTTGCATAGTTCCGTTTTTTTTGACAAATAATATACTATTTAATTAAAATAAATATTTTTAAATACAACATAAAGATGCACAAAAAACCTGAATCATTAAAATTTTATATAGAAATGCAATAACAACGAGAATATCCTTTTTTACGCAATAAATAGATTATTGATACCTCTTATTTTAAATTTTAATGCAATTTGATATTAAATTGAATGTTTAAACTAGCATTAAACCCATCTATTTATTTTTATTTATTCTAAATAAAGTTTTATATTTGCAAAATAATTATTATTATGATTGTTTTTTATACTCCAAGTAAACCTACAATTGAATTAACGCAGACATCTGTTTGTGATAATGTCTGTTCTGCTAATTGTATAACACCAAAAAGTAAGTGTTGTAATAAGTACAAGAAAAAAGGCATCAACTGTAAGCGATGCCCTAACATATTGTTAAAAGTTGCTTCTTAAATTAAAAATGTATTTTGTGCGGGTTTAATCTTTCGAGTCAATCTATCTCATGAAAGTTCAGTTATGGTTTTTTTTGTTTTGAACTATTTCAAGTAAATTGAATTAAGGTGCTTGAATAAAAAAATATCAAACTTAAAATTGATCCTTAAACATTTATTGAAAATAAAAACTAAACTTGTCTAATTGTTATTTAAATGCATTTAAGCCAGTAACATCTAAACCAGTTATTAAAAGATGAATATCGTGTGTTCCTTCATAGGTAATTACACTTTCTAAATTCATCATATGTCGCATAATAGAATACTCACCAGTAATTCCCATTCCGCCTAACATTTGTCTTGCTTCCCGAGCAATGTTTATTGCCATGTCTACATTATTACGTTTTGCCATAGAAATTTGTGCAGAAGTTGCTTTCCCGTCATTTTTTAATGTTCCTAATCTCCAGGCTAATAATTGAGCTTTGGTGATTTCTGTAATCATTTCAGCCAATTTTTTTTGTTGTAATTGAAACTGACCAATTGGTTTACCGAATTGTTTACGTTCTTTACAATAACTTAAAGCAGTATCATAACAATCCATTGCTGCACCAATTGCTCCCCAAGCAATTCCGAATCTTGCAGAATCTAAACATCCTAAAGGGGCTCCGAGTCCAGATTTATTTGGTAATAAATTTTCTTTTGGCACTTTTACATTATCAAAAATAAGTTCTCCTGTTGCGGATGCACGTAAAGACCATTTATTATGGGTTTCGGGTGTTGAGAAACCTTCCATTCCACGTTCTACAATCAATCCATGAATTCTACCTTCTTCGTTTTTTGCCCAAACAACAGCAACTTGTGCAAAAGGTGCATTAGAAATCCACATTTTTGCTCCATTTAAAAGATAATGATCTCCCATATCTTTAAATTTGGTTTCCATTCCTGATGGATTAGAGCCGTGATTAGGTTCTGTTAATCCAAAACATCCCATCCATTCTCCAGAAGCTAATTTGGGTAAATATTTTTTGCGTTGGGCTTCATTTCCGTAGGCGTAAATTGGATACATCACTAATGAAGATTGTACAGAAGCAGTGGAGCGAACTCCAGAATCTCCTCGTTCTATCTCTTGCATAATTAATCCGTAAGAAATTTGATCTAAGCCTGCTCCTCCATATTGTTCAGGGATATAAGGTCCGAAAGCTCCAATTTCAGATAAACCTTTTATAATTTGAGTAGGAAATTCAGCTTTCTGAGCGTACTCTTCAATAATAGGAGACACATCGCGTTTTACCCACTCTCGAGCAGTATTTCGAATTAATTTATGTTCCTCAGTTAATAAACCATCTAAATCGTAATAATCAGGAGCTTGAAAGAGATCTTTTTTCATTCTTATTTCTAATTGAATTATTTTGATTCTATATTTGTGTAAATCTAAACAAATTTAATGTTTTATGTTTAAATTAAGTACCTGTTATTTTAGAAAGTAAATAATTTTAATATTGAAGTGGATTAAAGTTAAAGATACAAAATCTATTAAAAGTTGATGTTTTCTATTAAGTTTGTAATAATGAAATACACTTTAGGAAAAGAAGAACGGTTAAAAAGTAGAAAACTTATTGAGAGACTCTATGAAGAAAAAAATTCTGTGAAGGTGTTTCCTCTTAGAATGATTTTTTTACAAACAAAACATACGTCAGATTTCCCCGCGCAAGTTGGTGTATCTGTTTCAAAAAGAAATTTTAAATTAGCTGTAGATAGAAATCGAATTAAGAGATTAATGCGAGAATCGTATCGTTTGCAAAAAGAAATTGTTTACGACAATTTAGATAAACCCTATGTTTTTATGATTTCGTACCTTGGAAAACAAGAATGTACTTATGATGAGATGTTCTTAAAGATGGAAAAACTATTAAAACGTTTTGTAGAAGAAACAAAAAATATAACAAATGATGAAATTTAACTTTTCAAAAAAAACGATTCTTGTTCTTTTAGCTGGAGTTCTTTTTTTATCGTTTTCATTTAAATCTAAATTTTTTGAAGTAGCAAAACAGATAGAAATCTACAACACCTTATTTAAGGAGTTGAATATGTATTATGTAAATGAAATCAATCCAGCAGAATTAACGAATAAAGCAATTAAAAACACGCTTAAAGACCTAGATCCATATACCAACTTCTATACAGAGCAAGGTGTTGAGGATGCCAGAATTAGAAGGGAAGGTGAGTACGGAGGAATTGGAGTTTCTGTGTATTATTCAAAAGTAGGTATTCAAATTAATCAAGTTTACAAGGGGTATTCTGCCGATAAAGCGGGTTTAAAAGTTGGTGATATTATTATTTCTGTGAATGGGCAATCTGTTAAAAATATGGAGAGAGATGAGCTTTCAATGTATTTAAAAGGTACGCCAAATAGCACTTTTTCGGTAGAATTATTAAGACAAGGAAATACGATACAAAAAGAAATTATTAGAGACAAAATAGTTGTCAATCCTGTTCCGTTTTCTGAAATGATAGATGAAGAAACGGGTTATATTGTTTTAACTCGTTTTAATAAAAAAGCTTCGTCCGAAGTAAAAAAAGCATTCCAAAAACTAAAGAAAGAGGGAATGAAAAAGTTAGTTTTTGATTTGCGTGCCAATCCTGGAGGTTCTTTATTTGAGTCTATTAAGATTTCAAATTTCTTTTTACCCAAGGGAAAGGTGATTGTTTCAACAAAAGCAAAAGTTAAAAAATGGAGCAATATTTATAAAACAACAAAGAAGCCTTTAGATTTAGAAATTCCCATTGTTGTTCTATTAAATGGCCGATCGGCGTCAGCTTCAGAGATTGTAAGTGGTTCTTTACAAGATTATGACAGAGCAGTAATTATGGGGCAACGTTCTTTTGGAAAAGGTCTCGTGCAACGTTATAGAGAACTTACTTACGGAACACAGTTAAAAGTAACGATTTCTAAATATTACACACCAAGTGGAAGATGTATTCAGGAATTAGATTATGCAAATAGAGATAAAAACGGTAAAGTTCCTAAATTTTCTGATAAAGGAATCAATGAATTTAAAACAGCTAATGGAAGAACCGTTTATGATGGGGGTGGTGTTTTGCCAGATGTAGTAATTAAAACATCAAAACAAACGGAGTCCACTAAAAAATTATTAAGATCTCGAGCTATTTTTAATTTTTCGACAAATTATTATTATCAAAACCCTCGAATAGAAAGTGAAGTTGATTTTGAATTTAAAGATTCGGATTTTGAAAAGTTTACGGATTATTTAGAATTGGATACTACTTTTGTGACCAAGCAAGAAATGTTATTTAAAGAAGCTTACAAAGCATCTGTATTAAAAAACATCTATAAAGAATACAGAGGGATTCAAGAAAAACTGTTTGATGAAAAAATTAAGGAAATCTCAAAAAACAAAGATATTTTAAAAAGAGCTTTAAAAGAAGAAATATTACATAGATACTATTATCAAGATGGAATTTATAAACATAACATAAAAAATGATTTATTTATAAGAGAAGCAGTTAACTTGCTTGATAATCAAGATAAATACAGAGAGATTTTATCAAAAAATTGATTTATGTTTGCAAACTGAAATGGAAAATGGAAAAAGCAAAAAAAACAAATAGAACTCGGGCACAAGAATCTACGAACGCCATAGAAAAATTATATATTTCTATGCGACATTTATTTAGTAGAGGTTTTTATAAACCAATGGGGGTTTCTGGAGAAACTCTCAGAAAATCGTTACTTTTATTAAGGCCAGAAATTTATGGTTCTATTGCAGAAGAAAGAACTGAGTTAAATGGTTTAACCTATGTAATTGAAAGACTTCCAGAAGGAATTGAAGAATGTCAATTTATAAACTTAACTGCAGATGAGGGTTATGATGATTCTCATTTCGAAACAATTATTCCTCCTAAAAGAAGAAGAAACTGTTATCGAATAGACAAAGATCAAATGAATATAGAAATTACCAGAGGCCGCTCTGAAATCTATGATATTCTTACTCATTTGACTTTTTTATTTATAGAATCGCATAAAATTTATAATAAAGTAACTTTAAACGAAGGAGCAGATTTTATAAGAGAATGGAAGTACTTAGAAGAGATTGTTGTTTACAATAAGAAAATTACTGACCAAGAAAGAGAAGTTGCGGTTGCTCATTTAAGCAATATTTTAGGGAGAACGTTTGATGAGGTTTTAAATATTCATAAAACATTTCAATCAGAGGTAAATAAGGATCGATTTTTTCATTTAATTTATTGGTTAGGTAAATTAGCAATTAATGAAGTACTTGATAATAAAAAAAGAAAAATTACTTTTAGTACTGTTTTAATAGAAGAGATTGGTCACCACATATATGGAGATGTCTGGGCCGATAACATTAAAAAAATACTAAAAGAAAATAAATTACTCCAAAGACCTATACATATTATTAGCGCAAACATGCATAGCGTATTAAATTCTATATATGCAAAAGGTGCTCTGCCTAAAGAAGCAGAGGAATATGAAGGTTTTGAATTGTTTCAATTATTGAGCAATGCAGACAGTAAGCCATTGCAAAAAACAGTAAAAGAATATGCTTCTGAAAATGGTTTAATCTATGTTAAAGACACATCTGGTACAAATATTAATGTGCAAATAATTGATACCGATAAAATAAACTTTGAAGTGTCGTCGTTTAATAAAGAAAATTCAATCAATAAAAGCCCCGTTATTATTGTAATGGATTATGCCTTTGGAGAGCAAGCTTATGAAACGATGGATGAACTTTTAAAACCATATAAGAACAGTAAGAAAAAGAATCACTTAGATGTAAAATCTGTCTCTATAATGGGTAAAGCAGGTATTTTAGAAGGAGGAAAAGGTGATATAATGATTCCTGATGCTCATATCTTTGAAGGCACTGCAGATAATTATCCATTTAAAAACGAATTGTCTAAAGAAGATTTAGAGGGTTTTGGCGTAGAGGTTTTTGATGGTTCAATGATTTCAGTTTTAGGAACATCTCTCCAAAATAAGGACTTGTTAGAGTTTTTTCATGATTCTACTTGGAACGTTATCGGTTTAGAAATGGAAGGAGCACATTACCAAAAGGCAATACAATCTGCTTCAAAAATTAGGGGGAATATCTCTAAAAAGGTCAAAGTAAGATATGCTTATTACGCTTCAGATAATCCATTAGAAACAGGAGCAACTCTAGCTTCAGGAGGTTTAGGGATGACAGGTGTTACGCCAACATATGCTATTACTCAAAAAATATTAGAACAAATTTTATAAAAGTCAAATACTGATTTTAAACCCAAATTTTAACAATGTCAACAGATCAAAAGAACAACGAAGAAGAAGTAGATTTAGGCTCTTTATTTATCATTATAGGTAGAGGTTTCTCTAAGTTTTTTAATTTTATTGGAAATATTTTTAAAGGAATTTTTCATGGAATAATTTCAATCCTTATTTTCCTAAAGAATAATATGATTAAAATAGGAATAGCAACCATTATAGGTGGGGTTTTAGGAATCTTTCTAGAAGTCAAAAAAGTAAATACTTATGAATCTGAATTATTATTAGAACCAAATTTTAATAGTACAAGGCAGTTGTATGATAATGTAAATTATTACAATAATCTGGTTAAACAAAAAGATACTGCAGGTCTAGCAACTACTTTTAAGTTAGACAAACCAGCAGCTGCAAGTCTTAAAGGATTTGTTTTAGAACCAATTGAAACGGAAAATGATATTATCAATTCTTATAATGAATTTGTGTCTTCTGTAGATACGACTACCATAAAAAGCTACACATTTGTTGAATTTAAAAAGTCATTTACAGAATACGATTATAGACTTCATAAAGTAACCGTGACCTCAACACAGAATGATGTTTTTGATAAACTAGATGATATTATAATTTCTTCGGTTGTAAACAATAAATATTTTAACAGAATTAAAGAATTATCAAATAAAAATTTAAATAGAACAGACTCTTTGTATCGTCAGAATTTAACACAAATAGATTCTTTAAGAAAGGTTTATGTAGAGGTTATGTTAGATGAGGCGAAGAAGCAAACAAATGGCACAAATATAGACCTCGGAGGGGAAAAAACTACAACCAAAGAATTAGATTTATTTGCAACTGGTAGGCAGATAAATGCTGATTTAAAGCAAATCTTATCTGATAAAGCAACAAAATATGAAGTGATAAATGTTATCTCAAACTTTCAACCAATAGGAACTGAGGTAAAAGGATTAACAAAAAACAAGGCATTTTTATTAGCACTATTAGGAGGTGTGTTGATGATCTTGTTTTTGTTGTTAAGACGACTAAACAGCTATTTGTCAAGTTATAATAAATAAAGTGAAAGCAATTCTAATAACTGGTGGAGCTGGTTTTATAGGGGCTAATTTTATTCCCTATTTTTTGGAAAAAAATAAGGAGTATCAGGTTGTAAATTTAGATTTACTGACTTATGCAGGAGATATTTCTAATTTATTTGAAGTTGAAAATAATACAAGATATACTTTTGTTGAGGGAGATATTTGTGATCGGGATTTGGTTGAAAAATTATTTAAGCAATACAGCTTTAACGGAGTAATTCATTTTGCAGCTGAATCTCATGTTGATAATTCAATTAAAAACCCAGATGCATTTGTTAGAACAAATGTTTTTGGAACTTTTAACCTATTAGATATTGCAAAGAATTATTGGATGGAATCTCCAAACAATTATAAAAAAGGATTCGAAACAGCGAGATTTCATCATATTTCTACGGATGAAGTATATGGAACTTTGGGAGAAACTGGTTTGTTTACGGAACAAACCTCTTATGCACCCAACAGCCCTTATAGTGCATCTAAAGCCTCTTCAGATTTTATGGTAAGAAGTTATTTTCATACTTATGGAATGAATGTTGTTACGACAAATTGTTCTAATAATTATGGGCCAAAACAACATGATGAAAAATTGATTCCAACGATTATTAGAAAAGCAATTTCAGGAGAAAAAATACCTATTTACGGAGACGGAAAAAACATAAGAGATTGGTTGTATGTTTTAGACCATTGTAAAGGAATTGAAACAGTATATAAAAAAGGGAAAACAGGAGAAACCTATAATATTGGTGGAAAAAATGAGCGTAATAATTTATATATAGTTGATTTAATTTGTGGAGTTTTAGACACAATTAAACCACAAGAAAAAACTTATAAGGAACAAATTAGTTTTGTAAAAGATAGACCTGGACACGATTTTAGATATGCAATAGATGCCTCAAAAATAGAAAACGAGTTAGGCTGGAGTGCTGACGAGAATTTTGAAACAGGAATACAAAAAACCATTGAATGGTATTTAAAAAAGTATCAATAAAATGAAAGGAATAGTTTTAGCAGGAGGTTCTGGTACAAGGCTACACCCACTGACATTAGCGGTGAGTAAACAATTAATGCCAGTATACGATAAACCCATGATCTATTATCCTATTTCGGTATTGATGTTGGCAGGAATTAATGAAATTTTAATTATTTCTACACCTCAAGATTTACCCTTGTTTAAAAGATTATTAGGTAATGGAGAAAAATATGGGTGTGATTTTCATTATGCTGTACAAGAAAACCCCAACGGATTAGCAGAAGCATTTATTATAGGAGAAAAATTTATTGGTAAAGATAAAGTAGCTTTAATTTTAGGAGATAATATTTTTTATGGATCAGGATTGCCAAAATTATTGAAAGCAAATAATAATCCGGAAGGAGGAATTGTATACGCATATCATGTAAATGATCCAGAACGTTATGGTGTTGTTGAGTTTGATGAAAATAGGAAAGCAATTTCTATTGAGGAGAAACCATTAAAGCCAAAATCGAATTATGCAGTTCCAGGAATTTATTTTTATGACAATTCTGTTGTTGAAATTGCAAAAAACATGAAACCTAGTAAACGAGGTGAATTGGAAATTACGGATGTAAATAAAGTTTATTTAGAGAAAGGAAAATTATCTGTAAGAGTTTTAGACAGAGGCACGGCTTGGTTAGATACAGGTACTTTTACATCTTTAATGCAAGCATCTCAATTTGTTCAGGTAATAGAAGAAAGGCAAGGCTTAAAAATAGGTGCTATTGAAGAAGCGGCTTTTAGAAGTGGTTTTATAACGAAAGAACAATTACATAAATTAGCAGAACCACTATTAAAAAGTGGCTACGGGAAAAGTTTAATAGAAATTTAATGAGAGCTACAGAAACATTTTTGAAAGATTGTTTTGTTATCGAACCTCAAGTTTTTGGTGATGAAAGAGGTCGTTTTTTATTAGAATACAATAAAAAAGAGTTTCAAGCCAAAACAGGCTTGGATGTAAACTTTGTATTAGAAAACCAATCTACTTCTCAATATGGCGTTGTAAGGGGGTTACACCTTCAAAAAGGAGAGTTTTCACAAGCCAAATTAGTAAGAGTTGTTAAAGGTAAGATTTTAGATGTTGTTGTCGATGCAAGAAAAGATTCAGAAACTTTTGGGGAAGTTTTTTCAGTAGAATTATCAGGGGGTAATAATAAACAGCTATTTGTTCCTAGAGGTTTCTTGCATGGTTTTTCAGTTTTAGAAGATGATACAATTGTATCTTATAAATGTGATAACTATTATTATCCAGAAGCTGAAGATGGAGTAATGTTTAATGATTTAGATTTAAATATTGATTGGAAAATACCTTCAGAAAAGATTATTTTATCTGAAAAAGATAAGTGTTTAAAAAGATTTAAAAACCTTATTTTTGAATAAAAAAGAATATCATTGGTTTTACAGCCTTTGATTAATAAAAAAATAAAAGTATGCTAGATTTAAAAGGAAAGTCAGTTTTAATTACAGGAGGAACTGGTTCTTTTGGTAAGATGTTTACAAAATTAATTTTAGAAAGAAATCCAGATGTTCAACGTTTGGTGATTTTGTCTAGAGACGAACAAAAGCATTTTCAAATGGCTCAAGAATTTAATAATATAGATTATCCTCAGATAAGATATTTTATTGGAGATGTAAGAGATAAAGATCGTTTGATTAGGGCTTTCGAGGGAATTGATATTGTAATACATGCAGCTGCGATGAAACATGTGCATTTAGCAGAGTACAACCCAATGGAATGTGTAAAGACCAATATTAATGGTGCAGAGAATGTAATTGACGCGGCTTTACGTTGCGGGGTTCAAGATGTTGTTGCATTGTCTACGGATAAAGCGGCGGCTCCTATTAATCTTTATGGGGCTACTAAGTTAGCTTCAGACAAACTATTTATTGCTGCAAATAATATAAAGGGAAATCGGAACATAAAATTTTCTGTGGTACGATATGGCAATGTAATGGGATCTAATGGATCTGTAATGCCTTTCTTTTTAAATAAAAAGAAAAACGGTGCAGAATACCTTCCTATTACAGACAATAGAATGACACGTTTTAATATATCACTAGAAGATGGTTGTGAAATGGTGTTTTATGCTATCGAAAAAGCTTGGGGGGGAGAGGTGTTTGTACCGAAAATTCCTTCCTATAGAATACCAGATGTGGCAACTGCAATAGCTCCAGAATTGGAACAAAAAAATGTTGGAATTCGACCAGGAGAAAAACTACATGAAGAAATGATTACTTCCTCAGATTCTTACAATACGCTCGATTTAGGTAAGTATTACGCGATATTACCTCAAAAATCCATCTACTCGACATACTCGAAAGAGGACTATAAACAAGCATTTGATGGTGTTGACGTTCCAGAAGGTTTTTCGTATGATTCGAATAATAATACAGATTGGGAAACCATTGAATCACTGAGAGAATTAGTAGTAGAACATGTAGATCCTAATTTTAAGATATAATGAAAGCAATTCCTTACGGTAGACAAAATATAGAACAGGATGATATTGATGCTGTTGTAAAAACACTAGCGGCAGATTTTTTAACTCAGGGACCAAAGGTTCAAGAGTTTGAAGAGAAATTCGCAGCGTATGTTGGTGCTAAGTATGCTGTTGCTGTTAATAATGCAACATCGGGATTACATTTAGCAATTAACTCATTGGGGCTAAAACAAGGGGAAAGAGTTATAACAACACCCATAACCTTTGCTGCATCAGCGAATTGTGTTCGTTATGCTGGAGGTGAAGTTTGGTTTGCTGATATTGATTCAGACACTTACTTGTTGTCTCTAGAAAAAACAAGAGCGCTTATTGAAAGTAAGCCTAAAGGTTTTTTTAAAGGGATAATTCCTGTAGATTTTGCTGGATTACCTGTGAATTTGGAAGCTTTTAAGGAATTAGCAAATGAGCATAATTTGTGGATTATTGAAGATGCGTGTCATGCGCCAGGAGGATATTTTACAGATTCAAAAGGAGCTAAGCAAAAATGCGGTAATGGTAATTATGCAGATATAGGTGTCTTTTCATTTCATCCAGTAAAACACATTGCTTGTGGTGAAGGGGGTATGGTTACCACAAACTCTGAAGAACTGTATAAAAAACTGACTCTTTTGAGAAGTCATGGAATTACCAAAAATAACATGAGTGAAAATCATGGGGCATGGTTTTACGAAATGCAAGAATTGGGTTTTAATTATAGATTAACAGATATTCAATCTGCTTTAGGAATTACACAATTGGCTAAAAATAACACTGGTGTTAAAAGAAGAAATGAAATCGCTAAAATATATAAAGAAGCTTTTAAAAATAAGGTTAAATACCAATCTTTAAATGAAGGAGATTATAACGCACACCATTTATTCGTGATTGAGGTTGAAGATAGAAAAGGATTATATGATTTTTTAAGAAATAACAATATTTTTGCTCAGATACACTATATTCCTGTTCATACATTGCCTTATTATCAGAAAATAGGATATGAAAAAGCTGATTTAAGCAATTCGGAAAACTATTATTCAAAATGTATAAGTGTACCGATGTATCCTTCATTAACCAATGAAGAACAAGAATTCGTTATCGAAAAAGTTTTAAATTATATCAACTAGTATGAAAGCTGTAAAACTTGAGTCTGAAAGGCTAGTTTTTTTACCTTTATCATTAAAACACCTTTCACAAGAATATTTAGATTGGTTGAATGATTTTGAAGTAAATAGGTATTTAGAATCACGTCAAGGTTATAACAAAAAACTGCTTGAAAATTTTTTAAAAGAACAAGAAAGAAAAGACATTTTATTTTGGGCAATACATACCAAAGAAAAAAATAAACATATAGGAAACATTAAAATAGACCCAATTAATTTAGAAAGTAATTCAGGAGAATATGGAATTTTAATAGGTGATAAAAGCTCTTGGGGGAAAGGATATGCCAAAGAAGCTACTTCTAAAATTATACAGTATTGCTTTGATACTTTAAAGTTATCAAAAATTACATTAGGTGTAGTCTCTGAGAATAAAAGGGCTATCAAACTTTATGAAAATTTAGGTTTTAAACGAGAGCGAATAGTCAAAAAATTTGGAGTTTATGACGGTAAAGAATGTGATTCTATACGAATGATAAAAAATAATTATGAATAAAATTATTTTAGGAACAGTTCAATTGGGATTAGATTATGGCATTCATAATAAACAAGGAAAACCTAATTTATCTGAATCTTTTAATATTTTAAATACTGCTTTTGAAAAAGGTATTCGTATTTTGGATACCGCAGAAGCTTATGGAAATTCACAAGAGGTAATTGGACAATTCCACAAAAAATTCCCAAATAAAATATTTAATATTATAACAAAACTCTCTGCCAATCACTCTTTAAAAAAAGGACAACTTTTAAATCATATAAATGGTAATTGTAAAAAGCTTCATTGCAAACAACTACTATGTTATATGTTTCATAATTACGAAAGCTTTAAAGAAAACATTCACTTTTATAATGAGTTTGTTACTGCAAAAAAGACAGGACTGACTAAAAAAATAGGTATTTCTTTATATAATAATGAAGAAATAAATGATATTGTTAATAATTACAATGAGTTTGACATTATCCAAATACCCTTTAACTTATTTGATAATGAATCCAAAAGAAAGAAATATATTGAAAAAGCAAGAAAAAAAGGAATTGAAATTCACACAAGATCTGTGTTTTTACAAGGTTTGTTTTTTCATAAATTAGATATGCTACCAAAAAAACTTGACCCTCTTCGTCCTTATTTGTTATCTTTAAAATCAATAAAAAAAGCCAATAATTTCAATACACAAACTCTAGCTATGCAATATGTTTTACAAAAAAAATATATAAATTATATGCTGATAGGAGTTGAAACAGAAAGCCAGTTATTAAAAAATATTGAATCTTTTCAAAATATAATTAACATACCTCATAAAGATATAGATTCAATTAATGTGGAAGAAGAATTCTTATTAAACCCATCAAATTGGAACTCATGAAAGTAGTGGTTATAACACAAGCAAGAACAGGTTCTACAAGATTGCCAAATAAAGTCTTACTAAGAATTAAAGAACAAACATTATTACAGATTCATATCAATAGAATAAAAAAAGCGAAAGAAGTAGATGCCATCTTTATCGCAACAACGGATAGAAAAAATGATAATATAATTGAGTCTTTAGCAAAAGAATATAAGGTTAATTGTTATAGAGGTAGCGAAAATGATGTTTTAGATAGATTTTATAAGGCTGTAAAAGAAATTAAACCTCAGTTGATTGTTCGTTTAACATCTGATTGCCCTTTAATAGATTCGCAACTGATAGATGAAATAATTATACAAGCCAAAACAAAAGGTTTAGATTATTACGCTAATATTATTGAAGAAAAATATCCTGACGGTCAAGATGTTGAAATTTTTACTTTTAAAGCTTTAGAAAAAGCTTGGAAAGAAGCTAAACTAGTGTCCGATAGAGAACATGTAACGCCATATATTCGAAATAATTCAACTAGTAAAGGAGGAAATCTGTTTACCTCTGAAAATCATAATTTAGAAATAAATTATAATCATGTCAGGTTAACTGTTGATGAACCTCAGGATTTTGAGGTTATGAAAGAAATGATAAATCATCTTGGTGTAGATAATGATTGGAAAACCTATGCAGATTATTATCTAGAAAATGAACAAATTCGAAAATTAAATAGTAACATAATACGAAACGAAGGGTATATAAAAACCATTGAGAAAGATGAAAAATAGAACTGGACAAATACTATATAAAAAAGCTAAAAAATTAATTCCTGGAGGAACTATGTTGCTATCTAAAAGACCAGAGATGTTTTTACCAGAAAACTGGCCTTCTTACTTTTCTAAGGCGAAAGGGTGTAAAGTTTGGGACTTGGATGGTAATAAGTATTTTGATATGTCTATCATGGGAATAGGAACTAATACTCTAGGTTATGGAAACAAAGAAGTAGATAGTGCCGTACAAAAAGTTATAAAAAACGGAAATATGAGTACGTTTAATTGCCCAGAAGAAGTAGAACTAGCAGAAAGGTTAGTTGAATTAAATCCTTGGGCAGACATGGTAAGATTTGCTAGAAGTGGAGGTGAAGCAAACTCAATTGCTATTAGAATTGCACGGGCAGCTTCAGGAAAAGATAAAGTGGCTATTTGTGGTTATCATGGTTGGCACGATTGGTATTTATCGGCAAATCATAATCAAGGAGATGGCTTGTCTGGGCATTTATTACCTGGTTTAAACCCTAATGGTGTTCCAAAAAACTTAAAAGATACCGTATATCCGTTTCATTATAATAATTTTGAGGAATTACTATCAATACTCAATAATAATGAGATTGGAGTAATAAAAATGGAAGTTGTAAGAAATTTTGGACCAGAAGACAATTTTTTAAAAAAGGTTAGAGATATAGCTACAGAAAGAAATATTGTATTGATTTTTGATGAATGTACTTCAGGATTTAGGGAGACTTTTGGAGGAATACATAAAAAGTTTGAAGTAGAACCAGATATTGCGATGTATGGCAAAACAATTGGAAATGGTTATGCATTAACTGCTGTTGTAGGAAAAAAATCTGTTATGGAATCTGCACAAACCTCATTCATAAGTAGTACATTTTGGACAGAACGAATTGGTCCAACAGCAGCTTTGAAAACATTAGAGGTGATGGAAAAATTAAAATCTTGGAAGATTATTACCGAAAAAGGTAAAAAGGTTCAAGAAGGATGGAAATCTTTGGCAAAATCTCACAACTTATCAATTACTGTTTCTGGAATGCCGGCATTAAGTACCTATAGTTTTACAAGTGAAAATAGTTTGGAATACAAAACATATATTACTCAAGAAATGCTGAAAAAAGGATTTTTAGCGAGTACCCATTTTTATGCCTGTACAGCACATAAAAATCGGTATATCGATTTATATTTTGAAGCATTAGACGATGTTTATCAAAACATTTCTGATTGCGAAAATGGTAAAAAAGATATACATAAATTACTTGAAGGCCCCGTTTGTCATTCCGGATTTAGTAGATTAAATTAAGTAAGATGTCAAAAATAATTCTTTTTAGAGCTGATGGAAATCCAGGAATAGGCTTAGGACATTTATATCGATTATTTAGTCTGGTAGAAATGTTGAAAGAGCATTTTACATTTACTTTTCTTACTTCAGAAAGTTCTGCAATAAACGTTATTCCTGAAAACTATCAACAAAAACGAATCCCTAATGAAATTAATATAGAAGAAGAGCCTAACTGGATTTCTAAAGAATTTGATTCAAACAAATATTTATTAATTGCAGACGGATATCAATTTAATTCAAGCTATCAACAAAAAATAAAAGAGCACGGTTTTAAATTCATTTACATAGATGATCTAGCTTCTGAACATCTATTTGCAGACATTGTTATAAACCATTCACCAAGTATTTCTAGTGAAGATTTTTCTTGCGAGTCGTATACAAAATTTGCACTAGGGACAAAATATGCATTATTACGTCCAACTTTTTTAGAACTTTCAACAAAAGAAAATACCGTAAAACAATTAGACACTGCTTTTGTTTGCTTTGGTGGGGCAGATCCTTATAATTTAACATTAAAAACAGCGAAAGCTTTATTAAAAATGAAGCAAGTTAAAAAAATACATATTGTGCTAGGCGGTGCATACGTGCACAAAGGAATACGGGGTTTGAACAAGGATATTATTAAAATTTATCAGAATATATCAGAGAAAAAATTGTCTGAAATTATGATTGATTCTAATTTTTCAATTGCTCCTGCAAGTACCATTTTATATGAGCTTTGTTGTGTTAAAATGCCTATTTTAAGTGGTTTTTATGTTGATAACCAGGAGAAAATATACCAAGGTTTTGCAGAGGAAAAAGCAATTTTTGAATTGGGAAATATGAAAGATTTTAGTATAGATTGTTTTGAAAGAGAATTACATTCGTTTTTTAAATCAGATTTTCAACAGTTTATAAATGCTCAAAAAAACATATTTGATAAAAACATTAAAGAACGATACCATAAATTAATTTCTGGTATATGTTAACACTAGGCGTTTTATGTAGTGGTGGTCTGGGTTTTGATACGTTGTTAAAGATTCATAAAGTACATGAAATACAATTTATTTTAACAGATAAAAAATCAGTAGATATTATTCAATTTTCAAAGGAACAGAACATTCCTGTTTTTGCTGGAAATCCTAGAAATGGTGCTGGTTATAAATTTATTAAAGACGTTTCTGTTGATGTAATCACGTCCATTAATTATTTGTTTTTAATAGAAGAAGATATTTTTAACCATTCCAATAAAATAACATTTAATATTCATGGATCATTATTGCCAAAATTTAGAGGTAGAACACCTCATGTTTGGGCAATTATAAAAGGCGAAAAAAAGACGGGAATTACAGCGCACTTGATAAATTATGGATGCGATACAGGAAAAATTATATCACAAATAGAAATTCCAATTGAAGAGAATGATACTGGCGGAATATTGTTAGAAAAGTATGCTAAAGAATATTTCCCTTTGATAAAAAATGTGTTGGAAAAGATAGAATCAAATGAATTAATTTTAACAGAACAAATTGAGGTAAATGCCTCTTATTTTGGCAAAAGAACTCCTGCTGACGGTCAAATTAATTGGACTTGGAACGAAAATGAAATTAGAAATTGGATACGAGCTCAAGCACATCCTTATCCTGGAGCTTTTACGTTTTATGAAGGGCAAAAAATCATTATTGATAAAATTTCATTAATAGATTACCAAAGTAATCCAAGTATTGAGGTTGGAGAAATTGTACAAGTAAACCCAGATATTATTGTAAAAACAGGGAAAGGTTTTGTGAAATTAGATAGAATTAGAACAGAAAACTGTATTTTTGAAGTTGGAAAAAAATTAAAAAATGAAGATAGGAAATAGTTTCATTGGCGGTAATAATCCGTGTTTTATTATTGCTGAATTATCGGCAAATCACAATGGAAACATAGACGTTGCTATTGAGACAATTAAAGCTGCTAAAAAAACGGGCGCAGATGCTATAAAATTACAAACATATACGCCAGATACGTTAACCATAGATTGTGATAATACTCATTTTAAAATTGAAGGAGGAACACTTTGGGACGGTAAAACTTTATATGAACTATACGGAGAAGCATATACGCCTTGGGAATGGCATCAAAAATTATTTGAAGTTGCAAAGGAAGAAGGATTAATTTGTTTTTCCTCACCGTTTGATTTTACTGCGGTTGATTTTTTAGAAGAACTAAACGTTCCTGCCTATAAAATTGCATCTTTCGAAATTCAAGACATTCCTTTAATTGCTTATACAGCTTCCAAAGGGAAACCAATTATTATTTCTACAGGAATAGCTGAAGAGGACGATGTTCAATTAGCTGTTGATGCTTGCAGAAAAGTAGGAAACAATGAGATTATATTGTTAAAATGTACTTCTTCTTATCCAGCTCCTTTAGAATTAGCAAATCTAAATACGATTCCTGATTTAAAACAACGTTTTGATGTTGAAGTTGGTTTTAGCGATCATACATACGGTTCTTTAGCACCAACTGTTGCAGTTACTTTAGGCGCAAAAGTTATTGAAAAACATTTTATTTTAGACAAATCTATTGGCGGACCTGATGCAGATTTTTCTTTGGATGTTGCCGAATTTACAGAAATGGTTTCTAAAGTAAGAGATGCCGAAAAACTATTGGGAACAGTTTCTTATGAGATTTCTGAAAAAGTGAAAAACAACAAAAAATTTGCTCGTTCTTTATTTGTTTGCGAAAATGTAAAAAAAGGAGAAATTATTACAAAAGAAAATATCCGTTCTATTCGTCCTGGATACGGTTTGCATCCTAAATATTATGACGAAATATTAGGAGAAACATTTTCTCAAGATGTTGAAAGAGGCACCCCAATGAGCTTAAAATTCATAGACTAAGAATTCTATGTAGCATCAATTATCATAACATTTTTAAGATATAAACCAACTGTTTTTTAATGACAAAAAAGGATATTTTTAATAAATTAATTGTGTTGTTCCTTAAAGTTGGTTCTATGGGAATAAAGTTCATGTTTTTTTCTATACTTCTTCCAAAAGAAATGGCAGTAAGTGATTATGGAGCTATTAGTTTATTAATAACGACGATTACTTTTTTTATTTTTATCATAGGTTTTGATTTTTATAATTATGCACATAGAGATTTTATAAATGATGATAAAAAATCCATTGTATTAAAACTTTTTAATCAGTTTTTATTTAACTTTTTAATCTTTATTTTAATAATTCCTCTTTTTTATGGGGCAATGAAATATAACGATTTGCCATTTATTAAAATCTGTTTAATATTATTATTTACTGAATATTTTGGACAAGAATTATATAGATTACTTATTGTTTTTTCTAAACCAATTTTAGGAAATATTATTCTTTTCTTTAGATCAAGTTTTTGGATAATCGCTTTAATATTTTTTCACTATTACAGTAAAATTGATTTTTCAATTTTTAATATATTAATATATTGGATTCTTGGAAACTCATTACTCTTTCTAATAACAATTATTTACTCATTAAGATATAAACACCTTAAAATAAATAACTTAAAAATAGATTATTTGTGGATTAAAAATGGGATAAGGATAAGTATTCCTTTTTTACTGAGTACAATTGCTTTAAAAACAATTGAGTTAAGTGATAGGTATGTTATAAAATATTTTTATACCAATGAAGAGGTTGGAGTTTATTCTTTTTACTCTAATGTCTCTAATAGTTTAAATGTATTTATAAGCACATCTGTTGTAATCATGATGTACCCCAAAATTTTAAAATCTTTTAAGAATAATGAAATTAAAAAAAGTAAAACATTAATAAAAACATATAAGAGGGAAATGATACTATTTCTTTTTCTTTTTTGTGTTTTAATTATTATGTTTATAAATCCTTTAATTAACTGGGTTGGAAAAGAAGAATATAGTCAAGAATTAAGTACTTTTTGGATATTGTTATTGGCAAGTATATTGTTTAACCTGTCTTTAATACCACATGTTATTTTGTATGCATTAAGTAAAGACAGAAAAATAATAATTCCTGTAATTTGGGCGGCGGTTGTTAATTTAGTATCAAATATTATATTTGTACCTTATTTTGGAATTTTAGGAGCTGGTATTTCTACTTTTTTAAGTTTTTTAATAATTTTATCATTGAAATATTATTCAGTAAAAAAAATAGATTTTTAATAGATGACAGAATTAAATTTATTTCTTCCCATTACACCTTATACATTATCTATTGCAGAAAATTTAATTGAAAGTAATATTGTTTTACCTAAAGCTAAAAATATTTTAGTAAATCCTCATGGATTAGATTACAAAAATGAACTTTGGGATGAAGTTTATAATGGCAATTGTTCTAGAGAAGTTAGTAATAATAAATTTTCAAGATACTTAAACTTTTTTAAACAAATACTTGTTTTTAGAAGATTAAATAAGCAAATATTAAAATTTAAGAATGTCAAAATTAGTTATTATTATGTAGATCTTGCTCATATTTTAAGTAATTCCATTTTTTTTAATTTCTGCAATATAGAATCAAGATATATTTTAGAAGATGGACTCTTAAATTATTATAAACTAAGTTTAAAAAACAAAATGCTTTCTAAAAGATCAGTCAATTACTTGCTTGTCTTTTTTGGTTTAAAAACAAAAAAATTTGAGGGTGATATTACAGGTATAGAAATGAACATTGTAAATAATCAGTATGTTTATTTTCCTAAACTTGCTTTAGTGCCTGGTAAAAGCCTTCAAATACCTTTTAATAAATATTCTTACCCTTTAAACAATAAAGTGCTTGTTCTAGGACAAGAACCTATTGTTAGTTTTATTTCTAAAAATGATTATCTAAATTCTTTAAAAAAGGTAATAACAGAAGTGAAAAAAGAATTTGAAAATTTTGATTTTTATTATAAGCCACACCATCATGGTAAAAAAGATTTAGCCAAAAAAACACTTAAAAAAGAACTAGGTAACTCTCTTTTTTATATTGATGAAAATCAACCAATTCATAAAATTATCAAGAATATTCAACCTTCTATGGTAGTTTCGTTTGGTTCCACTGCTTCATTAAACTTAAAACTAATTTTACCAGATAATATAAAAAGTAGTGTTTATCTTCTCAGAAATAATAAGCTCTCTGTAAATAAAAATTTAGAAAATTTATTTTCTAAAATGAACATAAATATAATTGAGTTAGATTGCGTTTAAATATTTATAAAATATGAAAATTGGCATTTCCAAAACATCTTCTACGCTCTTATTATTGTCATTACCATTAAATATAATTGTTATTGCTGGTATTGGTAATGTATACCTGTCTACAGTTATGGTAATGTTACAATTTATGATAATGTTATTTTTATCTAACGGGAAATTAGTTAAAGGAAGGATAACTTATATTGTTTCAGAAGTATTTTTATTAACTTTAGTTGTAACAATTATAAATATAATTTTAAATGGAGAATTAATAAATACCCAAATAACTAAAACAGTAATTTATTTGCAAAATACACTTGCCATTATTATGATGAGTTTTTTTGTTAAAGATTTAAGACCAGATTATTTTTATAAAACTTTTTTAGTAATCGTAATAATGTGTGTTATTAGGGTCTATATAGAGGAGCCAAGTCATTTCTTTAAACTAAGTGTATTGTGGGATGAAAGAATAGAATCCGAATTTGTTGCAGGAGTTAACACATTTGCAATGCTTAATGGACTAGCTTTTGTTATTAGTTTTTTTTATTTAAAACAGAAATTTTTAAAATTATTCTTATCTCTTTTTTTTATATTGATAATTGTTTTAACAATGTCTAGAGGAGCATTATTGGCAGCAATAGCAACGTTGTTTATTACAGCTTTTTATGATTTAAATAGAGAAACATTTAATTTACTTGTAAAATACTCTTTTATTGCTTTAATAATCGGGGTTTTTGTTTTAATCTTTTCAGGTAAAATTGACGCTGTCATGGACTTAATTAATGAAAGGTTTTTTAGTTTTTTTTACGGAGAAAAATCATTTAATGACTTTTTTGCTGGAAGAGGAGATTTAATTCAGCATGTAACTTCGAAAATATATAATTCATCAATATTTCAATTTTTGTTTGGTCATGGAAATGGAAGTATGAAGTTTGTAATTCCAGAAACTGGTCAGAAATTTGAAACTTCGCATTTAGTTCCTTTAGATATATTATATAGAAATGGAATAATTTTAACCTTATTGTATATAAATTTATTAGTTAAAATTTTTCAAAAATTTATAAAAAATAGAACAAAAGAAAATAATGTGTTATTTGGATTATTTGTATTTTTTCATCTTGAGTTACTAGTAAATCCAATGATTTTTTCTGCACAATCTGGTTGGGTTTATTCTCTTTTTTTAATACTTTTTCTTAAGCAAAATGATTTAAATTATAAAAAAATAAAAGAGTGAATTTAATAAATAAAATAAGATATTATTTACTACCCATTCTATTATCTGTACTGCCTATAATAGCAGTTTTTTTTACAATTAAAGTTATAAGCATAGTAATTATTATAAACTTAATAGTATTTTTTTTTGAAAAAGGCATTAAACAAAATTTTAAAAAAAACCTGGTTTATATTAAACCATATTTAATTTTTTGCCTGTTTTGTATATTAGCTACATTGTTATCAAAAAACTTGGCTGTTTCAGTAAAAAGCTTAGAGCGTTATACATCTTTACTATTATTGCCAATAATAATATTTTCATCTGATTTAGATAATAAAAGAATAAAAATAATTTTGAAGTCTTTTATATTTATCATGGTAGGAGTTTCTTTATTTTCAATAGGAAAACTAATATGGTTTGTAAATGTATATGGTGATTGGATAGAGGTTATGAGAGGTGTAAATAAAAATGACACCTACGTACAATTTAAATACCCTCACTTAATGTGGGACGTACATCCCTCCTATTGGAGTTATTTAATGATAATCGTAAATGTAATTTTATTAAATAATAAGAGTTTTAATAAAGTTTTTTCTAAAAAAACAGCTCTTATTTTACTTATTTTATTTAATTTAAACTTGTTCTACTTATCAGCTAGAATTCCATTAGCGATTAATATATTAATTCATGTAATAAGTGTTACTTATTTTTTTAAGGAAAAATTAAAAATAATAGTTCTATTATATTTATTAATAATTTCCTCAATGATTTTGGCATATTTTCAATTACCTTTTTTGAAATATAAAATACAATCGATACCAAATGATGATCGATTTTTTCTATGGAGTTTAACTTATGATAAAATTGAATCTAATGACTATGTTTATGGGGAAGGTTTTGGACTTGGAAGATTGTATATAGAAAGTGAGTTAAACAATATAAAAGATCCAAGAATAGATTTTAAAGGAACAGAAATTCACAATCAATACCTTAGTGTATTATTAGAAACAGGAATACTAGGATTATTTTTTTTAATTTACATATACTTTAAACCTTGTTTCTCTATCAATTCAAAATTTAAGATAGATTCTTCAATGCCACTAATCTCAATTACTTTTTTAATTTTAATTGCTTCAATAATTGAACCTTTTTTTACTGTAATAAAAGGTATTGTTATTTTTGCTCTATTCAGCTCTTTGTTTAAAATATCTTATTTAAATAATAAGAAGCAATTTAATGTTTAAAAAAATGTAAATGGAAAACTTTAAAAGAAAGTTTTATGGTTCTTTAATTATTGGGATATTTTTATGGTTTTTCTTCTATATTTTAAGTCCAATAGAAGCCAAATATCCACCTTCAATTAATTTAATTGCCTACATCACAATCTCCTATTTGGGCTTATTAGTAGGTTTTGTTTTACCTGTTAAAAACATAAATTTAAAAACTAAATATATAACTAAAAATCATACCTTAATAATTAAGGTTCTTATTATTCTAGTTTTTTGTTCATTTACAGTTAGGTATATCGATTTATTTTATATTAGAGGTATTTCTTTTTACAATTCTAATTTAGTTAACAAAGAACTTGCTTCAAATGATAATAATTTTTCTTTAATATTTGGACTTTTTTCAATATTTAGAGTATTATACTTTCTTCCTTTACTTTATTATTTTAAGTGCAAAAAAGAAAATAAAAAATTGTTGGTTTTTTGTATTTTAATTTTTTTTCTTCCCCTTTTGGAAGGGTATTTAAGGGATTCAAGAAGAATTATATTTGAAGTATTTATTTTCTTATTCTTAATTTTAGTAATCAACAAAAAAATAAGATTCAATTCTTACAAAACTTATATTTTATTTCTCGTAACGATAGGTATCCTGCTTATTCATTCTTTTTCTGTTGTAGAAAATAGAGCAAAAGTAAATCCAGATAAATTTTTTAAAAAAATTTTAAAATCACCCTACAATGATTTTGTACCATTAAAAACTAATGCTATTAAATTTATTGAGAAAAATAAAAATCCTTTGATTACTAAAGTATATTTCTCAGAAATTCATATTGGTCAGTATATAACTCATGGTGTTTTTGAAATGGATTATATGATTTCTACTCTTAAACATCACAAATTTGGAATGTATAATTTTTACTTGTTTATTAAGTTTTTAAATAAAATAAAAATCACCAATGTAGATTTAGCAAATTTAAACAATCCAACAAAGAGAAATACATACATAACTTTTTTTGGAGGCTTATTTTATGATTTTGGTTGGTTTGGCCCACTATTGATGATTTTTTATGGTTTTATGCAAAAACAGATATTTTTTTTAGAAAAAACAAATTTTTTAATAAGTCCTCTGGTATTGATTTTAATATTTACCAACATTTTTTTATTAGTGATGAACTTTACTAGAGCTCAGTTTTTATTAACCTATGGAGTTTATTTTGTTTTTCTGATAATCTATTTTGTTTTTCTGAAGGTTAAAAAAGGGCAAGTAATTTAAATAAAGATTGTCCCTTTTTTTGACTAGATTTTAACTATTTTTGTTATTACAAAATAATATTGACATAATGAAAGTTGCTATAATTCATTATTGGTTTATAACCAGAAGAGGTGGTGAAAAAGTTGTTGAGTCAATCCTAAAATTATATCCTAATGCTGATATATATACCTTGTTTTATGATGAGGATAGCTATGGAGATTTTTTGAAAAAGCACAATGTATATTCTTCAAAATTTAATACACCTTTTTTTCGGAAACATTACCAGAAAATCTTTCCTATATATCCGAATGTAGTTAATTCATTGAAATTAAAAGAAGATTACGATCTTATAATATCTTCAGAATCTGGTCCAGCAAAAGGTGTAGAAATAAAAAATAATGCGAGCCATGTTTGTTATATTCACAGCCCGATGAGATATTGTTGGGGTTATACGGAAGAATATCTCAAATCTATGAACCCATTAATTAGGCCAATTGCAAATTACTTTTTTATGCAGTTGAAAAAATGGGATAAATCAACTATTGATAATGTAGATTATTATATTTCAAACTCAAAGAATGTGGCTAAAAGAGTTGAAAAATACTATAATAGAAAAGCTGAAGTTATATATCCTCCAATTGATTCAAATTTATTTATTGAACCATTAGAAAGAAACAGTAAAACTCATTTTTTAAGTTTTGGTGCACTTACACCTTATAAAAAAATTGACTTGTTAGTAGATTGTTTTAATAAAAATGGAGAAAAATTAATAATTATCGGGAATGGATCTGAAAAGGAAAAACTAAAAAAAAGAGCTAAAAAGAACATAGAATTTAAAGGATTCTTAAAAGAATGTGAATTAAAAAATTATATTCAAAATTCAAAAGCGTTGTTATTTCCTGGAGAAGAAGATTTTGGGATGATCCCATTAGAAGTCATGAGTTACGGAATTCCAGTAATTGCATATAAAAAAGGAGGGGCTTTAGAGACTGTAGTAGAAAATAAAAAAGAAGTTTCTGAGTCTTCAGGGGTTTTTTTTAACCAACAAAATACTGAATCTCTTCAAGAAGCATTACATAGGTTTAATAAAATTGAGGAGAAGTTCAATCCTTCTTGGATAAGAAAACATGCAGAAAAATTTCACGAGAGTAAGTTTTTACAAAGTTTTAGCAAAACAATTGACAGATTATTAAAGCAGTCATAAGTTACAGTAAAACACATTCTTTTTTAGGCTTACACTAAATTTTACCTCTATGAAATTCAGAAGAAACCAACTAAAAAAAGATTTATTTTGTATATTATAATTCTTAATCGGAATATAAAAAGCTTATTATTTCTCTTCTTTTTTACAAGAAAACCTCGCAGGTTTTAGGAATCAAAAAATACTTGCCAAAAAGTTTTTCACATTTGATAAAATGATTGACAAAGTTTTACGTTAAAAAGATATATTTGTTGCATTATAAATAAAAAATACTTGAAGAAAAGATACTCCTTTCTAATAAGCCCATTACAAATAATTACAGATATACTTTTAATAAATGTTATCGTTTATTTTATATCTGATCGGGCATTCTTAAATGTTTCTTTCTTATCCTATATTTCTGTTTTTTGGTTTATTACAAGTTATTTTTTTGGATTTTACAAGGTGTATAGGTATACGAGGTTTCTAAGTCTTATTAGACTTTTGGGTAGCCAGTTTCTTCTTTTTATTCTTGGTTATTTTGCTTATTTCGGTATTTTTAAAGAAGGAGTAGTTGTACACAACCAGTTTTTAATTTTAACTTCTATTATTTTTAGTATTTCATCAATAAAATTTTTATGGCTTTTATTTTTAAAAAAATATAGAGCAGTCGGTAATAATTTTAGAACTACTGTGGTTGTTGGGTTAGATGATTCCTCAAAAAATATTATCAAGCTTTTTAAAAGTAAATCCAATTTAGGGTATAAATACTTGGGCTTCTTTTCTAGAAAAGATTCTGAGAATAATGAGTGTTTAGGGAACTTAAATGGTCTTTTTAAGTATGTAACAGAAAATAGTGTTGATGAAATTTATTGTTCATTAACCTCGTTAAAAAAGAATCAAATTAAAGAGATCAATAAGTTTGCAATCGAAAAAAATATAGGATTAAAGTTAATTCCGAACTCAAGTGAATTGTATAGTAAAAATCAAAGTATTGAGTATTATGATGATGCTTTAATGGTTTTAAATGTTAATAAACTACCCTTCGAATTCTCTGAGAATTTTTATATTAAAAGGATTTTTGATATTTTCTTTTCTCTTTTTGTATGTGTTTTTGTTTTATCATGGTTGTGGCCTATTCTTTGGTTTTTTGTCAAATTTGAATCAAAAGGACCTTTACTTTTTAAGCAAGGAAGAGAAGGTATTAAGGGTAAAGAATTTACATGTTATAAATTTAGATCTATGACATTAAATAAAGATGCCGACAAAGTTCACGCAACTAAAAATGATGCAAGAGTTACTAAAGTTGGGGCATTTATAAGAAAAACAAGTATGGACGAGTTGCCCCAGTTTATTAATGTATTGTTTGGTGATATGAGCGTTGTTGGGCCAAGGCCTCACTTAGAAAGCTTATCTTTAGAATACCAAAAAGATGTAGATGATTATCTTAAAAGACATATTGTAAAACCAGGTATTACTGGTTTAGCACAAGTAAGTGGCTACAGAGGGGAAATTAAGAAAGCTGCTGATATTAAAAACAGAGTACGTTTAGATATTTTTTACATTGAAAATTGGTCTTTTTTCTTAGATATTAAAATTATTATTAAAACTGTTTTAAACCTTTTTAAAGGGGAAGAAAAAGCTTATTAATTATGATAACGGCGTCAATTGTTTTATTCAAAGAGAATTTAGAGACAATAAAAAAAACGGTTGATTCTTTTTTAAAAACACCGCTAGAAAAGAAGCTGTATTTAATAGACAATTCACCTATTAATGATTTAGAAAGCCATTTTAAACATTTAGAGATAGAGTATATTTACGTAGGCAATAATATAGGTTTTGGTAAAGCTCATAATTTAGTGCTAAATAAAATCAATTCAGACTTTCATTTAATCTTAAATCCTGATGTTGAGTTTCAGTCTAATGTCATATCGAACTTAATTAAAGTATTACTAAATGAACCTAAAGTTTCCTTTATAACTCCCAAAGTTCTTTACCCAAACAAAGAAATTCAATTCGTTTGTAGAAAGCATCCCACTTTTTTTGATTTGATAAATAGAAAATTAAAGATTTCTAAAAATAATATTCGTAAAAATGAATATCAAGATCAAGATTTAGAATATCCATTTTATCCTGATTTTATCCATGGATGTTTTATGCTGTTTAAAACAGAAGACTTTAAACGATTAAAAGGTTTTGATGAACGCTATTTCTTGTATATGGAAGATGCAGACATGTGCAGGAAAATAGATGATATAGGAAAAAAGAAACTATTTTATCCAAAGATAGAAATTACCCATCAACATCAAAAAGGCTCATCAAAAAGCATAAAGTTATTTTTGTTTCATCTTTCATCAGCGTTTAAATATTTTTTAAAGTGGGGAACCTAATTTCCTTAATATTTTAAAATATATTTGCAGTAACAACAACACAATAAACATGAATGTACTTATTTTAGGTTCTGGAGGAAGAGAACATGCTTTTGCAGTTAAATTATTAGAAAGCAATAAAATTAATCAGTTATTTGTTGCTCCTGGTAATGCAGGAACAGATAAAATAGCAAATAACATCAATATCAACCCTACAGATTTTGAAGCGCTAAAAAAGGCTGTTTTAGGAAATGATATAAAAATGGTAGTTGTTGGCCCTGAAGCGCCTTTAGTAGAAGGAGTACATGATTTCTTTCTAGGTGACAAAGAGTTGAAAAATATTCCTGTAATTGGCCCTAAGAAAGATGGAGCATTATTAGAAGGGAGTAAAGATTTTTCGAAACAATTTATGCAAAAACATGGCGTTCCTACAGCTCGTTACCAATCATTTACAAAACACAATTTAGAAGAGGGTTATGTTTTTTTAGAAACATTGCAACCTCCTTTTGTTTTAAAAGCAGATGGTTTAGCCGGCGGAAAAGGGGTTTTAATATTAGATTCTTTAGAGGAAGCAAAAGCTCAATTAAAAGAAATGGTTTCTAATCAAAAGTTCGGAGAGGCATCTTCAACTGTAGTAATAGAAGAGTTTTTAAAAGGAATAGAATTGTCTGTATTTGTCTTAACGGATGGTGTAAATTATAAAATTTTACCATCAGCAAAAGATTACAAAAGAATTGGCGAAGGTGATGCAGGTTTAAATACTGGTGGAATGGGAGCAATTTCTCCTGTACCATTTGCTGACAAAGCATTTTTAGATAAAGTGGAAGAATTAGTAGTGAAACCTACAATTACTGGTTTACAAAAAGACGGAATCGATTACAGAGGTTTTATTTTTATAGGATTAATGAATGATAATGGAAACCCCTCTGTAGTTGAGTACAATGTAAGAATGGGCGATCCTGAAACGGAAGTTGTATTGCCGAGAATCAAGTCAGATTTATTTGATTTATTTGAGGGTGTAGCAAATCAAAATTTAGACGAAAAGTCTTTTTCTGTAACAGATAAAACAGCAACAACGGTTATGCTGGTTGCTGGTGGATACCCTGAAGCATATGAGAAAAATAAAGAAATTACAGGTTTTGAGTCTGTTGATGAATCTTTTGTGTTTCATGCAGGAACTGCCACTAAAGATGATAAAGTAGTTACAAACGGAGGTAGAGTGATGGCGGTAACTTCTTTTGGAGATACTATTGAAGAGGCTTTAGAGAAAAGTTACAGAAGTATCGATAAGATTCATTTTGATCAAATGAATTACAGAAAAGATATTGGTTTCGATCTCGTATAAACAAATTTTTATTTGGGCGTTTTAACAGGCTTTCCATTGTATCTTTTTTCTGAAAAAGAAAAAAGGATGCCATTTCAATCCTTAACGCACTTGCCTACTTTAAATCTAAATTTGAACCCAAATATTCAATTGTAATTTTAAAATTGGTAGATTTAAACTGAAATATAAATGAATGCTACCAACAAAAAAATAATAATTGCATCCTTAAATTGGGGTTTAGGTCATGCTTCACGTTGTGTGCCAATTATTAATGCTTTATTAGAAAATAACTTTACACCAATTATTGCTTCAGATGGGGCAGCACTTGAGTTTTTACGACAAGAATTTCCAAACTTAGAACATTTAATACTGCCAACGTATGCTATTTCCTACGATAGAAATGTAAAATTAGGTTTACTTTTTAAGATTCCTCACGTTTTAAAAGCTGTTAGAAACGAAAAAAGGGTAATTCAGCATTTTATTGAGGCTAATAAAGATGTTGTGGGTATTATTTCCGATAATAGGTTTGGCGCAAGAAGTACGCTTGTGCCATCTGTTTATATGACACATCAAGTAAATGTTTTGTCTGGGAAAACTACTTTTATAACCAGTTATTTTCATCAAAAAATAATTAAAAAGTTTGAGGAATGTTGGATTCCTGATAATGAAAACTCACAGCTTTCTGGAAAACTTTCAATAACCAAAAGAAATATAAAAACGAAGTTTATTGGTGTTTTAAGTCGGTTTAGAAAAGAAGTTTTAAAAGAAGAAATAGATATTTTAGTAATTTTATCAGGCCCAGAACCTAACAGAACATTTCTAGAAAAAAAACTGATTTTTGAGTTTAAAAATACTAAAAAGAATATTGTTTTTGTATTAGGTAAAGTTCAGAGTGAAACCAAAAAATGGACTTCAGAAAACATTCTTTTTTATAATTATTTGCTGTCTCACGAGCTTCAAAAGACAATCAACTCAAGTAAAATTATTGTTTGTAGGTCTGGCTACTCATCAATCATGGATTTAGCGGTGTTAAAAAAGAAAGTTTTTTTAATACCTACAGAAACCCAACATGAACAAGAATATTTAGCAGATTTTTTAGAAGCAAATAGGTTTGCACCGTTTTCTAAAACAGTTGATTTCTCAAAAGAGAAACTTTCTAAAATAAAAAATTATAAAGGTTTATGTGTTGATAAGAATAGATTAAACGCTCAATTATTTGGCATTTTTAAGCGTAAATGAAAACTCAGAGCCTTTACCGTAAGTACTTTTTAAAAGAATGGTTTCATCATGCGCTTCTATAATGTGTTTTACAATAGATAAGCCTAAACCAGAGCCACCTTGCTCTCGAGACCTACTTTGGTCTACTCTGTAAAATCTTTCAAAAAGACGAGAAAGGTGTTTTTGCTTAATTCCTTCGCCATTATCATTTACTTTAACTATAAATTTTTCTTCATTATAAGTGTCAACAGCAATAATTGTATGGCCATTTGGCTTTCCATATTTAATAGAGTTTACCACTAAATTTATTAGAACTTGTTCAATTTTCTCGATATCGCCTTTTACAAAAACAGGAAACTCATAAATTCTATCAAACTTTAAAGTTATATTTCTTTTTTTAGCTTTCATCTCAAACAGATCAAATACATTTTGCACAAGCTCTAAAATATTAAAAACTGTTATATTTATTTTCATGCCATCATTTTCTAACTTGGCAATCATATCTAAATCTTTAATAACAGCAACCAATCTTTCTACACCTTTATTTGCTCTATCAAGATACTTTGTTCTAATTTCTTTATCGTTTACAGCGCCTTCAATTAAAGTTAAGATATAACCTTGTACTGTAAATAATGGTGTTTTAAGTTCGTGTGCTACGTTGCCTAAAAAATCTCGTCTAAAAGAATCTCTATCTGTTAGATTTTTTATTTCTAGCCTTTTACCTTCCACGAATTTTTCCATTCTTTTAGAAAGTTTATCAATATCTGTTGTGACAGAATCGTTTGAAATATCGTTAACATCTAGGATAGAAACATCTTCATATATTTTTTTTAGACGTCTGTAAATAAAATACTCTGTTCTGTATTGAATGATAAAAAATGAAATTACAAAAAGAGCTACAATTGAAATAATAATGGTGCTTGTTCCAAAGTGCTCATCAATAAAAAAGTAAGAAATAGCTGCTATGGTTGCAGAAAGTATGGTTAAATAGAATGCAGATAAAATGGCGTACGAATAGGTTTTTCTAATCTTCATTTAAGAAAGCTTATTTATCTTGGTTTTCTAAAACAAATTTGTATCCAACTCCTTTGATGGTTTTAAAGTGATCGTCACCAATTTTTTCTCTTAGTTTTCTAATATGCACATCTATAGTTCTGCCCCCAACAACCACTTCATTTCCCCAAACTGTATCTAGTATTACTTCTCGTTTAAAAACCTTACCAGCTTTAGAGGTTAATAAAGAAAATAATTCGAATTCCTTTCTAGGTAGAGATATCTTTTTGCCAGCCTTGTAAACTACATATTCATCTCTGTCTATAACGATATCTCCAATTTTAAAGACCTCTTCGGTTTCTTTTTCCGTTTTTAGTCTGCGAAGTAAAGATTTAACCTTACTCACTAATACTTTAGGTTTTATTGGCTTTCTAATATAGTCATCAGCTCCAGCCTCAAAACCAGCAACCTGAGAGTAATCTTCTCCTCTTGCTGTTAAAAAAGCGATAATAACGTTTTCTAAAGAGGTTATTTTTCTAATTTTTTCACAAGCTTCAATACCGTCCATTTCTGGCATCATAATATCTAATAAAATTAGATGAGGTGTGTTTTTTTTAGCAGATTTTACTGCTTCAATACCATTATTAGCTGTAAAAATTTGATAGCCTTCATTTTTTAAATTGTAACCTACAATTTCTAAAATATCTGGTTCATCATCAACCAATAAGATTTTTATTTCGTTTTTATTCATACACTTATTCAAAAGATTACATTCAAAAATAATGATTATTTACAACAAAAATACCTAGTTAACAATCATTTAATCTTAAGCGTCTTTCTTAACATTGAAATAACCTTCATACGATTGCATCATTTTTAGCCTTACTTTCTAGTATTAACAATTAGTTAATCATTAAAAAACATAGCTTAAAACTATTTTTCTTATTTTTACATGTAAATCTATAAATATTTTAAAATGAAAAAAAATTACTTATTTACCCTATTATTAACGCTTTGTTTTAGCGCTGTTTCTTTTGGGCAGTCAGTTGTCATTACAGCAATTCTTGACGGAAAAGCTCCTTCTGATGGATGTTCAGGTAGTTCTGGTTCATCAAACCCAAAAGCTTTAGAGCTTTATGTAAGTGGAACTGTTGATTTTAATGGTTATAAATACGAAGCAGAAGCTAATGGCCCTTCTTCTTCTGGGGAAAGTTGGAGTTCAGAAGATATTTCCAGTTTAGGTATTAGAACAGATGAATTCGTATATATTGCTGCTTCTGGTGCTACTGTTTTGTACGAATTGTATTCAGGGGCAACAGCTGCTAATACATACGTGGGGGGGTCTTCTTTTAATGGAAATGATGCTTTAAGAATAACAGACGGAACAAATGTTTTAGATCAATTTGGTAATCCTTCTGATGTTACTGGAAGTTCTGATCATGATAATTCATGGGAGTATGAAGACTCTTTTGCGACAAGAAAAAGCGGAAGTACTGCAAATAGTGGGGCTTTTGATGTTAGTAATTGGGTTGTGCCTGGTAGAAACTATTTAGACGATAAAACTAGTTGTGGAGAAATGCTAAGTGAGGTTAATTTTGGTTCTTATTCTACTGTGGCTTCTACAACACCAGAAATTACAGTAACTGGTTCAACTTCAAGTTTTGATTATTTTGAAGGTTTTGGTCCTTCAGCTGAACAATCTGTTACTTTTTCTGGAGAAAACTTAACAGCAGATATTAGTATAACAGCACCTGCAAATTTTGAAGTTTCTTTAATATCAGGAAGTGGATTTGGAAGTTCTACTACAATTACACAAACTGGTGGTGATGCATCAGCTACAGTTTATATGAGATTAGCTGCTGGATTAGCAGCAAACAGTTATTCAGGAACTATAACAGCTTCTTCAGCTGGGGCCGATGATAATTCTGGAACACTTGAAGGAATAGTTAGTCCTGCAGATCCACAATTTTCATATACTGCGTTTTTAGATGATTTTAATTATGTGATAACTCAAGGGGGACCGTCTGCTGAGCAAACATTTACTGTAGAAGGATTGTTTTTAACAACTGATGTCGTAGCTACTGCTCCAACAAATTATGAAATTTCTTTAGCTACAGAGACAGGATTTGGGAGTTCTGTAAATATTACTCCTAGTTCAGGGACTGTTATTTCAACAACCATTTATGTTCGTTTAAAAGATGGCTTAACTGCTGGTAAATATTCAGGAGATATTACTTTATCTTCTACAGGAGTTACAAATAGTACAATTGCAGTTAATGGAAATGTTTATGGTGCAGCTACAAATAGTATGGTAATTACAGGAGCTTATGATGGTCCTTTAACTGGAGGTACACCAAAAGGTATAGAAATATTTGTTTTAAAAGATATTGCAGATTTAAGTCTATTTGGAGTTAGTTCAGCTGGAAATGGTGGAGGATCTACAGCAGGTAATGTAGAGTTTCCTTTTCCTGCAGGTTCAGCCTCAGCAGGTGACTTTATTTATGTAGCTACTGAAGAATCTGGGTTTAACTCATTTTTTGGAATGAACCCAACTTATACAAGTGGATCTATGGGAATAAATGGTGATGATGCTATAGAGTTGTATGAAAGTGGTCAAATTATTGATGTATTTGGTACAGTTGATTGTGACCCAAATGCATCAGGTTCAACATGTCCAGAATGGGAGCATACAGATGGTTGGGCTTACAGAAAATCGAATACAGGTCCAGAAGGAACTACTTTTACTCATACAAATTGGACATACAGTGGGAAAGATGCTTTTGATGGAGAAACATTAAATAGTTCTGCAACAACTCCTTTTCCAATTGGTACTTATGCTAATACAACAGCATCAGTAACTAATAACACGATCGAAGGTTTTTCAATCTATCCAAACCCAGTTAACAACAATACATTTACAATTACTAGTAACAGTGATAGTAAGAAAGCGTTTGCTGTATTTAATCTTTTAGGTAAACAAGTACTTTCTTCAAGTTTTTCTGGTGTAAAATCAGATGTTGATGTATCTACCATTTCTTCTGGAATGTACATTTTAAAAGTAACTGAAGATGGTAAAACTGCCACTAAGAAATTAGTAATTAAATAAATTATTTAATTTTTTTAATATTTAAAAGCTCTGAATTTTTCAGAGCTTTTTTTTGGCTCGTTAATTCTTTAAAAAGTGTCTATACTTTTACCTAAAAGTATCAATACTTTTAAAAAAAGTAACTAGCAAGTTTTAGAGCCCTGTTATTTCATGTACGAGATGTATGTTAAAACCCAGTTCCTGGTTCTTCAGGGCTTTGTGCTTGTGCTTTTTGTGGATGCAATACCATATAAGTACACAATGCTGTTAACGCGGCATATTTACCGTAATTACCAATCTTTTTTATAGCGTCTTTACGAGTAATTTCTTCTTGGTTATTTTCTATATTTTTTTTCATGATGTACTGCCTTAAAATTCTCGTTACTTATTCTAAAATTATTTTCTTGTTTATTGTACCTGCTTCAGTGGTTAACTGAACAATATAAACTCCTTTTGCTAAACTTGGTAAAGTGATCTCTTTTTTACCATGAGATGCAAAACGAGTATGCATTACTTCTTTTCCGGTTACAGAAAACATTTTAAAAGTAGCTTTTGTAGTTACTCCGTTAATGGTAATTTCATTAAAAGATGATTTGTAGATACTGATATTGTTTGCATTTAAATTCTCTGTACTTAAACTAGCTGATGTATTATGAATATAAAATCTACCAACACCTTCAGCTTCTTCAGTTATTGTTGTTTGGTAAGTAGTTTCAGATACGTTTATAAAAGCGCCTGTTAACTTATCTTCTAAATAGATACTTACATTATCACCTAAATTTTCGCTCTCTAGAGAAAAAGTAATTTCTTTACCTACATTTGCTATTACACCAACTGGTATAATAGAAGTGTCGTCTTTATCTAATGTTTGAATCGCTAGTTTTGTTCCTTCTTGATCACCAACTAACTCAGTATAAACAGTAAAGTTGTGCGTAGCTCCACCAAATATTCTAGAATCATAACCATTGTCAAAACCAGTTGTTTTTCCTGCTACATAAAATACCTTTGTGGCACTTTTAGCATTGTCACTCTCCATAGACAGCTCAAAATTGGCAATAGGTTCTTCTTTCTTAAAAGTATCCGTAGATTGATGACTTTGATTTGAAGTTTCAAAAACAATGTTTTGATTAGATACACTATCATCGATATTTACAAAAAATCCTTGTACGGGTGCAATTTCAATAGAACTTACCGCATTATAAGTTTGGTATGCTGTACCCTCCCATAACCAAATAGTTTCTTCAGAAAGTAGAGCGGTATTCTTCGTAAAAAATGCTAGTTGAATTTACATAAGACGCAAAAGGATTTCCTAATAAATAATAGTCGCTGCTATTACCACCACTAACTGTATGATTTACGTCTAGTGTATTTGCGTTACCAGTAAAAGAGATATCTGCTGCTGCTTGCAGTTTTATAGAATATCCTTGTGCTGCGTTTAATATACCTGTAGATGTCGAACTTTGATAATTCCATGGACTTGAATTGGTATTAATAAAACTGGCAAGACCTAGATTTGTACCTGAACCTGTTGCTAACGAATGATTAGCGATTACATTTTCAATAGATTCTCCGCTAACAGGTGGGCTTATTAAATACCAATCTGTATTTGGTAAACTTCTTTTGTAAGTAATATCACCAGTTACTGTACTCGTTGTAATTTCACTAATAGTAAAAGAGCCGCCATCACGATTTATTAATTCTATTTGAAGAAATTCGGTGTCAGCGTCTAATATATATTCCATTGTGTAAAGGGTAACTGTTTGACCTAAATCACTTTGATCGATAATAAATTCGTTAGTTCCACCTCCCAAAACGGCAGTACTAGAGGATAATTGTACTATTCTTAATTGTTTTGGATTGGTATTTTTTTTTGAAACATGAATTTTTATGGATGTACCACTTGAAATATTTCCCGTTGTAGCACTTCCATTTAAATCAATAACTACATAGGTATCCAATTTACATTTAATACCATTATCAGGATTATCATAAATACCATCACTAATGTGATGAATTTTTGTTGGATTATCAATACTGTAGAAGTCAACGATCTCTAATGGAGTATCTTCTCCTGAATGTTTCGGAATAAAAGTAGCTCCGTTTTTAACTGTCAATTTATTAAATGTTACTGCTGTGGTGGCTGTTGGGTAGTTTGATAAACCAGATGGTATTGTAATATTTTGGTTTGCAGTAGGCACTAAAGCAGTGCTCCAATTACTTGCAGTATCCCAATCCTCGTTTGTAGTACCTTTCCAAGTGGTATTTATAGGAGAAGAGCAATTCCAAACAGGTTTATTACTTTCACTCAATGGTGAATTTGTACTAAAATCTGAGGGTTCCGAAGTATATGCTGTAATACACCAATTAGATATATCTTGGTTAAAAGCTGTTGCGTTTTCAAACATCCTGCCCATAGCACCAACATTAATCACATCCCAAGAACTAATATCTCCATTAAAAGATGAATTAAATTGAAACATACTAACCATCGTGATTACATTGCTCACGTCCCAAGAACTGATATCTCCAGTAAAAGCATTTGCTTTTCGAAACATTTGTCTCATATGAGTTACACTGCTCACATTCCAAGCACTTATATCTTGGTTAAATGCATATGCCTCATTAAATATACCAGTCATATCAGTCACATTACTCACATCCCAAGCACTTATATCTCCATTAAATGATGTTTTTTGATAAAATGCATAACTCATATCTGTTACTTGGCTTACATCCCAATCTTGTATTTTTCCGTAAGGAGCTAAATTATAATCTCCATTAGGGTCTTGTGCTAATATATCTGTAATCGCCTGTGCAAAAGTAGCATTAGTTAAAGGGGTTTGTGCATCAATGCCAAAGCAATAACATATTAACAGTAGTGTAGTAATTTTTTTCATGGTAGTTTTTTTTATTTCTAAAAGAAGGATAAAATACATTGAAGCAACATTTTGTCCTTTTTTTAGGGTTTTACATATTTAAAATTAGGAAATATGAATAATAAAATAATCGAATGAAAGTTTATGCTTAAACGATATATTATTGTATTTAAACGAATTTTATTGATTTAAGAATCAAGTTTCTCGGGAGTTTTATAAAGCAAGCTTCATAAATCCGTTTTCTTTTTTTAAGAGTTACTTTAAAGACAAAACTTAGACTTTGAAGTATAGAAGTATATTATTTAATTTTTAATGAAACAAAAAACAGGGTTAAATTATTACTAGTTTAACCCTGTTTTTTTATGTACTAGATGTATGTTAAAACCCAGTTCCTGGTTATTCAGGGTTTTCTTCTTGTTTTTTCATGATGTATTGCCTTAAAATTCTCGTTACTTATTCTAAAATTATTTTCTTGTTTATTGTACCTGCTTCAGTGGTTAACTGAACAATATAAACTCCTTTCGCTAAACTTGGCAAAGGAATCTCTTTGTTACCATGAGATGCAAAACGAGTATGCATTACTTCTTTTCCGGTTACAGAAAACATTTTAAAAGTAGCTTTTGTAGTTACTCCGTTAATGGTAATTTCATTAAAAGATGATTTGTAGATACTGATATTGTTTGCATTTAAATTTTCTATACTTAAACTAGCTGATGTATTATGAATATAAAATCTACCTACACCTTCAGCTTCTTCAGTTATTGTTGTTTGGTAAGTAGTTTCAGATACGTTTATAAAAGCGCCTGTTAACTTATCTTCTAAATAGATACTTACATTATCACCTAAATTTTCGCTCTCTAGAGAAAAAGTAATTTCTTTACCTACATTTGCTATTACACCAACTGGTATAATAGAAGTGTCGTCTTTATCTAATGTTTGAATCGCTAGTTTTGTTCCTTCTTGATCGCCAACTAACTCAGTATAAACAGTAAAGTTGTGCGTAGCTCCACCAAATATTCTAGAATCATAACCATTGTCAAAACCAGTTGTTTTTCCTGCTACATAGAATACCTTTGTGGCACTTTTAGCATCGTTACTCTCCATAGACAGCTCAAAATTGGCAAAAGGTTCCTCTTTCTTAAAAGTATCCGTAGATTGATGACTTTGATTTGAGGTTTCAAAAACAATGTTTTGATTAGATACACTATCATCGATATTTACAAAAAATCCTTGTACGGGTGCTATTTCAATAGGGCTTATAATATTATAGGTTTGGTATGCTGTGCCTTCCCATAGCCAAATGGTTTGTGAGGAAAGGTTTGCCGTATTCTTATTAAAAAATGCTGTTGAATTTACATAAGATGTAAAAGGATTTCCTAATAAATAAAAGTTGTTACTATTGCCACCGCTAACTGTGTAAGTTACATCTGATGTATTTGCACTACCTGTGAACGATATATCTGCTGCTGCTTGTAGTTTTACAGAATATCCTTGTGCTGCGTTTAATATACCTGTAGATGTCGAACTTTGATAATTCCATGGACTTGAATTGGTATTAATAAAATTAGCAAGACCTAGATTTGTACCTGTGCCTGTTGCTAATGAATGATTAGAGATTACATCTTCGATAGATTCACCGCTAACAGGTGGGCTTATTAAATACCAATCTGTATTTGGCAAACTTTTTTGGTAATTAATATTATTACTACCATTTACTGTGTTTCCCATAATAAAAGTAGCTCCGTTTTTAAGTGTCATCGTATTAAATGACACTGCGCTTGTTGCTGTTGGGTAATTTGTTAAACCAGATGGTATTATGATATTTTGACTTGTAGTAGGCACTGAAGAATTGCTCCAATTAGTTGCAGTATCCCATTCATTGTCTGTTGTACCTTGCCAAGTATTAGTAACGGAAGAAGAGCAAGTTCCCCAAACATTCTTATAAGTTGCCTCAATATAGTCTTGTTCGCCATTTGCATTAATATCTGCTGGTGTGGTATAGCCATCGTTCCGATTACTTTACCGTCTGCATCAATTCCTGTACCGTCTAAAACTCCATCATTATTGTCATCTGTAAAACCGGCTTCATTTACATCGTAACAACCATCGTCGTCTGAGTCTAAATCTTGGTGATCAGGTATACCATCACCATCTGTGTCTCGTATAAATTCTTCAGAGATATTTATTACAATTGCATTATGTTGATGGTTTCCCGTTGTGTCGCTTGATCCTATGTAATTATAAGAATTTCCTTGTCCATCACCCATCCATAAAGAGGTAAGAACTTTGGCAGCATCGCGGGTATTAGGAGTATAAAGTAAATTTGTTACATCGTTGTTAGCTAGTCTTCTCGTTTGACCCTCTAAATAGGTAGTTTCATGTTGTTTTGGGTGCAAAGCAAACATAGATATCTCATCAGTATCAGGCAGCGGCACACCGTTATTTAGGGTTACAGATCCGAAATAAGCAATTTTACCCATTAAAGGATAAGATCTATTATTGTTTCCTATACCAGTCTTTGTATTTGAAAAAGGAGTATTACAACCATGCACACCAAATAAACTCCCTCCTGTTGAGGTACTTTGAGTAGAACTCCAAGTTCCTGCTATTTCACTTACATTTCCTTGAAGATCTGTTTTGTATATTTTAAACCTCGAAAAAAACGTAGGCAAATCAGCAACGTCAGTTCCTCCTGTAGTACCACCATCGTACACAACGGTTATATTTGTCCAAACATCATGTGGAATTTCGTTTGCACTCTCCCAAGATAAGCTTCCATATGTTGTAGATCCATAGAAAAAATGCAACTTATTATCTTTAGTATATAGACGAATACCTTCAGGAGTAAAAAAGCCCCCATCTGCTGAATTTGCCCATAACGTCTGTTTTATATTTGGATCATTGGCATATAAATTGCCATACCTTTCATCTTTATACCAGATAGAAGTCATCCAAGGCTGTCCTTTAACAGCGGTGTAATTTGGTGATGTTGGATTTGTAATATTAGTATTATTATAAGCCATCTTCGAACGTGTCATTGTATTATAGTCATCCGATTTCCACAAATAATATGCGGGATTTTGATAACCATTACTAGGGGCTCTATTAGACTTATATGCATTGTTAAGTATTGCCGGAAAAGTATTTGGGTTTTGAAGCTTCTCGTCTACGTCTGAAATACCATCGTTGTCATCGTCTAAATCGATGTCATCTGTTACACCATCGCCATCGGTATCTTGCGTGGTTGTGGTGCTGTAGTTTTGGTTGGCTTGCGCAGTGATCAGGGTTTGTGCATTCGTAATAAAGCAATACAACACGATAAGAAGTGTAATAAATTTTTTCATAATAGCTTTTTTTGTTTCTAAAAGCGAGAGAAACTACGTTGAAATAATATTTTATTCTTTTTTATGGTTTAACATCTGTTTTACATATTTAAAATTAGCAAATAAGTATAATAAAATAACCTAATCAAACCCTGTATTAAAACGATACATTATTGTATTTGAACGAAATTTATTGGTTTAAAAATTGAGTTTAGTTGTAATAAGTATGCTCAATTCATAGCCTATATTTCAAAATATTATTTTGAGCCTTAAAACTACACACACATTTTAACCGACTATTTTATAGAGGTAAAACCAAAAATATCAACATGTAATTTTCCATTTTCTTTTTCACTATCTTTAAAGAAAAAAGCTTGCTATGAATCTTACCTATAACCTAAACAATATCTTGTTTTTAGATATTGAAACTGTGCCTGAAGAAGAAAATTGGAAATTACTTTCAAAAAAAACTCAAGCACTATTTGAGCAAAAAACGCAATATCAACGAAAAGACGAATTTACTGCTGAAGAATTTTATAACAGAGCAGGAATTTGGGCGGAGTTCGGAAAAATAATCTGTATTTCTGTGGGTTATTTTGTTGAGGAGGAAAAAAAGAGACAACTACGTTTAAGATCTTTTTTTGGAGATGATGAGTACAAGTTATTAAATGAGTTTAAAGTTTTATTAGATGTTCATTTTGCTAAAAAAAGCAATCTTTTATGTGCGCATAATGGTAAGGAATTTGACTTTCCTTTTTTAAGTAGAAGAATGATTATTCATCAAATAGAATTACCAAAAAAGTTAAATTTATTTGGTAAAAAACCATGGGAAGTACCTCATTTAGATACCCTAGAAATGTGGAAGTTTGGAGATTATAAGCATTACACGTCATTAAAACTGTTAACATCGATTCTCGGTATTCCATCGCCAAAAGGCGATATTGATGGGAGTGAAGTTGCCAGTGTTTATTATAAAGATAAGAACATACAGCGAATTGTAAGCTATTGCGAAAAAGATACCATTGCAGTAGCACAGTTGTTGTTGCGTTTTAACAACGAAAAACTATTAAGTACTGAAGAAATTGTTAGTGTGGGTTAGCCTTCTAATTTCATAGAAAGCTCTAACCAACGCTCTTCTTTTTCTTCTAAATTTTGGATTGTTTCTTGTAGTTCTTCAGATTTTTTTGCAATATCGTCTGGTGCTATTTCAACGTTTAAAAATTGTTTTTCTATACCTGCCTTTTTCCTTTGTAGTCTTTCAATATCTCCTTCTAATGCGCCAAATTCTCTTTTTTCACTAAAGCTTAATGCACTTTTGTTTTCTTTTTTTACAGGTTTTTGCTCTTCCTTTTTTATGATATATTTTTCAGAAATCTCTTTTGTAGCAGAACTATCATAAGCTCTGAAATCTGAATAGTTTCCGGGGAAGTTTTCAACAATTCCTTCACCTCTAAAAACAAATAGTGCATCTACAATTTTATCCATAAAATACCTGTCGTGCGAAACGACTAAAAGGTTTCCGGGGTAATCTAATAAGAAGTTCTCTAAAACATTTAGCGTTACAACATCTAAATCGTTTGTGGGTTCATCTAAAATTAAAAAATTTGGATTCTGAATTAAAACGGCACACAAATACAAGCGTTTTTGTTCTCCACCAGATAATCTTTCTACAAAATCGTATTGTTTCTTTTTGTCGAATAAAAAACGTTCTAATAATTGTGAGGCAGAAATTTTTCTTCCTTTTGTTAAAGGTATAAATTCTCCAAATTCTTTAACAACATCAATTACTTTTTGGCCTTCTTTTATGGCAATTCCCGCTTGCGTGTAATAGCCGTATTTTACAGTTTCACCTAAAATAACTTTACCACTATCTAATTCAGATGTTGCGGTAATGATATTTAAAAATGATGATTTTCCTGTTCCGTTTTTACCAATAATCCCAATACGCTCTCCACGTTTAAAAACATAATTAAAACCATCTAAAATTTTCTTGTCTCCAAAAGATTTAGAGACATTATGAAGTTCAAGAATTTTACTTCCTAAGCGCTCCATATTAATTTCTAACTGAACTTGGTGGTCTTGTCTTCGTTGATGTGCTTTTTCTTTAATTTGATAAAAATCATCTGTTCTAGACTTCGATTTAGTGGTTCTGGCTTTTGGTTGCTTTCGCATCCATTCTAATTCTTTTTTAAATAAACTCTTCGCTTTTCCTAAATTAACTGCCTCTAAAGCAATTCGTTCCTCTTTATTTTGCAGGTAGTAAGAGTAGTTACCTTTGTATTTATAGATTTTACCCTGGTCTAATTCTAAAATCTCGTTACAGACACGCTCTAAGAAATAACGATCGTGTGTAACCATAAATAAGGTGATTTTTTCTTTTGCAAAGAAAGCTTCTAACCATTCTATCATTTCTAAATCTAAATGATTTGTTGGCTCATCAAGAATTAATAAGTCTGGTTTATTAATTAAAACAATTGCTAAAGAGAGTCTTTTTCTTTGTCCGCCAGAGAGCGAGCCTACCTTCAGCGTTAAATCATCTAATTTTAATTTAGATAAAATCTGTTTGTATTGCGTTTCAAAATCCCAGGCATTGTATTGCTCCATCTGTTCAAAAGCAACTTGGTAAGCTTCAGTGTCATCAAGATTTTCTAACGCTTTTTCATATTGTTTTACAATAGAAAGAATTTTATTATCCGTAGCAAAAATAGTTTCCTCGATTGTTAACGCTGGGTTAATATCATCTTTCTGAGCTAAATAAGCGATAGAAATGCCTTTTCTACTAACAATTTGGCCAGAGTCCGGAACATCTAAGCCAGCTATAATGTTAAGGATAGACGTTTTTCCACTTCCATTTTTAGCAACAAAAGCAATTTTTTGGTCTTTACTTATTCCAAAAGAGATGTCTTCAAATAAAACACGCTCTCCGTATGCCTTTGATATATTTTCTACAGATAAATAATTCACAGAAATAAATTTATTTTTTGCAAAGAAACAAAAAACCCAAGCGTTAACTTGATTTTTTGATGTCATTTAATTTTTTAAACCACTTTTTTAGGTAATTAAATAAAATGTTTACATTCTTATTGTGCGATATGTGTCAAATAAATTTTCTGTTGAATCGCTAAATGAAGTTAAATTTTTAACACCCTTAAAACCTTGAAAAATAGATTTTTTTATTAAAGTCTAATTTCTTGATAAGTATTATATTGCATTCCGAATTTAACTAAAAGAAAAAGATGAAGATAATTGTCCCCATGGCAGGAATTGGTTCTCGTTTAAGACCTCATACATTAACTGTTCCGAAGCCTTTAACAGTAATTGCAGGAAAACCTATTGTACAACGTTTGGTAGAAGATATTGCTTCTGTTATTGACGAAGAAATCGATGAGATAGCATTTGTTATTGGAACGACAGCAAAAGGATTTCCGACAGACACAGAAGAACAATTGTTAAAAATTGCTAAAGAATTAGGTGCTAAAGGTTCTGTTTATGTTCAGGAAGAAGCCTTAGGAACTGCACATGCAATATATTGCGCAAAAGAGTCTTTAAGTGGCCCTTGTGTTGTTGCTTATGCAGATACTTTATTTAAAGCAGATTTTAAATTAGATGCAAATGCAGATGGTGCAATTTGGGTAAGTAAAGTAGAAAACCCAAGCGCTTTTGGAGTTGTAAAGTTGCAAGAAGGTTTTATTACTGATTTTATAGAAAAGCCAAAAGATTTTGTTTCTGATTTAGCAATTATTGGCATTTATTATTTTAAAAGTGGAGATAAACTTTTAGAAGAAATTCAATATTTAATCGATAATGATTTAAAAGAAAATAATGAGTATCAATTAACAAATGTACTAGAATCTTTAAAAAAGCAAGGAGCTAAGTTTATTCCAGGAACCGTAAATGCTTGGATGGATTGTGGTAAAAAAGACCCAACAGTAGATACAAATAAACAAGTTTTAGGTTTTGAGCATAAGGCGGAAAACAATTTAGTTTCTAATGATGTAGTTTTAGAGAATTCAGAAATTATTCAACCTTGTTTTGTTGGAGAAAATGTTGTTCTTAAAAACACAAAAATAGGGCCTTATGTTTCTATTGGAGCAAATAGTGCTGTTGAAGATTCTGTGATTGTTAATTCTCTAATTCAATCTAATGTTGAAATTTCGAATGCAAATTTAGACAATGCCATGATTGGGAATCATGCTAAATACAATGGTAAATATACTTCTGTAAGTATTGGTGATTACACAGAGTTAACATAAATGAATATAAGATTAAAGAAAAAAGAGAACCTAAACAAAAGAGCTATTTATTTAAAGTATGCTCTATTCTGTGTTTTCTTTTTTCTTTATTTTTTAGAGGCTCATGCACAAGACAGTATTCTTGTTGCTAAAGATTTAACCGAAGAAAAAGAATTGAAATTTCAAGACTTTTTTTTTAAAGCCTTATCAGAAAAATCAATTGGTAATTATCAAAAAGCTATTGAAAACTTAGAAAGTTGCAATCAGGTTTTAACAAATGATGTTGCCGTTTATTTTGAGTTTTCTAAAAACTACTTATTACTTAATAAGACCTTCATAGCAAAAGAATACGCAAAGAGAGCCTTAATAAAAGAGCCAAATAATATTTGGATTTTAAAGCACTTGGTTAAAATTCATGCAAAAGATAGAGATCTTTCTGATGCAATTGCCATTCAACAAAAAGTGGTTGCTATTAACCGAGTAGATAGAACGTTTTTATTAGAGCTATATCTTGACAACAGAGAGTACAAAAAAGCAATATCTTTAATGAATGATCTCGAGAAAGAGAATGCACTACCATCTAGTTTTCAAAAAATAAAAGATACTTTAGAAAAAAGAAAAGGAAAAACTGTGGCTAAAGAAAAAACAGATGATGTTGTGGCTTTAACAGCGCAATTTAAGGCTAACAAATCGTATACAATCTTAAAGCAAATTTTAGAAGAGTCTAGCAATAATGTACAATTACTTTTAAATTATAGCGATGAGGGTATTGCTTTGTTTCCCGCACAACCCTTTGTATATTTGGTAAAAGGAAGAGCTTTGAATAATCAGAAAAAATATAAAAAAGCATTATTGATTTTACAAAATGGTATCGATTTTGTTATCGAAGATACTATGGAAGCAGATTTTTATATAGAAATGGCAGCCTCTTATAAGGGGCTAGGTGATTTTTTAGAAGAAAAAAAGTTTATTCAGAAATCAAATAAAATTAAAAGTTAAGAATGAAGTTTATAAAATGTTTTGTGATTTTTGTAGTTGTTCTTACTGCTTGTAAAACAAAAAAGAGTTTAATAGATTCTAGTGTGTTGGCAGAAGAAATGTCGGCTAAAAAAGTAGCTAGAAAGCATGTTGCAGCTAATTTTGATAAAAAAACGGTAGATGCAAAATTGAAAGCAAGTTTTAATAACGGAAAACTAAAACAAAGCTTTTCTGTTAGTTTTAAAATGAAAAAAGATGAAGTTATTTGGTTGAAAGGAACGAAGTTTATTACTCTTTTTAAAGCAAAAATTACACCAACATCTGTTCGGTTTTATTCTTCTTTGAATAAAACATATTTTGACGGGGATTTTTCTATGCTTCAAAAAATATTAGGCACAGATATTAATTTTAATCAACTTCAAAATTTACTGTTGGGTCAATCTTTAATGAATGTTAAGAAGAAAAAACAAGAGGTAATTATACAAAACAATTCTTATGTTTTATCACCAAATGAGCCTGAAAAATTATTTGACATTTTCTTTTCTGTAAACCCATCTCATTTTAAATTGGATAAACAATCTATTGTTAATTCAAGAAAAAATCAAAGATTAGATGTAGTTTACCCTTTATACAATGTCTTTGATGGTGTTGTTTTTCCATCAGAAATTAAAATAAAAGCAAAACAACCAGGTAGTTTTACGAATATAGATTTTAGCTTAAGGTCTGTTGAGTTTAATACCGATGTGAACACCTCTTTTTCGATCCCTAAAGGTTATAAGCAAATTAAGATATAGTGAAAAGTATAAAAATATATTTACCGATTTTAATTTTTTTTCTAAGTGTTTTTTCTGTTTTTGGACAAACAAGAAAACAACTAGAGTTACAGCGTAAAAAACTGAACAAAGAAATAAAACAAGTAAACAGATTACTTTTTAATGAAAAAAAGAAAGGAAAAAACGCTTTAGAGGCTTTAAAGGATATTAATAAAAAAATAGAAGTTAGGTCTGAGCTAATAGCTACGATCAATGCTGAAGCTTCAATTTTATCAAAAGAAATTAGTGTTAACGAGGCTAAGCTTAAAAAGTTAAATGAGAAATTAACTGAATTAAAAAGAGATTATGCTGATATGATTTTTAAGTCATACCAAAGTAAATCTAAACAAAGTAGGGCTATGTTTTTGTTATCATCTCAAAATTTTTATCAAGCTTATAAAAGGCTTGAGTATATGAAACAATATACTTCTTTTAGAAAAAATCAAGGAGAAGAAATTGTTAAAAGAACTGATTTTATTAAGAAAATGAATGACTCTTTATTCTTGCAAAAGAATTTAAAAGACACTTTAATTTTATCTCAAGAGCAACAGAAAAAACAAATTGAAGCAGATAAAAGTAGTCAAGAAAAGTTAATCACAAGCATTAAGAAAAAAGAGGGTAAGTATAAACGTGAGCTTCAGAATAAAATAAAAGAAGAAAAAAGAGTTGTTGCTAAAATTGATAAAATAATTCGTGATGAAATAGCAAAAGCAAATAGAATTGCAGCAGAAAAATTAAAGTTGAAAGATAATTCAAAATCAGTTAAGAAAAATGAGTTTATTTTAACTCCCGAAGCTAAAGCTCTAGCTCTAAATTTCGAATTAAATAAGGGTAAACTACCTTGGCCCGTTACCGAGGGTCTTGTTGTAAGAAAATTTGGTAAACAGCCTCACCCTTCGTTTCCGGGAATTACGATTAACGGAACGGGTTTACATATTGTAACTAAACAAGGAGGAGATGCTAAGTCTATTTTTAATGGCAAAGTTTTAAATGTATTAGTTAATTCCGAAGGAAGAAGAAATGTGTTGGTTCAGCATGGAAATTATATTTCATCTTATAATAATTTAGAGAAAATTTATGTTAAGAAAGGAGATGATTTAAAAACAGGGGAAAAAATTGGTCAAATTTTTACAGACAAAGTCTCTAAAAAGACCAAGCTTGTTTTTGTATTATTTAAAAATACGACTCGTTTAAATCCGTCTTCTTGGATTTTAAGAATTTAATTATTTTTTAAGAGAGCGTGATGAATACTTTTTTAAAAGAAATGTGCCTTCACAAAACCATCAACTAATTAAAAGCTATTTTGGGATTATTTAAACATTTCCTTTAGGGCTGTAGCTTCATCAGCTTCTAGTTTCCCAGCTAAGACTAAGCTAAGTTGTTTGCGAACAAGAGCACCATTAAAGCGTTCTTTCTCTAATTCCGTTTCAGGTATTATTTGTGGAATCGTTACGGGTTTACCTACTTCATCTACTGCAACGAAATTGTAAATTCCTTCATTTACTTTGGTTCTAGATCCAGATTGTCTGTCTTCAATCCAAACATCAACATAGGTTTCCATAGAAGATTTAAAAGCCCTAGAAACTTTAGCTTCTAAAGTAACAACGCTTCCAACGGGAATAGGTTTATTAAAAGCAACATGATTTACAGATACAGTAACAACAATTTGTCTTGAATGTCTTCTAGCAGCAATACTGCAGGCTCTGTCCATTCTTGCCAGTAACTCGCCACCAAAAAGGTTGTCTAAATAATTGGTTTCACCTGGTAAAACTAAGTCGGTAAGGATGGTTAAAGATTCTTTGGGTGTTTTTGCCTCCATTAAAAAGTATATGTTAATAGTTAGTAATCACTTATTTAAAGGTGAGGTCTAAAAGCAGTAAATAAAATTGAATTAGTCTTATTCTTTAATCAACAACCAAGCATCGTTTGATACTGTTTTTCGAATTTCATAAAGGTTATTTGTAGCTTCGTTTCGATCTGAATAGCTATCAAAAGCTACTTGAGTTAATCCCCATTTGTTAACACCAACTACTTTAGCATCAAACCCTTTTTCTTTTAATTGGGCTACTTTTTTTTCTGCATTTTCTTTAAATTGAAAAGCGCCAGCAATAACATGAAATGGTTTCGCTTTTTCTTTGATAACATTTAAGTTAATTGTTGGTAAAGGATTAGAAATTACAAAGGTAGCAGATTGTATCTTTTTTTGAATCGCTTTTTCTTGAACAGCTAAAGCTTCTTTTTGTTTATTTTCTTGATAACCGTTGTATCCAGATAAACTTAATGTTAATAAGATTGCAGCAGTTGCAGCATATTTTATAAATGAAGGAATACTTTTTTTCTCTTCTTCTGCAGTAGAAGGAATTAAAGGTTTTACTTGTTCTGTGATTCTAGAAATTGCAGAAGATACCACCGTTGATAATCCAAAAGATTCTGTTAAATAGTTGACAGAATTAGTAGGCTCAAAAATAATTTGTCTTTCTTCGTTTAGTGACAAAACACCTAATTCATCAATTTCTACTGATTTAGATTGTAATTCATTTTGCCATTTAATTACAGCTAAAGATATAGCTGTAGAAGCCTTTTCAAAAGAAATGTTTTCTGCAGAAGCTATATAGTTTGCTAATAAACCATCGTTATGCTTTAACAATTTGTTAAATGTAATTTGCTTTTTTGGTGGCGTAAAAGTATGTGTATAATTATTTACTTTTGCACCAATTCTATTGGTTACAAACCCTCCAAAATCTGGCACAATTACGCAATCGTATCTATATAATAAATCGTTTATGTAGGTAGCTAATGTCATCCTAACAAATATATACTTTTTGATCTTTTTTAAAGAAAAGTTCTCTAATAATTATCAACAATTTTTTTATATCTTGTTTCTCAAATTGTTATCTATTGAAAGAAGAAGAATTACTTGCAATCTTAAGATTGCAAAAGAGTAAAGCCATAGGAGATATTTTGGCAAAGAAACTCATTGTAAATGTGGGAGATGTCTGTCAAATATTTAAAGAAAAAGCGACAGTCTTATCAAAAATAAACGGTGTAGGAAATTATGCTTTAAAACATCTTTTTGATGAAGAAAATGTCAAATTAGCAGAACAAGAACTGAAATACATTCAGGATAACAACATTTCTTACTCTTATTTTTTAGACGATAATTACCCTGTAAATCTTCAACACTGCATAGATGGCCCAATATTATTATTTAAAGACGGTAATTTAGATTTCTCTAACAAAAAAATCATTTCTATTGTTGGTACAAGAAACATAAGTTCTTACGGTCGCGATTTTTGTAATCAATTTGTTAAGGAAATTTCAGAATACAACCCAATTATTGTAAGTGGTTTTGCTTATGGAGTGGATATTTGTGCACATAAGGCAGCATTAGAAAATAATTTGCAGACTATCGCAGTTTTGGCGCATGGTTTTGAACAAATTTATCCGAAGGTGCATAAGAAATATATAAATCAGGTAAATGAAAACGGAGGTTTCTTAACCGAGTTCTGGAGTGAAGAAGCTCCGTTAAGAGAAAATTTTTTAAAACGAAATAGAATTGTTGCAGGTATTTCTTCTGCAACAATAATTATAGAATCTGCATCAAAAGGAGGTTCGTTGGTAACTGCTGATATTGCAAACTCTTATAACAAAGATGTTTTTTCAGTACCTGGAAGAACATCAGACATTTACAGTAGGGGTTGCAATAATTTAATTAGAAACAACAAAGCGCATTTATTAAATTCGGCAGCAGATGTTGTAAAAATGCTAAATTGGGATGTACAGCAAAAACCAAAATCAATTCAAAAAAAGTTATTTGTAGAATTGAATGAAAGTGAACAAAAAATTCATGATTTATTACATGAAAAAGGACAACAACTTTTAGATGTTATTTCTTTAGAATGCAATATTCCTATTTTTCAATTATCATCCATTTTATTACAAATGGAATTAAAAGGAATCACAAAGCCATTGCCAGGAAAGATGTTTGAAATAGCATAGAGTCTTTTAATATTCCTTATTTTTGTTTAATATCTAAATAAAATAATGGCTGAAAATCAAAAACTGATTTCAAAAAAAAAACCAACCTTTCCGGTAAGTAAATTGTTGGCAGCTTTTTTAAAAAAACATAATAGAAGTACTAAAATAAGTATTTTATATGATGATTTGTTGCGTTTTCAAGGTGCAATTTCTGTATTTGATAAAAATGATGTAGACACGCTTTGGGTAAGAACTTATTACTCGGAATTGGAAAGACAAGAAATAGATTTAAGCTTAAAAAAAATATATACTTTATTGCATTCAGATGGTAACGAAAAAACCCTCCCATATTTAAATATTGACGCTATTGACTTTTGTACGTTTGGTAATTCAAAACCATTTAGAATAAAGGTTAGAAATATTTTGAATGACAATTTCACCTATTTCTATGTAAAAAAAGCAGATGCTTCTCGTGTTTATGGATTAGAGTTAGAGCACATTCTATCTCCATATACAATCAATTATTTGGTATTTAAAGACACTTTAATTGAAGAGCATATTTCAGGAATTCCTGGAGATGATTTTATTGAGAATATTCTACCAAACTGCACAAAATCGCAGAAAGCCCAAATTGCAAAAGAATTTGTAAAATTTAAAGAAAGATGTTTAATACGTCTTTTAGGTGATATGCGTTCTTATAATTATGTGGTAACACCAATTCATGATTTTGATCAAATTATTTATAAAATCAGAGCTATAGATTTTGACCAACAATCTTTTGAAGGGAATCTAAAAGTGTACAACTTGCAGTTTATGAAAGAGAATTTTAATATGATGCAAATGGTTGGCAAAAAGTTAGAAAACAGCTCTGTGAATCAATATAAAATAGAAGAGCGTTCTTATATTGCTAAAAGAATGATTAGTTCTCCTGACAGAATTCAGCACATAATTAGATGTATGAAACAAGACACTATTTCTTTTCCAGAACATGTAGAGCGTTTAAAGCAAGACTTAATAGAGTATGTTGGTGATGTTGAGTTTAAAAAATGTCAAAACATGGGAGAAATTTTAGAAACTATTCTAATTTTCGTGAAACGTAACTATTTAGATATTAGTAGTAAATAGTTTTGTTAGAAACCACTTTGCTATCCCTTTTAAAAATACACATTTAAAGTAAGTAAATTAATAATCTAAAAAGAGTTTACTTTCTACTTCTAATACTTTCAATAACAACCGTTAATAAAATGAGGCTTCCACCAATATAAGTATTAAAACTAGGTATTTCGTTTACAAAGATATAAGCAATTATAATTCCGAAAATTGGTTGAACACTGCTAATAATACTAGCTGTAGAAACAGAAAAGTGTTGTAAAGAATTTACTAACATGGTATGACCAATTGCAGTTGTTAATAAAGCAATTAGTAATAAAAGAGGTAGTTGACTTTCTAAATTAGAGAAATCACTAAAAAATAAAACAGGAAGTAATAATACCGAAACAATAATCATTTGGTGTAGCATTAACATGCTTCCGTTGTAATCTTTCACATGCTTTTTTAAAGTTAGATTTCTAAGGGAGTAGCAAAGGGCGGAAAAAATTCCGAATAAAATTCCTTTTAATTGATCATTTTCTATTGAAAATTCTGGAACTAGCATATACACTCCAATTAAAACCAAAAAAGCTAAAAAAACATGTGTTAGGTTTAATTTTTCTTTGGTAAAAAAAGGTTCTAATAAAGCAGTAATTACAGGAAAAGTAAACATCGATAGCATACCGATTGCCACATTAGATAATTTTAATGCGTAAAAATAAGTAACCCAATGCGCAGCCATAAAAAAACCACTTATCGCAAAAGAATACCCATCTTTTTTAGTTGCGATTTTTAAATTTATTTTCTTTATCCGGCAAAAAATATAAATAAATATACCGGCAAAAATAGCTCTACATAAAATAATTACTTCTGGAGATAAATCAATATATTTCCCTAAAACTCCAGATGTACTTATAAAAATAGTTGATAAAAGTAAAAGAGATAAGTTTTTTCCGTGTGAACTTTCCATTAAATTTTTCTACAATTTTAGAATGTAAATTTGATATTGGCAAAATTGATAAAAAAAATGGAACACAAAACTTTTGTTTATATACATCTTCTTTTATCGTTAAAATTAAAATCCTATTGTTTCCATTCTAAAGTTTCTACAAGTTGTAAAATATCTTTTTTGATATAAGCTACAGCCGGTAAAATAGAATCGTAGTTGGGTTTTGCATAAAAATACAAAGAACCTTTTAAAAAGTTATTTGTGCTATCTGTAATATGAAACTGAATTTGAGAAGCGGCGTTTCCTGTAATTTCATATAAACTACCAAACACTCTTTTCTCTGGGTTTACAAAATCTTTTGGTATTATTTGTTCTGCCTTTAATGTGTGTTTAAAAACTAATTTTTCTGCTTCGGTTAAAAGTTCTTTTAAGTTGTTGTTTATGGGTCTGTAGGTAATATCTATAGATGCTTTTAATTTAGGATATTTAATTTTTAGCCAATTTTTAGCATCGTTAATTACAATGGTATTATTTAAATAATCAAAGGAGTATGGCCTTTTTAACTCTAGTTTTTTGTAAGACTTTTTGGGATACCTTAAACTTAAATACGCTTTAGGTTTTGGTAAAACGTCTTCATTGCAAGATACGAAGATGCTTAATATAGTTAATAAAATTAGGTTACGCATTTCTTGTTGCTTTAACTTGTTTAATACGTTTTTTATCCAAAACTTCTATGGTAAACGTGTAATTTTTAAAATTTATTTTCTCATTTTTTTTAGGGAATTTTCCATAAATTTCTAAAATGAATCCCGCTAAAGTTTCGCTCTCTCCTTTTGCTTGTTCAAAAATGGCTTCATCTTCATCGTCTAAAACTCGGCAAAAATCTTTAATTGAAGTTTTGCCTTCAAAAACATAATTGTTTTCATCAATTTTAGAGTAAGACAAATCATCATCATCAAACTCATCATTAATATCTCCTACGATTTCTTCAATAACATCTTCTAAGGTCACTAAACCACTAGTTCCTCCATACTCATCAACAACGATTGCTAAGTGGTTTTTCTTTTCCCTAAAATCAACTAACAGGTCATCTAGTTTTTTGTTTTCAGGCACAAAAAAGGGTTCTCTTAGTAAAGATTGCCATTTAAAGGTGGTTTTGTCTAAGTGAGCTAGTAGATCTTTTGCGTATAAGACACCAATAATATTATCAACGTTATCTTTATAAATCGGATTTCTAGAATAGCCGTTTATCAGAATTTTACTTAAAACATCTTCATAAGTTTCGTTATCAGAAATTGCAAAAATATCGATACGAGGTTTCATGATTTGTACGGTTTCGGTGTTTCCGAAATTTACAATTCCTTCAAGAATTTTTTGTTCATCTTTTGTTGTTGCTCCTTCGGATGTTAATTCTAGTGCTTGTGATAATGTTTCTACAGAAAAATTAGAGTTTTTACTTCCTAACTTATTTTCAATCCATTTTGTGAGTGTAATTAAAGGTAAACTAAATGGAGTTAATAATTTATTTGTTGTTTGAATAAATTTAGACATTTTTTTAGAAAAACGGAGGGCATTTCTAGAAGCGTAAATTTTTGGTAAAACTTCTCCAAACAATAAAATCAAGAAAGTTACCAGTACAATTTCTAGGAGAAAACGAATTGAAATTTCGAATGAAAGTATTGGTAATTTTAAATCAAAACTGGCGAATAATTTATTTGATAAAGAGGCGAATAGTAGAACAATTAGAATATTTATAAAATTATTTGTAATTAATATTGTTGCCAATAATTTTCTTGGTTTTTCTAATAATTTTACGATATTATTCTCTTCTTTTCCGTTGTTAGAAAGTTCATTTAAATCGGTTGGCGAGAGTGAGAAAAACGCCACCTCTGTGCCAGAAACGAGAGCAGAACTTATTAGTAAAACAATAAGAATAATAGTATTAAATGTTGTTAATATATCAACAGATGTAAAAAGTAAAAACAAAATTTCGGGATCTGGATCCAATGGTTACAGTTTTGGTTAATTAAAAAGGTAAATCATCATTTTCATCTATTACTGGAGTTTTTGGAGTACTAGAGGGTTGTTGCTGATTTGGTTGAGTTGTATTTGCTGTAGAGGTATTCTTTTTAGTAGATAACATTGTCATTTCATTTACTTGAATTTCTGTAGAATAACGCTTAACTCCGTCTTGTTCCCATTGACGATTTTTTAATTTACCTTCAATATAGATTTTATCTCCTTTGGTTAAGTATTTTTCACAAACTTTTGCCAATCCATTTCTAACAACAATATTGTGCCAATCAGTTGAAGTAACTTTTTCTCCCGTTTGTTTATTCGTGTAGCTTTCTGAGGTCGCAATTGGAAACCTTCCAACACAATTTTGATCATCAAAATAATGCATTTTAACGTCGTCACCTAAATTACCAATTAAAATTACTTTATTTATTGTTCCCGCCATAGCTTGTTTTTTACTCTATCAAAAGTACTAAAAATATCAGTTACTTTTTATTTTGATATGCTTCTAAAAAATTTGCAATTAAAATAGGTACGGGGTATTTTTCAATTTCACTCCAATTAATATTTATTTCTGGTGAGTTTTTTGTTTCTATAATCCAGAATTGTGTGTGCAAGTGTTGGTGAGATAGTTTGTGTATAATTTCTTTACTATTAAAAAGAGATAGCGTTGTTTTTGAAGGAAATAAATTAGTAAAATCTTCAGATAAAATAAGTTCCTCTTTGTTAATGGTTTTGTCAGATTCTATCAATGGAAATTGAAAAAGACCTTGCCAAATACCTTTTCCTTTTCTTTCTGATAAGATAGTTCTATTGTCTTTAGTTTTTATGACTAAAAAATTAAAGTAACGTTTTCTAACTTTTACTTTTTTTTCTTTGACAGGAAGTTCTTTTGTTAATTTTTTTTCTAAAGCAAAACAGCTATCGGAAAAAGGACAGGTTTCGCATAATGGATTTTGAGGTTTGCAATGAAGTGCGCCAAAATCCATAATGGCTTGATTAAAAGTGCCAGCTTTATTTTTGTCAATTAATGATTGTGCTAATATTTTAAACTCTTTAATTCCTGCCGATGAATTAATAGGTGTTTTAATTCCGAAATAACGAGAAAGCACTCTGTAAACATTTCCGTCTACCACAGCTGTTGGTTCATCAAAGCAAATTGAAGCAATTGCAGAAGCTGTATAATCCCCAATTCCTTTTAATTTTATAATTTCATTATAAGTTGATGGGAATTCACCATTAAATTCGTTTGCAATTAATTTTGCCGAAAAATGAAGGTTTCTTGCCCTTGAATAATATCCTAAACCTTGCCACATTTTTAAAACGGTGCTTTCATCCGCTTTAGCGAGATCGAAAACAGTTGGGAAAGTGCTGGTAAATTTTAAATAATATGCAATTCCTTGGGCAACTCTTGTTTGCTGTAGCATGATTTCGCTTAGCCAAATAAAGTATGGGTTTTTGGTTTTGCGCCAAGGTAATTCTCGGTTATTTTGTAAATACCAGTAAATTAATGTGTTAGAGAATTTCATTGTTTAAAAATCGATTTGCAATAATACATTATAAAATTCAAATAAAATTAAGTGTTATTATTTTTGGAATTGATTAATTATCATATATTTGCATCCGCATTTTTGAGAGTAATTTAATAAAAAAATAGTAAAAAAAGAGACATGACGAAAGCAGATATCGTATCAAAAATTTCAGATAAATCAGGAATTGAAAAAACAGATGTGTTAGCAACTGTTGAAGCATTCATGACTGAAGTAAAAGACGCATTAGAAAATGGAGATAACGTTTACTTAAGAGGTTTTGGAAGTTTTATTATTAAAACAAGAGCAGAAAAGACTGGTAGAAATATTTCTAAGAATACAACTATTAAGATTCCTGCGCACAACATTCCTGCTTTTAAGCCAGCTAAAACTTTTACTGAAGGAGTAAAAAGTAAAGTAGCAGTTAAGTAACAAAATATTAATCTAAGCCTAAAAAAGGTTTAAAAAACAACAGAACATTATGCCAAGCGGTAAAAAAAGAAAGAGAGCAAAAATCTCGACACACAAAAGAAAGAAAAGAGCAAGAGCAAATAGACACAAGAAAAAGTAAGCATACGCTTACTTTTTCGTTTACAGTTAAGCAAAAAAACAAAAAGTTCATTGACATCAGAGGTTAAACGAACCTCAAACGGTATTTACAGAATACCTGACAATATTAACCCATCTACACAATTAAGTGTAGAGTTAAAACCAGTTCAGTATGAAAACAGAATTAATAATTCGTTCAAATTCATCTGATATTGATTTTGCCTTATTAAGAGATGGAAAACTTATTGAATTAAATAATGAAACTAGTGATAACAAATTTTCTGTTGGCGATATTTTTTTAGCCAAAATAGGAAAGGTGTTGACTGGTTTAAATGCAGCCTTTGTAAATGTAGGTTACCCAAAAGATGGGTTTTTACATTATCATGATTTAGGTGCGCAAGTAAACTCATTAAATTCGTTCATTAAGAAAGTAAGCACAGGTAAGTATAAAGATTTCACTTTAAGTAACTTCCGAAAGGAAGAAGACATTAACAAAGACGGTAGTATTAATCAAGTACTAAAAACAGGGCAAAACCTATTAGTACAGATTGTAAAAGAACCAATTTCTACAAAAGGACCTAGATTAAGTTCTGAGTTGTCTATAGCAGGTAGATTTTTGGTTTTAGTTCCTTTTTCTAACCGAGTTTCTGTTTCTCAAAAAATAGCAGACCCAAAAGAAAAAGAACGTTTAAAAAGATTAGCAAAAAGCATTAAACCTAAGGGTTTTGGTGTTATTTTAAGAACTGTTGCTGAAGGGAAAAAAGTTGCAGAATTAGATAAAGATTTGCAAAACTCATTAAAACGTTGGCAAAAAATGTGTAAAAGTATACCAAATACAAATACACCAACAAAGATTTTAAGCGAGTTAAACAGGGCATCTTCAATTTTAAGAGATGTAATGAATGATTCTTTCACTAGTATTGTAACAAATGATGAAACTTTGGCAGTAGAAATTAAAGAGTATTTGCAAGAAATTTATCCTGAAAAGGAAAAAATTGTAAAATTGCATAAGTCTGAAACTCCTATTTTTGAAAAATATGGAATAGAAAGACAAATTAAAACATCATTTGGTAAAACAGTTTCAATGAGTAGAGGCGCCTATTTAGTTATAGAGCATACCGAAGCTTTGCACGTTATTGATGTTAATAGCGGAAACCGTTCTAACAAAGCAGGTTCTCAAGAAGATACAGCATTAGAAGTAAATCTAATTTCAGCTACAGAAATAGCACGTCAGTTACAACTGCGTGATATGGGCGGAATTATAGTTGTAGATTTTATTGATATGCATAAATCTGAAAACAGAAATAAACTGTATCAGCATTTAAAAGACCAAATGGCTTTAGATAGAACAAAGCACAAAATATTACCTCCAAGTAAATTTGGATTGGTACAAATTACAAGACAAAGAGTAAGACCTGAGTTGAGTATAAAAACTACCGAACCCAACCCAAATAAAAATGGAGAAGTAGAAGCACCAATAGTTTTGTTAGATAAACTTGAGGCAGATTTAGAGAAGTATATGTTAAAATCTAAAAAGAAAAAGATACAATTGCATGTACATCCTTTTATTGCATCATATTTAACAAAAGGGGTGAATTCTATTCGTTTTAAATGGTATTTAAAACACAAAAAGTGGATTACAATTATACCTCGTGATGCTTACACATACTTGTATTATAGATTTAAATCGTCAAAAGATTAATTTTTATAAAATAATAAGGCAATAATTTTTTATCAAAAAACCCCGTAACTTTTAAGTTACGGGGTTTTGTTATTTATAAACAGGTCTAATTTATTACTTTTCTCTAATTAAATACATGTAAACAGGGTAATGATCTGAGTAACCACCTGTGTAGTTTCCGTTAGAAAAACTTCTAAAAGGATATCCTTTATATTTTCCTTTTTTTGTGGTTAAGAAACTTTTGTTAAAAACCATTGCTTTAAACATTTTATAAGTAGAAAAATCTTTTTCACCCTTATCTAATAAAGGAGACGTAAAATAAATCATATCAAATAAGTTTATCTTATCTCTATATTTTAAGGTGTTAAACCCTCTTCTAAACATATCTTCATAAGGGTTAAATAAATCCCCTTCAGTTACATTTTTCTTTTTACTTTTTGTTTTTAATACCTTCTTAAAACTAGAATTTGTAGGGTCATCATTAAAATCTCCCATAACTAATATTTTTGCTTTTGGATCTTGTTTTTTGACTTGTTCTATTATTTTTAAATTTTGATAAGCAGCTTTTTCCCTAGAAGGTCTACTTGCAGCTTCACCGCCTCTTCGAGAAGGCCAATGATTTACAATTAGGTGTATTAATTCATCATCTAAGTAACCGGAAACTAAAAGTTGATCCCTTGTATAAACTTTAAAGTTATCTCTAAAAATATTAGGATTAAATACTTCGTGATGAATTGGTTTAAAGTATTTTTTTTGATACAACAGCGCAACATCAATTCCTCTTTTGTCTGGAGAATCATAATGAACAATTCCGTAGTCTTTTTTTACTAAATGTTTTGAATGTACAAGGTCTTCTAAAACACTAAGGTTTTCAACTTCAGAAACACCAATAATGGCAGGACTTGTATTTGATTTTTCTTTTCCGATTTGAGCAATTGTACTCGCTAGCTTATCAATTTTGTCCCAATATACTTTCGATCTATTAAATTTTAATTCCATCATAGGACTCTTTTCATCTTCCTTAGTAACATCATTAATAGTGTCAAATAAGTTTTCAACATTATAAAAAGCGATGGTTCTAATAGTATATTTTTTTCCGTTTTTCTGAGAAAAAATAGTTGTAATTGATATTGAAAAGATAAGAAGGAAAAATATTTTTTTACTCATTTTTATGGTTTTTTTGCTACTGTAAAAATAATAAAATCAGTCGGTTTTAGGTGTTTCATAATTTACTTTTTACGAATGTTAAAGATTTTTTAACTAACTTGTGAATGCTAGAAAAAGAAAAAAAATTTTATGAAAAAAAATGTTATGGCAACTTGTTTGCTATTAGCCTGTTTTTTTGGGGCTAATGGGCAAAACAAATTGAAGGGAATTATTGTAGGTGATGATTCTGAAAAACCACTTCAAGGTGTTTTAATAAAAATAAAAAACACCATTAAAAATGAAACTACAGATTTAAACGGTTACTTTCTTATTAAAGATTTTCAGAATGGAAAATCTATTTTAGAAATAAAATTCTCTGGGTACGAAACTCAAAATATTCCAATAGAGCTTTTTGGTAAAACTATAGATTTAGGAGTTATTACACTTTTTAAAAACCTTTCTGAAGATCAAGATTTAAGTTTAATCACTATAACGGACGACGAGTTAAATAATGATGTAAGTTCTGCTGATAATATATCAGGATTACTGCAATCATCGATGGATATTTTTCTAAGAACAGCCGCTTTTGAGTTTAGTTCCTCATTTTTTAGAGTGAAAGGTTTAGATTCTGGAAATGGAAAAGTGCTAATTAATGGCATTGAAATGAATAAAATTTATGATGGTAGAGCGCAATGGGGTAACTGGGGAGGTTTGAATGATGTGCTCAGAAATCAAGAATTTAGAAGTGGTTTAACACCTTCGGATGTGACTTTTGGAGGTCTTTTGGGTTCCAAAAATATGAATACAAGGGCTTCTGAACAAAGACCTGGAACTCGAGTTTCTTACTCATCATCAAACAGAAGTTATCAGCATAGATTTATGGCTACACATTCTACAGGAACTTTAAAAAATGGTTGGGCATTTACTTTTTCAGGAAGTAGAAGAGCAGGTAACGAGGGGTTTAATGATGCTACATCTTATAATGCGTATTCTTTTTTTACATCCATAGATAAAAAAATATCAGATAATAGTAGCCTTTCTTTTACAGGAATTTTTACACCCAATAGGAGAGGGAAATCATCACCAAATACTCAAGAAGTATATGATTTAAAAGGTATAAAATATAATGATTATTGGGGGTTTTTGAATGGAAAACAAACAAATTCAAGAATTAAAGAAGTAAGTGAACCGATTTTAATGTTGAACCATTATTGGGATATTTCCGAAAAAACATCAATAAATACAAATATTGCATATCAATTTGGTAAAATAGGAAACAGTAGAATTGATTATAATACCGGAGCGAACCCAAGTCCTACATATTACCAAACACTACCAAGTTATTTTTTAAGAAATGAAGATTATAGAAATGCATACGAAACACAGAGAAATTTTCTAAATAAAGGACAAATAGATTGGAATCGAATTTTTGATGCCAATACTACAAATGCAAATGCAGGTTTAGAGAATGCTTATGTTTTATATGAAGATAGAAATGATGATAAATTATTCATAGTAAATACTATTTTAAGTAAAGAAATAAATAGTCACATCTTAATAAATGGTAAGGTTGGCTTTAAACGGCTACAATCTCAAAACTTTGCAGAAGTTATAGATTTATTAGGTGGAGACGCTTATTTAGATATTGATCCTTTTGGAGCTACAGAAGATGAAAAACAAAACAATCTTCTAAATCCCAATAGATTGGTTGGTAAAGGAGATACATTTAAGTATAATTTTAACTTGAATTCTACTATTATTTCATCTTTTGCACAAGCTCAATTTAATTACAATAAAGTAGATTTTTATGGTGCAGTAAGATTTTCTAATACAATGCATCAGAGAGAAGGTTTGTATAAAAATGGTGGGTTTTCTGAAACTTCTCTAGGAAAATCAAAAGAACAGAAATTTACAAATTATGGAGTTAAATCTGGTGTGACTTATAAAATTACAGGTCGTCATTTAGTAGATATAAATGCAGCCTATTTAACCACTGCACCAACTATTAGAAATACATTTTCTAATTCAAGAGAGAACAATAATGTTGTGTTTGATTTGAAGAGTGAAAAAACGTTGTCTACAGATATAAGTTATGTTTTTAGAAACCCAATAATTACATCAAAAGTAACTGCTTATTATACATCAATAAAGGATGCTACAGAAATTTCATTCTATTTTGCTGATGGAGTTGGGGGAGATAACACTGCTTTTGTGCAAGAAATTCTTAGCGGAATTAATAAAAAACATTTGGGTTTAGAGTTTGGCATAGAAGCGCAAGTAACATCAACCTTTAAATTAAAAGGAGCAGCCTCTATTGGACAATTTACCTATGACAATAATCCTAATTTAGTTTTAACAACAGAAGCAGATACCGAATCTTTATCGGCAGGTTTTATTGATGGGTATAAGGACTTTGGTGAAGCAAACCTCAAAAACTATAAGCTGGCCGCCGGACCACAAAACGCCTATTCTTTCGGGTTTGAATACAGAGACCCAGATTATTGGTGGTTGGGAGCAACCGTAAATTTTTTCAGCAATACCTTTATAGATATTTCCCCACTAAATAGATCTAAGAATTTTTATTTAGATGATGATGGTTTGCCTTTTTTAGATTATGATAAAACAATCGCAAAAGAACTTTTAACACAAGAAAAATTTAGTGACTATTCTGTTGTAAACCTTGTTGGAGGTAAGTCACTTAAAATTAAAGATTATTATTTAAGTGTATTTGCAACAGTAAACAATTTGTTGAATAAAACTTATAAATCTGGTGGATTTGAACAAGGTAGAAATGCAAATTATAGACAATTAAAAGAAGATAAATCTTTAGATAAACCAATTTTTGGAAGCAAATATTGGTACGGTAGAGGCACAACTTATTTTTTGAATGTGAGTATTAGTTTTTAATAAAAATTTTAAAAAAAGAGAAAATGAAAATAAATAAAATAACCAATGTACTATTTTTTGTAATAATTACTATTTTTTTTATGACCTGTGTAGAAGATAATGATTTTACAATTCCAGAAAGTTTAGGTATTGAAGAAAATGAGGGTGTCGCAAAAATTTTAGATAGTATTAATGAAGGAACACTTCAGTTGAAAACAATACAGCAAGTAAAAGAATTATACATAATAGGCAATGACCCTTTAGAGGTTACATCTAACATTGTAGTTAAAGGATATGTTATTTCTTCGGACAAATCTGGGAATTTCTATAAAGAGTTTTATATGCAAGATGCTCCAGAAAATCCAACTGCTGGAATAAAAATTGCTTTAAATTTAAGTAATAGTTATAATAAATTTAATGTCGGTAGAGAGATATATATTCGTTTAAAAGGATTATATATTGGTGAAACAAATTCAGGAAATGGAATAATTACAATTGGAGGAAAAGTAAAAAATACAGATATTACAGAAATTGAAAACGTTACGGTAAACCAAATTCCTAATCATATTTATCGATCAGAAACTACAAAAGAAATAATTCCTAAAGTGATAGATTTTGCTCAGATAAATGAAACTAATATTGGAACTTTTATTTCACTAGAAAATGTATTTTTTGATGCTCAATTATCAGGTAAATCCTATGTAGATCCAAAAGAAGATTTTGATACACAACGTAAAATTCAAACTTGTTTAGGTTTAGGTTATGATGAGTTGTTATTAGAAACGAGTTCTTTTTCACGTTTTTCAAATGAAACGTTGCCAGAAAAAGCAGGAAGCATAAACGCGGTCGTATCGAAAGATTTTGGAGGAAATTTTATCGTATTGAATTTAAATAACACCAATGATGTTGTTATGGATGAAGAAAGATGTTCACCGCTACCAGTAGCAGATTTTACAACAATCTTATTGGATGAAAATTTTGATGAACAATCTGGTGATATAGATGTTTTAAATTGGATTAATTATCGTGAAAAAGGCACAAAATCTTGGAGATCTTATAAAGATTCTTATGCGCAAAGTAAAGCTGCTAGAGTGGGCTCTAAAAATTCTGGAGATTTAAGTACAATCTCTTGGTTAATTACAAAAGAAATTAATTTAGACACAACATCACAAGAGTTTTTGTCTTTTGAAACTTCAAATAGTTTTGCAAATGGTAGTGATTTAGAAGTGTTAATTTCTACAGATTTTAATGGAGAAGAAGACAATATAACAGCCGCTAATTGGACTCTTTTACCTGCAAAAATAGTTTCTGATGGAGAGGGTTATAAAAATTGGGTTCATTCCACATATATTGATTTATCATCCTATTCGGGGACTGCTTACATTGCTTTTAAGTATTTAGGAAATAGTAATGTGAATTTTGATGGAACTTATGAGTTAGATAATATTGTTATTAATGCCAAGTAATAAATAAAATTTAATGTATAGTAATTAGGTTTTCTAATCTTTTACGAACTTGTTTCAAGACGGGTTTTTCTTATTTTTGTATTATGGAAAAAATTGAACACATTGGCATTGCTGTTAGGGATTTAGATAAATCGAATCAACTGTTTGCTTCACTTCTAGGGAAATCTCATTACAAAACGGAAGAAGTTGCTTCCGAAGGAGTAAAAACATCGTTTTTTCAATCAGGTCCGAATAAAATAGAATTATTAGAAGCAACAAGTCCAGAAAGTCCTATTGCTAAGTTTATAGAAAAAAAAGGAGAGGGCGTTCATCATATTGCATTTGCTGTTAATGATATAGAGTCAGAAATAAAAAGGCTTCAAAAAGAAGGTTTTGTTGTTTTAAATAAAACACCCAAAAAAGGTGCAGATAACAAATTAGTAGCATTTTTACATCCAAAATCTACAAATGGTGTTCTTATTGAGTTATGCCAAGAAATAGATTAGTTAAATTACTGCCAACTCTTACTGTCAAATGCATTCTAATTATTATCTTGCGAGCTAATAAAAACCAAACTATAGATGTCTTCTAAATTTGATTCTTATCAAAAACGACGACTGCAATCTTCTTACTTTTCAGTGGTAATAAGTATTGCTTTAGTTCTTTTTATGGTTGGTGTTTTAGGGTTGGTTTTATTAAAATCAACTTTAGTTGCAAACCGTGTAAAAGAAAAAGTAGCAATAACTTTATTTTTAAAGGACGATGTTACTACTAAAAATAGAAACGATTTAAAAGCATCTTTGCAGAAGGAGGAATTCACCAAAACAATTATTTACACAAGTAAAGAAAAGGCAGCAAAAATTTATAGCAAAGAAATTGGTGAAGATTTTCTAAAGTTTTTAGGAAAAAATCCATTAAAAAACGGAATAGATATTTACCTTAAAGCAGATTTTGTTACTCCTGAAAAAGTACAAGAAATAGAAGAACGTTTTCTTAAAAACGCTTTTGTAGCCAATGTTTCTTATGACAAAACGTTAATTAATTTACTAGTTAAAAATATTAAAAGAATTAGTTTTTGGCTTTTGGTTTTTAACGTATTTTTTGGTCTTGTATCTATGATATTAATTAATAGTTCAATTAGACTTTCTATTTATTCTAAACGTTTTAATATTAAAACCATGCAAATGGTTGGCGCGACTAAGGGTTTTATTAGAAAACCTTTTATTTGGAGAGGTATAAAATTAGGAATGATTGGAGCAATTATAGCCTTAATTGGTTTGGCTTTTGTTATTTATTATATAGATAAATATGTACCAAGTTTAGAACTAATTGAAGATTATATTACTTTAGGATATTTAATAGGAGGCGTTTTAGTTTCAGCTTTTTTCATTACTTGGATAAGTACTTTTTTTGCAACACAACGGTTCTTAAACTTACAAACAGAAGAACTTTACTATTAATAATATGGAAAACGAAAATATACAAAAACCAACATTTTTATTTGGTAAAAGAAATTATAAAATAATGATAGTTGGTATCATATTTATTACTCTTGGCTTTATATTTATGTCAGGTGGAGGAAGTGATAATCCGGAAGTTTTTAATAATGAAATATACAACTGGCAACGTATTCGTTTAGCGCCAACTTTAGTAATTATAGGTTTAGCAATTGAAATTTATGCAATTTTAGCAAACCCTAAAAAATAAGAATGGATATTATAGAAGCGATTATTTTAGGAATCATTCAAGGTTTAACAGAGTTTTTACCGGTTTCTTCAAGTGGACATTTAGAGCTTGCCAAAGCAATTTTAGGAGATACTTCTGTGCCAGAAGAAAGTTTAACTTTTACAGTAGTTTTGCACTTTGCAACAGCATTAAGCACTTTAGTTATATTCAGAAAAGAGGTAGCAGAAATTATTAAAGGATTATTTCAGTTTAAATGGAATGACGAATTTAAGTTTTCCGTGAAAATTATTCTTTCTATGATTCCAGCAGTTTTTGTTGGTTTGTTGTTTGAGGAAGAATTAGAGTCTTTTTTTGGCGGAAAAATATTACTAGTTGGAGTAATGTTATTAATAACAGCTCTTCTTTTATTATTGGCTGATAAAGCAAAAAACACAAATAAAGAAGTAACATTTTCTAATTCGGTAATTATTGGAATCTCTCAAGCAATTGCAATGTTGCCTGGAATTTCGCGATCTGGTGCAACAATTTCTACCTCAGTTTTATTGGGTATTGATAGAACAAGAGCAGCAAAATTCTCGTTTTTAATGGTAGTTCCTCTAATTTTTGGAAAAATTGGAAAAGATTTATTAGGAGGAGATCTAAGTTTTCATTCTTCAGACATTATTCCTATTTCAGCAGGTTTTATAGCTGCTTTTTTTGCGGGATTATTAGCTTGCAAATGGATGATAGCTTTAGTTAAAAAAAGTAAATTGTCCTACTTTTCACTATACTGTGCAATAGTTGGTTTTATTGCCATTGTTTATGCTCTTTTAAATTAGTTTAAAAATTGCGAAGCAATACATTAAAATTTGCAAGCTAAACTATTACCTTGTTTTTATCAAAGCCTTAAAGAAAACTTAGCTTCATAATAAATTTAGAACATATAATGACAGAAGAAGACTTTAAAAATGGTCAGGTATTATTGATTGATAAACCTTTAAATTGGACATCATTTCAAGTAGTAAATAAACTTCGTTGGGAGATAAAACAACGCTTTAATATAAAGAAAATTAAAGTAGGGCACGCAGGTACATTAGACCCTTTAGCAACTGGTTTATTAATTATTTGTACAGGTAAGCAAACCAAAGAAATTCATACTTACCAGGGTCAAATAAAGGAATATACAGGTACATTTACAATTGGTGGAACAACGCCTAGTTACGATTTAGAGACTGATGTTGATAAAAAATACCCAATAGAACATATTACTGAAGAGTTATTGATCGATACAACAAAACAGTTTGTTGGTGAAATTCAACAAAAACCACCTATTTTTTCTGCGATAAAAAAAGATGGTAAGCGTTTATATGAATTAGCTAGAAAAGGAGAAACTACTGAGATTAAGTCAAGAATAGTAACTATTTCAGAATTCGAAATAACAAAAACAAATTTACCTGAAGTTGAGTTTAGAGTTGTTTGCAGTAAAGGAACTTATATTCGATCTTTAGCGTATGATTTTGGTTTAGCTTTAAATTCTGGGGCACATTTATCCTCATTAAGAAGAACTAAAATTGGAGATTTTTCTGTTGATAATGCTCTTTCTGTAGATCGTTTTATTGAGAGCTTAAAATAGGTTTAAAAATTTTAATTTATTAGGATAAAAATATAGATTAAAAAAACATCCAAGAATTAGCCTAGGTATTTTTTTAAAAACAAAATCCCCAAAGACTAATTTAACGATTACTTTAATATTTTATGAACACGATGAGATATTTGGGTTAAGGTTTCATATGTTATTGTTTCTGAAGTATCGGAAATATTTTGTATCATTTCTTGATTGTTAAAGATAATTACTTCATCACCTTCCACACATTCAATTTTGGTAATATCTACCATTATCATATCCATACAAACATTGCCAATAATTGTTGCTTTTTGATTATTGATTAAAACAATACCTTTTTTATTCCCTAACTTTCTTGATAAACCATCTGCATGACCAATAGGAATTGTCGCTGTCTTTGTTTGTTGTTTTGCAACAAAAGCTCTGTTATAGCCAACCGTCTCTCCTGGGTTAATTGAGTGAATTTGAGAAATTATTGACTTTAAATTATGTGTGTTTTTGAGCTGATTCGTCTCTTCTTCATCATTCCCAAAACCATAGAGACCAATTCCAATTCTTACCATATTAAACTGAGCTTGTGGGTAGTTCACAACACCAGAAGTATTTAAAAGATGAAGCATTGGTTCGTAGTCTAAATACTTGTAGAACTGCTGTGCTGCTTGTTTAAAATTACTAATTTGATTGATTGTGAAATCTTTTTCTTTTAGGTCTTCGCTCGCTGCTAAATGAGAAAATAAAGATTGCACTTTTATCTGAGTCGTTTCTTTTAAAGTTGTAATTATTTTAGGGATATCTTTATGTGAAAAACCCAATCTATTTAAACCAGTGTTAAATTTTATGTGAATTGGGTAATTTTTTAAAGTAATATTGTCTGCTAATTTTAAAAAAGCTTTAAATAGTTTAAAACTGTATAAGTTTGGTTCTAATTTATAGTCTAAGATAGATTGTAGGTTTTGTATTTGTGGATGTAAAACTAAAATAGGAGTTTTGATATCTGCTTCACGCAAAGCAATTCCTTCATTTGTATAAGCTACCGCAAAATAATCTACCTTGTTTTTCAGGAGTTTAGCAATTTGTACTGCATCACTCCCATATCCAAAAGCTTTAACAACTGCTAAAATTTTTGTTTCTGGGTTTAATTTTTTTTTGAAATAATTTAGGTTATGCAAAATAGCATTTCCATCAATTTCTAAAACAGTAACGTGATTATTCATCCGTTTAATCCTTTTCTTTAGAAGTGTTTTCTTCTTGTTTATTCCTTAAAGCTTTATAATAAGCAGCTCTACTTAAAGGCTCGTATTCTTGAGTTTCTCCCAACATCACTATGTCGTCATTCTGCGCTTTTCGAAAACTGTAATGAGCTAAATTACCCGTATGAGTGCAAACCGCGTGAACTTTTGTAACATATTCTGCAGTAGCCATTAAGGCCGGCATTGGCCCAAAAGGATTCCCTTTAAAGTCCATATCTAAACCAGCAACGATCACTCGTACTCCTCTATTTGCTAAATCGTTACAAACAGCAACAATTTCATTATCAAAAAACTGAGCTTCATCAATGCCAACAACATCAACATCACTTGCTAATAATCGAATGTTTGAGGCAACAGGAACAGGGGTAGAACGAATTCTGTTATCATTATGTGAAACAACCTCTTCTTCATCATAACGGGTGTCTAAAGCGGGTTTAAAAATCTCTACATTTTGTTTAGCAAATTGAGCACGTTTTAATCTTCTAATCAATTCTTCTGTTTTTCCAGAAAACATTGAACCGCAAATTACCTCAATCCAACCAAATTGTTCTGTATGATTTACTGTATTTTCGAGAAACATTTTGTAATTTTAGGGATTAGAATATTAAATTTGATGTTACTTTGACTTTTCACAAATTTAGGAATATTTACGGGTAAAAAATAAATTCAACATACAACTTATGCACAAAAAACTAGAATCGGATTTAATAAGTTTAGCACACAGTATTTTACAAATGAAAAGTAAAGACAATGTGTTTTTATTAAAGGAGAAATCAAAAGAAATATATGAAAAGCTATCCGTTTTAGCATTTGTGGAGGAATATGTTAATTCTGGACCCAACCTAAATCATACAAAAGAAGAGGTGTTTTCTCAGGTAGAAAATGCTTTTCAGCTAGAAGCTTCTAAAGAACAGAATTTAGAAAATTTAGATACTAGCGAGTCAGTAACTCATGAAGAAGAAGAGAGTAAAGAGAGCATTGAGAAAATAATAGAAGAGGTGAAGGCTGAGGAAATAAAAGAAGAAATTATTGAACAACCTTTTGATGAGTTAGAGGAGTTGATGCTTTCTGAAGAGAAGCCAGTAAATGATTTTGTGAAGGTTGAAGAAAATAAAACTTCTTCTTTAGAAGAAGAGTTACAAGACACCATTTCTGTAGATCAATTAGCTACATTGTTCGATACTCCTGCAACAAAATCTTTAAATGATAGATTGGCTGTGAATATTCAAATAGGCTTAAATGATAGAATTGCTTTTGTTAAGAGTTTGTTTGATGGAAGTCAAGAAGATTTTAACAGAGTTGTTTCTCAACTCAATACTTATGCAACAGAAAAAGAAGCGAAAAAGTTTATTCATAAAATGGTGAAGCCAGATTACGATTGGTCTCAGCAAGAGGAATTAGAAGCCCGATTCATAGAAATTGTAGAACGTAAATTTGCTTAAAAACATAATCTTGAAACCAATTTTAATTCACACACACTTTCATAAACGAAAAACTGGCATTACGAGGAGTATAGAAAATGTATTGCCTTTTTTTAGTGAAAAATTTGAGACTTATATTTATGGTTATAACGTTGAAGGAACTAAAATTTCTTCAGCAAAATTAAAATCCTTGTTGTTTTCTAATAGGGAAGTTGTGGTTCATTGTCACAGAAACAACGAAATTATTAGAATGCTTTTGTATAGAGTTTTTGGTGCAAAATTTAAATTGGTTGCAACTCGTCATGCAGAAACGAAGCCTTCAAAACTTACTTTAAAACTATTAAAAAGTGCTGATAATGTTGTAACACTTATTAAAAGCATGAGTAAAAAACTAGGTATAAAAAATACAATTGTTGGTCATGGAGTAAATGTTGATTTATTTAAGCCAGATAACAACAAAAAGATTTCTAATATCCAGCAAGAAAATATTATTTTATGTGCAGGAAGAGTGCGTAAAGCAAAGGGACAAGCTATTTTACTGGAAGCTGCAAAGATTTTAAAAGACCAGGATAATTGGGCATTAGTAATTGTTGGTAAAATAGATAAACCTGCTTTTTTAGAAGAGCTAAAAGTAATTGTAAAAAAGCACGAGATAGAAAGTAAAGTTTATTTTGTAGATGAAACTCCAGATATTATTCCTTATTATCAAGCGTCAAAAATTGTGGTTGTTCCAAGTTTTTCAGAAGGATTTTCTTTAGTAACAGCAGAAGCAATGTCTTGTGGTTGTTCGGTAATTGCTACTAAAAATGTTGGTGTGCACTCATCGTTAATAACGCATTCTAAAAACAGTTATTTATTTGAAGCGGGTAATGTTTCTGAGTTAGAAATTCTTTTATCTAAATCTATAAAAAATGAAATTCCGCACCTCGGAAGGCAAGCTAGAGAGGAAATATTAAAAAATTGGAGTGCAAAAAAGGAAGCAGAAAATTTAATGAAGGTATATCAGAAAAGTTAGTTTTTTTGTGAAACAATAATTATTAAAATTGAATTAGCTATGATTTTTTTTAAAGCTACAAATACACTATCAGAAATAATTAAAAGATAAGATTTAACCGATTTTTTCTTTTAAGTTGTCAATTACCTTTTTACTATTTCCTATAAAAATTTCTTTTTCAACAATAAAAACCGGACGTTTTAAAAACGTGTATTCATTTAAAAGAAACTGTCTGTAATCGGTTTCAGATAAAATCTGGTTTTTTAAATCCATTGACTTGTAAAGCTTTGCACGTTTGTTAAAAAGTGCTTCGTAACTTCCGGAAATCGCATGCATTTCTTCTAATTGCGTAGTTGTAATATTATTTTTTTTAATTTCTTGACGTTCAAAATCTTCCGTATTTACTTCCTTTAAAATTCTACGGCATGTATCACAAGTTTGTAAAAAATATACTTTCTTCATTTTTATGGTTTATATTTACAACTCAAAATTACACATAATAATGAACATACAATTTGATGTTTTAAAAAAATCTAGAGAACTTCTTTTAAGAGAATTAGAAGGTTTAACGCTAGAGCAAATTCATACAACCCCTGCAGGGTTTAAAAATAATATTGCTTGGAATGTGGCGCATTTAGTGGTTACCCAACAATTATTACATTATAAGTTATCAGGTTTAAACTGTTTGTGTTCAGATGATTTAATTGATGCACATAAAAAAGGAACTTCGCCAACTAAAACTTTTACAGAAGAGGAGTTTGACGAAGTGAAAGAATTGTTAATAGGTTTGCCAGATACTTTACAAGAAGATTTTGAAGCAGGAATTTTTGAGAAGTTTAATGAATACCCGACAAGTGCAGGTTTTGTGCTAACAACAATTGAAAATGCTATTGTATTTAATAATTTTCATGAGGGAATTCATTATGGCATTATCAGATCGATTAAGAAATTTTTATAGAATTTATTTCCAATTCAAAAGAGCTTAAACAAAAACTTCAGTCTGTTCTAACTTTAATAGTTCAGTAATAATTTATAATAGGAATATAATTAATGGAATAATGGTTTTTCATAGTTTAGATGAAAAACCATACCAAACTCAATATTGAATGACCAATCATTATTTTGGTTGAGGTTAGCAGACGTTTGTAAACCATCAATAGTGTCAGAAAAGAAATGTTGATATCTAGATTGTGCCACTAAATCTATTTTCGGTGATAATTTAAATCTTGTTCCTATACCAAAACTTAATGCAACTGCTTGACCATCTCCAATATCTAAAGCATTATCAAGTTGATATTTTGTAGGTAAAACACTAATATCTTGTCGCCAATCGCCTAAGTCAGAAGTTAAGGTATTTGTGAAAAAGGAATATTTTAAACCAAGTGTAAAAAATGGATTAAATAAAAGGTAACTGTGAGGATAGATAAATTCTTCTAACGGAAACAAAAAGTATTCTACGTTTACGCCAAGGTCTAAAGAGCGTATTGAGCCTTTCATTGCTCTTAGTTGTTCACCTGCATAAGAGTTCCCTTTCGCCCATTTACCATGATGCTTATAATCTGCATTGTTAAGGTACTGAATTTCTGTTTTAACCATTAAGTGGTTGTGAAGAACATCATGTGGATCCCACCTTATCGTATTGTTGTAAAAGCTAAGGTAATGCGCAACAGAAAATGTTTTGGCATTGTTGTTCCATTGTGTGGCAAAATTCCCTTTTTGCCCGTAATCTGTTTGTAAACTAGTAGAACCAAAAAACGCTCCAATTTCGTGCGTTAAGTGTTGTGCCTTAAATTCTATAATAGAAATGAGTACAAAAAAAATAATTGCTATGTGTTTTCTCAAGATTTCTAAGGGGGTTCTGAAATTTTCTTTCTTTATTATTAATCTGTCAGGTCTTAAGATCTACAAAACAATCATTTAGAGAAAATAAAACTGGCACCAAAGGTAGAGTAATTTTTTTATATCAACAAAGTCTATTTTGTGCTTTTAATCGTGAATACATTTCCATCTAAATAATAATTAGCTCTTACCTCTAAATCTTCAGAAAAATAAATGATTTTTTCCGGTTGCTGTTTTAATAAGTAATTTCCAGTATCCCATTTTTTATTCTTGTTTTTATCTATAATTGCTCTCACAAAATATGTTTTAGGTTCAAGAAGATTAAATTGAATTTCTTTAGAGTTGGATATAAATCGCCTTTCAACAAGTTTGTCTTTGTTTTTTCCTTCTAAAAGTTCAATAATTAAACTTTGAGAACTTTGATTGTCAATATTCATTGTAATTCTTCCATAATCTTCAATTTCAGATGTAATGAAGTTGAATTTTAAAGTATCATTTTTTTGTTCAAAAACATCAAAAATAGCAGAGGGCATTATTTTTAATGAATACGTTTGTTGAGGTTTTTTCTTAAAAATTAAAGCAATTTTATTTTCTGTTTTAGAAATAAAACTAGAAAATGAAACAGCTAATGTATCCTTATCTGTTAAGGTAATTTTATTAGTATCAATTTTTACAAGTGGGTTGTTTCCTTTAATAAATAAAGTGTCTCTAAAATGAAATGTTCTTCCTATTGATGAACTTAAAAGAAGTGAATCTATCTTTTTCTTACGAAGTTTCACTGTAATTGTATCTATGAATTTTTTGTTGGTAACTATAAAGTTTAACGAATCTGCCTCAACAGGCGTAAACCAATAGTTAAGTGTGTCTTTACCGATCTCAAATTTTGATATACTTTTAAAATCTTTAGGGGTTTTAGAGATAATTTTAACTCGCAAGTCTGTTGCTTCTCCTTCATAGCCAAAAGCAATTTTACCTTTTGTAATTTCTTTACCGCGTTTAAATTTGTAAGGTTGTGTTTCTTTAAAAAGTAAAAGAGGTTTTTTAATAATGCTATCTCGAGGTAATACTATTGTATCTGAAGAAAAGCCTATTTGATCTTGTTTAGGATTAAAAATATAATCATTTGTGGATTCTTTTAAAGCAATCATTAAATACTTTCCTTCCTTAAGATTTGATAAATTGAAAGAGGAAGTATCTAAGGTGTTTGTAATGTAATTAGGTTTTCTTTTAAAGATTATAGAATCAGTAAAAGAAGTATCTATTTTGTACAACAACACATTCGTGTTTTTAGGTCTAATGTCAAGGTATGAGTCTTTGATTTCGCCCGAAGTTTTAAGTGAATCTAAAAAGTTTCCTGTAGAGAAAACATATTTAAAACTTTCTAGTTTATTACTTTCATTGTTATCCTCAATAGCATTGCCAAAATTTATAATATAAGTGGTGTTTTTATTTAAGGTATCAAGAATTTTTAACGTTAAGGTTTTGCTTGCAGTTCCTTGAGGGGTAACTAATAAAGGGTTCTTTAGCGGAGGGGAAACAAAAAGTTGCTTATTTAAGTCTCTCAGTTTTATAAATTCATTAAACTCTAATTCTATTTCTTTTTCATCAAAATTAATAGTTTCATAAGGAGGATTAGAGGTCACAAACAAAGGTGCATCTTCATCTTTTGGGCCACCTTCTGGTCTTCCTGTTCTTGCACAGTTTACTAAGGTAATAATTGAAAAGCTGAAAAAAATAAATCTTAAAAAAGGTTTCACAAAGGTAAATTTTCTACAAATTAACAATATATTTTTCATTTAAAAATCAAAAATATTACTCTGTATACGCCATTGTTAAAATACTAATTTTTACGCCTTCAGTTTTTTGCAATTCTTTAGCACAAGATTCTATAGTTGCACCAGTAGTAATTACATCATCAATTAACAAAATATGCTTGTTTTTAAAGCTAGATGTATTATTTGATTGAAATTTAGTATCATTATTATTGAACCTTTCAAAACGAGCCTTAAATGTTTGCGTTTTTGACGTTGAAGTTCTTAATAAAACGTTTTCTAAAAATGGTTTTTTTAAGTGATAACTTAATTTTTCTCCAAATTTTGAAACTTGATTATAGCCTCGTTGTTTACGTTTTTTTGGATGTAAAGGAACTGGAACTATCAAATTAATATCCGAAAATTCATTGTTTTGTTTTAAAATTTCGCCTAACCAATTACCAAAAAAGGAGCCTATTTCTTCATTTCCTTTATATTTAAGTTCGTGAATTAGCTTTTTTGTAATTCCTTTTTTTCTATAAAAAAGCAATGTATTTGCCTTTTCAATAATTATTCTACCGTAAAAAGTTTGGGCTATTTTGTTTTCAGAATAGTTTGTAAAGTTAGTTAAAGGCAGGTCGTGTCTACAAAAAGTGCAGATAGTATTTTCGTTTTTCTCTAATTGATTTTCACAATTAACACATAGGTCAGGATAAAATATCCTAAAGAAATCTTTTAAAATTTTCATAATTTTCTTCGCAATTCAATTTAAAGGTAAGTAAAAATATCAATATTAAATAGTTGAGTCTGTATCTTAAAAATCTTAAAAGGTTTTTCTTGAAAAATTTCTGTAAACGTGTATCTTTGCGCTCATTATGGCAAAACAAGAAGATAAATTTAAAAAAGTTTTATCGCACGCTAAAGAATATGGTTATGTTTTTCAGTCTTCTGAAATTTATGACGGTTTAAGTGCGGTTTACGATTATGCTCAAAATGGAGTTGAGCTCAAGAAAAATATTCGAGATTATTGGTGGAAAGCAATGGTGCAAATGCATGAAAACATTGTAGGTATAGATGCTTCAATTTTAATGCATCCAACAACTTGGAAAGCTTCTGGTCATGTTGATGCTTTTAATGACCCTTTAATCGATAATAAAGATTCTAAAAAACGTTATAGAGCAGATGTCTTAATTGAAGACTACTGCGCTAAAATAGAAGGAAAAATAAATAAAGAAGTTGCAAAAGCAGAAAAACGTTTTGGTGATGCTTTTAATAAAGAGGAATTTATTGCAACCAACGGACGGGTTGTTGGGTATCAAGAAAAAATAAATTCAATATTAGCAAGAATGGGTAAATCTTTAGAGAATGAGGATTTAGCTGATGTTAAGTTATTAATTGAAGAATTAGAAATTGCAGATCCTGCAACAGGTTCTAAAAATTGGACGGATGTAAAACAATTTAATCTAATGTTTGGCACTAAATTAGGTGCTTCGGCAGAAACTGCAATGGATTTATATTTACGTCCAGAAACAGCTCAAGGGATTTTTGTAAATTTCTTAAACGTGCAAAAAACGGGTAGGATGAAAATTCCTTTCGGAATTGCACAAACAGGTAAAGCTTTTAGAAATGAAATTGTTGCAAGACAGTTTATTTTTAGAATGCGTGAGTTTGAACAAATGGAAATGCAATTTTTTGTAAAGCCAGGAACTCAAAAAGAATGGTATGATGCTTGGAAAGAAACGCGTTTAAAATGGCATTTATCTTTAGGAATGGGAGCAGAGAATTATCGTTTTCATGATCATGATAAATTAGCACATTATGCTGATGCCGCTGCAGATATAGAGTTTAAATTTCCTTTCGGATTTAAAGAGTTAGAAGGAATTCATTCTCGTACAGATTTTGATTTAAAAGCACATGAAGAATTTTCTGGTAAGAAATTACAGTATTTCGACCATGAAGATAATAAAAGTTATACACCTTATGTTGTTGAAACTTCTATCGGTTTGGATAGAATGTTTTTAGCAGTTTTCTCTAATTCTTTGCAAGAAGAAGATTTAGGAAACGGAACATCAAGAACTGTTTTAAAATTACCAGCAGTTTTAGCTCCGTTTAAAGCAGCAATTTTTCCATTAGTTAAAAAGGATGGTTTGCCAGAATTAGCTCGCGAAATTATGGATGATTTACGATGGGATTTCAATGTTTTTTACGATGAAAAAGATGCTGTTGGTAAACGTTATAGACGTCAAGATGCAGCAGGAACGCCATTTTGTATTACAGTAGACCATGACACCTTAGAGGATAAATGTGTTACCATAAGACATAGAGATACGATGGAACAAAAAAGAGTTGCAATTGCTGATTTAAAAGAAATTATAAAAGCAGAAGTTGCTGTAAAAACTTGGTTACAGAAAATGTAACTAAATTTTAATTATAATAAAAAAGGGTTGATTCTTAATTAAGAACCAACCCTTTTTTATTTGAGAGTGTTTGCTATTTTGTTTTGTTTGCACAACATGCTTTGTTTTTTCCTTCGCAGCTTTTTAAATTCTCGGAAGCTTTGTATAATTCTCCTCCTGCAATTCCACCTACAAAAGCAATTAAATCTTTCTTAGAGGTTTTATTTGTGTCAAACTCAATAGTTGCTATACTGTCTTTAAAAATAACATTTGCATTTAAAACACCCTCTTTTTTAGATAATTTAGATTGAATTGTCTTAGCACAACCAATTTCACAAGTCATTCCAGAAATGGCTAAAGAAATATTTTGTTTATTCACAGCTAGTGTTTCTTTTTTTGCTTCATTTTTACATCCTAGTATGATAAAAAAAGCAAAAGCGACAGAAAATAATATTTTTTTTGATTTCATGTAAATAGATTTAATTTTGAAAAAATACCCTTTATGTAATAAATATGTTACAAATTTATTAATAAAAGAGCTGAATTTTAAAGTTTTATCGGACTTTTACAAAATATTTTTTTAAAAATGAATAATCAACAACAAAAGTGGTTTTATCTTATCATTCTATCGATAGTTTGGGGTAGTTCTTTTATTTTAATGAAGAAAGCTCTTTTGGGTATAACTCCGATTCAGTTAGGTGCGTTGAGAATGATTTTTACTGCTATTTTCTTACTTTCTATAGCCTTTTCATCAATTAAAAAAATTAAAAAAAGACATTGGAAATATATTATTTATACCGCCTTAGCAGGTACATTTATACCTGGTTTTCTGTTTGCTTTTGCAATTACCACTATAGATAGTTCTATTGTATCTATTTTAAATTCTTTTACACCTTTTAATACTTTAATTTTAGGTTCAATTTTCTTTGGTTTTGCTTTTAAGAAAGCCCAATTGTTTGGTGTCTTAATAGGTTTAGTTGGTACTTCAGTTTTAATATTGAAAGGAGCTGATTTACATCCGAATCAAAATTATTGGTATGCTCTATTAATTATTATTGCCTCTGTAGGTTATGCTTTTAATGCTAATATGTTAAAAAAATATTTGCATGATTTGGATGCTTTGGCAATTACAACAGGTAATTTTTTATTGTTGATAATACCAGCGACGATTGTATTATGTTGTACCAACTTCTTTGAAGATTTTGATTCTAGAAATGAGGTTTTAATGCAGTCTATTGGTTATTTAGCTGTTTTATCAGTCGTAGGCACTGGTATTGCGAAAACTATTTATAATAAATTAGTTCATATTTCAGATCCAGTATTCTCATCTTCTGTAACTTATTTAATTCCTTTAGTCGCAATTTTTTGGGGAGTTTTAGATGGCGAAAAATTGAGTTTAATTCAAGTTTTTAGTGGAGTTATTATTTTAGTTGGAGTTTATTTAGTGAACAGGGCTAAGTAGTTTTTTATAAGTTTCGGTATTGTCTTGGTTTTGATAGAATTATTTATAAAAACTATATTGGTAAGTTATAAAAAAGGTGTATATTTGCACCCGCATTTTCATTAGGATAATGCACTAATTAGTATTAATTACGCAAAACAAATAGTATGTACGCAATCGTAGAGATGGCAGGGCAGCAGTTTAAAGTTGCAAAAGACCAAAAAGTTTACGTTCACCGTTTACAAGGAGAAGTAGGATCAAAAGTAACTTTTGATAATGTACTTTTAATTGATAATAAAGGTAACGTTACAATTGGCGCCCCAGCTATAGAAGGAGCTTCAGTAACAGCTCAAATTTTAAGTCACTTAAAAGGTGATAAAGTAATCGTTTTCAAGAAGAAAAGAAGAAAAGGTTACATTAAGAAAAATGGACACAGACAGTATTTAAGTGAGATTCAAATTGAATCTATCGCTGCCACTGGTGGAAAAAAATCAGCAAAAAAAGCATCTGCTCCTAAAAAAGAAGCTGCTCCTAAAGCTGAAGTAAAAGAAGCTACAACAGATTATAGTTCTATGACTGTTGCAGAATTAAAAGCAGCTGCAAAAGAAGCAGGTATCAAAGGGTATACTTCTTTAAAGAAAGCTGAATTAATTGAAGCTTTAACTAAATAAGAATTTCAATTTTAAAACCATAAGATCATGGCACATAAAAAAGGAGTAGGTAGTTCGAAGAATGGTAGAGAATCAGAATCGAAAAGACTAGGTGTAAAAATATTTGGAGGACAAGCTGCAATTGCAGGAAACATTATTGTTCGTCAAAGAGGAACAACTCACAATCCAGGAGAAAACGTTTACATGGGTAAAGATCATACTTTACATGCAAAAGTTGACGGTGTTGTAGAATTCCGTAAGAAAAGAAATAATAGATCTTATGTATCTGTTACTCCATTTGAAGCTTAAGAAATTTAGCTTTTAATAAATAAAAAATCGCTTAGACAATTAGTTGTTTAAGCGATTTTTTATTTTTACTATTATTTTAGCGAATCTAAATTTATCCATTCAGTAACGATTTATATTTAAATTAATTTTAGGCTTAATTTATTGGTATTAGAGATTCATGTTTGTTTTTATCTCTTCAATTTGTTCAACGATACTTAGTTGTATTTTGTATTTTTGCAATTATGAAATTTTTATATAATTGTATTGTTTTTATATCTGCACTTTTACTACCAATAATTGGGGTGTTTCATAAAAAAATAAAACTATTTATTCATGGAAGAAGTAAAACGTTTTCTGAGATTTCTAAATTGAAGAATTTTAAAACTATTTGGCTTCATGCTGCTTCTTTAGGTGAGTTTGAGCAAGCCAGACCTATTATTGAAGATATAAAGAAAAACTATCCTGATTATAAAATATTAGTTACCTTTTTTTCGCCTTCGGGCTATGAAATTAGAAAGAATTACAATTTAGCAGATGTAATTTGTTATTTGCCTTTAGATTCTAAATCCAATGCAAGAAAATTTATAAAAGAGGTAAATCCTACTTTGGCAATTTTTATAAAGTATGAGTTCTGGCCAAATTTATTAAACGAATTAAAACTAAAAGAAGTTCCAACAATTTTAGTTTCAGGTATTTTAAGAAAAAAGCAACTTTTCTTTAAAAGTTATGGTGGTTTTATGAGGGATTCGTTAAAAGCTTTTCATCACTTTTTTGTACAAGACGAAAACTCTAAGAGCTTATTAAGCTCAATTAATTTTGATAATGTTACTGTTGCTGGAGATACACGTTTCGACAGGGTCTCTAAGATTTTAGAGCAAAATAATTCTCTCGATTTTATTAATGAATTTAAAAACGACAACTATACAATTGTTGCAGGAAGTACTTGGCAGGAAGACGAGGAGCTTTTGGTAGATTATATTAATAATAAAGCTTCAGAAGACGAGAAGTTTATTATTGCACCTCATAATATAAAGCAAGAACCTATTTTAGAATTACAGAAGTCTATTAAAAAGAAAACTGTTTTGTATTCTCAACTAAGGCATGATTTGAATTTAAAAGAATATCAAGTTTTCATTGTCGATACAATCGGAATTTTAACTAAAATTTATGCAACAGCAGATGTTGCTTATGTTGGTGGGGGGTTAAAAACGGGTTTGCATAATATTTTAGAGCCAGCAACTTTCGGAATTCCTGTGGTGATTGGAAATAAATACAACAAATTTAAAGAAGCCGTAGATTTGGTTAAAATAGGAGGTTGTATTTCTATTAAAAACAAAGAAGAGTTTTCTCAGACTTTTATAAACTTTAAAGAGGAGGAAAATTTCAGAAAACTAACAGGAGTAATCAACAAAAGATACATTAAAGACAATCTTGGAGCAACAAAATTAATTATGAATTATTTAAAAACTCAATTATAGTTATGGATTTTATACTACAACCTTGGGCTTGGTATGTTGGGGGTCCTTTAATATCAATTTCATTGTTATTATATTTTTACTTTGGTAAAAACTTTGGAGCCTCAACAAATTTTGAAACTCTTTGCACCATGGCTGGAGCAGGAAATTTTTCTGACTATTTTAAGAAAGATTGGAAACAAAGAGATTTTGCTTTACTATTTGTCGTTGGCTTAATTATAGGAGGTTTTATTTCATCAAATTTTTTAATTCCAGAACAAATTATTGATTTAAACCCAACAACAGTTCAAGAACTCACAGACTTAGGTTTTGCAAATGCTGGAAATCAATATTTTCCAGATGAAATTTTTGGGAGTGAGATTTATACATCTTTAAAAGGTTTTCTAATTCTGATTATTTCTGGTGTTTTGATTGGATTTGGAACTCGTTACGCAGGAGGGTGTACTTCTGGTCATGCAATTACAGGTTTAAGTAGTTTACAATTTCCATCTTTATTGGCTGTAATTGGCTTTTTTATTGGTGGTATTATTGCTACATGGTTTATAATTCCAATTATATTTTAGATATGAAAAATATTAAATTTTTATTTTTAGGAATCTTTTTTGCAATTGTTTTAAGTAAAACTGAAGCCATTTCTTGGTATCGTTTTTATGAAATGTTTAAGTTTCAATCTTTTCATATGTTCGGAATTATAGGTGGAGCTGTGGTAATTTCCATGATTTTTATGCAATTGTTCAAAAAGGGAATTATAAAAGATATTAATGGTAATAAAATTATTCCAAAACCAAAGAAAAAAGGATTTATAAGCACCATTTTAGGTGGAACTTTATTTGGCTTAGGTTGGGGGATTTCCGGGGCTTGTGCTGCTCCAATTTTTGTAATTTTAGGATTTAAATTAATACCCGCTTTAATTATTTTATTTGGCGCACTTTTAGGTGCATTTTTATATGGTTTAGTAAGCAAAAAATTGCCAAATTAGATGAGTAAACTTGTAGACAATTTTGGTAGACAAATGGAGTATGTGCGTCTGGCAGTAACAGACCGCTGTAATTTGCGTTGCCAATATTGTATGCCTGCTCAAGGAATAGATATTGTTCCAAGACAAGAGTTGCTTTCGTACAAAGAAATGTATCGTTTAATTCGTGTACTTACAGAGTTGGGTGTAAAAAAAGTGCGTTTAACTGGCGGAGAGCCTTTTGTGCGTAAAGATTTTGTTAGTTTTTTAGAAATGTTGTCTTATAACGATTTGTTAGATGAAATTAATATTACAACAAACGGTGCTTTAATTTCTAAATATATTTCTAAAATTGAAAAATTAGAAAAAGTAAAAACAATAAACTTAAGTATAGATAGTTTAGAAAAAGATAAGTTTTCTAAAATTACAAGGAGAGATGTTTTTTCTGATGTTTATAAAACATTCGAAATCTTAGAAAAAAGCAGTTTAGATTTAAAATTGAATGTAGTTGTACAATCTGGTTTTAATACTGATGAAATTCTCGATTTTGTTAGATTAACAAAAGATAAAAATATTATTGTACGTTTTATTGAAGAAATGCCTTTTAATGGAAAAGGGCAACGGGATATGCAAGAGAACTGGACGTTTAAAAAGATTTTAAACGAGATAAAAACTGAGTTTAAGGTTGTTGAAATTCAATCCGAAAAATCATCAACTTCAAGAAATTATAAAATTGAAAACCATAAAGGAACAGTTGGAATAATACCTGCTTTTACAAGAACTATTTGTAACGATTGTAATCGAATTAGAATTACATCAACAGGAACCTTTAAAAATTGTTTGTTTGATGATGGTGTTTTTAATCTTCGAGATTTTATACGAAAAGGAGCTTCTAACGAAGATTTAAAAGAACTCTTTTTGAGATTAGTAAAACAAAAACCAGAAAACGGTTTTATAGCTGAAGCGAATAGAAAAGATGGCAGGGCTTCTGAGAGTATGAGTACAATTGGAGGTTAGGAAAATATTAACCGTTAAATTGTAGATGAACTCAAATAAATAATTACATATTTAAAATAATGGTTTCAGTAGAAAAAGCTTTACAGGCAGTTTTAAATTCAACTCAAGATTTTGGAGTTGAAGAAATTCCATTTATAAAATCTGTAGGTAGAATTTTAAAAGAAGAAATTTCTGCAGACAGAGATTTCCCTCCTTTTAATAGAGTTTCTATGGATGGAATTGCAATTGATTTTGCTTCATTTAAACAAGGACAAAAGTCTTTTGAAATAGAAGGAATTCAAGCAGCCGGGAGCAAACAAATCAAACTTCAAAATGCTAAAAACTGTATTGAAGTGATGACCGGTGCAGTTTTACCAAAAAGTGCTAATACTGTTATAAGATATGAAGATGTAACGATTAAAAACGGAATTGCAACAATAAATGTAGATTCTCTAAATGATCGACAAAACGTTCATCTAAAGGGAAAAGATGGAAATGTTGGAGATATTCTTATTTCTGAAAACACAATGATATCTGCTGCAGAAATAGGTGTTTTAGCAACTGTTGGTAAATCGTTTATAAAGGTTGCAAAACAACCAAAAGTAATGATTGTTTCTACAGGAGATGAATTGGTTGGTGTTGATGAAATTCCGTTAGAACATCAAATAAGAAGAAGTAATGTTTTTTCGTTAGTTTCTTTGTTAGAAAGATTAAATATTTCTTCAGAAACAGCTCATGTAACAGATGAGAAATCTGTATTAAAATCTAAAATTAAAAAGTATTTACAAGAGTATGATGTGTTGCTTTTTAGCGGGGCAGTGAGTAAAGGTAAATATGATTTTCTACCAGAAGTTTTTGATGAATTAGGAGTTAAAAAACTCTTTCACAAGGTAGCGCAAAGGCCAGGAAAACCTTTTTTTTACGGAGAAACAGATAGTTGTAATGTGTTTGGATTTCCCGGAAATCCTATTTCAACTTTTGTAAATTGTTTAGCGTATTTTTATCCTTGGTATTACAAATCTGTAAGACTAAAAGTTGATGTAGAAATTGCTGTTTTAGGAGAAGATGTTTTTTTTAAGCCTAACTTAGTATACTTTTTACAAGTAAAGTTAGAAACCAGAAAAGGTGAATTAATTGCTTTTCCGATTAAAGGAAATGGATCTGGAGATTTAGCCAGTTTGGTAAATACAGATGCTTTTATTCAATTGCCAAATGATAACATAGAATTTAAAAAAGGAAATACCTTTCCGATAATTAGATATAGATAATGAGTGAATTCAGTCATTTAAACGAAAAAAATAATCCTAAAATGGTAAATGTTTCTGATAAGAAAATTACCAAAAGAACTGCAATTGCAAAAGCAACGATGTTTTTAGGAAAAGAAGTAATTACTCGTTTTACAAGTGATGAGTTAATTACCAAAAAAGGGCCTGTTTTTCAAACGGCAATTATTGCAGGGATTCAAGGTGTAAAAAAGACTTCAGAACTAATACCTATGTGTCACCCTTTATTAATTAATGGAGTTGATATTGATATTAATATTATAGATTCTACAAATATTGAAGTTTTTTGTGAGGTTACAATTACAGGAAAAACGGGGGTAGAAATGGAAGCTTTAACGGGCGCAAATATTACTTGTTTAACTATTTATGATATGTGTAAAAGCATCAGTCAAGAGATGGTTATTAAAGAAGTGAAATTGTTAGTTAAAACTGGTGGAAAATCTGATATTAATAATTAATAATTGTCTTCTTAAAATCATTTAAGAGGTTTTGAGTAGTCTTCGACTAAGGTTGAATGGATGTTAAAAAGAAATAGAGTTTTGAAAAAACATAAAAAGCATACAAATTTAGAAAGAAGAGATAATGATAATTTTGCTCCGAATGAAATTGCAATTCTTGGCACAAATTGCGGCATTATTTCTAACTTAGTACATGAAATTTCTGAGAAATTATCAAACTATAAATTGGCTTATTTCGATGCTTCTCACGCAAAAGATGTTGCTCAAAATAGATTGTCCGAATATACTTTTCATCATCAAGGAAATTTACAGATAACAACATCAGGAAACATAAATAAATTTGAACAACGTTTGCAATTTGCGCAGTTTGATTATGTTTTTATCAATGGTAACCATTATCAAGGAGCAAAACAAATATTGATTTTAGATGAAGAAAAAGAAGCTTCAGTTTTAAAAAGATTAGAACAGTTAGATCGCATTCAATTTGTAATAAAGCTAAAAAAGGATACAGAATACTTTTCATTTCTTGAAGAAAAATATCCACAGATAAAAAATATTATTTGCTACACAATTGATGAGGTGGATAAGATTTCGAATCATATAAATAATTTAATTCAAGAAAAAATTGCTGCTGTCAAAGGGCTAGTTTTGGTTGGTGGTCAGAGTACAAGAATGGGTCAGGATAAATCGAATTTAGATTATTTTGGAAAACCTCAAAAAATAGTTGCAAAACAATTGTTAGAGAGCAATAATTTAGAGACATTTTATTCAGTTCAAAATGCATCAGAATACGATGATGAAATTCATGATAAATTTTTGAATTTAGGTCCATTTGGAGGCATTTGTTCTGCTTTTCAAAAAGATCCAAATGCTGCTTGGTTTGTATTGGCAACAGACGTTCCTTTTGTAAATGACCAGATTATTAAGTTGTTGTTAAATCAAAGAAATCCTGGTAAAATTGCAACAGCGATTAAAGGAAAAGGTAAAGATTTTCCAGAGCCTTTAATTACTATTTATGAGCCAAAAGCTTATCCTATTTTATTACAGTATTTGGCACAAGGTTATTCTTGTCCTAGAAAAGCATTAATTAATTCTGAAGTCGAAATTGTTGAAGTTGATGATGATTTTATAAGAAATGTAAATACTCCTGTAGATTTTACCAATGCGAAAAATGAAATAAATAAGTCGTAAATTAGATGTATTTAAGAGAAAATTATGAAGACTTAATTTTTAAAGAGAACGACATATTTTTTTGGAATACTTTTTGTTAATTTTAAAACAGGAATTTTTACCAAAGAATTTGTTTTAGGTTTTTAGGAAAACAATACATTTAAAAATAAAAAAGTTCACTACAAATAAGGTATATTCTTTTCAATTTAATGAATACTGAGATTTGGATGACTTATTAAAAGTGAAAGTAAAAAGCGACTAAGTTTGAGCAGTATTAAAAAGATTTCTTTAAGAATACGTATTTTTTTATCAATGATTTTGTTGGTGTTATTAGCATCAATATTAATATTGGTGGTAACTGTTTATCAATACGATGAGCAAACAAAAGATTATAATATTCAACGTTTTGAGCGTAAAGAGGCGACTACAAAACAAACTATTGAATTAGAATTAAAAAATAAGACTACTTACTCTGTAAATACTAAAAATTTACCTAAAATATTTCAAGAACGAATTTTTGAAATTTCATCAATCAATAAGATGAATATTTCTATGTATGACTTAAAAGGTAATTTACTAAAATCTTCTATTGCAAGTGCGTTCGAAAAGATTGATCGTAAACCAATTCGAGATAATCTTTTATATGAATTAGCTCAAAATTCTAATCATAAAATATTTAAAGCAAGAGTAGAAAATGGAATTGGTTATCAATCATCATTTTCCTTTATCCATGATACTAAGTTTAAGAGAATCGGGATATTAGAATTACAATTTACTCAAGATAACTCGGAAATAGAAAATGAGTTGAAAGAGTTTATATTGAGGTTGGGATTGGTATACATTTTAATGTTTTTAATAGCAATAGCGCTCGCATATTTTTTATCAAGTTATATAACGAGATCGATAAAAACCATTTCGGATAAAATAGAGCAAACTCGTTTAAATAAAAGAAATGAAAAAATTATTTTAAATAAGGCAAGTGGAGAGATTGATGTTTTAGTGGAAGCGTATAATAACATGATTGATGAATTGGGAGAAAGTGCAGCTAAACTTGCAAGAAGTGAGCGCGAACAGGCATGGAGAGAAATGGCAAAACAAGTTGCTCACGAAATAAAAAACCCGTTGACACCGATGAGATTAACTGTTCAGAGTTTTGAACGAAGATTTGATCCTTTAGATGAAAAAGCAAAAGAAAAATTAAAAGAGTATAGTCAAACTTTAATTCAGCAAATAGATGTAATGAGTTCTATAGCCTCCGCTTTTTCTGATTTTGCTAAAATGCCTACTCAAAAGAAAGAACAAATAGAAATAATTAGTGTTGTAAAGTTTGCTCTTGATGTTTTTACAGAAGAATACATAAAGTATTGCCCTAAAGAAACTGAATTATATGCTAATTTAGATAAAACACAGTTAATTAGAATTATAACTAATTTGGTTAAAAATGCAATTCAAGCAATAGATAAAGTAGAAAACCCTTTAATAGAAGTAACTGTTTTATCAGAAAATAATAGTTTAAAAATTACCGTTTCTGATAATGGAAAAGGAATTTCAGATGATGTAAAAGATTTAATTTTTGAACCAAAATTTACTACGAAAACAAGCGGAATGGGATTGGGCTTAGCAATGATAAAAAATATAATTGAAGCTTATGACGGCGTTATTTCTTTTACCTCGAAAGAAGAGGTAGGGAACTGTTTTTACGGTGATTTTACCGAAAACGTAAATAACCTTAATATTCTTATGAAAATAGGAGTTTAAAAAATATATTAAAAAATGAATTTCGAAAATATTTTAGTTGACAAAAATGATAGTTTAGCTCAAATAACTATTAACAGACCAAAAAAATTAAATGCACTTAATAAAGCAACTATTAACGAGTTAAATTTAGCTTTTGAAGCGTTAGAAGATGATAACAGTATAAGAGTCATAATATTAACAGGAAGTGGTGAAAAAGCGTTTGTTGCCGGAGCAGATATCTCTGAATTTGCTCATTTTTCTGTTGATGAAGGACGAAGCTTAGCAAAATCTGGACAAGAAATGTTGTTTGATTATGTAGAAAATTTATCGACACCAGTCATTGCAGCTTTAAATGGTTTTGCGTTAGGAGGCGGTTTAGAGTTAGCAATGTGTTGTCATTTTAGAATTGCTTCCGATAATGCAAAAATGGGGTTGCCAGAAGTTTCTTTGGGAGTTATTCCTGGTTATGGAGGCACACAGCGTTTACCACAACTAGTAGGTAAAGGAAAAGCAATGGAAATGATTATGACCGCAGGTATGATTTCTGCAGAAGAATCTAAAGAATGTGGTTTAATTAATCAGGTAACTACACAAGAAGAATTGTTGCCATTGGCAAACAAAATTGCAAGCAAAATTGCCAGAAACTCATCTGTAGCTATTAGTGCAGCGATAAGAGCAATTAATGCAAATTTTGAGTATGGTGTAAATGGTTTTGATGTGGAAATTGAAGAATTTGGAGAATGTTTTGGGACAAAAGATTTTAGTGAAGGTACAACTGCTTTCTTAAATAAAACAAAGCCTAGTTTTAAAAATTAATATAAATAAAAAGTGAGTCCTTTTGGACTCACTTTTGTTATTGAACCATACTTATGTTTCAATAGAACAATTAACTTAATTTTATAGTGTAAAATCTTTTACAAAATATCTATCTTTAGTGTCAATGATAACTTTATAATTACCAGTTTCATTTTCAGACAATTTGTAAATTCTTTTTAAATACTTTTTATCCTTTAACGTTTCAGAAAAAATAGCGGTTTCTTTATAATAAATAGTAACCTTAATAGATTCTGGGTTAAAGGCTAGTTTAGAGATGTAAAGTAAATTATTTTTAGTTCTAATTACTGGTTTAAACTCTGTTTCATTTTTATTATTTAAAAAAGTAACTAAACCATTTTTAACGTTAAACTTTTTAGTAATAATTTTAAAATCTTTATTTAGTTCAGCTGAATAAATACCGTCTTCTAATGCAGAAAAATCAAATATTTTAGAATAGTTTCCAGAATTTTTAATTTTATTATTGTAGAGTTCAAAACCTTGTTCATCTCTAATGCTTAAAATTTGTCCTTTCTTAACGTTATTAAAGACTAATTTAACGGTTTTTTTAGCTTTGCTATCGATTGTTTTTTTGTCTTCGTTAGCATAACCGATTAATGTAGCTAAAATGAATGTTGCTAGTGTAATTTTTTTTATTGTTTTCATAATATTAAATAATTATACTGCAAATTTATGACAGGAATTTTGATGTGAAAACATCAAAATTGGCATATTTGTATTCTAAATTATCAACTATATAGGTATTAAATTAATGTTAAGTTAATATAGTATATAACTTTGTTAATTCTATATATTTTTTTATCTTTTAGTATTGTAAATTTGATTTAATTTATAAAATATTATGAATGTTAAACCAACTTTAGAAAAAATTAGTCCAAATTTTGGTAGTTCTATACTTGTAAAAAAACATACTGAGTTTTTAAAACAGATAAAAGCTTTTTGGCATTTTCACCCAGAAATTGAGTTGGTCTATGTAAACAAAGGAAAGGGTAAAAGACATATTGGTAATCACTTGTCTTACTTTAATAATAGTCAGCTATTATTAATAGGCTCTAATTTACCTCATAATGGTTTTACAGATAGGCTTACAACAAATGGTTCAGAAACATTAGTACAATTTAAGCCCGATTTTCTGGGAGAAGTTTTTTTTGAAGTACCAGAAATGAAACCGATTAGTATTTTATTTGAAAAAGCGAAAAAAGGAATTTTATTTGGGGTAAAAACGAAAGAGAAATTAGGACCTAAAATTGAGAAGTTATCTGAGAAAAAAGGTTTTAAGCAGATTTTAATTTTGTTAGAAATATTGCACACACTCTCTAAATCTAAAGATTATACAATTTTAAATGCAGATGGTTTTGCTTTTGAAACACAGCCACAAGATAGTAGTAAAATAGATATTATTTTTAAACATATTAACGAGAACTTTAATAAACACATTAGTTTAGATGAAATGTCAGGTTTAGTTAGTATGACGGTTCCGGCATTTTGTAGGTTTTTTAAAAAAACAACAGGTAAAACATTTACGAAATTAGTAAATGAATACAGGGTTGTGCATGCCACGAAATTGCTATCAGAAAGTCAAACAAGTATTACAGATATTTGTTATGAATGTGGTTTTAATAATTTTTCTCATTTTAATAAACTATTTAAAGAGTTTACAGGAAAATCGGCATCAAAATATAGAAATGAAATGATGAATTTAATTCAATAAGTAAATAGTATGCATGTTAAAATAGACAAAGCAATTGAATATTACACCTTTAAAAGCAACGAATTATTAACGTTTGTAAATTCTAATCAAAACCTAACCATCGATAAAATTATTGAATGTGGAGAAGAATTAGCAATTTTAGAAAACAAAATTACTGCTTTAGAGGTAGCAAAAGAGAATTAATTACTTAATTCCATTCCATTCACTATAGAATTGATTTAAATATTCTACCATAAAATTATGTCTACTGAGGGCAATTTTTTTACCAGTAAGAGTATTCATTTTATCTTTTAATAAGAGTAGTTTTTCATAAAAGTGATTGATAGTTGGTGCATTAGAATTTTTATATTCTTCTTTAGACATCTTTAAATTTGGAGAGATTTCAGGATTATAAAGAGCTCTGTGTTTAAATCCACCGTAATTAAAACATCTTGCAATACCAATAGCACCAATTGCATCTAATCGATCAGCGTCTTGAACTACCTGTAATTCTTTAGAGGTAAATTCTTTTCCATTTTTATCAAAAGAATTTTTGAAAGAAATATATTTTATAATATTAATAACATGATTAATAACTCCTTTATCAACATTTTGTTTTTCTAAAAAATTCTGCGCTTTTTTTGGTCCTATAGTTTCATCACCATTAAAAAATTTTGGATCAGCAATATCATGTAATAGCGCAGCTAAAGAAACCACAAAAGTATTTACCTTTTCTTCTTTAGAAATTAATAATGTGTTTTTATAAACACGCTCTACATGAAACCAATCATGACCGCCTTCGGCATTTTTAAGTTCCTCTTTTACAAAAACAATGGTATTAGATATTATCTTCTCTTGATTCATGTTGTTTTCTTGAAGCGAGTTCTTTTTTAATATTTTTTAATTCAAAATACATAAAAAGACCCATTGGAATAAAAAATAATGGTAAAAAGGTGTGAAAAGAAATCCCTTTTGCAAGGGTTGAAAAAATAGCAAAAACAATCATTAAAAAAATAACAATTCCTTTAAATATTAGTAAATTTTGTTGTGTTTTTAATTTCTTTTTTAATTCTACTTTAGTGTAAGTCGATAATACTGATGGCATATTGTTTTTTGTATAAAAATAAAAAATCCATTCAATTTAGAATGGATTTTAAAGTTCTTTCTTTTAAAGAGGAGTTCTTGTACTAGCAAAACTCGTCGTAAGCTTGTGCTAAATTCTGTGCAATCATTTGTGCAGATCTACCTTCAATATGATGACGCTCTAGCATATGCACTAAACTACCATCTTTAAACAATGCAATTGCTGGTGAAGAAGCCGGAAAAGGAATCATAAACTCACGTGCTTTTTGTGTAGATTCTTTTTCTACACCTGCAAAAACAGTTGTTAAGTTTGTAGGTGTTTTTTCAGCGGCTAAAGATGCCACAGCTCCTGGTCTTGCAGTACCAGCCGCACAGCCACAAACAGAGTTTACTACAACTAACGTTGTCCCTTTTTTAGACATTGCGTTTTCAACGTCTTCACTTGTATATAATGCTTCAAAACCAGCGTTAATTAACTCTTCACGCATTGGTTTTACTAATTCTTCTGGATACATATTTTCTAAATTTAAAATGCAAATATAGGTATTTGTTTGTCAAAACTCAACATACTTAAAAGTGGTGTTTTCAATAGAAATATCAATAAAATTGATACTAATTACATTTTTCTTTTTGGGCATGTCCATTTTTAAATAAAAGTTACGTTTCACTGCACTTTTATTCAAAAATCGTCAGGCTTTTCGCACTCGCTTTTTTTGTGAAAAACAAAAAAGAGCTCAAACAAATGCTTCAATCCTTCATGCAAAATTAGAGCATCTAAAAAAAAATCAAGATTTTAACAATGTAACTTTGTAAGTTTGCAACTTTAAAAATAGAGAAAATGGGAAGTTTTACGAAATGGTTAGGAGCAGGTTTAGGATTTACTTTAGGAGGTCCTATTGGTGCAGCCATTGGTTTTGCAGTAGGTAGTTTTGTAGATGGTTTTTCTGAAAAAGATTTAACACAAGAACAAAGAGAATACCAAGAGAGAGTTCGTGGGAATAGAGTTAGAAGAGATTCTGTAGATACCCAATCTGGAGATTTTGAAATGAGTTTACTTGTTTTAGCATCTATCGTTATAAAATCTGATGGAAAAGTAGATAAACGTGAGCTAGACTTTGTAAGATCTCAATTTGTTGGCATGTATGGCAAGGAAAGAGCAAATAATGCATTCAAACTTTTTAGCGGAATTATAAAAAAACAAGTTTCTGCACGTCAAGTGTGTATACAGATTAGACAAAATATGTCTCACGCTTCGCGTTTACAATTAATACATTTTTTGTTTGGCATTGCAAAGTCAGATGAGTTTGTTACAGAGTCGGAAGTAGAGGAAATTAGAAAGATTGCGGGCTATTTATATATAAATCAACGAGATTTTGAGTCGATTAAAGCAATGTTTTATGATACTTCAGAAAATGCATATAAAATTTTAGAAATAGAAAAGACAGCTTCTAATTCCGAGGTAAAAAGTGGCTACAGAAAAATGGTAAAGAAATACCACCCAGACAAATTACAAGGTTTAGGAGATGAGCATTTAAAAGGTGCAAATGAAAAGTTTCAAAGCATACAAGCCGCTTATGAACAAATAAAAAATGAAAGAGGAATGTAAAATAATTTTTTGAATTAGCACTCTAATTTTTTTGTCACCTTAAAACTTTGTAACTTTTTTGTACTTTTCAACTTCTTCACAAACAAACTCAAGAAATTCCAAGAAAAACCTTATTTTCGCATTCTCATTAGAAATGACAGAAAATGAAAGCGAAATTCCCTGAATACAAAGGACTTGACTTACCAAAAGTAGCAGAAGAAATTCTTGAATATTGGCAAGAAAACAACATTTTTGAAAAAAGTGTAACATCAAGAGAAAATGCCAAACCATTTGTGTTTTTTGAAGGACCTCCTTCTGCTAACGGGCTACCAGGAGTACACCATGTTTTGGCAAGAGCAATTAAAGATATTTTTCCGCGATATAAAACCATGAAAGGTTACCAAGTAAAGCGTAAAGCTGGTTGGGATACACATGGTTTGCCTATAGAACTAGGTGTAGAAAAAGAATTGGGAATTACCAAAGAAGACATTGGAAAGAAAATTTCTGTAGAAGATTATAATGCAGCTTGTAGAAAAGCAGTAATGCGCTACACAGGTATTTGGAATGATTTAACTCAGAAAATGGGTTATTGGGTTGATATGGAAGATCCATATATTACCTATGAGCCAAAATATATGGAGTCTGTTTGGTGGTTATTAAAGCAGATTTACAATAAAAAATTAATTTATAAAGGCTATACAATTCAGCCATATTCACCAAAAGCCGGTACAGGTTTAAGTTCTCATGAATTAAACCAACCAGGCACTTACCAAGATGTAACGGATACAACTGTTGTTGCGCAATTTAAAGCTGTACAAAATACGCTTCCAGACTTCTTGAAAAATGAAGGAAGTATTTATTTTATAGCTTGGACAACAACTCCTTGGACATTGCCAAGTAATACCGCATTAACTGTCGGTCCAAAAATAGAGTATGTTTTAGTCGATACTTTTAATCAATATACATTTGAACCTGTAAAAGTAATTTTAGCTAAAAAACTACTTGGAAAACAATTTGCAGGAAAAAATAATTTTGAAGTTGAAACTTCAGAAGGTTTATCTGTTTATAATTCGGGTGATAAGAAGATTCCTTATTTCGTAATTAAAGAATTTTTAGGTAAAGATTTAGTTGATATTAAATACGAACAATTATTAGATTACTGTTTACCAAACGACAATCCAGGAGATGCTTTTAGAGTAATTTCAGGAGATTTTGTGACTACGGAAGATGGAACAGGAATTGTACATACAGCGCCAACTTTTGGACAAGATGATGCTTTAGTTGCAAAACAAGCAACACCAGAAATTCCGCCGATGTTGGTGAAAGATGAAAATGATAATTTAGTTCCTTTGGTAGATTTACAAGGTAGGTTTAGACCAGAAATGGGGGAGTTTGCAGGTAAATATGTGAAAAACGAATATTATAATGATGGTGAAGCTCCAGAAAAATCTATTGATGTTGAGTTAGCTATTAAACTAAAAACAGAAAATAAAGCCTTTAAGGTTGAAAAATATAAGCACAGTTACCCAAATTGTTGGAGAACAGATAAACCAATTTTATATTACCCATTAGATTCTTGGTTTGTTAAAGTAACTGATGTAAAAGATAGAATGCACGAGTTAAATAAAACCATTAACTGGAAACCTGAATCTACAGGAACGGGTCGTTTTGGAAACTGGTTGGCAAATGCAAATGATTGGAATTTATCTCGATCTCGTTATTGGGGAATTCCATTACCAATCTGGAGAACAGAAGATGGGAAAGAAGAAATTTGTATTGGCTCTGTTAAAGAGTTAAAAGAAGAGATGGCTAAGGCTGTTGAAGCTGGCGTTTTAGCAAAAGATATTTTCGAAGACTTTGAAGTTGATAACAACAGCGAAGATAACTATGCGAAAATAGATTTACATAAAAATATTGTTGATGAAATTAGTTTAGTTTCAGCAACAGGACAACCAATGAAACGTGAAAGCGATTTAATTGATGTTTGGTTCGATTCTGGTTCTATGCCTTATGCACAATGGCATTACCCATTTGAAAACAAAGAGAAAATTGATAAAAATGAATCTTTTCCGGCAGATTTTATTGCAGAAGGAGTAGACCAAACACGTGGTTGGTTTTATACTTTACATGCAATTTCTACAATGGTTTTTGATTCGGTAGCTTATAAAAATGTGGTTTCTAATGGTTTGGTTTTAGATAAAAACGGACATAAAATGTCTAAACGTTTAGGAAATGCCACAGATCCTTTCACAACTTTGTCTACTTATGGTGCAGATGCAACACGTTGGTATATGATTGCAAATGCAAATCCTTGGGATAATTTAAAATTTGATTTAGAAGGGATTGAAGAAGTAAAACGTAAGTTTTTCGGAACTTTATATAATACCTATTCGTTCTTTACTTTATACACAAATACTGATGGCTTTTGTTATGAGGAGGCAGATGTTCCTTTAAAAGATAGACCAGAAATAGATAGATGGGTTTTATCAGAATTACATACTTTAATTCAAAAAGTTGATAAATTCTATGCAGAATATGAACCAACAAGAGCTGCAAGAGCAATATCAGATTTTACACAAGATTATTTAAGTAACTGGTATGTACGTTTAAGTAGAAGACGTTTTTGGAAGGGAGATTATCAAACAGATAAAATTTCTGCCTATCAAACGTTATATACTTGTATGAATACGATTGCAAAATTAGCATCGCCAATTGCACCGTTTTTTATGGATAAATTATATCAAGATTTAAATTCGGTTACAGGCAAAGAAAAATCAGAAAGTATCCATTTATCTAACTTTCCCGTTTACGATGAAAGTTTTGTTGATAAGAGCTTGGAGCGTAAAATGGAAAATGCGCAAATAATATCTTCTCTAGTTTTATCTTTAAGAGCAAAAGAAAAGATAAAAGTGCGTCAACCACTTCAAAAAATTATGATTCCTGTTGATAGTGAGCAGCAGAAAGAAGAAATTTTAGCCGTTGCAGGCTTAATTAAGAACGAGGTAAATATTAAGCAAATTCAAATTTTAGATGACGCTTCAGATATTTTAATTAAACAAATTAAACCTAATTTTAAAGCACTAGGACCAAAATTTGGAAAAGATATGCGTTTTATTGCTGCTGAGGTTCAAAAATTTAATCAAGAAGATATTAACAAAATAGAGAAAGATAAAAACATTTCACTTGACATTAATGGAAAAAATATTACTTTAGATATCTCAGATGTAGAAATATCATCAAAAGATATTGAAGGTTGGTTAGTTGCAAATGAAGGCTCGTTAACCGTTGCTTTAGATGTTACTATAACCGAGGAATTGCGTAAAGAAGGAATTGCTAGAGAGTTGGTGAACAGAATTCAGAATGCACGTAAAGACAAAGGTTTAGAGTTAGCAGATAAAATAAAGTTAACAGTTTTAAATTTCGAAAACCTACAAAAATCTATCACAGATAATAAAGACTACATTATGAGTGAAACATTAACCAATGAATTGGTTTTTGTTGATGATTTAATAGATGGTACAGAAATTGAGTTCGATACCATAAAAAGTAAAATATTAATTGAAAAAATGTAATATTTATGTTAGAAGTAAAAACAAAATATAACGAATCTGACTTGCAGGAGTTTAAAGCAATTATTAATAAGAAAATAGCAAGAGCAGAAGAAGATTTAGCTTTGTTAAAAGCAGCCTATAAAAACGATGCTAATAATGGAACTGATGATACTTCTCACACATTTAAATCTTTTGACGAAGGCTCAGAAGTAATGAATAAAGAAGCAAATGTACAATTAGCGATAAGACAAGAAAAGTTTATTAGAGATCTTAATAATGCTTTGTTAAGAATAGAGAATGGTACTTATGGAATTTGTCGAGTTACTCGAAAGTTAATTCAAAAAGAACGTTTGCTATTAGTTCCTCATACAACTTTGAGTATTGAGGCAAAACGTAAACAATAATTTTTGTTTTTTGTAAATAAAATTTTAAAAGCTTCTGTTTAGAGGCTTTTTTTCTTCAATGAAAATTCATCTTATTATTTTAGTTTGTCTGGTCTCTAAAGTGGTTTTATCTCAAAATAAAGTGCTTCAAAAATTTGAAACACAATTAAAAGAAATTGAAATTTCCACACAAGGGTTGGATGATGTTGTAATTGAAAATTCAACATCAAAATTTATTGAGATTTATTTGATTACAGAAAATATAGGACAACAAAATATTGTTTACAAAGAGTTAAATAATCGGGTAAAGATTCAATTTGAAATACCTAATACCAAGCAAGAAGATAAGGTTTTTAGAAAATTTATTACCAAAGGGTTGCATAGAGCAAACGCAATTATTAAAGTGCCTAAAAATAAATTAATTACAGTTTTTGGGGATGAAATAAATTTAGAATCTAAAAGCTATAAAGGAGATTTAAAAATATTTATTGAAAAAGGTATTTTAAAACTTCATAAAATTTATGCAAATCTAGAAGTTAAAATGTATAGCGGAAATTTATATGCGACATTAAATAAAGGAATGATTGATGTCGTCTCTAAAAACGGTAAAATTAAACTCAACAATGTTTTAGTTGAACAAATAGATCAGACTAATATGTTGGAATTGAATAAAGAAATAAGTATCCATTCTTTAAATGCTAATATTTTTTTAACTACTAAATAAACTCAATAATATTGTTATTTTTGTGATCACAAATAAAAAAGGCATGTCAAAAAAAAATCTTGCAATTGCTACAATCTTAATTGCAATTATTTTAGATCAAATAATAAAAATTTATATCAAAACTCATTTTTATTTAGGTGAAGAAGTGATAGTTTTTGATTGGTTTAGAATTCATTTTGTGGAAAATAATGGAATGGCAATGGGTTTTGAGTTTGGTGGTAGAACAGGAAAACTTTTTTTAACCTTGTTTAGAATTGTAGCGGTTTCTGCAATTATTTTTTGGTTAGTCGGCAATATAAAACGCAAAGTACACAATGCTGTTATAATTGGAATTTCCCTTATTTTTTCTGGTGCAGTAGGTAACATAATAGATTCTGTTTTTTATGGAGTTATTTTTGACCAATCTAATCATAAAGTAGCAACACTTTTTTCGGAAAAACCTTATGGTGATTTATTTTATGGTAAAGTAGTAGATATGTTATATTTTCCTTTTTGGGACGGTATTTTACCAGAGTGGATTCCTTTTATTGGTGGTAATGATTTTACGTTTTTTCAATATATTTTTAATCCGGCGGATGCTTTTATAAGTATTGGTGTCGCTTTATTGTTTATATTTAGTAAACAAGCTTTTCCAAAGGAGGAAAAAGTAGTTAACGTTTAATTTTATTGGCTTTATCTAACACAGATTTGGTTTTTCTTAGTAGTTTAGAAAATTGTAATGTATAAATAGGTTGTCAACAATAAAATTCAGGACCTTTTAATAGGTCTTTAAACCTATTATAAGCCATTAGAGAGCAGCTTAACTACAAATTAAAATTTGGTGTAATTTCTATTAATTTTTTTTGAATACCATAAATAACCAGACCTGCAACGTTTTTAGATTTCGTTTTCAAAAGAAGGTTGTTTCGGTGACCTTCAACCGTTCTTGGACTTATAAAGAGTTTATCTGCTATTTCTGCAGTTGTTTTTTGAGCACAAATCAATTCTAAAACATCAATTTCTCTTTTAGAAAGTAGTTTTTGTTCTAAATCATTTTTAATACGCTTTCCGCTAGATGAAATAATGTTTTCATTAATAATAGACAATACTTTTTCATCATAATAAAACCCTTTTTTATGAACTTCATTAATTGTATGAACGACCATTTTTGGGCTTGTGTTTTTAACGAGGTAAGAAGAAGCCCCAACATCGATCATATTGGTTATAAAAGATTTGCTATTGTAACTTGTTAGTACAACTATTTTTATATTTGGATGTGTTTTATGAATGATTTTAGTAGCCTCAACACCATTCATTTCGGGCATGTTTAAATCCATCAAAATAATATCTGGGAACTCTTTTGTAGTTCTAAGAAAATCTAATAGTTTTTTACCATTTTCTGTTTCAAAAGAAATATTAAAATTAGGTTCTCGCTCTAAAATAAAACGAATTCCACTTCTGAAAAGTTGTTCATCATCGGCAATAACGATATTAATTTTTTCCATATTTGGGTACTATATTACAATTAAAATTTTAAAACCATTACCTATTCCATGTTCAATACTGTACTTTGCGTTTAATAAGGAAACTCTACTCTCTATGTTTTTCAAATTAATTCTTTTTTTAATATTTAAATTATTCGAATAAGAACCAATACTATTATCCGTATAATTGAAAATTAATTTATTGTCTTTGAATGCAATGGTTATATTACTATTTTTTACTTTTCTAAACCTTACAGCGTTACTAATTAATTCCTCTATAATTCTAAAAAGATGTAATTCGTTTTCTGGAATTAAAAGTTTTTTGGGATAGTTTATACTATGAGTAATTTTTATTTTTCTACTATTGTTATAAGCGTCAGCCAATTCTTCCACAGCATCTTTAAATCCAAATTTCTCTAATATTGGAGGTAATAGATTGTGTGCAATTTCACTAGCACTTTCGATGGTTTTATCAATAGCTTTTAGTAGACCATTATTAACAACAAGAGATTCTTCTGTGTTTAAATTTCCATCTTTTAATAGATTTACATTTAGGTTAATAACATTTAGTTTAGAGCTAATATTATCATGTAAATCTTTTGAAATACGCTTGCGCTCTTCTTCATGATTTATAATAATAGATTCTGTAATTTCTTTTTGATGTGTAATTTCTTTATTTTTTTTCTCAAGTTCTTTCGCTACATTTTTTTTTCTTGATAAGAAGTAAATAAATAATGAAATCACTGAAATTAGGAGTGCTATAAAACTAAATAAAACTGCAGTAATCACTTGATATTCTTATATAAGTAATTTTTCCACTTATAGTTTTGAAAAGTCAAAACAGTATTATGAAAAATATTTTTGTGTTAAATATAATAGTTTATCCTCTTTATTTATTCTTTTTGATGAAAATCAGGTGTTTCTACGTGGCTTTGTTTTCCGATTAAACTCTCTTTATCTATAATATTTTTGAACCGCTTAAGTTATTCATATTTTTTAGATTTAATTTTTTTACCTGGTTTTTATCCTGTTTTTAGGGATCTTCACTTATTTAGTATTTAAAAAAAAGTGTATTTTCGTTAGATGTCTAAATCGCTAGAACTACAAATAAAAACCTTACCTAATGAACCAGGGGTCTATCAATATTTTGATAAAGAGGATGTAATTATTTACGTAGGGAAAGCTAAAAATTTAAAAAAAAGAGTTGCTTCTTATTTCAATAAAAACCATGAAAATGGTAAAACTAGAGTTTTAGTAAAAAAAATTGTTCGTATAAAACACATTGTTGTTAATACAGAAACGGATGCTTTGTTATTAGAGAATAATCTTATCAAAAAATACAAACCACGTTATAATGTTTTATTAAAGGATGATAAAAGCTATCCTTGGATTTGTATAAAAAAAGAACGTTTTCCTAGAGTATTTATGACGCGTAGGGTTATAAAAGATGGTTCAGAGTATTTCGGACCCTATACTTCTGTAAAGACAGTAAGGGTTTTATTAGATTTAATAAAAGAATTATATCCTTTAAGAACTTGTAAATACGATTTAAGTCATCAGAATGTTAACGAAGGTAAATATAAAGTTTGTTTAGAATATCATTTAAAAAATTGTAATGGTGCTTGTGAGGGTTTAGAAACAGAAACTCATTATAACAATTCCATTGTAGAGATTAGAAATATCATTAAAGGAAATTTTAAAGAAAGTTTAGAAAAATTTCAAGAAAAGATGTTAGTTTTTGCCCAAAAAATGGAGTTTGAAGAGGCTCAGAAAGTGAAAGAAAAACTATCTTTATTAGGCAATTATCAATCAAAAAGTACCATTATAAATCCCTCTATAAATAATGTAGATGTATTTTCTATTATTTCTGATGAAACGCATGGTTATGCAAACTTTTTAAAGATTTCTAACGGTTCAATTATTCAATCACATACGACAGAAATTAAGAAAAAATTAGACGAAACCGATAAAGAATTATTAGAATTATTTATTGTTGAAATCAGGCAACGCTTCAATTCTCAATCTCCAGAAATTTATACTCCTTTCAAAGTTGATTTAGGTGAAAACGTAAAAGTTACGATTCCTAAGTTAGGTGATAAAAAACGAATTGTTGAACTCTCTGAAAGAAATGCAAAATATTACAGAATGGAGCAATTTAAGCAAGTGCAAATTGTAGATCCAGACCGACATGTAAAACGAATTATGGCGCAAATGAAAAAAGATTTGCGTTTGCATGTAGAACCACGTCATATAGAATGTTTCGATAATTCAAACATTCAGGGTACGCATCCTGTTGCAGCTTGTGTTGTTTTTAAAGATGGAAAACCAAGTAAAAAAGATTACAGACATTACAATATTAAAACAGTTGATGGTCCAGATGATTTTGCTTCAATGGAAGAAGTCGTTTACAGGAGGTATAAGCGTTTGTTGGAAGAGGAGCAGCCTTTGCCACAACTGATAATTGTTGATGGAGGAAAAGGACAATTATCATCTGCTTTAAAAAGTTTAGATATTTTAGGGTTAAGAGGTAAAATTGCTATTATTGGAATCGCAAAACGTTTGGAGGAAATTTATTATCCGGGAGATCCAATTCCTTTGTATTTAGATAAAAAGTCTGAAACACTCAAGATTACCCAATACTTAAGAAATGAAGCTCATAGGTTTGGTATTACTTTTCATAGAAATAAACGCAGTAAAACAGCAATTCAATCTGAATTAGAGCAGATACCTGATGTTGGTAAACAGACTATTACTGCTTTATTGCGAAAATTTAAGTCCGCAAAACGCGTTAAAGAAGCTTCTTTTAGTGATTTAAAAGAAGTTATTGGAAATACAAGAGCAACAAACGTTTACGAATATTTTCATCCTCAAAAAAAATGAAAAATTTTTTAGGAATTACCTTCTTATTCTTTTCAATTATATGTTACAGTCAATATAAGCAACCAAAAGTTGGTCTAGTTTTAAGTGGAGGTGGCGCAAAAGGATTTGCTCATATTGGTATTTTAAAAGAAATTGATAATGCTGGTTTACAGTTAGATTATATTGGGGGCACAAGTATGGGTGCAATTATAGGAGGTTTATATGCAGTAGGATATTCTGGTAAGCAAATAGAGCAAATAGTTTTAGAAACTAATTTCATTACTCTTTTACAAGATAAATTACCAAGAAATTCTTCATCTTTTTTCGAAAAAGAATCTGGTGAGAAAACGTTTATAACATTGCCTGTTCAAAGTGGTTCTTTAGGATTGCCAAAAGGGGTTTCTAAGGGTCAAAATGTGTTGAATATTTTATTAGAGTTGTTGGCTTCAGTAGAGTATATCAAAGATTTTAAAAAATTACCAATCCCTTTTTTTTGCATCGCTACAGATATAGAAAATGGAAGTGCCGTGCTTCTGGAAAAAGGATCTTTGCCAATGGCTTTAAGAGCTAGTAGCTCTTTTCCGACCTTATTAACACCTGTTGTTTTAGATGATAAGTTATTGGTAGACGGTGGCGTTGCAAATAATTTTCCTGTATCGATTATGAAATCAAAAGGAATGGATATTATTATTGGAGTTGATGTAGAAGGTAGACTGAATAAAAAAGAAAAGCTAAACTCTGTTCTAGATATTATGAATCAGATAGTAAGTTACCAAATGTATAGTAAGAGTTTTGCAGAGAAGAAAAAGTTAGATATTTATATTAATCCAGAAATTAAAGGGTATAGTGTTGTCAGTTTTGATAAAAAAGATGAAATTCTGCAAAAAGGAATTGAACAATCAAAGAAGTTTACATCAGTTTTTAAAGAATTAGCTTTAAAGCAAACCGGTAAAAAAGAGCGTAAGAAATTAAATTTTGATACAGAGAAATACTTCATTTCTGAAATTAATTTAATGGGCTCTAATAATTTTTCAAGAGCATTTGTTTTAGGGAAAATGAAGATTAAAGAGAGAGATAGTCTGTCAAGAAAAGAGATTACTAAAAGAATTCATTTTCTTTCTGCTACAAAAAATTATGAAAAAATAGTTTATAATTTAACTAAGAAAGATGATGATAGTTATGCACTAAAATTCTCTTTGCGAGAGTCTAATCATAACGCGAATATAAAACTAGGAATTCATTACGATAATTTATATCAATCAGGAGTGTTATTAAATTATAATAAAAAAAATATATTATTGGGAAATGATATGTTTTCTCTGAATGTAGTTTTAGGAGACAACTTGAGGTATAGTTTAGATTATTTTGTAGACAATGGATTTTATGTGAGTTATGGGTTCCGTTCTAGATATGATCACTTTACTGTTAACTCTAAGTTTAACCCTATTGTTTCTCAGTTTCCGGCAATTAGCAGTATTAATTTAAAATACACTGATTTCACGAATCAACTCTTTCTTCAAACAACTTTTAACAGGATATTTGCTTTAGGTATTGGTATGGAGCATAAATATGTAAATGCAACAACCCAAACAGTGACTACTTCTAATAATGAAAATACCACTTTTGATAATAGTAATTATGCGAATGCATTTGGCTATTTAAAATTGGATACGTATAACAAAAAAAGTTTTCCAACTAAAGGGTATTTTGCTGATTTAAACTTTAAATGGTATCTGCATTCATCAGATTATAATCAGAATTTTAAACCTTTTGCGCAAACAAAAGGAACCTTGGGTTTTGCAACTACTTTTTTTGATAAACTGACCTTTCAAATGACTAATGAAGCTGGTTTTACTTTAAACGAAAAAGATTCTGATGTTTTTGATTTTTATTTAGGAGGCTACAATGAAAATTATATTAATACTTTTGTTTCTTTTTATGGGTATGATTTTGCAGAGCTTTCTGATGTTACTTTCGTAAAATCAGAAGTTAATCTTAGATATGCTTTAGCAGAGAATCATTATGCTTCTCTTATCGCAAATTATGGTCGATTAGATAATAATGTTTTTAAAAATATAGATTTGTTTAAAGACATAAAATCGGGTTATGCAATAGGTTATAGTTATAATACTTTTATAGGACCAATAGAATTAAAATACAGTTGGTCTCCTGATAATAATACAAATTATTGGTTATTTAATTTAGGTTTTTGGTTTTAGATATGTCCTTATCCTATTTTTTATTTCATTAGTAATAACCAGATAATATTGAAACAAAAAAAACCATGAAATTAATTTCATGGTTTTTTTTAGTATTTAAAGTAGCATTTATTTCACTTGTTTTGTGCTTAAGTAAAACTCCTCATAGGTTTCTAATAAACTCATTAGTGCTTTTATTAAATCTTTAGTTTCTAGCAAAATACTAAAGTATAAAGAACTGTTTTTAGGACTTGTTTCATCTGTTCTAATTCTAGAAACTTGTTTTTCAATAGAGATTCTTACGTCTTTTAATAATTCATTTTTCTCAACTAGCAGAGCATTTAAATTATCTAAATCTCTATTTTCAAAAATAGCTGCTTCTTTTATTAATAACTCAGACAATGCAATGTCTATTGTTTTTAAATCTTTTATCTGGCCTTTTTTTAAGTTTTTGTGATTGTTGTTTACGTGCTTATAACTTGCTCTAGAAATATAACTAATAGATTGCGCCACATCTTGTAAGTAGCCTAAAACCATAATATAAAATCTACTTCCTTGCACAGAAGTCTCATCTAATGATTTAATAAAATAGAATACACCATCTTTTAAGCTATCGATTTCTTCGTTTAATTTTGCAACGTGTTTATCTGTTTTACGCAACTTATTTAAGTCATGGTTTGCTAAATCATTTACAACATTTGTATATAATTTGTCTACTCGATTTATTACTTCAGAAATATGATCTGCACTCTCCTCAATAACTCCGTTGATAGATATAAGTTCGGCTCTTTCTATATATACTTGTTTTTTTCCTTCTTTTGATTTTTTTCTGTGAATTAATGTATTTCTACCAATTAAAAAGGCAACAATTGCTAACATTATTGGAATCATTACAATATGCCAACTAATTAAATAAGCGATAACAGCTGCAGCTAAAAATGCTATAATTGCAGTTAAAAACCAACCACCAACAACATTTATGACACCAGCAACTCTATAAACCGCACTTTCACGTCCCCAAGCTCTATCTGCTAAAGATGTTCCCATAGCTACCATAAAAGTTACGTATGTTGTAGATAACGGTAACTTCATAGATGTTGCAATCGATATTAAAATACCGGCAACAATTAGGTTTACAGACGCTCTTACCATATCAAAAGCAGGTAATTCGTATGTTTTATCTTTCGGTAATTCTATAACTGGTTTTTGAAATTTAGAATCGACAAAAGCCAATGTTTTTTTTGGGAAAATTTTATTAATTCCATAATTAATTCCCATTGCAGCTCTTACAACAACTCTAGATAAAGGGTTGGGTTGAAACTTTTCATGCCCTTCTCCTTGTCTAGATAAATCAATACCTGTTTTTATTACGTTCTGTGCTTTACTAGAAGTCCATAAAGTAACTACCATAATTCCACCAGCAACTAACAATAACCAAATATTAGAGGGTACTTTTTTAGCTAAAACTCCCATAGAGAAAGCATCAGCAGAAACACCAGAAACACTCCATGCTTCATAAGAGTTCCATGCAGCAATTGGTACTCCAACAAAATTTACTAAATCATTTCCAGAAAAGGCCATTGCTAAAGAAAATGTACCGATTCCAATAATTAGTTTTAAAATATTTATTTTCAAAAATTGTATTAATACTTGTGAAATAAGAGACCAAGTAAAAAAGCTTCCTGCAATAATTAATATCGTATTTCCTTCAATTAAATACCTAATATCTTTATAAAATGGAGTTCCTTTCATACCTTTTATAATGATAAAGTAAGTGATTGCTGTAATTGCAAAACCACCAAATAAAGCACTAATATAAGTTGCTCTTTTTTCAAAATTAAATGAATAAATCATTCTTGAAGCAAATTGTACGATAGCACCTACGGAGAAAGCTACAACTACAGAGAGTAGTATTCCAAAAATAATTTTAGTAGCTGTTTCGTGGTTAATGTAGTTCCAAAGATCATTAAAAGATTGGGCATCATTAGCAGATATTTTTAACAAAGAAATACAAACTGCAGCTCCTAATAATTCAAATACAATAGATACCGTAGTTGATGTTGGCATTCCAAGTGAGTTAAAGATATCTAATAAAAGAATATCTGTAATCATTACAGCCATAAAAATAAACATAATGTCTTGGAACATAAACATATCAGGATTAAAAATACCTTTACGAGCAACTTCCATCATACCACTAGAGGTAACTGCTCCAAAGAATACACCAACACTAGCAATAATCATAATATTTCTTACTGATATTGCTTTTGAACCAATAGCAGAATTTAAAAAGTTAACAGCATCATTACTAACGCCCACAACTAAATCTACAATAGCTAAAACAGCTAAAGCGACTAACATTAAAATATATGGATCTCCCATTTTGTATGTTTAATTTATATTTGGCAAATTTATAGACATCTCGGTCTGTCTATGTTATGTTTGTGTTATCTTTTATGAAATATTGCAATGAAAATCTACTTGTAATTTAAAAGTTTAATTGGTCATTTTTAAAGCGTATATGACTATAACTTATGCTTGTTTAAATCTCTGAACTTTGTTCTACAATATGTTTAGTTAATTTAAAATTATTTGTTTTCTACTATTTTGTAAACGATCGTTTTTTAAAAGATATATTTTTTTTTTTCATATTGATTATATCTCACGGATAATTTAGACACCTACTTTTATTATTCAAAAGCTACCCTATTCAACCAAAATTTAGGTGTGATTCGCTTCTAATTAGAGTTACAAATATGTAACCCCTATTTAAAACAATGTCTATAGTAGGTGAAGAAACCGTTAACCATTCTTTCAATTTAACATTCAGTTAATGTTTCTATAATGCAATCATAACTTACAACTAACATAGAGTTTACAGTACTGCTAGACTTTTGCAATTGTAAATATACACTAAAATGAAGAAAATTTTATTTATTACTTTTTTAGCTTTAAGTCAGTTTGTTATTGCCCAAGATAAAGGAACATTAAAAGGTCTTTTAACTGATAAAGAAACAAACAATGAGCCGTTGCCTTTTGCAAATGTTCAAATTAAAGGGACTAGTATTGGTACAACTACAGATTTCGATGGAAACTATATATTAAACGTAGAAGAAGGAAACCATATTGTGGTTTTTAGTTTTTTAGGATACAAATCTATAGAGAAAGCTTTTTCTATTAAAGCTGGACAAACTGTAACTTTAAATCAAATAATGTCTGCAGAAGAAGGAGTTGCACTAGATGCTGTAGTCATTAAAGCATCTACGAGTAAAGAAACTGCTATCCGCACTTATTATGGCAAGCAAAGAAAGCTCAGTTATCTATTAAGACAACCATTGGAGCTGACAAGAATTAGCTACAAATAGGAGTTTCTGATGCAGCTGGAGCTGCAACTACAAAACTGTCAGGAGTTTCTAAGAGTGAGGCTCAGGAGATATGTGCATTGTGAGAGGTTTGGGAGATAGATACTTTATCAACTACAATGAATGGTTTGCCTATTCCTTCTGATGATGTTGCTAATAAAAATATTGATTTAGGGCTGTTCTCTACAAATATGATTAATAACATTGGTATTTCTAAAACATACAGTACTAGTGGATATTCTGACCAATCTTCTGGAACAGTAAATGTAATTTCTAAAAAATATTCAAGAAAAGGTTTTTCTATAGGCTTAAGTGGAGGTTATAACACAGCTGTCTTAGGGTTGGGTTCTGACTTTAGAAATACCTTAAATATGAATGATGTTACTTTTGGATATCACAAAAAACCTTTTTTACTTACAGATGCTATAAAATATCAAGAATGGGACCCAGTTAATGTAGATAATTCTACTAATTATAGTCTTTCTTTTAATGCAGCATACAAGTTTGATGTTTTTGGGAAAGAATTTGCAGTTTTTGCAACAGCCTCTCATAGTAAGTCTTTTGAATACCAAGAAGGTGAGTTCAGAACATATCGTGCAAATATTTTAGATAATGCATTCCCTAATTTAGGGTATGATCCTACAACAGCTTTAAATGATTCTCCTTCTGTTGAACAGTATATAACTAGAATCAATACTACAGGTTACATTAGAGGTGATGTAAAATTGAATGATAATCATAAGATTGGTTACAATACTTTATTTGTAAATACAGGAAGAGATAACCTGTACGAACAAGGAAGAAATGGATTGGGATATGTTTTTGATCAACAACCACAAGAAAGAGGTTCTTTCGTAAGAGACCAAAATTACAAACAGACTATTATGTTTGTTAATCAACTTACTGGAGAACATAAACTTTCTGAAAACAATAAATTATCTTGGGCTGGAGGTTACAATTTTGTACTATCAGAAGAACCAAATCGTGTAAGAAACGAAGCTATTATTTTAAACAATACTGAAGTAACTTATGCAGATGTATCAGATTTTTCTCAAAGAAAATCTTCTCAAAGAATTGAAGACAATGAAATTAATGCTTATGTGTTAAACGAGTATTCTTTTGGGGAAGCTGAATCAGAATATGATGATAAACGAATGAAATTAAATGTTGGTTTAAACTTTAGAAATAAAGAAAGAGCATTTGTTTCTCAATTTATTGGAGTTTCTACTCCAGGATTTACTCCAGGTTTTACAAATTCAGGTTTTTTAATTTCAAATGTAGATAACATTACATCTACTTTCTCAGACCTTGCAAATTATACACAAGCAGCTAATCCTAGATTAAGAGTTATTGAGCAATTGCCAGATGCATATACTGCTGACATGACAAATATGGCTGCCTTTGCAAATTTAGATTTTGGTTTAGATAGCAAGTTTTCGGGTAATCTAGGATTAAGATTCGAAAGAAACGAAATTAACGTAGCTTGGAATGTAAAAAACTACCAAGGTCCAAATGGACAAGCAAGAGTTGGAACTTTGAGTAGAAATTACAATTCTATTTACCCAAGTTTAAATTTGAAGTATCAATTGGATGAAAAAAACTCAATTCGTTTTGCTTCAAGTTTAACGCAAACACTTCCAGAGTTTAAAGAGTTTGCACCTTTTCAATATGAAGAGCCTACAGGACGTGTCATTCAAGGAAATCCTGATATAGAAAGATCTAAGGTTATCAATTTAGATGTAAAATGGGAATTTTTTCCAAGTAGAGATGAGTTAATTTCTGGAACTGTTTTCTATAAAAATATCAAAGATCCTATGAATTTAGCTTTAACAAGAGGTTCTTCAGGTAACTTTGAATTTAACAATACAGGAGAAAAAGCTACTGTATTTGGGGTAGAATTAGAAGGAAGATTAAACATTATAGAAAATGATGATGAAAAAAGCATTTTAAGTACAAACCTTAATGTTACTAAGATGTGGTTTAATCAAGATTTATATAAACAATATCAATATTCAGATGTTACTGAATCAGGTTTGCAAGGGGCTTCTGATTTTATTACAAATGCATCTTTAAGTTATAACAGTAGATCAGAAAAGCCGTTTGTTGCAACATTATCTGGAAACTATGCGTCAGATAAAATATTTGCATTAGGTTCTCCAGAAGATTTAACTAATAGCGCTACTTTATTTAATGATGAAATTATAGAAAAAGGTTTTGTTGCCTTAGATTTAGTTTTAAGTAAAGAAATTAACAAACATATCTCATTAAAAATTGTAGGAAGAAATTTATTAAATCCAGATATACAACAGACTCAAAAGGTTACAGTATTCGATAATACAGGTTCTGGGCAGATTAATAGTATTTCAGATGAAGTGGTACAAACTTATAAAAGAGGTAGCCAATTAAGCTTCAATTTTACTTATAAATTCTAATTAACAATTTCGTAACAAACCTAGAGGTTTTCTAAATATTCATAATCTACATTTAATGTTTAGTTAATAAAAATGAAGGATTCTTGGAGTTTCTTTGCACTATTAAAACTAAACAAATCAAAAATTTTAATACAAGAAAAAATGAAAAAAATAGTTCTAAAATTATTAGCAATTATAACGATTGTAACTACAGTATCTAGTTGTGGAAGTGATGATCCTGTATCTATTATTCCACCATTAAGTGATGTAATGCAAAATTTAGAGAGTGGTATTTTAAATGGAGCTTTAACTGAAAGCGCTACTTTAGATGCTGCTGTTCAATATAATTTAACAGGTCAGTTTACAGTTGCAGATGGAGCAAGTTTAACTATTCCTGCAGGTACAAGAATTATTGCTGATGCAGGAGGTTCTGAAGTATATATCGCAGTTTTAAAAGGAGCTCAGATTTTTATTAATGGAAATCCTTCTAACCCAGTAGTAATGTCTTCAGCTAATGGAGAGCCAGGAGATTGGGGAGGTTTAACATTATGTGGTAAAGCAAGTACTACAGCAGGTGTTGATGCAGTTGCAGAAGTTGGTGACTTTATCTATGGAGGAACTACTGATACTGATAGTTCAGGTAACATTAACTACTTACAGATTGTTGGAACTGGAGCCCAGATTACTACTGAATCTCAATATAATGGAGTTTCTTTTTACGCTGTTGGATCAGGAACTGTTGTAAACAATGTAGCTGTAATTAATGGTAAAGATGATGGTGTAGAGTTTTTCGGAGGTACAGTTTCTGTTTCTAACTTATATTTAGAAAATAACGATGATGATTCTATAGACTGGACAGAAGGTTGGAATGGTACAGTAAATAATGCTTATATTTCTCACACTGTTGCAGGTTTCTCTACAGTTTTTGAAGGAGATAAAGATAATGGTAATCCAAAATTCAACAACATTACTGCTGTTTCTACAGTAGGTGGTACAGCATTACAGTTTAAAAAACAATCTGGAGGTACAATCACTGGATTATCTTTATCTGGTTATGATGTGGAATTAGATATGAAAGATGGTGGTGCTACTAGTAATGTAGTTTTTGAATCTGGTGTAGAACCAGTAGCAATAACAGATCCTGCAGATGCAGCTACTATGGATAAGTATTTCTATGCAATTAATGGTGCTAATGCTGCTCCAGTTGTTTCTAAGTCTGATTTTCCTTGGGTAGATTCAAGTTTATCTTTTGAAAGCTCAGTACTACAAGGTACTGTTTCTGGAACAGTTACTTTAGATGCTTCTGTTTCTTATATGTTAAATTCTGCTTACATTGTATTAAGTGGAGGTAAGTTAGTTATTCCTGCAGGAACAAAAATTACTGCTAGAGATGGTGGAACAGGAGTTTATATCGCAGTTTTAAAAGGTGGTCAAATAGAAATCGATGGAACTGCTGCTAACCCAGTAGTAATATCTTCTGCAAATGCTAACCCTGGAGATTGGGGAGGTTTAACAATATGTGGTAATGCTCCTACTTCTGCTGGTTCTAATTCAGTTGCTGAAGTTGGTGGTTTTATCTACGGAGGAACTCAAGATGATGATGATTCAGGACACGTAAAGTACTTAGTGATTAAAGGAACAGGAGCTCAGATCAATTCTGAATCTCAATATAATGGTGTTTCTTTATATGCAGTTGGTAATAAAACTGAGTTAGAAAATATTGCAATTATTAACGGTGCTGATGATGGAATCGAATTTTTTGGAGGTACTGCAGTTGCAACTAACTTATACTTAAAAGACAATGATGATGATTCTATTGACTGGACAGAAGAGTGGAATGGTTCTGTAACTAATGCTTATATTTCTAATACAGTTGCTGGTTTTTCTACTGTTTTTGAAGGAGATAAAAATAATGGAAACCCAACTTTTACAAATATTACTGCTATTTCTGCAGTTGGTGGTACAGCATTACAGTTTAAGAAAACTTCTGGAGGTGTTATTACAGGATTACACTTATCTGGTTATAATGTTGATTTAGATATGAAAGATGGAGGAGCTCTTTCTAACGTACAAATTGAAGGAAGTGATGCAGATGCAACTTTAATTTCTGGAGAAACAAGTAAGTATACTTTAAACTCTGGTAAAAGTGCTACTGCTTTAGATATCTCTTCTTGGTCTTGGATAGGTGCAGGTTTATAAAAAAAACTGATATTGATTGAATAAAAAAAGCGGGCTTTTAAAGCCCGCTTTTTTCGTTTAAAAATTATTTGAATTATTACTTTCTATTATAGGCAAGTCTAGATTCAGACTTCCAATCATTTACGCTTACAATAGCATTATTCATATAAGTAATTTCTTTTAAAGAGTCTTTACCCCAAACAAACCATTTTCCAACTTTTTTACCCTCATTGTATTGAGCCATTTGAGTTTTGTTTCCTTGTTTGTCAAAACTTTTCCATGTTCCAGTTAATTTTTTGTCTTTAAAATAACCTTGAACTTTAACATCACCATTATCATAAAAGTAAGTCGCTTTCACTAAGTCTCCTTCTTTTTCGTAATTTGTTGCTTTATCTTGAGAAAATCCTATTGATGATATAAATAGTATTGCGAGTATAATTGCTTTTTTCATAATTCTTAATTTTTAGTAATTAACATTTTGCTTACACAAAGATATGTAAAAATTACATTAAATATACTATTACGTAACATTAAATTAACATAGGAATTTGCTATTTTGTGTAAAAACCTAAAAAACAATGACTTAATTGTGTTTTACTTGTGAAATCTTAACATTGAAAATTAAAAATAGTTGAATGATTTATTCAATAAAGCAAAAAATCCTCCTGAAACCATTTATTTCAGAAGGATTTTTAATAAAAAATTAAGTTAATTAGAATCTCCACCCAACATGTACACCCAATCGTGGAACAATAGTAGGTGAATTTGAAAGAAATAAGTTTCTTCCGGCTCCAGCATGAACATCAATAATTAAACCACTGCTAGAAATATATTTTGTACCTATCGCAATACCTAAAGCGCCATCCGTATAGTTTACATCATAAATACCAGAATCTTTAATAGATTCTTTTTTACCTGAATTAACACCAACAAAAGCTTCCCCAAAAACGTTCCACACTTCGTCTGTAGAAAAATAATGACGGAAATAGGGTGTTATCATAAGATTTTCGTTGTATCTAAAATCCTTATTTTGTTTTTCAACATTAAAAAGCGCAGAAATCCCGAAAGAATTTTCTTTTGATAAGTAGTTTTCATAAGAAAATTCTAAACTTTTTATAACTAATGCATCTGCAATGTCTAATTTAATCTCTTGCTGAGAGTACGTTAGAGAACTAATTAAAAGTCCGAAAAGTAAAAGTGTTTTTTTCATATTTTTTGTTTGTGTAATCATATTATTTTGAAGGAAAAAGTATGTTTTAAGCTTACTAAATTAAGCTTTTTTTAGAATCTATACCCTAAAGAGATACCTCCTCTAGTTACAATATTTGTATTAATGAGATTTGTGTCAGAATTAAAAAGATTTCTACCAATTCCTAAATATACTTCAGCAACAAAGTTTTTTCTTGTTATAAATTTACCTCCAGCTGAAATTCCTAAAGCAAAATCGGTTACTTGGATATCTTCACTCCTTCCATCAAAGAGCCAATCATTCTCTATCGAATTACCGTTATAGTAAGAATCTTTTTGTGTATTTAACATTCCAAAAGCTTCTACAAAAAAACCTCTAGCAGCAAATTTTTCTGAAAAAAACCATCTGTAATACGGTGTTAAAGAAAATTGTCTAGGAAAATTGATATCTGAATCATTATTAAAGTTTAAAAATAAATCTAAACCGAATGATGAATTTTTATGAATTAAAGACTCGTAACTTACATTTAGAGATGAAAGGGCAATTAAACTGAAAGTATTAATTTTTACTTCATGTTTTTTATCGATGTCTTGCGGATATTTTTCTTCTTTGTTTTGAGCAAAAATAACAGTGCTTACAAACAAAAAAACTAATAGTGTTGTCTTTTTTATTTTCATATTTTTAGTTATTGTTACAAACGTATCAAAAAAAAAGGCAATAATCTAAAAAATAGCTCTTAACTGAATACTTCCGGTGTGTATGCTTTTTGAGTTTTCACTCTTTCTTCCTAAATAATTTAAATTAAGGTTTAAAAATGGGTTTAATTTTTGGTTGAATAAAATAGACCAAGTATAATTTTGGCCAGACTGCAAACCTTCTAACATCTGGTAAGCAACAGGGGTATTTGAATCTCCAGTAAAATCATTTAAAAACACATTTATATTGGTCGAAATTTGATTCTTTTTACTGCTGATGTAAAAGTATTCAAATCCAAATTTTTGTTGATTCAGTTGTTCAAAACTTGGTAATTGGTTCTCCTTGTCTTTAAAATGATAGAAAGCCGTGAAGCGATTGTTTTTATTGTATAAGAAACTAATTTTTGGTTGAATTTCGTTTGCTCTAATAGTATAATTTCTATTGTTAAAATTTTCAGTTTCTAAATTATTATTAGATGATTTTCCCATCAATTCAAACAACCAAAAAGAAGCAAATTTATGTGCATAATCAATTTGATGTAGTTTGATATTGTTTTCTTGACTTCCGATAAGGTATTGCTGTTTATTTTGGTTTTTCCCGAATGTATATGAAACACTATGTTTTTGGAGGTTTTTGTTGAAATAAATGCTATTTCTTACATTAAAACTTAGGCCTATTAGTTTACTTTCATCAAAATCAAAAGGATTAAAATTAAAGGAACTCCCTATTTTTTCTTGCTCATTTTCTACGCTTAAAAAACTTTGATTGTAAAAATGAGAAAGTAGCTTTTTCACACCTTTTTTAGAAGACCAAACTTTCGGGTTTAAACTTATAGATTGGGTAAACTTCGCTCTTTGCGTAGCAATAAATTGCAAATTAGGTTTTGGTAATCTTAAATATTCGGCTTGATCTTGAAATTGGGCAACTTCAAATTCATCAAAATCTTGAACTCCATCATTGTTATAATCGATCCAAGTGTAATACCCCAAACCGGGTTCTGTTTTGATATAAATATATTCTTGTCTGGCAATATTTCCGGATGAAGTTTCGTAAACACTTCCTAAATTTATAAAACTATTAAATAATTTATGATTAAGAATTACTCTAGAGTTTAAAGACTTTTCATTGTCTGTAAACTCGTTTTCTGTAAGTCTGTAATTTGCAAATATGTTTAAATTCGTTTTTTTGTTTTGTATCAGCTTACTATTTAAATAAAATGTTTTTCTATTATTAATTTCAGTAAAAGTATTCGATTTTATACTGTCATTATTTCTGTAATTAAATCCGAATTTAGTAAATACTTTTGTACTATCTCCAACACCAAAATAAGTTTCAATTTCTTTAAAACGATGACTTGTATTTATAAAATCTTGTGTGGTGCTGTTTTTTCTGCTGTTTGTTTCAAAATTCATAAAAGCTCCCAACCATTTTTTATTAAAACTTTGTTCTGCTCTCGCTTTTGCTCTGAAAAAAGAGTTGTCTTCTGAGGTTGAGGTGTTTGTTAAAAAGCTTCCGTCAATAAAAAATGATGTTTTATTCAATTTCATTTTAGATTGTAATTCGTGTTTGTTTCCGTTAAATATATTTGGATAACTGAGGTTATTGTATCTATATAAAATGAAATCGCTTTTTTTATTTTGAAGCATTAATTCTGATTGAAAATAATTTTTGGTAGCGTTATTTGTTAAAATATTCCAATCTCTATTAAATTCAACAGACTCCCATCTAATTTCGGTTTTAAAATTATTTTGAACAAATTCATGAGAAATAGCACTTTTTAATTGCCATTCTTTATCAATTAAAATTTGTTCCCAATTTACTTTCGCTGCAACAGCTACGTTGTCAGCATCGCCTATTGTAGAAAACAAATTCGCATCATTATTGCTGATAGCAATTTCTGTATTTATTTTAGTTTTATTCGTGGAATCGTAATTAGATTTTAAAACAAATGTTTGTTGTTTTGTTGGGGGAGCTAATTTTATAATCGGACTATAACTTCCGAGATTTTCGCCAGCATAAACGAAAATATTACCAATTGCAGTACTTCTATCTAATAGGTAATCTCCTTTATTTAAACCTACATTTGTAAAAGTAACAAAATAGAGTTCGTCCGATGAGGTGTTAGAATATTCAAAAGTTTCTGTATTACCATTTAGCACTTTTTTATAAAGTATTTTATTTTCATCAAAAGCATCTATAAAAGCACTTTCTGCAACCATTAAATCTGTGTTGTTTCCTGCGTTTGTTAAGATTTGTTTTTGATCAGTAGTCAAACTTTGCTGTAAGGCTTGGTTTTTAGCATCATTTTCATTGTAAAAGTATGCACTGATATTTAGTTTGTCACTTTTGTAAGTAGCTTCTTCGTAGGTAACAAATCGTGTGTAATTTCTATCAGCATACTGAAATTCTACAACAATTCTCATATCATTTGTTATCGGATATGTAGTGTTAAAAGTAATTTCAGCTAAATTATAATCAATTGTATAATCGTTGTTTTCTCCACGTTTTATTTTAATTCCATTGATATAAACAGTTTCGCTACCAGCAATAATTAAAATTGCAGGCTCGTTATTAACCCCATAAATTTTGTAAGGACCTTGGTTTCCTTCTCTTCCTGTAATTCTATATCTATTAAATTTACCTCTAACAACTGCGCCAGAAGCAGCAAGTTTTATATTTTCATTAATGTCAGCTTCTACTCTTAAACCTGCAATTTGTTTGGCAATAGGCATAAAGTAACTATCTGAATTTTGTAATAAAATATCACCCGCTTTTACACGCCAATTATCAGTAAACATTTCTATAAAAATTCTATCAAAATCTGTAATGTTTTGTGAATATCCATTTTCTTGAACAGGGATGTTGGTGTCAAAAATATTAGCTCGTAAAGTAATGTTTTTTGATAATTTTCCTGATATTTTTAAATCTAAAGCAGAGTTTGTTACTGCATTTTGATTGTTACCAGAGGTAATTCCTCTTGTAATAAATCCGCTTGTATTTAGGCCTTCGAAGAGTTTTTTTTCTGATGCTTTTTTATTCGTAGTTAAGCTATATAGTTTACCTGTATTGGTTTCATTGGGGACGATTAATTTTTTATCAAAAGGGGTATAGATTTTTGTAATAAAATCTGGAAGTCTAAAATACTCAACACTAATTTTAGTATATTTTTTCGAGTTGATAATTAAAATTGCATTGCTAAAATCAATCGTATATTCAGACGGAGAAATTACTTTTGAAAAAGCATCTAAAACTTTAAATTTCTGGGGATTTAAGGCCACAGAATCTAATTGGATTGTATCTTTTTTAACCAAAAGATTTTTAAAACTAAAATCTTTAGATATTATTTGTGATTGGATGGAAAACCCAATGAATAGCAATAAGAAAAAAAGAATTCTTTGAACCATAAGAAACGATACATTCTTAACGTAAAAATATGTTTTTTAATATTTGAGATAAAAATTAAAACAGCGATTGTTGTTTTACTGGATTCTCATGAGCTAATAACCATTTTTTACGCCAAATTCCACCTGCATAACCTGTTAAAGAACCATTAGAGCCAATAACTCTATGACAAGGAATAATAATCCAAATTGGGTTTTTACCATTTGCAGAAGCAACTGCTCTTATAGCTTTTACATCTCCCAAAGCCTTGCTTTGCTCTAAATAAGTTCTGGTTGTATTAAAAGGAATATTTAATAACTCCTCCCAAACTTTTTTCTGAAAAGCAGTTCCTTGTGGATTTAATTTTAAGTCAAAATTATTTCTTTTACCTTTAAAATAGTCTTCTAATTGTTTTACACAATCTTGCAAACATTCAGGAATCTCGGATGATGTTTTAATATTCTCTTCTAAAACAGAAACAGCTTGAATCCCGTTTTTATTACCTATAATTTTTGCAGTACCAATAGGAGTTTTATAATATGTAGTGTGGGTTTCTTGCATTATACTCCAAAAACATCTTTAGAATTCTGAGTTGTAATTTCTGCAATTTCATTGAAAGAAAGTCCATAAATATTCACTAATTTATCAACTACATTTGTAATATAAGCGCTTTCGTTTCTTTTTCCTCTGTAAGGAGTTGGCGCTAAATAAGGAGCGTCTGTCTCTAAAACGATATATTTTAAATCAATTTCATTTAAAAATTTATCAATTTTTCCATTTTTAAAAGTAGCAACACCGCCAATTCCTAATTTCATATTGTAAGAGATTGCTGTTTTTGCTTGTTCTAGCGTACCCGTAAAACAATGAAATATACCTCTTAAATCATCCCCTTTTTCAGTTTCTAATACTTCAAAAATTTCATTAAAAGCATCTCTGCAATGAATAACAATTGGTAATTTCTTTTCTTTTGCCCATTTAATTTGAGTCCTAAAAGCTTCTTGCTGCTGTGTTAAAAGCGTTTTATCCCAATATAAATCAATTCCAATTTCGCCAATGGCATAAAAGTCTTTTTTGTCAATCCATTCTTTAACGTGCGCTAATTCTTCTAAATAATTTTCTTTTACAGAAGTAGGATGTAATCCCATCATTAAAAAAACCTCATCAGGATAGTCTTTTTCAAGTTTTATCATTCGCTCTGTGTAAGAAGAATCTATTGCAGGAATAAAAAAGCGTGAAACACCAGCTTCTTTAGCACGTTGAATGGTTGCTGCTTGATCTTCATCAAATTGACTAGAATATAAATGCGTATGTGTGTCTGTAATCATTTAGGCTAAAATTTCTATTGCAAAATTACTAAATATTCTAACTGAAAAGGGCTATTGTTTAGCGTTTTATAAAGCGTACCTTTGCAGAAAAATATTAAGGATGACTTTTCAAGACTTAGGAATCTCTAATCAATTACAATATGCTGTTGATGATTTGGGTTTTGTAAATGCAACTCCAATTCAGGAACAAGCATTTTCAGTAGTAAGATCAGGTAAAGATGTAGTAGGAATTGCACAAACGGGAACAGGTAAAACTTTTGCCTACATGATGCCTATTTTACAAGATTTGCGATTTTCTAAACAAAAACACCCAAGAGTTTTGGTATTAGTGCCAACTCGAGAATTGGTTTTACAGGTGGTTGAGCAAATAGAGCAATTATCAAAATATATCAATACACGTGTTCTAGGCGTTTATGGTGGTGCAAACATTAACACTCAAAAACAATCAATTTTACAAGGACAAGATATTATTGTAGCAACTCCTGGACGTTTGTATGATTTGGCTTTGAGCAATGCTTTAAAGCTAAAATCTATTCAAAAATTAGTTATTGATGAAGTTGATGTAATGCTAGATTTAGGGTTTCGTTTTCAGTTAATGAATATCTTTGACGTGATTCCTGAAAGAAGACAGAACATTCTATTTTCGGCAACAATGACAGAAGATGTTGATGCTTTAATTTACGATTTTTTTAAAAAACCTGAAAAAATATCTGTAGCCGTTAGCGGTACTCCTTTAGATAATATAGAACAAGTTTCTTATAACATACCTAACTTTTTTACAAAAGTAAATTTGTTACATCATCTTTTAAGTGATAAAGAAGGTTTTAATAAAGTATTAATCTTTGTCGGCTTTAAAAGAACTGCAGATTTGTTGTTTAAGCATATGCAAGAAATGTTTAATGATGAAATGTGTATAATTCACTCTAATAAAACACAAAATTATAGAATTCGCTCGATAAAACAGTTTGATGAAGGTAAGAATCGAATTTTGTTAGCGACAGATGTAATGGCACGTGGTTTAGATTTTGATAACGTTTCTCATGTTATAAATTTTGATACACCAGAATTTCCTGAAAATTATATGCATAGAATTGGTAGAACTGGTCGTGCAGAAAAAGCAGGAAAAACAATTCTATTTTCTACTAAAAAAGAACAAGTAGCAAAAGAGGAGATTGAAACGTTGATGAAATATGAAATTCCGGTTTTAGAACTTCCTGAAGGTGTGGAAATTTCTGAATTGTTAACAGAGGATGAACGTCCAAGAGAAGATCAAGGGATTTCTAAAAACAGAACTTCTTTAGAATATGTTCCTGGTCCAGCATTTCATGAAAAGAGTGAAAAGAATAGTCAAGTTAACAGAGGTGGTTCTTATAGACGAGAAATTGCAGCAAAATATAAGAAGCCTAAAACTAGAGGCGATAAAAATTACAATAAACGTAACAAGAAAAAGAAAAAATAATGCAGGTTTTAACAGCACAAGAATTGCATAATTTAGCAATGAATATAGTTGGTAAGAAATTAGTACAAATGGGGTACGAGTTTCAAGCTATAAATAGTCAGTTAAAAAGACATCCGCAGTATGTGTTATTTAAAAAAGGAGAACCTACCATCTTTGTTTTGGTAAAAGCATCAAATAACATTCAAAATCCAACTGAGTATGATGTTGTTTGGATGGAAACTTTTAAAAATCATGCCAAAAAGCAAAATGCAAAAGTTTGGTTTGCCGGTGTAGGTATTGCCAATGCAGAAAGTGTTGAAAGTCCTGTTTTTAAAGACCAACCTTATTATGTTGCTTTTGATGACTTTATAAAAATTTTGTAATATGAGATTTAAAATTAAGTCACTTTTGCTTAAAATTTCATGAATTTACGCCATTCATTAATGTTTATCTTATCTTTGATTCCTATTAAAATTTTAAAAAGGTGTGCACTTTTTTAACAAGCCCTTATTGATATATTACCACATGAAAAATAGACTTATTTTTTTATTTCTAACATTTACTTTAGGAATATTTTCTCAAATTGAAGATCCTTTACAATGGTCAACATCTGTTGAAAAAGTATCAGATAACGAATTTATATTAGTCTCTAAAGCAACCATAGAAGAGGGTTGGCATTTGTATTCACAAGAAGTTCCAGAAGATGGTCCAATACCAACAACTTTTTCTTTTGATACTTCTAATGAAAATTTTTCTCTAATAGGAAAAACAATAGAAGAAAAAGGCCATACAGTTGATGACTCCCGTTTTTGAAATGAAAATTAAGTTCTTTGAAAACTCCGCTATTTTTAAACAAAGAGTTAAAACTACTTCCGATATTAATACCATTAATGGAGTTGTAGAGTTTATGGTTTGTGACGATACGAAGTGTTTAGCTCCGACAGAAGTAGATTTGGTTTTTATCTTGGAAAACGAAACTAAGGTAAGTGCAGTTTCTAATACCTTAAAAGACGATGAAAATGAATCAGATACAGGCTTATTAACGTTATTTATTTTAAGTTTTTTAGGTGGATTAGCAGCATTGTTAACTCCATGTGTTTTTCCAATGATTCCTATGACTGTTAGTTTTTTTACGAAACAAAGTAAAACAAAATCAGCAGGAATAAAAAATGCTATTCTTTATGGTGTATCAATAATAATAATATATGTAGTAATTGGTTTAGCGGTCAGTGCCATTTTTGGTCCAGATGCTTTAAATGCTTTATCCACAAATGTTTGGTTTAATATTATTTTCTTTTTAGTCTTACTTATTTTCGCTGCTTCGTTTTTAGGTGCATTCGAGTTAGTTTTACCAAGTTCTTGGGGAACAAAAATAGATTCTAAAGCAGATAGAGGAGGGGTTATCGGAATCTTTTTTATGGCATTAGCTTTAGCTATTGTTTCTTTTTCTTGTACTGGCCCATTAGTAGGTTCTGCTTTAGTAGCAGCAGCAACAACAGGAGAAAGGATTGCTCCAATTATAAGCATGTTAGGTTTTTCTACTGCAATAGCATTACCTTTTGCTTTGTTTGCTGCGTTTCCTGGTTGGTTAAATTCATTACCGAAATCTGGAGGTTGGTTAAATACCGTAAAAGTAGTTTTAGGTTTTTTAGAATTGGCTTTAGCATTTAAATTTTTATCAAATGCAGATTTAGTTTTACAAGCCCATTTATTAGAAAGAGAAGTATTTATTGCTATTTGGATAGCCATTTTTGGAACATTAACTTTATATCTTTTTGGTAAAATACAATTGCCTCATGATTCACCTTTAAAACATATTTCTGTAGGTAGGTTAAGTTTAGGTTTGGTAACTTTAACATTTACGATATATATGATTCCTGGTTTATGGGGAGCACCTTTAAATTTAATAAGTGCATTTCCACCACCACAACATTATAGCGAATCTCCTTATGGAGTAGGTTATACTCAGTTAGGAAATGAAAACCCTATTGGGCATACAGAAATTCCTGATGGAGCACATTTAATGGCTCCGCATAATATTTTAGCTTTTAATGATTATGATAAAGGTTTGGCGTACGCAAAAAAAGTGGGTAAGCCAGTAATGTTAGATTTTACAGGACACGCTTGTGTAAACTGTAGAAAGATGGAACAAAATGTTTGGGTAAAACCAAAGGTTTTAAAATTTCTGAAAAATGAAGTAGTTTTAATTTCATTATATGTAGATGATAAGCGTAAATTGAAAGAAGAAAATATTGTAGACTCTAAATTAACACCTGGAAAAAAATTGAAATATATTGGTCAAAAATGGAGTGAAATGCAAACCTTAAAATATAAAACCAATACACAACCATTTTATGTTTTAATGGACCATAGCGAGAATAATTTAATTATTCCTGTAGCATATACTCCAGATGTAGATACCTATTTCAACTGGCTAGAAAAAGGGGTTTTAAATTTTAAATAACTATTTTATAGCGGTAAGTAAAGCTTTATAAATTATGATTTCATCAAAAGAAAATAGCGTAAAGTCAGATTTAGAACAGTATTTTGATCATTTTAGAGAAAATATAGTTGGTATAAATCAAACCTTTCAATCTCCTTATGGAGAGCAAAAATTGATCTATACAGATTGGACAGCAAGTGGAAGATTGTATGCGCCAATTGAAGATAAGATGCTCCATCAATTTGGGCCTTTTGTTGCAAATACACATACAGAAACATCTACTTCTGGAGCCGCTATGACATTAGCATATCATGAGGCTAGAAATATTATTAAACGTCATGTAAATGCAAATGATAATGATGTTTTAATTACTACAGGAACGGGAATGACAGGTGTTGTCAATAAATTTCAACGAATTTTAGGCTTAAAAGTTTCTGAAAACTTAAAGAATCACACAACAATTCCAGAAGATTTAAAACCGATTGTTTTTGTAAGTCACATGGAGCATCATTCCAATCAAACTTCTTGGTTAGAAACTATTGCGGATGTAGAAGTTGTTCCTTGTAATAACGAAGGTCTGCTATGTTTAGTAGAGTTTGAAAAATGCATTCAGAAACATCAACATAGAAAAATAAAAATGGTTTCTATCACCTCTTGCTCTAATGTAACGGGTATAAAAACACCTTATCATGAGGTTGCAAAATTAATTCACAAATATAATGGGTTGTGTTTTGTAGATTTTGCCTGTTGTGGGCCTTATGTAGACATTAATATGCATCCAGAAAATGAAAATGCTTATTTAGATGCTATTTTCTTTTCTCCACATAAATTTTTGGGAGGCCCAGGAAGTGCAGGTGTTTTGGTTTTTAATAAGAAATTATATAAGAATACAATTCCAGATAACCCAGGAGGAGGTACTGTAAGTTATACAAACCCTTGGGGAGAGCATGATTATTTTGATGATGTAGAAACCCGAGAAGATGGTGGTACACCAGGTTTTTTACAAACCATTAGAGTTGCACTTTCTATTCAGTTGAAAGAAAAGATGGGTGTTAAAAACATAAAAAAAAGAGAAGATGAAATTAATAAAGTTGTTTTCTCTACTTTAGAAAGTTTACCAGGAGTTAAAATTTTAGCACCAACACAAAAAGAACGATTAAGTATTTTTTCTTTCTATTTTGAAAAATATCACTTTAATATTGTTGTAAAATTATTGAATGACAGATTCGGAATTCAAACAAGAGGAGGTTGTTCTTGCGCAGGAACATATGGGCATTTTTTATTGAACGTAAATCAAGAAACGTCAAATAGAATTAAAGATGAAATCTTACACGGCTGTAATACACAAAAACCAGGTTGGGTTCGTTTGTCTGTGCATCCAACAATATCCTCAGAAGAATTAAATTTTATTTGCCAATCGTTAAAAGATTTAAGCCAAAATATCGAAGAATGGTCTAAAGAATACGAATATGAAGCAATTAAAAACGATTACATTCATAAAAAAGTTGCGCCAATTGAAAAGGAATTGGTGAAAGAATGGTTTAAAGTTTAGTTGACTTTGGTCTGTGTGTGAGAAAAGTTTTTAATATGCAAGAATCTTGTTGCTTTAATTTTAAAAACGTTGCATGGACTGTTTATAAGTTGCGAGCAAAAAAAAACACCCTAATATAAATTAGAGTGCTTTTCGAGACTAATTATAGGTTACTTTTTTATGAGTACTTTTTGAAACTCTATGGCCCCAGTAGTTTTATTTTGTAATAAGACTAAATATAAGCCTTTGGGTTCTTTAATGATATTAACTTTCTGCTCATTGTTAGCTCCGTCAATAGATTTTATTACAGAACCTTTAATATCAAAAACTTTAATTTTATAGCCATCTAATTTTCCTTTTATAGCAAAGCTATCTGCAGTTGGGTTTGGAAATACACTAAATTTATAATCTGCATCTAAATTGTATTCTATCGCAGATAATGGTGATGCAGGTATTACGGGCTCTTGTTTTATTCCTCCTTCACTAGTTTCAGAAACATCAACGTTATCTAAACCTTGCCAAGTGCCAATTAAGGCTGCTTGGTAAGCTGCTTCGCTAAGAGTAGTTGAAGGATCTCCGTCAGTCTGATTGTTTTGAAGTGCAAGATATTCTGAGGGCGTAAAAGGTTCAGGAACGTAATCAAGGCCCCAATAACTTTTATTCACACTTGAGTTCCATGCTATACAATCATCCCATATTTTTTGTATTTCTGTTGCATTATAATTAGCAATTATATTAGTGTTTTCTGGTCTGTCAGAAATCATATTGTAAGCCTCTTTCGGTTCTCCATTTTTGTTGATGATAAACTTAACATCTCCTTCTATCCATGCCATTTTTTTATTGTCTAAGAAAGGAATGGTGTTGTTTCTTGCTGTTTGGTTTCCTTCTAAGAAAGGAATCATAGATTCTCCGTCTAATGGTCTAGCATCTGGCATTGTGTAACCTGTAGCTTCTACAATTGAAGGCAATATATCTAATACACTACATTGGTAAGTAGTTTCTGTAGCTGCAGTAGTTTTTCCTGGCCATTTTATAAATGAAGGTACTAAAACCCCTCCATTATAAGTACTACGTTTTCTACCTCTTAAATCACCTGCAAAACCAGGTTTAGTGTAAGCTCCATTTTTAAACTTCCCTTCAGGACCATTATCACTTGTAAAAAGAACAACCGTATTTTGATCTAAATTGTTGTCTTTTAAATATTGGTTTAATCTTCCAATTGCTCTAGACATTGCAGTAACACAACCGTAATAATCTCTTTGGTCTTGGGTGTAATTAGCAGCTGGATATAAAGCTAAATCTGTAGGTCCAGCATTAAATGGTTCGTGCGGAGCGTGAATCCAAACAGTAGCTAAGAACGGTTTGTTATCATTTTGTGCTATATCAATAAAATCCTCTACTTTATCAATCATTATGTTAGAGTCATCTAAATCAGCATGATCTGAAGAAGTTAATGCAGGATATGCTATTGTTGTATTGCCTCCAGATACAGTTACTTCCATGTAAGGGTTTTTACTGTCAGCATTTGCACCATTTGGATTAAATTCTGTTGGTTGAGGGTTGTAGGTATTTATAGAAGATTCTGTTCCAAAAAAGTAGTCATACCCTCTTTCCCAAGGTTTAGCTACAAATTCGGGTCTTCCTCTTCGAGCTGTTTTTGGTGATCTATTTTCGTCAAGAGTTCCTATGTGCCATTTTCCAAAATGACCTGTTTTGTAACCTTGTGTTTTACATATAGTTGCTACGGTAATTTCGTGCTCTGGTAAAGCTCCTGTATTGGCAGAAAAAACACCAAAACGCCCATAATGTCTTCCTGTTAAAAAAGAACCTCTTGTAGGTGAACATACAGGGCCAATAGAATAGAAATTGTTTAGTTCTAATCCTTCAGCTGCTAAATTATCTAAATCTGTAGTAATAATAGGACAATCCCAATTATCTGGTTGTTCATCGTAATTTCCATCTAAAAAGTAATCTCTTCCATCAGGTATATTGTTTTCTGTAAAACCAACATCTCCATAACCTAAATCATCTGCCATGATAAGAATAAAGTTTGGTTTTTCAGGAGTTTGAGAAAAGCCAAACTGGGCAATCAGTATTAATGACAGTAGTACAGGTATCTTTTTCATTTAAAAAATGTTTTAGTTTTATGCTTTTGCTAAAGAATATGTTGCAATAATATAAAATATTTAGGCTGTTTATTACACCATTCTGCCCAAAAAATACAAGAGATTTAGCAAATAAATATATTTGTATCGTAATAAAAGCGTTAATTTATTATTTGTTTAGATTGCTTTATGAATTCTTTAAATATTTACTTATTGAGTTCTTTTATAGGTGGTTATTAATAGTTGGTTGTTTAATGGGTTTTATTTTTATCTGCATTTTTTTAAATGAAGATAGCTAATAGGTTATCGATTAAAGTCTATTTTTAATAATACAACAAATACCTCTATTTTTTTTAGAGCCCGCAAAAAAACATTTTTTATAGTTAGTATTTTATGAATTTGATAATTCTTATAAAATAGAATCTCTAATATTTTTTTATGTCAATTTAATCTTTAGATTTGTTGTCTAAACCAAAGACAATTAAAATGTTGCACAACAATTGGACACGTTTCTATTTTTACTTTTATTTTTACAATAAGAGGAGAGACTTTGTATCATGTTGTAAAAAACATTAAAATAATATAAAGTCTCGAATTTAATTCGAGACTTTTTTTTTGATATTAATCATCATAATGAATAAAGTTATTGCCATACAAGGAGCAGAAGGCTCAAACCACCATAAAGTTGCACGTGACTTCTACGGATCTTCAATACAATTAAAAGAATGTATGTCTTTTGATGTTTTGGTAGGTAGTTTGTTAGACGGTTCTGCAGACCTTGGTGTTATGGCTTTAGAGAACACAATTGCGGGTTCTATTATTCCTAATTATGCGCTAATAGATCAACATAACTTACATATTACGAATGAAGGTTATTTAAATATTCATCATCATTTAATGGCTTTAAAAGGCCAGGAGATTAGTGACATTAAAGAAGTTTGGTCTCATCCAATGGCATTATTACAATGTAAAGAATTCTTTAAAAAGTATTCTCATATTAAATTAGTAGAAGATGTAGACACAGCAGAAGTAGCAAAAAGAATTTCAAAAGAAAATTTATTTGGTATTGCTGCAATTGCACCAAAAATTGCCGCTGATATTTTTGATTTAAATATCATTGAAGATGAAATTCAAACAATCAAAGACAATTCAACACGATTTGTAATTGTACAAACAGATGAACCAGTTAATGAAGTTGATCAACTAAATAAAGCCTCTTTAAAATTTCAATTAAATCATAAAAGAGGAAGTTTAGCAGCTATTTTAAATGTGCTGAGTGATTGTAAGTTGAGTTTAACTAAAATTCAATCTTTACCCGTCATTCAAACTCCTTGGAAATATTCGTTTTTTGTAGATGTAACTTTTGATAGTTATAAAGATTATGAAAAAGCAAAAGCGATAATAGAGATAATGGCAGAAGAATTTAAGATTTTAGGAACTTATAAAAACGGTAGGCCTTAGTCTAAATAAGTATATGTTTCAGTATCAAAAAAAATAATTATGATTAAACCAGCCGAAAGATTAGATACAGTGCAAGAATACTATTTCTCTAAAAAATTAAGAGAGGTTAGGGGATTAGCAGCTGCGGGAAAACCAATAATCAATATGGGAATTGGGTCTCCAGACTTACAACCACCAACTCAAGTTTTAGAGGCAATTCAAGGAAGTTTAAATGATGCAAGTGCACATAAATATCAATCATATCAAGGTTTGCCAGAATTAAGAAGCGCAATATCGGTGTTTTATAAGAATAAGTTTTCTGTAGATACTAATTCAGAAAATGAGATTTTGCCTTTAATGGGAAGTAAGGAAGGAATCATGCATATTTCCATGGCTTTTTTAAATGAAGGCGATAAAGTATTAATTCCAAATCCTGGGTATCCAACATACACTTCAGTAACAAAATTAGTAGGTGCAAAACCACTTTTTTATAATTTAAGTGATGCAACTAATTGGCAACCAGACTTTAAAAATCTGGAGGCACAAGATTTAACAGATGTAAAAATTATGTGGGTAAATTATCCACACATGCCAACAGGCACAGACGCAACTTTAGAAACGTTTCAAAAATTAGTTGCCTTTGGTAAAAAATACAATATTTTAATTATTAATGACAACCCTTATAGTTTTATTTTAAATGATAAACCCATTAGTATTTTACAAGTAGAAGGAGCAAAAGACATTGCTTTAGAATTAAATTCTTTGAGTAAAACGTTTAATATGGCTGGTTGGCGAGTAGGTATGGTTTTGGGAAATGCAAACTATATAAACGAAATATTAAAAGTAAAAAGTAATATGGATTCTGGTATGTTTTATGGAATTCAAAAAGGAGCAATAGAAGCATTACGATTATCTGATGATTGGTTTTTAGCCCAGAATAAAATATACGAAGAACGCAGAAGCTTAATTTGGCAACTAGCAGATAAGTTAGAAGCCACATATAGTAAAAATGCAACAGGCTTATTTGTTTGGGCAAAAATACCTGAAGGGAAAAAATCTGAAGATATTACAGATTCGGTATTATATGACAATGATATTTTTATCACACCAGGAACCATTTTTGGATCTCAAGGAGAAGGATATATCCGTTTTTCATTATGTGTAGAATCGGAGGTAATTAAAGAAGCAATATCAAGATTATAGTTTATGAAAAATATATACATGATTGGTGTTGGTTTAATAGGCGGTAGTTTTGCTATCGACATTAAAAAGAATAATCCAGAAGCTGTAATACATGGAATTAGTAGAAAAGATGAAACCTTAAATAAGGCTTTAGAATTAAATCTAATTGATAAAAAAGCAACTTTAGACGATATCGTAGATGCAGACTTAGTAATTGTTTCAATTCCTGTAGATGCAACCGTAAAATTACTACCAACTATTTTAGATAAAATATCTGATACAGGTTTAGTGGTAGATGCAGGGTCAACAAAAGAAGCAATTTGTAAAGCGGTTGAATATCATCCAAAAAGGAGAAATTTTTTAGCATGTCACCCTATTGCAGGTACAGAAAAATCTGGCCCAACAGCAGCAATTTCTCAGTTATACGCCGGAAAAACCAATATTATTTGTGAAGTAGAAAAAACAACGTTTAAACTTCAAGAGAAAGCTTTAAAGCTTTTTGCAGACATTGGGATGCGTATTCGTTATATGGATCCTATTTCTCATGATAAGCATATTGCGTATGTTTCCCACTTATCTCATATAAGCGCATTTATGTTGGGTAAAACGGTTATCAATAAAGAAAAAAATGAACGCGATATTTTTGATATGGCAGGTTCTGGGTTTGAATCAACAGTTCGTTTGGCAAAAAGTTCGCCAGCAATGTGGACACCTATTTTCAAACAAAATAAAGAAAACGTCATAGAAACGTTGGACGAGTATATTAACAATCTTCAACAATTTAAAGAGTTGATGATGAAAGACGATTTTACTTCAATTTTTAAAGAAATGGAAAGTACAAATCACATTAAAAAAATATTAAACGGGATAAAATAATAATCCAAAAAAAGTAGAAAAATGGAGAATACAAAAGAATTAAGAACATGGTTGGATGATATGAATTTAGATCACCCACTAGTAATAGCAGGGCCTTGTAGTGCAGAAACCGAAGAACAGGTTTTAAAAATAGCACACGAATTAAAAGATTCTGATGTAAGCTACTTCCGAGCAGGAATTTGGAAACCAAGAACTAGACCAGGAATGTTTGAGGGTGTTGGTGAAATTGGTTTAAGATGGTTAAAAAAAGTTAAAGAAGAAACAGGTATGAAAACCTGTACAGAAGTTGCAAATGCAGCACATGTAAAATTAGCAATCGAAAACGATGTTGATTTATTGTGGATTGGTGCACGTTCTACAGTGTCGCCTTTTATTATGCAAGAAATTGCGGACGCCTTAGCAGGAACAGATAAAATTGTATTAGTAAAAAACCCAGTAAATCCAGATTTAGCTTTATGGTTAGGTGGTATTGAAAGATTATATACTGCAGGAATCAAAAATCTTGGAGCAATTCACAGAGGGTTTTCTACCTACGAGAAAACAAAATATAGAAATACACCAGAATGGCAATTAGCCATAGAATTTCAAAATAAATTTCCAGACTTACCTTTAATCAACGATCCGTCTCATATTACAGGAAACAGAGAAATGATTCAAGAGGTTTCTCAAACAGCTTTAGATTTAAATTTTGATGGTCTAATGGTTGAAACTCATTTCGATCCAGCAAACGCGTGGAGTGATGCTGCACAGCAAGTTACACCAACAAAATTAAAGTCCATAATGGAAGATTTAACAATCAAGAAATTAACAGATACTGCCGCTAGTTACAGAGAGCCTTTAGAGAGCTTAAGAGCTCAAATTAACGTTGTAGATGATCAATTAATTGATTTGTTAGGAAAAAGAATGCAAGTTGCGGATAAAATTGGAGGTTTAAAGAAAGAGCAAAACGTTGCTGTTTTGCAGTCTAGACGTTGGAACGAGATTCTTGGAAAAATGGTTTTAGAAGGTGATGGTAAAGGTTTAAGCGAAGAGTTTATTTTAAAACTGTTCAAAGCAATTCACCAAGAATCGATCAATCATCAAGAAAAGATTATTAACGGATAATTTTGCGCCTTTACTTTGTGTAAGGCATTAAATCCCTTGCAAAAAGAGTAGTCTCAAAAAAATTAAGTTTTGTAAAAAATCCTTCAGGTTTTAAATACCCTGAAGGATTTTTTTATTCATTAAAATTTAACAAGTTTCAATTAAATACGAAAATCACTCGAACTGATATTCTGATGTTTACTTAAAATTCAGCATCTTTGTACCAATGAAAGGAATCGTTTATAAATCTACAGGAAGTTGGTATCAAGTAAAGTCAGAAGATGGTGAGTTTCATCATTGCCGAATAAAAGGAAAATTTAGAATTAAGGGCATTAAAAGTACGAATCCAATTGCTGTTGGCGACAAAGTTTTGTTCGATATAGAAAAAACGGGAGATGAAGAAGAGGGTGTTATAAAAAAGATTTTAGATAGAGATAATTTTATTGCGCGTAAATCTGTAAACCTTTCCAAACAAACACATATTATTGCCTCGAATATTGATCAAGTTTTTTTATTAATTACGATTAATAATCCACCAACATTTGCAGCCTTTATAGATCGTTTTTTAGTATCTACAAGAGCGTATAGAATAGACACAATTTTAGTTTTTAATAAGATAGATTCTTATGAATTAGAGGAACGCGCAGAAGTTTTATATTTAAAAGATATTTATGAAGCAATAGGTTACAGATGTCTTGAGGTTTCCGCAACTAATAATACTAATATCGATAAAGTTAAAGAATTAATGATTGGTAAAACATCTATGTTTGTTGGTCATTCAGGAGTTGGTAAATCTACGTTGGTAAACGCGATAGAACCTTCTTTAAACTTAAAAACAAAGGAGATTTCTGGTCAGCATAAACAAGGTAAACACACGACAACATTTGCAGAAATGTTCGATTTAAGTTTCGATGCACAAATTATAGACACACCAGGTATAAAGGGTTTTGGCGTTGTTGATATGGATAAATACGAATTAGGAGATTATTTTCCAGAATTTTTTGCCCTAAAACAAGATTGTAAGTTTAATAATTGTATCCATACAAAAGAGCCTCATTGTGCAGTAAAGAAGGCTTTAGAAGAAGATAGAATTTCTTGGTCTCGTTATAAAAGCTACCTTCAAATTTTAAATGGTGAAGAGGAAAAAGAACATTTTAGAACAGATATTTGGGATGAAGAAGAAAACCAATAGTTTATGAAAGTTATTATTCAAAGGGTTTCTAAAGCGAGTGTTACCATTAATGAGGTAAAGGTAGCGTCTATTAAAAAAGGGCTTTTAATTCTTTTAGGAATTACAAATGAAGATAACCAAGAAGATGTTAATTGGTTAGTTCGTAAAATTATAAATCTTCGCATTTTTAATGATGAAGATGGTGTCATGAATCATTCACTTATTGATGTTGATGGAAACGCAATTGTCGTAAGTCAGTTTACATTACATGCATCCACCAAAAAAGGAAATCGACCCAGTTATACAAAAGCGGCAAAACCAGAAATAGCGATTCCTCTGTATCATAATTTTCTAAAAACATTAGAAACGGCTTTAGGTAAAACATTACAAACTGGTCAATTTGGTGCAGATATGAAAGTAGAATTGTTAAATGATGGACCGGTAACTATTACTATAGATTCAAAAAATAAAGAGTAGCTATTATGTTTTTTGATGTACATACACATAAAAAATATTTATTTGAAAATATTTTTTCGATTGAAAACAAATACCCAAAAGATTTAGAATTTACCAATCCTTTTTCAATAGGTATTCACCCTTGGTTTATCAAATTAGAGAATATTGAAAAAGAACTTTTAATTATTGAAAGAAAATTAAAAAATAAAAATTGCTTCGCTATAGGAGAATGTGGTTTAGATAAAATTTCGTTAATAGATTTCGAACTTCAAAAAGAGGTTTTTAAGAAGCAAATTCAGCTTTCAGAGAAATATAAAAAACCTTTAATTATTCATTGTGTAAAAGCGCATCAAGAGCTTATTGAAATAAAAAAGGAGTTGATGCCTACACAAGTTTGGATTGTTCATGGTTTCAATAAAAATTTTCAAGTTGCAGATAGTTTAATTAAACACGGAATTACATTGTCTTTAGGATCTGCGATTTTAAATAATAAAAAATTACAAGAAGTTGTTTCTAATATTGATATTTCATCAATTTTATTAGAAACAGATGATGCAAATATTGATATTAAAGAAGTGTATCAAAAAATATCAGAATTAAAAAAGATTACAGTTGAAGAGCTTCAACAAAATATAAAACAGAATTTTAAAAGTATTTTTAAGTAATGAGTTGGTTAGAGCGTACAGAGTTGTTAGTGCAAAAAGAAGGTTTGGAAAAATTAAAAAAAGCGAATGTTTTAATCGTTGGTTTGGGCGGTGTTGGTTCTTATGCAGCAGAATTTATAGCAAGATCTGGTATTAATAAAATGACAATTGTAGATGGGGATGTTTTTGATGAAACTAATAAAAACAGACAATTACCTGCATTAGATTCTACTATTGGAGTGTCTAAAACAACTGTTTTGGCAGCACGTATTAGAGATATTAATAAAGATATTGAGTTAACCGTTTTAGAAGAGTTTTTGTCGCCAGAAAGAGCGTATGAAATTGTTTCTAAAGATTTTGATTATGTCTTAGATTGTATAGATTCAATTACGCCAAAAGTAAATTTGATTGTTGCCGCTAGGAGAAAGAAAGTGAAAATTATCTCTTCGATGGGAGCAGGTGGTAAATTAGATGCTACTAAAATTAGGGTAAAAGATATTTCTAAAACTAAAAACTGCACCATGGCAAGAGTTTTACGAAAACGTTTAAAAGAGCGCAAAGTAGATAAGGGTGTAAAGGCGGTATATTCAGAAGAGATTCAGATTGCAACAAGTGTAAAAAAAACAGATGGTACAAATTTTAAGAAATCTTATTACGGCACAATTAGTTATATGCCAGCAGCGTTTGGTTTACAAGCAGCTGCTCATGCCATTAATCATATTATAAAAAAGTAGAATTTATTTTCCAAGGAAAATAAATTGTTTGTATATTCGCCATGGAAAATAAAAAACCACTAATTTAATTTATTAAAAAAATGAAGAAAATAATTTTATCATTAATAGTAGTTGCATCAGTTTTAACTGCTTGTAAAGAAAATAAAAAAGAGAAAGTAGAAGTTAAGGAAGCTGTAAAAGTAAAGGCTGCTATTTCTGAGGTAAATAATGTTGATACTGCCTTATCAGTTCTAAATTGGAAAGGAACAAAACCAGGCGGAGCTCATGATGGAACTGTAGCTTTACAAAGTGGAGTTTTATCAATTGAAAACGGAAGCTTAAAAGGTGGTGAGTTTGTAATAGATATGAATACTATTACAAATTTAGATTTGAAAGGGAGTAAAGGTGCAGGTAAAATTGAAGAGCACTTAAAAAATGCTGATTTCTTTGATGTAGCTGTTTATCCAACTTCACAATTTGTAATTACTAAAGTAGAAGATGTCGATGGAAAGTTAGCTGTAACAGGAAATTTACAAATTAAAGATGTTACCAAAAGCATTACAATTCCTGCAACAATTTCTGTAGACGCCGGTGTTACAACTTTTACAAGTGATGTTTTTAATGTTGATAGAGCAGATTTTAATGTAAAATATGCTTCTAAAAGATGGATTGAAGGCTTAAAAGACAAATTTATAGATGATATTATAGAATTCTCTTTTGTTGTTAAAACGAAAGCATAATACAGACCTATTTAGATTCAATTTAGAGGCTAGAAAACATTTGTTTTTTAGCCTTTTTTTATGCTCTTTTTTAATTTTTATATACTAATAAAATTAAAGACGCATCTATTTTCATCATTTATATCGATTAAATCATGATTTTTATCAACAGAAATAATTTAATCTGCTGCGGCACTATTGTCTAGTAAAGAAAGAAAATCGATAGTTTTTGACTCAGAAAAAAAGAGATTGGTAAACCACTTTTCCGTTTTTTAGAACTTGTATAATACCTGCTAAAATCGTAACATTACAAAACAAAATTTAACCATATATGGAAGGTAATAATTCATCAAAAAATATAGAAGTAATTAAGAATAAAGAGTTGAATATTTGGGAAGCCTTAATTCCTGTATTTGCTCTAGTTGCAATGTTATTTTACAATGTTTTTTTTGTATACGGTGACGATGCTCTTAGTGGTAGTAATCAATTTATTTTAGTGATGGGCGCTGCAGTTGCTGCTATTATTGGTTTTAGAAATAAGGTTTCTTACCAAAAAATGATGGATGAGGTTGCAGAAAATATAAAATCAACATCAGGAGCAATTTTAATTTTATTAATGGTAGGTGCTTTGGCAGGAACTTGGTTGATCAGTGGTATTATTCCGTCTATGATTTACTACGGATTACAAATTCTAAATCCAACTATATTTTTAGCAGCGTCTGTAGTAATTTGTGCTATTATTTCTATTGCTACAGGTAGTTCTTGGACAACTTCAGCCACAGTTGGTATTGCGTTAATTGGTATTGGAAATACATTAGGGATTTCTGCAGGGATGACCGCTGGAGCTGTATTATCAGGGGCTTATTTTGGAGATAAAATGTCTCCACTTTCTGATACTACAAATTTGGCACCAACAATGGCAGGAGGTGAGTTATTTGCTCATATCAAATACATGTCTATTACTACAATTCCTACAATTTTAGTAACTTTATTAGCATTTGTAATTATTGGTTTTTCGATAGAAACAACGGGTTCTCCTGATGTTTCAGATAAGTTAGCAGCTATTGATGATGCATTTAACATATCTCCTTGGTTATTTGTTGTACCAGCTATTGTAATTTTTTTAATCGTTAAGAAAACGCCACCATTAATTGCATTGTTAGCAGGAACATTATTAGCAGGAGTCGCTGCAATTATAGCACAACCAGAAATTGTTCTGAATGTTGCGGGTGAAACAGAATTAACTGCTAATTCTGCTTACAAAGGAGTTATGAATGCTATTACAACAGATTCTGCCGTAGTTACAAAAAGTAAAGAATTAAACGATTTATTTACTTCTGGTGGAATGAATGGAATGTTAGGTACAATTTGGTTGATTATTTGTGCAATGGTTTTTGGCGGTGTGATGGATGCTATTGGTGCTTTGTCAAGAATTAGTGGAGCTTTACTTAGTTTAGCATCTTCTGTTTTTGGCTTGTTTGCAAGTACCGTTGCAAGTTGTTTGGCGTTAAATGTAACAGCTTCTGACCAATATTTAGCGATTGTTGTTCCTGGTAAAATGTTTAAAAAAGCTTATGAAGACAAAGGTTTAGCCCCAGAAAACTTAAGTAGAACTTTAGAAGATTCGGGTACAGTAACTTCGGTTTTAATTCCTTGGAACACTTGTGGAGCTTATCAATCTGGAGTTTTAGGTGTAGGTGTTGGCGAGTATTTTGTATATGCTATTTTTAACTGGCTAAGTCCATTTACAACATTACTTTTTGCTGCGTTAAATATAAAAATTAAACAGTTGATAAAGAAATAAGGCTAACTAGAATTAAATAAACCAGTTCCAGACCATACCAAAGCGTATTGTAAAATCTCTGTAAGGATAATTAGGAGCAGAAAAATAATTCTTTTTAGTAAAACTAGAAGTTACATTATCGATTTTAAAATACAAACGTGTTCTTCTAACTTGTGCATTAAAGAAAACATCTACTGTTGGAAAGCCAATTTCTTGTGTATCTTGTAATGTAAATTCTGCTAGTAACGGATTGTAAGCATTCATTTTATATTTCGTAAAATACTTGAATGTAGCACCTACATTTACCAACATTGGTTTTCCTTTAAACCAATAATCTTCGTAATAAAACGTATTTCTTGTTACCAATTCTGGCACTCTAAAAACAGAGCTACCACTGCTCACATTTTGGTACATTATTGTATTGTCTAAGGCTAGTTTCCAATATTTAATTTCTTTACTTACTTTTACTTTTAAATATGTAATCTGATTATCAAATTGTACAGGTTTATTATTTTCGTTAAAGTAGGTATAGTTATCTATGTTCGTAAAATTAAGAGAAGCATTTATCCATTTAGAAGAAAAATCAAAACCTAAATTTCTTGTATTTACAGCATTAAAATTATTTTGCCAATTGTAATCATCATACTTGCTTTGATGTAATAAAGTGTTGAAGTTTGGCGATTTAGAACTAATCAGTAAGCTTCCTTTTAAAGCAAAAAGACTATCTTTTTTATAGAGTGCTTCACCTTTGAGAAAATTACCAGATAATCTGCCAGTGCCAGGAGAAATATTTCCCGTGGCGTTCAATTGAAAATTCTTGATTTTAGCATTCCAATCTGCTCCAACAGAAATAGCATTTCCTTCTAATTTTATTTTAGAGATGTTACTATTACTGTTTAAAATACTATCATAACCGTGAGAATAATTGGTTAAATTTATTTTAGCTTTAAACTGACCTAATACATATTTAGAATTAAATTCTAAGTTTAACTCGTTATTTGTAATTGTGGTTTTAGCTATTTCATTGCGTGCATTCGCTGAATTTTCATCTCCAAAAATAGCGGTAGTCGTTGTGGTTTGAATAAAACGATATTCTTTCGTTTCATTCGTGAAAATATGTCCAAATTTTAAATTACTAAAGTCCTTATTATTTGTAGTGTCTTTAACCGCCACTAGTTTATAACTATGGTCTAAATAAATTCTTTTACTATTAAACTGATTTTCAGCGTCATTTAAATTAACATCTAATCGAGCTCGTGTAGTGTAATTATCATCATTGCTTTCAAACTTATCAATTTCCACTTGTGGTAGCCCACCACTTTCTTCGTTAAAGAAATCTTGAGAAGTTATATGCCCACGCATTGCATATCGATTATTTTTTGTTCTATAATGAAAAGCACCTCTAAAGTTACCATTACTTGCCAAAGATCTTCTATACGCTCCTAAAGAGCGAATCCCTTTGTAAGATAAGGAAACGTTTAATCTTTTTGAAAAATTCAAAGTAAAAATAGCGTCTAAAACTTGCCCTTGTTGTAAACCGGTTCTGTATGTGATTTCTGTGGTTGGTGTGGGAACTTCGTAATACTTTATTTCATCAATATCTAAATAACTAAATTGTTTTGCAGTAAAACCAATATCTGGGAATAGCTTTAAATTACTAAAATCATATCCTAAATTTGTAAAAGTCTGCCCTTGATTATGGAAACCTAATAATTCAAAATTATCGGTTCTTAAATAGTTGAATTTATAGTCTTTTTGGATGGTTAATGTAGTATCGATGTACGTAGTATCTCTGTTGTGAGAAATAATTTTGTAATCAGTATATTTTGTTTTTCCTGATAACGTCACAGAAATTTCTCCAGAATTATTAAGTGAATCGTTTTGCATTGAAAAAGGAGTTTTTTCAAGAGTTTCAAGAGATTTTTTACGAACTGGTTTATCAAACACTTGCGAAAACAGTACGTTTCCACTTAAAAAAATAAGAATTGAAAATAAAAGTAATGATTTGTTCATAGATTGTCTCTGCAACGACAAATGTAAAATAATTAAACGAAAATAATCACTAATAATTATCATGAAAATTGTTAATTTGTTAGATGTTAGCATCAAATTATAGTGGTTTTTCTTTAGAGGCGGGTACGGACGAAGCGGGTAGAGGTTGTCTTTGTGGACCTGTTGTGGCGGCAGCGGTTATTTTACCCAAACACTTTACACATCCTTTTTTAAATGATTCTAAGCAATTATCAGAAAAAAAGCGAGAAGAATTACGTCCTTTTATAGAAGAACACGCCATTGCTTTTGGTGTTTCTTTTGTTTGGCAAGAAGAAGTAGATAAAATTAATGTGTTACAAGCCTCAATTACAGCGATGCATCGTGCTATCGAAATGCTAAAAACCCAACCAGAATATATAATTGTTGATGGAAATAAGTTTAGAAATTATAACAATATTCCACACGAAACTATTGTAAAAGGCGATGCGAAATATCTAAGTATTGCAGCGGCTTCTGTTTTAGCAAAAACCTACAGAGATGAATATATGGCAAAGATTCACCAAGAATTCCCCATGTATAATTGGGCTAAAAATAAAGGATATCCTACAAAAGAACACAGAAACGGAATTAGAGAATTTGGTGTAACCAAATATCATAGAAAAACGTTTAAACTATTGCCAGAACAAACAAAGTTAGATTTATAAAATATTTTTTAGAAACTATTTCCTGCTTTCCATGATATCTTTTGTCAGGAAAAGAAAAAAGGATGCCATTTCAATCAGGGCTAAACTGATCAAAAATATTTCAATGTTTTAATTTTAGAAAGGCATACATTTATTTAAAAAGTTCAACTATTTTTACGCTCCAAAATTCTAAGTGATGATAAAAAAAACCAAAGCAGAAATTACCAAATGTATCTTACATAAAGTCGCAAATAAATTTAATAGCGGACACAATGTTTTTTCTGAAGAATTAATTCGTTTCGATCAAGAAAGCTACGATTTAATGAAGAGTTTTTTAATGAAACCTTTTGGTGGTTTAACGCAAAGCTACCGATTTTCTCATCATGCAGATGTTCGTTTAAACGAACTAAATAACTATGCTTCAGAGGTGTTTAAAGAAGAAAGTTCTTTTATCGAATATTCTAAGAATATGGTAAATCATTTGTATGAACAATCTAATTCAGCACAAATAAAAACAGGCGATGTACTTGTCGTTTATATAGAAGGTATAGAATATAAAGATGTATTAACAGAGGCTGTTGGTATTTTTAAAATTGAAAATAAGGTCGATTTTTTTCAATCTTATTTAGATGATAATGACAGTTTTGATGTAGTTGTTCAAAAAGGAATTTCTACCAAAAGAATTGATAAAGGTTGTTTAATTTTGAACACTTCAGATACGGAAGGCACTGTTGTATTATCTGTAGACAATAACAATTATGATGCACAATATTGGATTAAAGATTTCTTAGCGGTAAAATTAGCAGACGATTATAATTCTCACACAAAAAACTATTTAGAAATGTGTAAAGAATTTTCTGAAGAAGTGATTAAGCCAGAATTAGGAATGCATGAACAAGGAAACTTCTTAGCAAATACAGTAGATTACTTTAAAGAAAATGAAGCTGTAGATTATGCTACTTTTAAAGAAGAAGTTTTTGAAGAAGAAAAGCATAAAGAAAAGTTTGATGAGTACAAAAAACACTTCGAAACGTTAAACGATGTGCTAATTAGAAATAATTTTGATGTTTCCGGAGTTGTTTTAAAGAAGGAGAAAAATAAGCTTAAAACAGAAATTAAGTTAGATACTAATATTAGTATAAAGTTAGATGTAGAGGCGCCAGAGGCGGCATCAGAATACTTAGAAAGAGGGTATGATGAAGAGATGAAAATGAAATACTATAAAGTTTATTTTAACGAAGAGAAATAAAAGGTGTTTTTGCGTTATCAATAATAAACAATCCTATTTAAGTTACTGTTAAGTGGGATTTTATTTTAAGAATTTATAAAACTTTCAACTTCAAAAAGTTCTTTAAAATGTTTTAAAATTTTAGATTTTACTTCTTCCATATTTACTTTCTGTCCTAATTCAGCTTCCATAGAGGTAACTGCTTTACCTTTAATTCCACAAGGAATAATATTGTCAAAATAACCAAGGTTTACATTTGCATTCAATGCAAAACCATGCATTGTTACCCATCGTGAAGATCGAATTCCCATGGCACAAATTTTACGAGCAAATGGTGTACCTGCATCTAACCAAACTCCTGTTTCTCCATCGCTTCTTGTTCCTTTTATACCATATTCAGCAATCGTTAAAATAATAACTTCTTCTAAAAACCTTAAGTATTTATGAATATCTGTAAAGAAATTTTCTAAATCTAAAATTGGATATCCAACAATTTGCCCAGGTCCATGATACGTGATATCTCCACCGCGATTTATTTTATAAAAAGTAGCGCCTTTTTCAGCCAACTGTTTTTCATTGAGTAGCAAGTTGCTTAAATCACCACTTTTACCCAGAGTATACACATGAGGATGCTCTACAAATAAAAAATAATTCTCGGTATCTTTTTTGATGTCATTTCTTCGATTATCAATCTTTGTATTTACAATTTCTTGTAATAATTTAGTTTGATAGTCCCAAGTATCTTTGTAATCTTTTACAGTTAAGTCTTTTAGTAGTACGTTTCTATTCATAATTTCGATTGCAAAGATAATTATTTCATTATCTTTGGGGGTTACAAATATTGCTATTTTAAAAACTATTTCATGAAAATTAAATTCCTTTGTTTACTTCTTTTCACAGCTTTTTTCCACTCGTTTCATGAAATGAGTGCGCAAAATTTTCTAAAGAATATTAACAAAAGTAATAACGCAATTAAAAAGAGTCGCATTTACAAAAAGCAAAATGTACCGTCTAAATTTCAACTAATTTCAATTAAAGAAAATGATTTTAAAGCATTCTTAAAAACAAAATCTAAGAATGAAACAAAAACATTGAAATTACCAAATCCTAAAGGAGGGTTCTCAGATTTTGTTATTAGAGAAGTTTCAAATTTTGAAACGAAGTTGTCAGAAAAATTTTCAAATATTAAATCATATGCTGCTCAAGGGGTTGATGATCCAACGGCAGTTGCAAAAATTAGTTTTGGTACAGATGGTTTTCATGCAGTTATATTTTCAGGTAAAGAGGAAACATTATATATAGATCCGTATACAAAAGATAATAAAACGTTAATAGCTTATAATCGCAGTGATTTAGAAACAAATAAAGATGGGTTTACTTGTCATGTAGAAGATTCCTCAAGGAAAATTATTGCTCAGGGAAAAGCAAGGGTAAGTACAGACGAAGGAAAATTAAGAACATTTCGTTTAGCATTAGTTTGTAGTGGTGAGTATGCACAGTTTCATTTAACAAATCAAAACATTCCTGCTTCTGCTACCGATGAGGTAAAAAAAGCGGCTGTTTTATCTGCAATGAACACAACTATGACTAGAGTTAACGGTGTTTTTGAGAGAGATTTAGCTGTTAGAATGATTATTGTGGGAGATAATGATAAACTTATTTTTTTAAATCCTGATACAGATAATATTACGGATGGTAGTCCAAGTTTAATGATTAATGAGGTACAATCTATTTGTGACAGTCAGATTGAAAATGATAATTATGATATCGGACATCTTTTTAGTATTGGAGGAGATGGTTTAGCGGGTGGAGGAGTCGTTTGTATTTCAGGACAGAAAGCAAGAGGAGTTACAGGAAGAGGAGAGCCTACCGGAGATGCTTATGATATAGATTATGTTGCACATGAGATGGGGCATCAATTTGGAGCAAATCATACTCAAAACAATGATTGCAATAGAAACAATGCTACAGCTATAGAGCCTGGAAGTGCGTCTACAATTATGGGTTATGCTGGTATTTGTTCTCCAAATGTACAAAGTCAAAGCGATGATTATTTTCATGCGGTAAATATTGCAGAAATGGAAAATACTATAGAATCATCTGCTAGTTGTGCAGTAATTTCCAATACTAATAACACTAAACCAAGCGCAAATGCTGGGTCTGATTATAGCATACCAAAATCTACTCCTTTTGTATTAAAAGGTATAGCAACAGATAATGAAGGCAATTCTAGTTTAACTTATAATTGGGAACAGTTAGATAATGAAATTGCATCCATGCCCCCATCATCAACAAATAGCAGTGGTCCATTATTTAGATCATTGCCATCTAATACCTCTCCAAATAGATATATGCCAGAGTTAGCTTCAGTTGTTGCCGGCAATACATCATCAACATGGGAGGTGTTACCATCTGTAGTAAGAGATTTAAATTTTTCTTTTTTGGTTAGAGATAACAATGCGGGTGGTGGAAATACAGGGAGAGATGATATGAAAGTTTCTATAGAAAATGTGGATGCTTTTACTGTTTCTGCTCCAAATTCTTCAGTCACTTGGCCAGTAGGTACTACTCAAACAATTACATGGACAAAAGGAACAACAGATGTTGCGCCGATAAATTGTTTAAATGTAAACATTAAATTATCTATTGATGGAGGTTTAACGTTTCCGATAATGATAAAAGCGAATACGCCAAATGATGGAACAGAGGATATTGTTATTCCAAATAGCGTGACCAATTCTGCAAGAATAATGGTAGAAGCAGTAGACAATATTTTTTATAATGTAAATTCAACAAATTTTATAATAAATTCTTTAGATCCAACATTTTTATTAAGCAATACAAGTGGAATGCAATCTGCATGTAATACGGGAAATCAAAGTGTAAGTTATGTTTTGCAAATTGATTTTTTAAATGGTTTTACTGAACCTGTAACGTTTACATCAACAGGGCAACCTACAGGGGCTGGCATTCTTTTTACACCAAATTCAATAAACAGTAATGGTAATGTAGTAATGGAGGTTTCTAATTTAGATGGATTAACCCCCCAAAACTATACAATTAATATTAAAGCAGACGCAACAACTGTCAGTCAAGAGATCGATGTTGATTTAAATTTAACAACAGCTAATTTCAATTTGTTAGCATTAACATCGCCAATAGATGGCGCTGTAGATGTTGGTTTGTCAGAAGAATTAAAATGGGAAGCAGATACTAACGCCGTCTCTTATGATGTACAAGTAGCTTCAGATAATAATTTTACTTTGCTTGTAAGTGATGAAAATGTTACAACGAATTCATTTAATGTAAATGGTGTTTTAGGTAATACAATTTATTATTGGAGGGTAAAGCCTAAAAACAATTGTGGAGAGGGTTCTTATTCGAATACATTTAGTTTTACAACGTTAACACCATCTTATTGTGCTTCAACTTTTACAGATGAAATAGGAGGTTCAGAACATATCACCAATGTAACTTTTAATACGATTGATAATAACTCCGAAAACGACACTACAGACGGGTATGAAGATTTTACAAGCATAAATACCATAGTAGAAAGAGGTGAATCTCATCAAATTAGTGTTACGTTAGATACGGGAGGATATCAAGATCATTGTTATGTATTTATCGATTGGAATCAAGACTATATTTTTGATCAAGCAACAGAAAGGTATGCTCTAGGTACTGTTTTATCCGATGTGGGTACAAAGTTTTTTACAATATCTGTTCCGGAGACAGCTGTTCTTGGTGCTACAACGATGAGAGTTATTATTGAGTACGATGATCCAGATGATGGATTTGGTAGTGGTTCGTGTAATTCTGATCACTTAACAGAATGGGGTGAAACGGAAGATTATACAGTTATTGTTGATAATACGGCAGCTATAAATGATGTTACTTTCGATAGGTTTAATTTGTTTCCAAACCCAACAAAAGGAGAATTTACCTTAAATTTCAAGGTAATAAATACCGATGAAGTTTCCGTTGAATTATTTGATATTAGAGGAAGATTGATTGATGAGAAAAAATATTACAATACAATGACTGATTTTTCTAAAAAAATGATTTTTGACAAAGCCTCTGCAGGTTTGTATTTGTTGAAAGTTTCAAATGGAAACAAACAAACAACGAGAAAACTAATGATAAAATAAGAATTATTCAAAATAGAAAAGCCTCATCAAATTTGATGAGGCTTTTTTTGTAAAACGATCTTTAAGGTTATCCTAAAAAAGGATATTTATAATCTGTTGGAGATACCAATGTTTCTTTTATCAATCTAACAGAGGTCCAACGCAATAAGTTTTGAGCAGAACCTGCTTTGTCGTTTGTTCCGGAGGCTCTTGCTCCTCCAAATGGTTGTTGACCAACAACTGCCCCCGATGGTTTATCATTAATGTAAAAATTTCCTGCTGCATTTTCTAATGCTTTTGACGCTTTTTCAACAATGTATCTGTCTTTCGAAAAAATAGCCCCTGTTAATCCATATTCAGAGGTTTCGTCAACTAATTTTAACGATGCTTCCCATTCAGCATCTTCGTAGATGTAAACTGTCAATACAGGGCCAAATAACTCTGTACACATCGTAGCATATTTTGGAGAAGTGCTTACAATTACAGTTGGCTCAATAAAATAACCAACAGATTTGTCGTGGTTTCCTCCAATAATTATTTCTGCATCTTTATCTGTCTTCGCAGCATCAATATAACTTGCAATTTTATCAAAAGAACCTTCATGAATGACGGCGTTTATAAAGTTTGAAGTATCTTCTGGCGATCCCATTTTTAACTCGCTAGTTTGTGCAATTAAATGTTTCTTAATTTCCGGCCAAAGTGATGCAGGAACATAAGAACGTGAAGCAGCAGAACATTTTTGTCCTTGGTATTCAAAAGCACCTCTTGTCATTGCAGTAGCTACTTGCAAGGGATTAGATGAATTGTGTACCCAGATAAAATCTTTTCCACCAGTTTCTCCAACAATTCTCGGGTATGTTTTATACGTGTGAATATTGTTTCCTATTTGTTTCCACAATTCTTTAAAAACATGCGTAGAACCTGTAAAATGCAATCCAGAAAAGTCTGGAGAAGCTAATACAGTATCAGAAATCATAACAGGATCTCCATACACAACATTAATTACACCATCTGGTAAACCAGCTTCTTTAAATAAATCTACAATTACTTGTGCAGAATAAGCTTGATGATCAGAAGGTTTCCAGACAACAACATTACCCATTAAAGCTGCTGATGCTGGTAAGTTTGCTGCAATAGATGTAAAGTTAAAAGGAGAAATTGCATACACAAAGCCCTCTAATGGTCGGTATTCAACTCTGTTCCAAACGCCTGGAGAAGATGTTGGCTGATCTTTAAATATATCAGTCATATATTCTACGTTAAAGCGAAAGAAATCAATCATTTCACAGGCAGCATCAATTTCTGCTTGATATACATTTTTAGATTGTGCAATCATAGTTGCTGCGTTCATTTTAGCTCTGTATGGTCCTGCTAATAATTCAGCAGCCTTTAAGAAAATAGAAGCTCTTTCCATCCAACTTGTGCTAGACCAAGCTTTTCTAGCCGCTAAGGCAGTAGAAATTGCAGTATCTACATGCGTTTTATCTGCTATATGATATTGCCCAACAATATGTTTGTGGTCGTGAGGAGGTGTAATATTCTTTGTATTTCCTGTTCTAACTTCTTCGCCATTAATATGCATTGGCACATCAATATGGCTGTTAAACATTGTTTTATAGGTTGCTAATAATTCTGCTCTTTCTGGAGAACCGGGAGCATATCCTTTTACGGGTTCATTTACTGCTTTTGGAACATTAAAAAATCCTCTTGCCATATTGTATGTTTTTTAGAATTTATCGATTAATTTTGACCTTCAAAGTTACAATTTTTGTTTCAATAAATTTAGTGGATTTTTCATGTCTTTTATTGCGGTAAATTTAATAATCGCTATCGTTTTTTGAAATTTATGATAATTAATACAATTTCTATATGTGTACAGTAACCTATCTTCCTTTGGGTAATAATAATTTTATATTAACATCTAATCGTGATGAAACACCACTAAGAAAAACGATACCCTTAAAAACCTATGAAGAAAATGGTGTAGAATTAACATATCCTAAAGATGCTTTAGCAGGAGGAACTTGGATAGGCACAAGTTCTAAAAACAGATTGGCCTGTTTGCTAAATGGTGGATTTACAAATCATAAAAGAAATCATTATTATAAAATGAGTAGAGGTATTATTGTAAAAAATATACTTTCTGCAGATAATGGGGTTGCCTATATCAATAACTTTAATTTTTTAGATATAGAACCGTTTACGTTAATTTTGGTTGATTATCATTTGCAATTAGAAGCATATGAATTGGTTTGGGATGGTGAGAAAAAACACCTTACAAAACTAGCAGAAGAGCCTCGTATTTGGTCTTCATCTCCCTTGTATAATGAAGAAATGAAAGCTTTAAGAAAAGAATGGTTTTCTGATTGGCTGGCAGAAAATGATTCCTTTCAGCAAGAAAAAATTATTGATTTTCATCAAAACGAAAGTTTAGGTAATAGAGAAATTTCACCTAAAATGAAAAGAGCTTTTGTAGAAACTGTAAGTATAACTTCGGTCAAAAAAATAGCTGCAACTCTAGAAATAACATATTTAGATTTAAGAACATCTAAAACAATGCAAAAGAGACTAAGCCAACAATAACAATACCGAAAATAGAAATTAAAAAATAGGTAAAGTTTAGGAGTATAAATTTTATAAAAGTTTTAAAATAATCTTGTTGGTAAAATTCACGCATTGCCAAGAAAAGATACAGTAAAAATAAGACGGTGAATACCCATAATGTTGGCGAAAATCCAAAGAGTTTTACTACAAAGTAAATAGCTAAAAGCATAAAAAATACGGTTTGGGTATGAAAAACAAAAACCAGATGGTCTACGTACGAGTATTTTCTCTTGAAATATAATAATTTTAAAAATAGTGTAAATAGGGGCAAAAATACAAACAATGCGATGGAACTAGAAGAAAGCAATTTATTCTTGAATTGTTCTTGGCTTTTTCCTTCAGTAATCAGAGAATTAATCACTTTTGCTCTGCTGTATATAAACCGATTAAAAAAAGTTTTTTCTTTTTGAAGGCTGTCTAAACTTTCATCTATATTCAGTTTAGGATATTTTTTTTGAAATTTTAGGTACTTATTAATTTCTAGACCTTCAAAATCAATTTGATTCTTACTGATCGTCTTTGTCGAATCTTGGGCATTTCTAGCAACTTGATTTACAATTTTTTTTCTTTTTGCAGAATCTAATGGAATCCAAACGCTTTTAAGTTCTTTGTTCACCGCGTTTTTTAGCGAATCTATATCCACATTTTTCTTTGGAGCATCATTTTCAAATGAAATGATATTCGATTCTTTTTGTACAGTGCCGTTTTGAAGTTCTTTAAATTTATCAATGTTTTTAGACATTCCTAAGATTAAAAAGAAAAGTATAGAAACGGTTAAATAAAAGCGAAAAGGATTTGAGTAGCGATGTCTTTTACCCTGCATATAATCCTTAGAAACTTTACCAGGTTTTATTAAAAGCGGAATTATTGTGTTCCAGAATTTGGCATCAAAACTGAAAAAACCATTAAAAATTTCGTGAATAAAACTTTTAAAAGTAATGTTTCCTTTGTTGGCTTGGCCGCACTCTGGGCAGAATTTTTCTTGCCCACTAAAGGGGTGTCCACAATTCAAACATTCAATATTTTTTACTACGGCTACTTTATTTTTTGATTTTCTTAGTTTAATGTCGTTGGGTTTGTTAGTTGAAAAGTAGGTATGGTTACTTTAAATTGTTCAAAAGTTTTCATGTTAATCATCGTGTAAAAACCTTTCATAGCGCCTATGTTAGATTCTAAAAAGCAGCCAGAACTATAGGTATACAAATCGTTTGGTTTTAAAGTTGGTGTTTGTCCAACAACACCTGACCCGCTCACAATTTGTAAGGTATTAAGAGAGTCAAAGATCTTCCAAAGTCGATCGGTTAGTTTTACGGTTTCTAAAGATTTGTTTTCTATGGTAATTGCATATTCAAAAATATGATACGTTTTATAGTTTCTAGAACTTGTACCATTGTATTTCGTTTCCACAGAAATTTTTATCCCTTTTGTAATCTGATTGATCATGTAGGGTAAATGTAACTTTTTTGACTATTAATTACAAATTATTTTAACTGATTAAAAAAACCAGTTCCAATACCAACTACCCGTTCATAGAAACTACCAAAAGGCTTGTAATAAACAATCACAGTGTACTCGTTTTCGGTTTCATAAAAAGAGCCATTAATGTCATGGGTGTTTACACTTCCATCAGACTGTTGCGTAGCAAATGTATAATTGTAAAACCCTTGTTTTAGTCGAATATTTAACTTGTAGCTTTTTTCTTTGGCATCATATTGCATTTTGTTTTCATTTGTAATATTAAAATCATTAAAAGCTCCATAAACAAAAACTTCTTTATCTAGAAAAGGTTCGTCAGTAAGAAGTGAAAAATGCATCATGGCGTAATCTGCTTCGGTTTTAGAATCGTTGGCCTCTAGAGTTCTAATAACAAATTGCCCATTAATATCTGGGTTGTAAGTGTATTTTTTTGCCTCCTTATAGGTGTAAGGGTATACATAATGATGAAAGATGTCTTTTCTTACAACTCTTACCACATTTAAACTACTGTTTCTAATATACTTATTGTCGAAGTTCAAATATTCATTTCCTCCCCAAAAATTAGTTTTGTTTGTGTAGGTATAAAGTAATTGGTTTGGTTTGAAAAACGTAGGTTGTAATTCGCTTATCATTTCATTCCAATTCTTATTTTTTAAGACAACTACATTTATTTCTTGACGAGGATTGTTCACTCTAATATTGGGATGGTTTACAGAAAACTGAATCGTTTGTTGCGTATTTAGTGTTTTGGTATTTCTACTTCTTTCAACGCTTACCCCAATTGTTGTTTTGCTTTCATATAATACAAAACGTCTTGTAAAAATAACTTCGTCATCATAGTTTAAAACAGATAAAAGATAGTTGCCACTTTTAGTAATGACGGTATTTATATTAGGAATTTTAACGGAATAATGCGTGTAATTTTGAAATGTATTAAATGAATTGTTGACGTCTAAAATAGTGTTTTGGTCAAATCCATCTATAAATTGACTTGAGGATAATCTACTAGATTGCCAATCGTGCGTCATGTGCTCAATCTTATATTGATATTCTTTGCTATCAGCATCTAAGTCATCAAAGGATAGTTCTAATTGAGTGCCTAGAGGAACAATACTAGAAAAATTATTTTCTTGTAAAGGCCTTAGTTGAATAGATTTTATGTTTTGCGAATTGAGGCTGGTTGCTAGAAATAGAAAAAGGAGAATTAGTTTTTGAGACATGTTTCAGTTTTGTGCTTTGTAAAAATACTACTTTTTAACATGTAACAGAATGTGCAAATACCGTTCCTTTTTTATGACTTTTAAAAAGAGGTAAATAGGATGTCGTTTTAAATACAAGTATGAGGGTTATTGTGTTTTAAAGGATGTTGTTTTTTTACTTATATTTTGAATTACATTACTTATGATTTTTACAACGTAAATACTTTTTGTTAAACAAAATAGGTGGGTTGAGTATTATCATTTCAGCAATTATTTAGAACTGTTATAAATAATCAATTTTAGCTAAGATAAAAGTTAAAATATATCAGTGATATTTGCCAAAATCCCTAAATTTGCATGATTTTTTAAGATAACTAACAATTCCCAATTTACTATGTCAAAAGACATTCGTATTAAAAAAGGCTTAGACATTAAGCTTGTTGGCGCTGCAGAAAAAACAACTAAAGAAATTTCTTTAAGTAAAGTTTATGCAGTTAAGCCAGAAGAATTTCACGGAATTACGACCAAACTTATCGCAAAAGAAGGCACAGAAGTAAAAGCAGGAGAAACACTTTTTTATTCAAAAAGTGATGAACGCATTTTATTTTCAAGCCCGGTTTCTGGTAAAGTTGTAGAGGTAGTTCGTGGAGCAAGAAGAAAAGTATTAGCAATAAAAATTGCGGCAGATACAGCACAAGAACATAAAGATTTTGGCACTAAAGATGCGGCAAAAATGTCTGCGGAAGAAGTGAAGACTCATTTGTTTACCTCAGGTTGTTGGCCATTTGTAAAACAGCGTCCTTACGATGTTATTGCAAATCCAAACCAAGCACCAAAAGCAATTTTTGTTTCTGCATACGCAAGTGCACCACTAGCGGCAGATTTAGATTTTACTTTAGCGGGTAAAGAAGCAGAATTACAAGCTGCAATCACGGCAATCTCTAAACTTACTGAAGGTAAAGTTCACGTTTCTGTAGGAGCAAAGTCTAATTCTCCTTTGGCAAATTTAAACGATGCAGAAATTCATAGAGTTTCAGGACCACATCCCTCGGGGAATGTAAGTACTCAAATAGCAAACATAGATCCTATTAACAAAGGAGAGGTTGTTTGGGTGATTACGCCACAAGATTTAGTCATTATCGGAGAGTTGTTTTTAACAGGTAAGTACAATGCCAAAAGAACAATTGCTTTAACAGGTTCTAAGTTTAGCAAACCACAATATGTAACTGCAATTGCAGGAGCAAGTATTGCAGATATTGTTGCTGATAATTTAGAAAATGATAATACAAGAATCATTAGTGGTAATGTTTTATCAGGAACGCATGTTAAAGAAGATGGTTTTATAGGGTACTACGATAACCAAATAACTGCAATTCCAGAAGGAGATGATTATGAGTTTTTTGGATGGAATAAACCAATTTTCAATAAAATTTCAGCTTCGAGAGCATTGACTTTTTCTTGGTTAACACCAAATAAAAAATACGATTTAAACACCAATACAAACGGTGAACATAGAGCATTTGTTGTAACAGGTGCTTTTGAACAAGTATTTCCTTTAGATATTTATCCAATGCAATTGTTAAAAGCATTTATGTATAAAGATTTAGATGAAATGGAAGCTTTAGGAGCTTATGAAGTAGCTCCAGAAGATTTTGCACTAACAGAATTTATTTGTGTGTCTAAGCAACCTCATCAGAAGGTTGTTAGAGAAGGTTTAGATTTAATGAGAGAAGAATTAGGATAAGGTTATGGGCTTAAAACAAAACTTACATAATTTAAAAGAGAAATATAGAGGAACTAAAATGGCACCTGCATTTAATGCAATCCATACCTTTTTATATTTACCAAATGAGGTAACTCACGCAGGAACTCATATTAAAGGAGCAGACGATTTAAAGCGTACAATGAATATTGTAATAATGGCTTTAATTCCTTGCTTAATTTTTGGAATGTTCAATGCAGGTTATCAACATTACGCAGCAATAGATGGTTCTTTAAGAACAGATGTTTTAGCAAACTTTTTTACGTTTGATAACCTTTGGATCGGAATCATTAAAGTATTGCCACTAGTAATCGTTTCTTATGCAGTGGGTCTTATCGTCGAATTTATTTTCGCAGTTATCAAAGGGCACGAAGTAGAAGAAGGATATTTAGTAACAGGTATGTTAGTTCCATTAATTGTTCCTGTTGATACTCCGTTATGGATGTTAGCAGTAGCAGTAATTTTTGGAGTTGTTATTGGGAAAGAAGTTTTTGGAGGAACAGGAATGAATATTTTAAATCCTGCATTAACAATTAGAGCATTTTTATTCTTTGCATATCCAACATGGATGTCTGGAGATAAAGTTTGGGTGCACGATGCCGTAAATAGAGTAGGAACAGCAGATGCAATTTCTGGTGAAACGATTCTAGGTAGTTATGCTCAAAATCAGGAAGTGATTTATTCTAATTGGGATAAGTTTATGGGTTTCATACCAGGTTCGGTAGGAGAAACATCAACACTATTAATCCTTTTAGGAGCAGCATTCTTAATCTTTACAAAAATTGGAAGTTGGAGAATTATTCTCTCTACTTTTATAGGAGCCGCAGTGATGGGAATGATTTTTAATTATGGAATTATAGATACAGGAGTTATTTCTGAATCTAGTAAATTCTATGGTTTAATGAATACTGATTGGTGGGAACACTTAATGATTGGTGGTTTGGCATTCGGAGCAGTTTATATGGCTACAGATCCTGTAACAGCATCTCAAACAAATAAAGGAAAATGGATTTATGGTTTCTTAATTGGTTTTATTTCAATTATGATTCGTGTATTCAATCCAGCATATCCAGAAGGTGTATTTTTAGCAATTCTGTTAATGAACGTTTTTGCTCCAACCATAGACCATTATGTTGTGCAAGGAAACGTAAAGAAAAGATTAAAACGTACTAAAGTTAAAGTTGCCTAATTATGAGTAAGAAAACAGATAGTAATAGTTATACAATGATTTTCGCCGTAATTATGGTGTTACTTGTTGGTTCTGTATTGGCATTCTTTGCATCGTCTTTAAAACCAAATATTGACGAAAACAAGAGAATAGAAAAGCAGCAAAACATCCTTTATGCCATGGGCGTAAATGAAAATGATGAATCGAGTGCAAACTTTGTTTCTACAGATATTGCAGGAGATGAATTTGTAAAATATATCAAAAAACAGATTATTATTCAAGGTGATAAAATTACTGAAGATAATGAAGCGTATTTAATTGATGTAAAAAAACAACAAGCAAATGCTAAGGCAGGTAAAGAAAGAAAATTACCTTTATTTGTTGGTGAAAAAGATGGTCAAACATTTTATGTTGCACCAATTAGAGGAAAAGGTCTTTGGGATGCGATTTGGGGTTATGTAGCAATGGATCAAGATATGATTGTTCAAGGAGCTTACTTTGATCACAAAGGAGAAACGCCTGGTTTAGGAGCAAATATTAAACAACGTTTCTTTATGGATGATTTTTCTGGAGAACACTTAATGTCTGATGCTGGAGATTTTAAAGGAATTACAGTTGCTAAAGGGAATAACGACCCAAAGAACGACGACAAAACAGATTATGAAGTAGATGCAATTGCGGGTGCAACAATTACCGGCGATGGAGTTTCTGCAATGATAAAATCTGATTTAAAATTATATGTACCTTATTTTAAATCATTAAAAAAATAATATATGGGACTTTTATCAAAAAAAGACGCAGCATTACTTACAGACCCATTAGCGGATAATAACCCAATTACAATTCAAGTATTAGGTATTTGTTCTGCTTTAGCAATTACAGCAGAGTTAAAAGCCTCAATTGTAATGGCAGTTTCGGTAATGTTTGTATTAGGATTAGGTAATGTAGTAATCTCGTTAATGAGAAATATTATACCATCAAAAATTAGAATTATTGTACAACTAATCGTAGTTGCTACTTTAGTAATTATTGTTGATTTGGTGCTAAAAGCATTCGCATACGAACTAAGTAAAACACTTTCTGTTTTTGTAGGATTAATTATTACGAACTGTATTATTATGGGACGTTTCGAGGCTTTTGCTTTAGGAAACAAACCATGGAGATCTTTCCTAGACGGAATTGGAAACGCAGTGGGTTATGGTGTAATTCTAATAGCTGTAGGTTTCTTTAGAGAGTTATTAGGTTCTGGTACTTTGTTAGGATTCAAAGTTTTAGGAGATCCTATAGAAAAAACAGGATTGTATGCAATCGGATATGAAAACAACGGATTTATGTTATTATCACCAATGGCATTAATCGTAGTGGGTATTATTATTTGGATACAACGTAGTAGAAACACATCATTAATAGAAGAAAACTAACATTAGTTTGCAGTAGCAGTTTACGTTTGCAGTGAAATGCAAATCGAACACTGAAACTGAAAATTAAATACTAAGAAATATGGAACATTTAGAATTATTTTTCAAATCGATATTTATAGACAACATGGTTTTCGCAACCTTTTTAGGGATGTGTTCTTACCTAGCTGTATCTAAAAAAGTAGCAACTGCTGTTGGTTTAGGAGCTGCTGTAATCTTTGTATTGGCAGTAACTGTACCTTTAAACTGGTTGTTAGATCAATATATATTAAAAGAAGGTGCATTAGTTTGGTTAGGTCCAGAATATGCGGAGTATGATTTAAGTTTCTTATCATTTATCATGTTTATTGCAACCATTGCAACCATGGTGCAATTGGTAGAAATTATTGTTGAGAAGTTTTCACCTTCATTATACAATTCATTGGGTATTTTCTTACCGTTAATTGCAGTAAACTGTGCCATTTTAGGTGGAAGTTTATTTATGCAATCTCGTGAAATTCCTACCTTAGGATTATCTGTAACTTATGGTATAGGTTCTGGAATTGGGTGGTTTTTAGCAATTTTAGCAATTGCAGCAATTCGTGAGAAAATTAGATATTCAAGTGTTCCGCCTGCATTAAGAGGCTTAGGAATTACGTTTATCATAACAGGTTTAATGGCAATTGGTTTTATGAGTTTTGGTGGTATGTTAACCGGTGGTGATGAAACCAAGGAAGAGAAGCCAAAAGTAGAAGCGAAGGTTATTAAAGAAGATCTTAAAAAAGAAGCTAAAGAAATTGTAGCTGAAAACACAAATATAAACTAGAACAAGAATGATATTAGCAGCAGGTACAACCGGAACCATAATTGCAACAGTCGCAGCTTTTTTACTAGTAACACTAATATTAGTAACATTATTATTATTTGTAAAGCAAAAACTATCTCCATCGGGTCCAGTTACAATTACAATTAACGGAGAAAAGAAAATAGAAGTGCCTTCAGGTAGTACACTTTTAACAACCCTAGGTGCAGAAAAAATATTCTTACCATCTGCTTGTGGTGGTGGTGGATCTTGTGTGCAATGTGAGTGTCATGTTAATGAAGGTGGAGGAGAAGCTTTACCTACAGAAACCCCTCACTTTACGCGTAAAGAATTAAAACACGGTATTCGTTTAGCTTGTCAGGTTAAAGTAAAGCAAGACATGGATATTTCTATTCCAGAAGAAATTTTTGGTATTAAGAAATGGGATGCAACCGTTGTTAGAAATTATAATGTAGCTTCATTTATCAAGGAATTTGTAGTTGAAATTCCAGAAGATATGGGGTACAAAGCAGGTGGATATATCCAAATTGAAATTCCTCCTTGTGAAGTTAATTTTGCTGACATGGATATTACAGCACATCCAGAAGAGCACGAAACACCAGAAAAATTTGAAGCAGAATGGAATAAGTTTAAGCTTAGACCATTGGTAATGAAGAATACAGAAACTGTGGAAAGAGCCTATTCTATGGCTTCTTACCCAGCTGAAGGAAGAGAGATTATGTTAAATGTACGTATTGCTACACCTCCTTTTGATAGAGCCAAAGGCGGATGGATGGATGTAAATCCTGGAGTAGCATCTTCCTATATATTTAACTTAAAGAAAGGTGATAAATGTGTAATTTCAGGACCTTATGGAGAATTCTTCATTAATGAATCTGATTCAGAAATGTTATACGTAGGTGGTGGAGCAGGTATGGCGCCAATGCGTTCTCACTTGTATCATTTATTCAGAACTTTAAAAACAGGTAGAAAAGTAACTTATTGGTATGGAGGACGTTCTAAAGCAGAATTGTTTTATATTGAACACTTTAGAGCATTAGAAAAAGATTTTCCAAACTTTAAATTCTTTATCGCATTGTCTGATCCTTTAGAGGCAGATAATTGGAAAAAGAAAACAGATATTAATGATGAAGCCGGAGATGGGTTTGTAGGGTTTATTCACAATTGTGTAATCGAGAACTACTTAAATCATCATGAATCACCAGAAGATTTAGAATTGTATTTCTGTGGACCTCCATTAATGAACAATGCAGTTCAAAAAATGGGAGAAGATTTTGGTCTTGCAGATGAAAACATTCGTTTTGATGACTTTGGAGGATAATCTTCAAATTACAAGAATATTAAAAAACCGATTCAGAAATGTATCGGTTTTTTTATTGTGCTCATTTTCTTATATTTTTAATAGCTTCGTAAAAACTAAAATACATTTATGAACTGGACTTTATATGTTATTATTTTTCTTTGTATTATTTCGGTCATTAGTGGTATTCTGTATTTTATTCAAGAGAAATTTATTTTCATAAACGGTAAGAAATTAGACAGAGATTATCAATACAAATTTGCGAATACGTTTGAAGAAGTATTTATTAAAACAGACGCAAACAACGAAATTAATGCACTTCATTTTAAGTTGCCAAATCCAAAAGGAGTTGTTTTGTTTTGCCATGGTAATAAAGGGAATTTAACAAGATGGGGAAATCGAGTTTCTTATTTATTGGCATATAATTACGAGGTCTTGGTGTTTGATTACAGAAACTATGGCAAAAGTACTGGTAATTTTAATGAGCAAGCAATGTACAAGGATGCTTGTTTGGTATACAACCACTTAAAAAAGAGATTTAAGGAAGAATATATCGTGGTTTATGGTTTTTCTTTAGGAGCTACATTTGCAACACGAATAGCCGCTCTAAACAAGCCAAAAGAACTCGTTTTAGAAGCTCCTTTTTATAATTTAAGAAAAGCAATAATCTATATCTCTAAAATGGCTCCCGCTTTTTTGTTAAAGTATCAATTTAGAACCAATAAAGACATCTCTAAAGTAGTTGCACCAATTACTATTTTTCATGGAAATAATGACCTTACTACTTCTTACAAGGATTCTAAAAAGTTGTTGAGATTAAATTCATCAGTTTATAACCAGTATGTAGAAATTGATGATGGCACGCACCATAACATTAGAGAGGCTAAAATTTATCAAGATAAGTTGAAAGAAATTTTACATCGTTAGTGTTTTCTAAATTTTATAAATTGTATTTTTGATTTTTACAACGGTATTATTTTATGAAACGTTTAGAGAAAATTTTAAAACAACATAAATACATCAAAATAAAATTGAAGAAAATTGCCTCTAATCATTTAGAATTAAAGGCTAAAATTAATGATGTAAAGGGACGTTTTATTTTAGATACTGGTGCTTCAAACTCTTGTGTAGGGTTAGATCTAATAGATTATTTTAAATTATCTACAGAAGAAAGTGAATCAAAAGCTGCTGGAGCAGGAGCTACGGATATGGAAACGCTACTTTCTAAAGATAACCACTTAAAAATAGGTGCTTGGAAAACGAAAAAAGGTGATTTAGTTTTATTTGATTTATCGCATGTAAATAACGCTTTAACACAACACAATGTAAAAGAGGTGCATGGTATTATTGGAGCTGATGTTTTACAAAAAGGAAAAGCATTTATAGACTATAATAAAAATGTATTATACTTGAAAAAAGTAAAGAAGTAATTAATTTAAAATAAGAAAAAATGAGTTTGCAAAAACAGGTAATGGACAAGATGAAAGAAGCGATGAAAGCAAAAGATAAAGTTGCTTTACAAGCTTTAAGATCCGTAAAATCTGCATTTTTATTGGCAAAAACGGAATCGGGTGCTCAAGAAGAATTAACAGAAGAACAAGAATCTAAAATCATCCAGAAACAGGTAAAGCAAAGAAAAGATAGTGCGGCTATTTTTATCAAACAAAATAGAGAAGACTTAGCAGCGCCAGAATTAGCAGAAATAGCAGTGTTAGAACAGTTTTTACCTGAAGCATTATCAGAAGAAAAAGTGGAAGAAGTGGTTGTGGCCGTTATAAAAAGGTTAGATGCTTCTGGCATGAAAGACATGGGTAAAGTAATGGGGGTGGTTTCTAAAGAATTAGCCGGCCAAGCAGATGGTGCAACCATTTCTGGTTTGGTAAAAAAGAATTTAATATAGATAAAATATTATAGCATTCGTAAGAATGCAAATGGCTCCATAGTTCAACTGAATAGAATATCAGATTTCGGCTCTGAGGGTTGCAGGTTTGAATCCTGCTGGAGTCACTAATTATCCCCCAAAAAAAATATTTTGTTTTTTGGGGGATAATTTCTTATATTACAATGTTAAATTTAAATCAATGAAAAATCTACTCTTAATCACAGCTATTTTATTACTGGGATGTTCCGGCAATGATTCTTCCACCTACAACGATAACGATTCGGGTGGTGATGACAACTCTAATGATGCACCACTTGTTTTAAGTATACTATCAACAGATATTGAAAATTCAAATTATATATATTCTGACGTATATACTTATGATGGAAACAAGCTTGAAAGTGTAACACAATCTGATAACCAATCCAGTAATATCTCGACATATTATTTTGTTTACACGAATGACAAGGTTGTAAGAATTGATGGTTATACTTCATACAACGCTTCGGAGCCAACTAAAACTGAAGAAGTCAATTATTCTTATGACTCGCAAGGCAGACTAGTATTAATGGTACATACTGATTCTTATGAAACTGAAACGGGTACTTTTACTTATAATGCAAACGGTAGTGTTACTTTTAACCAGTCATATAAAGACAACAATAGCCCTAATAGCAATGAAAACACCATATCATTACAATTTGATAATAAAGATAATTTAATTAGTTATTCTGATGGTGAAGATACCCGAGTATTAGAATATGATAACTATAAGAGTCCATTTAAAAATGTGGTGGGTTTAAATTTTCATATACTTTTAAGCGGAGAATTAACTACTTCTGAGATATTTAGTTTGAATAACAATTGTACTTCAGCTTCATTTACTAATTCACAAGGAGAGACTTTTTCAGATTCGTTTAGTTACGATTATAATCAAGAAGGCTATCCTAGACAAATCATAAGGAAAGATTATGAAGGCTATGAATCAACAATTTCAATTCAATATTCAAATTAAACTTTATATATTTTAGTATCAATTTTTTTAGAACTTAATTACTGTTTTGAAATTTTGAATAATTTTAAACTTTTAAAAGTTTCGGTCATAAACATACAATACAAAAAAAACGCCAAGTTTACTTGAGCGTTTTTTTTGTACTATTTTCTGAGCAGCGTTTTTTGGGAATAGCGAAACTACTCATTGCATAAAAATCAATACTATTTTTTTAAAATGTTAGATACTTTAAAATAGGTTCCTAATTGATTTGTAACATTAATTTTTAGAAGGTAGTTTCCTGATTGTAGAAATTGAATGTCTTCAAAAACAATTTCATTTTTTCCAAAGCTCACATTATCAATTGTCTTTGCATGCACTTGTTTGCCTGTAATGTCATAAACTAATAGTTCAACATCAGAATTGTGTAATAAGTATAATGAAACAGTAAGTTGATTTGTAAAAGGAATTGGATATGATTTTAGTTCAGTAAATGCAATATCATATTCATTAATGGCGAGAGATTCTAATTCACAAGTACTGCTACATCCGTCACCATTTGTAGTATTACCGTCATCACAAGCTTCGCTTGTATTAAGGACACCATCACCACAAAAATTTTCTGCATCACAAGTACTGCTACAATTGTCACCGTCTGTGGTATTTCCATCGTCACAAACTTCATTTCCCTCTAAAATTCCATTACCACAAACACTTTCTAATTCACAAGTACTGCTACATCCGTCACCATTTGTAGTATTGCCGTCATCACAAGCTTCGCTTGTATTAAGGACTCCATCACCACAAAAATTTTCTGCATCACAAGTACTGCTGCAATTGTCGCCGTCTATGGTATTTCCATCGTCACAAACTTCATTTCCCTCTAAAATTCCATTACCACAAACACTTTCTAATTCACACGTGCTGCTACACCCGTCACCATTTGTAGTATTGCCGTCATCACAAGCTTCGCTTGTATTAAGGACTCCATCACCACAAAAATTTTCTGCATCACAAGTACTGCTGCAATTGTCACCGTCTGTGGTATTTCCATCGTCACAAACTTCATTTCCCTCTAAAATTCCATTACCACAAACACTTTCTAATTCACACGTGCTGCTGCACCCGTCACCATTTGTAGTATTGCCGTCATCACAAGATTCACCTGCACCTGCATCTAAGACGCCATCGCCACAAACACTTAAACTGAAATTACCAATATTGGTTTTGGCATGCCTATTTAGATTTAAAAAAGAGCTTAACTTATTTATGGAGCCGAATCCTTTTCTTTTTTTTATGACAAGACTTGTTTGGTCGTAATTTACAATCGTTGGCACTGCTTGAATCTTATAGAGTGCAGCTATTTTTTTTCCTGCATCGGTTTTAATATTAACGATTTGTATGTTGTATTTGGATTTAATAAGTTCTTGAAATTTTTCATTTTGAACTATTTCTTTTTCCATTTTTGTGCAATAGGGGCAATCTGGACTGTAAAAAATTAGTACTGATTTTTTTAGGTCAACATCATTTTTAAGGCAGTTTAAAAACCCTCTTGAAGCATGAAGATTTAAAGATGTTATGAAAATAATAAGTAAAATTCCTATGTTTTTTTTCATCGTAAAGGGTTAATTAGCTCGTACTCAATATACGTAATAAATTGTAAAAGAACGAATTCATTAAAAAGAGCAACCAATTAAGACAATTTAAAAAGTGTGAGTTTTTGTAATTCTAGGTCATAACAATAGAAATCCCAAAGGTAAAAAAGTATGCTTTTTTACCTTTGGGATTTTTTTATGAGTAAAACCTAACGTTATCGCTTATTCAATAACAATTTTTTTATTGTTAATCCCTTTATTGGTGGTTATTTTAGAAATATAAACCCCTGCTGGTAATCCCGGTTGTAATTCTAGTAGGTACGATTCCGCATGCTCATCAATTTTCCAAGTACTTATGGTTTTACCTAAAATAGTATAAAGTTCTATTTTTTTAATGTCTATGTTGTAATCTTTAGTAACTATTAAATGGTGGTTTTCATTATCTACATAAAGATTTGTGTATAGATTGATCGTTTCAGTATCTAAAGACAACACAGTGTTTGGTTTAAAAGCCAATACAAATCGATCTGTGTATGTACCCTTTTGTAAAGTAAAACTAGCGTTCTCTTCTAATATTTCATAAGAAATACCCGTTACTTTATCTTTAATATAGATGTTACTATCAATATTTTTTACTTCATCTAACGTTATAGAGAACTCAGTAGTGTTTTCTACAACAATTTCTATAGGCAACTCTATATCTTTAGAAAATGCTTGCACTCCAGCAATTATATAATGATTCTCTTGATTAGGAAATTTCCAATAAAAGTCGGTCTTCCCCGTATCAAACATTTCAGAATCATATCCTTTATCGTATGCAAAAGAATTATTTTCTTTAAAAGAGACGCCAATTTGTCGGTGGTATGTTTTACCGTCATCTTGGTTTAGAGCATTCATTCCTAGTTTTAGAGTAGCCAAACTATTGTAGTAACGTTCGTTAGCGGTTGTGTTTTTTTCTTTTTTCTTACCAGACTTAAAGAAGATAGAATTCGTACCGCCATCTTCTTCTACAAATTCTCTTTGGCTGTTGTTAAATTTAATAGCTCCACCATCACCGCTATCGCCGCCCACATAGAATCCTTGTCCAACAGGTATATAAGTTCCTGGTGTTTTATAATGGTATTCGGATACTTCTTGATAAGCTGCTGTGCTCATAGAAAGGTTTATTGTTGCATACCCGCCTATGTAGCCACTTTGATAATGACCTTTATTAGTATCTTTTTCACCTACATGATCCCAGAAATATAATGTACCTTCTATACTACTTAAATTATCTTGGATAAATTTTCGTGCATTAAGTGCAGAGCTAAACGGGTTTCCTAATAAGTACCAATTTTCGGCTCCAATATTTGTTGTCAATTCCCCGTCGTTCGGGCTTCCGGTAAAGGTATAGTTTTGAGCTTCTCCAGGGCCTTTAAATATAAAACCGTCAGTTGCTGGTATTGTACCATCTTTTCCCTTTCGAATCCAATTAGACATGTTTCCTGTAGCACTTGCAAAAGTATATATCCAACGGGTGGATAATAGAATTCTACCATTTTCATCAATACTACCATCATGGTTACTGGTAAATAATATGTCTTTCGCAATATTACCTGCTTCTTGTCCAACAGTTGCAGTAGCATCTAAAGGTGTTGTACCATCTTTAAATACGCTTGCTACTGTATAGGTATCTGCTGCCAAATCTGTTGTTACAGGAGACGACATGTAATTATATCGATATACACTTGCTATGTCTGAATTTCGGTCTATATAAATTTTACCATTACCAGTTACCTTTGCAGTATCCTTCATGTGTTTGAATGAGTTGACTTGTACCTATCAAACGTATTTCTGCACCAGTTTCTATATTAACTTCATTCGTAACCAATAATAATTGGTTTTCTACAGATAGTATATTATTTCCTTTTATTTCTAATTTATCTGCACTTAATGTGTTACCACTATGTGTATAGTTCTCATTGATGATAACAGTTCTAGATCTATCTGGTTCACCGTTGTCCCAGGTATTATCTGCGGTTCTTGTTGTTGGGCCAAAAATATGCTTTCCTAAATGCGTGTTACGCTCAATAGAAGAATTTGTAATTTCTGACAACAAAGGATCGTGTGGGTGTCGTTCAAAGTTATTAAAATCTGTTTTTAGACTGTCATTCTTAAATTCTATCCATTCATTGGAATCATACTCAGCATTAGGAGCTAATATTTGGTCTTTACGTACATAGGCAGATTTGTCATTCAAACCATTTACCACATCTGTTCTCGTATCCCAAGGAATGTTACTACCTGCCATTCCACTTCTAGAAATAGTAATAATATCATTTTCAGAGGAATTTACTGTAATAACTTTAACATCTTCAGATACTTCAGAATTATGACCGATTGAAGATTCTATTGCATCTGTATTACCATCTGTAAACAAATTAATATTTAAAGCATGCGGTACAATAATTTTGTCAGGCGCACTATTACTTATTTCTATACTTCTGTCTATTCCATTTCTGTAAATCTGTGTTATGATAGGTACACCACAGCCATTTTTACCATTGTCTAAAGCATAGGTAGTGTAATTACTCGCTATAAAGGTATTACCATTATCTAATGCAGTTTTTATGTTGTTAGACAAACCATTGTCTCCAACAGGGTCTGCGGTTGTATCAATAACAGCATTTTCTGTGTTATCAACGATACCATCTGTGTCGCTTACGTCGCTACTTTTTAGAACGGTAGGTGTAGCTGCTTCTATGGCATCTGGGCAACCATCGCCATCACTATCTAAGTCTAATCTATTTTCTATGCCATCGTTGTCTGTATCGATATCAACATTGGTTTGATCGCCAACAACAATTTCTTTAATCTTAAAATTTCCGTCATCGCGATTTATCATTTCTATTTGAAGAAATTCTGTATTTGAATCTAAGGTATATTCTATCAGATAAACTGTTTCAATTACACTTAGATCACTTTGATCAATGATATATGCATTCGTTCCACCTCCTAAATCGGCAGCACTAGAAGATAATTGTGCGACTCTTAATTGTTTTTCATTGTCATTATTTTTGTTGACATATATTTTTAGCGTTGTACCATTAGCAATTTTTCCGTCTATTGCACTTCCATTTAAATCAACAATTATGTGGGAATCATCGCTACTTAAAGCAATTTTTTGATCAGTATCGTTAGTTATACCATCACTAATTTGATCAATTAATGTGTCATTACCAATATTATTGTATGAAACAATCTCCAACGAAGAAGAGGCTCCTGAGGCAACCTCAGGAATATCAGCACCGTACTCTTCTGTATCTAAAATACCATCATTATCATCGTCTATATCTATAGTATCGTAAATACCATCACTGTCGGTGTCTAGACAGACGCTGGAATTAGAAGCATTGGTTACGGCTGATTTTGTACCGGTGTATCCATCACTTCCGGTAACTTTACCATTGGTGTCTACCACCAATTCTCCGTCTGCATCTAGAGTACCATCAACAATACCGTCTTTATTGTCATCGGTAAAACCAGCTTCATTTGCATCGTAACAACCATCACCGTCACTGTCTATATTTAAGAAATCTGCATTATCAGACCCTGTTGTGTTAATCGGTATTAATCCTGTACCTGAGCAGTCAACTGAGCTTGGACCTGATAGTGTATATTCTATGCGGTAGATTTTTAAATTTTTTGCATTATCAGTTTCTATTCTAATATAATCTGTATTTTCACTTGGCAGTCGTGTTTTTGTAAAGGTGTATGGTTGTATACCCGTGTTTGCCGGTACTGTAATTTCCCCCATATTAGAATCTCCTGTGAGTAAGTCTCCATTTTGATCAGATCTATCTGTTCTAACAGTTTGGTCTGCAGTATCGCCATTTGCCATATATATGGTTACCGTTATGTCATGAGTTATGGTATCATCAAAACCAAAAACGATAAATGCATTTGTGTACTTATTAGCTTGCGTATAGTCATTCGTATTTCCTATTGCATTATGATAGTTTGGAAATTCGGAAGAAGTTGGTATCTCAGTAGCGTACTTTGTTGAGCTGTTAGCTGTTATCGTACAATTATCATCATACATATCTACCAAACCGTCTTCATCTAAATCTTCGAGGTTGTCTGCAATACCATTGTTATCTGTGTCTGCACCACCTGCCTCTAAAAGATCAAAAATACCATCGTTGTCTGAGTCTAAATCTAAATGGTTGGGTATGCCATCGCCATCAAAATCGTCATTTCCTTCAAGAGTATCTAAAATACCATCGTTATCATCATCTATATCTATGTAATCGTAGATGCCATCATTGTCAGTATCTAAACAAGCACTGGTATTAGAAGCATTTGTTACGGCTGATGTTGTACCGGTATAGCCATCGCTACCGATTACTTTACCGTCTGCGTCAACTCCCGTTCCATATACTTGTCCTAGTTTATCAGAATCTTTAGAGGCTGTAAAACGGGCTTCATTTACATCGTAACAACCGTCACCATCACTGTCTGTATCTAAAGAGTTAGGTATGCCGTCATTGTCAGGGTCATTAGAACAGCTTGTCGATGCTCCATAAATTTGTGGCCAATCAACTTGATGTTTATCAAAAAGCTCGTGTCCAGTGTGGCTTATCCTAATATTAGCTGATGTTATTCCAAAACCGGCATCACCACTTGAGTACTTTCGTCCTTGCCAATTGTCATAAGTTGTTGTATTTATATTATCAGTAGTAAGGGCATGAGCATTATAAGCACTACTATTAATACCTATTCTAATTTCGTTACCATCTGGAGTGATTTCAAAGAAAACCCCCACGTCTAGGAGATCATCTAATGGTATTACACTTATAAATGATTTTTTAGGATTACCATATTCATCAACATAATAATGCCAGATTCTTAAATTTGCCGTTTGAAGGTTGCCGCCATAGAAGGTATCATATCTTTCTAATGCATAAAATGGCCCCTGAAAATTCCTGGCGGCCTCCCAATCACTCCTTACTATAGTAGTATATATAGGATCTTTTGGAATTCCAATAAATAAAAAATTACGACCGCCCAGTTCTTCATAGACTTGTTTCAAAAATGTACCGTTGAATACTGTTCTCTGTCCTGCTGCAAAGCCATTAGCAATCTCATAAGATTTAAAGTTTGGATAAGCTGAATCTGAAGAAGGTCCTGAAGTATCTAGTTCAATTAAGTTTGATGTAATATCAATTAGACATTCGACTGTATCTAAAATACCATCGTTATCATCGTCTAAATCTATGTAATCGTATATGCCGTCATTGTCGCTGTCTGGACAAGCACTAGAATCATTCTCATCTATTACAGCTGGCATTGTGCCAGTATAGCCATCGTTACCGATTACTGTACCGTTTGCAGTATCCGTTATTCCATTTACTTGACCTAGTTTATTAGTATCTGTAGAAAGTGTAAAACCAGCTTCAATAGCATCGTAACAGCCATCATCATCACTATCTGTATTTAAGAAATCTGCATTACCAGAACCTGTGGTGTTTGTAAGTGTTAAGCCTGTACCAGAGCAACTTGCTGCGCTTAGATCTGGTGTTGTACAATTGTTATCATATATATCTGCTAAGCCATCATTGTCTAAGTCTTCTAAATTGTCTGCAATACCATTGTTATCTGTGTCTACACCACCTGCCTCTAAAAGATCGTAAATACCATCGTTGTCTGAGTCTAAATCTAAATGGTTGGGTACACCATCGTTATCAAAATCAAAGCCTATTGCAATTCCATTTAAATCTAAACCACCGGGTGAATCTGCGTCTAAGTAATTTTTTATGTCGTCGCCATCTGCATCTGCTGTTGGGTCTGTTCCTTGGCCTTCGTCTGTATCTAAAATACCATCGTTATCAGAATCTAAATCGATGTCAGTCTGTTACACCATCGCCATCGGTATCTAACGTGTTTGTAACAGTATAGTTTTGGTTTTGTTTGGCCTGCAATGCAATATTAGACAGCCAATTGGGTTCACCAGATTGCAAACCAGATTGTGCAAAGGTAGATAGAGAAACTAAAATAAAACATAGTGTTGTTATTGCCTCAGTTATAGTCAGTTTTGGGGGATTGATCATAAGAGTATAAATTTTATTAAAAAAAGGGAGCTTGTGTTTTTTTATTCAGTCTGTTACATTTATATTTGATTAGATTAAGATTATAATTGTTAAATCAATTGTGTGATTAGTTGTTATAGATGGCAAAATTATTTTATTTGTGGTATCTATTGTGTTCTATATTTCCCAAAAATTAACACATTATGAGCAGCAAAAAAGAATAGCAACTTCTTTAAATAAACCAATTGTTGTGTTTGTTTTCTTTTTTTAAGGTGAAAAAACCTTAAAAAATGTCCTTCTTGTTGTGACTAAAAGCCGTTATTTTTGGTATTTACGGTAAGCTTGTTAACAAAGTCTGTTACTTTATTATCGAAAGATTTAAAAACTTATTTTATGTGTTTGTTGTATAAAATATAGTCTCCTTATTACAACAAATATGCCTGTAAACGTAAGTTATAGCTACAGGTGTACAAATAACTCTTTATACATGGACTATTTTTTTTCTTACTTTTAGCGCAGAATAATATATTATTTTGGGCTTGGTAAGCTATCGATATCTAATGATATCAAAAGGAATAATACCCTTTTATCTTTATAAAAGATGAAGGCCATGTGTTTGGGAAATTAGACAAGTATTTTTTTAAAAAAAAATAAGGTGGGTGAAAACGTTCAGGCTTTATTTCTGAAAATTGTATGGTTTAATTTCTTTAAAATACAAAACACTAAAAGTCCTCAAACGCTAAATAAGAGTTCTTATTTAACGTTTGGGGTTTTTCTCTGTAATACAGCTTTTTGTTTTTTTAAAAGAAGTGGGTGCTAAAGATTTTACACAGAAGTTGTTACCTTTATAAAGCTAGTGTTTGCTATTACTCAATAATAATTTTTTTATTGTTTGTGCCTTTATTGGTAGTAATTTTAGAAATGTAAACTCCTGCTGGTAACCCTGGTTGTAATGCGAGTTGGTAAGAATCAGCATGCTCATCAATTTTCCAAGTACTTATGGTTTTGCCTAAAATAGTAAAGATTTCTATTTTCTTAATAGCTATATCCATATCTTTAGTCACTATTAAATCATGGTTTTTGTTGTCTACATAAACACTGGTGTATTGGGTGCTTATTTCATTATCTACAGACAACACAATATTTGGTTTAAAAGCCAATACAAATCGATCTGTGTAAGTACCTGATGGTAAAGAAAAACTAGCGTTTTCTTCTAATATTTCATAAGAGATACCCGTTACTTTATCTTTAATATAGATGTTACTATCAATATTTTTTACTTCATCTAACGTTATAGAGATCTCAGTAGTGCTTTCTACAACAAGGTCTAGAGGAAGCTCTATATCTTTAGAAAATGCTTGCACTCCAGTAATTATATAATGATTCTCTTGATTAGGAAATTTCCAATAAAAGTCGGTCTTCCCCGTATCAAACATTTCAGAATCATATCCTTTATCATAGGCAAAAGAATTGTTTTCGTGAAAAGAGACGCCAATTTGTCGGTGGTATGTTTTACCGTCATCTTGGTTTAGAGCATTCATTCCTAATTTTACAATGGGCAAACTATTGTAGTAACGTTCGTTAGCGGTTGTGTTTTTTTCTTTTTTCTTACCAGACTTAAAGAAAATAGAATTCGTACCGCCATCTTCTTCTACAAATTCTCTTTGGCTATTGTTAAATTTAATAGTGCCCCCATCGCTATTACCAGCCACATAGAATCCTTGTCCAACAGGTATATAAGTTCCTGGTGTTTTATAATGGTATTCGGATACTTCTTGATAAGCTGGTGCGCTCAAATGTAGTCCTACGGTTGCATACCCGCCTATGTAGCCACTTTGATAATGACCTTTTGTACTATCCTTCTCACCAACATGATCCCAGAAATATAATGTACCTTCTATACTACTTAAATTATCTTGGATAAATTTTCGTGCATTAAGTGCAGAGCTAAACGGGTTTCCTAATAAGTACCAATATTCGCCTCCAATATTTGTTGTCAATTCCCCGTCGTTCGGGCTTCCGGCAAAGGTATAGTTTTGTGCTTCTCCAGGGCCTTTAAATATAAAACCGTCAGTTGCTGGTATTGCATCATCTTTTCCCTTTCGATCCCATTTCGATATGTCTCCTTCATCACTTGCAAAAGTGTATATCCAACGAGTTGATATGTAAGGGCTACCATTTTCAATTTTACCGTCCCAGTTACCTGTAAAATTCAAGTCTTTGGCAATAGTTCTCTCCAACAGTTCCATTAGCATTCAGTGAGGTTGTACCATCTTTAAAAGCGCTAGCTACCGTATAGGTGGTTTTTGCTGCATTTGTGGTTACCGGAGACGACATGTAATTATATCGATAAACACTCTCTATATCTGAATTTCGGTCTATATAAATGTTACCATTACCAGTTACCTTTGAAGTATCTTCATGTGTTTGAATAAGTTGACTTGTACCTATCAAACGTATTTCTGCACCAGCTTCTATATTAACTTCATTCGTAACCAATAATAATTGGTTTTCTACAGATAGTATATTATTTCCTTTTATTTCTAATTTATCTGCACTTAATGTGTTATCACTATGGGTATGGGTATAGTTCTCATTGATAATAACAGTTCTAGATCTATCTGGTTTACCGTTTTCCCAGTCATCTGAAGTTCTTTTTGTAGGGCCAAAATTATGTACGCCTTTAGTTGTGTTTTTATCTAAATCTAAACTAATTTCTGAAAACAAAGGATCGTGTGGATGTTGAAAGTTTTCAATATCTATCTCATCTTCTAGTGTTTTAAATACCACCCATTCATCTGATGTATACGCAGCACTTGGTGCTGTTATTTGGTCTTTACGTACATAGGCAGATTTGTCATTTAAACCATTTACCACATCTGTTCTCGTATCCCAAGGAATGTTACTACCTGCCATTCCACTTCTAGAAATAGTAATAATATCATTTTCAGAGGAATTTACTGTAATAACTTTAACATCTTCAGATACTTCAGAATTATGACCGATTGAAGATTCTATTTCAGCTGTATTACCATCTTTAAACAAATTAATATTTAAAGCATGCGGTACAATAATTTTGTCAGGCGCACTATTACTTATTTCTATACTTCTGTCTATTCCATTTCTGTAAATCTGTGTTATGATAGGTACACCACAGCCATTTTTATTATTATCTAAAGCATAGGTAGTGTAATTACTCGCTATAAAGGTATTACCATTATCTAATGCAGTTTTTATGTTGTTAGACAAACCATTGTCTCCAACAGGGTCTGCGGTTGTATCAATAATAGCATTCACAATTTCTGTAGTAACAATTGCATTGGTATCGTCTTTATTAATAACGTCGCTACTTTTTAGAACGGTAGGTGTAGCTGCTTCTATGGCATCTGGGCAACCATCGCCATCACTATCTAAGTCTAATCTATTTACAATGTCGTCGCCGTCTGTATCGATATCAACATTGGTTTGATCGCCTACAACAATTTCTTTAATCTTAAAATTCCACCTATCGCGATTTATCATTTCTATTTGAAGAAATTCTGTATTTGAATCTAAGGTATATTCTATTCAGTAAACTGTTTCAATTACACTTAATCACTTTGATCAATGATATATGCATTCGTTCCACCTCCTAAATCGGCAGTACTAGAAGATAATTGTGCGACTCTTAATTGTTTTTCATCGTCATTATTTTTGTTGACATATATTTTTATGGTTGTACCATTAGCAATTTTTCCGGTGTATTAGCATTCCATTTAAATCAACAATATATGAGTGATCATCTTATAATTACAACCCATTTTCATTTATCAGCATGTAGTACCATTACTAATTTCATCAATTGAGCTGATCAGTTCCAATATGTATAACAATCTCCAACGAAGAAGTTCTCCTGAAGCAACTTCAGGAATATCAGCACCATACTCTTCTGTATCTAAAATACCATCATTATCATCGTCTATATCTATAGTATCGTAAATGCCATCACTGTCGGTATCTAGACAAGCACTAGTATTAGAAGCATTGGTTACGGCAGCTCTTGTACCGGTGTATCCATCGCTATTACCGATTACTATTCCGTTTGCATCAAAACCAGTACCGTATAATTGACCATTGCTATCTGTTGCAAAACCAGCTTCATTTGCATCGTAACAATCATCACCGTCACTGTCTATATTTAAGAAATCTGCATTATCAGACCCTGTTGTGTTAATCGGTATTAACCCTGTACCTGAGCAGTCTTCACCACCTGTTCCTCCATAGGATACTGCGTAAATACCCATTGCACCATTATATACATCTACTCTTAAATATCTCAATTGGGTTGTGATAACATAAAGAACATCTGAATCCATATTAGGTGGTAATGTAGCAGGTTGTGAGTTAGTAATATGATGTCCATATGAATTAGATTGTATTATTTGAACATCTATATTACTAGCACTATTATTTACGAAATGTATTGTCAATGCCGTTCCACTAGGTATTTGTTGCCCAAAATCGAAAACTATATCTCCGTTGTTATTGTTTTTATAAGCATCAGTAGTTAAATCACCATCAATAGCACTGTTTGTATTGTTAAAATTAGTACTGGACTGAATACCGGTAGCGTATTGTGTACTTGTGTTGTCTACTGGTGTCGTACAATTATCATCATACATATCTACCAAACCGTCTTCATCTAAGTCTTCTAGATTGTCTGCAATACCATTGTTATCTGTGTCTACACCACCTGCCTCTAAAAGATCATAAATACCATCGTTGTCTGAGTCTAAATCTAAATGGTTGGGTATGCCATCGCCATCAAAATCGTCATTTCCTTCAAGAGTATCTAAAATACCATCGTTATCGTCGTCTAAATCATTTTTATCTGGTACACCATCTCCGTCTGTATCTATCGCTGCGTTTATGGTAAGTGTAATGTCTTTTGTTGCGCTGGTATGCGTTGCGGTGGCAGCAATACTTGCGCGGATTACAACCGTTCCTGCCGTACCAATTGATACCCTACCCATCATACCCAGCATAGTAACCGTAGTAGAGGCATCGCCACTCACTTTCGTGTACGTTACAGCACCTGTTGAGTTACTCATAAGAGAAAGATTAAAATCCGCATCGCCTTCCTCTTTTGTTAAATCGTTAAAATCGGTAATTGTAGTTACAGTTAGTGGCGCACAATCATCATCTACAGAATCTTCTAAATGGTCAGCAACATCACTATTGTCAGAATCTAAAGGGGTAGTGGTATACCAAGAATTACCAGAAGCTAGTTGTCCTGTAACTTTACCATCTGTATCTACTTCCAAATCACCGTCTGTATCAAAAGTTCCATCAATAATTCCGTCTTGGTTTAGATCAAAACCAGCTTCTGTAACATCATAGCATCCATCGCCATCACTATCTATATCGAGTTGGTTAGGAATGCCGTCGTTGTCTGTGTCGATTTCTAAATCTGAGAAAAAAGTAACAGGAATTAAATCATCGTCATCTAAGTTAGTTCCATTCAACCTAGATTCAGTATGAGTGACTTGTACTTGGTTGACTACTGTACCTTCATTGCTATTATTGTTAGTGTCTCCAAATAAATACACTTGCGTAGCATTGGCTGAATCTCCATTATTTAGGCTAAAAGAGCTTGTGGTGTTATTTTGGTTTGGTTTTCGGTACGTTTCACCAACCTTGTAGGCGTTTAACCAATGCACTGGGTCCACAGTCATTAAAGCAATCTCTTCATCACTAGGTAAATCAACACCCGTTTTAAGTGTTGTTACTGTAACGCCTGCAATCTGTCCTTTAAAATAGTCAGCGAGATTGTTTTCATCACTATCATATCTGGCACCTACATGAAAATTACCTGCAATATTGCTGTTAAATCCTTTGTCTTTGAAGCGCCAAGTTCCTGCAATAGGTTCAATAATTCTAGTTTGTAAATCTACTTTGTAAAATCTGAATCTAGATTTTACGTCAGAATCATCATTTCCTTCGTATTTTGTTTTACCCCCGTTGTAATCGACATACACGGCAACCCAATCGTCATCAAATCCCGCTGCTGTGCTTTCAAATCTTAAGCGATTGTTATCTGAACCACCCATCTTGAACATAAGTCTACCAGTGTTATTCACTCTCAAAGAAACCTGTTGCTCTTTCGTGCCTTGCGACCAGATAGTTCTTTGATTTGCGTCCGTAGTTTTAAACACAGCGGAAATAGCCCATGGTCTGCCTGTAGTAGCGGTTTTTCCTTCTACAACTGAAGCATCTCCATTATTGTCTCTTCTCAATGGATTTTTACTGTTTTCGTTTGTGTTTTTTTTAAAGGATTCGTTCTGTCCTTGGTTAAATTCATATGCAGAAGTCCACGAAGTTATTGTAGTGGTATTAAACCCCTCATCGGTATCTAAAATACCATCGTTGTCGTCGTCTAAATCGTTGGCATTGTTTACACCATCGCCATCTGTATCTTGCGTGGTGGTAATACGAAATTGTTGGTTTTGTTTTGCCGGCAATGCAATGTTAGGCAGCCAATTAGGTGATCCGGATTGGAAACTGTTTTGTGCTAATGAAGATAAAGAAAATAAAAAAAAACACAGAGCTACGATGTTCTCTGTGTTAGTCAGTTTCGGGGGAATTTTCATATCGATCTTAAATTTTTGAAAAAAAAGACCAAATGTAACTTTTTATTTATTATGTTTTATGTATTTCGTTTTTTTTGAACAAAATTTCACCTTTTTTGATTAAAATTTACTCTTTCTGATTTTTGTCTATGCAATATTATGAAGATTGTCCTTTTTTTTTATGTCGGTATCTCACATATTGTGACATATTTTGCACAGCAACAATTAATTGTTACTAATAAACAGTTGTTACAATTATTTATTTTTAGGTATCTAAATATCTAGACATTTTTTTGATTTTTGGTGGTATGATTTTTTAAGGGGCACATCCTAAATAATATCCTTTAGTCTTGTTGTATTGAAGATAAATCTTGAGTTTTGGTATCAACAATTTGTAGACCGGTTCTCTAAAATAGGAGAGCAGCGAGCTGCAAAAGATGTTGCGTCTAGAACTTCGAAATGTCAAATTTATTAGAGAATATAATAAAAAACCAAACCTTAATTAAGGTTTGGTTTTTTTGTGTTACACAGAAAATTGTTTTCTGTATGAGTAGTGAATGGTAGCTTATTCAATAATAATCTTTTTATTATTTTCACCTCTATTGGTGCTAATTTTAGAAAGATAAACCCCTGCTGGTAATCCGGGTTTTAATTCTAGTTCGTAAGATGCAGCATGCTCATCAATTTTCCAAGTACTTATGGTTTCTCCCAAAACGTTATAAAGTACTACTTTTTTAATGTCTATGCCGTCATCTTTAGTCACTATTAAATGATGGTTTTTGTTGTCTACATAAATATTTGTAGATAGGTTTATAATTTCAGTACCTACAGACAACGCAGCACTTGGCTCAAAGGCCAATGCAAATCTATCTGTGTAGGTGCCTGGCTCTAAGGATAAATGCGCATTATCTTCAGTTATCTCATGCGAAATACCTGTTGTTTTATCTATCAGGTAGATGTTGCTATCAATATTTTTTACGTCATCTATCATTATGGATATGTCTGTAGTATGTTCTATGACAATCTCTAAAGGCACTTCTATCTCTTGAGAGAATGCTTGCACTCCTGCAATTACATAATTTTTGTCGTCTTCGGGGAATTTCCAATAAAAATCGGTTGCACGCGTATCAAACATTTCAGAATCGTATCCATTATCATAGGCAAATGAATTGTTTTCGTGAAAGGAGACGCCAATTTGTCGGTGGTATGTTTTACCGTCATTTTGGTTTAAAGCATTCATTCCTAATTTTACAATTGGCAAACTATTGTAGTAACGTTCGTTAGCGGTTGTGTTTTTTTCTTTTTTCTTGCCAGACTTAAAGAAAATAGAGTTCGTACCGCCATCTTCTTCTACAAATTCTCTTTGGCTATTGTCAAATTTAATAGTGCCACCATCGCTATTACCAGCCACATAGAATCCTTGTCCAACAGGTATATAAGTTCCTGGTGTTTTATAAGTGTATTCATTATTATCTTGGTCAGAAACATATTGATAAGCTGCTATTTCCCCCGAAAGGTTTACGGTTGCATATCCGCCTATGTAGCCACTTTGATAATGACCTTTTGTGCTATCCTTTTCACCAACATGATCCCAGAAGTATAATGTTCCTTCTATGCTACCTATGTTGTCCTGCATAAATTTTAATGCATTAAGTGAAGAGCTAAAAGGGTTTCCTAATAAGTACCAATATCCACCTCCAATATTTGTTGTCAATTCCCCGTCGTTCGGGCTTCCGGTAAAGGTATAGTTTTGAGCATCTCCAGGGCCTTTAAATATAAAACCGTCAGTTGCTGGTATTGTACCATCTTTTCCCTTTCGAATCCAATTAGACATGCTTCCTGTAGCACTTGCATAAGTATATATCCAACGGGTGGATAATAGAATGCTACCATTTTCAATACTACCATCATGGTTACTGGTAAATATATGTCTTTCGCAATATTACCTGCTTCTGTCCAACAGTTGCAGTAGCATCTAAAGGTGTTGTACCATCTTTAAATACGCTTGCTACTGTATAGGTATCTGCTGCCAAATCTGTTGTTACAGGAGACGACATGTAATTATATCGATATACACTTGCTATGTCTGAATTTCGGTCTATATAAATTTTACCATTACCAGTTACCTTTGCAGTATCCTTCATGTGTTTGTATGAGTTGGCTTGTACCTATCAAACGTATTTCTGCATCAGTTTCTATGTTTACTTCATTCGTAACCACTAATAATTGGTTATCTACAGATAGTCTTTTACCTTCTTTAATTACTAATTTATCTGCCCTTAATGTTGCACCACTATGTGTGTAGTTCTCGTTGATAATAACAGTTCTAGATCTATCTGGTGTCCGTTCACCCAAGTACAATCTTCCATCGTCCGTGCAGATTCTCTGTTTCTACAGGGCCAAAAATATGTACTCCTTGTTTTGCATTGCTATCATCTGTAATTTCTGATATCAAAGGATCGTGTGGGTGTCGTTCAAAGTTGTTAAAATCTGTAGATAGACTGTCATTCTTATATTCTATCCATTCCTCTTGATTGTACTCAGCACTTGGTTCTAATATTTGGTCTTTACGCACAAATGACGATTTGTCTTTTAAACCATGTACCTTATCCCAAGCTGCTGTGCCACTTCCGATTCTAGAAATAGTAATAATATCATCTTCGTAAGAAGTTACTTCGAAAAATTTTGTAACATTTTGGTTTCCAAGTGTCAACGACTTCGAATGTTTTTTTCATCAGTTGTTTCACTATTGTCAAACAAATTAATACTGAAAGAAGTATTTGGTACAATAGTTTTGTCAGGTGCAAGACTTACTTCTACCTTCGTATTTACTCCATTTCTATAAAATTGCGTTATCATAGGGCCACCACAACCATTGGTAATACTGTCTAAAGCATAGGTAGTATAATTACTTGCTATAAAAGCATCTTTGGCAATACCGTTATCTGTGGCAGTTTCTAAACTGTCAGCAAAACCGTTGACTCCAACAGGGTGCTTCGTTTGTATTAATAACAGCATTATCGGTGTTGTCTGTAATACCATCTGTTCGCTATTCACTCCACTGCTTTGCAGATACTGCAGGTACAGCTGCTTCTATGGCATCTGGGCAACCATCAGCCATCACTATCTAAGTCTAAATGATTAAATATACCGTCTTTGTCTGTATCTAAAAGTATTGGCCCGTAATACGTGAGTTGTTCCCAATCAATGTCATTAGCATCTGTCGTACCAGCGTCGACTGATAAAGGAAAACTTTTAACCATAACATCAAGTTCGGTAATCCCGAAACCTTGGTCACCAGATTCAAGCTTGATGCTTGAACCCCAGTCTGCATAAGTTTCTGTAGTCGCATCGTGAGTATTGGTTAACGCATGTCCAACACGAATGTTATTACCATCGCTTGTTACTTCTATAAATGCATTGTAGTTAAGGAACTGCGAAGCGTTATAAAGATGAGTACCTATCACCTGCGTTGTCGTGGTACTAGTAGCTAAATTGTTTCCATACATCAGGAAGTTAGTAGAGCTAACTCTATAAATGTTAATCATCATACCACCTTCCATGCCAAAAGGAACAGCGTTACCTATAGTGTTTGCCCACGCTCCATCTTTTAGACCGATAATAACTATGCTTTGATCACCCATTGCGTCAGCAACATCAGCGAGGAAAGCACCAGATAGTACTAGTCTTTGACCTGCTCCAAGTGGCTCATCAATTGACAACCAACCGTGCTGACCAGCAGCATCAAATAGATTAGTGCCTGTTTGATTAGCTGCTGGACCTTCTAGAGTAAAACCTCCGGCACTATATGGGGCTTTTACATTAGTATCAGTACAATTACATTCTACGGTATCTAAAATACCATCGTTATCGTCGTCTAAGTCTCTAGGGTCGTATACGCCGTCATTGTCTGTATCTGGTAAACATTCTGCTACGCCATACTCTAAGTGATCTGCTGTATCAGAGTTGTCTGTATCTTCAGGTGTTCCGTATCCATCGCCTCCGGTTACTAATCCATCTGCGTCAATTCCTGTACCGTCTACCATTCCGTCTTCATTGGCATCTGTAAAACCGGCTTCATTTGCATCGTAACAATCATCACCATCACTGTCTGTATCTAAAGAGTTAGGTATGCCATCACCATCAACGTCACTAGCACAGCCTGTTGATACACCATAAATTTGTGACCAATCAACTTCATCTGCATCTATGGGTGCGCTTATATCTCCTCCATGTGCTTAACATCATATTAACTGATGTTATTCCAAAACCGGCATCTCCACTTGAGTACTTTTGTCCTTGCCAATTGTCATAAGTTGTTGCATTTACATTATCATCAGTAGGGGCGTAAGCACCATACTCATTATTAATACCTATTCTAATTTCATTACCATCTGGAGTGATTTCAATGAAAATATTTACGTCAAGAAGATCATCATATGCAATTTCACAAAGAAATGTTGATGTAGCGCATACCCACAGTTGTATGATTATACTGTTGGATATATAATCTTTTCTCGTCAAGCCGGCTGCCATAATATAGATCCTTTCTTCCTAAACGAAAAAATGGACCCTTAAAATTTCGGCGAGCATCACCACACCATCTACTTCAGTAGTATGTATAGGGTCTTTTGGAATACCAATATATAAAAACTCGCGGGGAGAACTTATAGACCTAATTTGATCCGCTACTTCTTGCAAAAATGTACCGTTGAATACTGTTCTCTGTCCTGCTGCAAAGCCATTAGCAATCTCATAAGATTTGCGCTCTGTCTCTGTAGGATTTAGCTCAACTAAGTTTGATGAAATATCAATTAAAGGACATTCGTTTGTATCTAAAATACCATCGTTGTCGTCGTCTAAATCTACAGTATCGTAAATGCCATCACTGTCGGTGTCTAGACAGGCAGTAGTATCGTCCTTGTCTGTTACGGCAGCTCTTGTACCGGTGTATCCGTCGCTACCAATTACTTTACCGTCTGCGTCTACCACTATTTTTCCGTCCTCATCTAGAGTTCCATCAACGATTCCGTCTTTATTTGCATCGGTAAATCCTGCTTCATTAGCATCGTAACAACCATCGTTGTCACTATCTACCTCTAAATGATTGGGTATACCGTCGTTGTCTGTATCTTCAACTACTAAAAGAATTTCTTTAATCTTAAAGTTACCGCCATCCCGATTTATCATTTCTATTTGAAGAAATTCGGTGTCTTCAGTTAAGGTATATTCTATAGACTCAACAGGATTGTTGAGTAGCTTATGAGTTTCACTTAGATCACTTTGATCAGATGATATGTTCATTAGTTCCACCTTCTAAATCGGCAGCGCTAGAGGATAATTGTGCAACTCTTAATTGTTTACGATCCTCAGTGTTTTTTGTAACATATATTTTTAGGGTAGTACCACTTAAAATGTTACCGGTTGCAGCTCCATTTAAATCAACAACAATATAATGACCATCGGCAGTAAATACGACTCCTCTTTCAGTATTATCAGTAATACCATTGCTAATTTCATCGATATCATTATCATCATCAAAATCAATTCCATCACTATCATCGATTTCTGCGGAGCTAACATAAGCACCACCATTGGCCCCTTTGTACTCATAGGTATCTAAAATACCATCGTTGTCATCGTCTAAATCTACAGTGTCTAGTATACCATCACCGTCGGTATCGTATATAATATTAAAGGTAACCTCTTCTTCAATATAGTTGGGTTTACTAGATAAACCTGGGATGTCAACAGTGACAATGCTAGTATTCACTTCCATCTCTTGTTTCATTCAACTTAGCTTCATTTTGGTCTATCTAGATTTACCTGATTTCTAAATATGTTAATAACTACTATCGTTTACCTTCACCCATTAACCATACTTGAACAGCATGAAGACCTAGACTTCATCTGCTATTTAGGCTTCGTTGTAAGTGCCATTTAAATCGCTGTTGTATTCTCTTATTTGGCCACTTAAGTCTTGTTCCCATTGTTTAGGGTCTCTAATCATTAACTTTATTTGGTCGTCATCCGGAATAAGATTATCTATTTTTAAAGTACTTATTACCATGCTTGCTATGGTTCCATAAAATTTAAAGTGTCTGCTTCACCACCAACAGTAAATTATGCGTTGCCTTCGTAAATTATTGCATTCATTGTGCTACCGTTGTACTTGCTGACGCACCCCAATTGGCAGCGTAGATAAATTAGAACTAAGAGCTTCAAATTCGTCAGCAGACGACATCACTCTAATATCAAATGCATCAGCCAAGTTAGAAGCCGTAGCATTACTAGCATCAAAACGACCTCCTTTATGGGCAATATATACACCATACCAATCTGCTTGCGTTTACAGTGATGCCCAACGCTAATTCATTTTTATCACTGTTCTTTACCCCAACCGAAATACAGCTCGCCACTACTATTTTGCTTTAAATAGATGTTATATCAGTTGCCCTATTCCTTCACCTTGATTCCAAATATATTGATCTGACTTTCACTATTATCACCATCAGACTTAAATACAACTGTAGTAGCCCAAGGCCTGGCATTAGTGTCAGCACTAGTTTTAGAATCGTCCGAGTTATTAGTAGCAGTCCCAGCATTTTGTCTCACAAGGGCATTCTTGGAGGGTGCGTTACTTGTTTGCACGTGCTGTAATATATCGCCATTAAATTTTAATCCGTGCGTCCAATCTGTCTAAATAAGGTTGGTCATCTACCCCATCTTCAACCCTCGCTTTTACCACAACGGTTCCTGTTCCACCTAAATTAAGTACAGTACCATCTTGGATTTATTGTAGTTCCTACACTCGTTCCTCCTGTGATGCTAAATTCAATAGGATTACTAGAATCTGTAGTTAGCATAGCCTGAAACATCAATAGGACCAGTGCCATGAGCTTGGTCGGGGATAGCGTTAAACGTAAGTGTTGCAGATGTTTGAGCTGCATTTACAGGAAGAGGCGTCGTTTGGTTTTGTTGGGCCTGCCCTGTTATGTCAGGAAGCCAATTGGGTGTGCCAGATTGCAAACCAGATTGTGCCAAAGAAGATAAAGAAGTTAAAAAAAGTAGGAAGCTGAGTGTAAGCTCTATTCTAAATAGAGGCATTATCTTTAATTGTTTAATCATATAGGGGGATTAAAAATTTATTCTAAAATACTGATTTTAAAGCAGGATTTTATGGTTTTTATGTTATTTTTTTATGATCTTAGTGTAAAGTCTAGTAGGTTTGCGAAAGGCAATAGGTGTTTTTACCTATTTTTATAAATGATTATATTCCTCGTGCAATAAGCTTCTATAACTTTTAAATACCGGTTAAGTGAAGAAGATTTTTCATAGCTTTTTTCTTTAACCGGCGCTAATATAAGAAATTTTATAAAATTACAACGAAGTAATGTGTAAACGTACCGATTTTTTGTGTAATCGTTAATCTATAAGAAAAGACAATCATCGCGCTTTCATTTTTTGATGCGGTAATGCCTGCGTTTTTTTTAATAGTATCTTCCTACACAGAAAAGTTACTTTTTTACTCCTTTTTTTTGTTGAGATACGCTTTTAGGATGCGTTGTATATCTTTGTTGTCTTTTTTAGGCTGTACAAATAATTGGTAATCTTCTGGGGTTTCTAATTGTTTAGATTGTTGCAGATCTACATAACCAAACCCTTTATAAATGCCCTCTAAAATAAGAGCAAAGCCAACCTCGTTCTTTGTTCTTCCGGTTTCTTTAATGACTAAGTTTTCTGCACCAATACCCACAGATTTAATGGCTTTTTTTACGCGTTTATTATAATTTACAACTGTTTCTTTATTGCAGCAAATGCCTTTGCATTCTTTTATTTGATAATGAAAACAACTAGAAACATTGGTTTGTAAGTGGCAGTATTTTGGGCACAATTGAAACTCTTTGCACAAGGCCTCTAAATGATTTCTGGCTTCTGCTACAGAATAGTATTTTGTAATGGGGTTGGGTATTAACTTTAGTCTATTATAGGCTAAATGTACAATGCCCTTTTGGTCTTCGTAATAGAATACACCAACGGCTTCGCCGGCCCTTCGTTGTGCTCTATTAAATTTGGGATAGATGTTTTTTATTTCTGCAGACTCGTGCAAAAGAGCAAGCAACTCGCTGCCCGTTTTTGTAAAAGCAACGTCGGCAATTTCTAAACACATGTTTTGCGATTTTTTCTTTTTATCGTAAAAATGACTAATTACTCGCTGTTTTATGTTGTTTGCCTTGCCTACATAAATTACTTCTTTTGCCAAGTTTTTAAAGTAATAAACCCCAAAGGTTTCGGGCAAAGTGTCTACTGCTTTTTTATCTAATAAAGGCGGCAAGGTGGCTTGCCTAGATTTTGGGTTTAAAAAAGAATTGATGGTAAAATTATCATCTCTTTCTAGCAATCGTCTAAACAACTCTGTAGTGGCTTCTGCATCTCCTTTGGCTCTGTGTCTGCCGTTTATAGGTATGTTTTCTGCAGTGCAGATATTGCCTAAACTATAAGAGCTTAAACCCGGTATAATTTTTCTTGATAAACGAACCGTGCACAGTTTTTTTCGTTTAAAATTGAATCCTAAATTTTTAAATTCTTCGTGAATAATATTATAATCGAAGTTGACGTTGTGTGCTACAAAAACAGCGTCTTTGGTAAGTTCTTCAATTTTTTTTGCAATTTCAAAAAACTTAGGTGCATTTCTTACCATTGCATTTGTAATGCCTGTAAGGTTGGTAATAAATGCAGGTATATTTTGTTCGGGGTTCACCAAAGAAGTAAACTCATCAACCACAACTTTTCCGTCAAAAACAAAAATGGATATTTCGGTTATTTTAGCACCTTTATATCCATTTCCTGTGGTTTCTATGTCTACAACTGTGTATAGCAATTATTCAATCGTCTTTTTTAAATCTGCAATCGTTTTTGTTGGGTTTTCAGATCCAAAAACATAACTACCAGCAACCAAAACATTTGCGCCGGCTTCAATTAATGCGTTTGCGTTGTATGAGGTAACACCGCCATCTATTTCTATAAGACATTCAGATTCTGTAAATTCTATTAAATGTTTTAATTGACTTACCTTTTTGTAGGTGTTTTCTATAAATGATTGGCCGCCAAAACCTGGGTTTACACTCATAATACACACCACATCTATATCTTCTATAAGATCTTCTAAAACCGCAATGGGTGTATGTGGGTTTAAGGCAACACCGGCTTTCATGCCTGCTGCTTTAATGGCTTGTATTGTTCTGTGTAAATGCGTGCAAGCTTCGTAGTGCACGGTTAAAATATCTGCGCCTAAATCTGCAAATGTTTGTATGTACTGATCAGGATTTACAATCATTAAATGTACATCAATTGTTTTTGTAGCGTGTTTCGCAATCGCTTTTAAAACGGGCATTCCAAAAGAAATGTTGGGTACAAAAACGCCATCCATAATATCAATATGAAACCAATCTGCTTCACTATTGTTTACCATTTCAACGTCTCTTTGTAGGTTGGCAAAATCTGCTGCTAAAATAGAGGGTGCAATTAAATTACTCATTTGTTTGTTGTTGTGTTGTTGTTTATTTTACAAAGGTACTTAAATAGTTATTGCGAGGTACAAAGGAATGGATGAAAAATACAACAATAATTTATTAAAAATTTGTACTATAAAGTGCTACAAAAAACAGTGGTTACATGTTAAAAAAGAAAATTATGAATAACATTTAACGCTTATTTTGCCGCATTTTTGAGCTGTTTTTATGTTTTTTTAAGTCAAAAAAGTAACAATATAAGCCAGAAAAAGAGATGCTTAATGGGGTAAAAACATAAAATTATTACCAATAAAAGAGGTCTTAAAAAAGTTCTAGTATCTTTTTTTAAAAGTATCAATACTTTTAGGAAAAAGTATTGTAAGTTTTTTTAAAAGTATCAATACTTTTCAGTAAAAGTATCGTTAGTTTTTTAAAAAGTATTGATACTTTTTAGCGAATAAATAAGGTAAAAAAAACTCTCGAAATTGATTTCCGAGAGTTTTTACGTTTTTATTTTTGGTAATACACCAAAATGCAATTTGTGATTGCTACCCTAAATAGGTCATTAAAATTTTAGATCTAGAAGTATGTTTTAATCTTCTAATTGCTTTTTCTTTAATTTGACGAACACGCTCTCGTGTTAAATCAAAAGTTTCACCAATTTCTTCTAGCGTCATTGGTTGGTGCTCGCCTAAACCAAAGTATAATTTTACAACATCTGCCTCACGTGGCGTTAATGTTTCTAATGCTCTATTAATTTCTATTCTTAGCGATTCGTGTAATAATGTTCTATCTGGGTTTGGCGATTCTCCAGAGTTTAATACATCGTATAAGTTAGAGTCTTCACCTTCAATTAAAGGCGCATCCATAGATACGTGACGTCCAGAATTTTTCATAGATTCTTTTACGTCATTCACCGTCATGTCTAATTTCTTAGCAATCTCTTCCGGACTCGGAGGTCTTTCGTTTTCTTGCTCTAAGAACGCATACATTTTGTTAATTTTATTGATAGAACCAATTTTGTTTAACGGCAAACGTACAATTCTAGATTGTTCTGCTAATGCTTGTAAAATAGATTGACGAATCCACCATACGGCATAAGATATAAATTTAAAACCACGCGTTTCATCAAAACGTTTTGCGGCTTTAATTAAACCTAAGTTTCCTTCGTTTATTAAATCGGGTAATGTTAATCCTTGGTTTTGATATTGTTTTGCAACAGATACAACAAACCTTAAGTTGGCTTTTGTTAATTTTTCTAATGCTCTTTGGTCACCAGCTTTTATTAACTGTGCTAATTCTACTTCCTCATCAGCTGTAATTAAATCTACTTTTCCTATTTCTTGCAAGTACTTGTCTAACGATGCAGTTTCTCTATTTGTAACCTGCTTGGTAATTTTAAGTTGTCTCATCTAAATTTTCTATTACTTTGTTAAGGATGTAATTGTATTGCTACATTATATTATACGTTAGAAACGTTGTTTTTGTTACAAAAAAAACAGCTTTTTTTTTCATTTTTATTTTTTTCTTGAAAAGCGCTGTGTTAAATTAAGTATAAATAGTTGTTAAGGGTTTGTAAATAAGTGTTTTGGGTATTTTTTTAGTGCATAAAAAAAGAGACCGTTTTCGCGATCTCTTTTCATTTTATTTCTAAGTTATTAAAACAACCCGTTTATTTGAGCGTCTATTCTGTCTATAATATATCCTAAATCTTCTGGATTTTCCATAAAATCAAGATTGTCTACATCAATAATTAAAAGCTTTCCTTTTTTGTAGGTAGATATCCATGCTTCGTAACGCTCATTTAATCTACTTAAATAATCGATACTAATAGAGCTTTCATACTCTCTGCCACGTTTGTGAATTTGGCTTACCAATTTAGAGATGTCTGCTCTTAAGTAAATTAATAAATCTGGCGGAGTTACTAAGTTTTCCATTAATTCAAACAAAGATTTATAATTTGTAAAATCTCTATTGGTCATTAACCCCATTGCATGCAAGTTGGGTGCAAAAATATTAGCATCTTCATAAATGGTTCTGTCTTGAATAATGTTTTTACCAGTTTCTCTTAATTCTAAGATTTGACGAAATCTACTATTCAAAAAATACACTTGTAAATTAAAAGACCAACGCTCCATTTCTGTGTAAAAATCATCTAGATAAGGATTTTCATTCACAGATTCGTAATGAGGTTTCCATTTATAATGTCTGGCTAATAGTTTGGTTAGCGTAGTTTTACCAGCGCCAATGTTTCCTGCAATTGCAACGTGCATATATTAAAATATTAAATTTTTTAGGTCGCCCCAAACTTACAAAATTTTGAACTTTTTTGAGTAGTTTTTTATTTAGTTTTTTACCACCCGATATGTGTTTGTTTCTTTTGTTTGTTTATCAAAAGCTTTCACCAAGTAGGTGGCGTTAGACAACACAGACATGTTAAGTTTGTTGCCTGTTGTTTCCATTACTTTTCTGCCACTGAGATCATAGACTTCTATTTTATAATTTTGGTCAGAATTTAAAGACAATTGAGAATTTGTTGGATTTGGAAATAATGTTGGCGCCGTCTTTAAATCTACAGAAGCTACTGATAAAGAAGAGTTGTAGGCCAGAATATCGTATTCAAGAGCCAAAAAATAATTATCAGATTCATTTGTGCTGATTTCTTTTCCAGCAAATAAAATATCTCCTCTTTCGAATCCTTCAGTGTACCAATATGTTTGTAACACATACCAAAATTTATTTTCCGGAACCGTCCAAGTATTCCAGGTACCTTGATTATTTATTGTAATCGGTTTTACATAAGAATTTTCATTAAAAGCATATAAAATACCATAAACACCCTCATTGTTATTAGCGTGCGCTACCGTGTTACCTGGCCCTATAATACATGGGCAATCAAGGCCTTGATAGTTATATCCGTATTGTAGACTTCCAGTTCTATCCAACAGATGAAGTATTGTGTTGTCCGGAACCGTAAACTCGACGCCTTCTTGTATCAACTGAGTTCCTGTGATTTCTAAAGGGAGCAAAAAGTTTTGTTGTAGATAGTTTTGACTGTAATTAATAAAAGGTAAGACAAAAAAGATAAAGAGTAGTTTTTTCATAATGGATCATTCTTAAAGCTTTAAATATAAAGAATTATTCCTAAAAATAAAAGTTCTTCTTAAGAGTGAGTTGTGCCTTTGCTAGTAGTCTAAAAAACTATAAATAAATTACTTAGCAAATTAATTTATAACCAAAACCTCTAATGTTTAAGATCTGTATGTTTGGATCCTTTTTTAGTTTTTTACGTAATTTACTTATAAAAACATCCATACTTCTTGCGTTAAAAAAATCATCATTGCCCCATAGTTTGTTCAGAATAAAAGTTCTGTCTAAAACGTCATTTTTCTTTTCAAAAAGATAAAAAAGAAGTTGTGCTTCTCTATGGGTGAGGTTCTCAGAATTTTCTGAATGTAACAAGTTCAGGTATTTGAGTTTGGAGGCGGATCAGGAAATGGAAGTATTTACTACAAAGATATACAGGGAAAAACATATATGAATCAAACCGAAATTCAAGGTAAAGTTTTTTTGATAAAAGATGAACTCCCTTTGTATGATTGGAAAATGTCTACGGAAACTAAAAATATAGGCGAATACACGTGTTACAAAGCGACCTATTCTAAAGAAGTAGAAAATAAGCATGTAACCTTTATAAATGGTGAAACAAAAGAGGAGGTAGTAAAAGAAACAATCGTAACTACAGCTTGGTATACTTTGCAAGTTCCGGTAAGCAATGGCCCAGATAATTACCAAGGTTTACCAGGTTTGATCTTAGAGATTAACGATGGCAAAAAGTTAATTGTATGTACAGAAATTAATATGAATCCTTCTAAAAGTATTAAAATTCAAGCGCCTAAAAAAGGAAAGGTTGTTTCTCAAGAAAAGTACGATGAGATTCAGAATAAGAAATCTAAAGAAATGATGGAAAAATTTAAAAGTAGAAACGGTTTTGAGATGATAAATGGTTATAATATTAAAATGGGCAATTGATTTTTTTGTTTAGTTTTTTTCAATTAAGATTAAACTTTTAAGTTTTTTTTAAGTCTTACGTAAGATTAATAAGAGTACTTTTGAAAAAAAATAAAACGAATTTATATGAAATCAATATTTACATTTTTACTTGCAATTGTTACCGTTAGTACATTTGCTCAAAAAGACTTTCAGGGAAAGGCTACTTACATGTCTAAAAGAACAATGGATATGAGCCGATTTGGAGACGAAATGAGCGAGCAGCAAAAGAAACAAATGATGGCTCGTTTTAAGAACTATTTAGAAAAAACGTTTACACTAAGTTTTAATAAAACAGAATCTTCTTTTAAGGAAAATGTAAAATTAGATGCTCCTGGCACAACAGCCCGAAGATGGGGGAGTAATAACGGACAAGGTTCTATATACAAGAACCTTAAAAGTAAAGAGATGATTGAAGATGTTGAGCAGTTTAGCAAGCGTTTTAGGGTAATGGAGGCAATGGATCAACCAAAGTGGGAGATGGGCACGGAAACCAAGAAGATTGGGCAATATACTTGTTATAAAGCAACCATGGTTAAAGTAGATAATACAATTGATTGGGGAAGTATTTTTAGTAGAAGAAGAAACACTAAAAAGAAAGATTCTACACAAACAGCTGCTGAAAAAGACGCTGTAAAAATGGTAGCCGTAACTGCATGGTACACACCTCAAATACCAGTAAGTTCTGGGCCAGGCGTTTACTTTGGTTTGCCAGGTTTAATTCTAGAAATAAATGAAGGAAGAACTACAATGTTGTGTACAGAAATTGTATTAAACCCGTCAGAAGCAGTAGAAATAAAAAGACCATCAAAAGGGAAAGAGGTAAATAGAGTAGATTACAATAAGATTGTAAAAGAGAAAACAGCAGAACTAAAAGAACAATTTAAAAGTAGAAGAAGTGGCGGTAGAAGAAATTAATTATTCTATCACAACTTAATCAACAACAAAATACAAATGAAAAAAATTATATTTATTGCTATTTTTATGGTGTCTTGGGTTTCTACCGCTCAAATTAATTTAAGAGGTGTTGTTAAAGACTCTATAGGGAATCCTCTAGAAATGGCAAACGTAATTGCACTTGATACTGTTGCTAAAAAAATTGCTTCTTTTGGTTTTTCAGATGCAAAAGGAAATTTTAAACTAGATCTTAAAAAAAATACCGTCTACAATATTAAAATTAGTTACATCGGTTTTAAAGAAATTAGCCAATTTATGATGACTAAGGAAACCGATATTTCTAACACATACAAGATGTTTGAAGACAGCATGTTAGACGGAATTAGTTTGGTTTCTAAAATGCCAGTAACTATAAAGGGAGATACTATAATTTACAATGCAGATTCGTTTAAAAATGGTTCTGAAAGAAAATTAGAAGATGTACTAAAAAAGCTGCCCGGAGTGGAATTAAATGACGCCGGTGAAATAGAAGTTGAAGGAAAAGTTGTTGAAAAAATAATGGTAGACGGTAAGGAGTTTTTTAGTGGTGATACAAAATTAGCTACAAAAAATATTCCTTCGAATGCAGTTGATAAAATACAGGTCTTAAGAAACTACTCGGATGTGAATCAATTGAGTAGCGTTCAAAATAACCAAGATAGGGTTGCTATTAATATTAAACTAAAACAAGGGAAAAAGAATTTTTGGTTTGGAGATATAACTGCAGGTGCAGGAAATTCGCCAGATGATGGCTTGTATCTTTTTCAACCAAAACTGTTTTACTATACGCCAAAATACACCCTAAATGTTATTGGAGATGTAAACAATATTGGTGATGTTGTATTAAGTAGGAGAGATGTAAGAAGTTTTGGTGGCGGTTTTCGGAGTCAGAGTCCATCAAACGGAACAAACATTAATATTGGAGATGCCGGTATAGGATTTTTAAATGCAAGTGCTAGGAATGCAAATAAAATTGAAACCAAATTGTCTGCTTTTAACTTTAGCTATTCACCAAACAAAAAACTAGATTTAAGCGGTTTCTTAATTTGGTCTAGTAATAGCAACGGACAAAGAAATATTAGAGATATTGATTATATAGACCCTACTACGCCAGATGATTTTGTTGATAATGTAACAGATCAGACAAGTAATACAGGTTTATTTCGATTTAGCTCAGTCTATAAAAAAGATTATAACAACCAATTAAATTATGATGTAACGGGTCGTTTCTCTAATGAGTTTAGAACAGATAATGTTAATTCAAGAGTGTTGAGTGATATTTCTGAAAGAGAAAGTGCCACGCCATTTAAAATAAATCAGAATTTTAGTTACTTCTATACAGCAAGTGAAAAAAATATTTTTGCTTTAGAGGTAAAGCATTTATTACAAGATGAAGATCCTTTTTATGTTGCTTCTTTAGAAAACGATCCGATTAATAATGATGCCGCAGATAACGATGGTTTTGATGATGCCGCAGAAAGTTTAGGTTTAGACAGATCTAATATGTTTTACACATTAGAACAAGACAGAAAAGTAAAAACAAACCAATTAGATGCTAAATTAGATTACTATTATATTTTAAATACGAAGAGCAATTTAAACTTTGTTGCCGGAACTATTTTAAGTAAACAAAATTTCAATTCCCGATTTTTTCAAATTTTAGATAATGGAACTGAGTTTGATCCAACTCCAACGATTCAGGGTGTTAATGATTTACAAACAACCAATGACACGGAGTACAATTTTACAGATATTTATGCAGGGTTAAGATATCGATTAAAAGCAGGTATTTTTACATTTACGCCAGGTTTTACAATGCACTCTTACAAATCTACAAATACACAGTTTGCAACAGAATATTTTGAAGATGCCTTTGCCAAATTTTTGCCAGAGTTTGATATGATTGTGCAGTTTAAAAGAAGTGAGAGTTTAGCATTGACCTACAAACAAGAGGTGAATTTTACAGACGTAAATAAAATAGCTAGAGGTATTGTAGCCAATAATTACAGTTCTTTTTTTGCAGGAAATGCCGAATTGGTAAATGCTAGTTTTCATAATGTAGCGCTAAGATATTCTAGCTACAATTTATTTAATGCAAGCAATGTGTATGCAAGAGTAAGTTACAGAAAAACAGCAAATCAAGTAAATCGTAATACTATTTTTGAGCCACGATCTGTTGTTTCTAGTAGTACGTATTTAAATTCACTTTTTGACAACGAAAATTTTAACGCTTTTGGTAGAGTTGAAAAAACAATCAAAAAAGTAAAAATGTCTTTAGGAGGAAATTTTTCACACAATAAAACCTTTCAATTTATTAATTCTACAGAGAATACGAACGAAAGCATATCAAAAGGATTGATTTCAAGTATTGGAACAAACTTCACGAAAGCGCCCAATGTTAGTTTACGTTATAGAGTTTCTTTTGTAGACCAAAGTAATAGTGCTAGAGCAGCAGATGTAAAGTCTATAATGCACATGCCGTCTGTTAATTTTGATGCATATATATGGGATTCATTAACGGCAAAGTCAGATTTTTCTTATACTGAAACGAGGCAAGAAGGAAGTGTTGTGAATTCCTTTAAAATATGGAATGCTTCTTTAGCGTATAGAAAAGACAATGATGCCAAATGGGAATACGAATTGGTTGGTAATAATTTATTAGGAACAGGTTTTCAGTCTTCTGTAAATCAAGGTGTTGTTTCTTTTACTGTAAATCAGACATTTATTCTTCCAAGATTTGTAAGTTTAAGAGTGAGATATCAATTATAAAGTATAGACATATCCTTTTTAAAATGGCTCAATTTTTATTGAGCCATTTTTATTTTCTTTACTATTTTAGCGGCATGAGTTTGTTAGCATCAAAATCTTCTTTTTACGCGACTTCTAAAAGTTTAGGAGCGTTGTATTTATTTATACTTTTCGGTTTGTTTTTAGATAGTTTTTACATGTTAGAAATTACTAAAGATGCCCAGTTTTATGCTAATATTAGCATGTTTATTGGGTTTGCAATTACTTTTTGGCAAGTAAATAATCGTATTAGAGAACAAATGATTTATGCTGTAGTCATTGCTATTTTAGGAGAATATTTGTTTTCAATTCTTTTAGGAATGTATACGTATCGATTAGAAAACGTACCACATTATGTGCCTCCTGGTCATGCATTGGTGTATGTTGGTGTCTTGTATTTTTCTAGAGCAGCATCCATCATTAAAAACAAACATAAAATTGAAAAGATTTTCAGCATATGTATTCTTGTGTATGCAACCGCTTTTTTAATTTTTGGGAACGATGTTTTCGGTTTTGTCATGACCATTGCAACGTTATTAATTTTAAGAAAAAAGCCAAGAGAACGCCTTTTTTATTTAACAATGTATATCACCGTTGCCTATTTAGAAATTATAGGAACTCATTATTTATGCTGGAAATGGCCATCTACGGCTTGGGGAGTTTTTGATTTTTTGCCTAGTTTTAATCCACCAAGCGGCATTAGTCTTTTTTATTTTTTATTAGATTTAGGTACTTTATGGTTTTATAAAAAACGTCATAAAATTGCTTGGTCTAGAATGAAAAATATGAGAAGGATGCGTTTATAAAACCCTATTTTTGTAAACTAAAAAAGGATTAACTTCGTTATTAATAGAATAAAAACTACACCTATAAAATGTCAATTAAAGTTACTGCTGTTTCTAAAGTTTATAAAAGTCAAAAGGCTTTAAACAAGGTCTCTTTTTCTGCGGATAAAGGTCAGATTATTGGTTTTTTAGGCCCAAATGGTGCGGGGAAGTCAACCATGATGAAAATTCTTACCGGTTTTATAAAACCCAATTCAGGTGAAGTTTTAGTGGATGGAATAGATGTGTTGCAAAATCCTTTAGAAGCTCAAAAAACGATTGGTTATTTGCCAGAACACAACCCGTTGTATACAGAAATGTATGTGCGCGAATACTTGCAATTTCAAGCCGAAATTTTTAAAGTTGATAAAAGCCAAATAGAGGTTTGTATCTCTAAAGTTGGATTGACCATTGAAGCTCACAAAAAAATAAATCAATTATCTAAAGGGTATCAGCAAAGGGTTGGATTGGCAGCGGCGATATTACACAATCCGAAAGTGTTAATTTTAGACGAACCAACTACAGGCTTAGATCCTAATCAGTTGGTAGAAATTAGAGCATTAATTAGGGAATTAGGAAAAGATAAAACAGTGCTGTTTTCTACGCATATCATGCAAGAAGTGGAAGCTGTTTGTGATAGAGTTATCATTATTAAAAAAGGAGAACTTCTGGTGGATAAAAAACTAGCAGAGCTGAAACAGGATCAACAACAAGTAATTGTAGTTACTTTTGATTATAAGATTGAAGAACAATTTATAAGTAGGTTACCCAACGTAGTGTCTTATAAAAATAATTACGACAATACTTGGTATGTTACTTTTGAAAGTGATACCGATATGCGTCCGGCTATATTTGATTTTGCCCAAGAAAATGGTTTAAAAATTCTTGAATTGAATACGCAAAACAAGAATTTAGAAACCCTTTTTAGAGAAGTTACATCAGCTTAAAAATAGCTAATTATTCTACGTTTAAATATTGATATGCTTCTAACAATGTTGGAAATATGAATATACTGCCAGCATTTTTCAACTCTTCTTCAGCATGTTGTGTTGTGATTCCTATAGGAATCATTCCTGCTGATTTTGCAGCCTTTGTTCCCGTTAAGCTATCTTCAAATACCCAAATATCTTTAAAATCATCTTCTTTAAAACCTAATGCTTTTGCCAAAGTAATGTAGGCTTCAGGAGACGGTTTTGGGTGTTCATAATCTTCAAAGCCAAAAACTGTTTTAAAGTTTAATTCTAAATGATGGATGCTATTTTTTAGAAACTGTTTTGTTGCGTTACTCGCAATACCATAAGGAACGTTCTCTTTTGTTAAATAGTTTGTAAACTCATGAACACCAGGTAGTAATTTAGGTACTGTAAAATTTGTAAGAATATGTTTGTCTTTTAAAAAATACAAGTCTTCCGTTTTATCTTCTTGGCCAATTACACTGCAAAAGTAATTTGCAATTATCATAGGCGTTTTTCCGATACAGCTTTCAGGAAATGCTGCTATGTCAGCATCAAATATTTCTTTAAAAGCAGAGCTCCAAGCCGAGTAATGACTCTCAAAACTATCTACAATAACTCCATCAAAATCGAATAAAAATCCTTTAGGTATTGGCATTAGTTGTTTGTTTGTTCGTTAAATATATCTTTTAAATAGGGGTTTAAGAATTTATTGGAAGGATCTAATTTTTTTCTCAACATTTTAAAATCTTCCCATTTTTCATAAACACTAGAAAGTTCTGCGTCTTTCGCTGCAAATCGTTTTGCCCAATGCGGTTTTCCTCCATATTTTAGAAAAATTCTCTCAACGCTTTTAAAGGCTTCATAGGTATCTGCAGTAGCTGCATTCCTAGAAACGCATCCCATAGTAACTGTATCCTCTTTATAGGCATAACTTAACCAAGATGTATCTTTATATACAAAACGGATATCCATTGGAATATGAATGAATGATTTATTGCTCCACTTGTTGATTTCTGTTTTTAACTCCTCAAAAACCGTTGGAAATTTATCTAAGCCAATTGTCCATTCTGCCAATTCTAAAGTAGAACCTCTAGATTTAGTAACTGTTGCCTGATATAATGAACCTTTGTGCTCTTTGGTACTGCTAAAAAATCCTAGGTATAAAAGTTTGTTCGCAATTGCAGTAAACCAAGGAAAAATGTGCGTGTATTTATATAATATTTTAGAAGCAGTTCTTCTATGTTTTAAGTAAGAAGGACCTGCATCTTCTGTAATTTCTTTATTGGGATCAATTTTATCACCCTTAATGACGTATCCTTTGTCTGTATGAGGAAGCCATAAAATTCTTAAGAAATCGTGTTTTTTTAATCGCTCTTTAATTTTTGGTAGCCAAATGCTATCATTTTCAGGGCCTTCTTTTACGTGCAATGTATAAATAGGCTCGCATTGGAAAGTAATTTCAGACAAAACACCTAAAACACCTAGTGAAACTCTTATGGCATCAATTAAATCATCTTTTTCCGTTATTTTTTTTACAGAACCATCTGCAAGAACAATGCTACATTGGGTGATGTATTCAGACAATAGTTTTCCACTTGTTCCATGTGTTCCGGTTGCTAATGCGCCACCAATTGTAATTGTGTTTATGTCTGGTAAACAGGGTATACACCATCCTTTAGCTTCAATTATTTCTAGTAATTCACTTAAAATGAGGCCAGATTGCACCGTAATTGTATGGGCAGAATCATCAAAAGATAAAATTTTATTATAAGAAGTAATGTCTACTAAAGTCTCTACACCAGATGCAATATCTGCCGATGATTGTTTACTTCCGAAAACACGAATTTTTTCTGAATTCTTGACAGTTTCTTGTAATTCCTCTTCAGTGGTTACTTTATAAAGTGATTTGTATTTGTGTATTACGTTTGCGTTCCAACTTGTCCAAACACCATTTTTATTTTGTTTCATGTATTTTTTAAAATGTTAAACAAAATTAAGTATAAAATTTTAGATTAATTGTTTTTAAGTAGTTAAAAATGGAATTAAATTTCTTAATAATTGTGAATTACTTTGCCGGTGTAATATGTGTTTAAACTTATTATATTGGGTTTTTTAAATAGTACAACGTCTCCCGTGCTATAGAGATTGCCGCTAACTTCATTGTTTATTTTTAAAAGGATATCATTCGTACTTCGTGCAAACAAATAGGCATTTTCTGCTGTTAAATTTTCTCCATTAAATCTAGGATTACTACCAGCTAAATGAATTTTTAAATTAGTTGTAGTTCCTGAAATAGTATGATTACTCGGCCCATTTGCAAGCAGGCTGAGGTTGTCTGTATTTATCATTAAGTTAAAATCTCCAGAATTTAAATAACTTGATTGGTGGTTTTCAGAAATTAAATCTAGATTCGGGAAATTTAAAACACCTATACTGTTTACCGCAGCTGCTGACGAATTTCTGATTTGAGTAATATTTTTTTTATGCAGATATACTTTTGTAATATTATAATCTCTGACGAAATTGCACGTATTATTATCTATAATTTCTAATTGATTATTTTCCACTTTTAAGACAATATCTGGCATTAGATTTTCTCCTGTTTCTACAACAATTTTTTCATCATCACTCTGTTCTATATAAAGTTCGATGCCATTATACACAATAATCTTCTCGAAATCATCTAAAATAAACTCCTCTTTAATTAGGTTTCCAGCTTTCTGAAAACAATCATTTGCATCTTTATCATTGCATGAAAAACACAAGAATAATGTTATCAGTAAAACAGTAATATTTTTAAATATGTTCATTTTTAAAATCTATATCCAATTCCAAACTCCAAACTTTCTGCATTTATAATGTGAACTTTAATGCCTACACTGGCAAAAAATGATTTTCCAAAATAAGTTTTTACCCCAATTCTTTGGTAAATGCTTTCATTTAAAATAGCAGGACTATATAAGTAATACCCAATTTGAGTTATGATAGAAAGTTTGTTTATAAATAATTCATGGCCGGCAAAAATACTTACTCTTTTCCAATCGGGAAAATCGGTTCTTGTAACATCTCCGTCAAAAATATACTTAAATCTAATATGATCTTTTAAGTAGTTGTGCAGATGCAACTCTGTACCCAACTGCAAAGCACTTTTTCTGTTAATTCGTTTATCAGCAAATAGAGAAACTACTAAAAAAGGATGAATACCGGTATTGATAAAATCAGCTTCATTTGCACCAGTTAATAACGCTAGATTAAGATGTAGGGGTTCTTTGTAATTTATGGTGTCTATCGAATTTATAAAAACTTCTTTTTTGGCATCTAAATTATAATTCAACCCTAAATTTATACCATAAGAATTAATACCTTTATTGGGTGCTTTAAGACTCGCATTAGAAGCATGTAAAAAGTTGAAACCAAACTGTAAACCAACGTTTTCAATAATGTTTTCTCTTTGATAGTATAACTTAAAGTAAGTACTTAGGTTGATGTGACTTCCTAAGGCGACGTTTTTATTATTTGTAAGTCTATCATATGGATTTGTACTATAGCCAAGTCCAAAACCCATACTAAACATTAGTTTATTTTGAGATGCTCTATTAAAAAAATAAAAATTGTAATGCGCGTGCGCTGAATAGAGTTCACCTAAAGACCTGTTTTTAAAATCTTGATAACCAAAAGTGAAACCAATATCTGGGTAGTTAAAATCTTGTTGCCATGCTTTATCACCAAGCGAGCGTTTGTTAAAGCTAAATAAAAAACCCTGAGGATGCCCGGTAACTAAATGTTTAGAGCCTCTTTTGGGTAAAATATTTCCATAAAAATAGTCTAATTGAAGATAGTTAGAATTTTTTTCCTGAGAAAAACTTTGCAGTATAATCAGTAAAAAGAAACATGAAAATATCTTTTTCATCAATTTTTTTTAGCAAATATACTAATTCAACTTAAAGTCAATATCCTGACTTCTTAAAGTTGCTAGTAATTCATTAGAAACATGAACCTTTGTATTTCTGCTGGGTAAATTTACTTCTATTTTTTCTTTTGCATCCCAAATAGTAAAATGTAAAGATTGTTTACCTGGATTGTTTTTAAGGATTGCTTCTAGATTTAAAATACTGTCTTCTTTAATCTCTTGTAAAGGGATTTTAATCGTCACTTTTTTACACAATTCGTCCATGATATCGTGTAATAATTTAAAATCTGTAAATTTTAAACGAGGTTCTCCTTTTACACCTTCTTTGTTTGTCCAACCTGGTTGAATTGTACAACGAACAAATAAGAAAGAGTTCGGTGTTAAAAAGTGTTTCATTCTTAGATAATCTTCCCCAAAAATTCTGAATTCGTTGCTGTCTCCATAATCTTCCATTGTAAACATTGCCCATCCTTTACCAGCTTTAGAAACACGATGTTGAACATCTGTAATAATCGCGGCAAACGTTAAGTTTGCGCCTTCATATTTGCTGATATCATTTTTAAAATGTCTTAAAGATGCGTTACAGAAAGTCATTTCATTTTTAAAATCATCTAAAGGATGCGCAGAAATATAAATTCCAATTACTTCTTTTTCTTGCGATAAAAGCTCCATTGTTCCCCAAGTTTCACATTCTGGAATATCGGGTTCTGGAAATTGAACATTAGAGGCTTCACCAAACATAGAAACCTGTGCAGAATTTTCGTTTTCTTGAAACTTACTTCCAAATTTCATGGCGCGCTCTAAAAAAGTGATTCCTTTTTCATCTGTTTCAAAATATTGCGCTCTGTGTGTATCTGTAAAAGAATCGAAAGCTCCTGCTTTTATTAAACTATCAAAAGATTTTTTATTGGCCGCACGTAAATTTACACGTTTTGCCAAATCGAAAATAGAGCTGTAATTACCATTTTCTTTTCTTTCTTTTATTATTGCTTTTACAGCTCCAGCACCAACACCTTTTACAGCGGCCATTCCAAAACGAACAGCACCCTCTTTATTTACAGAAAATTTTAAGAAAGATTCATTTAAGTCTGGCCCAAAAACAGGTAATTCCATTCTTTTGCATTCTTCCATAAAAAAGGAAACCGCTTTAATATCTTTCATATTATTAGAGAGCACAGAAGCCATGTATTCTGCAGGATAATGCGCTTTTAGATAGGCAGTTTGATAAGCGATCCATGCATAGCAAGTAGAGTGCGATTTGTTGAAGGCATAACTTGCAAAGGCTTCCCAATCTTTCCAAATTTTCTCTAATTTTTCTGGATCATGGCCTTTTGCCGCAGCCTGCTCTACAAATTTTGGTTTCATTTTATCAAGTACAGCAATTTGCTTTTTACCCATTGCTTTACGTAAAACATCGGCTTCACCTTTGGTAAAATCGGCTAATTTTTGAGAGAGTAACATTACTTGCTCTTGATAGACTGTAATACCATATGTTTCTGCTAAATATTCTTCCATAGCAGGTAAATCATACTCAATATCTTCTGTTCCGTGTTTTCTATTAATAAAAGACGGAATATATTCCATTGGCCCAGGTCTGTACAAGGCATTCATGGCAATTAAATCGGCAAAAACAGTTGGTTTTAAAGACCTCATATGTTTTTGCATTCCTGGAGATTCATATTGAAAAATACCTACTGTTTCTCCTTTTTGGAAAAGCTCATATGTTTTTACATCATCTAAAGGAAACGTTTCTGGATCTAGAATTACATTATGTCTTGCTTTTACAATTTTAACGGTGTCTTTAATTAAAGTCAACGTTTTTAAACCCAAAAAATCCATTTTTAATAAACCTGCGTCTTCTACAACAGAGTTATCAAATTGGGTAACATACATATCAGAATCTTTAGCCAAAGCAACAGGTACATAATTGGTAATATCGCCTGGTGTAATAATTACACCACAAGCATGAATCCCCGTATTTCTGACAGATCCTTCTAAAATTGTAGCTTTATTTATAGTCTCGGAAGCTAAATCTTTTGCATAAGACATTTGTTTTAGTTCTTCAACTAACTGTTTTTCTTCTGCACGCAAAGCATCCACTTTACCTTTACTTTTTGCATCTTCACCAAAGATATTTTTCAATTTAATTCCAGGAATTAACTTGGCAATTCTATCTGCTTCAAAAAGTGGTAAATCTAATACTCTGGCAGTGTCTCTAATAGAAGATTTAGCAGCCATTGTACCGTATGTAATAATTTGTGCCACTTGATTTGCACCGTATTTATCAATTACATAATCCATGACACGACCGCGCCCTTCATCATCAAAATCAATATCAATATCGGGCATAGAAACCCTTTCTGGATTTAAGAAACGCTCAAAAAGTAAATCATATTTAATGGGGTCAATATTTGTAATCCAAAGGCAGTATGCAACCACAGAACCTGCTGCAGAACCACGACCAGGTCCTACGGCGACATCCATTTTTCTTGCTTCTCTGATAAAATCTTCTACAATTAAGAAATAACCAGGATATCCTGTTTTTTCAATGACTTCTAATTCAAAATCTAAACGTTCTTTAATAGAGGCTGTAATTTCTCCATAACGTTTTTTTGCTCCTTCAAAAGTTAAGTGTTTAAGGAAATTATTTTCGCCACGTTTTCCATCATTTTCTTTATCTCTTTCATCTTTAAATTCATCAGGAATATCAAAGGCAGGTAGTAAAACGTTTCTTGCAAGCGTAAAAATCTCAATTTTATCTACAATTTCTTGAATATTGGTGATGGCTTCTGGGATGTCTAAGAAGAGTGTTTTCATTTCATCCGAAGACTTAAAATAATACTCATCATTCGGCAAGCCATATCTATAACCACGTCCTTTACCGATAGGTGTTGCTTGTTTTTCACCATCTTTTACGCACAATAAAATATCATGAGCATTTGCATCTTTCTTTTCTAAATAGAAAGTATTATTTGTTGCAATAATTTTAACATCATGCTTTTTAGAAAACTTTAATAGGGTTTCATTAACAATTTTTTCATCCTGTTGATTGTGACGCATCAACTCAATATAAAAATCATCTTTAAATTGCTCTTTCCACCAAATTAAAGCATCTTCCGCTTGTTTTTCTCCGAGATTAAGAATTTTACTGGGCACTTCTCCGTTCAAGTTCCCACTTAAAACAATGATATCTTCTTTGTGTTTTTCTACGAGTGCTTTATCAATTCTGGGAACGTAATAGAAACCATCTACAAAAGCAGCCGAAGACATTTTTGCTAAATTGTGATATCCATTTTTATTTTTTGCTAATAAAACTACCTGATATCCATTGTCTTTTTGAGATTTGTTTTTATGATCTTCACAAATATTAAACTCACAACCAACAATTGGTTTCATTGGAGTTTCTGCACTTTTATTATGGTTTAAAACCGCATTCACAAAGTGAAAAGAGCCCATCATGTTCGCAGTATCTGTCATTGCAACTGCTGGCATATTGTATTTTGCTGCAGCTTTTACAATATTATTAAGTTGAATGGTAGATTGTAAAACAGAATATTGTGTATGATTATGTAAGTGAGAAAATTGTACGTCTTTTAGTTCATCTAAACCAACAGCAGTAGATTGTGTAGTTGCATTGTCTTTTAATTTTTCTAAACGTTTGCGAATTTTATCGCTTTCTCGTTTAAGGTTGATGTGTTTTAAACCAATTACTTCAATTGGTTTAGGGTTCGCTTCAGAGAAATTTTTAAAATAATCAGCATCAACATCCAATTGTTCTTTTGTAAATTCTCTTAAACGAATTAACTCCAAAAAACAACGTGTTGTTGCCTCAACATCGGCCGTTGCGTTATGGGCATCGCCAAAACCAACCGCAAATAAATGATTGTGTAATTCCGTTAACGTTGGTAATTTAAATTTTCCTCCGCGACCACCAGGGATCTGACACAATGTTGCCGTTTTTTCTGTACAGGTATCTAAAACAGGTAGCGAAAGCATTTTATTTTCTATCCCTAATCTATGGAATTCACACCCCATAATATTAAGGTCGAAATTTAAATTTTGCCCAACAATAAATGTTGTTTTATTTAAAACTTCATTAAACTTCGTTAAGCACTCATTTAAAGAAATACCTTGTTCTGCCGCTAATTCTGTAGAAATACCGTGAATTCTTTCGGCATCGTAAGGAATATTAAAGTTGTCTGGTTTTATTAGAAAGCTATTGTGTTCTATAACAGCACCCATTTCATCATGTAATTGCCAAGCAATTTGAATACATCGAGGCCAGTTGTCTGTGTCTGTAATTGGGGCATTCCAACTTTTAGGTAAACCTGTAGTTTCTGTATCAAAAATTAAGTACATGGAAAATGTTTAGTTGTTGATGAATTTATTCATTTAACGGATTGTAAATTTACATTTTTTTGATGGAATTTCCGGGTGTAAGTTATCAACCACTCTAGAAAGCTGAACGCGTGTATTATTCGGGGTTATCGGCTTTTTTAAGCTCTTTTTACAGAATGAAAAAAAGTGGGTAATGATAGACCGCAAGAAGGTTATAAAAATTTTTGATAATTGGGGTTTTAGTTTAAAAAGGTTTTGTACTTTTGCGCCTACTTACTACGGGATAGTAAGATTATTAATAATCAAGGTCGAGAACCTTAACAAATTAACGAATTATGTCTGTAAAGATTAGATTACAAAGACACGGTAAAAAAGGCAAACCATTTTATTGGGTGGTTGCTGCTGATGCTCGTGCAAAAAGAGATGGTAAATACTTAGAAAAAATTGGTACTTACAATCCAAATGTAAACCCTGCAATTATCGATTTAGATGTTGATAAAGCTGTAGAGTGGTTACAAAACGGTGCACAACCAACTGACACTGCAAAAAACATTTTATCTTATAAAGGTGCAATGTTAAAGAATCATTTAGCAGGTGGTGTTAGAAAAGGTGCTTTAACTCAAGAACAAGCAGATGCAAAATTTGCAGCTTGGTTAGAGGCAAAAGCAACCAAAATTTCTGATAAAGAAGCTGGATTATCTAAAGCTCAATCTGATGCGAAAGCAGCAGCGTTAGCAGCAGAAAAAGCTGTAAACGAAGCAAGAATTGAAGCTGCGAAGCCAGTTGTTGAAGAAGTAGTTGCAGATGTTGAAGAAGCAGCGGAAGCGGCTCCTGAAACAATCGATGATGCAGCAGAAAAAGCAGCAGAATAAATTATAAATTTATACGAGGATGCGTAAAGAAGATTGTTTTTATTTAGGCAAAATCGTAACAAAATATAGTTTTAAAGGTGAAGTTGTTATCAAATTAGATACTGACGAACCTGAGTTGTACACAGAAATGGAATCAGTTTATGTCGAATTAGGCACTAATTTGGTTCCATTTTTTATTGATAAAAGTTCTCTTCATAAAGGAAATCAATTACGTGTTCAATTTGAAGATATATATTCCGATGAAGAAGCAGATACGATATTAAAATGTGGTATTTATTTACCAACATCAATGTTACCGAAATTATCTGGTGACAAATTTTACTATCATGAAGTAATTGGTTTTACTGTTGTTGACGCAAACTTTGGGGAGGTTGGGCAAATTATTCATATAAATGATAAAGCTGCACAACCACTTTTTGAAATTGACCGAGATGGAACAGAAATTTTTATTCCTATGGTCGATGACTTTATAAAAAAAGTAGATAGAGAAAATAATACAATAGAAGTTGAGACTCCAGAAGGTCTTATCGCTTTGTATATATAGAAAGGTGTCTGAGTGGTCGAAAGAGCTACCTTGGAAAGGTAGTGTACTGGCAACGGTACCGAGGGTTCGAATCCCTTCCTTTCTGCAAAAGAACACTTATTTGAAATCAGTCAAATAGGTGTTCTTTTTTTTATCGCTACTGCATGATTAACATATATTTTAATAAAATATAATCCTGATCTAATGTTTTAATAAACATTGCACTAGTCTCTGAATTATTTAGTTTTACTAGCAGTCTTGTTTTGGTATACTCTAACGTAATCGATAACCATACTACTTTGTGTAAAATTTGAGTCTGGAGTGCCAGCAATACCACCCATAGCAATATTTAGTAATATAAACTGATCTTTATTAAAAGGCCAAGTACTTTTGTTTTTTGAACTTGGTTTATAGGTGTAATACGGATTACCATCTATTATAAAAGTTATTTGATTTGGAGACCAATTCACAGAGTAAACATGAAAATTCTCAGCCACATTAGGTAGAGTTTTTGTCGCTGTATTTGCTGTATTTCCGTTACTTGATGGTGTGTGTAAGGCACTCGATACAAAGTTTGTAGCATGTAATCCATGTTCCATAATGTCTATTTCACCACATTCAGGCCAATTTGTTATTCCAAAATCTTGGGTTTGAAAATAGGCACCTATTTCATTAATGTTTTTTCCTAAAGTCCATATTGCGGGCCAAGTGCCATTTCCTGAAGGAAGTTTTGCTTTTACATCAACTCTTCCGTAAGTAAATGTATATTTAGAGTTTAATCTTGCTGAGGTATAATTTAAACGAACACCGTTCTGTGTTTTGGTTTCTTTTTTTGCTACGATATGTAAATTTCCACCAGAAACAAAAGAGTTGGTATTGCTATTAGTATAATGTTGTAGTTCACCATTATACCATTTTCCGCCATTAGGGCCAAAAGTTTGACGAAACCACTTGTTAGTATCTAAAGTAGTACTTTCAAATTCATCAGACCAAACCAAATCATTATAAATGATATCTAAATCATTAGGTACTTGTTGAGAAAACAATACGAATGAAGATGATAGAAATATGATGATAAAACTGTAAGCTATTTTCATTTTTTATATTACAATAAGGTAATCAAAAGTAATTTCTAGCCTGTTCAATGTCAAATAAACAAACAATACAATAACTATACATATTAATATATTATTTTTGATGCATGAGCAAACCATTTCAATTTAAAGAATTTACAGTGCATCAAGATAAAACTGCAATGAAAGTGGGTACTGACGGTGTTTTACTCGGTGCTTGGTGTTCTTTGGATAATTATCCAGATTCAATTTTAGACATTGGTTCTGGTACTGGAGTTATTTCTTTAATGCTTGCACAGCGCTGTGATGCTATGACAATTGATGCGGTTGAACTTGATGAAAATGCTTACGAGCAATCTGTTGCTAATTTTGAAGATTCAGATTGGGGAGATAGATTGTATTGTTACAATGCCAGTTTTCAGGAATTTTCTGATGAAATATTTGAAGAGGAAGAAACGTATGATTTAATAGTTTCAAATCCGCCTTTTTATACGGAAGATTTTAAAACGCAAGATGCGGCTAGAAATAAAGCGCGTTTTACTTCTTCACTTTCTTTTGAAGCGTTAATCATAGGAGTTTCTAAAATTTTATCAGAGGATGGAGTTTTTTCAATTGTAATTCCTTTTAAAGAGGAGGCTAATTTTATAGCTTTAGCGAAAGAAAATAAGTTGTTTTTAAATCGATTTTGTAGGGTAAAAGGACATGAAACCTCAGAAATCAAAAGAACGTTAATGGAGTTTTCTTTTAATGAAATTGAATTAAAACAAGAAAGTTTAGTTATCGAAAATTCCCGTCATCATTATACAGAAGCATATATAGAATTAACGAAAGATTTTTATTTAAAAATGTAATTATCCAGTTACGTGATTGGGGTTGTATCCTAAATATGGCACCTTTCTCTCTGTGAATTTTATTCCATATAAAGATAATTCTTTTAAAATAGGCTCATAAATTTCTCGGGTAATTGGGCGTTGAACACCTGGAGTTTTAATTTTTCCTGTTAATATTTTTAAAGCTGCAATGCCAACAGGTAACCCAACTGTTTTTGCCATGGCTGTATATGTTTGATTTTCGCCATAAACAATTAGACTGCTTTCAATTTGTTCTTTTTTTCCATTTTTTTCATAGCCAAAGAGATGTTGCATAACAATCATGTCTTTATCATCTTTACTTAGAGTCCAAGATTCTTCTAATATCTTTTGGAGCATTTTTGCAGGAGTGGCATTCTTCAATCCAATTTTTTTCTTTGGATTGAAAATATCAAGTTCAATTAATTTTTCCCACATGATATCATCTTGATCAATTTTTAAATACGAGCGCAATTTTAGTTCTACAGAATCGGATGGAGAATACGCTAAAAATAAGTTTACAAAATCTCGGTAACTCATATTTTCAGAATTTTCTATTGTATAAGAATCATCTGTCATACCCAGTTGAATGAAGATATTCCAAGCTCTAGAAAACCCTACTTTTCTTATAGTTCCTCTGTACATTGTTGGGATTTCTTCTAATCCATAAATACTTCTATATTTTAACGAATCTCTATTGGCATAAGCTTCAAATTTTTTATTTCCATTTATGTTTAAAAATTCTGTTCTTCTAAATAATTTATGATAAGGTATGTATTTGTAAGTTCCTTCTTGAATAAACATGGCAGCTCCACCTTGTCCTGCTAAAACTACGTTTCTAGGATTCCAAGTAAATTTATAGTTCCATAAATTAGTATCACTTTCTGGAGCTACTAATCCTCCGGTAAAAGATTCGAATAATAACATTTTCGCATCATTTTTTCTTATTCGGTCAATTACTTGCATGGCGCTCATATGATCAATGCCTGGATCAACACCAATTTCGTTCATAAAAATTAAGCCTTTTTCCTTTACAGCTTTATCTAGTTTTTGCATTTCCTCAGAGATGTAGGAAGCGGTGACCATATGTTTCTTATAATGGATACAATCTTTGGCAATTTCTAGATGAAACCTTGCCGGTAGCATTGAGATAACTATGTCGGCCTTTTGTATAAAATATCGACGTTGTTCAATGTTAAAAATATCGAGAATTACGCTTTTTGCATTTTTGTGATTATTAATAAGTTTGTTGGCATTGTCTGTAGAAATATCTCCCACTGTTAATTGCAGTTCTTCTTCATTAGATTTCTCAAGTAAATACTTTATCAAATAGGAACTTGATTTTCCTGCGCCAATAATTAGAATTTTTTTCATTAATAATAACTTATTTTTGTATTTAGACTAATATACCACTTTTGTTTAATATTAAACACAAACCATTAAATATGTTTAAAAATTTAATTATTACCTGTTTCTTAGGGTTGGTTGCTATTGTTTTGGGGGCTTTTGGTGCTCATGCTCTTAAAGATGTTTTATCTAGTTCTGAGCTGTCTAGCTTTGAAACGGGCGTTAGATATCAAATGTATCATGCTATTGTAGTGCTATTTGTTAATATTTTTGATGGATTTACTACTGCACAGAAAAATAAGATTAGTTTTATTTTCTTTTTAGGGATTTTGCTCTTTTCAGGCTCTATTTATGTGATTCAGTTAACATCAATTACAGCAAAATCTATTTGGTTTGTGACACCACTGGGAGGTCTAATTTTGATGATAGGTTGGCTCACTATGATTATCATATTCTTAAATAAGTATCGAAAAAATAAATAATTGATATTTTTAGACTAAATAGTAAAGCTATATTGAATTATTGTTTAGTTTTGCTTGTAACTAACTATACTAACCAAATAACATTTATATGGAGAATGTAATCACGAAATCGATTGCGTTGGATAATCTAGGAATTAAAAATGCAATAGTCCGTTACCAGTTAACATCAGAAGAATTACACGATGAACTTGTTAAAAATGGGGAAGGGGTCGAATCTTCTTTAGGTGCAATTGCGGTAAATACAGGTGAGTTTACAGGTCGCTCTCCAAAAGATCGTTTTATTGTAAAGGATGATATCACAAAAGATGAGGTTTGGTGGAGTGATATTAACATTCCCTTTGAAGCTAGAAAGTTTGATTTATTGTACATCAAAGTTGTAAATTATCTTTCTGAAAAAGAGGTTTTTGTTAGAGATAGTTACGCTTGTGCCGATGAAAATTACAAACTAAATATTAGAGTTGTAAATGAATATTCTTGGAGTAATATGTTTGCGCATAATATGTTTTTACGTCCAACAGATAAAGAGTTGGAAACTTTTTCTCCAGAATGGACTGTAATCAATGCACCTGGTTTTATGGCAAACCCAGAAATAGATGGTACACGGCAACACAATTTTTCTATTTTAAATTTCACTAAAAAGATTGCCTTAATTGGGGGTTCAGGCTATACGGGAGAAATTAAAAAAGGAATATTTTCTGCATTAAATTTTATTTTACCCGTGTATAAAAACACATTGCCAATGCATTGCTCTGCAAACGTTGGTAAAGAAGAGGATACTGCTATTTTCTTCGGATTATCAGGTACTGGAAAAACAACCCTTTCTACTGACCCTAATAGAAGTTTAATTGGAGATGATGAGCATGGTTGGACAGAAGAAAACACTGTTTTTAATTTTGAAGGCGGATGTTATGCAAAGGTGATAAACTTATCAAAAGAACAAGAGCCAGAAATTTTTGCAGCTATAAAGAAAGGCGCTATTCTTGAAAATGTTGTCATGGATGACAATGGAACAGTAGATTTTGCAGATACGTCAATTACTCAAAACACACGAGTTAGTTATCCTATTTATCATATAGATAATATAAAGACCCCATCCATTGGTACAAATCCAAAAAATATTTTCTTTCTAACAGCTGATGCTTTCGGGGTTTTGCCTCCGATTTCTAAGTTGACTCCAAATCAAGCTGCATATCACTTTATCTCAGGTTATACTGCAAAAGTTGCAGGAACAGAAGCAGGAATTAAAGAACCAACACCGAGTTTTTCAGCTTGTTTTGGAGCGCCTTTTATGCCTTTGCATCCCACAAGATATGCAGAAATGTTAAGTACAAAGATGAAAGAGGCTGGGGTAAATGTTTGGTTGATAAATACAGGATGGTCAGGCGGGCAATATGGTGTTGGTAGAAGAATGCCTTTGAAATATACAAGAGCAATGATCTCTGCTGTTTTAAATGGAGATTTAGGTAGTTATAGATATGAAGATTATCACATTCATTCAGTATTTGGAGTCGCACAGCCTAGGTCTTGTCCTGGCGTTCCAACAGAATTGTTGAGTCCAAGAGCAACTTGGAATAATGATGAGGAGTATTATAAAGTAGCTTTTAAATTATCGAATGCTTTTAGGCACAATTTTAAACAATTTGAAGATGTTGCAAGTGAGGATATACGCAGAGGTGGCCCACAACGTTATGCATTCTAGTTTTATTTTTGTCATTTATAAGATTAAAAAAGCACCCACAAGGGTGCTTTTTTAATCTTATAAATAAAGGTTTTTCTAACTATTTTAGAGCAAGAACTTCAATATTTTTTTTATTGATTTTTAGCTCTTTCGTTTTACTGACGTTTCCTTCATTTTTTTCAGTTTCTTCAGTTGTATTCGTATCTAATGTTCTAACAATTGAATTATTGGCTTTGGCTGCCTGCACAAACTCAGTTTTCACCTCTTGTTTTGCATTATTGTAATCTGCAACTTTATTACTATTTAAAGCAATACTTGGAGCAATGACTAAAGCTACTACAGACATTAATTTTAGTAGAATATTTAAAGAAGGCCCCGAAGTGTCCTTAAAAGGATCTCCCACTGTATCTCCAACAACTGCAGCTTTGTGTTCATCAGTTCCTTTTCTTCCTTGTTCTTCAATGGTTTTCTTCGCGTTATCCCAAGCACCTCCTGCGTTAGATTGAAATATCGCCATTAAAACACCACAAGTAGTTACACCAGCAAGTACGCCTCCTAACATTTCTGCTCCGCCGATAAAACCAATAGCAACTGGCACGGCAATAGCTAGTAAACCAGGCAAAACCATTTCTTTAATAGATGCCTTTGTAGAAATATCTACACATTTATCATATTCAGCAACACCGTCAGCAGCATCAAAAATTGCTCTTTGTTCTTTAGTAGCTTTCGTCATGTCAGAATCTACAGCTCTCATTACTTCTAATGCAGCTTTTAATTTTGGAATATCTCGAAATTGACGACGAACTTCTTCAATCATTGCCATAGCCGCTCTACCAACAGCATTCATAGACAATGCCGAAAACACAAACGGCAACATTCCACCTACTAATAATCCAGCCATAATTTTAGGCTGAGATACATCAATTGCGGTAACACCAGCAGTTTTCATAAAGGCAGCAAATAATGCTAAAGCTGTTAAGGCAGCAGAAGCAATTGCAAATCCTTTACCTACAGCTGCAGTTGTATTACCAACAGCATCTAATTTATCTGTACGCTCTCTTACTTCACTCGGTAACTCTGCCATTTCAGCAATACCTCCTGCGTTATCACAAATAGGCCCATAAGCATCAACTGCTAATTGAATTCCTGTATTCGCTAACATTCCCACAGCAGCGATAGCAATACCGTACAAACCTGCAAAATGGTGAGATAACATAATGGCTGCAGCAATCAAAATAATTGGAACTGCAGTAGACATCATACCAACACCTAAACCAGCAATAATATTTGTAGCTGCTCCAGTTTTAGATTGTTCTACAATAGACATTACAGGTTTTTTACCTGTAGCCGTATAATATTCAGTTATTTTACCAACACCTAAACCAGCAATTAAACCAGCAATTGTTGCATAAAACACACCCATTGCCCCCATTGGCAGTCCTGCAACAGATTCAGGAATCAAAGCGTTAATAATAAAATAAGACGCTACAACCATTAATCCTGCAGAACCAAACTCTCCAATATTTAATGCTGTTTGTGGGTTTCCACCATCTTTTACTCTTACAAAAAACGTACCTAAAATAGACATTAAAATACCTATAGCTCCAAGTACTAAAGGCAAATACACAGCTCCTAAGCCATTAAATTCTGGAGTTATAATAAAAGCTCCTAAAACCATTGTACCTATAATTGACCCCACATAAGATTCGAATAGATCTGCTCCCATACCCGCAACATCACCAACATTATCACCAACATTATCTGCAATTGTAGCAGGGTTTAAAGGGTGGTCTTCAGGGATACCAGCTTCTACTTTACCTACTAAATCAGCACCAACATCTGCTGCTTTTGTGTAAATACCACCTCCAACTCTTGCAAATAATGCAATTGATGAAGCACCTAAAGAAAACCCAGAAAGTACGTTTAATACTAAAGTTAAGTTTTCTGCTCCAGGCCACATAGCTTGGTAAGCTATAAATAATGTACTAAGACCTAATATACCAAGTCCAACAACACCTAATCCCATTACAGCACCTCCAGCAAAAGCTACTTCTAAAGCTCTTCCTAACGATGTTTTAGCAGCTTGAGTTGTTCTTACATTTGCTTTTGTTGCAACTTTCATACCTATGAATCCTGCCAGGGCAGAGCAGATAGCACCAATTATAAATGATAGTGCTACCATTCCACTAGATCCTGCTTCTGAAGAACCTTTAAAGAAAAGCAAGATTGCAACTGCAATCACAAAAATTGCTAATACTTTGTATTCTGCTTTCAAGAAAGACATTGCTCCTTCAGCAATATTTTTTGCAATACGTGACATTTTTTCATCACCCACCTCTTGTTTAGAAACCCATCCGCTTTTTATAAAAACGAAGATTAAAGCTACAATACCAAAAAGGGGTAAAAAATTTACGATTAATTCCATATTAGTTAGTTTAGTTATTAATTTTTTAACGATGCTAAATGTAGTTAAATTAATGTGATAAAAAAAGCATGTATAAATTAATGATTATGTATTTGTTAGATGTTTTTTTTGTTGAATTTATAGCATTACGTGTATTGGAGTTATTTATCTGTATTAGTCGATTTTATTTTTTTGGGTATTGCAGATAATTCAGAGAGCCACTTCAAAGTTTTTAGCGGTTTTATTCAGCAAAAAAAAACATCTTAATTAATTAAGATGTTTTTTTTTGCTGAATTCTATTGCACTTATATCGTAAATGTTCTTTTTTTCTTATGCTCACTTTCATCATAACGTTTAACACAGTCGTGATAGATTTTTATTGCAGCTGCAGCGTCTCCCCAACCTCCTGTATCTACTTTTTTCTTTTCTAAATCTTTGTAAACTTTAAAAAAGTGCTCAATTTCTTTTAATCTATGAGGAGTTAAATCTGCGATGTCTGCTTTGTCACTCCAAATTGGATCAGAAACCGGTACACAAATGATTTTTTCATCTGGTCCTTTTTCGTCCGTCATATAAAAAACTCCAATAGGCCTTACTTCCATCACTACCATTGGATAGGTTGGTTGATGTCCTAAAACTAAAACATCTAAAGGATCTGAATCTAATGCCAATGTTTCTGGAATAAATCCATAATCACCAGGATACATCATTGACGAAAATAACATTCTATCAAATCTAATTTTTTTCAAGGTGAAATCATATTCGTATTTGTTTCTACTTCCTTTTGGGATTTCTATTAAAACGTCAAAAGTTAATTTGCTTTTTATTTCTTCACTCATAATTTTATTTTTCTATCAAAATTTTTAATCGCCGACAAAAATAGTGATTAATTAAGGTTATTTTGTGTTTTTATATATAATTTCTATGATGGTTTTCATTTATTTAACTGAAAGGAATTTAAAAAAGCAAAAGTCCTACTCAATTTTGAGTAGGACTTTTACTTTAGGCTTTCATCTACTTATATATACATGACTTCTTTTACAGCGTCAATAACATTTTGAGAACTTGGTAACCACTTCTCAAATAAAACAGGAGAATATGGTGCGGGAGTATCAGAAGTTGTAATTCTTTTGATAGGAGCATCTAAATAATCAAAGGCTTCATCTTGAACTCTATAGGTGATTTCTGTAGAGATACTGGCAAATGGCCAAGACTCCTCTAATATAATTAATCTATTTGTCTTTTTTACTGATGTAATAATAGCAGCGTGATCCATTGGACGAACTGTTCTTAAATCAATAATTTCAACAGAAATATTTTCTTTTGCTAGTTCGTCAGCTGCTTTGTATGCTTCTTTGATGATTTTTCCGAAAGAAACGATTGTTACATCTGTTCCTTCCCTTTTGATGTCTGCAACTCCAATCGGAATAATATATTCCCCTTCAGGTACTTCCATCTTGTCACCATACATTTGTTCAGACTCCATAAAAATAACTGGATCATCATCTCTAATGGCAGCTTTTAATAGCCCTTTTGCATCATACGGATTAGAGGGTACAATTACCTTTAAACCTGGTGTGTTTGCAAACCAGTTTTCAAAAGCTTGTGAATGTGTTGCTCCTAACTGACCAGCAGAACCAGTCGGTCCTCTAAAAACGATAGGGCAATTAAACTGTCCACCAGACATTTGTCTAATTTTAGCAGCGTTGTTTATAATTTGATCAATTCCAACTAACGAGAAGTTAAACGTCATATACTCTACAATGGGTCTTAGACCATTCATTGCTGAACCAACGGCAACACCTGCAAATCCAAGTTCAGCAATTGGTGTATCAATAACACGTTTTGCTCCAAACTCATCTAACATACCTTTGGATGCCTTGTAAGCACCATTATATTCCGCAACTTCTTCACCCATTAAATAAATGCTATCATCTCTGCGCATTTCTTCACTCATAGCCTCACAAATAGCTTCTCTGAATTGAATTGTTTTCATTTAGTATAATTGTAATTAGTTTTTCAGATGCAAAAGTAATAAATTATTGGCATTTTTACGGATACACTCATATAAACTCGATGATTATTTTTAAATTACTTCGCAATCGTTTTCGTTAAATGTTAAATTAATTAAAAAATACTATGCATGCATAGTATTTTTTAAAAAAAAGCTGTAGCTTCGCAGAGAACAAATAGAATAAAAAATAGAAGTTTATGAAAATATTAGTTTGTATTAGTCACGTTCCTGATACCACATCTAAAATTAATTTTATAGAAAATGACGCTAAATTTGATACAAACGGAGTTCAGTTTGTAATAAATCCTTATGATGAATTTTGTTTAACAAGAGCAATGTGGTTTAAAGAAAAACAAGGAGCTTCTGTGACAATAGTTAACGTTGGAGGACCTGAAACAGAGCCGACATTGCGCAAAGGTTTAGCAATAGGAGCTGATAGTGCAATTCGTGTAAATGTGAGCCCTACAGATGGTTTTCAAGTAGCAAAAGAATTGGCGGCAGTGGTTAAAGACGGAGGATATGATTTAGTTTTGGCGGGAAAAGAATCTGCAGATTATAATGGTCAAATGGTTCCTGGAATGCTAGCTACATTACTCGATTTTAATTTTATTAATGCTTGTGTTGGTCTTGAAGTAGAGGGAACAACTGTTTCTGCAATAAGAGAGATTGATGGGGGAAATGAAACATTATCAGTAAGTCTACCATTGGTTGTTGGTGGCCAGAAAGGAGTAGTAGAAGAAAAAGATCTTCGTATTCCTAACATGCGTGGTATTATGATGGCTCGTAAAAAACCTTTACAAGTTCTGGAAGCTACAGGTAGTGTGGCATCAACAAGTATTGAGTCTTTTGAAAAACCAGCGCCAAAAGGAGCAGTAAAATTAGTGGATGCAGATAATGTAGATGAGTTAATTAGCTTATTACATAGCGAAGCAAAAGTGATTTAATAATTTACTTAATAAAAAATAAAAAATATGTCTGTTTTAGTCTTTGCCGATTCATCGGAAGGAAAATTTAAGAAAACTGCTTTTGAAGTAGTTTCATATGGAAAAAAAGTTGCAGAACAATTAGGTACAAATGTTATTGCACTTACCATAAACGCAAGCGATTCATCAGAATTATATAACTACGGAGCAGAGAAAGTTGTTTCAGTTTCTAACGATTCTTTAAATACTTTTAATGCAAAACAATACGCTTCTGTAGTTACACAAGTAGCCAAGGCAGAAAGTGCTAATGTGTTAGTTTTAGATTCAACTATTAATGGTTTGTATTTAGCACCAATAGTTGCAGTAAATTTAGAAGCTGGTTGTGTTTCTAATACTGTAAGTTTGCCGTCAAGCACCAATCCCTTCAACATAAAAAGAAAAGCATTTTCGAACAAAGCATTTTCAAATACTATTATTTCTACAGAGAATAAAGTTATTGGTTTAGCTAAGAATTCTTATGGGGTTCATGAGAATCCAGTTTCAGGTGCTACAGTGCCTTTTGATGCTGAAATCATAGATTCTTTAGTGAAGTCAGAAAAAATAGAAAGAGTAACTGGTAAGGTAACCATAGACGATGCGGATATTGTTGTTTCTGCAGGTAGAGGTTTAAAAGGCCCGGAAAACTGGGGAATGATAGAAGAATTAGCAGATACTTTAGGAGCTGCAACTGCTTGTTCTAAGCCGGTTTCAGATTTAGGTTGGCGTCCACATTCAGAGCATGTTGGTCAAACAGGCAAGCCCGTAGCGTCTAATCTATATATTGCTATTGGAATTTCCGGAGCAATTCAGCATTTAGCAGGTATCAATGCTTCTAAAGTAAAAGTAGTTATTAATACTGATCCAGAAGCGCCTTTCTTTAAAGCTGCAGACTATGGAATTGTTGGTGACGCTTTTGATGTTGTTCCTGAATTAATAGAAAAAATTAAATTATTTAAAGCCTCATAATATTTTTTGGGTGTGCCCCATTTTTTTTTAAAAGCTTTTAAACCTATCAGAACTTTTATTTTTGGTAGGTTTTTTTATGAATTCTTTTCTCCTTTTAAATAATTTCGCAAGGCTTTCAGCACTCGGTTTTTTATTTTCAAATAAAAATAAAAAGAGTTCAAACAGATGCTTCAATTCTTCACGCAAGCGCATTCATCTTTTTTTAAAGAAATATCATTTTTTAAGCTATTATTTTTATTAAATTGTGCCCTCTAAAAAGTTTGTGAAAAGCAACTTCAAAATTTATGAATTACTTTTTAGCTTTATGTAAAGATATTTATGAATTTAATAAAATTAAGTATAAAAGGTATTTCTTACAGTCAAACTCAAAGTGGTGCTTATGCTTTAGTTTTGAGTGAGGAAGAAGGCACTAGAACTTTACCCATTATTATTGGAGCCTTTGAAGCACAATCTATAGCAATTGCTTTGGAAACCGAAATTAGACCACCAAGACCGCTTACCCACGATTTATTTAAAACCTTCTCAGACCGTTTTTTAATTACAATAAAAGAGGTTATCATTCATAAATTGGTAGATGGTGTTTTCTTTTCTAGTTTAGTTTGTGAAAGAGATGGCTCAGAGGAAGTAATAGATGCAAGAACTTCAGATGCAATAGCAATTGCAGTTCGTTTTGATGCACCAATTTTCACATATGAAAATATTTTAGAAAAGGCTGGAGTTTTTCTGAAGTTAGAGGAGGAGTTTGGTATTAAAGATGATTTAGAATCAGACGAGGTTTCTTTGGAATTAGAAAATTTAGTTACGAAAACAGAAACTACATTTTCAGATTTATCTTTAAAAGAACTTCACAACCAATTAAGTGATGCAGTAATTAATGAAAATTATGAGCTAGCTGCAAAAATTAGAGACGAAATAAGTAAACGCTCTTAATAACGTATATTTAGATTATGAAAAAAATACTTACAACAGTTTTGTGTTTATTATCAATTTCAATTTTTTCTCAAAATACAGATCAAGTTATTGCTGTGTCAGAAATTTTGCCAAGTCAAGGGTTTACCTTAGGTGGATTTTGGAGAGGAGCTTTGGGAATGTTTTCATTAATTGTTATTGCTTTCTTGTTTAGCGCAAATAAAAAAGCAATTGATTGGAAAAAAGTTGCAATCGGTATTTCATTGCAGTTATTAATAGCAATAGGTGTCTTAAAAGTTGAATTTATTCAAACTATTTTCGAACTTATTGGTGGAGTATTTATCGAAATATTAGGATATACAAAGGCGGGTAGTGAATTCTTATTTGCTGGTATTGTTGGTGATATGAATAAATTTGGGTACATCTTTGCTTTCCAAGTTTTACCAACAATCATTTTCTTTTCAGCATTAACATCGCTGTTATTTTATTTAGGAGTTATTCAAAAAATTGTAAAAATTTTAGCAATCGTTTTATCTAAATTTTTAGGTATTTCTGGTATGGAAAGTCTTTCTGTAGCAGGTAATATCTTTTTAGGACAAACAGAAGCACCTCTTTTAATAAAAGCTTATTTAGAAAAAATGAATAAGTCAGAAATGTTATTAGTAATGATAGGTGGTATGGCAACAGTTGCAGGTGCAGTATTAGCAGCTTATATTGGTTTTTTGGGAGGTGGAGATAAAGTGTTGGAATTGGTTTTTGCAAAACATCTTTTAGCAGCTTCTGTTATGGCTGCTCCTGGTGCAATTGTAATTTCAAAAATATTATATCCACAAACAGAAAAAGTAAATTCAGATGTTACGGTATCATCAGAAAAGATTGGATCTAATATTCTAGACGCAATTGCAAATGGTACAACAGAAGGTTTGCGATTGGCTGTAAATGTTGGAGCAATGCTTCTCGTTTTTGTTGCTTTTATTGCAATGCTAAACGGTGTTTTAGGATGGGTTGGTGATATGACAACTTTAAATGATATAATTGCAGCAAACACAGCATATAAGACATTATCTTTAGAATTTATTTTAGGTTCTGTTTTTGCTCCATTAATGTGGTTAATAGGGGTGCCAACCATAGATATTTCTTTGATGGGGCAACTATTAGGTATTAAATTAGCGGCAAGCGAATTTATAGGTTACATACAACTAGCTGAATTAAAAAATGTAACAAGTGTAACACATTTGGCGTATCATAAATCTATCATTATGGCTACCTATATGTTATGTGGTTTTGCTAATTTTGCTTCCATAGGAATACAAATAGGAGGTATAGGTTCCTTGGCTCCGGGGCAACGTAAAGTTTTATCAGAATTCGGAATGAAAGCTTTAATAGGAGGTACAATAGCTTCTTTGATGTCTGCAACAATTGCAGGTATGATTATAGGTTAAAATAAAAATAAAATAGGTAATGATGAAATGTTATTTTTATTAGGTTAATAACTTTTCGATAATATTACAATAGCATCAAGAAAAATTATTGATGCTTTTTCTATTTTTACAAAAGTCTATTATTTACGCTTGTACAAATAAACAATTAACGCTTATTCATTAGAATGAAACAATATCACGACTTAGTAAAGCACGTTTTAGAAAACGGAAACGAAAAAGGAGATAGAACAGGAACAGGAACAAAAAGTGTTTTTGGACATCAAATGCGTTTTGATTTAAGTGAGGGTTTTCCAATGGTAACCACAAAAAAACTTCACTTAAAATCTATAATATATGAATTACTTTGGTTTATAAAAGGTGATACAAATATTAAATATTTACAAGAAAATGGAGTTAAAATATGGAATTCTTGGGCAGATGAAAATGGGGATTTAGGACCTGTTTATGGTCACCAATGGAGGAATTGGAATAGTGATGAGGTAGATCAATTAAAAGATGTAATTAAAACTCTAAAAAACAATCCTAACTCAAGAAGAATGTTGATTTCAGCATGGAATCCTTCAGTTTTGCCAGATACTTCAGTTTCTTTTTCTGAGAACGTTGCAAATGGGAAAGCTGCTTTACCTCCTTGCCATGCATTTTTTCAGTTTTATGTTACTGACGGAAAATTATCTTGTCAATTATATCAGAGAAGTGCAGATATATTTTTAGGAGTTCCTTTTAATATTGCTTCTTATGCTTTATTTACAATGATGATAGCACAAGTTTGTGGTTATGAAGCCGGAGAGTTTATTCATACTTTTGGAGACGCTCACATTTATAATAATCATACGGAGCAATTAGAGCTGCAGTTATCTAGAGATTTTAGACCTTTACCAAAAATGAAAATCAATCCTAAAGTAAAAGATATTTTAGATTTTACTTTTGAAGATTTTGAGTTGTTAGACTACAATCCTCATCCACATATTAAGGGTCAAGTTGCAGTTTAATAAAAATTAAAAAGAGCTTTCAGGTTAACTGAAAGCTCTTTTTCTTTTTTCAGAACATTTTCTGTTATGTAGTTAATACACTATTTTCGGCGCCAGCATAATCATTCCAAGCATAACCGTCTGCTTCTTGCTCATTTAAATAAGCACCATCAATTAGGTATCTAAATTCATGGGATTTTCCAGATTCTAAATCGATTGTACCTTTGAAAGTTCCATTTTTCAATTTTTTTAAAGGGGTTGATTTTTCATTCCATTCATTAAAATTTCCTACAACCGCTACTTTGTTCGCTTCTTCAGCGGGTACAGTAAAGGTTACTTTGCAAATTGGTTTGCTTTTTAAGAATTGTTTTTTAATTGCCATAATTTTTTTTATTAAGATTTTAAGTAAAAATATAGAAGTATATATGTATTAAAAACTTTGTTAAGAGCTAATTTTAAAAAATTATCAGTTTGCTAAAATGATTATGCGAATTAATGATTTTAGTAAAATAAGGAGAGTATAATTGAAATTAATTTAAAAAAAGCGATTTTTTTTAAGGTTGATAATCAGTATTTTTAAGCCGAAATCGTATTCGTAAACAGACATATTTAGCCTAAAATAACTTTAAAGAGTCAAATCTTCAGAGAATTATTTTAAATTCGTTTAAAATATTAAGATCTTATGATTACAATAATTGCTGCAATTGCAAAGAATAATGCCTTAGGAAAAGACAATGATTTAATTTGGCATTTGCCCTCAGATTTAAAAAGATTTAAGAAAATTACTTCGGGTCATTATATCTTAATGGGAAGAAACACATTTGAGTCTATAGGAAAACCTTTGCCAAACAGAACTACAATTATTATTACTAGAAATAAAAATTATTTTAAAGAAGGTTGTTTAATCGCTCATAGTCTTGAAGAAGCTATTGATTTGGTAGCGAATGATGATGTTGCTTTTATAATTGGGGGTGCACAAATTTATAAAGAAGCAATAGAAAAAGATTTGGTAGATCAATTAGATATAACTAGGGTTCATCAAGATTTTGAAGCTGATGTGTTTTTTCCGTCAATAAATTTAAATATTTGGGAAGAAACAAGTAGAGAAGATTTTAAAGCGGATGAGAAAAATAAATTTGATTATAGTTTTTTAAGTTTTCAAAAAAAAAGTTAATTAATTCTATTGGTTCTAAAACCACCACCTAAACTCATTTTATATTTTCTTTGGGCAAATAAAAAATAATTAAATAGTTTGTAATTAACCTCATAACCATAATTTATCTGAGGTTGATAATCTATGATGTTCTCATAAATATCCTGATTAAATTGGATATTATTTGTAACTCTATTATTCCAAGTAATTACCCATGCTGTATTTCGAGCTTCCAAGTATGACTGTGAATAAAATCCCTCTGGTTGTGCAATAGAATTTAAAAAAGCATTAAATCCAATATCAAAAATTATAATTTCATACTCCAAACTATCGTTAGCAATAACCACTGGTTCTTCTTTTTTAGTGGTATTTTTTTTTATTGATGATGATGCGCAGGCCCATAAAAATAGACCCATAAAAATTAATAAAGCAAAGTGTTTAAAAAGTTTCATAGTATTTAAAGATACTCAAATTATATATGTTTTCCTTGCTTCCTAATGATTATTATTTTGATTTTTAGCAATTCAAAAAGAGTTTTGTTGTTTCATTAAAGAACCAGAGTGCGAGAAAGTTTGCTTTTATTTAAAAGCCGTGTTATAAAAAAGAATAAGAATGCAATGATTTTAATTCTTTTAATATTATTTTTCAATTTTAAATTAAAACAATGAATCAGAGGTGCTTTTGGGTAACGGACAGTCAATTGTATAGAAATTATCACGACGAAGAATGGGGAATCCCAGTCTATGATGACAAAACTCTATTCGAATTTTTGATTTTAGAAACTTTTCAAGCAGGTTTAAGTTGGATTACTATTTTGAATAAAAGAGAAAACTTCAGAAAAGCTCTAGATAATTTCGATTACAAAAAGATTGCAACTTACAATGAAAGTAAATATGAATCTCTACTTAAAGATGCTGGGATTATTAGAAATAAGTTAAAAATAAGGAGTGCTATTACAAACGCACAAGTATTTATGAAAATTCAAAAAGAGTTTGGTTCTTTTTCTAAGTTTATTTGGAGCTATGTAAATAATGAACCGATTGTCAATAAATTTCAAAAAAGAGAAGATGTACCTACAACAACAATTTTATCAGATACTATTTCTAAAGATTTAAAAAAAAGAGGATTTAAGTTTGTGGGGTCAACAGTAATGTATGCATATATGCAGGCAGTTGGTATGGTGAATGATCATACAGCAGATTGTTTTAAATATTCTAATTAATGAAAATATTATCAGTTCCTAATAAAGATCTAAAACAGATTATTTCTGTTTTTAATAGAGAAATTGGTCGTTTTGTCTTCTTTGTTTTTGTATTATTTTTTGATAGTATTTATTTTTCCGAGAACGTTACAAATTCTCAGCTATTCATTAATATTTTAATGCTAGCTGGCTTTTTTAAAATGTATTTTAGATCTACACCAAGAGTAAAGGAACTCATGGTTTATGCTGTAGTTTTAGGTGTTGGAGGTGAGTATTTGTTTTCTAGAGGCTTAAGCATGTATACTTATAGATTAGAAAATGTTCCTTTATATGTTCCGATAGGTCATGCAGCATTATATGGTAGAATTTTTATGTTTAGTAAAAACGCTGTTGTAAGAAGACATCATAAAGCTGTGGAGCAATTGTTTGCCATTTCCATTGCATTATTTTCAATTATTTATTTAGTATTTTTTGCCGATATTTTTGGTTTTGTAATGACAATAGGTGTTTTTCTTTTACTTTGGAAGAGGCCAAAAGACAGATTGTTTTTTTATTCTATGTATATTCTAGTCGCTATTTTAGAAATAGGAGGTACGGCTTTTGGTTGTTGGAAATGGCCAAACATAGGTTTTGAGGTTTTTGAGTTTTTGCCAAGCAATAATCCGCCGAGTGGAATTAGTTTGTTTTATTTTCTTTTAGATATTGGTTGCTTTTTTATTTACACGCGACGACATAAAATAACATGGAATCGCTTGAAAAAGATTAGAAAAATATCGATTTAATTTGATGTTATTACAGTAATAATAGATGTTATTGTAAATCAGTCAGGAAGTTTTGAATAATAAATGTTGTGTTATTCAAAACATTATAGTTTTAAAAATAGAAAATTAAAAACCGATTCTAAAAAGAGTCGGTTTTTGTATTTTTACAATATGGCAAGAAAAACAAAAGATCCTGGTTTAGGTTACAATTCAAAGGAAAATGCACAAAGTGTTATTAAAGATGACGGAAGCAGTAATGTGAATCATATCAATAGAAAAAGAAATGTAAATGATTTGTATTCATTTTTTGTTGATATTTCTTGGGTTCATTTTTTCTTGCTGATAATCTTAACATACACACTTCTAAATGTTTTTTTCGGATTGATTTATGTTGCTATTGGAATTGAAGAAATAACGAAACCAAAAGAAACCTTTTTTGCGGATTTTTTAAATGGATTTTTCTTTAGTGCTCAAACATTAACCACTGTTGGTTATGGAGGAATTGTACCGAAAGGAATTGCATCTAACTTAGTAGCCGCTTTTGAAGCTATGATTGGTTTATTAAGCTTCTCATTTATAACAGGTTTATTATACGGTCGTTTTTCAAAACCTAAAGCATCTTTAAAGTTTAGTAAAAATCTTATTATAAGAGATTTTAAAGAAAATAAAGCTTTAATGTTTCGCTTGATGAATAGTAGAAAAACGGTAATGATTGAGCCAGAAATTAAGGTTACGTTATCAGTTACAGAAAATGATGGAAAAGGGGCTTTTAAACGTAATTTTTATGAGTTAAAATTAGAGCGTGACAGAATTATGTATTTGCCAACAATTTGGACTATTGTGCATTTGATTGATGAGGAAAGCCCGTTGTTTAAATATTCAAAAGCAGAAATAAAAAATTTAGATGCTCGTTTATTCTTATTGGTAAATTACCATGAAGAATCATTTTCGCAGAAAGTATATCAAATTCATAATTATGATTTTGATGATTTATTGCTAGATGTAAAATATGTGTCTTCTTCTAGTTTTGATGATGAAGGTTATACTGTTCTAGATCATGCTAAGCTAAGTGAAGTAGAGAACATGTAATTAAAATTATTGTCCCCACAAAATGCGTATTGTCACAAAAACTGCGATTATAATACTTCCATAAATTAGTACTTTTTTTCCAGCTCCTTTGTAATAACGATCATGATTTTTAATATCTTTTCTATAGCTATAAATCATCAAAGCAATAAAAGAGATGATGAAGAAAGCCATAAAAATGATTCTTCCTGTTGTAAAATAAGCACCTAAAAACATAATTTGTATTCTTTATAAGTTTTGAATTATTAGTGAAAGACAAGCTTCTATATTGTCGTAAAGTTTCTATATCTTGTCTTTTTAAAATCGTTATAATTCTATTATGTAAAATTACAAATTAATTGAAGAACGTCATTATTTTTATCGCATCATCTGAAATAAGTTTGTTTTAAAAAGCATATTTATAAAAAAAAACAAGAATAATAAACTTAAAAGAACTCATGAAGAACAAAATAGCAGCAGTATCAGAATTTCATACAGCATTTAAATTAAATATGAATCAAGAGCCAATTGCAAATATTGGTGAGGATAGAAAAAAACTTCGTTTTAATTTAATGAAAGAAGAAAATGAAGAGTATTTAGAAGCGGCTCAAAATAACGATTTAGTTGAGGTTGCAGATGCTTTAGGTGATATGTTGTATATTTTATGTGGTACGATTATAGAACACGGAATGCAAAGTAAAATTGAAGAAGTTTTCAATGAAATTCAGCGCAGTAATATGAGTAAATTAGGTAATGATGGTAAACCTATTTACAGAGAAGATGGTAAAGTATTAAAAGGTCCTAATTACTTTAAACCAAATATTGCTCAGATTTTAGAGAAATAAAAAATCACAAATATCTATTATACCAGCTTTCTTCGATTGAAATTTCCCAATTGTTTTCGAAGTCAAGTTTTGTGGTAATTAAATTATCAAAAATGGTTGTTTTTCCAGTAACAGCTCTGTTTTTCAATAATTTTTTAAATTCTTTTAAATCTTTGTATTGTACATATTCCCCTTGTTTAAAACAAGCATTCATTTTGTCTAACAATTCAATTTCGTACTCTTGTTGTAAACCTAGAATAAAAGAAACCGAAGTATCAATATCAGCATGTGTTAGTGGTGAGTTTTCGTCATCCGCAACAAGAATAATAAATCTGTTGTAAAGAAATTTGTAGGAAGCTTTAAAGTTTTCATCATCAGCTTTCCAGCTTTCTACAAACGTTTTTATTTTGTCTTCTATTCCTTCAATTTCATTTGGATAAAATTTTCTACTAGAAGGGTAAATCCAAACTTTTGCTTCTTCGGTAATTAAGGAATAATCTGTAAACATTTTATATAAATTTCGCTGCAAATATACAGAAAAGAAAAACCGCAAATCAATTTATTAATTTGGGTTTTAAAATTTCATTATTCAAAGAATTATACTTCTTCTACTTGTATGTTTCTAACTAATTTTATAAAGTCGTCTTGTATATTTTCTCCTTTGTTTTTATTGTACCAAACTTGCAGATCTTGCTTAAAATTTGCATCTATAACTCCATGTTGAGTTTTATAATTTGCAACCATTCGTGCAGCAATAGTTGGCCTTGGTCCCCAGCTGTTTATTACATTGTTGTTTTTGTCTAAAGCAATTAATTTAGGGATTGATTTACCTCCATTTGTTAAAAACAAGTTCATTAAATCTTCATTATCGTCTCTTAAAACTACTTTTAAATTCACAAGATTGCTAGTTTCTGCAATTTTATGAATAATTGGTAAATTTTGAGCAGCATCTCCGCACCAACCTTCAGCAATTACCAGCCAAGTTTGTGGTTGGCTAATTGTATTCATTACTGCACTTGTTTCGTCAGAAATTTTAATGGTTTTATCAAGACGTTTCATCCTTCTATCATTTAACGAACTAAATGCTGTCATTTCCTCAGATTGTTTATGTCCAGTGGATTTATTTTTAGTTAATAAATGACTAACTAAATTTCTAAATTGTTGATATGTATATGAGTTTTCTAAACTCTTTTCAATGATTTTCTTCATGCCTTAATAAATAGTGTAAAGATATTTTTATTGATTAAAATTATTGTTAGCTCTTGCTGATAATATTTGTTGTTACTTAATCAATTATATAGACGTAAAAAACGGGAGGCCTTACAGACTTATTTTTAAGTGATTTATTTTTAAATTTTCTAGGATATCACTTGTCATGGCAGCTAAATCAAAGTTATGTTGCCAGTTCCAATCTGTTCTTGCTTCTGAGTCATCAATAGATTCTGGCCATGTATCTGCAATTTGTTGTCTAAAGTCAGGTTGATAAGAAATCGTAAAATCACCAATATGTTTTTTAATTTCTGATGCAATTTCTTTTGGTGTAAAACTAATGGCTGCTAAATTATAGCTCGTTCTGTTTTTTACATTTTCTGAATCAGTTTGCATTAATTGTATGGTTGCTCTTACAGCATCATTCATATACATCATTGGTAAACGTGTGTTTTCTGATAAAAAACATTGGTAAGAACCTTTTTCTATTGCATTAAAAAAGATATCTACAGCATAATCTGTGGTTCCTCCGCCAGGTTTAGATTTCCAAGAGATAATACCAGGGTAACGCAAACTTCTTACATCAACACCAAATTTTTCGTGATAATAATTACACCAAAATTCACCAGCAACTTTGCTGATTCCATAAACTGTTGATGGTTGCATAATTGTGTTTTGTGGAGTGTTTTCTTTAGGAGTTTTAGGTCCAAAAACAGCTATAGAGCTTGGCCAATAGATCTGTTTAATGTATTTATCTTTTGCTAAATCAAGAACATTTAATAAAGAAGTCATATTTAAATCCCAGGCTTTTTGCGGATGTTGTTCAGCGGTTGCAGATAGCATAGCAGCTAACAAATAAACTTGAGTTACATTGTATTTTTTTATAATTACTAAAATAGTTTCTTTATCAGTTGCGTCAATAATTTCAAAAGGTCCGGAAGCCATCATTTTTTGATTACCTTTTCTAATATCTGAAGCAATAACATTCTTGTTACCATATAAAATTCGGAGTTCTTGGGTCAGTTCAATACCTATTTGTCCACTTGCTCCCAAAACTAAAATAACGTCACTCATATCCTTAATTGCAGTTTTAATAAAAACAAAAGTACTTAATTTTACTATTCGTAAAAAAATATTCGTTAAAATAATTATTCTATAAATTAGAGTGTAAAAAATAGATGTTATTTACAATTTTCATAAATAAATGCACGAAGCCTTTAAAAAGTGTATTTTTACCAGATATAACAACAGAGCGTGAAACAGATATTATATTTATTTCTATCATTATTTTTATTTTCTTGTGGAAATAATAAGAAAGAAACGATTAAAAAAAAACAAGAAAAACCGAAACGAAGTGTTGTATCGAAACACATTGGATTAAAAAATGTAAGTCCAGAATTTAAAAATGAAATAGAAAATTGGCAAGATTTACAGACTGTAACTTTATTTATAGAGAAATTTGAGAATGTATCTCCTAATGAAGCACTAATTAATGCTTTAGAGTTAAGAGATTTGGTTGCAAGTTTGAAGGATAGTGAAATTCCGAAATTTTGTGACATTCCTTCTTTTCATGCAAGGATAAATGTTTTATATAATGAAACATTGCGTTTGGCAGATTTAACACTCATTCCAGCAATTAGCTCTCAAGAAGTAAACTTGCAAGTAAACAAAACAATAGCGGCTTTTTCTTCTTTAAATTCAAAAATCAATACTATTTATTCTAAAAAGCGTTTTGAAGATGCGATTGATATTAAAATAGATTATATAGGTATTGATTCAACATTGATGGATACTGTTTCAAAAGAATCCATCAAATTTAAAAAGAGAAAAAAATTTATAGACACAAAAAATTATATAAAGAAGAAGTAATGAAAAAATATTTCATATTTTTTACTTTAGTAGTTATTGCTTTTGGTTGTAGCGTAAAAAAGGAATTATTACCTGCGGAGTCAATCTCAATAATAGAAACCAACGTAAACACTTTGCTAGACAGTTGGCATAAAGCAGCCTCGGAAGCAAATTATGAAGGTTATTTTAGCAAAATGGACAGCGTTTCTGTTTTTATAGGAACCGATGCAACAGAAAATTGGACTAAACAGCAATTTGAGAGCTTTAGTAAACCATATTTTGATAAAGGAAAAGCTTGGAGTTTTAAAGCTTTAGAAAGAAATATTTATATAAACGATGCTAGAAATTTTGTTTGGTTCGATGAGTTATTAGCGACTTGGATGGGAACTTGCAGAGGCTCTGGAGTTATAGAGAAAAAGGACAAAATATGGAAAATTAAACACTATGTTTTGTCTATTGAAATACCTAATAATGATGTTCAGACGGTCATTAAAGCAAAGAAAAAAAGTGATTCCATCTTTTTAAGTAATTATAGAAATTAGTAGAAGAGGCTATTCCACGTTTTTTTTATCTTTTTACTAAAAATAAAAGCGATGCTATTACAATGAAATATTTGCTTGTTTTCCAGTATTTTGTTATTTCCCACGTGAGTAAAAATCTAACCTAATTTTCTGCAAATATTAACCTTAACAAGCATAAAAAAACTTAAGAAACAACTTCATTAACGGTTTTATAAATTAAGTCATTTTCAAAACCTTTTCGCATTAAAAAATCAATTAATTTTTTCTTTCTCTTATAAATATTGGGTTCAGAGATTACGTCATTTCTATTCTCGGTGATTCTGTAAATGGTTGTTAGGTATTCATCTTCATCGATTTCTTTTAATGCAGTTTTAAGATTATAAGCAGAAATATCTCTAATTTTTAATTCTCTAGAAATACGATTTTTCCCCCAACTCTTGATTCTAAATTTTCCTCTAGCAAAACTTTTAGCAAAACGTTCTTCATTCAAAAAATTATCTTTAAGTAAGCTTAAAAGAATCATTTCTTTCACTTCAGGAATTAAATTGTATTCTCTCATTTTTTGTTCAACTTCTTTATGACATCGATCTTGATAAACGCAATAATTTTCTAGTTTTCGTTTTATTTCATCAACCGTAAAGGATTTGTTTTTTATCATTGTTTCCAAAATACAAAAAGAGATGAAAAAATATGAATTTCATCTCTTTTTTTTACAAAAAAATATTTCGATGCATAAGGTTTTATGCTTCTTTATCTTTTTAAGAAGTTTTATTTTTTAACCACATTTTAAATTGTGTAATTAGGAAGAACAGAATTGGAACTACGATTAGCGTTAAAAATGTTGCTATTAGTAAACCGTAAATTACTGTCCAAGCTAATGGTCCCCAAAATACAACGTTGTCTCCTCCAAAGTAGATGTGCGGATTGAACTCGCTAAATAATGAAAAGAAGTTTATATTTAAACCTATTGCTAAAGGAATTAACCCTAAAATAGTGGTAATTGCTGTTAATAATACAGGACGCAAACGTGCTCTACCGGCTTTTACAATACTTTCAAATAAACTGTTTAAAGGCAAATAAGCATCTTCTGCAATGCCATCCTCAATTTTTCTTCTATCAATTAACAACTGTGCATAATCTAGCAAAACAACTCCATTGTTTACAACAATTCCGGCTAGTGATATAATTCCCATCATTGTCATCATAATTACAAATGATGATCCAGTAATTACCAATCCACCAAAAACACCAATAAAACTTAAGAAGATTGCTAACATAATAATCCCTGGTTTTGATACAGAGTTAAATTGAAAAATTAAGATAAAAAATATCAAAGCTAATCCTGTAAAAAATGCGCCAACTAAGAACTTCATTTGTTTATTTTGCTCTTCAATTTGCCCAGTATAGTCAATTTTAATGCCTTTTGGTAAATTTTCGAAATTTTGCATTTCTCTTTGAATCTGTCCAACTACTGCTGCGGCATCTGTGTAACCTGGCGTTAATGCCGAATAAATAGTTACAACTCTTTTAATGTCTTTGTGTTTTATGGCGCTAAAACCTGAACTGTTGGTTTGTTTAGCTATTGAAGAAACAGGTATTTCTTTTGTTCTTCCAGATGATTGGTCTTTAAATGTAATTCTCTGATTAAAAATAGCACTTGTGTTGTATCGATCTTCTTTTTTGAAGCGAACATAAATGTCATAATCTTCTCCGTCTTCTTTATAAACACCTGCTTTTGCTCCGAAAATTGAATTACGTAATTGTTGCCCAACTTGACCGGATGAAACACCTAATTCACCAGCTTTTTTGCGATCTACAATTACTTGCATTCCTGGTTTATCTCGATTTACATCAATTTTCAACTCATCAATACCGGCTATACTTTTTGTGTTGATGTAATCTCGCATTTGTTCTGCAGTCTCAATCAATTCTTTATAGTCGTTTCCTTCAATTTCTATATTAATTGGCGCTCCAACTGGCGGACCATTAGCATCTTTTTCAACAGAAATTAAAACGCCAGGGTAAATTCCTACTAAGGCTGTTTGTACTTTTTGACGTAAAATCTCACTATCTTCATTTCGTCGATATTTAAATTCTCGCATAGAAGCAGTAATTTTTCCTTTGTGCGGCATCTCTGCGGCAGAACCTCCATCTGTTTGAGGGTTTCCCGCTCCTTCTCCAACTTGAGAAACAGTACTTTCTACTAAAAAATTATGATCACCATCCATATAAGTGGCACTGTTTAAAACAGTAAATACTTTTTGCTCAATTTGTTTGGTAATCAAATTTGTTTTTTCAATATCTGTACCTTCAGGATATTCTATATAGACAATAATCTGGTTTGGTTTGTTATCAGGAAAGAATTCAACCTTAGTTCTTTGAGATTCTAGTGATTTACCAAAACCTACAAATGCAAAAATTAATAAAGCAAATGTTCCGACTACCAGCGCATAAGGTTTCCATCCAGACAAAGCTTTTCTCAATTGTCTTTCATACCATTTTTCTAAACGAGGTAAAGCTTTATTTTGGAATGAGTTAGCCCATTTCCTTAAGAATAATCTATATACCCATAGCATTATTGCTGTAAAAAGCATTAAAGTTCCTAGAGCACTGTAAGCTCCTCCAAAAAGAATAACTAACAATCCTAAAGCAGCCATAATACTCGTCATTATAATAATGCGATTAAGTGGCATATTTTTATCTTCAACATTCATGAATTGAGATACTAAAACAGAGTTAAAGAAAATAGCTACAAATAATGATGACCCTAAAACAGTTGACAAAGTAATTGGTAATAAAATCATAAATTGTCCCATAACCCCTGGCCATAAACCTAAAGGAATAAAAGCAGCTACTGTTGTGGCTGTAGAAATAATTATAGGAAATGCGATTTCACCAATCCCTTTTTTTGCAGCCTCTACTTTATTCATACCTTCTTCGTCCATAAGACGATATACGTTTTCAACAACCACAATTCCGTTATCTACTAACATACCTAGCCCCATAATAAGCCCAAAAAGAATCATTGTGTTTAATGTGTATCCAAGAGCGTTTAAGATCATTAAAGACATAAACATGGACATAGGAATAGCGAATCCCACGAATACAGCATTTTTAAACCCTAGAAAAAACATTAAAACAACCACTACTAGAATAACTCCAAAAATGATATTGTTCACTAAATCATCTACTTGACCGATGGTTTTTGTAGATTGATCATTCGTAACGGTAACTTTTAAATTAGTAGGAAAAACAGTTGTTTTTGCTTTTTCAACAATTTCATAAATTTGGGTTGCAGCTGCAACCATATTTTTTCCAACTCTTTTTTTAACATCTAACATTACAACCTCTTCACCAAATTCTCTAGCATAAGTTGTTTTGTCTTTGTCTTTAAATGAAATTGTTGCTATATCTTTTAAGTAAATAGAATTTCCTTTCTCAGATTTTACAACAAAGTCACCTAACTCTAAAGGTGTGTTTATCTCGCCTAAAATTCGGATGGTACGTCTTTGTCCACTTGTAATTAAATTTCCAGCAGACATTGTCATGTTTCCATTTTGAATAGCTCCCGCAATATCATTAAAACTTACTTGAGCAGCCATCATTTTATAGATATCTACTGCTACTTCAACTTCTTTATCTTGAGCACCACGGATGTCTACTTTCTTTATTTCTGTTAAATCCTCAATTTCATCTTGCAGGTATTCTCCAAATTCTTTTAATTTATAAACCGGATAGTCTCCAGAAATATTTATATTCAGAATAGGAATTTCTTCAGACATGCTCAGCTCAAAAACATTTGGTTCTACTTTTGCACCATTAAATGTTGGCCAATCCTCACCGGATGTTTGAGAGTCTACTTCGTCTTTTATTTTTTGCTTCGCTTGATTTACACTAATACTTTCATCAAATTCAACGATTACAATTGAGTAATCTTCTTGTGATGTTGATGTAATTTCAACAACATTACTTACTGTTTTTAGCTTTTCTTCTAAAGGGTCTGTAATTAACTTCTCTATATCTTCCGCAGTATTTCCTGGAAAAACAGAGCTTATATAAATTTTTGTTTCTTTAATTTCCGGAAAATTCTCTCTGGGCATATTAAAATACGATGAAACACCGAGAAAGAATATCAAAACCATCATTACATAAATGGTAGTTTTGTTATTTATTGCCCATGAAGATAATCCAAATTCCTTATCTACTTGATTTTGCTTTTCTATCATAATAGCAACTTATTGATTTTTAATTTCTACTTTTTGTCCATCATTAACACTTCGCGCTCCTTCACTAATTATTTCAGTTCCAGAGGCTATTGTTTCTAAAACCTCAATAAAATCTCCTTGAGTTTTCCCTGTAGAAATAATTGTTTTCTTTGCAATGGCATATTTATTGTCTTGTTTGTCGGAAGCTAAATAAACATATTGCTGCCCCTTTGCATTTTCAGAAATAATACTTTGTGGTATTAATATTGCTTTTTTGCTTGTATAATCGTTAATCTTAAGTCTCGCGGTTAAATTGGGTTTTATATCTCCTGAACTATTTGGAACTCCAATTTCTATTTTAAAAGCTCTATTGGCTGGATTAATAAAATTACCAACTTGTCTAATTTTTGCTTGTATTGTTTTTTCTAAAACAGGAAAATATATTTCTACTGTTTTTCCTTTTGTAACATTTACGATATGGCTTTCTGGAATTTCAGCTTCAATGTACATGTTCTCTAAGTTTACAATTCTAAATAACTCAGAACCTTGTCCGGGAGCCACAACTGCGCCAGCTTCTTTTAAAACATCATCGATTACTCCAGAGAAAGGTGCAACCACATTCGATTTTGCTAATTGTTTTTTCATTTGAGCAAAAATATTTTTTTGCGTCTCGTAAGCTGTCTTAGCCTGTAGATACTGAATTTCTGATCCAATTTTTTGATTCCACAAACGATTTTGACGTTCGTAAGTGGTTTTTGCTAATTGAGCAGATGCTTTTGCTTGAGCTACTTGTTGCATAAGTCCTCCATCTGCAATTTTGGCTAAAACTTGCCCTTTAGAAACTCGCTGTCCTTCTTGATACGTATACATGTTCTAAGATACCAGGTATTTCTGGATACACTAAAATGTTCTGTTTTGTTTTTACGTTTCCTTGTACTTCTAAATAGTGCTTAAAAACCTCTTCTTTACTCGTAATAGTAGTAATTAAGGGTAATTTTTTTACTGAATCTAATTTAGAAATTGCATCGTTGATAGATTTAAGGTCGACATTAGTATTTGCTAACTGCTCAGTTATTTCTGCTTTTCTCGCTCTTAATTCTTTTATGGTTCCGTTAGATACTAAGTCTTGCACTGAAGCTTTTTTTTGCTCTCCACAAGAAACTAAAAGAATTGTGATTACTAATAATGAATATATTTTTCTCATTGCTTGGTGTTTATTTGATTGGAATGTTTAATGCGTTTTCTAATGTTGCTTTCTTAGCAATTACATCTAACATAGATTGAATGTAATTTTGTTGCTGCGAGTATAATTGGTTCTGTGCTTGAAGTAAATCGAAACTAGATGAAAGTCCCTCAAAGAATTTAATACGTTGTTTATTTTCTATTCTTTCTGCCAAACCAACATTTTTCTTGGTAGTGCTATAATTTTCGATACTTAGTTGATAATCGTTTCTGGCTTTTTCTGCCATTAAACTTAAACGTTGTTTTGTTTCTTTTAATTTGATATCCGCATTTTCTAAAGCAATTGTTGCTTGTTTGGTTTTAGAGCTTCTTCCTAAGCTACTAAAAATTGGGATATTTAAGCTAACACCTAGCAGTGAGGATTTAAACCATTCTTGTTCGTTTTTTAGGAATGAAAATGTCTCTGAATATCCTTGTGTTCCATAATTTACGAAGGCAGAGAGGGTTGGTAACGCTTTGCTCTTCTCTAATTTTAAAAGTAATCGTTTCGATTCTCTGTCGTTTTCAGCAATTTTAAAATCTACATGATTAGAAATGCTAAACTCTTCAGAGACAATATCTAGACTAATATTATTTTTTACTAAGGAGTCTAAAGTATCGGTGAGTGTTAGTTCAGTTTCAATAGGGTTTCCTATAGAAAGATTTAGCATTTTGTATGCAATACCTTTCATTCTCTTTACACTATTTAGTTGACTGTTTAAATTACCTAATGTAATTTCTAACTGCTCAATATCCTCTTGTTCATTTAATCCATTTTCATAGATCTTTTTTACATCGCTTAAATTTTTCTTAATAATTTTTAAATTCTTTTCTAGAATTGAAATACTATTTTCTGAAACCAAAACATTTCCATATGCATTAATAACAGCCTCTCTCGTTAGGAGTTCTGTTTTTTCATTTGCCTGTTTAGATATTTTTAAATAGGTTCTAGAAGCTTGTAAACCGACTAAATAAGAACCATCAAAAAGTAATTGCTTTAAGGTGATACTTGCCCCTATGTTTTGTTTAGTGCCAAAGATTACTGGGGTAAACGTACCAGCAGGTCCTCCAGTAATTTCTGCGGGTAACAGAGAAACTTGTTGTTTTAAATTATTTTGATAATCTATTGCACCGTTTATTTGAGGTAAACCGATTGTAGTTGTTTCCCAAACTTTTTCAGTAGCCGATTTTATATCGTTTTTAGATGCTTTCGTATTGTAGCTATTCTCAATAGCAAAATTGATGGCTTCATCTAGAGATAAGGCCATTTTTTCTTCTTGTGCATTGCTAATCAAGAAAAAGCAAGAACATATACTTGCTAGTATTAATTTTTTCATGTGGTGTTTATTTCAGTTTTAATTGGTTTTCTAATTGTTTTATTCCTTTTTCTGTACAAATTCCTCTTAAATGATATTCTAAATAGTAATCCATTAAAGTATTCATAGAATAATCTGTTAACGGAAATAAATCTTGGTCTTTTATACCGATCATTCCATTAAAATAGATTCTAGATATAAACTCTAAATTTATGGTATCTCTATACAAACTAGTTTCAACTCCTTTTTTAAGGTTATTGATTACACAATCTTGCATAACGTGAAACTGTTTCTGCTTCAGAGATGCATAAATTTTGGGGTAATATTTTTGAAGTTGATATTGTGGAGATGATTTTTCATCATTTAAGTTCTCTAAAACGACTCTTTTTATTGAAAAAAGTTCATCAATTGGGTCTAATTCTAATTCAAGAATGCCATCAATACCACAGCAAATAGTGTCAAACATGCGATGCGTTACGGTATCTACAAGTTCAGTTTTGTTAGTAAAATACTTATAGATGGTTTTTTTGGATACGCCTAATGAACTGGCAATTTCATCCATAGTTACGCTCTTAAATCCTAAGTTTAAGAAGAGTTCATTTGATTTTTCTAAGATTTTATCTCTCATAATAAAAGTGCAAATGTATAAATGGAAACTTTAGAAACCAACAAAGTTTCCAAAGTTTTATTATTTTTTTAACATTTGAATTAAAAAGTGAAATTTCTTTATATTATTTTTACAAAAAAATACAGATTTGGACATTTTACATTATCAAAAAGATTTCATTGATTATTTAGAATCTAAAAAGTGGATTAATGAACCTAAAAACCTTTATGAACCAGTTGATTATATCATAAAATTAGGAGGTAAGAGGATGCGTCCTGTTTTAACTTTAATGGCTGCAGATATTTTTTCTGGTGGATATGAAAAAGCAATGCCAGCTGCTTTAGCTGTTGAGGTTTTTCATAACTTTACATTGATTCATGATGATATTATGGATGATGCACCGTTAAGAAGAGGTAAGGAAACTGTTCATGAAAAATGGGATGTTAATACAGGTATACTTTCTGGAGATGCAATGTTGATTTTAGCATACCAATATTTTGAAAACTACGAACCTATTGTATTTCAGAAATTAGCAAAACTTTTTAGTAAAACTGCTTTAGAGGTTTGCGATGGACAACAACTAGATGTTGATTTTGAAACTAGAAATGATGTAACTATTAATGAGTACATTAATATGATTCGTTTAAAAACATCAGTTTTAGTTGCAGCGGCCCTAAAAATGGGAGCTATAGTTGCAGAAACAACTGAAGAAAATGCAAACTTAATTTATGATTTTGGATTAAACTTAGGTTTGGCCTTTCAGCTTCAGGACGATTATCTCGACACCTTTGGAGATCCAGAAACGTTTGGGAAACAAGTTGGAGGAGATATTATTGAAAATAAAAAAACATTTTTATATTTAAAATCATTAGAAGTTGCTAATGAGGTTGATAGGAGAAAGTTGCAGTTTTTTTACAATCAAAAACTAAAAGATAATTCAATCAAAATAGCTGAAGTTACTCGAATTTTTGAAGTTAATGATATTCCAGATTTAATAAAAGAGCAAATTAAAAACTATACAGACAAGGCTTTCAAGACTTTATCAGGAATGAATATCTCCGAAGAGAACCAGCAGGGTTTAAAGAATTTTGGGCTTTGGTTAATGAATAGAAGTGTTTAGTTAATTTTTTTTTAAAAAAAGTATTAATAATTCAAAATAAGTACTACATTTGCAGCCAAAATAATCGGTCCCATAGCTCAGTTGGTTAGAGCATCTGACTCATAATCAGAGGGTCCTTGGTTCGAGCCCAAGTGGGACCACTTTTTTTTAAAATCCTAATAATATTTTACTATCTTACACTTCTTTAGTTCAAATCCTTTCGGTATTTTAAAATCAAATTATGAAAATTAAAGTGAAAAAGAACATAATTTATTTTGTAGTCTTCGTTATTACATTCATAACCAATGCGCAAATTCCACCAACTCCGGGAGGAGGAGGTTCTGGAGTGTCTAGCGGTCCTCTCCTCCTCCTCCTGGTACACCAATCAGTGACTATTTGTATCTCTTAGTGTTTGTTGGTCTTTTCTATGGGGTAAAGAAAATTAAGAGTTTGTCAACCGACTAACATACTTGCCAATAACATCAAATTCTAAGTTTACGAAATCACCTTGTTCGATATATTTAAAAGTTGTATGTCTCTATGGTGTAGGGAATAATTGCAACACTGAATTCATTTTTTTTAGAATTTACGACAGTTAAACTTACTCCATTTACTGTTATAGATCCTTTTTCTATGGTAACGTTGTTATTTGTTTCATCATATTTAAAAGTAAAAACAGTGCTTCCCTCTTCTTTCGTAATGTTTGTACATGTTGCAGTTTGATCCACATGTCCTTGTACTAAGTGTCCATCTAATCGATCTCCTAGCTTCATTCCTCTTTCAAGGTTCACGGAATCAGATACTTTAAGATTACCAATATTGGTTTTGTTTAAAGTCTCTTTAATTGCTGTAACCGTATATTGGTTATCTTCGATATGAACAACTGTTAAGCAAACTCCATTATGTGCAACACTTTGATCAACCTTAAGTTCATTTGTAAAATTACTTTTTACAGTTAAATGAATATTAGCTTGCTCTTTAGTAATATTTGTAATTGTGCCAAGTGTTTCTATAATTCCGGTAAACATATCTGTAAAATTTAGTTACTTTTGTGATAGTCAAAAATAGGAATAATAGAAGAGTAACTATGGATAAAACTGATAAAATTATAGTTGGTATTTCAATAGGAGATATAAATGGTATTGGGTTAGAGGTGATTTTAAAAACCTTTGAAGATAAAAGAATGTTAGATTTTTGTACTCCAGTTCTTTTTGGCAGTTCCAAAGTAGTCTCTTATCATAAGAAAGCATTAAACATAGAAACATTTGTTCATGGAATAACTTCTTTAAACCAAATTAATCACAATAAAATTAATGTGTTAAATATTTGGAAAGAAGAAGTTTCAATAGAGTTAGGTAAAGCAACTAAGGAATCTGGCGAATATGCGGCAAAATCTTTACAATTAGCCACTAAGAGTTTAAAGGATAAAAATATAGATGTTTTAATAACTGCACCTATTAACAAAGAAACAATTCAGTCAGAGACTTTTAATTTTCCTGGTCACACAGAGTTTTTAGAAGATAAACTCGAAGGAAAAAGTTTAATGATTTTAATGACTAATGAATTAAGAATCGGTCTTATAACAGGACATATTCCAATTTCAAAAGTGGCAGAAGCAATTACACCAGCTTTAATCAAAGAAAAAGTGGCAACGATGTATGATTCTTTAGTGCAAGATTTTGGAATTGATAAGCCGAAAATTGCTGTTTTAGGATTAAATCCACATTGCGGAGATAATGGAGTTATTGGTTTAGAGGATGACGAAGTTATAAAACCTACTGTCGATGAAATTAGCGCGTCTGGCAAGATGGTTTTTGGACCTTATGCCGCAGATGGTTTCTTTGGTTCGGAAACATACAAACAGTTTGATGGTGTTTTAGCAGCATATCATGATCAAGGTTTAGCGCCTTTTAAAGCATTGTCTTTTGGAAACGGAGTAAATTATACTGCTGGTTTAAGTGAAATTAGAACTTCTCCAGACCACGGCACAGGCTTTGATATTTCGGGTAAAAATGCGGCAAACCCCTCATCTTTTAAGCAAGCATTATTCGCGGCACTTGAAATTTATAAAACAAGGAAAGAATACAAAGAGCTTACAAAAAACCCTCTTTTAGTAAAGTGAAAAAACTTTTAAAAGAAAAGAGTGTAAAATAATTAATTTTTATATCTTTGCACGCTTAATTGATATTTTGGTAATGAAACACTTAAAGGAATTCAACATACAATTTGTAGGATTAAAAGAAGGGAGTCATTTATTTGAATATGAAATTAATAACAAGTTCTTTGAAGCTTTTAATTATGATGAATTTAAAAGTTCATCTATTAAAATATCATTAGATTTTATAAAGAAAAGTACGCTGCTAGAGTTAACTTTTGCTGCTCAAGGTTATGTAGAAGTGCCTTGCGACGTTACAAACGAACTTTATAAGCAGAATGTTCAAGATGAATTTCGCTTAGTCGTAAATTTTGGACCTGAATTTAATGATGACAATGAAGAACTATTAATTTTGCCTCACGAAGCGTATGAGTTTAATGTTGCTCAATTTATTTATGAACTGATAGTATTGTCAGTTCCAAGTAAAAGAGTTCATCCAAAAGTTTTAGATGGGACGATGGATTCTGAGGCATTAAATAAATTTGAAGAATTAGAAATAAAAGAAGTAAAAACTGTTGAAGAGACAGACCCAAGATGGGATAAATTAAAGAATTTAATAACAGAAAAAAAGACATAAAATGGCACATCCTAAAAGAAAGATATCCAAAACTAGAAGAGACAAAAGGAGAACGCATTACAAAGCTGCTTCTCAACAAATAGCGACGGATCCTACAACAGGAGAATCACATTTGTACCACAGAGCTCACTGGCATGAAGGTAAATTATATTACAGAGGTCAGGTTGTATTAGAATCTGCCTCAGCAGGAGCTGAAGCTTAAGACAAAACAGAAGTACCTAGAAAAACCCTCATTGTTGAGGGTTTTTTTGCATTCTTAAAGTAAAAAATGTTTTTTTTGATGTTTTTTGCTTAAAAAAATGAAAGAAATTTCATTACTTTTGAACTTCCTAACTATATGGAAAACAACTATAATTATGACTAAAATTACTGCAGCAATTACAGCTGTTGGGAAATATGTTCCTGAATATGTTTTAACTAATAAGGAGTTAGAGACCATGGTCGAAACGAACGACGAGTGGATTACTTCTAGAACAGGTATAAAAGAAAGAAGAGTACTAAAAGGAGAGGGATTAGGAACCTCTTACATGGCTATAAAAGCAGCAGAAGAATTATTACAAAAATCAAGTATAAATCCAAAAGAGATAGACTTGGTAATTGTGGGAACTGCAACACCAGACTTACCAATTGCATCTACAGCAGCTTATGTTGCATCAGAAATAGGAGCAGTAAATGCTTTTGGATATGATTTACAAGCAGCGTGTTCTAGTTTTTTATTCGGAATGTCAACAGCAGCGAGCTATATAGAATCTGGAAGATATAAAAAAGTATTATTGATTGGTGCGGATAAAATGTCGTCTATTATAGATTATAAAGATAGAGCTACGTGTATTATTTTTGGTGATGGCGCCGGTGCTGTAATGTTTGAGCCAAATTGTGACGGTTTAGGTTTACAGGACGAGTATTTACGCAGTGATGGGGTTGGAAGAGATTTTCTGAGAATTGAGGCAGGAGGTTCTCTAATGCCCACAACAAAGGAAACGGTTGAAGGTAAAAAACACTTTGTATATCAAGAAGGTAAAACGGTGTTTAAATATGCAGTTTCTAGTATGGCGGATGTCGCTGAGAAAATGTTGACAAGAAACAACCTTACAGACGATGATATTCAATGGTTAGTGGCGCATCAGGCGAATAAAAGAATTATTGAGGCAACAGCTAAAAGGGTAGGTGTACCATCAGAAAAGGTGATGATGAATATTCAAAACTATGGTAACACCACATCTGCTACTTTACCATTATTACTGGCAGACTATGAAAGTCAATTAAAAAAAGGAGATAATTTAATTTTTGCCGCATTTGGTGGTGGTTTCACTTGGGGAGCTGCTTATGTGAAATGGGCATATAATTCATAAATAAAACAACTAAACAATTATGAGTATGGATATTAAAGAAATTCAAAATCTTATAAAATTTGTAGCTAAATCTGGTGCTAGCGAGGTGAAGTTAGAAATGGAAGATGTAAAAATTACAATTAGAACTGGTTCAGGTAAAACAGAAACAACAATTTTGCAAGCTTCACCAGTGCAGGGTGTGCAACAACAACATCAAGTTCCTGTAGCTCCTCAGCAAGCAGCTCCAATTGAAGTGGCTGCTCCAGTAGCTGAAAGCCAAGATTCTAAATACATTACTGTTAAGTCTCCAATTATTGGAACGTTTTACAGAAAGCCTTCTCCAGACAAACCAAATTTTGCTGAAGTAGGAACTGAAATCTCTGTTGGAGATACTGTTTGTGTGATTGAGGCAATGAAATTATTTAACGAAATAGAATCTGAAGTTGCAGGTAAAATAGTGAAGGTTTTAGTTGAAGATTCTTCTCCTGTAGAATTTGATCAACCTTTATTTTTAGTAGATCCATCATAGTTAAATTGAAAATTTGAAGTTAAGAATTAGATTTTTCTATTTCATTACTCCTAATTTATTTAATTAGCTTAATAACTAATTCAACAAAGATGTTTAAGAAAATATTAATTGCCAATAGAGGTGAAATAGCTCTACGTGTCATCAGAACATGTAAAGAAATGGGCATTAAAACTGTTGCTGTATATTCTACTGCAGATGCAGACAGTTTACATGTTAGGTTTGCAGATGAAGCCGTTTGTATTGGGCCAGCTCCAAGTTCAAATTCATACTTAAAAATGTCAAACATTATTGCTGCTGCAGAAATCACAAATGCAGATGCAATTCACCCAGGATATGGGTTTTTATCAGAAAACGCAAAATTTTCGCGATTATGTGAAGAGCATAATATCAAGTTCATTGGAGCAACTGGTGATATGATTGATCAAATGGGAGATAAGGCAAATGCAAAATCAACTATGATTTCTGCAGGTGTTCCCTGTGTTCCTGGTAGTGAAGGTGTTATTGTGGATTTTGAAACTTGTGAAAAAGTTGCTTTAGAAACAGGTTATCCAGTTATGTTAAAAGCTTCTGCCGGTGGTGGAGGTAAAGGTATGCGTGCTGTTTGGAAAGCCGAGGATTTACGAGATGCTTGGGATTCTGCAAGACATGAGTCTAAAGCAGCTTTTGGTAATGATGATATGTACATGGAAAAGCTTATTGAAGAGCCAAGACATATAGAAATTCAGATTGTTGGAGATTCTTTTGGAAAAGCATGTCATTTATCAGAAAGAGATTGTTCTGTGCAGCGCCGTCACCAGAAATTAACAGAGGAAACTCCTTCGCCATTTATGACAGATGAGCTAAGAAGTAGAATGGGAGATGCTGCTGTAAGAGCTTCAGAATTTATTAAATATGAAGGTGCTGGAACTGTCGAGTTTTTGGTAGATAAGCATAGGAACTTTTTCTTTATGGAGATGAATACACGTATCCAGGTAGAGCATCCAATTACAGAAGAAGTAGTAAACTATGACTTAATTAGAGAACAGATTTTAGTTGCTGCAGGTGTTCCGATTTCAGGAAAGAATTATTTTCCACAAATGCATTCTATAGAATGTAGGATAAATGCAGAAGACCCTCATAATGGTTTTAGACCTGCTCCCGGAAAAATTACAACTTTTCATTCTCCAGGAGGTCATGGAATAAGGGTTGACACGCATGTATATGCAGGATATATGATTCCTCCAAATTACGATTCGATGATTGCTAAATTAATTACGACAGCTCAAACAAGAGAAGAAGCAATTAATAAAATGAAGCGAGCTTTAGATGAGTTTGTAATTGAGGGTGTAAAAACTACTATTCCTTTTCATAGGCAATTAATGGATGATCCTAATTATATTTCTGGAAATTATACAACTAAATTTATGGAAGATTTCGAAATGAAATAAAAAATTAAATTTTAGTTTAAATTGATAAAAAATAGAGAATACATTATGTATTCTCTATTTTTTTTAATTCTAGTTAATATTTAAGACAGTAAAATTGCAGGATGTGGTGAAAAATATTAAAAATATAATAAAAAAAACCAGGAGTAAGACCTCTGAGTTCAGTAAACGATGTTCTTTTTCCATCGCTATAATTCCATATAAATATGAAATGTTCATTTAATTAAATTTTCAAATTGATAAGTAACAACATTTATATAGCATTGCAACTTTACCTCTGAGCGATTCTTTAAAGTAGATAATCTAATAATTTTTATTATTTCCTTTTTTTATTTCACCTTTATTTCAATCTAATTAATAAAGTCGAAAACAAATGAAATGCCTTTCTATATTGCTTATTGATGGTGATGAAATTGAAAGAGCAAAGTTTCAGAAAGTTTGTAAAGATGTGAATTTCTCCTGTGTTGTTGTTGAGGCAACAAGTGGAGAACAGGCTTTAAGTTATTTAAATGGATTTGAGAATACAGTTAACGTTATTATTTTAGATTTGCATATGCCTGAAATGAATGGCCTTCGTTTTTTAGAAAAATTAAAGTCAAACATCAATTATAGAAACACGCCTGTTGTTATAATGTCCAATTCAGAAGATTATGCTGATTTAGAAAAATGTTATGATTATGGAATTGTGGGATATTTTAATAAACCTACTGATTTTAATGCATATTCCCAAAAAGTAAAGTCATTGTTAAAATATTGGCAACAAAACGTATTTGTTAATTAATCCAACTTTTCGGAATAAAATAATTTTTCAAGTTTAAATCATCTAAATATTTTGTGATTAGTTAATTTGTTTTTGAGTTAAATATCAGAAATAATTAATGAGAGAACGGTTCTATTATTGAAAAAATTATTCAAACAAGATTTAAACATGAAATCATTGACTAAGTTTTTCGAAATAGACATTAAATTGGCTTATTTAGTCAAGAGATGAGAAAATATTTTATTAATTCTTCAAAAGCATTTAGAGATTCAGTACAATAGTGTAATTACTAATAGAAGTTTTGTAAAAGCAAGGTTACAAAACAATAAATTTAGAATGTTTGATTTGTTTTGTCGATAATATCATGTCATTCGACGATAAAATTCAGTTATTAGCCTAAAACTTAACTTTTTCATTCCAGTTCTAAATTATATTTGTAGTGTAATTATATGATAAGTATTTTTACAATTGAGTAAAACTAGTCAGTCATAAGTTGGGGGATTTATAGATTGAATATAAAAGAGCAGGTATTTAATACCAGCTCTTTTTTGTTTTATACAGGTTTCTTTTTCAAATTTTTAATTTGTTAGATAACAATTCAGTTCAAGAACTTAACGTAGGCAATAATACTGTTGAATTATAGGTTTTTCATTTCTGTTCTAGACGATTTTCGAAAACAATTTTTCCCACAATATATATTGACATATTATGATTGGTGTTTTTATTTTTTTTGTTGTTGTTATTTTTTGAGAAGTTTCCTTAATTCACTCGGAGTTATTATAAGGTAAAACTGTTTATTACTTTGCGCTCTTTTTTGAGGATATAGAATATAAAGGTTGGTTGTTGCAATTTTGATTATCTTTTTATTATGTATTTTAAATTTTCAGGAGTATATTTTTATTAAAACCTTAAAATTAAATATTTTTTTTCAGTAAGTAATCTGCTTTAAATAAATGGATTAAGAGTTGTTAAAGAATTTGTTTTGAAAAAGTTTATTAAAACAGTTGTGAGATTGAAAATACAATGTATATTTGCAGCCGCTAACGGGAATATTAAAGTGTTAGTTTAGTTCATTGAAGGTTTGTTTGTGGTTGTCAATAGAAAAATACTAGGTTGTTAAAATCGTTAAGATTTTTATTAAT
>CALSOT010000007.1 GCA_943788045.1 uncultured Polaribacter sp.
GGTAATGAAATTTACGATGCGCCTCACTTTGGTATAAAATACCGTCAATCTAGAGAGTGTGTTGCTGAAAAAAATAAGATTCACGACTTGCCAAATTACCATTATTTTGATGGTGGAGCTTTGTACGTAGGACTCGGAAATAATTTTTATCAAAGAGAAAATTTGGTAAAAAATAATACTTTCTATAATATTCCCACAAATGGGGTGTATTTAGATAATTATACCATGGGTAATTTTGTGGAAGGAAATGCTTTTTATAATGTTGGGAATTCAACATCTGGAGCTAATTACGCGGCTATATATAACCATGGTGGAGGACAATCCACCTATAAGGATAATGTAGCCATAGATTGTAAAGTATTTATTAAAACAGGAAGTCATGTTGTTCGGGGTAATGGAACTAGCTCCTATAAAAATATTCAGTCTTGGTATAATGCTGTGCAATCTGGAGCTGGATTTTATAAACCTTCAGGCTTATATTATATGGATTTCACTACTAAATATAACAGGTCTGATTTAGGTAGTTTCATTGATATTTTAAGCGATTTACCTACTATTATAAAAGATGAACTTCCGGGTATTACTTCGTCTGATCAATGGAAAACAAAGTACGAAGTTTGGGATCAACAGGGTTACGAAGCTATGCAGGATGAAACGAATTCAACAGGTATCAATGATTGGCAACAATGGCGTAATTATTTTCAAATTCGCTATCAATCTTCTACTATGACAAATAATTTAAGTTTAAACACAGATCCATCAAAAATATACACAGGAGGAACAGGTACTTATAGCGCTGTAACTTTAGGAGATGGTAAAGTATTTTGGGAGTTTAGTCCCTACTTCGATAGAAACAGTTCTGGAACAATTAATGGAGCAATGACATTGCACTCGGCTAAAAATAATGAAGCACTTTCCACAGAAGAAACAACAAGCAGTTTTCCTAATTTAGTTTCCAATAACTTGATTAATGAAAGTAGTTACAGTGCTCTAAGTTATTCAGGAGGGAACCTTTTAACCCCGATTAATTTAAACCTTGAAAATAGGGGGGATAAAGTCACTACGGCATTACTTGAATGTAATAGCTCAAATAGCTGTAATGCCATTGGTTTGGAAAGTTTTAAATATCAAACAGAAGTATCTTGTATTGACGGTGAAAAGAATGATAATTATACTGCTATTCAGAAAGATGAATCGACTTTAGATTATTCAATAGATTTATCTTCAGGTATAGATAGTAAAATAATCACTTTATTTTTTCTAGTTGATTGGGATACTTCTGGTCAGCCAAACGGTTCATTTGATGCCGCAGTTGCCAATTTTCCGGATAAAGACTTCATTCGATTTGATGGAAGTCATACAGGATTTCAAATAAATTCCATAGACAAACTAAAGAGTGATTGTTGGAATTGGAACAGAAGAGTAAATGTTGAAATTGAATACACAGGAACTGATTTTAATACAATTCACGAGTTAGGTTTAACATTTAATCCTAACAATAACTTTACTATCTAAAAATAATGAATCTGTACTGTTCACAGAAAATAAACTTAGCAGTAAAGATAAATGATCCAAGTTTATCTGTTGGTGATTATAATGTAATATCTAGTTTAGTATATCCAAATCCGGTGAAAGAGCTTTTAACTATTTCTAATATTGATACTATTAAAAGTGTAGAAATTTATACTATTCTTGGAACAAGAATGAAATCTATAGTTTGTGACAAAAAGAAAGTAGTAATTGATTTATCAGAGTATAGTACTGGCGTATACTTAATAAATATAAAAAAGTCTAGTCAAAATGAATTTATAAGGATTCTAAAAGAGTAGAATTCTGAAACATACATTTACATAAAATTTCTAAGTTTTAATATCCTATTGTAGGTATCTGTTACAAATTATTTTTCCTACGATAAAAGCCTTGTAAAATGTTTTATCTATAAACGTTTTAAATATGTTATAAGGGTTTTTGTCCTTTTTTGAGTAATTTATATCTTTAAAAATTATAGTTTAACAATGAGTTTTTTTGTAATATCTAATCCATTCCATTCGAGTTGAATAGAATTTAGGTTTATTTAAGTACTGGCCATTTCAAGGAAGACAGCATCAGCAGAAATGGAGTATAGAAGGTAATTCCGGCACCCGCAATATAAAACTTCCATGTATCACTTTGTACAGTTTCTAAATCAAAAGAATTGTAAGAAATTATGTGCCAAACGTAAGGTGTTGCTTTTTCAATATTTATAGCCAATTCATTGGTCTTAGAGTCAAAAATACTTTTTGTTTGTTCTAATGATTCTAAAAGTGCGATTTAATTGCAGTTCTAACTAAAAAAAAACTCAAAGAAATATTTTTCTTTGAGTTTTATAAAATTAAGGAAGAATACCTTAGTGTTATTCTTTCATGAATTTATAAGTTCCAATTTTATCATTAATAACAACTTTTAGAATATATACACCTTCATTTAAAGCAGATACATCTAATTGTGCTTTACGTAAATTATATGCGTTTTGTAAAACTTCTTGCCCTAATAAATTGTAAATCTTAACTCCTTGAATTGGATTAGCTGCTGACAATTCAATAAAATCTTTGGTAGGATTTGGTGTAAAAGAAAAATTATAACGCTGCTTTAAATCGTTAGTACTAAGTGATGCGTCATAAATAACTTTAACAGTCATTTGAACATTTTGTAAATAATCTGAATTTCCATTAAACACTGATGTTGTAGGAATAATATTTACAGCATTTGCTAATTCAATTTCAGTATATCCAGATTTTGAATTCCATGTAGTGTTATTACTAAAATCTATAGTAAAAAAAGCATAATTTAATTTCCCAACAGAAACGTTGTTACAGTCGGTTGTAGCAGCATCTTGAATGTCACCACCTGTAAAACCATCAACAATAAATTCTGAAGTATTTGATGTGAAAATATCTGACTTTGTCAAGTCAGTGCCAGAAATTTTTAAACCTTTAGCTGCAGCATTTTTGAATCTAATCTGAGCAGTAAACCTTAGTGTATTTATTGCAGCATCATCTGTTTGAATAGTTAGAACGTTATTCTCTAAATCATAACTATTGTCTGTTGATGATGAAGAAGTACAATCAATATGCTCTGCATACAAAGCAGATGGAACAAATTGACTCATACTTTGAGAGAGGCTAAATTGGGTTACTAGAATTAATAGTAAAGTAATTTTTTTAATCATAATAAAAGAGTTTAAGTTTAATAATTCATTTAAAAAAACTAAACTAGTAATATATTTTTATAATTTCTTGTTATAATGTAACAAAAAATACAATAAATAGCACAAAACATAAGTTTTTGTAGTTTTTATTAAATTTTTATCGCCAACATTTAAAAACTTAAGAACGGTTTTTTTAATGTACGTTTTTCTCTTCTTTAATTTAATTAGTTGATTTAACTTTTTCTTTCTAGTTTGTCTCATTTTTGTGAGCTTGTTTTGGTGTGGTCTTATTTTTTATCTTAAGTATTCTACTCTGTTAAATTTTGTTGCAGGTAAGTAATTATATGTAGTTCTTGTATTATTAAAAACTAAACAATCAATTTTAAGTCGGTTTATTAGAGTTAGGGAAGAATAATTAGTAACTATTTCTTTTTATAAATGAGGCTTGGGGAGTTGGAGAAGGTGTTTGATTTTCTATATTTTCAAAATTAAAATAAAGGTAATATTTATGTTAGTTTTTGTAATATGTGGTATTAGCAAAGTAGCTGGTTTTGTATATTTTTACTTTTTAAAATTATAATTACCATAGATTATGAACACACGTATTATACTACCCTTAATTTTTTGTTTTTTCACTTTTCACTTTTCTCTTGCAAAAGATATTTTTGTGTCGCCCAAAGGAAACGACTCAAATAACGGTTCTAAAGAAGCACCTTTTTTAACTATTGATCGTGCTAGGTTGGCTGTGCAAGACGAGCTTAAAATTGGGCTTACGGAAAATATGTATGTAAATTTAATGGCCGGAACGTATACTTTAGATGAGGCTGTTGTTTTTGGATTGGATGATTCTCCTTCGGGAAATTTTACAGTAACCTATCAAGCATTTAATAGTGATGAGGTGATTATTACTGGAGCAAAGCCTGTGTTAAATTGGACCAAGTCTGAGAGTGTAGGAGGAATGCCTGCAAAAAGCGTGGGGAATGTTTGGGTAGCGGACATGCCAGAGGGAATTGAAACCTTTAGAACACTTTTTGATGGCAATCAGCGATTAACTAGGGCAAGAAGTGATGATTTTAAAATGCCTTTAAAAACTGAAATTAGAAGAGCGGATAGTCAAAACACTTATTATAATAAGGATAGAATTCATTTACGAATGGTTCCTTATCCAAATAATGAAATTAAAAATTGGGACAATTTATCTGATGTAGAGGTTGTTTTTAATCCGGTTCCTTGGAATTTGAATATTATTCAATTGGAATCTGTAGATGTTAAAAATAAAGTTGGTTATTTAGCTTTTGAAGCAAATGCAATGCCTTTTACTAATAAAAAACATAGTATTGCTTGGGTAGAAAATGTTATTGATTATTTAGATGAACCAGGAGAGTGGTGTGTAAATACTAAAACTAGAAAAATTTACTATTGGCCTAAAAGCGGAACTCCTTCAAAAAATATTGTTGCGCCCAAATTAATGGAGTATTTTAAAGTTGCTGGAGAGACTTTTTACGATTTGCCTTCAGATACTCCTGCAAGAAATATTAATTTTAAAGGACTAACATTTACACACGGAGACAGAAGTGTTTGGTTTAAAAATAGAAAGGGTTGGGGTATTCAACACGACTGGGATACTTTTGATTATGGAAATGCGATGTTGCGTTTTAGAGGAGCTGAAAATTGCGAAGTTACAGAATGCAGGTTTACAAATAGTGGTGGTTCAGCAATGCGTTTAGATTTGCATGCGCAAAATATAACCATTAAAGATAACTATATAGATTATGTAGGTCATATGGGAATTTTATTGGTTGGTTATGGTCCTGGAACAAAAGACGTAAATAAAAATAATACGATTCAAAATAATATTTTGCATCATGTCGGGCAGGTTATTTGGCATGGACATGCCATTTTTGCTTGGCAAAGTGGTGAAAACAAAATCGCAAATAATTATATCCATGATGTGCCTAGAAAAGCAATTGGTTTGTGCGGAGTTCGTTGTCAGATTTTGATGAAACCAGATGATAATTTTGATGAAGCTTCAAGAACTATTCGCTGGTATGATATTGAGAGAACGGTTGATAGTACATTAACACCTCAAAGAAGATATGCTCCATATTTACATGCTAGAAACAACGTTGTTGAGTTTAACAGAGCAGAAAGAACTTTGTTAAAATTAAGCGATGGCTCAAGTATTAATATATCAGGAGCGGGAACTGGTAATATGATACGTCATAATTATATTTACGATGTGCCACACGTTGGTTTTAGAACGGATGATTGGCAGGAAGGAACAACATTGGTAAATAATATTGTACATAAATCAGGAAACTCAGCTTTTATACACAAGGGAATTAATACCATTGAAAACAATATCATAATTGATTGCGCCAGAGGAATTCATTTTAGAGCTTATCCACAGCAATATTTTGTTCCAGAATCTGATATTAAAAGAAACATAATTTATAGTACTTCAGAAAAATTTGTACCGAATAGTATATTTAAATGGGGGAAAATGTTTGTGCACCAAGCAGGAACAAAATCAATGCCCTATGAATATGATATGGATTATAATAATTATTGGTGGCCAGGAGCAACCAAAGATTTAGCTTTAAAGCAAAAAAATGGAATTGAAGCAAACGGTGTTGTTATGGATCCTAAATTTAAGGATTTAGAAAATTTTGACTACCGAATTAAAAATAAAGCTTTAATTAAAAAAATAGGGTTTAAACCATTCGACGTTAGTATCGAAAGTTTTGGAATTACTAAAGACTATCCTAAAAATTTCCGAGAAAAAGATAAAACTTTGAAATAGATTAATAATTAAATTAATTATGAAAAAACTCATTTATATAATATTCGCAATTGTATTTCTCTCTTGTAGCAAATCAGAACAAGAGACAGTGTTTTATGTATCACCTTTAGGAAATGATGCCAATATTGGTTCTCAAGAAGCGCCATTTGCTACCATCGAAAAAGCGAAATTGGCAGTAAGAAAATTATCTTCTGAAAAAAGAGAAAAAAACATTACTATTTTTTTAAGAGAGGGAACACATGTAGTTAATGAAACTATTGTTTTTGGTTTAGAGGACTCTGGTTTTAAAGGAACTAAAGTTAGCTATGAAGCTTATAAAGATGAAACTCCGATTATATCGTCTGGTGTTGCTGTAAAAGGTTGGGAAAAATTAAAGGAGTACCCGGTAAGTCTACCTAATGTGGCTAAAGGCAATATTTGGGTTGCTGATATTCCAGAAGGGATTGATAGATTTTACACGATGTTTGATGGGAAAACTAGAATTCCAACAACACATAAAGAAGGTTTTACTTTTAAAGATATTAAATATGAAGGAGCAAAAAGTATGAATGTTCTTCATAATAAAGACCGTTACTTGTTGAGAAAATTAGAATTTGAAGGTGGCGTTTTAAAAAACTGGCCAAATTTAGAAGATATTGAAGTTGGATTTGCGCCAGTGCCTTGGACAATGAATCTTCTAGAATTAGAATCTGTTGATGAAAAAAATGGAATTGCATGGACGGTGTTAGAAGCGAATGCACCTCCTGCTGCTAAGAAGTCACATACAAAACCTTGGGTAGAAAATGTAATAGATCATTTAGATACTCCCGGACATTGGGTGGTAAATACACAAGAAAGAAAAATATATTACTGGCCAAAAGAAGGCGAGCCTTCTGCAAATTTAGTGGTGCCAAAGTTGAAAGAATATATTCGAGTTGAAGGCTTAGTTGACTATGAAGGGGCAACCGATATTCCAACAAAAAACATCGCTTTTAAAGGGATTACTTTTATGCACGGAGAACGTGATTCTTGGTGGAAAGGTCATAAAGGATGGGGAATTCAACACGATTGGGATAAGTTTGACAGAGGAAACGCAATGGTACGCTTTAGAGGTGCTGAAAATTGTGAAATAACCGAATGCCGTTTTACCAATAGCGGAGGCTCTGCAATAAGATTAGATTTACACGCTCAAAATATCACCATAAAAAATAATATGATTGATTTTGTTGGTCATATGGGTATTTTATTATGTGGTTATGGTCCTGGTACAAAAGATGTAAATAAAAATAATACAATTTCAAATAACGTCATTCATCATGTTGGTAGAGTGATGAAAATGGGCGCTGCTGTATTTGCCTGGCAAAGTGGTAGTAACACGATATCAAATAATTTAATTCATCATGTACCACGAAAAGCGGTTGGTATTTGTGGTATTCGAGTACCAATTTTGCAAAAACGTGATATAGATTTTGATGAAGCTTCAAAAACAATCAGATGGAACGAGATTGATAATGCGATTAAAGATGAAGGAACTTTTTGGCAAAAATATACTCCGTTTTTACACGCCAAAAATAATATTGTTGAAAACAATGAAGTGTATAGAGCTTTAGAGGAATTAGCAGATGGTTCTGCGCTAAATGTTTCTGGAGCGGGTGAAGGAAATATTATGAGAAATAATTATGCCCATCATATTACAAGTCATGCTTCTGGAGTTATGAGAACTGATGATTGGCAGCGCGGTACAACTTTTGAAAATAACGTTATATACATGTCAAATGTAGCAGCAATTGTTCATAAAGGGTATAATAATATAATTAATAATATTATTGTTGATTGTAGTTCAAAGGAGTCTATTCGGTTTGCGTCATATCCCGATGAAGTAGCAGATTACGGGTCAAAGATTCAAAATAATATATTTTATGAATCTGGTAATGCAATAAAATACTACAATATTTCTTATAGAGCTTCTGAAGGAATTTCTAAACCAGAAGATTGTAATGCAGATTATAATATTTTTTATTGTGCAGAAAACTTAGCGGCTGCAAAAAAATATGTTGCTTCTAAAAGAAAAGACGGCATTGATAAAAATAGTTTAATTGCTGATCCTTTATTTGAGAATATTGGTGATAAAAATTTTAAACTAAAAGAAAATTCTCCAGCTTTTAAAGTAGGGTTTAAACAAATTGATATGAGCTCAATAGGCTTAAAAGAGAATGAATTTCCTGCTAAATTCATGAAATATAATGTACAAGATATTGACGGAAGACGACCTAATTTTCATAGAAATAAGGCAGATCAGGAGATTTATGATTTCTGGTAGGATAAAATAAAAAAAAATGAAAAAGATATTTTACTTATTAATTGTATTGTTTAGTGTTTATCAATTAAAAGCAACTGAATATTATGTAGCTAAAAACGGTAGCGATAAAAATAATGGAACAATTAATAAACCTTTTAAAACCATTAATAAAGCTTCCAAGAAAATGAAAGCTGGAGATGTTTGTTTTATCAGAGAAGGGGTATATCACGAAGTGGTCAAATTAAATGAAATAAGTGGTTCTGTAACGATGCCATATGTATTTAAAGCCTATAAAAATGAGCATGTAGTTTTAGATGGTTCTATTGATTTAGACTTGACTTGGAAAAAACATCAAGGCAGTATTTACAAAGCAAAATTAAAGACTTCTATTTGGCAATTGTTTGTAAATGATATTAGTATGACATCTGCAAGATGGCCTAATGGAAACTGGAACGATGGGTCTGTTTGGGATAAAGAGAAATCTATGGCTTGGCCAGAAAAAAATAAAGGCTCTTATGGGCATCATTTTAATAAAGAATTAGCTTCTATAAAAGGAGATCTTACAGGGGCAATTATCATTGTAAATTCTGGCTCTTTTAAAACATTTAAATCAAATATAGTAGAGCATATTCCTGGTACAGATAATTTTAAGTACGATACTAAAAGAAAACATATTAAAGTGCATTTTAGTTTTAAAGGCAAGATTCATCGCCATGGTTACTTTCTTGAAGGCAAATTGGATTTATTAGATGAAGAGAATGAATGGTTTTTTAATCCTAAATCTAAAGAGATTTATTTATGGGCTCCGGAAGGAAAACATCCTAAAAATTTTAGAATTAAAGGAAAAACACAATCTTATGCTTTTGATATTTCAAATTCATCTTATGTAAAACTAGAAGGGCTTAATTTTTTTGGAACCACTTTTAAAGCAGATGATAGTCATCATATTACGGTTGAAGATTGTAATTTTATGTATCCTAGTTACTCGAAAAGAATGTTGGGAGATTTATCTTTAACTGACGTAAGTAGCATGCAAGCTAGAAAAAAGCAAACTAAAACTTTTAACACGATTCGTAATTGTAAGTTCGAATACATGGACGGCCCTGTGCTTGATATGAATGGTTGGAACAATGTGGTTGAGAATAATTATATGCATAATATTGATTATAGTTGTACTTATAAAGGAGGGTATACACTTAATATGTCTCAAGCAACTCAATTGTTGTTTCGCAGAAACACAGTTCATACAACGGGAGCATCAGAAATGTATAAAGCAGGAGTTAGAAATACGATAGAATTAAATGATTTATCGAGATCAGGACATCTTCAAAATGATGGTTCTTTGGTTCAGGTAAGCGTCGCTTCTCAAGATAAATCACAAACTCGTTATAACTGGGTGCATAATTCTGTAAAACAAGGTTTACGTTTTGATAATAAAAATACTCCCAATGCACCTTGGGGAGAAAATGGAAATATGCATCACAATGTTGCTTGGAAAACAGAAAGAATCTATTTTAAGGGAGACAAACATTTTATTTATAACAATGTTAGTTTTGATAGCCGATTGAACGATTTAATTATTTCAAGTAATACCGCAATTCAAGGACATAATCATACTACTATCACCAGAAATAATATATCAAATAAATTCTCGGGTAATAGAACCAAGCCTGGTAAAAAGTACCCTGTACCTGGTGTGGTAGATCATAACTGGGCTGGCGATGTGAAAGAAGCTGATGTTAGAAGTCAACTTAGAGATCCTGATAATTTAGATTTTAGACCAAAAAAAGATTCAGAATTGATAGATGCAGGTGCTTTGATTGAAGGAAAGGATATTCAGTTCCTTGGAGATGCTCCTGATATTGGTGCTTATGAATACGGCGATACAAATTATTGGATTCCGGGATTTCAAGATAAAAAAGCTTCAGTTGCTATTCCTAAGAACAAAACAATAACAGCAAAAAAGAATGCAGATTTAATGTGGTTGACTGCTTATAAATCTGTTGCAAGTGATGTGTATTTTGGAACAAACTTTTTTGATGTTGAAAAAGCGACTAAAGAATCATCAGAATACAAAGGAACTCAAAAAAATAACATATATACGCCCATAGGGTTAGAAAGCGGAAAGACGTATTTCTGGAGAATCGATTCTAGTGTTAATGAATCGACAGTTAAAGGAGATGTGTTTGAATTTACAGTAAAATAATAATAAAAATGAAAAGACAAATTGAAAATATAATACTCTGTTTATTTCTCTTATTCGTAGGAGGTATTTATAGTGCCGTGGCTCAAAATGAAAAACGTCCAAATATCATATTTATCGTAACAGATGACCAGCACAGAGATCAATTTAATTTTATTAAAGAAGGATTGGATGCAGAAGGGAAGCCAACAAATTTATCGCCAAATATTGATCAGTTGGCCGCAGAAGGTGTAATTTTTGATAACAGCTATGTGAGTTCATCAGTATGCACACCAAGTCGTTACAGTATTATAACAGGAACGTATGCTTCCAGAGGAATCGGATCTTCAAATATGAGAAAATATGAGGGGCAAACAAACATTACATGGAATGTTCATGTAGATTCTAAGACAAATAATATTGCCAGAGCGTTAAAGAAAAATGGATATTTTACTGGTGGTGTTGGAAAAAATCATACGATTTATGGACACAACCCTCATAAAGTTAGTTTAAAAGCAGATCCGACAGATGCAAAAATTAAAAGGCAAATGGAGGAAAATCAAATGGCGCAAGTAGAAGCTTATAAAAAAGTGGGATTTGATTATGCAGGTGCAATCTATAGAGGTAATTTACCAAATCAATATCCAGTTGCTGTTGAAGATCATAATATGGAATGGGTAGTAGATTCTGCTTTGGATTTTTTAAATTTAGCAGCTAAGAAAAAAGAACCTTTCTTTTTGTATTTTGCGACAACTTTAGCCCACGGTCCAGATAGATTAGGAACAAAGTACAAAGGAAATCCGTTGGCTACTCCTGTTGGTTTTCTTGACAAACCCTTAGAGGTTATGCCTTCTCGTGAATCAGTTACTGAACGAATTACTGCAGCTGGCTTGGAACGTGAAAAAGCAGATATTTTATGGTTAGATGATGGTATTGGAGCCTTGTTAGATAAATTAAAAGCTATAAATGAACTTGAGAATACCGTTATTTTCTTTATTGACGATCATGGGGTAGAATCCGGTAAAGGTAGTTTATATGAAGGAGGAATTAAGACAGTGAGCTTTGTGTATGGTCCGAATTATATAAAAAGTGGTTTGCGTTCAAAACAATTGGTTTCAAATATAGATATGGTACCTACGGCTTTAGAATTGGCCGGTATAGATCCAAAAAAAGAGTACGATATCGATGGTGTAAGTATGCTACCTTTGCTAAAGGGAAGTACTAAAGAAATTCATAAATCGTTATTTTTTGAGATGGGAGCAACTAGAGCAGTTATAAAAGATGGTTACAAATATTTAGCATTTAAAGCTCCAGCATCCATAAAGTCAAAATTAGAAAGAAATGGTAAAAAGGCAACCCATATTTGTGATAAACCAGGAGGGAGAGGTTCTGAATCTCCTGCTTTAAAATTCTATGCGAAAAATTATTTTGATGAAGATCAATTGTATCAATTAGAAAACGATCCATTTGAACAGTCTAATTTGTATTTAGATGAGTCAAAAAAAGCAAAAATAAAAGAACTCAAAACCGAGTTAAAAAAATATTTAAAAATTGTTCCCGGAACTTTTCCTATTGATTAGTTCTGTGGAGTTATTTAAAATAGAGTACAAATAATATATATATAAATCCTTAAATTTTTTAAAATGAAAAAAGTAATTTTTACCCTGTTAGTAATGTGTATCTCAGTAAGTGCTATTGCTCAAAACAAGAAAGCTGTGAAATCAGCAAAAAACACTACTACTAAAATGACTAGCGAATTGTCTTTAACGAAAGATGAAGCTAAAAAGGTGTACGACATTATGGTTGCAAAATTCACCAGGAATATCGAAATTAAGAAAGATAATAAAGGTGATAAAGCTTCCGCTAAAAAAGAAATAAAAAAAAGTAATAAAAACGCTACAAAAGAACTAGCTCTTGTTCTAGGTAATGAGAGAGCAACTCAATGGAAGTCATATTTAGCAGCAAATAAAAAGAAAAAGAAAAAATAATTTTTCAACTATCAATTAAACTGCTTAAAACATATGTTTTAAGCAGTTTTTTTTTGATTTAATTTTATTCTAACTTCTTATATTGTCATGATTTCTGTAAGGATGGATTTTAATCCTGTTAGGTATAAAAATATCTGGTTTCCTTAAAGAAATAATATATTGCAATTCAATATCGTAATTTTAGATTATAACAATATACTTAATTCGAGATATTTCTGTTAATCCCTGTTATATTTGGACCAACTAATTTATGTACATAGAATTATTTTTACGAAATACAACAAATGACACAAATCAACTACAATGAAAAAAACTTTTGTTCTTAGATGCTTACTTTTAGTTACGGTTATTAATATCCTCTTAAGTTGCAATGATATACAAAATAGCAAGACTTTAATAACTGATAATAGTGCCCCAGAGAAAATAAACTCAAGAGCTTTAAAGGATTGGCAGCAAATGAAATTTGGACTATTTATTCATTGGGGAGTATATTCTATACCTGCTGGAGTTTGGAAAGGTAAGCAGGTTGAGAAGTTAGGAGAGCAAATAATGCGACATGCCGATATTTCTATTCCAGATTATGAAGCAATTGCAAAACAATTTAATCCAGTAAATTTTAATGCTGATGCTATTGTTAAAATGGCTAGAGATGCAGGAATGAAATATGTAATTCTTACTTCTAAGCATCACGATGGTTTTTCTATGTTTAAATCTGAAGCTTCTGGTTACAATATTGTAGATTACACTCCATATAAAAAAGATGTTTTAAAAGAGCTAGCCGAAGCATGCAGAAATAATGGATTAAAATTAGGCTTGTATTATTCCACACCAGATTGGCATTTTAACGGTCCAAATCCAGAACGTAATCCAGTTGACGGAAAGTATTCTGTTTTTGGAAAAGTATCTAAAGCAAATGAAGATTTTCAAGTAGCACAGTTAAGAGAGCTTTTGACAAATTATGGTGAAATTGTGGAATTGTTTTTCGATATGGGCGAACCTACGTTAGCTCAAAGTAAACGTTTTAAAGAAGTAGTAAAAGAAATACAACCTAATTGTTTAATAAATGGTAGAGTAATGAACAATCAGGGAGATTTTATTACTATGCCAGATAACCATTTACCTGATGTACCTATTTATGATATTGCATGGGAAACTCCGGGAACGTTTTACCATACCTGGGGATATAAATCTTGGGTAAAAGGAGCGCCGTTACAAAGACAAATAAAAAAGCAGATTAGAAACCTATCAAAAATAACTTGTATGGGAGGTAATTACCTCTTAAATATTGGACCCAAAAGTGATGGGAGTGTAGTTGCTTACGAGCAAAATGTTTTGAAAGGAATTGGAGCTTGGACAAAAATTCATAAAGAAGCAATATTTAATACAGAAGTCAACCCTTTTAAGAAATTATCGTGGGGTTATAGTTCGTTGAGAACAACTGCTAAAAAATTGTATTTACATGTATTTGATTGGCCTAAAAATGGAGCTTTAGTAATACCTGGTTTACAAAATAAAATAAAAGATGCTTATCATCTTTCAGACCCAAATAAAAAGTCATTGTCGTCTAACCAAAAAGGGATTGATCAAGTAATTACTATAGGAGAAACAGCTACAAATGAAAATTTATCTGTTGTTGTTATCGAATATGAAGGAGAACTTTCCATTATAGATCCCGTAATTGTTCCTGAAAAAAATGGATCCATTCTCTTAAAAGACGAAACGGCTATAAAACACGGTAAATACGGAATGTTAAGTTATAGATCGATTATTAAAGATGACAATAGAACTTGGGATTTATTTGTAGAAGAAGCAGGAACGTATGAAGTACAATTGATTTATAAGCTGAAGTACAAGCAAAAAGATTTTAAAATAAAAGTAGGAGATTCTTCATTGGATTTTACTTTATTAGGAAAAGCTCCTGAAAAAGCAGTTGTTGAAGAGCTTTTTGATGGAAATGAAACGTATTCTGATAGAGAACAGTTTCAAAATAAAAAATTAGGAAAAGCAACGGTGGGTCTTGTCAAACTTAAAAAAGGCAAACAAACTTTATTATTCACTTCTGGTAAAGAATTTGAATTTAAAGCATCTTTAAAAGAGTTTCATGCGCAAGATAGGAGCTATAGAGGTTTAAAAACAGAAGTTAAAGTTATAAAGTTATTGAAAAAATAAGAGTTGTTTTATTCTTAAAGAGTTGAATTGTAAGGATGAATTTTTTTATGACTGAAAACAGAAAAGAATTTAATATTTAAAATTATGAGAGTACGATTTATCGCTGTTTATTGTTTGTTTTTTTTAAATGTTTTGTTTGGTCAGGAGAATTTGTCATTGATTCAAAAAGAGCAATTAAAATTTGAACATCTTGGTGTCAGTGATGGATTGATGCACAATTCTATTGTTACTATTTTACAAGATAAGAAAGGATATATGTGGTTCGGTACCTCTAATGGTTTGTATCGATATGATGGTTATAATTTTGTGTATTATTCCAATTCTCCAGATGATGATTTTAGTTTATTGAGTAATGAAGTTAATGTGCTTTTTGAGGATTCTAAAGGGGTTATTTGGGTAGGAACAAAGTTTGGTTTGTGTTATTACAATAGAGAAGAAGATCTTTTTATTTCAAGTCTAAGTATAGGTAGCATAGAAGCAGACAAAAGAAAAATTATAGATCCTGTTCGTTGTATTGAGGAGGACAAGTTTGGAGCACTTTGGATAGGAACCCGATTTGGTGTTTACCATATAAATAAGAATTTAGACACATCCTTTAATATGCGTTTGATTAATTCGGGCATTGCAGAGAACACATTGTCACATAACAATATTAACTCGATAGAGGAAGATGATATGGGGCGTTTATGGTTGGGAACCAATGTGGGACTTAATTTATTGAGAAGGGAAAAAGATAGCAGTTTTTCATTTAAGAGGTTTCTAAATAAGCCGGGTAATAAAAATTCTTTAAGTAATAACTATGTCTCTAAAATTCTGAAAGGAACTAATGGTAAACTTTTTATCGGTACAAAAAAAGGATTAACTGTTTTAGAGAAAGATACTTTAAGAGGAACAGAAAATTTTAAAACCTATACGTATAATAAGAAAAATAAGAACAGCATTGGTAATAATAACATCAATACTTTAACAGAGGATCACCGAGGTAATATATGGATTGGTTTCCGAAATAAGGGTTTAAATAAATTCAACCCAGCTAATGGAAAATTCAATCATTGTCAAAATTATACATCGCAAGAGTCAAAGTTAAGGAGTAATTCAATTACGGATTTATTTGTAGATAATTCAGGAGTGCTTTGGGTTGCTGCTCAAAGAGGTTGGTTAAGCAAATTAAATATTGATAGAAAAAAAATAGCCCATTATAAATACAATAAACCAAATTTTAAAGGGCTTAGTAGTAATTTGATCAATTCGATATATGAAGATTCAAAAAACAATATTTGGATTGGAACTTTAGATAATGGTTTAAACCGTTTAACTTTTAGTGATGGTAGCCCTGAGTTTATAAAATATAAACACGACAAGAATAATAAAAATAGCTTAATAGATAATAGTGTTTTTGCCATCTGTGAAGATAATTTTGGAAATTATTGGATTTCCTCACAAACCGATGGTATTAGTCATGTGAAAATGGAAAATGACCCAAAGTCTAATAAAATTCAATCGGTTTTTTATAATAATAAACCATCCATAAAGAACTTTCCAAGTAACAAAATAGCTGTTCTAACAAAAGATAATAAAGGTGATATTTGGTCTGGCTCTTATGACAAAGGAGGTTTAATTAAATTTACTCCAACCCGTTTCGGAGAAAAAAAACCAACATTTCTGCAATACCAACACAATCCAGGTAATGAAAATAGCTTGACTTCGAGCAGTATTTCTTGTATTTATGAGGATAGCGAAGGTGTGTTATGGGTTGGAACTAACGGTGGTGGTCTCAATAAAATTCTTAGAGATGAATTCAATAATCCAGAAAAGTTCATCAGAATTGTAAATGAAAAAAATAACTCTAAAAGTTTAAGCAGTAATTATGTGTTTTCTATACATGAGGACAAAAAAGGGAATATCTGGGTAGGAACTTTTGGAGGAGGATTAAATAAGATTTCTAAAATTGAAAAAAATAACCTGTTTCCTGAAATAGCAAGGTATTTTAAAGAAGATGGGGTAACAGCAAATGAAATTTATGGAATATTAGAGGATGAGGAAGATAACCTTTGGATTTCTAGTAATAATGGAATATCAGTTTTTAATACGAAAAAGGAAACGTTTGAGCCTTTAAGTTTAAGTGATGGTATTCAATCAGAAATTTTTAGAAAACATGCTTATTTTAAAGATAGTAAAGGCCTAATGTATTTTGGAGGAATCAACGGTATAAATGTTTTAGACCCTTCAGAAATGGTAAACAATTCTTCTTTACCAAGAATTGAAATTGTAGATTTTAAAATATTTAACGAATCTGTAAAGGTTGGAGAAGAGGTTTTAGGAAGTGTCATTCTTAAAAAATCTATTGAAGAAACATCAGAAATTGTGTTAGAAAGTAAACACAATACTTTTTCTTTTGATTTTTCGGGACTTCATTACGTTTCACCAAAAGACAATCAGTACAAATATAAATTAGAAGGCTTCGATAAGGAATGGGTATTAACAAATTCAACAAGAAGATTTGCCGGGTATTCAAATTTAGAATCTGGCACTTATAAATTCAGAGTAAAAGTTTCTAATAATGACAATTTATGGAACGAAATATCTAAAGATATTGTTATTACAGTATTACCTCCTTTTTGGAAAACATGGTGGGCGTATATTATTTATGCTTTATTGATTGTTTTTTTAATGTGGCTTTTCAGAAAATATGTTTTGATTAATCAAGAATACCAAGGGAAAATTAAAATAGAAAAAATAGAACAAGAGAAGATTAAAGAAGTAAATAAAATTAAATTAGAGTTTTTTACAAATGTGTCTCATGAGTTTAAAACACCATTAACCCTAATTTTGGGTCCTTTACAACGTTTGATTGCTTCAGAAGAAACAAGCGCAAAAGTTAGAGACAGCTTGTTGTTGATGGAACGAAATGCAAATCAACTTTTCCGATTAGTGAATCAAATTATGGAGTTTAGAAAAGTTGAAAATAAAAAGTTAAAATTACAAACATCAAAAGGTGATTTAATTAATTTTTGTAGAGAAGAAGTGTTTTCTTTTAAAATGTTGGCAGATAAAAATAAATTAGATTTATCTTTTGAATGCAGCGAATATAGTATTGAAGGATATTTTGATTGGGATAAAATAGAGAAAATTCTAAATAATTTAATTTCAAATGCTATTAATTACACCGATGAAGGGGGAACGATTAAAGTTTCTTTATCAATATTGGGAGATGAAAAACGAAAACAAATAGAAGATTCTAAAATAGAATCTAGGTTTGTTAGAATTATAGTAGAAGATACAGGTATCGGAATTCCACGGAATCAATTATCATTAATTTTTGAAAGATTTCATCAAATTAAAAGTTACTCAAAAGAAGGGGTAAAAGGGTCTGGAATCGGATTAGCGCTAACTAAGTCACTTATAGAATTACATAAAGGTGTTATTACTGTTGAAAGTGAAAAAAATAAAGGAAGTAGGTTTATTGTAGATTTACCATTATTAACAAATTTAAAATCACATAGTCAACCTGTTATTGGGGCAGATAGAATTATAAATGCAGATAAACCTATAGAGGATACTCTTGATACTATTAAAAAGGAAGAAAAAGTTTTAATAGGACATGAAGATGATAAACCGAAATTATTATTGGTTGAAGACAACGCTGACATGTTGGAGTTTATTTCAAAAGAACTAGAGAGTAGGTATAAAATTTATAAGGCTGCTGATGGTGTTAAAGGCTTAAAAAAAGCGTTGAAAGTAATTCCAGATTTAATTATTAGTGATGTGATGATGCCTAATATGGATGGTATTGAGTTTTGTAAGCATATTAAAAGCGATGAACTCACAGATCACATTCCTCTTATATTATTAACTGCAAAGGGAACAACAGAGCACCTGATTGAGGGGCTTGAGGTAGGTGCTGATTCGTATATTTCAAAGCCTTTTGATATGAGACATCTAGAAGTGCGAATTAAAAAATTAATGGATCAAAGGACTGCTCTTAAAGAAAAGTTCACAAAGGGAAGTGTGAAGTTAGATTCACAAAAAGTTGGAATCAATAATACTGAAAAATTATTTCTTGAAAAAGTTGAAAAAATATTAGAAGAAAATCTAACAAATTCTGAATTTAAAGTGGATGATTTAGGGAATCAGTTAGGGTACAGTAGGATGCAGCTTTACAGAAAATTAAAATCGATAAGAGGTTTGTCTGCTAACGAATTTATTAGAGAATATAGAATTAAAAAAGCTGCGGTGTATCTTAGAGAAACCGATATGAAAATATTTGAAGTCTTATATGAAATAGGGATTTCTAATCATTCTTATTTTACAAAATGTTTTAAACAATATTTTAATAAATCACCAAAAGAATATATTGAAGAGTATAGGGGGAAATAAGATGTTACAAATGATTCTAATTTCAGAAAATCAAACATCACCCTACTTTTTGAAGATTTAGTCAATTATAAATAGGCTGTTTTAGAGCATATAGTATAGTTGTTTTGTTATCTTTATGTTCTTTAAGGGCTTTGGATTTGTGAGATGATGAGTTAAATTAATATAAATGTATAATTATGAAAACGGTTTTATCCAAAACGAATAAATTACACTTAGTAGCTTTATTGTTTACATTGTTTAGTTTTAGTGTTTGTGCACAAATTCCAAATACTACCCTTAATGAGTTAAAAGTGATGACTTGGAATGTGTGGTATGGTTTTTCGCAATTAACAGCATCAAGTGGAAATTTACCAGCAGATCATCCATTTATTGCAAGTCAGACCGAAGTGCAGCAAAAGGCTACATCTTTTTTGTTAACAGAAGCTCCAGATGTATTAGCGCTGCAAGAGCTTAACGGTTTTGATGCTAATTCACTTGCTTCCTTTGCTACTTCATATGGCCATGATTATTCGTATATTTTTGATAGAGATAATAAACAGTCCACAGGGGTTACTTCAAAATATCCATTAGAGTTTTTAGAAGGACAAAATGGAACGTATAATGGTACTAATTTAGAGGGTACTTTTGCTATAAAACTTCAAAACCAATCTATTGTATTTATTGTGGTTCATTTAAATTCAGCAAATAAATCTCATCGTTTAAAAGAAAGTAATTATGTGCTTGAGCTTTATAATAAATACAGAGAGCTAAATAATCATGTTGTTCTGTTAGGTGATTTTAATTCTATGACTATTACGGATAGAGCTTATGCTGAAACTAAAATAGATAAAAGATTAAAATATCGAATATTTAAAGACAAATGTAAACATGAGTTAAATAAAGTAAACCAACCTGATGCAGGAATGGAGGCTTGTACAACATGGGATTATAGTGTTATGGATTTATATTGGAATTACATAGATTATCCAATAAAAGATACAACAAATGAATTTGCAAATAGAGAAAGTTATGTAGCCGATAGTTTTTGGGGTACTTTTCCTTCTAGTTCTGTAAAATTATTTCATGATACCAGCAATCTAGATCATGAAAATAATTCAACAACAACTCATTTGCAAGAAGAGCATTTGGCAAGAATAGACTATGTTTTAGCTAGCACAGAATTAGCGAGTTTTACGAGCGATGCTCGTATTATTCATTCTTATACAAATACTCAAAATCAAACAATACTAATTGATGAAATGTCTGATCATTACCCCGTAAGCACAACATTCAAGGCATCCAATTTATCCATTATCAAACCTAAGATGTCTATAAATATATCCCCTAATCCATTAAAAGGAAATATTTTAAGAGTGAGTTCTTACTCTGCTGATATTAATAGTGCTGTATTATTCGATGTTACGGGTAGAAAAATAATGGATGTCGTAATACAAAATGATCTCATAAATTTTAATAGTTTACTCGAAGGAGTTTATTTATTGCAATTTAATACTGGTTTGGTAAAAAGAATTTTAAAATATTAGTAACCTTCCTACAAAAATATAAATCCATATCTGGGATAATTATTTAAACGGAGATGTATTCAGTTTATGTGTGGGTTATTATTAAGTATACCGTGGTATATTTCCTTCATCACTGATATTAATTTTGCCATGAGAATAATTTAGAACTTGGTAAATGAATTTCTTTTTATCACGCAATACATTTATTCAAATTTGTAATATTTAAGTTAAGTTTTGTAACCACAGGTTGGTTAAGAAAAGTGTTAAGTATTAATTTTGAAATTCAGAATAAGAGATAATTTAAATACGATGTTTTCTAAGAGTATAAAAAAGTTATTAAGTAATATACTGTTACTTGGTTTTTATGTAGGATTGGCTCAATCCTCAAAGAAGCCAAATATCTTATTTATTATGTCTGATGACCATACTAGCACTGCAATCGGGGCTTATGGTGGTAGGTTGGCAAAATTAAATCCTACTCCCACTATAGATCAGTTAGCAAATGAGGGGATGTTATTAGAAAATACATTTTGTAATAATGCCATATGTTCTCCTAGCCGAGCTTCTATTTTAACTGGTCAATATAGTTCAACAAATGGAGTAACAGGTTTAGGTGGGAGATTACCTAAAGAAAAGCAATATTTACCAATTGAGTTAAAAAAAGCAGGGTATGAAACTGCTGTTATTGGGAAATGGCATTTGGGCACCATGCCGTTAGCTTTTGATTACTATAAGGTAATGCGCAGTCAAGGGCATTACTTTAATCCTATTTTCACAGAAAAAGGGCAAACCATCAAGGAATATAAAGTTGGGAAAAAAACAGAAAAAGGAACAATTCAAAATATAGGGCATTCTTCAGATGTTATCGCTTCTTCAGGAATAGATTGGTTACAAAAAAGAAATGCATCTAAACCTTTCTTTTTAAAACTTCACTTTAAAGCACCTCATGGACCTTTTAGTAATGCTCCCAGATATGACACTTACCTCGAAGATGTAAAGATTCCAGAACCGGATAATTATAGAGATCGAAAAAATAATGGTTCTATAGCAACTAGAGGTTACAATGATGAGTTAATAAACTTTATAGGGACCTCTGTAGATGGCAGAAACAAACTTAGAAATAACACTTCTTTAATAGACAGAAAGCTAAGACAAAGTTTAAGTGATAAAGAATTAACTACAAAAGCATATCAAGTCTATCTTAAAAAGTATTTACGATGTGTTAAAGGGGTGGATGATAATGTTAAACGTGTAATAGATCATCTAAAGTCGGAAGGGCTTTATGATAATACAATAATAATTTATACTGGAGATCAAGGATTCTATTTAGGTGAACATAATTTTATAGATAAAAGGTGGGGTTATGAGGAAGGAATGAGAATGCCTTTTATTATTAGGTATCCAAAAACAATAAAGGCAGGAACTCGCTCTGATGCTATTACCGAAAATGTAGATTTTGCTCCAACTATTCTTGATTTTGCCGGAGCAGAAATTCCAAATCAAATGCAAGGAAAAAGTTTCAAACATATATTAGAAACAGGGAAAGAGCATAAAGACTGGAAACAAGAGGCCTATTATCATTATCAGTTACATATGGCGCATCATTTAAATCCTGCTCATATTGGTATAAGAACTAAAGATTATAAATTACTTTTATTTTATGGTGCTAAGATTAAGAGTACCATGCCAACTACACCTCCATCTTGGGAGCTTTACGATTTAAAGAAAGATCCAACAGAAGATAATAATGTTTATAGTAATCCAAAATATACAAAGACGATTAAAGATTTAAAGGAGAAATTGAAGCAATTAAGAAAAGACTATAAATTAGATGGCACTGATTTTGCGTATAATAAAGTAATAAATGAGTATTGGGACTATTCTAACGACGATTATAAAAAAGCTATCCAGATATCTTCAGAAGCTAAAAAATCAATTCCACTTGATAGAAAAATAAAAAAAAATAAAAAAAAACACTAAATGAAAGTATTCGAAAATAATTATATTAAAGATGTCATAAAAAATGCTATAGTGGCAATATCATTTTTATTACTGGGCTCAGCCTATGCCCAAGAAAAACCAAATATTATCCTTATTATGGCTGATGATTTAGGATATGGCGATGTGGGGTTTAATGGTAATAAAGTAATTAAGACTCCATCAATGGACAGATTAGCAGAATCTGGTATGAAATTTACTAATTTTTATGCTGGTGGTCCTGTATGCTCTCCAACAAGAGGAACAGTTTTAACAGGGCGTCATTACTTTCGTTATGGTGTTTTTTCAGCGAATATTGGGCACTTACCAAAAGAAGAGGTTGTACTTCCAGAGGTACTAAAAGAAGAAGGTTATACAACAGGACATTTTGGGAAGTGGCACCTTGGAACTTTAAGTAGAGAAGTATCTCCTAAAGGTCCTAAAAGAAAACCTGCAGAAAATTATTCCCCACCATCTTTTCATTCATATGATCAGTCTTTTGTAACAGAATCTGCCGTAGGAACATGGAATCCCTCTGTTGGTGGAAGATATCATAACAACCCTTATTATTTTAATGGTGTCGAAGAAACTGAAAATTTAGCAGGTGATGATTCTAGGGTAATTATGGATCGTGTATTGCCTTTTATTGAAGGTGCTGCAAAAGAGAAAAAGCCTTTTTTATCTGTAATTTGGTTTCATACACCACACGAACCTGTAATAGCTGGTCCAGAATACAAAAAAATGTATTCAGAATTTAGTGATGGGTTACAAGACTATTATGGTGCTGTTACCGCAATGGATGATCAAATTGGAAGATTGCAAGCAAAATTAGAAGCACTAGATATTGATGAAAATACAATTATTTGGTTTTGTAGTGATAATGGTCCTGAAGGTAAAGAGCAGACAGATAAAAGGCCAGGTAGTACAGGGGGCTTAAGAGGTCGTAAAAGAAGTTTGTATTCTGGAGGAGTTGGTGTTCCTGCGTTTGTGGTTTGGCCAAATAAAGTAAAACCAGGTTCATCTACAGGTTATATAAGTGGTACATTAGATTATCTACCTACAATAATGGATGCTTTAAACATTAAAATGCAAGATGATCGTCCGATTGATGGTGTTTCTTTAGTGAACATGTTAGAAGGTAAAGAAGCTCAAAGAACAAAGCCACTTCCTTTTATGCATAGAGGAAAAGCAACATGGATTCAAGGAGATTTAAAGTACGTTACGGCTGGTAAAAGGACTGTAGAAGTTTACAATTTAAAGAAAGATCGTTTTGAAGAAAATAATCTTATCGCTGAATATGCTGAGCAAGCAAAAGAAATGGACAAGCATATTATGGACTGGAACTTATCTTGCAAAGACAGTCATGCTGGTAAAGACTATTCAAATACTAATTTTAAATCAGTCGATAAATGGTCTGGTTTAGATATAGATCGTAAAGAAAAAAAAGCAGAGAAAGCTAAAAAAGTAAAGAAAGCTAAAAAAGGGAAGAAAGCGAAAAAAGGAAGTAAAAATAAAAAAAGAAAGAAAAAACAATAATCATGAAAATAAATACAAAAGTTTTAGGATTAGTTCTCCTAGCATTTATAACTATAAATAAGATTAGTGCACAGAAAAAAAGTAAAAAACAAAATATTATTTTTCTATTAACAGACGATCAAAGATGGGATGCGTTAAGTTGCATGGGCAATAAAGAGATTAGCACACCAAACATCGATAAAATTGCGGAAAAGGGGGTGATGTTTACCAATTTCTATAATACTACCTCTATTTGCATGGCGAGCAGGGCTCAAATGATGACAGGAATGTACGAGTTTAAAACAGGATGTAATTTTACGCATGGTCCATTAACCAAAAAGAAGTTTCAAAAATCATATCCAGTATTATTGAGAAAAGCAGGTTATAAAACTGGATTTACGGGTAAATTTGGATATGCAGTAAAAGAAAATGCGGATGCAAAAGCGGGTTATGCAAAAATGGAAGATTTACCTGTGGATGAGTTTGATTGGTGGAAAGGATGGCCAAGTCAAGGTTATTATCAAACAGCTAAGAACAAGCACATGGTTGAGTATGCTGAAAAGCACCCTCATGTGTCGGGTGCATTGGGCGCGGCTTCCGTAGATTTTATAAAAGAATATTCAAATAAAAAAGAACCATTTTGTTTGTCAGTGAGTTTTAAAGCTCCACACAATCCTGTATCTCCTGATCCTCAATATGATCATATTTACAAAGGAAAAACTTTTACAAAGAATCCTAATTTTGGACAAGAAGGGGCCAAGCACTTGCCAAAACAATCTAAATTAGGACGCCAATATCAGCGTTTAGGTGAACACTGGAACGCAGAAAACTATGATTATGCCATGTCTAGATACTATCAATTGATTCATGGAATTGATGTAGCTGTTGGAATGATTTTAGATGAATTAGAAAAACAAGGTGAGGCTGACAATACTGTTATTATCTTCACAACAGATAATGGGTATAGCACGGGAGCTCATGGTTTTGGTGGTAAGGTATTGCCATACGAAGAGGGGGCTAAAGGACCTTTGTTGATCTATGCGCCTGGGTCAAAATCTGAAAATAAGGGTTGGAAAAGTCATGCTATTACGGGTAATATTGATATGACTCCAACTATTTTAGATATCGCTGGTGTTGATATTCCTGATAATGTAGATGGAAAAAGTTTAATACCGCTATTAGAAAAGAAAAATGCAAGTGTAAAAGATCATCAAGCTATTATTCAAGCATGGGGTGAAAGTCCTACACATTCTTTATCTGTTGTTAGTGACGATTACAAATACTTATACTGGTTCTATGCTGATGGTATGGAGGCTAAAGAGGAATTATACAACCTTAAAGAAGATAAGTATGAAATGAATAATTTAGCTCAGAGTAAATCTGAAGCAAAGCAACTTAAAAAAATGCAAACTATTTACGATAGTTATGTTGCTAGAATTAAAAAAGAAGGTGCTCCTTTAAACAGGTATATCGAATACGGTACTCTATACGATCGCCATGTTTCTTGGGAGGATAAGAAAGACTTGATAAAAGAATATATTGACCCTTCAAAGAGAAAACCAAAGAAAAGTAAAAAGCAAAAAAAGGATAAAAAAGATAAAAAGGGCAAAAAGGGCAAAAAGGGTAAGAAAGTAAAGAAAAATAGAAAGAATAAGTCGAACTAATTATTTGTTTTCACAAGATATAATTATTGCTTCTAAATAGTTTAATTGTAATATTTATGTTACGATTTGAGATGTTTGGTTCTAAGAAAAGAACATCATGGACTAATTTTGGGAGAAATAAATTTATTTAAAATGATAGAAAAGAAATATACACTTTGTAGCTTATTGTTTTTAGTGACTTTTACCTTATTTTCTCAAAAGAAACCTAATATTATTCTAATACTAGCAGATGATGTCGGTTTTGAAGAGATTGGTGTTTATGATGTTAAAAAAGGTGAGTCTTCCAATACTCCTAATATTGATAAATTAAGTAGTTCTGGAGTTGCTTTTAAAACAGCTTATGCCCAAAGTATATGCGGCCCATCTCGAGCTATGTTGTATTCAGGAAATTATGCTTCGAGTAATGGCGCTTACGATAATAAGGTAAATTATATTCCAGGTAATTTAAAAAAAGATATGGATCGTTTTCCAAATTTTATCAAAGTATTGCATGATGCGGGTTACAAAACGGCTGTAGCAGGGAAATGGCACAATCCAATAGGTGGAACGTTGGGTGTTCATAACAAAGTATTAGGAGTAGATCAATACATTGTTTACAATAGTTCTCCTAAAACTGTAGAAAAATTAACAGGAAAGAAACTTGTTCCAAATGAAAACTGGGAAACTGCTGCAATATCAAAACTACCTATACTTTCTAGGTATTGGAAACCTACTTATTTGCAAGATGGAAAATTACTGAAAACCACAATGGATGATTACGGACCTGATATCTTAAATAATTATATTCTCGATTTTATTGAAGAAAATGCTGATAGTGAACAACCATTTTTAGCATTTTATTCAATGGTTTTAGCGCATAGCTCTCATTGTGTAACTCCCATAGGTGTATCAAAAGGAAAAAAGCCTTCAAACCAACATTTCAGAAATCAATCAGAAGAAGGGAAGGAGATTTTTAAAAATCAAATACATTATCTAGATAAGTTAGTCGGAAATGTTGTAAAAAAGGTCAAAAAAGAGGGGCTTGCTGACAATACCGTCATTATTTTTGCATCGGATAATGGAACAACATCTTCTTCAAAAAGTAAAGGAGTAGAGTATGGTGTACATGTCCCTTTTATGGTTTCTGGTGCAGGAATTAAGAAACGAGGAATGACGAATGAGTTGATAGATTTTACAGATGTATTGCCAACTCTGGCAGCGTTTGCTCAAACAACAGTGCCTTCAAAATATAATGTTGATGGTAGAAATATCAAAAACTTTTTAACAGGTGCTTCTAATGAGACGAAAGCTGTTATTTATGCACAACCTGGATTAACTAGTTTAGTTCGCACAAAAGAGTACTTATTAGAAGCCGTTTGTCCTTTGTTTGGATTTCCCAATGGTAGATTTTACAAAACAAATAAATCTTATGATGGACGTGAATACGAAAACATTACTCACAATGATAATTATTCAATTCAGCGAGAAGGTTTCGATGTCTATTTAAATAAATACGTTTCTAAATTACCGACTTCATTTGAGGATCCTATATGGAAAAAAGAATTAAAAAAAGGTTATAAACACTTTACATCCAAGCAGCAAAAAAGAAGTCACTTAAGATTACCTCTAAAGTATCAGTTTTATGATCCTTCTTTTTAATGTAATAAAATGAACTAGATAGCATTGTCTTGTAAATTAAAACGTGTTCTTTTTTTAAGGATACGTTTTTTTTAATTAGAAGCTTTTTGTTATTATTTTGAGTAATATTTTAAATGAACTTTGGAATATATCGTATTTTAAGAAAAAACTAAATTATGCTCAATACTTTTAATGCTAAAACAAATGGAAAAAGCAGTAAAGAATTTTCTGCTGACAAAGCAAAGCTTAAAGTAATGGGCAGAACATATGAGAAGAGAATTTTACCCACAGATACAAAAGCTACTTTTGAAATTGAAATAAATAAAGGTGATTCAGATCTAGAAACATGGGTAACAGCATCAAAAGAAAATATCACAGTACCTGCATATTTTGTTACTATTAAATATTATGAATAAGCAGAAAACAATAAAAATCAAGTTTATGTTATCCTTAACATATGTTTTTTACGTGTTTTTGTAAGATTTGAACTAAACTTTGAAATGTCCCGTACGCTGAATATTGTTAAAGAGTAATATTTTTGACTAAAGTTAAAACGAATAAAAACTGATTTTTACAATTGACTTTTTCGTGGTAAGCTTTATGAGTTTGTCTTTTTTTTAAAGATAAATAACTAAAAATAATAAATAAGATGAATCGAAAATATCTGATTTTACTCGCTGTTTTATTGTTAAAAACAGTTTCTATAAAATCTCAAGAAAAGCGGTACGAACCCAATTGGGAGTCATTGCGCACTCATGTTGTTCCAACTTGGGCAGAAGATGTTAAATTTGGAATATATGCCCACTGGGGTGTATATTCGGTAACGGGTGCATGGGATTATCAAAAGCCAAATTGGGGTAACTATTATATTACAGGTTACAAAGGCTTTTACTCTACCAATGAAAAACACGAACAACATATTTTATTTGAAAAAAATGTTGGTAAAATTGAGAATGGTATTGGATATAAGGACTTGGCAAAGCAATTTAAAGCAGAAAATTTTGACCCTAAAAAATGGGTTGATTTAATTGAAATGTCTGGAGCAAAGTATGCCGGTATGTGCGCTGTACATCACGATGGGTACATTATGTGGGATACTGATATTACCGATTTATGTGCAGGGAAAACAGGTCCAAAAAGAGATTTAGCGGGTGAGTTATTTACGGAATTAAAAAGTAGGGGATTAAAAACAATTGCTTCTTTTCATCATGGAAGAACCGTAAAGCATTTTGAAAAAGTTGCTAAACAATTAAAAAAAGATCCTAAATACAGTAAGGCTGATTTATTAAATCCTGACTTTTACAACTACTATTGGTACATGGGAGACAGAGAGCGTTTTACTAAAAATAGATTAAATCTGACCATGGAGTTTATTGATAAATACTCACCAGACGTATTGTGGTTTGATGGTGGTGGTGGAAAATATGATACGGAAAAAATCTTATCTCATTTTTTTAATGATGGAATAAAACACAACAAAGAGGTAAGTGTGCACAATAAAGGTAATTTTGGAAAGAATTTTGGAGTGTATAGCTACGAAAACGGGCACAAAAGACCATCTTATGTTGATTGGCCATGGGAAGACGATACTCCAAGTGCAAAAGGTTGGTGCGATTGGCAATGGGACGAAGGTATGGAGTACAAAAAATCTAATAAAGTTATTATTCGCTTAGTAGATTTAGTATCAAGAAATGGTGGATTGCTGTTGTCTATGAATCCAAGACCAGACGGAACTTTTGACAAAGGGCAAGAAGAGTTGTTATTAGGTATTGGTAAATGGTTAAAACAAAACGGAGAAGCTATCTACGGTTCGCGTCCTTGGGAAATTTATGGAGAAGGTCATATCGAAGGTTTGTCATATGTTGAAAAAAATCTTAGAGGCGGTAAAGACTCTAGAGCGATACAACCGAATACAGAATTATTTAATTCAGAAGATGTCAGATACACGGTTAAAGACAATAATTTATACGCAACAGTACTAGGAATCCCTTCGGATGGTAAAATAGTAATGAAATCGCTTTCTAGCGATAAAAAAATAACAAAAAATAATAAAATTACTGATATTACATTATTAGGTCATGGAGCTCTAAATTTTAAAAGAAGTGCAAAAGGGATTGAAATAAATTTACCAGGAAAACTTCCAAACAATGTAGCTTTGACATTTAGAATTAAAGTAAAAGGTAAACTAACAATAAGAGAAAACGAAGGGTCAAACGGGGTTGTACCTCAAAAAACATAATATAAACAAGTGAGAAAATTAATAAACATAACGTTACTAGCTGTACTTTTTTTAGGAGTTAATTCTATCAATGCTCAAAAAGGTAAAAAAAAGAAAAAACAAAAACAAAAAAAGGTACAAGTAGATCCTACTGCTAAAATTGATTTACAAAACCTCCCATTTCCAACAGGAGGTAAAGATTGGGAAATTGACTATTCAAAAAACTGGGAGTCTTTACAAAAAAGAGAGATACCAGAATGGATGATTGATGCAAAGTTTGGAGTTTACACTCATTGGGGAGTATATTCTGTTCCGGCAAAAGGAGGACCTGACTATGTGAACGAAATGTACATGGTGCATGACAAAGACGATAGAAAAGGTGTAAAGAAATATCATAGAGAAAATTACGGAACAGAAGCTGAATTTGGTTATAAAGACTTCATACCAATGTTTACTGCAGACAAATTTGATGCCAACGAATGGGCAGGTATCATGAAAGGTGCTGGAGCTAAATTTGGAGGAATTTGTGTGGTTCACCATGATGGATTTTGTTTGTGGGATTCAAAGGCAACGCGTTGGAATTCTAAAAATATGGGGCCAAAGAGAGATATTTTTGGGGAAATTTCTACTGCCGTTAGAAAACAAGATATGAAGGTGCTTGCAACATTTCATCATGCAAGAACTTTTGGATATGCTATTGATCGAAAACACTATAAGGAATATACCAATTACCAAAAGGAAAATTGGGATTTATTCGATCCTAAATACGCAGATTTTTATAGAAACGATTTTACTGAAAAACAAGAAAGTTTCGGAAACGAATGGTTTTTAAAAGTGCGTGAAGTGATGGATCAATACAAACCAGATATGTTATGGTTTGATGGACTTTCTGGAGCAATGATTAAAGGAATGTTGCCTGAAGAACGAGTTATTAATATGTTTAATGACTTTTATAAGCAAGGAAAAAACAACGTAATTAGTAACAAACTTCCTGGAAGTGGTGTCTGGAATTTCCCAAGAGGTGTTGGGATTCGCTGTTATGAAGGTGGTCGAGATATGGAGCCAAATCCTAAAGGATATTGGTTAGTAGATAGAGCTATTAGTTACCCTTGGTCTTGGGTGAAAAATAAAAGTTACAGAGATAAAGAAGATTTTCATATTCGCACCATTATTGACGTTGTAAGTCGTGGAGGAGTATATTTATTATCATTAACTCCTAAGGGTGATGGATCTATTTCTGATCAAGAACAAAAAATAATGAAAGGCATTGGTACTTGGATGGATACAAATGGAGAAGCTATTTTTGAAACTAGAAAATGGCGTACTCATGGGTCTGGACAAGCTAATATTGTACAAGTAAAGTTTGATAAAGAACTTGTTTGGTGGGATTTCAGAAGAATTCAAGATAAAGAAGTAAGATATACTCGTAAAAAAGATAATTCTGCCGTATATGCTATTGTTACAGGATGGAAAGAAAATGGTTCAATTTTATTGAAAGAACTAAATAGTAAAGAAAAATTTGCTAAAAAAGGTATTAAGGATATTGTAATGTTAGGAGTTGATGAAAAACTGAAATGGAAAAGAACCAATGAGGGTATTACGATTGATTACCCAAGTACCAAACCAGGTGAGCACGCTTATACATTTAAGATTATTCCAAACGGTGAGTTGATTGATTTCGATAGGGAATAAAATAATGTTTTAATTATCAGTGGGATTTCAGTCTATAGATTGCAATTCTTAATAAGTGTTTTTGAAATAAAATAATCTACTCTAGTAGATTATTTTATTTCAAAAAATGATATTAATTTATATCGGCTTCCATAATTATTTGAATAAGCATTGTTTTTCAAGGTTTTGATAGGTTGGTTAAGAATAAAAAATAATTGTGTGCTGAGTAGCCAGATAAAATCAAAGAACTTAAAGGGTTAGTTTCATTCGACAGAATAGAAAACATTCAGTGTTTATTCTGATTAAATTGACTATCAATAAAAATAATCCAGTAATTATATACAATGAAACAATTTTCTATACTAACCTTATTTTTACTAAGCTCTATTTATGCATTGGGACAAGAATATGCGCTGATTCCTTACCCCTCATCGATTATAACAAAAAAAGAAAAAGATTTTATTCTGAGCAAAGCATCTGTTATTTATTATTCAGATAAAGAACTTAAAAATAATGCGAATTATTTGCAGAATGTACTAAAAAGGGCAACTAATTTTAAGTTGACCACAACTACGTTAAAAAGTAAAGTTCATAAAGGAGCTATTATTTTGTCTTTAGAAAAGTTTAAAAATGCAACAAAGGGGTCATATTCTTTAGAAGTCTCTGATGGTGTTATTAGAATTAGTGCTGCAGATCCTAGTGGGGTTTTTTATGGAATTCAAACACTATTACAGCTATTTCCAGTCGAAATATATAGTGACACTTGGGTTAAAAATATCAAATGGAAAATTCCAGCAGTTCAGATTTTAGATGAACCTAAGTTTGAATGGAGAGGTATGCATTTAGACGTGGCTAGAAACTTTAAGTCAGTAGCTTTCGTTAAAAAATTTATAGATAATTTGGCGCGCCATAAGATGAATACTTTTCATTGGCATTTAACAGAGGATCAAGGTTGGCGTATTGAGATAAAAAAATATCCAAGATTAACTCAAATAGGAGCTTATAGAGATTCTACTTTGATTGGTCATATGAGAGATAAACCACATAGATTTAAAGTAGGTAGAACTGGTGGATATTACACACAAGAAGAAATAAAAGAAGTTGTAAAATACGCCCAAAATCGTCATGTAACCATCGTTCCTGAAATTGAAATGCCCGGACATGCACAAGCGGCTATCGCTGCGTATCCTGAATATGGAAATACGGGGGCAAACCCAGGAGTTAGATCGAAATGGGGAATAAGTGAAGATATTTTTAGTCCTGAAGAAAAGACAATAGAATTTTTAAAAGATATTTTAAACGAAGTCATGGAGTTGTTTCCAAGCCAATACATTCATATTGGTGGAGATGAAGCAAAAAAGACGCAATGGGAATCTAGTAAAAGAGTTAAAGAGCTTCTAAAAGAAAGAGGATTACATGATATGCATGAGATGCAAAGTTGGTTTATTAAGCAAATAAGTAACCACCTTGCAGAAAACAATCGAAAACTAATTGGTTGGGATGAAATTTTAGAAGGAGGTCTCGCCAATAACGCCACAGTTATGTCATGGAGAGGAGATAAAGGTGGAGTTACAGCCGCAAAAAAAGGACGTAATGCAGTTATGGCAAATAGTAAATTTACTTATTTTAGTAAGTATCAATCTCTAGATAAAGAAAATGAACCTTTTGCTCACGGAGGGTTTATATCACTAAAGAAAGCCTATTCATTTAATCCAATTCCTTCAGTTTTAAGTCCCAAAGAATCTAAATATATTATTGGAGCTCAAGGACAAATATGGTCTGAATATATAGTTGAAGATAACTATGTGGAGTATATGATGTTTCCTAGAGCGTGTGCTTTGGCAGAAGTTGTATGGTCAAAAGATAAAGATTATCAAAAGTTTTTAGAACGATTGAAAATACACCTTAAACGATTGAATATTTTAGGTATTAATTACAGAGTGCCTGACGAATTTATCAAATAAGTAGTAATATAAATTTATATTTGTGTGCCTTCTCGCAACTATATTACTGTGAATATATCACAATCTTAGGAAAAAAAAGGTAATGAATTATGTCATAGATGACCTGCAGTAATTAGATGGTAAAACGATTAGTCATTATAAAATATTTTACTATTTATTTACATTTCTATATTTCCCTTTAGGATTTTATTGCTGTAATTTTTCCTGAACACATCAAACTTCTTTAATTGTATATTTAATGAAGAAGGGTTGAAAATAGCATTAGAAAAAAGAAGGTTTGAGTAATTTATAACTCAAACCTTCTTTTTTAGTATTACACTGATTATGGAACATTGCCTTCATTCTATTCATGTTTTATTTCTAGTTCCAATAGTTTTCTCGGACTTCAATTAGTTCAGGATATTTTTCATCTGTATCTCCTGTTTCTTCTTTTAACTTCAATAAATCTTCCTTTAATTTCTTGACGATTTCTAAATACTCAGGATTATCATAAACGTTATTCATTTCATTTGGATCTTTTTTCAAATCATATAATTCCCAATATGGTTCTGTAGGTATTTTATGAAATTTATCTTTAGAGGATTTATTTGTGGCATCTAAAGGTAATCCATAAAAGAAGATCAGCTTATAGTTTTCAGTTCTAATACCATAATGAGCTGGATTGTAATGATGTGCCATGTGCATCCAATAGCGATAATACATAGAAGTTCTCCAGTTTTTACTGGTGTTTCCTTTTAGATTTTCTCTAAAACTTTTACCCTGCATATCTTTGGGAACTGTTTTAACTCCTGCATAATCTAAAAAAGTAGGTGCAAAATCAACATTTAATGTCATATCTGAATTACGTTGATTCGGCTTAATTTCTTTGGGATAACGCATTACAAAAGGCATTCTTAAAGACTCTTCATACATCCAACGCTTGTCAAAATAATCATGCTCTCCTAAAAACTGTCCTTGATCTGAAGTATATATTATAATTGTGTTTTCTGTAAGTCCGTTTTCATCTAAATAGTCTAATATTCTTCCAACATTTTCATCAATTGCAGCAGCTGTTCTTAAATAATCTTTTAAATATTTTTGATATGTAGCACTAACTAATTCTTTGTGAGTCATTCCTGCTGGATCTAAATTTCCTGTAGGCCATTTTCCTTTTGTTACTTGATCTAACATATTTCGGGTTGCGTATCTATCTGAAATTGAAGATCCGTATTTTGCACCCTTTAATGGTCCGTGATTTTTATCGTCCCATAAACTTTCTGGTTCAGGAATGTGATCATCTTTAAACAATTCTGCATGTCTTTCTGCATACTCCCATAATCCATGAGGCGCTTTATGGTGCGACATTACGAAAAATGGTTTTTCTTTATCTCTGCCATCCAACCATTTTATAGTTTGATCTGTTATTACATCGGTAACATAGCCTTTGTGCTTTACTCCACCTTTTTTATGATGTTTCCAAGGTTTACCAATTTCTTTTAACAGAGGGTTATTGTATTTTCCTTGTCCTGGTAAAACATTGTAATAATCAAAACCAGTAGGTTCGGTATGTAAATGCCATTTTCCAATCATTGCTGTTTGATAGCCTGATTTTTGTAGTATTTTGGCAACATTTTCTTGTTCCTTATCAAAATCATCGTCTAACGTTTTAACACCATTATTTTGACTATATTTTCCAGTCATAATAACCGCTCTACTTGGCGTACAAATAGCATTGGTGCAAAAAACATTTTCCATTAATATTCCTTCTTTTGCAATTCTATCAATATTTGGTGTTGGTGCAATATCTTTTAATCTTGAGCCATAAGCACTAATAGCATTTGAAGCGTGATCATCAGACATTATGTATAAAATATTAGGTCTTTTATTATCGCTAGATATTTCTACTTTCTTCAATTCATTTTTGCATCCAAATAGACAAATGATTAGGGCGCAAAGACTTAATAATTTCAACACTTTTACTGAATTTATATTTTTCATTCTATTTTATGTGTATAAACTTTGAATTATAATTTAGTAGTTCCTTTTCCTTTTTTTATTTTTATTTCTTCAAATTTATTAGGGTCTTTGTAGCCAGATCCTTCAAAAACATCTTGTGCCCAAATTTCGTGTAATGCAATGAGTTCCTTTACTATTTGAGGAAATTTATCTGCGTGATTTATCTCTTCAGGTTTTTCATCATTTAGATTTGCTAAATAATATTTTGGCATATCGAATTCTTTCTCTGGATGGTTTGAAAACTTTCCGGTAGTATCATGACCTTCATAAATTAATTTCCAGTTTCCTTTCTTAACTGCCCACATTTCTTGCCACATCCAATGTAATACTTCATGAGAAGAATTAGCCTCTTTGGATTCTATAACAGGTAAAAAACTTTTTCCATCGAGTTTATTTTCTGGCAAAGGAATTTCTAATATTTCACAAAGTGTTGGCAAGATGTCCATGTTTAAAATAGCCTGATTTCTGGATTCATTTTTTGGAAATTTCTTAGGATAACTAATCACAGCCGGAACTCTAAGTCCACCTTCAAAAAAACTTCCTTTTGCTCCTCGCCATTTACCAGTATAGCCACCGCCACCATTACCACCATAACTCACATCCCAATTGTAATAATCTTCTGTAGAATGCCCGTTATCACTCATGTAAATGATAATCGTATTTTCTCTTAAATTTAATTCATCTAATTTAGAAATAACCTGTCCCATTCGATCGTCAAAAGTTGTAATCATTGGGGCGTAAGAACTTCTAGGCCATTTTAAATCCTTGTATTGTGCTATAAAAGTTGAATCAGGTTGTTCTGGGTAATGAGGTAGATTAAATGGCAAATACAAAAAGAATGGTTCGTCTTTATTTTTTTCTATAAATGTATTAGCTTCTTCTACTTGCATATCGGGGAAGTATTTTCCGTCTTCAAAAATTTCTTCTTTACCTCTATATAAATCATGAAATTGAGGTCTTTGCCATTTAGCATGTAAAAAACGATGTGTATAATAATCTATAAATCCACCTCTAAAACCAAAAAATTCATCAAACCCTTGATCTAAAGGACCGTGATCTAAGGTGGCTCCTAGATGCCATTTACCAACAAGTGCTGTTTTGTAATCATATTTTTTTAAGTGTTCTGCAATAGTAATTTCTTTTAAATCCATTACACGCCCTACTTTATCATTCGGATTACACGACGTCCATTGGTTTACACCACTTCTTTGAGGTGCCCTACCGGTTAAAAGCCCTGCTCTTGACGGACAGCAAACGGTATGTGCATATGCTTGCGTAAATTTAATACCTTCTGAGGCCAAAGCATCAAGATTAGGCGTTTTTATATCTTCTGTGCCGTAACATCCGGCATCTAATGTACCTTGATCATCGGCATAAATTAAAATAATGTTAGGTTTTTTATTTCTTGTTTTACTAGAGTTATCTTTAGCTTCTTCCTTTTTTGTTATGCCATTACAAGAAATAATTAAAAATGTTGTAAAACAAAATTTAATAACGTTTGGCAATAGTTTAAATATCAATTTCATTCAGTTTTTTTTAATATTAGGTTGGGTTTAATTAATAACTGGGGGTATTGTTTTACGTAAAAATACTAAAATTAAAAAAGAGTAAGGTCGCACTAATCTCACAAAATTTAACACAAAATTTTCAATAGAACCAGATGATAATTCAATTTCATTTTTAATAAGAATTAGTGTTTTCCATAATTAAGAGATATATTTTAAGGGTATTATACTTTTATTAAACAAAAAAAAAGTATAATACCTTTAAAAATATGTTAATTTTGCAAGTAAGTTTTTAGAGTAAAGGGATTAAAATGAAAGTATAGTTTTTATTACTTTTAGTTTTAACTCAAAAAATTATATTATTTCAAATCTAATTCTATAAGTGTGAATTATCTCAAAATTATAATATTCTTACTTTTATCATCTCAACTTTATGCTCAAAAAACGCATAAAATTCTTCAAACCAAAAATTACAAGTTTAATAATATAAATCCAGATAAAGGATTATTAGAAAATACAGTGCAAACTATATTTCAAGACTCGCAGGGTTTCATGTGGTATGGAACCCCCAATGGTTTGTATAAATATGATGGTTATAATTTTACTGCATACAGAAATAATTATAGAGATCCATTTAGTCTTTCCGAAAATTCGGTTACCGCATTATTTGAAGACAAAAAAGGATTACTCTGGATAGGTACAGAGAAAAATTTAAATGTATTAGATAGAAAAACAGGTAAGTTTTACAGTTATTTAAATTCATATAACGAACAAAAAGCGGCAAATAAAAATATAAGAATCAATGATATTGTTCAAGGAGACGATGGGGCTATCTGGATTGGTACTAATAATGGCTTGTTCGAAATAATCGAAAATGAAGAAGTTCCGTTTTCATTTTTCTTTAAAAAAATAGATAAAAAAATAATTTCTACTCTATACATCTCCGCGTTGCACAAAAGAGAAAATGGTGAAATTTTAATAGGTACGACTCAGGGTTTAAAAAGAATTCCTCCTAAAATTCAATCAAAGGATTTAATTCAATCAAATGAAAAAATCCACGAGATACAGCAAATAAAACAGTTTGATGGTCAAACCATTCTGTCTTTTTTTGAGGATAATAATAACATTATTTGGGTGGGAACAAATAAGGGACTCTTCAAAATAGTTTACAACAAAATTTCCAGGACAGAATTAATTAGTAAAGTATCTCTTAATGGTTTGAAAACAACGATTAAAAATATTACTTCAGATACTAAAGGAAACATTTGGTTTGGTACACGTAATGATGGTTTATTCTTACTGGACACAGAAAACAATAAACTTAAACAATTCAAAAAGAACGCTAAATTCGATGGCTCTCAATTAAAAAGTAATTCTATTTCAGATTTATACAAGGATCAATCAGGAATATTATGGATTGGAACAATTACTGGGGGACTTAGTAAAATAGATTTGTTTAAGAAAAATTTTATTCATTTAAAACAAGATTCAAATGGAAATGCTAGTTTAAGTGATAATATAATAAACGCTTTTTATGAAGAGTCTAACCAAGAAGTTTGGATTGGAACTTTTAATGGAGGTTTAAATAAACTCTTTTTTAAAGATGGAGATATATTTTTTAAAAATATTTCATTGAATAGTAACAAATCTATCACCGAAAAAGTCTTTTCTCTATGTAAGGATAATTTTGGGTATTTATGGGTGGCAACCAGTTCTAATGGTTTGTATCGTTTAAAGCTTGATAAAAACAACAATGTTATTGAAAAAACAAACTTTAATGTTTTAAATACGAACGGTAATCTTGGAACAAATAACATTCACCTTCTTTACAAAGATAAAATTGGTGACATTTGGATGGGGTCTTTTGCGGGTGACGGTTTGATGAGGTTTAGTCCCCAAAAAAATGGAAATGACTTACCAATAGTTTCTCGATATAATTCGGCTATTAGTAGTAAATTTAATTTGACTAGTAATAAATTAACAGCCATATATGAGGATAAAAAAGGGATTTTATGGGTAGGAACAAGAGGAGGTTTAAACAAAATATATCGTGATAATAATAATGAACCTTCTGAAATAATCCAATACGTTCACCAGGAAAATGACCTAAGTAGTTTAATTAATAATGACATATTTACAATTCAAGAGGATTATTCTGGAACAATTTGGATTGGGAGTTTTGGGGGAGGTATCAGTAAAATAGTAAATACAAAAAAAGATGGTAAAACGCACACTCATTTTGTTCACTACGGTGAGAAAGAAGGCTTAGCAAGTGACGCGGTTTACGGAATTTTAGAAGATAGTAATAAAAACCTTTGGATAAGCACAAATAATGGAATATCCAGATTTAATATTGAAAACAATAACTTTAAAAACTACAATATATCAGATGGTTTGCAAGCAAGAAATTTTAGAAAATTTGCTTTTCACAAAAGTCCTTCCGGAATTTTATATTTTGGCGGAATTAATGGCTTTAACGTATTTCATCCTAACGATATTCTAGATTCTCGTTTTTTACCGAAAACAGTTATTACAGATTTAAAAATTGATAATAAACCAGTTAAAGTTTCTGACACTATTTCTGGTGAAATCATATTATCTAAAGCAATTAACTTCACTGAAGAAATTGAATTAAAATATCAAAATGGTTCATTTTCATTTGACTTTGCCGCTTTACAATTTGTGTCTCCTGAGCAAAATAAATACGCATATATGCTCGAAGGCTATGATGATGACTGGATTTACAGCGATGCCAAAAGACGTTTTGTGGGGTATTCAAACTTAAATGATGGAAATTATACTTTTAAAGTAAAATCTGCAAATAAAGATAATTTATGGAATGATGATTACGCTCAAATAAAAGTGAAAGTTTTACCTCCTTTTTGGAAAACATGGTGGATGTATATTATATATTTATTTATATTTCTTACTTTACTTGCTATCTACAGGAATTATATAATTGAAAAAGAGAAGTACAACACTCAAATAAAACTAGAGAAATTTGAAAATGAAAAAATAAAGGAAGTACATAATATGAAACTTCAATTTTTCACCAATGTATCTCATGAATTTAAAACCCCTTTAACTCTAATATTAGGGCCTTTAGAAAAACTTTTAGAGTCTGATAAAACAAGTAATTCTGTGAGAGAAATGCTAGTCTTAATGCAACGTAATGCAAATCAATTATACAAACTAATTCAGCAAGTCTTAGAGTTTAGAAAAATTGAAAATAACGAATTAAAATTATCTGTTTCAAAGATAGATGTCGTTAATTTTTGTAAAGAACTAACGGCCTCTTTTCAAGTACTAGCCAATAAAAAAAATATTAAAATTGTTTTTAAAAGCAACCAAGATGAATTTATAGATTGGTTTGATTTTGATAAGCTTGAAAAGATTGTTAACAACCTAATGTCTAATGCCTTAAAGTTTACTCCTGAACATGGTAAAATATCAATTAAAGTATCTGTAAATAAGAATTCAAGAAGTCAAGGTTTCATGGATTTATCAAACAATAATGTTGAAATAATTGTGAAAGATACGGGGCATGGAATTCCGAAAGATAAACTTCCGTTCATTTTTAAGAGATTCTATCAAGTGAATTCTCTAGATGGTGATCACATGGGTTCTGGTGTTGGATTGACGTTAACAAAATCATTGGTTAAGCTTCATAATGGAGAAATATTTGTAAGCAGTAAAGTTTCGAAAGGAACTAAATTTATTGTTCGCCTTCCTGTTGGTGTGGAGTATGCTAATATTGATAATGACAATACTGAGTTTTTAGAAGAAAATGAGCTGATTGAAGATGCAGTTTTTGAGACAGAGTTAGAGCCAGTGCAATCCGAAGCTCCTGCACTAAATAAAGAGGGAGAAATTAAACTGAGTAAATTACCACTAATTTTAATTGTTGAGGACCAAGTGGATATGAGAACTTTTATCAAGAGTCTTTTATCTGAAACTTATCAAATTATAGAGGCGGCTGATGGTTTAGAAGGAAAGAAGTTGGCTTTAGAAAATATTCCTGATTTAATTATTAGTGATCTTATGATGCCTAAAATGAATGGAAAAGAGTTGTGTGCTGAACTAAAAAATAATGAAATAACAAACCATATCCCTATTATTCTATTAACGGCTAAATCATCGATGGAAAATAGAATTGCTGGTATTAGAACCGGAGCAGATGCATACATGTCTAAACCCTTTAATGCAGGTTTTTTAGAAGCTAAAATTGAAAATCTTTTGGAGACAAGGGAGTTTTTAAGAAAGAAGTATAAAGATGATGACGATGGTCTAAATTCAGAAATTGCAGGAATTAGTGCTTTTGACAAACAGTTTATTGAGAAGGCAGAGGGCATTATTGAAGTAAATTTAATGAACGATGAATTTAGTGTGATTGATTTAGGTGCGGAGCTAGCATACAGTAGAATGCAATTATACCGAAAATTGAAATCTATAACAGGTTTATCTGCAAATGAATTTATACGTTCTTACAGATTAAAAAAAGCGGCCAGTTTATTAAAAGAAACTCAAATGAATATTACTGAAATATTGTATGAGGTTGGTTTTACAAATCGTTCTTATTTCACGAAATGCTTTAAATTAAAATACGAAAAAACGCCGAAAGAATATAGAAAATAATTTTTTAATTTAAGAAGTATGTTAAATGATAGTTGCTGGTTCTTTAGGACTTTGTGCTTGCGCTTTCTGTGGATTTAATATTATGTAAGTAACCAATGCAGTTGGCGCTGCAGGCGTTAAAATTATTCAAAATAATAGAAGTTATGAAACTTCCATTTTTATAAACAATCATCATTACGTTTTAAAAAGTAAGTAAATACAACTTTTTTGTGTTGTTAGTGGCGAAATTTTAGGGGCTTAACTTTTAGTTTAATACTTAGTTTGTTAATTACTGATATATTGAATATCAGCAAAATTCCGCCATTAACGTAGCACGAGGCTAGGGGCTTTATTGTAATTGTACTTTTTATTTTTCAATCGGTTTGTTGGCATATATCCTATTTTGCCTGTCTTTTTTATTTATTAATATTCTCATTATATAAAATAATGGAATTCCAGCCAATAAAACTGGAAATAATGGTTGGAAATATTTTTCAAATTCGGTCTTGTTTCCAAGTCCATTTAATATGGAAGTAAGTGTTAACGATAAGCACATAAATGCAATAATTAACGATATAATACGCAACATTTGAGTAGACATTTTATAATTAAATTTCTCATTATTCTCCAGAATTTCTCTAGGATAATTTAATGTCAACGTGTATTGATTCAGTTTATAAATTAACATTGTAATTATTCCGCAAATTATAGGATTTGACCACAACAAATCTTTTGTTCCAAATCCATTTTTGTCTTTTGACGGCCAATTAGATTGAATCGGTAATTTTTCAGGTAATTGATTGTAATAAATTATAATTAGAATGATTGAAACTATAATTAAAAGAAAGGTCAAAATCTCAATAAATTTATCAAGTATATTTTTCTCTATTTTAATAGTAGGTCTGTTCATTTTTAATGGAGTTACAATGTTTTATCTACTTTTGCTTTATCCGCATTTTAATACAAATATAGGTGTGAGTTTTTTGTTTGTCAATGGGGGTTTTTACCTGTTTTTCATTTATTTTTCAAGGTTGATAAGAGTAACTACTCTAGGATAATCGTCTATGTTTTTAGGAGTTCTAAACCTTTAATTAATTATTTCGTGGTAGGTTTATACAGAAATATGATGAATTGACACTATAATTCCGCTTAAAAATCAATTGGAAGTCGTGTAAATTAGCTTTGTTTTGAAGTAAGAATAATATTTACTAAATTGAGCAAGGCAAATAATAAAAAATATAAAACATGAAAAAAATAGCATTACTGTTCATCATTATCGCAACTATTGGTTGTAATAAAACGGGTGTTACGATCGTTGAGTTTGAAGACGATAAATCGAATGCAATTAGAGGGCATTACAAACATTATCTAAATAATGATATTGATGGGTTAAAAAAACTTTGGGCTGATGATGATAAAATCGCTTTATTTCTTGGCAGTGTAGAACAAACTCCACTTTCTGAACTTATCGGTTTAATTGGCGCACAACATAAAGCTTTTAACAATATTCAAATGCTGAATATTCAGGGTTTAGATGAGCCAATATATGTTGAAACAAAAGCATACGATAGTGGCCAAACATGGACGAATACATGGTTTAAATGGTCTGCAGTTGGTAAAACAAGTGGAAACCTAATTGAAGTTCCTGTTCATATATCTTTTAGATGGGAAAATGGTGAAATCGTTGAAGAGTCGCATTTATTTGATCCTTCTTTAATGAAAGCTGAACTCGAACTTTTTGCTAGCTCACAAGAATAAAAGCTGTGGAGTTTCAATTTTTAGTCTTAGAGTTATAAACTTTATAATAAGTATTTAATACCAGTCTCACTTCGCTTAATTGTTGAGCGAGTGGGAGAGAAGTTGAATTGTATTGGGTTGGATTTGAGTAAAATAAATCAGATTTAAACTCTTTTTCTCTGTGTGCTACCAAATCTAAAGGTATTTTTATTCTTTTATAAATTTAATACTATTTTCATTATCCAACTTAAGGAAATATTGACCCCTAGTCAGATTTCTAATATCTATAGTTTCATTATTTGAAATACTACCACGTTTAATTTCTGAACCTAAAACGGTAAAAATTGTATAATTTTTTTTGGTTGTTAATTCAGAAACTTTAATAAAATCTTTTGATGGATTTGGAAATAGTTCAATGGCATTGTTTAATTTAAAATTATTGGTGCTTAAAGAACCACTCGTGTATAGATTTTCTATTTCTTGTGCGCTAAGACTTTTCGAATAAATACGAATATCGTCTAATTCTCCGCGCCAATAATAGTTAGAATTGTATGAGGCATTACCTATTTGAATATTATTAGTTGATATATCTGTATTTATAATAGTTTGTTCAGAATTATAAGAATCTCCAGAATCTGGTTGATTGGCATAATAAATACCATCTATATATATTTTAATATCGGATAATTTATCTCCATCTTCAGGGTTGTAAGTAACTGCTATGTGACGCCACATATTGCCGTCTAACCTTGCAACACTTGAGTCCTCATTTTGGACATTACTCGTGCCACCTTCCACTCTTATGTTGCCATTTTCAACCATAACATTAAACATTTTACCACTAGAATTTGTACCCCAAGAAATAATTGTTTTTCTACTTCCTGCAGTAGTTGTTTTTATCCATGCTGTTACCGTTCGCTCTCCATTAGCCGCTATACCTTTGTAGTTGTTAGTTAGATAGTTACCAACAGCACCAGGGCTTTGATAAGCATTATTTAATTCTGCTTTATGGTCATCTACATAAGTTGGACTAAAACCACCCACTGCTGCTAAGTTTCTGCTATAAGAGGAGTCATCATTTAAATTTCCATTAAAATTGTAATGAGCTTGCAACGATCCTGTGCCTGAGTTAGCAGTTACTGTTATAAAATCTTCAACCTCTTTAGTAGCTGTTCCTTCTTTATTGGTTACTGTTAAAGATACTTTATATGAGCCTATTGTATTATAAGTTACAATAGGGTTTTGGTCAGAACTAGTTGCTGGTGTTCCACCTTCAAAAATCCAACTCCATGACGTTGGATTATTTTGAGAAGTATCTGTAAAACTAAGTTGATTCGTCTCAAAAACAGTTTGAGAATCAACTGTGAAATCTGCAATTGGTGCAGGTAATTCGCTAACTTTAATGTAGTTAGAATTAATTTTTGATTCTGTACCTGTATCTGTAGTGTATGAAAGTGTAACATCAAAAGTACCAAGTGTGCTGTAAGTTACAGTCGGATTTTCGTCCAAACTTGTTGCTGGAGTACCTCCCTCAAAAGTCCAAATAAAAGAACCAACAGGGACGTCTGATGATTGATTGGTAAATTGAACTTGACCATCTCTAAAAACTTCTGTATCATCTGATGAAAAATCAACTGCTGGTGACGCTGGTGTTACACCGTCTAAAGCTGATCGCCAAAATCCTCTACCATCTGTGGAAACTGTTAAAAAACTATTTGCTCTAGTTGTTCCGTAATAAATATCCATTCCAGAAACTCGTATTACAGGTAAACCGTTAGAATAGTCTATCCAACTTGATAAAGCTGCATCTTTATAATACACACCAATATCTGTACCTATATATATACCTTCGTCACTTGAATTATCATAGACCATTTCCAATAAAGAAACTTCAGGAAGACCAGAGGAAATATCTGTCCAGTTAGCGCCTTTATTCGCTGATTTATATATTTTACTTCCAAGTAATATGTAAACAATATTTGTATTTGTTGGATGTGTAGCAATATCTGTAACCTTTCCAGAAAAAGGTAAAGTTACTTGGGTAAATGTCGGTGAAGCATCACGTATATTATCAGATCTATAAAAGGTACCTCCTTCTCTAGAAACATACATGATATTATGATCTGCTGTAGATTGTGCTATTTTTTCAATCCTTAAATTACCTCCGAAAGAAGAAATTTTATCCCAAACTGTTGATGAGGTTGCTGTTCTTGCATTGTTAATTCTTTCTACCTCAAATAACCCTACAAAAAGTGTATTTACATCACTTTTATCTAAAACCCCAGTACCTGTGTACCATCCTCTATCTGCACTAGAGGAATTAATTCTTTGAAATGATAAACCCCCATCTGAAGATCTACTTATTTTTTCGTATTTAAAATGGTAGGCATACGTATCATCTGAATAATCAAATAATACTGTGGATTCATCACCGCCCCATGGCGACAACCAAGTTCCATTTTTATTTAATTTTATACCACAATGAAATGTTCCTCCAGCCACATTTGTTGGGTTTTGCTGGCTTTGCGTGCACTCCCAAATTTCAGCTATTGGTAATCTATCCGTGATAGACTGAAATTTATCATCAGCGTTTAAAAAATATATTCCTCCATCATTTAATGCAAATAATTTGCTGTCTATTGGTGAATAAGCCCATGTTAACTGATCTAAATGTAGTCCTCCTCCTTCTTGCGTTGTAACATTATTGAATACTTGAACCCAATTTAAACCTCCATCCGTAGATTTCCAAGATTTTACACCTCCTGCATAAACTATATTTGCGTTATTTGGATCGGCAACAATAAACAAATTGTAATTCGGTTGACCTCTTGAAATATTTCCCGCATCACTATATCCTGTAATACATGGCGTTCCACCAGATTTTTTAGTAAAAGTTACTCCTGAGTCTGTTGATAGATATACCCCTTCAAAAGAATCTTCTCCCAAATGGTCTCTGGAATTTATTACATATACATAATCAGGCTCTGCCGGTGTTACTGCAATTTTCTTAAAACCTCCTAATCCGAATGTGGTGTTTTCTGTCCAAGTTGCACCGCCGTCTGTAGATCTAAAAAATTGGGATGTAGACCCAGTACCGTTAGTTCCAGCATACATAATATTTGCATTAGTAGGATGAACTCTTAGCTCTTCAGTCTTAAATGCTGATTGTACTTGAGTAAATGTAACACCCCCGTCAATGGATCTGTGAATGCCAGAAGAAGATCCAGCAAGTATTATATTTTCATTATCTGGTTTTATAAGTAATGCATTAATTTTACCGGTAGACAATCCTGAATCATTCCAAGTTACACCCGCATCTGCAGATTTTAATACCCCAGAATCTGTTCCTATAAATATAGTATTGGGGTTAGAAGGAAGTATTTTAGAGATGAATACTTCATGTGGAAGATGATCTGTTAAAGGTGTCCAGGAAGTTCCGGCATCGGTTGTTTTAAATAAGCCTCCTTTAAATGTAGAAACATAATAGATAGCTGCATTGGTTGTATGAAAAGCAATATCTTTTACACGTCCTCCATCTTTTTTTATCCCATTATTTCTTGGCCCTACATTAATAGGCCCATAATTAAACCATTGGCCTTGTTGATTAAAAGCTAACTCAGACCGGATTTTAACAAATTCATTTCTTACTTGTCTTGCAGAAATTACATTTCCATATTCATCTAAACGTTTTGAATTTATTACATACCATCGTTCAAATTGTTTCGAACGATCTCCTTTGAAATGATTGTTATGTTTCCAATAAGTATCGAAAGCTTTTCTTGCCTCTTTAATATTTACGTTTGGAGATTCCATCATTTCAATCCATGCAGGGTATTCTCCATAGTTTGTGTTTTCTGAATTCTTTTTTACATTCAAGTAAAAAAAAGCGGCAACAACGAGCAATCCATAAAAAATATGTATTTTATTTTTTTTCATGATGTAATGTTTTACTTCTAAAAATATATGGCAAATTACTGAATTAAAAGAGTATTAATTTTTAATACTCTTTTTATTTAAATAATTTCAATTAATCATTTTTAAAACAACTATTTTTCAGTTGCATTTTCTCTTAATTCAGTGGGTAAAACATCAAAATGATCTTTAAAGCACTTTGTAAAGTAAGAAGGAGAGGAAAAACCAACCTTAAAGCATATTTCACTAATAGTATGTTCTGTATTTTTTATAAGTTGTTTTGCTTTTTCTAAACGCACTTTCCTAATAAATTCGTTTGCTGTATCTCCTGTTAATGCTTTAATTTTTCGATATAATTTACTTCTGCTTAAGAATAACTCTGATGCTAAATGTTCTACATTTAATTTTTCATCATTAATATTTTCATTTATATAGGATAAAACATTATTCATAAATTCTTTGTCTAAAGATGTTGTGTTATTTGCATCTATTGTGGTACTAACACTATTAAAATACTTATCAAACAAAATTTGTCTACTAGAAATCAATTGTTTTAAGTGCGATTTTAATACTTTCATATTAAATGGTTTGTTTAAATATACATCTGCACCAGAGTCAATTCCTTTTAATTTATCTATTTGCATTCCTTTAGCAGTAACCATTAATATTGGTATATGACTAGTTTTAATATCGCTTTTTATACGTTCACACAACTCAAAACCATCCATAATTGGCATCATTACATCAGTTATTAAAATATCTGGAAGATATTTATTTGCTTTTTCTAATCCTTCTAAACCATTTTCTGCTTCTTTTACAATATAATCTTCTTTCAACTCATTTCTGATGTAAGATCTTAACTCTGCAGTATCTTCAACAATAAGTATCATCTTTTTACTGGGAACCTCTTTTTCTTCTGTAATTGCATTATCTGCTGGTTTATTTTTAACAGTAATACTTTCATTTACGGTTTCTTTAAATTTATTATTGGTATTTTCCTTTAGATGCTCGTACCCTAAAGGAAAATATATTTTAAATTGTGTTCCTATATTTTCTTTGCTGGTTAAAATTACTTTTCCTTTGTGTAGGTCTACAAAATTTTTAACCAACTCTAATCCAATTCCTGTTCCTCCGTTATATTGATTATTCTTTTCATTTCCTTGAAAAAAACGATCAAAAACTTTATGTAAATTTTCTTTTTTGATTCCTAACCCCGTATCTTTTATAATAATTTCTATGGCTTCTAAAGATTTGGTTTTGGTTACTAATGGTAAAGAAATTAGTTTTTCAGGTTTGTTTATTTGCACTGTAATAGATCCGTTTGCAGGTGTGGCTTTAAAGGCATTGGATAACAGGTTAAAAATTATTTTTTCTAACATTGATGGATCTGACCAAATAATAAAATTGTTTTGATCGTATTCTACAGAAAGTTTTATGTTTTGTAAAGAGGCTTGTTCTTCAAAATGACTAACAACTTCTTCAATAAAAGGCACCACAGATATTTGTGAGGCATTAATGCTCATTTTATTGAACTGAAGTTTTCTAAAATCCATTAACTCATTAATTAATCTAGAAAGGCGTTTTGCATTTTTGTAGATAATATTATGCTTTTCTTTTAAATCGTCAGAGATTAAATTATTACTTTCTAAAATATCTTCTAAAGGTGTTAAAATTAGGGTTAATGGCGTTCTAAATTCGTGGGAAATATTGGTAAAAAATTGAATTTTTTTTGCGTTCAAAGCCTCAAATTGTTTGTATTCTTGTCTTTCTAAATTTAAAATTATTTTTTCTCTAACTCTTGCTCTTACGTATTTATAAACAACATAAATAAAAAGTCCGAGTAATAAAAGATAGGTTAAAATGGCAGTATTTGTAGCCCACCAAGCAGGAAGAATTTTAATTTTTAAGGTAGTAGGTTTGTCATTCCAATAGCCGTCATTATTAGATGCTTTTACCATGAAAGTATAATTTCCTGGTGGAACATTTTTGTAAGACGCATTTCTGTTTGTGCCAACGAAACTCCAATCTTTATCAAACCCCTTTAAGAAATATGCATATTGATTGTTTTCACTTCTGGTGTAATTTATTCCTGAGTAATCTAACGAAAATACTGCCTGTTTATATGTTAAAGTTAACTCATCAGTTTTAGAAATTATTTTTTTTAGTGGTGAATTTTCATCCTCTATACTTACTATATCATTCGATAATTTTAAGTCTTTTATATAAACAATTGGTTTTTCTTTATTGTAAACTATTTCTGATGGATTAAAATAATTGATTCCTTTAGAATTTCCGAAAAACAATACATTGTTTTCATCTTTTAAAACTGCATTGTAATTAAATGTATTTGATAATAAACCATCAGTTTTATTAAAGTTTGTAAACGTATTTGTTTGTGTATTAAGTGCAGAAAGCCCTTTGTTTCCTCCAATCCAAATTGATTTGTCTTTATCTTCAATAATCGAAAAAATGGTTTCATGAATTAAACCATTGTTAGTGTTGTATCTTTTAAAAGTGTTGTTTTTAGCATTATATTTAGACAGACCATTACCTAAAGTTCCTATCCAAATATTGCTATTGGAGTCCTCAAACAAGCTATAAATAATATTGGATTTAATAGAATAATTGCTATTATTCTCAAGATCAGAATTCATTTCGTTGTTAAATGAACTTACATTAAAAGTGTTCGAATTGGTATTTTCAACTTTGTAAACACCTTCTCTGGAACCAATCCAAATGGCATCATTTTTATCGACTAAAACTTTTCGAATATTACTTTTATGAATATTGTATTTTAAGAAATTTTCTGATTTATAGTGTGTAAATTTTTCTGATGTTTGATGATAAGAGTACAATCCACTTAAAAAAGTACCAATCCAAATATTGCCTTTAGAATCTTCATCAAAAGTCATAATTCTATTTGTGGTGAAAATACTTTTATTTGATGTTTTATTGACATTTATAAATTTTTTAGAGTTGTATTTTAAAAGATAGAGGCCAGAACTCCAAGTACCAATCCAAATATTTTTATGACTGTCTATAAAAACAGCTGTAATTCCAAAATTATTCAATCCCTTTGCAATTCCATTATTTTGGTTGAATAAATTTGTAAAAGTGCCTTTTTTAGGATCATAAACATCTACACCACCATCAAACATTCCCATCCATAATCTACCAAAATCATCTTTTGCAATACCAGTAACAGAATTAGAATTTAAAGAGTTTTTTAGAAAAGGCAAACTTTTTATGGAATTGAATTTATTATAATAATCATCATGGATATCAATACCATAATTGTAATAACCTAACCAAACTCTATTTTTATCATCAGTAAAAACTGTCCAAATTGAGTTAGATTTTACACCTTTATTATTTAGTTTGTTTTGCCTGTAGTTTTCTGTTAATTTGGTTGATGGGTTTATTTCAAAAAGACCATCATTTTCTGTAGCACACAAAATATTCGAATTCTGTTTTTCTGCTAAAGACATAATTCTTTTTTTAGTGATTGCATATTTTTCAATAGCATACACATCATTTTTGTTGCTTGTAATTTTATATAATCCAGAAGAAACAGTACCAATCCAAACAGATTCATTTTCAGTAACCAACAAAGATTCTACTGCATTTTCTATAAATTCTAAATCGTTTTTTGTGTTAAACTTTGCTAGTTGTAAAATTTCATCATAAGGATCAAAAGTCATTAATCCTTGGTTTGTACCTATTAAAAATCGACCATTAGAAGATTTTACAATAGCATTTATCTGCAAGCTAATGGTTGGTTCATTGTCTTTAAACTTAATTAATTTAGATGAAAGTGTTTTTTTATCTAGTTTGTACAATCCATGTTCATGGGTTCCAAATAACAAGGTGTTTTCATCATATTCTGTAATTGCATGTACAGGTATATTAATTTTTTTTTGATCTTTTAAGAGTTCGATGTTTTCAAATTTATCTAACTCTTTGTTATATAAGTTAAGACCTAGCTCAGTTCCTACCCAAATATTATATTTAGAATCTTGAAATGTTGTGTAAACGATAGAACTATTTAAAGAAGCTTTTTTAGAATTGAGCTCTTGTTTATAACTCTTAAAATCAGTACTATTATACTTAAACAATCCATCACTATTAGTTCCAATCCAAGTAAACCCCTCACTGTCCTTTAAAATAGTTGTAATAGCACTTTGAGTGAAACCATCATTTATAGGTACAAAATTGTACTCATTTTGATTTTCTTGACCAATTATTGAACTGAAAATCAAAAAGAGAAAAAAAGTGTGTTTAAGTTTAGTTATAATCATGAGTGATCAAATTACAAATAAAAAATATATTGTAGAAAAGAATAAAAATCTAATTGTCATTTTATAAAAACGAATGTTTTCTTTTTAATGTGAAGTTTTAGGTAGCACATTTATTATTTAAAAAAGACATTTCACCTCATTAATTAACCATAACGCCCTTATTTTGTCTAGAATCTATTCTACATTTGATTAGTTATAAACTTAAATGTGGGATTAAATAAAAGAGCTTCAAATATACTTGCTTGCTCCAAATATGTTAATTTTTTCCTCAAATATTACAAACATAACAAACATTTTGCGTTTAAATTTGTAATATATTAAAAAATATTATTTTAATTTGAGGATATAATATTTTGATAAAAATATCTTAACTTAAGAATAAACAAATACAAATCAAGAATTATGAAGAGACTATTCTACTTATTGCTTTTTTTACCCGTAATAATTTATGCTCAATCAGCAACAATTTCAGGAACAGTGAAAGATGAGACTGGCAACTTATTACCTGGTGTAACAATTCAAATTAAAAATACAGAAAGTTTGGGAGCTGTCTCAGATTTTGACGGAAATTTTATGATTTCAGTGCCTAAAAATAGTTCACAAATTTTAATCTTTTCATATTTAGGATACAAAACTGAAACGGTTGATATCAAAAACAAAACCACAATTAATGTACAATTAGAAATAGATGCAACCCAATTAGAGGAAATTGTAGTAGTTGGTTATGGTAGCGTTCTTAGGAAAGATGTTACGGGTTCAATAACTTCTGTAAAAGTATCAGAAGACATTGCAAATCAATCTGGTTCTGTTGATCAGTTATTACAAGGAAGATCAGCGGGGGTACAAGTAACACAAAACTTAGGGTCTCCTGGCTCTGGTATTAGTGTAAAAATTAGAGGAACCAATAGTCTTCGTGGAAATAATGAACCACTTTATGTTATCGATGGAGTTATTATTTCTTCTGCGGGAGAAGACGTAATAGCTGCTGGTGGTATTGGTAATTCTGGTCAAGAAACTCAAAATGGCTTGAGTGGGATAAATCCAAGAGACATAGAAAGTATTGAGGTGTTAAAAGATGCATCAGCTACCGCAATTTATGGTTCTAGAGGTGCAAATGGTGTGATTTTAATTACTACTAAAAAAGGAGAAAAAGGAAAAATTAAAATAAGTGCTTTTGTAACTAACTCTGTAAGAAATATAGATAAAAAATATGATGTTTTAGATGGTATAGGCTATGCTAACTATCAAAATGAAGTTTCCTTACTCAGCGGAGAAAACCCTCGATTTCAAGTAAATGGTGACCAAGTATTTGGAATTAGTTACAATAACGTAGGCGATGCTAATGTTTTGGATACACCTGCTCAACTTATAAATTGGCAAAATGAGTTATACCGTCCTGGGTTTAGTACGAAGGTTGGTTTTTCAGCTTCAGGTGGAAGTGATAAAGGGAATTATTATATCTCAGGAGGTTTTGATGAACAAAATGGTATCGTAAGTAATTCTAGCCTCAAAAGTGGTGATTTGAGAATTAATTTAAATCAAGACCTTACAAATAAATTAAAATTACAAGCTAGAATTAGTACCTCGTTTAACAATACAAATTTTGCTGAAGGAGGAGATTTAATTGGTGCCAACCAAAGTTTTGTTAGAAACGCGATTATGTTTAGACCTGTAATCACTGAACAGATTGAAGATTTTGGAGAAGATTTAGAAGCATCAAACCCATACTCTTGGGTAAACGATTTTGAAGATGTTTCAAAAGAAAAAAGATATATCATATCTGTAGGGCTTACTTATAAACTGCCTATTAAGGGTTTACAATATGAAATAAAAGGAGGTGGTAATATTAGAACTAAAGACAGAAGACGTTTTTTTGGACTAACAACATTTCAAGGTTATAACGCAGATGGTGCATTACAAATATCTACTTTGAATGCGACATCTTATCAAATTAATAATTTTTTAAGGTTCAATAGAACTTTTAACAAAAGGCATAGAATAAATGCCACTGCTGGTATCACGTATGACGTAAGAAATGTAGAGAATAGTATTTATGCAGTTGAAAAATTTGTAACAACCGAACTTACAACGCAACAGCCTTTTCTAGCATCCGTAATTACGCAACCGTTACGATATTTAAGAGCTGACCAACAAATTTTCTCTTTATTGGGCAGATTTAATTACACCTATAATAATAAATACATCCTTACAGCATCGTTTCGTAGAGATGGTGTTTCTAAATTCTCAGAAGACAATAGGTATGGTTTCTTTCCATCATTCGCATTGGCGTGGAGACTTGATAATGAGGGTTTTATTAAAAAATTAAATATTTTTGAAGATTTAAAACTGAGAGCGGGTTGGGGACAAATAGGAAACCATGGTATTAGAGCTTATGGAACATTGTCTGATTATGGGATCAACGGACAACTATATGGAACGCCAGGAAATGGAACTAGTGTGCCTATGACACTTAATAACATTGCAAACCCTAATTTAACTTGGGAAACAACTGAACAAATTAATCTAGGGCTTGATTTTGAAAGTAAAAATAATAGAATCTCAGGTAGTGTTGACGTATACGACAAAACGACCAAAGATTTATTGCAAAATAGTCCGATTCCAACATCTTCAGGATTTAGTAACATTCTTATAAACAGAGGAAGTATTTCTAACAAAGGTTTGGAGCTTGCATTGAATATTACTCCGGTTTCTACTGATGATTTTGAAATTAATATTGGTGGAAATATTTCCTTTAATAGAACGAAAATAGAAGCTCTAGGCATTCCTTTAAAAGACTTTTACATCGATGGAGTTGCAGAAAATCGCTCGTTTTATTTTGGTAATAAGATAAGTAATGGTCAGTATTTTAGAACTCCTGCCAATGTATTTATTGAAGGTGAAGAAGCAGGTCTTTTTTACGGTTTAGAAAGTAATGGAGTATATCAAACAGAAGATACAGATCTCGTTGAAGGCGCTGTTGCTGGTGATACTAGATTCGTTGATCAGAATGAAGATGGAGCAATCGATATTTTAGATAGAACTTTTATAGGAAATCCAAACCCTGATTTTGTATATGGTTTTAACCTAAATTTTAAATTAAAACGTCTAACTGCAAACTTCCTCTTTAATGGAGTTTATGGAAATGATATTGCGAACGGAAATTTAATTAAGCTTAATAGTGCAGAGGGATTACAAAACAATATTAGCCCTAATGCCTATAACAATGCATGGAGGCCAGATGCACAAACGAACCTATATCCTAGATTAGGCTACGATGAAATTCCTAATCAAATAATAGGAATTTCAGATCGTATTATTGAAGACGGTAGTTATTTAAGATTAAACAATGTAACGATAGGATATGACATACCTGTAGAAAACAGCTCAACGTTTGATCGTGTCAATGTTTATATTGCAGGTCAAAATTTAGCAACATGGACCAATTATAGTGGATACAATCCAGAAATTTCAAGTTTCATGTATACCGGACTTATTAACGGAGTAGATTGGAACGGCGCCGCAAATGCTAAAACTTTTTTATTAGGATTAAACATTAATTTCTAAGAACTATTGAATTACAAAAACAAAAAACACAAACACATGAAAAAATTAAACTTTATTTTAGTATTTATTTTTGGTTTTTTATCTAGTTCATGTAACTTAGATGAGAGCCCAATATTTTTAGATGCCACGCTTTATGAGAACCCACAAAGTGCTGCTGCTGCATTAGATGGCATATACCAAAAACTAACAACCTATGACTCAATGGAAAGACGTTATTGGGTTAATAATGGTTTTTCAGGACTGTTTATCACCCACAGACAAGGTAATAATGTTACCATCAATCCTCACAACACCAATTTAATGGCCTTGAAACCAATTCAAGATCAAGATTCTGAATTGCTCTGGAAAGGTTTATATGCAGTTATTGTTCAGTCAAACACAACAATTAAAAATATTACAGTAGTTGAAAACCCAAGTACAAGTGATGAATTACTTTTTAGTGATATCATGGGGCAAGCCTATTTTACTCGTGCATTTGCATACTTTAATTTAACGCGTCTTTTTACAGACATCCCATTATGGACAGAAATTGCCGATGATAAAAATCTAAATAAAGGAAAATCTCCATCAAAAGAAATCTATGCGCAAGTTATTAGTGATGCAAAAATGGCTGCTAGTTTAATGAATGGCGCAAAAGGTATTGGCTATCCAAAACAATACGCTGCGAATTTGCTATTGGCAAAATTATATATGACATTAGCCACAAATCCAGATTTAAGAGAGGGAGCTTTAACAGAAATGGACTATTGGCAAATGGCATATGACGAAGCCATGAAAGTTTACGGACAATATACATTAGTTTCAGACTACAGTAGTTTATTTACAGATACAAACGAAAACTCATCAGAATCTATTTTTGAGTTGCAAATTAGTCAAGATGCCTCAAATTCTCAAATGGGAAGAAATTATACACCTAACGGCTATAAAGTCTCACAAAATTTTGGATGGTTAAGAGTTCATGCAGATGTTTTTGAAATTCATAGAGATATGTATCCAAATGATCCTAGAATTGATGCCACTTACTTATATGATTACACAAATGCAAATAGTGGAAATCCGCTACGAACATATCCAGCGAATACAACTCGTCGAAATGTAAGAGCAGCGCATCCTTTTCTGTTTAAATTTGCAGAAAAAGACAAGGCACATAGTAATCAATACAACAGCCAAAATATAGTTGTTTACAGATACGCTGATTTACTTCTTATGTTGGCTGAAATATCTAATGAGTTACAAAATGGTCAACAATTAGGATATGTTACAGAAGTTTTAAATAGAGTTGGTGTTTCGCCCCATGCTGGTTATTTTGGTGCTCAAGAAGAATTTAGAGATGCCATCATGAATGAATATCGTTTTGAATTAATTGGTGAAGGTGAAGACTCACATAATAACAGAAGACGTGGATTCGATTATTTCCTAAATAAAACTATTTTACCTCATAATAATAGTACCAACCCAGGTTTCAAGGCCAATGTTGATATTCTTTTAAGTACTGATCCCTCACAAGTAATGAATTTACCAATTCCACAGTCAGAAATAAATACGAATGAATTAATTAATTAGTAGTTATTGATTTTATTTTTAAATCTTATAAAACCATAGCCTTTGAAAGCTATGGTTTATAAATTCATAGCATTTTAGCTTCAAAAATAATATGCTTTTCCTCAAAAATAATATTGTTTAAAAACATCAAAATGTAAATTTGATTAACTAAAAATTAGAAACTTAAAAATGAGGGATCTGAAAATCTTTTTGGTAATTATTTTTGCAAATTGTGTTTTTATAAACGCACAAAATCAATTGCCTCTAGAAAATGGTGCTTTTGAAATTACTAATGGTTCTAATTTTATTCAATGGACAAATCAAGCAAATAATGGAGGTGATGTTAATTTTTCTATTGAAACAGAAAATTTAATTGCTGGAAGTACAAAAGCTCTGAAAAGCGAGATAATTTCCTTAGGTACAAATAATTATGATGTTAGTACAAAAAGTGATTTTGGTTTTCAAGTAAAAGAAGGTAAAAAATATACAGTTTCTTTTTATGCCAAAATAGAAGGAGCTTCCTCAAGACAAATGAAACTTGTTTTTAGTTCAGAAATAGCTGATAGTTATCAAGGTCAAAATATTTGGATTACGGATACTTGGCAAAAACATTCACACACATTTACAGCACCCTTTAATGCAGATTCAAACAAAATAAAATTTTGGTATATGCAAGCAGGAGTTACTTATTTCTTAGATCAAGTCTCTGTTGTGCCAGGAAATTTAGTAAGTATGGAGCCTTCAGAAACCTATCAAACAATAGAAGGTTTTGGAGCAGGTATTAAGAGAAGAACAGAATATTTATATGCGCTAAATAATTCTCTTAGAGAACAAATAGAAACCTATTGTTTTAAAGATTTAGAGGTAAATATGATTCGCTTTTTTGTGTATCATGATTTAGAACCAGAAAATGACAACAATAATCCTTTCGATTTAGATACTTCAAAACTAGATTGGACACGTTATGACAGCAACCCAAACAACAATAGAACACGATTTGTTGGTGAAGCTTTAAACAATGCTTTTAGTTTAAGTAAAAATGGTTTTGATCATGTAATTGGTAACTGTAATTCTGCTCCTGCTTGGTTAAAAACAAATGGAAAACACAATGACGGAGGTACTTTAATTTCTGGAGGAGAAAATGAATATAGTGAGTTTCTTATTGCGTTTTTACAAGGAATGAAATCTAGATACAACATTGATGTTACTGCAATTTCTCCCACAAATGAACCAGATTATGAAGTTAGTTATGAATCTATGAATACAACTCCTTCAGAATTAAATAGTATTATAAAAAATCTAGATACTCGTTTAAATAGTGCTTCTTTAAATTATATAAAAATACTTTCGCCAGAAAATTATAGAGTTTATGATGCAAATAATTCCAATAGATCTGCCACAAATTACATCAATACGATGTTTGCAGATCCACTTGTAAAATCGGCAATAGATGTGGTGGCAACTCACACTTATGCAGACCCAAATCACAATACAAATTGGAATGCTTTAAAAACAGCTGCGTCTTCTAAACCCGTTTGGGTTACTGAATCTGCTAATTTAAAAAGCGAAGACATTTCTATGGTTGATGCAGCAAACTATATAAAGTGGATGTTAAGAGGTTTTAATGAAGGAGGTATGACAGCTTATATGATGCATCTTTTTTATGAAGAAGAAGATGATAATGGTTACTCTAGTCTTGTTGTTTGGAAGACAAATGGCGAAATTATTTTACCAAAAAGATACCACACATTTAAACATTTTACCAATCTTGTAAAAAAAGGATATAAGGTAATAAAAACAGAAAATGCACAAGATGATGTTGTGGTTGGTGCATTCATATCGCCAAATGAAGATAAAATTGTCTTACAAGTTTTTAATGAAGGTGCTTCACAAGATTTTACTCTTCAAATTCCAAAAGGAACAACAGTTATAAAGCATTACATAACTTCAGATGACAGCAGCCAAAATTTCACCTTACAAAATGATGTTTCTTTTACAACTGACGATGTTTTTACTAGTGTAAATGTAGATGCATTATCTCTGCACACATTTGTATACGAAATAGATAAAACACAATTAAAAATAGATGAAAATAAAATAGATGAAAAAGTAATTACTCTTTTTCCAAATCCAACGAATAATAGTTTTTCATTATATTTTCCTAAAATTGAAAATTATAGGATTGCTATATATCAAGTTGATGGTAAACAAGTTTTAAAAACGAAATCAATTCAAAATTTAAAACAGACTATTGATGTGAGTTCACTTTCATCAGGTATTTATTTTATAAAAATTTATACCAAAAACAAAGGTGAATTCACAAATCTAAAATTTATAAAACAATAATAGTATATGAAATTATATAAAAACATATTCTTACTATTTTCATTAGTAGTTTTAATAGCTTGTAAAAGTGCCATTGCACAAAGCGATAAGGCTCTAGAACTTAAACAAAAGCCAAACTTTATTTTTTATTTGGCAGATGATCAAGATCAGTTAGATTATGGTGTTTATGGTAACCCAAAAGTAAGTACGTTTCATGTAGATAAACTAGCAGCTCAAGGTATGAAATTCACCAATTTCTATGCTGCTCAAGCTATTTGCGCTCCTGCTCGTTCTCAAATATTTACAGGGATGTATCCTGTAAAAAACGGATGTATGGCAAATCATATAGGAGTAAAACCGCAAATTAAAAGTGTGGCAACCCTGCTAAAAGAAGCAGGTTATGAGGTGGTTTTAGCAGGAAAAAGTCATGTAAAACCCAACACTGTTTTTAATTGGACTCACTATTTTAACAATATAGACCATCGTTATTTGCCTTTAGATAAAATTGATAATTATTTAAAAACTACTAAAAAATCTTTCTGCATTTTTATTACTTCAGATTATCCTCATGGACCTTATCCAAAAACAAAAAATTACACCAAAAAAGATATTTATAAATTACCTTATGATAATGAAAAAGTTGGGAACCATAAACCTGGATATTATCAAAATATAGAGGACGATAATATTCAATTAGGTAAAATTCTTAAAATGGTTGATGATTATGGATTGAAAGATAACTCGATGTTTATTTATGCTTCAGATCATGGAATTTCAGGAAAATGGGGCTTAACAGAACAAGGTTTAAAAGTGCCTTTTATTGTAAGATGGCCGGGTTTTGTAAAACCAAAATCGACTTCAAATACGTTGCTTTCTTTTGTAGATGTTCTGCCTACGTTTTTAGAAATATCGAATACAAAAATTCCTCAAGAAATCGACGGGAAAAGCTTTTTAAAAACGTTAAAAGGAGATAAATCTAAAGTCAATAGATACATCTATGGTGTCGCTACAAAGCAAAATGTTAGAAATGGTAAAGTTTTTCCTTCAAGAATGGTAAGAGGAGAGCGTTTTAAATTGATAAAAAACTTTAATGCAAAAGAAGTTGTAGATGCGAATTTAGGTGATAATGAGATTGTGAATCAATTTATTAAAATGGGGGCTAATTACTACGCTAAAATTCCTTTTGAAGAATTATACGATTTAAAAATTGATCCTTATCAAAAAAAGAATTTAGCAAAAAATAAAAAATACCAACAGCAAAAAGAAGCATTATCAAAAACGTTAGCAAAGTGGATGGTATCGCAAAATGATTTTTTAATAACTCATAAAATGCCTTTGTTAAAACCGACTTTACATCCTTTAGATAAAAATACAAAATGGACTAAAGTTCCACAAAATTTACAAGGCAAATTACAAGACAAGGATTTTATAAAATTACATTATTAAACTTATGAAAATAAAGCAAATAATCATTCTTCTATGCTGTGTGCTGTCCATCAATTGTAAGTCACAAAACAAATCTAAAAAACCCTTAAATATTGTCTGGTTAAGTACTGAAGATATGGGACCAATTTTGGGTTCTTATGGCAATAAAGTAATTAAAACACCAAATCTAGATAAATTAGCAAAAGAAGGTGTTAGATATACAAATGCTTACGCCACAGTTGGTGTTTGTGCACCAAGTAGATTTTCGATAATTACAGGAGTGTATTCCGCAAGATTAGGTGCTCATAATATGAGAACTGGTAATTACCATAATTACAAAACACCAGAAGAGGTTAAACACAAAACTTACATTGGTGTTAAGGATTTAACAGGAAGAAATATTCCAGAGTACGAAGTTGTGCCACCAACTTATGTAAAACCTTTTACAGAAATTCTTCGAAAAAAAGGATATTATGCTGCCAATAATTTTAAGTGTGATTATCAATTTAACGCACCTTTTACGGCTTGGGATGAAGTTTCTAGCAAAGTAAGTTACAGAAATGCTCCTAAAGGGAAACCGTTTTTTTATGTTAGAAATTTTTTAGTAACACATGAATCTAGAATCTGGCAAAGAAAAGACAAACCACTAACAGTAAAACCAGAGGATGTAATTGTACCCGCATATTTTGCAGATATACCAGAAGTTAGGCAAGATATAGCTCGTAAATATTCTAATATAGAAGAAATGGATCGTCAAGTTGGAATTATTATAGAGCAACTGAAAAAGGATGATTTATTAGACAATACCATTATTATGTTTTGGAGCGATCATGGAGGAAACCTGTTAAGGCAAAAAAGAGCTGTAGGAAATACCGGTTTAAATGTACCATTAATTGTGCGTTATCCTGATAAAAAAATGGCAGGGAAAGTAGATGATAGAATTGTCTCTTTGATGGATTTAGGGCCAACAGTTTTATCGCTCTTAAATATAAAACCCCCCAAACATTATGATGGAAAAGCATTTGCAGGAAACTTTGAGGAAGCTCCTAGAAAATATGCTTTTGGAACTGCAGATAGGTTTGATGAAACAACAGATATGCAACGCTCTGTCTTAGATGGACGCTTTGTTTATATTAAAAATTTTTTACCTCAATTACCTTTAATTTATAGAAATAAATACAGAGAGCAAATTACAATGAATGCGAGACTGATTGAGTTAAATCGTCAAAAAAAATTAAAAGGTGATGCTGCTTATATGTTTATGGAAACCAAACCAAGAGAGGAATTGTACGACTTAGAAAATGATCCTTATGAAGTACATAATCTTGCCGATGATCCAAAATATGCCAAGCATTTATCAAAATATAGAAAAGCATTGGCAAGTTGGCAATTACAAATTGGCGACAAAGGCTTTATTCCAGAACATGATTTAATAGAAATGTTTTGGCCAGAAATGAGACAACCTGTAACTAAAAATGTACTTTTTTTTCAACAGAAAAGAGGAATGTTAAAATTAGACTGCAAAACAGAAGGCGCATCAATAGGGTATCAAACAGGTAAAAATATAGGTACAAGAAATTGGCAATTATATCATGAACCAATTAAAATAAATAGAAATCAAAAAATTGTTGCCAGAGCCTTAAGAATTGGTTTTAAGGCATCAGAAATAACCTCATTAAATCCAAATTAAAATATGAATAGTTTTAAAAAAACATTAATTTTTGTACTTTTTTTAGCAGTTACTCTTGTTAGTTGTAAAACAAATGAAACAAAAAAAGATGCTGAAAAAACATCAGAAAAAAATGGAAAACACAATGTTTTATTTATTTCTATTGATGATTTAAGAACAAAAATTAATTCTTATGGAGAACTTAAAATGATTACTCCAAATATAGATAAACTGGCTTTTGAAGGTTTACAATTTAACCAAGCTTATACAAATATTGCTGTTTGTGGCGCAAGTAGAGCTAGTATTATGACAGGAATTAGACCAAGTGAAACTCGTTTTAATGATTTTTCTTCAAGAGCATCAAAAGATACTCCGAATGCAAAACCATTAAATCAAATTTTTCAAGAGAATGGTTATGAGACTATTTCTTACGGTAAAATATATCATCATAAAGACGATTTTCAAGAATACTGGTCAGAGAGAGATGATGGTCAAATTCAGAGTGATTTTCAAGATCCTGCTTCTATAGAAAGAATTAATAATGCGGAACGAGGTGAATATGGAAAAAAACAACCTGCTTTTGAATATCCAGATGTAGATGACTATGCATATAATGATGGTAAAATTACTAAAAAGGCCATCAATAAAATGAAAGAATTAAAAGATAAAAACACACCATTTTTTATGGCGATTGGTTATGTTTCACCTCATTTGCCTTTTATTCAGCCAAAAAAATATTGGGATATGTATGAGCATGATGAAATTGAATTGGCAGATAATGTTTATCATCCAAAAAATGTTCAAAACATTGCAATTCATGCGCAACATAACTCTGCAGAAATGAGAAAAAATTATTTAGATATGCCTTTAGAAGGTAAATTAGATGATGATTTAGCGCGTAATTTAATACATGGTTATTACGCAAGTGTCACTTACATGGATGCTTTAATTGGAGAATTAATTAAAGGTTTAGATGATTTAGATTTAAGACAAAATACGACAATTATTTTGTGGAGTGATCATGGATACTTTTTAGGTGAACATGGCTTTTGGTGTAAACACAGTACTTTTAATGAAGCTGTTAAAATTCCATTTATAATATCTTCTCCAGAATATGTTAAAAATAAAACTACACAATCGTTTACAGAGTTGGTAGATGTTTATCCTACTTTATGTGAATTAACAAATTTAAAAGCGCCTACTTATCTTCAAGGTAAAAGTTTAGTACCAGTTTTAATAGACCCAACAAAAGAAATTAAAACTGAAGTATACACGCGTTATAAACAAGGAGAAGCTGTCATTGATAAAGATTATTCTTATACAGAATTTGTTGAAGGCGATAAATATTTAGGCAATATGTTATATGATAATCATACAGATATAAAACAAAATATAGATTTATCTAAAATGAAAAGCAGTACTAAAATTGTAGAAAAATACAAAGAGAAATTAAGAATTAAGCGTGCAGAAGTAAACAAAGATCCTTTTCAGAAAGAATAAAATCCCCAAATTTATAAGAGCTCAATCAATATTCTCCTAATTTATTGATTGGGCTTCTTTACATAGATTATTGACAATAATTTTTTTGTGCTTAAAATTTCATAATATTTCCTCAAAATTTATAGTCTTTGACCCATTTCTTTTAGAGCATATCTTAACTTTATAATTAGTTTAGTTCTATTAATTAAATCGTAATTCAAATATATTTTAAACCAAAATTACCAATATTATGAAAAAAAACTACTTTATTACTTTATTAACTTTAGTGTTAACTTTTAGCGCTTTTTCTCAAGTTACTTTTGACTTTAAAACTGCTCAAGATCCATTAGGATGGGTGAAAGCTGGAGGTGCGCAAGCAGCAACAATTGTTGCAGACGGTTTAGCAATTTCTTGGACTGATGCAGGAAATAAAATTCCTAAATTAAAACAGACAGATGCCAATATTGATGCAAGTAAATATAAGATAATTGCTTTTACAGTTATCAATAATTCATCTGAAGTTAAAAGATTAAGAACTTTACACTTTAAAGGAGATTCCGGTACAGATCCGTCAAGTGGAGCTGGCTCAAATACCAGATATACAAACATAGATATTATTACTTCTGCAACTTCAGAAATATATTATTTTAATTTAACACATCCAGAATGGGTTAATTATAATGCAGCAAGCAATGATGATACAGATTCAGATATGGATCATATATCAATATTATTAACAACTGCTACAAATGGAGGTTTAAATGTGGCAAGTACTGCAGGAGATTTAATTATTGAAAAAATTGAATTTTTAGAATCTATACCATCTACTCCTCGTAATGATTTTACTTTTAATGACACTTCAGATGCTGAAGGTTTTTCTGGTGCAAATGGTGTAACATTAACACAACCAGTTGCAGGTGAAATTAATTTAGAAATTACCAATGCAAGTCAGTTTCCAAAATTTGAGCAAACAGGAGTTTACAGTGTAGATGCTGATGCTTTTAAAGGAGTGGAAATTACGTTAATTAATAATTCTCCAAAAAATAGATTGAGCTTTGTTTCACCTTCAGGAACAAGTGAATTTATTTCAAAAGAAATGAATACTAATGATCCAAACCCACAAACTATTAAACTAGATTTAAAATTGGCTACAAATTGGACAGGGGTTCAAAAAAACTGGTGGTTGCAATTAATTGAAAACCCTGGAGATGGCGCAGTTGCTTCTGCTGCTTCAATTCAAATTCAGCAAATTTTATTTGTTGATGAAGTTTTAAGTGCTGTTGATATTCAGAAAGAAGATTTAGGGATTTCTATTTATCCAAACCCTGTAATCAATTCTTTTAAAATTTTATCTCCTTTAAAAATTGAAAAAGTTGAAATATTTAATGTTTTAGGTCAAAAAAGTAGTATTCAAAACTTAAAATCGAACACAGTAGATGTTTCAACCTTATCAAAAGGAATTTACATCTTAAAAGTCTACCAAGAGAATGCAAAAGTAACGACTAAAAAATTTATTAAAAAGTAACTGAATTAGATAAATAAAGGCACTCAACGTATTTGAGTGTCTTTTTGTTTTATAAAACTCTAAACCAATAATATTTATTGAAATGACTATAAATAGATACCTTTTTCTTGTTTTTTTGTTGTGTCTTAATTCGATTCAAGCTCAAGATTTATTATCTGGAATTGGAAGTTTTGACACCTCTAATCCTTTGAATTCTTGGATAACTACTACGAATGGAAGTGGGAATTTTGAGGCTATTACAAGCGAATCTTATTTTGGAACATCTTCTTTAAAGACAGAAGTTTCAATGTCAAATGCTGATGATGTTACATTAATGAATTCAATAAATTTTTCTGTTAATTCTGGTGTAATTTATACAGCTTCTTTTTATTTAAAAGGAACAATAAATAATGAGTTTTCTGTTTCTTTAATGAATAATGCAACAGAAGTAGTCTCTAAAGTAGGCAATACAGTTTTAGACGAATGGACGTATTTTACTTTTTCATTTACCTCAAATATTACATCATCAACAGGGAAGATTAAAATTAATTTTAAAGAAAAAGGGGTTTATTTTATTGATGAATTTGTTGTAAAAACCGGTGCTGTAAATAAATGGTATGTGAGTGCAAATGGCTCTAATTCAAATGCTGGTAACAACATAAATAGTCCTTTTAAAACCATTAACCATGCAATAGATAATGCTTGGAATCCTGGTGATATTATATATGTAATGAATGGAACTTACAGAAATAATGGTTTTGGAAATGGTAATAAAAACAATGGTCCAATTGTAAATATTAACAAAGGAGGCACATTAAATGGACCTTTAGTTATTAAAAATTACCCTAATCACAAACCTAAGTTAGAGTTTGATGGTTCAGGAGGTTTTGTATGTGGAACAGGTAAATTTTTAGAAATTGCAGGTTTTGAAATTCAAGGACCAAATCAGCAAATAACTTATAATGAAGCCAATAGTTATCGTTTAATTCAGAATAATTATTATAAGGGAAGAGGAATTACTGTTTGGGCTTCAGGTGGAGGTCATCACATTATTTTACACAGTAATAAAGTGTACGATTGTCCTGGTTCTGGAATTAGGATAAACAATTCTGACTATGCCACAATTACAAATAACGAAGTTTCAAATTGTACTATTTACACATCCTCTGGCTCTAGTGCAATTGTTTTAGCACAATCCAAATCTATAGATTCTGATGCTAAAGTTAAAATGAGAATTACAAAAAACAAAGTGTTTAATAACGAGAACAAAATTCATTATTTTAATCATAATTACGATTGTTCTTCAAATCCTTCTGCTTATGGATGTCAAGATTATCCTAAAATTATAGATGGTTCTGGCTGTTATATCACAAGAAATAACGATAGAGGTTCAGGTGGTAATGACGAAAACCCTAATGGACAATATCAAGGATACTTTTATTTTGCCAACAATATTGCTTATGGAAATGGAATAAATGGCTTAGTTGTGCATAAGTCTGATTATTCAATTGTTATGAATAATACAATTTACAATAACGGGGCAACACCACTAACCGAGGGTAGACAAGCTGCAGGTGGAATTACTGTAAACAATTCTAAAGAAGTTAGAATGTACAACAATATAAGTTGGGTAAGATATACCACAGATTACAGTTATCGTGTTTTTGGTGCAACACAAAATATTAAAGGAAAAAACAATATTCGTTTTAACGGTAATTCTAATGCTGGTGGTCTAATAAATATGATAGAAGCCAATCCAGAATTTGTAGATGTTAATAATTTAGATTTTAATTTGTCTGCCTCTAGTCCTGCAAGAGATTCAGGTATTTCTGAATCGAATATACTAAGGTTACCCGGAGATCTCACAGGATATATGTACACACCTGCTTATGATTTTGCAAACTATTCTAGAAATTTAAACACTACAGATATTGGAGCTCTTGAATACGTAATTCCATTATCTGTCAATGAATTTAAGGGTTTCGAAAATAAAATTACATTATATCCAAATCCAGCCTCTAATATTTTAACGATAAAAGGAGTAGAATCAGCTAATTCCATTTCCATTTTTGATGTTCTCGGAAAAGAACAAATAAGAATTAAAAATACAGAAACAAATTCACATTTTAATAAAGTTGATATCCATCAATTACAACCAGGTTTGTATATTATTAAAGTTTTTGGAGCAAAAACTCAAAACTCATTAAAATTTATAAAAAGCTAAACTTCAATCCTCAAAAATAGCAGCTATTGCTCGTTTTTTACTATTGATTTGATTGAATTGAGGCTACTTTTATCAGACAAAACACTGTTTGAACTATAATTAAAAAATAGTTTTTTAAAATAGTTTTTAATAAGACAATTTTTAATGATGAAAATAATTAAAACTTCACTTTTTATTTTTGCACTTTTAATGATTTTCGCTTCGTGTTCAAGAAAATTAAATGATAATTCTAATCAACAAGAACCTCAAATTTCTTTAAGCGAGGTCTATAAAAATAATTTTTTTATTGGTGCTGCAATTAGCGAAGATCAAATTCTTGAAAAAGACAATCGCTCATTATCAATTGTAAGAAATCAATACAACACAATTACGCCAGAAAACGCTTTGAAATGGATGTTTTTACAACCATATCCTAATAAATTTGAGTTTGACGTAGCTGATAAATACGTAGAATTTGGTCTTAATAATAATATGCACATTGTAGGACACACCTTAGTTTGGCACTCGCAATTGGCAGATTTTATGAATGAAGTAACAGACAAAACGATGATGTCTAATTATGTGAATAATCATATAAATACGATTGTAAAAAGATATAAAGGAAAAATTGATACTTGGGATGTTGTAAATGAAGCATTAAACGAAGATGGAACTTTAAGAGAATCTATCTTTCTAAAAACACTCGGAGAAAACTATATTATAGATGCTTTTAAATTGGCAGAAAAAGGAGATCCAAATGCAGAATTGGCTTATAATGATTATAATTTATGCAGTCCTAAAAAACGTGAAGGCGCAATTAGATTGATTAAAAATCTTCAAAAAAAGAACGCTAAAATTAATGCAGTTGGCATACAAGCTCATTGGAAATTAAACACACCTTCTATAGACGAAATTGAAAAAAGTATCATCGCCTATGCAGGTTTAGGTATTAAAGTAATGTTTACTGAATTAGATATTTCTGTTTTGCCAAATCCTTGGGAAGTTGTTGGAGCAGGAGTAGAGCAAAACTTCGACAAATTTATAGGTGATTCAAAAATGAATCCTTATCCAGAAAGTTTACCAGATTCTATGCTTCATAAACAAGCAAAGCGCTATGAAGATATCTTTGAATTATTCTTAAAACACGAAGATAAAATAAGCAGAATTACTTTTTGGGGTGTTACAGATAAAACCTCTTGGTTAAATGATTGGCCCATTAAAGGGCGTACAAATTATCCGCTTTTATTTGATAGAAATTATCAACCTAAACAGGCATATCATAGCATTTTAGATTTAAAAAAATAAGATTACTTAAATACATTTCAATAAAAAATAAGATGAATATCAATTCGCAAAAATTATCTGTTAAAGAAAAAATTGGATATAGTTTAGGAGACCTTGCTGCAAATCTTGTTTTTCAAACTTTAATGACATACCTAGCCTATTTCTACACAGATATTTATGGTTTAGATGCAAATGATGCAACAGCAATTATGTTTATTGTTGGTACAGTTGCTGCTTTCGGATTTAATCCAATTGTTGGTGCAATTGCAGACAGAACAAATTCAAAATGGGGTAAATTTAGACCTTGGATTTTATTTACAGCAATTCCTTTAGGAGTCATCTCTGTTTTAGCTTTTAGTACACCAGACTTTACTTACCAAGGAAAAGTTATTTATGCTGTAATAACCTACACTTTATTATTGTTATTATATGCAGCAAGTAATTTACCATATTCGGCTTTAAGTGGCGTAATTACGGGCGATATGAAAGAAAGAAATAGTATTTCTTCTTATCGTTTTGTGGCAGTTATGTTTGCCCAATTTTTTGTACAAGTATTTATGTTACCAATTATAATTTCTGCAGGTGATGGAGATAAAGCAGTGGGTATTGAAATTGTAATGACTTGGTTAGCAGTAATAGGAACTATAATGTTGCTAATTACTTTCTTTACTACCAAAGAAAGAATTGTTCCAAAACCAGATCAAAAATCGAGTGTGAAAGAAGATTTATTAGATTTAGTAAAGAATAAACCTTGGGTTATAATGTTGCTTTTAACAACATTATCATTTGTAACATTAGCTATGAAAGGTGGTTCTTATGTGTATTATTTCGAGAATTTTGTAGACAAATCTACACTAACAAATTTTATAAGTCCAATTTTAGATTTCTTGTCTAATATAGGTGTTAATTTCTTCGGAAATGATCCAGTATCAGCAGGATTTGGACTATTTAATGCTGGTGGAATTATCTTTATGATAATTGGTATTGGTTTGTCAAAAGGATTAGCAGATAAATACGGTAAAAGAAATGTTTTTGGAGTGTTTTTATTCATCTCAACAATTTTTATAGTATCATTTTATTTCTTTTCGCCAGAATCTGTAACTCTTATGTTTTTAGCACAAGTGTTCCACGGATTCTTTTATGGAATTACAATTCCGCTTCTTTGGGCTATGATTGCAGATGTTGCAGATTATTCTGAATGGAAAAATAAACGCAGAGCAACAGCTATTATTTTCTCTGCAATGATGGTAGGTTTAAAATTAGGCTTAACTATTGGTAGTTCTTTAGTCGCTAAAATATTAGGATCTTATGGTTACGTTCCAAATAGTGCTAATGGCCAAACAGAATTAGCCATACAAGGAACAAAAATGTTGGTAAGTATATTTCCTTCAATTCCTTTTTTAATAGGAGTTGTTTTGTTGTTTTTCTATGAAATAAACAAAAAAATGGAAACAAAAATAGAAGCTGAATTAAAAGAAAGAAGAAATAATTAAGTTATGCCAGAAGAAAGTATAGAACATGTAAATTTTGATGATTTAAATAAAAGAGCAATTTCTAAACCAATCGTAAATCATATTTATACGGCAGATCCTTCAGCACATGTATTTGATGGAAAAATTTATATTTATCCGTCTCATGATGTGGATGCAGGTGAAGCTTTTGATGATTTAGGAAGTCATTTTGCTATGGAAGATTATCATGTAATTTCTATGGATTCTATTGATAGTGATGCTGTAGATAATGGAGTTGCTTTGCATGTAGATGATGTGGCTTGGGCAAAACAGCAAATGTGGGCGCCAGATGCCAATGAAAAAGACGGAACATATTATTTGTTTTTTCCAGCAAAAGATTATGAAGGAATTTTTAGAATTGGTGTTGCAACAAGTACATCGCCAGTAGGACCTTTTACACCTCAGCCAAACGCAATTAAAGATAGTTTTTCTATAGATCCTGCTGTTTTTAAAGATGATGATGGTAGCTATTACATGTATTTTGGAGGTCTTTGGGGAGGGCAATTGCAACGTTGGAAAACTGGAACTTTTAATCCTGAACAACCAGAAAGTCCAACTGCTTTTTTACCAAAGGATGATGAACCTGCCTTGTTGCCAATTGTTGCAAAAATGACAGACGATTTATTAGAGTTTGCAGAAAAACCAAAGGAAATTGAAATTGTTGATGAACGAGGAAACTTATTATTAGCCGGTGATAATGATCGTCGTTTTTTTGAAGCAGCTTGGTTGCATAAAGAAAAAGATAAATATTATTTTTCTTATTCTACGGGAGATACGCACTTTATTTGTTATGCAATTGGAGACAATCCTTATGGACCCTTTACCTATAAAGGAAGAATTTTAAATCCTGTTGTCGGTTGGACATCACATCACTCTGTTTGTAAAGTTGATGAAAAAACTTACTTGTTTTATCACGACTCTTCTTTATCAAAAGGTGTTACCCATTTAAGATCTGTAAAAATTGCAGAAATTACTTACAATAAAGATGGCACAATAATTACTTTGGATCCTTATCTTAAATAAGAATTCGTAAAGTTATGTAACTCTAAATTTTTATCATAAAAATAAATTATGAAAATATATAGCATCAATAAAATTAACGGATTATTACTATTTTTCATTTTAATGAGTACTTCTTTTGTTGCTCAAACATTTTGTATTGATAAAAAGTCTGATCAAATAATAGGAAATCAAGAAGGTTACAGTTACGAATTATGGAATCAAAATTCACAAGGAAAAGCTTGTATAACTATTGAAAAAGGAGCTACTTTTAGTGGATATTGGAATGATATAGAAAATTATTTGGCACGTCGTGGATTGTCATATAATCAAACAAAAAAACATCAAGAAATAGGTGTTTTTAAAACTAATTTTAATTGTGAATATAACCCAACTAAAGGACGTAAAGGAAATTCTTATTTATCTGTTTACGGCTGGACTATTGATCCTTTAATTGAATATTATATTGTTGAAGATTGGCGAAATTGGATACCCTCTAAGTCTAAAGATGCCATTTTAAAAGGTACTTTTAATGCAGATGGTAGTATATATGATGTGTACGAAAAAACAAGAATAGACAAACCATCTATTAAAGGTAATACTACATTTAAACAATATTTTAGCATAAGAAGAGAAACAAGAAATAAAGGATTCATAGATATTACTAGACATTTTAATACTTGGGAAAGTTTAGGGATGCCATTAGGTAAATTACATGAAGTTTCTTTTGTTGTAGAGGGGTATAAAAGCAACGGTAGCTTCAAATTTAAAGAGTTAGAAGTTCTTGTTTCAAAAACAGCATCAAGTCAAGAAAAATAAAATTTATTTCCACTATTAATTAAAAAATTTCTTATTTATTTTTTAAATTATAAAATCCCTTAAAAAAATAATAGTATGTTCCTTAAAAGTTTAAAAACGTTGAAAAAATGTCCAAATATCATCAAATAAATTAGGGTTTCCCCAATGTAAATTATGCGCACCATCTTCAACTCTTAGATACCTTACTTCTTTATTATTTGAACAATCTTTGTAAATGTAAAGTGTATTGTTTCCTAAATTTTGAATTTCTGGAGTTTGGTTGCAATTAAACTTATTTGCCCATAATTTAGCACTTTCTAAAGCATCTAAAAAAACGTGTCCTAATTTTGGACCACCATCAATCGGAATTGTAGAATCTGCAGCTCCATTTATTTGATAAATAGAAATAGGATTTGTGTCTGGTAACAACGGTGTACTTTCCATTAATTGCGATACAATTGGTGCAATTGCTTTAAAATGATTTGTTTGAATAGCAAGTGTGTTCACCATACCAGAACCATTAGAAGTTCCTATTGCATACATTCTATCAAAGTCTAAATTATTATACTTTTTTAATTCTTCTATAATCAAGTTAACAAAAGCTACATCGTCTGCTTTTGAAGGCTCTGTACCCAAATTCCATGATTCCAAATAGCCTTGAGGATAGATTCCTACAAATTCTCCACTATTTGTAAATTTATTAAGTTTATTCACCCAACTTGTATTTGTGCCACCTCTTCCATGAAACGCGAGAACTACAGGGTAGTCTTTGCTTGTATCAACGGTAACTGGAGTTTGAATAATTACAGAACGCTCTTGAGCAACACCCTCTATAATTTGTGTAATATTAATTGTTTTGGTTTTTAAAGTAAGTAGTGTTGAATTATCAATAGCATCATCATCAATTATATTTTCATCTCCTGCATTTCGACATCCGAAGAAAGACGTTGTAAAAAGTAGAAAAAGCGCAATATATTTTTTATAAACCATAACTTTTTAATTTCCTTTTTTATAATCTTCTAAAAACTTAGCTAAACCACTATCAGTAAGTGGATGCTTTAACAACCCTGTAATTGATGATAGAGGGCCTGTAATTACATCAGAGCCTAATTTAGCACAGTTGATAACATGCATTGTATTTCTAACAGATGCTGCTAAAATTTGAGTTTCAAAACCATAATTGTCATAAATAATTCTTATTTCTTCAATGAGGTTTAAACCATCTGTAGAAATATCATCCAACCTTCCTAGAAAAGGAGAGACATACGTTGCTCCCGCCTTTGCTGCTAATAATGCTTGCCCAGCAGAAAAAACTAGTGTCACATTCGTCCTAATACCTTTGTCAGAAAAATACTTACACGCTTTTACACCATCTGCAATCATTGGAAGCTTTACAACTATTTGAGAATGTAAAGCTGCCAATTCTTCTCCTTGCTCAATCATTCCGTCGTAATCCGTTGCAATTACTTCTGCTGAAACATCTCCTGTTACAATATTACAAATCTTCTTATAATGATTTAAAATGTTTTGAGCACCAGTAATACCTTCCTTAGCCATTAAAGATGGATTTGTTGTTACACCATCTAAAATGCCTAAAGCTTCTGCCTCTGCAATATCATTTAAATTTGCTGTGTCTATAAAAAATTTCATTTTTTCTGTTATGAACTAATTTTAAATATTTTAATACTTGTTTGCTTACTTTTTAGCCTCTCAACCTGGCTTTTGTAAAATCTAATCAATTGAAAAATTATTATATATATTGATTGATAATATTTTCAAACAATTCTTGCTTGCCACTTTGAAGTGTTAGTTCTCCATTTTCTTGAGCAATTTTATACAAATCGGAAAGTTCTAATTTTCCTCCTTCAAAATCTTTTCCTTTTCCTGCATCAAAAGAACTGTATCTTTTTTCTCTTAATGCTTTATAAGACGATGATTGCATTATTTTATCAGCCGTAATTAAAGCTCTAGCAAAGGTGTCTGCACCCCCAATATGTGCGTGAAAAACATCTTCTATATCTGTAGAGTTTCTTCGGATTTTTGCATCAAAATTAACACCTCCACCTTGTAAACCGCCAGCTTCTATAAACACTAACATTGCTTCTGTAGTTTCTTGAATGTTGTTTGGAAATTGATCTGTGTCCCAACCGTTTTGATAATCGCCTCTATTTGCATCTATACTTCCTAGCATTCCCGCTTTTGCAGCAACTGCTAATTCGTGCTGCATTGTGTGTTGTGCAAGAGTAGCGTGGTTTACTTCGATATTCATCTTAAAATCTTTGTCTAAGCCATATTCTCTTAAGAAACCTATTGCTGTTGCAGAATCGAAATCATATTGATGTTTCATTGGTTCCATAGGTTTTGGTTCTATAAAGAAAGTACCTTTAAAACCTTGTGCTCTTGCATAATCTCTTGCCATTGTTAAAAATTGAGCCATATGATCCAATTCACGACCCATATCTGTGTTTAATAAAGACATATAACCTTCTCTACCTCCCCAAAAAACATAGTTTTCTCCATTTAATTTGATAGTTGCATCTAATGCTAATTTTACTTGAGCGCCTGCTCTTGCAACCACATTAAAATCAGGATTTGTAGAAGCACCATTCATATAACGTGGATTTGAAAAACAGTTGGCTGTTCCCCATAATAATTTCACATTATTTTCTGCTTGTTTTGTTTTAATATAATCTGTAATTGTATTTAACCTTGCTTCAGATTCTGATAAAGTTGATGCTTCTTGTATCAAATCGAAATCATGAAAACAGAAATAATCAAACCCCATTTTATTGATAAATTCAAAAGCTGCATCTGCTTTATCTTTTGCAGCTTGAATTGGGTTAGAAGCTTTATCCCACTCAAAATTTTGAGTTCCTGGGCCAAAAGGATCAGATCCTTGTCCACAGAAAGTATGCCAATAGGCAATTGAGAATTTAAACCATTCTTTCATTTTTTTTCCAGCAACTACTTGTTCTGGATTGTAATATTTGAATGCTAGAGGATTGTCTGATTCTTTTCCTTCAAATTGAATTTTATTAATTCCCTTAAAATATTCTTTATTTGCCATTGTTTTTAGTTTTTCGCCATTAGCATTTCACTTTTGACATGTTGTATTATGGGTTTACAGACTGTAAGCCAATTGTTTTTATTTATGATTTAAAACCAAGTCTAATTCTTTTTTCCAGTTATTATATGCCATTAAATATGGTTTTTGGTCTTTAAAAGGCATAAACGTCATTACATGATCATTGTCCATTATTGTTTTTGCAAAAGATTCAAAATCACCTTTGTGAAGATTCGCGGCTCTCGCAGCACCAATTGCGCCTGTTGTGTTGTAAATTTCTATTTCTTGCTGAATTAATGTAGCTACCGTATTTGCAAAAATTTCCGAGCGAAATAAATTATCATTTCCAGCTCTTATAACACTAGCTTTTATGCCATCAGATTTTAAAATTTCCATTCCATAGAAAAATGAAAAAGCGATACCTTCTAAAGCGGCTCTGCACATATGTCCTTTATGATGATTGTTGAGGTTTAGATTTACAATTCTAGTACCTATTTCTTGATTATTTAGCATACGTTCTGCACCATTTCCAAAAGGAATTAAGCAAACCCCATCTGAACCAACAGGTATTTCTGACGCTAAATTATTCATTTCTTCATAAGAATTTACAGCTAAATTATTGAGTAGCCATCTATATTGAATTCCTGCACCATTTATACATAAAAGTTTTCCAATTCTTGTTGCAGATTTTTTTTGATAATTTACGTGTGCAAAGTTGTTGACTCTTGAACTTTCTTTGGCAGATAAACTATCTGTAACAGCATATACAACACCGGAAGTTCCGCCAGTTGCAGCTACTTCTCCAGGATTAAAAACATTAAGTGATAAAGCATTGTTTGGTTGATCTCCTGCTCTGTAGTAAATTGGAGTTCCTGCAGCAATTCCGCTCTCTTTTTCTCCTTTTTCATCAACTAAAGATTGTATGCCAAAAGTATCAACAATTTCTGGGATAAGTGTTTTATCGATACCATAATTTTCTAATAAAAAATCAGCAATTGTATCTTTTTTAAAATCCCAAAAAATACCTTCAGATAATCCAGAAATGGTAGTGTTTATTTTGTTTGAAAACCTGTAAGCAATATAATCTCCAGGCAACATAAACTTATGTGCTTGATTGTATATGTCAGGTTCGTTTTCTTTAACCCATTTTAGTTTTGAAGCAGTAAAATTTGCAGGCGAATTTAATAGTTGTGCAGCACATTTTTCTTCACCAATTTTAGTAAAAGCCTTGTTACCAATTTCCACAGCTCTGCTGTCACACCAAATTATACTTTTTCTTAAAGGTTTCCCGTTCTTATCAACTAAAACCAAACCGTGCATTTGGTAAGAAATACCAATTCCTTTAATTTGGGTTCTGCTTATATTATATTGTTTTTTTAAATTCTTTATGGCATTACAAATATGCAGCCACCAATCATTTGGTTTTTGTTCTGCCCAACCATTTTTTTGAGCAAACATGCCCATTTCTTCTTTTGGCTCTTGTACTACTCCTAAACTTTTGCCTGAAGAAATTTCTACTAAAGCTGCTTTAATTGAAGAGCTACCAATATCTAATCCTAGATTATACATGTAATTACGAGGTGTATTTATATATATCCAAAAGTATTTTAAAATGGATTAAAGACGTATTAAAAATGGGTCAATTAATAATAAACTTGAAGCAATATTGATTCTCGAAATCACTTTTTTTTTATATTTAGAAAATACCTTTTAAAAGCACTTTATCTACTTAAACTTATACCTGTATTGGTTTAAATTTAAAGACACTAATTTCATCCCAAACAATTAAGCTGGTTATTTTTTACCAAAAGTTTTAGGAAATATTTTACGGATTCCAGCACTTTTGATAAATTAGAACGTACCCCTTATGAACGCGACGCTATAATTAAAAATATTGGTATCGTCTATAATTTTCATGATGTGCATTAACTATTTAAAGAAAAGTCATATTACCCTTTCAAAAAATCATTTCACCCCCAATTTTTTTAGGTATTAAACTAATATTGTAAAGTTAGCTGATAACTCTAAAAGCGTTTTTATTTAATACACATAATTTCAAATATATAAAAGTGGTTTTTGAAATTGAATTTGCATCAAAATTTATAGGATTATCCTCAAAAACATCAGAAACAAAAAATATTGAAACTTAAATTTGTATTGAGTTGTTTTGCGAATAATCAATTGATTCAATACTCGATAATAATTAAAAAAATAGAAACACAATGAGAATTTTTCTTTTTACACTTATTTGTATCGTCGGTTTTCAAACTTTGTTTTCTCAACAAAATGCAAATTATAAAAAACCGAATATATTATTTATTGCTGTTGATGATTTAAAACCAACAATGGGTGTTTATGGAGACAGTTTTGCTATAACACCTAATATTGATGCAATAGCTAAAAACGGGACTACTTTTTTAAACAACCATGTGCAACAAGCCATTTGTGGCCCATCAAGAGCGAGTGTTTTAACAGGAAAAAGACCAGATTACACCAAGGTTTGGGATTTAAAAACAAAAATGAGGGATATAAACCCACATATTTTAACAATACCAGAACATTTTAAAAATAATGGTTACCAAACTATAGGGTTAGGTAAAATTTATGATCCAAGATGTGTAGACAAAGATAAAGACAAACCTTCATGGAGTGTTCCTCATATCAAAGAAAGTACTTTTAAATATCCTAAAGGATTCAAATCGCCAGCTTTAGGGTTTTATCAGAGTAAAGAAATAACAACTAAAGTGTATGCTTTGATGAATGAGGCAAAAAGAAAAGGTGAAAAAAATGCAAATGAATATGTACGAAACCGTTATAAACCACCTTTTGAAAATGCTGACGTGCCTGATGGTGCATATGTAGATGGAGCAATAGCAAATAGAAGTATTGAACTTTTAGAAAATATGGACGTTTCTAAACCTTTCTTTTTAGCAGTTGGCTTTAAACGTCCTCACTTGCCTTTTGTAGCTCCAAAAAAATATTGGGATATGTATGATGAGAATAAAATTAAGTTAGCTTCTTATCAAAATAAGTCCAAAAACGCAGTAGATATTGCTTATCATAAATCTGGTGAAATGCGCAGTTATAAATCTCCTGAGCTTAAATATAGATCTAATAACCAAGGATTGCTTGAGTTAGATAAAGATTTTCAAAGAAAATTGATTCATGGCTATTATGCGGCAACAAGTTATATTGATGCTCAAATAGGAAAGGTTGTTGCCAAGTTAAAAGAAAAAGGGTTAGATAAAAACACAATAATTGTACTTTGGGGAGATCATGGATGGCATTTAGGAGATCATAGTTTATGGAACAAACATTCTAATTTTGAACAAGCAACTCGCTCTCCTCTGGTTATTTACAACCCAAGAGTTCATAAGGGATTTAAGGTTGATACTCCAACAGAATTTGTAGACTTATTTCCTACTTTAACAGTAATGGCTGGAATAAATACACCAAAAAATTTGGACGGAGTAAGTTTAAATAATCAAATTAATGGTGAAAAAAATACTTCAAAACTTTTTGCAGTTAGTCAATATCCAAGAGGTCCTAAAATGGGCTATAGTTTTAGAACAAAACAATACAGATACACCGTTTGGATTAATAATAAAAAAAGTACAGAGCCAATTTATAAAGAAGATATTCATGGTGAAGAATTGTACGATTACAAAGTTGATTTTAACGAAACCGAAAATAAAATTGAGGACAAAAATTATCAAAAAACAAAAACTACATTTCAAACTTTAGCAGCTCGCTATTTTAATTCTCAAATTACTACTAAAAAAGTGGTAGAAACAAAAAAAGATATTCCGAGAAAAAATAAATATGCACAAAACAGAGCTAATGTAGTATCAGAATTTATCACAAAACAGATGAGTTTATCCAATAGTAAATCAACTTTTTTAAATGAAACCCTCTATAATAAGTATGCGTCTAATGCAGAAAAAACAAGAGGTAAAGGTCTGTCAAATGAGGAAAAAGGGGTTATTTATAAAGCCACTTTTAACGCGACAAGAAAAATTCTAATGCAAAAATTTAGCACAATAGAAATTTCTGAAATTAATAAGTTAGAAAGAAAAAAGCAAAAAGAATTAAGTAATAAAAATTAATTTTATGAAACTATTTAATCAATTTTTATTGACGCTTTTTTTATTTTCAGTTCTTAACATAAGTGCGCAAATTGAAAGTAAAAATATAAATTACTCTAATGATTTATTAGTTGGAGCAACATTAAATTATAATGAATTAAATACTAAAAAAGAATCACTTTTTTTAAAGGATTTTAAGTATTTAACACCTGCAAATGCTGCAAAACAATCTAGGATTCATCCAAGACCAAATGTTTGGAGATGGGAGCAAATTGATGAATTTATTGCCTTTTCAAAAAAAAATAATTTAATTGTCAGGCTTCATGGACCTATAAGTCCCCAAGCATCAAAATGGGCAAAAGAAGATCACAGAACAGCAGAAGAATTAAATATAAATATGACTGAATTTACTACTGCCTTTGCAAAGAGATTTAATGATGTGCCTCAAGTCAAATGGATGGATGTTGTAAATGAAACTGTCTTGGCAAATGGAAAATGGTTTGGGCCTAAAAAAGGTACTGATAAATGGGAAAATCCTTGGTTAAAATTGGGATTAGATGAAAACGGATATCCATTATACATCTTAAAATCTTTCGAAATTGCTACCAAATTTGCTCCTAACATTAAGTTAGTGTATAATCAAAATTCTGGCATGCAAACTCAAATGTGGGAGAAAATTAAAAATACAATCTTGTATATCCGTTCCAAAGGTTTTAGGGTAGATGCAATTGGTTGGCAAGCACACATACTACTTGCTAATTCTACAAAGGAAATAGCAGAAAACCCAAATCAAGAATTCAAAAAATTGGCTAATTTAATTGATTGGGCTCATCAACATAAATTAGGTTTTCATGTAACAGAATTAGATTATTTTATTAAAGATACAAGTGAACTTAAAAAAGGACATAAAAATCAAGCCTTAATTTATAAAAAGCTTATTAAAGTTCTAAAAGATAAAGCAAAAAATGGATTGGTTACACTCAATTTATGGGATTTAAGTATAAGAACCAAAAAAGGTAAAGTAGGCGAATTCCATTCAATATATGATGCTAATTTTAAACCGACACCTGCATATAATGTAATTAAAAAAGCGATGACAAAATGATGGATTCTATTACAAAGAGTTGTGTTATTGTCTTTTTTATTTTAATAAGTTCATTACATTTTCTGCACAAAACAAAATTGAAAAAACTTACTTTATTAATTTCATTTTTTTAGGATTTATACAAAGTATGCTTCAAAAACTATAAGGTTTGACACAAATGTCATAGTTAAATAATACTAATAAAAATAACTTTGTTAGTGTAGAAGCAAAATTTAATCAACTTTAAGTTAAAACGAATTAAATAATTTTTGAATATGAAAAAAAAATACACAATTAGCATAGTTTTTCTGATGTTTATTTTTACTCAGAATTCTTTGGCACAAGGACCTTGGACTTTCACAAACTCTAATGATGTTTGGGAATCGAGCGGAACCCCAGCCAATTTAACCACGTCCGCAACATATTCAATTTTAGATGTAAACGGAGCAGGAAATCCACAACTCAGATCTTACCAAGCTTCAATAGACGCGAATACAGGAAATATGGCAGTGATTAAACTTAAAAACAATACTTCAAACACAGTTATGAGAGTATTTTATAATAACGGATCTTCTCTATCAGATTTTTCCGATACTGGTTCAGGATGGAAGTATTCAAACGTTACTATTTCTGCTAACGATACTGAGATAAAAACCTATTATGTGAAATTAGATTCTAACGCTGCATGGACAGGCACTATAAACAATATAACTATTCAGTTCAGAGAAAATTCAAATTATAGTTCAGCTTTAGACGATGGTTTAGGTAATATTTATATTTATGATTTTTCTTTGACAAAATACAAATGGACATTTGATACAGCCAGCTCGGATTGGGCGCGAGATAATGCAACTAGTTTAGTTTATAATGGCACTAACGCAACCTTAACATTAAAAACCACTGGTGGTTATAGCGGGATAAGAACGACAGTAGGTATTGTAGGACAAGATTATCCGTATCTAGTTGTTAGAATACAAAATTCTTCAGATCGAAGTAAACTTCGTGTAAGATTTGATAAAGATACTTCGGGTGTACGGATATAAAACAATTGATATCTCAACTAACGATACCGATTTTAAAACATACTATGTTAATATGGGGAGCTTATCAGCGTGGAACACCAGCGGTAGTAAAGACCATATTACCATTCAGATTGGTACGAACACCACGAATGCAGGCACAACAATATTTGATGATGTAAGATTTTTATCTTCTGCAAAAGATATTGCTCAATTGACTTTTGATGGAGATGCAGATTATCAAACCCTTTCTGCAGCAAATGGATCTTCATTGACGAATAATGATGGTTATGCTACCTGGACATTTGATGGTACAAACAACAATGCAAAGCTAGAAATGAAAACAAGTGGGTTTTATTATACAGTTGATGCTGACACACATAAATTAGTAACAGTTGAACTTATAAATGTATCTGCAAATGATCAATTAGCTTTTGTATCTACATCTTCAGGTCAAGAATTTACTCCTATCTCCATGAATATTAATGATGCTGATAATCCAACGGGTACATCTCAATCAATAATTTTTAATATTGAAAAAGACGGTTGGTCTGGAGCTACAAATAATAGTTGGTTTTTAAGAGCTAGAAATTCCTCCAATTCAAATGCTGTTGAAGCAGGTAAGATTTACGTTAAAAGTATTGTATTCTCTGACAACACAACTCCTATTGAAACTATTACTGATGGTGATTGGGCTAATAGTGCTACGTGGTATGGTGGGGTAATACCCTCATTTAAACAAACTGTTAAAATAAATCATCAAGTTTCTGCAAGTTCATATCTAAATATGAGATCTATGACAATTGTTTCGGGTAAATCATTTATGACAAATCAAAGTTTTTCGGGTGATGTAACTTACAATAGAAACTTAGGTACTAACAATTGGTATTTAGTTTCTAGTCCTGTGGCTGGAGAAGATATGACTGATATGAGAACAAATAATTCATTTGCAAGTGGTACAGGCTCAAATATTGGTTTGCCACCTATAATCCGAGCCAAACAGGAGCTACTGCTTGGAGTTATTTCACCTCATCTTCATCTGACGCTTTGATAAGTGGAACGGGGTATTCAACTAAATTAGCCGCTGCAGGAGATATTTCTTTTACAGGCACATTAAATACGATTGATGTGGAAACTCTCTCTTTATCTGAGGGTTATAATTTAATTGGTAATCCTTATACGTCATATATCAATAGTGCTACTTTTTTAGGAGCATCTACTAGTAGCAATTTAGATCAAACTCAAATTTGGTTATGGAATCAAGGTTTGGATGATTATGAAGTCAAAACTGCAGGATCAGATTGGGTATTATCGCCAACTCAAGGGTTTTTTGTTAAAGCGACTTCGGCCGGTACTGTTACGTTTGATAAAAATAATCAGGCAATTACCGGCAATACTTTTCAAAGAGCATCTAAAACAATTTTAAAATTATGGATCACAGATGGAGAAAAGAATCGATATACAAAAATAGATTACATTCCGAATGGCACAAAAGGTTTTGACTACGGTTTTGAGGGAGAAACATTTGGAGGAGCTTCGAATTCATTATCAGTTTTTACGCACTTATTAGAAGAGAACCAAGGAAAAAATTACCAAGTACAAACATTACCAAATACTGATTATGAAACTATGATAATTCCTGTTGGTGTTATTGCAGCAGCTGATAAAGAACTTACTTTTACAGCGGAAGCTATGAACTTTCCTACAGATTTAAAAGTATATTTAGAAGATAGAGTTACCAATACATTTACACGTTTAGATGAAGCAAATACCAAGTATAAAATTACTGTTACAAATACTTTAGATGGAATTGGAAGATTCTATTTACATACATCTCAAAAAGCATTAAGTGTAACACCAAATTTTGTTGCAGAGCATGTTAGTATTTATAAAGCCAATAGCTCAACTTTAAGAATTGCAGGGTTATCTCAAGGAAAAGCGAGTGTAAAATTATTCAATATTCTCGGTAGAGAAGTTTTAAATACAAGTTTTACTTCTAATGGTTTAAAAGATATTGCTTTGCCAAGATTAGCAAAAGGTGTTTACGTTGTTCAGTTAACCACTGGAGCATTTAAAGTAAACAAGAAAATAATTTTAGAATAATTATCGAAAATGTTTAGGCAATACATCATGAAAAAACAAACAGACAAAAAGCAAGAAGAAATGACTCGTAAAGAGGCTATAAAAAAGATTGGTAATTATGGTAAATATGCAGCGTTAACGGCTTTGGGTACGTATATGATATTAAATCCACGAAAAGCACAAGCTGCAAGTCCTGAAACTCCAGGTACTGGGTTTTAAACTTTATATTAATTGATTAAAACAGGGTTAACTTATGGGTAGTTTAACTCTGTTTTTATTTTTTTACTAATAGTAATTACTTACCGTTATTATAAACTAGACATAATAGAACCCTTTAAAACAGTTTTTAGAGTTTGTTGTCGAACCAAAAGCAGTAAAACTAGACTATTTTGGAGAGGATTTATTTAAATAAAAATAACAAATTAGTTGTCAAACTTCTTCAACAAAGCAGGTAAATAAAAGATATCTGTAACCAAAGCAATCGCTACTGTCACCGCACAAAGCAAACCAAAATCTCTGACTGAAGGCACAGCGCTCGAGGCTATAATTAAAAAACCAGCAACCAGTGCAATTGTAGTTGAAAATAAAGCACCTCCTGTATAGTGCATCGCACTATTCATCCGCTCTTCGGCTGAGCCCTGAACTTGGTTACTTTTTCGATATTTATAAACCAAATGAATTGTGTCATCCATTGCGATTCCTAACATAATGGGGTAATCATTGCTGTTGTAACATCAAGCGGGATATCTAAAAGGGTCATTAATATCGCTAAAATTGTTAATGGTAATAAATTAGGAATTAAGACTAAAATGGTAGTGCGCAGGTTTTTTATAAAAATTAGCAAGCACATAAATGCCACAAAAAAAGCTGCAAAAAAGGATTTGAATTGAGTTTCTAGAATAAAACTATTTAACTGAGCAAAAACGACAGCAAATCCATTAATCTTGAGTTTGTATTCGTTTGTGTCAAAAGAAGATTCAAAAGCTATTTTTATATCATCCAATACTTGATTGAGTTGTGATGTGCGACCTTCCATGAGCGTTAAGGTAAATCCTGCGGTCGTCAAATCTTCGGAGAACAATTTAAAAAAACTATTGTCCTTTATATCAACTCCGGAAAGTGTATTTTTCAACTTCTTTTCAGATACAATCGATCGAAATAAAACAGGAATGCGTTTTTCTAAAAACTGTTTGATATTAACTACCGAAACAGGATTAGAAATAAATTTATTCAGCTCTAATTTTTTTTGAAATTTTTCTAAGCATTTCAGCGCTTCTTTATTCAAAATAACATCACCGTTAGATGTAGAAATATTTATTTGTAAACGGTTACTTCCTCCCAGTTCTACTTCTACTTTTCGTAAATCTTGCTTTGCCTTTCCTTCAGCTAAAAGGTTTCGAGAATTTGTATCTATTTTAATTTGAAAAATAGCATAGAAACCAATTAATAAAATAGCGGTAAATCCAACAATTATTGTATGCTTATAATGCCAAGTTATACGATTCAACCAGTCAATAAATGCTCGTTGATTCCAACGTTTTAAGCTAAGTAAAGGCTTTGTTTTCTCAAAATTTAAATTCATATAACTGAATCCAATAATGGTAATAATATACACAAGAACAAAGCTGATGACTAAACCTATACAGGTAAAAATCCCCATGTTTTTGAAAGCAGGTAATGGTGATAAATACAAGGCAAAGTAACCAACAAATGTGGTAAGCGTTGTATAAAAACACGGCGTTATGCTTTTACGGATAGCGACGGTTAGCAAGTCAACTTTAGTTAATGTATTGTTTGCCAAACCTTCTTTGTGGTAAATATTTATAATGTGTACAGCATCACTAACGCTATATACCATTAGGATTGTAGGAATAAGCATTGATATCATATTCAGTGCAAAGCCTAGTGATGTGATTAGCCCAAAAAGTAAGCTTATGGGGATCGCAACAGATAACAAGGAAATGATTAAATAGCGCTTACTGGGCAATAAAAACAATAGCATTATGGTGATTACCAAAATTGTTAACACTCCAAAGATTAAACTCTCCTTATAAATTCCTTTGCTATACGCTTCATTTAAAACTGGAGGCCCAGTTAAATAGTGATCCTTATAAAGAGATTGAATAACCGTTCTTATTTCTTCAACAATAACTTGTCGCTCTTCTTCGACTGTTGATGTTGGGTTAAGTTGAATATAAAAAAACTGATTTTTATAATCTTTGGTAACCAATTGAGAAGTAATATTTGGTAGTTTTGAGAACAGATTTTTTATACCTTTTTCACTTCGTTTTGAATTATACAAACCATCAAAATAAAGTTTGTTATTTGCATAGATAGGATACTTAGCTTTAGCTAAACTATACGATGTTTGAACATATGGTAGAGCCTCAATGCGCTGGTGTAACTCTTTTAATGATACAACTTCTGTTTCACCAATGGCATTTTCTACCGGTAACATTGCAATAAAAATTTCATCGGAACCGAAATTTTGCTGATAATCGATATAAGCACGATAGCTTGGATCATCTTCCAAAAACCAAATGCTAAGCGAATTGTTAACGCTTAATTTAGTTAATGTATGATATCCGGATAGCCCCATAGCAACTGCCAAAAAAGCCATAATTGCTATTCTGAATTTGATAATCGTTGCTATGATTTTTTTTATTCCTTCCATATATGTTATCGTAAAAGCATCCTAATTGCTTTAGGACAATTAGTTTGCAACTTTCTGTTGTTTCCAAAAGAACTACTAAAAGAATTAATCAATCCTTTCAGTATTGTTTTGGTACTTATTCAATATAAGGAGTCTATTTGTAAAGCTAAGATAAATAATGATTTTTTTTATTCTTATCATACATTAGATGCACTAAATGAGATCTTAGAAATGGAAACAATTCAATCATTTCTTATTTTATTGCTACATACAATCCTAATTTGAGCTGTATTTTTGTAGATAATCCTTCCGACAGCAATGATAGTTGGCAAATTGACCCTGATACTTTCTTAGTTGCAGATGAAACAGCTTGTCAGGTATTAAGTGTGGGAGATCATGCATTTGAATTAGGGCTTTCTGTTTATCCAAATCCTACTTCAGATATAGTATACATAGACGGTAATTACACTCAATTAAAAGTAGTTGTGTATGATATTCTTGGAAAACAAGTAATGAATAAGTCTATTACAAATAGTATAGATATTAGTCATTTAGGCAATGGAGTTTACATCCTACAACTTTCTGATGGTGCTAAACAAACTACTAAAAGAATTATAAAGAATTAATCAATCCTTTCAGTATTGTTGAGAAAATTATACAAAATAAAGAGTCTATTAGTGACGCTATGATAAACAATGATTTTTTTTATTCTTATAATGCACCAGATGTGAGAAATAACGTCTTAAAAATAACTTTAATTTTTAAAATCTAAAGATAAAAAAATCCCAAACAATAAATTATGTTAATGGGTAGCTTCCCCCGCTCCACTAGGAATTCTAATAAGTTCTACTATATTCTGAACATCTTTTGGTGGCGCTGGGGTAAACTTCATAACTGCAATGGATACTATAAAATTCAATAACATAGCAATACTTCCAAAGCCTTCAGGAGAAATACCAAACCACCACTCGCTTTTATCCGGAAGAACCGCATCAAACCAACCTAGTTTATATTTAAGCATATAATACAACATGGTTAAAATACCAACAATCATTCCAGCTACAGCTCCTTGCTTGTTCATTCGCTTATAGAAAATACCTAAAATAATAGCTGGAAAAAAGGACGCTGCTGCCAAACCAAAAGCCAAGGCCACTGTTGCGGCAACAAAGCCAGGAGGATTAATTCCAAAATATCCCGCAACACAAACAGCAACAACGGCTGACAAACGAGCCGCTACTAATTCACTTTTCTCAGAAATTTTTGGATTGATTATTTTCTTAATTAAGTCATGTGAAACAGAAGCAGAAATTACTAATAATAACCCTGCTGCAGTTGACAATGCGGCTGCTAATGCGCCTGCTGCCACCAAAGCGATGACCCAATTGGGCAATTCTGCAATTTCTGGATTTGCCAAGACCATAATATCATTATCGACCACCAATTCGTTTAGATTTTTATCCGCTACGTATTGGATTAATCCATCGTTGTTTTTATCTACAAATGTAATCAGTCCTGTTGTTTCCCATTTTTTAAACCATTCCGGAACTGTAGCATACGGCTGATTAGAAAGTGTTTCAATCATATTGGTTCGTGCAAATGCCGCCACTGCTGGGGCTGTAGAATACAAAATTACGATAAGCAATAAAGCGATCCCTGCAGATTTACGAGCATCCTTAACACGCTTGACTGTAAAGAAACGCACAATTACATGAGGCAGCCCTGCTGTACCCACCATTAGCGCCAGGGTGATAGCAAATACATCCACTATAGATTTGGTGCCTTCTGTGTATTCAGCAAACCCTAAATCGGTGCTTAAACCGTCTAATTTGTCCAATAAAAAAGTACCCGATCCGTCTGCTAATTCATTACCAAAACCAAGTTGTGGAATTGGATTGCCTGTCATTTGAATTGATATAAATATAGCGGGAACCATAAATGCAAAAATTAAGACGCAATATTGAGCGACTTGTGTGTAGGTGATTCCTTTCATCCCACCAAGAACTGCATAAAACAATACAATCAGCATTCCAATAATCACACCTGTATTGATATCAACTTCTAAAAAACGAGAGAATACCAATCCAACGCCGCGCATCTGACCGGCTACATAAGTGAAAGAGACTAGAAGAGCGCATATAACGCCAACAAGACGAGCCGTATTAGAATAATAGCGATCTCCAATAAAATCAGGAACGGTAAATTTCCCAAACTTCCTTAAATAAGGGGCCAATAACAAGGCAAGTAAGACATAGCCTCCGGTCCAGCCCATTAAATATACGGCGCCGTCATAGCCTGCGAAGGAAATAATTCCTGCCATGGAAATAAAAGAGGCCGCACTCATCCAATCAGCAGCTGTAGCCATTCCGTTGGCGAGTGGAGATACGCCGCCGCCAGCAACATAAAATTCTTTGGTGGAACCTGCACGTGCCCATACAGCAATGCCTATATAAAGCGTGAAAGTGATGCCTACTAAAATATAGGTCCAAGTCTGGACGGAGAGCTTCTGAACTAATAAAATACTATTTATCATAACCATATTTTTTATCCAACTTATTCATTAGTCTAACGTAAATAAAAATCAAGATAACAAACACATACATAGACCCTTGTTGTGCAAACCAAAATCCAATTTTGAATCCACCAAATTTAAATTCATTAAGAAAATTTTTAAAAATTATTCCCGCACCAAATGAGACAAGGAACCATACGGTTAATAAGATAAACAAGTATCTAATATTGTCCTTCCAATAGGCTTTTGACTTATTTTTTGTCATGATATTTAGTTTTATTTTGTACTTACAAAAAAATGATTTCTGTAATAGAATAGCTTAGATAAATTTACTTTTGAAAACTCCAAAACCAGAGTATGCAATATAAAAAAAAAACAAGCAAGCGGAAGTGTAAATTAAATATTTACTTCGGTAACTCTTATGATTAGTAGGGTTTTAACACCGCTTCCCCCAATATCAGTAATTAGGCCTTGAAGTTTTAATAATTTAATTGTTTATATATTTGAAAAAAACTAAATAATGAAAAAATTACTTCTGCTATTATTTACTTCTGTTGTTTATTTTAATTCACAGTCTCAAGAAAATGTATCGCATACAAATAAAACCAAAGTCTTTTTACTAGCTGGTCAATCAAATATGGACGGTAGAGGAGATGCTTCCAAAATCACAAAACAAGATAAAAAAGGATTGAAATTAGCTCAAAATAATATAAGTTACTATTATAAAGGAACAACTAACAATATTAAAAAACCTATTATCATAGACGGGGTTTTGGATGTGACAGATCCTTGGGACTATGTAAAAAAGAAATTCAGAATAGAAAAATGCTTCGGTCCTGAATTGTTTTTTGGTATAGAACTTGCAAAACAATATCCAGACGAAAAATTTTTATTCATAAAACGGTCAGAAGGAGGGACTTCTCTTTATGGTGCATGGAATCCAAATTGGACGTTAGAAAAAGCACAATTGAAGGAAGAAGAACACAAACGAAAATTGTATAAAGATTTTATTGAAATTGTTGATTCACAGCTTGAAAAATTAGAACATGGAAGCTATGAAATTGTAGGAATGTTGTGGGTTCAGGGAGAATCAGACAGTGGTAATAGTCACGGACCACTGCCAACTGAAAAATATGCTGAGAATCTAACATCTCTGATTGAAAAGGTTAGGTCGCATTATAAAGTAGATGATTTACCTTTTTTGATGCTTGGAGTGGGAAGTAATAAAGTCATAAATAAAATGAAAGAAACAAGTCTGAATCTTTCTAATGTTACTTTAATAGAGAGAAGTCTCAAATCAAATGCTAAAAACTATACCCCACGTTATACTCACGATTGGAATGGAAAGCCAGCAAATCATTATAATTACACTGGGATGAAAAAAATTGGACAACTATTTTTTGAAAATTATTTTAAGTTTTATAGAAATAATATTAAATAGTTCAAACCCCAAAAGTGAATGCTATTTTTGGCTCAATACCGATTTTAACGAAGGAAATACAAAACAAAAAAATGGAGAACCGTAAAAGCCATGAGGAGTGAAATCGAACTATTTTGTTGAGGATTTGCAAATATTGAAAAAACATTATATTTAAAATATTATTTAATTTAAAAAACAATTCTGCAGTGAACATTCTAAAAATACTATCATTTGTTTTGTGTTCGTTCATTTCAGCAGCTCAAAATAAGCCTAATATTCTTATTATTCATGTTGATGATTTGGGATACCATGATCTGAGCATTCATGGTTCAAAAATATATCAAACTCCAAACATTGATAAGCTAGCAAATGAATCAGTTTCATTTACCAAGGCTTATGCAAATTATCCGAGGTGTGTACCCTCAAGGTTTTCAATGATGACCGGAAATTATCCAATACAGAACAGTGGCGTTCCAGACGATGGATTTAAAATCTCTAAAGTGACTAAAGACAAAAATTTTGTAAGGGCACTAAACGATTTAGGTTATCAAACGGCTTATTTTGGTAAATGGCACTTAGGTAACAAAAAGAGTTTAAGTGACTTTGGTTTTAATTTCAGTTTTGCTGCAGGTAGTGCAGGTTCCCCTATTAGTTTTTATCAACCATTCAATAGTCTTAAACGAAAAGGTAAAATTAATAAAAAGCCTATTCCTGATATAGATGAGGTTAGTAATGATGATGATTATCTTACAGATTTAATGACTAACCAAGTGATCAATTATTTGGAAAGTAGTGATTCATTAAAGCCATTTCTACTGACGCTTTCTTATTATGCTGTTCATCAACCATTAGAGGCAAAGCAGGAAGATTTAAAACGTAATATCAAAGAAATTGAAACCTTTGACTTTGGTAATCAACCCGAATATATTTCAGAGGGGACCGGTAGAACAAAAATGCGGCAGGATAATCCTTCATACGCTGCAATGGTAGAAAATTTGGATAAAAACGTTGGGAAGATTTTAGAATATTTACGCAAAACTAAAATTTTGAATAATACCGTTATAGTTTTTTCCTCTGATCACGGCGGTTTGTCAAATGATGGCTATAACAAAAGGAATTTGGCTACTTCTAATTTTCCTTTGCGTGCTGGAAAGGGGTGGTTATATGAGGGTGGAATCAAAGTACCACTGTTCGTCAAGTGGCATAAGAAATTCACGCCTCGAGTCGAAAATAAATCCATTGTAACCTTGATGGATGTATTCCCCACATTATTAGATTTAACAGCAAAAATTGATTTAAATGTAGACGGGAAAAGTTTTTTACCGTTACTATACGCTAATGAAAGTTGGGAAAATCGAACAATATATTGGCATTCTGATAAAGCTAGACCTAGAAACACTGGGGATACAAATTCTTCCGCAATTCGTAAGGGAAAGTTCAAACTAATACATTGGTATGAGAACGATGTGATTGAGCTATATAATATGGATAATGACCCATACGAGAAGAATAATTTAGCTGATACCGAACTTAAACTATCTAAAGAACTTTTATCAATTCTTAACAATTGGAAAAAAAATAAAATAGATGTAAAAAATATTCCCTAAAGTAAAATTTATTTTAGGGAATAATGACGTGGAGCCAAGAGGCGTGAAGTCGAATTGTTTTGAGGAGGATTTGGAATTATCAAAATAAAATATCGTTTAAATAACTCCAAATTTCGATAGAGCTATTTCTAAATCTCTGAAGTGGGTAAACTTACATTGATTATATTTGAAATAAATTATATTTAAAAACTTATGAGTGACATATTAAAGGCTATTGGGAATACACCAATTGTTAAGCTAAAAAATATAGTCCCGTTTGGATGTGGAGAAATTTATGTTAAACTCGAAGCATTTAATCCCACTGGATCAAAAAAAGACAGAATGGCGCTATCAATGATTTTGGGAGCTGAAAAAAGAGGTGTTTTAAAAAAAGGAATGACTGTAGTAGAATATTCGGGTGGTAGCACTGGTGCAGGTTTGGCATTTGTTTGTTCACTTAAGGGTTATAATTTTAGGCTGGTTACTGCAGATGTATTTGGGAAAGAAAAAATTGATTTGATGAGATCATTAGGGGCTAATTTAGAAATTATCAAAAGTTCAAACGGAAAGATAAATAAAGAGCTGATTACCAAAATGATTAAAAAGGCTGATCAAATTTCAAAAGAACCAAATACTTTTTTTACAAATCAACTAAACAACACTGATGTGATCGAGGGTTTTATTCCATTAGGAGAAGAGATTTTAGATCAGCTAAATGGAAACATTGACGCAGTATGCGACACTGTTGGAACTGCTGGAACTCTTATGGGGATTGCTAAAGCACTCAAAAAAGCTAAGTCAAATTGTAAAGTTGTTGCAGTTGAGCCATCTAGTTCACCGATTTTATCGAAAGGAATTAAAGGCTCACATAATGTTGAAGGTGTTGGTTTAGGTTTTGTTCCAAATATCTACGATGACAACCTCGTTGATAATGTGATATCTATAGACGAGACTGTAGCCCGCAAAATGTGTAAAGATCTTGCTAAAAAAGAAGGTATATTTTGCGGTACATCAAGCGGAATGAATGTAGCTGCAGCAATCCAAATTTCAAAGGAACTTGGTCCTAAATCAAAAGTAGTAACTATCGCTTGTGATAGTGGTTTAAAATATCTTTCTGAGGGATTATTTGACGATTAATATCATTTGCCAATACAGAAAGTCATTTCGTTATTTTTTACTCTTTTAAAACCTCTTAAAAAGTCTTTTTGTTAACCTTTTGTTCTCGTAAATTGTAAAAAGTAGTGCAATTCTAAATGACATCAATTAACTAAAACATAGGCATATATTAATACGCTTAAAAGATTTGAAGAATTTATTCAATCAGAAAATTATCTCTAAAAATAAAAAGTGGAGCCAAGGGGAGTGAAGTCGAACTATTTTGGGGAAGATTTGAGTAAAACCATAAACTTTAGTTCCAATATTTAATAAAATATAATTACAATAGAAAAACTTAATCAGGCGCTTCTCAAACTATTTTTAAGTTCTTTGCAAACCTTCAAGCTTCTCTAAATATTTTTAAGAAAAAAGTTTTATAATTAAACTACATTATGAACAAATTATCACCAAGAATAAATTATTATTCTTGGTGATATATTTTTTTAAAACCTACAGCTTCCAAAAAAACCATATAGTTAATAGTTTTTTCTTAATATTATTTTATTGTGGATAAGTAGATCCAGAATTAGTAATTGTAAGTCTTGGTTGTGTGGTAGTATTAGTGCTAGAACCGGGTGGATCAACTACTAATTCTAGAAATAATGTGGAACCAGCATTATCGAATTGATATACCACACTTCCTCTATGCACATCAAAATAAACAGTGTTAATTTCTCCATAATTGGCTGTAGTATTCGGGACTGTTGTGCCTGGTGGTTGTGCAGTAGTAACAAGCGAGGCTTTCGCCTTACCAGAAGTGCCAGTTGGAGAAAAACTATGACATAGACCTTGGCCACTAACAAATGGTATATTTGTTGAATTAGCATTAGCAATACCTCCAACAAATTGGACCTCGACAACAATTTCTTGAATTGCTGTTCCAGATGAATTAGGTACTAATACTGTAGAGCCAACTTGATAAACAAGTGTATATCTATTAGAATTGGGAGTAGGAGGACTGGCTATTGTAAGTAGCCCTCTATTACCATTATATCCAAAATTCATTCATTGACATAAAATAATCTTCTAGATTTTCTTGATTTACTTCTTCGGGGTAAAATATTATTTTAGAAACAGTGCCAACAAAAGGTGAATTAAACATAATAGCTCCATAAGTAGGAGGAATTGAAATAGGCAGATTGGCCCAATCCCTATATATTCTCCTTCAAATCCATTACATAACCCATCTACTCCTGATTTAGTGAAACTGATGTGACAGAGATCACCTGCCGCGAATGGACCACCATTTGTGCTAGGAACAGATGTAGCATTTATTAATCTTAATCGAGCGCTGAAAAAGTTTGGCGCTGTTCCATAGAAAGCAGTATGAGGTCCATTATTATTAAAAGGTGGCGATGCGGTGGCTAAGTAACTGGCAGAACTTCGTAATAATGAGCTTCTGCACTATTAGTGGTACTCCTTATTGTTATTATATCATAGGGTCTAACTGATTTAATCCATTGTGACAAAGTCATTAGTATAAGCATCATTTACTCCAATATGCAGTTGATGCGTTGTATTTCCGGCATTTGCCCATGTAGCTGGATCATAAACTAAAGCAAATTCACCTGGTTGGACACCAGTAGTAGGTAATCCAACCGTTCCTAATGATTTCCATGAAGATGAATTACCGTCGAAGCCTGCTGGACCTTCGGGACCTGCTGCACCTGATTTTGTAAAACTAATATAACAAGGATCAGTTGAGGCAAAAGGACCACCATTTGAATTAGGTACGGATGTAGCATTTATTAATCTTAATCGAGCGCTGAAAAAGTTTGGCGTTGTTCCATAGAAAGCTGTGTAAGGCCCATTATTCTGAAAAGGTGGTGAAGCGGAAGTGGTGACTGGTAGAATTTCATAATTATGAGCTTCTGCACTGTTAGTGGCACTTCTTATTGTGACAATATCATAGGGTCTAACAGATTCAAACCATTGACTAAAGTCATTAGCAGAGGCATCATTTACTGAAATATGCAATTGATGTGTTGTATTTCCGGCATCTCCCCAAGTAGCTGGGTCATAAACTAAACTGAATTCACCCAATTCAATACCAGCTGAAGGCAATCCAACTGTACCTAATGATTTCCATGAAGATGAATTACCGTCGAAGCCTGCTGGACCCTCTGGGCCTGGTAAAGAACTTCCAGAACTCTTTGCATACATTGCATACGGTACACTCATTAATTGACTTGTTCCTGTTATGGTATAGCTACTGCCCCCTGTTGGGTCTGTCTCAGTTTTTATAAAGTAAGGACCTGCACTCCAATCTATTGTACTAAAATCATCTGAGCTACTTCCGTTACCGATCTCTAAACTCACCAATCCGTTTATGTTAGTATCTACCGAGTGTGTTTCTGTATACACCACTGTTCCTGTTATGGTACTTTGTAAGATACTTATCTGCATCCCTACAGTTTGATTAGATACAAGTGTATTGTTTGCGTCTCGAACAACGGCTTGATAACTCATCTTCTCTGGTGATTGAGCATAAGTACTCAGACTTAGAAATAATAAAATTAGTAATGGATACAGGTTTTTCATAACTATTGTTTTTTAATGACTTTAAAAGTTTTTAGTGGCTTATTTTTTTTGGTAAGTTTTAATAGATACATCCCTACAGATAAATTCTTCATAGGAATCTCTGTACTAGAGGTTCTGATTGGGTTGCTGGCTATTGTTTTACCATTTAGATCAAAAAGTGTGTATTGTAGTTTTTTTAATGTGGTTTCTGTAATCTTCAACACAATAAAATCTGTTGTGGGATTTGGATAGGTAACTGCTGTTAATTGAGCAGCTAAAAGACCTGGGTTACTTAAAGTTTGAAATTCAAATGCTTGCTGGACTCCTTGTGAAACAGAACCTGCAGTTGATATGTTAGTTGTATACACTAATTGACCAACAGTATAGCTTGAGGCGCCTCCTGTGCCTGATGCATTACCACCAGTTGAGGGTATGGTTTCTTGAGCATAACTTAATTGAAGTACACACAAAAAAATTAAGGTGAGGTTTAACTTTTTCATAATATTCCTTAAATATAAATATAAATATAGTTTATTAGTTGTTTTATTAAATTAACTTTAAATACTCGTCAGAATACTATTCTTCAGTTTGGTCGTACAATAATCGTACATATTTAAACATAAAAAAAACTCATCTTATTGTAAGTCAATATGATGAGGTTTTTAATCGTGGAGCAGAGGGGGAGTGAAATCGAACTATTTTGGTGGAGATTTGATTAAATCTAAAAATTACTGATCTTAGCTCAAAATAATATTAGTAAGAGCTAACTTAATTAAATATATTTATATTTACATCATAATTTTTAATTATGAAAAAGTTATTTTTAATTTTTATTAGTCTAATAGGTATCAATGCATTCTCACAAATTGGAGTTAATGTTTTTGATCCAAATCCAACCGTTTTTGATAATCCAATAACAAATGAAAATGAGTTAATTACAATGCTGGGTAAAGCTCAAGATTTATTGACAAGTTATTCGTGGGCTATAATGGTTGCTGAGATAGCGTCCGATAATGCTAGAAAAGGAGGGGATAGTGAACTTGATTTTATTGCACTAAAAACGATTGAAGATTTCCAACATACCTCGGCCAACTTGGTTACCCAAGATATATGGAACTTTTTGTTTGCAGGTTATAATAGGGCTTCATTTGCTTATGAAAAAGGGCGTATTATCCCTAATATTTCTCCAAACTATTTGGCCGAAGCCCTTTTTCTAAAAGCTTTTTATTCTTATAATTTAATTGAGTGGTTTGGACATCACCCTCAAATTATGGAATACGATGATGATAATAATCCTTTTTTATCAAATAGTTCAATATACGAAAGAGAAAACTTGTTATATGGTATACTATCTTTTTTAGATGAAGGAATTTCAATCACTACAAATCACGGGGTTTCATCATCAGGAAGAACTGTAATTGATAAAAATACCATGCTTGCTTTCAAAGCCAAAACATATATGAAACTCGAACAATACTACGAAGTTAATTCAGTTACAAATCAAATCATTAACTCTGGGCAATATTCATTAGAATCTAACTATCAAAATATTTTTAACTACAGAACATCTTCTTCCATTTTTGATATAGATTGTACAGACAATCTAACTGCAACTTGGGATTGCCTTTTGTGTAGTCAAGGAAATGTAATGTCTGGTTTCATTGGTATAAAAATTTATGAAGGTCCTGAATTTAAATCAGGATACGGATTTAATATACCTACTCAAGAAAGTTATAATAGTTTTGACTCTGGAGATATTAGGAGAGAAATATCCATATTGGATATATCTGATTGGTCTTTGCAAAACCCTACAGTTTTTTTTATTGAAGGTTATAATCATTCCGGTTATTTTAATAAAAAATATTTACCAAGACAAGGAGGGATGGAACTTCCTTTTGTTGAGTTGACTTATGGAAATGATTTGAAGTTCATCAGGTACGCTGAAATATTATTGCTATGCTCTGAATCGTCTTTAAGAATTGGAAATAATAATGAAGCAGCTGTCTATCTAAATCAAGTCAGAAACAGAGCTGGTCTCTCAAGTATTAGTTCAATTGATATTAATATGGACCATATAATTGAAGAAAGAAGGTCTGAGTTCATGGGGGAAGGTAAACGACTTTTTGATTTAATTCATTTTGAAATAGCTTCAGAAATATTGCCTAATTATGATAATGGAAAAAATGAAGTATTTCCCATTCCTCAAAGCTTTATTGATTTAGCAAATACAAACGAAGATATCATTACACAGAATCCCGGCTATGCTACAACATCACTTTCTGTAAATGATATAAATAAATCAACATTCATTGTCTTTCCTAATCCTGCATCTAATTTCTTAAATGTAAGTTTATCTCAAACATTTAATAGCCCTAAGTTAGAGTTGTATGATGTCCAAGGCAGGAAAGTTTTTTCTGCTCTTCTTAAACAATCAGATTTGTTGGATGTCAGTAATTTAAAATCTGGTATTTATTTATATATATTAAAAGATGGAAAAGAGTTTAAGTTCACGGGTAAGATTATAAAGCAATAGAATAAATTGATGTAATGCACAAATTTATTTTTCTTAATTATTGTGTGTTTGATAGCCTCATCCAGTCATTTATTGGTTCATTTTAGCTTTTAAGCTAAAAAAACATTCCCAAGTATAAAAAATTATTCTTGGGAATAAAAAGTGGAGCCAAGAGGAGTGAAATCGAACTATTTTGGGGAGGATTTAGTAGAATTAGCTCGAATTTAATTTATTGCTTCTATGTATAATTTGGATTTAAAAAAGTTCATTTATAAATTCAAATACTTTCCCATAATGAGCCTGTGTTATATTCATATTTGAATGCCCTAACAACTCTGAAACTACCTCTATTGATATCTTATTTTAAAGCAATACAGCAGTTACAAAAGTCTTTCTAGCAATGTGATGTGTTCACTTCTTATCCATGTTTAAAAGCGCTGAATCTCCTTTAAATAAGAGTTAAACCCAAAGCTTAGCATAAAACCTAAAGTCTTAAGTAGTCAGAAAAAATGCTTAAAGCTCAGTTAAAAGGTAGCCCATTACAATAATACAAATACACAGGATGTTTTTAGAAGATAGTTTTTCTTTAAAAAAGAAAGCACTAAAAACTATGGTGGTTAAAGGTATGGCTAGAAATAGTAAACTTGTAATCATAGGATTGGTTTTTTTTAGTGCTAAAAAATTGAATAATAATGCAAAAAAAATAACAACACTCATCAGTAGTACACGCTTAAAATAGATTTTCATGTGACTTTTGTATAGATTGCTATCACCTTGTCTGAAGGTAAATAGTATGCCTGTTAAAAAAATAAGAAATTCTTGATTTGCTAGGATTAATAAAGGAGGTGTGCTTGAAGTTAAATTTTTCCAATGCAATAAACCAGAGCAACTAAAACTAAAGGTCATTAAAAGTAATAACAAGTGTTGCTTGCGTGTTATTTTTAATTGGGTTTCTTTATTACTGTATATAAAACCAACAAAACCCAAGGCAATGATTAATAACCCTACTGCTGATTTTTTAATATCTATAGTTTCAAATAACCAGAGATATGCAATTGTAAAAATAATTCCTATTAATTTATAAACTCCCAACCATTGGAGTGATGCTTTTTTTATAACGAATAGCATACTAAACAATCCTATAACCCCAAACAATGAGCCTACTGTAATTTTGATAAACCCTATAATTGTAATATTGTCTATCTTAAAAAAAGAAAATAATATAACACAGGATATTATACTTGTAAGCAAGGAACGATAAGAAACTAAGAATGGAATAGAAGCATTATATAGGTTCTTTTTCCATAAAACATTACTGTAAGAGAATAATAAAACAGAGAGTATAATAAATAGCATATTGGATGTTTAATTTAAAATATACATTTTTGTAATACTCAGAAATTTTATAAAACCTGTTTTTAAAACTATTTTTTTTAAAGCATTGTGTGCCAAAGTATTTGTCTTTAAGTCATTGTCTAAATGGCTTATTTTTAGTTGTGTATGGTAATAAAACAGGGATACAAAATCGTAATAACTCAGCTCAATTTTATCTAATTCGATAAGCGCTAAGTTTTTTTTTGCCACTTGGGGTAAATTTTGAGACCAACTAATATTTGCTAATGCTATTAAAAAAATTGCATTGGTGGTATTGTTAAACCATTTACAAGACTCAAAAATATCTTCATAAAACTTCTCCGATAATTCACTAAGTATTTCATATTCTCCCTTAATTATTAATGCAGGAATAACTTCTTGAAATATTGAATATACTTTATTAGTTTTACATGCTATAAAAATTGATTTTTTTAATGTTGCCCCAACAGAGCTTGAAGTCATAATTTTATATGCAAAATACCTTCCCTGTAGTGTGGAGTGAAATTTAGAAAAATTTACAGGCTGTTTTATTTGTTTAAAATTAAACTCGTCTGAAGTATAAAATTGTTTGTAAAACTTCATTAATAAAACAAAAAATAGATCTGAATCTTTAGTACTGTGTACCTCCACTAATCCTAAAACTTTAGAATAAATAGTGTTTAAGTTTGAGTAATCTATGTAGAAAAAGGGAACATAATTTCTAAAGTTTTCAAGCTTCATCAAAGATTTATAAATTTCTAAAGCCCTAGTATCACTAACCCTATAAAAACTATGTGTTATAATAGTTGCAAATTTCAATAAATTACCGACTTCACATTTACTTAAAACCAATTTACCAAAGATTTTATTTAATAAGATGATCTTATTTTCCGCTATTAAATTTGTTATAAAATAAGCAATAGCAAAAATATTATCTCCATAGTTAATACCTTTGTTTATAGTATACATATCCTCTTCAGTGATATCATTAGACAATTGTATTAATAATATTTTTTGCTGATAATGCCAATCCTTAAAATTCTCTCTATCGCTAAGGTAGTTCGCGTATGAACTATATTCTAAATAGTTAGCAAGTGTATTTAAAGTTGCGGCACTAGGTTTCGTTTCTTTTAAAAACCCAAACAAGCGGCGAAGTGTATTAAAGCCTATTTCTAAATCGCTAAATGATTCTATTTCTTCCTGTAAATATTTAACATCTCTAACATTCGTAATATTAATATTAGATTTTTTTTGAACATCTATTAATAATTGTGAATGGTCTTTATACATGAAATAATATATGGGCTATAATTGGGCCAAATATAAAGATATTAACTTACATATTTGTATGTATAATGAAGGGAAAATTGCAACCCAAAATAAGAAAAAGAGAAGTTACTTAAATCCTTATCCTATTAAACTTTGCTTTACAAAAATGTAGAGCAAAGTTATCAAAACACTTGAGTTTAAAAAGATGAAAATTATGCAATTACAGCATGATTAAATTAAGTGCTTTTATTTAAATAAAAAATATATCAATAATTTAAATAAATAAAAAAAATGGCTAGAGATTACACGAAGTACAACGTAGAAGGTTTGGGAGAAAACCTTAACAAAAGAAAATTAGTTTTTGAAATAGTTAAAAACTGGGCAGGGAAAAACAATCCTAGTTTAGAAGAGTTGCAAAATGCATTTCCAGATGAATTGCAAGGAAAAAAAGGAGTTGTTAGAAAAGAATCCGAAGTGAAAGACCCCAAAAGATTTAATATGAAAGAACCATTAAGCATTAAAAATGGTTTGCATGTGGTGGTGTCTAACCAATGGGGAGAAAATATTTTAGATTTTATTGCACAAGCAAAAACATTAGGGTATTCTATTACCGAAAACTCTAACGTGGAAGAAGTGACTCTAAGTAGCAATTTGACGGCAGAGCAAATTGCAGAATTCAAAAAGCAAGAAGCTAAAATCAAAGGCGATTATAAGGAGAACTCTTGGGAGGCTTCCTCACTTTATGATGATTTAATAGAAGCAGGTGATACCGCTTGGGCTGACCAAATTCTTCAAAAAATAGCCGCCGCTGCTGAAAGTTTTTTCGATATTAATACAGTTTGTGATAGGCTAAAAGAACGCAATGAAACTGACCGATTCTTGGCTACCGCAAAGAAAGCAGAGGCTATGGCAGAAGACACAGCTGATATGGTGTCATTAGCGGAGCTTGTATCTGATACAGATAAGGATTGGACAATTGAATTATACAAAAAAGCAGAGGACAAAGCAGGATCTTCGAATGATATTTTAAGGATAGCGGATGAAGTAAAAGAAATCGATAAGGATTGGTTAATCAGACTCTACCAAAAAGCAGAAACGCTAGTAAGGACTTATCGTGACTGTGTATATTTCGCAGATAAAGTAAAAGCATTCGACAAAGATTTGGTAATAAGACTGTATCAAAAAGCAGAGCAGAAAGCTGATAACTCTCACGATCTTTGCGCTTTAACTGATTTAGTGTTTTCTTATGTTGATAGAGACTGGGCGATTAAACTACTCGAGAAAGCAGAAGGGAAAGCAAAAGAATTTCATGACTTCCTTTTGATAGGAGAGGTTTATGGGAAAGCTGATGGTTTAGCGGATAAAGACAAGGCCAGAACATTTTTTGAAAAGGCAATTCCATTAATAGATTGTGACGTGTTTAGAGAGCAACTATTGGAATCTGCTCAAGAATGCTTAGGAAATGAGGATGCTTTTACTAAAAAGATAGCTCAATCACCTGATGTGGAGCCTCCAACTAAAGAATACATAGCAATACAAGAAGCGTTACAAGATGTTTCAATTAAATTAGAATCCTTTTCCTTTTCTACATCTAATGCTGAAGAGATTAGAAATCATATAGCAAAGATTATTTTATCTAAGGATAAAGAACGCTGTCAACTGTTTAAGCAATCAGCTATTGATTATGTTAACAGTAATAATTGTAATTATTGGATAATTCCTTTTATACAAAGTTGTCTAAAGGTTTTTACATATCTAAGTGAGGATGATATTATAGATGACTTTCTCGATGAGATTGATTTAATGTACCCTAATGGTAAAGAGTTAGATGTTAATCCGAAAAATAAATATAGTTTATTTTATTGTTGTTTCAGTCAGACCTTTAAATTAGATGAGGATAAAGATGAAGAGCAGGAGTTTTTCGAAATACTTATAAAGCATTTTAGCGATGCACAAAATATTGATGATACAGGTGATGATTTCTATCACACATGTATTACCACATTGTACTGTACAATTTGTAAAATGTGTCAAGAAGATATTGCCCAAGATGAATTAGTTGATTTATTGCTTGCTGTATTCAATGACCAATACTTGAAAGATGCTGAGCAAGGAGATTTTATATGGGGTGTTATATCAGAAACCTTAACGAGTTTGGGAGTTGATTTAGATGAATACGAAGATGAATCAAACCTTTGGAGGGATGAGTACGTAGTCAATTTCGATGATGTTGCAACGTACTTGATTGAGAATGATGTTTTTGACCATGATTATATTCCATGTGAGATGAATTCGCTATAAAATGTTTAATAATACTATTAATGTAAAGCGAAATGAATATTAAGTAAATAGAAAAAGAAAAATAAATAAATAAGTTAGGCACATTTATACAGTAGGGGTGTAGTTTTTGTTTCGTTATGGATAAACCTGTTCATATTTAGTTTGAATTACTTTTCCAACAAACAGCCCATCAAAAACAAACAAAACTAAATTCATTTTGCGGAAGTCCGTAATTCTAAATTTGGAAGTCCGTAGTCATAATTAAATAGGTGAATATAATTTTACAAAATGCTTTTCCAGATAAATTGCAAGGAAAAAAAGGAATTAACAGATTATGATATTTTTTTATATACGGTATAACAAGAAAGAAGAAAGAAATTTATGTTTTGAATACAGATACGAATCTTTATTTGATCATAATTTATCAATCACATTAATAAAAAAAAGTATTATAACAAATTTAGAGTAGTTTTAATTCAACTAATCAACATTCATATATGAGCTCAATTACAGATAAACCAATTATCACGTTAAATCAAGACCTTTTAAAGGTTGAAAAATATAGTTTAGCACTTTCAAATTTTATTATTAGAAGTGACACTCCAATTACCGTTGGACTCCAAGGAGAATGGGGTACGGGAAAGACGTCTCTAATGTCACTTCTTCTAGAAGATTTTAATGAGAAAAACATTGCTTGCTCTTGGGTAAATACTTGGGAATATAGTTTATTTCGAAACGCTAACGAAACCACTCCTGGTGTATTGAGAGGGATGTTAGAAAAACTGAAAGAATCGTGTAAGAGTAGAGGCATTTGGACATTGAAAGATGATACAGAAGAAAAATTTAAATCTGCAGCTCGTTTTTTAGGAGGTTTGGCAAATCAGATTGTGGCAAAACAAACAGGTATTGATGTAAAAGGTGCTGCAGCTGTTGGAGGAAGCAACCAAAAGTCTTCAGCAGAAGTTGCAGAAATTAAAGCATTAATTGCAGATTTAATAACAGATTTAATAAAAGATCCTAAAAATCCAATAGAAAAAGTTGTCTTTTTTGTAGATGATTTAGATCGTATTCCACCTGGTGATGCTGTGGAGGTTTTGGAAGCCCTTAAAAATATTTTTGATATTCCAAATTGTGTGTTTATACTCGCTATTGATTATGACATTGTAGTCAAAGGATTGGAAAGTAAATTTGGGCCTAAAACAGATGAAAATGAACGAGAGTTTCGATCGTTTTTTGATAAGATTATTCAGGTTCCATTTTCAATGCCAACTGGAACTTATGATATTGAGAATTTTTTAGTTCAGAAACTTAGAGATCTTGGAACAGATATACAAGAGCAAGAGAAAGAATTGTATGTAAAAGCGGTTAAATATAGCATTGGATACAATCCTAGAAGTTTAAAACGGTATTTAAATGCTTTTAGTTTAATCAATCACTTAAAAGAAATTGAATTAGATGATGAGCAACCTAAGGGAGATGACTTTATGTTGTTTGCTGTTTTAGGAATTCAAATTTCATTTCCTAAGATTTTTAGATTGCTTTCTCAGAAACCTAATTTTCCAGAATGGAACAAAGGGTTTGGAAATAAATTTGGTATTGAATGGGATGAAATTCAAGAAAAAATTGAAAAGTTTGGAGAGTCAGATCTTATTGATGAGGAGTGGGAGCAGGTAACCTGGGGCGCTTGTCAAAGTGATTCTTATCTAAGAGCACGTGCGTTCTCAGTTTTAGAATTACTTAATTTGTTAAGAGACAGATATAAAGATACGTTAGAAGATGAATTAGAAACAGCCATGACATTTGCTTCTATTACAAGTGTAGATGATGATGTTGAAACTAAACAAGCTGTTCAAAAAGTAGGTAACAAAACCATTTTTGATGGTGTACAGACTAAGCTTTTACAACTTGCTGAAGAAGGATTTACGGATCAAGCCGTTAAAAATTATGCTGCTTTATGGTCTCCGCTAAGTGACGCTGAAAAAAACAATACTAAATACAGAATATCATTTGCGAAAACTGGGTCATCTTTCAATGATGAGACCCGTGTAGGTAGAGGTAAAAAACAACTCATATATTGCTCAAATCCCTCAAAGAAAGCACTTGGAATGAAAATTTGGGTAAAGAAAAACACCGGAAAGGTTTCATCTTTATTTGAAAATATAAAATCAACATATAATTTACAGGAAAGTGAATACATCTATATATCAAAGGATAAAGATTTAATTATTGAATATAATGCCTATTCAGAATTAAAAGAGAGCTACAGTGAATTGATGGGATATATAGTAAAACAAATAACGAGTTAAGAACAAATAGAGCCCCTAAACAATTAAATTTAATAAAAATAATATGGCAAATAATTTAAAAAGTTGTGTTTTAGTTAAAGGCAACGAAGAAGTGGTAAAGTTAATCGATTCAATGATTGATAAAGTGAGAGACAATGAAAGCGACAGTTCTGTGACTGCATTTGCAACTGCTTTCTATGATGAGGTCGATTTAGATGAAGACCGTGGAGTAATGAACACATGGTCATATGAAAATTTAGGTTCCAAATGGACCACCCTATATGATGCAACAGGTGAGGGAGAGTTTTTGATTGAATCAGCGTGGTATCCACCCAAAAAATTCTTCATGCATTTATACAATCTATGTTTTCCATTGGATAATGATGTTGTTATTGAAGTTACGTATGAGGATGAAACATACTCTCCAGTTGGGGCAGTTGTAATTAAAGGGATTGAATATGACCCCGAAGATTATGATGAAAAACAAGGTAATATTTGGGTAGAAGAAGATAACTCATTAGAAGATCCAACTGTTGACAAGGATTGGGATGATGAGGATTATGATCAAGTTCAGATGGAATTCTCAGAAAGTGTTTATGAGAAACAACAAGAATTATTAGATAAATGCAGAAAGTTGGTTGAAACTGATGGGATGATGTTTCATGAATACCAAGATTAAGTTACAAAATAGATGTAGAAGAAGTGGTGGCAAAATATAGTTAGCAGAATTTTTTAACCTTTTTTTTACTACCATAACAATTCCCCTTCAGTGTATAACGTTAATATACAAATAGTATAGATGAAAGATCAGTTTTTTTTTAAATAAATTACAAAAATATGTATTGTAGTTCTTGTGGACATAACTTAACTGGAAATGAAAATTTCTGCCCCTCATGTGGTCAAAAACCAAATACAAATCTAAGTCTATCTAAAACTCAAAATGATTTAAAAACATATGAGTTTAAATCAAATATATTGTTAGGTGGAAGTATTCTTTCACCAGATAGAATAGTAGTTACAGATTCTCAAGTTATTTATAAAAAAAGGAATAAATATCTAATTGGTACTGATGAGTCTTCAATTCCTTTTTCGAGAATTTCTTCGGTAGAAATTGATCGAAAATTAATAGATTCTGATATTATAATATATAGTACAGGTAATCAAACTATAATTGCTGGAGATTTTTCAATTGCTGATGCGAAAAAAATAAAAAAAATAATTGAAGAAAGAATTTAGGTTAAAAACTAATTAAAAGAAAATATACTGAATTAGTCGATTAGATTATTCAGTAATTACAATAAAATAACTGTTGGAATAAGCCGAAAAACAACATTAAAAAGGAGTAGGTTAAATTATTAAATTTAAAATTATGAGTAACAAATTTAAATGTGGCAATTGCGGAACAATTCAGAAAGAGAAAATTTTCTCTAATTGGAACTACGATATTAGGTACAATTGCTCAAATGCGGAATACTTTGTAAGGATTGCCATTCAACATCTTTATTTTCCTATGGAGAATGCAAAGGTTGCGGAGATAAAGCAAAACAAGAACATATAGAAATGGAAGCTGGGAATCCTAATATTGACATAGGGTAAGGGCTGGACTTAAGGACATTTGAAGCGATTATAGGTCATAAATTTTCATTCTCATTAAATATGAATGACGTTGAATGGAAAGAAATATAAATTACTAAATTAGATTATAAAGGAAAGAGTAGCAATAAATAGTAGCTCTTTCTAATATTAATATCAAAAAATCATTGTTGGAATAAACCGAAAAACAACATTAAAAAGGAGTAGGTTAAATAGTATTAAATTTATAATTACGGGATTAGATCCAACAAAAGCTAATTAAGTGAAAAATGATGCTTTTGATCACAATTATAGACTTAATTAAATTAAAAAGGAATGAGTAGCTATTTAAAAATTATGGATAATCTTCTCCAGAATCCGAATCCGTTTACTTCTTTACATGTTATTGACAAAGAAAAGTTTCATACAGGTATGCTTAAACTACTGTTAGAATATTGTCAAGCTAAAAATATCGAACATAAACTATTTAAAAATAACATTTCACATAAGCTAGAATGTAATTTAGAAGCAAACTCGGTTGACTTGTTAGTTACCCAAGAAATCCATACAACTATAATTGAGACGAAGTTTAAAACAGGTTTGCATGAGACTAAATATAAAAACAAAGTTGTGCCTCAAATTCAAAAATACGCATATACGCATCCAAAAGCAAGTGAGGGTATAGTAGTTTCATTGTTTAAGGAGAGTGCAGATTTAAGTATAGAAAAACATAAATTTATTAAGCAGTTCAAAAACATCACTTTCACAAATCAGGTGTTAGATTTGATAAATAAAGCACTTAAACATTCTCAATGAGGATTCTATTCATGTTTATAATCTTCTCGTTATATGGGGAAATTACCTAACAGATTTAAAGGGTATTGTTAATGAGTTTGAAAAGCAAAAACTAAATTTAATAGCTATTGAAAATTTAAAAATCGGTTTACATAAACTTAAATTAAAAGGAGTTTTTCAGCAATATAGAATGCACTTAGTTAAAGATAAGGTGGATAAGCTTATTAATTCAGAAAAAATATCCAAAGGCAAATTGGACAACACCCATGGAAATGCTTTATTACATTATGAAATAATGTTTAAAAAAAATGATTTTAACTTTGAAAAATATGGTGTTCAATGGCAAAATGGAAGCCTTAAGTTTTTTATTGAAGTAAAAAATAATTCAAAGAAAAGTAATAAAAGAGATGTAGCTCTTGAACAAATTGGTAGTTTTCTGCATGATAATTTTTTTAAGGAAAATGCGCTACCAAAAAATGTAAACAGAAACGGAAAATTTAAGTCTTTTAATATTGCTAAAGTTGAAGAATTTTCAGATTTAAATAAATTACCAAATAAAATGGCTGATAGTTTAAATTATTTAGTGAATAATGCAGAAAGAATTTTAAAACTTACTGCACAAAATTAAAATTATCTTTTCAATACATGAAAGCATTATCAAAATCACGTTTTAAACAAGGCTTAGAATGCCCCAATAAGCTGTATTTTTCAAATAATAAACAGGTATTTCACAACGTAAAAAATGAAGATCCTTTTTTACAAGCTTTAGCCAGCGGTGGTTTTCAGGTAGAGGAGTACGCGCGTTTACAATATCCAGGAGGAGTCTTAATAGAAGATCCAGAGGATAGAGAAAACTACGATTACCAAGATTTAGCAAATCAAACTTCCGAGCTATTAAAACAAGAAAATGTAGTAATCTATGAAGCCGCTTTTTATATAGATGATTTATTTATAAGAACAGATGTTCTTGTTAAAAAAGGCACTCATATTCAGCTCATAGAAGTTAAGGCAAAATCTATTGACTCAAGCCAGCCTTATAATTTTGTAGGAAAGTCAAAAAAAATAGTGAGCAGCTGGAAGCCCTATCTTTTTGATTTGGCTTTTCAAGTCTATGTAGCCCAATGTTGCCTGCCTGACTATACAATTACTCCTTATTTATGTCTGGTTGATAAAACAAAATCTGCAACTGTAGATGGATTAAATCAGTTTTTTAGAGTTAGTAAAGATTCGAATAGCAGAACAGGAGTGACTACAACATTTAAGGAAGTTGGTCAGCTAGGTGCAAATATATTACATCAAGAAAACTTATCTGAAGTAGTTTCAAAAATCCATAACGGAGATTACAAATATTACGATAATTTAAACTTTCACGAGGCAGTTAAATTATTGTCAGAAATTAGAATGCAAAATTATTATCCAAACTGGCCTGCTCAATTTTCGGCTTGTAAAAAATGTGAATTCAAAAAAGATGACAGCGAGGATGGTAAGAAAAAACAATCTGGTTTTGAGCATTGTTTTAAAACACAATACCACTGGACCGAACAAGATTTTAAAAAATCCAATATTTTTAATGTTTGGGATTTAAAAGACCCAAAGTTAATGCAGCAAGGATTGTTGTTTAAATCACAGCTAACGCCTGAGGATATTAAATACAAAGAAGCGGCTGGAAAACTTGATCGAACAGAGCGTCAGTGGTTGCAAATCGAAAAAGAACGCGATAATGACTTTACCGAGTTTATAGATATAGAGGGTTTAAAAGCCGAAATGAATACTTGGGTATATCCACTTCATTTTATTGATTTTGAAACCTCTACAGTACCTCTACCGTTTCATACGGGCCGTAAACCTTATGAACAAATAGCCTTTCAGTTTTCACATCATATTTATCATGAAGATGGCCGTATAGAACATGCAAATGAATATATTAATACTCACCGCAGGTGAGTTTCCAAATTTTGAATTTGTTGAATCTTTGCAACAAGCCTTATCAGAAGATGAAGGAACTATTTTTAAATTTGCCACGCATGAAAATACAATACTCAATGCCATTAGAGCGCAATTGAAAGCTAGTAATGCCCCAAACAAAGAATCGCTTGTTTCATTTATAGAATCTATTAGTCATAATACAGAAAACAATCCAGACCCTTGGATAGTGCCGCTAAGAAAACAAAATCAGGGTACACGAGATATGGTAGATCTCTGTAAAGTAGTTAAAAATTACTACTACAATCCTCATACTTTTGGTTCAAACTCGATTAAAAAAGTGCTCCCTGCCGTATTAAAGTCGAGCCAGTTTGTTCAAGAAAAATACAGTAAACCTATTGGAGCCATTGCGGTGAGCAGTAAAAACCTTCCAGATGATCATATTTGGCTAACAAAGCAGGAGAACGAAATTATTAGTCCCTACAAAACCTTACCTCCAGTATATGACAATATAAGTCAAGACGAGATTGAGACCAGATTGTCTAACATTGATAATATTGATGATGGAGGTGCTGCACTAACAGCCTATGGTAAAATACAATATACCGATATGACTGAAAAGGAAAGAGAAGACATATCAGACGCATTAAAACGCTATTGCGAGCTAGATACGTTGGCGATGGTCATGATTTATGAGCATTTAAAATCTTTACTAATAAAAATTTAATTAAATGAAAAATCAATTTGCAAACGACAAAGAATTTATGCTCGCTTTACTCGCATATAATGGAACCTATTTGGAACATGAAAGATTAAGGAAATTTACTTATATTTAAATTCAATAAACGAAACAAATGGCAAGAAAAGCAGAATTTTCAATCAATGGGCTAAGCGTAATGGCAGAGCTCAAAAAAGTAGACCGAAAAAAGATTTATGGCTGGTCTACCATAGAGGTGTTTGATCAAAATGGTAGTAAGTGTAAGCTAGCAGGTTTGGCAGAAGGGCAGTATGTGATGCCTTCTGGGTCTTCTGCACTAGTTTCCTTAAATGCAAAAGGGGAAGCGGTTTCAAAAAGTACATTGGTGGGTGTAGACAGCGACGGGAAAAAGGTAGAAAAAGTACCCTCTATTTATGACCAAAAAGTGATACTACGAGAAGCCACTGTAGATGAATATTTGTCTATGGCTGTAAAATCTGTGTATCAATTGCAGATTGATGAGAATAAGGAAGCCTTACTCAGCAGATCTTAATAGCGGCAAGATATACTACTTTGTATTTAATTACAGAGCAGATTATGAGGGCGATGATGCCTTTTTAATTAGTAATGGAACCGATGTATTTGCCATTACAGGGATGAAGTCTGACTCTAGAATTTATTGGTCTTCGAAGATAATGAACAAGAGTTAGTTCCTGAAGAGGCCGAAGCAGTGGAAGACGATATGGATTTTGCAATGTTTTAATTAAACAAATATGATTAGATATATAAAATTAGCCAACGATAAAAAAAGAGATGCCGAGATCACCTTTAGATCTCTAAATCCAAAGCCATCTGTTACTATGGTTATGGAATCTGGAGATAAGGTGATTACTAAACGTGTGGTAAAAGGCACTTCCCTAGACCAGCACACAAACCCTTACTTGCCAAGTATAATGAAAAACCCAAAGAGGGTGTTGATTTTCAGATGCAACTTGCATCAAAACTAGCAGAAGATCTTATTGCCAGTGATCCAGAATCTGACTTGGAACTTACCGGTAAATTCATTGAGGATGTATCTAGAGTGTATATTAACGAGGATGAAAAGCCGGTGTTTAGTGTTAAAAAAACTGAAAAGATTTTTTCTCCCACTGCCGAGCTCAAAGAAGAGCGAGAACCCAAGTACAACGATAGTAATATAACAGGTGAAAGTATTGTAAACTGGACGGGAAAACTAATGCCTAAGGCTAAGATTTACAATAAGCTGGTATTTCATAAAAAATACCAATTAAAGCACATAAACGGGCTTACTTATGATTTTCTGTTTGACATGGCCAAACAACTCGCCGATAAAGACGCTATGATGATGATGGGTGCTGGAGCTTCCGGTAAAGAACCTCTTGGTGATGAATGATGGTGGCAAGCCTTACAGAGCCTTTTTAGAGGGTAGAATAAAAGGAGACAAATACTGTTTAATCCTTCACCTTACCGACCAGGAGTTAAAACCATTACCAACAGAATAATTTTTTATTGAAATGAAAGAAACCGCACAAAAATACAAACGCCAAACGGCATCCAGGTATCTGCCTGTTGGAGCCCAGGAGATTACCTCAAAGATCATGGAGGCAGAATCTTACGGGGTGTCTACCAAACACGATGGCCACTTTTATCTTCTAAGTTTTGATGGTAAAAATGCAACACTTACAAACCATGGAGGTACTGTTATTGATGATTTACCGCTACTAAAAGAAGCCTCATCGTTACTTAAAGGTACATGTAAAGATATTGTGTTAGCAGGAGAATTATATCTGCACAAAGAAGGCGGGCGTACCCGTTCTTTTGATATGACAGCAGCCTTAGATGATACATCTGCAGCTATTTACTTTGCAGCATTTGATTTGCTTAGCCTTGACGGAGAACAGGTCTCTCTGGATATCAAGGCGCTTGATCAAAAGCTTAACGCTGTGTTGTCTGGAGGGAAATCTATACATGCAGTTAAAAACAGCTTTGTAGAAAGCAGAAAAGACATTGCTGAGCTCTATAAAGAAATTGTAGAAGACGGCGGTCAAGAAGGAATTGTAGTGCGTTCTCACAACGGCCCAACCTATAAAATAAAACCACTAATTACCCTGGATGCTGTTATTTTAGGTTTTGCAGAAGGTCAAGGAAGCAGAGCCGGAATGCTCAAAGAAGTGCTGGTAGGCTTGTGTGTAGCAAAAGATGAGTACATACTTCTTAACCAAAGTAGGGAATGGCTACAGCGAAGATGAGCGTATAAAACTACTCAAGGAACTAGAAAAGAAAAAAGTAGATTCTGGTTATATTGAGGTATCTGGATCTAACGTGGCTTTTACCATGGTAGCACCCAATCAGGTGGTAGAGTTTAGTTGTTTGGATGTGTTTGGAGAAAACTCAAAAGGGGCTATTTCTAAAATGTGTTTGAGCTATAAAGACGGCACCTATACAGCCATGGGTAAACAGCCAATGGCTAGTGTAATTTCTCCGGTATATGTTAAAATGCGTACAGACAAAAAACCAAATACAGATGATGCGGGCTTGTCTCAAATCACGAAGATTATTTCTTTGGACAAAAATGCTGCTGAAAAAGTAGATTTGAAGAAAAGCGAGATTCTTTCCAGAGAAGTGTATGTAAAACAAAGCAAAGGCACCAAGATGGTACGCAAGTTCATGGTTTGGAAAACCAATAAGGAAGCAACTGGAGAGTATCCAGCCTATGTATATCATTATACAGACTTTAGCGCTGGTAGGGCAGAAATGCTTAAAAAAGAGATTAAAGTGTCAGATTCTAAAAAACAGATTGAAGAGATTTTTGCTGCAGAGGTATTAAAGAATGTAAAGAAGGGATGGGAGAAAGTTTGATATTGAAAGTAAAAGAGATTTCTTAGAATATTGAATTACAAAATACGGACTTTAAAAAAAGGTTTTTTAAAATATGGAAAAAGAGGAGTTTGTTGATAAACTATTTATTGCTTTACAAAGATTAAGCTCTGGGGCTCAAAAAAGAGTGTTAGAGGATATGAGGAGACTTAACAGTTCCATATTATGCAAGGAGCATAGGGTTTATGATGTAAATAAAGAAAAACCAATTGCAAGGTATGGTCGTCCTATTTGTGAAATGTTGTTAAGGAAGCTTTCAAAATCTAAATGTGTTCCTTTAGAAGATGATATAAATTGGTCAATTACGAAGGGTAAAAGAAAGAATTATATAGAGGTTAGACGAGCATTAAAACACCTGATGGTATTTGCAGCTTCATATTACTTGGAGACTAAGGATAAGGAATTTATGGAATGTTTTTTAAATACTTTAAATTCGAATCAAGATAGCTTGGTTAAAAGCACAGCTCCGATAATGTATAAATCTATTACGCCCGGAAATAAATTGAATGTTGGGAAACGTTCTGCAACGTCAAAGAATACCAAGGATAAGGGCTTCACTAAAGAACATAATATACCTACTAAGTTTATATACGATGCCATAAAGAAAGCTGTCTTTAATAATGATGTAATTGATATGTTTGATTTGATAATGAAAGACAATTTTCAAGTTTTATTAAATTCGGATGATGATGAAAAGTTAAATAAAGCCGGATTAAGATCGAAGATGCCAGTAGGATGGAAGTTTGGGGATGATCCATTTGCACGCTACGTTAAAGGAGGTATTGATCTTAATTCTTTAAAAAAGGTATAGTAGTTATGAAAATAATAAAAGAAATTTAAAACCATAAATTAACTATTAACAATATAAATACAAAAAAAATGAATTTAAAATTAAATTTTCAATTATCCATACCTCATAACTTGGATATATATGGTGGTAATATATCTTTAATCGATATCAAACCTCATTTTATGACACAAGATTTTTATTTATCAATTTCCGTTCTGGCGCCCAGTGAAAATGTAAGGAAATACGATCAAGTAAGTTTCGATTTGTCAAATGAAAACTTAAAAAAAGGCAACTGTTCTTTAGATTTTAATGAAGATACCGCTCTATTTACAATTGATGCTGTATTTATACTTAAACCAAAGTCAAAATATACATCATTAGTTAATAATCCAGATACCAAATGGGCATTTGGAGGAATTTCTATTTCTAAGGGAATATCTTCTTTTGAACATGACCTATCCCTTACTTGTAATAATGTAAAAAGCCCTTTATATAATGCTGAAGTTGTTTCTGGCGGCAGTATTGAAGAGTTTTCTTATGAAAGACAAGAAAAATTGTTTCAGTCAAAATACCACCTTTTAAATACTGAAGTTAGCTAGTCTAATCTGGGGTTGAGGTTTGTTGAAATTGAAAATAAATAAATTATGAAGTATACAGTTAAAACATCAGGGAAAATTTGTCATTATCAGTTTTCTAATATTAAGGAAATAGAGGTTAATGACATTGAGTTTGGAGAAATGGATTATCACGAATTAGAAGAGACCTTTCTTTTGGATAAATGTTCTGTTGAAAATGAGAAGATTAGTATAGATGATGAAATTGAATTCGAGATTTATGATGAAACAAATAATTTAATTCTAGAATTTAACTCGAGTGATATTACCCAAAATGATGATGGTGGTGCTTGTTTTTGCCCAGAACCACAGTATAATGAGGAGTATGAAAATTGTTTGGGGTCTTTTCAGTATTTTAAAGGGGAAGGTCCAGTTTTTGAACTAGAATCAGAAGAAGAATTAAAAATTGAGAATTTTAGTTACAGTTTAATGATTTTAGAACTTGACGATGGAGAAATATCATTAATGGATAGTTTTTATTTTATTAATAAAAACATAGAAAATATAGATTCAGGTGTTTCACAGGGTACACATAGACTTGTTAAAATCTGGAAACAAAATGGTGAAGTCATAGATGTTAATGGATAAAATATTTGATTAAACTTATGATAACAGAAAAACAAAAATTATTCCTTAGACTCAAAATAGTAGAAGGTAAAAAATATGATGAAATTCAAGAGATTCTTGACAAGTCTAGAAAAGCATTAGGCTTTTGGTGGAAAGATTTGAAAACTGAGAGTAATGCTTTGAGAATAGTCGTTGATAAATGGAAAAAAAAGTGTCCTGAAATTGATTTTGATAAATTTGAAAACTGGTTTGAAAATACAATACGAGAGTGTCATTATTGTAAAGTAACTGAGAGTAAAACAAACCAGTTATGGGTTAAGTATCCTGATTTAACAAAAAGAAAACGTGGTAGGACATTAGAGATTGAAAGATTAGAACCAAATAAACATTATTCTGAAACTAAGAATTTAGTATTTGCTTGTTACTGGTGCAACAATGCAAAGACAGACACTTTTAGTGAGAAAGAATTTATGAAAGTAGGAAAAGTCATTAATGAAATCTGGACAAATAGACTTAAATAAATCAAATAATATGGGATACTACATAGGAATAAATACGGGAGATTTGGAAGATACCGTTGAGGATTATATTATTAAAAATAGTTTGGATGGAGACCCTGATGATTTATGGTCTCAAAATGGCTGGGGATTCTTTGAGGAACTAAGCACAATTACTTATGATAATGAAGCTCTCTTTAGTGACCTAGAACTTGAGGGGATAACAACTATTATACCCTCTACAAACTCTAATTTCAAAAAGCTTATTGATTTATGCTATGAGCATGGAGCTATTTTTTTTAATGAAAAATACCAAGAAATAACACGAGATGAATGGAAAAAATATGTTATAGATTCAATAGCATGTACTATTAGCATAGCTGAGTGTGAACCAGAGGGCTAATTGCGATGTTCATTGATAATAAATCATTTTAAACTTAAAATAATCTATGGAAATATCAGATTTAATCAAAAAACACTCCTTAAGTGCTATAGAAAAGGTTAAAAGAATCAATCCAAGCGCCTATTGGGATGATGTGAAGCTAGAAGATGTCTTAACCTACACTGAACTTGATTGGCTAAAAAATAATTTCACAAATTTTAGTTTAAAAAAGTACTCCTCTCTCCTTGATTTAGACCTAACGGGTGTTCCTTGTGATGTTATCTGTGATGATTTTTTTGAATCTAAATCACTCCAAGATATTTCAAAATTAGGAGGGAAACTCAAGTTAAATAAATCGTTTTGTTCATTGATTAATTTAAAAAAATTGAATTTGGGTGCTGTACATATTACAAGCCTTCCAAAAGATTTCGGAAATTTAGTTCAACTGGAGGAATTACTTTTAAATGACACCAGTATTAAAAAATTACCCGCATCCTTTTCTAATCTTAGTTCTTTAAAAAAACTTGCAGTTTGGAAGAAATTAATCACTATTGATATTGATTTTCCGGACTCTTTACAAGAAATTGATTTCAGAGCAAATAAGCTATCGGAGATTCCTGAGAGCCTTTTTTTATTGCCTAAATTACAGCATTTGGATATTTCAGATAACCCATTTACTGAAATCCCATTTGTTAAGAATAATGCATTAAAAACCTTAAAAATTGCTAGAACACCCTTTGGTATATTTAAATCTAATATTTTAAAAGCCAAGCAATTTTATACAAGCTGTGAAATTGAGGACCCTGTAAAATATGCTGATGATAAAACCCTCTATTTATCTGCAACTAAAAAATATTATAGCAGCTCACATCCAACCGGTTATCATTCACATCATTAACTATATTTTAGTTAAAAAACAAAATCAGATATTATGGCAAATGAAATGAGAACGTTTATTAAAATCATTAGTAATAAAAAAGAAGTTTCGTATAAGTTACAAGAGCTATTTAGATACAGACAAGGCAACAATGAAGCAGATGCCCTTGATGTAATTAATTATATAAATGGAACAGAGTATTCTTTTTCAGATGAAACATCTAAAGAAAATTGGGATAAAGAAGTGGATTTCCCAACACCCGATACTTGGAATGAATTAATAGGTTCAAAGTGGTTATATGTAGATTATGTTCATGATGACCTTCCAAAGAATTGTAATATAGTAATTAGGTCTGCAAATTCAGTACCAATTCCATTCCTACAAACCCTTCACAGCATGCTATCCGAGATTGATAACAAGATTATCATAAAAGGAACCTATGAAGATGAATCCTATGACCCAAGTGGTGCATTTATTTATGCAGGTACTAGCTATAGTAATATGGAAGATTTGGATGAAATATACAATCAAGAAAAAGCATTTGAGGATGATTTCTACAATGAGAAATGGCAGGATAAGTTATTTAAACTTGAACAAGTGTTAGTAGAGATCTATTTAAAATCTATAAAAGTTGTTCAAAAAAACGCTGATGAATCCATTAAACCAGACGACCTAGTAAAAAAATCAGTTCCAGTGATTGTGTATGTAAATCATAAAAATGTTGAGAAATATTACAACACATTTTCAAATTTATTAAATGAAAATAAATTCAATTTTATAGTTTTAGATAAAAGTAAATATTGGTCTTCTTATATATTTGACTCTACAAAAGCTGTTATCAATTTAAAAAGTTTAAAAAAAATTATAAAAAAGTGTATTCCTTCTGCCGAATTTTATGAAGACTTTTTTGAATTGGATAAAATAAAAAACTCTACACTAAAAGTAAATCCTTCTGAGGAAAATTCCGCTTTATTTGAATGCTTACAAATTACAATTCCTTTTGAAAAATTATAATTATTTTAATTTAAACTTTTAGTCTGATAACTTTTCCCATTCATTCCAAACTTTTCCAAGAGAATCCCTAAAGGGTTCTACTTGAACCTGATTGTCTTCAAGTTCATCTAACAAGCCTTCTATAGTATCTAATCTAGATTCTATTGCTGCTATTAAATCTTCTTTACTCATAATTTTATATATTTATGTGAATTTAATAAAAATCAATTACTTCTCTACATAGTAAAATAATATTCATGAAAAACTACACAATAGAACTTTACGGCTGGACTTTGGACGCCAAAGCAAAATCGATAACTTTAGATCAAGTTGAACAAATTAACAATTTAAAAATTGAATTTGGTGTCGAAGAGTTTTCAGAAATCAAGTTTGATATAGAAGATACTATTGTTTCAGATGGTAATTGGGATATTTTACATCTATCTAAACCCTTTTGGTATTTAGATAAAACAATATTTGTAGTTAAGGATGACCAAAACACTGAAGTGAATAGGTTTGAATTGTCAAATGTTATTCATCATGAAGAATTTGGTACTTCAGAAACAGGTGAGGGATATGTTATAATTCCTAGTGAAGAATTTGAACATATTTTATTTTCAGTAGATGAATTAAAAGGGGGTATATGCGCATACCAAGTTAAATCTAATGAGGTTCCACAAGTTGCTGATTTTTCTGTTTTAGATGGCTATATAGAAGGTCCAGACTCCGAATGGGAATTTATTGATTCTTTGTATTACAAAGGGAGTAAGCTAGAAATTACGAGCTATTTAGACAGTGATTGTAAATCTTCAGAAGTTATAATTTACTCAAAATAATACCCTATCATTTTTTAAATTAAAAAAAGCTCTAGGGTAGGAGCGTTATTACTCGTTAATCACATAAATGAAAATAGCATATTTACATGGTTTGGAGTCTTCTATTGACTCCTCTAGTTTAAAGATTATTTGGTTAAATGATAATTTTAGTCATGTATACACACCCTCAATAAATTATCACAATACCAATTCTTTTACTAATATTCTTACTCAAATTAAAAAACACAAACCAGACTATATTGTAGGCTCTTCAATGGGTGGGTATTTTGCATATCTCATTGGAGCTAGCCTAGAGATTCCAACTATATTATTTAATCCCGCTGTTATTGGAAGATCTTTTGACCCAATTGTAGATGACATTACATTAAAAGAGACTAGCCATAGTGTGTTTCTAGGAAAAACCGATGAAGTAATTAATGGGGCTCATGTACAATCTTACTTTAGTCATTTTGGCATAGGAGAGTTTACCTACACAGACTATAATGGTGGTCACCGGGTATCAGCTGAAGTTTTTATACACTCCATTAAAGATGTTGTAGGTTTTTTAAAATAATAGCAATGTTTTAGTGTTGCTAATAACGGATAGATTATATCGTATACCATTTAGTTTTTTTAATACAGACAATTGATCATAATCATTACTCATATTTACAATAAATAATTGTTGAAATTCATTTTGTTTTAGGTTGAGGATGTCACTAGTTTTTAATTCACCAAATTCCATTACAAAGTTCTCTTTTTCATTACTTGCTTTAACAGTATATAAGAGGTTAGTTTCTATATTTTCATGTGGAGTAATTGAAACCGTTTCGATATAAATTTTATGATCACATAATATATTTACAAAATTAGACATTAGCCATTGTTTTAGTTTATTTTTAGAAAGCTGAAGTAAATCAACATTATCAAATAAAATTTGATTCTTCATTGCCAGTGAAATGTCCATAATGCTATTTTATAAATTAAATTCTAACCCTACTAAAAGTTCTGAGTCTGTCTTTTTAATATCTATATAAGGCGTAGTATGATGTCTAATCTGTGTGGTTACATAAACAGCTATTTTATCAAACTCATAGTACCAACGTGGCTCAATAAAAAGCCGTGTATCTTTACTATCATCTAAGTTAATTTGATAATAAATACTAGTATTGATAAAAGATTTTTTTGATACGCTTACCTTAAAAAATGAACTCAAACTTACTCTGTAATTTTCAATCATTACTTCTTCGTTGGTGTCTTTTAAGTAAAGCTCATTTTCAAAAAAAACTCCTGCTGATACATCAAAATAATTCTCCTCTTTTTTATAGATATTATGACGATACCCACCTCCTATTAAATTTCGATAATTAAGGCTTAATGCTCTTGATTTTTGACTTTGAATAAACGAAAATACCGAATGATTACCCAGGCTGTAATTATATCTTAATTGCGCTGTATAATCTGATGCTAACACTTCACTATTTTCTGAAATATATTCATAATTAAATAAAAGTCTAATTAGATGTTTATCAAATTTTTTACCAATTTGATTGGTGATATTAAATTGATACAGTTCTAAGTTACCAAATTTAAAATCTCCATTTACACCAAACCCTACAGTTAATGTAGAATCCATAGATTTCATTAAGTTTTCTGTATTAATAATGGCTTGACTTCGAACGTTAAACGTAAACAAAAGAACAATTGCGAAGCTTAGGTATTTCTTGTTAGTCATCTTATAATTATTTTTAGTTGCGCTATATATTTAGTTCTAAAATTTTTAATCATTTAAATTCAGTATATTTTTTCCAATTTCAATTCTCTTGTTTACTTCAGTACTGATGTAAATACTAATATCTTCTGATTCTATTTTTTGTATTGATTTTTTCAATAGTTTCTCTGCTGTTTTTTTGTCAAATTCGTTTACTATTATTCCTAAGTTAACTTCTAGAACTGATTTTTGATATATTTCTTTGTTAGAACTTTCTTTAAAGTACTGCAATGCTTGTTGTATTAAATCGGCAGATTTTTTGAATTCATTATTCATAGCGAAAGCCCTACCTAGGTTGTATAGGGAAATACCATAAGATTTATTTTTCTCAAAACTCTCTTTATATTCTAGAGATTTTTGTGCACAAATAATAGTATTTTCAACATCTTTTAAATGATTTCTGTAAATATGTGAAAGATTTCCATAAGCTGTAGCTAAGGCCCTCTTAATCTTATCAGATTGCTCTAATTTAAGAAGTGAGTCAATACCCATCAATCTGTACTTTACACACAACTCTCCCTCTTTCAAATGTTCATAAACTTTACCTACATCATAGCATGCATTTGCATAATCTATAGTATTTACTCCAATAGATTCTTTGACCATTTTTAAATGATCTAAACAGACTTTCTTAAGTTCTTTATATTTTTTGGTAACCTCTAATACTTCTTTTTTTGCATCAATAAATTCAATTAATAAATTACTTAAAATTCCAAAATCAATTATCTTTTTTAAGTAGGTTTCACATTTTGTAAATTTCTCTAGCGCATCGTCTGGATGTTTAATTATGTAGGTGCTACCGCTCCAACTTCTTAAAAAACTTAATACTAATTCTACCCATAATTTATTAACGCCTTCACTTGATATTAAAAGCTCATGGTATTCCATAAACTCTACTGTAGCCTTCTCATCATTCTCTAAACCACTTGCTAGAAAATCTAATCTAAAATCTAAAATTTTAAACTTATTTGAGTAATTTTTTATGTTCTTTGTCTTTTCAACTAATTGTAGTGATCTTTTATCTATTTCTTCCTTTTTAATAGGAGTATCCAACCACATAAATTTTAATTCTTGTAGTTCAATTAATTGATTGTGTTCTTCAGTTTTTTCTTCAATACTTGAATAAAAATCTTTTAAAATTTGTATGGATTCCTTAGCTGATTTGTGAGTATATAGGATGTATTCAATCCCAAATTGAAATTGAAGGTTCCCTTTGTATTCATTAAATATTTTATGCTTTACTTCTTCTAATTCTGAAACTTTGACAAACTTTTTTGATTCTATATGATGTTTGTTTTTTAAAATGAATAAGATAAATAACTTTAAATCTAAGGATACTGAATTTGATTTTGTTTCTATATGATATACGTGTTCACAAATTTCATTCAATTCTAATATACTTATGAATGAGGTACTATTTATTTGAATAAGGTACGAGATAAGATTAGAGATATGATTTAATTTCTTTGTGCTTATTAAAAAAGCATTAAACCCTAGTAATTTGTCCTCTTCCTCTTGCTTAACTAACCTAACAACTACCTCTAAAATTAATCTCTCAGCAATTTTTAAATAGGTGTCATTTATTAATAAAGATGATAGTCTTCTAATTATAGATAAAATTTCTTCAACACTGTGGTTGTGAGGGCTTTCAATAATTTTATTCTGAAGATATATGTATCGTTTATTATATTCTTTGATGATTTGTTTATCATCACTATCATCATCTTTATTAAAGTATGATTTTATTGAACTTATGATTCTTTTATCTTTAAACTCGTAAATATTATCTTCGTCAGAAATATCAATTAACAAATCATCTTCAACTACCTTTTCTAAAAACCCTAAAACATCAAGTAATTCATAACCCCAAACTTGTGTTAGTATGTCTGCATTAAATTTATTTCCAATGATTGAGGCACTCTCCAAAAGGCGTTGCCATTTTTCATCGTATTTATCAATAATTGTATGATAGAAGCTATCAACTTCCATATCATTAGGTAGACTATCAGTATCTATATTAGCAGTTAAAATATATCCACTAGGACTGTATTTTAATAACCCATCACTAATCCACTTTTCAAGTGTTTTGAAAATATATAAAGGAGTAATTTGTCCAAGTGTATTTTTCTCATTAACTAATTGGTTTAAAAGTGAGTTAATTTCAAGCAGCGAGTTATTTTGAATTTTAAATTTATTATTTTGTGTACTCAAATGCTTAACAAAATCTAGGGTATTAAAGTTATTGAAACTTAAAAGTTCTTCAACTTTAAATTTATAAGAGGAGTTATTATTGAGATCATTTGTAGTTGCTATTAATTGACTTATAGAAGGACCTCTATGTTCAAATATACTTTCTTCTCTTATAGAAAGGATGATACACATGTTTCCTCGCAGAAATTTATTTCTATTAATCATCTCAATAAACTTATTAAGAAAGGCATAACTTTCTGGATCTATCCAGTGGAGATCCTCCATAATAAAGATCGTCTTATTTTTTCTGCTTTCTAATTTATCTATGATTTCAATACACATTTCAGTTATTGATCTTTCTGAATTTCTTTCATACCCTCCAATAAATGAGGTGTCTATATCTATAATAGCTGCCCCAACATTTACAGCTTTACCCATAGACTTCTCCATTCTTTCACCTCGATTAGAAAACGCTTCAATTTTAAGTAATTCTTTAAAGCCTTCTAAGAAAGGCTCATAGGAAACAGCATTCTCTCCTTGTAGCTCATCACAATCACCATAATACCAATCCCATCCACTATGTTCAAATAATTCTTTTGTTTCTAATAACCCTCTTGTTTTTCCAATTCCTGCAGGACCAGATACAATCATTATATTTAATTCAGTATCAGACATTGAATCTACAATTTTGTTGAAAATAGCTTCTTTAGGATTTAACAATTCAGTAATATATGGGACATTACTAAGCAGTGTTTTGTTACTAGATTGATTTAAATTGTATTCATATTTTTTATTTAAATAATACCCTATTAGATAATGAGCAATTGACAAAGGAAGAATAACAACAATACTTACTCCTAAGTTTGCTATTGTTAATTCAGTTAGGATAATTGAGTTAAATAAAAGTAGCGCAACTGTTCCTAATATAATTCCATATACACCTTGTTTTTTTAGTGCAATATTTTTTGTGATTGAAGAAAACTGAAAATAAGATCTAGCCAATAAATCTCCAATTAATAAAGTAATTCCAATTAAAAGAAAATGTTCGGTTATTGGGTAGGTGTCAAACTGAATAATATAAAAAACAAATAATGGAAAGTATGTAGCATATAACGAAGAATTGGCAAAATAACGATATCCTTTTATGGTGTGGAAACCATCTAAATCCATTCTATTGATAAAGTATAGATTTATTATAGTTGGAACTATACTCATTCCTATAGTTATTGAGAACAGCCAAAATTTTGCTGAAAATTCTTCAAAATGCTCTTCTGCACTTGGCATTAAATAAGAAACAGAATAAATTAATAAAAATGAGAAGAGTAATGGAATTATAAAACTAATACCTACAAATTTCACTTTGTCAATAAACAGATTAAATAAATCCTTGATAATGTTATCGCTACTGTCAATTATTCTTTTTAATTTTTGGTTTAAAAAAGAAATTAACGCAATTAATAAAATAGATTTAATAATTAGTAACAGTATATATATAATACTGAACGAACGCTTATCGATATTAAAACCTCTTGTAAATATTGGCTCTGTAAATCCAGAATCTTTATGAAATGTGTAAAATTCTGTTTGAACTAACCACATAGAGTTATTAATCACATCCAAATCATTTACATTAAAGATACCTAGTCTATCGAGTTTTAATTTCTCACACAGCAACAATATAGTTTTTGAATCAATATTTCCATCAATAAGACTTGTGGTAGCTTTCTTACCTAGAACCTCTTCTAATTCATGTTTTGGTATTATGTAATGATTGGTTTTTTTTAATAATGTTTGATTTACAATTTCAAACATTTCATCATCACAAGAATTTCGTACAACTATTGATGAGATATTAGTGTTTAGGATAGGCCCATTTTCAACAGCTGGATATTTAGAGTTTAGAAGTTTTTCAAGACTACTATCGTAAGCGTATTCTATTGGATCATCAGCAAAACCCATATAATCTGGAAACCCGTTAAAAAACGGAAATAATTCAATTTTATGGTTTATATTTTGATCGCAGGTTGCTAAGGTTAAATTAATTTTATTTTTAAAATCAAGAGCAAACTGGTTTGTAGAATCTATAGCTAAAATAGAATCACAATAAGATTTATTTAGATTTAAGTAAAACTTACTATTATCAATTTGTCTGGTGATATAATCTAAAGATGATACATGATTCTTAAGCCTTTTAATTTTTAGAGAATCAATAACTGGATTAGCCCATAAAAAGTTCGATACTAATAAAAATAATAGCGTTATGATTTTTGAATTCCTCATTAAAAATTATAAAAGTTATCGGGGTAAATAAAATATTAAAACACCATTGTATTTATTATTTTAATATATTGCAAAATACAATAAAATTTTTTTTATTTCAATTTTATGAAAATCATTTATATAGACCTTGATGGGGTTGTTGCCGATTTTGAAAAAGGTAGGAGAAATCACCCTTTATCTACTATTACCCCTTATATCGGGAGGCCCGATAAATTACCGGGAGTTTATGAGCATTTAGAGCCTATTTCAGATGCCATAGCAGCAGTAAATAAACTATTAAATCACAAAGATTTTGATGTGTATTTTTTATCGACAGCCCCATGGGATAACCCAGAGGCATGGATGCATAAAAGACTATGGGTTGCTAAATACTTCAACGAAAAATTAGTCAGAAAACGATTAATTTTATGTCATCATAAACATTTACTTATTGGAGATTATTTAATTGATGACAGAAGATTTAATGGTGCTTCAGAGTTCAAAGGGGAGTGGTTGCACTTTGGTTCAGAAAACTTTAGAGACTGGAGTAAAATACTAAAACACTTAAATATATAATGATGATAGACAATAGAAAATTAAGTGAACTAAATGCCAACTTTAATGAAAGTCAAATCTATTCCCATTCAGAATTGAGGGCTTTTTTTGAATCTAATAAGCTTTTTTCTATAAAAAATGTTGCAGCATACAGTTATAATAGATGGAATAGAGGGATGTCAGATATATTTCCTGTTTTAGAATGGATTAATAGAGGAACTTACAGGTATTTAGGGGCTAATTTTGAGTATAACGGAATTATTATACATCATCCACAAGGAGGTATCCCATACAAAATAGGACATTGGGAAAATGGAAAATTATTATTCATTGGTGGATTTGATAGTTTTGTAGATTGGCGTAACTCAAAGGAGAATGGTATAAAAGTAGCAGATTTAAATTCAAAAATAGTATTTGAGTCGAGTGATGGAAAAATTCTTCAAAAAAAAATATTAACAGACTCAAGAGACGATGATATTAAATTTGAGGAAGGGTATTCTTTAACATTATTTGATTCTACTTTAGGAAAATTATTAAGATTTAAAGGAGAGGGAGATACATTTGAATTTGGTAAATTTAAATATACTATCAAACAGATTAATTAGAGGATTTAGTTTTTTTCAAAGTTAGAATACATTATAAATATGTATTAGGTGTTCCTATTTATCTTGAAAATTATTTCATACATGACACCCAATAACCCATGTTTCGTCTTCATCAATACATCCGTAAAAATCTTCCATATTGTCTATTTTTTCTCCTTGCTGAAATATTTCACCAGTGCTTAAGTAAATCTCGCTATCACAATCATAGTTAACTGAACCTACTCCAAAAAAAACAAGGAGAATAATCACAAACCTCGTCAGTTTCGTTTGCTTCAAAACACCCTTTATTATATTTTGGTGAAAAAGTATTAATACCATAATCCTCTCTATCATACAAGGATAAAATATTTAGCTTTTAGCTATATATAAATGCAAATAAACCGTGCATTTGACGTAATATTATTAAATACCATAGTAAACAACTATAAAATAAGATGAGTTTTAAAGGAAAGCAAAATTTAGAGGGCAGACCAAAAGGAAGTGCCAATAAAATATCAACAAAAGTAGAGCAGACTATTGCAGAAATATTAGACGATAATTTAATTGAGTTAAACCGAAGAATGTTTATAATGTACCAAATGCACGAAATGAAGCCTAAAAAACAACTTTTTTTTCACTAAAATTCTTATGGAAATAAGACTAAAATAATTTAATCGTACAATAATCGTACGATATTTAAAATAATAAAACCTCAACTCGCTCATTATTAGCTTATTGAGGTTTTTTAAAGTGGAGCAGAGGGGAGTAAAATCGAACTATTTTGGGGAGGATTTGTATAAAATTGATGTTTAAATTTAGACTAATTGATAAAAATCAATAAACAAACAATAATTGAACTCACCACCCCTAAAATTTGATATTTTGTTAGGCGTTCACCGAATAATATGATTAACACAATCATGCCGCCAACTGGATGAAAGTTTGAAATTAAGTAATATTTTTTATATTTGGTCTTAAGTAATTAAACACTATGAAAAAACTACTATTACTCTTCGCTATATTAATTCTTGGATGTTCTGGCGATGACAGATTTTTGCTGCAGAGGTATTAGAGAATGTAAAGAAGGGGTGGGAGAAGGTTTGATTTTGAAAATAAAAGATAAAGTTAACTAATCAAATAATTAAAATGGAAAAAACAAACAACGAAAATATATCACCATTAATAGAATTCAATGTTGAAAGAGTAGCAAAAGTACTTTTTGCTTTAAAAGATGAAGAAGATTTATTATATCTCCAAGAAGATGACTTTAAACTTTTAGACAGGGAAGGCAATCTTACTAGTAATTATGATGAAAACATATTTATTCAATTTGCAAAAGGAGGAGCAGGTGGATTTGGTAGTGACGATATAATTAAACAATTTTTTCCTGAAGAATTTAAAGATAACTTAAGTTTTTTTATGAAAATAGCAGAATCTTTGTCTGATTTTAAGCAAGTTTTTTTAGAACTCGCATCTGAAAAAATACTAAATAGCAAGAATTTTGCAAAAGCAATTATTCAAAATTGTGGAAGCCACTATGAACCTGTATTAAAATACTTTCCAAAAGAAATTTGCAAAAACAAGGACATAGTATTAAGTGCAGTAGAAAAGAATGGAAATAATTTGAAGTATGCATCGGATGAATTGAAAAAAGATCGTGAGGTTGTTTTGGCCGCTATTGTACCTGTTCTACCATTTGAAGCTTTAACTGCTAATGAAGCAATGAAGTATGCTGATAAATCATTCTTGAGTGATTTTGAAATAGCACGAGTTGCTGTTGCCTCATCAGGAAATTCGTTGCAGTATTTTGCAGACAAGTTTAGAAAAGATAAAGAGATAGTAAGCATTGCAGTAAATAATTTACCTGATGCGCTTGAGTTTGCAGACAAGAGTCTTTTGTCTGACAAAGATTTTATCCTAAGCCTACCAAATAAAATTTATAGAAGAGATGGCAGTAAGTTTAGAGCATTCAGTATTTTAGGGGATAAATTGAAGAAAGATCATGATATAGTTACTAAAGCTATTGCTATGGATTGTAGTTTATATCAAGATTTGCCTAAGAACTTAAAGGAAGATTTATTAATTTTTACAGAAGCTCTCAAAGACACGAGTTTTGCTTCTAGAAAGTTACTGCCTTTAATGGTTGAAAATGCACCATCAATTATCACTCAAGATATAGACATTTGCAAGCAGATAATATCAAAAGACCTTTCTTTTTTTGAATATCTTCCAAAAAGCATACAATCAAATAAGCAAATAATATCGTTTTGGTCAAAATTGGAAAGCAAGAATTACTCAGATTTGGATGAAAAAGATTTAATAATATTTCTATCCTTTATAACACGTGATCAGAAGAGATGGTTCGGGAAAAACGAAGAAACTACTGCTCAAACACTCAGAAAAATAAATACCATTGAAGGAGCAAAAAGTATTGTAACTTATTTGGGAGACCTTGAATCTGACGTTTTTAAAAATTTAGATATAAAATTACTAGCCAATGAAGAAGTGCTAAATGCAGCTGTTAATGCTAAGCCTACTTATAATAATGCGCCAAGTATAATGGAATATATAGTACTAACTATTCCAGAAATATATAAAAATATAGAATATATCGAAAAAGTATTGATGAAATATCCCAAATTGATGGAATTTTTACCAGATAATTTTAAAAATGATAAGGTTTTAGCTGAAATAGCGATTAAACAAGATTATAATTGTTTTAAACACTTATCCGAAGGATTAAAGGATGATGATCAAATAATTAATTGTCTTGTATTAGCACTTTTACAATATAAGAGTGAATCTTCTGACAATAGTTTCCATGGGGATATTTTAGAATTCGCTAGTAATCGTATTAAAGAGAATCTAGAGTTCGCAGAAAAGATGGGTAATTACGGGTATGTTATGAAAGAATTTAAGAATGATAAAAATATAGTAATGAATGCTCTAGAACACAATCCTTATGCAGAATTTGGAGATATTTGGGATTTTGATATTGCACAGATTACAAATATAAGTAGGTATGATTTAGATAACGATAATGTAAAACACATTGTGAATAACGAGGAAATGATGGGTATGCAATTAATACTGGCTATAAATAGTTCTCGTTATCTAGTGGAGGACACAAAGCCTTATTTTGATAAGTTAAACTATGATTGGATTACAGATAACAATATAGGTGTTGAAGAAGGATTACTATGATAATTATTAATAAAATAGTTTATGAAGATAAATCGTCCAGGAAAAATTATTGATATAAACTACATTGCGGCATTACCTGTTTCAGAATTGGAAATTGAGGCATCTCGCATTGAGGGTATTGAAATCTTGAATAGTAAATCTTCCTTAACTAAATTAAGTTTGATCGACTGTGATGATACAGATTTCACTAAGCTGAATAACTTACCATCACTCACAGAGTTATCTATTTCTGGAAATTTCCTTACTATTAATTTTATAAAAAAATTTCAAAGTATTGAGAAGTTAAAATTGCAATGCGGGTGTGACTCACTGTCTGGTATTGAAGAATTAGAAAAGCTATCTTTTTTAGAAATGTCTGGATGGAGAAATAGTAACGGAAATGTTTATCATAATCATCCTTTAAATTCATTTAAGCAGCTCGATAATCTAAAATTAAAGGAACTTCGTTTTCATCAATTCAGTTTTAGTAATGAGCTTACATTAAGTCTGTTGGAAGTTATCGAGCGTGGTACAATTAAAAAAATAATTATTGATAAGTGTTATAATCTATATAATGAAAATAACAAAAATGCATATGAATTTGATATTAGCCAAAGTTTAATTACAAAAATTCAAAACTTAAATAATGTTGTTGATGTATATCACCATGATGATGATTACTTCGGAGATTCATTAGAGATTACTTGTATATGAAAGAAACAACAAAATATCAAAATGAAATAAAGGATAAAATTATTGCTGTTTGGAAAATTTTAGACAAATGCTTGAATGAAGATAAAATAAGATTTTCTTCAGAAAATACTTTTATGTTTAATTTTGCTTTGCAACTATTTAAGGAATATCCAAAAAGTGTTGAAAAATTTGACTTTGAAGTACAATTGTTTCAAGATTTCTCTGATGGAAAATTTCTTGATTTATTTGTTTATTTTAAAGACAATAATAAGATAACTAAAGTTGGATTTGAGTTTAAATTTCCGAAAAAAGAAAAGAATGGTTCAGGTCATACACAAGTTCGCCCAAAAATAATACATGATATAAAGAGGCTTACGTGGTTAGTTAAAAATAAAAAAATTGATATTGGTGTTTTTATATGTGCAACAAACGAAAAAGGTTATATAAAGGAAGGGAATTATAAAAAGAATAAAGAGTTTTTGACGCATGATGGAATGCGTTATCCAGAAGGAGTAAACCTACCATTGAGTGAGGATTATAAAGAAAAAATTAAATCTTTGATTGATATTACTTTTAATTGGAACCATTTAGTAAAAGAAAAAAAAGGTCTTAATATTGAAGAGGGTAAGTATTCGTTTTTGGAGCCAATTTTTGTTTTATGATAACTTTATATCAAGAATATATCAGTAGTTTTATATAAATATATTTTATGGAATTGATCACTAAAAAAAATAAAAAACTGAATCAACTCGGAAGAATCAAATTCCTTGACTCTAAGACAAATTTTTTCATCAAGATATATAAAAAGGGAATCTTAAAGGATGATTACAATCAAATCTTAAAAAGGGTTTCCATTATTAATTCATTTGTAGATTATAGTTTGAACATTCCACCCACTGTTGTAACTGTTGAAAAAGATGAAATAATTGTAAAACAAAATTATTTAAAAAAGACAGGCAAATTAAACGACATCCCCGCAAGTAAAAGAGAAAAACTTCTTACGGATATAGAAGCAACAATAGATACTTTGCACTCTATTGGTTTTGTTCATGGAGATATTAATCGAAAAAACATCATTTACGCTGAAAACAAACTCTGGCTAATTGATATTGAGCCTTCATTAAAGCAAATTAAAAATGGCTTCAAAAAATGGATGGTTACTAGACCCTATGCTGCTCCTGAAGATTTAAAAAATAAGAATATTACTGAAGCTACAGATATTTATGCTTTTGATTGTTTTAAGAAGTGGTTTATAGTAGATATTTGATTAATAAAAGAAGTTTAAAACCATAAATTAACTATTAAGTAACAAATTCAAATCATCCGAAAAACCCTTCAAAAAGTTCGAACTTTCGTAAGTTTGGGTCACTAAATCGGAGAATTGATTCACAGGAATCGGTTCTCCATTTTTTATGTTTGATATTTCCTTCGTTAAAATGGGAATTGAGCGAAAAATCGCATTCACTTTTGGGGTTCGAACTCGGTCGTTTGACTTGTCGTAACCCAATCCAGTTATGAAGCTTTGGTTAAAACAATACAAAGCTGATGATATGCACAGGATCACTAAAATTGGTCTTTTCGATTGGCGTTTTAGACCTAATAAACATCATCCTGAAAAGCCAAGAAGAAGACCTAACTTAAAAAATTGGGAAACCTTAATCGATTCTTCTTTTAGCATTAGCATCTATTTTTTTGAAGTAGACAAAGATACTCTCCACGTTTTTGAGTCATCAGGTTTTAGTCTTGCAGGGCAAAGTATCGCAAAAGAGTTCATATTAACGGATAATCAATTTGAAGAAAAACGAATTTTACTTAAGTATATAAGCTGACAACAAATAATTATTCCGGAATAAAATAGTGGAGCCAAAGGGAGTGAAATCGAACTATTTTGGCGCGGATTTGAATTTATTTTATTAGTTTTATATTGCAATAAATTGTATTTACAAACATAATACGAGGGTGAAAGGATAATTAAAATAGATGAAAACATTAAAATTAGAACTAAATGAAATTTAATAATAAAACTTTAAAAAAAGGAGTCCAGGATTGGCTTATTAATAAAAATTTTGCTCTTAAAGAATATGGACATATTTCTAAATGGGATACTTCAAAAGTCACAAACATGAGTAAATTGTTTTACATTAACCCTAGATCACCATATTGGTTTCAAAATCCAGATTTTAATGAAGATTTAAGTAATTGGGATGTTAGTAATGTAAAAAACATGTCAATGATGTTTCTAAATGCTGCATCTTTTAACAAGGATATTAACAATTGGGATGTGAGTAACGTTGAAAACATGGATCAGATGTTTAATGGTGCCAAATCTTTTAATCAACCTATTGGAAATTGGGATGTTAGTAATGTAAAAAACATGTCAATGATGTTTGCTTATGCTGAATCTTTTAACAAGGATATTAGCAATTGGGATGTGAGTAACGTTGAAACCATGGATAATATGTTTAATCATGCCAGTTCGTTCAATCAATCCATTGGAAAATGGGATGTTTCAAAGGTCATTAATATGTACTGTATGTTTTGGGGCCCAAATTTATTCAACCAACCCATTGGAAATTGGAATACTTCTAATGTTACTAATATGAGTGCAATGTTTGGAACCGAAAATAATATGTTTAATCAGCCTATTGGAAAATGGAATGTTTCCAAAGTTGTTGATATGTCAGGAATGTTTTGGGGTGCAAGTAATTTCAACCAATCTTTAGAGCAATGGGATGTTTCCAGTGTAAAAGATATGTCCCGTATGTTTAATGGTGCCAAATCTTTTAATCAACCTCTTAAAAATTGGGATGTTTCAGTGTCAAAGATATGTCCAGTATGTTTGAAGAAGCTAAAGCTTTTAATCAACCTCTTAAAAATTGGGATGTTTCCAGTGTAAAAGATATGTCCCGTATGTTTGATGGAGCAACCTCCTTTAATTTGGACAATCAACCACATAAAATAAGTGATCCTTTGACCCAATCAAAGCCAGTAGAAGTAAATGAAATTGAGTCAAATATTGATGGTAAAATTTGGATTGCTATGGAAAAATCTGAATTCCTTGATATTGATGACAATACATTTGAAGCTCTGGAACTCACAATTCAATTTTCTGACGAAGGAGACGGAGAACATGAAGTAACAGAAACAATAAAAAATGAAATGAATTTTGAAAACTTTGTGTTTACTGAATATCAAGATGATAGTGGTGAATTCAAACTTCAAAAAGTAATTAATTGCCCCGAAATACAAGACACAGATAATTATGGAGATGCTGGACATCATGGTCCATTTTCTACTACAGATGAGGTTGTTGATTACTTAAAAAAATTAAAGGCTATTAATTTTGATGAGCTCGATTTATATATAGATTCAACGGATTAATCATACCTTTATTCTCTACAAGTCTTATATGGGGTTTTGGGTTTCGTGATTAAAAAATTGCATGCTAAATTATCTTTAAGGATAAAAAGTTATTTCCAAGAATAATTTTGGAGCAGAGGGGAGTGAAATCCAACTTTTTTGGGGAGGATTTGAGTGAATTAAACAAAATGTAATCCTCATTTTTTCCAGGCATCTATAATTTTTGCCGCAAATCTTTTCCAGAACCCAGCATATTCAATTTGTTTTTTCATTTTTTCTTAATTGAGCACAACGGTATCGGCTATGCGTAGTGCGGGTTAATTAAATTTTTCAGTATATTGAGACAATTTTAACCTAGACTAGTTAATTTTCTTCACTCTCCATTTGGGTTGAAAAAAGGCGACATCTTTTAAAAAGACCCAATGAAAGTAACTGTTTTCACGGCATGTATGTTATGTGCTGTTTTCACCATTCAAGCACAACAAACCCTACCCGCATCAGGAGGCCAAGCCACAGGAGTTGCTGGTTCTTCAAGTTATTCTGTTGGTCAATTAGTGTACACAATTAATTCTGGAAGTAGTGGTACTGTTACGCAAGGTGTGCAACAAAGTATCGAGCTATTTACATTAAGTAATCCAGAATTGACAACTGTTAATCTAACAGCTGTGACTTATCCAAATCCAACGTCAGATTACATCACTTTAAAAATTTCGGACAGTGCGCTCGATAATTTAAGTTATAAACTTATTGATGTAAATGGAAAGGTTATCGCTAATGGCAGTATTACCAATGCAGATACACAAATTAGTATGCAAAGTTTGGCTTTAGGCATGTATATCCTTAAAGTAAACCAAAACAACCAAGAACTAAAAACCTTTAAAATTATTAAAAAATAACATTAACCTATTATGAAAAAATTATACACATTTATAGCAGTACTATTGATGACTGCAAGCACTTTTGCCCAAACGCCGGAAAAAATGAGTTACCAAGCTGTTGTAAGAGACAGTGGCGATAATTTAGTATCAAGCCAACCTGTAGGAATGCAAATAAGCATTTTACAAACCACAGCAACAGGTACAGCAGTATATGTAGAAACCCAAACACCTACAACCAATGTTAACGGTTTAGTAACATTAGAAATTGGCACAGGAACTGTAGTAAGTGGTGATTTCACGACTATAGATTGGTCTACAGACAGCTATTTTATAAAAACAGAAACCGACCCAACAGGAGGAAGCAGTTACACCATAACAGGCACCAGCCAGTTATTAAGTGTGCCTTATGCTTTGCATGCTAAAACAGCAGAAAGTGTGACTTCGACTTGCGGTCTTTCCATAGGTGACACTTACCAAGGCGGTATTATTTTCTATTTAGATGCATCGGGCTGTCATGGGTTGATAGCTGCACCAGGTGATCAAAGTACAGGGATAAGATGGTATGCAGGAACATTTGGTTTTACTCAAGCCAAAGGAGATGGAATCTATGCAGGAAAAGCAAATACTTCAATAATTATTGCAGCTCAAGTGGCTATTGGAGATGATGGTGATAATTATGCCGCTCGCCTTTGTAATGAATTAATAATTTCTGAAGGTGGTACAGCATATGGAGATTGGTATCTACCCTCAAAATATGAATTAAACCTAATGTATGAAAATATAGGACAAGGAAATGCTTTGGGACTTGGAAATGTTGGAAATTTTTCTAGTAGTTCCTACTGGAGTTCTACGGAGTACGTTAACTTTGACGCGTGGAAACAGAGTTTCTTCAATGGTAGTCAGGACAACGCCAATAAGTTCAGCGCATACTACGTGCGTGCAGTTCGAGCTTTTTAGTTATTTATCAATTTAATTATTTAAAACTATACCGCGTAAGCGGTCGGTTTTTAATTTTCATAAAAATGGCATTACACACAGAGCTTCCTGTATACAGAGATACGTATAAGTTGGTGTTAGAAATTTTTGTAAGTACCAAAAATTTCCCCAAAGAATACAAGTATAGTTTGGGTAGAGATATGGAGCGCGATGTATTGGTATTAATGCGCTGTATTTACCGTGCTAATAGAGCACAAGAAAAAACAACTTTTTTAAACGAGTTTTTAGATAACTTTGAAATATTAAAATTAGAAATTAGGGTTTGTGTAGATTTAAAACTCGTGTCTATAAAACGGCAGAGTGTTTTGGCAGACCTAATGAATAGTATAGGAAAGCAAGTTGTAGGCTGGAAAAACAGTACTACTTCTAACGCCAGAATTGTGTAAGACCAAGGTTTTACCAAGTGTGCGTTTATTTTGAAAAGGCACCTTAGCTATATAGGATACTATTTAGCAGAATAGTGCTCCTTACCATTCGGTAATGGTTCAAAAATTAAGGTGTTGCATTACTACTGGAGTTCTACGGAGAACGATAACAATAACGCGTGGAAACAGAATTTCAACAATGGTAATCAGAACAACAACAATAAGAACAACACAAACAACGTGCGTGCAGTTCGAGCTTTTCAAACTTTCTTACTAAAAAGGCGGCATTTTTGTCGCCTTTTTTATGCAACAATTTTATGTTAGAGAAACAGACTATTCCATTAGCAAATTTGTTTAAAGCCTTGCAACTGCAATTTTATCTGAAAAAATAGTAGAGTTACGGATATGAGTTTCTATATATAATTTTGATTTTCTATAACCAGTGTCCGTATCAGCAATAAATTTTGTGTTTACAGGATCAACAGCCTTTATATCTTTATCGATACTAGTATCAAAACAAAACTTTTTTCCCTTAACAAGTTCACTAATTCAGGTATGTAGATAAGTTCGAGGAAAAGGGGTCCGTAGTTTGTATTCGTAAAAGAAGATGTACTATTTCTGGTTATCCTTTTGTAGGAGAATACACTGCTGATGCAGATTTATTTCCAGAGGATAATCAGCTAAAATTTGATTTTTATGTCTAAGATTCAGAAGCATTGGTTTAAACACGATTTTTATACTTGCAATGACCAGAAGATGCAGAGGTTAGATTTTAAATTTCCAATAGTTGGTTATGGTATTTTTTTTAAAGTAATTGAATTGCTTTATCAAAATAATGGCAAACTAGAGTATGATTTAGACTTTATTGCATTTAGTATTAATTATGATAGAGATGTGATTAATTCGGTTTTAAACGACTTTGATTTGTTTGCGATGCAAGATGGTATATTGTATAATAGAAGAGTTCTATTATCGATTAAAGAGATAACCGAGAAGTCTGATAAAGCACGAGCAAGTGCAAATAGACGTTATGGTAATTAGTATTTAATCTAATAGGTTTTGAAAGGAGTAGCTTAATTGTTACTCCTTTTTTTTAGTTGTTAATAATACTTGTATTTATAAATTGTTTTTTCAATAATCTTTTTGGAATCTAAATTTGTTTTTACTTTTTCTAATACATTCCCAATTTCATCAACAGTAATTTCAATTCTTTTCTTTTTAATTGTAGTTGAGTCTTTTCTTGACACTTCGAATATGTTGAATGACGAGTTAATATTATCATTGTCATATTGGTATTTTAAATTATACGAGATTTTATTTGAATTTATACTTTTGACTCTACCAAAGGAATCAAAATTAGTAACTGTCGTTTCTTTACCACTTTTATTGACAGTGGAATCTCTTGCAATTACATCTTTAATGTAATTACGATAATTACCATAAGTCTCGTTACCAGCTTTATCGTATTTAACATTTTTTATTATTCTTCCTTTTGTATCGTAATTAATAATTTCTAACTCCTTTAGAGAATTTTTTTCATAAGAAGATACTCTATCTTCATTATGATTATACTTATAACTCTTTATTATTTCTGGCTTTCTTTTTAAATCAGATAATTTATTGCTTTTGTTGAAATAAGATTCTCCATTTGTTACATCAATAGTTTCTGAAGATGTTATTTTATTCGAAATAGAATCTATTGTAAATATCTGAGATGATGTAAGTATACTTTTCTCATTAAATTCTGGATAGTCCGTTTCATTATGCTTGATTATCCTAGACACTAAACCTATACTTGGTTCGTGATAACTTATTAATGTTGAATCTAGGCTATTTGCGTATTTACTTGTATAAATGAAATTATATTTAGTTCTATACCCAAAATTATTATACAAATCCTTTTTGGAGTACCTTTTTTCAAATATTGGCTTACCAAACTTATGTTCAACTACTTCATAATTTGTAGTTTCTATAAAGTTTATTTTACCAATAAACCTGTTTTTTTCTAAATCGTTAATTCTTTTAATACGCTCTATGTTAGAGTCTGAACAAGCTGTTATCAATATTGTAAATAATATAATAATGTATGTGTTTTTCATTTTATTTCAAATTTAAAATTTATGCGTTCGCATAGCGTTCGCAATGCTATAAGATAAGAGTAGATAAAATAATAATAGATAATATAATAATAGAGAAAATAAGATTATAAAATAGAAAAGAAGATGAAGAGGGATTACGTAATATGAATAGTTATTAAGCGTAGTAATGGCGTTTTACAAATTCAACGTAATTTGAATTATGAGTATTGTTAGTATTCCAATTCAATAAAATCAGTAATAAGTCTTACCAATCATCGTTAGAAGTTTCATTTACCATTTTTGTTATTGAAGTGAAATTGTACAAAATAGCATTCACTTAAAACACTCCTGTAAATTACTAGTTTATCGTCTTTCTGATTTTATATGTTGCTCCAACGTACGTTTTATCTCCCTTTAAAATTCTATCGTAAAATATAACCTCTCCTGTAACTTTGTTTATTGCTGAAAGTATGCTTTTTCATTGTGCATATTCATTTCCCAAACGTGGCTTTCTGGAGTTCCGTAAACTTGTTGAGGTTGATTTGATTCTGTAGTTGTAAATGCAGTTATGATTGTGTAAAATCCAATTACTGCAAAAGCTAATAATGTAATGTCTTTGATGTTTTTCATTTTATTTTAGTTTAAGTTATTTTCAAATATAAAGTAAAATCTACTAATAGTTAACGGTTTAAAAGAGCTATCATTTACTGCAATTATTTTCTAATTTGTTGAGGTTTTGATTAATTATAGTGGTTTAGAATGAATGTCTTAAATGAATTTAATTTAATTACATTTGAAATAAAAAAAACTATGTTTGGAAAAGAAGTATTGTTATCTGCAACTCAAGTGGAAAAAATGAATAGCTTAGTGCCAGCTAAGTTTAAAAAAGACAATTGGTCAAAAAAAGATTTTAAAGAGACTAGCGGTATTTATCAATTAATTTTTGATTACAGAAGTACTAAGTCCTCGTTTTTGAACAAAAAAAAGAATGAGTTAATTGATTTTAATAAAAATGGTCAAGAAGAAGTTAAACAAAAAATATTAGAACTTAAAACAAGTAAAATTACAATTTTTAATATTGAGCCTTTTGAAGCAAGACCAATAGGTATGGTAGATATTGGTATGGTAAAAAGGTTTAATACAGCGTCTACTGGTAATAGATTTGAAAATGGAATTATTGGTTATGCAATTGAACAAGCTTCAGATAATGTTTGGGCAAACAATAATGCACAAGAAAATGCTTTAAATGAAGTGAAAATAGAATTTTTAAAGAAAACTGTTTCCGTTTATCCAGAATGTAATATGATTTTTAAGTTTGAATCAGATTTCAGAGAAATGGGTGCAACTGGTAATGTTTTTATTTATTTAAAAGGAACAGCCTCAATTGGGGATAATAAAGGAATGGAAGATGTTAAGAATGAAGAAGCAAAATTGTTAAAAGAGTTTGAGCTTAAAAAAGGAGAACTTAAAAAACAAATAGATATTCTTAAAGAAGATTGGCAATTTATAACTGATAACATTAATAAAATTCCTAAATCGAAATCTGATATTGAAAATATGTTAGGGGCGTAAAAATTGAAAAAAATAACTATGAAAAAAATATCATTACTAGTAATTGTATTATGTGCAGTATTTAGCTGTACCAATCAAAAAAAAGAAACAGATTTAACAAAATCTAATTTAAATGGTAAGGTTAAATCCTTGACTGAATCTGAATATAAAGCTGAAAGTCGTTTTGGTAAAATAGAGAAAGGTATTTTAAAAAATGAGCATACTTATAAATATGATGACAAGGGAAATAAAGTTGAAAGTGACAAATACAATTCAGATGGTAGTCTTGATTATAAGCTCATTTATAAATATGATGACAAGGGAAATAAAGTTGAAAATACCAAATACAATTCAGATGGTAGTCTTAATTATAAATGGACTTTTAAATATGATGACAAGGGAAATAAAGTTGAAGAACGATACAATTCATACGGTAGTCTAGATTATAAGTACACTTTTGAATATGATGACAAGGGAAATGAAGTTGAAGAGAACAAATACAATTCAGATGGTAGTCTTACTTATAAATGGACTTTTAAATATGATGACAAGGGAAATAAAGTTGAATGGATCTATTACATTCATAAGTACAACATTTATAAATATGATGACAAGGGAAATAAAGTTGAAGGTAATCTTTTATATAAGTACACTTATAAATATGATGACAAGGGAAATAAAGTTGAAGGGAACATCATACAATTCAGTTGGTAGTCTTGATTATAAGCTCACTTTATAAATATGATGACAAGGGAAATAAGTTGAAGAGAGCAAATACAATTTAGATGGTAGTTTTGATATAAGAGACATTTATAAATATGAATTTGACGAAAAAGAGAATTGGACTAAAAAAATAGAATTTAATAAAGAAACTCCTATTTCAATAACTGAACGTGTATTTGAGTACTTTTAATAGTAAAATACAATATTTATAAAAACAAAAATTAACTCATAGCATTTAACGTAAATACAAAATTTCTATCTGCTAGTTATTAGTTTTAATGAAATCAACTTTTTGTAACTTATTTTAAGAATGTTGACTAATAGTTAACTAGAAAAAACCTCAATCAATTGATTAACAATTAGTTGAGGTTTTATAAAGTGGAGACGCCGAGAATCGAACTCGGGTCCAAACAAGCAGCCAAAAAGCTTTCTACATACATAGTTCTTTCTTAATTTTCGACTAAAAGTTGGTTAAGAACAACCTGCTTTTAGCTTATCTTCTTTAGTTTCAAAAACCTGTCAAAGTACCAGATTTTCTATATTTACTTTTACGATGCCCAAAAGTGAAACGCCGTAAATCAAGGCTGTTCGTGGACATAAAGCTTGCACACCTAGTGTGCCGAGGCCAATCCTACTATGATTCGGATTAAGCAGCTAAAGCGTAGTTATCTTCGCCGTTTAAAAAGTTGAAATTAGGTTTAACGAGTGTTATTTCATAACTCGGTATGCTTACCAATTTACTGTCCTCGCTGTCAAAACCAGTCGTCCCCAGTTTTTAACAATTTGGGCGTTACTTTGCTTTAAAAACATGTAAAGCTAAAGTCAGGCTTTCCGTTATATCTTTTTAATAGAAAAAATTAAAAAGGATGTCACTTCAATCCTTAACGCAGTTTGCAAAAGTATAAAAAATACAGTTGCTTAGCATAATAAATTCTAATATCTTCGAGCAAATATTATACCCTAGCATATTATGAAGTTCGGAATCATTAAAGAGCGTAAAAATCCACCGGATAGGAGAGTCGTTTTTTCACCAGAAAAATTACAAGAATTCAAAGAAAAATTCTCGAAAGCTACTATTAAAGTGGAATCATCAGATATTCGAATCTTTCCAGATCAAGCATATAAAGATGTAGGTTTAAATGTTACCGAAAATATGTCAGATTGTGATGTTTTGTTGGGAGTAAAAGAAGTGCCCATTGATGCTTTAATCAGTAATAAAAAGTATTTTTTCTTTAGTCATACCATAAAAAAACAACCGTACAACAGAAAGTTGTTGTTGGCAATTCTAGAAAAAAATATAGAATTATATGATCATGAAACTATTGTTCGTGAAAACGGAATGCGTTTAATTGGTTTTGGACGTTATGCCGGTATTGTTGGTGCATATAATGGTTTTAGGGCAATCGGTTTAAAAAATCAAACTTTTAATTTACCAAAAGCTGAAAATTTAGACAGTCAGCAAGATTTAATTGCTGAATTGAATAAAATAAAAGTGCCAAACTTTAAAATTCTTCTAACAGGAAATGGTAAAGTCGCTTATGGCGCAAAAGAAATGTTAGACGCCATGAACATGAAACAGGTTTCTGTAGATGAATATCTAAACAATGCATTTAGTGAACCGGTTTATTGTTTGGCAGATGTTTTAGACTATAACAAACGCAAAGACAATATAGTAAAGGATAATAAAGATTTTTATAAGCATCCAGAAAACTATGAATCAGATTTTATGCGTTTTGCTGCGGTAACAGATTTCTTTATTGCGGGTCACTTTTATGGCAATGGAGCACCTTATTTATTTACAAGAGAAAATGCCAAATCAAAAGAATTCAATATAAAGTTTGTAGCAGATATTTCTTGTGATGTAGATGGTCCTGTTGCATCAACTTTAAAGGCATCAACAATTGCAGATCCTATTTATGGTTATCATCCAGAAACAGCATCTGAGGTCGATTTTAAAGACGACAATGCTATTGTTGTAATGGCAGTGGATAATTTACCTTGTGAGTTACCAAAAGATGCAAGTGAAGGTTTTGGAGAAATGTTTTTAGAAAATGTAATTCCTGCTTTTTTCAACAATGATAAAGACGGGGTTTTACAACGTGCAAAAATGACCGAGAACGGTAAATTAACAGAACGTTTTTCTTATTTACAGGATTATATTGACGGCAAAGAATAATGATTCAAGATAAACAGATTCTTATCGATTTAGCAAAAATGAAAATGCCTTTTGGCAAGTACAAAGGTACTTTCTTAATTGATTTGCCTGAACATTATATTGTTTGGTATAAAACGAAAGGTTTTCCGAAAGGTAAACTTGGTCAACAAATGGGGTTGGTTTATGAACTTCAGTTAAACGGCTTAGAGGATATTGTTAGAAAGATTAGAAGTCAATTTTAGAGCTTACTAAATTTCAGAATTTAATTTGTTTCTAAGATTTAATTCCTTCGCTCTATACTCTTTAATAACAACTCCGTAAGCAACATGAGCAATTCCTAAGATAGAAAGAGAAGAAGACCAATAAGTAGGAATTAAGAAGCACATAATTGCTAAAAGCAAACTTAAACCAGATAGAACTAGTAGGTTTTTTCTTTCTTTATGTTTGAATAGAAATAATAAAGTTCCGTAAAAAACAAGAAAAGTAGGAGCGAGGTAGTTTGTTAATTCTAGATTCATCAAAACGATGAGAGAGATTAAAATAACAGCACTTACGCTGCTATATTTTTTTACAGCAGCTTTTGTTTTATCATTCCACAGATTTATTTTTAATTGAGAAGCATTCCTTTTTCCCATATAAAATAAGGTGAATGAAGCCAATAGAAAAAATGCAAAAACAATCGTTATAGTGCAAATTTCTTTTGCTTTTGGAGATAGTGTTTCTAAAGGTGTTACGTTATTTAAGATGGCTTCTAACAAATATCCTGCAATAAAAAGATACGCTCCGATTAAAATACTTGTAAAACCTTTTAAAGAGAAATTAAGTTGAAAATTATCGGACATAAATATTCTATTTAGTATTGTTTGTTAACTTCTACGGATATGAAAAATGAAGTCTGCTGTAGTATATATTTTAAATGAACTAAAATCTTTATAATTTCTTTTGAATGATTTTCAGATTTTGTTTTAAGTCAGTTTTCTGAATCTAAAATAACTGTAGAAACACAATTTTTTTAAAAATTATTAATGGTTTTTCTAATGGCAACTAAATTGGTTAACAAGCCTTCTAAGTTGTCTAAATGTAGCATGTTTGCTCCATCACTTTTTGCATTTGCTGGATCAAAATGCGTTTCTATAAATAAACCATCTACGTTATTTACAACGCCAGCTCGTGCAATCGTTTCTATCATATCTGGTCTTCCGCCTGTAACACCTGCAACTTGATTTGGTTGTTGTAAAGAATGCGTTACATCTAAAACTGTGGGTGCAAACTTGCGCATCTCAGGAATTCCTCTAAAATCTACAATCATATCTTGGTATCCAAACATAGTACCTCTATCTGTGATCCAAGCTTTATCAGAACCAGCATCTTTTACTTTTTGTACTGCGTGTTTCATTGCACCCGGACTCATAAACTGTCCTTTTTTTAAATTGACAACTTTACCTGTTTTGGCTGCAGCAACGACTAAATCTGTTTGACGAACTAAAAAAGCAGGAATCTGTAAAACATCTACATATTCAGCTGCTTTTATTGCATCTGCTACTTCATGAATGTCTGTGACTGTGGGTACATTAAAAGTTTCAGAAACTTTACGTAAAATTTTTAATGCTTTTTCATCTCCAATTCCCGTAAAACTATCAATTCTACTTCTGTTTGCTTTTTTAAAACTTCCCTTAAAAACATAAGGAATTTCTAATTTATCAGTAATTGTAATTACTTTTTCAGCAATTCTCATGGCCATTTCTTCACTTTCGATGGCACAAGGTCCTGCAAGTAAAAAGAAGTTGTTAGAATTTGTATGTTTTATATTTGGTATAAGGGATAAGTCCATTTTGTGAATTTTGTGCGAAAATACGAAATTAATTTAGCTATCGTTCATCTTTTAAAAATCAAATACGACTAAAAACAGAGTACTCATAATTTTACTGTGCTTAGATATATCTTATATTTATTAAAAATAGAGAACCAATCAATAAATTGAATACTACTTTTTTAATTTTAAATTATTTTTCTTGAACATAAATTCTGATACCTTCAGAATGGCTGCTAAATTCAGGTGCATACATACTTTGTATGGTGGTAATTCCGTTGCTAAAATCACCCATATTATTAACTCTTACATCATACTCAAAGACATGAATACCTTTTGGTAAACGGTCAAAAAAGAAATTGGTTGCTGCATCTTTTGTGCTCTCGTAATAACCCAAACCGTCTTGCCACTTGTATTTTGAGATTACATTTATGGGTTCAACTCCTGAAGCTCTCATATCTTTCATGTGAATAAATTCCATAGTTCTATCTGAATGTAACGTTATTCTCACTGTAATTAAATCACCAAGTTTTAATTGGGTTTTATCAGTAATTTCTTGCAACTCTTTTCCCTCATCAGAATTCACTTTTAAGAATAGTTTCTTATTTAATTTTAATGGGGTTTTAGCAGAAGTTATTTTGTCTAAATCTTCAAAATATTGCCAATACAAACCTCCCCAAGCAATGCCGTTTCCTTTTTTTGTAATGGTAACATCTCCCATTTCTTTTGTTATTTCATCACCATTCCAAGAGGTCTTAAAATAACCAGTACCTGCTTCCAGTTTTTGGTCTTTCATTGTTGATAGATTCATATTTTTAGCACCAATTTTAAGGTCTACCATTTCTGAGACAGATATAAAATCACTTCCGTTTAATAATAATGCATAAACAGCTTCTGTAGTTGCTTTTGTCGTTTTCCATCGGTTTGTTTGCTTATTTTTAAGCAACCAAACTTTTAGATGATCAATTGTTTTTGTGTCATTTTCTATTTCAGAAAAAGTTTCAATCATTAAAGCTTGTGTTTCTATTGGTGCTTGATAATAGTAATAACCAGCAGTATTTGATTTCCAATACATTCCTAATTCATCAGAAGTGATACTATTTTCTTTTAATGATTTTAGAATTTTATTTGCAATCGCCTTTTTATTACTTCTAAATAATGATAAAGCAATGTGTCCTTTTGCATATAAATTATATTCTTTCCAATACCTTATTGTTTGGTTTTGGTAATAATCAATTGCTTTTTGCAAATTTTCATTTAGAGGAATAGCCTTATAAAAACTGCGCATATACAAGTAATGAATGGTGAAATAGCTTAAATTATTTTTTGATAAGTAATTAGAATACGCTCTATCGCCTTTCTTTTTATTTTTCTCAAGGTCTTTCAGTTCAGCGGCTCTTTTTAATGTTTTTTCATATTGTTGTAATAATTTTTTATCTAAAAATTGGACAGTCTTTTCAATTATGTTCTGAGTTGATTTGTTAAAATTAGGAACTCCTAATTTCTGTAAATGACCAAAGCCAGTAGCAATATGTTGGGTGATGTAAATATTCTCAAATCTACTTCCTTTAAACCAAGGAAAACCGCCAGAAGTCATCTGAATATCTTTTAGTTTATTGATTGCTTTGTCTTGTTCATTCTTCATTTTATTCAAATCGAATAATAATGCTATTCGTTTCTTTTGTTCAGTTTCAGATTGCGCATCTCTAAGCCAAGGCGTTTCTTGAATAATTAAAGATTTCAATTCTTGATTCTTTTCTAAATTAGAGAGTAAAGCATCAGAAGATTTCCAAGCATTAAAAACTTCTTGAATTTTAGGATTTGAGTTTGCAACAAAACTTGCCAAAGTATTTGCATAATATTTAGAGAATGTTTGTTCTGCACATTCGTAAGGATATTCCATTAAATAAGGCAAAGATTGAACGGCATACCAAACTGGGTTTGATGTAATTTCCAGCGTTAACTTATGGTTTTTTAATGTTGATGAAGTGTTCTTTTTCAATTTATCTAACGTAAAAGTTTTTGTTTGATTACTACGAACCCACATTGGTAACGTTTCTGTAACCAGTAATTTGTTAGATAAAACCGGTAAAACATCTTGTTCTCCGTCAGAAAAGTCGCCTGCTTTCGCCACTATTTTATATTGAACAGCTTGCATAGTTTCAGGAATTGATAGATTCCAAGAAACATTAGTGTTTCCATTTGTATCAACTTTAAAATTTTTGGTTGCATCTGTGTTTTCTAAATCTATATTGATTTCTTTTCCTGAGAGAGCATCTGTTAAAATCAGTTTTGCAATACCATTTAATTGGTTGTTTGTTAAGTTGGTAATTTTTGCACTCAAGGTAATTTTATCTCCTTCACGCAAAAAACGAGGCGCATTGGGTACAACCATTAATTCTTTTTGAGTAACCGTTTGCAAGGTTTTTGTTGCCGATTTTAATTCTGAAGTATGCGCTAATAATTGCAATTTCCATTTTGTTAATGCTTCTGGTATTGTAAAAGAGAAACTAACTTTTCCGTTTTTATCTGTTCTTAGTTGCGGGAAAAAGAAGGCTGTTTCTTTAAAGTTTTTACGTGTTTTAATGTTCGATAATTGGTTGTCCAGTTCTTCTTCTTCTATAGCCGCTGTTTCATCAGTTTCTGGAGATTCAATTACAGTTTCTTCAAGCTGGTTTTCATTTTCAACAATTTCTATTTTTTCTGGAGCTGGTGGTGGTGGAGTTTTAGAAGTACTTCCTTTACCTCTAATCATAAAGTTTCTATTCCTACCAAAACGAAACCCAAACCAATTATAATTAGTATGAGAAATAGTAGAAAAACCATAATATCCTCTTTGAAGATTTCTAATATTAAAATTAGAGGTTCCAAAGCTACGATACGCATTACTCACATTGTAGGAATAATAAGTCTGTTTTGATGCAGTAGGGGCGAACTGCCAGTTATGCGGCTTAAATGCATCTAAAGAAGCATCATACATAGAAGCTAAAATTTCTGCAGTTACAGCATTATTTTCATCATTTTTAATGGTGAAACTCCAAGTTTCATCCTGTCCTGGTTGTAATTTGTCTCTAAAAATATTCGTTTCAATATCAATGGCTTCTTGTTTTTCGGGCACATTAATTATTAAGTTTCCGCTTTCAAAATAATTATAATTTACGAAGTGATATTTGATTGCAAAACCTCCAATATCTTCCTTTTCTATGGGGATTTTAATAGTTTTTGTTGCGTTGTTTAATTTTACCAAACAAGTTTCTATAATTTTATGATCCTTTTCAATTTGTACAACAACTGTAATGTTTTTTGATGCAGAGCCAATATTAATTTCAGCGAAATCACCAACGTTATAAATAGTTTTATCAGTATGAATTACAATTAAATTGTTGTCTGCAATTTTTGTTTCTTTTGAAGAAAATACAGAGAATCTTTTTTCATCTTTTACTTTTTGATCAAATTTATCTTTGCTTTCTAATAGTATAATATATTTGCCTGGTTGCCAGTTTTTAATAGTATTTAGTTGGATTTTTTTAGCTGTGTTTGTATCAAAATTTTGACTAAAAACCAGTGCTCCTTTATCCCACTTATTCTCGTCACTTTCATCATCTGTAAAAGGATCATTTGGAAATAATGTTCTAAACGTATTTTCTGATATGTCTTGGTAATCAGGAGCAGCCCAAGGCCTTTTTCTTAAGGGAGTTTTTGGTGCTTGTAGTTTGTAGATTTTAAGGCTTCCTTTCGCAGCAATAAATTCACCATTCAAGTTTTTTGTATCAATTTTTAAGCTATTTTCTTTTTGACTTTTATCAATTTTATCATCCATAGAAATTGTAGCAATCAAAGAATGATAACCTACTTTTATTGTTGTTGTAGCGCTTCTAGTTTCTCCATTTACATCTGTTACATCTGCTGTAATTTCGTATGTAAAAATGGGTAGGTTTTCTTTAAATGCGCTTTCGTCTGGAATTGCTTTAAATATGATTTCAAATTCTCCTTTATTATTTGTGATGGATTCACCATAAGTAATTTCTTGAGAACTAGAAGTAAGGTTTGGTTTTCTCCAATAATACCAAATCGGATATTGTACTTTTCTATGAACACGATATACTACTTTCGCATCTGTAATATTTGCGCCAGAGAAAGCTTTTGAAAAACCATTTATAGTAATAGAATCGTTTATCTTATAACTTTCCGTAACAGGCTTAAATTCAGTTTTAAATTTTGGCCTTTTGTATTCTTCAACAGAAATTTTTTGAGATTGTAAAAGAAAATCATAATCTTCAGTGTCATAGAATTTACTATGGTGTTTAGAGCTTTCGTCAATTTCAATTGAATATTCACCAGTTAAACCATTGTTTGGGATTACAAACTCGCCTGCAACAGAACCAAAATCATTCAACTTTAATTCAATAGTTTTTACTTTTTGGTTGTTTGCATCATATAAAATCGCTTCTACATATTCATTCTTAAAAACGGTAGCTATTTTGCCCTGTTTTTTGAGAACGATGGCTTTAAAATAAATAGTTTGTCCAGGTCTATAAATACTTCTATCAGTAAAAATAAAAGGCTTTATGATACTATTTTCAATCTCTTTGTTTTCATGATTTACCCCACTGTAATCAGATATGTAATAATTTCTAAAAGTGGCAAAATCATTTTTCGTTTTTACCTCAATTGCTACATTGTGATAATAATTTGTACTTTTAAAAGAAGCAAATCCCTTTTTATCTGTAGTTAACCTTTTGTTGATAAATGTGTTTTCATTATTGCTATTGTTTTTTAAATGAATCTCTGCATTTTTGTAGGGTTTTCCAGTATTTCTATTCACTACCTGATAGGTGTATTTTCCCTCAAAAGTGTTTTCTATTAAAGTTAAATTGGTGGCCTGCATAAACGCTGTTCCAAACACTTCATCGTTCTTTAAATCTTTGTTTATAGAAGAAACAATTAAATACTTTCCGTTGTCAAATTTTGGCAGGATTATTTCTGTACTATGTGGTAAGTAATCATTTTCATTTCTAAGTTTAGAGTTCCAATTATTCACTTTGTTTAGTGAATTTATAAATGCGACTTTTTCTTTGGATTTATAAAGTCTGTTGAATTTATAAAATTGATCATTCGTTATTTTATAAGCAGTAAAATAGAGATGGTCAATATTTTTATAATTGACTAACATTCTTGTGTTTGTGTTTGTAGGAATGTTTTTTTCTACAATGATAGAGAGCGATTTTGCTTTAATTTTCTTTTTAAGAATAGCACAGTTTTTAGCACCTAAACTTTTGGGGTATTTTTTAATGACTTTGTCACAAATAGCAATTGCTGTGTTGTTTTCAGATTTTTCTTTATAGATTTTTGCAATTTCAAAAGCATACAATCCGCTGATATCATTTTTATTAAAACGCTCTTTTGAAAACTCTAAAGTAGATAGAAAAATAGTTTCTTTATCTTTAAAAGTAGCATGTTTATCTACAAATTTTAAACGTTGTATGTCGGTATCCGACAATGCATATAAATTGTTTTGTTTCGAATGAAATTGAACTAATTTTTGATAGATTTTTAAAGCATTAAATTGTAATGATAAGCTGTCTTTCGTTTCAAGTTTTAATCGTAAAAACTTGTTATGATCATTTAAATATAAAGGGGTATCTAAAATGAATTTATATGAGGGTCTTGTAATAGAAGTTTCTGAAGATTTGTAAAACTCTAGTGCATTGTTTGCTAATAAATCAAATAAAGTAGGTCTGTATTTTTTTGAGTTTTTTTGAAGGGATAAAATCGCTGCAAAATCATCAATGTTTATTTCCTGAAGTTTTTCAGAGCTTTCTAATGAAGCTTTAAAATAGGTATGTATTTCTTTAAACAAGGTGTTTAAATCCCAAGTTCTAAAATCGATTGCATCAACTTTCTCTGCTGTTTTTGTTCTGTTATAAAATTTATATCTATTTTGAGAGAAGTATTGCCAGTAGAGATTGGCTAACATATTTTGCAACACATTTTTTGTAGGGAATGTACTCTTTGAAATATGCTTTTTAAAATTATTAATTATGCTTAGTTGTGCATCTTCTTCTAAGATTAAAGAGAATTTACTTTTGTATAATAGTGATTTTATTAGTTGTGAAGCGTTCTTTTCCTTTTCCGCCTTTAAATAAATCTTATCTACACGATCTAAAGCAGATTTAGGTAAGTTGTCAGCATCAAGTTTTTCTACTTCTAACCAAAGGTTGTCAAAGGAATCTTGTGCGTTAGATATTGCAGAGAATAAAAAAAGCATTAATAACAGGGTTGCAGTTTTTTTCATATTTAATAAATTTTAAGTTATCAAAACACATGTAAATTGTTCTGTCTAACAAACTAAAATTAGTGAACAAGCGCTTTGCATGAGTGAAACTAATTTTTAACTGAGTTTCGTTCTAAATATAATCAATATTCTTGCCAGCTTTTGTATTTTTACTTTTAAATAATTTTAGTTTATGAATATTCATTTTATCGCCATTGGTGGAAGTGCAATGCACAATTTAGCAATTGCTTTACACCAAAAAGGATACCAGGTTTCTGGAAGTGATGATACCATCCATGATCCGTCAAAATCTCGTTTAGAAAAATACGGATTATTGCCAATAGAATTTGGTTGGTTTCCAGAAAAAATAGCATCAGAATTAGATGTAATTATTCTGGGTATGCATGCTAAAAAGGACAATCCTGAATTGTTAAAAGCGCAAGAATTAGGTTTAAAAATATATTCTTACCCTGAATTTTTATACGAACAATCTAAAGATAAAACGAGGGTAGTAATTGGTGGTTCTCATGGAAAAACTACAATTACCTCTATGATTTTACATGTATTAAATTATCATGAAAAAGAGGTAGATTACATGGTGGGTGCACAGTTAGAAGGTTTTGAAACCATGGTGCACTTAACAAAAGAAAACGATTTTATTGTTTTAGAAGGTGATGAATATTTGAGTTCGCCAATAGATAGGCGTCCTAAATTTCATTTATACAAACCTAATATTGCTTTGTTAAGCGGAATTGCTTGGGATCATATTAATGTTTTTCCAACATTTGAGAACTATGTCGAGCAGTTTAAGGTTTTTACAGACTCTATGATAAATGGAGGTATAATGGTGTATAATGAAGAGGATACAATTGTAAAAGAAGTGGTAGAATCATCAGAAAATCATATTAAAAAATATCCATATTCAACTCCAAAACATTTTATTGATAACGGAATTACTTTTTTAGAAACTGCGGAAGGAAACTTGCCTTTAGAAGTTTTTGGAAAACACAATCTTCAGAATCTTGCGGGAGCTAAGTGGATTTGTCAGCACATGGGTGTTGATGAAGATGATTTTTATGAGGCGATAGCTAGTTTTAACGGAGCAAGTAAGCGTTTAGAAAAAATTACAGAAAGTAATGCTACCGTAATCTTTAAAGATTTTGCACATTCACCGAGTAAAGTAGAAGCAACTACAAAAGCTGTAAAAGAGCAATATTCAGAGAGAACAGTAATAGCTTGTTTAGAACTACATACGTATTCTAGTTTAAATGCAACGTTTTTAGCAGAATACAAAGGAGCTTTAGACTCCGCCGATAAAGCAGTTGTTTTTTACTCCCCGCATGCAGTACAAATTAAACAATTAGAAGAAGTTACAGAAGATCAAATAGCCAATGCTTTTGACAGGGATGATTTAATTATTTATACAAACCCCCAAGAATTTAAGAACTTTTTGTTTCATCAAAATTTAGAAAAAACAGCAGTTGTTTTAATGAGTTCTGGCAATTATGGAGGTTTAGACTTTAACGAAGTTAAGAATTTGATTTAGACTTCTTGAGCCCAAGATTTTTTAAATAGAAGTTAAAGTTTTTTAATCGTCTAAAAGTATATGATTTATACTCCTCATCTGTAAAAGAATATTGTAGAATTTTAATTTTGTCTTTAATCTTAATATAAGAGTTGATGATGGCAATTTTTCTGAGTTCTTTTTTAGAGTTTGCCATAATTTTGAGATACGATTCTAAATATTTAGTTCCATCGTTGTTAATTGTATATTCTATACTTTTCGGTGAGTTTAGCAGTTTTGCTGCACAAATATTATAGTTATTAAGGTATTTTTTTATCGTCTTATTTTTTAAATCTCTTTTTTTTGAGGGTATGTTAACTGATAATAAAAAACTATCATATAGATTTCTCAGAGAAATAGTTTTCGAAAAGTATAGATTATCATTAATTTGTTTTTGTAAAATGGTGACTAATGATTGATTCTCAAAAGAAGCCACTTTACAGTTATTTACAGATAACGAATTTTCTATTAGCGTTTCGTAATCTAGATAACTAGTGTAAGGTTTCTTTAAAACATTTTTATGAACTTCTACAGCAGCAATTCTATTTTTTTTAACCATTTTAGGATAATGCCAATGAAAATCCATATAAATTTCATTTTCGGCACTATATCCCTCTTTTTTTAAAAGCCTTACAGTATTTTTAAAGTCTTCCTGAGAAACAAGAAAGTCGATATCCCCAAGCATACGTTCTGCAATATCTGTATACAAATCCTCTAATAAATTACCTGTTCCTTTTAAGAATATAGGCGTAATATTATTTGCTAATAATAGCTCATTAATTTCTTTAGCTTGCTTTATTATTTGCTGATTTCGTTCTCTATTTAAATCAGTAATATGAATCATATAGTTTACCAATTCTTCTGGCAACAAATGCGTAAAGTTTGCTCTTTTTAAATTGCAATACAAAGCAGTGAAAACCAAGTTGGCAGTACTTACTTTTACAACAGCATCCCAATCTATTTCAGTTGTTTTTAGTTGGTTTTCAATTTCCTTTTTGTTTTGTTCTTCCAAAGAAATAGTCAAACATTTGGCTACAAAAAAAAGTGTTTCTTTATAAGTCATTATTAAATAATTTAGAAACAGTTTTTTTCATTTCTTCACTCTTGGAATAAGATAACTGATAACAGTTTAGGGATGGAAAACAATTTATAGTTCTGTTTTCACTAATTTTGTATTCGGTATTTTTTTTCTTTTTCATAGAAAATAAAAGTAACTCTTTTATTAATAATATGAAATAAAAAGTGCTTCAAAATTGAGGGGTTTACATATAGTCGGAAGATATATGTTTGAATCGAGTTCTATGAACTTTGGTATAAGAGACTTGTACTTTTTTTAGGATGTATTACTATTTAGTTAATAACATAGCGAAACCCACCTGTTTGCTATAATTTTATATTTTTTATTATTGTTGATGTTATTTTTCAGGATATCGTTTTAAGTGATCTTCAGAGGTAAAATTAGATGTTTTTAGTTTCTATGAATGCACCAATGAGGAAAAACCATATTTTAATAATTTAAGTTTGATAGAGATTGTAATTGCTGTTTTTTACCAACATCCTTATTCACTAAATGAGTTCTGATAATTATGGAGGTTTAGACTTTAACGAAGTTAAGAGTTTGGTTCAGGTTTTTTTAGTCCAAGCTGAATGAGTTTTTCTTGATACCAATTTTTATCTGTCATTCTTTTTAGCAGCCAATTTCTATAAGTTTTATCAAAAATTGATTTGTAAATAACAGTAAGTCTATTCTTATATAAAAAGAGTTTTTTTAATTTTCCTGTAACTTTTATTTCTTAACTTTTCATCAGCCAATAGTTGATTAAAACTTTTTAGATAGGCTTCAATGTCTTTCGAATTTACATACTTTAAAGATTTAGGTTTATTAAAAACCTCATAACAAGTAGCTAAAAAACAATTTAATGGGTTTTTTAGATTGATGAATTTATTGAAAGCGTTTTTTGCAACGGTCTTTTTAGATAGTAAAAAAACATCATAAGCATTTCTTAAAGCAATGTTTTTAAAGTAAAAACCATGATCATTAATTTGCGTTGCAATAATTGATAAGGCCAATTGATTGTCAAAACTCATCACATTCGTATTATTAATGATTTGAGAATCTTTATTAACAATTGTAAAATTAAATTCATTGGTGTATTTTTCAATTAAAAGTTCTTTATGAATTTCTATAGCTGCGATATTATTTTCTTTTTGTAATCTAGGGAAATGTCTATGAAAGTCAAATAATCATAATAGTTTGAACTGTGAATAGCCAAAATTAGATAAAACTTAATTGCTTTTGGGTAATCATCTTTAGAAAAAAGAAAATCAATATCACCAACCATACGTTCCGCAATATCTTCATACAGGCCTTCTAAAAGATTTCCTGTTCCTTTTAAGAAAATAGGCGTAATATTATTTGCTAATAATAGCTCATTAATTTCTTTAGCTTGTTCTATTATTTGTTGATTTTTATCACGATTTAAATCCGTAATACGAATCATGAAGTCCACTAAATCATTTGGCAAATAATGGAGGAAACTTGCTCTTTTTAGGTTGCAATACAAAGCAGTTAAAACATAGTTAGCAGTACTTGCTTTTACAACAGCATCCCAATCTATTTCAGTTGTCTTTAGTTGGTTTTCAATTTCTTTTTTGTTTTCTTCCTCTAAAGAAATAGTCAAACATTTGGCTACAAAAAAAAGTGTTTCTTTATAATTCATTATTAAATATTTTAGAAACAGCTTTTAGCATTTCTAGATTCTTAGAATAGGTTCATCGATAATAGTTTAGGGGTAAAACCAATTTTGGATATTTCTTTCGAAATTTAAGACAAATTCAATACTCTAATCATTAGAAACAGATAGTTTTTAGGGAAAGCTTCTGTAATTTAATGTGCTGAAATTCTTTTATTTAGTATTTTAAGAATATCAGCTGTTGTATTTTCTAAAATTAGGTATTCTATAATGTTCTCAAACCAATTAATGGTCTTGTTTTTAATGAGATGTAAAATTAGTTATTTTATATATGATATAAAATAAATAACACCTAAAAGTTGAGGTGTTTTTTTATAATATTAAAAGATGTATTCGAATTAAGTTCAAGGAGTTTCTATAGAAAAAGCTTGTTCTTTTTGTGGACTTAATATTAGATATGTAACTAGGGCGGTTAAAGTTGCATATTGAGTCATAATTTAGAAGAAAAAGAGCAGTTGTTTTGATAAATTCTAGTAATTAGTACGGTTTAGATTTTGATGAAGTTAAGAGCTTTATTTAGGTTTCTAAAGCATCAACTGAATCAGTTTTCCTTGCTGCCAATTCTTGCTTGTCCTTATTTTTAGCAAACAATTTCTATGAGTTTTATAAAAAATTGAATTGTAAATATTCTAGAAAATAAGCTCTTTTTGGGTTGCAATACAAAGCAGGTAAAACATAGTTAGCAGTACTTGCTTTTACAACAGCATCCCAATCTACTTCAGTTGTCTTTAGTTGGTTTTCAATTTCTTTTTTGTTTTCTTCCTCTAAAAAAATAGTCAAATATTTGGCTATAAAAAAAGTGTTTCTTTATAAGTCATTATCAAATATTTTAGAAACTGTTTTCAGCATTTCTTCATTCTTAGAATACGTTAATTGATAACAATTTAATGAATCAAACCAATCTAAAAATATTTGAGCGTTTTCTTTTTTTGGTGATAACCAAGAATCTGGAATTAACTGCTGAAAGGCATCAATTTTAGCTATTTTTTTACAATTTAAATCTGAATCTTTTACGTATTTAATAAATACTAAATCATTGCAAGGTAAGTGAGAAAAGTAATTGTTATTGTTGGGCTTTAAATAGCGTACAATTTTATTTAATCGTGTAAAATTATATTCAGCTGTAGTTGCTAATTCAGGGTAAATAGGTAGTAATGTTTCTAAGCTACTTTTTTTTATGGATATGGACGCCGGGAAACTATAGACCTCTCTTTTCTCACTATCTATAGGTACAAAGTCATCTGCTAAACAAGTAAAACCATGTGCTTGTAAGAGTGCTAATGATGTACTCTTTCCATTCCCAGAATCACCTAAGAATAGTATTGATTTTTTTTCATTACTGACAGCAGAGGCATGAAAAACACCCATCCATTCATTTTCTTCTTTTTGATGAATTTTCTGAATGAACTCCATAGAAAACTTACCCTGAAAATAATGAATGTTTTTGTTATCCCATGCGCCAATTTGTTTTTTATCAACAAAAAGAAAAATAGCGTTATTATTAATAAATACGTCAAACTCATAATCGAAACTCGCTAAGTTTTCATTTACCAAATGTGCAAACTTGGGATGCACAAGAGAAAGCTCTTTTTCGCTTAAATAAGAGATTTTAAAAACAACATTATTAACCTTGTAGTATTTTATAAACTCGAATGATTTTGGAATCTGTATATCTTTATAATCAATAATTTCTTCTGTTTCTAACTGCTCTTTTGCTCCGTAAATTCTTTTTTCTAAGTCTTTAATAAAATCAATCGTTGTATCCAAAGGAACAGACAGATTTTTAGACAAGTCTTCTGCAATTTCATTTACTGAAATTCCTTTATTTAGACTTTTTAGAATATCGGCTGTTGTATTCTCTAAAATGAGGTATTTGTTACTGCTCTCAAACCAAGTAATCGTCTTGCCTTCAGTCGTTTTGTATAAGATGTTGGTTTTGCTATTCATGAGCACAAAAATAATTATTTTATTAACTACATAAAACAATAAACGCCTCAAAATTGAGGCGTTTATATATAATTTTAAAAGATGTATTAAAAATCAGTTCCAGGATCTTCTGGAGAAGCAGCTTGTGCTTTTTGTGGATTTAATACTAGGTATGTACCCAACGCAGTTAAAGCTGCATATTTGCTATAGTTTCCTATTTTTTTAATAGCATCTTTACGCGTAATTTCTTCTTGGTTTTTATCTATGTTATTTTTCATGATATCTTATTTTAAACGCTCGTTACTTATTCTATAATGATTTTCTTACTTAATTTCCCTGCTGCTGTTTGCACTTGTGCAAAATAAACACCTTTTGCTAATTTAGGTAAATAAATATCGTTTACTCGCATTTGCTTCAAAAGAAGTACTCATTACTTGTTTTCCTAAAACATTAAATAAAGAGATAGACGCTTTACCTTGCTGTAAACCTGTTACTCTTAATGTAGTAGCATTTGCTTTAAAAATACTTACTCCAGTTAATGCTACATTATCAATAGATAAAGCACTTTGAGTTGTATGTAAATAAAAACGTCCAACACCATCTAATGCTTCTGTTAAAGTAAT
>CALSOT010000008.1 GCA_943788045.1 uncultured Polaribacter sp.
AAAATAAAATTATGAACTATATTATTATTGTTCAAAATGAGATATTTATAGAGTATATGAAGCCGAGAGTTGTCTCTGATTTATAAATGTATATATAAGATTATATATTATCTTCATATGAATATTAGCCTAAATTTAGATTGTTCGAGCATCAAATTTATTTATAATGAGAGTTATAAATATTCTGCATTTCATTCTTATAATTTATCATGGAGGGTGTTATTATAAACAAAAAAACCATCCGATAGTAGGATGGTTTTTTTAAATATTATTTTGAATTAGATTTAATTCGTAGCATCTTGCTCTAATAAATCAAAGAATTGATTTAATTTCGGCATGATAATAATTTTCGTTCTTCTATTCTTAGACATATTTTCTGGAGTATCATTTTCAACTAAAGGTACATATTGACTCCTAGCAGCAGCAATTAATCTTTCTGGTTTTACACCAAATTTGTATTGTAAAATTCTAGTAATAGATGTCGCTCTTTTTGCAGACAAATCCCAATTGTCTTGCAAAAATTCAGTTTTAATTGTTCTGGAATCTGTGTGTCCTTCAATCATTACTTCCATTTCGGGTTGAGCATTAATGACTTTTGCTATTTTTTCTAAAACACCGTAAGCATTTTCCGTTACATTATAACTAGCGCTTCTAAACAATAGTTTGTCTGAAATAGATATGAATACGACAGTTTTTTCAACATTTACCTCAATATCTTTATCTTGAATTCCGTCTGTTAAGTTCTTAGTTAAGTGATATTTAATAGCAAGATTTAAGGAGTCTTTTTGAGTCATTGCTTGTCTTACTCCATTAATATATTTGTCTTTTTCACTTAATTGAGAAATTACGTTTTTGATATTATCAGATGAAGATTGTGTTAAAACGGTTAGGTTCTCTACTTGTTTTAAGGCAACTTTTTTATCTTCTTTCAAAGACTTTACTTGTTCACTTAATACAAAGGATTTTGCGGCTTCTTTTTCAATTTCAAGTAAGCATTTTTGTAAATTAGTTTTAGTATCAACTAATTCAGTTTTAGCTTTATCATGTTTAGTTTGTAAATCAACAAAATCTTTTTTTGCAACACAAGATGTGACTAGAATGGCTGTTAATAACAGTAATGAGATTTTTTTCATCGTTTCAATATTAAGTTAAAAGCAACAAATTTAGCGAAATGGATTAAGAATAACTGCTATTAATGATATTTTATGAAAATTTTATAGGCTATTTTTGTAAAAATATTTTCAATTTTATGATACTCAAAAATATACTAACATTTCTTTCGTTTTTATTACTTGTTATTTCTTGTGCAGATTATAACAAGGTGAATGATATTACCTTGAAAGGTCATGTTTTTGGAACAACTTATAAAATAGTTTATCTAAATTCTGGTCATAATTATCAGAAATCTATAGATAGTTTGTTTTATTTAATGAATAAATCATTGTCAACTTATATTCCTACTTCAGATATTTCAAGGATTAATAATGGTGATTCTACTGTTGTTGTTGATGATTTATTTTTAGAGGTTTTTCATAAATCAAAAATGATTTATGAAGAAACGAATGGATATTTTGATCCAACTGTAGGTAATCTTGTCAATGCTTGGGGATTTGGTCCGAATAAAGAGAAGAGAAACTTATCAACTGAAGAAGTAAAAATGCAAATGGAATTTGTTGGTTTGAATAAAGTAGATGTTGTTAACAGTAAGGTTAAGAAAGATAATTTAAATATATATTTAGACTTTAATGCTATAGCAAAGGGTTTTGGAATTGATGTTGTAGCACGTTTTTTAAATAGTAAAAATGTAACAAATTATTTAGTTGAAATAGGTGGAGAAATACGTACTCAAGGAACTAAAGAAAATAATATTCCTTGGGTTATTAAACTTGTTGATCCTGTTAATAAAGAAGATCTTAAAGGTTATAAAAATCTAAATTTGTCAAATAAATCTATGGCGACATCTGGTAATTACAGAAAATTTAGAGTTACTTCAGATGGACAAAAATTTGTTCATACAATAAATCCAAAAACGGGTTATGCAAAAGAGAGTAATTTATTAAGTGCTTCGGTAATTGCTAGTTTAGATTGTGCAGATGTGGATGCTTATGCAACGGCTTTTATGACGATGGGGTTAAAAAAAGTGAAATCTTTTTTATTAACTCATAAAAATATTGATGCTATTTTATTATTTGTTGATGAGAATGGAGATTTAAAGGAGTACAACACGTTTACTAAAAGATAGATGGTTTTACTAAATTCCGTTTTATAATCAAGGCGATGCAAAAAATGTTGTTAACCTTTATTGCTAATGATACACTACTTTTTATAACAAACAGGAAGTATTTCATTTTTCATTAAACAATATCTTTCTAGTTTTTCTCGAGTGATTTTTTTAGTGTAATCAATTTCATCAACTTCAAAACCTACAGAACGAAGCTTGTTAAAATAATCTCTACCATAAACTCTGACGTGGTCGTATTGGCCAAATATTTCTGCACGTTCTGTTCTGTTTGTAATTGTATTATCTTCAAATGTCTTTTCTCTGGATAAATCTTGAGGAATTTGAAAAATCCCAAAGCCTCCTTTTTTTAATACTCGGTATAATTCCTGCATTGCTTTTGTATCGTCTATGATATGTTCTAGCACATGATTACAGAAAACAACATTAAAAGAGTTGTCATCAAAAGGTAAGTTGCATATATCTGCTTTTACATCTGCAATGGGTGATTCCAAGTCAGAGGTTATATACTCCAGGTTTGTTTGTTTTCTAAAGAGGTCTAAGAAACACTGTTCTGGGGCAATATGCAAAGTTTTTATTTTTTCTTTTGATGTAAAAAAATCAGTATCATCTCTCAAAAAAAGCCACATCAATCGATGTCTTTCTAGAGAGAGAGTTGATGGTGAAAGTGCATTTTCTCGCTGTTTGCCATATCCATAAGGTAAAAATTTACGAAAAGATTTTCCATCAATTGGATCTGTAAATTTATTGCCTTTTAAAGAAAAAGCAATTATTGGACGCACAAGATAACTAACCTTTATCAACCAAGGTCTTGGGACTGTATTTAATATGTATTTAAAGATAGACACCAGCGCTATAAAACGGCTCTAAATTCATCTTCTTCATTAGTAACGACACCCAAAGCTTCGTGGACGTATTTAAAAGTAGAAAGTAGCTCTGGTTTGCCATTTATAATTGCAACATCGTGTTCAAAATGAGCAGATGGTTTGTTGTCTAAGGTGGTAATTGTCCAGCCATCGCTGTGTTGTCTAATTTTATGGGTTCCTAAATTTGTCATAGGTTCTATGGCAACAACCATACCTTCTGTAAACTTCTTTCCTCTTCCTCTTTTACCATAATTAGGCATTTCAGGATCTTCATGCATTTCTCTTCCCAAACCGTGACCTACCAATTCTCTAACAACACCATAACCATGTTTTTCTGTAAAGTTTTGAATAGCAAAACCTACATCACCAACTCTATTACCTGCTTTAAATTCGCGAATACCAACATATAAACTTTCTCGAGTTACATCTAAAAGTTTTTTAGTTTCAGGTAAAATTTCTCCAACAGCAAAAGTATATGCATGATCTCCGTAAAAACCATTTTTCTTTGAACCACAATCGATAGAAATAATATCTCCCTCGATTAGTGGTTTTTTATTAGGAATACCATGTACAACTTGAGAGTTTGGACTCATACAAAGTGTATTTGGAAAATCGTATAGACCTAAAAAACCAGGAATAGCGCCTTCTGATCTAATAAATTCTTCTGCAAGCTTGTCTAAATATAAAGTAGAAACCCCGGGTTTTACTTCTGTAGCAAGCATACCTAATGTTTTAGAAACAATTAATGCACTTTCGCGCATAATTTCTATCTCTTCTTTAGTTTTTATTTTAATCATGTTGAAAAAATTGAGCAGCAAAGTTACTATAAATTCTATTATTAAAAAGATAGTTTCTTATTTGAAAAAGGAGAGAAAATTATTTTTTCTCTTTTGGAGTTGACTATAAATTAATGATAAATATATCAATATCTATTCTCCGATAAAATTACTAGCATTTTTGCTCTATTCATCATTGTACAAAAAACTAATTCATTACTTTCAGATTCCAGTTTTGTTCTTGTCTCAAAATTTTCGATATGTATCTTCCAAGATATCGTAAAAATTTAAAGCAATAATTAATGGATTATTAGGTATCGTTTATTTGTCGTAAGAATGTTTATAAGCTTCTCCTGTAACAATTTTTAGAATATCTTTTTCTAAAGATTCACGAGCGTATTCAACATATCGTCCAATCTCTTTTCCATCTTTATAAAAGATAAAAGTTGGAACTCTTTTTACGTCAAAACCTTCTTGAAGATTATCAGGAGTCTTTTTATTTCTGTTAACCGTTATTAATTGTAAGTTATTAAAGTTAAAACCAGTTTGGTCTAAAATTTTGTAAAAATGCGGTGTTTCTCTTTTACTATCTCCACACCAAGTTCCCATAAAGCCTTTAATTTTAATCCCTTTTAGACTTTTTTTTAAGGAAGCGATTGTTGTTGGATTTGGCTCGTATGTATTAAATTTTTGAGTATACCATGTTTTGTATGGCGTTTGTTGAAAAGATTCTTTATTAGCAAAGCCCACTAAATCACCTCTTTGGTTTTTTACTGCCGTTACTTTTTTAGTTTCAACTCCTTTTTGCTGTGTGCTGCAAGAGGATAAAACGATTATGGAAATTAATAAGATTAGCTTTTTCATTTTTTTATAGATTACAATAAAGAATACTGTGTCATTTCTTTAGGTTGTTTGACTCCCATTAAATCTAAAATTGTAGGAGCAATGTCTCCGAGTACACCACTATTTATTGATTTTATTTCTTCGTCAATTAAAATAAAAGGTACCGGGTTTGTAGTGTGAGCAGTGTGAGGAGAGCCATCAGGATTCATCATTGTTTCACAGTTACCATGATCTGCGATTAATAATATAGAATAACCGTTTTCTAAACCAGTTTCAATAACTTCTTTTGTGCAAATATCTACAGCTTCACACGCTTTTATAGCGGCATTCATTATACCTGTATGTCCAACCATATCTCCGTTTGCAAAGTTTAAACAAACAAAATCTGCCTCCCCTTTCTTTAAATCTTCACATAATGCATCTTTTAATTCATAAGCAGACATTTCTGGTTGTAAGTCGTAGGTTGCTACTTTTGGTGAGTTTCTTAAAATTCTGGACTCACCTTCAAAAGGAGCTTCTTGTCCACCAGAAAAGAAAAAGGTTACGTGAGGATATTTTTCAGTCTCAGCAATTCTAATTTGCTTTTTTCCAGCTTTAGATAAAACTTCACCTAGAGTGTTTTTAATATTATCGGTATTATAAATAACGTTTATACCTTTAAAACTTTCATCATATAAAGTGATGGTTGTGTAATAAAGGTCTAATTTTTTCATTCCAAATTCAGGAAAATCATTTTGCGATAAGGCAGTTGTTAATTCTCTACCTCTATCTGTTCTGTAGTTAAAGAATAGTACAACATCACCTTCTTTAATTTGTGATTTTGAAGAACCATCTTCATTCGTTACAATGATAGACTTATGAAATTCATCTGTTATACCATCTTCATAATTTTTACTCATTGTTGCAATAGCGTCAGTGGTTTTCGTTCCAACTCCATTAACAAGGCCATCATAAGCTTCCTTTACGCGTTCCCATCTGTTGTCTCTATCCATTGCATAATAACGCCCAGTTACAGAAGCTAATTCCCCTGTAGTTTCTTTCATATATTCTTGAATGTCTTTAATAAAATATGTTCCAGATTTTGGGTCACAATCTCTACCATCTGTAAATGCGTGTAAAAAAACATTGTCTACTTCATTTTCTTTAGCAACATCTAACAATCCTTTTAAATGGTTAATATGTGCATGAATTCCTCCGTTTGAGAGTAAACCTAGTAAATGAACGTCTTTGTTGTTTTCTTTTGCATATTTAAAAGTATCTAATAAGGCTTTTTCTTTACCTAAAGTTTTTTCTTTTACAGCTTTATTAATTCGAGCTAAATTTTGATATACTATTCTACCAGCACCTAGGTTCATGTGGCCAACTTCAGAATTCCCCATTTGTCCCTCTGGCAGTCCAACATGTTCTCCATCTGTTCTTAATTGGGCATTTGGATATTTATTATACAAACCATTAATAAAAGGTGTCTTTGCATTATAAATAGCTGATGCTTTCGGGTCTTGTGTAATTCCCCAACCATCTAAAATCATCAATATAACTTTCTTGTTCATTTTCTTAAAATTGAGCGGTAAAAATAAGAAATATTTTTCGCTTGTTTTGCTTTTTTAACGAAACCGATAGCGCTACTATTTTTTTATAAATTCTAATAAAAAATAACACTCGGATTGCGATATTTTAATCTTTCTGTTCGTATTTAATTTGAAAATTTAAAGGACTTTAAATTGTTAAATACATGTTAATTGATCAATTTTATTGAAACACTTTTTCTTTTTGAGCGTCTTATCAGTATAATAAAGTAAAAAAATATATAACCCAAAAACCAATTATGATGAGAAAAATAATTTTACCAATACTATTGTGTTCTTTTACACTTGGATCACTAAATGCAACAACAAAAAAAGTTTTAAAAACAGAAAAATCAATCCTAACAAAAAACTATTATGACGTTAGTCCTTTTTGTAATTTGATTAAGAAGGGAAACTATGAAGCCGTTAAAGCTTTAATCGAAGCAGGTGAAGATGTTAACAAAAAATCTTTTGGATTAACTCCTTTGATGTTCGCTGCGAGATATAATAAGGTAAAAATAGTGCAATTACTAATTGCGAATGGAGCAAAATTAAGCATGAAATCGGATAAAGGTAGAATAACTGCATTAGAGATAGCAAAAAGATCTAAAGCCCATGATGCTTACAATATTATAAAAAAATCACTTTAGTCTTATTATTTGAATTAATTTATCTAAAGAACAAGAGAGAGGCTGTCTGTAAAAGGCGGCCTCTATTTTTTTATTACCCAAATAGTCATACTGTGTGTAATGGTAAGGTTTTTTAATACTTATGATAAATATAAAATACGATGCTTTATGTTTATTTTATTATGTAATTAATATTTTAAAATGTAATTTTGTAAGAATAATTCAATAAATATTTTAATGAGTCTACATTTTGAATTGAACGAAGTAACTAAAAGATTACCCAAACATTTACACAAGTTTGTAGTAAAACAACCTTATGAAGAATATACTGCCCAAAATCAGGCTGTTTGGAGATACGTAATGAGAATGAATGTAGATTACTTGAGTAAAGTAGCTCATAAATCTTATATGCACGGCTTAGATCTAACAGGGATCTCTGTTGATAATATTCCTCATATGGAAGGAATGAATAGAATTTTAAAAGAAATAGGTTGGGCAGCTGTTTCAGTTGATGGCTTTATTCCTCCTAATGCATTTATGGAATTTCAGGCATATAACGTATTGGTAATCGCATCAGATATGAGAACTATTAATCATATCGAATATACACCAGCTCCAGATATTATTCATGAAGCTGCAGGTCATGCACCAATTATTTCAAACCCAGAATATGCTGAGTATTTAAGAAGGTTTGGAGAAATAGGGAGTAAAGCAATTTCTTCTTCTAAAGATTATGAAATGTATGAAGCAATTCGTCTTTTATCAATCTTAAAAGAAGACCCAAATTCATCAGATAAAATAATAAAAGAAGCGCAAGAAAAAGTAGAATACCTTCAAGATAATATGGGTGAATTGTCTGAAATGGCTCAAATTAGAAATTTACATTGGTGGACAGTAGAATATGGGTTAATCGGCAGCTTAGAAAATCCTAAAATATATGGCGCAGGTTTACTCTCATCTATAGGAGAAAGTGCTTGGTGTATGAAAGATGAAGTGAAAAAGGTACCTTATTCTATAGAAGCTGCAAATGTTAATTTTGATATTACAAAACCTCAGCCACAACTATTTGTAACTCCAGATTTTGCATATTTAAGTTTGGTTTTAAATGAATTTGGAAATACAATGGCTTTAAGAACAGGTGGTTTAAAAAGCGTTCAGAAATTAATTGATTCAGAAAATTTAGGTACTGTAGAATTAACAACAGGAATTCAAATTTCAGGTGTTTTCTCTAGAGTTATCCATTATAAAAATAATAAAGTTGCCTACCTCCAGACTATTGGTGAAACGGCCTTGTCTAATAGAGACAAAGAATTAATTGGACACGGAATTAAAAGTCATGCAAATGGTTTTGGAAGTCCGGTTGGTAAATTAAAAGGAATTAATTTACCCATTGAAGATATGAGTCCGAGAGATTTAAAAGCTTATAAAATTTACGAAGGTGAATTTATGACTTTAGAGTTTGAAAGTGGAGTTATTGTTAAAGGGAAGGCAATTACAGGAACTAGAGATTTAATGGGTAAAATTTTAATTATTTCTTTAGATGATTGCACTGTAACTTACCATGATGAAGTTTTGTTTAAACCAGAATGGGGAATCTATGATATGGCAATAGGAAAAGAGGTTGTTTCGGCGTATTCAGGTCCTGCAGATGTAGATTCTTTTTTAGGTTTAGGTAAAGTGTCTGAAACAAAAGCGAGTAAAATTAACTATTCAGATAAAGAGCAAGAACTTTATAAGTTATATGCAGATGTTAGGCGAATGCGAGATGAAAAATCTTCAACAAATAAAAAACTAACAGAAATATTTATTCAGCTAAAAAGTAAATTTCCAGAAGATTGGTTATTGAGTTTAGAATTATATGAATTAGCTTTGCAAAATAACTATGTTATTAAAGATGAGATTTTGGAGAGATTAGCAGTGCTGAAGAGCAACAAAAGCTACACAAAGTTAATTGAAAATGGATTAGTTTTGTGTAAAAATTAATAATGTAATTTAGGCTTGTTTAATTTATTTAGAAAAAAAAGATGGTTGAAGAAATTAAAGAATATTTAGCAAAAGGAGCAATTGTTTTAGATGTAAGGACAAAAGAAGAATGGGATGAGGGCCATACAGAAGGCGCTGAGCACATTGTATTAACGGTGATTCCCTTAGAAATAGAAAAAATTAAATCTTGGGGAAAACCAATTATTGCTGTTTGCAGAAGTGGAGGAAGAAGTGGGCAAGCAGCTCAATTTTTAGCAAATCAAGGAATAGATATTATTAATGGAGGTCCTTGGGGAAATGTAGATGTACACGTTCCTAAAAATTAATAATTTAAAATAAACGGTTTATTCTTTTAAAATTGTAAAAAAAGAATCATGACAATTGTTATGATTTTTTTTGATATCAAATAGTTTTATTAAAACTTAATAAAACTAAAGAGTGAATTTATTTTTTCTTTTTTCACTTCTAAATTCTTTAAAAAGCGTTGATGCTGTTCTGAGTTTTTATTAAATGGCCTGTGAGAAATTCCTTTCTGAATCGTTTCTATCTCTTGCATCGTTAATTTTGAGCTATCAGAAATTTGAGTTTCCATAAATCGTTCCCAAATGTAATTTATGGCCGTTTTGTTTGGATGCATCATATCTTGTGCATAAAAACGGTAATCTCGTAATTCATCCATCATAATTTCATAAGAAGGGAAATAGGAGCTATTATTTGCATTAATAACGGAATGGATAGCTGTAATTAAATGTGATTTACTTTGCATGTTTTCTGTAAATCCATCTTTTAAATGTCTCACTGGTGAAATTGTAAAAAGTATATGTACATTTTTATTTACTGATTTTAAAAGAGCAATAGTAGTCTTTAAACTTTTTGTAATTTCATCAACAGAGAGCAATTTTTTTAAGAATTTTTTTTGAGGAATTTTATGACAATTTGCTACAATCGCATCTGTTTCAATAAAACGATATACCCATGAAGTGCCAAGCGTAATTATAACATGTGTTGCCTCTTTTAGCTTTTTATTGGTCGCTGTAATTGCTGAATTTAAATTAGCTAAGAGTTCGTTTTTATCCGCAGAGCTCAAACTAGAATGTGCATCAAAACAATGCCAACGTTCATTTTGAAATATTAAATCTTCAGGTAAATATTTTTTTTTATTGATGGCATTTGTAACTAAGTTTTCTATTGCTTTTGGATGAAATAGAATACCAAATGGATTTTGATTTGTTTGAAACTTAAAATAATTTAGTTTATCTCCAATGTTTTCTGAAAAACAAGAGCCTAGTAGAAGAATTTTAGAGTTGTAATCTATTGAATTTTTTACTTCTTTTTTTAGAGGTACAATTGTCTGAAGATTCATTTAATATTTCAATATTTTTTTTGTTTTAGAAATGCCTTTCGATTGATAATGTACAAAGTAATTTCCTTTTGGAAAGCTTTTTAAATCTACTTTTACAATGTGTTGCAAAGAACTGTATTTTTGATTTGTAATTTGTTTTAAAACGGCACCAATATTATTGTATAATGTAATTTTTATGTTTTCGTTGTTTCCAATGAATTGAATATTAATTTTATCTATTGTTGGGTTAGGATATACATCGATCTCTAATCCTTGTGAAAGAAATCCATCTGTAGAGAGTGCAGCAGAACATCCATTTTTAAAAATAGGGATTGCATCTAATTCATTAAAAAAAACTGAGGTAGATTCTTGTTTTGTAGCTCCAAGCCAATCTGTTAAAACCGTACTATAAATGTTTCTAAAATCGTACTGCATTTGCACTCCTTCTTTAATATCTACTGCAGTATCAATTTCTGGGGTATCACCCAAAACTTGATTTTTGGCACAAGTACCAAATAAAAATAAAGGAGCGGCTGTACCATGATCTGTTCCAAAAGCAGCATTAGATCGAATTCTTCTTCCAAATTCAGAATAGGTCATTCCAATTACTTTTTCATCAATATTAAGTAATTCTAAATCATCTTGAAACGCAGCAATTGCGTCAGATAATTCTCTTAATAATTCACTATGTTTTCCCTCTGTAACATTCCCTTCTTCAACTTGGTTGTCATGGTTGTCGAAGCCACCTAATTGTACAACATATACTTTGGTTTTTAATCCGCCAGATATTAATCTTGCAACATTTTTTAATTTTCCAGCTAATTTATTGTTGTTGCTGTTTTCGTATTTGGTTGATAAATTATTACCAGCGTTTGAAGCGGTTTTGATTTTATCTCCATAAGCGTTTGTTTGTGCAATGGTATCATTTACAAAACTTAATGTATCGCCATAGCAGTTTGAAGGAATCGTTCCTGTGCTCGAAACTAAAGCTGTACCAGGATTATTAGGGTTTGATAATGCCATTGAAAAATTACTATTTTGTCCTTGGCAAGTTTCTGAGACTACTCTCCCTAATGTTAAGGCAAACGGATCTGGATTATCTAGATTAGGATAATTTTCAGGGTATTCAGAGTGTCGCTCATGTAAAAAACGTCCAACCCAACCAGTAGAAATGTATTCGTCTGAATCAGAGGCTGTATTCCAGATGTCTGTGGATCTAAAATGAGATCTATTTTGGTCTGGGTAACCTACATTTTGAATTACAGATAGTTTTTCTTTATCCCAAATATCTTTCATTCCCAATAAAGAAGGATGAAAATGTGTTTCACTATTTAAAGCTAGTAAATTTGTTTCAGGAATTATAATATTAGAACGAACACTTTGTAAATTATCATATTGACTTAGATTAAAAACAGTATTTAAGCCATCGTTACCACCTTGTAATTGTATAAGAACTAATATGTTTTCGTTTTCTTCTGAAAACTGATATGTATTCGGTTTTTCACCAGCAAATAAAGGAAAACCACTAAGTGTCAATGGCAAAGCAGCTGAAGCAATTGAACTTAATTTGATAAAATCTCTTCTATTCAGTTTTTTAGTCTTTTTCATACCTACATTATTTGAAATTCAGACATTTGTACCATTACTCCAATTAAATTTCGAAGTTTATTTTCTACTGAAATACGCAGAGCATCATCTGTTGGATTTTCTAAAAAGTTTGTGTACTCTATAGTCCATTCAAAATCGGGTAATCCAGGAATTAAAATATCTTTTAATGCATCTATCTGACTTTGATCAATAGGATAATTAAATAACTGATTTGATAATTCCGTTATTAAAATATTTGGATTCTCAGAATTTGTAATCTGAGATGTAATAAGCAGCACGGGCACTAAAGGTGGAACCGTATAGTTTTTATTATCAATTAATAAATCTCCACCAGTCACGAGAATTCTGCAATAATCTAGCCTTTTGGGTAATAAGTAGCTGTTTATCCAACTTTTATAAAACAGAGGTTCTTGGTAATAAGCTTTCCAGCCTGCAACATCTGGATGATGAAAGATTGATTGATTTAAATCTGTGGAAGCCAAATATAATACTAAAGCATAATTATACTCTTCGTTTACGGAAGTGGTTGGTGCAGAAACTAATAGTGATTTTGTAACTGAATGCATTAAATCTATTGGACTTTTTACCATGCAGAATGTATTCTCGAAAAAATGATCTGAGGCAACTAATATTTTTAGCGCAGGAACAATATCATAATTATTATTTACGATGATTTCGGCTAAAGGAACTATAATGTTAGTTTCAATTTCTGATGTTATTTCATAATTTATAAACCATCGATACAATTTTCTTGTAATGAATCTTGAGCACTCGTCTTGTTCAAAAATGGTGTCAATTAAATCCTTGTATTCATCTACTCCATTTTCAGAAATAACAGCATTATTAAACCTATGGGATAAGGTTTTATCTCCTTGGGTATGTTTATTATTAGAAAAGTAAGGTGTTAAGGCATCAGGATGAGCTAGACCTCTAACTCTCCATCCTGTTAAAACTTTTGCAATTGCTACAACATCATCTTCTGTGTAATTGGTATAATCTCCATTTCCAACGGCAGCTCCTTTTCCAATTGTAAAAAGCTCTAATAATTCTCTAGAATAATTTTCATTTGGCGCAGCATCTGAATTTTGATTTCCACTCAGATATATTAACATATTGGTGTCTACGGTAATTAATTTTACTAATTCCTTAAAATTTTTTAAAGAATTGGTTCGCAACACATTCATGTAGCAATATTCTCTATGAGGATTTGTGTTTTCGCTCACAAAGTGGTTATGCCAAAACAGCGTTAGTTTTTCTCTAATAGACATTTCGGCATTTTGCATTTGCAGAAAAGACCAAGCATACAACGAACGATTTCTCGATTTGTAAATTTTAGTTCTATTTTGGCCGGCCGTAATTTCTGGATATGCAGGCGCATTTACCCATGTTTCTCCGTATGAAGCTCCTGGGTCGTCTATTTCGTCATTGCTACTATCTGTGCCATCGAAAAGAAATTTTAAAGGAGGACTCGGTAATGGTTTTTCTTCAAAGAGTGCATCTATAGTTGCAGATAGACCTAATGTAACTGAGGATGTAACAAGTTCTTGAGTTACTCCAAAAGAGGTTCTTTTGAGTAAATGTCTTGCTTCTTTTGAAGTCCAACTTCCAGAAAAAGTATCTAAATAAGGCATAGTTTAGTGTAAGATGTTGAAAACTAATTATTAAGATCTCTCAAATTTAATGTTTTTATTTGAAATAATAAATTAGTTAACCACAATTAGACTAAATCTTTAAGTGATTTTTGGCGTTGAATTCTAGACTAAATAATCCTTAGCTTTTTCTAAAGCTTCGGGAATTCCTCCAGGATTTTTCCCTCCAGCAGTTGCAAAGAAATTTTGTCCACCTCCACCACCGTGAATTAGTTTTCCTAATTCTCTAACTACTTTTCCAGCATCATAACCACGTTCTTTTGCTAGTTCTTTAGAAATATAACAGGTTAACATTGCTTTTTCTTTTGATGGTGCTGTGGCAAATAACAGAAATAAGTTTTTATGTTCTTTTCCAATTTCAAAGGCTAGGTTTTTAATTCCATTCGGATCTAAATCAACTTTTAAAGCTAAGAATTGAACTCCCTGTATTTCTTGCAATTGCTTTTTTAATTCTCCAGATAGGTTTTGCGCTTTATCTTTTAATAATTGCTCAATTTGTTTTTGTAATGAAGCGTTTTCATCTTGAAGTTTCTGAACAGCTTTTACAGGATCTTTAGTATTGTTGAGTAAATCTTTAATTTCAAATAGAGACCTATTACTTTCAAAATAAAAATCTTTTACAGCATCATTGGTAATTGCTTCAATTCTTCTTATTCCCGAGGCTACCGCTCCTTCAGATTTAATTTTAAAATGCCAAATATCACTCGTATTTTTAACATGCGTTCCTCCGCAAAGTTCTATAGATTTACCGAACTTGATGGTTCTTACTGTATCTCCATATTTTTCTCCAAATAAAGCCATTGCACCATCAGCAATTGCTTTTTCCATAGGAATGTTTCTTTTTTCTTCTAAAGCAAGTTTGCCTTCAATTCTTCTGTTTACAAAATTTTCTATTTCACGTAATTCATCCACAGTTAATTTTGAGAAATGAGAAAAATCGAAACGTAAATATTTAGAGTGTACAGCAGAACCTTTTTGTTCTACATGAGTCCCTAAAACTTCTCTTAAAGCCTGGTGCAGTAAGTGAGTTGCAGTATGATTACATTCTGTTCTGTAACGTTGTTTTTTATCAACAACTGCATTAAAAACCTCATTAATGTGACTAGGTACGTTCTTTGTATAATGAATAATAACATTATTTTCTTTCTTGGTATCTAAAATATAAATAACATCTCCTTGAGTGGTTTCTAAATACCCTTTGTCTCCAACTTGTCCTCCACCTTCTGGGTAAAATGGAGTTAGGTTAAAAACTAACTGATACATTTCGCCATCTTTTTTAGAGGTAACTTTTCTGTATCTAGTAATTTTTACCTTCGCTTCTAAAGTGTCATAACCTATAAATTCTTCTATTGCGTCTTCGGCTATAATAGTCCAATCATCTGTAGACATTTCACTGGCAGCTCTTGATCTATTTTTTTGTTTTTGAAGTTCGCTTTCAAATCCTTTTTCATCTAAAGTTAAACCTTTTTCAGAGAGAATTAAAGAGGTTAAATCAATAGGGAAACCATATGTGTCATACAATTCAAAGGCCTTATCACCAGAAACTTTATTTCCTGAAGTGTTTTCTATAATTCTATCTAATAAAAGCAAACCTTGGTCTAGAGTTCTTAAGAAAGAAGTTTCTTCTTCCTTTATAACATTCTCTATTAATTGTTTCTGTACTTTTATTTCAGGGAAAGCATCGCCCATTTTGTTACTCAATACATCAACCAATCTATAAATGAAAGGCTCTTTCTTATTTAAAAATGTAAAACCGTAACGAACAGCTCTTCTCAATATTCTTCTAATTACATACCCTGCACCTGTATTACTTGGTAATTGTCCGTCGGCAATAGAAAATGCAACGGCTCTAACGTGATCAGAAATTACACGAATAGCAATATCTTGTTCTAGGTTTTTATTGTATTCAACATCGGTAATTGTTTCGATTTCTCTAATTATAGGAGTAAAAACATCTGTATCATAATTAGATTGTACGTTTTGAAGAACCATGCATAAACGTTCAAACCCCATTCCTGTATCAATATGCTTGTTTGGTAAACCCTCTAAAACGCCAGAAGCTCTCCGATTGTATTGCATAAAAACTAAGTTCCATATTTCTACAACATGAGGATGATCTTCATTAATTAAAGTTCTTCCATCTACTTTCGCTTTTTCTTCTGCAGAACGGATGTCTACATGTATTTCAGAACAGGGTCCACAAGGTCCTTGCTCACCCATTTCCCAGAAATTATCCTTCTTATTTCCTTTTAGAATGCGATCTTCATCAATATATTGTTTCCAAATATCAAATGCTTCTGTATCCATATTTAGGTTATCATTATCATCAGAACCTTCAAAAACAGTTACATATAAAATGTCTTTATCAATTTTGTAAACTTCCGTTAATAATTCCCAAGCCCAGGCAATTGCTTCTTTCTTAAAATAATCGCCAAAAGACCAATTTCCTAACATTTCAAATAAAGTATGGTGATACGTGTCATAACCAACCTCTTCTAAATCATTATGCTTACCCGAAACACGCAAGCATTTCTGAGAATCTGATACTCTGTTATTCTTTGGTTTACCATTGCCTAAAAAATACTCTTTAAATGGCGCCATACCAGAATTCACAAACATTAAGGTAGGATCGTCTTTTGTAACCATTGGTGCAGAAGGAACAATTAAATGTCCTTTTTCTTTATAAAAGTTTAAAAAGGTAGCGCGAATATCTTGTGATTTCATAGTAAAGAAGTTTCCAACAAGTTGGATTATATTAATAATTTTTTAATTTTACTACCTTAAAAAGCAGTTGTAAAACATTTTGTAAATTAGCAAGTAATTAAAAATCATATTTAAATAAAAACGATTTTAAGAATACAAAAATAGTACAAATAAAACTATGGCAAAAGTAAAATATTATTACGATGCGGATACGCTATCTTATAGAGAAATTACTATAAAAAAGAGCTATTACTATAGGAAAACTATTTTTGGTGTTTTAGCTACATTCCTAATTGCTTTCGTTGGTTTTATTGTTTTTAGTCAGTTCATTATGTCTCCCAGTGAACGTGCACAAAAAAGAGAATTAGAAAATTTAAATTTGCATTACGATTTACTTTCAAAAAGAATGGATGAAGGTTCATCAATTTTGACACAACTACAAGAAAGAGACAATAATATTTATAGAACTTATTTTGAGGCAAATCCGATACCTGATGAGCAAAGAAAAGCTAGTTTTGGAGGTGTAAATCGATATAAATATTTAGAAGGTTTTGATAATTCAACCATGATAACAAAGTTAACAAAACAAGTAGATGTTCTTTCAAATCAATTGGTAGTTCAGTCCAAGTCTTTGGATGAAATAGTAACTTTAGCAAAAGAAAAAGAGAAAATGTTGGCTGCAATACCGGCAATTTTACCGGTTAAATTAGTCGATTTAACAAGAATGGCCTCTGGCTTTAAATGGAGAATGCATCCAATCTTAAAGATTAGAAAGTTTCATAAAGGTATGGATTTTACAGCACCAACTGGAACCCCAATTTTTGCCTCTGGTAATGGAAAAGTAATAAGGGCTCAGAGAAGCGCTACTTTTGGTAAAGTTGTATATATAGATCATGGTTATGGGTATAGAACTATTTATGCACACATGAGTAAAATAAAAGCTAGAAGAGGACAAAAAGTAAAGCGTGGAGATTTAATTGGCTACGTTGGTAACACTGGTCGTTCTGTTTCTGCTCACTTACACTATGAGGTTCACAAAAATGGTAGACCTGTAAACCCTATTAATTTTTACTACGGAGATTTAACTCCAGAAGAGTTCGCTGCAATGCAAAAAGCGGCAGAAGAGGAAGGACAGTCTTATGATTAATTTTTTTTGAAAAACAAATTAGAAAAGGAAGCGTAGAAAAGAAAGTTAACCTGACTTCATCTATTTAGTTTTGAAAATTCAACACTGAACATAAAAAAATGCATGTAGATTTACCAGAAAAAAGATATTATAAAATAGGCGAAGTAGCAACTGCTTTTAATGTAAATACTTCTTTAATTCGTTTTTGGGAAAAAGAGTTTGATATTATTAAGCCTAAAAAAAATGCGAAAGGAAATCGTTTGTTTACTCCAGAAGATATTAAAAACTTTAAATTAATCTTTAATTTAGTTAAAGAAAGAGGGTTTACTTTAGAAGGTGCAAAACAAAAATTAAAGAAAAACCCTGAATCTATTTTTAACAATCATGAAATTATTACCAGACTAGAAGCTGTAAAAGCCGAATTGATTCAAATTAAAAATCAATTGTAACTTTTTACTCTTTTTTGTGTCTAATAATTGCAATGCACTATGGCGTTGTAATAATATTAAGTAATATTGTAAAACAAAAAATCAACAAAAATAAAAATTATGAAAAAATGGTTAATTCCAGTAATAATCATTGGTGTTATTGCTTTTGGTATTTATAGATGGGCAGTAGGTTTTAATAATACGGCAGTAGAATACGAAGAAAATGCGAAAACAGCTTGGTCTAATGTAGAGAGCTCTTACCAAAGAAGAAACGATTTGATTGGGAATTTGGTGAAAACTGTGCAAGGTGCTGCAGATTTTGAAAAAGAAACCTTAACGGATGTAATCAGTGCAAGAGCAAAAGCAACTTCTGTAAATATTAATGCTGGTGATTTAACACCAGAAAAAATGGCTCAATTTCAAAAAGCACAAGTAGGAATGAGTGGGGCGCTTTCTAAATTATTAGTTTCTGTAGAACGTTATCCTGAATTAAAGGCAAACGCAAACTTTTTAGAATTACAAAGTCAAATAGAAGGCACTGAGAATAGAATTAATGTTACCAGAGATCGTTTTAACGCAGGTGTAAATGTTTATAATAAACTGATAAAAAAATTCCCTGGATCTTTTTTAGCAGGAATCTTTAATTTTGATGAAATGGATCGTTTTAAATCAAATCCTGGTTCAGAAAACGCACCCGATGTTAGCTTTGATTTTAATAAGAAAAAATAAGAAAAATGTCTAAAGCAGAAGCGTTTATATCTCCAGATGAAGAACAAGAAATTATTGCAGCTATTAAAGTTACAGAGAAAAATACTTCTGGTGAAATTCGCGTACATATTGAGGCATCCACAGAGAAGAATCATGACGAACGATCGTTAGAGGTATTTTATCTGCTAGAAATGAATAAAACCAAAGATGAAAATGCGGTTTTGATTTATGTTGCGGTAAAAGACAAGAAGTTTGTGATTTATGGTGATAAAGGAATAAATAAAGTAGTTCCTGAAGGATTTTGGACAACAACCAAAGATATAATGCAGAACCATTTTAAGCAAGGAGACTTTAAACAAGGAATTGTGGATGGAATTTTAAAAGCAGGTGAAGAATTACAAGAGCACTTCCCTTGGCAAATAGACGATGAAGATGAACTTTCTAATGAGATTTCTAAAGGATGAAAAATTTAGTTTTTAATACGCAACATTCAGTGAATTCTAAGTTATTATTTTTAGTTGCTTTTTTATTTTCAATAAGTCTTTTTTCTCAAGGATATCAAATTCCAGAAAAGCCTAAGTTTATTCCTGCACTAGTAGATAGTATAGGTCTTTTAGAGAAAGCTCAATTTGATAAATTATCCAGAAAACTTGAGGTTTATAGCGATTCAACATCTACCGAAATTTTTTGTAGCAATTATAAGTACTACAAAAGGTGAAGACATTGCTTACCTAGCTACAAATTGGGGGCATAAATGGGGAATAGGGCAAAAAGGAAAAGATAATGGTGTTTTTCTTCTGGTAGCAAAGGATGATAGAAAAGTAACGATTCAATCGGGTTATGGCACGGAGCATGTTCTTACAGATTTCATGTCTCGTAGAATTATTCAACGAGAAATTACGCCTTCATTTAAACGAGGTAATTTTTATGAGGGTTTAGATAAAGGTACAGACGGAATCTTTAAAGTATTAAATGGCGAGTATAAAAGAGAAAAGAAACAGAATATTCAAGAATTTAATCCAGGATCTTTTATTTTTATAATTATAATCATCATTGTTTTTATTTTAATTTCAAGAGGAAATAAAAATAATAGAAATGGAGGTAAACGTTTTAGAAGAGGCTCTCTTGCAGATACTATTTTTGATACTATTATTTTGAGTAATGCTGGCAGAGGTAGAGGAGGTTTTGGTAGTTCTTCCGGAGGTAGCTTTGGCGGTTCATCTGGCGGCGGTTTCGGCGGTTTTGGCAGCGGAGGTGGTTTCGGAGGTGGAGGAGCTTCTGGAGGTTGGTAAAACCTAACTTTTTTTAAAATTGTAATCTCTGAAAATGAAATAATTCGCTTAATGAAATTATAAAACTTTAATTGCTCTTGAAAAAAATCTTTTTTTTACTCAGTGTATTATGCCTTCTTAGTTGTACTAATTTTGGCAAATTAAAGTTGATTTCAGATTTATCTAAAACTCTAGAAGAAGTTTCGGGTACAGAGGTTGTTTTAAACTCTAAATTAATTTGGATGTTGAATGATGGAGGTAATAAATCTAAAATTTACGGAGTTTCTAAGAAAGGTAAGATTGTTAAAGTTCTTAAAGTAAATGCAAAAAATAATGATTGGGAAGATTTAACTTCTGATGAAGAAGGAAATCTTTATATCGGTGATTTTGGAAACAATGAAAGCCGCAGAAAAAATCTTGCTATATTGAAAGTGAACTTGAAAGACTTATCAAGTTCTAAAAAAGTTGAGGTGGAAAAAATTAGGTTTTACTATCCCAATCAAACTAATTTCCCTCCAAAAACAAAACAGCTTTTTTTCGATGCTGAATCTTTCTTTTACCACAAAAATTCATTTTATATCTTTACAAAAAGCAGAGTAAAAAGTAATTTTGGTAAAACAGGTTTATACAGAATTCCTGCTACAAAAGGGAATCACAAAGCAGAATTTATTTCTGATTTCAATAGTTGTGAGGCGATGAATTGTTGGATTACTTCTGCGGATATTTCTAATGATGGTAAAAAAGTAGCTTTGCTTTCACCTTCATGTGTTTTAATTTTTTCTGAATATAAGAAGGATGATTTTTTATCAGGTAGATTGACAAGAATTCCATTTAACTACAATTCTCAAAAAGAAGGAATTACATTTAAAGACAATAACACATTATTAATCACCGATGAAAAGGCACATGGTGTTGGAGGTGGTTTTTATGAGTTAAAAATAAATTAAGGGCAAAATTTATAGATTAATAATGCCCAACCAATAATTAAAAACAAACCTCCCAAAGGAGTAACTGGACCTAAAATTTTTATTTTTTTGTTATTTGCTGATGAAATAACTAAGCCATAAATAGAAAAAGAAAAAAGAATTATACCCGTTATAAATGCGTAAATAATATAATTATTTATTGTGGTCTTATCATTCAGTTGAAATCCTAAAAGAAGTAAAATAATTGCATGATACATCTGATATTTTACGCCAGTTTCAAAACTTTGTAATTGGTCTTTAGTTAATTTTTTCTTCAATAAATGAGCGCCAAAAGCACCCAAAATTACTGATGTTAATCCGAAAGTTGCTCCCGAAATTAATGCTATTGTATTCATTTTATTTAAAATTTAAATCCTAAGCTTATTGCTATTCTTAATCCGTCATCACTATTAAACGCCGCAATGTTTGCGCCTAACATATTTGCAGCGTTAAAAAAAACACCACCTCCATAAGAGTTGTTCCATTTTTTAGAGCTAAAAGGGTTTATAGTTAAATTCTGTTCACCCCAAACTTTACCGTAATCAAACCCACCATAAACACCAATATTTAAAGGAACAAAACTTGTTTTTATTTTGCTTAAAAGTAACCTTAGGTCTGTAGATTGATAAAATGAATTTTTACCAGTAAACCGTTGATTTCTATATCCTCTTAAGCCATTCTCATTACCTCCAATTGTAGCTGCTTGATAAAATTCATAAGAATCTCCATAGTTAAAATGACCTTTTATCTTTGTTGCCAATATTAATTTATCACTTGAAAACAATTTGTGATCAAAAGAAATAGCTGGAATTAAATAAGCAAAATTATTATGATTTTTTAGGTTTGAAGTATACCCTATTTTTAATTCAGTTTTCATTCCCATTGTTGAAAAAACATTATTATCAGTGTTTTCAAATTGATAGCTAGCTTCTGTGTTTATAAATTTTTGCCCCTCAAAAACGGAGTTAGTAGAGCTTAGTTCTTGGCTAATAAATCTTCCAGGTGTATTTTCTATTTGATAGTTTTGAATATTTACACCAATTTTAATTTTTGCATCTAAATCTCCTCTCCAGTGAATAAAAGTACCTGCACTAATTTCCTTTATTCGAACTCTATTGTATTCTTTTTTTCTTATTTCATTTGCATTAGGATTTAAAGAATTGTTACCTAGACCGAAATAATTTATGGCAAAATTAGGGCTCGTAAAAGTTGCTTTTACACCTAAATTCCAAGTTTTAAAAATATTTGAAAATTCACTTGAATAATTAAGGTCAAACCCGTTAGTTGCAAAATAATAAGAAGCTTTTAAAATGTGCTGAGAGCTAAATGGATTTTGTTCAAAACCATAGGTAGTATATTTGTTTGAGAGTCCAATTTTTATGCCATCATCAGGATTAAAACCAATAGTTGGAGATATTACAAACTGGTTGTTTTTTAGCTTCTTATAATCGAAAACATTTGTTTCATAATTATCGGTTAATTTTTTGTTTCCTTTATTGGTGATAAATGTATTCTTCTTCGATTTAAAATCGTAAATCTTTATTTGTTTGCCATTTAATATGTTATAAGAATCATTATTTTGCCCTCCAATAATTCTAATTTTTATCAAATGAGTTCCGCTACCTTTTACGACAAACGTATCACTAGCATCTAAACCATAAATCCAAATTTCTTTGGTTTCAGATTTGTTATATGTTCGTTCATGAAATATAATTTTCTTTTCATCTTTTTTAGTGCGGTATGCAATCACTTTAGTCTTTCCGTTTGGTAATCGTTTAATATCAAACCAGTCCTCTTTATTGGTTCCTCTTATTACTTGAAATTTATTTAGATGATAAAAATAAGAGTCAGAAATTTTCTGTAAATTTTTTCTTCTCCCTTGTAATTTTGTTTTTATTTCTGCTATTGTTTTATCTTTTACTTCTTCAGGGAAATTTAAAAAGGCTTCATCAATAATAGTATTAGTAATATTGGTTGTTATTATTTTTACTTGTTCATCCCAATCTTTTTTATTTGCCTTAGAAATCAATGTCATATCCAAAGGGTATGGCTCTAGGTTAAACCATTTAGGGCTTTTGAGTTCTTCACTATAAGATTGCATTAATCGTAAAGTTGGTATTATTTTTGTTGCTATATTTAATAAAGCTCCATCACCAAAAATAGAAAAGGCTTGATCTCTGTCTCTGGGTATTGGTCTATAAATTGTTTGTTTTCCTGACTTAAAAGCAGCCCATCTCCACTGGTCTTCATGTCTATCCCAATCGCCAATTAACATATCGAATAAACGTGCTTTTATATACGCTTTTTCGTCTAAAATATGATTTTCATTTTTATTTAAATTACTTAATAAGTCATCTGTACTTATTACTTTATTAGCAAAGCCAAAACTTGCTTTATCTCCATGTCCAGAAGCTGCTCGTTCTTCAATCATGTATAATTCGTTTCCAAAATCAGAATTAAAATCGCCTAAACTTTTCTGTTTAGGGATGTAATATAAAACAGGGTTTGTGTGATAGAGACCAATAGCGTCAGATAATTTGCCAATAGTAAAAGGTGCGTACGGATGTGAACCGGTAAAAACATCATTCAATAAATGTTCTGTTTTTGTATCCTCAAACTGTCCCTCAATATATTGATCTTTAAAAGCGACCGCTTGTAAATATTGTACTGCATTTTTGCGCAATGCACGCATTACATATTCTCGTCCTTTTGCATCACGCAGCCTTAACGATTTAGATTGATGGCCACCACCTTTTCTAACAGGTGTTAAGCCCCCAAAAAGTGTGTCTAAATTTACAGTTGGTGCTTTTACTGCTATTCCAAAATATTTGCGATAACGTTCTCCCCACAAAAATCGGTAAACGCCACTTTTTGTAATTTCTTCTTCCGTGTAAATTGAAGCCTTTTTCGAAGTAATTCGATTTTTAGGAAAAGCTGTAAAATCCTTTTTCTCATTTGCTGGGAATACTTCTGTTTGATAAACAATCTTGTTATCTTTTACGGTGTAAAAATAAACATTTGATGAACCGTCTTTGTAAATTTCTAATTTAGCAAAACCTTGCTCTCCATAGGTAAATTTTGCATTTTTACTTAGTTTGGTTGGCGTTGTTTTTGATCCAGAACCACTAACAATTTGAGGAAGATTATCTTGTACGATATACTGTAAATTATGATCATGACCAGAAACAAAAATGGTTTTATCATTCTCTTGAGACAAAGTTATAATTCGTTTTCTTAGTTCGTTATACCTTTTGTTTTGGATATCGGTATTTGTAATGCCAGATGTTTTTCGAATTAAATTTTTCATAGAACCCAAAATTGGTAGCGGATTCATATGACTTTTTAAAGAATATTTCCCTCCGTGAGAACCATTCGTAAACATCGGATGATGAAGTGCAATAATTGTAGTTTTTCCTCTTGCTTTTTTTATCAACCCCTCAAATTCATCTAAGAATTTTGTTCTTGTTTTTATTTCACAATTATCATTTATAGTTGGGTGTTTGTTCCAGTTTGTAACATACCAATGTGTATCTACAATTATTAAAACAATGTCTTTAGAAATTTCAACTTTTTTAAGAGGGCAACCATTTTGAGGTAAAAAAGAGTGTTTACCAAGTGCTTTTTCTACTAATTTTTCTTCTCGTTTTAAACCATCTAGTCCGTTATACCAATCATGATTTCCAGGAATAAATATTGAGTTTCCTTCAAATAATTTTGCAACATCAGTTTGTGCCTCAATTCTTCTCTTTGCTAAAGGATAATTCTTAGATTTTTTATCCGGAATTCCGGTCTCATAAACGTTATCACCTAAAAAAAGTAATGTTGATTTTTTTGATGCTTCAATAAGATGTTTTTTTAAATAGTCTAAAGCTGGAGCATTTTTAGTTAAAGTAGAATTACCCGCATCACCAATTAAATAAAAAGTATGTGCAATTAAAGTAGTGTCTTTTTTAATGATTTTTTCCTGATTCTTTGCAATCTGTATCTTTCCAGTGGCACAAGCAGAGATCAATAATAATAGAAAAGAAAGTATTGCGTATTTGAATAGTTTCATAAAAGTGAAATTAGCTATTTAAAAATGAATTTTGATAAATCAATAAATCTTCTTTTGTATCAATATCGAGGAGGTTTGTTGTTTGTATTGGATAAATTACCTCATTTTTTTTATTATTTATAAACTCCTGAGCTCCTTTGTCGCCTTCAATTAAAAGTAGAGATGAAAAATGTTTTTTAGGAATAATAACAGGAGCACCCAATTTGTTTCCATAGTTAGATGCAATAATTAGATGCTTTTTTTCTTGAAATAAATGGTACATAGCCTCTAAATAGCTGGTTTCAATTGCTGGTTGATCTGCAAGTAAAATAAATATTCCATCAAAATAAAGTTTATTATTTTTAAAGTAATTAAGGCTAGAGATAATACTAGAGCTTAACCCATTTTCAAAATGTTTATTCTTAATAAACTCTATGTCTTCGCTGTTTGTTTTATTGATAATTTGATCATGATTAGATCCTAAAACACAAAATATGTTGTTAGAGAAAATACTTTTTACTTTTTCTAAAGTAATTTCGAGAAGTGTTTTATTATTTATTTTTTCTAACTGCTTTATAGCATTCATTCTTGATGATTTTCCTGCAGCTAAAATTACAATGGCAATATTTTTCATCAATTTAGTTATAAATTTTACCAGTAAGATTTCTTAAAGAAAAAGGCTCTTTTTTTCTAATTACTGATAAAATTTCAGCAACGATAGAAATCGCAATTTCTTCAGGAGTTTCGGCTCCGATATGCAAACCTGCTGGTGTATAAATACTTTCTAAAAAATTTTCACAGATATCAGGAACAAATTCAAAAAGTTCATTAAATAATTGCTCTCGTCTTTGCGGAGCTCCTATAATTCCTATGTATTTTGGTTTATATTCAGCCAGTTTTATCACATACTTTAAATCTTGTACATAATTATGATTCATAATTACAAGAGCAGTATTGTCTTCAATATTAGAAAATTGGATTGTTTCTGGTGAATTGCTAGTCACAGAATTTGCTCCCGGAAAATATTTTATTCCTTTACTATCTTTTAGCGGAGTAATTACATCAACTTCCCATCCAAGGTTGCATGATATTTGACAAAGTTTAACAGCATCATGTTCACTTCCAATTATAATTAGTTTAAAACTGGGTTCTATTATTTGTGCAAAAAGTTCTAATTTACTATTCTTTTTAATTGTAAAAGTTTTAGAGAATTCAATTTGTTTGTTGTTTTCAAAAGTTACTACAGAGCCAAAATTACCGAAAGCTTCATTTTCTTTTATAAAATGACTCTCAATTTTAAACTTTTCTCTTTTTAAGAGAGCATTAGAAAAATGATTTGTGAAATTATTGGTGATAAAAAAAGGTTCAATTAAAACGTATATAACGCCTTCGCAACCTAATTTATATCTACCGTCGTAGGTAATTATTTTTGGTTTGTTATCAATAAAAACACTTTTTGCTCGGTGAATAATTTCTTTTTCTACACAGCCACCACTAACTGAACCGATAGAGCTTAAATCTTCAGAAATCAACATTCTAACACCTGGTTTTCTGTAAGAGGAACCCTCTAAATACACCACAGTGGCCAAAACGTTTTTCAATTCTTTTGTTTGATTGATAACTGCTTGATTGATAATTTCTTTTAGTTCGTGAATCATCTATGAAAACTACATTTAAGTGTTAAATATAAAACTTTTAGGTTATTTTTTATAGCTTATATTGCAAGTTTAAAGTTTTTATCCTCTTGATTTACTCGAATTCCTTCAATACTAATTTCTAAAATTTTTATCATTTTTGTTTTTTAATGATATGTGTAGCCAGAGTCTTGATAATTAATTTAAACTTTTAAGTAGTCTTAAAAAGGTGGCTTACTTTTTTGGATTGACTTGGTTTGAAAAACGACCTCTATAAACCAATTACATCCTCCGCCGAAAGTAATTTTAGTTAATTCCATGGTAGTTTTTTTCTCTCTGTCCAATAAGAATCAGTAGAGGTTTTAAAAGAATTTAGCAATTCAATTTCATTATTAGAAAGTGAAAATGTATTTGTTTTTAAGTTTTCTTTAAGTTGTTCTGAATTACTTGCGCCACTTAAAATAATACTATTTGCTATTGTTTGCTCACAATATTTTAAACAAATAGCATCTGCACCAACCTTGTATTTTTTAGATAAATTTTCTAAGGTTACATACATTTTAGAGTAATGAGGAAAGTTGTTGTTCTTTAAAAGCCTGCCATTTGCTAAGGCTTCTTTTATTATAATTGACTTATTTTGACTTAATAATTCATCAGATATTTCTTTTAAACTTTGGTCTAAAATATTATAGGTTACTTGAAATATATCAAATACCTGTTTTCCATCAACCAAAACATTTAATGCTTTTTTAATTACTTTAAGCTGGCTTGTACCTGTTGTAGTTAAGCCTATTTTTAAGTGGTGTTCTTTTTTTAAATAAGCCAGTTTCGTTAAAACTTCTTTGTTTTCTAAAACTCCAGTTTCTAAAGTTGCAGAATGAATTTGATATACTTTTAAATAGGGCAGAAGCTTTTTAGAAAAATTCCATTGCTCGTTTAATTTAAATAAACTATGTTCTTTTATTTCGTGAACAGTTGCATTTATATCAAAATTTGCAGTGTATGTATAACCCCATTTTGTAGCGATTTTAATAGATGCATCATTTTTAGTTTGCAACCACTCTATTAGCAATTCTTCTGCTAATCCGTAGCCTGGAGCTGTGTCAAAATATCTAATTCCTGATTGATAAGCATCTTCTAAAACTGTAAAGCTGTGTTTTCTAAAATGGTTTAAATCGGAGTTGTCACAATTTTCTTTACGAACATTTATGTATTGAGGTCTTCCTAAAGCAGCGGTTCCTAATCCTAATTTCATTGTTTTTTTAATTTATGAACTGCATGATAGCATAGAGCAGCCCACTTTATTTCTTGCCCATTCAGGTCTTTTTGCAAACCATTTTTCATTCTCTGGTTGTTCAGAATATGGTTTTTTTAAGAGTTGAAATAGCGCATCAAGTAAAGTGTAATTTCCTTTATCAGCTTCATCAATTGCTAATTGAGACATATAATTACGTAAAACGTATTTAGGATTTACAGCATTCATTTTTTTCTTTCGTTCTTCTATTGATGTTCTTTCAAATTTAAGTCTTTCATCATATCTTTTAAACCACAAATTCCAGGTATTCGTTACTTCAGTAGAAATGTTTTTGTAGTCATAAAATGCTTCTTTTATCAATTCAAAACCAGAATTATTATCGGTGAAATCACTCAGTTTTCTGTAGAAGATAGTCATGTCAGTTTCTACTAATTGCAGCGTGTCTTCTAAATCTTGAATCAGTTTTACATCATCTTCATCCGAAGTAAATAAACCTAACTTCGATTTCATCATCTGTAAAGATTTTATTTCAAAATCACTTTTGTATTGCTCTAAAATTTCATTTAAAGGGGCTACCTCTTCAATTATTGGGTATAAAGCATTGGCCAGTTGGTATAAATTCCATAAACCGATATTGGGCTGATTCCCGAACCTATAGCGTTTGTGCTGTCTGTCGGTTGTATTCGGAGTCCAATCAAAATCAAAACCTTCTAGCCATCCATAAGGTCCGAAATCTATGGTTAATCCTAAAATAGACATATTATCTGTATTCATCACTCCGTGAACAAAACCAACACGTTGCCAGTGAATGATCATTTCTAAAGTACGTTTAGAAACTTCTTTAAAAAATTTGATATAACGCTCTTTTGGTTTTTTTTCTGTAATCGAAAAATGATTTTTGATTGTATAATCAACTAAAGACTTTAAGTTTTTAATATCTTTTCTAGCTGCAAAAATTTCATAATTTCCAAAACGTAAAAAACTTGGAGAGACTCTAGAAACAATAGCGCCTTTTTCATACGCAGGATTTCCATCATATAAAATATCACGTAAAACAGCATCTCCAGACAAACTTAAAGATAAAGCGCGCGTTGTAGGTACTCCTAAATGGAACATAGCCTCGCTGCACAAATATTCTCTTACAGAAGATCTTAAGACGGCTAAACCATCGGCAGTTCTCGAATATGGGGTTTCTCCAGCTCCCTTTAATTGAACTTTCCAATTTTTATTTTGATGCTCAACTTCAAATAAATTAATTGCTCTTCCATCACCTAATTGTCCTGCCCAATTTCCAAATTGATGTCCTCCATAACACATAGCAAAAGGCGTTGTATTAGGATAAATTTCATTTCCGGTTACAATATTTTTAAAGAATTCGGATGTTAATTCTTTTTCAGAGATATTCAATTCAGAAGCCATTTCTTCTGAAACGTGTAATATTTGAGGTGCCTTTGTTTTTTTAGGATTTACATAAGAGTATACGGCTTCTTCAACTTGTCTTCTTGTGTTTTTAAGAACCAAGTCCGCAGGGTTTTCTGATGTAAAAGTATTTTTTATATTCAGCTTCATATGTTGTTTCACTGATCAATTTTAAAGATTTTTTTACCGAAAATTTCTAAAAATATTTTATTATTTTAAGTTTTATAGCATTTGTCTGAATCCTGTTTTTCAATCAGGATACACTAATTTATCAGCGTGTAAGTCTCTCAATTTAGCCAGTTTTGGCTCAATTACATATTTACAATAACCTTGTCCGTTATTTTTTTTGTAAAAATCTTGATGCTCTTCTGTAGCATCATAAAAAATATTGAGGGGGCTAATTTCTGTTACAATTTTGTTTTTATAAAATTGTTGCAATTGCACTAAAACTTCGTCAGCAATTTTCTCTTGTATTTCATTATGATGATAAATCACAGATCTATATTGAGTACCTCTATCTGCTCCTTGTCTGTTTAACGTTGTTGGATCGTGGGTTGTCATAAAAATCACTAAGATATTTTCATACGAAACTATGTTTGCATCGAAAGTAATTTGAATTACTTCTGCATGCCCTGTTAATCCAGAACAGATTTCTCTATATGTTGGTTTTCCTGGAGCATTTCCACCAGAATAACCAGATACAACTTTTTCTACTCCTTTTACATGCTGGAATACGGCTTCAGTGCACCAAAAGCATCCACCTCCTAAAGTGGCAATTTGTATATTTTTAGTCATTTTTAATTATTCTTGATATTTTAAGAGATGGGATGTCTCCTTTATTTTAAATGTCATATTATTATATATAGAGCACATTTCAATCAAAACACATTCCGATTTTAGCAGTGCTGTCGGCGATATTTAAAAATAGTTTATTTATTTCCTATCTAAAATCATTGACTCAGAATTAATACAATAACGCAACCCACTTGGCGCTGGTCCGTCAGGAAAAATATGTCCTAAATGTCCGTCACAAGTATTGCACATCACTTCCACTCTTATCATTCCAAAAGAAATATCTTTATGATATTTAATCGCATTTTCTTTTATTGGTTGTGTAAAACTTGGCCAACCGGAACTTGAATCGAACTTTATTTTAGAGTCGAATAAAGGAGTGTTGCAGCAAACACAATTGTATTTTCCTTCATCATAAATACTGCACAAAGCCCCAGAATTCGGTCTTTCTGTACCTTTTTTTCTTGTTATTGTAAACTGTTTTTCAGTTAATAACTCTTTCCACTCTGCTTCTGACTTTTCAACTCTTTTATCTGGAGTTAGATTTCCATTTACAGTAAAGCTGATAATTTCTTTCCATGTAAGCATATGTTGTTTTCTTTCTTTTCGATATTAATATTGATATGCGAGCTCACTTTTTCGACGCAAAAACACTTATTAACTTACAAATAATCGTTAATTTGTAAGCCGATGAAAGTAATACCTAAATTTACGACGAATATTGAAAAGGTAATGAAAAAAGTCATCACTTATTCTTATTCATTTATAAAATAATCTTACTATGAGCACATTAATTATTGATACAGAAAAGTATGTTTTTAGTTTATTAAATAAAGATTTAGATAGAAAATTTGTATATCATAATTTAGAGCATACGCAAAGAGTTGTTAAGAGTATAAAGGAGCTTACAGAGCATATACAAATTGACGAATTATCCGCCGAAAATTTACAAATTGCTGCTTGGTTTCATGACACTGGTTTTATAAAGACAACTGAAAACCATGAAGAAAAAAGTGTTCAAATTGCTGCTGCATTTTTAAAAGAAAATCAAGTTTCAGATGATAGAATTAAAGCCATATCAGCACTTATTTTAGCAACTAAAATGGGGAGTCACCCAAAAGATGATTTAGAAAAAATAATTATTGATGCAGATTGCTCGCATTTAGGCTCAAAAGATTTTTTTGATTATACTTACTTATTAAGAAAAGAGTGGGAGTTAACAGGTTTTAAAAATGTTTCTGATACAGAATGGGTCGCAGAAAATATTGATTTTTTTACACAAAAACATCGTTTTAATACAGAGTATGCTTTAAAAATTTGGACAAAAGGGAAGCAGAAAAATCTTTCTAAATTAATTAAGAGTCAAAAAGAATTAAAAGACGATGTTAAAAAATTTAGGCAGAAGCAAGATGCTTTAGAATTAAAAAAAGAGAAAGTGAGTGTGCCAGAGCGTGGCGTAGAAACAATGTTTAGAATTGCTTTAAAAAACCACATGACCTTAAGTAATATTGCAGATACAAAAGCCAATATTTTACTTTCGGTAAATGCAATTATAGTCTCTTTAGCATTATCTAATTTAATACCAAAACTAGATAATCCGTCAAATAGTTACTTAATAATACCAACAATTTTATTCATAACCTTCACAGTTGCGTCTATCATATTATCAATTTTAGCGACAAGACCTAATATTACACAAGGAAAATTTACAAAAGAAGATGTTGCTAATAAAAAAGTTAATTTATTATTTTTTGGTAACTTTCATCAAATGAAATTAAAAGATTTTGAATGGGGTATTTCAGAAATGATGCAAGACAGGGAGTATCTTTATGGTTCTTTAACAAAAGACTTGTACTTTCTGGGTTTGGTTTTAAAGAGAAAGTATAAAATATTACGAGTTACTTACACCGTTTTTATGATTGGTATTATATTAAGTGTCTTGGCTTTTGCAGTGACCTTTAGAGTGCAAGAAATTGGGAGTGTTTTGTAAATTTAAGATTCAATTTCTTTAATTAATTCTTTAAAAGTAATGGTTTTTCTTTCGTCAAAGTCTTTTTGATAAATCACTTCTACCCTTAAGGCTTTTAAACCCGTAACACCCTGCAAGTCCTCTAATTCTAAAAATTCAATTGTACCTAACTGATTCTTAGATTGCAAGAAATTAATGTATTTTAGGTATTCTATGGCATCTCTGTCTTGAGAGTATACAATTGCTATTTTACCGGGAACTGTTAAACGTTTTTTAGTGCCTTTTATGTGTGCCTTATCAATCCTTTTTTTGATTATTTCGTATCTAATATTGTAAGCACCATCAACATCAAATTGCTTTTCATCCATTCTAAATTTTATAGCCATAGGGTTACTATGAACTAAAATTAAGGAAGCCACGCGTAAATCATGTTGCATATTTTTTCGCTCATAAAATGCTACATTTTCCATTTCATAAGTAATCTTTAATTGCCATAAACGAAGGTTGTATAAGTATAAGCTATCAAAATTTTTATTATTTGTAATAGATTGTCCTATGTACATATTATACTCTACACCATCCGTCTTATAGCGCTCAAAATAATGAGGAAACATTTCTTGAGCCTGTTTTTGTTTATCGTCTAAAAATTTGGCTAATTTGTCATTTAGTAATGTAACACTGTTTTCGTATTCTTTTCTTTTTTCATAAACAACATTTAGATTTTTATCTAATCGGTTCATGTAAACGCTAACCTTTTGACTAAGGGTATTGCTTATTTTTTTTATGTGATTAAAAACTGGATAAATTTCTCTATTAAGAAAATCTAAAATACTTACCTCATCTCCAGCACTTAAACCTTGCTCTACATCATTTAAATAAGAGGAAACTCTAAACATCAATTCATTATAAATAGGAAGTTTTTCTGATTTACAAGCATCTTCTAAAACTGTTATGGCTAAGGTTAACTGAGTTGTTAAATCTTCTTTTATTGCTTCGTTTCTGGCATTTGAAGAACCTTTTATATCACTTTGTCCAAATAACGGATACACATCACTAAATATAATCTCATCTAATTTTGCATTCTCGTTTGTTTGGTGTTCTGTATGATATTTTTCTGCGGCTTCATAAAACTTCCATTTCACAGAATTGTGGATTGAAGTGTAGTTTTCTTGAATCGTTGCTTCTAAAACATTTTGACGTTCTTCAGAGGTTCTTTTAACTGCCGCCTCAAAAACAGGGATAATATCTTTTAGTTTATTTACATTAACCGAGTTCAGTTCGTAAGCTCGCGGAGATGCGATTTCTAATAAAGCCAAAGAACCATTATTTGAGGTCTCAATAGGAATTAAAATAATGCTCTGTAGGTTAGCATTGAGTAAATTTTCATAAAAGCCGTTATTATTAGCAATTTCCCCATATTTTTTAACATCAGAAATTATAAATGTTTTATGGTTTTTAAATACTTTTTCAATGATAGCCTCGCAGAAATAACCAGAGTCGCATTTTAACTTAGTACCTTTTAATATTAAACTATTCGTTTTATTAATTGTATTATCATAGAATTTAGAATTGATGTTGTTAAAAATAGAATACCCAAGTTTTAAGTCTTTTATACTATAGAAATCTCTTAAGTTACTTTGTAATTTTGGAATAAGATTTTCTCCACCCGCCAATAAATTTGCTTTAATGGATGACAACATCTCTTCTGATGTTACATCGAACAAGCTAATAAGTCCGAAGCCTTTAAATATATAACTGTTTGGAGGGAATTTCTTTTTCCATAGTTCTATATTTTCGAAGTTATTCAACAACTCTTTAAAGTCTTCTTCTGTTATTTTAGGGGCAGTTTTGGTTGGAGTAATTTCTGAGAAATCTGCATTAAAATTAGTTCTGTAGTATTTCATTGTTCCAGATGTTTTGTCTGGAATGTCAAAGTAGAATGGTCTTCTTAAATCAACTTTAAAACCATAAACAAAGCCTAAAATAAATGTACATACCAGAATGTACATACTATCATCCTCAAAATTACGAACCTTTAATTCGTAATCCTCCCCGGCGTTTGCTAGTATATTTTCAAATCTATCTGTAAATTTAAAAGAAGTAAAAGAGAAAGGGATTGTTGCTGCTTTTATTTCGTTTAACAACAAAGGTTCAGGAAATAATGGGTCTAACAATAAATCTATCTGCTCTTTATATTTTTCTAATAGGTTATGGTCCGAGAAACCTTCGCGCAGTTCAGGATATTCTTCTAAAAGTTCTACCATTTTTGAAGCAGAACTATGAAAAGGGTGGTTTATGAACTCTTCTTGAGCATATTTTTCAAATAAACAGAATACCTTTTTAAAAGAAACTTTTAGTTGTAAAGGTAATTCAACTTCCGGAACTGAATTTGATTCTATAATTTTCATATCTTTTATTCTCTAAAAGTAATTTAAAGTATAACTATACACTTTAGACGAAAGAAGGTAGTGAAAGTTACAGAATAATCCTATTTCTGTCTAAAATAAATGGTTATCGGTGTTCCTGTAAAATCGTAAATTTCTCTTAATTTATTTTCTAAAAATCGTTTGTATGGATCTCTAACGTATTGTGGTAAGTTACAGAAAAATGCAAACTGAGGTGTTGGTGTAGGCAGTTGCATACAGTATTTAATTTTAACAAATTTACCTTTTGTAGCCGGTGGTGGGTAACTTTTAACAATGTCTAACATTGTATCATTTAGTTTGCTTGTAGGTATTTTCATTTTTCTTTTACCAAAAACGTCTACTGCAGTTTCTATGGCTTTAAATAAACGTTGCTTAGTTAAAGCGGAGATAAATACAATTGGTACATCCGTAAATGGCTCAATTTGTTTTCTTACCATAGCTTCAAAATCACGCATGGTATTGGTTTCTTTCTCAATTAAATCCCATTTGTTTATTAAAATAACAACTCCTTTTCTGTTTTTTTCAGCCAACCAAAAAATATTTTGATCTTGTCCTTCAAAACCACGAGTTGCATCAACCACCAGAATAATTACATCAGAATATTCAATAGAACGGACAGCACGCATCACAGAATAAAATTCTAAATCTTCTTTTACACGAGATTTTTTACGGATTCCTGCCGTATCAACTAAATTGAAATCAAACCCAAAACGATTGTATTTTGTGTCAATAGAATCTCTAGTTGTTCCTGCAATATTAGTTACAATATTCCTGTCTTCTCCAATTAAAGAGTTTATAAATGATGATTTACCAGCATTTGGTCTACCAACAACGGCAAACCTTGGTAATTCTTCTTTTTCTAAATCAACTTCTTCTGGTTCTGGCATTTTTTCTGCTAAAGCGTCTAGTAAATCTCCAGTTCCACTTCCATTAATGGATGCAATTGTATAATACTCTCCCAAACCTAAGTTATAGAATTCTACAGCATCTGGTTCACGCATTGCATTATCAACTTTATTAACAACGGTAAAAATTGGTTTTTTTACCTTTCGCAAAAGTTTTGCAACTTCAGCATCCATTGGCGTAATACCATCTTCCACATTCACCACAAAAACAATTAAATCAGCTTCTTCAATGGCCAAACTTACTTGTTTTCTAATTTCTCCTTCAAAAATATCATCAGAACCAATAATGTATCCACCTGTGTCTATCACAGAAAATTCTTTTCCATTCCAGTCAGATTTTCCGTAATGTCTGTCTCTTGTTACTCCACTGACAGAATCTACAATAGCTTCTCTTCTCTGCACCAACCTGTTAAAAAGTGTTGACTTTCCTACATTTGGTCTTCCTACAATGGCAACGATACTGTTATTCATTTGAATTGAAATTTTTTGCAAATATACAATTTACAATATGATTAGTTATTTTAATTTTAAACTGTTGTGTGAAGATTTTTAAGAAAGAGAATCTATATCTCTATAACCATCGCGGTGAGCATTTGTTTTGTATCTACTTACATTGGATTAAAGCGCCCTTTTGTCTGAGGATGCCTATATATTTTAAGTAATCTTTATTTCGATTTCTGTGGTTGTACTTTTTAGTAAGCGACCTTAAAAATTTGCTGTTGCTAATTATCACGATTAACGAAAAATGGTAACAATAACTTGTGTAACTTATTTATGATAGTTTATAAGAAGTTATGAATTACTAATTTTGGTTGTATCCAAATCGTTTTAGTTGGGTTTTATCACTTCGCCAATTTTTATTGACTTTCACGTACAATTCTATATACACTTTCTTTTCGAAGAATTTTTCTAAATCCTTTCTTGCTTCTGCTCCAACACGTTTTAGCGCGGATCCTTTATGGCCAATAATAATACCCTTTTGTGTTTCTCTTTCTACCATAATGATAGAACGGATTTTCACAATTTTCTCTTCTTCAATAAATTCTTCAGTTTCAACCTCTACAGAATACGGAATTTCTTTCTTGTAATGCATGAGGATTTTTTCTCTAATTTTTTCATTAACAAAAAAACGTTCTGGTTTGTCTGTTAATTGATCTTTCGGATAAAAAGGAGGTCCTTCTGGAAGCACTTCTTTTATTTTATCAAACACAGCAGTTATGTTAAATTTTTCTAGAGCAGAAATAACAAAAACATCTGCATTCGGCACTTTATTTTTCCAGTATTCAACTTTAACTTCTACTTCATCTTGTGTTGATTTGTCGATTTTGTTCAATAATAAAATCACAGGAATTTCACTATGAATAATTTTTTTAAAGAAGGAATCGTTTTTCAATTCTTTCTCACCAACTTCAACCATATAAATAAGTACATCGGCATCATCGAGTGCAGATTTTACAAAATCCATCATAGAAGATTGTAATTCATAAGCAGGTTGTATAATTCCTGGGGTATCTGAAAACACAATTTGATATTCTTCTTCATTTACAATTCCAAGAATTCTATGTCTCGTTGTTTGTGCTTTAGGAGTAATGATAGATAGTTTTTCACCAACCAAAGCATTCATTAATGTAGATTTACCTACGTTAGGGTTTCCAATAATATTTACAAAGCCTGCTCTATGTTTCATGCTACAAAGATAGTTTGTTTTTAGATTTACCTATGTTATTTTATGTAGAAAAAAATAATTGAAAAAAAGTTTGGTCAGTTATTTATTTAAGTCATATCTTTGCAGTCGAAAACAACGGGTCGATGTTATGAATCGAAAGTTAAAAGCTAAGACGTTTTTTCAGCTTATATCGCGGGATAGAGCAGTAGGTAGCTCGTCGGGCTCATAACCCGAAGGTCATTGGTTCGAGTCCAATTCCCGCTA